>CP096136.1 GCA_023213215.1 Flavobacterium sp. JAD_PAG50586_2
AGTATTATTTTTGGTTTACAATCGTCAATACGGATAGCCAATTCGTGAGGTGCAAATCCGCCAAATACTACGGAATGGGTAACTCCAATCCTGGCGCAGGCCAACATGGCAAATGCCGCCTGTGGAATCATTGGCATATAGATGATGGCAGTGTTTCCTTTTTTAAACCCAAAGACAATAAACCACCGGCTAATCTTGCTACTTCCGATTTGACTTCATTAAATGTATATTTCTTAACGGTTTGCGTAACCGGCGAATCGTATACCATGGCAACCTGCTCGCCAAAGCCATTATTTATATGCTTGTCTAAAGCGAGGTAACATATATTCAGTACACCGTCTTCATACCATTTCGGATAACAGTTATCAGTTTCGGTAAGGCTCTGTTTGGGGTTGGTAAACCAGTCAATCTCTTTGGCTTGATCTGACCAGAATTTTTCCGGGCTTTCTATGCTTTGGTTGTATAATTCCTGATAATTCATTTGTTGGTTTTTGTTGGTGAATGTAATTTTTAAAAATCCTTCCTCTGAAAATAAAGAAAGGTGTTGATTATTTATCAACCGTCAGGCAAGTAATTCGTTTACTTTTTCGACTACTTTCTTAATCGAAAAGGGTTTGGTCATATAGGCATGTGCGCCAAGTGCTATTCCTTTTTGGATATCGCTCTCCTTGTTTTTGGCAGAAAGGAAAATCACTTTGCAGTGATTGAGTTGCTCATTCTTCCTGATTTGTTCCAGGGTTTCAAATCCGTCCACCAAAGGCATCATGATATCTAATATTATGATGTCGGGATAATGTGTTTTTAAAATGTCCAACGCTTCGTTTCCATCACGGGCAATAAACACTTCGAAATTGTTTTTCTTGAAAGTGTATTCGAGTGACATTACAATATTGGGCTCGTCGTCAACAATTAAAATCTTTTTCATGGTTGCTGTATTTTGGGTAATGTAAAAGTTAAACAGGCGCCTCCAGTTGCATTATTGGATGCCCAAATTCTTCCCTTATGATGTTCGACTATCTGTTTGCTTATCGCTAATCCTAATCCGCTGCCAATAGGTTTTTTGAAATTCTGGTTGGTTGACTGATAAAATTTATCGAATATGGTTTCCAAATCATTGGGCGCAATGCCTTTACCATTGTCACTTACTTCTATTTCAATCCAATCTTGTTTATCCGACAGCACTAATGTAATGAGGCCATTTTCTTCCGGACAAAACTTAATGGCATTGGACAACAGGTTGGTAAGTACCTGCACAATCCTGTCTTCGTCAAAATCGGCTTTGAGATTGTTTTTACCCGATAAATGAACGTGTATGTTTTTATTATTGATCAACTGCTGTAGAGGTTCAATAGCGTTTTCAATCGTTTCAAAGATAAGGTGTGTCGCAAAGTTGACCTTTTGACGGCCGGTTTCAAATTTCTCCAAATCCAGAATCTTATCAATAAGCCTGTTTAATCTGTCGGATTCAGAAATGATGTTCTGCAAAAATTGCTTTCGTAACTCTTCGGGTATTTCATCATCATCATAAAGAATTTCACTCGACGCCCGAATGGCGGTAATTGGGGTTCGCAGTTCATGGGTTACCGTATCTAAAAACTCGTCTTTCTGTTTGTCTTTTGCAATTAACGACACATTGGCATTCTGTAGCTTGGCTGTGATTTCCTTTAGTTCGTTTGATGTTTCAGTCAATTTTTTATTGATAATGATATTCTCTTTCGACTCTTCTAAAATCTTCAGGACTTCGGGCAGGGTTATTTTTTCTTCCTTAACTACACTTGAAATCAGGATTTTGGCCGAAGCCGTACCAATATGCCCCGTCAAAAGGTTTTCGGAAAACTTTATTAAGCGGGCATCGGCCAATTCTTCGTTCTTATCTACATTATATTTGACATTAAAAATATTCATCGCCCTTTTGGTTCTTTCCTCGCCTAAAAATTTAATCAATACCTTTTCTATGTCGTTTCGGTAAGCTGTACCTTTCCAGACAAAAGCATTTTCGTGCATATTTATGTACTTATTGATATCCAGAAACATTTCAGCATAATTACGCTCCCTATAATTTCCTTTAAAACTTACCGAAACGGCAGTGTAAATCATAAAATTAAAGAATAAACTCCAAAATAAGGCATGTTGTACCGGTTGCAGATAATCTAATCCAAACAATTGAAGGGGTTTTAGCAATTCGATACCGAATGGGCCGTTGGTAATGAATGCGGTGTCTGAAGATGTTATTCCCAATGCATAAGGTATTAACAAAGTGTAAAGACAAATGAGAAACCCAACAATAATACCTGAAACCGAACCATTTCGGGATCCTCTTCTCCAAAATAAGGCACCAAAAAAAGAGGGCGCCAATTGTGCAATAATTACAAATGAGACTAATCCAATGGAGAACAGGCTGTAATCCAGGGCAAAAAATCTGTAAATAAAGTAGGCAATTATAATTAGGGAGAAAATTCCAATCTTGCGGATATTGACAATCTTTTTGTTGATGGTTGACTGGTCGTTATGCTGCAGTCTTCCCAGTAAACCATACGGAATAATCAGGTTGTTGCTGACCATTGTGGAAAGTCCGATACAGGAAACTACAATCATCGAAATAGCTGCAGAAAATCCGCCAAGAAATACCAAAACCGTCAATGTCTTATTATTAAAAAATTGTGGAATCAATAGTGAATATGTATCGGGATTAGCGTTTTGCCCATCAAATAAAATATTACCGCCCCAGGCTATCGGATACACAAAAATATTAAACAACAACAGATATAGCGGGAACAGCCAAACAGCAGTATTCACATGGCTTTCCCTAGTATTTTCAATTACCGAAAGCTGAAACTGCCTAGGCAAAAGAAAAATGGCAAACATAGATAGGATGCAAAGGAAAAACCAATTAATCGCTTGTGGCAATCCTCCAATCGTGTTTTTCTGCTGAAAGTTTTCCAGCAAGGATGCCTTGGCGTAAATATCGTCAAAACCATCAAAGACAAAGAAGGTTACATACACACCAATAACAATGAAGAATACCAATTTCAGGACACTTTCGAGGGCAACTGCGGTAACAATTCCTTTTCGTTTTTCGGAAGCATCTACATAACGTGTTCCGTAGATAGAGGCAAATATCGCTAACGCAAAAGCGACATAAGTAGTACTATCATCAAAAACATAGGAACTGGATTGTGTGTTGGTCACTAGGTGGAAGGTTTCCGAAATTGATTTGAGCTGCAAAGCGATGTATGGCAGGATTCCGATTAAGCAGACGATGGTAACTACTGCCCCCAGAAATCGGCTATTTCCATATCGGAGTGAGATAAAATCGGCTATGCTTGAGATTTTATTTACCCTCGAAATACGGATGATCTTTTTGAGGATTATAATCCATGCCGGAACAATTATTACTGGCCCAAGATAAATTGGAAGATAGTTCAAGCCTGACTTAGCCGCAACTCCGATACTACCATAATAGGTCCACGCAGTACAATACACCGCAAGTGAAAGTGAATAGATGTACGGACTGTTGGTCCAGCCTGAATTTTCCTTCTTCTCTGCCCAATGCGCAATGAGGAAAAGAATACCAAGATAAAGGGATAATATGATCAATAAAACTATACTATTCATGATAGCGTTTTATAATAATGAAAGACAATAAAACCGCAAAAAGCCATACCGAGAAAATATAGATATAAATAATGGGGAATCCCATTACACTATTGGCACTGTCAAACAACAATACTATTGGAATATTTAAACCCAGTAATAGTATCATTGAAATAATCACAAGTTTCTGCTGATGTCGCTGTTTCATTTTTCTAATGTTAAAACCAAAAGCTCCTAACAAATTAAGAGCTTCTGGGTAACCAACTCAACTAAAAATTAATCGTCATATTCATCGGTTAGGGCATACCAGCCAAAAATGGTCAGTCCTGTGACCACTAAAGGTAATAGTATGAAAAATATTATTATCCCAAAAACCAAATCATCCTGCTTTCCTGAAGTAAGCTTACCGCCAAAGATTCCTATGGCATAGTAGGCTACTACAATTGCCAAAGCTATCCATACAATCCCCAAATATTTTTTAAATGTGTTCATATTGTTATGTATTAGTCGTGAAGTGTATTAATTTTCCTATCAATGTAAATCATCCCGATCACAAAACATACTGCGGCTATACCTATCGGATACCATAATCCTTCGAGATAGAATTCCACGTCACCAGCATCTTTGGCTGTAGTTACGAAATAGGTAGAAATTGCAGGCAGCAAACCACCAAATATGCCGTTTCCAACGTGATAAGGCAACGACATAGAAGTATACCTGATTTTAACCGGGAACATTTCGACCAGAAAGGCAGCGATTGGTCCGTAAACCATTGTTACAAATATTACCTGAATGAATACCAGGAATACCAGCATCCATCTATCGACATTCGGAATGGTTTTAGTGACTTTGGTTTCCACTTTGTCCTTTCCTTTGTCGTCTACCATTAATTTACCGTTTTCAAAATGCTTGGTTTTGATTTCTTCAAATGCAGTTCCGTCTGTATATATTTTGGTAGTGGTATAAATTGAGTCCATTTTTGCTGCATCTATTTCCTTTACAGATGGTACCACTTTGGTATCGGCAACGATTTCCGTCTTTAAGGTAATATCAGTTGTTTGGTACATGGCCCGGTAAATTGGACGGTATAGGAAAATCGCCAATAGCAAACCGGTCATCATGATGCTTTTACGTCCAATCCTGTCACTCAGCCATCCAAAGAATACAAAGAAAGGCGTTCCGAAGATTAAGGCAATTCCCAATAAAGTATCTACTTGTGATGATTCTATGCTTTGTACGGTCTTCATAAAACTCATCGCATAGAATTGTCCGGTGTACCAAACGACCCCCTGACCCATTGTGGCTCCAAACAAAGCTAATAAAACAAATTTCAAATTGTATTTATTACCAAAACTTTCCTTTAAGGGATTGGTTGCAGTTTTACCTTCTGCTTTCGCTTTAGCAAAAACAGGCGATTCGTGCATATTTTTCCTAATAAGATAAGAAACAAAAACCATGATAATAGATACCCAAAACGGTACTCTCCATCCCCATTCATCAAAGGCTTCTTTTGATAGCGCTCCTTTGGTTACCAGGATAACAACCAATGACACAAACAATCCCACCGTGGCTGTAGTTTGTATCCATGAGGTCCAATATCCTTTTTGATCTTTGGGAGCGTGCTCGGCTACATAAGTGGCAGCTCCTCCATATTCTCCGCCCAGGGCCAGACCTTGTAAAAGTCTTAAAAGCAATACCAATACCGGGGCCATAAATCCTATTGTCTCATAACTTGGAATACATCCTATTAGGAATGTGGCACCACCCATTAGCAAAAGTGTTACCATGAAGGTATACTTTCTTCCTATAAGGTCACCTAATCTTCCGAAAAACAACGCACCGAACGGGCGTACTACGAAACCAGCGGCAAAAGTCGCTAAGGTTGATAAGAAAGCAGCTGTCGGATTATCTGATGGAAAGAATTTGGTAGACAAGACTACGGCTAAACTTCCGAAGATGTAAAAATCATACCACTCGATCATGGTTCCTAATGAGGAGGCGGAAATGACTTTCCAGATTCCTTTTGTTGATTTGTTTGTCATATTTTTTTAAGTTTAAATATTATAGATAAATCATTGCCTGAAGTGTTACTGTATTTACTGCATCAGCTGCGGCATATTTCAGGCTTGAGTACTCAAACGATAATTTGGAATGATGTCCTGCCAGGTATATATTTGTGCCAATTCCAAACTGAGTAGCATCATCATCAAGAGCATCTATTTTCCTGTTGTCATAGGAAAGATAAGGCTGGAATTTAGTTTTTGATTTCAAAGGAAGCAAAAATCCGACATGTGTATAAATCATAGAACCGGTTTCATAAGTGGTTCCAAATCGATAATCCTTTCCATAATCACTGTTCTGATATAAGGCATAAGCAGTTAGTGCTCCACCATTTTTACCAATTGGCGCATCATAAAATGCATCTATCCCAAAAATGGTAACATCCTGTCCGCTTAAATCACCTGTTGCGTCCGCGATAACCGAACCATTTGGATGGCTGAAGAATCCGGCTCCGATATTGAAAACTTTCTTACTTCCCAAATAGGTTCCTACTTTATAGGGAAGGAAGTTGCTTTCAGTATCCAGGCAGTTGTATTCAAAATATCCTGCATAGGTTTTACCTGCTTCCTTTGAACCCAATAATCTTTTTCCGGCATAAACTGCTGGGCCACCGTTAGTAGGAACAACGGCTGCTTCTAAATTATTGGTCAAGGCATCATTGATGGAGACACGATACTGGAACTTTTTAAAAGTACCTTTGGCAAAAATACCCATACTTCGCGCAAATTGATCTGCCAACCCTAAAGTTGCCCAAGACTGCCTTTGATTATCAAGAGTCATCATGTTTAAGGTACTACTGTTATTTAAACGGGAAACACCATTCCAGTAATGCAAACCACCACCAATAGCGTGATTTTTACCTAAACTGTACTGAACATAGGCATCGTGAAGAAACAATTCAGAATTATCCTTGGTGCCGGTTGGACTCATATTGTCAGCATTCAAACTGTTTAGACCGAAATGCGTAACAATTAAAAAATTAGGATTTAATTGAGCATATACCAACATACGTGCTCTTCGGATAGAGAAAGTCAGGTCTTCCTGTTCGTTGCCATTAGCATCTAATGGCTTATCAGAGCTGTGTTGCGCCCAAAACTGAGCCCAGGTTATGATCCTAAAATACTTAGAACCATCTTCGCTTACGTTTACTTTTAAGCCTGTGCCGTACTCAGTTGAACCCTGAGAAAATACAATGGACGTAAAAAGTAATAGTGAAACATTTAAAATAATTTTTTTCATAAATTGGTTATTAGGTTTGATTAATTTTGTCTGACCAAATTCAAAAAAATTATGTCTGAAAAAATTATGGTATATATTACTGTAAATCGATATAGTTAATCCTTGAAACGTTCCCATTTAATAAGCATGAACTTATCACCCAACTCCGTGATAATCATCCCGGCTCCTTTTAAAATTTCCTTGTTTTTAAGAAATTCAATCAATTCTAAGTGATTGTAAATCTTATAAGTGGGATGGTAATCCGTATGGTTTGGTTTGGAGATTTTGAATTCCTTTACCCAATTGCTTATTGTAACATGTGAAACCCCAAGTATACGCTCAATTTCACGAAAACTTAAGCCCTCGAGATATAGTTGCAGTGCCTTGGTTACATAGTAATTGTCTATCTTTTTCCCCAACTTATTGACGGTAAAAAAATAATGGCATTTTTTACATAAAAACCTTTGCCTTCCTTTGATTATACCACTTTTTACAATGTTATCGTTGTGGCATTTCGGACACGCTAAAATCTCCATATATATAAATTTTGCATAAATATATCTAGTTAGCAATTCTATAAAAATGACTTTTGTCATAGTTTATATTAAAAAATTGCGGACATGCTAATTTTAATGGATTATTTTTTTGAAAATCGTTATAATAATACGTTTCTGGTATTTTGAGAATTAAACTACCAATTTAATTTACAACGCAATATACAAGGGTGGTAAAACCAAATATTTTATTAACTTCGTAATCCTAATATTTTTTTCGATTATGCCAAATAGCGTTATTTCTGATATTAAATTTCTTGCCGGAGGTGGTGAAATGGGGCGGCTTATACGCGAAAAAGACTGGAGCAAGAGTCCGCTAGGAATACCGGAAACATGGCCACAAAGTTTACGAACAACATTGGGCATCCTCCTTAATTCAAAATTCCCAATGTTTCTTTGGTGGGGAGATGATTTAATATCTTTTTATAATGATGCCTATCGTCCAAGCCTTGGAAAGGACGGTAAACACCCATCAATATTAGGAATGAAGGCAATAGATGCATGGCCTGAAATTTGGCACATCATAAAGCCCATGATTGACAGTGTTTTTGCCACAGGAGAAGCAACCTGGAATGAAGATGCATTAATACCAATATATAGAAACAACAAGATTGAAGATGTTTACTGGACGTTTAGTTACAGTCCTGTGTATGACGAAAACAGTAAAGTAGCGGGAGTACTTGTTACCTGTAACGAAACAACCGAGCAGGTAAAAACGTTAAAGCTCTTGAATGAAAGCAATAACAGATACCTCAATAATATCCTAAAGGCTCCATTAGCCATGTGCATTTTCCGTGGAAAAGACCATGTTGTGGAAATAGCGAATGAACTGATGCTCGAATTGTGGGGAAAAGAAGCAGGTGAAGTTATGAACAGGCCTATTTTTGAAGCATTGCCTGAAGCCAGAGAGCAAGATCTTGAAATATTACTGGATAATGTATATAATACAGGAGAAAAGTTTGTCGCAAATGAACGCTTAATATACCTTCCCCGAAAAGGAAAAATTGAACCGACCTACATTAACTTTGTATACGAAGCACTTACAGAGGCAGATGGCAAAATTTCAGGTGTTGTTGCAGCGGCCACCGAAGTAACCAAACAGGTTGCATCACTAGTCCGGTTGGAAGAGACAGAACAAAAAGTTCGGGCACTTGTAGAAAATGCACCTGTTGCCTTTGGTGTATACACTGGAGAAGAAATGAGAATCGAATTGGCAAACCAGGCCATAATCGATATATGGGGAAAAGGGAATGATGTTATTGGAAAAACATTTACAGAAGTACTTCCTGAATTGGTCGGACAATCCATTTTTGAACAGATTAAGGAAGTTTATACAACCGGAAAACCTTTCCATTCTGAAAACACACCATTAGACTTAATAGTAGATGGTAAAATAGGGACTTATTTTTTTAATTATGCCTTTACACCCTTATACGATTTGTCGGGAAAAATTTATGGTGTAATGAATACAGGGGTTGATGTAACCGAAATTAATCTCGTTAAACAAAAAATCGAAGAAAGTGATTTGCGTTTCCGAAGCACCGTAAAACAAGCTCCGGTTGGAATTGTCATCTTGCGGACTAAGGATTACATTGTAGAAATGGCAAATGATGCCTACCTGGAATTAGTGGATCGGAAGGAAAACACCCTAATTGGCAAACCACTTTTTGATTCCATTCCGGAAGCAAAGGAAAGCACCCTCCACCTAATGCATCATGTGATGGACACCGGAGAACCCTATAGTGGCTTCGAAGTACCTGTGCCGCTTAAAAGAAACGAACAACTTAACATTCATAATTTCGATTTTGTCTACCATCCCTTAAAGGAAGACGATGGCAGCATATCCGGAATTATTGTAACCATTACTGATGTTAGTGAAAAAGTAGCATCCCGAACAAAAATAGAGGAAAGCGAAAAAAGGTTTAGAACCACTGTTCAGCAAGCTCCAGTCGCAATAGCTATCTTTCGTGGACTGGATTATGTAACAGAAATGGCCAATCAGGCTTATCTGGAATTAGTTGATCGAAAAGAAAATGAACTCATAGGCCGACCCTTATTTGAATCGATACCTGAAATACAGGATATTGTTAAACCTTTATTGGATGATGTTTTTAATACAGGTATACCATTCCATGGAAATGAAATTGCTGCACCAATCAAACGCAATGGGGAAGTTGGGATCTACAATTTCGACTTGTTGTATCATCCGTTAAAAGAGGAAGACGGAACTATTTCTGGAATTATTGTAACCGCTACTGAGGTAACTGAAAAGGTTGAAGCACGCAAAAAAACGGAACGCAATGAGGAAAAGTTAAACATAGTAATTGAAGCCAGTGAACTGGGAACTTGGGAACTAAACGTAAAAACAAAGGAAGCCATTTACTCTGACAGATATTTGGAAATTATTGGCGGATATACCAAAGCAGTTCAATTAACGCATGATCAGTTGCTCACACATCTCCATCCCGATGATATGGGTATCAGGAATAAGGCTTTCAAAGATGCCATTGCTAACGGACACCTAAGTTATGAAGCCAGAGTAATCTGGAAAGACAAATCCATTCACTGGATGGAAGGAAAAGGTAAAGTGTTTTATGACGATGATGGTGAGGCAGTAAAAATGATTGGTACGATACGCGACACAACAAATGACCGAATCCAGCAGCTAAGGCTCATTGAAAGTGAAAAGAAATTCAGGCTGCTTTCTGATTCAATGCCGCAGCAAATATGGACATCGGATACCGAAGGCAACTTAAACTATTACAATAAATCTGTTGTAGAATATTCGGGTCTTTCCTTAGAAGAATTAGCCGACAAAGGATGGCTTGATATTGTTCATATTGATGACAGAGAGGAAAATGCAAAAAAATGGATGCATTCCATTACCACTGGCAAGGATTTCTTATTTGAACACCGTTTCCGTCGCCATGACGGAAAATACCGTTGGCAGTTAAGCCGTGCCATTCCGCAAAAGGATGAGAATGGAATTATTCAGATGTGGGTTGGAACGAGCACAGATATCCAGGACCAAAAAACATTTGCAGATGAATTGGAGAAACAGGTAAATGAAAGGACAAAACAGCTTAAACTATTGAACGAAAGCCTTAAGCAAAGTGAAGAACGCTATCATTTGATGGTGGGTGAAGTACAGGATTATGCCATATTGTATTTAAGCAAGGAAGGAATTGTTGAAAACTGGAATAAGGGTGCCGAAAAAATAAAGGGATATAAGGCTGAAGAAATTATCGGAAAGAGTTTTGAGAATTTTTATACTCCAGAAGACCAAGCCAATAATTTGCCTCAATATTTGTTGAGTCAATCTGCTAAATACGGAAGGTTTGGGCAAGAGGGATTTCGCGTTCGAAAAAATGGGACATTATTTTGGGCCAATGTTGTAATTACAGCCATTCACAATGAAGAAAATGAAATAATCGGCTTTTCAAAAGTAACCCATGACCTGACAGTTAAAAAAGATGCAGATGACAAACTAAAACTAAATGCGGCCGAACTCGAACAAAAAAACAAGGAGCTTGAAAAAATGAACAAGGAACTGCAGTCGTTTGCATACATTTCCAGTCACGATTTGCAGGAACCACTTCGAAAAATTCAGACTTTTTCTAATATGATAATTGATAAGGAGTTTGAGAATTTATCCGAAAATGGTAAAGATAAGTTCAAGAGAATGCAGAATGCAGCCCAAAGAATGCAGACACTTATCAACGATTTACTGGCTTATTCAAGAACCAATAGCCAGGAAGTACAATTGACTAAAACCAATCTGAACGACATTATCGATGATGTAAAAGAGGATTTAAAAGAAGAGATCCAATTAAAATCTGCCATAATAGAAGCTGAAAAAATACACTGCGATGTAGAGGTTATCCCATTTCAATTCCATCAGCTCATCTATAATCTTGTATCCAATTCCCTAAAATTCTCTCGTGCCGATGTGATTCCAAAAATAATTATCAAATGCGAAATCAACAAAGGAAGTAAAATGAAAAACAATCAGCTTGACACTCAAAGAGAATACTGCCACATTACTTTTTCCGATAACGGAATCGGATTTGACCAACAATACAGTGAGAAAATTTTCGAAGTATTCCAGCGCCTGCACGGTAAGGAAACTTATCAGGGAACCGGAATTGGGCTTGCCATTGTTAAGAAAATCATCGATAACCACAAAGGCGTTGTAAACGCAAAAGGCGGATTAGGAAAAGGTGCTACATTTGACATTTATATTCCTTTGGAAGGCACAACCTAACATCCTACAAAACAAATTAGAATTAATATATCTCACAATGCGATTTCGTTTATTTATATGTACCTTCACTTAATCTAATTTAAAGTGATCCGCCAAATGAAAGAACAATTACACACTTCCATTTTCTATGCAGATGATGATGTTGATGACTTAGATTTTTTTAGGGAAGCAGCCAGCGAATTAAACGAAGTCGTTTCCTTGTTTGAGGAAGGACAAGAATTGCTAATACAACTACACAATCCGCCACCGAATGCATCTGTAATTTTCCTTGACTTAAATATGCCTGTCAAATCAGGCTTTGATGTACTAAAGGAAATAAAATCCTCCGACACAGTTAAAGGAGTTCCTGTCATTATTTTAACTACTTCCACAAATCCCAATGATATTGCATTGTGTAAAAATTTAGGTGCTAGTCTATATGTCCGCAAACCAACATCAGTCGGAGGTCTAAAAAAAATGGTAAGCCATGTATTAACCATTGATTGGAATAATTTCATTCCTTCAGACAAAGAATTTGTTTATCAACATTAAAGCCCGTAAAATTTCTTCTCTCCCATATGTATTTTAACCTTAAATGGTAAAGATTGTAGTATAATAATTCCTCTTTTTTTCGTTAATTTGTCTACAAAACTCAAGTTCTCCGAATAGTTTGGAGAGTAGCGAAATAAAATCAAATCAAATTATGCAATTTGACCCAAACGAATTAGAGCATACAGCCGTTTACAAACTTTTGACCGGCGCAGTTATCCCAAGGCCTATAGGGTGGATTTCAAGCATAAGCGAAAATGGTATTAACAACCTGGCTCCATTTTCCTATTTCAATGCCGTTGGCGATGATCCGCCACATATTATGTTCTCAGCAGGAAGGGGAAACAACACCAACAAAGACACGCTCAACAACATTTTAGCAACGAAACAATTCGTGGTTAACATGGTAACGGAAGAACTTACCGAACAAATGAATGCAACGGCGCAAGGCGTACATGCCGATATTGATGAGTTTGAATTAGCTGGCGTGACTCCAATTCTGTCCCAAAAAATAAAACCAATGCGGGTTAAGGAAAGTCCCATCACCTTTGAATGCGAACTCGTACATCATTATTTCCTTGAAGATCACAAACATGGTGGCGCTTGTGTAATCATTGGCCGCATCGTGATGATGCACTTTGATGATGCTGTTTTATTGGACAATTATAAAATCAACCTCGAAAATTACAAACCCGTATCGCGTTTAGCTGGCGCTGGTTATGCAAAACTTGGAGAGATATTCTCTGTTAAAAGAAATTAAGATGACACCTGAAGTACTGGAAATAAATGTAGCACTGCAGATTTCAAAACCAATAACTGAAGTTTTCGAAGCCATTGTAAATCCCGAAAAATGTGTAATTACTTCATTTCACAAAGTTCAGGAAGAATGGAAACCGGCAAAGACCTTATTTGGAAATTTCCCGAATTCGATACGGAATATCAGGTAAAGGTTGTAAAGGTTGAAGATAATAATCTGATTTCCTATTATTGGGAAAACAGTGGTCAAAACCTTTTAGTGGAGATAAAACTCTCGACGGTTGGTGATAATTTTACGCTGGTAAAAATCTCAGAAAAAAGTATGAAAAACAATGAAGCCGGACTCAAATGGCTCTCCGGAAACTCCTTTGGATGGTCCAATTTCTTAGCCTGCCTCAAAGCGTATCTCGAATTCGGAATCAACCTGAGAAAAGGTTCCTTTGACTTTATGAAAAAATGAAATCGCCACTAATAAATTTACACAGAAGCACATTCTTTCGAGCGATTCCATTTGACCGCCAGAAAAACAAACAATAAAGACAAATGAAAATAACAGTAATTGGCGGTGGCCCAGGTGGATTATACTTTTCGATTTTAACAAAAAAAGCAATGCCCAATTGCCAAATCGATGTGTACGAACGCAACAAAGCAGATGACAGTTTCGGATTTGGAGTCGTATTTTCAGACGAAACGCTTGGGGAATTCCTTTCCAGGGATTTAAAATCTTATGAATTAATCCGAAGTAATTTTGCCTATTGGGACGATATTATCATTGCACGTGATGGACAAACGGTAAACATAGCCGGAAATGGTTTTTGCGGCTGTTCCCGAAAAAACTTCTTGAGTTATTACAGCAACGATGCCTCGAAGAAGGTGTCAATCTTCATTTTGAACAAAATATAGAAGAGGTTTCACAATTCAGCGACAGCAATATCATTGTGGCCTGTGACGGAATAGGAAGTGCAATAAGGACACAATTCGCCGACAGCTTTGGAACGAAAATCTCATTAAAGAAAAATCGATTCGTCTGGCTAGGTTCGACAAAACCACTCGATGCTTTCACTTATTTCTTTAGGACAACCCCACAAGGAACAATTGTTGCGCATACTTACCAATACGAGCCCGGAATGAGTACCTGGATTTTTGAATGTAGTGACGAAACATGGCTAAAACATGGATTTGAAACCACAAACGAAAAAGATACCATTGCCAAAATAGCTGAAATATTCAAGGACGAATTGGATGGTCACGGATTAATAACGAACAAATCGCATTGGCGCCAGTTTCCACATGTTACCAATGAAAAATGGCATCACAACAACATAGTACTCTTAGGCGATGCCAAAGCTACAGCCCACTACTCTATCGGCTCGGGAACTAAACTTGCAATGGATTCCGCCATTGGTTTGTCAGATGCTGTGATTGCAAATCCAACGAATGTGCAGGCTGCTTTTGAACAATATGACAAAACACGCAGAAATACGGTTGAAATGATTCAGCACGCGGCTCTGGTGTCGCTAGACTGGTTTGAAAATATGGACAGGAATATCCAGCATCCCTTTTATCAGTTTGCATTTGGATGCATGACCCGTTCCAAAAAAGTAACTTATGAAAATCTGAGACTTCGTGATAAATCATTTACAGATAAAGTTTTAGCTGAATTTCATCAAAACAATGTCATCCCGAGCGCAGTCGAGGGACCTGCCACATTTACACCGTTCGCTTTACGCGAAATGAATCTGGTAAACAGAATCACTATGTCAGCCATGGGACAATATTCAGCCGAAAACGGTTTGGTAAATGACTGGCATCTGACACACTACGGCAGTCGGGCAACAGGAGGTGTTGGATTGATTATTGCCGAAATGACTGCAATTTCAGAAACAGGCCGAATTACTTTAGGTTGTGCCGGAATATATACTGGTGAACAAATAGTTAAGTGGAAAAATATTACTGATTTTATCCATAAAAACACCCAAACAAAAATAGGAATCCAAATTGGGCATTCGGGTCGGAAAGGCAGCAGTAAAAAACCTTGGGAATCAGAACCAATTGAAAATCCATGGGGATTAATTTCCGCTTCAGCGATTGCATTCAATGAAAATTATCCTGTTCCAAAAGAAATGGATTTAGCCGACATGGATTTGATTACCTCGCAATTTGTCCAGGCGACTAAAAATGCTGATGAAGCCGGATTTGACATGATCGAATTACAGGCACATCACGGATTTCTGTTAGCTTCCTTCCTATCGCCATTGACGAATATCAGAATAGATGAATTTGGAGGAAGTATTGAAAACCGATTGAAATTCCCGCTAAGGGTTTTCAACGAAATGCGAAAAGTGTTTCCAAAAAACAAACCCATGTCAGTCCGGATCTCCGCTACAGATTGGGTAGAAAACGGAATTTCGGAACAAGATGTATTGACAATCGCCGAAGCCTTCAAAAATGCCGGAGCCGATATCATCAATGTTTCCACAGGAAATACAGTGGCTAATCAAAAACCACAAACCGGAAGAATGTGGCAGACACCCTTTTCGGATTGGATTCGAAATACCATTCACGTCCCAACCATCACAACAGGTTATATTCAGGACATTGATCAGATCAATACCATAATCCTAAACGGAAGAGCCGATTTGGTGGCACTTGGACGTCCGTTATTACTCGATGCCAATTTCGTCAGAAACGCACAGGCTTACGAACAGTTTCAAACTGAAGATATTCCAAATCAATACAAAATGGGAATCTCGCATCTGTATCCGTTAAAAGCTACCGAAAGGAAACAAACTGAAAGTATGAAAACAGCATTAAAGCCAAAGAGCAATAAAAAATAATTTAAATTCTAAATTTTGAATTATGAGGCATTACGAAGACAATTTTGCTCACGATAATTTACCAGATACAGACTTGCAACCTGATTACATTTTCACGGATTTACCTCAATTCCGCCATCCTGAAATGTTGAATTGTGTCAATAAATTACTGGACAGTCATATTAAGGAAGGGCGTGGAAATAATCCTTGCATCAGGACTTTTGAAGGCACCTGGACCTACAGCGACCTATACGAAAAAGCCAATCAGATTGCGCATATATTAATTGACGATTTAGGATTGCAATCTGGAAACAGGGTTTTGATACGGTCTGCCAATAACCCGATGATGGTTGCGTGTTGGTTCGCCGTTTTAAAGGCTGGTGGAATTGTAGTGGCCACAATGCCTCTTCTTCGTTCTAAAGAACTAACAACTATAATCGACTGTGCCGAAATCTCTCATGTGTTATGCGATAAGGTGTTGCATAACGAAATGAACTTAGTGAAATCGGATTATCTAAAAAGAACCTCGTTTTATGATGAACTGGAAAACCTGATGCAGTCTAAACCCAAAACATTCAGTAATTACCATTCAAAATCAGACAGCATTGCCTTAATCGGTTTTACTTCGGGAACTACTGGGTTGCCTAAAATGACCTCCCATTATCACAAAGATATTTTAAATATCTGCGAAGCATTTCCAACCTACTCATTACAACCAACACAAAAAGATATTTTTACCGGAAGTCCACCATTAGGTTTTACTTTCGGTTTAGGCGGATTGGTTTTGTTCCCAATGTATTTTGGCGCATCGACCTTTTTAATCGAAAAACCAACACCCGAAATGCTGTTACAGGCAATTCAGGAACATAAAATAACAATCTGTTTTACAGCACCAACTGCCTGGCGTGTAATTACTTCAAAAGTAAAGGAATATGACATTTCCAGCTTACGAAAATGTGTCTCAGCCGGAGAAACTTTACCGCTAAAGGTTTGGCAGGATTGGTATAACGCAACCGGATTAAAGATTATCGACGGAATTGGCGCAACCGAAATGCTCCATATTTTTATTTCCTCCAACACAGAAAATATGAAGCCCGGCGCAACTGGTGTAGCTATCACAGGCTATGAGGCAAAGATTATAGATACGGATGGAAATGAAGTTGCCAGAAATGAACCAGGAAGATTAGTTGTTCGTGGAATTACAGGCTGTAAATACCTAAATCGTGTAGAAAAGCAAAAAGAATATGTCGTAAACGGATGGAACTTTACCGGCGATATTTTCCGTCAGGATCAAGAAGGCTATTTTTGGTTTGTGGCACGTGGCGATGATATGATTATCTCTTCCGGCTATAATATTGCTGCGATTGAGGTAGAAAGCGTACTTTTAACTCACGAAGATGTTCTGGAATGTGCCGTAGTCGGATTGCCCGATGAAGAGCGCGGCATGTTGGTTTGTGCCCACATTGTTTTAAAAGAAAAGGATAAAGCTACTGACAACATGAAAAACCATATTCAACACTGGTTCAAGGAAGTAGCTGCGCCTTATAAATATCCAAGGGTAATTTATTTTACGGATGCGTTACCCAAAACAGAAACCGGAAAAATACAACGTTTCAAGCTGAAACCATAATTTAAATTATCGGTTTTAAACACGATAATAACAAATTATCGGCTATGAACACGATAATAATAAATTATCGGCTATTGATACGATAATTTTAATATATTTGTAAGTGTTGATTAAATGAAATAGCATGAAATTATCATTAATAGCAGGAATCATTACAGCAGATATAGTCGAATCTACCGAGATAAGGCTTGATATAAGGGAAAAACTATTTACCCAATTCAATGACGGATTAAAACAGATAAAAGAGCAATTTAACATTGAATATGAATGGTACCGTGGCGATGCACTCCAGGTTAAAACTATAAATAGTGGTTTGAGCATACGGATTGCACTACTAATAAAATTATGGATAAAAAGTTTTGAAAAAGAAACTAAAAAATCATATGATGTACGCTTATCGGTCGGAATAGGAAAAATTGAGCTGGACAAAAAAGAGCTGTCATTATCTGATGGCGAAGCTTTTAGGATATCAGGACGCAATCTGGACAGTCTAAAATCGACCAAACAATCTATTATAATTGACTCTAATGATTCCAACAGTAATTCTTTAAAAGCAGAAAGTATTTTGCTCAATGCTATTATTGATAACGTTACACCTATACAGTCTAAAGTATTATTTTTTAAACTGAAAGGATTCAAGGAAGAAGAAATTGCAAAAAAGTTGGGATTAGCACAATCTACTATAAACCAACATTCTAATTCAGGGAATTGGAATGCGATTTCAAAATATCTTGATTATTTCGAAAAACTTTATGCTAATGCCTGACATCAGCCTATTTACAGAAACTCAGGGAAATTTCCTGATTCGCTTATTGCTTGCGCATTTAGTCGCTGATTTTTTATTGCAAAATAAAAAAATGGTAACTAATAAGAAATGGTTATCTAAAGCAATGATGGCACATATCTTCGTAGTATTCCTGATGACGGCGCTATTGTCCCAAAATTTGATTATAGCTATCATAATTACATTACTACATTATCTTACTGATGGAATTAAGATGACTCTTTTAAAAAACAAAAAATATTCAGAAACATTATTATTTATAGCAGATCAGATAGTCCATGTCGCTACTATAGTAATCTGCTGGAGTCTATATTTCGGGATAAACCAAAACACCTGGTCAGCATTGATGCTACCCTTCACAAACTTTAAAATCAGTCTTGTCCTATTCGGATTTATTTTGGTAACGTCCCCATATGGCTATCTCATCGGATTAACAACAAGACGATTCCAGAACGAAAAGAACAATGAAACAAAAACTGATAAGAATGGCTTTTATATCGGTATTTTTGAAAGGCTCATAATCCTTGTTTTTATGCTACTAGGAGAATATAGTGCCATCGGATTTCTCATAACAGGAAAAAGCATTATCCGGTTCTCCTCAAAAAATGAAGATAAAAAAAGTGAATATGTTCTTTTAGGTACAATGATAAGCTACGGAATTACAATAATTACAGGTGTCATCTTAAAACAATTACTATGAGAAAAGCTTTCCTCCTATTTGCCATAACATCATTAGGTAGTCAGCATGCGTGTTGACCGTCCCAAGATATTGACATTTGAGGAAACCTACACCGAATTAGTCAAAGGATGTTTACTGAATGAAAGGAGTGTTCCAAAGGAATTTTTGTACTTTTGGAAGAAGGCATCTTCAGATAAATTTTAATCAAAGTCAATGAAAAAATTAGTACTATTATTTTTTACATTTAATTGTTTTGCACAAGCGCCCAGTATTTCTTGGGAGAAGACATATGGGGGAATAAAGTTTGAAAATGCCAATGCATTGAAAAAAACTAATGATGGAGGATATATCATCGCTGGATATTCTACAACAGGTTTTGGAGGAAGCAGCAATTTTAATCAGATGGGACAGGATTGGTGGGTTATGAAAATAGATAGTCTTGGAGCTGTCATTTGGGAAAAAACTTATGGCGGTACAGGAGATGAACTTCTTTTCTCAATCAACCCTACGGCTGATGGAGGTTATATCATGTCAGGGCATACCGGATCTTCAAATGGCGACGTCACTTCCAATCATGGAATGAATGATATTTGGGTAGTTAAAATTGATGGTATCGGTACAATCCAATGGCAAAAAACAATAGGAGGTTCTAACTTTGAAATTTCAGGCGATGCCGTGCAGTGTGCCGATGGAGGCTATTTGGTATGCGGTAGCACAAGATCTCATGATGGAGATGCAGTGCTAAATCCAGCCGGATTTGACGACAATAGTTATATCATAAAACTCGATTCCTTTGGTGTGATCCAGTGGCAAAAGTTTTATGGAGGAACACTGGCAGATGCATTAAAAAAAATTGTGGAAGTAAATGATGGATTTGTTCTTTGCGGCATGACAACATCCAACGATATTAATGTTTCAGGAAACCACGGAGGTTTTGACTATTGGATTGTAAAAATTGACTCTTTAGGAAATTTATTATGGCAAAAAACCTTGGGTGGAACATTAAACGACAGTGCAATGGATATTGAAAAGACGAATGACGACGGTTTTATCGTGGCAGGCTATTCTTATTCGACAAATGGTAATATCACAGGAAATCATGGTGACGACGATGCCTGGATTGTTAAATTGAGTTCGGATGGAAATATTCAGTGGCAGCGAGCATATGGAGGTACAAACACTGACAGGGCATCAGATATAAGTGTTACAAGGGATGGTTATGCCTTCGCCGGTTACTCCTTATCCACAGACGGCGATGTAACTTCAAGTGTTGCCGGGTACCAGGGCTGGGTAGTAAAAATAGACAGCGCTGGAAATTTAACATGGAATAAGACTCTGGGAGGATCTTCAAGTGAGTCGATGAATGGAATTGTCGAAATTACAGGTGGTTATGTTGTTGCCGGATATACTTCTTCTGCAAATGGAGATGTTACCATAAATCACGGGCAAGGTGATATGTGGGTAGTAAAATTAGCCCAGCAAGATTTGAGCAATAACCCTACAATAACTATACAATTTTCTGTATTTCCCAATCCAGCCAAAAGCTTTCTTAACCTTCAAATGTCAAAAGATATTTTTATTGACAAGGTGACTATAACAGATTTAACAGGCAAAATTATCATACAACAGACAAAAAACAACAATGTAATCAACACTGAAAATCTTTCAGGAGGAATCTATTTCATCCATGCATTCTCAGGAGAAAATAAATACCAAACCAAATTTATAAAAGAATAAAATGAACCAACCATTTACTAAACAAGAAAAAATCCGTTTCAAACATGTAGATTATGCCGGCATCGTCTTCTACCCAAGATTCCTAGAAATGCTAAACGATTTAGTCGAAGACTGGTTCGAAGAAGCTTTAGACCGACCCTTCTCAAAAATCCATGAAACTAATGGAATTCCCACAGTTGATCTGAAAGTACAATTTAAAAAAGCAGCACGTTTAGGAGAAACCTTGACCAAGAAACTCTGGGTTATCAATCTTGGCGGAGCTTCAGTAAACTGTGGTTTCCGTTTTGAAGATGAAAACGGGAAAACTTGCTTAGAAGGCGAAGTAACATTAGTAAACGTTGCCATCGCAGAAGACCGAAACAACATCAAGGCAGAACCATTTAATGAAGATATGAAATCGAAGATCTCATCATTCAAAATTTAAAATTCAAAATTTAAAATAATTTCTTGCAATGGAGTTCAAAAAATTCAAAGCCGCCGCAGTACAAACTTCTCCCGTATTTCTAAATGTAGAAAAGACTATCGAAAAAGCGATTTCCTTTGTAAAGGAAGCCACTTCAAACGGAGCTAATTTAGTTGCTTTCCCTGAAGTTTTCGTAGCCGGCTATCCGTATTGGAACTGGATCATGACACCCGTTCAGGGAAGTAAATGGTATGAGCAATTATATAAATCAGCTGTAAAAACAGATGATGCCGTTATGCAGCCTTTGTATGATGCAGCAAAAAACCACAATTGCCATATCGTTATCGGAATCAACGAACGCGGTGACAGCTATGGCGAAATTTACAACACCAATCTAATCATCGACAACACCGGAAAACTAATTGGCAAACACCGAAAACTAGTGCCAACCTGGGCCGAAAAACTAACCTGGACATCAGGCGATGGTTCTTCACTAAAGGTTTATGATACCGAAATTGGTCCACTCGGAACTTTAGCCTGTGGTGAAAATACGAATACTTTAGCGCGTTTCACTTTACTTTCACAAGGCGAATTAATCCATATCGCCAATTATATTTCGCTTCCGGTTGCGCCACCCGATTACAATATGGCAGAAGCCATTAAGATTCGCGCAGCCGCACACTCATTCGAGGGAAAATTGTTTACGATTGTTTCGTGTTCGACAATATCCAAAGAAATTATGGATGCATTAAAAGGTGACGTTCCCAATGTGGAAGAATTGCTTACGCGAAAAAACTCGGCTTTCTCCGGAATCATCGGGCCAAATGGAGCTGTAGTAGGAGAACCTTTAATTGATGAAGAAGGAATTGTATACGCCGATATCGATTTGGAAAAATGCATCCAACCTAAACAAATGCATGATATATTGGGGCACTACAACCGCTTTGACATTTTTGATTTAAGGGTGAATATTGCTCCTACCAGAAAAATTACTTTTATTGACAATCACGAAGAATTTAATAAAAAATAGTATGAACGAAAATCATTCAGACGACCAAATTGGAAGAGCCAGGGTTCAGGACTCACCCGAATTACAGGCTTACTATAAAGAACTAGAAACCCTGGGAGCTGGCGCTCTATGGACGGTCGCCAACGATATCGAACCATGGGAACCAAGAAGTTCATCAGTTCCTATGCTTTGGAAATATGAAAACCTACGCGAATTAGTCCTAAAATCATCCGAATTGGTAACCCCAGAACAAGCCGGACGAAGAGTAGTTTATCTCGTGAACGACAATCGAAAGGATGTTTCAGCAGCTGTAGGCTGGCTATACACAGGAATCCAGGTTACACGCCCGGGCGAAAGCACTTCGGCACACCGACACAAAGCCTCAGCCCTACGTTTTATTATGGAAGGCGCTGGCGGATATACGGTTGTGGATGGCAATAAAATTACCTTTGAAATCAATGATTTTGTCATTACGCCTAATTCAACCTGGCACGAACACGGAGTTGCAGCCGATGGAAAAACGTGTATCTGGCAGGATGGGTTGGATATCCCTTTAGTAAATGCTTTGGAAGCAAATGATTATGCGGTTTTTGATGGAAAGCAGCCTTTGACTAACGAAGTGAATTTCTCTCCTATAACTTACGGATGCGCCGGATTGCTTCCTGCAGATAAAGTTTGGGACAAACCTTATTCGCCATTGTTTAAATATTCGTGGAAAAATGTTTATTCCGCTTTGCTTGAATCCCTAAAGGTAAATGAAGTACATCCTATTGATGGAATCCTAATGCACTACTCCAATCCGCAAACGGGTGGCCACGTAATGCAGACGATGGGTGCATCAATGCAATTGCTTCCTGCCGGATTCAACGGCAAAGCACATAAACATACTGGTTCTTTTGTCTACCAATGTGCCAAAGGAAACGGCTATTCCATCATCAACGGACAGCGCTTTGATTGGAAAGAACGCGACATTTTCTGCGTTCCATCCTGGGCATGGCATGAGCATCACAATGCTTCCAATACAGAAGATGCCTGCCTGTTTTCGTTTAACGATTTGCCGGTAATTGAAGCTTTAGGATTATATCAGTGGAAAGAATATAAAGATAACGACGGATATCAACTTTAAATAAAACTTTGCAACTTTGCAACTTTCAATAAAAAAATGAAACTACTTACATACAAAACAAACGACAACGAAGAACAACGTCTCGGATTTATCCACAATAACCAGGTAATCGACATGGAGGATTTTGGTGAAATATCTAACTTCCCATTACCGTCAAGCATGCTTGAACTTATTGATATGGGATTTGAATTGGTGGAAGAATTAAATGACATGCTCGAAAACACAGAGCCAGCATTCTTGGAGGAAATCGCATACGAAATAGATGAAGTTATTTTCCTTGCTCCTATTCCGAAACCAAGGAAAAACATCATTGGAATTGGCTTGAATTATACCGAACATGTTGCCGAAAGTGCCAAAACATTGGACACCACAGGAAAACTTCCTCAAAAACCAATCATCTTTTCAAAACCACCAACAACAGTTACTGCCACCAATACTGACATCATTAAGAACACCAAACTTACCTCACAACTGGATTGGGAAGTAGAACTGGCTGTCGTTATAGGTAAAAAAGGGAAGTACGTTCCAAAAGCAAATGCCATGGATTATGTTTTTGGATATACCGTAATCAATGATATTTCGGCACGTGACTGCCGGCGTGAAGGGCAATGGATTGTTTCCAAAGGGCAGGATACTTTTGCACCAATGGGACCTATTTTGGTTACCAAAGACGAAATCAAAAACCCACATGACCTGAACTTGTCGTTAACAGTTAATGGCATTGAAAAACAAAAGTCGAACACCAAGTTCCTATTGTTTAGCATCGATGATCTGATTGAAGATTTGAGTACGGTTTTCACATTAGAACCCGGCGATATCATTGCAACCGGAACTCCATCCGGAGTTGGCGCAGGTCGTGATCCTCAGGAATGGCTTTACGATGGCGATGTGATTGAAGCGACGGTTGAAGGCATTGGAACGATTGTGAATACGGTTAGGGAGATCTAGAAATGAGCGTTGAATACAAATACAACCCAAATCTTTCCCTAAATTTAATTTACCGATTGAAATGGTTTTATCTGCAGTATTCATTATTGGTAACATTCCTGTTTTTATTAGCTTTTTACAAGAATATTTCAGTAAACGTGACAATAATAGTCATCAGCTTTTTTCGATACCATTGCTTTTACAGCTAATTTTGCACCTAAATTACTATTTCCACGATAAAGATTCTATCTTGACAATTGATTACACAAACAAGGTAATAACACTAACAAACAATTCCGGAACAACAGCAATTCCTTTTGATGAAATTAAGGAAATGATTTATTATAAAGGAGGAATGAGTGAAGAGAAATGGGGGAGATATGTTATTCCGTCAAATTTTTATCATTATACAGTAATTAAGAACAACAAAGGTGCGAAGATTATCTTTACCGATTTTATCTTAAGGGATTTTAATCTTGCAAAAATTAAAAAGAGAATCAATACCCGTCCACTACTAAATCTTACATAAATGAAAAAATACAGAATAGGTCAAATAGTACCATCATCCAATGTTACCATGGAAACAGAAATTCCAGCTGTTTTCCGATCGCGTGAAACTATTTTGCCCGAACGATTTACTTTCCATTCGAGCCGAATGAGAATGAAAAAGGTAACCAAGGAAGAGCTTGAAGCCATGGATGCCATGAGCCTAAAATGTGCTCAGGAATTATCTGATGCACACGTTGACGTTATGGGATACGCCTGTCTTGTTGCCATTATGAGTATGGGACGAGGGTATCATTGTGTTTCGGAAGTTAACCTGCATCAGGAAACCATAGCCAATGATTTTCCCACGCCTATCGTGACTTCAGCCGGAGCTTTGATAAACGGGCTAAGGGTTTTGGGAGCCAAAAAAGTTGCAATAATTACACCTTATATGCGCCCGTTAACGGATATGGTTGTCGATTATATCGAACACCAAGGCTTTGAAGTCGTAGACAGCATTGCTTTGGAAATTCCTGATAACTTAGAAGTAGCAGCACAAAATCCAATGAACCTATTGGAAATCTATAAGCGATTGGATTTAACCGGAGTTGATGTTTTGGTAGCTTCCGCATGCGTGCAGATGCCCTCTTTAGAAGCGATTGATTTGCTCCAGGCAGAAATCGGAATTCCTGTAACTTCGGCAGCAGTCTGCACCACATACGAAATGATGAAGAAACTCGGTATCGAAGCTAAGTCTGCTATTGGAGGGGAATTGCTTAACGGAAAGTATTAAACTCTAAATTATAGTACAAAGTTCCAAAGTCGCAGAGTTAAAATACTTTGCTGCTTTGGAACTTTGCTACTTTCCATTAATATCTTATAACATTTTACCATAATTCCGTAAGAATCAACGCTGGGTCCTTTCCTAACTTTGACAAAAAACTCATCATTATGGCAAATTTAAATAATGGTGCTTCCGGAAAAGGAAATCCGGGTCACCGACACGACGGACAGAAAGACTACCAAAATTCCAATCAGCGAAATCCTGATAATGTAAGGAACAGCACCCGAGACCATCGCTACAAAGAACACGACGAAACAGCAACAAACGATGCTAACTTTGAGAACGGCAAACCGACAGTTGATTTGCAATTGGATGACAAAGACCAAAACGTTGAGTCCTAATTAAGTATTATCTAACCAAACACAAAACCATATGAACGGACTATTCAAAACACTCATCGCCGGATTCACGGCAAAGAAACTAGGCGGAGGATGCCTATCCATGATTATAATTTTTATAATTGTTTACTGGCTGCTTGGAAAATTCTAGACAAATAGATTACCTTTGCATAACAATTGGGGTCGACTGGTTTTGACAGCAAGTCGAATTGAATTGTAAGCACGTCGAGCATTGTACCTTTTGCTCGTAAATCCAAAGGCACAAACTTATAAACGGCGAAAATAACTACGCTTTAGCTGCATAATCCGAATTATAGTAAGATTAAGCCACGTCCCTACTAGGTAGGGAAGCTGGATTCTCCTCAACAGCCCTGGTTTATGGCGTTTGATCCTGGAGAACCGTAAAAGTAAACCTAGGAAAGGTAATGTTCTGAATCCTTTCTGACACTGATAGAGCTAAGCATCGGGTCGCTGTCTTTGGCAAAACCCAGTGTCGAAAACCTAATCAGAGACTAAACGTGTAGAAAGCTCTTTAGTTGCTTGTTTGGACGGGAGTTCGACTCTCCCCGACTCCACATCAAGCGCAATTTTGTATTGCGGCTTTGAATGAAAAAATCCACCAAGTTTACTTGAGTGGATTTTTTCGTTTAAAGACGTCTGACTCGCAGAGGCAGTAAAATTGCATTTGCAATTTTGGAATAACAGAGATGAGCTTAGCTACTCTCCCCGACTCCACATCAAGCGTAATTTTTTATTACGGCTTTAAATGAAAAAATCCACCAATTTTAATTGAGTGGATTTTTTCGTTTAAAGACGTCTGCCTTGCAGAGGCAGTAAATTGCATTTGCAATTTTGGAATAACAGAGATGAGCGTAGCTACTCTCCCCGACTCCACAGAATATCCTTCCATCGGCGGGATTTTTCTTTTTATATAGAATCCATCGCAATTTCAGGAGCGGCACATCCCATACCTCTCGACTCCCCTCCCGCTATCCGTTCCAATCTTTTTTATTGTTCGTCACCCTGAGTGCAGTCGAAGGGCTTTTTTTAACAATAAAAAGGATTTCCACTACTATCGGGGCTAAAGACAACGTTTTGTCTTTCTCAAAAAATATAAAACTATACCGCTATATCTTATTCCGTTCTGATTAAGTTGATTAGTTCTTCTAATTAAGTTAATCAGTCCGACTGATTAAGTTGATTAGTTCTTCTAATTAAGTTAATTAGTCCAACTGATTAAGTTAATTAGTCCAACTAATTAAGTTGATTAGTTCTTCTCCTCTAAGCTTAGCGGAGAAAGTTTCCGCCAATATTAGAAAACAACTTCTCCACAAGGCTTCGACAACTTATCTTTCAATATTGACATTGGCATATTACAATAGCCACCTTTGTCATTCCTTTCTTTCCTCTAAAAGGCAGTGGAAAAAATATGGCGACATTAATTGGAACTAAAAAAAGCATTTTAATAACAGGAGGCTTCTTTGCGATTGTATTAACTTGGGAAGTAATTATAAAATTCAAACAGTACAAAGCAGAAAAATTCGATATAGAAACCGAAATTGAGCAAATAGAAAGTCAAATTCTCAAAATTCGAGAATAAAGCCACTGCTTATAACAGCTATTTCACACAATAACTGGTTTTATCTTCCTTAGCCATTAAATATTAAGAACTTGATAAGCCCAGTGCGCTTCAGGCACATAAGCTTCAGCTCATCCAATCAGCTCACTTCCGAATAAACAGGCATCCGCAAAAAAGGAACAAGACATTAGCACAAAGGAATCCTACCCGCAATCAACTTCCACCACACCACGAACAAATAAAAAAGCCCCAACTTTTGTCAGGGCTCATTCGTAATTCGTAATTCTAAATTCGTAATTGTCTATCGCTTCAGCGTAAAGTGTGCTTTAAACTGCCTCATAGCCGAATTCTCCTCAAAGTCCACCGTAAACCAGTAATCATCCGATGGCAGGAGGTGTCCGTTGTACGTTCCGTCCCAACCTGCTCCTTTAGAGCTGATCTGTTTGAGAAGCTTTCCGTATCGGTCAAAGATGAAGATCTTAGCCGAAGGCTGTCCCTGCAGTCCCCAGATGTTCCACGTATCGTGTATTCCATCCCCGTTCGGAGTGAAATAATGAGGATAATCGATGATGTTTACATTACCGATAATCAGTTCCTCACAGCTGTAGGCAATACCACCCTCGGTATCCCACACATGGATGGTGTGCTCCACACCGATGCTGACGTTCTCAAACACATTACTGGTCTGTCTCGGTCCGTCATCAAGGCTGTATTCATACGTTCCGTATCCCTCAGCGATTACCGTTATGATCTGTTGGTTACTAAAGGCATTGGTTACCGTATACCCTATCGTACCTGACGGTATAACCGCAGGTCCGGACTGTATCACATCAAAAGGAGCCGATGTCGTATCACATCCCAATGCACTGATGCTTGTTACATGCACCGTATAGCTTCTGGTAGCTCCGCCTGTGGCTGGTGTATCCACCGTATAGGTCGGACCGCTGCCGATGACCGTTGTCGGGCTCGCGGCCTCAAACCACTCAAAGGTATAATCCGACGTATTGGTAATCCCGCTGTCCAGTGTCAGTGGCCGTATCACAGCTCCCGTTACAAAGTCAACACAGATGGTAGTCACTCCGTTTGGCGTGTTTATGATAGGATTAGGATATCGCTCCACATTTATTACAATGGTCGCCAGGGCATAACAGTATGGCGTAATGCTGTTGCTGCTGTTCTCTACCTTAACCCAGATCGTATCGGTATCTGGATCGGTAATGTAGGCCACTTCCTCTGCCGCCGTTAAAGGGTTGGTACCTGCATCGGCATCAGCCTGCGTCCTGTAATAGCTCACAAGGAACACAGCCGGGTTCTGCCCGTTTAATATCGCTGTTTCGAACTGCGTAAGGTCAATCTCATATACACCGTCGTAAGGGTCGGCATAGGTATCACAGGTCTCAAAAGGCGGTGGGCTGGCGGCCGTAGCATAAGCCTCCACGGCAAGGGTCAGTACCCCTGTCGCATTCACACAGCCGGTGGCATTGTTCACCACACGGATGTAGATGTTCTGAGTTGTTGGTGTTACATTAGGATAAGGTGATACCAAAGGCGCCGTACCTGAAGCGGCATTGCCCGGTGTCAGGTGGTAAGTTATCGTATAGTCTGCCGGCTGCTGGTTGGTGGTGGCCGTTCCCAGTATAAGCGGTGCCAGTATCGGATTGGTCAAATCAAACAGTGCCAGTCCGTCGGCATTGTCATCACACATCCTGTAAGGAGCCAGTGGCTGTATAACCGTTGGCAGCGGATTAACCGTTAAGGCCTGCTCCACCAAAACATAACAGTGGTTCCCCTGGTAATCCACACGGTTGTTCTCCACACGGATCCATACATTGCTGCCAACCAAGGCTGATGTTGGGGTCATGATCTCATTCTGTGGCAGCTGTGCATCAGCCAGTGTACGGTAGTAATGCAGGGTAAGGTTCGGATCACTGTTTTTGATATATGCCTCATTTACCGTCAGATCAAACAGCTCCAGCATATCCCCCGGATTATTATCATCGCATTTAGGAGCCAGTGCCGGTGGGTTGGTACGCGGGGTCGGTATCGGAAGCACACGGATATCAAGGGTCGTGATGCTCTTACAGCCGTCGGCCGTTGTCACTACAACGCCAAGGGTCTGGACCGGCGGCGTCTGGATTAAATAAGCCGTTGGTGTTGTAATAATATTGGTATTGTTCTGGGCATCTAAAAGGCTTGGGAAATAGTCAACTGCAAAACCTGTTCCCTGATTGATTTCTGTGTTTTTTATCGTTAAGTCAAATACAAACAATTGATCATTTGGCACAGCATCATCATCACATACGCTCAATGGTGTTGGGAAGGTAAGCAGTAAAGGTTTGTTTATCTTTAGCCTAAACGAGCCTACATTATAACATTCCGTTACATTGTTCTCAACCCTAACCCATATAACTTCATTATTGGATCCAATATAATTGGTATCCGGAATGATCGCACCGGTTGGTACCTCTGCATTAAGCTGGCTGGTATAATACGTTACGGTATAGCTTGCGGCAGGTAGTGGCTGCAGGGCAAGGACATCAGCTGTCTGTTGGGTCAGATCCACGGAAGTGACAGCATTCTGAGGGTTGCTGTCATCATCGCATAAAACAATATCATTCAGGGCTATCGGAGCTATCGGGCTTGGATTCACATTCAATTCAACAGGCGTAATACTAACGCAATGTGTATTGATATCCTCTGCCCTTACATAAAGTATCTGAACAAAGGCAATAATATTATCATAAGCCGATGGATTTGGAATAGTGGTGCCATTATTCTGAGCATCCACAATGGTTTCATGGAAACTAAGTGCATAAGTTGTAATTCCATTTAACAAGCCTGGTATTAAAGTCGTTAAATCGAAAGTCGTATATCCGTCCTGGTTATCATCGCAAAGAGTGTAGGGCTGCGTAGGCGGAGTCAATGTTGGTAAAGGTTCTACCCTGATATCCATCGTGGAGATTACATAACAACCCGTAATCTGATTGGTAATACGAATACCCAACGTCTGTACGTATTGTATCTGGTTTTCGTAAAGCGAGGTTATAATCTGCCCGGTATTATTTTGTGCATCGCCCAGACTTGTGTAGAACGTTACATCCATACCCAGCTGTCCTAAAAGAATATCGTTTATTTTACCACCCAAATCAAAAACCTCATAACCAATATCTCCTATACTTTGATCGTTGTCACACAAAGAATATTGAGGATAATTAGGCTGGAGCGAACTAGGTAGAGGACTTACAACCAAATTCAGTGTTACAATATCATAACAGCCTGTAGCACTAGTCTCGACTCTTACGTAAAGCATTTCTGCATTTATTGTACCATTCTGATAGCCCGTTATGTTAGTAATAGCATTAGCTGGCGCCTGCGCATCGGGTAACGAATGATAGAATGTTACAGTAGTCAGTGCAGGATTTATTGAACCTAATATTTCAGGTATTCTCGTTGTCAGGTCAAATACTTCAAATCCGGTAGGCGCTGTGGTATCGCACAACAGATAGTCTGCAGGCTGGGTAGCTTCAGGTGTTGGGTTCACAATTAACGGAAGCTGAACTACCTGATAACATGAGGCTATACCGGAAGTAACTCTAACATACACTGTTTGCAGCCAAGGCACAATATTATCATAACTAGCCGGAGTCGGTATTGAAGTTCCTCCAACGTCAGCATCAGTTGGGGTTTCGTGAAAAGTAACTGTATATGTTGGATTTCCTCCTGTAACGCTATTGATAACCTGTGTTAAATCAAAAGTCACAAGACCATCATTACTTGGATCACACAGTTGCAATGGTGCTGGAGTATTTACTACAAAATTAGCATTAATTGTTACGGTAACCGGTTCAATGTCAAAACAAGTACCAACAGTGCTTTTGATGTAGTAAGTTCCACCTACCGCAACCGCATTTGGATTGGCCAATGGTATGGTTGCACCAGCATCTGTCCAATAAGTCAACGTCCCTCCACCTGTACTTCCTGCTGTAATAGTTGGCAAAGTAAGATTAACGGTTGCTGGCGAGCATACCGGTGCTGGATTTGTAATTATTAAATTTGGATTGCTAATCACTACAGTTACTGGTTCGATATCAGAACAAGTTCCTAAAGTACTTTTGATGTAATAAGTCCCCGATACAGAAACTGCTGTTGGTATAGCTAATGCCGTTGTTGCAGTAGCATTAGTCCAATAGCTAAACGTTCCTCCTCCTGTACTTCCTGCTGTAACAGCCGGCAAAGTAATATCTACAGTATTTGGTGAACAAACCGGCGCAGGATTCGTAATGTTTAAAACTGGTGTTGTACTTATCGTAACAGTAACGGGTTCGATATCAAAACACGCTCCAGAAGTACTTTTAATATAGTAAGTTCCTCCGGTTGCCGCTGATGGATTAGCCATAGGTGTTGTTGCTCCCGCATTAGTCCAATAACTCAGTGTACCACCACTGGTACTTCCGGCTGTAACAGCTGGCAAGGTAATATTAACCGTATTCGGAGAACAAACACTTGTTGGATTTGTAATTATCAAGACCGGAGTTGTCGTAATTGTAACTAACACTGGTTTGACATCTGTACAGCTTCCAGAAGTACTTTTAATATAATAGGTACCGCCTACCGTAATTGCATTTGGATTGGCTAATGCTGTTGTGGCTGCTGCATTTGTCCAATAACTCAACGTTCCTCCACCTGTACTTCCTGCGGTAACAGCAGGCAGGGTAATATTCACACTAGCAGGAGAACAAACCGCAACTGGATTTGTAATGGTCAAAACAGGCGTAGTTGCAACTGTTACTACCACAGATTCAATATCTGTACAGGTGCCCGATGTACTCTTAATATAATAAGTTCCTCCCGATACTGCCGTTGGATTAGCCAATGCAGTGGTTGCTCCCAGGTTAGTCCAATAACTCAATGTACCACCACCTGTACTTCCCGCTGTAACAGCTGGCAAGGTAATATCAACGGTATTCGGAGAACAAACACCTGATGGATTTGTAATGATTAAAACAGGAGTCGTCGTAATGGTAACAACCACTGGTTTGATATCTGTACAGTTTCCTGAAGTACTTTTAATATAATAAGTTCCGCCTACCGTAATTGCGCTTGGATTGGCTAATGCTGTTGTGGCTGCTGCATTTGTCCAATAACTCAACGTTCCTCCACCAGTACTTCCTGCTGTAACAGCTGGCAAGGTAATATTCACACTCGCAGGAGAACACACTGCAGCTGGATTTGTAATGGTTAAAACAGGCGTAGTTGTAACTGTTACTACCACTGGTTCAATATCAGAACAGCTTCCGGCAACAGTACTTTTAATGTAATAAGTACCGCTTGTAGTCACGGCATTTGGATTAGTCAATGCTGTGGTTGCCCCAGGATTAGTCCAATACGTTAGTACGCCGCTACCAGTACTTCCTGCTGTTACTGTGGCTGCGGTAATATCAACAGTAGCTGGTGAACAGACCGAAGCGGGGTTTGTAATGGTTAATGATGGTGTTGCGCTTATGGTAACCACTACAGGTTCAATATCTGAACAGTTTCCAAGTGCACTTTTAATATAATAATTGCCGCTTGTTGCAACAGCATTTGGATTAGCCAAAGGGATTGTTGCACCAGCATCTGTCCAATAAGTCAACGTCCCTCCCCTGTACTTCCTGCTGTAACGGCAGGAGCAGTTAAGTCAACCGTTGCCGAGCAGACTGCCGCAGGATTGTGTATGCTTAGCACTGGCGTTACAGAGCACAAGCCATAACAGGTTATAGTCTGACTTGGTGTACATATGCCATCCCATGTTAAAGTTAGGGTAATTACTTCTCCTAGACCTGCTGTTGGAATCCACACATGTGTTGGCGAAGTAATTGTACCAGTTATCGGAGCTCCTCCATTAATAGTATAGTAATAAGTGAAACTGGTTTGAAATTGCGCGCTCGGAGGAAGCTGCCAACGAACATTGTTGAAATCAAAAGCTACCTGAGCGATATCTGGTGCCGGAAGAAATCGGGTATTAGCTGCATCACATTGTAATATCGGAGCATCAAGCGGGACACGACCCATATAAACAGTAATTGGAGCTCTGGGACTTTCACATCCTCCTCCAACAGTCTGGCTAACATAATATGTTACAGAAGTACCCGCAGCACCTGATGTTGATGGTGTCGGTGCAATTGATGATGCCGTTCCACCGGTTGCATTTGTTCCATACCAATTTAAAATTCCTCCAGCAACTGGTATTGCAGTCAATTGTGAAGCTGTAGCCCCCGGGCAATAGGTCACTGAAATAGTTGTTGGTGCTGGTGGCGCTCCGATTGCTATAGAAGTTATAGAATTAATAATTGATCCACATGGATTAGTTGCAGTAAGTGTAAAAGTAATGCTTCCTGTTGCATTATTCGGAACCGTGTAAGTTGTATTAAGATTATTTGGATTAGGAACCGTACCATTGTTGGTTGTCCAAGCAATTGACTGATAGCCTGATGCTGTTCCCGTTAAGGTTATAACCGAACCAGGTGCCACACAAGTATTTGGACTTGCAGTAGCTAAAGCAGTAAAAGGTGTAACAGGCGCATTACATCCTGTATTAGCATAAGAAGGAACATCTGCAGCGGTAAAGTTAACCGTAGCTCCGTCCTGTTGAGCCAATGTACCTCCCGTAGTACCATTAATATTGATTAAGTCACTTCTTTCATAAGTCACTGTATCACTACATCCTCCACCAAAAGTCATGGATAAGGTCCTTGTACCTGGTGTGGCATTATAATTACCAAAATGCCCACCGGTTGTGGTTGTATTGTTTTGGAATATAATATATAACGTGCTGTTAAGCGATGTGAATAAGTTATAATTCGGCGTGAAATTCTGACTTGTAATTAGTAATACCTGAGCATTTGCAGGCAAAACACCACCCGTTGGCTGAAGTACCTGCCCACAGTTACCCGCCGCTAAAATGGCAGCATTAATTTGTGTTATATGGGCAGCTGTAACAGCATTCTGAACCAAACCTGTCCAGGCTTGTGCTGGCCAGTTTACTGATAATGTACCTGTATTTATTGGAGCTGCTCCCACTTGGAATCTAACCATTTCATTAAAGCCTTCATCATTAGTTGGTGAAGTTGCTGAACAGGCATCAACCAAGATGGACTCAATTTGGAAACACTGGGAAAATCCTTCGAAGGAAACTAGTGCTATGGTAATAAATAATAATTTATTTAGATAAGTAAAAATCTTCATTTTAAAATCGCTTTTGTGGTGTCTTTATTGGGGTTTGTTAAGAAAACGTTATCAAATATATTGATTTTAGTAAAAGAACAATATATTTTTTAGGCAAACAACATAAAAAAGCCTCAATAAATTGAGGCTATATATCTCTATTTCTGAGCTTTGCGCCTATGTTTTTCTATCTTTAAAAGGTTTAATTCTCTGCTGGTCTGACCGGCAACTGATGTATTTTCTTCGGCTCTTCTTATCAGATATGGCATAACATCCCTAACCGGTCCAAAAGGTAAATACTTCGCAACATTGTAGCCATGTTCTGCCAAGTTATAACTTATGTTATCACTCATACCATACAATTGCCCGAACCAAATCCTGTTATCATTTTTAGAAATACCCTTAGCTTTCATCAGTTCAATGACTTTATACGAACTTAATTCATTATGTGTTCCGGCAAAAATAGCCATGGTATCAAGATGATCCATCATGTAAGCCATTGTTTCATCGTAATTGATATCTGTGGCTTCCTTGCTTGCACAGATTGGCGTTGGATACCCTTTTTCTTCTGCGCGTTTATGCTCTTTTTCCATATAGGCACCACGAACGAGCTTCATTCCGATATAAAATCCTTCTGTTTTAGCGGTTTCGTGCAATTTCTTTAGGTAATCCAGTCGATCCCAACGGTACAATTGCAGGGTGTTGAAAACTATCGCCTTTTTCTTATTGTACTTGCGCATCATATCGGTAACCAAATCATCTGCAGCATCCTGCATCCAGCTTTCTTCACCATCAATTAAAAGCGCAACATCTTTTTCGTGTGCTGTTTTACAGATTAAATCAAAACGCGCTACAACCCTATCCCATTCTGCCTGTTCTTCGGCAGTTAATGGCTGCTTCTCTCCTATTTTTTCATACAGATAAAAACGTCCCAATCCGGTCGGTTTGAATACCGCAAAAGGAATAGCATCCCTTTCTTTAGCAAATTCAACTGTTTTGAGGGTCATCGCCAGAGCAGCATCAAACTGCTCTTCTTCCTCTTTTCCTTCTACCGAATAATCCAAAACAGACGAAACACCTTTGGTATACATCTTATCAACAACAGAAAGACAATCTTCCTCTGTAGTTCCGCCACAAAAATGATCAAAAACAGTTGCTCTAATCAAACCTTCTACGGGTAAATGTGCCTTGAGTGCAAAATTCGTAACGGCGGTTCCGATGCGGACTAATGGCTCATTATCAATCATTTTGAATAAAAAATAAGCCCTGTCTAATTCGGTATCCGTTTTTAGTGCGAAAGCAATCTGAGTATTGTTGAAGATGTTTTCCATAATTCTGTTTGTCGGGCAAATATAAAAAGAGTTTTAAGAATTATTCCATTTTAAAATTAGTTTGAAGTAGCTATTTTTTTTATCATTCCGTTGAAGATAAAAAAATGGAACGGCAGCATACAATACCAATACAATCTGCCAAAAATTCCTTTAGGCCTAAAGGTAGCAATCTGATGCAGTACATCATTCTCATCAATTCTAAATTCTAACCATGCTTCACCGGGAAGTCTCATTTCGGCAAAAAGCAAAAGACGTTTATTGGGTTTATCGGCCAGCAAAACCCTCCAAAAATCTAAGGAATCTCCGTTATACAAATCTGATGGGTTTGTTCTTCCGCGTCGCAAACCAACACCTCCGAATAATTTATCCATCGAACCACGCAATTGCCACATCCAGTTTCCATAATACCATCCTTTCGCTCCGCCAATAGACCAGATATTCTGCAAAACCTGTTCGGGATTATCAACCTTAATTGACTTAGTGTCTTTCAGGCAACCAAACTTGGGAATCTGGATGTAGTGCGATAGATTGTTTTTAAATCGGCTGCTAACCAAACTGTCTTTCCAGCTGGAAATCACCAAATTTTGTTCAATCTTTTGAAAAGCCAATTTGATAGAATCTACGTAAGATATTGGCTTTATACCGAGTAATTGTTGTAGTCGATTGTCTTTACAAACCACTTCCACCTTCATGCTGTCTACCAAATTAATCGCTAATTTATAAGAGGTTGATGTTACAAAATACAACCAATACGAAGACAGCTTTGGTGTCATAAAAGGTATCGTCACAATCGCTAACTTAATGTTGCGGGTTTTGGCATATAACTGCATCATTTGCTTGTAGGTTATAACATTTGGCCCACCAATATCAAAAGACTGATTAAAGCAATCTGTTCGGTTTTGCACATCAATCAGATACTGCACTACATCGCGAATGGCAATGGGTTGGGTTTTTGTCAGTACCCATTTTGGGGTAATCATTACAGGAAGTTTTTCGCATAAATCGCGGATAATTTCAAAGGAAGAGCTTCCGGAACCTACAATAATACCTGCTTTTAGAACCGTGAGATCGGGAATTCCACCATACAATATTTTCTCCACGCTATTTCTGGAAAGCATGTGTCTCGACAAATTTGGATCGTTTACAATGCCGCTTAGGTAAATGACCTGTTTCACTTTCATGTACGCCGAATACTTATTGAAATTCCGCGCAGTTTTGGCTTCCATAATGTCGAAAGTATGAGTGGAACTGGACATGGAGTGGATTAAGAAGTAAGCAATATCAATATCTCGTGGAGATTCATCGAGACGTACTTCCTTTAAAAAATCGACTTCCCAAATCGTTACCATCGACAGTACCTTTGCATCAAATCCCAAACGCATTTTATCGCGAACACAGCAAATTACCTCGTGGCCCTGCGCCAATAATTCGGGCAATAACCTTCTGCCTACATAACCGTTTGCTCCTGTTAAAAGAATTCTCATCTGCTATTATTTACTGGTATTCAACCATAGATTTCGGTACGCCTTATTTTTATCATAATCCTGTGCCTGCTTTTCGATGTTGAAATAGCGGTTGCCTCTTGGATCGTTTCCAACGCCTGCCAAATAAGCCCAATTTCCCCAATTACTGCAGACATCATAATCAATTAGCTGCTGTTCAAAATAGGCTGCGCCGTAACGCCAATCTAATTTTAAATCATTGCAAAAATAACTCGCTACATTCTGTCGTCCGCGGTTGCTCATGAAGCCTGTTAGTTTAAGTTCCCTCATATTGGCATCGACAAAATCCACTCCGGTTTTTCCTTCAATCAAGCTTTGTAATGTTTTACTGTTGTGTTTGTTAACCCCAATTCCTTTATTTTGGATTCCAGCCAGTTGAAAGAATTTAGCCTGGTGCTTTTTCATCGAAAACCTAAAATAATCACGCCATAACAATTCAAAAACTAACCAATAAGTCGATTCATTGGCTTCGTATTGGGTCTCATATTTTTTAAGTTCGAAGAATATTTCCCTTGGAGATAAACATCCCAAAGCCAACCACGCCGAAAACTTAGAAGAATAATCTGCTCCAATCATTCCGTTACGGGTTTCCTTATAATTTGAAATCGATTTGGTTTCGAAAAAATAATGTTTCAATCGCTGTAAACCTGCTGTTTCTCCACCTTTAAACTGAAGCACGGCATTGGAATCCATTGCAGTTTTAGTTAATCCTAAATCTTTTAATTTTGGCAGAATAATTTCGGGAATTGTGGGGGACTTTATTGCTGAAGGCTTTTCGAAAACGGTTCTGATCGTTGCATCCTGTTCGGTTTTTTTCTGAAATTGGTAAAAACATCCGGAATGTCCTTAACGGAAAAAGGTAAGTCTTCAGCATGATACAACGTACTTGTGCTGAGGGTTTCGAATTCGCAACGCACTTTAAAAAGTTCTGCCTGCACTCTGACTTCTGTCTGTTTTTCCTCGTAAGACACTTCTTTTTTGGCAAATACTTTACAGGCTTTATATTGTTGTACAATTTTGGGGATTTCGATTTCGGGTTTTCCTTTTAAAATAATTAAACCTGAGCCTAAGCTGCGGAGATTTTTATCTAAATCACCTACAGCTTCCAGTAAAAACTGCGCCCGAAAGTTTCCTGTTTTCTGAAACCCAAATTCCGTGGTTTCAAATTGAGCGTCGTCAAAACAATATATAGGAATGACTTCATCGCTTTGCGTAATCGCCTTTACGAGAGTTTCATTATCGTGTAAACGCAAATCGGTTTTAAACCAAACTACTGCTTTTTTCATAACTCATTTATATTTTTAAGGTAATAATCGGCTTGCTTGAGTAAGTTCACTTTGTCGTCGGTCTTCATTTTTTTCCAAACGTTATACATCATTCCGATTCGTGGATTCTTGGATAATTTTGCTTCATTCCTATCGTAGAAATTCCAATATAAACTGTTGAAAGGACATGCTCTGTCTCCCGTTTTTTTCTTTTTATCATAATAACACGAACCACAATAATGACTCATTTTATCGATGTAGGCAGCCGAACTTACATAAGGTTTTGTGCCTACGATTCCGCCATCGGCAAACTGGCTCATGCCACGTGTATTGGTAATTTCAACCCATTCGATGGCATCGATATAAATTCCAAGATACCAGGCATCAACTTCGTCGGGATGCACTCCGGCCAACAAGGCAAAGTTTCCGGTTATCATCAAACGTTGGATGTGATGGGCATAAGCATAATTGAGTGATTGCGTAATGGCATCTTTCAGGCAGTTCATTTTTGTTTTCCCGTCCCAAAACCAATTGGGTAGTTTTTCGGTATTATTGAAGAAATTCAGTTGGGCAAATTCGGGCATTTTTAACCAATAAATGCCACGCATGTATTCGCGCCAGCCAATAATCTGCCGGACGAAACCTTCGAGTTGATTGTATTCTATTTCGGTTTTTCGGTTTTCCCATTCCATTATAGCTCTTTCAATGACTTCTTGTGGCGAAAGCAGTTTTACATTCATCGAAAAAGAGAGACGCGAATGATACAACGACCATTCATTGGGCATCATGGCATCCTGATAGGAACCGAATAAGGGTAGACATTCGGCAACAAAAAATTCAAGTAGCCTAAGTGATTGTTCTCTGTTTACTGGCCAAACGAAATTAGCTGCATCAATGCTTCCAATGGTTTTAATATTGGTATTCGAAAGTTCTGAAACGAGTTCTAAGACATTGTTATCAAAAACCAAGGGCTGTATTGGCTTATGCCCTTTTGGCAACTTTTTGCGGTTTTCACTATCGTAGTTCCATATTCCGGTTAGCGGTTTGTCTCCCTGCATCAGGATATTGTGTTTTTTCCGCATGTGGTGATAGAAGCTTTCCATCAAAAGCATTTTTTTGCCTTCAAAAAGTTTCCCCAATTCCTCTCTTGTGCTGAAAAAATGTTCGGTATCAGCAACAGTGTGCGGAATTAAAAGTTGTGAGCAGTAGTTTTTCAATAAAACATCCAAACGATACTCATCAGGCAGTTGATATTCGAACTCAGTAAAATTCCCCTGATAAAAAATAGCATCCAGATTTTTTCAAAAGACTGAAGGTTATCCTTATGTCCGATTTTTAAATAAATTACTTTGTGCTTTTTTGATCTTAATTCATCAGAGAACGAACGCATTGCACTAAAAAAACCTAAAACCTTCTGAATGTGATGAAGAGCATAATCAGTTTCAGTGTGCACTTCCATCATAACATAGGTAACAGCATCATCAACGGTTTTGAACCAGGAATGATTTGCATTTAACTGATCGCCCAGAATTAATCGAAGTGTATTTTTATTTTGACTTTTCATCTTTGGTTTCTGCATCTATCACTACAATACTTTACTTCCTCCCAAACCTTTTCCCATTTTTTGCGCCAGGAAAAGGGTCGGTTACACACCACGCAGGTTTTACTGGGTAAGTTTTGTTTCTTTACGTTACGCATCATTCTTTGCTCTAATCTTCTGAACTGATAATTGAAATTTCCTTATCTGGTTTTGCATAACTCAGCCGGTCTAATCGACGCGTAGTATGGTAACTATCTAAACCTGAACAGCTAATGCTTTTGGCTTTTTCAATATCCAGGAAACCATCCTTTCCCAGACAGTTTTCCGGAAAATAAACCTGAACAATTTCGCCTATAACCATAATCGTATCATTTATTTTGATATCAATTTTTTCTTTGAAAGCCAATCCGATTTGTACCAAACTTTCAGCGACAAATGGTGCTTTGAAATAATTTTTATAAATAGGTGTTAATCCCGTTTCTTCAAATTCAGATACTCCTTTTTCATAACGTGCCGATGTTTGATGAGCCTGTTTGTATATACCTTCATTAATGTGATTTATGGTATAAAAACCTGTTTCAAGCAGATTACTCAAGGTGTTTCGCTCGGGCGGACTTGGCCTGAAAATCATTCCCATTAGAGGCGGATTGGCTCCAAGATGAAAAATGGAACTAAAGACTGCGAGGTTTGTGTTACCGGTATTGTCAACAGTTCCAATTAGCGAAACGCTTTTAAAACCACCAAGGCTGTTTACAAAATGTACCCGTTCCTGTTTATCCATTGCCATTATCGCATCAAAAGAAATCTGCTTTTCCATATAATTATTTATGCTATTAAAATTCGTTCTGATTTAACACAATCCATTTCTTATCGCTATTCAACCGAAAAGTACCAATGTGTTCTTTGTTCCATTCGTTGGGACCAATTAATGAAAGGATGTTTGTACCATCAGTGCTTCTGTATAAATGATAAATTTCACCAATAACGGGTTCAAAGGAAAATTTCGAATTGTATACTAATTCATTCCATTCGTATTCCTCCATTAGTTTCTGGTATTGCTGTTTGAGTTCGATAAACTTATTCTCAAATTCCTTATTAACCGTACTGATGCCTCGACTTTTCCATGAAACGACATCATCCATTTTAATCATTGGTGCGCCAAGATTTGTTCCATAAGGCAATATGCTGGCATTATACCCTTGTTCTTCAGAAAATACTATATTATCAGGTCTTTCTTTTTTCATTTTGATTATCGTTTCGAAATTTTATTGTTGGATATAGCACGCTGCATTTTGCACTTGAACCTGTCAATCCCGGCTACACGTTTCGCCAGATGTTTTGTTTTGCAACTTTCAACTCGTTTCCGCCAAAGTTTATAACTGCTGAATTTAAGTTCTCTTTTCATTAAAACCTTTACATCAGCTTCATTTAAACCAAACTGAAATCGAATGGCATCAAATGGCGTTCGGTCTTCCCAAGCCATTTCAATAATTCGGTCAACAGCTATTTCATCTAGTTCTGATTTTACAATAATTGGCATTTTGTTTATCTTTTAATTAAAAACGTTAAACAAATATACTTTTTATTTATTTCTTTAAGATAGAAATCCATTAATAAAACTTATCGTGTTATTAGAAAAAAATGCCTTATTTTGCTGAATCCTTTTTAGACAAAATGCAATCAATACAAGCAAACGGTTACCCTATTTTTTTCGGCGAAAGCGGATATGAATTCCTCAATACCTTTATTGATGAGAATAAATATTCCAACATCTTCATTTTAGCAGATACACATTCCAACGACTATTGCCTTACCCGCTTTTTACCTTTGCTGGCCACTGATAAAAACATCGAAATAATCGAAATCGAATCCGGAGAATCTGAGAAAAACATCAATACCTGTGTCGAAATCTGGTCTATCCTGACCGAATTGGGTGGCGACAGGAAAAGCCTGCTGATTAATGTAGGTGGCGGCGTAATTACCGATATCGGCGGATTTGTAGCTTCTACGTTTAAAAGAGGAATCGATTTCATTCACATCCCAACAACGCTTTTGGGCATGGTTGACGCTTCCATTGGTGGAAAAAATGGTGTGGATTTAGGAAGTTTAAAAAATCAGGTTGGCGTGATTAATGTTCCGAAAATGTTGCTGATTGACACGGAATACTTATCGACTTTACCTCAAAATGAAATGCGTTCTGGATTAGCTGAAATGCTGAAACACGGATTAATATTCGATGCCGCGTATTGGAATGAATTCAAAGACTTAGGAAATATCGACTTTGCCGATTTTGATCAATTGATTTATCGTTCCATTGAAATCAAAAACAAAATCGTAATGCAGGATCCAACAGAAAACGGCATCAGGAAAGCATTGAATTTTGGCCACACTTTAGGTCACGCCATCGAAAGTTATTTCCTCGAAAATAAGGCGAAGAAAACCTTATTACACGGGGAAGCCATTGCAGCCGGAATGATTTTAGAAAGTTACATCTCGTGGCAGAAAAAGCTGCTTTCTGCTGTAGAATATCTGGAGATTAAAAACGCCATCAATTCGGTTTTTGAAACTATAGTTTTTGAGGAAAAAGACTTAGCTCCAATTCTCGATATGCTGATCCACGATAAGAAAAACGAATACGGAAAAATCCAATTTGCACTGCTTGACGGAATCGGAAATATAAAAATCAATCAAGAAGTTGAAAATGAATTAATTATAAAATCCTTTACCGATTATAAAAGTTAACATTTTTTTCATGCATATACTTGCATTTCGTATATTTTATTTTTTACATTTGCCGTCATGATTAAAAGTGCCGACACTACTATTTACAGCAACTATGTACACGAAATGAACAACGATTTCCTGGCTGTATCCGATACAACTTATAGAGGTAAAAGTGATTTTATAGCTTTGTGTTCACAAATCAGGTATATATCTCAGGAAAAACTTCCCATTATCTACGCTAATATTAGGGTTTGAATTATAGATTACTTTGTTTTATAAAAATGAATTAATCCATAATTATCTATCCTGAATGAACACTAAATATTTCGATTTAATTAATCAAACTTATTACTTTCCGCAAGAAGAATTTACCTTAAACAAAGACAGCCAGCTTCAGTTTCACAATATTGATTTGATGAAATTGGTAGAACTATATGGCACACCTCTTAAGTTTACGTACCTGCCACAAATTTCCAACAACATTAAAAAAGCCAAAAACTGGTTCCGAAATGCAATGGAAAAAAACAAATACGATGGTAAATATTACTATTGCTACTGCACCAAAAGTTCCCATTTTGAATATGTTATGAATGAGGCTTTTAAAAACAATATACATATAGAAACCTCTTCTGCTTTTGATATTAACATTGTGGAAAATCTGTTAGAAAACGGAAAAATAAACAAAAGTACTTATATCATCTGTAATGGTTTTAAACGCGACCAGTATATCGAAAACATTGCCCGTTTGATTAACCACGGCCATAAAAATACTATTCCGATTATTGATAATTATGAGGAATTGGATTTATTACAGGAGCAAATTAAAGGAAAGTTTAAAATTGGAATCCGTATTGCAGCCGAGGAAGAACCCAAGTTTGAGTTCTATACCTCAAGGCTTGGAATTGGATATAAGAATATCGTAAACTTTTACAAAAAACAGATTCAGGAAAATGACAATCTGGAGCTGAAGATGCTTCACTTTTTCATCAATACCGGAATCAATGATACAGCTTATTATTGGAATGAATTGGTAAAATGTATCAAGGTGTATATTGCACTTAAAAAAGAATGCCCTTCTCTTGACGGACTGAATATTGGTGGTGGTTTTCCAATCAAAAACTCATTGGCTTTTGAATACGACTACCAATATATGATTGACGAAATTATCAATCAAATTAAAATTGCGTGTGAGGAAGCCGAAGTGGATGTGCCGCACATTTTCACAGAATTCGGTTCGTTTACTGTTGGAGAATCAGGTGGAGCCATCTATCAGGTTTTATATCAGAAACAACAAAATGACAGAGAAGCCTGGAACATGATCGACAGTTCGTTTATTACCACATTACCAGATACCTGGGCGATAAACAAACGATTCATCATGCTTGCAGTAAATCGGTGGAATGATACTTATGAAAGAGTTTTATTGGGTGGAATGACTTGTGATAGTGACGATTATTACAACTCGGAGCAGAATATGAATGCGATTTACCTGCCAAAATACAGTAAAGAAAAACCTTTATATATTGGTTTTTTCAATACTGGTGCATACCAGGAAACCATAGGTGGTTTTGGAGGATTGCACCACTGTTTGATTCCACAGCCAAAACACATTTTAATTGACCGGGATCCAAACGGAATCCTTGCTACCGAGGTTTTCTCTGAGCAGCAAAGTTCAGACGATGTCCTAAAAATACTGGGGTACGTGAAGAAATAGTAAATTCCTACAGTATCAAAAACTGTAGTTTTTAACAAAATTAAATTATAAAAACTGTTTGTAGTCTTGGAAAAAAAGTTTTTCTTTGACCCAACTACAATACACAACAACAATCAAAATGAGCAAAGGACCTATAAGTCAATTTATAGAAAAACATTACCTTCATTTCAATGCGGCCGCACTTGTAGACGCTGCAAAAGGGTATGAAGAACACTTACTTGACAATGGTAAAATGCTGATTTCCCTTGCCGGTGCCATGAGTACGGCAGAACTTGGGAAATCGTTAGCTGAAATGATACGTCAGGACAAAGTGCACATTATTTCCTGCACAGGAGCCAACCTTGAAGAAGATATCATGAATCTGGTTGCCCACAATTCCTATAAAAGAGTACCTAATTACAGAGATTTAAGTCCACAGGAAGAATGGGATTTATTAGAAAACCATTACAACCGTGTTACCGATACCTGCATTCCGGAAGAGGAAGCTTTCAGGAGACTGCAATCCCACTTATATGACATTTGGAACAATGCCAACTCAAAAGGAGAACGCTATTTTCCGCATGAGTTCATGTACCAGATGATTAATTCAGGTGTTTTAGAACAATATTACGAAATTGATCCAAAAGATTCGTGGATGGTTGCCGCAGCTGAAAAAACCTACCAATCGTAGTTCCGGGTTGGGAAGACAGTACGATGGGTAACATCTTTGCTTCCTATTGCATCAAAGGCGAATTCAAAGCCACAACGATGAAAAGCGGAATAGAATACATGATGTGGCTCGCCGACTGGTATCCAAAAACTCAACCGGGAAAGGATTAGGTTTCTTCCAGATTGGTGGTGGAATTGCCGGTGACTTTCCTATATGTGTAGTTCCAATGCTTTATCAGGACATGGAAATGACCGACGTTCCGTTTTGGAGTTATTTTTGCCAGATTTCAGATTCAACTACCAGTTATGGTTCCTATTCGGGAGCTGTTCCCAATGAGAAAATCACTTGGGGCAAACTTGATATACATACCCCCAAATTTATTGTAGAATCGGATGCAACAATTGTTGTACCTTTAATATTTGCTTACATACTAGATTTATAAAAGTTTTTTTATGAGAAGAATTATCGTAGACTATGCTAAACTAACCGGAGACATCCTAAACCTATTGGTAGAGAAATTCCCCGAAGGATATGACGACTCAGACATTATCCGTTTTAGAAATGCCCAAAATGAGTTAATTGAAGCCGTTGAAGTAAAAACAGAAGATACCATTTACCTGGTAAAAGTGAGTACCAAACTCGCGAGCCGTATGGAAAAATATGATGAAGAGGAAGATATTGATTCGGTGGTAGAGCCAATCGATCCAATTAAAGGATTAGATGATGATGACGATATTCCAACCGACAGGGACGAAGATGAAGAAGAAGATTTGCTAAAAGACAAAGGCGGTTCTGATGATGGAGACGACGATGACGACGATGACGATTTTGAATCTTCAGACAACTTTGAGGATGATGAGGACGATGAAGAGTAATTTTAAGTTCTAAATTTTGAATTAAATAATATTAAATATAGAAAATCCCAAATTCTGTTGAGTTTGGGATTTTTTTATTTTGTAAAATTATTGCGCTTTATGGGCAAAACGTAATTCGTAATTCGTAATTTACAAATATCTTTCCTCAAAAACGCGTTGATGATGATTCTGATGTCCAATAATCACAAATCCTAAGGCACGAACCGACATTGGGTTATTGGAAGCAATTCCGTTCCGCAATAGTTCTTCGTTGGAGAATGACTTGAATAAAAATAATGTGGATTGTCTTACCACTGCTAATTCCGTCAGCAATTCCTGAATGCTCCTTTTGTTTCCATCCGCTTCTACAGCATAATCATTTTCCTCGAAGCTGGCTAAAGCAGTTTTATCATTTCGGGCAAAACGCAACGCACGATAAGCAAATATTCTTTCAGCATCAATTATGTGCTGAAGGATATCCTTTATGGTCCATTTGCCTTCTTCATACCGATAATCAAATTTATCCATTGGAATGTTCTGGACAAACTTTATCAGGCGATGAACGGAGATTTCCAATTCTTCAATCAAAGTATATTCTTCGGAAACCTGTCCGATATAAGTTCTGTAGAAAGAGGCGTATTCGTTTGTGTTTAGGTCTGAGCATTTCATGCAAGCTATTTTGATTTTTATATTTTGAATTTGAATTAGATTTAATTAAACTTATGCCGAATTCCGAGCTGCATTAGTATTCCCAAACAAAGACCTCGTTACCAGTTTTCCATAGACACTCAGCAGTTTTTCATCGACCTTATTCGTTCGCTTCATTTCATTTATCTGCGAAGCTGCATATTGTTGGATTGCCAATAACGGCATCACAATCTGTTCCCTTATTTCAATTGATGCCTTTCCGTCGGGATAGTTTTCCATCAGTTCTTTATGACCGGCTATCTTAAGCAACAGGCGTTTGGTTTCTAGGAATTCATTATAAATGATTAGCCAGAATTCGCCAAACTCCTTGTCGTCCTTCATGTAGGCCGTCATCGGGAAGAAACATTTGGCCAAGGACATCATGCTGTTTTCCAATAAGGTTCGGAAGAACAGGGAATTATCAAATAAACTTTGGACTTTCTCCCATTGATTCGTTGCTTCAAAGTGTTGCAACGCTGCTCCAACTCCGAAAAATCCCGGAACGTTTTGCTTTAATTGACTCCACGCACTCACAAAAGGAATCGCACGCAAATCGGAGAAATTTAATTTATCATCGGTATTTCTTTTAGCCGGACGACTGCCAATATTGGTTTTCGAATTGAATTTTAACGGACTAATATGCTCCAGATATGGAAGAAACTTGGGATGCGATTTGAAATCCAGGTACTTTTGGTAACCGATATTGGCCAGTTCATCAATGGTTGCCTTATCGGAACTGGAAAGGTTGTTTTCCTCCTTGTTAAAAACCTCATTGGCCACACCGGCACTCAAAAGATTTTCAAGATTATAGCGACAGGAATCCAATGTCCCAAAATTAGAACTGATGGTCTGACCCTGAATCGTAATCTGTATTTCCTGATTTTCGATTGTTGAACCCAACGATGCATAAAACTTATGGGTTTTTCCTCCGCCACGCGCAGGTGGTCCTCCTCTACCATCAAAGAAGATTACTTTGATGCCATACTTCCGGGAAACTTCGGTAATCATTTCCTTGGCTTTGAAAATACTCCAATTGGCCATCAGGTAACCACCATCTTTGGTTCCGTCAGAAAAACCGAGCATAACCGTTTGCTTTTCCTTTCGTTCCGCTATATGCTTTCGGTAGGCTTCATTTTGATATAATTGCTCCATAATCTGATGGGCATGCTGCAAATCGTCCACCGATTCAAACAGCGGCACAATATCAACCGTTGGATTTTCCCAGTTCATTAATCGGAACATCGAAAAAGTCTCAATGACATTCAAAGCGCTTTCATTATTGCTAATGATATAGCGGTTACAACCTTTTTCTCCATTCGTTTTCTGGATCGCATGCATCAGTTTTATCGTGTCTAAGGTAGAACGCGTTATTTCACTTTCAAAAGTATGCTGGCTCAAATCGAAATGGAGTTTTGAAATCACATCCATTTTATCTTCCTCAGTAAAGGAGTCAAAATCTTCGGGGAAATAAGCTGATTTTTCCCGTTTCAAAAAGCTAATTATCTCATCAAAAACCTGATCGTGAATACGACTGTTCTGCCTGATATCTAATGACGCAAAATGATAACCAAACTGATTTATCTTTTGCAAAAGCAGATTCACATCATCGAGATAGAGTGAATTGTGCTTTTCGATAATTATTTGCCGAATACTATTCAACTCATAGATTAATTCGTCCTGACTGATATAAATTTCGCCCTGTGAATAAAAAACAGAACGGTACAATCTGTTTTCGATGCTAAAAATCATGGCATCCACTACGTTGAAAGTCAATTTCCGACGCAATGCCCTCACGTCAAAATAATAGCATTTTAGAATGGATGTCCGTAATCTGGCTGCGACCCTTTCGGTGATTTCCGGAGTTACAAATGGATTTCCGTCTCTATCGCCACCAGGCCAAAAACCTAAGTTTACAATTGGATTTTCTATGATATTACCCTCGAAGATATTCTTCTGTAAGTACTGCATCATATCTCCGATGGTTGCATAGAATACGTTTTCGAGGTACCAAACCAAACTCACCGCTTCGTCATAAGGCGTGGGTTTTTCTTTTTTGATAAAAGGTGTTTTTCCTAACTGTGCCAGCAGCTGTTTTATCTTTATTAAATCATTCTGCCGAATGGCTTCGGTTAAATCGGTAATAATCCCGAGTACTGAGCCTGGATAAAATTGCGTTGGATGCGCCGTTAAAACTGTCCTCACGCTGAAGTTTTCGAGGAATTCCACTAATTCATCGCGTTTGTCTTTGGCTTCAGATTTCTCTGTAATTTCACGCAACGAACCTCTTCCTTCCAAATTATTTACTATTGGAAAAGCGGCATCTTCAATAGCATCAAAAAGTACAATCTGTCTTTCAACGTACTGAATAAAACGGAACATTAAATCTATTTTCTGTTCTTCGCTTGCGTTGTCAAGATATTTATTGGCGAAAAAATCTACAATCTGTTTTGGTGACCAGTTGTTTTTAAAACCTGCATCGCAGACTTCTGAAAACAAGGGCAGTAAAACTCCTGTATTATCAATAGCATCGAACGGCAATGTGATAAACACACTGTTGTAAATATGGTATTTGGACAATACATTCTGGTGGAAGCGTTCTATTTTCGGAAGGGTATACATGGCGATACATTTGAATTTTAAATGTATAAAAAAACCTCAAGCTTTAACTTGAGGTTTTAATTTTATTTTCGATAATGACTAATCTAATTCCTGGAAAATAGTGTGCATCAAACGTTTTTTGTCGTTAATGCTTTCTTCAAGTGAAATCATGGTTTCTGTTCTGTAAACACCTTCGATATCATCAATCATAAAGATAACGTCTTTGGCGTGTTTAGTATCTTTTGCTCTGATTTTACAGAAAATGTTGAATTTCCCTGTGGTTACGTGCGCTACAGTTACGTATGGAATATCATTGATTCTTTCTAATACGAACTTGGTTTGAGAAGTGTTATTCAAAAAAACACCCACATAAGCAATGAAAGAATACCCGAGTTTTTCATAATCCAATGACAGTGAAGAACCCATGATTATTCCCTGGTCTTCCATCTTCTTCACTCTGACGTGCACCGTTCCGGCTGAGATAAGCAATTTTTTTGCAATATCCGTAAACGGAATTCTGGTGTTGTCAATTAACATGTCTAAGATTTGGTGGTCTACTTCGTCTAGTTTAAACTTGCTCATAAAATGTAATTTTTAAATCTGATCTTAAAATTCAAGATTCAAAAAAGCTATTGAATAGAACCGTTTATTACTTTTCTATCTCCTAAATAAAAATCGGCTTTCGCATCAATTTCCGGAACGTTATTTTTATCGTCACGATACGTTTCGCCTTTAGCATCAACTTCTACATGACCGAAATAATTTTCTAAACCATCAACCTGAGCTATGAAAGCCTCAAAAGCTATTTCTCCTTTATTTAGGACTTCTTTGAACTGAATTGCAAAATTGATATTTTTTTCGGTATTATCATAATTTATTTTAACATTTTTATAAACAAAATCATAAAAATCGACTTTATTTTGCGGAATTTTCACGTAATCTTCATTTTTATTGAGAACTATATCGTTTTCGTAAAAATATTGCAGGCCAGACACTAAAGCAATAAAAATATATTTTCTGGTTATTTCTCTTTGATAATCGTTCGGAAAATGTCCTGCTTCGAATAAGATTGTTGGCGCATTTAGATACTGGAAAGTATCACCAACGCAATTCAGATTAAATGAATCATCAAATCGTCCGACCTGATTCGGTATAAACTGCTGCAAGACTTCGTTCATCGCCACAATTACATTCATCGCTTTGGTGCGAACCTCATTAATATCCCTATTTTCATTAAATGCTGGTGCCAAAAACGAAACCGTTGCCGGTTTTCCTGTTTCACCAACGCCAAAAATAGTCCGTTGATCGTGCAGATTGTAGCAGTAATGAGGCTGGAATTCGTCGAATGTTTTTCGTAAAACGATGCTTTCAGGCTGCGAAAGGTTTTGTGCGTCACGGTTCAAATCGATTTCGTTCGCATTTTCACGTGTATATAATTCAGCACCATCAGGATTAAGCATTGGCAATAGGCAAAAGGTAAATTCGCTCCTTAGTTTTTTACCCAAATCAGCATCGGAATGCGCTAAATTGATAAAATCAAATAACGCTTTGGTTGTCGTACTTTCGTTACCGTGCATTTGCGACCACATCAATATTTTGGTTTTACCATTACCAAATTGTAACTTATAAATAGGCTTTCCAAGAACAGACTGACCAATTACATCAGTTTTATATTTTACCAATAAAGGCTCAATATGATCTAATGTTATGTAACGTCCTGAAATGGTTGGTTCTGTGTATTGCTTATGTAAGTCTGGATAATTCATTGCTTTGGTTTTATGCTTGAAAACTTCTTTCGGGAATTTTTCCCGTAACATCTTTAAAGAAAGGCAAAATGACTTTCATATCTTCTTCAAAATTACCTGTTACGTAAATTGGATGGCCTACCCTAACTTCCTTTTTACCATAATCAAAAGCGACCGGAATAATAGGAACATTGGCTTTTAGCGCGATATAATAAAAACCGGTTCTGAGTTCGGTTACTTTTTTTCGTGTGCCTTCGGGCGATAATGCTAATCTGAAAGTTTCGTGTTTACTGAATACTTCGGCTGTGGCATCTACATTATTTTTTCCTCCGCTTCTATCTAATGGAGCGCCGCCAACACTCCTGAAATAATAGCCAAACGGAAAGGCAAACAATTCTTTCTTTCCGACAAAATTAATTTCTACATCCATAATGCCACGGACTAACAAGGCAATGAAAAAATCTAGATTGGAGGTATGCGGGATAACAATAACAATACATTTCTTTATCGACCTATCAACTGTACCTGTCAGTTTCCATCTGAGTAATCGAAAGTAAATAAATCCGTAAAGTCGTTTCTTCATCCTAATTATTTTGTGTAAATTTAGTATTTCTGTCTTACTTTTGAGAAAAATCTTTAGTGATGGTCCGAAAACTGTTTAGCTATTTTATTCCGATTAATGTGTATCGAAAAAACTCATCGGTGAGCAAATCCATTGAGGTAACCTGGAACAACGGCGAATTGGTTTTAGACAGTAAAAGCACCAATTATTCGTATGGAAGCCTGCAGCGAATCCTCAGGAAAGGTCTGAAATACATAGGTTTTGAACGGATTCGCAATTTCGAAAGCATATTGGTTCTTGGTGTTGCCGGAGGAAGTGTCATCAAGACTTTAGTGGATGAAATAAAATTCAAAGGAAGGATTACCGGTGTCGAAATTGATCGCGACATTATTGATATTGCCAACGGTTATTTTCAATTGGATAAAATCCCAAACCTGGAAATTGTTGTTGATGATGCTTTTGAATATGTATTGAAAACGAAATTAAAATACGATTTGATTATCATCGATATTTTTCAGGATACAACAATGCCCAACTTCTTGTTCGAGGATTTCTTTATCCAGAGAATCAATTCGCTGTTGAACCTGAATGGCTTTATTTTGTTTAATACCATGGTAATCAATCAAAAGCAGGAAGAACGAAACCTGATTTATAAATCAAAATTTGGTGGCGATTATTCACTTCGGATGTATCCCAAAGTGGAAGTCCACAACGAATTGTTTACGATAAAGAAACTAAGCTAATGGGGATTTTCAAAAAGTTATTAATAGGAAAGGTTACGGCTAAAGATATTCCCAAAGTTAATCCAATACAAAAAAGGATATTGAACATTCGGTCTATTTGGAATAATGACCATCATGATGATAATGGTATTGAAAAGATCTTTCGGTTATTCCTTTCCGTTTCTCAATTACTGTTTCCCGGAATTTACATAAAAACGATAGCCGGCAAAATAGACCCAATTTATAAGGATCTGACAATGGATTTCTATATCCTGGTTAAGGTTGCTTTTCCGCTTTTTATCCTTTATAACCATTGGCAAAATCATTCCTTTTTGATTTATATTATGGTATATCTCCTGATGGAAACCGTATTGTATATTCCAACCTTGATTTTTGCATCCGATTTATTCTCAAGGCCAAGATCATACAAAAGATCGATGTTGTTGTTATTTTTCAATTACCTCGAAATCATTATTGCTTTTGGGGTTTTGTATACATTAGGTAATAATATGAATAAACCTTTTGAACATTGGTTCGACCCAATCTACTTCAGTGTAGTGAGTTCGAATTCGATTGGTTTTGGCGATTATCATCCAATAACGACTTACGGAAAAGTGTTGGTTACAATACAGGCGATGTTTTTCCTGTCCTTTGTGGTTTTGTTTTTAAACTTCTTCACAACAAAAGTCAAAAGCAAAGGCTATTTTGACAATGATGAAATCGATTAGTTTTAGAGCATTTTCCGAGCCTGTTCCAAATCCTCCGGCGTATCAATACCAATGCTTCCCTGATTGGTTTCGACCATTTTAATTCTTTTGCCAAATTCCAGGTAACGAAGCTGCTCCAGCTTTTCCGAAGCTTCAAGCGATTTCATTGGTAAACGGTAAAAATCCAACAAGGCCTGTTTGCGAAAAGCATAAATACCAATGTGTTTCATATAACGTACACCGGCATCTACATCTCTTGGATAGGGAATTACCGAACGTGAGAAATAAAGTGCAAAACCATTTTGATCGGTTACTACTTTGACATTATTTGGATTTTCGATCTCATCCTTATTGGTAATCTGAAACATCAGCGAAGCCAGGTCTACTTTTTTATCATAATCATTTCTGAAAACTTCCAAAACTTTTGCCAAGGGTTCTTTATTGATAAATGGCTCATCGCCCTGAACATTTACCACAATATCGACCTCGAGTTTTTCTACCGCTTCGGCGATACGGTCACTGCCACTTTCATGCTCCTTTATACTCATAATGGCTTTACCCCCATTATTGATGATTTCATCATAAATCAGTATCGAATCGGTGACCACAAAAACATCCTCAAACAATCCGGTATTAGCAGCCGATTCATAAGTTCGCTGAATTACGGTTTTGCCACCTAAATCCTGCATCAGTTTGGCAGGGAAACGTGTAGAAGCATAACGGGCTGGAATTACGGCGATGATTTTCATTTCAAAAAAGTTACAAGTTCAGAGTGGCTAAGTTACAAAGTTTGACAAAACTACAATGTTTCCAAAAATGAAATTGTTTTCGTAGATTTGTAGACAACGACTAACTAACAACTTCCAATGAAAACAAAATTACTATTGCTATTTTTAGCTTCTTTATCTTTAAATTCGGTTACGGCACAAGTTACAATTCCGGTATACAGTTACGAATTATTTTATGATGGTTATGCTGCTGTGGTTAATGAACCCACAACTGCTGGTGTAACAAGGCTGAGAAATGACTTGTTTACTACAAAATTATTACCAGAACAATTGGCTTTAGTTGGAAGCACATTACAACTCAATGTATTAATTACGGCTGCCTGCGATAATTATGACCGAATTGGTAACGTTAATTTGGTTTTGGTGCCAAGAGGCGATACTTCATATAATACCACCACAGCTTTCAAAATCGAATTAGGACGTTTTATTACTCCGTTTATGAACAAGAATATTTCTCCATTTGAAGTTCCATATACTTTCAATATTGATAACGCGGCTAAAATACTAAAGGACAGTGCACTGAATCTAGCTTATGACTTTTGGGTAGAATTCGAAGTGTTTGGAGTTCCCTATGCGGCACAAACACAGGTTGCTGGTTGCAGTGGGCGGAATGATGTTTTTTACGGAAGTCTTGAATTTGTTACTAATGAAGATACCAGTGTTACCAACGATACCTTTTTATTGAATCTAAACTTCAAAAAAGACTTAAACAATTATCAGGCTGGTGCCACTGATGTAATTGGGCAAACCGTTAGAACCATAAATTATAGCTTGCCCAATGCTGTTGACAATGCCAAATATTACCTAATTACTTCCAATCACGGTGCCAATGCCGGTGGTGAAGAATACAACAGAAGATTGCATAACATCTACCATGATAATGTGCAAATCCTGGGTTACAGACCAGGAGAACCAACCTGTGAGCCTTACCGAGTATACAACACACAGGGAAATGGGATTTACGGAGCAAATCCAAGAACGCCGTCACAGTGGCAATCTTTCAGCAACTGGTGTCCGGGTTCAGTAATCCCAATAAGAACCCTAAATTTAGGAAATATAGCTGCGGGAAATCATTCCTTTAAAATTGCAGTTCCGACTGCAGTATTTGTCGATGCACAGGGTTACATCCCTGTTTCATTGTATCTTCAGGGGACCAACAATACGCTTGGACAAGAAGTTTTTAATATGTATAGCTATGATATTTTTCCAAATCCAACCGCAGATTTCATTAATATTAAGGCAACAGAAGTTATAAAATCATTTCAGTTAACTGATATTCAGGGAAAGGTATTAATTTCCAACACACACAATCAAACCGATTTGAAAGTAGACATTTCCAATCAGCCAAAAGGGATTTACTTCCTTAAAATGGATTTTGACAAAGGAAGCAATACGGAAAAGATCATCAAAGAGTAACGAGTTTTACTAGTATAAAAAAACCCCGCTAAATTTAGCGGGGTTTTTATTTTATTGCTGAAACAGTTTATCCAGCTCTCCTTTTTTATTGAGTTCGACTAGTTTCTTAACGGCTGGTGTCATTTCAACTTTATTGGCAGGCTTTTCTGCATAAGCAACCATTGCTTTTATAGCTTTTACTGAAAGCCCGGTAACATCTTCATTCTGTTTTGGGTCTTCCAGGGTAGTCTTTGCCATAGAGGCTAAGTAAATTCCGGGCAAATCCTTATTTTCAGGGCTGATTTTTGCGGTTATAAAATCTTCCTCAATAATAAAGCTGTAATCTTCAGTACCTACTTCCCAATCACGTATAAGCTTTACCGCAGCAGCTCGTTTGGTATCTTTACTGTCCAGTGGTGTAGAAAGGACATAATTACTGGCTTCCAAAACCGATTTTTCGGCAGCCTTGAAATCGGCCGGAGTGGTTCTTGCAACTTTTGAAAAATCAGTCTGTGAAAACGAAGAAAAGGAAGTGAAAACTAAAAGTAAAAGAAAACGTTTTTTCATGTTGTGTTGATTTTAAGGTTAATGAATAACAATAATACGAATTATATTGAAAATAGCACACTACTTTTTTTGGATTTTGTCCGGGGTTTGTCCGGGATTGTACTACCCCTTTGCGAACGAAATAAGAAGAAACGTAAACGAAAGTACTATTTATAGTTTACCGAATGTCCAACGGACATCCTACTCTTACTATCAAATCTCAAAGTTGTCATCCTTAAAACCAATAAGGTATAATTTGTCTTTTGCACGAGTAACTGCAGTGTAAAGCCATCGGATGTAATCCAAATCGACACCATTAGGAAGATAAGGCTGTTCCACAAAAACAGTATTCCATTGTCCGCCCTGCGATTTGTGGCAGGTGATGGCATACGAAAATTTAACCTGGAGTGCATTGAAATATTCGTTGCTTTTTACTTTCTGGAATTTGCGGTATTGTGCTTCACCTTCATAGTCTTTCATCACTTCCTGATACAAATGATTGCTTTGCTCAAAAGTCAGTGATGGCGATTCGCTGGTGATGGTGTCCAATAAAAGTATGGTTTCAAAAGGTTTCTGGTCGGGATAATCCACCATCCTGATTTTGACTTGGGCAAATTTGAAGTCGTATAGTTCCTTGAACCCGAAGATTTCCAAAACCTCTATGATATCACCATTGGCAATAAATCCGGCTTCATCTGTTTCTTTTAACCAAAAGTAATTGTTCTTCACCACCATTAAATAATCACCGACTGACAAATCACTTTCCTTATCCAATATTCGGGTACGAATCTGCTGATTGTATTGATTCGCCCTTTTATTGGAACGCACAATAAAACAGGTGTCTTCGATGCTATAATTGCTGTAAGCACTTTGTATCGCGTCCTGAATATCGAAGCCATCCGTTAGACGGACAATATCTTTGTATCCTTTTAAACTGAATTTGAAATCATCAAGAAAACTGGTTTTCATCAATTCCCGCAATTCGGTAGCATTGTATAAAATTCCGGAATGTTCTTCCTGACGCATTACTTCATCGAGCTCTATCGAAAAAATTTCCTTGTTGTAATTACGTGCCAGTTTTTCGGTGTCCAAAGCCGGACTAACATCCAACTGCACCGGAGGTAACTGAGCGGTATCGCCAAGCAATATCATTTTGCAGTTCTGCCCATTATAAACGTATGAGATTAAATCGTCAAGCAAAGAACCGTTTTCATACATTTTGGCTTCGGTATTGACATCCGAAATCATAGAAGATTCATCAACAATAAAAATGGTATTCTTAAATTTATTGGTCTGCATCGTAAACGAAACTCCGCCTGATTTTCCTTTCTTTGGAAAATATATTTTCTTATGTATGGTAAAAGCCGGTTTGTTGGAGTAATTCGCAATGACTTTTGCCGCTCTTCCTGTTGGTGCCAGCAAAACATATTTTTTATTGATTGCACCGAGGTTATTGACGATGGTAGAAATCACAGTTGTTTTTCCGGTTCCGGCATAGCCTTTCAGCACAAAAATTTCGTCCGAATTGGAATTGGTCAGGAAATCGGCAATCTTTTGGAAAAAAATATCCTGTTTTACAGTCGGCTGAAACGGAAACTGTTTTTGTAACACACTGTAAAACTGGGTGGAAGTCATAATCTATTGGTGGTAATTTTAGAGCTTCAAATATATGGATTTAGAATATAGAAAATAGCCAAATTAAAATACACTTATGCTTGAATTTACAAAAGATACTGAAACAAGTTCAGTATAAATTTGTAAGTTTGCCAACCGCGCTAATTCTAATGTAATATGTGGCAGAACACAAGTGTTATTGATAAAATGTACCAAAAACTGGCTATTCAGGTTTCGCTGAACGGCTTGTCATTTGCTACGTTCGACACGTTGATGAATAAACCACAAATGCTGAAGAAAATTGATTTGGGCAAGTTCAGTGTCACAACGAAAATCGAGGATTTGTTTGCAGAAGCTTTTTCTAATAATCCCGAATTGAAAGCCGGTTACGATGAAATCATCATCATCCACAACAATAATCTTTCGACTTTTGTTCCTACTGCTTTATTCGACGAGGAATATTTAGGCAGTTACCTGCAATTCAATACAAAGGTATTTGAAACCGATTTCTTTGCGTTTGACGAATTGGGGAATTATGAAATGAATAACGTTTACATTCCGTATGTAAATATGAATAATTATTTCATCGATCAGTTTGGTACATTTGATTACAAACACGCCAATACCATTTTAGTAAATAAGCTTTTGGATTTCTCCAAAAATAATGAAGAGCGCAAAATGTTTGTTCATGTGAGCGACACGCATTTCGAAATTGTTGTCATCCAAAACCAGAAATTACAGCTTTACAATACGTTTGAGTATAAAACTCCCGAAGATTTCATCTACTATATAGTATTCACAGCCGAACAATTACAACTGAATCCCGAAAACTTCAAATTAGAGCTTTTGGGTAAAATTGCTGAAGGCGATGCACTTTATGACATTGCCTATAAATATGTACGCAACACCAGTTTGTTTGACGTAAGCTTTATGTTTGGTGCGTTAACCGAATCTGAAAAGCGCGAACACTTTATCCTATTGCACTCATGAGAATCATCTCTGGCAAATACAAAGGCCGAAGGATTGCACCGCCAAAAAACCTTCCTGTCCGTCCTACGACTGATATGAGTAAAGAGGCATTGTTCAATGTTTTGAATAATCATTTTAATTTTTCGGAACTAAAGGTGTTGGAGCTTTTTGCCGGAACCGGAAGCATCAGTTATGAGTTTGGTTCAAGAGGCGCTTCTCCTATTTTGTGTGTAGATGGCGATATGGGCTGCGTTAACTTCATCAAGAAAACCGCAAAGGAATTTGAGTTCGATATTACTGCCATAAAAAGCGATGTTTTTAAATTCCTGGAAAAACACAGCGGCAACTACGACATCATTTTTGCTGATCCGCCCTACGGAATGGCACAAAAGGAATTCGAGAAAATCATTGAGCTTATTTTTGAAAAAGAATTGCTCGACGAAGAAGGAATGCTGGTTGTAGAGCATTCCAAATACACCAAGCTGGAGCAAATGCCAAACTATTCTTTCCAGAAAAATTATGGTGGTTCGGTGTTTACTTTCTTTGAATTTGAATCGGAAGATAATTCTGAAGAAGATTAAAAACTTTGTCACTCTGTAACTTTGTTACTTTGCAACTTAAAAAAAGCAGACCTATAAGCCGGATTCTGTTCTTTCTGAACTTGTTTCAGAATCTGAAACAAATTAGAAATACCTTATCATTTATCTAGACCAACAATTACTCATTGGTTCGAGCTTCCTACCCTTCGGCAACGGACGAGTAATCCTTAAATGCCGATATACTTGGAATTTCACCGCATAGAGTTTACCTGGTTTCACTACAGCCTTACCTGTACATACTTTCTGTTGCACTTGTCCTCGCCTTTCAACGGACGGGCGTTACCCGCTATGCTACTCTGTGGTGTCCGGACTTTCCTCTTCATTCCGAACTTGATTCGGAACCTTTTGACTTGAAATCAAAAGATGCTGAAACGAGTTCAGCACAAAGCGATAAGGCGGTCTGCGGTTGCAAACTTACAACAAATTACCTTGAAGGCTATAATTTTATAACATTACATATGAATTCTGTAACCTAAACCGACTACTAAAGATTAATTTTATCCTTATAAATAACCATAAAATCATAGTAATCATGGACCCACATATGTATCATTACGCAACCGTTTCTAAAGCCTTGGAAGAATTAAAGGAAAAAGGATTTACCGTAGACTTTAATAATCAGGAAGGAAGGATAATAAACAGTCCGGATGATTTCACAATCGTACACGTTTACCGTTATGAAGGTGAAAGTGATCCCGGAGATGAAGCAATGGTTTTTGGCATACAATCGAGTACAGGCGAAAAAGGTGTCTTTGTAGCTGGTGCTTCAGCGTGGACCGACAATAGTGCTGCGATGGTACTCAACCAATTAAGCATTAAAAATAAAAAAGATCCCAATGAGCATCCCGAAATGAATGCGGACTGTGATGAATGTAATACCACAGATGAAGTACAAAAGCCAAAAGAGCAGATTAAGTTAATAGACCATCTATAATATGGATAGGTTAAAACTAAAACTCGAAAAAATAGGCCGAAATCCACTAACAACTGCCAAGGCTGTTGGACTACGCTATTCCATTAATGTCAATATTGGTTTTTATCGTATCCGGAAAGGGGAAGGTTTTGACTTTGTTGATGAAAATAAGAAGAAAGTCCGTGACAAAAATATTTTGGAACGCATTAAAAAACTTGTAATCCCACCAGCTTGGGAAAACGTATGGGTTTCTCCATATGAAAACGGACATCTCCAGGCAACCGGAATTGACGCCAAAGGCCGCAAGCAATACCGCTATCATGCGCAGTGGAATAAAATCCGTAATCAATCCAAATTTTACAAGCTAAGAAGTTTTGCGAAAGCACTTCCTGCAATACGCAAGCAGGTTGATATTGATTTGGCCAAACACGGACTTCCTTATGAAAAAGTAGTTGCATTGGTAGTAAAACTTATCGAGCTAACCAATATCCGTATCGGAAATGACGCCTATAAAAAACTTTATGGTTCCTTTGGGTTAACTACTTTGCAGGATGATCACGTACAATTTAAAAGCAATAAAATCTATTTTGATTTTGTGGGTAAAAAAGGCATCACACACAAAATGAGTTTGGAAAGTGTACAATTGGCAAAACTTGTTAAACGATGTAAGGATATTCCGGGGCAGGATTTGTTTCAATATTATGACAGTGATGGGAATCATCGTTGTGTTGGTTCCTCCGACATTAATAGTTACCTAAAGAACATCACAGGCGAAGACTTTACCGCAAAAGACTTTCGATGCTGGGCAGGAAGCGTTAACGCACTTGGAGCTTTCCGGAAATTATCACAGCCCGAATCCGAAAAAGAATTCAAACACAAAGTGGTGGAAGTTTTGGACGAAGTGGCATCTAAATTGGGAAATACACGAACAGTATGCAAAAAGTATTATGTACATCCCACTGTGATTGCAGCCTTTGAGAAAGGTTCGATTTGGAATTATAAACCCAATACCCGAAAATCCGAATTGAATGACGAAGAATATGCTTTAGTCATTCTATTGGAAAATGAAACCATTGCTGAAGTTTTGGGATAACGTTGGTTAATTATTAGTGATTTGCAGGAAGAATATCAGCTAAATTATGTATAAACCCAAAGTAAGTTATGCATAAACATCAACTATGTTACGCATAAACCCAAACTAAGTTACGTATAAACGTCAACTATGTTACGCATAAACCCAAACTAAGTTACGTATAAACATCAACTATGTTACGTATAAACCCAAAGTAAGTTATGCATAAACGTCAACTACGTTACGTAAAACCCCAAAGTATGTTGAAGGTTATCATAAATATTGAAAATGGTTTTTCCATGAATATTTTGCCATCCCATAAAATTCCCTTATTTTTATGGAATGGAAAACCGTTATCATTATGCCTCTGTTTTAAAAGCCCTCGAAGAACTGAAATCGATGGGCTTTACTGTTGATTACAACCTGCAGGAAGAAACCATTTATAACAATCCCGCCAATTATGAAATCGTTCATATCTATCGTTACGAAGGCGAATCCAACCCCGATGATGAAGCAATAGTTTATGGCATTAAATCGACTACGGGTGAAAAAGGTGTATTTGTTGCCGGCTTTTCTCCTAATTCTGAAAGTAAAGCGGCTTTGGTTTTACACGAATTGAGCATTAAGGGAAATAAACAATAGATTCACAAATTGTGGAAAAGTTTTCCTCAAATCGCCCACTTCCCAAATAACCCAATCAACTATTATCCTATATTTGTACTCCAATAAATTCTATGGAACAATTTGTAGTATCAGCCCGTAAGTATCGTCCGCAAACGTTTAAAGATGTTGTCGGGCAGCAGGCTATTACCAATACTTTGCTTAACGCTATAGAAAACAATCACTTGGCTTCTGCCCTATTATTTACAGGTCCGAGAGGTGTTGGAAAAACAACCTGTGCCCGAATTTTGGCACGCAAGATTAACCAACCCGGTTATGATGATCCGTTTGAGGATTTTGCTTTCAATGTATTTGAATTGGATGCAGCTTCGAATAACTCCGTAGATGATATCCGTAGCCTGATTGACCAGGTTAGGATTCCGCCACAAACCGGACAATATAAAGTATATATTATTGACGAGGTCCACATGTTGTCTTCCGCCGCTTTCAATGCGTTCCTGAAAACTTTGGAAGAACCGCCAAAACACGCCATATTCATTTTGGCTACGACCGAAAAGCACAAAATCATTCCGACCATATTATCGCGCTGCCAGATTTTTGATTTCAAAAGAATCACAGTTAAGGATGCCAAAGAACATTTGGCTGAAGTAGCGAAAAGCCAGGGCGTAGCATTTGAAGATGATGCGCTGCACATTATTGCCCAAAAAGCTGATGGTGCTATGCGTGATGCGTTATCAATATTTGACAGAGTTGTTTCATACTGTGGAAATAACTTAACACGCCAGGCAGTTACCGAAAACCTGAACGTATTAGATTATGAGACCTATATCAATGTAACCGATTTGATTCTGGAGAATAAGATTCCGGAATTGCTGTTAGCTTACAATGAAATTCTGGCAAAAGGTTTTGACGGCCATCATTTTATTGCTGGTTTAGCATCACACTTTAGGGATTTATTGGTTGCTAAAAATCCATCTACTCTTCCCTTGTTGGAAATGGGTGAAGCCGCACAACAATTATACGGACAGCAGTCAAAAATCGCGACTCAGGATTTTCTTTTAAAAGGAATTGAAATTGCGAACGATTGTGATTTAAAATACAAGGTTTCCCAAAACCAACGGCTTTTAGTAGAACTTACTTTAATGCAGCTTGCCTCTATCACTTTCGATGGAGAAAAAAAGCTGACTTCATAATTCCACCCACGCATTATCGCAGGAATGATTTTTCTATCTCGGAAGTTAAGCAGCCAGTTGTAGAAGAAATTCAGAACGCAGAAAGCACAACGCAGAAGCCAGAAGAAATTCAGAAAACAGAAGTAGCTGTAGAAATACCTGAACAACCTGCAACACTCAATCCTCAACCTACAACCGTCAACCAACAACCAACAACCAACAACCAACCTAAAGTATCCGCTATGTCTTTGGCGAGCATCCGTGCCAAGAAAGAGATGACAGAAACGCTTAAGAATACGGTAAAGGAAGTAGTACATTTAGCCAGCGAACCCTTTACTGAAACAGAGATGTTGGAACAATGGTTAAAGTATGCCCAACGTTTAGAAAATAAAGGCCAGCATATTGTGGCTTCGCTAATCACGATAAACCAACCGACACTTGAAGGAACTACCATAATTCACGAACTACCCAATGAAAGTTCCAAATTGGATTTCGAGAAAGACAAAGAGTTTTTGGGTTACCTGCGCGGAAAGCTGCACAACCACGATATAACTATTGAAGTTAGGGTAAATGAAGCTTTGGTAATGAAAAAAGCATACAGCAATCAGGACAAATACAACCGCTTGGTCGAATTAAATCCAAACTTAGAGTTGATGCGGAATTTGTTTGGGTTGGATGTTAATGACTAAATACTTCCCTGGTACATCGCTTTTACGATTCCGTCGGCCAAACCGATTTTTGGCACAAACAATTGACGTGCCCCACTCCATTTCATAGCATTTAGATATACTCTTGTTGCGGGTATAATTACGTCGGCACGGTCGGTGTTCAAAGCCAATTCGGCAATGCGTTGTTCATACGTTAAGGAATTCAGGTATTGATATTGTGAGTTTAGGTAAAGATAAGACAATGGTTTGTCCTGTAGTTTTCCCGAAAGCTTAAAGAGTTTATTAATATTTCCGCCCGAACCTATGAGGATTACTTCATCAAATTCTTCGGTGTTGGTCTTGATCCATTTTTCTATTTCTTCCCAAACGATATCACTTACCATATTATTCAGCATACGGACCGTTCCGATTTTGAAGGATTTAGAGGTGATCATTTTACCATTATCAAACAAAGAGAATTCGGTACTTCCGCCACCAACATCTACATATAAATAGGTTTTGTCGGTTTTTAGGAAATCATGTAAATCGGAAGAAGCGATGATTGTTGCTTCAATTTTTCCATCAATGATGTCAATATCAATATCGCATTTTTCCCTGATGATATCGGCTACTTCCTTACCATTGTAGGCTTCCCGCATAGCAGATGTAGCGCAGGCTTTGTATTTTTCGACCTTGTAAACTTTCATCAGTAAATGAAAAGCTTTCATCGCATCAACCATCCTATCGATATTCTCATCAGAGATTTCACCAACGGTAAAAGCATCCTGCCCAAGGCGGATCGGAACCCTGATCAGCGCACTTTTATTGAATTGAGGTTCCTTTCCCTGCTGTTCTACAATATTGGTAATAAGCAATCGCATGGCATTAGACCCAATATCTATAGCTGCATATTTTTTAATTGAAATCATACTTTGAGGCAATAGTGATTAGGCAATAGCCATTAGTTTTCTAATTTGGTGTGATCGGTCGCCAATAAACGGTCTCTGTAATAATTATACGTTTCATGTTGTGCCCTGAAGATAGGTTCATCGGCAGCACGTGAACGGTATTTATTTTCAAACTTTTCAGAATGGAAGCGGGCTTTCACATTTCCTTTCCATCCCACATTGAACGTGTCAATAATCTGTTTTTTGATTTCGTCATCGTAGATGGGACAAGTCACTTCTACCCTTCCGTCAAGGTTACGGGTCATAAAATCGGCAGAGGAAATATAAACTTCAGGATCATCATTATTACAGAAAATATAGGAACGCGTGTGTTCTAAAAAATAATCTACAATACTTACAGCCTCAATGTTTTCACTCATTCCTTTAACACCCGGAATTAGGGAACAGATGCCTCTGACCTGTAGTTTAATCTTCACGCCGGCATTACTGGCTTCGTATAATTTATCAATAATGGGGTAATCGGAAAGACTGTTCATCTTTAAGTTTATGTAAGCAGGACGACCTAAAGTTGCATTATTTATCTCTCTGTCAATAAGTTTGTAAAACTTAGATCGTGTGTAATGTGGCGAAACAATTAAGTGTTTATATCTATGGATTCGATAATTTACATCAAAGAAATCAAAGATCTTTGCTACGTCTTTCAATATCTGTTGATGGCTTGTAAATAGGGTCAAATCGGTATAGATTTTAGCCGTGCTTTCGTTGAAGTTCCCGGTAGAAATAAAGCCGTAACGTTTTAGTTTTGTGTCTTCCATACGATCAATTACACATATTTTGCTGTGTACTTTGAGGCCTTTGATTCCAAAAATAAGTTCGATACCTTCCTGTTGCATTTGTTCGGCATACGAAATATTACTGGCTTCATCGAAACGTGCCTGAAGTTCAATCTGAACTGTAACCTTCTTTCCGTTTTTGGCAGCATTGATTAACGAACTTACTATTTGAGAATTCTTTGCCAAACGGTATAAGGTAATTTTGATTGATGTTACTTTAGGATCCAACGCAGCTTCTCTTAGGAATTTTATTAGATAAGAAAATGATTGAAACGGAGCATTTATTAGATAATCCTTTTTCGCAATCTTATTCAGCAGACTGCCATCCAATGACAAACCTTCTACCGGAAGTGGCACTCTTGGCGGATATAGCAAATCGAATCGACCTAGGTTGGGAAAGTTCATATAATCTCGGCGGTTATGGTATCTTCCTCCTGGAATTACACCATCGGAAGCATCGATTCCCATTTTGGAAAGAAAAAATTTGAGGGTATCTTTCCCGATATTCTTATCGTATACAAAACGAACCGGTTCGCCAATACGCCTTTCCTTTACGGATGTTGCAATCTTTTCGAGCATGCTTTTACTCATATCACTATCGATATCGAGTTGCGCATCACGGGTGATTTTTATCATGTGAGCCGAGATGCTTTCGTAGTCAAAAATGTTGAAAATACTGCTTAAGTTGTATCGGATGATATCATCTAATAACATTAAATATTGCTTACCATCTTTAATAGGAAGTTCCACAATACGATTGGTATTTTTTGGTATTTCTATAATGGCGTAACGAACCTCAGATTTTGCAGATTTGCGTAATCCCAAAAGGCTTGGTTTCTGCTCTGTCTTCATAACTAATTTAACTGCCAGATAACCAGAAGTATCCTTTAATAAAGGAAATTCTGCCAAATCGTTTAGGATAATAGTAACGAGTTCGGGGCTTATTTTTTGGAGGAAAAATCTTTAATAAAATTTTCATGGTCGTCTGAAATTTCATTTTCATCGATGATAATGATATTTTGCTTAACCAGTTCTTTTTCAATCTCGGTAAGTACGCGTAAACTTTCCGACTGTTGTTTAATGACAATCTCGGTAATGTCTTTAACGAGTTGTTGTGCCGTAATACCGCCAAGGATTTTTTCACCTGTGCGCCCGGACAAACTCAGTCGACGTATTGCAGCAAACCTGACGCGGAAGAACTCATCCAGATTGTTTGAAAAAATACCGATAAAACGTAACCTTTCTAATAATGGAACTGCTTCGTCAGCAGCTTCCTGTAAAACCCTGGCGTTAAATGCCAGCCAACTCTTTTCTCTGTCTATATAACGAAAACTAGGTTCTGTGCTCATACTATTTTAAATCTCTTGGGAAAATAACTTTTTTGGTAATTCCATTTTCAACGTCTTGCCATTTGTTTTGGTCAAATATAATATTAACAAAGCCCGAAGTAGAAACATTATCGATAAAAGTGTTTCCAAACTTATTGACAAAATTGGTAATTGCCTCATTGTGACCAAAAACGATTAAATGCTCGTAATCATCGGAACATGATTTTATGATTTGCTCTAATTTTCTTTCGTCGAAAGTGTAGAGTTCTTCCTTAAATACAATGCTTTCAATTGGAAAAGAGATATTTTGGGAGAAAATCATAGCCGTTTCTGATGCGCGTTTGGCCGCACTGCTCCATATTACAAAAGATTTTGGAATCTGATTGCCAATATGGGATGAAACCAAATGAGCATCCTGGATTCCTTTGCTGGTTAAAGGCCGATCATAATCACGGAGCGGAGCATCCCAACTTGATTTTGCATGCCTGATCAATATTAACTGTTTCATGATTTCTCTCTGGTTTTGGAAAGTATAAATTTAAGGTATTAATGTTTACCGTGAAATAGGATTTGGGATTAAATTCATCAATTCTTTTTTAGGTAGAACCTAAATAGTTAGTTTTATTAAATACCATTTTATTTTAAATTAAATGTTAAAAATAAAAAAATGTTATAAACAGTTTGTTGTTAATTGTTTTTGTAATCTTTTTCTATTTAAAATTGTTAAAATATGTACTTAATCTATAAAATTGCACACTTTATCGATATTTTTTTTGGTAGATAAAATAAAACTATCTACTTTCGAATTGTTAAACAAATCAAAAACCTGAAAAACAACTATCAAAAACCCCAATTATGAAGTCAAAATCAAACCAAAAAAGACAAAAAACCATGTGCAGACTTGGAATAATGAAAGGAAATCGTCATTTAAACGAGTTTTTGGGTTGTTCGTAGAAAAAGTTGGGTGCGATACAAGTTAAGTCTATAATTTAGCCGACAAGATAGTATGACCCAAAATAACTATTAACCTAAATGCCTACATTCAAAAAAAACTTCAAGCCCAAAAACCCTTTTGTAAAAATTATTTTTTCCAAAAACTAATTGTATGAAAACAAATAGCCCAAATGTATTATTTAACCATCAAGCAAACCTATTGCTTGGAAAAACAAGTCAAGTCATGAAACAAAAACTATTATTAATTTTAATGTTAGTTTCGTTATGCACAGGCGCGATTGCTCAAGGCAATAGAACCTCTGCTAGTGGAACTATCGTTGTAACCGACATGAATTCGATTCTTTCATCGAACGGAACTTCTTCAGCCCGGCTTTCCAATACGAATACTGTAAACGTATCGCGTGTTAGGGATTTGGTAACTCAAGTTCAGTCTGCGAGTTATTTTTACGAAGGAGAGGTTAAGACCTATGGTGATGCACCCGTTAATCTGTATACCGATTTAAGTTCGCTGAATCAGGTTAACAACTCCGTTACGTTAAAACAGAATATCGAAATCGTAACTGTTCGTATCCGTACAGCAAGTGAATTAAATTCCACTATTGATTTAGCTGCATTTTCAAATTTTCCAAGTTTGAAATATATCTATTTTATATCAGGTTCAAATACTACCAGCGATACTATTGCCAGACGTCTTGTTAACTATGATGAAAGATTCAGCATTTTTTATAAAGTAGATAAAGGAGATAGCAATCAATAAAAATTGATAAAAAGAGAATATATGAAAAATTTATACTTTAACTCAATCGCGAAAAAGCTTAAGTGTTTAGCTGTATTGTTAATTATCCTTTTTGGATTTTCTAATACAATTAACGCTCAGGTTAGAAAAGCATTTACCCAAAGAACCTCACAATATAGTCCGACTAAAACGATTTATAATGTGAAAGGTGATTTTACTATGTTGGGTAACACTTGTTTGACGCCTCAAAATTATACTAATGGAGGTAATAACAATGATGCGTCAATGATATATGTTGATACCGATAATGATGCATCAACGTTCAACTCGTCTTCATCTACTTTAGTAATCCCTGTAGAGAATAGTTCAACACCAGAATGTTCAAACATTGTTTTTGCAGGTTTGTATTGGACAGGGAAATCTTCAGCTAATACAACATTCAATGTAACTAAAAATAGCGTAACTAAGACTTTTAATAAAAGAATAGTTAAGCTTAAAGGTCCATCTGCAGGTACATATACAAACATTACAGCTGCTGCTACCGATATTTATTATCCATCAGGAAGTGATGATAATATTTATTCTGCTTATGCAGAAATTACAGATTACGTTAGAACAAACGGGCTAGGTAAATATACTGTTGCTGATATGGCATTACTTGAAGGTAACCCAGGTGGAACCGGATATTCTGGTGGATGGGGTATCATCGTTATTTATGAAAACTCTAAAATGAAATGGAGAGATGTAACTATTTTTGATGGTTACGCTTATGTAGAAGCAGGAAACTCATCTTCAGGAATTCAATTGCCTGTGTCAGGTTTTAACTCGGCAATTTCAGGAAATGTAGGAATGAAAATAGGTATCATGGCCAGTGAAGGTGATGTTGGTTATACTGGTGATTATTTCAGAATCAGAAACCTTGCTACAAATACCTATACAACTTTAAGCCGAGCCGCAAATGGAGTTGTTCCAAATCCTGATAACTTCTTTAATTCATCAATTAATGCTCCGGGTACACGAACTCCTAGCTTACAAAATAACACAGGTATTGATATTGGTATCATAAATATCCCAAATACTAATAATAGTATTATTGGAAACAGCCAAACATCAACACGATTCTTATATGGTACAAATGGAGATACCTATTCTATCTTTACCATTGCAATGTCTGTGGACGCTTATGTTCCGGAAGCTGAAGGTATAATTACAACTACTACCATTAACAATCAGCCAGCGGTTCAGCCTTACACTATTACTCCTGGACAGGAAGCAGGTTTTAGCATTGACGTTAGAAACTTGGGAACTGAGGCAATTAATAACTACAGAGTAGTAGTTCCTCTTCCTTATAATGCTTCTTATGTTCCGGGAAGTGCTGCAGGAACCTTGTTTTACACTACTCCAAATCCAACAACTATAACGGGTACTTTTGATCCTACTTTAGGGGCAACCGGTTCCATTGTGTGGAATTTTGGAACTTTACCTTTACCTGCCAATCCAGCTACATTGTTAGCCAGATTAACATTTAGGTTACAGGCTACAACAGATTGTGAAATTTTAGCTAATGCTACCTGTTCAGGTTCTATAGCTATAAATGGTAATTCAACGGGAGTTGGCAGCACTACGAATGTTGCCTTAAATAATTCTAACTTAATTCAAGGTTATACTGTAAATGGAAGTTGTGCAGGCCAGGCAATTCCAGCACCAATTAATATTGGTATTAATGGAACCAACTATGTACAACAAAACTGTCCAGGAACAGATTTTACAAGACATTTTTCTTTCTGTAGTGCGAGTACTTCGGTTAGACCGTCTGAAATTGCTTCTAATTTCCCAACAGGTTCATTGTTTTATAACTCTTTTCCAGTAACCCTAAATTCAGTTCAATACACAGAAGCCAATCCTATTCCGCTTGTTGCAGGTTCGACTGTTACTTATTATGCAGTTCCTACAGGTGGTGGTAGCGGATGTAATTTCCCATTTACAATTTCTAAGTGTCCTGCTATCATTGCTCAAAACGATGCTCTTGCTGGTGGTAACGGAACTACAGGTAATCCAAATATTGGAAATGTATTGAACAATAATGGTAGTGGAGTAGATACTTTAAATAATGTACAGGCTCTTATTACTCAAGTTAATATCACGGTAACAACACCTGCTACTCCAATCAATGGAAATCCAGTACCGGTTTTAGATCCGCTGACAGGTCAGGTTTCTGTACCGCCTGGAACACCAGCTGGAACATATACTATCGTATATAACTTGTGTGAAAAACTAAATCCAACTACAAACTGTGATCCTGCAACTGTTACTATTACTGTTACTGCTCCGGCTATTTTGGCTGTTGCAAATAACTTCAGTATCCAGTGCTCAACTCCAGGATTACTTGGAAACGTTATCACAAACGACCTTTTAAATAGTTTATCTTTTTTACCTGGATTAGTGAATATCACACTGGTATCTGGTGGAAATGCAAATATTTCATTGGATTTAACAACTGGAGATATTTCTACAATAAACAGTGGTTTAGCAGTTGGACAATATACTTTGGTATATAGAATCTGTGATAAATTAAACCCTACGAATTGTTCTCAAGCTAACATCATCATAAATGTAGTAGATACTGTGCCTCCAACCTGGACTACAGCTGCTGCTGCTTTGAATACAACGGTAGAATGTAGTGATGCTGCTAGTTTAGCTGCTGCTCAGGCATTATTCCCAGTTGCAATTGATGCTTGTGATACCAATGTAAATAATATTATAAAAACTTCTGGAACATTTGTTCCGGGTACTTGTGGTGCAACCGGAACTTACACAAACACTTGGGTAGTTACTGATGATAGCGGAAACACATCTGTTGTCTATACTCAGACAATCACTGTGGTAGACACTATTGCTCCTACTTGGTTAACAGTTGCCAACGTATTAAACAGATCTGTAGAATGTAACGACACTGCTGGCTTAACTGCTGCTCAGTTGTTAGCACCTACTGCTGCTGATAATTGTGGTGGCGCAGTAACTTATACTAAAACCTCTGGTGCATTTGTTGCCGGTTCTTGCGGTGCTACGGGTACTTATACTAATACATGGGTTGCCCGTGATGCATGTTTAAACACAAGCACAACGTTTACTCAGACTATTACAGTTGTAGATACTGTTGCTCCTACTTGGTCAACTGCTGCTACTGCATTAAATACAACTGTTGAATGTAACGATACCGCTGGTTTAGCGGTTGCTCAGGCATTGGCTCCAACTGCTGCTGATAATTGTGCAGGCGATGTAACATATACTAAAACCTCTGGTGCATTTGTTGCCGGTTCTTGCGGTGCTACGGGTACTTATACTAATACTTGGGTTGCCCGTGATGCATGTTTAAACACAAGCACAACGTTTACTCAGACTATTACAGTTGTAGATACTGTTTCTCCTACTTGGTCAACTGCTGCAACTGCCTTAAATACAACCGTTGAATGTAGTGATGCTGCTGGTTTAGCTGCTGCTCAGGCTTTAGCTCCGACTGCTACCGATAATTGTGCAGGTGATGTAACATACACAAAAACTTCTGGTGCATTTGTTGCCGGTTCTTGTGGTGCTTCGGGTTCTTATACTAATACCTGGATTGCTAGAGATGCTTGTTTAAACACTAGCACAACATTTACCCAAACCATTACTGTAGTGGATACAATTGCTCCTACATGGTCAACTGCTGCGGGTAGTTTAAATACAACTTTAGAATGTAGTGATGTTGCTGGTTTAGCTGCTGCTCAGGCATTAACTCCAACCGCTACTGATAATTGTGCAGGTGATGTAACCTATACTAAAACTTCTGGTGCATTTGTTGCCGGTTCTTGTGGTGCTTCGGGTTCTTATACTAATACCTGGATTGCTCGCGATGCTTGTTTAAACACTAGTACAGTATTTACTCAGACTATTACAGTTGTAGATGCCGTTGCTCCTACATTTACTGCTCCTGCGAATACTGAAGTATTCACTACTGCTGACTGTACTTTCGATGCGTCAATTGCAATTACCGGAGATGTAACTAACGAAGCAGACAACTGCTCTACTGGTTTACAGGCTACATTTACTGACAGCGTTGCTGATGGTCAGTGTCCTGGATCTAAAATAATCACCCGTACCTGGTCTCTTGTAGACGCTTGTGGAAACACTGCTGCTACTCAGACTCAGACCATAACCGTTACGGATAACATTGCACCTACTTTCACGGCTCCTGCTGATATTACTATCAACACTGCTGCTGACTGTACTTATGATGCTTCTGTAACTATAACTGGAGATGTAACTAACGAAGCAGACAACTGCTCAACTGGTTTACAGGCTACATTTACTGACAGCGTTGCTGATGGTCAGTGTCCTGGCTCAAAAATAATCACCCGTACCTGGTCTCTTATTGATGCGTGTGGAAACACTGCTGCTACTCAGACTCAGACGATAACGGTTACTGATAACATTGCTCCTACTTTCACTGCTCCTGCTGATATCACTATCAACACTGCTGCTGACTGTACTTATGATGCGTCTGTAACTATAACTGGAGATGTAACCAACGAAGCAGACAACTGCTCAACTAGATTACAGGCTACATTTACTGACAGCGTTGCTGATGGTACTTGTGCCGGTTCACATATAATCACTCGTACATGGTCTCTTGTAGATGCTTGTGGAAACGTAGCGGCTACACAGACTCAGACTATAACTGTTACGGATAACATTGCGCCTACTTTCACGGCTCCGGCGAATACTGAAGTATTCACAACAGCTGATTGTACGTATAATGCTTCTGTAGCTATTACAGGTGATGTAACCAACGAAGCAGACAACTGCTCTACAGGTTTACAGGCTACATTTACTGACAGCGTTGCTGATGGTACTTGTGCCGGTTCACATATAATCACTCGTACATGGTCTCTAGTAGATGCTTGTGGAAACACTGCGGCTGCTCAGACTCAGACCATAACGGTTACGGATAACATTGCGCCTACTTTCACGGCTCCTGCGAATACTGAAATATTCACAACTGCTGATTGTACGTATAATGCTTCTGTAGCTATTACAGGTGATGTAACCAACGAAGCAGACAACTGCTCAACTGGATTACAGGCTACATTTACTGACAGCGTTGCTGATGGTACTTGTACAGGTTCAAAAATAATCACCCGTACCTGGTCTCTTATTGATGCTTGTGGAAACACTGCTGCTACTCAGACTCAGACGATAACGGTTACTGATAACATTGCACCTACTTTCACTGCGCCTGCTGATATTACTATCAACACTGCTGCTGACTGTACTTATGATGCGTCTGTAACTATAACTGGAGATGTAACTAACGAAGCAGACAACTGCTCTAAAGGTTTACAGGCTACATTTACTGACAGCGTTGCTGATGGTGCTTGTCAAGGTTCACATATAATCACTCGTACATGGTCCTTAGTAGATGCTTGTGGAAACACTGCTGCTACTCAGGTTCAGACTATAACTGTTTCGGATAACATCGCACCTACTTTCACGGCTCCTACGAATACTGAAGTATTCACAACTGCTGATTGTACATATGATGCTTCTGTAACTATTACTGGTGATGTAACCGACGAAGCAGACAACTGCTCTACAGGTTTACAGGCTACATTTACTGACAGCGTTGCTGATGGTGCTTGTCAAGGTTCTAAAATAATTACACGTACCTGGTCACTTGTAGATGCTTGTGGAAACACAGCTGCTACTCAGACTCAAACAATAACGGTTACTGATAACATTGCGCCTACTTTCACGGCTCCTGCGAATACTGAAATATTCACAACTGCTGATTGTACGTATAATGCTTCTGTAGCTATTACAGGTGATGTAACCAACGAAGCAGACAACTGCTCAACTGGTTTACAGGCTACATTTACTGACAGCGTTGCTGACGGTGCTTGTGCCGGTTCAAAAATCATTACACGTACCTGGTCTCTTTTAGATACCTGTGGAAACGCAGCTACAACTCAGACACAGACAATAACGGTTACTGATAACATCGCTCCTACTTTCACTGCTCCTGCTGATATCACTATCAACACAGCCGCTGACTGTACTTTCGATTCATCTGTAGGATTTACAGGTGATGTAACTGACGAAGCAGACAACTGTTCTACAGGATTACAGGCTTCATATAATGACAGTATTGCTGATGGACCATGCGTTGGTTCTAAAATTATCACACGTACATGGTCTCTTGTAGATGCTTGTGGAAACACTGCTGCTACTCAGGTTCAGACTATAACTGTTACGGATAACATCGCTCCTACTTTCACGACTCCTGCGAATACTGAAGTATTCACAACTGCTGATTGTACTTATGATGCTACTGTAGCTATTACTGGTGATGTAACCGACGAAGCAGACAACTGCTCTACAGGTTTACAGGCTACATTTACTGACAGCGTTGCTGATGGTGCTTGTCAAGGTTCTAAAATAATTACACGTACATGGTCTCTTGTAGATGGTTGTGGAAACACAGCTGCTACTCAGACTCAAACAATAACTGTTACTGATAACATTGCGCCTACTTTCACGGCTCCTGCGAATACTGAAATATTCACAACTGCTGATTGTACGTATAATGCTTCTGTAGCTATTACAGGTGATGTAACCAACGAAGCAGACAACTGCTCAACTGGTTTACAGGCTACATTTACTGACAGCGTTGCTGACGGTGCTTGTGCTGGATCTAAAATCATTACACGTACCTGGTCTCTTTTAGATACCTGTGGAAACGCAGCTACAACTCAGACACAGACAATAACGGTTACTGATAACATAGCTCCTACTTTCACTGCTCCTGCGAATACTGAAATATTCACAACTGCTGATTGTACTTATGATGCTACTGTAGCTATTACAGGTGATGTAAATAACGAGGCTGACAACTGCTCAACTGGATTACAGGCTACATTCTCTGACAGCGTTGCTGACGGTGCTTGTCAAGGTTCTAAAATAATTACACGTACATGGTCTCTTGTAGATGCTTGTGGAAACGCTGCTGCTACTCAGGTTCAAACGATAACTGTTTCTGATAATATTGCGCCAATCTTCACTACTCCTGCTGGAAACTTAATTGTACAGTGTGGAAATGGTACTACAGATGCTCTTCAGGTATGGTTAGCTTCTAATGGTGGTGCTGTAGCATCTGATAATTGTTCTGATGTAACTTGGTCTAATGATTTCAACGCTATCTCAAACAATTGTTCTGCTGCTGTAACTGTAATATTTACTGCGACTGATGCGTGTGGAAACTTTACAAGATCAACCGCTACTTTCACTATTGAAGATACTACACCTCCTACATTCACAGCTCCTGCGAATACAGAAGTATTCACTACAGCTGATTGCACTTATGATGTTTCTGTAGCGATTACTGGTGATGTAACTAACGAAGCTGATAACTGTACTGCTTTACAAGCTACATTTACTGACAGCGTTACTGAAGGTCAATGTCAAGGTTCTAAAATCATTATACGTACATGGTCTCTGGTAGATGCTTGTGGAAACGCAGCTGCTAATCAGACTCAGACAATAACAGTTACTGACAACATCGTTCCGACATTCACTGCTCCTGCGAATACTGAAATATTCACAACGGCTGATTGCACTTTTGATGCTTCTGTAGCTATTACAGGTGATGTAACCAACGAAGCAGACAACTGCTCAACTGGATTACAGGCTACATTTACTGACAGCGTTGCTGATGGTACTTGTACAGGTTCAAAAATAATCACCCGTACCTGGTCTCTTATTGATGCTTGTGGAAACACTGCTGCTACTCAGACTCAGACGATAACGGTTACTGATAACATTGCACCTACTTTCACTGCGCCTGCTGATATTACTATCAACACTGCTGCTGACTGTACTTATGATGCGTCTGTAACTATAACTGGAGATGTAACCAACGAAGCAGACAACTGTTCTACAGGATTACAGGCTACATTTACTGACAGCGTTGCTGATGGTGCTTGTCAAGGTTCTAAAATAATTACACGTACCTGGTCACTTGTAGATGCTTGTGGAAACACAGCTGCTACTCAGACTCAAACAATAACGGTTACTGATAACATCGCTCCTACTTTCACGGCTCCTGCGAATACTGAAGTATTCACAACTGCTGATTGTACGTATGATGCTTCTGTAACTATTACTGGTGATGTAACCAACGAAGCAGACAACTGTTCTACAGGATTACAGGCTACATTTACTGACAGCGTTGCTGATGGTGCTTGTCAAGGTTCTAAAATAATTACACGTACCTGGTCACTTGTAGATGCTTGTGGAAACACAGCTGCTACTCAGACTCAAACAATAACGGTTACTGATAACATCGCTCCTACTTTCACGGCTCCTGCGAATACTGAAATATTCACAACTGCTGATTGTACGTATAATGCTTCTGTAGCTATTACAGGTGATGTTACTGATGAGGCAGACAATTGCTCAACTGGTTTACAGGCTACATTCTCTGACAACGTTGCTGATGGTCAGTGTCCTGGATCTAAAATAATCACCCGTACCTGGTCTCTTGTAGACGCTTGTGGAAACACTGCTGCTACTCAGACTCAGACGATAACGGTTACTGATAACATCGCACCTACTTTCACGGCTCCTGCGAATACTGAAGTATTCACAAATGCTGATTGTACTTATGATGCTTCTGTAGCTATTACAGGTGATGTAACTAATGAAGCAGACAACTGCTCTACAGGTATACAGGCTACATTTACTGACAGCGTTGCGGACGGTGCTTGTGCTGGTTCACACATTATTACACGTACATGGTCTCTGGTTGACGCTTGTGGAAACACTGCTGCTACTCAGACTCAGACGATAACGGTTACTGATAACATTGCACCTACTTTCACGGCTCCTGCTGATATCACTATCAACACGGCTGCTGATTGTACTTATGATGCGTCTGTAACTATAACTGGAGATGTAACTAACGAAGCAGACAACTGCTCTACAGGTTTACAGGCTACATTTACTGACAGCGTGGCTGATGGTACTTGTACAGGTTCAAAAATAATCACCCGTACCTGGTCTCTTGTAGATGCTTGTGGAAACACTGCTGCTACTCAGACTCAGACGATAACGGTTACTGATAACATCGCGCCTACTTTCACTGCTCCTGCTGATATTACTATCAACACTGCTGCTGACTGTACTTATGATGCTTCTGTAACTATAACTGGTGATGTAACTAACGAAGCCGACAACTGCTCTACAGGTTTACAGGCTACATTTACTGACAGCGTTGCTGATGGTACTTGTCCTGGATCTAAAATCATCACCCGTACCTGGTCTCTTGTAGACGCTTGTGGAAACACTGCTGCTACTCAGACTCAGACAATAACCGTTACGGATAACATCGCTCCTACTTTCACTGCTCCTGCTGATATCACTATCAACACGGCTGCTGATTGTACTTATGATGCGTCTGTAACTATAACTGGAGATGTCACTAACGAAGCAGACAACTGCTCTACTGGATTACAGGCTACATTTACTGACAGCGTTGCTGATGGTACTTGTGCCGGTTCACATATTATCACACGTACATGGTCTCTTGTAGATGCTTGTGGAAACACTGCGGCTACCCAGACTCAAACAATAACGGTTACGGATAACATTGCGCCTACTTTCACGGCTCCTGCGAATATTACTATCAACACTGCTGCCGATTGTACTTATGATGCTACTGTAATTGTAACTGGTGATGTTACTGATGAAGCAGACAACTGCTCTACAGGTTTACAGGCTACATTTACTGACAGCGTTGCTGATGGTCCTTGTGCTGGATCTAAAATCATTACACGTACCTGGTCACTTGTAGATGCTTGTGGAAACGCTGCTGCAACTCAGACTCAAACAATAACTGTTACTGATAACATCGCGCCTACTTTCACGGCTCCTGCTGATATCACTATCAACACAGCCGCTGACTGTACTTTCGATTCATCTGTAGGATTTACAGGTGATGTAACTGACGAAGCGGACAACTGTTCTACAGGATTACAGGCTTCATATAATGACAGTATTGCTGATGGATCATGCGCTGGTTCTAAAATTATCACACGTACATGGTCTCTTGTAGATGCTTGTGGAAACGCAGCGGCTACTCAGGTTCAGACAATAACGGTTTCTGATAATACTGCTCCTCTTGCTCCTATTGCTCCAGCATCTATAACTGGTGTTTGTTCAGCTCAGGTTCCGGCAATGATTTCACTTACTGCGATTGACAACTGTAGTGGTCCAATAACAGTATCTGGTGTTGATTCAACAGTTCAGGGAAGTTGTCCTAACTCATTTACGGTAACAAGAACATGGACATTTGTTGATGCATGTGGTAACTCATCTTCAGCAACACAAACAATTAGTGTTAATGATAATGTTGCTCCTACATTCGATCAGGCTGCACCAGCAAACACTACTGCAAGTTGTGATAATGTTCCAGCTCCAGCTGTTTTAACTGCAACAGATAATTGTGGTACAGCTACTGTAAATATGACTGAAGTTACATTACAAGGAAGCTGTCCTTCTAACTACCAATTGGTAAGAACCTGGATAGCAACAGATGCTTGTGGAAATGCTAGTCTTCCTGTTACACAGACAATAGATGTTTCTGATACAACCGGACCGGTAATTATAACTCCTATTGATGACATTTCAGTAACATGTGATTTAATTCCTGTTGCGCCGGTATTAACTGCAGCAGATTTTACAGATACTTGTTCTGTTGTTGGTAACGTAGTATATACTGAAACTCAAACCCAACCAGTTGGTGGTGTGTTTACTATTACCAGAACATGGAGTGTATCTAATGAATGTGGAGTTGTGACTATTGAACAACAGATTATAACGGTAACACAATCAGTTGTTCAGGAAACTACAATAAACATTCCAGCATCTGATGAGGAATTTTGTAATGACGAAGTTAATGGCACAACCGACTTAGCGACCTTACTACCCCCAGGTACACCAACAAATGGAACTTGGGTAAATGTTAATAATGTTGGTACATTAACTGGTTCTGTATTTGGTGGATACTTCGGATTAACTGGAGCATATACCTTCTCATATTCTTATGATACGGCACTTTGTCCTCAAAAAATTAATATCATTGCAAATGTTGATGATTGTGGTATCGTTTTACCGTGTGAATTAATTGTAATTCACAATGCGTTCTCGCCAAATAATGATCCGCAACAATTAAATGAGTACTTTAGCATCGAACATATTGAAGATTTTGATTGTTATCCAACAAATACTGTTGAAATTTACAACCGTTGGGGAGTTTTAGTTTATGAAGCTAAAAACTATGATAACAATACAGTTAAATTTACAGGAATCTCTGAAGGTAGAGCTACTGTAAGCAAATCGGAAGAGTTGCCAACTGGAACGTATTTCTATATTATTCAGTACACAACAACTGACGGACAGACTGTTAATAAAGACGGATATTTATACCTTACTAGATAAAAAACCCTACTAATTCCTGAGGGTCGAAAAACCCTCAGGATAAAAAATAGAAAATATGAGAACAAAAATTTTAATTTTCGCTTTGATGTTAACGTGTTACACTGGTTTTGCTCAGCAGGACGCACAGTATACCCAATACATGTATAACACGATAAATATCAATCCGGCCTATGCAGGATCAAGAGGAGTAATGAGTGTTTTTGGATTGCACCGTACCCAATGGGTAGGCCTAGATGGTGCACCGGTAACCAATGCTTTCTCTTTGAATACGCCAATCAATAACAGTAATCTGGGAATTGGTCTTTCTTTAGTAAATGATAGAATTGGTCCTACAAGTGATAACACTATTTCGGCTGACATATCTTATACACTGCAAATGGCTAATGATTATAAATTGTCTTTTGGTATAAAAGCATCCGGAAATATGTTCAATTTGGATACTGATAAATTAAATCCGGAAGATCAAACTGACCCAAGTCTTCAAAATTTTGACAACGAAATTTCTCCAAACTTTGGAGCAGGTGTTTATTTACACTCTGATAAATTTTATTTAGGTCTTTCTGTACCCAACTTTTTACAGGACAAAAAATATAGCGACAATGATGTAGCAGTATTTCAGGAAAGAATGAATTTCTATGCCATTGGAGGTTATGTATTTGATTTATCGCCTTCCATTAAGTTCAAACCTGCTTTCCTTACTAAATTAGTAACCGGTGCACCATTACAGATAGACGGTTCCGCAAACTTCTTATTCTTTGATAAGTTGATGCTTGGTGGAGCTTACCGTTGGGATGCAGCAGTAAGTGCACTAGCTGGATTTCAGGTAACCGATGGATTATTTATTGGTTATAGCTATGACATGGAAACAACCAAATTGAGAAGCTATAACTCTGGTTCACATGAGGTGTTTCTAAGATTTGAATTGTTCAGCAAAGTAAACAAAATGGTATCACCTAGATTCTTCTAATAATAAGACAATTATGAAAAATAAAATTATATACTTAGTACTTATAACGTTAACGTGCGTTAATAGTTATTCACAAAAAGTCAATAAAACAGAAGTAAAAGGTGATAAGCAGTACGATAAACTTGCTTATATTGATGCTGTTAAAACCTATGAGCGTATTTACAACAAAGGTTATAAGTCACCTGATATGTTGCTGAAAATCGGTAATGCATACTATTTTAATGCGGAACTGGAAAAAGCAAACAAATGGTACGATGAACTATACGCTACAAGTCCTGATCAGGAAGCTGAATTCTTTTATCGTTTTGCCCAAACCCTTAGAGCTACCAAAGACTATACAAAGTCAGATGCGATGATGGTTAAGTTTGGTGAAAAAAGCGGAAATGATGAAAGAGCAAAACTGTTCGCGAAAAACAGGGATTATCTAGCTGAAATCAAAAACAATTCGGGAAGATACAAAATAGAAAACGCCGGAATTAACACAAAGTATTCTGATTATGGTACAGCTTACATGGGCACAAAAGTTATTTTCTCTTCTGCCCGTGATACCGGAAATTTCTCTAAAAGAATACATACCTGGACAGGAAGTTACTTTACCAACCTGTACAGTTCAGCAATTTCAGAAGATGGTTCTTTAGGTGCGGTAGAAAAATTTGGCAAAAAGATCAATACTAAATTCCACGAAGATACTCCAGCATTTACTAAAGATGGAGGAACTGTTTACTTCACCAGAAACAATTACCTTGACGGAAGAGGTTTCGATGCAAGCAAGGTAACGCTTTTAAAAATCTACAGCGCTAAAGTGGATAAAGAAGGACAATGGACTAATATAACTCCACTTCCATTCAATAGTGACAGTTATCAGGTAGCTCACCCTGCCCTTTCTGAAGATGGAAAAACATTATATTTTGCTTCTGACATGCCTGGAACAAGAGGTCTTTCAGATTTATTCAGAGTGGCAATAACCGGAGACGGAAGTTTCGGAACTCCTGAAAATCTTGGAGATGCAATCAATACGCCTGGAAGAGAAACCTATCCTTCAGTAAATGCTGATAACGAATTGTACTTTGCATCAGACGGTCAGCCTGGTCTTGGCGGATTGGATATTTTTATCACTAAAATACCAAAAGACGGTAGCCTTGAATTCAAAAAAGTATTAAACGTTGGTGAAGAAGCAAACAGTCCAAAAGACGATTTCGCCTTAATCATTGATTCAAAAACCAAAAGAGGTTTCTTAAGTTCTAACAGAGATGGCGGACAAGGAAATGATGACATCTATAAATTCCTGGAAACAAAACCAATTTGGTGTGAACAAGTACTATATGGTGTTGTAACAGATGAGAAAACTAAAGTTGTATTGCCTGGTGCGAAATTGATCCTTTTCGATGAAAAATTCAAACAGCTTAAAGAAACTACCTCTGATAAAGATGGTAAATACGAATTCACTGAAGTGGAATGTGGTACAAAATACTACGTAAGAACTTCGCTTGAAACCTATAACACTAAAGAATCTCCGGTTATTATCGGTAAAACCGACGGTAAAACGGAACTAAACATTGAGCTTGAAAAATCTCAAAAAGAAGTTAAGGTGGGTGATGATATCGCTGATGTATTCGGAATCAACCTAATCTATTTCGATTTAGACAAATGGAATATCCGTCCTGATGCGGCTGTTGATTTAGCTAAAGTATTAGACGTATTAGAGCAATATCCAACAATGAAATTAGATATCCGTTCTCATACAGACTGCCGTGCTTCCAATGCTTATAACGATAAGTTATCGGATAGAAGAGCAAAATCTACAAGAGAATGGTTAATCAAAAACGGAATTGCTGCCAGCAGATTAACTTCTAAAGGTTACGGAGAGACACAATTGGTTAACAAATGTGCTGATGGTGTAGAATGTTCAGAAGAAGAGCACCAGCTTAACAGAAGAAGCCAGTTCATCATTACTGCATTATAAAATATCAAACCCTTATAATCAAAACCTGAAAAAGTCCCGAGCAATCGGGACTTTTTTATGATAAAGCCAATGGTTATACTTCAGTTTACTAATACCAATTCTTCTTTTTGAAATAATAAATCATTCCCAAAAGCAACAAAACCATAAATCCAATGAGAATGAAATAGCCATACTCCCAATGTAATTCGGGCATATTGTCAAAGTTCATTCCGTAAACACCCACAATAAACGTCAAAGGCATAAAGAAAACCGAAACTACTGTCAGGGTCTTCATTACTTCATTCATCTTATGGTTTTGGGATGAAAAATAAAAACTAGAAGCACTGTCAAGCGTAGTCATATCATATTCAATCTGCTCCAAAAGCTCCAGGCACTTTTGATGAAGACGCTCAAAAAAGCTATAATTATCATGCTCGATGGCATTGAAAACATTATCATCCTTCATGCTTTTTATCGAATACAAAGAATCTCGTAATGGAATAATAGAACGCTTTAGGAAATTGTAATTGTCCCGATGTTTTTCTATTTGTTCCAAAATTTCAGGCTTGGTGCTGGTTTTCGATAAATTAATTAATTCCTCTACTTTGTCTTCTTCGGCTTCAATAGTAATATAAAAGTTTTCCATCACAGCATCCAATAGCAGATACAACAGATAATCCGCTTTTTTATCCCTTACAATTCCGGAATGTGTCCTGATTCGTTCCCGCAGATGTGCAAAAAATCGCTTCTTTTTTCCTGAAAAGAAATCAGGATATCATTCTTTAACAGAAAACTAATTTGTTCCACATTGATGGAGTCACTATTTTCAATAGGCAATAAAGACTTGATATTGAAAAAAAGGATGTCATGATTCTCTTCGAGCTTGGTGCGTTTGGTCGTATTCAAAATATCGCCAAGCATGAAATTATCCACATGAAGATGCTCTCCTATTGATTTTAGGATCTCAATATCATTCAACCCGTGAACGTTCATCCAATTGGTTTTGGTAGGATCCAAACATCTGTCAAGTTGAGAAACCTTGAATTCATCAAACTCTGTTAAGTCGTTGGTATCATAAACAAACAACTGCATTTCGGTTGCTGTGTCCTTATGCTTACCTGTATATTCTAAAAGTGACGGCTGTACTTTTCTCCCTTTTTTATATTTAATTTTTCTCACGAATTCTAAATTTGCTTAAAATTAATACTATTTCTTTTTTTCACACTATTTTTACCAAAAATCATTTTATGCAAACATTGATCATCAACATAAAAGAGCTATTGCAGATCAGGGAAGCTTCTGTTATGAAGGTTTCCGGAAAGGAAATGGCACTACTTCCTTCTGTAAAAAATGCCTTCTTATTATTGGATGATGGTGTTATTGCCGATTTTGGGCTAATGGAAAACTGCCCTAAAATCAATGCTGATCTGACAATTGATGCTACTGGAAAAATCGTACTCCCAAGTTGGTGTGACAGCCATACCCATATTGTTTATGCCGGAAACCGCGAACAGGAATTTGTGGATCGGATTAACGGTTTGACGTATGAGGAAATTGCCAATCGCGGCGGTGGCATCTTAAATTCGGCTAAAAAACTGAACGAAACTTCGGAAGAAGAAATCTACATCCAATCAAAAAAAAGACTCGAAGAAGTTATAAGTCAGGGAACTGGTGCCGTCGAAATCAAATCGGGTTACGGATTGACTGTGGAAGGCGAACTTAAAATGCTTCGGGTAATTAAAAGACTGGCGGAAAATTATCCGATACCAATCAAAGCTACTTTTCTGGGTGCACATGCATTTCCATTGGATTATAAAGAAAACCACGGTGCTTACATCGATTTGATAATCAATGAAATGCTCCCTAAAATTGCCGAAGAAAAACTAGCTCATTACATTGACGCTTTTCTGGAAACAGGCTATTTCTCCGTTGAAGAAACTGAAAGGATTATGCTTGCAGGTCAACAATATGGCCTTCGCTCTAAAATACACGTCAATCAGTTTACGGCTATCAATGGAATTGCTGCCTGCGTAAAACACAATGCCCTTTCTGTCGACCATTTAGAAGTCATAACCGATGCAGATATTGAAGCCTTAAAAAATAGTGAAACTATCGCCGTTGCTTTACCAAGCTGTTCTTACTTCATCAGCATTCCTTACACTCCGGCACGAAAAATGATTGCCGCAGGTTTGCCTTTAGCTTTAGCTTCAGATTTCAATCCCGGTACTACGCCATCAGGAAATATGAATTTTGTAGTAGCAACTGCCTGTATCAAAATGAAAATGACTCCGGAGGAAGCTATAAACGCCGCTACTATAAATGGCGCTTATGCCATGGGATTATCGGATACGCATGGAAGTATTACTGTGGGTAAAAAAGCCAATCTTATCATCACAAAACCTTTGAATTCATTTTATGAAATTCCTTATTGCTTCGCCAGTAATCTGATTGATCAGGTTATCATCAACGGTGAAATTATTCTATAAAAAAAACCTCCCGATTTTTAATCGAGAGGTTTTTCAAACTAAATATTAACTTAAAATTATGGTCTATTTTAAAGTAAAGCTGCTTTTAGATACCAACTCATCTTTGTCAAAAACATTAACAAAATAAGTCCCTTTAGCAAAATCCTTTCCTTTTAACTGTTCTCTTACCTCTACCGTTTTATTTTCGTACTGAACAGTAGTTGTAAAGCTATAGGTTAATGAATTTTCACCAAAACTCACCGTTTCCTTATTTCCTAAAACATTGTTCTTAGCATCTATAACCTGAACGTAATACGTTTTGTCACCCGACTTTGCAATTTTATTCTCTGCAATCGTAAAGCTAACCTGAAGCAAATCTGTTCTACTGGCTTTGTCAGTCATGATTTGTTTTCCTGAACTCCTGAGTTTATAAGAACCTGTTTTCAGATTGGTAATTGATAACTTTTGTCCTTTTTCAACAGTTTTAGCCAATTCTTCATTTTGGCCAACTAAAACCTGATTGTATTTTTTATTGTCTTCCAAAACTACTTTAGTACTGTCTAAATTAGTCGTGAGCTGCTGATTTTGCGTTTTCAGCACTTCCACTTCCTGCATCAGGTTCTTCATCTTTCCCTCTAATTGCCGGTATTGATCCTTGTACTTTCTCAAAGACGCTGCATCTCCTTTTGCTGTTTTCAAATCAGCCATTAGCTTAACTACTTTATCCCTTTCAGCTATTAATTCGTCTGACATCGAAGTGTTTTCAGCAATTGCTGCATCATAAGTCGCTTTCAAATCAGACAAATCCTTAAGAACAGATTCTTTTTCCGATCTTGTTTCTACCACAGTGTTCTGCAATGTTTTTGCATCGGAAGTCAATTTGAAAATATACACTAAACTACCTATTAATAAAACGGCTAATATTCCAATAATAGCTTTTAATTTTGAGTGACTGTTCTGATTTTCCATAGAATTATTTTTTTTATTTTCAAACATTAATACTAATTAAGAGTAACGAAAATTACGCATTTTTATTATATTTTTGGTGAAATATTTTCTAAAAATGGAGAAATTAATTCCCTTTACAATTTCTGATTTAGCTAAAGTCACCAACCACAGAAGCGGAGAGGTAAAATTTGGCGAAAAAATGTTAACAGTTCCTAAAGGAGAAAATTGCCACGATTATTTAAAAAGCTGTGAAGCCAAATATGTGCTTTTCGGAATTCCGGAAGATGTAGGTGTTCGTGCCAATTATGGTCGTCCCGGAGCTGGTTCTGCCTGGGAAAGTGCCATCAGCAGCATTGCCAACATTCAGCACAATCGTTTTTGTAAAGGCAGCCAGATAGTTGTTATTGGCCATCTTGACGTTTCCGAAGAAATGGAAGCTGCGAAGGATTTAGACTTCCATACAACTGCAGACAGGAAAAAATTAAGTTCATTGGTAGAAAAAATAGACAAGGAAGTCGTTCATATCATTAGTACTATCATTAGATGTGGTAAGGTTCCTATCATCATTGGAGGTGGACACAATAACGCCTACGGAAACATAAAAGGAACGGCATTGGGACTAGGAAAACCTATAAACGCAATCAACTTTGATGCCCATTCTGACTTTAGGATTCTAGAAGGAAGGCACAGTGGTAATGGTTTCTCGTATGCTTATGAAGAAGCGTTCCTGAAAAAATATTTCATTTTTGGGTTACACGAGAATTATACCTCAAAAAACGTACTCGATATCTTAAAGAAGATTGAAGACCGTGTTACTTATAATACTTATGACGAGATTAAGGTACGCCATCAGAAAGGTTTCCTTCCGGAAATGATTAAGGCTTTTGATTTTGTCAAAACTGATCCGTATGGAATTGAAATCGATTTGGATGCTTTGCCTAATATTGCCAGCAGTGCTATGACCATGAGCGGATTTTCGGTAGAGGAATTGCGCCAGTTTGTTTCTTTTTCGGAAACCATAAAAATGCTTCCTACCTGCATATCTGCGAAGGTGCACCCGAACTTGGTGAAGAAAAAAACAATCATCTTATTGGAAAACTTATAGGTTATCTGGTAACTGATTTTATCAAATCGAGGAGAGACTTAATTTAAATTATTTTGAATTGGGACTTATCGACATTCAAACCAATGAAGACAAATAATTTAAAATTTATAATTTAAAATTCATAATAGCTTACCTTTGGGGCGACTTACACTTAACAGTAAGTAAATTTTATGTTATTCGAAGATTTATCATTATCCAATAGTATCCAAAGAGCCGTTTTTGAAGAAGGATACACACAAGCCACACCTATTCAGGAAAAATCAATTCCGATTATTTTAGCGGGAAAGGATTTAGTAGGCTGCGCACAAACAGGAACCGGAAAAACAGCCGCCTTTGCTATTCCGATTATCCACAACCTACACCGAATGGTAGGTTCATCCAAAAAGCAAAAACAAATCCGTTGCCTTGTCGTAACCCCAACCCGTGAATTAGCAGTTCAGATTGGCGAAAGCTTTGATACTTATGGAAAATATACAAACCTGAGACAGTTAACCATTTTCGGTGGTGTTTCGCAGGTTCCACAAGTTGACCAACTGAAAAAAGGCGTTGACATATTGATTGCTACTCCAGGAAGATTATTAGATCTGCACAAACAAGGTTTTATCGATTTCGACCATTTGCATTATTTAGTTTTGGATGAATCCGATTTGATGCTGGATATGGGTTTCATTAATGATGTTAGAAAGATTGTAAAATTGGTTCCAACTAACAGGCAGACGTTATTGTTTTCGGCAACGATGCCAATGGCAATCAGGGAATTGGCTGATACTTTTTTGAACAAACCCGAATATGTTTCTGTAACTCCGGTTTCATCAACTGCAGAAATCATTGAGCAACAGATTTATTTTGTAGATAAAACCGACAAACGCGCTTTATTATACCATTTGATCCGGAACGAAAACCTCAACAATGTTTTAGTATTTGTTAGGACCAAACATGGAGCTGACAATGTGGTAAAGGCATTAAAAAAACATGGGGTAAACGCGGAAGCCATCCACGGCGATAAATCACAAACAGCCAGACAGCGCGTTTTGGATCATTTCAAGAACAAGGAAATCACTGTTTTGGTTGCCACCGATATTGCTGCCCGTGGAATTGATATCGAAAGCTTACCTTATGTAATCAATTTTGATTTGCCAAATATCCCCGAAACCTATGTACACCGAATTGGACGGACAGGACGTGCCGGAAATGGCGGAATATCGATATCCTTCTGCAGTAAAGACGAAGAGCCTTACTGGAAAGACATTCAGAAACTGATTAAGGTAAATGTAAAAACCATTAAAGACCATCCTTATCCGTGGAAAGACGAAGTTCCAGATCCGGATGCTAAACCCGATCTGAGGAATAAAAAGAAACCTGAAGGAAAGGATAGTAACAATTCGAGAAAATCGGAAGCTTCTAAAAAGAATAAAAAACGCTGGTACTAACCGGCGTTTTCGCTGTTTTTTATTTGGTTAGAAATTACCTGGAACAGTTTTGATGGTTCAAAAGGCTTTACCATAATGTCATTCATTCCGGCTGAAATAGCTTCTTCTGCAACCTCATCCTTGTCAAAAGCAGTTAAGGCAATTACCGGAATCTTGATTCCTTTCTCACGAATCTTACGCGTAGTCTCAAATCCGTTGATTAATGGCATATTGATATCCATTAGGATCAGGTCGAAAGTTTCTCTTTCTAAAGCAACTAAAGCTGCATAACCATCATCCACGATTGTACAGTCCATGTTACTGCTTTGAATGATTTTCTTGGTAACCACCTGATTGATCTTATTGTCTTCAACAACCAAAATGTTGTATAGTGTACTTGTCGATAAATCAACTTCTATATTGTTGATAATGTCTATAGATTTCTGTTCATCGTATTCAAAACCAATAGTAAAGGTAAAAGTCGTGCCTACATTTTCTTCACTTTCTAAGTAGATTTCGCTATCGAATAATTCAACCAATCGCCTTACAATTGATAATCCCAAACCTGTACCCTGATAGTCTTCCTCTTTTCGTTCAATCTGGACAAATTTATCAAAGATTTTTGATTGGTGTTCCTTGGCAATTCCGATTCCGGTATCCTTAATCTTAAATTCGATGAAATGGATTTTGCCTTCCACTTTTTCAGGTCAGCAGTAATAGTAACTTCGCCATTTTTGGTAAACTTAAGTGCATTACTAACCAAATTCATTATGATTTGCGACAACCGTAGTTTATCTCCAATCAAAAATTCTGGAATGGCGGTATCAATTTCAAACGTAAACTTATCATTGTTTTTATCCGCGATATAGTCTACCGAGTTTTTTATCAGTGTAATTTCATCTGTGAGGTTAAAGATCAAGTTTTCCAAAACGATTCGCTTCTCCTCTATTTTATTGATTTGAAGTATATCATTTACCAAAGCCAATAAATATTTAGCCGAGAACTTTAACGATCTTAAATGTGGGCTGTTACCCAATTCCTTGTGTTCATCCAAAATGATATTCGTAATTCCGATAACACCATACAAAGGAGTTCTAAGCTCGTGCGTAATTGTAGATACAAATTGGGATTTGAGCTGCGAGGCTTCTTCGGCTTTTTCTTTAGCGATTAAAAGGTCTTCATTCGCCTTTTTCAACTCAATATTAGCCTGTTCCCTTAGTTTAATATTCTTATACAAAGTCAGTAAGAACAAAAGCAGAATGATTAGGATTACTATAAATAGTATAACTATGAGTTTTGATTCCTTAAGGCTTCTTTGGTGACTGTCATTGGCCTGTTCTACTCTTTCAAGCTGTATTTTATATTCGTCCAATTCGATCTGGATTGCCGCTTTCTGTACATTATTCAGTTTATCCTCAGAATAAACAATTTTGCTCAGCGAATCTAGTTTTGCTTTATATTCCTGCGCTTTCTGCGGTTCTTTGAAATGCTCGTAATGCCGGACAAGATTTTCATAAACGTTGATTAAGAAGGAGTCGAATTTATTATCCCTTGCAATTTTCTCGGCTTTGGAATAGTATCGTTCCGCTTCTGCCTTTTTATTGATGTAGGTCGTATAAATTCCCAACAATAAATTCATCGACATCTTGTTATCTTCTGAACCATTGCGTAGTATATCCTCTTTGATATCTTCAACCGCCTTAATTCCCTCACCAAATTTACCGATGGCAACATAAGCACTGGCCAGATTGATTTTAGTGTAATTTATTTCGGTAGTGTCTTTTAGTTTTTCAGCATAATAAAGTGCTTTTTTATAGTAACTGATTCCTTTAGGGACATCAATTTCGTTAAAATAATAAGCACTTCCCAGATTGCCATAAATCCAGTTATAGAGTTTATCCTTGTTTGCTTTCTTTGCGTAGACAAGCGCTTTTTCATAAAAACCAATTGCTTTTTTACCATCAGAACATTCGTTATAGATAACTCCGATGGTGTTGTAGGATTGCGCGATATACGAATTGTCATTGATGGCAAATGAATTAATCAACGCCTGTTTAGAAGATTCCAATGCCTTGTCGTATTGAGAGGCATTAAAATCAACAACGGTTTGATTAAGCAGTTTTTCTATTTCGGCCTTTTCTGCTTTATAATCCTGCGCGACAGTATTTGTAAAACAAAAAAGTAAAACTATAAGTAAACTAAAGAATTTAGTTTTAATCATTGTATTGTGATAGTTGGCTCAAATATAAAATTTTTATTCAAAAAAAAACCCCGAATTATCGGGATTTTCAAGGATATTGTTAATTTCTAATTAATTTTCTGTATTTGATTCTTTTTGGCGTAACATCGGCACCCAAACGTTTCTTTTTATTCTCTTCATACTCTGAGAAACCACCTTCAAAATAGTAAACTTCAGAGTTGCCTTCGAAGGCTAAGATGTGTGTACAGATTCTGTCCAAAAACCATCTGTCGTGAGAGATTACTACTGCACATCCCGCAAAGTTATCCAATCCTTCCTCTAAAGCACGTAGCGTATTGATGTCCAAATCATTCGTTGGCTCATCTAATAACAGAACGTTTCCTTCTTCCTTCAAAGTCATTGCCAAATGCAGACGGTTACGTTCTCCTCCCGAAAGTGTTGCTACTTTTTTGTTTTGGTCGCTTCCGCCAAAGTTGAATCTGGAAAGATAAGCCCTTGAGTTTACCTGCCTTCCTCCCATCATGATTAATTCCTGTCCATCGCAGAAGTTTTCCCAGATAGACTTATTTGGATCAATATTAGAATGTGCCTGATCGACGTAAGCAATCTTAACAGTGTCTCCAACAGTAAATTCTCCCGAATCGGTTTTTCCTCTCCCATTATCATTCGGAAAATTGTTGATTTACCGGCACCGTTTGGCCCAATGATTCCAACAATCCCTGCCTGTGGCAAAGTGAAGTTCAGGTTATCGTATAATAATTTGTCTCCAAAAGCTTTTGCAACGCCTTTAGCTTCGATAACATTTGTTCCCAAACGCGGACCGTTCGGGATGTAGATTTCTAATTTCTCGTCAAGCTCTTTCTGATCTTCATTCAAAAGTTTGTCATAATTTTGCAAACGTGCTTTTTGTTTCGTCTGACGGCCTTTTGCACCCTGACGAACCCAGTCCAGCTCACGTTCTAAAGTCTTTCTGCGTTTGGAAGCTACTTTTTCTTCCTGCTCCATACGTTTTGATTTTTGGTCTAACCAGGACGAATAGTTTCCTTTCCATGGAATACCTTCTCCTCTATCCAGTTCCAAAATCCATCCTGCTACATTGTCAAGGAAATACCTATCGTGCGTTACAGCGATTACCGTTCCGGCATATTGTGCCAAATGCTGCTCTAACCAAAGTACGCTTTCCGCATCTAAGTGGTTGGTTGGCTCATCCAATAGCAATACGTCCGGTTGTTGCAATAACAAACGGCATAAAGCCACACGGCGGCGCTCTCCACCAGATAGGTTCTTAATTGGCATATCACCTTCCGGCGTACGCAGGGCATCCATTGCGATTTCCAGTTTGGTATCTAATTCCCATGCACCGCTAGCATCAATTTTGTCCTGTAACAAAGCCTGACGCTCCATTAGTTTGTCCATCTTATCGGCATCTTCATACACTTCCGGCAAACCAAACATATCATTGATTTGGTTGAACTCATCTAAGATGGCAACTGTTTCTGCAACACCTTCCTTTACGATTTCCAGAACTGTTTTGGTTTCATCCAGTATTGGTTCCTGCTCCAAATAACCAACAGTATAACCCGGCTGGAAAACCACATCGCCTTGGTAGTTTTTATCAACTCCGGCAATAATCTTTAACAAAGAGGATTTTCCCGAACCGTTAAGTCCAAGGATACCAATCTTTGCTCCGTAGAAAAAACTTAGATAGATATTTTTCAATACCTGTTTATCACTTCCCTGATACGATTTACTCAATCGCTGCATCGAGAATATTACTTTTTTATCGTCTGACATTTTAATGTTATTTTAAATTATAAATTTTGAATTTTGAATGAAAGATTATGTTTGTACTCAAAGATGAAAATAATTTAAAATTCATCATTTAAAATAATCTCACAGTCTTCCTTTAAGCGAGCTGAATACCCAGGCATTGGCCAGAAACCCTACTCCGGTTGAACCAAAACCCCAACCTGCCGTTTCATCATATCTGAAAGCGCCAAGTGCAATAAGTATTAATCCCATGATAATCATTATTAAGGTTGCCCAGCCGAGGACCGTATTTTTATTCATTCCCATAGTTTGTGGTATTTTAATTTTTGGAAACGCAAATATCGTGAAAACTTATGATTCTTTCAAACCTTCCGTGGTGACTTTTTGAAATCGGCTTATAGATTTTAGTTTCCGGATCAAAATAGTTTGGAATGCCATTGTTTTTGATAATATCTGACGATGGTTTTATTACTTTTATTCTATCGAAATCATCGGCATTAATTACAGCAGCTGTTTCAATATAATCTGATGTAATTATTGTTTTCGTAAAGTAGACTTCATCATAACAAATTACTTTTCCATAAATAATTCCGTTAGCAGTTTTTATATCAAAACATTCTAATTGCTTTGGAATGAAAGCCCTTAGATGTGTTTGCCTATTATAGATTTTATAGGCAGCTTCTTTCCGGCTCCATAAATTCCAAATCATTATTTCGGGATTATCAGAGTTTGAAATCAAGAGTTGTTCCTTAGGCGTAAAGATTTTATCCTGAAACCCTTTGCGTTGCCAGTTGCTTTCTTTTCTGGCTAAAGCCAAATCTACGATGTCGTTGCCAATCACTTTTCGGAAAGTTTTGTTTCAATGATACTTATAGTTGCTTTGACGTTCAGCATTTTTGCCATCGAGCTATCATCAATTACGATTCCAAAAGCATCTTCTACATCCAAAACAATATCAACCAGGTTTGCCGAATTGATGTTTAAATCCTTGATAAAATCGGTGTCCTCATTAATGCTTTCGAAGGCTTCCTTGTTGGCAACAAACGGTTTTACTATTGCCTTTAACTGTTCTGTTATCTGTACTTTGTCCATAGTTATTTATATTTTTTAAAAATCACGCAGCCGTTGATATCGCCAAAACCAAAACTAGCTTTCGCTAATATAGTAATGTCTTTTTGGATTAAACGTTGTGGGATTTTAGATTCATCTATAGAATCTGTTATTTCTTTGTTTAAATCTTCGCAATTGATAGTAGGGAAAATAAATCCATTATAAACCTGCAAAACCGATGCTACACTTTCCACGCTTCCCGAAGCTGACAGGCAATGGCCTACCATCGATTTTAAGGAATTGATGTATGGAAAATCTTTACCTTTTCTTCCGAGCGCTTTACTCCAGTTCTCAATCTCCAGGCTATCTTTACTGGTTGCCGTTAAATGTCCGTTAACGGCATCTATTTCATCCGAAGTTATTCCGGCATTGGCTATGGCATCGGTTATGCATTTTTGTACGGCGATTGGATTTGGAGCTGTCATAGTTCCCAGGCCACGCTGTCCGCCAGAGTTTACATTTCCGCCCAAGACTTCAGCATAAATTCGAACGCCTCGCGCCAGAGCTGAATCTAAATCTTCTAAAACCAAAGCACCCGCACCGCTTCCGGGAACGAAACCTGAGGCGGTTGCCGACATTGGCCTCGATGCTTTTTCAGGCGTTTCATTATGCTTGAAGGTGCAGACTTTCATCGCATCAAAACCACCCCAAATATACGGACCACTATCGCTCGTACTTCCGGCTATCATTCTTTTGGCGTGACCGAGTTTTATTCTTTCATACGCCATTAATATACTTTCTGTACCTGTTGTGCAGGCTGAGGAATTAGTTGTTACCTGATTGCCTAAACCTAGTTTGCCTCCCAGATAGGCACTTACTCCGCTGTTCATTGTTTGTGCTACGGCTGTGCTTCCTAGTTTGCGCGTTTCAAAATCATCAATCTTGTAAATGCTTTCCCTGAACTTTTCAATGCCCGATGTTCCGGTTCCGAAGATGGTTCCCGAATCCCAATCGGGGTTTTCGTTTTGGAGTATAGGTAAATCAGCGTCTTTCCAGGCATCCATTCCGGCGATTACACCATAGAGGATTCCGGTGGAATTGAAATTGCGTAGTTCTAATTCGGTGAAGTATTCTCTTTTGAGCTCTTCTGAGATTTCAGGTGTTCCCGAAACCTGGCAGGAAAACTTTAACCGTTCTAATTCGGCATCGTGCTTTATTCCTGAAACTCCGTTTTTTATCGCATTGGTAAACGCGTCAAGTCCAACTCCGTTTGGAGCTACGACACCAAGTCCTGTTATGACTACTCTTCTTTCCATCTATATTATCATTCCTGCTATTGTGCCTTTACAGACTTCTTCATCGGCTGCATTCGACATTTTTACCCTGCATTTTAATTTACCAAACCTGAAATATACCTTCTCTGAAACTACAGTTACCTTTTCGTTTGGATAAACAGGTTTCAGGTATTCTATTTCAGAGGATGTTAGTGCTACTTTGGTTTCGGAATTGAAATCTTCTCCAAGCAAATAAATCCCCAAACTGACTACGCCAATCTGAGCCATGGTTTCGGTTAGGATAACGCCTGGTGTAATTGGATTATCTTTGAAATGCCCTTTGTAGAAATCTAAATCTTTATCAAAAGTAAATGTTCCTTCTGCGCCATTGCCGTCTATATGGAGTAATTCATCCACAAAAAGGAAAGGTTTAGTGTAGGGCAGTTTTAGGATAATCTGTTCGTTTGTCATTCTTATCTGTTTAGCCATTACTGAGATGAGATTGCTTCGTTCCTCGCAATGACAGGTTCGCGGTTAAAACTCTATTAATATTCGCTGTGCTGAAAATCCCGGGCCAAAGCTTAACAGTAATCCTTTCTCGCCTGGCTTTGGTTTTTTGTCCATTATTCTTTCGAGGACATATAGTACTGTTGCGCTTGACATGTTCCCGTATAACCGCAGCACTTCTTTGGTATCATCTATATTCTTTCCTAAATCGGAAAACAAGTCTTCTACCGTATTCACTATCTTCTTGCCGCCGGGATGGAATATCAGGTGGTCGATATCGTTTATCTTTAAATTATTCTTTTCTAAAAAGGGATGAATGATATCCGGGAAATGTGCTGCAATAGTGTCGGGCACTTCAATATCAAGAATCATCTGAAGGCCACTGTTGGTAAGCTTAAAGCCCATCATGTGAATGGCATCATAGAAGTGGTACATATCGTCTGCCAGTATTGTCGGACCTTCATCTTCTTCGTTTGACGAAAGTAGCACACAGGCCGCACCATCGCCAAAGATAGCTGCAGAAACAATATTCGGCATCGAATAATCATCTAATTGGAAAGTAGCTGTCGGACTTTCTACTGCAATAACCGCTGCACGTTTCCCTGGATTAGCCTGCAGGAAGTTTTTGGCGTATATCATTCCGGATATTCCGGCCGCGCATCCCATTTCGGTAACGGGAAGCCTTACGATATCCTGACGCAGTTTTAGGGAGTTGATCAGATAGGCATCCAAAGAAGGAATCATTATTCCGGTGCAGCTTACTGTTATTATGTAATCGAGTGTTTCGGGTTTCCAATTGGCTTTTGCAAGAGCTTTTGTGAGTACGTTTTCGCCAAGTTTAATCACCTCACGTACGTAAATATCATTGCGTTCTTCAAAGGAAGTATTGGTAAATACCTCAAGAGGATCCATTATGGAATAACGTTTGTCTACCATAGCGCCTTCGAATATTTTTTTTACCTTTCGGATGAAGCGCTCGTCCTGCCCTACCAGCCATCCTTCAAGCAACGGCAGTATTTCGGCTGTTGTCCTTGAGTATTTTGGTAATTCCTTCGCTACGGTTTTTATCCTGACGCTCATTTTATAAGTTGTATCTAATTTATATTGTAAATAAGGGGTTGTTAGGCAGTAATCTGATAGTTGATTGCTAACTGTTCCCTGATGATTATCCATTGGTACCGGAAGGCCCACTTCCATTGTATCTGATAGTTCTTTAGGTTCAGCTGTTTGGAGAACTGTTCCAGCTCCGGTTTTTTGAATCCCCTTAGTATTGAGACAAGACCATCTTCCCTTGACATATCATTCAGCCTGAACACGAAGCACAGCAACTGAAATAACCTATACGACACACTGCTCCGCTGCAGATCATTGATTACTATTCCGAGGTGCGCATTGGTATTTAATACACCCAGCAGCTTTATGATTTCGTCGTCCCGGAAATGGTGGAGCGTTAATGTGCAAAGCACAATATCATAGTGTAAAGTTGCAAAATCTTCTTCGAATATATCTTCACAGCGGTATTTAATATTGGGATAGCTTATGGATAATTCCTTAGCGTAATCTATGGTGAATTTATTGGCATCAACCCCTATTAAATCGAATGCTAAGCCATTACTTTCGGCATAATCTGCTAGTGCCCGGAGCATATCTCCGTTGCCACACCCTATATCTACAATAGTAATCCTGCCTTCGGTTGGGTTTTTGGCAAGTATTTGTTTTACACCCTCTAAGGTAAGCTTGTTGCCGCCCAGCAGCTGATTGATTTTGGCAATCTTATCGAGAGCATCGCGGAGTATTTCGCCTTCCATATTGAAATCGTCCATGATTTCGGGGCGATTGGTTCGGTGTGTGGTATCTATAAACATTAATTCAGGGTAATAGGTTTGCCATGCGTTTTGTTGATTATTGCTGTTAAGAGCATTGGAAAGGTAGTCAATATACGGAGCATTACTGTTGCCAGTTTTGGCTTTTGCAATAGTGGGGCTAACATTCGGCCCATCCGCAGTCGGTTTTTGAAATGGTGGTTCCACTCTTTTATATACTGTTTTTCTAAAGCTTCCCTTGGTATTTGGTTGTTTAGGTATTTCAATGTCAGTTCCGACGCCAGTTTTGCACTGTGTATTGCCATTGCCATTCCGTTGCCGCAAAGCGGATGGATCAGACCGGCGGTATCGCCTATCATGAGGATGTGGTTTTCTACTGCGGCTTTGCTTTCGAAGGATATTTGGCTTATGGTAAGCGGTTTGTCGAACACCATCGTTGCGTTACTGAATATCGCTTTCAGGTTAGGGTTGGCAGCCAGCACTTCCTCCTGGTAATCGCCTATGTTTTTATAGTTTTTGAAGGTTTCATAGTCGGCTAGATAACAGACATTGATTATACCGTCCTCAACTTTGGAAACACCGCAATAGCCGCCTTTAAAATTATGAAGGCCAACTACATCGTCGGGAAAAGTACCTTTGTAATGGCTTTTGACTGCAAGCCAGGGCGACTTTTGTTTGATGAAAGTACGTTTCATAGTAACATCAATCGAAGAGCGTTTGCCGAAAGCACCGAGAACAAGCTTTGAATGGAATTGAGAACCATCGGCAGTTGTTACCGTAAACGTATCATCCGCGAAAGCGATAGCATCAACAGCTTGTTGAATGACTTTAGTACCATTGGCTACAGCCTTTTTATAAAGGTAATCATCGAGGGCATATCGGCTGACGCCAAAACCACCTAACGGAAGGGTCGCTTTTAGGGTCTTGCCGTTGGCTGTCGAGAAGTTAAGGGTTGTAATATGCGCCGGATGCAGTTCGTTAAGATTGATGTTGAGCCAATTGAAATAGGGCACGACCTCATTGGAGATGTATTCGCCGCAGACTTTGTGTTTGGGATAGGCATTCTTTTCGAAAACAGTGACATTAATTCCGGATTTGGAAAGATGCAATGCTGCCGTGAGTCCGGCGAGTCCACCACCAATAATAATTACGTCCCTACTTTCCATAAGCAGTAAATATACATCTTTGGCATGGAAGCGATTTATACATTAAGGCTAAAGTTTTATATAATACCAAACAAATTAACTTATTGTCCTACAATAATTTTTGACTAATAAAATTTTTATTTCGCTGGTAAAATGGTGATGTTAAGCCCCTAAAAGTAAATTTTAATGCCCATAAAACTAATTTAGGACGTCGTAAACTGAAAATAGGACGTGCTAAAATGAATTTAGGACATGCTAAACTAGAAATAGGACGTCTTAAATTAGAAATAGGACATGCTAAATTAGAAATAGGACGTGCTAAAATGAATTTAGGACATGCTAAACTGGAAATAGGACGTCTTAAATTAGAAATAGGACATGCTAAATTAGAAATAGGACATGCTAAAATGAAAATAGGACGTGCTAAATTAGAAATAGGACGCCATAAAATGAATTTAGGACATGCTAAACTGGAAATAGGACGTCGTAAAATGAAAATAGGACGCCATAAAATTAGTTTAGGACATTGTAAAATGTATTTACAACACCGTAAAGTGGTAATAGCACATCGTAAATTAAAAATAGGAAGTGACAATTAGCATAAGTACCCATTTAAATAAATTGAAAACTACATTTAATAAGAAAAATATCTATTTAAATAGATTTATAATTGATTATATTTGATTTTATATTGCTATTAATTAGCGGGTATGTACCTAAAAGATGGTGTGTATTCGTTAGAGAGTAGCGGGTATATATAAGTTAGCAAGAATTTATGAGAAACCCTGCTGAAAATATCACTACTTTGATTTTTATCATAATCCTGAGTATTGGATTGTATATGTATTTCTCAGAATATAATGTGTCAATTAACTTATTTGTCTTATTTTTAATTTTAGTTTCTATCTCATCTTTATGCTTGTATTTTTTGAATTATTATGTAAAAAACAAAAGACTTAAAGTTTTCTTATCAGTAATAATAGTTCTATTTTCGATTGGATTGTTAGTTTGTGAAGTCATGCTCGCAAGTCTTAGCAGTGCAAATAATGTTTCCAAAACTTGGCGAATAAATCAATTTGAGATACAATCCATTACAAGGTCATTTGAAGGACCAGAAACAAGCTTTTATGAATTAAAGGAAATGTATTGTTTTGGTTTAATTCACAAAGATTTGGGCATTGCATTTCCGAATGAAAATAATAAATGTGTTGTGGAATTTGGTAATGCAAATCTAACTTTTGATTTGTGTAAAGGACAACAAAAATAAACGCTTGCTAACAGCAGTTTCTCGCAATTGCGAATTTTGTATTAAGTTCACGTTTGCGTTTCGCAAGAATTTTTATCTTTAACAGAAAATATAAACTTCCGAAGTTCGCAACTGACGATAAGCGGCGAAACGTTAGGTGCAATTTTACCGAACTGCATATCAACTACGAGCAATCCTTACAAATACCGACAAGAACACAATTCATTTGATGGACAACATATTTGTCGGGAACAGAAAACTCAACAAGTGTTGGGAGACACTCAATAGTTTCACATTTTGTACAACGAAAATGAAAATGATTTCCAACCACAGGCATATCATCGCATTTCACACAGACAGCAAAATACTGTTTTCCATCATCGGCAACAATTTTATGGACAATCTCATCTTCACAAAAACGGTTTAAAATTCTGTAAATAGTAGCCCTGTCAGCATTAACTTCCATTTGCTTAACAATTGCATCTTGGCTCATTGCCCTTCTTTTGCTTGTCAAGATAGACAAAACAGCCTCTTGTGTTGCGGTATTTCTACGTTTCATCATAGTACAAAGTTAGTCAAAAAATATTAATGCGACAAAGATGCAATAATTTATTGCGATAGTGTCGCATTAATAAAAAGTATTCTTATCTTTGCCGAACAAAATTGTAAAAAATGACTTCAAGACGAAAATTCATTCAACAAAGTAGTTTGGCATTAACTGCCTTCGCTTTACCATTTCCAATGACAGCATTTACAAAATTCAACAAAATGACAGACAATAAAAATTTTGACGTAATCATAATTGGTGGTAGTTATGCAGGACTTTCTGCTGCAATGGCATTAGGACGTTCTTTGCGAAATGTTTTAATCATTGATAACGGAAAACCTTGCAACGTTCAAACACCTCATTCACACAACTTTTTAACACAAGACGGAAAAACACCAAAAGAAATTTCTACAAGTGCTAAAAAAGAAGTTGAAAAATACGAAACTATTAAATTCTATAAAGGAATTGCCACAAGTGGAGTTAAAATAGAGAATGGTTTTGAAATGACAACAGCCACAAACGACAAATTCACAGCAAAGAAATTGATTTTTGCAACAGGTATTAAAGACACAATGCCAGACATAAAAGGCTTTACAGAATGTTGGGGAATTTCTATTGTTCATTGTCCCTACTGCCACGGTTACGAACATCGTTATCAAAATACAGGCATTATAGCAAATGGACAAAAGGCGTTTCATCTTGCATCAATGGTGAATAATCTAACAAAAAACCTAACTATTTTAACTAACGGAAAAGCAGATTTTACAACCGAACAAATAGAGAAACTTAACAAGCACAAAATAAAAATTATAGAAACCGAGATTTCTGAAATTGATCACAAAGACGGCAAATTAAAAAATCTAATTTTCAAAGACGGAAATAAAGCCTCTTTTGATGTTGCTTATGGTGCAATTCCATTTACACAACGTTCTGATATTCCTGTTTCATTAGGTTGCGAACTTACAGAACAAGGGTATTTAAAAATAGTTGCATTTCAAAAGACAAACGTACCAAACATTTACGTTTGTGGCGACAATTCAAATATGATGCGTTCTGTTGCTAATGCAGTTTCGAGCGGAAACACAGCGGGTGCAGTAGCAAATGGCGAATTAGTACAAGAACAATTTTAATTTTATGGTAGAAGTTTTTATAACCGATATTCAAAATAATATTCAAGAAGACATAATTTTGAACAACATTCAAAAAGATTATACTGACTTGAAAATTAACTTTGATCTTAACGAAACGGACTTATCTTTTCCTTGTGGACACACTATTTTAAGAATTGAAGGCAATAAAATCAATTCAGATAAAATTATGGAAACGGTAAGAAATCAAGGATTTAATTGTGAAATTTTAGAAGACAAAATATGTAAATAGGCCGAAAAAAACTGCACCTAACATAGGATCGGTTTTGCGATATTGGGGCTGATGTACTAAATTTGAGCAATGGAATTCTATTGAGCATTTGTACTAAATTGAACATTTGTACTTTGAATTCCCCAACATCGCAAAGCCGAAAACCGTTAGCAAACATTTTACCAAATGAACGTATCAGAAATTATTGGACTTAAAATTACAGAAATTCGATATAATTACATTTATCAGAATGAATATGATATGCAAGAATTTTTTGCTTATCTAAAATTGTCTAACGGGCTAATAATAGAAATTCCACAATTTTTTGATTCTAAAATTGATAGGAATGAGAAATTAAGTAAAATTTTCTCAAAAGCTAAAAAACCAAATAAGAAATGTAAAACTGAAATTGAAAATCAAAAAATAATTGATATACATTTTTGGTTTGAGGAGGAAGAATCTCATATGGAATTTAAGGCATATTTAGAATTAGAAAACGGGAATTTGGTCACAGAAATGAATTATGGACCAATGGGGTTAACAACTGTTGATTTAGAAATTCTTACTAAAGCTGATTTTGAGAAATTTAAAACGACACTACATAAAGATTTGCAAATTAAATCCTATTTGATTGAATTAAAAAACGTTTGCTAACATCAATTTCCCACAACAGCCGGTTTTATCTTTCTTAACCAAAAACTACTAAGGTGAATTTTTGCTTATCTTTATAACAAATCATTAAAAATCCCGCTACTGACAAAAAGTTGCGGAACGTTAACGATAATTTTAAAGAACCTTAGTGAAAAATACAGAGATGGTTACAATTGACAATTATTTAGACAATCATTACATACACAGAAGCAATTGGTTAAGGGCTGCGGTATTGGGTGCAAATGACGGAATAATATCTATTTCCAGTCTCGCAATAGGTGTTGCTGCTGCAAGTTCTACAAGGGAACCAATAATTTTAGCAACAGTAGCAGGTCTTGTAGCCGGAGCACTATCTATGGCAGCCGGTGAATATGTATCGGTAAGTTCCCAAACCGATATTGAAAAAGCTGACATTGAACGGGAAACCCAGGAACTGAAAGATATGCCTGAAGAAGAATTAAAAATTTTGGCCCAAATATTTGAAAGAAGAGGTTTGAAAAAAGAAACTGCAATGCAGGTAGCAATAGAGCTGACCGAGAAAGATGCTCTAGGAACACATATCAGGGAGGAATTAGGTATCAATGAAATTAGCCAGGCTAACCCAATTCAGGCTGCCTTCGCTTCGGGAATGTCATTTACAGTAGGTGGTTTTTTGCCTCTTTTAGTTATACTCTTTGCTCCTGTAAAAAGTTTAGAATATTGGCTTTATGGTTTTACAATTCTTTTTTTAATTATTTTAGGAACTATATCGGCAAAAACGGGCGGTTCAAGTGTCATTAAAGCTATTCTGAGAATTACGGTTTGGGGGACAATTGCAATGGGTTTATCAGCTTTTGTTGGATATTTATTTGGGGTGAGGGTTTAATATCTACAAAACTACGCCAACTGCTGGTTCGCGCTACATACTTAAACAATAAATAAAACGGAATGTTTGATTTTATAAAACGCCTTTTTAAGAAAGAGGAATCTGAAAGTCCGGAACCGATTAAGGAAGAAGAAATTATACCTGAAACAGAACCTGTAAAGGAAGAAAGCCTGTTAGCCAGTTTGTGGACTAAGTTTAGTGACGGGAAATATGACGAAGTAATTAAGGAAGCTGACATTATAATTGAGCAGAATGAGGCGTTAACCAAAAACGAAGCGCTTAAGCTAAAAGGACTTTCGTATTTCCGGCAGGAAAAATATGACGTATCAGAAAAGTTATTTACCGAATTGAGTGCAGAGTCGACTAATCCTAGTGACTGGTTTAATTTGCTTACCTCGGCAGCACTGAATAGGAGTTTTGAATTGAGTGACAAGGCACTGGAGAAAACAATCGAGTACTATAGTGAATACGGCACGGAAAATGATCTTCCGATTCCGCAGGTTTTTTATTATTATATGCTGGCTTTGCGCGATGTGAAGGAATATAATAAGGCGTTTGTGCAGTTTGAAAAACTTAAGGACATCTATTGCAAACTTGCCATAACCGATGCTACATTTTTATATATTAGAGGCGTTCCTTTTTTGAGGATACTATCAGCAACGGAAAGGAAATACTGGAGCATATCGATAAAGATGCGGCACAAAAGTTCCTGGCAGAACTCCACGGCAGGCTGGATGAGGAGGGAAAGGATTATATAGATAAATTTGAGCAGGCCCTAACATATAAGAAGTAAAACAACCTAAAATTTTATACGGCAATGGGAAATAAAAAGCAATTGTCACCAGAACAATCTTCAACACTACTGGAAACATTAAGGATACGTTTTGAGAAAAACGCAAACCGTCATTCTGGCCTTGAATGGGATAAGATACAAACCAAACTCGAAGCCAGTCCCGAAAAGCTTTGGTCACTCAATGAAATGGAAACTACAGAAGGCGAACCTGATGTTGTAGACTACGATAAAAAAACAGATGAATATATATTTTATGACTGCTCGGCAGAAAGCCCGAAACGAAGAAGCCTTTGTTACGACAGAAAAGCTCTTGATGCAAGAAAGGAAAACAAGCCAAAGGATTCTGTTATAGACATGGCAGCAGCAATGGGCATCGAATTATTAACAGAGGAACAATACCGCAAATTACAGCAGCTAGGCAATTTCGATACCAAGACATCAAGCTGGATTCAAACGCCTGAAGCTATCCGAAAACTGGGTGGTGCTGTGTTTTGTGATTTTAGATACAATACCGTTTTCCTATATCACAACGGTGCAGATTCCTACTATGCTGCTAGAGGTTTCCGCGGATCGGTTAGAGTATAAATCAGTTTGGATTTACATCCAATTCGGCTATCTGGTCTTTATAATCTGACGGAAGCAGTACACTTTTCAGCAGCCAGTCCATTTTCATAAGGCGGCTTACTTTGTATACAGGAACCACTGGTGTGAGTAAAGAAAAGTTACTGAACTGCAATAATTCCTTTACTCTGGCTGGGCATACTAATTTCTGGCCTTCTATAAGCACTTTGAAACGCAGGGTTCCTAAGTGTTTTTTATATTGTTTAAACAAATCAGCAGTGTATTCACTTTTTTGCAGATTTTCCTGTAAATGGGATTCCCTTACCGGAAGCCATTCGATGTAATTTGGCGGGAGCTCTTTCAGTCCCATTCGGTCGCCCACGCGATAGAAAACATTGTATACTTCTTCCTTTTCTTCATCAGAAAGCTTTCTTTCCAAGAGTTCATACGCCGAAACAGAATAATGGATTAACATAAAAAGCACATCGCGGTAAGCCCAGTCCGGAATCACATCTCCACGGTTCTGTTCGACTGCGCTGTGGATTTTCCGCATCGTGTCGATAGCTTTATTGGCATCATCCGTTGAGGCAAAAACTATCATTCGGGCATATCTTACTGTAGAGAACAGGCGTCCCAACGGATCGGAAGGAAGACGTCCTGTGAAGTAAAGCCAGTCGACAGCTTTGTTTAGCGCAAATTCGGCTGCTGCACCAGCAAAGATGAAAAGTATAGTGTCGCTTTTCCCCCAGATGGTTCTTACTATTGACTCTTTTTTAGTAAAATGATGTTCCATTGATTAGAGTATAAAAAAACTCCCTTACGGATGGCAAAGGAGTCTTTTTGAAGTATTTTATTTAAGAGAAGCCATATCGATCACAAAACGGTATTTCACATCGCTTTTGAGCATTCTTTCATAAGCTTCGTTTATCTCCTGCATTTTGATGATCTCTATTTCGGAAACGATATTGTGTTTGCCACAAAAATCGAGCATTTCCTGAGTTTCGGCAATACCACCTATAAGTGAACCGGCTACCGATTTTCTTCCTAATATCATTGGAACCGTACTTAACAGCGGCTCCAATCCTCCCAAGTAGCCTACGACAACCAAAGTTCCGCTGATGCCTAAAGTGGCAATGTAAGGATTGATATCATGAACGTAAGGAACCGTATCGATAATCACATCAAACTTTCCGGCAACCGTAGCCATTTGGGCATCATCTGTTGAAATAATCACGGCATCGGCACCTAAATCCTTAGCGTCTTTTTCCTTATCTGGTGTTCTTGAGAATAAGGTTACCTCTGCTCCTAATCCTTTAGCCAATTTAATAGCCATGTGGCCTAAGCCTCCTAATCCGACAACTGCTACCTTACTTCCTTTGCCAACATTCCAGTGTCTTAAAGGAGACCAGGTTGTGATTCCGGCGCAAAGCAATGGTGCTACTGCGGCCAAATCTAAATGAGCGGGAACTTTTAATACGAAATCTTCATCCACAACAATTTTCTCAGAATAACCGCCATGAGTGAATCCTCCTAAGTGTTTATCCTGTCCGCCATAAGTTCCAACCCAACCGTTCAGGCAGTATTGTTCTAAATCCTGTTGGCAGCTGCTGCAGGTACGGCAGGAATCTACAAGGCATCCAACCGCAGCAAAATCACCTACTTTTAGTTTGCTGACTTCACTTCCCACTTTGGTTACCTTGCCTACAATTTCATGGCCTGGAACAACCGGATAAGTCGTCCATCCCCAATCATTTCTAGCTGTATGTAAGTCGGAATGGCAGACACCACAATACATAATCTCTATTTCAATATCTTTTGGGAGGGCTTCCCTGCGCTCAATGTTCATTTCTTTCAGCGGCGCGGTTGTACTATCGGTTCCGAATGCCTTAACGTTTGTTGTTTTCATTTTTAGTTTTTAGTTGTGTTATTGTTCTGTTTTTTTTATTAATTAAAAATACCTATCAGCATCTCCTTCAGTAAATCTCCGTGCGGTAATGCGTTGGCACCAACTCCTTTACTTTTTACGTCTATACTGCGCAATGTTCCAACAATGGCGCTAACTTTCTTCATCGGATAATTGTGTGCGGCTGAAATATAATCCTGCACAAAATAAGGACTTACCTTTAAAACTTTCGCAGCATTACCTGGGGATTTATCCTTTAATCCATGAAATTGCAGCAAGGCAGAAAAGAAGCTAAACACCAATCCGTTAGTCATTACAATTGGGTTGTCTTTTTGGTTTTGGGCAAAATAGTTGGCTATCTGGTAGGCTTTTAACTGATTCCTTTCCCCTATGGCCTTTCGGAATTCGAACACATTGAAGTCCTTACTGAAACCGATGTTTTCTTCTATATGATGTGGTGTAATCGTACTTCCTTTTGGGAGGATGATTTCGAGTTTGTTTAATTCGTTGGCGATGCGGCTCAGGTCATTCCCAAGAAATTCTACCAACATGGCCATAGCTTTGGGTTCAATGCCGTAACCTCTATTTTTCAGAAGGTTTTTTATCCATTGCCCTACCTGATTATCATACATTTTTTTGCTTTCAAAAAGCACAGCCTTTTTTCCAACGTCTTGGTTACTTTCTTGCGTTTGTCAAGGGTTTTGTATTTGTAGGCAAAAACCAAAACTGTTGTAGGTTGTGGGTTTTCAGCATATTTCTCAATCTGGTCTATTGTTCTGGAAAGTTCCTGCGCTTCTTTTACAATTACAACCTGTCGTTCTGCCATCATCGGATAACGTTTTGCATTTGACACAATATCATCTATAGTGGTATCACGTCCATAAAGCACCATTTGATTGAATCCTTTTTCATCTTCGGTCAACAGATTTTCTTCAAGATACTCGGTAATCCTATCAATATAATAAGGCTCTTCGCCCATAAGAAAATAGATAGGTTTGATGTTTCCGGCTTTAATATCGTTGATAATTTTTACTACTTCTTCCAAAATAAGTTGGTAATTCGTTTAATAGATAATAGATTTGTTGGATGCAAAAGCTGAATTTCCCATCCTTTTCGTTTCGCTTCAAAAATAGTGAAAATAAAGTGTCTATTTTTGATGACATAAGGAAAAAGTTTATCATTCTCACACCCGAAGAATGGGTTAGGCAACATACCGTTCAATATTTGTTACAGGAAAAAAATATCCAAAATCGCATCTTAATGTTGAGAAGCTTGTAAAAGTGAATGACATCAATAAACGCTATGATATTGTTGTTTTTCAGCCGAATGGCGATTTGTTTTTACTAATAGAATGCAAGGCACCAGAAGTTAAGATCACGCAAAGCACTTTTGACCAGATTGCGCGCTATAACCTGAAACTGAAAGCGGAATACCTGATGGTAACCAATGGCTTAAATCATTACTTTTGCCAAATGGATTTTGAGAATGAAAAATATGTTTTTCTAGAGGAACTTCCCAATTTTAATGGAGAGACGAATAGATAATAGATGAGAGACAAAAAAATAGCCGTAGTCATATTGAATTGGAATGGAGCTAAACTATTAGAGCAGTTTCTTCCTTCGGTGACAGCCTATTCTGCCGAAGCTAACGTTTATGTTGCCGATAATGCTTCTACTGATAATTCTATTGCTGTGATTAAGGAACAATTTCCATCAGTTACCATTATTCAGAATGACGGAAATTATGGTTTTGCCAAAGGGTATAATGTAGCGTTACAACAGGTTGAAGAAGAGTATTATGCGTTAGTGAATTCGGATATTGAAGTTACTGAAGATTGGCTTGCTCCTATTTTATCCCTATTTGATTCTGAACCTAATATCGGAATCATTCAACCCAAGATTTTAGATTATAAAAATAAGGAATACTTTGAGTATGCCGGAGCTGCGGGCGGTTTTATTGATCAATTTGGTTATCCCTATTGCCGTGGCCGGATCTTTGACCATATAGAAAAAGACAAAGGACAATATGACGATGAAATTGGTATTTTCTGGGCAAGTGGTGCCTGTTTCTTTATCCGAAAAGAAATCTACAGGAAATTAAGTGGTTTTGACGATGATTTCTTTGCCCATCAGGAAGAGATTGATTTGTGCTGGCGTGCCTTTAATTTGGGGTATACGGCAAAATATACCTCGAAATCTGTTGTATATCATGTAGGCGGTGCTACTTTGAATGAAAGTAATCCGAAGAAAACGTTCCTGAACTTCCGCAATTCCTTATTGATGTTAGCCAAAAACTTACCTGAAAACAAATTGTTCCCCATAATTCTGGCTCGTATTGTATTGGATGGCCTGGCCGGAATTCAATTTATCTTTAAAGGAAAATTTACGCATTGCTGGGCAATTGTTAAAGCGCATTTCCATTTTTACATACTGATAAACAAAACGTTAAAGAAAAGAAAATCTCCGCAGGCATACAATTACTATCGTTCGAAGAGCATTGTTTACAAGTACTTTCTGAAGAACGGCACTGTTTTTGACTTATAATTTTAACAAGAGTTTATCATTGGATATGCTCCTTAAAAAAATTAAAAACCTTATTTTTGTTAAAATTTAATCACCTATCCTATGAAAAAAGTAATTTTTGCACTTTCGTTAGTGGCACTTACACTAACATCGTGTGGCACTAAGAAAAAGATTGCTGCTTTAGAAGCACAGAACAAAGAATGTCAAGACTTATTGAATTCGACTACAATGAAACTGAACTTGTGTCTTTCAGAAAAAGATGCACTTTCAAAACAAAATGACTATCTGAAACAAAACAATACAGACTTAATCAACAACTCTAAGGATTTGACTGTCCTGACTACTAAAGGAGCTCAAAATCTTGAAAAATCATTAGAAAGTTTAAAGGAAAAAGACCTAAAAATAACACGTCTTCAGGATGCATTAACCAAGAAAGACAGCGTTACCCTTGCATTGGTTACCAGCTTGAAAAGCTCTGTGGGTATTTCCGATCCTGATATCGAAATCAATGTAGAGAAAGGTGTTGTTTTCATTTCTATCGCTGATAAGCTATTGTTTAAAAGCGGAAGTTATGTAGTTAGTGACAGAGCTAAAGAAGTATTGGCTAAAGTAGCTAAAGTAGTAAACAGCAGACCAACATTTGAGTGTATGGTTGAGGGTCATACTGATAATGTTCCTTTCACAGGAAATGCAGTATTGCTTGACAACTGGGATTTGAGTGTGAAACGTTCGACTGCGATTATTAGAGTATTGACAAAAGATTTAGGTGTAAAACCATCTCAATTGATTGCAGCTGGTAGAAGCGAATTTATTCCATTAGTGGATAATACTACTGCTGATAACAGAGCGAAAAACAGAAGAACCCGTATTGTAGTTTTACCAAAGATTGATGAATTCTACGAAATGATTGAAAAGGAAATGAAGAATCAGAAATAGTCCTTTGAGAAAAAAGAATATAATTATAGACAAAAAACGCCTTGAGAAATCAGGGCGTTTTTTTTAAAGAGAATTTCTATAATCTTTTCTCTATGTTCAATATTCTTTTAAAATATATCAGGATCGCCTTTTCCTTCACGGATAACTACTGGTTCATATCCTGATAAATCGATTATTGTCGAGCCGACATTATCGCCATAACCGCCATCAATAACCAGGTCAACCAGATGTTGCCATTTTTCAAAGATAAGTTCGGGATCGGTAGAATATTCCAATACTTCATCATCATCATGTATGGAAGTAGAAACAATTGGGTTGCCTAACATTTTAACGATACAGATGGCTATATTATTATCCGGCACACGGATTCCGACGGTTTTCTTTTTGCGGAATTCCTTTGGCAGATCATTATTTCCGGGTAAGATAAAAGTATAAGGACCTGGAAGTGTTCTTTTTAATATCTTGAATGTCGATGTGTCTATTTGTTTCACATAATCGGAAAGATTGCTAAGGTCACTGCAAACGAAAGAGAAGTTCGCTTTTTCAAGCTTGATGCCTTTAATTTTGGCAATGCGTTCTAAAGCCCTGGAATTAGTTATATCGCAACCCAATCCGTAGACTGTATCTGTCGGATAAATTACTAAGCCACCATTACGTAGTACATCAACCACCTTTTTGATGGCAGCTTCGCTAGGTTTGTCTTCGTATATTTTTATGAATTCTGCCATACTCAAAAGTAATCAAAAAACTAAACCTACATTTTATATTATTTCCTTAATTTATTTCGTTATCCAATCACATCAAGTTTAGCGAATCTTAAAAGCAACTTCTTGATTCCGCCTACCTCGAACTTGATTTCGGCTTTCTTATCGGCACCTATTCCTTCGAGGCTTACGATTTGTCCTTTTCCAAAGCGTTCGTGCATTACGACATTGCCAACGGTTAGTTTGCTGTCGAACAAATTGGTATTGCCCGGTGCATTTCCGGCAACGGGTTTTAGTTTGCGGATGTTTAGGGAGGAAACCGGTTCGTCTCCGTATTTCTTTGGTGGCGTGCCGGCTTCGGGTTTTGATAATCGAAGTTTAGATTTATCTACATCGCCAAAAATATCCAAATCGATGGTTGGCTTGTAACGATAGCCTGTATCCATAGGATTGATGTATTCAAGATAATCATCCTTTATCTCTTCGATAAAACGGGAAGGTTCGCTATCCACCAATTTTCCCCAACGGTAACGCGACTGTGCATAGGTTAGATAGGCCTGATGCTCTGCCCTGGTCAATGCTACGTAAAACAAACGTCGCTCTTCTTCCAACTCGCTTCGGGTGTTCATACTCATTGCGCTTGGGAAAAGATCTTCTTCCATTCCGACCACGAAAACATAGGGAAACTCCAGTCCTTTTGCTAAGTGAATTGTCATCAAAGCAACTCTATCGTCATCTCCGGTATCGTTATCTAAATCGGTCGCTAAGGCTACATCTTCCATAAATTCGGACAAAGCGCCACGGGCACCATCGATTTCCCGTTGTCCTTCAATGAAGTCTTTTATACCGCCCATCAGGGTTTCAATATTTTCGATACGGGCAATACCTTCGGGGGTTCCGTCTTTTTTAAGTTCTTGGATTAACCCTGTTTTTTTAGCAACATGTTCGGTTAAGACAAAGGCATCCTGCTGCTCATTGATAACCTGGAAACTCTTAATCATTGTCACAAAATCCTCAAGTTTTTGTTTGGTTCCGGAGTTCAGTTTTAAATCAATCTTATCAATATTTTCCATTACCTCAAAAATGGAACGTTTGTAATGATTGGCGGCAACTGTAAGTTTCTCAACGGTTGTGTCTCCGATTCCACGCGCGGGATAATTGATAACCCTTACCAAAGCCTCTTCATCTTTTGGATTGATTACCAATCGAAGGTAACACAAGACATCCTTTATTTCCTTCCTTTGATAGAAAGACAAACCTCCATAAATACGATACGGAATATCTCGTTTGCGTAAGGCATCTTCCATCGCTCGGGATTGCGCATTGGTACGGTATAAAATGGCAAACTGTCCGTTCATCATTTGGTTGCGCATCTTCTGCTCGAAGATTTCGCTGGCAACAAAACGGCCTTCTTCGCCATCTGTCACGCTTCGGTGGACTTTTATTTTGGCGCCATAATCATTGGCGGTCCAAACTACTTTGTCGAGCTTGGTTTTATTCTTATCGATGACCGAATTGGCAGCTTCCACAATATTCTTTGTCGAACGGTAATTCTGTTCTAACCGATAGGTTTTTACATTCTCATAATCCTTCTGGAAATTTAGGATGTTATTGATGTTGGCGCCACGGAAGGCGTAAATACTCTGCGCATCATCACCAACCACGCAAATATTCTGGAATCTATCCGACAAGGCACGTACAATCAGGTATTGTGAATGATTCGTATCCTGATACTCATCTACCAATATATATCGAAATCTGTCCTGGTATTTTGCCAACACATCGGGGAAACGGTTTAGAAGTTCGTTGGTTTTCAATAATAAATCATCGAAATCCATTGCGCCGCTTTTGAAGCATCTTTCCACATATTCCTTATAAATATCACCAAGACGTGGCTTCTTGCTCATCGCGTCCTGCTCCATTAATTCGGGATTATTGAAGTAAGCTTTTACAGTAATCAAAGAGTTTTTATAGGAGGATATTCGGCTGAAAACCTGCTTTGGTTTATAGATATCCTTGTCCAACTGCATTTCCTTGATTATGGCTGAAATCAATCGGACACTGTCTTGAGAATCATAGATTGTAAAATTGGAAGGATAACCCAACTTATCGGCTTCACTTCTTAAAATCCGGGCGAACACGGAGTGGAAAGTTCCCATCCAAAGGTTTTTGGCTTCGTTGGTTCCGACAATATCGGCGATACGTTTTTTCATTTCACGTGCGGCCTTATTGGTAAAGGTCAGTGCAAGGATATTAAAAGCATCGACGCCTAAGCTCATCAGATAGGAAATTCGCACCGTTAGCACACGGGTTTTTCCAGAACCGGCACCTGCAATGATAATCATGGGTCCGTCTTTCTGAAAAACAGGTTCCTGTTGGGCTTCGTTGAGCTGGGAAATGTATTGTTGCATTTTAAAAAAAGTCGCTAAGTATCAGAGTTGCAAAGTTTCAAAGTGGTAAAAACTTCGCCAACAAATTTAATGTACTAAAGCGAAAAAGCAATATAATTTTTACGCTATTTCTATTATATTTGTGAACAATTTTAGTTAAAAATACGATGAGCATAGATAAATTTATTGAAGTACTACTTTACGCGGTTCCATCTTTAATTACGGGTGGTGTAGCCTATTATTTGTTTGATAGTTATTTCAAGGACCAACAGCATACACGACGTTGGTTGTCGCAAAAGGAAAATCAGAAGCAGGCATTGCCATTACGTTTGCAGGCTTATGAACGGTTAGCTTTGTTTTTGGAGCGTATTAGTCCGGCCAAACTGTTAATCAGAGTTGCTCCTATAAGCGAGAATAAAGTAGATTACCAAAACTTTCTGATTCAGAATATCGAGCAGGAATATGAGCACAACATGACGCAGCAGATTTATATTACGGATGAATGCTGGACTATGGTTTTGACTGCCAAAAATACGATCATTCAGAACATCAGGAAAACTACTTTGGATGCATCTGTAACCAATGCAGATCAGTTGCGGGAAAAAATCTTAAGCAATATGCTTGATGGAAATTCAGCAAGCCAATTGGCGTTGAGCTATTTGAAAACAGAGGTTATTGATATTTTAGGATAACAAAAGCCTCGATTTACTCGAGGCTTTTTATTATTTTTTAAACTTTGAGATTCCGCCTTCCAGCCAAGCCAAATACTCATCGATATTTGGAGTGTAACTTATCGGAGCGTTTAGTTTTTGTTCCTTTAAATCAATCAGAACATAAAAAGGCTGGGTGTTTGTCTGATATTTAGTAATTATGAATTCAGTCCATTTGTCGCCGATGGTCGTAATTTCGTTGCCTGTTTCTTTGGAAACTGTTTGTTCACTTTTAGGCAATTCCCTTTTATCATCAACATATAAAGAGATTAGGACAACATCATTCTTAAGCACCTTCAGCACTTTTTCATCAGACCATACGTTATTTTCCATTTTACGGCAGTTCACACAGGCAAACCCTGTAAAGTCGAGCATAACGGGTTTGTTTACAGTTTTTGCATAAGCCAAGCCTTTGTCGTAATCTGTAAAGACTGTTATGCCGTGTGGACCAACTTCTGCACCATCGGGCAATCCTTCATGGTTCGCTGTTGGACTTCCTGTATTGCCAAAAAATCCAGTCGGACTTTCGCTATAAGTTTGAGGCGGAGGAAAGGCGCTAATCAATTTTAAAGGCGCACCGAATAATCCCGGAATCATATAAATCGTAAAGGCCAAAACCAAAAGCCCTAAAGAAAGCCTTCCCACAGAAATATAAGCCAGCGGACTATCATGCGGGGTCATTATCTTTCCAAACAGGTACAAGGCCCAGGCTCCAAAAATGGCAATCCAGATCGCTAAGAAAACTTCTCTTTCCAATAAATGCAACTGTAGTACCAAATCGGCATTGGATAAGAATTTAAAGGCTAAAGCCAATTCCAAAAATCCTAAAGAAACCTTTACGGTATTCAACCATCCGCCGGATTTTGGCAACGAATGCATCCAGCTAGGGAACATTGCAAAAAGCATGAATGGCAAAGCCAAAGCTGTTGAAAAACCAAGCATCCCAACAATAGGCGCGATTCCACCCTTAGAAGCAGATTCCACTAAAAGCGTCCCAACGATTGGTCCGGTACAGGAAAAGGAAACAATCGCTAAAGCCAAAGCCATAAATAATATTCCGACAATTCCACCTCTATCTGCCTGCCTGTCTACTTTGTTTGCCCATGAATTAGGCAGCATAATTTCGAAAGCTCCAAGAAAGGAAACAGCAAAAACTACTAAAAGCAAAAAGAACAGCACATTAAACCAAGGATTTGTAGACAACGCGTTTAAGGCATCTGCACCAAAAATCCCTGTAATGGCCAAACCAAGAACTACATAAATGGCAATAATTGAAATTCCGTAGAGAATTGCGTTTCGTTTGCCCTGACCCGGATTTTTACTTTGCTTGGTAAAAAAGCTTACGGTCATTGGGATCATTGGAAAAACACAAGGTGTCAGCAAGGCAGCAAAACCGCCTAGAAATGCCAAAAAGAAAATCGTTAATAGCCCTCTATCTTTCTCTTTTTCAGGTGCAGCAGTTGTTACCGGTGTTTCTTCTTTTTTAACTGTTGTAGTATCAGCAACCGAAACTGTTTTGATGGTATCAATGGTTGCGGTAGTTGTGGTCGGGTCGACAGTATTTTCCGTTACGGGGATGGCAAACGTAAATTTCATATCATCATTGATACAGGTAGTTTTACAAACCTGGTAATCAATTTTGGCCTTAATAGAAGTCAGTTTAGCGTTGATGATTTTTACCTTTTGGGTAAAAGTTACCTTGTTTTCAAAATAATATTCATCTATTTCAAAAACTTCACTATACTGTTTTTTGTATGGACTTTCCTTTACTTTTCCCACCAATTCATAGTTTCCTTTTGGATTTTCAAATTTGAATTCTGCAGGCAATGCTGCACCTAAATCAGCTTGAGGCGTATACTGTGAATAAAGATGCCATTCCGCATCAATTTTTCCCTGCATGACCAAATTGAATTCGGTATCGGATACTTTTTCGACTTTGGATGTCCATTTTACCGGTTTTACAATTTGTGCATTGGAATTGGCAAAAGCCAAAAGCAACAGTAGTGATAATACTATTTTATTCATTCTTCGAGTTGTATTTGTATAATTTTAGTTGTTTGTTTTGTAACCCTAAAGCGATCATCCTGTCGTTCACCGATAACCCACACAATTTGATCATCCGAACATAATAACCAGGTTTCCGATTTATCCAATAAAGAGAATTTTTCGTCTTTGAAATATTTGCTTAATTTCTTGGAACCCTCCATCCCAAAAGGATAAAACACATCGCCTTCCTGCCATTTCCTGATTTGCAATGGATACTGCAGTTTCGCTTCGTCGGCAAATATAGTATTAGTTGCCTGATCTGAAATGTCGCTTACATTGCAAAACGTGATTTTTAAGGGAAATTTAACTTCCCTTTTTCCTTCCTCAATCATAAAGTGTTCTGATTCTCCAGTTTTCTGTTTTGGAAAAACAATCAGTTCATTTCGGTCTTTGAGCAATGTATGTTTTTGGGAATGAATCTGTTTCCCAGATTGTGCTTTGACTAAATCCTTGATGGATGACCAGTCACTAAACCCAAACGGTTCGAGCCATTGGTAAAGATAAGCGAGATAATTCGGCAGCTGCATCAGTTCGGTAAGATGGATCCGTTTCTGAAAATCAATATCTTCCACTACTTTTCGATATACAATTCTGGAAGCGTCATCCACCATTGTCTGTGCTTGTTGCAGATTGGAAATCGTACTTTCAAAAGAGGACAACAGACTTGGATTGAGCTCTTTCAAGATTGGAATAACTTCATGACGCAGTTTGTTTCTCAAATACTTATCAGAAGCGTTGCTGCTGTCTTCCCGCCATTCAATCTTATTTTCTTTGGCAAATGTTTCGATTTCTTCTCTTGAAAAGGGCAATAACGGACGGATTATATTTCCGTTTTGCTGCGGGATTCCAGTCAATCCATCCAATCCCGAAGCTCGTGTAAAATTGATTAAAAATGTTTCCAGGCTGTCATCCAAATGATGTGCAGTTAAGATATAATCGTAATCGTTGTTTATCAAAAGTGTATTAAACCAGTCATATCGGAGGTTTCTCGCCACAACCTGAATGGATAGTTTTAGGTTCTCTGCAAACTTCCTGGTGTCAAAACGGTTTACAAATAGCAAAACATCCTTTTTCTCACATTGTAATTTTACAAACTTTTCATCTTCATCACTTTCATCTCCCCGAAGTTGAAAATTACAATGTGCAGCTCTTACATCAAGTTTTGCCTGAAGGCACAATTCGAGTAAAACCATACTGTCGATACCGCCACTGGTTGCTAAAAGAAGTTTTCTTCCGTTTAAGAAAGGAAGGTTTTGGCTGATGTGGTTTTGGAATTTTGTGAGCATCTTCAAAAATAGTTATTTTAATTTAACTTAAAACTTCAAACATTGCTTTGGCTTTCAACAGGCATTCTTCATATTCCTGTTCGGGATGAGCCAATGATGTAATAGCACTCCCAACAGAAAAGGATAAGTATTTTTCTTTGGCATTATACAAAATGCTTCGGATGACTACATTGAAATCAAAATCATTTTCGGGCGTAAAATAGCCTACAGCACCACTGTATAATCCTCTTTTAGTTTCTTCCAAATCTTCAATAATGTTCATTGCCGATATTTTTGGTGCACCGGTCATACTGCCCATTGGAAAAGTTGTTTTGATGATTTCTACAGGTGAAGTCGTAATTTCTACATTAGAAACTACAGTTGAAATCATTTGGTGAACTTGTTCGAAAGTATAAATGCTACACAATTCTTCCACCTCAACGGAACCTTTCGTAGCTGTATGTGACAAATCGTTGCGAACCAAATCGACAATCATGATGTTTTCAGAGCGCTCTTTTGGATTTGCCTCTAATTCTTGTTTGGCGTTTTCATCTAAAGTTTTATCTGAAAAGCGTTTGGCTGTTCCTTTTATCGGCTGTGAAATTATTCTTGTCCCTTCTTTTTTGAGGTAGCGTTCCGGCGATGCACAACAGACGTATTGTTTTTGATTTTTAAAAAATGCCGCAAATGGCGGTTGGGAAATTGCATTTAGTTTTTGATAGATTTCCAATGGTTCAAGTTCGGCATTTTCGGCGTAAAATTCCATGCAGAAATTAGCTTCATAGATATTACCACGGTGAATATGCTCGAGCATTTTTGAAACCTTGCTTATATAATTTTCTTTTGAAATTCTTTGTTTAACCTCAACTTCCGACCTCAGGGTCATGAATCCTGCGCTCTCCAATATTTCTTTTAAATCGGATTCTATTTCATCATCGCAGAGCTTCAAATACTGAACTTCTAATTGATTTCCTTTTAGCAAAAATAATTTCTTTGGCTGAAAGAAGAATAAGTCTGGAAAATACAATCCATCAAAATTATTGGACTGCAGTTTTTCAATATCATTTTTCAAATCATAAGACAGATAGCCAAAAAGCCAGTCTTTACTTTGCTGCTGGTATTGTTTTAACTCCTCAAACGCATTTTGGTAATCTGTTTTCAGCGAAGTAAAGGCATCAACTGCAAGTATGCAATCAAAGTTAGAATATTTTTGATGATACTCATTTGAATCCAAAAAAACGACTTCAGCGAACTGTTGCGACCATTGCAGAAGCTGTTGCTTAAAAAGCATAGGTTTATCAATAGACCTGACAATTTTTGTTCTCAAAAGTGAGTGGATTTAGTGGCTTTCAAAATTACAATAAAAAATATTATTTCAATTTAAGTCGCAAATAACTGTTAGTAAGTTGACTGTTAAATAAATAGCGTCAATCTAATTTTTAGCTAACTTTGAGATATCATTAATCATTTAAAATCAAAATTATGAAAATCGCAACCATTATTGTTCGTGTGCTGATAGGGCTTTTGCTCTTATTCGCCTCCATTACCTATTTCTTTAACATTGGTCCGGCTCAACCTGCCGCAACAGAAGAATTTAAGGCTTTTTCTACCGGATTGATCACATCCGTATACATTTTTCCGTTAGCGAAAGCAATTGAATTTCTTTGTGGGCTATCCTTTTTATCTGGGAAATATGTGACGTTGGCCAATATTCTTATCCTGCCAATTACCATAAACATTTTATTGATCAATTACTTCCTGTCTCCTGAAAATTTACCTATTGCCATTGCTATGTTTTTAGGAAACCTATTCCTGATCTATCGTTATTGGAATAATTATAAAAGCGTTTTTACTCCATAAATAAAAAGCCTCCGTATTAGTGGAGGCTTTTTTTGTTGAAATTATTTCAAATCGAATCGATCCAGATTCATTACTTTGTTCCATGCTGCGACAAAGTCGGTTACAAATTTGTCTTTCGCATCGCTGCTGGCATAAACTTCTGAAATTGCCCTTAGTTCTGCATGAGAACCAAATACTAAATCGGCTCGGGTTGCAGTCCATTTTTTAGCTCCGGTGTTGCGGTCTGTACCTTCAAACAATTCCCTGTCTTCTGAAGCAGCTTTCCATGTAGTGCTCATATCCAGAAGGTTTACAAAGAAATCATTGCTCAATTGTCCGGGAGTATTCGTTAGTATACCGTGTGCAGAACCGTCAAAGTTAGTATTTAAGGCTCGCATACCACCAACAAGTACCGTTAATTCGGTTGCTGTAAGCGTTAACAAATGAGCTTTATCTACTAACAATGCTTCAGTTAGTACCGATGATTTTTTACGATAGTTACGAAAACCGTCAGCTTTAGGCTCTAAATAGCCGAAAGACTCCACATCTGTCTGTTCCTGTGTGGCATCCATACGACCTGGAGTGAAAGGTACACTGATTGTATTGCCGGTAGCTTTTTCAATTGCGGCACAACCCGCAAGAACAATAAGATCGGCAAGTGAAACTTTTTTCCTGAAGCATTAAATTCCTTTTGGATAACTTCCAATAAAGTTAAGGTATCCGAAATTAATGGGGTATTATTTACCTGCCAGTACTTTTGTGGCGCCAGATTGATACGTGCACCATTGGCACCACCACGTTTGTCAGAACCACGGAAAGTTGAAGCCGAAGCCCAGGCAGTAGAAACTAAATTTGATATAGGAAGCCCAGTTGCTAAAATTTTAGCTTTTAAAGAGGCAATATCATTTGCATCAATTAATGCATGGTTAACGGCCGGAATCGGATCCTGCCAAAGTAGTACTTCAGTAGGAACATCTGCACCCAAATAAAGTTCCCTTGGTCCCATATCACGGTGTGTCAGTTTAAACCAGGCACGTGCAAATACATCAGCAAACTGGTCTGGGTTTTCAAGAAAACGACGCGATATCTTTTCATAAGCCGGGTCGAACCTCAACGAAAGATCAGTAGTAAGCATCGTTGGAAGGTGTTTTTTGGAAGCATCAAATGCATCCGGAATAATTGCCTCAGCATTTTTGGCTACCCATTGATGTGCTCCTGCTGGACTTTTGGTTAATTCCCATTCGAAACCAAATAAGTTTTCGAAAAAGTTGTTACTCCATTGCGTTGGCGTTTTTGTCCACGTAACTTCAAGTCCGCTTGTAATTGTATCGGGTCCTTTACCGCTGCCATATTTGTTTGCCCATCCAAATCCCTGATGTTCTAAATCAACTGCTTCCGGTTCTTTCCCTACATTATCCGAAGATGCTGCACCGTGTGTTTTTCCAAAAGTGTGTCCACCTGCAATTAACGCTACTGTTTCTTCATCATTCATTGCCATTCGTGCAAACGTATCGCGGATATCTTTTGCTGCTGCAATTGGGTCAGGATTACCATCCGGCCCTTCCGGGTTTACGTAAATCAATCCCATTTGTACGGCTGCCAAAGGATTTTCAAGATTACGTGAGTGTACTTCTCCATCTGCATTGTCATCAGATACTAAAACGGCATGCTTTGCTACACCCTCAGAACCTTGTGCATAACGCTCGTCACCTGCAAGCCATATCGACTCTGAACCCCAGTATACTGATTCATCAGCTTCCCATACATCTTCTCTTCCACCGGCAAAACCAAAAGTTTTAAAGCCCATTGACTCCAATGCCACATTTCCAGCCAATACCATAAGGTCAGCCCAGGAAAGTTTACGCCCGTATTTTTGTTTGATTGGCCATACCAACCTACGTGCTTTGTCAAGACTTACGTTATCAGGCCAACTGTTTAAAGGTGCGAAACGTTGCTGTCCCTGACCTGCTCCACCACGCCCATCCTGAACTCTATAAGTTCCGGCACTGTGCCATGCCATACGGATGAATAAGCCTCCGTAGTGACCAAAATCGGCAGGCCACCAGTCCTGCGAGTCGGTCATCAGAGCATGAAGATCTTTTTTTACAGCTTCTAAATCCAGGCTTTTAAATGCTTCGGCATAATTGAAGTTGTCATCCATAGGATTGGACAACTTGGAGTGCTGGCGTAGTACATTTAGTTTTAATTGATTGGGCCACCAATCATTATTCCTGGTTCCGGCACCAGCCACTTCTTTTGAGGCTCCATGATTAAAAGGGCATTTGCCCTGAGATGTGTCATTTCCCATATTTCGTGATTTATGTTATTTTAGGTAAAGTTACATTTTTTGATACCCCAAATCTATGACAACTATCATGTTTAGGCTATAATTTTTTATTATAAATTACTATTTACTAATTGCCAAAACTTATATTGAAAATCATATCATTTGCTTTTATATATTTGTTTCTTTCTAAACCAAAAACTAAAACATGCTATTATCTAGACTATTCAGAAAAAATCAACTTCAGTTCTTTTAAAGGAAGGTGGCGACGGAGAACACTCTGGCTTGAATAAAGTTTTAAACGTTAAGGATTTAACCTTCTTCGGGATTGCTGCCATTATTGGTGGCGGTACTTTTAGCGCTATTGGCAACGCTTGTTTTTCTGGTGGACCCGGAGTTGTATTCCTTTATATTATTTGTGCTATTGCCTGTGGTTTTACCGCTTTATGCTATGCTGAATTTGCTTCAAGGGTTCCGGTTTCGGGAAGTGCCTATACTTATGCTTACGTCTCTTTTGGTGAATTATTCGCCTGGATTATAGGCTGGGCATTACTGATGGAATATTCTATTGGAAATATCTATATAGCTTTTTCCTGGAGTGGTTACTTTACCAATCTGTTGGAAAGCTTTCACCTCCATTTACCGGAATGGCTGACTATTAATTACAAATCTGCACAAGATGCTTTGGTTGCCAATAAAGCCGGCGAAGGAATGACCGCATGGAATACGGCACCGGTAATTGGCGGTCTGAAAATCATTTTTGACTTACCAGCTGTGGTTATCAATATGCTTATAACCTACTTAGTATACAGAGGTACTAAGGAATCTAGAAATTTCAGTAATATAATGGTATACATCAAATTGGCCATTATTGTTTTGGTAATTGTTGTTGGAGCTTTTTATATTGATATTGAAAACTGGACACCCTTTATGCCGAATGGCTTTGGTGGTGTTATGGGCGGTGTTTCAGCAGTGTTCTTTGCCTATATTGGTTTTGATGCCGTATCAACACTCGCAGAGGAAAGTAAAAACCCGCAAAGGGATTTACCTCGTGGAATGATTTATTCATTAGTAATTTGTACAGTTGTCTATATTATTTTGGCCTTAGTTATTACCGGAATGGTTTCTTATACCTTACTTGGCGTTAGTGATCCACTGGCAGAAATCTTTGCTTTAAAAGGAGTTAAATGGATGTTGTTTATCGTATCGATTGCCGCTGTAGTGGCCATGACAAGTGTATTGTTGGTATTTCAGATGGGACAGCCGCGTATCTGGATGACTATGAGCCGTGATGGTTTGATGCCAAAGAAGTTTGCCGAAATACATCCCAAATATAAAACTCCGGGATTTGCCACAATAGTTACCGGTTTGGTTGTCGGAATCCCGATTTTCTTTACGGATGAAAACTTTGTATTAGACTTTACCAGTATTGGAACATTGTTCGCTTTCGTATTAGTGTGCGGCGGTGTATTATTACTGTCACCTCAGAGCGAAGCCGAATTGGCCGAAAGAGCTACCAAAGGAAAATTCAGGATTCCTTATATCAATTCTAAGTTTATATTTCCGTTGATTTGTGTTGCAACCATTGCTATTGTTCAATATTACTTACCTAGTTATTTTGGCGAAACCTTTGATTTCTCAGGTGATAAACTGGCCACTAACCTGCCATTGATAGTATTCTTTATTCTTTGCCTCGTAATGGCTGCCATTGCCTTTGCTAAAAACCTTTCTTTAATCCCTTTATTAGGATTGATTTCCTGCTGTTACCTATTGACCGGAATGGCTGTTTCTAACTGGAAATGGTTTGGCATCTGGCTCGTTATAGGCTTGTGTGTTTATTTTATGTATGGCTTCAGGAACAGTAAACTGAATAAAAAATAACCTAAAAAACCCGGCTTCTAATTGAAACCGGGTTTTTTTTATTAGTCCCAGATAAAAGTTATAGCTTTATAATCCGTTGTGTCTGTTTTCCTTTTTCGGTTTCCACAGTAATAAAATAAGTTCCCTTATTTAGTGAACTAATATCAATCGTAGTACCTCCGGAAGTAAGTATGTTTTGTCCTAACAAATTGGTAATTGTCGCTTTTGTAATAGATTGATTAGCAGCCATTGCAATGTTTACTATTCCTGATGTTGGATTAGGATATACGCTAAACAGATTGCTGTTTTGATGCCCATCAATACCAAGATTGGAAACCGTAGTCGTAACCATATTAGTTATTATTGGGAAATTAAAATCAAAATAAATAGAAGCCCTGTTCTGTATAGCATCGTTTAGTACTACCGTACTTTTTGGCTTTATCTTAAAGGCGATGTACCCATGGCTTCCCGGTTCGTCATCTATTGTAGCCGGAAGGTTTATATTCTGATAAAATACTTCCAGTTTATTGCCCGAAGTCAGCGTATATCTATAAGGATGACTGCTTGAAACCATCTGTAATGTACTCCATTCCAGTTTATCACTTAACATATCCTTTATAACGACATTCTCTGCCGCAGCGGTACCTGTATTCTGAAAACGGACAATATAATTCAGATAATCACCTGTTTGTGAAAGTCCTATCTGTGTACCTTGTACAACGGTTTTATCATTGGGGTCATAAGAGCCTAGTACGGTTTGATTATAATTCATCGTGTTATCGGTTGGAGTTTCATCTGTTAAAGCTGAATTAACTATTGCCTGATAATGCAGAATGTCACCATTATTTACAGCTGGCGTTTCCTGTGGCGAATTTACATTTAGTGTAACGTAGATACCTCTGGATTCAAACGGCATCAGATTGGTAAAACCCCAAGTAAGTTGGTTAGTAGCTTGTGAAGTGATAGTAGGAATGGCTGATATATAGTCTAGTATGGCATCCTCAAAAACAAGCTGTACCGAACCCGACTGTACCTGATTGCCTTTGTTTTTATATATAATATAATACATGGCATCAAAACCAGGACGTGGACCAACCATAGGAAATAGTGCTACTTCCAAATCGGGATGGACACCGTTGGGCGTAAGGCAGAAATTAGCTGTCTGTGTATTTCCTGTTGTTGTAAAATTAAAACTGTAGGCAGGTGGTGTAATGTTAAATAGACTTGCAGCCGATGCCGGTAGGGAAACTACATGAGTGCCCAGTCCAGGATAAAAATGATATTGTCCATTCCCATTGACAGCCGTACCACCGGTTATCGTTCCGTTGCTTATGGAAATATTTTGATTAACCGCTGAAATGTTAGTCCCCCCACAATCTAAGGTTACGTTACCTGTAATGGTATTGTAGCCTCCTCCTGGTTCAAAAGAGCAATAAGTAGTTACAACTGTACCACTATTTGGAACTGCAATCGTATATTGAAGCTCCTCTTCATCAGCGCATACCATTTGAAGAGCATTGCATCCGGCCCAAAAGTGGCAACTATAAGATCCATCTAATAGTATAGCACAGTTGTAGGTTGTAAAGCCGTTCTTGATATTTAGATATTGTAATGATGTACAGCCTCCAAGATAAAAATCTACCACAGCCGTGTTACTTAAGTCCAAAACTGTAAAATTATTACTAAATGCATACAATCTTGTTAAATGGGTGAGTCCATCTACATTCAATGAAGTTAACTGGCAATTGCTACATTCTAAATCTGTTAAATTGGTTAGCATGCTGACATTTAATTCGCCACCAAGCGCATTTGACGCACATGATAGATAAGTTAGGTTTGTAAAGTTTTCGACACCACTGATATTGGTAAGCCCTCGGTCACTAATATCTAATTTAGTAACTGCCAATGCTTCACTCAACTGTATCTCACCATCGTTGTTGGTATCCACATCATCATACGATTGATTTGGAAGCTGGACGCAGGCTGTAGTAACCAGCACATTTTTGAAATAGGCATCGGGTATAGTGATTATCTGTGCGTTTACACTAAAACATAGAAATAATACAAAAATTGAAATATAAATTGTTTTCATAATCAGAGGGTTAGAGAGTACTAAATTACAAATTAATTTTTAACAGTAACTAAACTGAGAATATATTTTAAAGGTCCTTTTGAGGGGGTTTTATAGGGGTTTTGTTCGGGGTTGTACTATTCTTTTGCGAAACAATGAAGAACAAACCTGGAACAAAGCAGCAATTTGATACTTTTTTTAGTGGCTTTGGTAAAGGTTTTGTTCGGGTTTTGTTCGGGATTGTACTACCCTTTTGCAAACAATGGAGAACAAAGCTGGAACAAAGCAGCAATTTGCTACTTATTTTATAATGGCTTTGGTAAAGGTTTTATTCGGGTTTTGTTCGGGGTTGTGGTACCCTTTTGCAAACAAATATCGAATAAGACCAGAAGGAAGATAAATGAATGTGTGAAGCAAATGTATAGCAACCTAATTTATATAAAAACAAAAAATCCGTTAAAGAGAACTCTCTAACGGATTTTCTATACAATCTGAATTTTTTTACGTGTAACCCACTTTTGCTTTCAACAGCTCAGTTTGCTGTTTTCGTTATTTTAATTTATTGGTTTTCTACCAACTGCAAAAGGATAAAATTACTTCTTGACGGCTACTGTAAAGCACAATCAGATTTGCATATTAAAGGATAACTTTCTACTGTTAAAGCTTATCCTCCCTGAACATCTTCTTTCTTTGTTCATTCAAACAATTACTTCTAATATTCTATATCAAAGCTAAAAAAATAAAATCATATATCTCTTGATTTCCAAAATTTTAACAGTATAAAAACGTAAATTTATGAGTCTTGTATTCTTATCCTTATTAATAAAAAATAAAGCTAAAACTTCTCCTATACTTAGCAAATTTTAATGCTTTACTAATTTATAAAAAGTCAAATAAAAACTGTAATTTTGTATCGTAAAATTTAAAAATATCACCCGAGGCGCTGCCGAATTGTTATGGAGCGAAGCGGAATAAAAAACAACAAACACAATATTATGAGTTCATTTGACGTAGTCATCATAGGTTCAGGCCCAGGCGGATATGTATCAGCAATCCGTTGTGCGCAATTAGGTTTCAAAACTGCTATTATAGAAAAATATTCAACACTTGGAGGAACCTGCCTAAACGTAGGCTGTATTCCGTCTAAGGCGTTATTGGCATCATCACATCATTACGAGGAATTACAGCATTTTGCCGATCACGGAATTGAGGTTTCGGGAAAGGTAAAAGTCAACTTAGAGAAAATGATTGCCCGCAAACAGGCTGTTGTCGACCAGACTTCGGGTGGTGTAAAATTCCTTATGGATAAAAACAAAATCACTGTTTTTGAAGGATTAGGTTCTTTTGTAGATGCCACTCATGTTGCTATTGCTAAAGCCGACGGTTCATCAGAAACTATAGAAGCTAAAAATATCATCATAGCCACCGGTTCAAAACCATCCAATCTTCCCTTTATCAAATTAGACAAAGAAAGAATTATCACTTCAACAGAAGCTTTGAAACTAAAGGAAGTACCCAAACATTTAGTAATTATTGGTGGTGGCGTTATCGGTATTGAATTGGGACAGGTTTACCTTCGTTTAGGTGCTGAAGTTTCTGTGGTTGAATTCATGGACCGGATTATTCCGGGTATGGATGCAGGCTTGTCTAAAGAACTGACCAAAGTGCTGAAAAAACAAGGCATGAAATTCTATACTTCCCACAAAGTACAATCTGTCGATAAAAAAGGAAAAACAGTAACGGTTAAAGCGGAAAATGCCAAAGGCGAAACCATTACACTCGAAGGAGATTACGCCTTAGTTTCTGTTGGTCGTCGTCCATACACAGACGGATTGAATGCCGACAAAGCCGGAGTAAAAATTACCGAGCGTGGGATGGTAGAAGTAAACGATCATCTGCAGACTAACGTTCCAAACATTTATGCGATTGGTGATGTAGTGCGTGGCGCGATGCTGGCCCACAAAGCTGAGGAAGAAGGAACCATGGTTGCAGAAATCTTAGCAGGACAAAAACCCCATATTGATTACAATCTAATCCCGGGAGTTGTTTATACCTGGCCGGAAGTCGCTGCCGTTGGTAAAACAGAAGAACAGTTAAAGGAAGCCGGAGTTGCCTATAAAGCCGGAAGTTTCCCTTTCAAAGCATTGGGAAGAGCCCGTGCCAGTGCCGACAATGATGGATTTGTTAAGATTTTGGCCGATTCAAAAACCGACGAAGTTTTAGGAGTACACATGATTGGTGCCCGTTGTGCCGATTTAATAGCCGAAGCCGTAACCGCCATGGAATTCAGGGCATCTGCTGAAGATATTTCGAGAATGTCACACGCACACCCGACCTTTGCGGAAGCTGTTAAGGAAGCTGCGTTGGCGGCTACTGATAACAGGGCGTTGCATATATAATATTTTGAATTTTAAATTATAAATTTTGAATTAGTCCCGAGAAATTGGGACTTTTTTATGCCTTAAAGTACTTCTTCCGCAACCAAAAAGCGACATTCACTAAGATAATCAAAGCCGGAACTTCAACTAACGGACCAATTACACCTGCAAACGCCTGTCCGCTGTTGATGCCAAAAACACCAATGGAAACTGCTATTGCCAATTCAAAGTTATTACCGGAAGCCGTAAAAGATAAAGCTGTTGCATCGCGGTAATTAGCACCGATTTTCTTCGAAACAAAAAACATCAGGAAAAACATAATGGTAAAGAAGATGACTAACGGAATTGCTATTCTGACAACATCTAATGGCAAATCGACTATCATTTCACCCTTTAGGCTAAACATGATTACGATGGTAAAAAGCAGTGCAATAAGGGTAATCGGGGAAACAAACGGAATGAACTTCTGATTGAACCATTTGTCACCCATAAATTGTTTAATCCCAAACCGGCTTATAACGGCAAGTACAAATGGAATTCCCAAATAAATGCCTACGGTTTTGGCAATTTCAGCAACCGTAATATTCAATTCGAGTCCCTTAACACCAAATAACGGAAGCATGATTTCTAAATAAAAATAGGCATACAAACTAAAGAAGAACACCTGCAGCAAACTATTGATTCCGATTAATCCTGCTGTTAATTCCCTATTTCCTTCGGCTAATTCGTTCCATACAATTACCATCGCTATACAAGGTGCAATTCCGATAATGATTAATCCTGTCATGTATTCGGGATAATCCTTTAGGAAAAAAGTAGCCAGTAAAAACATTAAAAATGGCCCTACTATCCAGGTAATTATAAAGGATGCCGTGAGTAGTTTTGGCTGCTTAAACATTTGAGGTACTTTAGAAAAATCAATCTTGGTCAATGGCGGATACATCATCAGGATCAAGCCAATTGCCAAAGGAACATTGGTAGTTCCTGAAGAAAAAGAATTGACAAATTCTGCCGAGTTGGGAATAAAATAGCCAATGGAAACACCAACGAACATTGCAATAAATATCCAAAGTGTTAAATAGCGGTCTAAAAATCCAAGTCTTTTTTTCATCTCTTTTTCTTTATTTGTGAAAAAACATAAAACATTTCCGTTGCAATCTGAAAACTTCGTTCTTCGTATTTTTGGATTTGTTGTGGTGTATTGTCAAATTCTTTTGGGTCTTCAAAAGTGATTGGAATGCGTTTCTCTGCTCCAGAAATAAAGGGACATCCGCCATCGGCCTGTGAACAGGTCATTATAGCTGCAAACCCGCTGTCGGGATTGAAATCATCGTAATATGCTTTAGAAAATGCAATCAAAGGATGTTCGTTTTCATCATATTTTATGGTGTAAACCGGATTGCTTCCCTCTGAAATGGCTTTGATTTTAAAACCCTGCCTTTCCAAAGTTTCGGCTATCATTGGAAACATGGCAGTCGCTTCTGTTCCGCCCGAATAACAGATTACATTTTTTACATTGAAATGGAAGGCTGCCGTCTGCGCCCAAACCTGCGCCAAATGACTCCTTCTTGAGTTGTGGGTACAGATTAAGTTTAGCCTGATTTCCTTGTCCTGATCTACTTTATCCTGTATAAACCCAATTAAGGGTTGTAGTACCGATTGACGGTCTTCCGGAACACTGCTATTATTGATGAGCAGGATCGTTTTAGATAATTTTTCTAACATAAATCAAAAATTTAGCAACATCCGGAATCGGGTGTGCAACAAGAAGTTTCTTTGGACTTCCACTCTCCTATTTTGGTTTTGATTTTATCTGCCGGAATTCCCCAATTATCTTTCGCCAGGCAATCCGTCTGCTTCGAAGTTAAAAGGAAATTAGTTCCGTCAAAATCCAGGCTGAATTTGCCAATGGTATCCTTCATCTGATATTCTACCTCAATCTCCAAATCAGGTATTTCTATAGCTTTTTCCGAAAGTTCAATAATATGAACCAATTTCTCAGGATGCAGTCGATGGTCATAATCATTGGCTTCCCATAATTGAAAATTCGCAACTTCTTCCTTACGTACCGTTCCACCACAGTCGATAAAACGTTTGGTTACTTTACCCACTTCCGTTACGTGAAAATGATTGGGCACCAAATCGCCATTAGGCAATTGAAAGGCAATCGTTTCAAGTTGGTTTAGCGCTGTTTTTATTTCTGATAATTTCATGATTTATAATTTAAAGATTAACAACATTTATTTTTTAACTGGCTATTGAAAACCGAAAAATAGTTTTCCATTTTTTTGAAGGTAATTTCGTTGATACAATAACAAATAGCAGTGCCTTCAATAGTTCCTTTTATGATGCCTGCATTTTTCAATTCCCTCAAATGCTGTGAAACAGTAGGCTGTGCCAATGGCAATTCATTAACAATATCGCCACAAATGCAGGTATCGATTTTTAGCAAATATTCTACAATAGCTATTCTTGCCGGATGCGCAATCGCTTTAAACAAAGTAGCTAACTCATTTTGTTCGTCTGAAAAATGTTCTGTTTTGGAAGCACCCATAGTTTACTCTATTTATATATTGCAATATTACGATATAAAGAGATTATAAACCAAATGTTTTTTAAGAATTTTTATCCGCAGCAATTAAAACTTAACCGTAATCCTAAATATTTTTACTACTTTTGACGCTCAAAAAACTACAATTATGGCTTCAGTACTATTTGGTGGAAAACCTGTAAATACTAATGGTGAGTTACCAAAAGTAGGTTCAAAAGCACCTGATTTTAAATTAACAACAACCGATTTATCCCTTGTTTCCTTAGCGGATTTTGCCGGGACAAAAATTATCCTAAACGTATTTCCGAGCATCGATACTCCAACCTGCGCAACATCTGTTAGAAAATTCAATGCTGATGCCAGTCAACTGGAAAACACTAAAGTTTTATGTATTTCCCGCGACCTTCCTTTTGCCCAAACGCGTTTTTGTGGTGCTGAAGGCTTGGAAAATGTAATCAATCTTTCTGATTTTAATACGGGTAATTTCGGAAAGGATTATGGCCTTGAATTTATTGAAGGAGCTTTTAGCGGACTGCATTCCAGAGCCGTCATTGTTATCGATGAAAATGGAATTGTACAACATACTGAACAGGTTCCAAACACCTCGGACGAACCAAATTACGAAGCTGCTATTGCGGCATTATAAATACAATTTAAATGGAATTCGAAAAAGACAACTCCTTCGTAAAAGGCCGACTAAAAAGCGTTGGCTTTGCCGTTAAAGGTGCCTTCAAACTTATTACCACCGAACACAGCGTTATGGTGCAGTCTTCTCTGGCTGTAATAATGATAATTGCGGGCTTTTATTTTGAAATTTCAAGAGAGGAATGGATGCTGCAGATTTTAGCTTTCGGATTGGTACTGAGCATTGAAGCGTTAAATACCGCTGTCGAGAAAATTGCCGATTTCATACATCCGGAATTCCACAACAGAATTGGTTTCATCAAAGACATTGCCGCAGGTGCTGTGCTTTTTGCTGCTATGGCTGCCATTGCGGTTGGATTATTAATTTATGTTCCCAAATTTCTATAATCATTCGATTAAATTTCTATTTTTATAGCGTTTATAAATAACCAATGGCAAAAACAGTAAAAAAAGAAACGAAGGAAAAAGATCCTCAATCGGATATTAAAATCCTGAAAACCAAAAAACAATACCGAATGCTGTTTGGTTTCCTGTTGGTGTTACTATCCGTCGGATTTTTGGTTTCCTTTATCTCCTTTTTGTTTCTGGCCAAGCGGATCAAAGTGCGGTTAATTCCTTTACCGACAGGAATGAACCTGTGGAAAACTGGCTGGGTAAATTTGGTGCCTATGCTGCCGATCTATTCATTTACCGCGGTTTTGGGATTGCTTCTTTCTTATTTGTCAAACTATTTTTCCTTAGCGGAGCTTTCCTGATTTTAGATTTACCAATCAAAAAACTAAAGAATACCTGGTTTTGGGATTTGTTTGCGATCATAATTTTATCCATAACCTTTGGCTTTTTCGCGACTTCGTTACCTGAATTGGGCGGAACAGTTGGTTATGAAATGAATCAGTTTATTCAGGATTATGTTGGAAAAACCGGAACGCTGCTCGGAATTGTTTTTGCTATTGTCATCTATCTGATCTTCAAGATAAAAATATCTCCTGAAGCCATTAAAACCTTCTTTGAAAAGAAACACAAAGACATCAAGGAAAACCTCGAAGGCTTAACGACAAATAATGACAGTGCTACCGATTATAACTTAGAGGAATTTGCCGTAAAAGAACCTGAAGATGAAGAAGAACTGGAAGAGCCAACCTTAAAGCCTTCCCAATTTGAAATCAATAAAGAAGCCTTAAAGCCAACGATTCAAAACGCTTCCGAAATTAATCTGGAACCAACGATAAAGCCGGTTTCCCCTATTTTACAAACAGAACCTATTCATATTGAATCCGTAAAACAAATCATCGAAACCAATGATGAAGCGTTTGTTATAGAAAAAGCTCCGGATGAAGATATAGTAGAAGAAAACCTTGCTTCAAAATTAGTAGCCGATTTTGGTTTATTTGATCCAACCTTAGAGTTATCCAACTATAAATTCCCGACTATTGATTTGTTGAAGGAATATGCTTCTGTTGGCATTACTATCAATCAGGAGGAACTGGAAGAGAACAAAAATCGTATTGTAGAAACACTAAAAAACTACAAAATCGACATTGCCCAAATCAAGGCAACTGTTGGACCATCGGTGACATTATACGAAATCGTGCCCGAAGCCGGAATCAGAATTTCCAAGATCAAAAGCCTTGAAGACGATATTGCGTTGTCATTAGCCGCACTTGGAATCCGTATCATCGCGCCAATTCCCGGAAAAGGAACAATTGGTATTGAAGTTCCGAACAAAAACCCAACGATGGTTCCGATGCGCAGTGTTATTGGTTCGGCAAAATTCCAGGAAGCTGAAATGGAACTGCCGATTGCGTTAGGGAAAACTATTTCGAATGAAACTTTTGTAGTGGATTTGGCAAAAATGCCTCACTTATTGATGGCTGGAGCAACCGGACAAGGGAAATCGGTTGGACTGAATGCCGTGCTGACTTCCTTATTGTACAAAAAGCATCCAGCAGAAGTAAAGTTTGTTTTGGTTGACCCGAAGAAAGTCGAGTTGACACTTTTCAATAAAATAGAACGTCATTACTTAGCCAAACTTCCCGATGATGGTGATGCCATTATTACGGATAACACTAAAGTTGTACACACTTTGAATTCCTTGTGCATCGAAATGGATAACCGTTATTCGTTGCTGAAAGATGCGATGGTCCGTAACATCAAGGAATACAACGACAAATTTAAATCACGTAAATTAAATCCCGAACACGGACATCGTTTCCTGCCTTATATCATATTGGTTGTCGATGAGTTTGCCGATCTGATTATGACCGCCGGTAAAGAAGTGGAAACGCCTATCGCACGTTTGGCACAGTTGGCCCGTGCTATTGGAATCCATTTGATTATTGCCACACAAAGACCGTCTGTAAATGTAATTACGGGATTAATCAAAGCCAATTTCCCAGCCCGTATAGCGTTTAGGGTAACCTCAAAAATAGACTCTAGAACCATCCTGGATACACAAGGCGCAGACCAGTTGATTGGACGCGGGGATTTGTTATATTCTAACGGAAACGATTTGGTACGTGTACAATGTGCTTTCGTAGACACACCCGAAGTAGAAAAAATTGTAGATTATATTGGTTCACAGAAAGCCTATGCGAGCGCTTATCTCTTACCTGAATATGTTGGTGAAGACGGAAGTAGCGTTAACTTAGAGTTTGATATTTCTGAAAGGGATAGTATGTTTAGGGAAGCTGCTGAGATAATCGTTACGGCCCAACAAGGTTCGGCATCATTATTGCAAAGGAAGCTGAAACTGGGCTACAACCGTGCGGGTAGGCTAATTGACCAATTAGAGGCGGCCGGAATTGTAGGCCAGTTTGAAGGAAGCAAAGCCCGTAGTGTAAACATCCCTGACTTAGCTTCATTAGACCAATTTTTCACGAATGAACAAAACAATGCTTAAAATGAACAAAATATTCTCGATTGCTTTCTTGCTTTTAGTAACACTAACTGCGAATGCACAGGACAAAAAAGCAAAGGACTTGTTGGACCAGGTTACGGCTAAGATTAAGTCTTACAACAATATTACCATCGATTTCAAGTACACACTTACCAATAACAAGGAAAATATCAATAAGGAAAGTAAAGGAAATGTCATAATTCAGGGCAATAAATATGTGTTGAATTTTATGGGTGTTACTAAAATATACGATGGCAAAAAAAGCTACACTATTGTTCCTGAAGATGAAGAGATAACTATTTCCAGTTTGGCTGATAGTGATGATAAAGCGATTACACCATCTAAAATGCTTACCTTTTTTAACAGTGGTTATAAATATAGCTGGGATATCCTGCAGGATGTTAAGGGAAGAAAAATACAGTATATTAAGTTAGTTCCCATCAATGCTAAAGACCAGAGAAAAGAAATCCTTTTAGGCATTGATTCGCAAACAAAAAACATCTATAATGTAATTGAAATGGGGAAAAATGGATCAAGAACAACACTTACTGTTAATTCTTTTAAAACCAATCAGCCATTATCAAAAAATCAGTTTACCTTTGTCGCTAGTAAATATCCAAATTACTACATCAATAAACTAGATTAATCTTCGAGTGAAAATACTTGACAAGTACTTATTAAAATCCTTCCTTATTACATTTACTTCTGTATTTGTAATTCTATTTTTCATATTCGTATTACAGGTAGTCTGGCTTTTCATTTCTGAATTGGCCGGTAAGGACTTAGATTTTGTCATGATCATCAAGTTCCTGCTGTTCAAAATGCCAAGTATCATTCCGTTAGTATTACCGCTATCGGTGTTATTGGCATCGATTATGACTTTTGGAAGTTTGGCCGAAAACTATGAGTTTGCCGCAATGAAATCTTCCGGAATATCATTGCAGCGATCCATGCGAAGCCTCATCTATTTCATAATCGGATTGAGTATCGTTGCTTTTATTTTTGCCAATAATGTCATTCCGTATGCCGAATATAAATTTGTTAACTTCCGAAGGAATATAGCGCAGGTTAAACCCGCAATGGCAATAGCTGAAGGACAGTTTAGCCAGGTTGGAAGCTACAATATCAAAGTAGAAAAGAAATCAGGAGATAATGGCAAATATCTTACCGGTGTTACCATTCACCAGTTATCGAGTTTAGGAGCCGGAAGTAATACTGTCATTAAAGCAAAAAAAGGAGAATTAGTCAGTAGCGAAAATTCCAATACCCTTAAATTAGTTCTCAATGATGGGAACTATTATGAAGATATTATTCCAAAAAATTCGAAGACCGCAATAAAGTGCCCTTTGCCAAAAGTGAATTCAAAAGGTATGTAATCAATATTGACCTATCAAAATTGAACAACGCTGACATGGAGAGCGAGCAAATTACCAATACCAATACCATGTTAACGGTTGGTGAACTCGCCTATACACTCGATTCGCTTCAAAAAAACTACAATAAGGATTTGGTTTCCATTGCGGAGAATATTACCCAACGTTCTTCCATAACCAATACTGGCAATTCAGGTAGTTCACCTACATTAAATCTTAGCCAAAAAGATGTGCTTAATAGCTATACCGATAGTCAGAAAAGTCAAATAGTCCGTTTGGCAGTTTCCAACATTGATGCCACCTCATTTGCTTTGGATACCTCACACTATGAACTGGATGATAAGGAAAAAAACATCAGCCAGCATTGGATTGCGCTTTATGACAAATTCGTTATCGCTTTTTCGTGTCTCCTGATGTTCTTTATCGGAGCACCTCTTGGAGCTATTATCCGCAAAGGTGGTTTGGGACTGCCTATGGTATTCGCCATCCTTATCTTTATCATTTTTCACTTCATAAATACCTTCGGCAAAAAAGTAGCACAGCAGGATGAATTAGCCCCTTTCTTAGGCAGTTGGATGTCAACTATCGTACTCGCCCCATTGGCCATACTACTTACCAAAAAAGCTACTGATGACAAAGGATTCGCCTTTAGTTTTGACTTCAGCTGGGCTTTGGTGGTAATCAGTAGGATTCCGTACCTAAATACGCTTCTGAAAGACAAAGAAGATCCCGAAGTAGAATTGGAAAATGATATTCAGGCAGCATCTATCACTAAAGGAGATACTACTGCCAAAAAAGTCAAAATCACACCAATTAAAATTGACGTTACTGCTTTATCGGAAGCCCAATCGGAATATAAGCGATATAGTATCATTGCATTGAGCGCTAACCTACTTCTATTGGCTTTACTTTTATCTGGTCTCTTAGAGGGAATCGTATTGCTGTCAATCTGCGGTATAATTGCTTTACTATTCTTTGTAGCTCTATTTAAATCGCAGCAATCCTTAAATAGGATTAGCAGTATGTATGGAATAATTATGGATATAAATTTCATAACCTTACTATTGGGCGGCTTTCCTTTCTACCTATTATTCTATCTCTACAACAGGGATTACTTAAATACTCTATCAAAAAACAACACAACTATAGTTTAATGGACGATAATAAAATACATCTTAACACTATCGAAGAAGCCATCGAAGACATCCGACAAGGCAAGATTATCATAGTTGTAGATGATGAAGACCGAGAAAATGAAGGCGATTTTTTGGCTGCAGCCGATAAGGTCACTCCCGAAATGATCAATTTCATGGCTACTCATGGAAAAGGACTAATCTGTGCCCCTTTAACCGAAAAGCGCTGCATTGAATTGGAACTGCACTCGATGGTAAAAAACAACACTGACCACATGGAAACTGCCTTTACCGTTTCTGTAGATTTAAAAGGTCACGGAGTTACAACGGGAATATCAGCATCTGACAGAGCCAAAACTGTTTTAGCTTTAATAAATGAAGACACCAAACCTTACGACCTGGCACGTCCTGGGCACATATTTCCGTTAATCGCAAAACAAGGCGGGGTATTGCGCAGAACAGGCCATACAGAAGCAGCTATAGATTTTGCCCGTTTGGCCGGATTTAAACCAGCCGGAGTAATTTGTGAGATTATGAATGAAGATGGTTCTATGGCGCGTTTGCCGGAACTTATTGAAGTAGCCCGAAAGTTTGACCTGAAATTGGTTTCCATTGAAGATTTGGTGGCTTACCGAATGCAGCACGATAGCCTGATTGTTAAAAAAGATGATTTTGAGATGGAAACCCGCTTTGGTACCTTTAGACTTAGAGCTTATCAGCAAACCACCAACAAACAGGTGCATTTGGCATTGACCAAAGGCAGCTGGAATTTAGGAGATGCCGTACTTACCCGAATCAATTCAACCCAAGCCAATAATGACATTCTGAATACGCTAGCCATGGCGATGGATAAAAAACTGGATGATGTTTTCAACCGGATTATCCAGGAAGAAAAAGGCGCTGTTTTATTTATAAATCAGGAAGTAGACTCCTCTGACCTTTTAAATAGACTAACGGAATTGAAGCAATTGCAGGCAGAAGGAATCCACAAAGTACCGCAAATCAAAATGGACGTGAAGGACTTTGGAATTGGCGCCCAGATATTGCATGACATTGACATTTCAAAAATACGACTTATCTCAAACACTACCCAAACCAAGCGTGTAGGTATGATTGGGTACGGTTTAGAGATAATTGAATATGTTCCTTATTAAAATAACTACGAATTAAGAATTAGGAATTACGATTGTTTACTAAGTAATGTTCAGTAAGTGAAACATATAGCCCCAAGACAAAAAAATAAACAGATATTTTAGCCAAAATCTTTTTGCAAACTGAAAAAGGTTGTTATATTTGCACTCGCAATAACAAATTGTGCACGCTCAAACTGGAGAAATGGCAGAGCGGTCGAATGCGGCAGTCTTGAAAACTGTTGACTGTAACAGGTCCGGGGGTTCGAATCCCTCTTTCTCCGCTCGTTTAAATGCAAATTTAAACAAAACGCTGTAAAACTTAGGTTTTACGGCGTTTTTTTATTGGTGACAATACCAAAGAAGTTCATTAAATAGTATTTGTACAGTGACCTATTTAGTGACCTATTTTTTTACTCATAAATAGGTCACTGGATTATCAGGAACAACCTGACTAACAGCCTGTTCAATTATTGTACATCTTGTGTCGCGTGTGATAGGTTAATAATTTTAGAAATCTAAAACACCTTCTCATGAACAAGACATTCAGCCTATTGTTCTTACTCAAAAAGAACAAACAAAAAGCAAACGGAACAGTGCCACTTTACGCAAGAATCACCATCGATGGAGTTCCAAAAGAAATCTCATGCAAACGCAGCATCGATCCTGATCTTTGGGATAATAAATTGCAACGTCTTTCTGGTCGTACTCAGGAAGTAAAATCAATGAATAGTTATTTAAAAACTTTCGAGCAGGAAATCTTCGATGCACATCATATGGCCATGAAGGATAAAAAACCTGTAACCGCAGCGGTTGTTAAATCAAAAGTCACCGGAACCGATAGAGCTAAACACATGATCATTCCAATCTTTAAAGAACATAATCGGAAAATGTGGGCACTGGTACCTGGTGAGTTTGCTAAAGGAACTGCGGAGCGTTATGACACTTCATTGATGCACACCGAGAAATATATATTGTGGAAGTATAAAAAGACTGATATGGATATTGAGGATATTGATTATGAATTTGTAACCGATTACGAATTCTACTTAAAAACGGAAAGAGATTGTTGTCATAATACTGCAGTCAAGTACGTAAAGAATTTCCAGAAAATAATTAACATTTGCCTAAAAAATGAATGGATAGCCCGTGATCCTTTTCTTAAATATGAAGCAAAGGTTCGTGAAGTGGAGCGCGACTACTTAACATTGATTGAATTGCGAACTATTTATCAGAAGAAATTTGTATCAGAACGATTAAGATTGGTAAGAGACATATTTGTTTTCAGCTGCTATACCGGACTTGCTTATATCGATGTTAAACAATTGGCACCTGAAAACATTTCCTTGGGAATAGATGGAATCAAATGGATATTTAAAAACAGACAAAAAACTGATGGTCCGTCAAACATACCGATTCTTCCTATTGCAAATGAAATCATTGACAGGTATACTGAAAATCCTAAATGTTTAAATGAAAATCGAGTTCTACCGATTCTTAGTAATCAAAAAATGAACAGCTACTTGAAAGAAATCGCAGATGTATGTGGAGTAAATAAAGATTTGACATTCCACGCTGCGCGTCACACCTTCGCGACAACTGTTACTTTAAGTAATGGTGTGCCAATCGAAAGTGTTAGTAAAATGCTTGGACACAAAAATCTTAAAAGCACACAAATATATGCACGGGTATTGGATTTAAAAGTAAGTGCAGATATGCAAATTCTTCGTAATAAATTGCAGGAAATTATGAATTCTGACGATGGAAAGGTGCTGCTAAGTTATACTGCTTAATCTTTAACTGTAATTTTTGTAAAACTAACGGCACCGCCTATAAAGTCGGTGCTTTTTTAATGCTTTCTATGTATGTTTAATTCCCGAATCACACACTACATTTCTTGATTAATACTGTTGTTCTATATAATTTAGCTTAATTTCCCATCACTTTTTCATATGCACATTCCGGATAACCAGCAAAGAATAAAGACAATTTACCGAATGCTATTGGAAATAATCAATGGCAATCTGGCCTATCGGATACCTTTAAACGGAAATGACATTGAATTTGATGAACTGGCAAGGCTCCTCAATGAATTCGCAGCCAAATTACAGGAGGCCAACTATCTTAATCCATATGTCATATCAGATAAACCCAAAGAAGTTATCGAACCTTCTCAGCTGATTCAAAAAGTGCAGGACTACATACTAAACCATTTGGAAGAAGATCTTCCATCAACCAAATCATTAGCCCAAATGTTTGGAACCAACGAGTTTACCTTAAAACAAAACTTTAGAACATTATTCAAAACTAGCGTCTATCAGTATTATAATGATGAGCGATTAAAGAAAGCCCGTTTACTAATTGAACACACGGCAATTCCCCTGGCCAATATAGCACTGGTTTCAGGATTCAATAATTACACTAATTTCTACAAGGCATTCAAGAAAAAGTACAATCAAAGTCCAAGCGATTTAGTAAGGCAGGTTCAAACTGATGGAGATACTTCAGAAGATTCCAATATTGCTAACTCAAATAATCCCGATTGATAATCTCTTAATAATTTCATTTACAGAATTTTACCATATCAAAAATTCAAAAAATGAAACCTTCCTGTTACAAAAAGTATACAATTGAAATCATTAGCTATTTGTTTTTGATCTTGTTTACTTATGCAGCATTTAGCAAACTGGCCACCTACGAAACTTTTGTTGTACAATTAGGCCAGTCACCTATGTTAAGTGCTTTTGCAGGATGGATTTCTTGGAGTATTCCAACAGTTGAAATCATAATTGCAGTTCTTTTAATGTTCAACAGATGGAGATTCCTTGCGTTAACGGCATCTTTTACATTAATGGGGATGTTTACTGCTTACATCTATATTATTTTAAATTACAGTGATTTCGTGCCTTGTTCCTGCGGAGGCATATTAGAGAAAATGTCATGGCAACAACATTTGTATTTTAATCTCGTTTTTTGTTTTCTTGCTTTGGTTGCCATTATTTTTTCGCTGGAAAATCTAACTGTACAGGAAAGAGCATGGAAAACAAAATACAAATTACTGCTAATACTTCTGTCCACAATTTTCGCAATTGCAGTCGTCTATCTGCTCTTTCTTAAATCGGAACAGATTATCCATGAGGAAAACAATTTCGTCCGCAGATTTCCGCCACATCTTTATAACAAGTCCGCTGAATTAGACTTGAAATTTACAGGCTACTATTTCGCTGGATCTACCAAGGATTCCATTTACCTGGGAAATTATACTGCACCCTTAAACGTGCTGGCAGTTAGTAAAAACCTGAAAGATTCAAAAGTACACCATATTACCTTAGACAATTATAACCTCCCATTCCAAGCGGCGCTTGTTAGAGTAAACCCACCGTTTTTTTACTTGACTGACGGAACAATTCCATGCATTTTTAAAGGCCAGACATCAAACTGGAAAGCAAGGAAAGTACTAAACTGCAATAGTAGGTTCACCGCCTTCGAGCCCATAGATGAAGTTACCGTTTTTATTAGGACAAGGAAGGCAGTCACTAAAGAAAGTACAATAGGAAAATTGGAAATTGATGGGAACATTACCCGACTTATCACAAATGACCAAATATTGCAAAAACAAATTGATGGTGTTTTCGATTGTGACGGAATGTTACGTTACGATCACAGTGGTCAAAAACTGATTTACACGTACTATTATCGAAACCAGTATATGGTAGTCGACAAAAATCTAAGGCTACTGTACCGAAACAATACAATAGATACAACGGCAACTGCCAACATTCAAATAACCACTTTAAATAATGGGTCCAGAAAGCTGTCAGCATCACCACTAATGGTAAACAGGCTAAGTGCAATAGCAGGAAAGCAGCTTTTTATAAATTCAAGTCTGCGTGGTCATTTTGAGTCAAAAAAAATGTGGAAACAATCTTCAATAATAGATGTTTACAATTTTATGGATCAAACCTATAGTCACAGTTTTTACATCCATAATCTCGGCAAGGAGAAACCACAGGCAATGCTTGCAACACAAGACATTGTTTACTTTCTATTCAACCACAATTTAATTGCGTATAAAATCGATTTAAAAGGAAGAAAAACAACTAGTATTACCAGGAATTAGATCGAACACCTGTAGAAAAAAGTAGATCAAATAATAACAATAATACTTATTACCATGAAAAAAGTAAAAATGATTTTTTCAGTAGCGCTTTTTAGTGCTGTAGCATTCGGAGCATTTGCATTTTCCAGCAAATCAGAAGCCGTTGCAAATGTACCGGGTTACATCAAACACGGTTTTACCTGCGAGGAAGTAACTCGATGTTCCAACATCCCGAGTTCAGTACTTTGTACTGACATTACCGGAGCACAAGCATTCGACATGAGTGGTGTTAACCAGTGTGCAGCTGATTTGTGGAAATTGTAATTTCACTTTAGCTAGGAAAAGCAGTTCGTGAATAATCATGAACTGCTTTTTATATATTAATTAATCCCTTTCTTCATCCATTCCGCAGGTGGTACACCTTTTAAATAATAAGCTAGCCACTCTTCATACTTTCGGGTAAAATCGATCTGATATTTAGGAATTGTCAGGTTATGCCGGATTTCAGGATAAATCAGCATAATTTCTTTCTTTCCCAGTCTCCTTAAGGCATTATACAATTGTATGCTTTGAAAATAATGCACCTGCCTATCCTGTTCGCCTGTCCATATCAGCATTGGTGAGGTGATTTTATCTGCCTGTAAAATAGGAGAATTACGCAGGTAGACTTCCTTATTTTCATAAAATGGTTTGGTCATCCTCCACTGTTGGTCTTCAAAACGCCAGGCTTCGGCTTTTCCCGAATTCCATCCGAGCGAATTGTAATTCATTACTACATCACTGATTCCTGCCCCGGCAATCACGGTGGCAAATATCGAGGTTTGTGTCGCAATAAATGATACTTCAAACCCAGCAAAGGAATGCCCTTGCAGTGCAATCCTATCGTTTTGCACAAGACCGGAGCTTATGACTGTTTTTGTTGCTGAAATAACACAATCGGCTGCACTTGCACCCACATTATCATGTTCAAAGGCAATGTCCGGCTCCAGGACAAAATACCCCTGAGTGCTAAGGTTGGAAATGTTTATCCCACTAGGATTATACAAACTAGGATTAACATAGTCATGCAGGTTTTGACTGAGTTTGTCATATATATGAACTACCATTGGATACTTCTTTGAAGCATCATAATTCCCAGGATAGTAAAGTGCAGCCTGGAGCAATTCACCTTTTGAATTTTTGTAGTTGATAAGTTTTGATTCTCCCCAATAATAGTTTTTTTGATGGTCATTGGTAGTCGCGACAGTTTTTATTCTTCCTGGCATCGTGATACTCACTACTGATGGAGATTCATCATAATCCTGAACTTTACAGAAAAAAGATTTACTTTTTTTGGTAAATCCCAATTGGGTAATATTCTTGTCAGCGTAAAGCAGTGGCTTTTCCTTGCCGTTCCAAATGTAAAATCCCGTTTTTTTTGTAATCTTCGAAGAAGCTTTCAGATATTGGATTGCATTCAAATCAATTATTTGGTTGAAATGTCCATCCAAATTAGAAACAAAACCTTCCGTATCTAAAGGGTACGTCAGCCTAAATCGAATTTGTTTTTCCCTGCCACTGGTTAATTTTCTGCATCGTAGATTTTGCAAATCGATGGCCCACAAATCAAATTCATCGTACACAATTATCTCACTATCCCTAACAGTCCATCCAACAATTCCAAAGGCGGGCTTTTGACCAGCATAGTCATAGGCTTCGTTAACTATCGGCCACGGTATGTTTTGGGTAACATTCCAGTGCTTTCCTGTTCTAATCTCATATACCCACCAATGCTTTGCCTTGAGATAGGTGATATATTTTCCTCCTGGCGATGGTACTATTTCATCCATGTCGCACAGTTGATCTTCTAAAAAACTGTTTTTAATTCCGGTAGCAAGATCAGTAATAAACCAATCAGTTTTATTCAGTTGGGTAAACTGTGGGCTAACGCCAGCAGGATTATAGGTTATTGCAAAATCCGTATCTCCACTTAGTAATATTTTCGGCTGTTGGTTATCTGTTAGTTTCAGAATCTTACTGGTGTCGGGAAACCAAACAAAACATTTTGGTGCCATATCAAACCTTCCTTCAACCTCAACCTGGCGGTAAGTCCATACATCATTACCGTTCCAAATCTGTGCCGTAGGATTATCGAGCGATGCATCGGGTTTATCGGTCATGTAAAAAAAGACACGTTTGCCATCGGCTGAAATGGAGAACCTGTTCTGTGACAAAAAGGTAATGGTACTTTCCTTCCATATTTCAGGATGGTGGTTCGCGTCAAATAGATAGCTTTTACTTATAGCCAACGAATACAAATTGAGGTTCCTGCCATTTCTAATGTCGTCAGCATCAGTATATTTTTTTACAAACGAAAAATAGGTTCCACTTTTATCCCATAGGATGTTTTCAAAGGTACATCCTGCTTCATTTGCAAGCATTTTAAAATGCTCCCTGTTACCATCCAAAGGGCAGTAATGTAAAGATGATTTTTCTTTTGCTATGGTATATACCATAGCCGTTTTAGCTTGATTAAAGTAATAATTCGTAACCGATTGGATACTTTCGGTGGCACTGGCATCAGGTTTGCCAATGGTTAATGCACCTTTTGAATTTAAAACTACCAACAGTTTACCATCAGCTGAAAAACCATACTGAACCACATTTTCAACAATTCGCTGTTTACCAGTCTTAAGGTTTACCACTATCAACTGTTTTTGAGGATTCATACAGCCAAACCATCCATCATCGGCAAATAGCCCATCGCTTCCTTTAGGGAAAGTAAAAGTTTTCGTCGCATTGGCATTTCGGACAAACAGCGTATCCAATCTACTTTCATAGCTCACACTATAACTAAAGAAATCTCCCTTTGGGCATACCGCCTTTATATACAGGGTTCCCCACAAGCCATAATCGGCTTCAGTAAGTACCTTTTTTGTGAAACCTGCCCCAGTAAGGAGCAGGAAACAAACACAAAAAAAATAATGAAAACGTTTTTAATATCCTGCATTTTGGGGCAATAGGTTTGGATTAATCAGTAGTTCTGCCTGTGGCACAGGCCACAATGCATCAGTAGTATTCCATCCCGGTTTTACAGGTGTGAGCATTATATCAAGCTTTCCAAACCGCTGCAAATCAAAAAAGCGGTGGCCTAGTTCGGTAAAAAGTTCAAATCGGCGCTCCTGCAATACAGCATCAAGGATTTCTGTAGCCGTGTTCGCCGGAGTGTTTCCTAATCCCGCCGTATTGCGAATAAAATTCAAATCCTGTTTTGCATTAGTCAATTCGCCCAGGCGGGCACGTGCCTCAGCCCTGATTAAATATTGCTCCGCAAGCCTAAGGATTATAGAATGTTCGGTCGATGTGGTAACTCCCGTTCCTTGTTTGTACTTATACGCATGGTACCAGGTATTGGAACCACTCGTAATCGTACGCGTCCATTTCACTTGTCGCTGGTCGCCTGCCTCAAAAGCAGCATAAAAAGCCGGACTAAGTGACGTTACCGTAGGAGGCCCGGCATTAAAGATAAAAGTCGGTCCTTCCTGGCTGTTAGGAAAAATAGTCCCTGGAGCAAATTGCCAGATCGTAGTTTTACAGCCTTTCAGGAATACTTTATTCAAGTCCGTTTCCCATACGTAGGTTCCGGTTTCATTCAAAACCGCTGATGCGGCATTGCTTGCTTCTGCCCATTGACTGTTATAAAGATAGAGTCTGGCGAGCAAAGCCTTTACGGCAAAAACATTCGGGCGGGCTCTGTTAGGGGCTACATAGGCAGGTCCCAAAAGTGTTTCTGCCTGTAACAAATCGTCAATGCAATTGGCATACACCTGCGCTTTTGGTTGTCGGCTTACCAAGCTGTTCAGTTCATAATCGGTAGTAGTGATATAAGGGCAGCTTCCAAACAATCCTGCAAGATAAGAATGGAGCATAGCCCTCACGAAAAGTGCTTCACCTACTAATTGGTTTTTCTGTGCACTAGTTAGCGCTGTTGAAGCATTTACTCCGGCAATAACCGCATTGGCAGCGTAAATCTGATTGTAGGTGGCGTTCCACATTTCCAACACAGGACCATTGGTGGCATCCAGGGCATTGTTAAAAAATGGTTCAGGACTATTGATTCCTGTTTGGTAACAAAGTAATTCATCGGTATATTGTCCTAATACGTTTGATAGTCCCAATGATCGGCCACTTAACAAGCCTGTGTCGCGCATCTTGGCATAGATATCCTTCATAGCTGCTGTAGCTGTGGTGTTATCGGCAAATACTGTGATTCCCGTCAGTTGCGAGTTGGGTGGCGGTACATCCACAAACGAATCGCAAGATCCTGCAATAAATAAGCTAAGGAACAATACTAAAGATAGTATCATACGTTTTAATTGAATTGATATATTTTTCATAATAGTCTTTTTAAAATTTGATTTCCGCCGCAAAGCTGATGACACGTAATGGAGGTAAATAATTGAAACTTCTGAACTCAGGATCACCATCTTCGTATGGCGTAAAAGTCAATAGGTTTTGTGCCTGTGCATTCAGACGACATTCCAGGCCTTTTAGATGCGTAGGCACATTGTACGAAATTGAAATATTTTTCAACCGGATATACGACGCATCACTCACGGCAGCATCGCTTTGGTTGTAACGTTGATACGCACTCGTAGCGGCAGTGTTTAATCCATTAGTATAAAGCTGTGTGCTCGCAATATCTCCCGCCTGTGACCAAGCCCCTAATACCGAAGTCGGCTGGTTGGCAAATACACCCGGCACAGGAAACTGTGAAGCGGCATTCCAGTTCAGTTGTTTCAAAAACTGAAATAGGAAATCAAGCTGAAACCTTTTATATCTAACAGTATTTTGTAGGCCACCAAAAAACTCAGGGTTTAAATCCCTCACAGTTTGGGCATCATCTGCAGCAGATAGTATACCATCATCATTTACATCCTCAAACTCGTAAACACCGGTAGTAGGATTTACGCCTGTTAGATGATAGAGTTTTACAATGTTGATAGATTCCCCTATAACATATTGGTTGCGGTACGTACTGTTTTCAAGTCCCGGAAATGCAATCAGCTTATTTTTCGGTAATGAGATATTAAAGCTAGTAGTCCATCCAAACGACTCCTTTTGGATGTTTACAGTGCGTAAAGTCAATTCCAATCCGGTGTTTTCCACTGTTGCGGCTAGGTTGGTTTGCATGCTTGTAAATCCGGTAGTGCCTGGCAATGGCATTCCTATTAATTGGTTCGACGAACGATTACGGTAATAGCTTCCCGTAAAAAATATTCGGTCTTTAAAGAAACCAAGTTCCAAGGCTCCTTCCAATTTTTTATTGCTTTCCCAGCTGAAGTTCGGGTTAAACAGGCGTATAGGTGCGAGTCCCACGGTACCATCATAGGGTGCTGTAGAAGATTGGTAGGTATCAAGGTATTGGTAATCCCCAATTTGGTCGTTGCCAGTAACGCCATAACTGGCACGCAGTTTTCCGAAGCTTAAAATAGTGTTACGCTCTTTTAGGGCTTTTTCTTCGGTAAACAGCCACGCAGCGCCTACCGCTCCAAAATTGGCAAATTGCTTTCCGGGACCAAAACGGCTCGATCCATCCCTTCTGCCGGTAAGGTTTACTATATATTTATCTTTCCAAGAAAAATTTACCCTTCCAAAAAACGCCTCGTATTTGTATATCGTTTCATCGTCAAACAATGTCCTGCTGGTTGTCGCCGAAGCCAGGTTATAAATCAGGCTGTTGCTTGTAAATCCCGAACCTAATTGCACCAAGCGGTTGCCAACTTGGTTTTGAAAAGTGCCACCAACCAACACATCAATTTTTCCTTCGCTTAGCTTGCGTTGCCAGTCCAACTGTGGCTCCACAATCCACGATTCTCGTCTCGTGGTAGTTAGGTAAATAGAGGAATATTCCGCACCTGCATTATATACAGGGTCGTAAATCGTCGAAGGATCAGTACGGGTTTCTTTATGGAACAAACTGGTAAAACCCATATTGCCCTTAACCGTAAATCCATAAGGCAAAGCGTACGATAGTGTAGTGTTGGTTGTCAGGTTGTTGGTCTTAGTAAGCGCAGTGGCATTCAATGCCGCCAGCGGATTGGTCCACGTGCTGTTTTGCCAGTTCAGGTTGCCATTTTCATCATAAAGTGCAGGTGCATTTGGCGCAAGGTTTCGCGATATTCGCGTCAAATCACGTGCGGGTTGGTCATTGTCCTGAATGTCATAACTTCCCGAAAATGCAATTTTAAACCGTTTATCATCTGATTCATGGTCTGCATGTACATGTACGCCTTTTTTCTTATATACAAAGTCTCCCGGAAACACACTGCTTTGGCTAAAGGAATTGCCACTTAGTAGAAAATGCGTCTGTGCCGAACCTCCCGATACCGAGGCCTGCACAGTGGTCATCACGGCCGTTCCTCCTGTAAGTTCTTCCTGCCAGTCTGTGTTTCGGGTTTGGTCCCAAGTGCCATTCACGTCATAAGCAGTTGCAGGATAATTCACAATACCGTCGTTAGCAAATGCTTTTCTTCGCATGGCCAGGTATTCCGGTGTAGATAGCATATCCACTTTACTGGTAATCTGTCCGGTGGCTGTGCTGGCACTGGCAGTAAACTGGGTTTTTCCGGCCTTACCTTTTTTGGTGGTAATCAATACAACTCCGTTAGCACCACGTGAACCGTAGATCGCTGTTGCATCAGCATCCTTCAATACCTCAATGCTTTCAATGTCACTTGGGGTTAAGGTATTTAATGGGCTTGTCGGTGTTGGGGTGTTGGTTGAGGTTTGAACATAACCAATGGTCTCAGACGAAAACGGTACGCCATCTACAATGTATAATGGCGAATTTCCCGCAGTTCGTAAGCTATTTACACCTCTTATCCTGATATCAAAACCACCACCCGGCATTCCGGTAGTCTGCGTGATATCCACACCTGCCATCCGTCCTTGCATCGCCGCAAGTACATTGGTTACAGGTTGGGTTGAAATGTCCTTTGAGGTTATCTTAGAAATACTTCCGGTACGCTCCTTGTCCTTTACAGTATAATATCCTGCATTAATGGTTACTTCCTTTAAGGTTGTAGCATCATCAACCATGGTAGCGTTAATGGAACTTCTGTTGGCAACAGCAATTTCAATAGTTTTAAAGCCAATGAAGCTAAAAAGTAAAGTATCTTCTGATTGGGCAGAAATCGAGTACTTTCCTGCGTTGTCAGAAATAGTACTGTTAGCGGTTCCTTTTACCGTTACAGTAACACCCGGCAGCGCACCATTAACATCATTTACAGTCCCGGTAATTTTTGTAGGTTGTGTGTTTTGGGCAAATAAGGCGTTGCAATAAACTAGGCTTATAAAAAGTGCGTACAATAAAGGCGCTCTTGCCTTGTACAATGAATTTTTATTCATAATATTGGTTTGGTTAAATGAAACATTAGTTTTGTTTGTCTACCGGTCCTCTGTTCAACCGCCAAGAAGATGCAGAGGGCCTTTTTTGTCATTGCGAGGATGGAATCCTGGCACACGAGCATAGCGAACTGAGCGTAAGCTAATCTGTTTTAGTTTGAAGTTTAGTTTTGTTTGTTTACCATAGGCGTTTCAGTTTAGTTAGATATTAGTTTTTAAAAGCTGCCCCAACAGTTCTAACTTATTAACCCAACTAAATTCAAAATTCAAATATGGCGTTGAGGCAGGCTTTGTAATTTCGGTAAATAGTTTACGATTGACCCAGATATAATGTGAAGAGTAGCGCAGAGAACCTGCTGAGTAATAGCCATAAAAAAAGGCATGGAACTCAACATAAACGTCTCTGGTACTTGGCATACCTACCACGAATAAGTGAGCCCACGCCAATAGACGTGAGCATCGTACTTATCATCTCGTGGTTGTAAAAACTGCCAAGTTTCGAGCCGAGATTCAAAGCGAATGCTTCAATATTGTATTTGAAGAATCGCAAAATTAATACTATTTCTAGCATTATGCCCACAAATATAAAAAACCTTACCGACATATATGTCGTTGTTTCTAATTTTTTTCTATGTCAATTTGAATTGAAATGAAACAATTAAAAAATATCGAGCTATTAATTGCTATAAGAAAGGTTTTACAAGACCTTCGAGCAGAAACAACACTTTCACAAGATGCTGTTATAACTGATATTTTTGATTCAAAAAATGTTACAATTAATTTAGCTCGTATCGAAACCGGGGATGGTAATATATCGCCAAGCACTTTATTTCTATTGTGCGAATATTATAAAATTTCTATTTCAAATTTTTTTAGAAAAGTCGAAGAAGTCGATAAAAAATTAAGGATAAGCGAGAAAAAATAAAATTCAATACTAACCAAATACCACAAATAAAAAGATGCTGAGAGGCATCTTTTTTTATTTAATTACTTATAATATTTTTTTATCTTGTTGGGATATAATTATATGAAGTGGTTTATAATTTATGGAGGAAATTTTAACAATATGAATGCAATATTTTTTTAACAAACAAACTAAATAATGATAATTGAAAAATATTTAAAAGAAACGTACGGTTTTATAAGTGAAATTTCAAAAAGTGAAATTTATGAAGTTCAAGTAGGCAAAACAAAAAGTCATTCTTTCAATAATCGTAACCTAACGTTAGAAAAAAATGAAGATGAATTCTGTTTTAGTTTATCAACTTTAATTAAGAAAGGGATAGATAGAAACGAAGAATTAAAAATTAATAAAGAAACTACAGTCAAATTAACTAATAATAAAAGAAGCATATACATAAAAGGAAAATATGTCCTTGTAAGACATATTTCGTATCCTGATTTAGACACCAACATACTTGAGAAAACAATTAAAGGACAAATCAATTCATTGTCAACGGAAAATTTTAATTTTTACAAAAAACAAAGATGTTATAGAATTATAATTCCAATTGAAGATCTTAGAGTAAGATTAACAGGAGATTTTACCGGTTGGGGATTTAAAGTCGATAGTAAATTTACATCTGAAACATTAGTCAAACTAGTCATAAATAAAAAAGAGTATCATTTTTTTACAAATTCAATCAATAAAAAATACTTCATTGTTATAGATTCTATGGAGGACCAATCACTAGAGGATTTTCAGAAATATGCTAATTCAATCTTACTTGCATTCGCTTTTTTAAAAGGGAATTACCACGGAAAAGAAGCTTTTATTTTTTCCTATAAATCTAATGATTTCAAGGAACCAAAAAGTATGATGTCAACAATTCTAGGGGGCGGAATCTATAATGGTTTTTCTGTACATTCTTCAAGCCCGCATAGTCTCATGTTATCCAAAAAGGAAACAAAATATAAAAAGGATAAAGAGGGCAACATTATTGGCTTCGATGATAGAAATTTACGAAAATTTATGGTTGAATTCCCTGCCGAATCATTTGCCAAACTATGTGAATTAATTTGTAACAAAGGGGGATTTTGAGAGCTGTTTTACTATTTGTTAGCAATCATTCAACAACTTTAGAATTAAAGATTCCAAGTTTATTTGTAGCATTAGAAAACATCACAAAAGTTCTAACTGGTGGAGATAGTTCAGTTCCTAAATTAATTGAAAATGAAAAAATAATTGCAGAGCTAAACTTGACTATAAAATCTACTGTAAAAGAAATTAATAAGATTAAAAATACCAATAAACCAAACTCTTCTTCTCAAGAATTAAAGGAGTATAACTCAAATTTTGATAGAATAGCCAATAAGATGCATATGCTAAATAACGGAACAAATAATAAAAAATTAATTGATCCTTTCGTAAACTTAGGATATGTCTTAACTGCTGAAGAAGAGGAAATAATTTTGAGATACAGAAACAAATTTTTACACGGTGAAGATTATATGTCATTAGACATAGATTATGAGATTGAGTTCAGAGAATTATTTCATATGAGTATGAAACTTCACAAACTTATTTCAATTCTATTGCTAAAAGCTTCTGGTTATTCAGGGTATATTTTAAATAATGCCAAAATTTATGATTATATATCTGAAAAAAATATCAAAGAGCCAATATTCATTAAAATATAGATCTAATAACCATCATAAATAATTTTCTATCAACTTTTTTTGATTAACTTTTAAAAGTTTTAGAGTGTAAAACAAATTCGTTAATTGACTATGGAATACATCTAATCTAATTTCGCTAATTTTTTAAATGTAGGTTGAATTTCAGCATCAAAATTTTCAATGACTTTATACCCCAATTTAAGATAGATTAAATTTTGAATTCTTGATTTGCCAATTCCTGATGCAGTAAAAAAATTATCATTAAAATCTAAGTCTTTAAATTGATCAATAAAAGTTTTGAAATACTCAACACTTATATTTTTATCTTCTATTAGCTTACGATTGAGAATTTCCTTAAGTAAAGTAAACAATACTTGAATACCAATAGTCTTCTTAATATATGATTTTTCACCTCTCAATGGTTCGAAAATCAACTCTTCACAAGCTTTAAAAAATTAAACACAGTTTGGTATATAAACAAATCATTTCCTTCCAAGTAAAAATTTCTTAAAGGCGAAGAATCGTTTCTAGTAATTAGTTTTCTCTTTTTTCTTTACTGTCCATTCTTCGTAATTCGTCTGAATCTTTCTTTGGATTGGTAGTTATTAGTTTTAATATCCCATCTACAATAGTAGCTGTCGATATTATCCAATCAACATCTTTACTATCAATAGTCAATAAAAATTCATCATTTTGTGGCGCTACTCTTATATGATTGAAAAAAGGTGAATCGTCCTCAATGTTAAATCGTTTTGAAAGGTATACTGCCAATAGTTCAGGAGACCATGTTTCTGCAGGTGCCAATTGTGTTAGATATCCAAATTGTTCAAGGGCTAAACTCTTGTCAACGGGTTTTTGATTATAATTTATTGTAGCAAATAAATAAGCCTGATACGGATTTGGAAGATCAAAATATACGGCAACCAATAATTCCAACTGTTCTTTCCTTTCATCGGTAGCATTTTTAAAGCCATTGACGCGATGTTGTCCGTCTACAATTGCAGCTAACTTTAATTTTGTAGGTACTTCAATAAAATAAAGTTTGTTCTCCGGGAAAATTACATCTTGCCCTTCTTCAATATCAGTTGCTGATAATTTCCATCTAATATTTTCATCCTCTTCAATTAAACCATTTTCATTATAATTAGCCGCTAATATTATCGAATTTGGAAATGCTGTGTCATTTCCATTTATATAATCAGTAATTGATTTAACTCTATTTTTTTCATCTAATTTGCGTTGACTCCCCATAAGTTCCTTGTCCTCATTATATCTTAATTCATCACTAAATGTAAAGTCTAGAACGTCAATTGCAGGAATTGAAGTAATATAAAATTCTCCAAATGGCTGCTTAACCTTTAACGCTGGGTATTTTTTTGGGAAACTCATGATGTAAATCCATTTGTGTTACCAGGTAAAACTCCTGACGGATTTCCTCCTGTTGTTGAATCAACTGTAGATTGTTGCGGCTTTTTTAAAACTGACAAACTTCGGGCATTAGTAATCCACCATGTATAAAGCGCAAGTAAACAAACTAATATTGAGATTGTAAGTCGAACACCTGATAGAAAATTTATTAAGAAAATCAACAAGCCAAATAAGATACTGCTTATTACCAAAATAACACCGGTCATTACAATTCCGTTAGATATCTCCGAAAATTTAGCTTCATCCTCATTTTCTGTTGGGTTAATAAATATCAATTCTATTGCTGAGGTACACATTAGTACAATACCAAAGCTAACTAAATTATAGGATATGGAATCCATCTTTGTTATTTCTGATTTATTAGGAAGGTATTCTATATATGTCGTAATGAGGGAACCTAAAATCCCGATAATTACGATAACAAATATAAAATACAGCCAGTATGCAATTGATTTAGCCGGTTTAGTTGTCCTTAAAGCTAAAAATTCCCAAAATAATTTTCCCTCGGAAGCCATAAATGTAAATTTAAAATAGTACTACATTTTTTATACCATGCAATATACAATTTTAGCACTAAAATATTTACTTTTTTTTGATTCTTAATTCTTTCATTCTTATCATGTAATCTTATGTTATAACTCAAAGTAGACAATCGTCTATTGTACAATTGTCTACTTTATACGACTTTGGTAACATGGAAGATGTTAAAATAAAATTCGGACTTAAGGTTAAGCAGTTAAGAATTTACAAAGGATATTCCCAAGAAAAATTAGCTGAACTTGCTGATTTAGACAGAACTTATATTCCGGGAATTGAAAACGGCAAAAGAAATGTTTCAATTGTTGTCCTACAAAAAATAGCCTCCGCTTTTAATTTATCAATATCCGAACTGCTTTCTGATATATAAAAAACAATAGTAATCGAAACATTCAAATCCATAGAATTTCCCAAAACACTAAAAGTCTCCTCTTCTAGTGAGATGATTCCATTAGAGTTTTTTGGTCGAATGATACCCATTGCTAAAAAAATACAATTCAAATTAGGATATTTTAGTTCAAATTCAATATCAACTTTAGCATACGGATTTGCACAATTCATTTTCAAAGGAGGTTCTATAGATTTTGTGATTAATCATTTTGTTAGCGACGATGACTATAAACTAATTAACAATCAAATTGATATTGAGCCAAGTTTCTATGATTCGATTGAAGATAATGTAATTACAGATCTCGTTAAATTGAATGATGTACTAACAAAACGCCAAGTCAAACATTTTTACAATTGCTTACGTTATCTAATTGATAACAAAAGAATCAACATTATACCGGTAACTACAATTAACGGTGAAATATCACACTATAAAGAAGCTTTATTTTGGGATGACAATAACGATGTAATCAATATTGTCGGGAGTTGTAATTTTACATACAAAGGCATTGTGTGTAATGGTGAGAGCTTCATTATTAACCGCTCCTGGGGCGAAAGTGCTGAAAGAGCTAATATCAGCAATGAACTTAAAGAATATGAGGAGATTTTTAGCAAAAGATCGAAAGAGTTTATCTACTTAAAACCGGAAAAGTTAATCAACATTATAAATAAAAATTCTGTACCGCTAGATATTCAACAACTTCTTGATGAAGAAGTAGCACTAATGGATTGGAAGGAAGATGGCAATGAAAATGAAGAAATAATAAAGATAAATCAGGTCAGCGATAATTTAAAACACAATTTTGAACTTACAGTAAGTCAACTAAATGACGAGCCTCGTTTTCCGCATGCAGCTGGTCCAAGAGAGTATCAAATTGAGGCAAATAAAAATTGGATTAATAACAATTATTCCGGTGTATTTGCAATGGCAACTGGTACAGGAAAGACAATTACCGCTTTAAATTGTTTACTAAACGAATATAAAAAAGACAATTCGTATCAGGCAATAATCTTAGTGCCATCTATTGCACTTCTCAATCAATGGCAAAAAGAAGTGGAATCGTTTAATTTTAAAGACATTCTAAAAGTCGGCGGTGGAAACGATTGGGAAAGAGATTTAGCAAGTTATGTTAGCAGTTATAATTGGGGATATAAAAAAGACCTAATTATCATATCAACTTATGGTAGTTTTATAACCGATAAGTTCCAAAAGTATTTCAAAAGAATTGATAAAGATTTTCTTTTAATTGCTGACGAAGCTCACAATATCGCGGCTAATAATATTAGAAAAAAATTGGATGAAGTCAAATGCGTAAAACGTATTGGTTTATCCGCTACACCAAAGAGAGTTTATGATATCGAAGGAACCGAAGCTTTAAATGAGTTCTTCAAAGATGCTCCTCCATATACCTACTCATTCGATATCGACAAAGCTTTAAAAGAAGGTTTTTTAACGGAGTATAAATACTTTCCAATTTTAGTAGAGCTTAATACCGATGAGATGGCAGAGTATATTGAAATTTCAATAAAACTTTTAAAATTCTTTGACTTTGAAAAAGCAGAATTTAAGAAAGACCCAATGGTTGAGATTTTATTACTAAAACGAAAAAACATTATCCATAAAGCAATCAATAAAATTGCAAGTTTTAAAAGCATTTTATTACAACTTAAAAAAATAGATAAACTTAAATACGCTTTCGCCTACATCCCTGAAGGATATGCAAATCAAAGCGATAATGGAGATGAAAGGCTTATTGACCTTTATATAAAAGCAGGCGCTGAAACAATTCCGTCACTAAAAATGAATTCGTATACTTCTGAAGATGATAAACTCGACGAAATTTTACGGGGATTTTCAGAAGGCAAAATTGATGTGCTATTTGCAATGAAAATGTTAGACGAAGGAGTTGACATACCGCGAGCAGAAATTGGTATATTTTGTTCCAGTACTGGGAATCCAAGGCAATTTATACAAAGACGTGGGCGGTTGCTCAGAAAGCATAAAGACAAAGCTTTTGCTACAATTTATGATATGGTTGTTGTGCCCAATACAGCTAACAGCTCATCTGATTTTTTTAACATGGAGAAAAATTTAGTGAAGAACGAAATCCAAAGAGTGGCACATTTTGCAAGTCTATCTATGAATTTTTATGATTCCAAAAGAAATTTAGAAGACGTGCTGGCAAAATATGAATTAAACCTTGACCAAATAATTAGTGAATTATGAGTAAAAGAGATGAGATTTTAAGAGAGATACTTTCAGACCCCGATCTGATGAAGAAATACAACATCTCAAAAGCCGAGCTCGATGACCTAAAACCTTTTCGACCTGAGAGTAAAAAGATTGTTGATGTTTTAGCTACCATTATTAATGAAAATGACAATGATAGAACCGGTAGACAAATATATGCAACACTAAAAAACATCCATAAAATTTAAAACTATGGCATCAATAATCAACAGTATTTCTTTTAAGAATTTCTTTAATTATTATGGTGATTTTGAAGAAAACTACTATGAGTTAAAAAATGGTGTAAACATTATCGTAGCTGATAACGGCGCTGGAAAATCAAAATTTTTCAATGCGTTTCTCTGGCTATTTGACGATATGGTTTTAGACTCTGACGATAAGCGGCGTAAGAGCATTAAAGAAATGTATGTGAAAATTATCTCAGACAAAGCGAAAAGTGAAACACCTGTCAGACAAAAAGTTGATTGTGCCATTCAAATTGAGTACACGTTCGGCGAAAGATTTAAATATCAAATTATAAAATCATTTACACTAACTAAACTAAATGATAATATTTCAGATCCTCAAAGTTGGCAACTAATAATAAATGATACTGAAGTTAATAAAACAGAACTTATCTTAACAAAGTTCAAACCCGTCTACGAAGAAGACGAAAAAAGAAAAATCATAGATCGTTTAATAATGCCTGCTTTTAGAAAATATTCATTTTTTCAAGGTGAGGAAGTTGATGATATAATTGATTTTAGCGAAAAAGCAAGTATTGAAGATGCTGTTCAAAATTTGACGGACATAAGCAAGTACAAAAAGTTAGTAGAGTTAACAAACGAGTTTAAGGCAAAAGCAGAAAAGGATTTAAACAATCAAAATAACGCAAATGACGAACAGTCAAAAAGGTTGCAAGCAGCAATTGACGAAAAGGAAAAAATTCAGACACAATTAGATTTTGAAAATCAAAAATTACTAGAATGGGAAACCAGTTATTCTGATGCTGAAAAAGAAAAGAATTATCTAGATAAGCATCATGCTAATGCAGAACGACGAAAAGAGTTAGATGATAAAATAAGACCTTTAAACAAAAAATTAAGGGATAAAGTCGATGAGTTTGAAGAGTTTCTGGATCGCATCAACAATCGTTTTTTCGATGGTAGTTTTTCATGGATTGCGATGGGTTTTGAAGAAGATATTACAAAATTCCGTCGACTAAATGATGCCTTTATCAACGAGCACTTTCAAAAAAAGCACTTCAAAACATAGAAGAGAATCCTAACAATTATTTTCATTTTTTACCGGTTAACTCTCCAGATGCAGTCTCTATTCAAAATATGATTGAAAATGAGCATTGCTATGTTTGTGACCGTCCGGCAAAAAAAGGAAAACCTGAGTATGATTATTTAGTGAAATTACTGAATAGACCTGGAGATACTAACAAAGAAAAACCATTTGTTGCAAATGATTTAAAAGATTTCTTTGGAAACCTTCAAATTAATGGGCAACCATTTTACAGCAGAATTAGTGGAATTCAAAGAAGTGTGAAAGCTACACAAGAAAAAGAAGAAGAATTAAAAAAACAAATTCAAAGAACCAAAGAGCAACTTAAGTCGCTAACCGATCAAAGAAAAGATATTTTAATAGGCGGTAACGATTCAGAAAGTAATCCTGCCGATATTTTGTCAAGCTATCAGGGAGCTATTAGAAGAATGGAAAGTGCGAGGTCAAAAATCGACGATATTATAAAGCCAAAAATAACTAAACTAAAATCTGAGATTGGTAATATCGAAGTTGAAATTCAAAGCTTAAATAACCTTCAAGACATACCACAAGGATTTAAAGACAATTATTCTATAGCTATTGATTTAGCTAATGCAACCTTTAACGCAAAAGAGAGAGTGTATGACAATATGGTTAAACTTTTAGAACAACATTCAAATGAACATTTCCAGAGTTTAATTAAAAACAATGACTTAGCGGGAGGTATTTTAAAATTTGAAAAAACGCCATCAGGATCTATTAATTTTAATTATTTAGACAGTAAAAACAACACTGTTTATGGAAGCTCTGAAGGATTTCAAAGAATGAAAAAATTCTCAGTAGTAATGGCCATCATATCAGCAAATAATACAGAGTATAACTATCCATTACTTGCAGATGCTCCTATTTCGGCATTTGGAGAAGGATTTACAGAAGGCTTTTTCGAAGCAACTGGAAAAGTATTTCCGCAAAGTATAGTTTTGGTAAAGGAAATCTATAAAGCCAATGATGATATGAAGATAAATGATTTGGGCAAAAGACTTTTAAAAGACAGTAGTGTTACAACTATGTATGTAAACCATGTACCTGCTGGAGCAGAACAAGTAGACCTTTTTACAACTAAAACAAGATTGAAATAATGAATTCGGAAACTTTCAAAAGTCAAATTTTAATAAAAAGACCTCGTTACGCAAACAGTAGAATACCTGTGATTCAAGCTTTCGCTAATAAAGGTAAATCTAAATCCGAATACAGTCAATTCGGACCTATTTACGAGCTTTACATCTATGCATTTGTTTTGGGCATCAAAAAGAAATTAAAACTTCCATTACCAAATAGAAATTTAACTACTGAATTTATTGAAATTGGTAAATGGAAACGAGATTCAAACCTTGTTGATTTCTTACTAATGATTGTTTTTACACATTGTGAAGAAATTGGGTTCACTTGGAATGAGCTAGAGGATATGGAAGAACCAAAATTAAATGCTACAATAAATGATATTGTGACATTCATTGAAAGCTATGCGAATGGTGGCTTAGAGTACCTTCAAAAAGAATACGAGCAAAATAATTTACTTAACAGCCCTTACATGTTTGTCGACATTCTTGCAGAAAGTTGCGGAAAAATGGTAGAAGATGAAATTTCAACATCATTAGAGGCGGACGATGTTGATGAGGATATTATTAAGTCAACGATTAAATTAATCGAGCAAGGAGAAAATTCAAATACTGAGTTCAAATCAACACTAAGGGTAAATTTGCATACAAACCAACCCGACGATAAAATGGAATTGTCGTGTATAAAAACATTAGCAGGTTTTATGAATTCGAAAAGTGGGACGTTACTAATTGGAATATCTGATACTAAAGAGGTTCTCGGACTAGATGTTGATTTTAAATCATTCGGTAATAAACCCGATCTTTTGGATGAGTTTCAAAAACACCTCGATAATTTAATCGAGAAATCTATGGGAAATTCGGCATTTGCGGCAATAAAGCTATACTTTCCGGAAATTGAAGGAAAGATGATCTGCCGATTAGATGTGATTTTTAGAAAAAATGGTCCTATTTTCGTTAAGAATAAGGGAGCTGAAGAGTTCTATATCCGCCGGTCAGCATCAACAAAGGCATTAAATCCGAGTGAAATGATGGCATACATGGAAAACAATTGGGATTAAGGCACTTAATTACAAAACACTCAATCCATTTTCAATTTTTTCAATTAAAAAATCAAAGCCGTCTATATTACTTAAACTGTTTACTTCTTTATTTAATAATTGCAATCCGTCGTCAACGTGCATTTTAATATATCTGCCAATATCTTTATCTGTTTTGTATAAACCATAATGAGTACATATCAATCCTAAATAAAAATCATAGTAATCACCAAATAATACTGCCTTTGAATATTCTTTACCGCTTGAATCTTTAATTTCATTTAAATTAAAAGTGGTCCCTTTTGACAAAGAATAACTAAATGCCATTCGCGCAATTATATTTTCGGCACCTAAACCTAATTTCCGGGTCAATAAAGAAACAACCTCTTTATTTTCTTTACTGGTCTTAATTTGAGTAAACATGAACTTCCGTTTTTAAATGATCAAATAAAGTATCAACTGTTAAAGGCATAAATGTAGAGTTTCCGTTGTTTTCGATGGTAAAGACCTTGTTAACATTAGGTTTTAAATACTCATACTCTGCTTCAGACAATTCTTTTTCTAGCAACGGAAATAATACCACTTGCTCTGATATATCAGGATAGAACTCTTTAATAATATTTTTAGAATGATACTTATCAAACTTTTGCAATGGGCTATCAATAAACACAGGAAATTTAATACCCGACTCATCGACTAATGCTTTTAATAGTGCTGTAGCATATAATTGCTGCTCACCTTTAGACAACGAATCTTTATCAATAACCTGATTATCCATATCTAGTAAATCAATATCCATAACATCATCCAATACGTTGACTCTAACATTTGCTATAAAGTCCTTTTTATGCATAATTTTCTTAAGCCCTAATAGTAAAGACTTTTGCAAAGAATACTTTTTATCTTCCTTAATATCGTGAATAATTTTATTGATTTTTGATAAAAGCTTTTCTATAACTTCATATTTCTTGCTGTCTGTATCATCGAGTTTTATTTCTTTTTCTGATTCAGAAAGTAATTTATGATTCGTAGCCAAATTGGTTTTTAATACACCGCCAGCTTCAATGAGTCCATCTCTTTTAGCAATAAGGTCAACTATTTTATTATCAACCTCATCTTTTTCTTCGCGTATCTTTTGCGCCAAATGATTATCATTCCGGGCTTCAGCTTGCTTAATTTTATACATCACTCTTGATAACAAAAGCCTGTTATTTTTTTCTTGCTTAATAATCTCGTTAAACTGACTGGAAAAAGTAGTTTTAATGTTATTAAATAACGCTTCAAAATTGCGATATTGTTCTGCGTCAAAATCTAACAGTACTTTTACTGTTCCATCAATACTGCATGTCTGTTTTTCAGAAATAGTTTTTTTCAATGCATCTACTATTTTTGATTTAGTAGAAACATCAAAAGATAAATCTCCAAGATTTTTAAGCAATAAATTGGAAAAAGAAGCAAATTCTTCAGTCTTAATAAACTTATTAATATTTTCAGAATGATGAACATCCTCTTTATCCAACTGCTGTCTTAATGCTAATAATTTAGTCCCAGCCATAACCAAGGGAGCAATATCAAGCAAACGTTTTAAGCTGCTTTTAATTTCAATTGATTCTGCTTTATAGCCATCACGTTCTTTCTTCAACTCCTGTAATTCGTCAAGAGTAATTCCATTACCTTCTCGTATAAGCTTTTCTTGAAAACCATCACTTATAACTTTTTGAGAAGCTAATTCTTTATCTAGGTTATAAAGTTTTTCTTGATTCATATCAAAAAGTTCTTGCAACTCTTTGTCTTTACTAATAAGTTTATCCAGTTTAGCTTTTTGATCCGCAGAAGCACCATCACGCTTAAATTTTGAAAGCAATGTTTCCAAATTTTTCTTTAAATCGTCATATTTCTTTATGCCTAAAACTTCTGAATAGGCACGACTAAGGTTTTTCAATTCTTGCTTTGATTTTGCCTCTGCCAACGAAACAATTTTTTCTGCGTCAAAGAAAAAGAATTTGGCAATCTCTCGTGGCAGAATAAAGTCATTTATAAAAACTTCATAGCCCACTTCCTTGCTCAATTCGCTTTCTATGCCATCAATTAAAATAGTCAAGCTTTCAGTTTCAGTGCGCAAATCATAAGATCTTTTAACGATAACAGATTTACAAGGTATTGACGGTATTGATAAATCTTTTAATTCTATTTCAACAGAAAGTACAGGAACACCAGCACCCGAATTTTCAAACGCAGCTCTAGTTTCACGATTCAATAAGGTTTTCAAAAACTTATCATAACCGCCAACGCTTTTAATATCTCTTCGGTATTTATCTTCTACCTCACTCATCATTTTGCCATAGAATACCCAAATCAATGACGTTAGGAATGTAGTTTTTCCAAAACCATTCTTACCGGCAATAATGCTGATGTTTTTGGTAGCCTCGGGAGCAAAATCTACGGCATTACTACCCTTATAGATTCTAAAGTTCTGAAATGCAATTCTGTTTATTTTCATAACTTTTCAGCGAATTGTTCAATTCTTTTTTCAAGGTCATTATGAAGACCATATTTGGTAATCATCAAAGTTTTAGTTTGTTGCAAATCAATTAGATTACTAATCAAATCATAATATTCAGGTTCATCAATACAAACTTCTTTAACTATTCTTTTCTCAGTATCATTAAAAGTTTGAATATTGGTAGTACTAATATCCTTATGGTAAATACTTTTATATAATTCCCCTACAGTATGGTCAAAATACATATCCCGGTTCCAAATTACCTGGATAGCAATTAATTCTTGATTGTTAATTAAGGTCACATAGGGGCGTTCTTTTTGAATTTCTTTTTGAACAGTCAATAAGTCCTTTAAAATTTCGTAACGGTATTGTTCTTCATAAGTTCCGTTATTAGAACCATCTTCTCTTTGAGCGGCTTGGCCATTACGTCTAATATCTTTTCGATTCTCAGATATATTTCGATTTTCAATCAATCTATTTCTGAAATCTAAGAGCGGCTGCATCCAATTTCTTCCATTATTTACTAATGAAGTCATCGATTTATCATTCTTCACAACAGTACAGGTCCAGCACCCAAATCGGCTTTGGCCGCAAGAGGTATGATTTTTATCAACTACAACGGTAGGGCATTCATAGTCGTCAGCACTGGCATCAGCATAAATTTGAAATAATATGGAGTTGTCAAAACCCCATGGAGAAGCAACAGCATTAATAATATACCATACTTCTTCAAGCATCATTTCTTTTATTGGTGCATAAGTGTACGTGTTTGGTGATGTTTGATGTTTTGAAAGTCTTTTACCGGTAACTTCATGTTTTCGAATAGAACGCTCTCTAGTAGCACTTTCATCATATCTTGTCCCCAACAGAACAATGGCTTCGCCCATTTGGTCAACTTGATCAATTAGAAAACTTGATGTTGGTCGTATTTTTAATTTATCTGTACACCATCTAAATGAATTGTTAGGCACAGGGTAGCCTTTTCCAATTACATTAATCCAGAACGTTTCTTCTAATTTGGGAGTAGTTTTTTGTACAAAAATAGGTAAGTCTTGATTTCTGGCTTCTTCGCTGATTTTAGCTAAAACATCTTCAACGTAATTAGATATAATTGGGTTTTCCACCATAGTGTCATTACACACTACATATACCTTTCTACGCAACTGGTATGGAAATGGCATATCTTCTCTAATTCGCTGCAGAGCAATCCAAACCAACGTAAGTAAAACCGTCGAATCTTTTCCGCCGCTAAAGCCTATAATCCAAGGTCTTTCTGTAGTATCTGCATAGGTATATTGGTCAATAATTTCCGCAATTATCCCTTCAACCTTTTTACTTCGGATGGGTGTTCTCATAATGCATTTAAGTATTCTTAAAAATAGCAATTATTTGCTAATAGAAAAGTGCAAATTTAAGCTTATTATAAACAACTTTTTTTAATTATTTCAACACGTTAAAACCTTGACTAACAACGGTTATTATCAAATAAGCACTCGAAAATGTTAAGAAGTTTTACTTATCTAATTATGTAATTTAGCTAATAATTGTCATCACACTGTTTTCTCAGTAATACCTTTTAGAAGAAAATAGAACCAGGTGTTTAAATGAGTTAAACTGATAATTTTTTGGCAAGAGCATCCAGCCCATTAATCAGTTTAAGAAGAGGTTTTTGACTTCCCAAAGATGGATAAAAAATATCTATATCAAGTTCCCTGCATTTCTCTATAATTGTAGCATTGGGTGGAAATCGACTTACTAGTATCGATTTTGAAATATGCCCACCATAGGTTTCTTTTATAATTTTCATTTTGTTAATGTCTTCCGGTTTTATCTGTCCCGACTTACATTCTACAAAAATTAGTTTCTTACCAAGATTTATAAGGACATCTATTTCATTTTTTAATTGAGAACTTATACTTTTAAATGGTAGCTCAAATTTTATTAAAACTTCTTTGGCTTTATTCCATTTAACTATTTCTTCAGCAACTAAAAGCTCCCACCAGGCAGCATTAAAAAATAAATCTTTTACATTTTTTGAAACAAAGTTTACAAGTGGTCTTCCATTAATTGTGGCTACAATACTGTTCTTATTCCAACTAATATCTATATTGTTAACTTTAACGACTCCACTAACAGGAAATTGAGCGTCATTGACTTTAAAATTGTTTCTAAAATAGGTTGTTATTGTTTTGTATTTACTTTGTTCGGTCTCAGCAAACGCTTCTATTTTCCTTGAGCAATTTAAATCATCTCCATTATAATCTGAAATTGATTTATAAGAAAATGAAGTGTGACCACTCAATTTCATAAATTCATTGATGGAAACAGTGCATAAAATAGGTTTTTTTGTATAGGACAGTAAATCCGAATAAGTGTTGTCAGGGTTGATATAAAAACCTGCTATTTGTTTTTCTAAAATGACCGCTTGAGCGGCTAACACCATAATTTTTGTACCGCCCGTTAAATTAAATTGCAATTCGTCATAGTTACCTATTTTTGAGACTATTTTTTCGCACAAATCTTTGATGGCTTTAAAATCATACGCATCGCAAGTATATTGCAGCACTATTTTTCCACTTAGCAACGGCAATAGCAAATTGAGCTGATCTTTTGATTGATTTGAAACTACTAAGTGAATGGTGTCCGGACAAAATTCTTTTATCCCTATGTATATAGGGAGCAATTGGCCTCCAATGATGGCTATCTGATGCTTCATTTTAAAAATAATTCTGGTTGATGAACAAAAGGGTCGTAAACTATATTCAGTACTTCAGATCCTGGCAATGGTTTTCGAAGGTCCTTTATATATTCGCTAAAGTCCACATATACAATTTTACAACCGTAATCCTTTCCAAAAATCGCAGCTGCAGCAACCATCGATTTTTTGCCGCCAGTGATATCAATAGTAATGTTTGAAGATGGATTAAGAAGTAATTTTTCTTTTAACGCCTTATAAATTAATGGAAAAGACTCTTCATCTAAAAAAACCATTTCATAATCTGAGGAAAGATATTTTTCAAGATAGCTATTACTGTCACTTTTATTATTTGTGGTGAAAATTATATGGGTATCTGGCTTAACAGTCTTTGCCGTCAGTATGATGGGCTCAGGAGAATATCCAAGAATTGAAAATAGGGTCCCTCCTTGAGTTAGTTTGTCAGTATTGTTTTCTACAAAGTGTTCTACAACTGCAGCAAATAATTTGTCAAAATATATTTCCTGTGCTTTTTCATGCTTGCCGGTTCTTGCAAGTTCGAGCCACTCTTCTAAATAGGGAATTGTATTTTTCATCTAGTGATTTGTTATTTTGAGTGTTTTGTAATTTAATATAAATTTTTGCAAATCAAATCTTGGGCGGCAGCTTTCGATTACATCAAAAATACCGTCGCTATAATTGCAACGAATCAAGATATTACCGCAGGCAAGAAATTTATCGTTGTCAGATTTGGCATAAAATATGGGCAACGTGGAAAGTCCTTTTTCTTCAAAATGCTGCCCTTTTTTCAAATTTACAATAATATTTTCGGGGAAATCCGGACCTTTGATATTTTTAGACTTTTCATAATTCTTGTAGGTCTTAAAAAATTCATTTCTTAATGGCTTGGCATCAAAAATATAATCGCTTATACTTATTAAGTACTTATGAAAGTTAAGAAATTCAAGTCTTTGCTGTTCAGATAGAATATATCCAACTTCAAATCCATTTTTCAATCCATGATTACCATCTATGTTAGCAGTAAAAATCATTGCAGATTTTTCACTTATTATGCCCTTTGAGTGATTTAGATAGTCAGCATATAGTTCACATCCCAGTTCTTTTAAAATCGTTGAACCTAGTAAGTGATCAGTGCGATAGTTCATTCCGCGACAAAATATTTTAATTTCTACACCTCTTTGATTTGCCCGCTCTATAGCAGAGGTAAATTCTGGAAGAAGATGCAGTCCGACAATGCTATACGTAGAAATAAATAAAAACTTATCAGCCGCTGTAATAATTCCAACTAGTTCCTGATAAAGATTTGTTGTGAGTTTTTCGTAAGTATACCTCAAATTAGAATTATTTATATCCGGAAGGTCTTTTAATTTGATTGTCAATTTGGATTGTACTGCCATTGTCTTCTCGCTGTTGGCTACAAGAAATTTGTTGAAATTTGTCCCTTTCAGAAAAATAGAATCAAACAAGTGATCAAGTACCATCACATCTTCATCTGCAAGGTGAAATCCAGATTCTGTATTTTCAGAAAGGGATGGTGTTGTTAAATTGGCACTTGTAATAATTCCGATTTTCCTGTCGGCAATAATAAATTTCGCATGTGCTGAATCCGACGTCCTAACATGAGCACCATTTTCATAAAGTTTTTGAATATGGCTAAAATGCTTTTGCTTTGAATTATCCTGTAACTCTTCTTCCGTCAAGTATTCCATGTCACCGGAACTATTTTGCAATTTTGACTCATCTAATTGCGTTAAAATAAATATTGCAGTTTTAGATTTTTTTGCCTTATCAAGTAAAACATTATAAATATCATCATCGGTAATTATAAAACTACAAATCTTAATTACATCAGAACATTCTTCAAGAAGCTTTAGTATTTCACTCTTTAAGCCATAATTTCCTTCTTGTGTTAAAAACAGATCGGAGCCACCATTATAAGGGGTATATGTCAATTTATGAGCATTGGCCAAAAAACTCCTGATGATAAGATGTCTGTATGATAAATAGTGTTTTCCATAATTAATTAACCATTGTCATATATTTTTCAATATCCAAATTCTCCAATATCTCAAATTCTCCAGCTGCAGCTAGTAATTCTCTGTAACTAAACTTAAAATCTTGCGTGTATTTTTCAACAATTTCTACATTGTAATTCTTATTCACAATCACATCTATTACTTGTGATTTAAATCTCAGTACTTCTAAAACATATTTATCAGTAGTCGCGTAATTTAGAAAAATGAGATATACATTTTTATTAGGGTTGACCATCTTAAATTCTCTTTTTCTAATTAATGCCGAAATAAGCTTAGGTCGATTTGATGAGCCAATTAGAAGCGATCTCGTAATATCAATTCGTATCTCTTGATCCTGATTAATTATACACTCTATCGGTATATCATTTAAATTAAAAAAATGATGTAAAAACTTTGACAAATCCTCTGTGCTAAAAGCAAAGCACCTATTTTCAGAGCTATTGTATTTATCTATTTCTGCCCAATTAGTTGTAATACTTGGCATTCCTTTTGAAGTGGTATCTTCCCTGAATTTAGGTAATGTAATTCTAAATTCAAGGTTTTTTATTTTATTCAAGAGTGCCGGCTCAAATAATAGCACATTCCTTCTTAGTGATTCATAATATGTATAATTTTCTACAACTGAGTGATATGCAAATCCATCGATTAACTCTTTACAAAGTATATCATCTTTTTTCGATACAGCAACTAACAGTTGAAAAGTAATTTTTGTAAATGATATATCTTCAATTGTTTCAAGACCTTCCGGGATTTCAAAGTTTTTCCTTTCAGACTGATCAATATTGAAAATTTGAGAAATGATTTTCTCTTTATCGGGCGGAGTGTGCACTAAATCTGGTGAGAATGAATTTTTTGTAAAAGTTTTTCCGCTTTTTGAATCGGTTATTTCTATCTCATCATCAGTAATAAATTTCGAGCGATATTGATTATAAAATTCAGAAGGCAGAGGCTTTAGTGTTATTCCATCTACATAAAAGTCGTAGGAGCGTTTGTGTTGATGTACTTGTTCTTCCGTAACAAAAACTTGTACTCCTAATTCTGTTAACTCATACTTACCCTTCTTGCTATCAAGTATACCATCTTTTATTAATTCATTTATCCTGTATTCAACCATTGATTTTGAACAACCGACTATTGATGCAATCTGAAGCGAGCTAAAATCCGGCTTCGTTTGAAATAATGAGACAACAATTTTATCAAAATTTAGAAGTGGATCTGGCGTGCTATCCAAAATAATAGAATGTATACAAAATAACGGATACTGAATACACCATACTCCTTTTAGCTCTTTGCCATCCACTAATAATTCGGTGTAAAATTTCTCAATATTTGTGCTGAATTTAGCCATCTTAAATTGTTAACGTGATTTTGCAGTTTACCTTGTCTAAATATGTAATTTTTATATTTAAATTGTCCCCAACAGCATATTCTTTAGTACCAGTAACTTTCTTAGGCAGAAAGCCTAAGAACTTTTCTTCTTCAATTGCAACTAAATATCCTGTATCAATAATCTTGAAAATAGTGCCAACAATTGGGACCTTAATTTTCAACAAATGCTTATTTGCTGGCCATGATTTTGAATTGTCTATGTATATTTTTTTGATTTTCTTTTTAGAATTATAACTATTCTTGTAGTCGGTAACCTTTAAAACGTTACTTAATCGCACTAGATTTTTAAATAGCCCGGTATAGTCAAAAATAATGTCGTAGTGCGACTTAGGTGATACCAATGTTTTGGCGTTTCCAACAAGAATTAATTTTTTTTTGCTCTGCTAAATGCAACATTTAAACGTTGCGCATTATCTAAAAATCCAACTTTCTGATTAAGAGAAGACCGTGTAAACGAAAATATTATTATATCATACTCTTTCCCCTGAAAGGAATCAAGTGATGCAATATCAATATTTTTTCGGGTAGTGAGTGATGATCTATTAATGTACTTCTGAATATTATTAACTTGTGACTTATAAGGAGTAATTATTGCAATATCCGAGGATGCGATATTGTTTTCGAATATCCTTGGTAAAATGATTTCAGATATCGTTTCTGCTTCAGTATCATTTCTATAGGAAATATTATCCTTTTGTTCGTATGGCTTATCCGAGTTCGAAGTATCAAAAAATATTACTTCTTGATCGAGCGGCGCTGGTAAATTCAACTTGTTTAAGTAGGTTCTTTCTCCCATCAGAACCTCGTTATTATAAAACGATTTTGAAACAAACTTCCCAATGTTAGGATGCATTCTGTGTTGGTAATTGAGCATTACCAAATTTTCCTTAGGAAAACTTCCGGCATTAATTCTATCAATGATAAATTCAAAAAATGATGTTTTTAAAGCATGATTAATTTCACTTTCTAAATAATTTGAACCAACAGAAGTTCGGTTAAAACTTGAAGGATTTCTATTGTCAATTTGGCTACTATCAACATATGGTGGTAACTGCTTTTGATCTCCAACTAAAATAATTTTTTCTCCTAATTCAATAGCAGCAAGTGTTTCAGCAATATTTGCTTTGCCGGCTTCATCGATAATTACTGTATCAAAATTAAATGATGCATCTTCAAAAACTTTATCGGTCCTTATACCAATACAGGTTGCAAACACAACATCTACAGAATTGTAAATTACAGGCTTTAATAAAATTTCGTATTCATCTTTGATACTAATTATCCATTGCTGCAAAGTCTGAATAGTATCCTCAATTTCAGAATCGGTCATACTCTCCAATCCTTCTCTTAATACAAAGTGTTTTTCTCTGTAAACATTCTCTAACTTCACATAACTTCGACTTATATCATTAACTAAATCAGTATATTTTTTATAAATATGTTCACGTGAAAGTTTTGCTAATCGAAAGGACAAATATTCTTTTGACAAAAGAACCTGGTTGTTTTGAAAAGTATAAAAATCACTTTTATAATCATCAATAAGATTATCTATACTATATCTTACCAGCTCCCTGTCAACACGATCTGGATTTCCTACCCTTAATAAATTAAGATGATGTAATTTAGATATCTTTTCAAGTACATTATCAACTGCAACGTGATTTTGACCTGCAACTAAAATCTTTTTACCTTTAGACGTTAGTTGCTGTATTATTTCAGCGATTACTGTAGTTTTACCTGTCCCAGGAGGACCCTGAATTAAAAATACATTTTGATTTCCAACCGCTTTTCTGACAGCTTTAATTTGATTATTATGTGGATTATCTTTTGCAGTCCTAATTAAGTCTGGATTTATAAAATCTATTCTTGCATTAATAGGGGTCTTAATTTTTTCTGGCCGCGTTAGTAAAGATTCAATGTGGTCAATATTAATTTTTTTTGCAAAAAATCTTTTATCAAATTTCTTAATATTTTAATTTGTCGAATAGAAACTTTTTTGTCAACAATGAATCCATCTTTTAATAGATTCAAGTTGATATTTCTTCCAAAAGAAATTTTGCAATAGTCATCTTTATAAGTTAGAAATCCTTCCGTTACCTTAGTTAGTTCTTGATCAACATTTGTTTTATATGAATTTTGAAGCAATCGCACATTTAGCATCGCAGTTTCTTCAATTTGCAAGATTTTGCCAACATCGTCACTAACTTTAATACTTACTCCTCCTGTTTCATCAGGAATCTTTGTAAAGTGTTCAATTGTAACCTCCTCGCTAAATTCGTTCGCAATAATATCTGTTTGATACTCTAAATATTTATCAAAAATTTGCAGTGCTCTTCCTTCTTGGCGTAAAATTTCTCCCGTATTCTTCTTGAGCCTATTCTTTACTTCAAAACATTCGTGCTTTAATAAGGCATGCTGTAGAATTTCATTCTGATTAATTCCTATTGGTAATGATTTAAGTGGTGGCAGTATTTTTAGGGGATTAAGAAAAAGGAAGGCACCATTTTGAATTGCATATTTTTTCGTTTTAGTTGCAATCTCATTACCATGTCCAAAATTAAAATTCTTAATTATAAATAAAGTTTCTTTTTCATCAGCTGAAGTAAATACTTCTCCATTGATATTAATATCTTCAGTAAATAAAGTAAAATTAATTACATCCTTATCGCTATTATTTTTACGTTGTTTATTAACCCTAAACCAATAGGTGACGTTAGCTAATTTTTCCAAAACTTTTTTTTCATTTTCCTCAGAATAGGTTCCGTTTTCAAAAAAATATGGAATTGCATTTTCTTTTAATGTGATTTCATATGCTGGTCTGTTATGCTCAAATTGAATATACAGTGTTGACTTAGTCAAAATTTCGTTTGAAAAAATTTCGTTATCCAACAAAAATCCGTTTTGGATAATTTCTAATTCTTCATCTGTAGCATACTGGCCTAATACTGATTTTTTAAAGTTCGAAAAAGTAGCGAAATCATTTTCTATATTGTTAAATCTTTCTTGTGTTGTAATGATAGATTCCATCTCTGGCTCTTCCAATTCTTCGCCTGCGGGAATAAACATTAAGAGCTCTGAATCATCTAGTTTAGAGTATACCGTAACTTTTAAATTTTTTTAATTTTTGTGGAATACGATTTAGGGAGTAAGCCATAGTGTCCTTCTGTAGTTTTAAGCAAATCAAATTCTAAATATTCCTCAGTGATGTTACCTATAAGTTCATCTCCACGATCAATACGTGTCCATTTAATTATGGTACTTTTTTGTTTTTCAAGATGTTTTTTGCTTAACTTAATTTGTTTACTATCAAAGTCTACATCAACTATAACACAACTTATTCTGTCACCAACTTTTATAGCTTCAAATTGGTCTTGAGCTTCGGGTAAGCACCATGATAAGTCAAGAATCGATAATCTTCCTGTAAAACCATAAACACAATTGGTAATAATCTGTGAAGGCTTAATTACTTCAAGAACATCAACATCGATTACCTGTCCAGGAAGGTATGATTTTAAATAGGTTATGTCTAGATCTTCAGTACTTTCCATTCTACGTAATTACTTTTAGAATTGTTTATAGCCAGTAACGAATATAATAATTTACATGTTATCTTGTCTTATTAAAGATTTATCTTAAATTAATTTTACTATTCCATTTACTAAACTATATGCAATTACATATAAAATTACTATTTTATACAAAACTATATGCAATTACATATAATTTTATATATTTGTATTAAATTATATGCAAAAGCATATAAAATAAAACAATTAACGGAAAGCCATGAAAACATTAGCAGCTTTTGTAAAGGAAAAAAGAAATGAAGTAAATCTCACACAGGAAGCATTTGCCGAGCGTGCTGGCGTAGCCCTTACTGTAATACGAAAAATAGAACAGGGCAAGGAAAACCTCAACCTCGAAAAGGCAAATCAGGTACTCAAAATGTTTGGGCACACACTGGCACCGGTCAGCACAAGAGAGTTATCTAAAAATGAAACCGTATGAGACAGGCAGCCATTTATTATAAAGACCTGTTGACAGGCACCCTCACCGAGACAGATGAAGGAGAATATACATTTCAATATACCAATGAGTATGCAGAAGCCCATCCAAATGAGTTTCTCACATTCGCCATGCCGGTAAGCACAAAACCCTATACAGACAAAAGGTTATTTCCTTTTTTGAAGGATTGATTCCCGAAGGCTGGTTATTGGATATAGCTTCCAAAAACTGGAAAATCAATCAAAGTGACCGTATGGGATTGTTATTGGCATGCTGCCAAAACTGTATCGGAGCGGTAAGTGTTCAACCAATAATCACAGAAAATGCATAAGTGTCTATATTGCTACAAGCCATTAGAGAATGAAAACAGTGATTTTCACGAGCACTGCAGCCTGGCATTTTTTGGCACAAAACAGCCTCCGGCATTTGAGCACACGTTAAAAGATATGGCAGAGCTGGCCAAAAATGTAGTCGAGCGAAGCGTAGCCGTTCCCGGAGTACAGCCAAAATTATCCTTGTCATTGATAAACGATACGATGCAGGACGGCAGCAAAGGACGGTTAACAGTAGTAGGCGCTTTAGGAGGAAACTATATCTTCAAGCCACCTTCCGAAAATTATCCCGAAATGCCCGAAAACGAACACCTTACCATGCGAATGGCAGAAGCCTTCGGTATAAATACGGTAATGTCAAGCCTGATACGCCTACAGTCGGGCGAATTGTCGTACATCACCAAACGCATTGACCGAACAGCATCCGGCGAAAAAATCCACATGCTCGATATGTTTCAAATTACCGAGGCAGTAGATAAATACAAAAGCTCTATGGAAAAAATAGGAAAGGCTTTAGAGGAATACTCCAGTAATACTTTGTTAGACACTCTCTACTTCTTGGAACTGGCAATTTTCAGTTTCCTTACAGGTAATAATGACATGCACCTCAAAAACTTTTCAATGATCAATTCAGGCGATACTTGGTCATTGGCTCCAGCGTATGACCTGCTCAATGTAGCCATAGTAAACCCCGAGGATACCGAAGAATTGGCATTGACACTCGAAGGCAAAAAGAAAAAACTAAAATGGGAACACTTTGAGCGATTGGGTAAAAAATTAGGGCTAAACGACAAACAGCTAAAAGGTATGGTATTGCGCTTTCTCAAAAATAAGTCGGTAGCATTACAATGGATAAACAGCTCATTCCTTTCCGAAGAATACAAAGAAAAGTACAGGGAGCTTTTGGAAGAAAGATACGCGGTGCTTTTCGGTAAATAAGTTAAATTAAGCTTTGGTAAAAAATATTTTTGCCAAAGTTTCTTTGTTGCAAATCATAAATTATTCAACAAAAAACGCCTTACCTCTCCCGCATTTTCAAAATTCACAAGTTGCCTTTTTTCAATACTTTAAACAGTAATTTTCTCCTTTTTTGTCGCATATTTAGTAAATATTTGCGACAATTTAGTCCTGCAACTCCATTTGTTTTTTAAACCGTTCCACTTCTCTAAGTATATGTTCATCCGCCAATCGGTCTTGTTCTAAGAACCGCTTACTATCTAATTGAACCTCTCTTATAAAAAGTATAATGCATGAGACAAACAACATAACTGAAGGTAAAAGTGCGATCATTGGGTTTGATTTAATTATAAAGTCAAACATAAATATTCTGTTTTAATTATACATTGCAATTCGGGAATTAACACTATGTAATTCGGGAATCACACACTCATCCACTTGCATCAATTATTCCACTCCAATAGATTTGTCGCGGTCAAATTCAACTAACGCAATATGAAATTGCTTTCCCAAAAACTGATGTCCGAGCTGCAGCAGCGTTTGGATAAAATCCATTCCGAAACTGCCGAACCACTGGAATATGCGGAACACGGTATTAAGGCATCCATTGCAGTTCTCGAAAAATTGAAAACGAAATTCATTTTGCATCAATTTCAAAATAAAACGGATGAAATTGAATTTTTCCGCTACTGCAAGCCACAGTTGGCATCAAAGCTTATATACTACAATGAAATTTTTACCATTACCTCGAACAAACCCATCGGCTCCAAAAAAACTATCCGGAATTATTATAAAGCAGAACTGGCTAAACTCGAATTCTTTTTTAATGAAAATCTTGAATTTTATCGGTACTACCGAACCGGAAACCAGACCCTTGACAACAAATATTTCGTTCGTGGCAAATTTGATGTAAAGCTTACTTTGGACAGCTTTTACTTTCAGGCGGACCAACGGTTCTCTACATCACATGATTACAAAGTCGCTAAGATTTTGGCAAACGATGCACTAAAAGTTTTTCTGGAATCAGAAATGCAGAAACTTGATGAAATTCAAACTAGTCAATCAATAAATGACAATCATAAAGGGCAATCATGGACCGGTTCAAAAGTGGCACTAATAGAATTGATTTACGCACTACACGCGGAAGGTGTATTTAATAATGGCCAATCAGAATTAAAAGAAGTCGTAAAGAGTTTTGAATCTGCTTTTGGCGTTGATTTGGGGCAGTTTCATAGAGTGTTTTTGGAAATTCGCGCAAGGAAATCCGAAAGGACAAAGTTTCTGAACTCTTTAAAGGATAAATTGGTGTTGCGTATGGATGATGCCGATGAAATATAGAATAGTCCCTCTCGTCAGAGGGACTATTTTTTTCTTACTTATTCGAAACAATACCTGTTGCCAGCGCTACTACTATTGCTTTTGCCTCATTTTCTTCGGCACCTTCTTCAGTGCCGAAAGCGTGGCCGACTGATATAAGCCAATCAGGATCGGTGTTCTTCTTGGGTTTCTTTTTAGCCCTGTAAGAAGTATGCCGTACTATAGAAGTGGTAGTTAACATAATACGCTTGTCATTTTCTGTAAACAGATTGCTTGCTATGACAGTGCTCTCATATTTTACTACCGCATCATACATTTTTACTGCTTCAATTTCAGAGGAGTAAAGCGCAACAAATGATAGTAAAAAATTGCTAAAACTTATCTTTGCAGTAGCCGATAGATCACTTGCACCTATCACTCCTCCAATATCTGATACAGTTCGGCTGGCTAAGTACTGAACACGTTCTGTGGATAGCGTCTCATAACCCAAAGCATTAATACTTTCAAATGAAGCGTTGGCATTGGCAATAGATTCTACTTCTGCTATCACTGACTGTACATCCGTCGAACGGCTTGTTCCATCATAATAGCTGTCAAAAATCTCATCGTATATACGCCCGGCGTTATCATACTGGTTCGCACTATATCTTGGTAATATGTCACCTCCGCCTCTGTTGCTCATTGCGGGGATAATTTCCTGGTACGCTTTTTCATCTTGGGTGCAGGAAGCAAAAAAAGTCAAAATTATTAAGCATGAATAAATATTTTTCATGGTTGTTAAAATGTTTAAAATGTTACTGATTACTTTTTTTCATCAGTTCATTTCGCCCGGGGTAATCTGAACAGTGTATTTGGTTTTTCTCATAACAAAACCGTTTGAATTCGAAGGCAAATCTACAGGGGCATTTTGCTCTCCACAAGCCAACTACTATGGGGTTCGGGAACCGCATTGTAGGTAATTCCCGAACCGCATACTTAAGTTTTTGATTTAATTCGCCATCATTCAGATGATTAAGTTGAAGTAAGGTTATTCATCGAATTTTATTTCTTTGAATGGAAGTATTCCAATAATTTTTTTACATTTATTCGCAAATTGCCACGACTTTAATATGTGCCGCGATTGTATAGGAATGTCAATATTTACAGATGATTCAAAAGAGACACGTAGTTATTTTACTATTGATGGTACATTGTGCTTATTCACAGCGTAGCAGTAATTCACGTTTAGATACTCTTTCGGATAAAAGTTTTGATTATTTGCACAATCGATTTGGAAATTCAATTAACGATCCAGCCAAATCAACAATTTATGCCACAGCCTTACTACTGAACGCCAAAGAGGAAAAAGTGAATTTTAATCATTTGGCACTGGCATATAAAGCCTGTATCATAAATGCAGATAAATCCGTAAGGCTGTTTTATGCAGACAGCATGATTACCAATGCCAAAAAAGCTAACAGCAACGAACTTATTGGATCTTGTTATCTCACAAAAGGGATAATTCATTACCGCCAGATGGAACATATAAAGGCCCTCGATAATTATTTGATCGCCGACCGTTATATTTCGCAGATGGATAATCCCGCACTCGCTCACAAGACAAAGTATGAGATTGGAAAAATTAAATACTACTTAGGTTTCTACGACGAGGCGATTGCTTTGTTTAGGGAATGTGTGGCATTTTTTAAAGAGGAAAACGACCGCGCCTATCTAAATTCAATGCATATGCTTGGATTGAGTTATGTAAGGATTGGGAAATATGATTTGGCTACAGCAACCAATAATTTGGCAATTGAAGAAGGTCGGCTTTTTGAAGAAACCGGAATGGAATTTTATTTTGAGCATTCAGAGGGAATTAACCAGTGCTTCAAAGAAAATTATACAGTAGCTATTAAAAAGCTAAATGCTGCACTGCCTGAAATCATCCAGCTAAAGGATTATGCAAACGAAGCAATTGCATATTTTTATATTGGAAAATCTCATTGGTCCTTAAAGCAGCGTGACAAAGCAGTAGCCTATTTTAAAAAAGTTGATCTAATCTTTAAAAGGGAAGAATACATACTCCCGGATCTCCGGAAAGGATATGAATATTTAATTGATTATTATAAGGAAAGAAAAAATACAGATTTGCAGCTTTATTACATTAGTCAATTGTTGAAAGTCGATAAGATACTGGCTCAGGATTACAAATACCTTCTAAAAAAATTGTCAAGGAATATGATACGAAGGAACTTATCAATGCCAAAAAAGATATTGAGGATACGATGTTGATAACGAGGGTTATTGCCTGTATGGTGGTTGTACTTATGGCTTTAATTATCATTTATCTGATTCGGAAAAACAGACGGAATAAAAAGTTATTTGAAGAATTAATGAATCGCAATACTGCCAATCCCACAGTACCATCCAATGCGATTTTCGATGAGTCAGAGATTGACTTTCAGGGAATAACAGAAACAGATAGCATTGATAAACCCAGTCGGACTATCAGTCCCGACATCGAAGCCGCAATTGTCAAAAAACTGGAGAAATTTGAAATCAACAAGAAGTATTTGGAAAAAGATATGACAGTCAGAAAAATGGCGTCGCTACTTAATACTAATGATAAATATGTTACAAAAGTAATCGCAAAGTACCGTGGAAAAGGTACTATTGAATACATCACCGATTTAAAGCTGGATTACATTGTAGAAATGCTTAAAACCGAAAGCAGGTTCAGGAATTATACGCATAAGGCACTTGGTGAGGAAGCCGGATTTCGAACCACGCAAAATTTCACACGTGCTTTTAAATTACATACAGGAATCACGCCAACTTATTTCATCTATAAATTAAAGAAGTCAATAAACACAGACAGTTCGACTTGATTTGCATTTTTTCTTTCACAACTTGTGAACGGCTTGTGAAATAAATTGAAGCAAACGAAACAATTTTGCACCATAACAACTTAAAACATACGTTATGGCAGTCGAAATACTTACAAAAGATGATTTAGCAGAATTCAGGATTTTATTGCTGAATGATTTAAAAGAACTATTCAAAACCGAATCCCAGCAAACTAAGCAGTGGCTCAAATCAAAAGAAGTCCGAAAGCTGTTAAACATTTCTCCCGGAACACTTCAAACATTAAGAATCAACAAAACATTGTCCTATACCAAAATTGGCGGTATCATTTATTACGCCCAAAAGGATATTGACAAAATACTGGATGAAAACAAAGTCAGTTCAGAAAGGACGCTTTTCAATTCAAAGTAATTCTGATCATGAATTACATCAAACACCTCACTGGCTTTTTTGAAAAAGTCTCCAATGACAGGCAACTGAATCCCACTCACATCAGCCTATATATGTCTTTGTTTCAGTTTTGGAATTACAATCGGTTTAAGAATCCTATTAGTATCTCCCGCGATGAAATAATGCGCATCAGTAAAATCAGTTCAAAGGCAACCTATCACAAATGCCTCAAAGCATTGCATACACAAGGCTATATCAAATACGAGCCTTCATATAATCCATTTAAGGGCAGCCATGTATTCTTATTTAATTTTTCAGAAAATCTAAAACCTTTATCTAAATCAGAAAAACCAGCCACAACAATTTTTGAACCAGTCGATGAACAGGTTGTAAACAAGATACAGACTGGTGATGAAACAGCTGCTAGGCAGGATAATGAACAAGTACTAGTACCTTCTATAAACAATACAAACAATACAAACTATTCAAACAATCAAAACAGTTCAAACTTGGGTGAGCCAGAAAAAAAATTGAAGAAAATTTAGTTTTTAAAAATGTAGAAGAAATACCAAAAGAAAAAAGTTCCGCGCAAAAAGAAAAGGTAGAACCTCCGGATCTCGAAGAAGTACTTAACTACTTCAGCCAACAACAATTTCCAGAAACGGAAGCCAATAAGTTTTTCAATTATTTCAAAAGCATCGGCTGGTTAGTTGGTGGGAAAACACCGATGGCCGACTGGCAGGCCGCAGCAAATAACTGGATGTTAAACGCCCCAAAATTCATTACCAATGAACGAACAGACAGATCAAAACAACTCGACAGCTCAGCAGGAAAAGACTATTCCGAGCCATTATGATTATGCCGATGTAACAAGCTGGATAGAAAAAAAGGTAAGGAATTATACGGCCCACATTTCCAAATCATGGAAAGCGACCATCCCGTCATTTACCGCTTCATTGCCTATTTTCTGAAAGACGAAGAAACCGCCTTTCGCTATAATTTAGATTTGGAGAAGGGCATCCTACTCTCGGGTCCGGTCGGTTGCGGTAAAACATCATTACTCAATATCATGAAATACCTAACACCTGTGCCGCATAAATTTTCAATAAAGCCGTGCCGCGACATCAGTTTCGAATTCATAAAAGATGGTTACGAAGTAATCCACCGATATGCCAATGGAAAGCTTTATACATCCGAGCCAAAAATATACTGCTTCGATGATCTTGGAATTGAAAACAATCTGAAATATTATGGCAACGAATGCAACGTAATGGCCGAAGTGCTTCTAAGCCGCTACGATATTTTTACTGCTAAAAGAATCCCGACACATATCACTACAAACCTATCGGCATCAGAGATTGAGCAGCATTACGGCATTCGAGTCCGAAGCCGTCTTAGAGAGATGATGAATCTCGTCGCATACGATAAAAATACAAAAGACAAACGTTAATATAAATACTAAAAACAATGAAAGACGCGACAAAGCACTTTTGGAAATGGTTTCTCGAACACAAGAACAGTCTGAAAAATCTAATGAGCTTAGATTACAAAAAACAAAAACATTATTTATTTTGGATGAATTGGCACCTACAGTTTTATTTCCCCGGACTTGAATATATAATCGTTTTCCCCAAAGTGAAGAAAAAAAGACACAGATGATGATTTCAGCAAGAGGGAAACAAGAACTTTTCCATATGGCAATTGAGCTTGAGAAAACTGCTCCACAGTTATGGGATTGGAAGTTTACAGCTCTTATCCAGCCAAGGCAGGACATAGATGATATGGAAGCAGGAATTGATGAACCTTACGTTATCCAAGACATAACACTCAAAACAAGCGAACTAAAATTTATTCCTTTCGAATATGATGGTGAGAAAAAAATAGATATGATCGTTTACCTGAAGAATTTCACCATCTATTCACACAATAAAAATTTACCGACTTTGATAAATATTATGTTGCAGGATTTACTTGGAGAAAAATCAATGGCAGAAAACATAAATTTTGTACAACTGGCACAAATGCCGGAACAGGAAGATGATGAGCTAATTTACTTATACGATTTACAATATTATTTGGACGACATTAATAATATGAGCAAAGGGTAAAACGCTTCAAATGGTAACAATTAACAAATAATTAGTGCTGTATTGCCGTCATTTAATTATTTTTGTACTGTTTTTATTTTGTAAATGAGAAAATACCACTTCATATTATTAGTCTTATTAGGCATGTTCTTCATGCCTAATACTGCTATGGCTTGTGGTAAAGGTTCAGAAAAGAGCTGCTGTAAAAAAGAAATTTCATCTACTACAAAAGAAAAAAAGAGTTGTTGTAATAATGACAGTTCCAAAGAGAAAGACCATAAAGGTTGCAAAGGCAAATGTGGTCATTCAGAATGCGGATGTTCTTCAACGTGCCCGGCTTCTTCAGTAAGTTTTTTATCTGAAATTAATTTAAAAAATAATATGTTTAGCTATTCTTCAATCGGGAAAGTTAAATTTTTATACACAACACCATCAATCTCAGATGGTTTTTATTCAATTTGGCTAATTCCTAAAATAAGCTAAATCCAAATTTTGACAGCCATAAGTGTGTCAAATTCATAGCATTTTGCTATCCCATTCACAACAGTTTTAGGTTTTTTTGCTACACCAATATCTGTGTTGCAATAACTTTCTTTCACAACTGTTATTTATTCAAATTTATTTTATTAATCAATCAAAGTCCATCACTTTGATTACAACAATATTCTATAATGAAAAATTCATTTATGAAAATAATGGTAGCAACTTGTGTGTTGCTATCAACTGCAGTAAGTGCGCAGATAAAAAACGTAAAAACAGAAACCGTAAAAGTGTACGGGAACTGTGGCATGTGCGAATCTAAAATTGAAAAAGCAGGAAACTTAAAAAATGTAGCAAAAGTCGATTGGAATCAAGAAACAGGTATGGCTACTTTAACCTATGATTCTAAAAAAACCAATCAAGATGAGATCTTAAAACGCATTGCCCTTGCTGGGTATGATAGTGAAAAATTTCTTGCGCCAGATGATGTTTATGATAATCTTCATGGTTGTTGTCAATATGATAGAGTTGCAAAAATTGCAGTAAAAACAGGAACACAAACGTCTGCTAATACAGAGGAACACGCAAATCACAACCATGCTGAAACGCAAACAAATGAAGCAACAAAAATGAGTCAATTAGATGCTGTTTATGAAAGCTATTTTTCTTTAAAAGATGCCTTGGTAAAAACTGATGGAGCCATGGCTTCAGCAGCTGCAAAAGAATTATTAGCCTCCATAAATGCAGTGAAAATGGGTGAATTAAAAATGGATGTTCACGTAGTTTGGATGAAAGTTTTAGAAAATCTTAAAAAAGATGCCACAGCAATTTCATCAAGTACAGATGCAAAGAAACAAAGAGATTCTTTTGATACACTTTCCGTTTCTCTATACGAATTGATTAAAGTTTCCAAATCGGATGAAACGGTTTATTATCAATTTTGTCCAATGGCAAATGATGGAAAAGGTGCCAATTGGTTAAGCAAAGAAAATAATATTAAGAATCCGTATTTCGGTTCGATGATGTTAAGTTGTGGAAAAACGGTAGAAACAATCAAATAAAAATGAGGACATTAGTTGTTTTTATAATCCTGGTATTTGCTACAACAACGCTGAGTGCGCAATTCAAAATTGGAGATAAAATGCCAAGCTTTGTTTTAAATAATCAAAACAATGAAGAAGTGAGTAGCAATCAATTCAAAGGAAAATTTATGCTGATTGATTTTTGGGCTTCTTGGTGTGCGCCGTGCAGATTGGGCAATAAGAAGTTAGTGAAACTTCATAATGATTTTGGGGCTGTTAAACTTCACATCATTGGGATTTCAGTAGATACCGATAAATCTAAATGGATAAAGGCCATTGAAAAAGACAAAATAAAATTTACACAACTAATAGATCCAAAAGGTTTTGATGCAACTACCGCGATTCAATTTGGGGTCGAAGAATTACCATCTAAATTTCTTTTTAACGAAGATGGAATTTTAATAGCGGTTAATCCAAGCGACGAAACAATAATTAAATATTTAAATTAAGAAAGATGAAAAAGATAAATAACATATACGTTTTACTAGTTTCAATAGTAATACTGGCAAGCACAAAAGTAAATGCACAAATTTCAAAAGCTGAAATCAGGGCTACGGGATTAACATGTTCAATGTGTTCCAATGCTATAAACAAACAACTCAAAAGTTTACCCGAAGTGGTTAATGTGGAGACCGACTTAAACACTAATACGTTTACAGTAACACTAAAAGAAGGCAACACATTAAGCCCAAAAGTGTTTAAGGAAAAGGTAGAAAAAGCCGGTTTTTTTATTGGTGCTTTGGTGCTTACAACAAAATCAGAAACCATTAAACAAACATCTTATGTTCTGGTCAACAATAAATCAAGTACAGATGATGAGGTTCAGATTCAGGTATTAGATAAGGGATATGTAACCGAAAAAGAATTTAAAAAATTATCAAAATCGCTTAAAAATGTTGAAACATATGCTTCAAACAATGAAGATGATTTTCACATTAAAATTGTCAACTAATGAGAAAGACAGTCCTCTTTTTTATTGTATTTGTATTTCAAAAAAATTACAGTCAGGAGTTATTTGTAGTCTCAGACCCAGCGAGTAATGTCCCGGCAAATACGTTAAGTGTACGGCTTTCACAGTCATTGTTTAAGGAAGAATTTGTATCGGGTTATAATTACCACTTGATGCCGGAGGTTACTTATGGGTTGAATAAGAATTTGATGATTAGGGCTTCTGCTTTTGTGAGTAATCGTAGTAATCAATTGGTTACTGAAGGAGGAAGTTTTTACACCAAATACCGTTTTTATTCAACAGATGATTTAAACAGTCATTTCCGTCTGGCTGCTTTCGGCAGATACAGTTTCAATAATGCCGACATCCATCAGGAACAAATTGAAATTATGGGACACAATACAGGGTTTGAAACAGGGTTTGTAGCCACTAAACTGATAAAGAAAGTAGCCATTAGTTCATCCGTTAGCTTCGAAAAAGCATTCGACAACAAACCCAATTATCCTTTCCCGGATGATTTTGGGGATAATGCTACGAATTACACCCTGTCTTTTGGTAAATTAATGTACCCAAAGAAGTATACCAGTTTCAAGCAAACCAACATCAATTTGATGGTTGAATTTGTCGGACAAACAATAAACGAAGACGGTAAATCTTATCTTGATGTCGTTCCGGCAATTCAATTTATTATTAATAGCCAGGCACGAATAGATTTGGCATACCGGCAAGAGTTGGTAAGTTCCATGTTAAGGACTGCGCCAAACGGTTTTTATTTAAACCTGGAGTACAACTTTTTTAATGCATTCAATAAATAGCATGAATTATACAACTTAAGTGTTACAAACTATAACGAACTATACAGTACTATTTGTACAATTATATACCAGAAATTAATCTGCAAATTAAAATCTAATAAAATGAAAAAAGTAATCTTTTCGGCCATAATGATGGCTTTCGTATTAACTTCTTGCAATCAAAAAACCAAAGAAGAAACAACTGTAACTACAGTAGAAACAGACACAGTAGTGCATACCGATACTACCATGACGGATCATTCAAAGATAGACCATCCAAAAATGTATGCTTGTTCAATGCACCCGGAAGTGCAAGGCAAACTGAATGACAAGTGTTCCAAATGCGGGATGGATTTAACTGAGCTTGTTCCAGAGAAATAGAGTGAATAATGTTTGGGCAGAAAATTAAATTAACCTTGTTAAGGAGTTAGCAGGGTTAGTTTATATTGTTTAATTAAAAAAGGTTTACATGAAGCTCTATATTAAGAATATGGTATGCAGCCGATGCAGGATGGTAGTAAAATCTGTATTTGAAAATATGGGAGTTAATCCTGTATCAGTTGAATTGGGTGAAGTTGAATTAAAGAATGACATTCCCGAAAATCAAAAAAACGAATTATTAAAAAACCTTCGTGCAATTGGTTTTGATTTAATTGATGACAGGAAAAGTAAAACGATTGATAAGATTAAAACACTGATCATTGATTTGGTTCAGAATAAAAACAATGACTTAAAAAGTAACTTATCCCACTATCTTTCACAAGAACTCCATCAAGACTATAATACCCTGAGCAATCTCTTTTCAGAAGTTGAAAACACTACTATTGAGAAGTATTTTATCGATCAGAAAATTGAAAAAGTGAAAGAATTGATTATTTACGATGAACTCTCATTAAGCGAGATAGCATATACCCTAAACTACAGTACTGTCTCGCATTTGAGTAATCAGTTCAAAAAAGTAACGGGCTTTTCACCCACCTATTTCAAGAATATAAAGACTATTAAGAGAAAACAAATAGAAGATTTATAAATTTTGCATATCAAACCCAAAATTGTGCAAATGCAAAAATCGGTTATGATAGAAATTTGTATTAAAATTAGATAAAAGATGATACATACTTACAGCATTACCGGTATGACTTGCGATGGTTGTCGCTCTAAAGTCGAAAAAGCATTGAATACTATTGACGGTATTGAGGCAAAAGTTTCATTAAATCCACCCATAGCCACCATAACTATGGAAAAGCACATTCCAATAACACAGTTGCAGGAAGCACTAACTGCCGTTGGAAAATACACCATAGAAATGAGCAACGGTAAAATGAAAGAGCATTCTACAGCAAACGATAACGCTGCAAAATCATGCTGTTCCATGCATTCCCATGATCATAAAAAAGAAACTGTTATACCAGCCAATGCACAAGGAAAATACTATTGTCCAATGCATTGTGAAGGCGAAAAAGTATACGATAAGGCAGGTGACTGTCCTGTGTGTGGAATGGATTTGGTAAAAGCACCGGAACTAACTGCAAGCAAAACATTATATACATGTCCCATGCATCCCGAAGTTATTCAGGAAACTCCAGGCTCATGTCCGATATGCGGAATGGATTTAGTACCAATGGAACCTAGTGATACCGAAGACCAAAAAACCTATACAGATTTGGTCAAGAAAATGAAAATTGCGGTCGTATTTACTGTTCCCATTTTCGCAATTGCCATGGTAGAAATGGCGCACAACAATCCTTTACTGCAACTAATGGATGCCTCAAAATGGAATTGGGTACAGCTTATTTTATCGCTTCCTGTTGTTTTTTATGCCTGCTGGATATTTTTTGTCCGCGCTTGGAAATCAATAATTACCTGGAATTTGAATATGTTCACCCTTATCGGAATTGGTACAGGAGTGGCATTTTTATTTAGTTTGGTCGGAATGTTTTTTCCGGATATTTTCCCAAGTGAATTCAAAACGGAACACGGAACAGTACTATTATACTTTGAAGCGACAACAGTTATTCTCACTTTAGTTTTATTAGGACAACTACTCGAAGCCAGAGCGCATAGTCAAACCAGTGGCGCGATAAAGGAATTATTAAAACTCGCACCAACCGAAGCCACATTGGTAATTGATGGTGGCGATAAAGTAATTTCAATCCACGATATCAAAAAAGGTGATTTGCTAAGAGTGAAACCCGGAGACAAAATTCCTGTAGATGGAAAAATAACCGATGGGGAAAGTAGCATTGACGAAGCAATGATTACAGGCGAACCAATTCCAGTTGACAAAAAGAAAGATGATCATGTAATTGCGGGAACAATCAACGGTAATAAATCATTTGTAATGGTAGCTGAAAAAGTAGGTTCAGAAACCTTGCTTTCTCAAATCGTGCAAATGGTAAATGATGCTTCACGTTCACGAGCACCAATTCAGAAATTAGCCGATAGTATCGCAAAATACTTTGTGCCAATTGTTGTGATTATCTCAATAATTACCTTTTTCATTTGGGCAAAGTTTGGTCCCGAACCTGCATTAGTTTACGGATTTATAAATGCCATAGCGGTATTAATCATTGCTTGTCCTTGTGCTTTAGGATTGGCAACTCCTATGTCAGTAATGGTAGGTGTTGGTAAAGGAGCACAATCAGGTGTTTTGATAAAAAATGCTGAAGCTTTGGAGAATATGAATAAGGTGAATGTTTTAATTACGGATAAAACAGGAACTATTACCGAAGGGAAACCATCTGTCGAAAAAATTTATGCTGCCAATAACAACGATAATGATCTATTACAAAGCATAGCTTCATTAAACCAATATAGCGAACATCCATTAGCACAGGCTGTAGTCAATTATGCCAAATCAAAATCCATTTCACTAATTGAAGTAAAAGATTTTGAAGCCATCACAGGAAAAGGGGTCACAGGAACGGTAACCAATAAAAAAGTAGCATTAGGAAATAAAAAACTAATGGAACAGGTAAAAGCAAGTATTTCAGACGATCTCGAAAACAAGATTATTGCCGAACAAAAATTAGGAAAAACCGTTTCCTATATTGCTGTTGATGGCATTGCAGTTGGATTTGTGACGATTACTGATGCAATCAAAGCTTCCAGCAAAGAAGCAATAAAGGAATTAATGCGGCAAGGGGTTGAAGTAATTATGATTACAGGCGACAATATCAATACGGCCAAAGCAGTTGCCGATGAATTAGGCCTGTCATCTTATAAAGCAGGCTCTTTACCGGAAGATAAATTAAATGAAATCAAACGCTTACAGGCAGAAGGCAAAATTGTGGCAATGGCTGGCGATGGTATAAATGATGCTCCGGCGTTGGCACAAGCCGATATTGGAATTGCAATGGGAACAGGAACCGACGTAGCCATAGAAAGTGCCAAAATTACTCTGGTAAAGGGCGATTTACAAGGCATTGTAAAGGCTAAGACTTTAAGCCACGCAGTTATGAGAAATATTAAGCAAAATCTATTTTTCGCCTTTTTCTATAACGTGCTTGGTGTACCAATTGCAGCAGGAGTTTTATATCCGTTTTTCGGAATTCTATTATCCCCAATGATTGCAGCTTTAGCAATGTCGTTCAGTTCGGTATCAGTAATTGTAAATGCATTGCGACTGCGAAATTTAAAACTTTAAAAAATGAAGATAACCACATTACTTTTCCCAGCATTTGTAGCAATTTTATTTTCATCTGTTTCTATACCCGAAGTAAAAGTATCGGGAGCCATGAAAAACATAATGATGAAAGGTGATTTGAATGCTTATGCAAATTTAGACACCTTACCCAAAATGAACCTTTATGCGATTGGTCCAATTGAAGGGCTTAAGGGCGAAGCGGTTATTTTAAATGGGGAAATTTACTCAAGTCAGAAAATCGACAATAAGATTATAAACGGAAAAGGCAAGGTTTCAAAAATGGCTATGCTCGTTTACAGCTATGTCGAAAATTGGGAAGCGTTTGTAGTGAGCGCCAAAGTTTCAAATTATACTGAACTGGAAGCTTTAATTTCACAAACTGCCAAACAAAATGGATATGATATTACAATGCCTTTTGCTTTCAAAATTGAAGCTAAGCCACAATCCGTTAATTACCATATCATAGATTGGAAAACAGGCGTTAATCATACAATGGAAAACCACAAACAATTCGCCTTTTCGGGAAAATCACAAAATAGCAATGCTACTTTTTTAGGTTTTTATTCAGACCATCATCAAAGTGTTTTTACACACCATACTACAAATATGCATGTCCATGTTTTAGATGAAAAGAGTAAAAATGTGGGACATTTAGATGATATTAAGGTAAATTCTATGATAACAATTTATCTTCCAAAGCTGAAATAATTTTAAATTATTAAAAATGAAAAAAAATATTCTGATAGTAATAGTACTAATGTTCAGTTTAGGTTCAATTGCTCAGGTCAAAAAAGAAATCCAGCAAACTTTTTACACTTGTGTTATGCACCCCGAAATTCATTCGCCAAGACCAGGTAAATGCCCAAAATGTGGAATGGCATTGGTAAAAGAAAAACCAAAACAGGTGAAGGCAACTGCAAAACCAAAAGCTGTAACTCCTGTTAAAAAGGCAACACCTGAAAAGGCTAAATCTTCCTCCACAGATAAACTCGACCCGCATAAAGGACATGATATGAAAAGCATGGAGAAAACAACAATAAGTCCTCCCATAAAAAAAAGAATAATAAAAGACGAGCCACCAAAAGTAGTCCGATACGATTTATATATTCGTGATACAGTGGTAAATTTTTCAGGAAAATCAAGAAGAGCAATTGCAGTCAATGGTCAGATACCAATGCCTACGTTGACTTTTACTGAAGGTGATACCGCAGAGATTTATGTCCATAACGAACTCGATGAAGAAACATCATTACACTGGCATGGCTTGTTTTTGCCCAATAAGGAAGATGGTGTGCCCAATCTTACTCAAATGCCAATAAAGCCACACAGTATTTACAAATATTCTTTTCCAATCCGGCAGCACGGTACACACTGGTACCATAGCCATTCAGGATTGCAGGAACAAATCGGGATGTATGGCTCTTTTGTGATGAACAAAAGAAATTCCGATCCGAATTTCCGCAAAGGTATTGACGATTTGCCAACCGTTCCGGTTATTTTAAGTGAATGGACTGATATCAACCCAGAAAATATCCATAGGATGTTGCACAATGCCTCAGATTGGTTTGCAATAAAAAAAGGAACAACCCAAAGTTATGGGGAAGCCATACAGCAAGGTTATTTCAAAACCAAGGTTATCAATGAATGGAAGAGAATGAACGCTATGGATGTAAGCGATGTCTATTATGAGAAATTTTTAATTAATGGGAAAAATGAGAGCCAGCTTTCGCAGTTTAAATCTGGTGATAAGGTAAGGTTACGCGTGTCAAATGGAGGTGCTTCAAGTAATTTCTGGCTTACCTATGCCGGAGGCAAAATTACCGTTGTCGCAAGTGATGGTAATGATGTGGAACCAGTTGAGGTAGACCGTTTGCTTATTGCAGTTTCTGAAACCTATGACGTTGTACTGACAATTCCGGCAGAAAATACATCCTACGAGTTTTTAGCCACACCGGAAGACCGTACAAAATCAACATCTATTTACATCGGCAACGGCATCAAACAGCTTATTTCACCTTTACCCAAATTGAAATACTTCGAGGGAATGCAGATGATGAACGACATGATGAAGATGAACGGCGACCTTGACGATATGGGAATGCAGATGTCATTAAACCAAATGGACATGAATACCGTAATGTATCCCGAAATCACAGGCCCACAAGAAAAAGGATCTAAAGAAATGCCCATGGAAATGGACAACGGGAAAAGTAAAAACGAAACCCCATATAAAATGCAGGGAATGGATAAGGACGAAAAGCAAAATCACTCCGGGCACGACATGGGCAATATGGCAAATAAATACAATCCTAATGAACTTGCAGATATCGTAACATTAAACTATGCGATGCTAAAATCGCCAACAATCACTGCATTATCAAAAGACGCTCCGGTTCGGGAACTAAAGTTTGAACTGACGGGAAATATGAACCGTTATGTTTGGAGCCTGGACAATAAAGTCGTTTCCGAATCCGACAAGATCCTGATTAAAAAGGGAGAAATTTTGCGAATCGTTTTGCATAACAATTCCATGATGCGGCACCCAATGCACTTGCATGGCCACGATTTCAGGGTCATTAATGGGCACGGTGACTATGCGCCTTTGAAAAACATCATCGACATCATGCCGATGGAAACCGATACTATTGAATTCGCTGCAAGCGAGGACGGTGGCGACTGGTTCTTTCATTGTCATATTTTGTATCACATGATGAGCGGAATGGGCAGGGTTTTCAGTTATGAAAATTCACCTCCCAATCCTGAAATACCAAATCCGAAATTGGCTCAGCGAAAGTTATTTGCCGATGATCGAAAATTCCACCTCATGGCAGAAAATGATTTCGCCACTAACGGCAATGACGGAATGGTAATGATTGCCAACACACGTTGGAGTATCGGAACCGAGTGGCGATTGGGCTATAATGACCATCACGGTTACGAAACAGAAACGCATATTGGAAGGTATATTGGAAAGATGCAATGGCTGATGCCCTTTATAGGTTTCGATTGGAGGTACAGGGAGATGGAAGAAGGTGACATGGAAGAAAATATTTTCGGACAGTCAAATACCAAAGACAACCGCTCTGTTTTCAGTGCAGGATTAGAATATACCTTGCCAATGCTTATAAAGGCACAGGCTGAGGTGTTTACAGATGGTAATTTCAGGTTTCAGTTAGAACGAATGGATATTCCGCTTTCCAAAAGGGTAAGAATGGATTTAATGTGGAATACAGACAAAGAATACATGGCAGGATTACGATACATTATTAAAAGAAATTTTAGTGCCCGAACTCATTATGATAGCGACATGGGATTTGGTATTGGTGCAAGTTTTAACTATTAAAAAAAGAAAATGAATAAATTTCTATTGCTTTTTTTTATTAAAAACTATAAATAAAAAATCACTATTTTTACAATCGTGAAATTCTTAAATTACATATTAGCAATCTATTTGGTAGCACTCTCGTGTTTACCGTGTGCCGATATTGAAATAAATAGTGCTGCGCATAGAGCTGCTGAAATTGCTTCTAATCATGGTGAGCATTCCCATGATAAAGAAAACGATTTATGTTCTCCTTTTTGTAGTTGTAATTGTTGTGGCTCTCAAATAGTAAGTTACTTTAAAGTGTTAAGCTATAATTTTGCAGTAGTTTCTAAAAGTATTAAAACCCAATTACCGTCTTACACCTCTGAATTTGCTTCCAATTTCTACGGAAGTATTTGGCAACCACCTCAAATAGCATAATGATACCCGAGTAATTTCGGGTTAGAAAGTTGTGACCTTTCACAAATAATAGCAAAAGCATTTTGCTGATTTCTAATTCATTATAATATTTTCAATGTTAGACAAAATCATACAATTCAGTATAAAGAACAAGTTTATAATACTCTTATTCACTTTGGTTCTGATAGCTTGGGGTAGCTATTCTGTAAAACAATTACCACTCGATGCATTGCCTGATGTAACAAACAATCAAGTACAAATATTGACTACCGCACCCACTTTGGCAGCACAAGAAGTCGAGCAGTTAATCACTTACCCTATCGAACAATCAGTAAAGACAATACCAAAAGTTATTGAACTTCGGAGCTTTTCTCGTTTTGGATTGTCTGTCGTTACAGTTGTTTTCGAAGACGAAGCCGATATATATTGGGCACGGGAACAAGTTTTTCAGCGCTTAAAGCAAGCAGAGGAAAACATTCCAAAATACATAGGGTCACCCGAACTCGCACCAATAACAACCGGATTGGGCGAAATATACCAATACGATGTATATGCCAAAAAAGGGTACGAAGATAAATATACCGTAACCGATTTAAGAACCATTCAGGATTGGATTGTAGCACCTCAATTACAAGGTATAAAAGGCGTAGCCGAAGTAAGCACTTGGGGAGGAAGCCTAAAACAATATGAGATATCAGTAAATCCCAATCAATTAAACAGTGCAGGTGTTACCATTACTGAAATTTTTGATGCGCTCGAAAGCAACAATCAAAATACAGGTGGTGCCTATATTGAAAAAGACCAGTATGCTTATTTCATTCGGGGTGTGGGTATGGCAACAGGCATTAAGGATTTAGAGAATGTCGTTGTAAAAAACAGAAATGGCTCGCCGGTTTTAGTACGTGATGTTGCCACAGTTCAGCAAGGAACAGCACTACGATTTGGCGCAACTACCAAAGATGGTAAAGGCGAAATTGTGGGCGGATTAGCTTTGATGCTAAAAGGCGAAAACTCTAGCGCAGTCGTTGATAGGGTAAAAGAAAAAATGATTCAAATCAATAAAACCCTGCCCGAAGGTGTTGTTGCCGAAGCATTCATTGACAGAGGGAAATTAGTCGATAGCGCCATTGGAACAGTTACTAAAAACTTATTGGAAGGCGCATTGATTGTGATTTTTGTGTTAATATTATTTTTAGGGAATCTTCGTGCCGGATTAATTGTAGCTTCTGTAATTCCACTTTCCATGCTTTTTGCAGTAATACTGATGAACCATTTTGGAGTAAGCGGAAACCTAATGAGTTTAGGCGCAATCGATTTTGGAATAATTGTCGATGGTGCGGTTATTATTGTCGAAGCCACAATGCACCATTTGCAAAAACTCAAACGACAGAAAAACTTAACCCAATCCGAAATGGATAGTGAAGTATACAAATCAGCTTCAAAAATTCGGAACAGTGCCGCCTTTGGTGAAATAATAATCCTAATCGTTTACCTGCCAATATTGGCATTAGTGGGAACAGAAGGCAAAATGTTCAAACCAATGGCGATGACAGTAGGTTTTGCGGTTATAGGCGCCTTTATTTTGTCTTTGACCTATGTGCCAATGATGAGTGCCATGTTTTTATCAAAAGATACTAAACACAAAATTAATTTTAGTGATAAAATGATGGCGTGGTTTGAAAAAATATACACACCATTTTTAGACAGGGCATTACGTTTCAAAAAAGCAGTTTTAGCCATTTCACTAGCGATGTTTGTCTTTGCCATTATCGTTTTTCAAAATATGGGAGGCGAATTTATTCCCACTATCGAAGAAGGCGATTTGGCAATCAATGCGACCATTATGACTGGAAGTTCACTTTCGCAAATGGTAGAAACGACAACCAAATACGAAAAATTATTAAAGGCAAAATTCCCTGATATAAAAACCATCGTAACCAAAATTGGAAGTGGCGAAATTCCAACTGACCCCATGCCAATTGAAAGTGGCGATTTAATTATAGTGCTAAAAGACAAATCCGAATGGACATCTGCCGACAATTGGGAAGATTTAGCCAATTTAATGAAAGAGGAAATGGAAAAAATTCCTGGCGCAGCTATCGAAATCTCACAACCCATTCAGATGCGTTTTAACGAATTAATGACGGGAAGCCGAAGTGACATTGCTATTAAAATTTTTGGAGATGATTTAGAAGTGTTAGACAACAAAGCCAAGGAATTAATAGGTAAAATCAATAAGATTGAGGGGATTGGCGATTTAAAAGCCGATAAGGTAACAGGCTTGCCTCAAATTACAATAAAATACGATTACAATAAAATTGCTTTGTATGGTTTGAATATAAAAGACATAAATCAAATTATAAGGGCTTCATTTGCAGGAGAAAGTGCAGGTAAAATCTACGAAGAAAGCAAACGATTTGATGTGGTAGTACGAATGAGTGCCGCCAACAGAACGGATATTACCGATGTTTCTAATCTTTTTATTCCATTGCCCAACGGACAACAGGTACCACTATCACAAGTCGCATCCATCAATTACGAACAAGGTCCAGTCCAGGTTTCCCGAGAAGATGGTAAACGAAGAATTACCGTTGGTTTGAATGTTCGTGGTCGTGATGTAAAAAGTGTGGTGGAAGAAATCCAACAAAAATTAGAAACCAATTTCAAACTTCCGGCAGGATATTATATTACGTATGGCGGACAGTTTGAAAATCTGGTAGAAGCCAACAAACGTCTTTCGGTAGCTTTACCAATCGCTTTAGCATTAATTATGGTGTTGTTATTTTTTACATTCAATAGTATGAAACAAGCAGCGTTAATTTTTACAGCCATTCCACTATCAGCAATCGGTGGTGTTTTTGCACTTTGGTTACGAGGAATGCCATTTAGTATTTCAGCAGGAATTGGTTTTATTGCTTTATTTGGTATCGCAGTATTGAACGGAATTGTATTAATATCCTATTTCAACCAACTCAAATCCGAAGGAATAACCGACCCATTACAACGCGTTTTAATCGGTACAAAAACAAGATTGCGACCAGTATTAATGACCGCTGCGGTAGCTTCATTAGGATTTTTGCCGATGGCATTATCAACCAGTGGCGGTGCAGAAGTACAAAAACCATTAGCAACGGTAGTTATTGGCGGATTAGTTTCGGCAACATTACTAACGCTGATTGTTTTACCAATACTTTATCTATTATTCGAGAGAGGAATTAAAAAAGAAAAAACATGTCAAATCCAATTGTAACAATAGTTGTTTTATTACTCAGTACATTTTCATTTGCTCAAAACAGCCAAACAATAACGTTAGAAAAAGCCATTGAAAAAGCAAAGGCAAATAACATCGATTTAAAAATTGCTGATAAAGAAATCGAAAAGCAAACGCTTCTCAAGAAAACAGCTTTTCAGGTAGATCCTCTGCAAGTGCAATACCAAGGCGGACAGTTCAATAGTGTTGATTACGACCACAATATTTCTATTCAGCAATATTTTCCAATTGGTAAAATCACAAAAGCCAATCGCCAGCTTCAGGAAGAACTGGCAAAATTGGCTGAAAAACGAAAAGCATTGACAGAATATGAAATTGAAAAAGCAGTATCGTTAGCCTATTATCAATACTTATATGGCGTTTCTATTCAGAAGCTAAACAATGAATTGAACGACATTTATACCAAGTTTCTAAAAAATGCAGAACTTCGTTTTCAAACAGGAGAAAGTGGTAATATCGAAGTAATAAGTGCCAAAGCCAAAGTAAAGGATATCGAAACCCAAAAAGCACAATTAGAATATGATTTGGTGGTCTATCAAAAACAATTGCAATACTTTGTTCAAACAGATGAAAATATTGTGCCTGATACCAATACACCTTTGCAATATGCCAATCCAACCGATTTGAATAATGCAAAAGTGGAAGGATTAGTAACCGATTACTATACACAGCAAATTTCAGTATATCAAAAGGAAGCCAATACTTTTAAGGCAATGAGAACACCAAAACTAGGTTTGGGGTATTTCGGTCAAACTATCGATACAAAATCCTATTTTCAGGGCTTTACAGCAGGATTGCAAATTCCATTATTCGGCGGTGCAAACACGGCAAAAGCTAAGGCATCTGCAATTAGTATTTCGCAATCGCAATTAGAGTTAGACAAAAGCAAACTGACTTTAAAATTACAGAAAGAGGAATTACAAAATGAATTCGAAAAGCAGAGAAAAGCATTAGTTTATTACCAAAACGAAGGATTGCAATATGCCGAACAAATTATTACAACGGCTCAAAAAAGTTATGCTAATGGCGATATGAGTTATTGGTCGTACATCAGTTTTTTAAACCAGGCGATTGATATTAAAAAACAAAATGCTGAAGCTGTTAATGCTTACAATCAAAGTGCTATCCAATTGCAATTTCCATCTTTCAACAATAATTAATATTCAACCACATGAAAAATATAATAATAAATAACAGTTTAAAAGCAAGAATTAAAATCAATCTCTTGGTTCTTTCTTCTTGTTTCTTTCTTCTAATTTCTTGCGGCGAAAAGAAAACTGAAGAAGCTCATGAAGAAGAAAAATCAGAAACCGAAGTTGCCTTGACCGAGGCACAGTTTAAAACTATTGGTATCGAAACGGGCAGTATCGAGATGAAAAACCTTAACACAGTGATCAAAGCCAATGGTTATACGGCAGTTCCTCCACAGAACATGGCCAACATATCTACTTTAATTGGTGGTGTTGTAAAAGATATTTATGTGTTAGAAGGAACGTATGTTTCAAAAGGTAAAACATTGGCAACAATTCAAAACCTTGAAGTTACTGAAATGCAGGAAGATTATAATTCTGCTATTGCAAACATTGAATACTTGCAATTAGAATACAACCGCCAAAAAACATTGAGCGATGAAAATGTAAATCCGCGCAAGACATTTCAAGAGGTAAAATCAAAATTAGCCGTAGAAAGAGCAAGAGCACAGGCAGCTAAAAACAAACTTCAGGCATTGCATGTCAGTTTAACAGGAAACACGTCGCTAATTCCAATTGTGTCGCCAATTAGTGGTTATGTTGGTAAAATCAGCATAACCAAAGGTGCATATGCAGAAACAGGTGTGACACTTTTTGAAGTAGTCGATAACAGTCAAATGCACTTAGATTTAAATGTGTTTGAAAAAGACCTCGGTAAAATTTCCGTAGGTCAGGAAGTTGATTTTGTGCTAACCAATCAATCAAACAAATCAATCAAAGGAAAAATATTTGGTATCAATAAATCCTTTTCCAACGAAAGCAAAACCGTTGCGGTTCATGCCAAAATTAACCCGGGTGATGCCAAAGATTTAATTTCCGGAATGTATGTTGCTGCTAATATCAACATCACAAATCAAACTGTTCAGGCATTGCCAAAAGATGCTATTGTTAGGAATGGAGATAAATATTACATTTACATCCAGGAAGAGCAACACGAAGAAGCGACAAAAACAAAAGAGGCAGAACATAAACAAGAAGATGGCGAAGAGCACAACGAAATCCACTTTAAAGCTATTGAAGTTGTTCCGGGAACAAGCGATCTGGGATATACCGAAGTCAAATTGGTTGAGGAAATTCCGAGTGATGCAAAAATTGTAATAAAAGGTGCATTCTATTTATTGGCAACCTCAAAAGGCGGTGGCGAACACGAACATTAATATACTATATAACATTAAAAATTAAATCAAATGAAAAATTCAATTTTAAAATCAATTCTTTTTTAGCAGTATTATTTTTTGGAGCTAATACAGCTTCTGCACAGAAAACAAATCAAAAAGCAGTTATAAAAACGACTTTGCATTGTGATCATTGCAAAGAGTGTGAAACCTGTGGTTTGAAATTTAAAACAGAAATGCTAAAAATAAAAGGTATCAAAATGTATGAACTAGACGATAAGAAAATGACATTTACAGTCTATTATAATCCAAAGAAAACCGATTTGCAAGCTATTAAAATTGGAATATCGAAATTAGGATATGATGCCGATGAAGTAAAAGCAACCACAGAAGGTATTGCGTCTTTGGACGGATGCTGTAAAATATAAAACCAATGGGAAATAACAAATCACATTGGGAAAATGTTTTTGCAACCAAAAATCCAAATGAGGTAAGTTGGACACAAAAATATCCTAAAACTACAATAGAGTATTTAGAAAACTTAAACCTGTCAAAAACCGCCAATATCATTGATGTTGGTGGTGGCGATAGTAATTTAGTTGATGCTTTATTAGACAAGGGATATCAGAATATTTGGGTACTGGATATTTCTGAATTTGCTTTAGAAAGAGCAAAAAAGCGTTTGGGAGACAAAGCAAATTTAGTGCATTGGATTGTTTCTGATATAACAGAATTCAAACCAACAGTTAATTTTGATTTTTGGCACGACAGAGCTGTTTTTCATTTCTTGACAGAAGAAGAAAGCATCAGTAAATATGTTGCAATCGTTAGCAATGCTATGGCTGATAATGGAAATTTTCTGTTAGGCACTTTTTCAGAAAACGGACCTTTAAAATGTAGCGGATTGGAAATAAAACAATATTCAGAAAATTCGATGAAGCAAACTTTTAGCGGGAATTTTGAAACTACTAAATGTTTTACAGAAAACCATACTACACCATTTGATACCGTCCAGAATTTTCAATTTTGTGGCTTCAAAAAGAAATAGCCAATGGAACATAAACACAAGTATGATGCAAATGGCAAACAACTTTGTTGCACCCTCGAAGAAAAGATAAACCATAAAACGGATAAACAAACTGGTTGCTGTTCCACACACGAAGAAACACCGCATACTGACGATGATGGTCACGACCATTCAGGTACTAATCAATCTACGTTTCAACTATTTTTACCGGCAATCATAAGTTTAGCTTTACTATTGATTGCAATTGGTTTTGATAATTATTTTACGCAAAATTGGTTTACAGGATGGGTGCGAATAGGTTGGTATATGGTTGCTTACATTCCGGTAGGGTTTCCTGTACTCAAAGAAGCTTTTGAAAGCGTTCGCAAAGGCGAAATATTTTCAGAGTTTCTATTAATGGGTATTGCAACAGTTGGCGCATTTGCTATTGGCGAGTTTCCGGAAGGTGTTGCTGTAATGTTGTTTTATGCCATTGGAGAAATATTCCAAACATTGGCAGTTCAAAGGGCAAAATCCAATATAAAACTATTATTAGATCAAAGACCAGATGAAGCAATAGTGATAAAAGAAAAAATTGCTGTTTCCAAAAAAGCTTCCGAAATAACGATTGGCGAAATCATTCAATTAAAACCTGGAGAAAAATTAGCATTGGATGGTAAATTACTTTCAGACAATGCTACTTTCAACACCGCGGCATTAACAGGTGAAAGCAAACCCGATACCAAAGCAAAAGGCGAAACTGTGTTGGCAGGAATGATCAACCTAAACACCGTTGTACAGGTTGAGGTTACAACTGCTTATACAGACAGTAAGCTATCAAAAATCCTTCAAATGGTGCAGGATGCAACAGCAAAAAAAGCACCAACAGAATTATTCATCAGGAAATTTGCAAAAATCTACACACCAATTGTTGTCTTTATGGCTATTGCAATTTGTGCGTTGCCAATGCTTTTTGTTGACAATTATGTATTTAGGGATTGGTTATACAGAGCATTAGTATTCTTGGTTATTTCGTGTCCGTGCGCTTTAGTAATCAGTATTCCATTGGGTTATTTTGGCGGAATTGGTGCAGCAAGTAAAAACGGAATCTTGTTCAAAGGTTCCAGCTTTCTCGACATCATGGCATCCATTCAGGTAGTCGTTATGGACAAAACCGGAACACTAACAAAAGGTGTTTTCAAAGTGCAAAAAGTAGTAGCAGTAGATATAACAGAATCCGAGTTAGTAAAGTTTGTCGCAGCTTTAGAAACAAAATCAACGCATCCCGTGGGAACGGCTATAATTGAGCATGCAAAAGGCACTGAGAAAAATGTAACGGTAACTGATGTAGAAGAAATCGCAGGACACGGACTAAAAGGAAAAGTAGATGGTAAAGAAATCCTGGCAGGAAACGTAAAATTGATGAAAAAATACAACATCAGTTACGATGCAGAAATCGACAATACGCCATTTACAATTATTGTTATAGCAATCAATCAGAAATACGCGGGTTATTTTCTAATTGCTGATGAAATTAAGGAAGATGCCAAAGAAGCCATTCAAAGTTTACATAAAATAAACGTCAAAACCGTAATGCTTTCAGGCGACAAACAAGCCGTTGTAAATGCAGTGGCCAAAGAACTCAACATCGATCTTGCACATGGTGATTTATTACCCGAACACAAAGTAGAGAAAGTTGAAGAATTGAAAATTCAAAACCTAAAAATTGCATTCGTTGGTGACGGCGTAAACGATGCGCCTGTAGTAGCTTTAGCCGATGCCGGAATTGCAATGGGTGGTTTAGGAAGTGACGCAACAATTGAAACCGCAGATATTGTAATTCAGAATGACCAACCTTATAAAATCTTTACCGCAATAAACATAGGTAAGAAGACAAAACAAATAGTCTGGCAAAATATCGGTTTGGCATTTACAGTAAAAGCAATTGTCTTGGTTCTTGGTGCCGGAGGTTTAGCAACCATGTGGGAAGCCGTTTTTGCCGATGTTGGAGTAGCGCTATTGGCAATTCTAAATGCTGTTAGAATTCAGAGAATGAAATTTTAGCATTAATTAGTATTCGATAATCAAGGGTGTCTGTTTTAAATAGCAGGCACCCTTTTTTGTTTGATGGTAAAAAGAAAGTTTACATTCCAATTGCCACTCCCTCCCAACGCTCCTAAAAAAATTACCGTCACAATTATTGTAACAATAATGCGTACAAAGCGTGACTTGCGCCGGACATGCTCCCAGCATTGGCGAACTCCTTAAAAAGAACAATTAAAATACGCTGTGAGCAAATTTTTTCTCCCAAGCTTCTTTACATAAATGTAGCATTACAAAATAATCCTATTTTTTTAGTCATGCATTGATCAGAATTATTTATGTAATTCAACTTTCATTCAAAATTGATTAGTTTCTTTGCAACATGAAAATTTTAATAATAGAAGACGAAATTGAAATTGCCACAAGTATCAAAAACTACTTGAGTAGTAATGATTTTGTATGTGAATCGGCAAGCACACTAAAAATAGCAATAGAAAAGATTGATTTATATTCCTACGATTGTATTCTTTTAGATTTAATGTTGACGGATGGCGATGGATTTAAGATATTAGAAATACTCAAAAGTCAAAATAAAACCGATGGCGTAATTATAATATCCGCCAAAGACACTCTAGAAACCAAAATCGAAGGGCTAACACTTGGAGCTGATGACTATTTAACAAAACCATTTCATCTATCAGAATTATTAGTTAGAATTCAAGCATTGGTTAGACGAAAACAATTCAATGGAAACAATGTGATTTCTTTTAATGAAATAGAAATAGATACAATAAGTAAGTCGGTCAAAATCAAAGGCAACAAAATCGAGTTTACCAAAAAGGAAATGGATTTATTACTATTTTTGATTGGTAATAAAAATAAAGTTTTGTCCAAAAGTGCCATTGCCGAGCATTTATCAGGTGATATGGCGGACATGTTAGACAATCATGATTTTGTATATGCACACATCAAAAACATGAAAAAGAAGCTCAAAGAAATGGGCGCAATAGATTATCTAAAATCAGTGTATGGAACAGGTTATAAATGGGAAGATGAATAAAAAGCTACTTCAAAAAACACTAAATTATTATTTTATCTATGCTTTAGTAATACTAATCACAGTTGGTCCGGCATTTTATATTATTTCTAATATTTTATATGAAGACGATGCTAATGAGGATTTATATGCTATAAAAAAGCAATTTGATAAATTCACTAGAGATAATTTAACAATAAAGGATATAGCGCTTTGGAACAAGTTCAACCGTGATGTAAACCTCGAAAAAAACAACGGAATTCAAAAAGACAGTTTATTCGATCATAGTTATTACGATGCATTAAATAAAGAAAATGAACCTTTTAGAGTATTAAATTCACCAGTAAAAATTGAAGGTAAATGGTTCACTTTTTCAGCTAAAATAAACATGGTCGAAAAAGAAAATCTAATTGGAAGTACTGTAATTCTTTTCATTTCACTATTAGTACTTTTAATCATAGGCTTTTTCATTATCACCAAAATAATTTCACAAAAATTATGGCAACCATTTTATGCCGCATTAGATAAAATGGAACAATTTGAAATTGACAAATCCGCCTCAGTAAAATTAATAACAAGCACAACCGAAGAGTTCAACAGATTAAATAACGCGATCGATAGGTTAATCCATAAAAACACTAGTATCTATCAAAGTCAGAGAGAATTTATAGAAAATGCGGCGCACGAGTTGCAAACTCCAATTGCGATTTTTAAAGGTAAATTAGAGAATATTTTACAAAGAAAAGACCTAAACTCAGAACAATTCAAATTGATTGATGATTTAAACACCACTACTTCAAGGTTGGTTAAACTTAATAAAAATCTGTTGGTGTTATCAAAAATTGATAGCAATTCATACCATGAAATTGAGAAAATAAAATTAAGTGAGATTATCAATAATCAACTAGCATTTTTTAGCGAACAAGCACTCTCAAAAAAAATAAGTATTACTACCGAATTAGAGGAAAATGTTATAGTCAATTCAAATCATTTCCTTGCAGAAATGCTAATCAGTAACTTATTTTTAAACACTATAAATCACAATATTTTCAATGGTCAGATTAATATAAAACTGAATAATGATAGGTTACTATTCTCAAATACAGGTGCACTTTTACCATTGCAGACTGAAAAAATGTACGAGCGTTTTTCTAAGTCCAATCCTTCCTCGCAAGGCAATGGTCTAGGACTATCCATCATTAAAAAAATTGTTGATACAAACCATTGGTCTATTAACTACTCTTTTATAGATAGAATGCACACCTTCGAAATAGTTTTCTAAAATTCAAAATTTCTTCAAATTCCATTTAGACCTTTGTTCAAAAAAATTAAAAGGAAAAGTATGATGCGAATTAAAAACTTTCTATTAGTAACAATGCTACTGTTATCGGTAGCAAATTTAAGGGCACAAAACAAGCCAGTAACTGTATCAGGTATTACTAAAGACAAAACAACAAAACGGCCATTGCCATTTGTAAATGTGGCATTAAAAACTGAAAAAGACGCTGCGTTAATCACAGGAACAATAACAAATGAGGAGGGTCGCTTTTCATTGGCCAATATAAAATCGGGAAATTACATTTTAGAATTCTCCTTTATTGGTTACAAAACCAAGATACAATCAATTTATGTTGGTTCACTTTCCGAATTTTTAGATCAAGGAACTATTGAATTGGAAGAGGATGCTACTACCTTACAAGAAGTGGTGGTAGTAACTAAAACAAATACCGTCAGCGATAAAATGGATAAAAAAACGTTTTCTATGGCTGACAATATCAGTCAAAACGGCGGTTCGGTTTTACAATCTATGCAAAATTTACCGGGTGTTACTGTCCAAGACGGAAAAGTACAAATTAGAGGCAATGATAAAGTGACCGTATTGATTGACGGTAAGCAAACCGCTTTAACAGGCTTTGGAAATCAATCAGGTTTAGATAATATTCCTGCTTCAGCAATAGATAAAATCGAAATCATTAACAATCCATCTGCAAAATACGATGCCAATGGAAATGCTGGAATTATTAATATCATCTATAAGAAAAACAAAAAAGAAGGCTTTAATGGCAAAGTGGGTTTTACGTCGGGTTTGGGTGCTTTGTGGGAACGAAAAGAAAATTTGCCTACAATAAGACCACAATATTCACTAACACCAAAAATCAATCCTACGCTATCACTCAATTATCGCAAAAATAAAATTAATGCGTTTTTTCAAGGCGATTATCTATATACAGAAACCCTAAATAAGAATGAATTTGTAACACGAACGTACAATGACGGCACAATAATTAACCAACAATTAAAAAGAAACCGAAACACCCATTTTACAACAATTAAATCGGGAATTGATTGGAATATTGATGATTACAATACGCTAACCGTTTCGGGTTTATTTGGTTCAGAAAAAATTATAGATAATGGCGACCAACCTTTTTTTAATGCAGACTATTCCGAACGATTGCGACTTTGGCAATTTTTAGAGGATGAATTAAAAATAACAGTTATGGGAACTGCAGCCTATCAACATAAATTTAAGCAAGCCGGACATTTATTAAATGTAGGCTTCAATTATACGTTTCACAGAGAAGATGAAAAATATTTCTTCGATAACATTTTGCCAAGTTCTTCGAGTAAAGATGCTTTCAAATTATTATCAGATGAAAGTGTAGTAGATCTAAATATCGATTACATAAAGCCTTTAAAATACGGACGCATTGAAACAGGATTCAAATTTCGCAACCGAATTATTCCAACCAATATGCAATTTTTCCGGGAACTGACTCGCCTTTAGACGCAAACGCAGGCGGTGAAGCAACCTATGAAGAAATTATTCCAGCGGTTTATGGAAACTACATTTATGAAACCAATAAAATCGAAGCTGAAGTTGGATTACGCCTAGAATACTTAGATTTAGAATACGAGGTAAATCCAAACCATCCAACCTATAGAACTGATGGATATTCGTATTTTGAACCATTTCCAAACTTCCGTTTTGCCTATAAAATCAATGATGACAACAAAATATCATTGTTTTACAACCGCAGAATTGACAGACCAAACGAAGTTGATATTCGAATATTTCCAAAGTACGACGATGCCGAAATTATTAAAGTTGGTAATCCAGGTTTACGTCCACAATTCACAAATTTAGTAGAATTAGGTTTCAAAAGAAACTTGAAAAAAGGCTATTTATATTCGGCAATCTACCATCGTTTTGCCAATGCTACTATAACAAGAATAGCTTCAACTGTTCCAAGTAGTAATCTAATTTATGCCATCTTTCAAAACGTAAATAAAAGTTCCAATACTGGTGTTGAAATGGTAATTTCGCAAGATTTTGCAAAATGGTATTCTTCCAATTTTAATCTTAATGCCTATTACAATCAAATCGGTGCGTTTACTGTTCAAAATTTATATCCTGAGCCTAATACCTTTTCTGCTGAGAAACAAGATGTTTTCTCTGGAAATATAAAGTGGAACAACACATTACACTTAACTAAAAAAGTGGATGCTCAAGTAACGGCAATTTATTTAGCTCCAGATATTATTCCACAAGGCAAAATAAAATCGCGCTTCTCAATTGATTTAGGATTAAAAAAATCAGTTCAAAATGGCAAAGGAGAATTTTTTATAAATGCAACTGATCTACTAAATACATTAGTAATCAAAAAAGAAATTCAAGGACAAGATTTTAGTTACACTAGTAACGATTATTACGAAACACAAGTAATTAGATTGGGTTATAACTATAAATTTTAAAAAAAACTAAATTTATTTTTCCTTTAACTCAAAATTCAATATTTCTACAACATTGGTTTACAACTTTGGCTATTATTAATTCAAAAAAATATAATAGCAATGAAAAAATCAGTAATTATTGTAGTGGCATTGGTGTTATCTACAATCGCTTTTGCTCAAAAAGTAAAAGCAACAAAAGTACCAGAGATTGTATCCAAATCTCTATTGTCAAAATACCCCAATGCAAAAAATGTAAAATGGGATAAAGAGGAAAATAATTATGAAGCCAGTTTTGAAAGTAATAAAATAGAAAACTCTGTTTTATTTAATTCGAATGGTAAAATCATCGAAACAGAAGTTGAAATTACCGCTGCGCAATTACCAAAATCAATTCTTAATTACATAGGTAAAAACTATAAAGATCAAAAAGTAAAAGAAGCGGCAAAGATAATTTCAGAAAAAGGTATCGTTACTTACGAGGCTGAAATTAAAGGAAAAGATTTGCTTTTTGATGAAAACGGAAAGTTGCTTTCAGTTAGTTAGTTTTTTCATGTTTGGGCATTCACATCATTTGGTGTGAGTGCTTTTTTGTTTTTAAAATAACCCAATAATATACCTATGTTCAACAGAATAAAAATTGCCAGTCGTTACAGTTTACTATTTGCTTTTATCTCATGGTTTATAACATTTTCTTTCTTACTAAGAATAATATTTATAATTTGGCAATACGATGAAGTTTCATTCAATCTATTCACAATTATTGGAACTTTTATAACAGGATTTTTTTATGATATTGGAACCATAAGTTTCATAATCATTCCATCGGTTATCTACTACTTTGCATTTCCAAACAGATGGATTGGATCATGGATTGATAAAATTCTCGTTTTGTTTTTCACTTCACTTACCATTTTCATATTAGTCTTTACATTCTTTGCAGAGATTACATTTTGGGATGAATTCAAAACACGCTTTAATTTTATTGCAGTTGATTATCTTATTTACACACATGAAGTTGTTGCCAACATTCAACAGTCTTATCCACTACCTATTCTTGTCGCTGGTGTGCTTTCCATAACTGGTCTTATAATTTACACCTATTACAAATTAAATATTTTCAAGGAAACATTTACAACAAAAGCTAGTTTAAAAGACCGAACTATTGTTTTAGCCACAACCATATTAATAGCACTATTCTTTTCAATTTTTGTAACAAATAATAAAGCAGAATGGTCATCGAACAGATACAATGCTGAAATTTCTAAATCGGGAATTTATTCCTTTTTTGCTGCATTCAGAAACAATCAAATGGTATATAATGAGTTTTACACTTCGGTTAAAGATGATCAAGCATTCCAAATAATTAGAAATAAACTAAACGATAAAAACAGCAAGTATCAATCAAATAAATTTTCAATTCACAGAACAATATCTGATACAACAAATTCAATACCAAGCAAAAAAAATGTAGTGTTCATTTTGGTAGAAAGTTTAAGTGGCAGTTTCATGAAAGAGTTTGGTAATAAAGAAAACATCACACCATTTTTAGACAGTTTAGCTCAAAAAAGTGTCTTTTTTGAAAACCTTTATGCTACCGGAACCAGAACAGTTCGAGGTATGGAAGCAATGACACTTTGTATTCCGCCAACACCTGGCCAAAGTATTGTAAAACGTCCAGAAAATCAAAATCTATATACCATATCAAATGTTTTCAAGAGCAAAGGATATAATTCTAATTTCTTTTATGGAGGCGATGGCTATTTTGATAATATGAACGCCTATTTCGGCGGAAACGGATTTACAATTTATGATCGTGGACGCGGTAGTGTATTAAGTGATAAAATTAAAACCGTACGAAACAATATTAACGACGATGAAGTAACTTTTGAAAACGCTTGGGGAATATGTGATGCAGATATTTACTCTAAAATGATAAAAGTAGCGGATGAACATTATAAGTCTAATAAGCCCTTTTTCAATTTTGTAATGACAACATCCAATCACAGACCATATACTTATCCCGATAATGCAATCGACATTCCGTCAGGAACCGGTCGTGAAGGTGCAGTGAAATATACCGATTACGCATTAAAAAATATGTTTGAAAAAGTAAAATCAAAACCTTGGTTTAAAAATACTGTTTTCATAATCATTGCCGACCATTGTGCCAGCAGTGCTGGTAAAGATGAAATTGATGTAGCAAATTATCATATTCCTGCGTTCATCGTCAATCTTCCGGAATATCAAAATCAAAAAATTAAAAAACAGTGTTCTCAAATAGATTTTTTCCCAACCTTCTTTTCGCTGCTTCACTGGAACTACGAAAGCAATTTCTTTGGGAAAGATATATTAAAATCAGATTTTGAAGAACGAGCTTTTGTTGGAACCTACCGAAAACTAGTTTTAATGAAAAATGATAGGGTAATGATACTATCCGATCAAAAAAGACAAAATTTTTACAAATGGAATAAAGATGATAATAGTTTAAAATCAATACCTATGGATAAAAGCTTTCTAAATGAAACAATCTCTTGGTATCAAACAGCTGATTATCTTTTTACTCACAAGCTACTTAAATAATGATTTACATACATTTTATAATTAATCCAATTTCAGGTAGTGGAAAACATAACCTAAGCAGAACGGTGTTAGAAAAATATTTTTCTGAAAAAGAATTCAAAATTGTTGTAGACTATTCAAATCATAAACACCATGCCATTATGTTGGCAAATAATGCCATAGCTAAAAACCCAGATTATATAGTCGCCTGCGGTGGCGATGGTACAATAAATGAAGTGGCATCTTGTTTAGTCAATACCAAAATCAAATTAGGTATAATTCCAATTGGTTCGGGTAATGGTTTAGCTTCTAATCTTAAAATTCCTAAACTATTAGAAGATGCAACAGAAGTTATTAGAAATGGAAAAACCCAATTCATCGACATCGGAAAAGTAAACCAACACTACTTCTTTAGCAATATGGGAATTGGTATTGATGCTTTAATAATTAAAAAGTACGAAACCTACAAAAAAAGAACATTGACTGCATACATAAAAGCCTCATTGCAAGCTAGCTTACAATACAAACCAATCAAAGCGATTCTATCATTCAATAATCAAATTATAAATAGTAATGCTTTGATGCTTTTCGTTTCCAATTCAAACGAAATGGGTTACGGAATGAGCCTAACACCAAATGCAAGTCTAATGGATGGAAAACTAGATTTTGTTCTTATTCCAAAAATTAGCTTAATCAATCAAATCAAGCTGGGACTTCATGTGATTTCAAAAAAATCAGAAGTTTTTAAATTGGCGCAGCACAGTTTAATTGAAAACATAGCTTTCGAATTACCAGAGAAAATATTTGTTGACATTCAGTTAGATGGCGAATACCACAACTTAAAAACCAATAAAATTGAAATTTCAGTTATTAAAAACGGACTTGAAATAGTGGCATAATAAGCGCAAAATAATTTAATAACAATTAAATACATTAAGTTAAAGTGAGAATAGTAGAAACAAAAAGTGTAAACAAAATTGCAGAAATAACAGTATTGTTTTGGGTTATGAAAATTGTAGCAACAACGCTCGGAGAAACACTCGGAGACTTTATTTCAATGACTTTAAATTTGGGTTATTTAACCGGAATAGCAATAACCGTTGTCTTTTTTATTGTGCTTCTACACAATCAACTTAAAACCAAAGAATATCAACCGCTACCGTTTTGGTTGGTTATAATAGCTACTACAACATTAGGTACTGAAATTTCAGATTTCATTGACCGTAGCCTACACTTAGGTTATACAATAGGTAGTTTAGTATTGTTATCAGGTTTACTTTTTACACTCTATCTGTGGTATTCAAAATATAAAAATTTGAATGTTAATCCAATAACAGAAAATAAGAAAGAAATATATTTTTGGATTGCAGTTTTGTTTTCAAACAGTCTCGGAACTGCATTTGGCGATTATTTAGGAGATGTTATTGGACTGAGCTACATTCAAGGTGCTTTGATAACTGCTTCAATTATCATAGCGGTCGTTTTAATTCACTATTACACTAAGATTAACGAAGTGTTTTTATTTTGGTTAGCTTTTGTTTTTACAAGACCATTTGGTGCAACTTTTGGAGATTTTTTAACCAAACCAATCGCTAAAGGCGGATTAGATTTAGGTACACTACAAGCATCAGTAGTTTCAATTATAATAATGTCGTTGTTGATCTATTATTCTCATAAAATAAGTTCTATACAAATTTGAATTAATTTTTAATATTAAAAATCAAGCTTATGCCAAAAAATACTTTTATTAATTCTAAATTTTAAAGTATGTATTCAAAAGTGTTTTTATTTTTTATGGTTGGTTCAGTAGGTTTTGCACAGCAAATAACAGATACAATAACTACCAATGAGCCAAAAGAAAACAACAAAAAGTTTAAGTTCAAACAATTAATTATTCCAACAGTTTTAATTGGTTATGGAGTAATTGGTATTGAAAGTGATGGATTAAAATTTATAAATTCTGGAATAAAAGAAGAAGTCAACGAGAATATTGATGAAAAAATTACAATCGATGATTTTTCTCAATACCTTCCTGCAGCATCAGTTTATGGTTTAAATGCTTTAGGAATAAAGGGAAAGCATAATTTTAAAGACAGAACAATAATATTGGGTACTTCTTATCTAATAATGTCCGCGTCAGTATTAAGTTTGAAATCGATTACAAAAGTAGAAAGACCAGATGGAAGTGGTTTCAATTCCTTTCCATCAGGACATACAGCCACAGCATTTGCAGGAGCTGAATTCCTTTGGCAAGAGTACAAAGATGTCTCGATATGGTATGGAATTTCGGGATATATAATTGCTACAGGAACAGGAGCATTTAGAATTTATAACGACAAACATTGGCTAACCGATGTAGTTGCAGGTGCTGGAATTGGAATTTTAAGTACAAAAGTTGCCTATTGGATTAATCCATGGATTCAGGAAAAAATATTCAAATCCAAAGAAAAAAATAGCGTCTCAACTATTGCGCCTTTTTATAATGGCAAGCAAATGGGAATTGGTTTTATGAAAATATTTTAAAAACAAACTGCCTAAATGATTAAGTTAAAAAATCAATTGACAATAACTCACTTTGCTTTACTAATGAGTTTGCTTAATGTTTTATTGTTTCACTTCCCATTTTACGCCTTTGTCTTTAAGAATGTCGATTATAAAAGTATGAACGGCATTGTTCTTATTGCAAGTTTAATCATGCTAATGCTGCTTGTAAATTCTCTGGTTTTTTACCTGGTTTTTTTCTGTCACGTTTTGTTGGGAAATTTTTATTGGTCTTATTCTTTATTATCAACGCAATTGCAGTTTACTTTGTTAATACTTACAGCGTCATAATAGACGAAAGTATGATCGGAAATGTACTCAATACTAACTATCAGGAATCAAGTAGTTTTTTTCTATTAAATTAATCTTATACATAATTCTATTGGGTGTCATTCCCGGCATTTATATCATTAAGGTCAAAATTATAAATGTAAAGCTAAGGAGATTTATAATTACTTCTTCACTTGCCCTTTTATTTATTCTAACCTTAGTTTTTGCTAATGGGAGCAACTGGTTATGGATCGATAAAAATTCAAAAACATTAGGTGGGCTTGCAATGCCTTGGTCTTATACGGTAAATATTTCTCTTTTTTATATACATAAACATAAAGCAAATGAAAAAGAAATTTTATTACCAAATGCTACGATAAAAGATAACAGCAAATCGGTCGTAGTCTTAGTAATCGGAGAGTCAGCAAGGAGCGAAAATTTTTCTTTATATGGATATAAAAAAAACACAAATCCACTGCTTTCCAAAACAACTAACTTATTTCATTTTAAGGCTACATCCTGTGCTACTTATACCACCGCAGGTGTAAAATGCATTTTAGAACACACTGATACGGACAAATTATATGAGATCTTACCGAATTATTTATACAGAAATAATGTAGAGGTTATTTGGCGAACCACTAATTGGGGCGAACCGCCTGTCCATATAAAAAATTATCAATCCAGGGATGATTTAACACCAAACTGTAAAGGAGAAGGATGTAATTACGATGAAATTCTTTTGAGCGGACTAAAAGAACAAATAGTAGCTAGTACAAAAAATAAAATATTGATAGTATTGCACACAAGTACAAGTCATGGACCTACATATAGCAAGAAATATCCACCTCAATTTGAGTCTTTTAAACCCGTTTGCAATAGTGTTGAATTAGGAAACTGTTCTCAAACGGAACTAATCAATGCTTATGACAATACTATTGTCTATACCGATTATATTTTATCCGAATTGATTAAAAATTTAAAGCAGCTGCAGGATTATAATAGCGCTATGATTTTTGTTTCAGATCATGGAGAATCTTTAGGTGAAAATAATCTATACATGCATGGTTTACCCATAAGTATTGCACCGAAAGAGCAATATGATATTCCTTTTATTGTTTGGGTATCTGACGGTTCCAAACAACTCAAACCTTATAAAACGCTAACTCAGAACTATGTGTTTCATAGTGTTCTAAATTTTTAAGCATACAAAGTCCTATTTATAATGAAGAAATGAACATTTTTAAATAATTATATTCCATTTTAATTTGTGTATCTGAAACAGAAAAACAGGCAGTATTATAAGGTTTGATTATTATTTACTACTTTCGCTATTAACTACGGCAAATAAGTACCTCCCTGCATAATTCATCTCTTCGGATGATTATTCACCGAAACTCAAAACCTCAAGGAAATTAACTAATTTCATAACGATAAAAACAGGCATTTTTGAAGAATTCATGGCCCGTTATTTTGATTAATAGTTTGGCTTTATGACTAAAAAAGGTGGAGATAGTAATCGCGAATCAAGTGCCAACATGGAAGAAATGGTTTTTCATGAAATTGCAAAACCGAAAGCAGTTGCGCGGAGCATAGGTGAAAAACAACCTGAGGGTCAAAGCAATGAAAAAGAAAAACAGGCAGCCGAATTAATTGCTACTAATAGGGAACTTAATTTCCAAATTAAGGAAAAAGAAAAACTTGCGACCGCTCTACTGCTTGCAAATCAAAAATTACTTTACCAAAACGCAGAAAACGAAAAGCGCGCTGCAGAACTTATCGTTGCAAATAAAGAACTTATTTTTCAAAATGAGGAAAAAGAAAAGCGTGCTGCAGAACTTATTATTGCCAATAAGGAATTAGCTTTTCAAAACAGTGAAAAAGAAAAGCGTGCCGCCGAACTCATTATTGCCAATAAGAAACTTGCTAAGGAGAACATTCGTAAAGCAAAATTGAACACTGAAAAAGTGAAGCGCGCAGCAGAATTAATTATAACTAATAGGGAACTTGCGTATCAGGAAAACAGAGGTACAGAACTCACGCTTGCCAACGACGAACTCAAGAAAGCTCAGGAAGAATTAGGTGCATTTTCCTATTCTGTCTCACATGATTTACGCGCGCCAATTCGGGCAATAAACGGATATACGCAAATTTTAATGGAAGATTATGCTGATGCTATCGATGAAGGAGGTAAAAAGGTTCTAGAAGCCGTTATCTACAATTCAAAAAAAATGGGTATGTTGATTGACGATCTCCTTGCTTTTAGTAAACTTGGACGGAAGCAGGTTACTTCGACCGAAATTAACATGAATGCGCTTGTCAAAAATGTTATAGAAGATATAGTTGTTGAGGAAGGCGGTACAATCCCGCAATTTGAAGTAGCCGATCTCTTGCCAGCCAGTGGCGACCAATCACTAATTAAGCAAGTATGGATAAATTTAATATCCAATGCGATTAAATATTCGAAATACAAACCTGAAACAAGAATCAAAATTAATGCAACCGCCGAAAACGGTAGCGTCGTGTATTGTGTACAAGATTGGGGTGCTGGTTTTGATATGGAATATTATGATAAACTGTTTGGTGTATTTCAGCGTTTGCATTCACAAGAAGAATTTGACGGTACCGGAATCGGGCTTGCCATTGTACAAAAAATAATAGACCGCCATTACGGCAAAGTCTGGGCTGAATCTATATTAGATGTAGGGTCAAGCTTTCGCTTTAGTCTTCCTTATGCTAACCCTTAAATAAATAAAAATGAATTACGACAATATTGAAATTTTGTTCGCAGAAGATAGTCCAGATGACGCCATCCTGACGATTCGAGCATTAACCAAGAGCGGTTTTACCAATAAGCTTTTACATGTGAAAGATGGTGCCGAGGCGCTTGACTTTATGTATTGCAGAGGAATATATTCAGAAAGGAACCCGAAGTCCCATCCTAAATTATTGCTTTTAGACTTGAAAATGCCAAAGGTATCAGGCATGCAGGTGCTGGAAAAAGTAAAAGGCGATCCTGATTTAAAATCAATTCCAGTAGTTATTCTGACTTCTTCGCAGGAAGATCCGGATATCGCAAAATGTTATGACCTTGGCGCAAACAGTTATATCGTTAAGCCAGTGGACAGTGATAAATTTTTCCATGCGATAAAGGAAATGGGGATGTATTGGATGATATTGAGTCAACCGTCTACCTAAACAACACACATAAAGCAGACAAAAATAGCTACGCTGAATCCAACTTAAGGTTTTTATGCAAAAAACAATTAAAATTCTATTACTTGAGGATAACCCGTCAGATGCCGATTTATTAGTACGGCAATTGGCCAAATCAGGCCTTTTATTTTCAATTGAAGTAGTAGAAACACGCGAAAAGTTTGTAGAATTGCTCAAATCCTTTTGCCCCGATCTAATACTATCAGATTATTCGTTGCCTTCATTTAATGCCCTTTCCGCATTTAATATCGTAAAGGAAACAGGGAATCCAATACCCTTTATAATAATTTCCGGTACCATAGGCGAAGAGAATGCTGTAAATTTGATAAAAGATGGAGTGACGGATTTTGCTTCCAAAAATAACCTTTCGGCACTTCCTCAAAAAGTAAACCGTGCAATAAAGGAAGTCGCAGAAATACAGGAGAAGAAGGAAATCCTCGAAAAATTGAAAAGTCAGACTACAAGTCTGCTCATTGCAAACGAAGAATTGATTTTCCAGAATGAAGAGAAGGAAAAACGCGCAGTTGAATTACTAAATGCCAACAAGGAATTGCTTGCCTTTAATTATATCTCAAGTCACGACTTACAGGAGCCACTGCGTAAAATCCAGACCTTTATATCCATTATGATGGCAGATGAAAAGGAAAATCTAACATCAAACGGCGTAAAAAATCTAGACCGGATTCAATCATCAGCAACGAGAATGCGGCGTCTTATTGATGATCTGCTTGCTTTCTCGCGGATTAGTACAGTAGACCGGGAATACGAATTTACCGATTTGCATCCTATTTTAGAAGATATAAAATCAGAGATGAAAGATGTAATTATTGAAAAGAACGCAACTATTTCAGCACTTGGGCTTTTGCCTGCTAATATTGTGGTGTCCCAATTTCGTCAACTGATCTATAATCTTATAAGCAATGCCTTGAAGTTTTCATTTCCAGGCAGGATACCGCTAATTACAATCGAAACCCACATCATTAAGCGAAGCGACACCGAAATAAGAGAACTAAAATTACTACCGCAAAACTGCGACTATTGGAATATTAATTTTAGTGATAACGGTATTGGCTTTGAAGCACAATTTAATGAGCGTGTTTTTGTAATGTTTGAAAGATTGCTTCCTAATGAAAATTATTCCGGTACAGGAATGGGCTTAGCCATTGTAAAAAAAATCGTAGAGAACCATAATGGTATAATCCGGGCTAAAGGTGAATTAAATAAAGGTACGACTTTTGAGATTTATATCCCTGTTGTCGCCACTCCTTCCCAACGCTCCTAAAAAAATTACCGTCACAATTATTGTAACAATAATGCGTACACTGCGTGACTTGCGCCGGTAATTTTTTCTCCCAAGCTTCTTTACATAATGTGGCATTATAGTGCTGGCGCAGCTATAATAACATTATGTAAAAAAGCCGCACACCCAACGCGCATTGGTTTTATGAGTGCCATTCCAATTTCCAAACAAATACCTTTAATGAGTTCCACTCTTGCTTTTCTAAGGGAAAATTTGGCACCCATAAAACCAAAAAAGCCAGCAAGAGTATTACTGTTTTATTTGCCAGGAACTCCACTTAAATTGCTTAGCGGCTAGCAGATCACTTCATTCAAAAAAATGCTGCAAAAGCTTCAAATCTTCTTATTATATCAGCACTTGCATCTGCTATCCACAAAAGCAATCACAACACCCCAAGTAGCAAATAAAAAGTAATACACTTGCCCGCACTGCTGCCCCGTCGCACTCGGTAGTAGCATTTGTTGTTTTTTGAAGATGCTTCCCAATTTCATCAGCACAATCTAGTAAGTTGAAACCTCTCCAGTTCTAAGGCATTTTGGCATCCTCAAAAAATCAACCCTAAGAAAGAGTATAAAGGTTTTTGGGTCTGATAAAAAGTCGTTCAGCAGCCATTGCAATTTTATCAGCCCCAAAAACTTTATACACTTTCCGAAGACGACCGGATATCTTATCAAAATAAAAAAGAGATAAAAAAGACTGCAAAACTAAGTTCCGGGTATTCAAAAAAGCAAGTTCAAGCCCTTCGGGTTTCAGATAAAATCTCCACCCTTAAATTTCCAAAACATCTTCTGTAATTAGTTCCACACATGCATTTCAAATCTCGTATCGGGTAGTATTTTATCTGAAAAACTTGCTTTTTTAAAACCCTCCACTTCAACCGACGGCTTTCTTTTTTCTCTTTTTTCTTTTGAAAAATTATGTGTGCGAAGCGAAGCGAGGCACCTCACGTTAAATCGAAGCCATGAAGAACTACATCATCAAAACCCACAAAAAAGGAATCTGCTATATCAAACCGCATTTGTTTATTCTGAACAAAGGGATGAACAGCGGAAAGCCTCAAAAGGAGCCATTTACCAACAGTTTTGTTGTCATTTTCGAAAATGAACAGGATTGCGAAAATATCTATTGGATAACCTACAGCCTTTGGCAATCCAAATTTTGGCACCGCAATTTGGTAGGCTCCGTAATTCCATTTCTGCGAATCCACGATTTTATAAAAGAGTTTTCAAGTAAAGCCGACGAAATGTTAGCCGATTTCGAGCAACATCAAAAAGATGTGAAAGCCTTGCAGTTACTCGAACAACAGGCAAACAATTTTCAACAAAATATCAATCTCATTAATGACATGCGCAGGGTTATTCTGCACCGCTATATCAAGTAATTAATCTAAACGCCAAATATTATGACACTATTTATTCTCTACCAAACAGACCAATGGAAAAGCAAAGCATCACGAGTATTTTTCGGTGTTTTCGACAGCCGTATCAAAGCAACAGACTGCGCAAAATACCACGATTTGTACTCCCATAATTCAAAAGTTGTAATTGAAGAAGTAACCTTAAATCAATGTCAATGTTAGAAAATCCAGACACTCAACTGAAAGACCCTTTCAAAGAAGCCATCAAAGGCTATTTAGAGAAATTGGCAACCCAAGATGATTTATTCGCCAAAACAATGGAAAAGCCAAATAAGAACATCGACGATTGTGCCACCTACATTTTAAACACTGTCAAGAAAAGCGGTAGGCAAGGTTTTGCCGACGATGAAATCTACAGCATGGCAATCCACTACTATGATGAAGATACAATTGCCGTTGGTGAAAAGATATCCGCACGTGTTGTAATCAATCAGCCGCTTGCGGCTCCTGTTCAAAAAACAGTTTCAAATACTAAGTCCGTTTCGAAAAACATCGATGCCAATCAAACAACCCTATTTATATGAAGCTAAAATCCAAATTAGAACATGATATCGTTGCTGTTAGCGAAAATCTTCCGGTTATTAAACAAAGTCAACACAACCTTGCGTTTAGCAAATGCTTTTCACATTACGCTGTATTATCGAGGAATACTACTTCTTGCTTGGAATGTGGTTATACTTGGAAGAATTCTAGCAGTAATCGAAATTCAAAAGTAATTTGTCCAAATTGTCTTCAAAAATTGGAATATACCAATAAGTATAGCAATGGTTTAAAAGAAACCGATTACTATCAGATTGTAACAGCCGAAAAAGATTTCCAAATTATTCGAATGGTTTGTATCAGTAAAACGATGAAGAAGTTACAGAAGCCTTCGTACTTTGCTCATGAGGTGATGCAGATGTTCATAACGGCTGATGGAAGTATGCGCTATGTGTCGAAGAATGTAATGGGATTGTCTATGTATATTGATCAATGGATTATCAGCAGTGATTTGGCACTAAAACCCAATTACGACACACCGCGATTAAGGTTAACACCGAGTTTCGTTCAGCCAAAAGCCAAAATACTGCCAATTATCAAGCGGAATGGGTTTAGCGGCAAATTTTATGGAATTGCACCACAAATCCTACTTCGGGAACTGCTAACAGATAGTATCGCAGAAACATTGTTAAAATCTAATCAGATTGACTTATTGTATTACCATATTCGGAACACTCCAATTAAGAAAGATGGCAAAATCTGGGGTGCTTTAAAAATCTGCATTCGTAATAACTACATCGTCGGCGATGCTAAATTATGGGTTGATTACCTCGATTTACTAGAGTACTATTGGAAGGATTTAAAAAACGTTAAATACGTTTGTCCGGCAGATTTAAGAAAGGCACATGATAAACTGATGTCGAGGAAACAAAAGGAAATTATGAAAAAGACATTTGAGGAAAATAAAAAACAAATTGGGAAAAATCAAAAGCATTACCTAAAAGCGAAAAAAGACTTTTTTGGGCTTATTTTTAGCGAAAAGAATATTTCTATAAGTGTAATCGAATCTGTTAAAGAATTTCTGATAGAGGGATGCTACCATAATCATTGTGTGTTTACCAATGAATACTATAAAAAACAAAACTCGCTTATACTTTCTGCAAAGATAGATGGCATCCCAACAGAAACAATTCAGCTCTCACTTGAAAATTTTGAGATTCTTCAGTCAAGGGGAAGGGGAAATAAGGCATCTAAATACAACAAGCAAATCCTCTCTGTCATGAACAGGAATTTGCACCACATTCAAAACCGGATGAAAGCTGCATAAACTAAGAAAGCCAGGTCTTGCGACTTGGCTTTCTATATTATCTATTTTTTGTGCTTCTTAACAATACACTTTAGGATTAATGAAATTGTAAAACTGACAACTGCTCCAATAGAAGCTAAAAGTATTGTTTTCACAACATCTGCCGACTGGATATTCGGCAATACGCTCAAAAATGTCCCTCCGGCTGTCCCTATGTAAGTATGGTTATTTGTTGACATTGTCATTGATTGTCGTTAACTGGCTTACTGCCGAGGCAACGCCACCCGCTACAACCAGATAACCACCAACAGAGGTTACTAACACTGGTAAAGCCACAGGTGCAGCAAGGATTGTTCCACCAACGGCTGCCAATACCAAACCAACATTTCGAAGCACCTTAAAAAATTTCGGAGTGGGAGCTTGCGCTCTGCTAACAAGTTTCATGATACAAACTTAATTGGGTAGGCTGTCCCACGAATATAATTCATAGGACTCACCGGTAGTTCCTGTAGAGTTTCGACCGCCAGTATCATCATCGGTATCATCGTCGTCATCATAATCGCCACCTGTCGACGTACCTCGTCCGCCACCGCTGCCGCGTCCTCCGATATCAGCTAAAACGATAAGTCCCAATCCAGTATCAGTACTTTTACCACCTATATCAGAGGTTGGATTTGTCAATAAGCCACCTCCGGAATCTCGTCCGCCAGTTTCGATATCACAACCTCTTCCTGGAACATATTCAAGTGAATTCACAACAAAATCACCAGTGCGAATATCTGTACCACGACCGCCTGTATCATCATCTGAATCATCAAACGGATTGGTTCCTAAACTTCCTGGACCAATATCACCTGGAGTATTTTTTCCTCCAATTTCATAGGATAAAAATTCTCCGGTTCCAGTTCCGGTATTTGTGCCACGTCCACCGATATCGTAAGGATCAAAATCATCATTTACCTGCCCAGTATCAGTTGATGTACCAGTCCCGCTAGAGCCTCTTCCGCCAATGTCACTGAAGCCATAAAGACTTCCTAATCCTCCATCGCTACTTTTTCCACCTCCAATGTCGTAAGGATCAATATCGTCGTCGCCGAACTGTCCAGTGTCTCCGCCGGTACTAGTTCCTTTTCCACCGCCTCCAATGTCGTTCAAATAGGCAAATATGCAATTTGTTTTTCCGTTTAGACTTGCAATTGGAAATATCTGCCCGATAGGGTCGCTGCTGCCTTTACCTCCTCCAATACCGAAAGGATCTATGTCAGAGGTTTTACTTCCACCAATGGAGGGATTTTGCGGTGACTGTGAGTAGCCAACGAATGCGCCGAAAACGGCGAGAGCAAGAAACGCCACGCGTTTCAAATTTGATATAAAATTTGTTTTCATGATTAATAAAAAATTAAAAATTGATAAAAATTGAATTCCAGTTATCGGACAGTGGGCCCAACTGTTTCCGATTTACAACTGACCTAAAAAACGTTTTAGGATTTTACTTTTGGTTAATAATAACCATTAAACGCCACTGTCAACTTTTGAGATTGACAATGGGTTGAATGCACCGTTTTTAAGTGGATACATCTGACCATTGACTTCCTGGTAGAACTCAATACCTAATGCAAGGAAAAGAGGTTTGGTGCTTGTAGCTGTTACCTGATTGGTATGTGCGATAGCAACAGTTGCCACAGCGTTCCAAGGTAATATTGCAGTTTCTGAGGTTTCAACAATAAATGTTTCCGCCTCAAAATCAATTTCGGCACCTCCAGAAATAATCTTAAAGTGAGTGGTTCCTGATGGCGCTGCAATCATGTTAACCGGAACAAACGGCGGAATATCCACTGTTATTTCTCCCGTCACACGGTCAATTGCGCTTGTAAACGGAGCGTATAGGCTTGTGCCTAATTTACCCCTGATATTGAATTCAAATCCAACAAGCAATTCCGCTTCACCATCAATTACGTTCCTCAAACCACGCTCACTGACTAAATCAGCCTGAATCACTTTTACCATTTCCCGGGTTAGTCTGCTAACCATTCTACCATCGGCAGAATTCAACAATAAAGCTCTCAGTGCAGTTCTAAGCAATTTTCCGGCCTTCCCAGCCCTTCCAAACTCAGAACCGTTTTCACGTGTTCTTTGAAACGCAGGATCACTTTCAATCCTACTTTTTTCGATACCTCCTTTCTCGCGGGCAAGGTGCCCGTCTTGCGAAGTCTTGTAGAAGGTAATACCTCCGATAGTACCTTTTAATTTAATTATGCCTTTCTGTCTTGCCATAATTTCTAAAACTTTTGATTAATACTCATTTTCACAACTCACTTCATTTCGTCAATCGTTGCAACATTTTCGTGAATGAATAATCAAAGATTCCAGTATTGGCGCGACATTTCAAAGGGTGTATGTCGCTAGTAAACCATAATTGACTATAAGTACCAAAAATGACCTATTGCCAATCCAGGAAATATTATAGATTTGCAGTATTGTTGAGGTATGCATTCGGTATACCAAAGGCATAGTTAAAGTATCAAATTTGAAAAATGGGAGCAAGCAGCGTTAGAGTGTGCATGTACCCGAAAGACGTTCAACGAATCATGGGTAAAGAATATACCCAGGCCAGAAGATATTTAAAGAAGATTAAGGAGCATCTTAACAAAGAAGATCACCAGTATATATCAGTAGAAGAGTTTTGTAAATATACCGGTCTCCCAATCGAAGAAGTGCAGCGTTGTATGTTGTAGGGTTGTGAAAAGTAAATTAATCGTTTACAGCCTTCCTAAAACCTAAACGAACCAGTTCAATAAGCAGTATAAAAAATGAACTTATCCTTGTGTATATGGGAGAAACGCCGTATATTTGATTAACAATTTTACGTTCTCTATCACACCCGAGACAGTGACCTATTTAGTGACCTGCCGACCACCATTACAGCGAATACCTTATAATACTAGCATACAGAACGAGGTTCGAATCCCTCTTTCTCCGCGGAATGAATGTTTCAAAAGAAACATAAACTCTCAAAACCCTTTAGACATCAGTGTTTAAAGGGTTTTTCAATTTTGGTAGATGTGTCAAAAAGCACATAAAAGGTCATAGCACGGTTACCCTATAGGTACCCCTATGATTTTTGAAAAAATAGGGTAACTAAATGGAAAGAATTCGCTCCGAATTCGCTCCTAAACCACTTTGTATTAAGCGATTTTGAATCAATTTGTTTAATTAAAAAGTAAAGAGTTATGCTTAAAATTTTCTTTTACCTCAAAACCGACAAGGTTAAATCAAACGGCGAAGCCCCAATTTATGCCAAAGTTACCCTGGGTAACCAAAGCATTACCATCAGTACCACAAAGTATATTTCCACAGAAAGATGGATGTTTACAAACAAACTACGAAATCTCTTGAAACTAGAGCAGGAAAAGGTGCTCAAAAAGAGCCTTGATTTATTTGCATTAAACATGAACAAAAAGTTCAATGAGATTTATGAAATCGATCCCGAAATAAACCTGTCAATATTAAAGGAAGAAATTTCAGGAAAAGCAAAACATCGGAAATCAATATCTATATTGGATATTTTTGACAAACATAATGTTGATTTTGCCCGAAAGGTAAGTAACAATGAGAGAGCTGCCGCTTCATTGCAGAAATACAAACGTTCAGCTGATTTAATGAAGAAATTCATTAAGAAAAACTATGGCAGAGAAAATTTTGACTATGATGAAATCAATGGTGCTTTTATCCATAACCTGGAGTCTTATCTTAAATATGAAAGTGAGTTTAAAGGTGTTGTTGGAATCAAAAACAACTCGGTTGTCAAATACTTTACTAACTTCAAAACAATGTGCAACTTTGGAATAAAAATCAATCTAATTGAGAAAAATCCATTTGTTAAATATGATGGAAGACTTAAAGTAAGGGATGCCACTTTTTTAACCACAGAAGAACTGAATTTAATTGAATCCAAAACTTTCAGTTCGACACGCTTAGAAAATGTAAAGAACATATTTTTATTTAGTTGCTATACTGGTTATGCGCCAATAGATGCTTGTAATTTAAAACTATCCCATCTAATACAAGATAACAACGGAATGTTTTGGATAAAGACAGATAGAGTAAAAACTGGAATTAGAGCAAATGTACCGGTACTACCTCCTACTCAAAAAATCATTGAAAAATATCGAGATTCAGAAGTCGGGCTAATTCCAAAATTATCCAATCAAAAGATGAATGCGTATCTAAAGGAAATTGCAGATTTATGTGGCATTGAAAAGAACCTGACTTGGTATGTAGCAAGGCATACTTTTGCCACTACAGTAACTTTAGGAAATGGTATCAAAATTGAAAACGTATCGGCCATGATGGGACATACGAATATCAAACAAACCCAACACTATGCCAAGGTTTTAGATGCCAGCGTGATGCAAGATATGAGTAAACTTATGGAGAAATTTAAGTGATAAATATTTTATAATACAATCATTGTTTTATATTACAATGATTGTATTATAAAAAAATTTCTTGTTTCTTTCTTTACAATTATAATTCATTAAATTTAGCTGTGTATAAAATATGAATTATGGTAAATTACTTGAGAGAATTTCAAGAAGCCTTAGAGGATTTTCTTGACCTTACCGTCTTCTTTAACGAAAACGAAATACGATATAAATTCCAAGGCTTTTGGACTTCATCACATTTTGAAAAAGACATTCAAGACAAAGCTAAAAAGTTAGAGAATTTGTTATTCAGGCAATTGCAAAATGGCTTGAATAATAAGACTCTGCTCTTGGAAGTTAAGACAAAAATGAGGGATGCCTATAACTTTCTCTATGATGTTTATTACGACGATTTTGATAATTTAACCAAATCAAATCTAATAGCCAGGTATAGTTCAGCTTCACCCGAAAGTTCTTCCGACCCCTATACTTATGAGTTTTTTGAGCACCTTATTTCTAATGATAAAGCACGTAAAGAACTTCAAAAGGGTAATATTGAATTCACAATGCTTTTTGATTCACTATTAAAGTTATTTGAAAGCTTTGAAAGGAACGACAAAACTCCGAGTAGGTTGCAATTTGAAAATGCTAAGCTGTTAGATTGCATTTATTGTTATCGTGAAATATTATTTGACTTATTGGACACTGTAGAACACTATTTTTATAATATCGATAAAGTCGATTTCTCAAAAATTGATATTGTTAATTTTTCTGAAAATGATATTATTGATTTTGACGATGCAGATCCAATTATTGAAAAAGTCAAATGTAAAATCAATTTGAGTAAAATAGAAGTTGCCCGATTTTTTAAGTTTTTGATGATTGAGAAATATCTTTATTTTGATTTAAGTGACCGAAGCAAAAATAAAATGCAGTTACAGGATTTTATCGAAAGTAATTTTAGCTATCAGTTGCCTAATAAAAAACAAGGTGCAATAAAAAATATAAAAAGGGAATTTGCAGAAACACATATAGAGATTAAAGAAAACTACAATCGTTTGATTGATGACCTAATTAAAATATTAGAGACTAAGAGAAAACCATAATTCAAAATTCGCTCATAATTCGCTCCAATAATTTGGTTGCCAAAATCTATTGACTAAAATTAGCAACTCATTTCTAAATAATGAGTTATGAATGAGGAGAGAGAAGAATTTATAATTCCGACCGTAGGAAATATCAAAAAACTATTGGAGCCAATTTATTCCAGACTAGATAAAATCGATACCGCTTTAGGCAAAAAGCAAACGCCACCCGGGCAAACAAAATACTATCGAAACCAGGATCTGAAAAAGATTTTTGGGTTATCGAGCAATACCATTATTAAATACCGCGAAACTGGCATTTTGCCTTACACTAAGGTCGGTGATATCTTTTTTTATGATGTCAAAACCATTGAAGCAATTCTAATCCAAAACAAGGTTGAGATATGAAAAGAGAAGTCCGCAAAGATCCGCTTACCGGAGAAGAATTTATTCCTCAAAAGAATTCACAGCGTTTCGCTACTCCCAAAAACAGAATTAAGTACAATAATGCCAAGGCCAGCAAAATAAACCTTGAAAGAGCCTTTATAGACAAACCTCTGCACGCGAATCGCAACATTCTTAAACAGATCCTTGAAAATAAACCAGAAGCAACTATTCATCGGGAGTTCTTAAGAGGTAAAGGATACAACTTCCCCTTGTTTACCCACTATGATAAATGGGAAGGTTTAAACGTTCCCTGCATCTATGAATACATGATCATTAAACTACCAAATCTACAAATTAAAATTTTGAAAAAATGATAGATGTTACAACCATTGAAATAGTCACCCCAGATATTCAACGCCCGGCCTTGATTGAGAGTAATAACAGACTTAAAAACCTAAGTATTTTACTTATTACAGCACTGGTAGTTGTCCTTGCAGTCTATACTAACAATTACTTAGATCAGGAGCAAAACAAAGAAAAATGAGTTTTTATTTTCCATACCGTTCCAAATTAATACGGATTAATATGCATTAATTCGCATAAACACGTTTGGAATTTGATTGGTAATTATATGAAATTTAACTGATAGGTAATTGTCTTAAAAGAAATTGATTGATATCGTAGTTTTTTCTATCTTTATTGTAAACTATATGCTATGAACACTTTTACTGCCATTACCTCTGAAGGTATCAATCAATTTACTTTTGATCCATTGATAAAAAAGGATACTTACACTTTTTTACATTTTGTTCCAACGAAAGAAAGTCCGGCGAAGTTAAAAATGATTGTTTCCTTATATAAAAAAGATAATACTTTTATTGAACAGTATGATTTTGTCTTAGAGATTGATAGGATTGGAAAACAGTATAACGAGCATTACATTGGGTTATTGCAAAATGGTTTGACTGAAAAGCTGATATTTAATGCGTTAGATGCTGAAAACAACAATCCCTTAGACAGGATTTCTATTGGTGTTGCCGTTGCTAAAATAAAAGATGGCAATGATGATGGTGGTGAAATTGATTTGAATCCACCTTTGCCAAAGAAACCTGTGCGTTGAGTATTAAATCAATCCTCCCATCCACAAAGATCCAGACCCTTAGCTTTTGCTTCCTTCAAAGTGACTTTGACCACTTCGTGTTTGCAGGCGTTCAGACCACGGCAGGTTTCTATCAGATGGTATTTTTTGGCGCCTTTGCTATCGCAGATGTAGACATTGTCAACAATCTTGACAAATGACGTTAGGGTTATGAAAATGAATAGTAAGGCTGCTTTTTTCAATTGAAATGGCTTTATAGGTTAAAGATAAAAATTAATCGACGTCCAATTCGTATTCGTTTCCGTCCTGGTCTGTTGCTTTCAGTTTGCCTTTACCGGTCCATTCGGTTTCGACTTCGATTTTGTTACCCGCTCCATCGATTAATGTCCCTATACCATATTTGTCCTGCACCGATATATTTCCAGTAATTTCCTCTCCATTTCCATCGGTTCCTGAAACATCATAGTTATACTGATAGTCACCCGATGTTCCGGTACGATGCTCATATTTATAGGTGGTGTCCTCGTGGTAGGTTTGTTTTGCAACTGCATCGGTGTGGGGCACAAAATGGTGTTCTGTCTCTTGTTTAGGCGTATATTCCGGACTGTCTTTACATGCCGCCAAAAAAAACAGCATTATCATTATATAAATGCAATAGTTTTTCATAGGTGTGGGTTTTGTGTTAAACATACTTAAACCAGCATTCATTTCCTTACGGAAAAACGTAAACGAATTATAGATAGTTTGGGGAACTAATTGGGCAGCAGTTCAGCGGTTATAGGGATATGGTCTGAGACTTCCCTTGCCTTTTTGAGGGAGGAGAACGAATTGTAAAAATGAATAACGTTGCAATTAGACAGCGTTATTTTTTTCGGATCATACCAGACATTGTCAAATTCGGATGCGAGGCAGTTACTTCCTGCACATTCCTTTTTAAGCGACGTCTTCTGATTCTCAAATGCATTCCGCCATCCCATTTTCCGCAACGGATTGAAGACTGTGTGCGATTGTGGGCAATTAAAGTCGCCTATGAAAATCAGGTTTAGGTGCGGATATTCAGCCGGCAAAAACTTAAAGTATTTGATTTCGGTTTCAGGCTGTTTACTCCTCGTTATAGCGTGGAAATTAACAAGCGTCAATCGTTTGCCTTTGTATTCAAAAGTGGCATAATAAGGCTCGCGGTCTATTTCCAGATGGTATTTCCTTTCGAGCCAGGGTTTGCCTATCAGCTTTATCTCTGCTGTTTTCCAAAGAAAGGCATAGCGTTCGGTTTTGTAGGCTGAACTGCTTGTAGGCTCGCTTATGCAGTAGTCCCATTTGCTTCCTTTCCTATTCAGTTCATCCACCAATCTTGCCACAGCCTGCGCACCGCCATCACCGGCTACCACTTCCAGTAATGCCACTAAATCATATCCTTTTATCGTATTGGCAATGAAGGTAATTGTGAAATCTGTTTTAGAGCTGCCAAGGTTTTCTACGTTCCAGGAGAGGGTTTTTAGTTGGGCGTGGAGATTTAACGATAGAATTAAAAGAAATATTAATAGTTTGATTTTCATTATAAATGAATTGTTAGTGTTTCAAACAAAAGTCATTGCGATCCAAATAATTTTCCAATTATAATAAGATAAAATCTTGCTGAAATTTTATAGATTGAAATTTTTAACTAACAGTTTTAGGAACTACAGAAATAATGTTTTGTTATGGCCCTTGCGAATCATAATTTTTTTAATAAACAATTTTCGCTTCCAGTAAGATTCTTTTCACATCATTTATTTTTAATGCAATATTTTCACCTTGTTGGGATGTCGTGCTGCCTCCAACTAAAATCCCAATCACTGTGTTGTCGTCTTTTAAAATACAAGGTCCACCGCTATTCCCGGGGTTCGAAGTCGCATCCAACTTAAAAAGATTTAAACCCTGAAATTTGTCGCTGTTGATGTTGCCTTTTGTTATTGAATAATCCCCGTTTGGATAACCAATAAGTATTACGTCATCTAAATTTTGAACAGCATCAGATTCACCTAAAACTAAAGGTTCGATATCACTTATTTCAGAAACTTCCAGCACTGCAATATCGGAAAGAAAATACTCAATTGGTACTGTGCCATTTATAGATGTAATTGATGAAGTCGAAATATATTTAATTGTTGCTTTTACTTGCAGCTTATTTTTTGAGTGTTCAAAAATCAAATCAACCTGATCGCCAACTTTATAATTTTCTACTACATGCCTTGCAGTTAAAAGAATTGTCGGGCTAATTAAAAATGCTGTTCCAACTCCAGAACCTGTTACAACTTTTGCAACAGGTTCTTGAATATCTGAAGTGAACGCTGATTTTCCGGACACAACATTGAAATGAAAAAGTGCATAAACTAAGAACGGTAAAAGTACCGAGACTAAAAAGGTGTTGGTTACAAATGAGATACGCTTTTTAATTGCAATTCTGGTTTGCTCCTGTAAATTATCTGTTTTTCCTAAAAGCATGGCTCACTAGTTTGTTTTATATGCACTACGGTTATTTTTCCATCGTTCATTTGTTACAGTTTTATCAGCTAAATTAGGTGGGACATTTTCATAAGCTGATTTCATTAAATTAATATATGACAACTCATTAATCGGAACATAATTACCTTTTTCATCATAGAAAACAATAATATTTTTCATGTCGCTAATTTCAATTCTTCCATCTGTATCCTTAAACGCCTCGTAGTTTTGATTTTTAAAAATTGTTTGGATTTCTACAAGTTCATTATTGTCATCGCCAATAATGAACCGAGGGATATATTTGCTATCTGATGAAAAAATTGTTTTCGTTTTCAAGAAAGGCGAATTGGCATTCTTAGCTGTTTGAATACTTTCCGAGGTATGGCTTAAAATGTAATTTGCAATATCAAAATCCTCAATACAATTTAACGAATCTACTTTCAAACGGAATTCTCTCAAAAAATCAAGGTAAACAAGTTCTTGAAACTTCACATTATTAGCTTGGGCAAAATAATTCAATATATTTTGCTGTCCAATAATGTCGATCATTGAGAGAACAGGAGTACCGCTTTTCTGGTTGTAAACTTCCCTTGCGATTTCACATTCTTTATTGAATGAATTGGATGGATAGACTCTTAAAATTGGCAATGTAGTATCATTTATATCTCCTCTAATATCGTTCAATCTTCTCGTGAAACTGATAGTGCCACTTTCCAAGTCATCTGTAGTTCCAATTAAAGCAGTGAGCTTACCAATAATTTCAGAAAACATCTTTGTTCTGGGTAATTCGTGATTGCCGCCTTGCAACTTAATTTGACCCTCTTTAACATGCTTAATTATATCAACTAAAATACGAATTGATAAAGACATTTTCATCAATTCAAAAATTGTATTAAGTCGATCTTTTAAAACAGAATCCTGTTCAAATACATATTTATAAGTGTTACTAGAGCAGGCGATAGCTAACTTACGTAATTCATTATCCCATTTCTCAGGTTGTGATGATATACCTATTGATTTCCAATAAGCCAATGTTCGTTCAATGCATTCAACAATATCCTCCAAAACATACTTAGCATAATAAAGATTTTCCGTCGACTGCATTGCATTGTCAACTTGCTGATAAACACCATCAATAAAAACATTTAAAGCAGATTTTATGTTGTTGTTTACTAATGCATGGTAATTATCGTTACGTGAACTTGTAAACATTGAAATAATATACTCAACAGAATTTCCTTTGATTTCTCCTTTGTTAATCTTTGTCGAATCATTATCAATTCCCACTAATAAGTTTTTACCGTCACCCATTACGTTTAATGATTCAAATCCACTTTCTAAAATTGAATCAAAAGCAATAGCCATATTTTGCTTAATGCTTGCTCTAGTAATTTTACGTTTCTGTCCGTTAAAAAAATACCATTCGTTATCTGTTAGACGATTTAAAAGTTCAATACTTAATTTAGATGAAATAAATTCCTGTATTTGGTCCTTCGGAAATTGAATTGCCGACAAACCAAATGTTCCATATTTACCTATTAAGTTGTTACCGGCGGCATCTACTAATCGTTCCTTGCGTTTCTCATAAATACCAGCAATATTTAAGAACAAATATAACCCTGCCATCTTATACAAACCACTTAATGTGTTTATGGCTGGTGCTCCGTTTTGATAATCCTGACTAATAAATTGAACTAATTCGTATGGTGGAATTTGCTCATCCTTGGTGAATCCATTTGGCCAGTGCTCTTTGTAATTATTTTGAATTTGATTGTAGTATTCTAAATCCTTTATTGCGCCGTAGGCATTACCATACATTACTTCGGCATCACGAATATCGTTTGGTTCTTTGGGGAGCAAAAATAAACCATATAAATCTTTTACATTTTGAATAACATGCCTAACTATATAACCTATATCGATGAATACCCCAGCTCCAGTTCCACCAGTCAAACTCCCTGTTATGAAAACAACCGGTTGTGTTGCAACATTGGTGTCATTATTACTAATATGCATCACTTTTGCATAGGCATTATTTACTGCACTAAGTATGTTTCCAAAGTTATTCCCTTTTTGATTTCTACCCCACAGTGCTAATCGTCCACAAGAACGAATACCTCCCGCTCCCATGCCTGCTGAAAGCACTTCCTCTGAATCAGGTAACCAAGATGGATTGTCACATGAGTTTTTTAACTCCGAAATCATTTCTGCCATGTTATCCAAACTGATATATACACGTGTTATGTATTCATCCCAATCATTTCCTTCTGGCCGATTGTTTTCATTTGTTTCAATATAGATGAATTCAACATTCTTGGGTTTTTTAAGCCCTACCTTCTTGCCAATTGTTTCGTAGTAAAAACGATGTGCGTTTTCAAGTGTTCTTAATCCACTTGTGCCTATGCCTATAATAATTGTTGGTGCAGCCATAACTGTTTAGTTGATTGATTTTTCGTTAATAATTTTACTAAGAGATTTGCGTTTGATAAAAAAGCAAGCAAGCAAGCCAATGTAAATTGTGAGTTGTGCCATAATGCCCAAGTAAAATTTTGCATTTGTCCAATAGAAGGAATCAATTCCGTTTCTGTAAAACAAAACGAAAATGTAAACATCGAACAAAATGAGATATGCAAAGATTGTCCAAAGGAATACAAGCCTAAGATTGATTTCTTTTCGATGTTTGTTCTTGCGAAAAAAGATTTTTATCAAAGCAAAATAAATTACATATAATATTAAACCGCTTACAAAGAGAAAAGCAAAAACCTTAATCAACATGTCTGATAAGGATGTGTAATTAGTATCAAAGAATATGTTTTCCATTTTTTAGAAATAATCAGAATTAGATGAATTACCTGTTGTTGTTCCTCCACTGTTTTTAGAAAAAATATCGTCTGCCTTATTGGATGCAAACACATCTATTTTCTCCTCACGTTTTTTGTTCCAGAAATAGTATCCAATTCCAATCCCTGCAATTAGAATTAAAAGAAAAACCAACCAACCAAAACCACTAGTGCCCACCTTGATAAAAGTGGTATCAGATGAAGCAGGAAAATTTGATGCTGAAACAGTAATTCTATAGTTTCCATCGGGGACTTTAAATGTGGCTGTATTTGCAACCAAATCCTTTTTAGTTTCTCTGAATCTTCCTCCTTCATATTGAGAAACTAATACAGTATATTTAATTCCCTGCGGACAAGTAGGACAATTCCAATTTATGTTTACCGTTTCCGATTTTATCTCATATTCTTTTCCTTTTTTTGCTTCTTGTGGTATATTGATTGTTATTTCTGCTGCTTGGTCATTAGTATCAGGAATATTCGGAGGACCTTGAATACCGGGATTAGTAGGAATCTGAGAGCTTTTTACATTTGTAACCTTTCTCATATTGATGTAATACTTTGACTTGGTTAATGCTCCAATATTTTTCACAATAGAAGATGAAGCATTATTCCACTCTAACAATAAATTTTCCTCAAAAGAATCGTAAGTGTTTTTGCTGTTTGTGTCATCTTGGTCGCCTAAACCGTCAGTTACCACAAACATGTAATATTCGTTAATATTATAAGTTTTTGCCAATGATGCCGTGAATGCTTCTGCAATTGACATATAGGTAAATCCATCAATAAATTTTGAAGGATAATGTTGATTGAATATGTTTTGAAAGTCTATTGGGTGATTTTTATTTTGAGCAATTACATACCTTTTGTAAGTGTCTTTATTCCCGAAGGGAACTATACATACCCAAGAGTTTTGACCAATTAAGGGTTGTTTGCTAGCGGAGTTAATTAGGTCTGTTATTTTTTTATCGGTAATCGTAACTGGGGTCCATCCATTTGCGGAATACTGTCCTAAAAGCAAATTGTAAACTTGGTTTTTTGCTTCAGTTTTAATGGCGTCTGCGCCTCGTGAACCTGAAATATCAACAAGAATAAAAACCTGTTCTTGTCCTATTGCTGTATTTATGCAATTAAGACAAATTAATATGATTAATAGTGGTTTCATTTTATACGATTTTTTTCGGTTGAATTATGAGTCCAATTATTGTAAATACGGCGACGATGATTATGGTCCAGTATATTAAATACCAGTTGTTCTTAAATGTTTGCAGAGCATTGTCTAAAGCCTCAATGTATGCCTGCTTATTATTTTCAGCAGGGTAAATGTCGCAACCTGCACTTGTGCAGCGTTGCAAAAATGATGTTGAAATACCATTTGAATAATCTATTACAAAAGTGTTTTCTGATGGATAGAACTCTGAAAAATTTTCATCATCAAAAAGAAATTTACCTGACGCAAGCGTTGCATCAATATTATCTGCACCGTCTGTAATGACAATTAAAAGTTTTTTGTCAAAGGTGTGATTCGGTTTCGTTTCCTGAACAAACAAATAAGTTTTCCAAAGGGCCTCACAAATTGGTGAGCCATTACATTTATTTGAAATTTGAGTTAATCCACTTCGTGCATCAGTAGGATTTTCAAACGCAACAACATTGCCTCCTTTCAAATTAGAATACTTGCTTACAACCATTATGTCCTTCAAACTTGTTTTTGCAATAGCTTGGTCGGTTTCCAAATATCCTTCTAAGGTTGTCAGAACAATTTCGTTGTTGGATTCTAAATTGGAAAAGGTCTCAGACAAAGCATCAATAGCATTTGTTTCTTGCATACTTGTTGAATTGTCATAAACCAACGTAATCAAGTTTGTGCCTTTGTAGAAATAGAGAAACAAAAGCAAGAAACCAAAAAGCGGAATAAAAAAATAAAATTTATTTGTTGTGAATGCTTTTTTTGTTAGCACAATTACAGAATTTAACTGGTGTGCCGTTTTGGGTTGATCGATAATTTCTTTAATGCCTTCTGGAGTATAGTAACTTCTCAAATTGAAAAGACAGAATATAGGAATAAGCATTGCAATGATAAGTGAGATCAGCAGAGCAAGTTGGTAGGGATGCTGTGCAAAGAAATTGCATGACCACCAAAAACAAATTAAGCCGATAAGAATACCTGCTGCAATCAACGAACTAATTATCCAAGTCCGGTTGATAACAAAAACTGTTTTGAGTTTTTTTCGAGTGGTAAAAATCTTTAGCCCCACTGTTGTCATAAGCCATATCAAAAAGAGGGTGACAAGAGGAAAAGCCCAAAACCATATCGAGCTAAATTCAGCCTCTTTGCAATATGTGCTAAAACTTTTAAAAAATTCGGTCATATTATGCTAATATTATAATTGTTTTTGTGTCATCGCCAGGAGGTGTTTTCACACCAAAAGAAACTATCTCTGCGATAGATCCTTTTTCCAAATTTGTTATGTCTTTGTATGCTATGCTTCTTTCCCCTCCATTATCCTCAACTTGTCCAATATATTTTTCCCAACTTTCAAAAAGAGAAACATATTTTAATTCCAAACCAATTGATTTCGCCTTATTTATTATTTCTGGAATATGCTTGCCAAATATATTTTGTGCTTCATTAGAGAACTCTACTGAACCCTGAAAATGGGAAAAGTTCTTGAATGCTTCAGCCAATATAAGAATATTGCTACTATACTTGATCAGAACTTCTGAAAAAAGTAAACGCTGAAACTCTTTTTGTTTATCGCCATCATTCTGAATCTGGGAGAAGCTTCTTGCCAACTGTCGGTTGGTGGTCGCTCCTGAATCTTTAATGTCTTGAACTGTTCGCAACCAGTCACCAACTGGAATTGAGTTTACACCATTTTGAAATTTCATCAACAAATGACCTGCTACAAATGCTTGTTTTGGATTTTGCTGATTGATTTTATTAAAGAAATTATAGGCATCACTTGAAACCTGCTGACAGTATTTTAAATAAGCAGATACACTTTCAGAATAGCTTGTTAAAAAGTCAACTGTAATTACTTTTTCTTTTAGTTCTTTTAATTCCTTTTGCATGCGGTTTTTTCTTCTGTTGCAGTATGCAAATTCGAGTCTATATTTTTCTTATGGGTTTCTAAAGTTTTGAATTTGGTTTCCAAGTCGTCTTTCTCTTTCTTTAATTCATTCAATTGATTTGAATTATTGTTACTTGAACCTATTCTTTGGATCTCATTAATAAGCTTTCTTTCCATTTGACTTAACTGACCAGAAAGTTCATTGCTGTTTCCAAAGTCTGTTGATTGATAAGAGGTTTCTTTCGGGCTATTCCATGCCTGAAATTTAGGTTGCTCTAATTTTTCCTCCTGAAAACTAAAAGAGGTTTCGTTTTCTTCATTAACAATGATGCGTTTTCCATGTAATTTTTTTATTATTATTTTAGTTTTTTCAATATCATTATTCTTGAAATTATTCCATTCTTTTTTTGTTGGAATTATCCCTTTATTTAGTGCACTTAATTTATCTAAACCTCCATATTCATCAGCAAACTCTGTTAGTGAACCACCATTGAAGCGAACAAATTCTTTCGATTTTTTTTCCTTCCCTTTACAAATTTCCAAATTCCGATTCCGATTCCGCCTACTCCCAAAACTATCAATGCATATTGCCACCATGCCATGCCTTCCCTATGATATCCTGAGTTTTCAGTTGTTTTAAATTCAGAGGAATTTTGATCACTATCAATATTAGTTTCTAATGAAGATGATGACTGTTCAGTAAACTTTGTGAGTTCGCTTAATGAATAGTAAATTGTCGGACTATTGGGAATTATCAGATGGAATGAATTACCAACTTTTGCTAACTCTAAATCGATTGTCTTGTTTTTTACTATTGGTGTTACTTCAAATTTTTCAGAAACAAACCGAATTGTATCGTTACCAGTGCTAACAGAACTTACATCTATGTGGATAAATCCATTATCCTTTGATTTGATAAAATTGTCTTTCAATGAAGTTTTATCATCAGGATTAATTTGAACTTTCTGTACGTTTTTTCCAATTCCGAGTATTTCTCCTTCAGCAGAAAAATAAAACGGAAATTTTGCATCGGGTGAGGTAACAGTAGAATAAATTTCTCCTTTAAAAAATTTCTTCCCTTGCAGTTCTGTATCTTTCAAAAACTTTATATAGCTATCTTGTGCCTGTAAGTTAAGAGAAGCTATAAATAGTAATAATGTTGCGAAAAGTTTATTCATATTTTTTGTTTTTTTTATTTTACAATCCATGTATAATGTTCTTCGTTGGCTTCGTCAATTTCCTGATCAGCTACCACACCCTTGCCTTCCAGTTTTCTATTGGTGTTGAGAATAACTACACAATCTACCTCATCATTTTCATTAACTCTCATTGCAATTTTTGAGGTTGGTAAGTCAACTTGGATGGTTGCAATTTTACTAAATTTATGTTTCTGTCCTTCAGAAAGAATTTTATTAGCATCTTTTCCCATTACCTGATAGAAATTAACTTTGCTTCCATCAAATGCGAAATCATCTTTAATTTCTTCAATCCCTTGGAATGAATCTATTCCATCATTGCTTGTGTCAAAGTCACAACCCATCTCAACTAATTCGTAAAACTTCACATCGGATTTATCAGCTGATTTTGTTTTCTTGAAACCAAAAGCTGCGTTTGTCTTTAAGTTATTTAGGCGAACTGAATTTTTGTTGATGCCATACCAACATGCACCCTTTGCAACTGCCATTTTTGATTCTTCCAGATCGAGTGCAATACTTTTTGTGTCACTTTTCTTCACGTCCAACTGCTTCTCAACTGTTTCTTTAATCATTGGAAAAGAAGTGCTTCTGCCCGAAAAAATAATTTTGTCAATGTGTATGCTTTCTGAAAGTTCTACTACTTCATTTACTGCATCTTTAACGTTGTTATATATTATCTTGATAAAAAGAGGATGTTCAAATAGTTTACATTTGCCCGAGGCTTTAATAAAATACCCATACATCTCACTTGTATCTTCATCAATTGAAATTGAAATTCCAAGTGATTTGTTTATATAATCTTCAAGTAAATATGCTGTAATCAAATAAGAATTATTACTGTAATAGTTAGCAATAATCTCTTTCTTGATTTGAAAAGCCAATTCGGCTAATTCTACTTTCTTATCAAAAATATTTATCCCTGTAAAAACTGGAAATTCATTAGTGCAACTCAAAATGAATTTAGTAATACAATAATCAATGGTATCTCCTCCTATTCCATAACCAATTTTGCCTAAGAAGTCAATCTCATATTTTGGTCTATCGTTTATCAAGGTTTTGTTTGAAGTTACAATTGTTGCATTTATTGTAGCACCTCCCATATCAAAAATAAGAATTGTTTCAGAATCAGATGATGCCTCCCCACCACTGAACTGACTATAATTAGATAAGTAGTAAAAAAGAACCGCTTCTGCCTCGTAAACGTATCTGATTTCCTTAAATTGATTTAAATTGGCAATGCAGTCAACCATATCCTGAATTTTGCTTGTTGTAAAATTGTTGGGGATCGCCACAACTGCTCGAAGCGGATTAAATTCCCCATCACGTTTGTAATCATCAGCATTAAGGTCAGGGCGGTTGAAATAGGTGGTGATGTCTTTGAACAGACCTTTGACTAAAAGACTTGCTAGATCTTTTCCTTTTAAATTAAGTATGTTATTATTATCAAAAACTATTTCCTTTATGTCTTTGAAGCCAAGTAGTTTTTTGATTGACTGAAAACCCTTATATTGTCTTTTGTTTTTAAAAAGTGTTTGTGCTGTTGTACCATGTTTGTAAATTTTTTCTGGAATCTCAACACCATTTTGATGATAGTTTTCTGCCTTCTCAAAAACCAAAACTGAAGGAATGATTTTATTCTTTGCTATGTCTTCACCTAAAATAATGTTATCTGTTGAACTTCCTACTGCAACACATGAACCGCTTGTCCCTGGGTCAAAGCCCACCCAAACATCACGAAGATCTGCACCTAAATGAAATTTGTATTCTATTATTTCTCTCTGTTCAGACTTGATGAAAAGGATAGAATCTTTAATAACGGCTTCAACTGAAAATTTTACAAGTTCTGGGTCAACAATTGCTTTTGTTATATCAGTTTGGCGAATGCCTACAGCGAATGAAAGCTTGTTGATATTATCTTTCTTTACTGAAGTAGGCATTCCTTGACCAAATTCTTGCAGGCCTTCTAAGTCATGTTTTAAAAATATTTCAAAACCAGCCGGGATTTTTTCTGCCGTAAGTTGCAGATACACTGAAGAATTCCAGTTTAATGGAAAAGTCGGTGATTTAAATTCAATCCCACCATTAACAAGTAAAAGGTCCTCGCTATTTTGTAATTCATTGTCCCATGCTTTGAAGGGAGTAAGAAATTTTCCGTCTGTTTTGTAATCAATTTTTTCAAATGAATCCAAATAGCCGTCAATCAGAAGAAATATTCCTCTTGGCTTGCCATAAGCTGCCAAGAAAATGAACACACCTATTAATATGAGTATTGGTAGAACTATATACATGATTATAATTGTTGCTTTGGTTGAATAATCAATATTGTCAACTGGTAATGCTCTTTCAGTTGAGAAAATAAAATTGAGTGGACGTGCATTTGCGACTTCATATATTGTTTTGAATTGATATTGAAACTTCAATATTTTAAAGTTTCTTTTATTTATGATTGAATCAAGTGAAATTTTGAGGCTGGGTATGTTATAAGTAAGATTTGAGTTATCAAATTCCATCAAGTCTTTGTCGTTTGTGTATTTTGACAACCATTTTCCGGTTTCGCCTTTGCTTGCAATTAAATCATCAAAAATAATTTTGTCACTTTCTCCAACGGACAAAGTAACAGACATTCTTAATTCTATTGGAACAAGATTTTTGTTGTGGGTGAATTTAATTTTTGTTTCACTAGTCCTAAATTTCTGGCTTTGATAGCCCCATTGGTTTAAACTCAAATCTCCATCCACAAAAAGAGAAACATCTTCAGGAGTCAGCACGCCAATTTTTGGTTTTATTTTGTAAGCAATAATTCCAATAGGACTGTTTGTATTGGCAGGGATAAACGAGTATTGAAAGAAATCAATTTTGTAATACTGTGATGTTAAAAAGTCGATGTGTTTTTTAATATAAGTTACTGGTGATGTAGGCTGAAGTCTGCTTCCGTATGTAACTCTATAAATATCTCTAACCCTGTCAAGGTCTTTTGTATTACCCAACATCGAGCCAGTCAGGAAATCACTTAATAAAATAAGGATATACTCTTCCGAATATTTTGTCTTATCAATTTTATCAAGCACCAGTGGGTAAACAAAATTTGACATTGAAACACCTCCATTAAAATTTGACGGGGTCGGCTGAAGTGATAAAGCTGAAGTGATATAATTAGACGGGGAAGCTGCACTTCCTCTTTTGGCAGAATAAGTTGTCCAATTAAATTTTTTGTCTTTGAGGAATACCTTGCTAAACTCGTCTATAATTCCTTTTTCCTTATAATTATTCGCAGTTCGCCTTAAACGGTCAATTTCACTACCCGCAATATTGAAGTGAAAAAAAGAGATTTCGTCACGCTTAGGATCAAAAAAAACGAGTCCATTTTTTCTTTCAAGATTAATATTGTCTTGATAGGCTTCGTTATAAGTATATACAGATTTGTTTGAAAACAGATTTATTAATGCTTGTTGAAATGCAATAGATTTATTGACTGAATTAATAGATGGAGTTGAAATGTCGTAAGCAATTATAAAGTGCCTCCTATATGTCTGCGTATATGAATTGGTAAATGTTAGTAGAATTAAAAGTATCGTGATGCTTTTTAAGGCCAAGATCAACTGATGCGGTTTATACTCACGCAAAAAAATTTATGTGGACGCATTTCAAAATAAAAACCTGCTTGCTCACTTTTCATTTGTATTATCTTGTCAAAGTCCCACATATCTGTTGTAAAATAATAGTCTTGCAACTTACTATGTTTGTATTTTGCTCAACACACAACTCAAAGTTAAGATGTATAACAAATTACGAAATAGAGCAAGTAAATATTATAATGTTAAAATTTTGTGGTATTTTTAGTTTTTAACAAAAACTATTTCAAACTTAACATTTATTATTTAATTTAATTATAGTTTTTATTGATTTTTTGTATTTTATTAATGAATTTTTATTTTTATCAACCAAATATGATTGTCGTTCTCCTAGTATTCACAGTTTATTATGCTTTTATACTTCAAACTTATAGTTAACCCCAACAACTTCTTTACGGAAAACCGTAACACACAGAAAAGTCTTTTATTTAGTTTAGATAGAAAAAATGATAAAAAGGACTTTGTTGGTAGAAAATAAAACTGTAATAACTACCAAAAATTTACAGCTTGTTCTAAAATCAGATGTTAGAGAGAGTACTGTTCCTATTGAAGATATAGGCTTTTTAGTCATCGACAATGTTGAAACTTATTTGAGTATTCCCGCAATGAATTTATTAATTGAGAATAATACCTCAGTTATTATCTGCAGTACTAACCATCTTCCTAATGGGATGTTCCTTAATCTTAACAGCCATCATATTCAACAGGAAATTTTCAAAAATCAGATTGATGCTAGTGTTCCTTTAAAAAAGCAACTTTGGCAGCAGACTATTATGGAGAAAATAACCAATCAGGGGATTTTATTAGAAATGATCACCGGTGATAAAAACTCTTTTCCATTTATTGCTTCAAAAGTACTGAGTGGAGACAGTACCAATATGGAGGGTGCTGCTGCCAGCCAATATTGGAAATCATTTTTTGAGATTAAATTTAAGAGAGAACGATTTGGGAATTATCCAAATAACTTTTTAAATTATGGTTATGCCATTTTAAGGGCAGCTACCGCCCGTGCATTATCCGGTAGTGGCTTATTGAATACTCTTGGCATCCATCACAAAAGTAAATATAATGCTTTTGCCCTGGCAGATGATATTATGGAACCTTTCCGCCCAGTCGTTGATGAAAAAGTGTATGAAATCATGCAAAAATTTGATGAGCAAGAACTAAACACCTTGATTAAAGCGGAGTTGTTACAAATCCTCACTAGAACTGTTTATTTTAAAGAAGAGAAAAGTCCCTTGATGGTAGCGTTACAAAAGACAGCCAGCTCACTGCAGCAATGTTATACTGGCGATCGGAAGAAGATAAAATATCCAAAATTATGGAGCTAAATGGATACCGAATTATGTGGCTATTTGTATTTTTTGATTTACCAACGGAAACAAAAAAAGACCGGAAGAATGCTTCCGGATTTAGAAACAGCTTACTTAAAGATGGTTTTGCTATGATGCAATATTCTGTTTATGTTCGCCATTGTGCCAGCGGTGAAAGTGCCGATGTGCACGAAAAAAGAATTCATAGATTATTACCACCATTAGGAAAAGTTAGTGTATTGCGAATAACCGATAAGCAATTTGGGAACATACTTAACTTTTGGGGCAAGTCAGAAGTGCCAAAAGAACCTCAACCAACACAGTTAGAACTATTTTGAAACAAAAAAATGCCTCAATCATGGGTTATCAAGCCATAAAAGAGGCGTTTTTTTCACGATATAACACTTTATTCTATTGGATATCAGAAGGTAACAGGCGAACTAATATCGTGTTTTCTAATCTTTAATCAAACCACAACCGTGTAATCAATATCGATAAAAAACGCACCAATATCGTGTTTTCTAATCTTTAATCAAACCACAACTAGTATTGCAAATATAAAAACAATTTTATTAATATCGTGTTTTCTAATCTTTAATCAAACCACAACACGCGCTCTTCCGGTGTGAATGTTGGGTTGAATATCGTGTTTTCTAATCTTTAATCAAACCACAACCACACATCCAGAAATGCTTTTCTATGTTGAATATCGTGTTTTCTAATCTTTAATCAAACCACAACGTTGTGTATCGCGTTACTGATTGTCGATTTAATATCGTGTTTTCTAATCTTTAATCAAACCACAACGGTTCGCCAAAAGAACTGAATCACACCAATAATATCGTGTTTTCTAATCTTTAATCAAACCACAACCCATCAGCTTCGCGAATGTGTCGAGCTCGTAATATCGTGTTTTCTAATCTTTAATCAAACCACAACGAAATGGCAAAAGATAAATCTATTAAGGAAATATCGTGTTTTCTAATCTTTAATCAAACCACAACGTAAATCGTTGTAACACAAATCGAAGGTCGATTTCCGTTGTGGTTTAGTTGTTTAAGAAAATGAAAACTTTATGTCAAAGAACATTCTCTTTTTGTCATTCCGACAACGGAGGAATCTCATTACGTTATAAAAAAATTATGTGATTTCTCCAGATGGTCGAAATGACAAAATTATTTTTTTACAAACCTATCATTCAAAAATTCAAATTCAGGATTAAAAGCCCTTATCAATTCTAGTTTCTTTTCTCGTCTCCAAGCTTTCAACTCCTTTTCTCTTGCAATTGCCTGTTGCACCCATGAAATTTTTTCATAATACACTAAAAACTCAATATTGTATTTTGACGCAAAAGTCTTGTTTCCTTTTTCAATGTTTTCTTTATGCTGTTTTAATCGTTCTCCTAAATTATTAGTCACCCCAATATAATAAGTTGAACGGTATTTATTCGTAATGATATAAACATAAAAGGTATAATGTCCTTCGATATTCTAACATAGTATTGTTCATAGCCTGTACTGTTTTTCTTTACCGCTCCTCTCTGTCATTCCGACTAAGGAGGAATCGCATTAACTTATTCAAGATTATGTGATTTCTCCCTATGGTCGAAATGACAAACCTATACTTTTTGAATTTTTCCGGAAACTGAAATCTTAACTTTAATTGGAGTGAATTTAAACCAACCTGTTTTACCCTCTCCAAATCCTCTTATCTGCTTATAATCATCATCAGTAACTGTAGAAGATTTATGTTTTCTGAAAAAATAATCTCCCGATGTTAGTTTCTGAACCCTATATAAGCTATCCTTTAAAACTTCACAATCAGGTTTATCCCAATTTATTTCTTCTTCATTCATTCCCAATAAAAACATATCATTAATATGTAAAGTTGCTATTATTTCCTTACCATCATTTGGTAATTGATATACCGGAAAACCTTGTCTTTTACGTTCAACTACTGTCCAAAAAGTGACTACTTCTTCGTTTAAATTTCCTTTCTCATCTTTATAAATAAGTACGTGATGATTATTTCTAGGGTTTACCCATTGGTTAACATTATCTTTTAGTTTTTCTGCTCCACCAATATTTTCTTTCATCCTAATTTTTAAAATAGGAACTGGAGCACCATTTTTATTAGGCAAGAAAATTTGAGGCTTCTTGAGTCCATTTTCATCAACAATAAAAAAAGTGTTAGCAGGAATAGTACCTTTTGCAAATCCCCCTAATTCATTAATTCTTTTAAAAATTAATTTTTTGATACTATCATCAACTACTTTCTCCAATTGCTTTTCAGTTGTTAAACTATCTATGTCTTTTCTAACATGATATGCTTCTTCTCCATTAAAATTTCTTTTGCCAAAAACAGTTTCTTTATGCAATTGTCCTCTTGCTGCTACTCCTTTATTCACAAACGTTTTTCCGTTTTTCTCAACTTTTGTATATCTAATAGTAATATCTTTAGAAATACGTTTATGCGAAATCAATATCTTATCCACTGCCTTTTCAGCATCAAATCGAAACGTTTCCCAAGGCATCGGAAAATCTTTCAAATCGTAATTTCTATTGTATCGATTCCATTTTGATAATTCCTGTAAATAACTTGTCTTACCACATGCCATAACCAAAGCATCAATAGCATGATGACGATGGTCTTCACGAGTTTTAGCATTTTCATCATTCAAAACCGTATTCAAACCCCATTTTTGACGTAAGTTGGCCGTCATTTGCCCTGGAGAAACAGTTACTTTTTTGCAAACTTGCGTTAAATAATTTGAAGCTTCTTTGCTTATAAATCGAGTATCGTTTAATTGTCTCGAACTAAAATCATCATCAAACGTTTGCTGAACAAATCGTTTGAATTTCTGATAGGCGTTTGGATATTCTTTAGTATCCGACAATAATTTCAAAGCACGCTCTTTTCTTCCGCTCCAATCCAATTCATCGTTTCCATAAAATTCAAAAGGTGTTTTGTCGCCTTTTCGTCTGTTTTCGTCTGCATAGCATAATGTTTTATTATTGAAACTATCATTTAACGAACGACTCCAAGGATGAATATGTTCTATTTGAATTTCACCTGTAAATAATTTTGCTACAGGAATGGCAAGACCAGTATAAGGACATGTTTGTTTACATTCTTCCCATAGTTTAAACTTTAGAATAGTTTCATGCGAAACTCTGGCATATTTTTCAACTTCACCTTTTACCCTATCGTTTTCCCTTTCTAATCGTTTTTGATCTCTACGGATTTTATTTCGTTGCGATTTAGATATTTTCAAATCACGAGCCATTTCAACTTTTATCTCGTCAAGTTGTCCGTGGTTCTTCAATTAATACATTTACTAATTTTCGCAATTCAAATAAAGCAGTTATTACAATCGGATTTCTAATGGCTTGAATATCCTTATCTGCTTCTTTACCAACTGGCAGCTTTTCAAGTAATGCTGCAACATCAATAGTTGCCGAATGATGATAAAGTTTCTTTAATTGTTTATCATCAAATTGAAACTCTTTACGAAGTAAATCCTTTATAGTATCTATAAATCCACCTGTAATTTTAGACCTAATAATTCCTTCAACATTATCAATTAAATCTAATTGTTTTTGATTGTTTTCTAATGTATCATTTTGCCATTTGTCTCCAAAAGTATTCTTTATTCCACCCATAACTACTGCAACATCATAGGTATATCCTTGCTGTAAAAATGGTAAAACATTTCCAATGGCTTTTCTACTCAAACTCGCATAACCATCTTTAACATTAAACCTTGAAATTGCAATGGCTTGTTCTTCCGTAAAATTCCAATTTTTAATAGCATACTCTTTCAGATTCGATTTACTATCAAAAAAATACAAGACGTGCCATATATCTTCTTGCCCTTTCTCTGAAAATTCAAACCATTTTTTACCAAAGAATTTTTTGTTTGATAAATTAGAAACAGTATGTGTTCCAACAATTTTATCGTCATCTTTATAATTAAATTTGAACTCCGCACTTTCTTTCCCGATAGTTTTTCGTAGTTTTTTAAATTCAATTTTATCGAACGAAAGTAATTGCTCAATTATTTTATCTTTTTCTTCTTGAGTAAGCTTTTTTCCATTGTACTCAACGGTATTTACCCATTGCCAAATTCTGAACATTTCAACAGGAATTGCGCTTATCGGACACTTCGTTTTAGTAGGTTCAAAAGAACAATTCCCAACCAAATGCTTTTGAGAGCGCAATGGTCGTTGATGAAACAAAATCCCATCTTCTTTATAATCATCTTGTTTTCTTCCTCCAAATTTTGTCTTTAAATCATGATTCAAAACCGGATAAAATTGCGCTTGTTTCTCCCAAATCAATTCAAATTCATCAACATACATTTTACGTGTGGTATATCTGTTTCTGATTCTTTCCAAACCATCTTGAAAAGGTTGATTTTCTTTTGGAGAAATCTCATATAAATAAGACCCTAAAGTTTTGCCTTCAATACTTTCTAATGTATCATCAATTCCTATTTTACCTTCTTTAGCATTTCCTTTAAAAATAGCACCATCATCACTCCCTCCTTTTCTACTATTACTTAAAAATCCTCTTCTTTGAATTAAATGGTAAAAAACCCTTCCTATTTCTTCTAAAGATAATTTTTCATTCAATGCTTTTTGGCGAAGTACATAAGGGTTTAATGCAAACCAAGTTGCGAGTTTATCCGTGGGAAACAATTTTGTTTTCTTCCAATCTTCAAAATCAGTAGTATCCATCGGACACATTTTATTTTCAGAAAGTGCTTTCAATAAAATTTTCTTCCTTAATCTTCTTCTAAAAAACTGACGACGAACACCTCTTGCGCTTGTTCGACTTGCATTTTTAGACATTTCATTATCACCATCGCCTAAATTCTCAACTCCCATTGGAAAAATACGACTTCCAATGCCAATAATTTTATTTAATTTATCGTCAATTAATGCCCACCCAATACTATTTGTTCCTAAATCCAATCCTAAAATCTTTGCCATAACTTTCTGCTGTTAAATCAATTTTTAAAGTTAAATAAATAATATTACTCATCTTATGGAAAACCATAAAGTTGGTTAAATGTTTTTAACTATATTTGTTACTGATTAAAATTTCTAATCTTTAATCTTATCACAATAAGGCTATATGCCGTAGATAAAAATCTTTAGTCCTGCTTCGGTGGGACTTTTTTGTATAAAAAAAGCATCTCAAGAGGTGCTTTTAATAATTTAGCGATTGTAACCGAGACAAGTTCATACAAAACTATCCCGATACAACCGCCTCCACAATTATTTCCTTATTTGTTCCAATTAATTTCAATCCATTTTATTAATTTCTCCCGATCAACCTCTGTTTTAATATCCTTGTGGCGAAGAAGCCTTTCTACTTTTTGAAATGACTCTTTTATTTTCAAATTATGCTTATCCATAAAATTATTACAGAAATCAACAACTTCATATTCTTCTGTTTTGTCAACTTTTTTCCTATCTAAAGGACCAATATATTCTGGATTATCTCCTCCATCAACGGTTGGAGAATAATCTTTGTAAACTAAATCTTTACCTGTAAAATTTGCCATATTTATTTTAATTTAATTATTATTCAGTTCCATACAAGCCAACCGTCTCCAACAGTTCCTTTTCGAAAAGATAGATGTCATCTACAGTTTGAATAGCCTGCCTGCTTTCGGTTTTATTGCCATTAAATAATCCTATGTATTTTTTTCCGCCATTGAGATGTAAGCGGCATAAAGGTTTTCGATTATTGTCATCTAATAGGATACCAAAATAAGATTGGGTATCCCTACAAACAATACGGCTAACAGGAAGGCGTCGCCTTAAAATGGCTACGACAATTCTATATGCTTCCATTTCTTCTTCGCTGGTAAAGACTTTGCTTTCGTCTTCTATTGTTTCGGGTATGTCCTCTTTTTGATTTTGGGCTTCCTTGTTTAGTGCAGCGTTTAGCCTGTCGTTGATTTTTTCATTTATGAATTGATTAAATCCCTTACTGACCAAATCCCTGAATTCTTCCATCACTTTTTCCGTCAATCTGCCTCCGTACACTTTATTGGCAAATAACTTTACAAACTCAGAGGAAGGCGTGGTTAACTCATTTTCAATCTGCTTTCTTATTTCCTGTATGTATTTTAAGGAACTGGCGTTGTTTACAATGTTTTCAACATTGAAGCTTGATTTATGGAACTTGGAAATCTCGTTGATACTGTTGTCTTTGAGATTAGTAATATCAAACTGTAGAAATGGCTTTTGATCCATCTTGTTTTTTTCATCCAGATCCGTATAAAACTGATAGGTGATCCCATTAGTCAATAAGGCAAAACGCGTTTTGGTAACATGAAAATACCGGAACAACTGCGAACCATGAATCGAGAGATTATCCTTCCAGTTTTTACATTCTATAATCAGGATCGGTTCGTCATTCTGAAAAATGGCATAATCTACTTTTTCACCCTTCTTTAGTCCTAAATCTGCTGTAAATTCAGGAACCACTTCGGTGGGATTAAAGGTATCATATCCCAGGATATTGATAAAAGGAAGCACAAACGCATGTTTCGTTGATTCTTCAGTTCCGATTTTATCTTTCAGCAGATTGATTTTGTCAGCCAGCGCTTTGAGTTGTATTTGTAGTTCCATGATTATGATAAGTCTTCAGTTTCAGCAATTGGCGCATCTCTTTTTACTGTTGCGATACTGTTATCCCTGTCACTGGAATAGGTGTACATTTTGCTTACTCCTATAATTTCTCCGTTTCCGGATTTAAGGACAAAATAATATTTGCCGTTTTCTGATATTTGCTTGTAATAGTTTTTATCATGGGGAGCATTTGTTTTCACGGATTCGATACCGTTTTTACAACTTTGCTTTGCGGTATACATTTCGCTTGTCAATACAATTTCTTCCTGTGCAGACCATAAATTGAAGTAGAACTGGTCATTGCTACTTTTCTTGATAATAAATTTTGGAAATTTCATAATTACTGCTTTTAAATTTTATCAAACTTAAAACCAATAACAATCTGTTCCTTACGGAAAACCGTAAAGGCAAAATAAAAATGTGGATGAGATTCTTCCTTAGTCAGAATGACAAGAGAATGGAGTTAAGCTATTCCGAGATCTTTTGCGATAGATATAAGATGGACTGTGTTATTGGCCCTGAAGTGGTCTTTGAGTTTACTGATGCGCTTTTCGATGGTGGATTTGCTGTTAGGGGTAATTCCAAGTTCCTTAAAGCGTAATTCTAAATCGTCCTGAGTGATACCTTCAGCTAATTGCTGTATGATTTTGATATCATAGTCATCAATCTGGCGAATGCTCCTGTCGTTCAGGATATGCCGAAGGTCGGGAGAAAGGTATTTAGCATCTTTATCATATAACTGCCTGATGGCATTCTTAAGTTCGTCAATACTTTTTCGGCCTTTAAGAACATAGCCGTTGACGTTATTTTTTTCAAAAAGCGATTTTATCCGGAAGCTCTTATTTTCAACAGAATAAACGATAACCTTAATATCCGGTTGAATTATCCTGGCTTGTGCAATGGCTTCCTCCCCTGATTTGATTTTTACATCACGGCTATCAGCCTCAAAGGACAAATCAGAAATAAAAAGTTCATAAGGAACCCCGTCTGCCATTGCCTTTCTTATCCTTAAAATGGCATCATCACAATATTTGACATGGTCAATCTGGATTATCCCTAGTTCATTCAATGCCTGGATTACACCCGCATTAATGCTATCAATATCTTCGGCTAATAAAACTTTCTTAAACATATTACTTTGGTATTTGAACGATTACCCTGAATCCTTTAGTGACTTTTTTATCAAAAGTAATTGTTCCATTCACTGCATGAATACGGTTTTCCGCATACTGCAGCCCTTTTTTGGAAAATTTGGCCGGGTCAATCCCTTTGCCATTATCAGAATATCTTATCTCCAAAACTTTAGGCTTGCTTTCAAAATTTAGCATTACCAAATCGGCTTCGCTGTGTTTTTTCATGTTTACCAATAATTCCTGTAGTACCCTGTAAAGTGCATTTTTTGAATGTTCGTTGATTTTATTCCAGTCGACAGAATCATAACCTTTAGTGATAATGTTAACTTCATTACCGCTAAAGCCATTTATTAAATCCAAAAGCGCATCAGGATATCTTTCATCTGTATATACTGCGCTGTTGGTTTGGGAAATATCCCTCGCTTTGGAATAGATACTGCTTAAGTTATCCAATAATACTTCCTTGTTCTCCGGATGTTCCAGATTTTGGGTTTCTGTAAAAGCTATAGCCTGATAAACATCATTCGCCAGTTCATCATGGATTTTTTGGCTATACGGGTTTCCGTTTCATTTACAGAACCCTTTAATCTTTCGCCTGCTCTTTTTCTCATGTAATAAAATAGTAGTATTGCGGAAAGCGTTATTAGTATTGTCAACCCTAATGCAATCCACATATTCTTTTTGTACTTCTGTTCGTTTTTTATTGCGTTTTTTGAATCGTATTTAATTTTGGCAAATTGGTTTTTCGCTGAGTTTCTACTTCGGTTAAGGCTATCAGTGAGTTTGATAAAGTCTATGGAATATTGTTTGGAATCTATTCCTTCGCTGGCCTCAACAAGCCATTGCAATACTTTAAGCCGTTGATCAGGCTTATGGGCTTTTTTGCCGCATTCAGGGCGTTAATCGCATATTGCTTTGCTTTGTGGTTATCAGAATCCTTGAAAAATTCAGCCAGATGAATATTGGTTGGAATGCTCAAATCGATACTCTGAAGGCTGTCTGTTAAATACAGGGATTGGGAAAGATTAGCATAGGCATCGGGACGATTTAACTTATATTCCGAATACCCGAGATTGCCCAGGATTAAGGCACTATCTACCTTTCGATTATATTTTTTCAATAGTGGCTTTAATAACTGTATGGCTTTTTCATGCTGGTTTTTCTGTTGGTAAATCAGCCCGATATTATTTTGGGCGAGTACCTTTCCGGTAATATCCTCGAAACCATCGTAAGCTTTCTTATAGTATTCGAGGGCATCATCCAATTTTCCCTGGCTATCGTAGGCTACTGCCAGCATATTATATAAGTAAGGTTTGTAGACAGTTCCCTCATAATTAGCCAATGCTTCGGTTATCGTTTCCTCGCTTCCAAAGTAATCCCCTATATACTGTTGAACTGTAGCAATCTGTAGCAACGCATAGGTATGCTCTTTCCCTGATTTATCAGTACTATATTCCTTTGCGAGGTTATAATAATAAAAGGCGCTGTCCAAATGTACTTTTTTATCAAAGAATTCAGAACCTTTAGCGATTGAGGCTTTATAATTCTTTGTATCCTCCTCTTTAGAATCGCTGCATGAATATATAATTAGCAGAAGGATAAAAAATAAAATCGGGGAAAATACTTGTTTGCGTATCATTCCCCGAAGTTATTAAATAATTTTAAACCTAAACCTTAATTCTGGAACTTCCCATTTTTCCAGTACCTGTTCCAGGTGGTTTTGGTGGTGGTGGTGGTGGTGGAATTCCCTGTCCTCCCGGGTCATCGGCATTGATAGTTGTGGAAGGAGTAGTATCAGCAATTGAATCTGCCGTGCAGGATGTCATAACTGCTGATGACACTATAAAAAACGATAATATAATTAATTTTTTCATTGTTTTAAAATTTTGAAATTTGACATAGTTGTGGCTGTACGGGTTCTGCCCGAAGCCAATGCAATGGCATGACCAATACATGTTTGAGTACTCAGATTTGTTTTTTTTGGGAAGTGAAGTGAGCTGGTACAGAACCGTTTAATTATACTTCCCGAATAAAAATTCAGTCCTGTAAAGCATCACCTTTTAAGAAGTAGTTTTGTACATTTGTTCTATCGCGATATAGAACAAGAACTAATTCTGAAGCAAAGGAATGTGCTTTTTGTATGAGTGTTTATAGGGAATTCCGACATTTCCGATGATTCCGAATAATTCCAAAAATTCCGATTGTTAATTTGTTTTTAATGAAGAAAATTACTTTTAAGGCCTATAAAGAAGCTATTCTAAAACAGTATTTAGTTGCTCAAAAAAGCGATGCATCCGGAATTTTATCTACTCCTACTCCAGCCCAATTAAGAGATTTTTGCATATTGAAATGTAATAATGGATTGAGCCTTGCGGATAAAGAAGTGATGATGGCCTTTTTTGGTACTAAGAATGACGAAACCTTAAAACGATCAATTGAACATTGCAATATTGACAAATTTCGCCCTGTAATATCTTTTCTAAAAGGCGAAAAAGAAACGGAAAATCAAACAAGGGTCGGATTGGCAGCTATAATAGTAGATTTCAAGCCACGACCCTATACTGTTTTCTTAAATGATGGAAAGATTGATGATGACATAGCATCAGGCAGGTCAAATAACACAAAAGCAGTTGACGAATCTGGTGAAGACGCTATCAAAAAAAGGACATCTTATAAAAGATGGGCATATATAGCATTGGCTATTTTAGGATTGTTTAGTTTCACGTATATCGTAAAATGCTTTGTTTGGCCTGAAAAGCAGTGCATGCAATGGCAAAAAGATCATTATGAAATGGTAGATTGTCAATGCGAAATAAATACACTGTTCGCTAGTGCTCCAGTCATTCCATTAGATGAAGATATAATAGAACTAAATAATTTAAAGGTTTGTGACACTACCATATTTTTTAGAGCAGGAAAGGCCATTATCTGGTACTGCAAAGTAGATGGAAAACCTGAGTTTTTTGATGAACCTGGATTTCACCCGATTACAGGGAATGGATTAAGACCAGTAACCCAATACATTATCGATAAATATGTAAAGGGGAAATAATTTAAAAAAAAGAGAGCTTTTCGCTCTCTCTCTTCGTTTTACCCTTATTTCTTTTCACCCGGTTTGTGAATATGAGGTTTTAAACCAGGATGTTTTGGCTGCGTTTCAGGTGTAACCCTATGTCTTCTGTCGGGTGTGCCATCTTCTTTTTTTGGTTTTGGACCAGGATTAATTGCTTTAGTTTTTTCCATAATGTTTTTAATTAACTATTGGTTGTAAAAATATGATTTCGTAAACTCACATCATTATGGTTTTCCGTAACCTAGTTAGTGAATCAAGCTTTAATTTTTCGGAAGTGGGAAAATAATAAAGTGGAAGTGGTAAAATGCTAAGTTACCCCATAACTACACCCATCAAAATCACCCCTTGCAAACCTTAATAAATACTAATATAATTCCAAAGGTTCGGGAGTGCTTGCTTTTTTCTAATATTTTAGAATATACATAAATCCGCTTGCTACACACCCATTCTGCTGAACAATTGGGAAAAAATAGATTAATTCCGTTTGAAAAAAATCTACTAACTCTCCTCCTCTCATACAATTGTAATATTACTAGCGAATTTTAAATAATTTATACAGCTACGCCGCAATGTATACGACTCAGTAAACATCTTATTATGAATCTTTTTTACCTTTTACGATTACCAGCTTATCATTTTGATTGTTACTTTTTAACGTCGAAATATGCTTTTTATCGATTTAGCACTTGTTTTAGAACTCCTTTTCCCAATTATCAAATAGCATTGTATATTTTAGTATAATGTGAAAAATTGATGTTTAATTTCCTAAATCGGATCAATATGGAAAAAATTGATAAAAATATTTTAATAGCAAATTTTAAAAAGAATTTAGACAAAATAATTTTCTGGCCAACAAGAAATAATACAATGCAGTTTACACATCTATTACTTATTACTTCTATACAAATTTAAGAGGCAATCACAATCATCAAAACCGTTTTAACCCAATTGTAATGCAAGAAAAATTTACACCATATTTAAAACAACAATTTGAAAACCCTGCAATAGCTGAACAATATTTAATTCAGCCGAATGACATATTGCACAAATTTCAAAATCTTGACCCATTAAGTGAAGATAGCCACCAACCTATTAAAGGATTAATTCACAAATACAAAAATAGGGTTTTAATAAAAGTATCTTACCGTTGTGCAGCACATTGTAGGTTTTGCACAAGAATTAGAGAAATCGGGTCAAACGAAGGCGATTTAAAAAATGATGAAGCTATACAGAATATTATAAGCTACATAAAACAGCATACAGAAATTACTGATGTAATACTTTCTGGTGGCGACCCGCTTTACACTCCAAAACAAACTTTGACAATACTTGAAGAACTTGAAAATATTGAAAGTGTAAAGGTTATAAGAATTGGAACAAGATTGCCAATTCATAATCCAAAATCATTTTTATCTCTTGTTATCCAAAAAGTATTAGATAAGATTAGCGAAATTCAAAAGAAAAAACCTTTCATAATCCTTGTTCATTTCGAACATCCAGACGAACTAACAATAGAAACCATAGAAGTAATAAAGCAACTAAAACAAACAGGAGCAACACTTTTATCACAAACTGTTTTCTTAAAAGGCATCAACAACAATTTTGAAATTTTAAAGCAACTCTTTGAAAACCTATACTGGAATGGAGTTATGCCATATTATATTTATCGTTGCGATTATGTTCAAGGTTTAGAACATTACGTTTGCAACATAAATGAAGAAGTTAAAATAATGACCGAGTTGCGAAAAGTATTAAGCGGAATTGCTTACCCAACTTACATAGTGGATGTTGAAGGTGAAGGAAAAATTCCCGTTCCGCTTTCCTTTTGGAGTAATATTAATTTAACCCAATGCACTGATTTTAATAACAATTCAATTAACATACAAGTATAAAACATTTGCAAAGGCTGGAAAAGAGATTTAAAGAACTTTAAAAGCCAGTACAGCAGGAAACGGCAGCATAATAGTGCTACCCTCTGAAAATGTATATTTTGGATCTTTGCTCTATATTGTCCAAATGGTTTAATTTTGATAAATTTGTAAAATAAACTATGATAATCATAGTTGCTCGATAATTTGACGCACCTTATATGACAAACAAAATTACAGAGAAATTAAGAATTTATAATACTGTATCAAAGCAAATTGAGCTTTTTCTTCCTATAAAAAAAGGCCAGGTAGGGTTATATGCATGCGGACCTACCGTTTATCATTATGCTCATATTGGCAATATGAGAACTTATGTTTTTGAAGATATCTTAAGAAGGACATTGGAATGTGCTGGCTACGATGTAAAACATGTTATGAATATTACTGATGTTGGACATTTACAATCGGATGCAGACGAAGGAGATGATAAAATGATGGTAGCATCTTTAAGAGAAAAAAGTCTCCTTGGGAAATTGCACGTTTTTATGAGGAAGAATTTCTAAGGCATTCTTCTATGCTAAATATTTGTCGGCCGCACATAATATGTCTAGCTACAGAGCACATTCCAGAAATGATCAAAATGGTACAAACACTAGTACAGAAAGAATATGCTTATATAAGCGATGGGAATGTTTATTTTGACGTATCAAAGTTTGACCGTTATACGGAATTTGCAGGTCTAACTATCGAAAGTCAGAAACAGACTGAAAGGGTGGATCATGATTCTAGGAAAAGAAACCAAGCTGATTTTGTTCTTTGGTTTTCACAATCAAAATTTCCCAATCAAATCATGAAATGGGATTCTCCTTGGGGTGTCGGATTTCCTGGTTGGCATGTTGAGTGCTCAGCTATGGCAACAAAATATTTAGGGAAGCACTTTGATATACATTGTGGGGGTATAGATCACATTCGGGTGCATCACACAAATGAAATTGCTCAGTCTGAATGTTGCAATAATGAAAAATGGGTAAATTATTGGCTGCATGGAGAATTCTTAAATGTTGAAGATGGTAAAATGTCCAAATCAAAAGGAGATACCTTAACGATCGATACTCTTGTCAGAGACGGCTTTGATCCATTGGATTATCGTTATTTTTTGCTAATTGCCCATTATCGAAGTTCTGTTGCTTTTAGTTATGATGGCTTAAAAACTGCAAAGAATTCATTGCAAAAATTAAGAAAGCGGGTTTTGCAATGGAAAAGTGCAGATACAAATTATTCTGCTGAAATTTCTAGCAAAGCTATTGAGTATCAGTCTCTATTTTGGGAGGCTGTATATAATGACTTGCATACCCCAAAAGCTATGGCGATTGCTTGGAATGTCGCTAAAAGTCATCGACTTAGCATAAGCGAGAAGATTATATTATTTAATGATTTTGACCGGGTTTTAGGCTTAGACTTATCATTGATTAAAAAAGAGGAAATTGTCTTAACTGAAGAACAAAATCAGTTAGTAAAGGATAGAGAGCATGCAAGAAAAAATAGACATTGGTCTGAGGCGGATAGGATAAGAATAGTGCTTCTTTCTCAAGGGATTCAGGTAGAAGATACAGCAAATGGCTCAGAAATCTCATTCATAATTGAAAATAACACTTAAGATTCAACTTGCGCTATTATGTTACACAGATTTTCTGGGGTGAATTATACTTTAATTGATTAAATAAAAGTCAAATAATATTTGCATTTTCAAAAAAATATTAGTTACTTTATCAGCATTTCATAAGCATTTTTTCCGACGAAAGTATGCTATTCTTTAACAAACTAAAAAACAAAATTATGGAGAAATCAAAATCATTTAAGTTTGAAAATGTAGAGGTTACCGTACACAAAATCGTGGAGGGTGCTAAAAATGAGCATCCCCGTTTGGCGACCAAAGAAGATGTCTATGTGGTAAAAGAAATTAAAGGAGCAACCTATGGCATCTTGATTGCTATGTAATTTCATTTAAATTACTTGGTTGAAAGGGCAATTTTTTGCCCTTTTTTTAATTAGTTTAATTGAATAGCTGATTTTGAAAGTTATGGACTCTTTAAATAAAATACGATATCAATTTCTGGAAAAGACTGTCGAGTACGCTTCAAAAAATATAGCGTTTTATGAAAACATTAAAACATTAGATGATGCGGTTTTGATTGATTCCAAATTTGTCGAATCAAATGCGGGGTTATTTTTAAATCCATTAGTCACTCCTGACTATTTTATTTTCACCAGTGGAACATCTGGCTTATTAAAAATGAGTCAGCATACTGAGTTTTCCTTGAACTATATGATTGAGTTCATGAGTTTGTTCAATCCCGAAAGAAATGCAAATTCATACGTTTTGAATTTGCAGGGAGGAGGTAGCGGAGCAATACCCAAAAACGTAAATAATGTCTTGTCAATCTATGCGTGTAAGAAAAAACATTTTCAGTTAATTGAAAACCTTCTACTAAATGGCATTTCAAACAATGGCAATAACTACGTTATCGATATTCTGTGTGGTGGCCCTACACTAAAAGCACTGACTTTCTATTTGTTAAAAAGAAAATTTGATTTTTCGAAATGCAAAGTTAATTATCTGTTGTATGGTTCGGAACATCTCTGTCAACGATGGAAAAATATATTTGAGAAATATTGGAAAGCAGAAGTGCGGGAAAACTTTGGGCTTTCTGAGTTTTTGATGGCAATGGCTAGTAGACGTGACAATGAGTTTTATTATTTTAATGCTACTATTTTACCAGAAGTAGTTGATTGGGATAAAAAGATTATAAAGTCAAATATTAAAGAGGGTATAGGAGAATTATTATTAACTCATTTATATCCATTTGCACAACGTCAGATATTTTTAAGATATAGGACTGGAGATATTGTCAAATTTAAATACTTAGATAATGGAGAGCTCGGGTTCTATCCCTTGGGTAGAATTGCCAATAGTATTTTTATTGATGGCTATTTTGCGATAGGAGCGAATGAAATAGTGGAGATTTTAGAGGAATTCCCAGAATTTCGCAGAGAAGAATTGAAGCTTTATGATGATAATAACTATGACAATTTGGGACAAGTTATTTTTTCGGTTTATAAAAATGAAATAACCATCGAATTGATGTTTGACCCCATACTTTTTAGCGATAAAACTGATTATTTAACAAATGAAATTAGACTTAAAATCAAACTGGTAAGTCATGTTGATGATGATATGTTTAATCAGATTGTTGTGCGATTAGTTGCTCCAAGAGCAATTGATGATGATAGCGTCTGTCGATACTGATTTAACCTACTTTTAGGAAAACGAAATCTAATGTGCCTAATTCAAGTGTTTCTTGGCTTCTTCGATTGAATCCTGTATCACATTCCCTCTGCAATTTTGACGTTGAGCCAATCCTAACGAACATGGAGCCAAAGTTCTCAACGGATCTCCTTGCTCTATTGAATCATTTACTCCCCAATGAAGAAAGTTTACTCCTCTTAATATAACTGTTTGATTTCTTAAGATGATTGAATGCTCAAAAACCAACTGGCAGCTTGTAATGAATATCCTGTCATTTCCCTATCTGTAGTATATCCAAACACTAACTATCTATTGAAGCCTACGTTGTTTATTTTTCAACTAATTGAATGCATTATGCGTGCGTTACCTTTTTTTGAAGACATATACTGTTTGAGGATTTGTTCGGCTTGGGTTGCGTTTGCATATTGAATTAAATCAGTTAGTAAGTGATCAAGGTCTCCAATAATATCTGAGAATTGATTCCCCACGAGTTCTAGCGGGTGGGCTCTATAAACTTCATTCTGGTGGAGACGATCTTGAAAATAGGACATTACAATATCTGAAAGGGTGGGCGGATTTATGACAAAACCAATAGAAAAAGATTCTCCTAATGTATGGGTTTTGTGCCAGTAACCCCGGGGAAGAAATGTTACTGTTCCTGGCGCGACCTCAAAATGAATCATATCCTCGTGCAAAGGTGCAGATATGCGATTTCCCGTATATGGATGCTGCGCGTCAACATAGTATCTATTCGGATTATTTGGGAAAAAAGGAAACAAAGGACTTTTCAATACTTTGTTGGGCGCCAAGGACCATGTTTTTTTCCACATAGCTGTAGCATAAAATTTGTTTCATGATCAAAATGTATATCGACATTAACATTTGAATTAGCTAAGAATCCTTCACAACCAACAAATTGCTTTGGAATGCATAACTCATCAGCTAGGGAGCATCGCATAGCTTCAATTTCGGGATAATAAGTCAAATCCATGATATAAAACATGGCTTCTTTCGAACGATACAAAGAAAGAAGTCGCGCTTTGTCAGCGATTGTTTCGCGACGACCATCTTCCCATAAGACAGCGACTGGATCGCGCAAATTTTCAATGATACGCTCATTGTTTCTAAAATCATCAATTTTACTAATTAAGCTAAATCGCTCCATAGAACCATGTCTGACATGATGACTATGTGGCCAGTGTTCGGAAAGAAAGGTGCTGGCCGCTTCTTTCCCAAACAACTCATCCAAAAAAGGTTCCGCTAATTGCTTTTTCATGATTTTATCCATTTAAAATTAGTTAATATACCATTGTAGTGAGCTATGTGGATTACCAATAGACCTCAGAAAATGTTAAAACTCTTACATATTTCTCATCTTAATTTCATTTGCAACCGTCAAAGTTCCCTCGGTATACATACCACGAAAATTGACCATTATTTGGAGCAACTTCTCGGCAATTAACGAGTATCCAAAGACGTCTTCTAATCAATTCCAGTTGTGAAACCGTTGGGTCCAATAAGACCACATAAGGCTCTTGGCATGAATGCGCACAGGTGACATATTCAAGACGATCTAGCACACTACAAAACGTTGCCACACCAAAGGGATTAAATAGATAGATCAAATAGTTCTTCCCCATAGTATATCTAAAGTCTGTAGCAGAGCAATGCATAAATTGAACGTCAGATTTCACAGATGCTTGGCTCTGGAATTTCTGAAAATTATTTACTCCAATGCGCAGAAGACTTTTATGGATGTCCAAGCCAAAAATTTTTTGAAAGGGATAGTGGGACGCCAACAATACTACCCGGCCTTTTCCGCAACCAAAATCAACAAAAATATACTTTTTAAAATCGATGTTTAATACGCTCATTATCTCATAGAACATGCTTACCGGCGTGGCCCAATACATGACTGCGTCTTGCATTACTTCTTTCGGCATTTGAAAAAAACTAGTTCGCAATTTTCGGGTAGTATCTATTCCATATTTTCGATCGAAGTCATAAGATGCTTCTGTAGACCATAACAGATAACGATGGCGGATATAAGAAATTCGCATTCGTTTAAAAGTACCAAGCAATCCCCACTCCATACTTCCCAAAATTACGTCCTTGATCTCATCGATTCCTGAAGAAATAATCTCTCTCCTCCTACTTGATTTAAAGTTTTGGTTCGTCATCATACGGTTCTGTAATGTAAATGGACATTAGCTCTTTAGATCGGCTTTCGATCATATCTTTGATGATTAAGACGTGACGATCAAGATCCAAAGACGACAGTCCAATAAGAGAGGCTTCCACGTGACCAAGCGCATGGTACAATCTCATAACAAGGCGCTCAGTTTCGCTCCGCTTTCTCCCAATTCGCTCACAAATCGTCTCGATGACAGCTGCATGGTCTTGAAGATGCCAACTCATTCGGTTGAGACGAAATCTAATGGTTACATCTGAGTCCTCCCACCAGCTAAACCCTGTATCAAGAACTTCATCAGAAATGGAGGAGAACTCTTGAATTAACTGATTATGCCGCTCTTCGGAAATACCCAATATTTCTTCCAACGTACCGTAGTTCCCTGGTGGCATGCCAAATTTGTCACATGTTGCCTGAATCGGGTATTCCTGTCTTTCCCATTGACCCTTCAAAGCTTGAACCGCATTACGAATAGCTGTACCATGCGCCCAAAACTCTGCCATGATGCAGTGCACGATGTTATTCCGAATAGTCCTTTGCTTGCCAAGCGAGTAATTCATATCCAAATGTTGCTTATCAATATCATGACCATTTAAGCCGAAAACAATGCCACGAAATTGCCGGTACGACTTATGCCAAGCTCCCAAGATGCGTTGCACTTTCGTGGTTCCATGACCATTAGAAATGCGATATGCTTCAATCTCGAAGGCAGTGTCCATAAGTCCTTGGTAAATGCCAAGTATGACTTCACGTAAACAGTCAGTGTAATGCGACCAACTACCATTACCCGCTACTCCTTTCCAGTCTAACATTAGCTCATCATCAGGAATTCTGATCAACAGACCACAAAATTTCTCAACTACTCCAGCAAGCGTGGTCTCATTAGTGGTTTTTAAAGTGAACTTGTCCTCATCATAGGCACCATTAGAGGAGGCAACACGACACCAGTAGGTTGCTTCTTCTACGGCTATCAGCGTAGATGTAGGGTTGTCGATAATTTGCTCAAAAAACAATTGGGCATTTGCATACTCATTATTACACAAAGCTCGTTTACCTAGACCAATGGTTAGTTGTTCACAAAACTCAGCGGGCGACAGCCCTCCTTGGTAGTCATGATGAACTCGGGTGTAGCCCATGTCAAGCCTAGTATGGCGAGGGCTGCCCAAGAATTTATGATAAATATCTCCATTGTGAGAGATAAGCTGAATCACTTGCGACATAATGAAAATGTGACTACCCACTAATGCGCTAGTTACTGAATCCGGTTCCAGCGACTCAACATCAACCCACACGGGAATAACGCTTTCCGATATATTTCGAAGGACATCTGCATTTTGTAGAGTTACCTGAGAAAGTTCCTTGCATCCAGGACACGACTCACTATGAAAATATATAAGGATTGGCTTTCGATTATCAAAGGATGCTTTGATAGCCGCTTCGTATTCAAACTGAGAATACCAAATGAATTGCTTCTCTTCGAAAAGAGGTTGAATATCAACGTGACTCGGATTTTTTTATCTAACATAATTTAATATTGTGTTTTAGTCAATCATTTCAGATAATTAATTAAGCGAAATACTATATATGCAAATTTATAAACTGTTATAAGCATTTTTGCAACCCCCAGAACTGCGGGCTATCCTCACTTAAAATGGCACCTCTTTCCAAGGCTTATATTTGGTATAAAGATACCGTTCCAAATAAAACTACATTGTGGTATTTTAGTTTTATTTAATACGAATAAAAACTCCACCCTACCATCAGGTAATAAAGCTATAAGGCCACCAACATTTTCTTGATATACAATCATAAACGTAATAAAAAATTTAAATATATAATTCTTAAATTTTATATAAAATGAAAAAAAATCTGATGTAATTAAAGAATAGCACAGCATCTTTCCTTCATATTTTATTTCTTTGATTTTGAGACTGATTAAATAGGCAGGATGGTTAATGTTTTTATTTATACGCGATTTAAGTTATTAGTACATTTTTTACTAAAATTACAGATATATTACACTAAAATTCAGTGATTTATAATTACCTAAACTACATAAAACATCATAAAAACAACAAAACAAGAGCAATATACTCGACAAAATGATCGTTATTGCCGATTAAATGCTGTTTTCGCAGTTAATCCGAAATAGTGATTCGGCTTAATAATACACCAAGCAATAATTATGTTCAGATGTTGCCTGCAGATGATTGTTTAGTCATTTTGTCCATTATTAACTTTTTAAATGGGTAATGTATCAAATGTGTTGATAGGGTGTTTTTTACAAAAATATTATTGATAATCAATTATTTATAATTTTATAACTATAAAATTAAAGCAACCTTCGGGTTGTTTTTTTATTGTATAAACCGTTAAATCGAATAAAATGGCTTTAAATGGGATTAAGTGCTCCAGATGTGTGGTAATTGTATCACATTAGTGAAGTTTGGCAAGACAAAGTCTGGAAATCAAAGATATAGTTGTAAAGTATGCAATAGGACAAGAGTTGGAAATTATATTTATAATGCATGTAAATTGAAAAATAACGACAAAATCATATTATTAACCAAAGAAGGTAATGGTATCATAAGCACTGCCAGGATTTTAAAGATATCAGCAACTATTTTATTAAAAATGGATTGTTTTGATAGCTAAATCTATACATAGGCCAATAGTAAAGGATTATTCAAATGATTGCAAAAGCATGGACAATTCCAAGTATAAAAATGTTAAGGTACAGAAAACATAACAACAGAATTATTATCTTCACAGAGCTTAAAAACAAAGTGATGGATGGTAGACCTATTGGTAGACCTATTGGTAGACCTATTGGTAGACCTATTGGTAGACCTATTCAAACCTTACGCTGTTAAGCCTTGAAAATAACAACATAATTTCCAAGGTTCGGAGTGCTTTCATCTTATTACCTATTTCCTAAATCGTTCAATTACCTAGATGTTAAATTAGAGTTGTTTTAATCGACATATTTAAGTAATACATTTGCTTTCTTATATTAAATTACGAACACAAAGATTATTTAACTCGTAAAAAAATATTCCAATAACAACGAATTGGCCAATAATCTTTAGTCGGAAATTCATTATAATGTAATAATTAATTTTTATAGATGAAGAAATTACAAAACAACTTCGACTTTGTCCAGACAATAAAGGAAAATAGCATCGCATATTTAACCTAGTCATTAAATTAGGTCTAATTGAAATGTCATAGATTTTGGACTAAGGCATTTTTTTCGGAACAAACGATGTAGCAAATCTCACCTTTTACTGTCTCCCAATTTAATTTGATTACCGCTACTTCTTGAACAAACGCTACTGCTGTGCTATAGAATTGTGTTTTTGCTTTAAATGCTTCTTCGTAAACTTCAATTTTTGTTCCGACTTCTTTAGGGTTGCCAATTAAATTAATATATGGATTTTTCTCAAATTTGATTATTGTAGGCAATGGGCCTAGTGGAGTTGATTCTTGAGAATATAGTTTATATGGATGTTCTATAAATGCAAACATACATATACTGTACGTATTAAAACTTGTTTTAATTGCTTCAATTTTCCATTGCACGGGATCAGAATCATCTGTTAATATTCCTAAATATGACCTTATTAATTGAATTATGGATTTGCTCATTGACTATTTCTGTGATTTAAAAGTTATTTTCAGAACTGTGATTACAGTTTTTTTTAATGAACATAGCGTGAGTTTGATTAAAAATCCTACTGCTTTTTAAAATGAAATCCGGCCAAAAATAGAGCCGGACTTCACTTCAAAATTAACTTAAAACTCCTAATTTAAGTACAGAATAAGTAACCACGAACTTATAACAGTACTTTCTTTTTAGCCTTATTTAACTTAGTCAATAAAGCATTTTCTTTAATTGCATCATAATTTTGATTTGCTAAAATATTTAAAGGTTTTACACTCTCTAATCAAATGAGTATTAGGTATAAAACAGCTACAAACAATTCACTCCCACATTCCACAAATAATTATTATTTCGTCACAATAAGGAACTCACTCCTTCTATTTTCTCCATACTGTTCCTCTGTACAAGGTTCACAGATAACTTTAGGTTGGCTCTCTCCAAATCCTTTCCCAGAAATACGCTCTTTGGTTATGCCCTTATCGATAATATACTGTACTATCGACATTGCCCTCTCGTTAGATAACTTCATATTGTACTCATTCGAGCCACGGTTATCCGTGTGTACTTTAGCTAAAATGTTCATCTCAGAATTTGCTTTCATCACTTCTACCAATTTGTCGAGCTCAAAAGCAGCCTCTTTGGTAATATTACTTTTATTAAATTCAAAGTAAATCTCGTTAAGTACAACTTCTGTCTGGTTTAAGGTAACGTCAATAGGTTCAAGATCAACAAATACATTTGCCTGACTACCATTGCTAGCTGGAATTGTTGATGTACCACTACTATATTTATCTATGCTTGCCTGAAGGCCGTAAACCCTATTACAGTCTACATTATAACTTACCAAGCCTTGAGCATCTGCTATTTTAGCCTCAATTAAGTTGCTCTTATCGTCAAGGATTCCTACCCTTGCTCCACCAATTGGCTGTAATGTCTTTTTATTCCTAACCTGTACAATCGCTTCTACTCCGCATACCGGAACTGCGCTGTAAATTTTATCCAGCCCGTCACGATTACTGGAGAAAAAACCAATATTCTTGGTACTGTTGAAGGTAAAAGCAAAGTCATCTTTAGCACCGTTCACAGGATCTCCTAGATTAATTGCATCCGCATCTTTTGAAAGATCTATTCTAAACACATCAAGTGAGCCGAAGCCTTTACGCCCATCAGAGGAAAAGTACAGCTTATTATCATCAGTGATAAACGGAAAGCTTTCCCTGCCTGACGTATTTACTTTTGGCCCTAGGTTTACCGGTTCTCCATAGCTATCGCCGTTCACATCCACTTTCCATATATCATTGCTTCCTAAAGTACCTTCCCTATCCGATGAGAAGTACAGCGTCTTGCCATCCTTGCTTATCGATGGATTGCTCGTTGACCAGTTTTTATTGTTAAAAGGAAGGGCTTGTGCATTACCCCACTTTCCATTATTTTTCTTTGCACTAAAAAGCCATACCTGACCTACTTTTAGATTGTTTTCTCTATCCTTTTCATACTCTTTACCTTCCTTGAAACTCTCACTTGAAAAGTACATCGTTTTTCCATCAGTAGTTACTGTCGCTGGTCCGTCATGATACTTCGTATTAATCTCAGATAGAGGTGCTGGATTGCTTAAGGTACCGTCAGTATTATAGATTGAGGTGTATATGTCCAAAAAGGGCTCTTGGTTCCAGCCATAAATCTTTCTGTCGGTGTTACGGGCACTTGCGAAGTAAAGTGTATTGTCATCAACAAGTACCGCTCCAAAAGAACCGTATTTCTTATCGTTAATATCAAGGACTTTCTCATCGAATAGTTTTGCCTGATTTCTTAATTTCGGAAGATAGTTAGGGTCTTTTTTAAAGCTAACCGCCCTGTGGTCGTTGGGAGCCATCGATGCAAATTTCTGCATCTGGGTGTTGGAGTCCTCATAACGTCCTTCAGCTTTTAACATCTGAGCATAGCGCCAATAAACTTCGGCATCTTGGTCAGTCTCAATCGCCTTGGCATACCATTTCACGGCTTCCTTGCTATTGAATACATTATAATAGCTATCCGCTAATTGGTTGTAGATATACGAATCTTTGCTGTCAATCTGCTGGTAGGCTTCCGCTGCTTCCACATATTCGAATCGCGCATACAATTTATCGGCTTTCCGGGTATCTTTATTCTGCGCCATTACTGTCATAGTGAAGACGAAAAAACTAAGGGTAATATATAAATTCTTCATTTCTTTATGTCGCTTTTAGATTAGAAATAACGTGGAGAACGTGATACTTTTTTCGAGAAATTTACATCAAACAAAATCATTACCTCGTGCGATGATGGGGTGGCAACTTTCAGTTCAGATACAATGTGATCGTATGCATAGCCAATCCTCAAACTCGGGTTAATGGCATAGTTTACCATAGCTCCAAAGGAATCGTCAAGACGATAGGTCGCTCCTATCTCAAATTTGTTGAAGAACAGAAAGTTTAAAGAGCCGTCAACGGAAGGGGAAATACCGAAGGCCGACTTCAGCATAAACGAGGGTTTCATCTTCAGGTTTTCGTTAAGATTGAAAACATAACCTCCTGTAAGGAAATAATGTGAAACTTCTGAACCAAAATTATAAGACGTATTATCAGCATTACTTCTGAAGTCAAGGTGCTTGCTCTTGAGCATATTCGGAACCGAAAGCGCTAGGTAGTACTTCTCGGTATAATAAAAGAAGCCTGTTCCTATGTTAGGGTAAGTATTGCTGATGTTCTCCTGAAAGGCAGGATCTCCAGGATCTGGGATGTAGCCATTTCCAATATCACTATAAAGGCCCACACTGTGGAAAGTTAGACCAGCCTTCAATCCAAGGGCTAATTTGTGCTCGCCACCCAGCTTTATTGTATAGGAAAAATCACCATAAATATTTGTCTCCTTAACCGGACCTATCTCATCTACGATAGCCGATAAGCCAAGGCCTACATTTCGCCCCACAGGACTGTGTCCAGAAAAAGTCCCTGTACTCGGGGCGTCTTTAATATCAACCCACTGCTTACGGTATAAGAGACCAAAAGCTAAATTCTCTTTCGAACCTGCATACGCCGGATTGATAACGTTCATGTTGTACATATACTGCGTATAATGAGGATCCTGCTGCGCACGCGCTTCAAGCATCCCACTAAGAGCTAATGCTACAATGTATATTTTCTTCATATTTGTGATTTAATTTATCTTTTATTAAGTAATGCCGGCCGCCTATCTTACTTTTGCTAATCATTTGTCCGAATAAATAAACTTAACTTTCCTGACGGCCTAGGCAAATACTATTTAATATTATCTTTTAAGCGAGAAATGAGCCCTAAATTCCCTGTTTTTACCATCTATAGTAAATGCTACCGTGAACCAGTAATCGTCAGCCGGTATCGAGTAACCGTTATAGGTTCCGTCCCACGCTTCTATTAAAGGATTTAACTGTTTGAGTAGCTTACCATATCGATCGAAAATATATATTTTCGGATTGTTTTCCCGCGTGAAACCCCATATATTCCAGGAGTCATGATACCCGTCATTATTGGGAGTGAAATAGTGAGGGTAGTTAATAACTCTAATTTCCGTTGAAAATTCTTTCGCACATTGATCAGGATTAGGTATAAATGTATAGGTTCTTGTACCCGAAGTATTGTCAATATAAGGATTATCCCAAATCCCCGAAATTCCATTATCTGAAACATTTGGTAATGCTTGTGATGCTATTTCACTAAAAAAATATTCTGTGATAAGATTAAATTCGGGTGTTACATTTCCTATTACCTGAATTTGTAATACTAACTGTTGTGATGTACACTGTCCAGAAGAAGGAGTGAATGTATAAGTTCGTGTTCCTATGCTGGAAGTGTTGATTATACTTGGAGACCAGCTTCCCATAACTCCGTTATCAGATATAGTTGGCAGCTGCATAGGTTGCGAGTTTAGACAATATATTTGTTGCAAATCAAAAAGCGGTGCTGTTTGATCTGCAACGTTTACTACTATCTCAAATCGTTCCGAAGCGCAGCCCAAAGGACTTACTGCTTCTACCCAATAGTGCGTATTGGTTGTAAGTTGTGGGGTTTGAAAATTATTACCTGTATAAATTGGAATTGTTGCACCTGAACTATTATACCAGTTGACTGTATTGGATGAATGTGTAGTAACGCCTAATATAGCTGTGTTTCCTTCACAAATATTTACCGGGCTTTGAGCATTTACTGTCGGAATTTGATTAATAACCAATTGAATTTGCCGTATTACAAAACATCCATTTCCATTCTCTATCCTTATCCATAATGTAGTAGATACAGCAGTTGTATAATTCAAAGCCAATGCATTATTTTCATCCTGTGCATCTTGTTCTGCAGCATAAAAAGTAATCGCTACCACTTCATTATTAGGATTAATTTGCGGATAGCTTTGAGTCAGGTCAAAAGTATGTTGCACCCCTGATACAAGGCAAATCTCCTGTTGAGCATTTTGAGCATCTGGACTAGGATAAATAACAATTTGTGTTTCTGATCTATAAGTCTTACCTCCAATAATTAAGCTTAAAGTAACCGTAAAAGTACCCGAAGAAGTATAGGTATACTCAGGATTTACTTGTGTTGAAGTATTCCCGTCACCAAAATCCCAAAGCACAGTCGAGGTAACAGAGTTGCGGTTTACATGACAATAACTAAAATCTAAGGCTGTGCCTTCACAAAATTCTGTAACATCATCAACACCATTGATCAAAAGTTTTGCATGGTACAAATACGGAATAAAATTGGGCAAACCATACGCACGTTTCCTACCTAAGAAAATACCGTCCTGCACATAACCCGGGTTATTAAAATTATTTGGAAAGTTAATAACTGAAAGGTATTTATTGTCAACAAAATTTTCTACATCGGCATAGTATATCTTACCATCCAAACCTAATTGTAAAGATCCTAACATATTGCTCACGTTTGTTGCCAAAACCACTTCAGAATTTATTGGACCTGCAGTAAGGTCATATTTGAGGAGATTATTGGCTGTAGACGCATACAGAACAGAATTGTCCGGAGAAAACTCTACACCATAGTATTGCCGGGGTGGCATATAAAGTATGTTCTCATTATTAAAAGTTCCATTCTCATTGTTAAAATCATATACTCTTAACCCGCCACTTTCTGAGTAAGAAGTAAAAGCTATCTTTTTTCCGTCATGTGAGGCTTTAAGAGCGCCTATACCAGTAAGCACGGAATTTGGTCCGGCAACAGTGACAACTGGATTTGGGTCAACACCAGCAGCAGTAACAGAAAAAGAGTAAAATTTGCCAAAATAATGAGTCATAACCCAATAGCCCGAACAATCAGCTTTTGCTACAGCGGTTATTTGTTCGTTGCTTCTTTGAAAACCATCTAAAGGCAACGGGGAATTTTTAACTGTTACTTCTCCGTCACTCCCTAAAGACATATCTACAATACTATAATTTAACCCCTTCGACTGTGATCCAACTGGAGTTAATAAAAAATTCTCAATCGCGTCTGTTGTGAAAATATAATATAAATTAACATTGTCAGGAGCGGGTATAATAATGGATGACTGTGTACTGGATAAATGCCCAAACAAGCCCGTCCCATTTGGCATTACGGCATGATTTCGTGTGTATACCGTACTTCCGTCCGTATAGAACAGTAGATTCCCTAATTCATCTGAAAAACTAGCTACACCTTCCGGCGAGACAATTTGACCATTGTTATCTACTGTAACTGTACCCGAAGTAAAATTCAATCCAGTGTTTTGCCCAAAAAACCAATGTGCCGTCTGTAATTGGCCATACGATTTATACTGTGCAAATAGTAATGAGAGAAAAGATAATGTTATACAATATACTTTGTTCATTGTTGATCGATTTTACTTTTAAAAAAGCAATTTTGTTTTTATAGAAAATGTTTGATTTGTGCAATCTTAGCCCGGTATTTGAGTGCCTAAGCAATAAAAATCATAATAGAAAGGAATGAAAATATCGTATTTAGTACTCCCGGTTAATATAAATCCAACCCGTTAAATTTCCGCCTTCATTTTTACTAATAGCGTAGAAATAAGTCCCATCCGGCAATTCATTGCCACTTTTATCCTTCCCATCCCATTCTTTTACATAGTTAGTTGCCTCATATACCTCTTTTCCATAACGGTTATAGATAACCAACTCCTTTACCCCTACTCCTGTCAAATCAAAATACTGATTAAATTCGTCTCCATTAGGGGATATTCCTCTTTGGATATCGCAGGATTTAATTGTCACTCCAGTTTCAAATCTACCTTGAGTTAAACAAGTTACTAAGTCTTCATTAATCTCATAAACAACAACATAATTACCAACCTGACTATTGCGTACATCTATTTCTCCTGTTTGAGAATTAACTACTAAACCTGGAAATGAACTAAAAACACCACCATTACTGAATCCCGCAGCCAATACTGGTAACACTGCGCTTTCACCAATATTGAAACAATAACTCTCTTCCTGATAATCAAAATCAACTACTGGTGTACTTCTTTGATTGACACTTATAAAATATTGTATCCTATCGGATAAACAATTCGTTTGTGGATTATAGGCACTTACCCAATAAGATGTAGGCTGCGTTAGTATTGGTGTTGTGAATTGCACTCCGGATGCTAGAGGCTGAGTTTCGGTTTCACTATCAAACCAATTTATAAGATTCCCCGCTGTAGAATTTGCGGTAAGTACTGCTGTTGTTCCTTCACAAATCGCAACGTTTGTATTTGCTGTTACTACTGGTAAAGGATTCACTGTTACAGAAACTTCAGCTCTTACACTCGTACATCCTTCAGGAGATACGGCTTCTACCCAATAACTCGTGGTTTGTAAAAGCATGGGTGTAGTAAATTGTTCACCCGTAAAAAGGATTTGTGTTGCTGTTTGACTACTATACCAGTTAATTACATTTCCTACTGAAGAGGCTGTTATTGTCGTTGCAGAACCAGCACAGGTTTGAGCATTCTGAACAGAGAGTACTGGAGGAGAACTTATAGTTATTATAACTTCAACTCTTTCCGATACACAAAGGCAGTCAGAAACTTCTACCCAGTAAGAAGTGGTTTGCGTAACTCCTGCTACAACAAATTGCGGACCTATAAACACAGGTTCAGTGGCATTTTGAGTGCTATACCATTTTATAGTTTGTCCTACCGTATTCACCGTAAGGGTAGCAGATCCTCCCGCACACACTTCAACTGAAGTGTCAGTCGTGAATTGAGGAGCTAAACAATCAGGACCCAATTTTATGATCCAGTTATCAAAAGTACCCTGCCACCCATTAGGCGTCTGACCAACTGTAGTGTGATTTCCAACTGCTTCACCATCGACAGAACGAGTATTTCCAACAGTAACAAAACCACCATCCGGCGTTAAGGCAAAATTCCAAATTCTATCAACTTGCTCTCCTCCCATGACTTTTGCCCAAACGAACTGACCTGTTGTATCTATTTTCATTAAAAAGCCATCAATATATCCATCATTAATCTGGCCCTCAAAATCAGTAGACAAAGTATTCCCTGCCAGGGCATAACCGCAATCACCTGTAATATGTATCTGATAAGGTGATTCATTTCCAGTTCCTCCATACGTTTTTTCCCATAGCAAATTCCCTACAGGGTCTAATTCGACCACCCAAACATCCTGCAATGTCGTGGAGCCAGGCAGTGCATGATTGAAACTAACATCCCCATCATTTGAGTTAGTAACACCTGCTACTATATAGTTACCATCATCCTTAATCTTTACACTTGAAAAGCCATCGCCAAGACTACCTCCGTATAACTTTGTCCAAATGATGTTACCCACTGCATCTATTTTCATTGCAAGGGCGTTACCACCTCCCAAAAGAGTTGCCGGTATATCCCCTCCCAAAGCATAAGTTTGCCCAACAGTTATATAACCCCCATCGGATGTAGGTTGTATAGCTAAAAGAACTGTACCACCAAAACCTCCATAACATCTTTGCCATTCAATAGCTCCAGCACTATTAAGCTTTATCATCCACCCATCACTATTGAAACTACCAGTAGGATTGTGGTTCCCTATTACATTCCCGTTGGCAGAACGAGTACTACCAACCGCGATATAACCACCGTCTGCGGTGGCGTACCCATCATATAAAAGTTCATCAGAAGTACCTCCGAAATTTTCTTCCCAAATAATATCTCCAGCATCATCTATTTTTACAATCCACCAATCAGCATAAGGGCTTACGCCATAATTTCCACCTACATCACCGCTACCGGCATTAGAATAAGTCATTCCCGCGAGAAAATATCCTCCACCCGGCGCTTTAGCAATTCTTCGCAGTTCTTCACCTCTACTCCCTCCATAACTTCTTTGCCAAATAATCGTTCCAGTGACATCTAGTTTTACTAACCAATAGTCTACATCACCATGACCACCTGCTACATCACCATCACCCACATATCTCGAATTTCCTGCAACAATATATCCTCCATCATCTGTTGGAATAATATCATGGATCCCCTGCCCGTCACTATCGCTATCTCCCAAACATTTTGTCCATTGTATTTGTGGCGGGGTTTGCGCATTTACAAATACACCTATGACTAGTATCAATAAAGTAATTATTTTTTTCATAAGCTTTGATAATTTAAGGTTTGTTTTTAATGGGGTGTAGCAGTATAAATCATAAAATAATATCGAGAAAAAGTTCAGAAAAAAGAATGGTAAAAATTACTCATTTCTCAGTTGTATGCATTTAACGATTTTATTGTTTTTTTAACCTAAGACAAATATAAATAATAAAGAGAAAGTCAATAAAAAACCAATACCTCACTTACACCTCAGTATGTCTACATTTAAAAAAATACTCATTTACAACACTATATGAAAATAATACGATGGATTATGAATATAGAATTTTAAGTCAGCCTTTATAACAAAGGAAAAGAGGTATTAATGACGAGCTATATTTACATACCCAAAACGAATTAGTTTTCGCTTCTAAGTTATATATCCGGACATATAAAGTGTTGTATTTATAAAAGAATAAAAAAAGCCCTTTTCAACTGATTGAAAAGGGCCTTTTGTTAAAAAAATATTTAATAGGCTAATTATCTTTTTATTACACGAAGTGATTTTATTTCAGATCTCTGACTAACAATTATATTATAAACACCACTTGGATAATTATTACCTAAAGTGGAAGTCTCTAAATCGTTTACAGTACTCTCACGTTGCTCAATCAAACGACCAATCATGTCATATACTTTGATGCTGATGTTTTCTTCTTTTGAAGTAGTAATATCAATCATAAAGTTTTCAGCAAAAGGGTTAGGATAGGCAATAGCAGTAAAAGGGTTAGCATGTTCAATAGTAACAAACGGCTCAGCATTCACTTTTTCTGGTGCAGAAGTTGGCGTAAAGAAAGAACAAGGAGTACCAAAGTTAGATTCCGTAGTAACACCATTTATGGTTACCGAAACTTTTACTTTTACATAATATTGTGTATTGTAATCCAACGGAACCGTAGTTAATGAATTCATTGAGAATTTAGAATAAGAAGAGGTAATATCTTCCACAGGGCTACTAAAATCGGATGTAGTTGATACTCTAAAAGTATATAATGTAGCATTAGCAATACTATTAACAGTTATTTTAGATTTTACTGTCGGTAGTGTTTGTCCACACTGATTTACTTGTAAATTAATAGCATTTGCAACTGACGGAGTCGTTAGGTTACATGTTGCTAATGGTGACCATGTAGATACTCCCCCACTAGTAACTAACTGTTGAGCCGAAACTGAATAAGTACTATTATAATTTACTAATAATAAAGGGACGTCAGTTAACCTAAAACTAGAATTTGGACTAGTTAATGTAAAGAAATCTGTTGGGGTTACTGAGGAAGCAACTATGTAACGAAAAGATGTAGCTCCCGCTAATGCATTTACAGAAATGATACTATTCAAAGTCGCTAACGTACCACCACATTGATTTATCTGTACTAGAGGTATAGCAACTGGCGTAGTAACAACGCATACTGCACTAAAAGGCTGCTCCACTCCATTAACTACTGCTGCCACTCGAACATCATAGCTAGTACCAAATGAAGCAATAGTTGGAAGTAACGATAAGTTGAAACTATTAACAGTTCTATTTACTATACTTTCAACATCAAGAGTTCCTGTTTTTCTAACTTTAAATCTATAAGTTAATGTACCAACAACTCCAGATGGAATACTACAGTAAATTGTCGATGCAAGTTTTGGCATTGTTAGCCCACAATATGAAATAACGCTTGCAAAATATTCTGCTGTAACCGTAACCGTATTAACGATAGTGTTGCTATTAGCTGTTGTAGTTGTCAAACATATACCTCCTATTACTGTAATATCTACACTTACTTGATCATTATTAGCTAAAGTACTCACAGTATATGTATTTGATGCACCAGATTGAACTGACCCTCCATTTAATTTGAAATTGTAAGTTATTGTTCCGCCACCTACACTTCCTGCTGATGCAGTAAAAGTCACTGAAGTACCATTAGAAAAAGTATTGTCTAAATCACTACTAGTCAACGAAACTGTTGGTGTTGAATTAGCATTAATAGTCAAGTTCAATGTGGCTATATTACATCCCACTGTATGAATAACATTTGTTTGAGCTGTGGTATACGACAATCCATTTGCTGGCCATGTATATGAATCACCAGCACAGATAGAAGTAGTAACACTTCCTGTAGTAGTTAATTCAGTAATAGTTAAATTCAACGTTTCATTTACAGTACAACCGCTACCGTTAGTAGTTGTACCTGTATAAGTTCCACTTGTAGAATAGGTTGTATCGGTAACTGACCAATAATAACTACCACAAGCAGTTTCGGTAGTTGTATTGGTTAGTTCTGAAGTTGGGCCCCCAATAGTAAATGTTACTGAAACCGGAGTTGTACAACCGCCACTTCCTGTAACCACCACTTCATGAGGACCTGCTGTTAAACCTGAAACACTGAATGCATTTGCCACTAACGTCCCCGGAGTTGAAGTACCTCCATCAACCGTATAGGTAATGGTATTATTGGAAGCTGCTGGTGACATTGTGATAATAGCTGAGCCAGTAGTTTGTCCAAAACAAGTCGTTCCTAATATATTACTAGCTGTACCGCTTGTAAAACAAGTTTCTGATGGTACGTTTAACGATAACGATAAAGGCACTGCTGACGTATATGCTAATGCCAATGCACCTGCTACAGGAACTGTAGTTGTATAACTAGTCGCAGGAGTAGTCGCTCCAAATGGGTACCCATTTACAAGAGAATTCGTTTTTCCTGATGCTAATACATTTTGTAACCATAAAGCAGCATCACTACCCTCAGCCCAAGCAACAGTGTTAGTAATTCTATAAGTACCAAGGTTTAATGTAGTTCCTTGTGCCATATCAACCCCATTTGTTCCTGACAAAGATTGTATAGGAAGACGGATCTGCCCCGCTGTTGCTGTATTTACTGCCGCAGGATTTAAATTAGATAACTCGGCACTCTTAGTCCCTGGCACATAAGCTGCGGATATAGTACCACCATTTACAATAGCGGTATTGTAATTAATACCCGCTGAATATCCTCCAAATCTCACCCCACTAGGATTGGTCGCTGTAATCGTCAAACTCACATCTATTGTATTCGTTGTAGCGGTAGCGGTCATACTCATCGTATACTGAGTCTGAGCCTTTCCTGAGAAACTAAACATCAAAAGGAAAAGAATCAACCCACACTTGCACAATGTGCCTTTTATTAAATTTTTCATTTTTTTAAATTTATAGTTGTTTTAAATTTATAGTTATCATTATGGACGAAGTACTTCTATCAAAGCATCCGAATTATTAAATAGGAATGGATAATCCTGTCCCTCTACAAATCCATCACCATTTAAATCGGTTGTTTGAAATCCTTCTAAAAGAGCATCACTCGCGTTGAATAAAGGAGCATAATCCTCTCCTTCAATAAATCCATCCTGGTTTAGATCTCCTGAATAGAAACCAAATACCCCACCTAAATTCACCATATTACTTCCATAGGCTTTGTTATCCGCAGTTGTGAAATCATAAGCAGCAGTAGCCACATCAAAAGCCACGGCAGCAGCGCTCCAAGTTTCGATACTATTTCTATGTTTTACCACTATGAAATAATTACCCGCAGGGAACGCATTGAATTTAGCCGCAACAGTTCCATTAGTTTTCAATACAGCGGTTGTAGTAGCTCCCAAAGCAAATGTTGACGCGTTTCTTAATTCTACTGTAACATCGTCCACATCAGTACTACTTGACCCAACTCCCTGATTAGCTTTAACCGGCGTCATTGTTCCTCCACCTGCATAATATCCTTCAATGAATAATTTCAAGTTCTTAGTACAGCCAATAGTTACTGTAACCGGTGTTCTCTGATTGCTTTCACAACCATTTAAAACCTGTGCAGCATAGTAAATTCCGGAGCTAAGTGGTGTAGCTAAAGACAAAGCTGAACCTCCTGCTGCGGATGTATACCAATTAATAGCAGAAAAACCAACTGTATTCAAACCGCCTACCGTGTTGTTATTACAAAATACCTGAGGAGAAAGTATGGCTGTTGGTGCAGGTGTTGAACAAGGAACAGCCTGCGTAAGGCTAATGTTGTCGAACGCAGAGTAAAGTTCAAAAGCTAGTTCCACATTTGGGTCACCAGCTGAAGTTGCTGTGGTAATCTTCAGATAGACACTGGAGCCTGAAGGTGGCGTAAAATTAACTGTCCTTACCACACAAGATGAAGATACGGTATGGTTGGCCGGTGTAACAGTATCAATAATTATCCATGGTCCGCCAGGCGAAGTGGCATACTCTACAACAATGCTTCCCCAGTTAGGATTGTTAGGCATTCCCTGACCGGTGTAATAATCAGATACTTTATAGAGGTAGCTCAAAGTGGCCTGCTGGCCGTTCGAAGTACCTAGGGATCCTGACTCCATAGATACAGGCTGTGAATCTCCATTGAGAGTGTAACCATACATAGTCATCGATAATCCGGTACAGGCATAATCCGGCTGAATGTAATTGAAACCTCCTTCAGACCATTCTGAAGTACCGCTTTCAAAGTTTTGGGAATAATTAATTTGTGAGTGGCCTTCTAAACTAAAAAGCAACGAGCAACAAATTAATACACAAGAACATAGAAGTCTTGCTTGTAATCTTGTTTTCATATTTTAATGATTTTATTGGTTAATAATGTAAATGTAAATTGAGAAAGAGAGAGTCAATAAAAAACAAATACCTCACTTACACCTCACCACATCATTTTTTTATAAAACATTGATTAACAGAAAAATATAAGTAAAAATTTAATTTATTGACTATGCTGAAAACAAGAAAAACTACACAATCAATTAGAAAATTAATATGATGAAAGATGAAGTTCCTCAATGATGTTTTATGAGGAGAGGGTCATTAAAAAAGGAGTTTAAATACAATCTCGAACCGATTGGTTTTGCAGTATGTAAACAACATAAAACTTTTCAAAAGAATTCTCTAAATTAAAAATTGTTGAACTAAAAATAAATATCCATAATCCAAAGGATTGGAAAGTGACTAACATTTATCAAAAAAGAAAATTGAATAAAAGGCGCATAAATAGAAAAAACATAAATTTACTAAATGTAACTATGCCGCTCCTTTTATGACTATATTACTATTAAAAAACCACCAACTCTCGTTGGTGGTTTTAAATCAATTTTAAAAACACATATTCAAATCATAAATTAACCTTTTTTAATCACTCTTATAATTTTTGATTCTTTATCAGTATCAATTCTTACTAAATATGTTGATGACGGTAAAGATGTTAAATCAAAGGTTACTTGTAATTCGTTAGGTTCACTTACCATTAATGTTTGTCCTAATAAATTCATAACAGTGACTTTGGTAATTTGATTTGAATAAGCAATATTAACTATACCAGAAGTCGGATTTGGAGAAAATTTAAAATTTTCATCGTCAAATCCGTCAACACCAAGTGATAATAAAAGAGATAAAGGGCTAGCTTGAGTATATCCTAGTATCAATCCTGGCGATCCAGCTGGCAAAGTAGTCGTGTAACTAACAGCAGGTGTAGTTAATCCAAATGGATAACCATTTACAAGTGAATTTGTTTTTCCTGATACTAATACATTTTGTAACCATAAAGCGGCATCACTACCCTCAGCCCAGGCAACAGTGTTAGTAATTCTATAAGTACCAAGGTTTAATGTAGTTCCCTGTGCCATATCAACCCCATTTGTTCCTGTCAAAGCTTGTATAGGAAGACGGATCTGCCCTGCTGTTGCTGTATTTACTGCTGCCGTATTTAAATTGGACAACTCCTGACTCTTACTCCCTGGTACATAAGCAACGGAAATAGTACCACCATTTAAAATAGCCGTATTGTAATTAATACCTGTTGAAAACCCTCCAAATCTCACTCCACTAGGATTGGTCGCTGTAATTGTCAAACTCACATCTATCGTATTCGTTGTAGCGGTAGCGGTCATACTCATCGTATACTGAGTCTGAGCCTTTCCTGAGAAACCAAACATCAAAAGGAAAAGAATCAACCCACTCTTGCACAATGTGCTTTTTATTAAATTTTTCATTTTTTTAAATTTATAGTTGTTTTAAATTTATAGTTATCATTATGGACGAAGTACTTCTATCAAAGCATCCGAATTATTAAATAGGAATGGATAATCCTGTCCCTCTACAAACCCATCACCATTTAAATCGGTTGTTTGAAATCCTTCCAAGAGAGCATCACTTGCGTTGAATAAAGGAGCATAATCCTCTCCTTCAATAAATCCATCCTGATTTAGATCTCCTGAATAGAAACCAAATACTCCACCTAAATTCACCATATTACTTCCATAGGCTTTGTTAGCCGCAGTTGTGAAATCATAAGCAGCAGTAGCCACATCAAAAGCCACAGCAGCAGCACTCCACGTTTCGATACTATTTCTATGTTTTACCACTATGAAATAATTACCCGCAGGGAACGCATTGAATTTAGCAGCAACAGTTCCATTAGTTTTCAATACAGCGGTTGTAGTAGCTCCCAGAGCAAATGTTGACGCGTTTCTTAATTCTACTGTAACATCATCTACATCAGTACTACTTGACCCAACTCCCTGATTAGCTTTAACCGGCGCCATTGTTCCTGCACCAGCATAATATCCTTCAATGAATAATTTCAAGTTCTTAGTACAGCCAATAGTTACTGTAACCGGTGTTCTCTGTGTGCTTTCACACCCATTTAAAACCTGTGCAGCATAGTAAATACCGGAGCTAAGTGGTGTAGCTAAAGCCAACGCTGAACCTCCTGCTGCGGCTGTATACCAATTAATAGCAGAAAAACCAACTGTATTCAAACCGCCTACCGTGTTGTTATTACAAAAGACCTGAGGAGTAACTATGGCTGTTGGTGCAGGTGTTGAACAAGGCACAGCCTGTGTAACGCTAATGTTGTCGAACGCAGAATAAAGTTCAAAAGCTAGTTCCACATTTGGGTCACCAGCTGAAGTTGCTGTGGTAATCTTCAGATAGACACTGGAGCCTGAAGGTGGCGTAAAATTAACTGTCCTTACCACACAAGATGAAGATACGGTATGGTTGGCCGGTGTAACAGTATCAATAATTATCCATGGTCCGCCAGGCGAAGTGGCATACTCTACAACAATGCTTCCCCAGTTAGGATTGTTAGGCATTCCCTGACCCGTGTAATAATCAGATACTTTATACAAGTAGCTTAAAGTGGCCTGCTGGCCGTTCGAAGTGCCTAGGGATCCTGATTCCATAGATACAGGCTGTGAATCTCCATTGAGAGTGTAACCATACATAGTCATCGATAATCCGGTACAGGCATAATCCGGCTGAATGTAATTGAAACCTCCTTCAGACCATTCTGAAGTACCGCTTTCAAAGTTTTGGGAATAATTAATTTGTGAGTAGCCTTTTAAACTAAAAAGCAACGAGCAACAAATTAAAACAAAAGAGTAAAGTAATTTTATTTTCATAATTTGATTTTTTTGAACTAAAACAAAGATAAACGATAAAGAAAAAATTCATAAAAAATGAATACCTCACTTACACCTCATTACATATTTTTTTAAAAAAATACTGATTTACAACACGATACAATAAACATGTGTTTATTCAGCGTGTGAAAAACTATAGAACATTACACCGATTAATAGAAAAATTAATAGTATTGAAGAGAAGCTCTTAGCTAAAGGTGTTTGCACAAAGTGAAAAGAGTATTTTAAGGATAGCCAAATGAGCTACTAAAAGCCTAATCTGTTTTAGTAGCTCATTCAGACTAGTATCTTTTTATGAAGAATTGTTTGATTAAAATTTATTAAACCAAAAATAAATATCAACATCATCCGGAATATTGAGTTTTTTCCGAATACGGTACTTTTTATTCTGGACAGATTTTGGCTCTATATTTTTATAGCGTGCAATGTCCTTTGTAGATAAATTAAGTTTCAGTAAAGCACAAAACTCAATTTCAGATGGAACTATAGCAGGATGAATTACCCTAAGTTTTTCTAAAAAAGCGGGAAAAGAATTATGGAAAGCCGACATAAAAATCTCATCATCATTTTTAACCATCTCCATTAGCCTGGAAAGAGTCCCCTCATCAACCGTTTTAACCTCTCCGTGTTCTTTCAGATACTCTTCACTGACTTTTTCCTGCCTGATTAACAACCTGTTTTTCTTCGCAAGTGAAGCATAAAAAATGACAACAAGATAATTATCAAACCTGATCCAATAGCAATGTAAAGAGAATAATTTTTTCCCTTTAATAGTTCATTATCGATTATTTTATGTAATGATTTGTTTTTGTTTTGCTCTTGCTTCAGTAAACTATATTGTAGTTTTTGCAAATAGAGATTTGCCTGGTTCTAGGCTATCTGTCTTTTTATAGATCTCTGCGAGATCAGTATAGATAAGATTAGTGCTCTCCAGTGTGGAATTTATATACGATAATTGGCCTTCGGCCTTTTTATAACTAATAATGGCTTTAACATAGTCTTTCCTTTGTTTGTATATTTTGCCTAAATGGAGATTATTATTAAACTGTACAATATCAGATTTCCCATCATTTTTGAGTAGCAAGACAGACTGATTCACATAATATTCTGCCGAATCGATATTAAATGCTATATATGAACCTGCAAGATTTGTATAATTAGCTCTTAAAATAAATCTTTTCTTTTCAGATTTTTTTAATTTTTTGATTTCATTGTTTGCTTTTAACAGCATTTTTACTGCTTCTTTGGATTTCTTTTTGCCTGTGTAAACCTCATTGGCAATTGTATAGACATTTACTTTATGAATGACTACATCCTGCATTTTAGATTTATCATTTACCTGATCAAATAGTTTTATTGCGGCTTCACATTCTTCTAAAGCTTTATCTCCCAGATCACTTCTTACATAGATAATAGAAAAAATTTCATGAACTGCAGCTTGGTAGTACGCACTCCCATACTCCTCAGCCTTTGTCCTCAGTTTTTGGTTAGCATTAATTGCTTTTTTAAGGTCTTTATTGATAAAATAAAAACATTGCCGAGCTAATAATATAAGTTCCCCCTCTTTGTAACCTTCTCTTTTAACCTGTTCCATAAGGTACTCAGTCTGTAAAAAAGCTTTCTCAGGATTGACTGTAGCAAACTGCAGATTTGCAGTAATTTTATCCTCCAGCATTTTAATCCGAAGCGAATCTGTTTGCTGAGAAAAAACAAAAACTGCATTAAAAAATATAAAAATAGATACTATTAATGTTCTATTCATTCGTGTGGTATTGTTTTAAGTAATTTTAATTGCAAGCTATATTGTAAACAAATATCATTATATATATTGAATGAGTAAAATTTATTTATGATAAAATCAATTAATTATGTAAACTTTTAAAAGGCATACAATTCAGGCGTGATTTACTTTTTTAAGATAGATGAAACTGTGGAGAGATTCTGATATTAGACTATTCCCCTTAATCATTAATATTCTGAGTATAAATTATCTTCAAATAGCAGATAGTAATCAAGATTTAGATATAATCAAGCTGTTGAAGATATTGTAGAATCCTTTATAATAACAATCATATTCCAAAGAAAATTCCCGGTCTTGCTGCTGAGGCATGACGAAGTTACAAGTGCACTTATCAGTAATCAGAGCTCAGGAAAACTTGCCTAGATGCATACTTTTTTTTAAATAAAAAAGTTTTATTAAAATATTTACTATTTTTATAAAGCTTAATTCAAAGTCATATACAGTTGCCCTATGAGTGCACCTATAAAAATCAACCTTTGTTAAGCCTTGATATTACTGACATCATCTAAAGAATATCGGAGCCTCTTTTACTCATCAATTTTCTTCTTTAGAAATTCGTGAATCTCCGATTTCATGGCGGTTAGTAGGGTTTGAATTTTACATCATATTCTTCCAATATATTACCGTTAATATCCTTAATTTTCTGCAGACGGCCATGGCTGTCGTACTCATAAAAGATTTTCTGGCAATCCGGGGTAGTTACCTGTATCAGTTTATCGTGCTCTGATTCGTAACTATAACGGGTGACCAGCGCACCCGGATAGAGGCTGCTGTACACTTCGCAATCATCATTGCCTATCCCTGTCCCCTGCACGGTATAATTTTCAATCTTGAGGATTACCTGATGTTGAGTGTTATAATAGTACTTAGTTATGGAGCCGTCCTTCTGGGAAATTTCCGTCGGATCTCCATTGCCATACGCATGGAAAACAGCCCTGTCTTCCAATGCTGCTGTGCCCTTGGAGAACTGGATGACTTTTGGGAAACAGTTGGTGGGATAGCCATACCAAAAATGATACAACGTGCGTTGTGTAGTGAGTAGTTCTGTACCTAAATAACTTTCCACCTGCACAGGAGTATCCATCCGGTTCTGCTCAATAAGCTTCAGATAGGCATTGGTCTCCGGAGTTGTAAGCCCGGTGAGTGCCACATGTTGTTCCGGATAATAGTTTTTTATTTTCCGCACTTCGTTCCGGCTGGTAAGTCTGGTTATTTCCGTCGGATTTGCATTGTCGGTACCATAAGCGTAACTTTCTGTCTCGACGATTTTATTTGCCAACGCTTCATTTGCATCCAATAGGATCGGGGTGATGAACTCGGTCGTAGTTTTGGCGATGAGCCTTTTGCGGAAAGAAGCAATGTCATATAGTACAATAGATAGAGGAGCAAACCTTATATTAAAAGCGCAAGGCTCGTAGGCTTGTTCTCCAACCAGGTTGTGAACCGTCTCGAGAACCTCCAAGAAATCATACTCGTAGGCAGTATTCCTTTTTTTGCACAATGAACCTCCATAATACATAAGGTCGGTCTGTTTGAGCACTCCCCCTGAAGCACCTCGTCGTTCCTATGAATATTTCCCAAAGAAGGGTTCATGGTTGTCTCTCCATTCCAAGTAGCTCCATTGTAAAAAATTGCCGAGATGTAAGGTTGCAGGTTAAACTTTTTCTCAATGCCTCCTCTCTCAAAATTGTCTCCTCCGTAACTGACAGTCACATACTCGTATTGTACATTGTTATCGAGTGCAGGCGAACTGTAACCCTCAAACGAATTAGAATGTAAATTATCAAGTCTCCACCAATTATTAATGCACCCTACTCCACCCCAAGTACAAGGATAGACTACTGCACTGGTACTGGTGAACCGCGGCTCAAAAAATTGGAGCGCACTGTCCATTCCTAATACATTCCTGTCAATGGCCTTGTTATAATAGTATCTTTTGGTATTCGCCGGGGCAGTATTGTCTTCGGTATAATCGATTACCCTTTTGGCACGCAGGCCCAGCCAGTCCACTTCGGTATAGCCGTATATATAATCAAAGTTAGCCCATATGGTCTGCAGCCCGTCTGCAAAATTAGGATCTACAGTGTAGAGTTCCAGTATAAACCGGTACACATGACCCTGGATAAGTGTGTATTGATAGTCTGTCAGGCTGCATACATTACTGGTAATGACAGTTTCCGCACCATTGGTTGTAAGATCTTTGATCTTGAATTTGATAAAATCCCGCTCCTGCGGGTCACATGGTTCTTCACCCGCCCTCGAGAAGCGGACGGTGATTGTCTGGTTTTCGAAAACACCCCATGGCGGAATGGTACCGTTGTCGTCAAGAGTGGGCTGCAAGCTGCCAAGAGTATAAGTTTGGGTAAGCACGGCGTTCGGTATATCATCATTATTGAATACTTGCAACTGCTTTGGCGAAGTCAATGGTTTCTTACGGCGCCTCCCCGCTTCGTATTCAAATTCTGTAAAACCTTTGGTCGGATAATAGATACGTTTAAGGGTTCCCTTTTGTGCATACTCAAAATAAGGCTCACGGTCGGCCAATTGGTTATTATAATTCCTGAAAATAACATGGTTCGTTTTAGGAAAAGGGTTCAGATTGTTTTTACCATTGTAGTAGCCCAGGTAATCCTGCGAAAAGGAAAAACGTTCAGGCAGGGCCTCGGGATCGTTATACTCCATCCTGTAAATTTCCTTACGGTTGCTCAACCCATGGCCTGTGCCATCAAGTATGATGCGGTCGTTCAAAGTTACTTTTCTCAGGAAAAACCGGTCAGCCACTGTCGGACCATTTGGGAAAAGGTATTCGAGCTTCGTATCGCATGTGATGGTACTACCTTCCTTATAAACGATGTTCTCAAGTATCTTATCCTTAATTTTCGGATTATCGGAATCGCTCACATCAAAGAGGACTTGTTTGGAACCGGAATAGATACGCGACAATATTTTGGGATTTTCTATCCTCACTCGAGAATTTTGGATAATAGGGTCCAGAATGCCTGATTGCTCATACTCCCTACATAAACCATCAGCATCCGAATAGAAATAGTCGGGCCACCTTAATCTTGAAAAAGTATAGGATCTATCAAGCAATTCGACAAACGGCCCGATATGAGTACTTATATATTCAAAATTAATACTGTTTCCAAGAAAATGCTCAATTTTATAGAGATAGTAAGTGGTGGTGGCTTTTGCGGTAATAGGAACCTGAGTAGTGCCGAGCATTGATGATTCTTCTATTGCCGAAACCCCAAAATAGTACTTTATTCCATCGCCGGTAGTAATCCTGAAATGGTTCGTAGTGGCAAGGTTGCCGATAATCTCGATTTTCATATTGGAATCCCTATTGGTCAATATCGGCTGCATGTTGGCATTCAGAAAAAAACTTCCCGAATGGCCGCAAAATGAAAACTGGAACACATCTACTTCGGTATCAATAGTGGACTCAATAGGGTTTTGCAGCCACGGAAGTATGACGGGAATATTTGGGGAACCCTCACCAAGGTCCAACAGTTCTATGGAAGCTAAGTCTGGCATTAGCCGGGTCAGTACCTTTTCGTCGGGTTCATCCTTAACGATGCGTGTAATGGCGCCACCAGCCTCCAATGTCCAGTTAATACCTGTCCAGGTAGTTAGCTGATTCACTTTAACCCCGTTTCCTACATAGGAAAGCCTAAGAGGCACTTCAAGATTGCCTACCTTAAACGGACGTAATGGAACCGAAGTGGTGACCCTGCCGCTGCTTTCATTAATATTCACATCTCCATATTTAGTGATCTGGTAAGCTTGTGAAGAAGGCATTGTTATCTTGGGCATCGCGAACTGCTGTTCAGGTTCATCCCCTTGTCTATTTTGCTGTGAATAACTTCTCCCAGCAAAAAGTATGATTAGTGTCAATACGAATGTCTTAACATTTAAACTCATAGTATATTATTTAGTTTTATTTCGTTTTTTAATAACCTTTAGTCCCCGCTATCGAGCTTGCACGGATTATAAATCCGCGCTATCTGGGTTTTATAAATATCCCATTTGCCTATATTATAGTAACCTTATTACGTTTACATTTAAACTTAATTTTACCCAATAAATCTTTTTGCGGACAATAGTATTCTATGGTAGTTGTCTTACCTTTTTTGACAATTTTCTGTATAAAGAGAGCACTACAATTTATTAATTTAATCCTTTTGTCATTTAGAATCCTGGAATATTCTCCTTTATTATATTTGAAAGGGTCGTTGTCATTTTCAGAAAAATCATTTTTCAGTTCAAAAAATTGATTATTATTATTTACAATAGCTTTAATCTCTATCGATTTAGTCTTATCAATCACTTTTATGGTATCACAACCAGTTAATCTAAGTTTATTTAAAAAAATAGTATCGTTTATTAAAACTTTAATATACCTGTCATTTTTTGAGAAAATGAAAATGTGCTATAGGCTAAAAATAAAATAATTAAGTATCTCATATTTATTATTATATAATTATTAAAATACTGCGGATTATTGTTTTAATGAAGCAATCTTTTCTTCTAATATTTTAGATTTGTAAAAACCTGATTTATTTTTATATCTCCAATAGTGTAATTCATAATCAGCATATATAGTATCCGCTTCATTTACGAATGCAAAGTAAAAGATTCCGAGCTTATTTATTGTTTCATTGGAAATACCTTTTAGATGAATACTTTCTTTAATATTGTCAAACTCATTGAGAATTACTTTGTCATTAACATCAAAGATTATAACATCTTTATTGTCCTTTTCAAAAAAGAGTGACAAATTGTTTGGAGTAATTAAATGTTCATTTGTCTTAGCATCATAATTATAAATAGATATTCTATTGGTGCTTTTACAGCACACAAGAAAAAAAGCAGAAATAATTATTAAATTTTTCATTGTTTTTATTATTTTTTTGGTTCAACAGTTTGCTGTTGAACAGAAGTTGGGCTATTTGTCATGAATGGAATAATTCCATAATTATTTCGTTGGTCTTCTTTCAATACATTATTAACTTGATTAGTTAAATTAGTGGTGTATTGTTCTTCCGCATTCGGAAAGCTTAGGTCATCACCCTCTTGAGATGTAATTTGTCCCATTGTAGATTTATCGGCTATTCTGTCAGCCATTTTTGGGTCATAAAAATCATTATAACCATGAATTATTTCATGACCTAAACTGGAAGAAGGTGAATTGAAACCAACGTTCTTTTCATCAAAAGGCTTGGAAGGGTCTTTTACAAAAGCAATACCTTCTCGTGTATTAAAGAAAAGTTCATTTGTTTCAGCCACATATCCACTACGTTTACCTTCTTTAACACTAATCGTGTTATTTTTATCGGCTATTATTGTATCCATTACATTTACAGTTTTGGCATCATCCCCTTCTCCAATAGTTATATTCATTGCTCCAGAAGAATACAGATTATCTAATGCCATGTAAGTTTCTCTTTCGAATTTATCTGTAATGTCATCGTATTTTCTGTCTTTCTCATAAGAGTATATATTTTCTCCAATTTTAATTTCATTACCATCAGGGTCTATGAAGAATATTGGATTATTTAAAGTATAAACATATGGCGATGAATATTGGTACTTTTCAGCCATCTTGTCAATATTCATCCATCTACCAATTGCAGGGTCATAATTCCTTGCCCCATAGTCATACATGTTAAGCCCCAGTTCATCTTGCCATTCTTTAGAGTTGTATTTATACTTATAATCAGAAACCACCGTATTCGTATAACTGTGTTTTAAACCAAATGGATAATAATGGTTTTCCTCAAGGATTTCGTTTGTTGAAATTGTTCCATTTGCATTAAGGTCCTGATAACTTAACCGGACATTCCCTAAATGATCCAGGTAGTTAAATACATATCCATAACTATTAGTCCCGATTTTTTTAACATATCCTTCCGTTGTGGGAAAAAATTGTAATACATCTGTTGCCGAACCAATTTTTTTGTATTGGAAACTTTCTATATATTTTGTTGTAGTAGTCGTGGTTCCTGTGTAACACTCTTCTCTAATTTCTTCCCTTCTCCATCATAAACATAAGAAATAATATCATTATTCGCAAAGGTGATTTCCATTGGTAAATTCAAATGATTATAACGTATACCGTATATTCCCTTATTATAATCCGCAATCATGTTCCCATAATTGTCATAGTAGTAATCATTTCCTGAATTAGCACCGTCAGCAAAACCACTTGTTGAATTAGTGGCATCCGTAACCTTAAGGAGCCTATTTGACAAGCCGTTATTATCATAAAAATAATCCAATTCATCTATTTTTTGTTCCGGCATTACACCATCAACTCCACCATACCTTCTCAGATAAGTTATATTACCGTTCTTGTCATACTTTAATCCTTCATTGTAAGTTGATACATCTGGCTGTATACTTTCAGGTTTAGAATAAATTGCATCAGTCAGACGACTTAATCCGTCATAATGATACTCATATTTTCTTAAATTATTATCTGTTACGCTTCGCCAATAAGTCTGTGATATATTTCCATTAAACATCTTTGTCCCACTAAAATTAGTATTATCCTGTAACGTATTATAATTTATCTTGAACGAGAAAAGATCATTCTCAGAAGTATTTAGGATAATGTTATCGGAAGAGTCATTATTAATATTCTTTAACCAACCACGAATGTTATAATTGTAATCTACCTTTTGGAGAGGACTACTTGCTGTATTCCCAACTTTCTTAGATATCAGCTGCCCTAAATCATCATATGAATTTTCTGCGATAAGCTGTGATTGTCCTCCATTGACTGACTTTGTATGGGAGACTAACCTACTTTGATCGGTATAAGTAAAATTATCGGCTGCCGTTACAATATCGTTGGCGCCAGGATTTGCTGTCCTCCTATGCGAGACAACCGTATTGATTGTCTTTCCTTCAAAATCGAGTCTTGTATCAGTTTGCGTCCATCCCACGCTGCTCTCGTGGTTTTTGATAAAATACCTTACCGGGCGCGCCCTAAAATCATACAAAGTGTAACTTGTTTCCTTTTTGAGGATGCCTGGGAAGTAGTAAGATCTAGTACCTTGACCCATTTGCCGGTAAGCAATCCCTTTGGCTTTATGGTAGAAGTGTTGTTAATTACGGGCTGATTTTCTACATCCGCAAACGAAGTTGGAGCATCAGTATAACTATAATCATCATAATAATTAATGCTTAAAATGTAATATCCTGTTGTTGGGAGAGCGAGATTACTATAACTATGTACCGGATTGTTAGCACTCGACGGAGCGATTGAAGGAGAAGTTCCTGAAGCAAGCCGGTCTTCGCTAAACACAGTTTGAGTATCCCGTTCGTCCTGTTTTATTTTCCTCTGATCACTATTTATGGTAGAGGCACTGGTCATCCATCCTGTCATGACAACTCTGTTAAATTTATCGTACTTAGTAAACATCCAGCCGTCATTGGTAAGGTGGCGGAAAGGCGGTTTACAAGGCCCTGTCATCACAACCCTATCCAGTTTGTCATATACTATAAACTCTACTTGTTTTCCAGGTAATTTTTTTCCACCAGCCTGTTACGGGAATCATATTTATACTGATAACAAAGTTCATCAAGCACTCCGGTAATAGTTATATCTCCTGCAGCCGGAGGAATTACATAAGTCAGATTACCATATATATCATAGACGTAGTAGGTATCATGTCGGTCTATAATTCCTTTGTTATTATAGGCATAACACCTCTTGAGAATAACCCTTCCATCCTTATCCTTAAATTCAAGCGTTGTATTTAAATTGCCACTTGTCCAGTTTTCGTTTTTGGTTATTGTTTTGAATAGTTGGTTATCAGCATAGTATCCATCAAGAAGCAAATTTATTCCGTACAAACCTAAATTGGGATTCCATGATGTCTGCGCCCTGTATAATCTGACTGAATCAATTGCAATGTTACTTTGGTAGTCAAACCTGATTTCATGTCCGTTGCCCATAGCCCAATCATTTCCGGGAGCAGATTGTTTTAGAATCCTGTTTAACGGCGAATGCTCGAATTTTTCTGACTAAAGGGATTAGCAGTAGTTTCCATCGTTGGAAAAGCAGCCGTGGCGTAATAAGACGTTACAGCAGTACTGTCTATTGTCCGATAATTTAAGCTTTGACTACTAGCAATTGGAAGGAATTCCTTTATCTGATTCCCAAATGCATCGTATTGGATATGGTTTACGAAATCATTTCCAGTACCGGACTGTTTGTGTGCAATCTTTTGTATTGGCCTGCCCAAGCCATCAAAATAGGTAATGTTTATCGTCGCGTCTGACGGGTTATTGACATCTACAGAGCCTTGAGAAGTTGCTTTTTTATATGTAGTTGTTTTGATGTAGTTTTCTGTAGCTGTCTGTCCTAAAAAGCTAAAAGGAACCAAAATCAAAAAATAGAATATCTTTTTCATATCGTTAGTTTTTATTGTGATATTCGTTTTCAGTAAGGACATTATTGTCCGTATCCTTAACGTTCTGTAATCTTCTATCAAAACAATAAAGCTTTTTATCATGGCTTTTAGATTTTTAATTTCTGTTTCCTCGTTTAATAACCTTTACCCCGTCGTTACCTTTATCGGTTTTAATATTTACTACATAAATACCCACTGGTAAACCCTGTAAATCTATTGGTACTGTACGCTCAGATATACTGAACGACTGCAAAACACGTCCCGCCAAATCTACTACTGTCGCAGTTCCTTTGGTAAAATCATATCCAACAATGATATTAGTATAATTTGTAGCAGGATTTGGTATAGCTTCAATAGGCTTCCTTTCGGGCTTAGGTTTTTGTTTGTCCTTTAATTTGACAATCCAGAAATCGTTGCTACCTACTCCACTGCTCTTGTCACCAGTAGCCTTGATTCCTCCACTTGATGAATTTATAGTTTTACTGGTTCCTGCCATAAGATATCCACCGTCGCGGGTTTCGATTACCTTTTTGAGGATATCCTGTCCGTCGCTGCCAATGTCCTTTCTCCATAACTCCTCACCAATTTCATTAGTCTTTATTACTATATAATCATCTGTTCCATTTTTCATTTTAACATCGCTCACTGAGTTATTTAGCTTTTTACTTTCAGCTTTTGATTTAACTATCTCCCCTTGTGCATACCCTCCTAACAAAAGACTTTTATCATCATTCTCGACAATAGATGTCAGTACATCAACCTTTCCAATATTATAGGTTTCCTGCCATAGGATTTCTTTCGTATCACTTTCCATTTTGAATACCCAAAAATCAGTACCTTCCATATTAGAGCTTCGTTTGTCCTTTCCGCTGCCCGAATTGGAATTTCCTGCCAAAATGTAATTCCCATCACCTGACAGCAACACTGTGGATAGCTGGTCGTCACCTGAACCGCCAATTACCTGCTGCCATTTCTCCTGTCCTTTTTCATCAATCTTTATTATCCAATAATCAGAAAGCCCGAGATTTTTTTGTGTTTTTGTACCTCCTTCCGGCGAATTGGAACTACCTGCCAGAATGTAACCATTACCTTTAGCAAGACAAATGCCTTTTAGTTCATCATTATAAATCCCTCCAAAGCTATTTTGCCAGACAATCTCTCCTTTCTTATCGATCTTTAAGACCCAGTAATCCATTCCTCCATAGCCCTTTGTGTTTTTCTCTCCTGAAATTTCAGAACTTGATGAACCAGCTATAATGAAGCCACCATCCTTTGAGCGAATTACAGCACTGATTTCGTCCTGTCCGTTACCTCCAATTGTTTTCTGCCACTCTTCACCTCCTTTAGCGTTTAGCTTTATAATCCAGAAGTCACTATTACCACGATTATTGTCCTTCTTATCCAATACCGCATCAGATTTGGAAGTTCCGGCTAATAAGAATCCCCCATCATTAGTAAGTATAACGGCATATAACAAATCCTGGTCATTTCCACCAAAAGTCCTTTGCCAATCAAGTTCACCCTTTTCGTCCATCTTCCATACCCAATAATCCAAATCGCCACGATTATCATCGATTTTAGTACCTGTTTTTTTTGACAGGGAACTCCCTGCCAAAATAAATCCGTAATCGGGTGTAGGTATTGCATCAAATAGGTACTCGGCATGCTTACCTCCATAGCTTTTCTCCCAGAGGATATCCTGGGCATTTACGGAGACAGCAATAAAAAATAATGAAACAGCAACACAATGCCGCCACGGAGTGGTTGTAAGGTACATCATAATAACAATTAGTTTAGACTAATATGCGTAATAGGCAATCGTTAAACGTAGGATGCACGAAGCAGTGGGCTAATGCTTGTGCCGAAATAAAACCCTGAAGTGGTATTGGGTTTATTCCTCACGAAAATATATAAAAAAGTGAAATAAAAAAATTATTTTAATAGAAATGTTCCGGATTTGGATAGTGAGTTTTAAAAAGAAGCTCATTGCTGGCCTCGCGTCTCCCAACGTTCAATTCGTGGCTAATGATTCAGGCTAGGGAATTGAAGAAATGAGGTTCAGCGATTGTGAAGATAATACTAAAGATAATTGGGGGAAATGGTTAATGTTCACATAAAAACACTAATTTTACTAAGCTTAAACTAAGTAAAGAATTAGTTGCCCTATTAGTACACCTATAAAAAACAACCTTTGTTAAGCCTTGAAAATATTGAGATTATCTAAAGCATAGCGGAGCCTCTTTCTCCGCAAAGGAAAAGCCGTCAAGGAAACTTGAAGGCTTTTTTACTTTATAGCCGTGTCAAAAGCTTGCTTTTGTAAGTGGATAGAAAACAAAAAAATAAAGCTGTGAAATAGCCTGTGACTTTTTCTTTTACAGTATATCCCTCTGGGCTCAGCAGAGTTAATCCCTGTTTCCTCCGCAAAACACTTAAAATATTTTACCTCCCTTAATCTATGATATTCGGGTTTTTGTTTTTAATCCCACATCAAACATTCATTAATCCGTACTAAAGGGGGACAATTCCAGACACAACGAAAACATACAAAATTCTGAACCGGATTGTCTGAAACAGCAGTTTATTCAATGTTCAGGAAATAGATATCTTATAGCATTTCCTGAGTGCTTTCATATCGAAAATCAAAAAACCATCACACCCCTGCTCAAAAATAGAGTTGAAAAACTGACTTAAAAAATCCGTTTTATTACAATATCCTACCGTTTATATCATAATACCTACCGCTCGTAACATTAGGAGATATAATATCGTGAAACCATCGTAACTTTACTATTCAATAGTAAATAATACTTCCCACAACTAAGATGGGGAGTTTTATGATAAGGCAATGCTTGTGTCCGGTTTACAACTCCCAAAAAGAATACAGCACATGGAATACTGCACTTAATCAAATTAAAAGATCCAGTAAAGAACTAATGTCAAATTTAATCTACATCGTTATGAAAGCAGAAAATCTAAACTCCGAAAGGGATAATGATGAAAAAGAAGCCAAATTTCTCGTTGTCTTAAAGAGCATTGCTATAGTCAGTGGGATTACAGCGGCACTATATGCCTTTCTTTGCATTATAAAGGTCATTCACTCCCGGCTGACCATTGATGCTTTTTTCCTTTTTATCTACACAAATCTGCTGCTGCTGACGCTCTCCAATAGCAGCCATGCTTCACAGGACTTCAAATGCATACTCTATTTGATTTACATCCTTACAATAGTAATTGTCCTGGCAAATCAAATCTAAAATAATCTGCTAAGAGTTAGGGAACAATACTTTGTGAGGGATTTTTGAGTTGATTATTCATATTTTCTAAATTACCCTGCTTTTGCCGTTCAATCAAATTATTGGTAATATCCGCCAGTATTTGTGCATCCTCCTTTTTATGCTTACTTAAGGAGAATACCTTATTTTCCGCATTGTGTTGAATTATGATTAGCCGGTAATTGGTTTTATTGAGGAAAACAGCAAACAACAGTATCACTATGATATGAACGACCAAAAAAATCCCCTTCAGGAGGCTGAGTTTATAGTTAAATAATAAGTAAGCCAGAGGAAATACAGATACGAGGAGAAAAATGTTATACGTAAGGTTTTTGCATTTACGCAGCTCCACTTTCTTTATGGCATCAAGTGCTATTGGCTGCTCACCAAAACTCTGAACCAGAAGGCTCCTGTTAATTACAACCCCAACAGAATTGCCATAGCGGATATTATTGGCGACCACAAAACCATCGTGTATTCTCTTAACTACAGGCATATAGCATTTTTCATATAATGACATTCGTTTTAACGTATTGGTTCTTCCACTGGTAATCAAAAACCGTAGTAATGATTCAATACAAAAGTTAGTTCTCCGAAAAGACGCAACTCCCTAAAACTCATGCAGGATAAGCTTGTTAAGCTTTACAGCCATCAATACTTCAAGATTAGCCTCTCCTGAGTTTACCTCATTCAAAACATAAACCGCATTAGCATTCATCAGCCCACAAAGGTTTCGTTTTATAGCCTCCTCCCTCGATAGTGATCCTTCCAAAAGTGACGTGACCGGATTATATATGTAACTATTGAACCTCTCCAGGCTTTTTTCCGCATCGGCAAACTTCTTCTGTACAGTGACTGATAAGGTATCAGGTATTTTTCCAATAATATAGATATTAGAAAACATAGCATATTCCAATTAAGTTAGTATCAAAAACAGAAATTAATAGGGCTAAAAGGACTAAAGCCACAGTTTTTCGCACCCAATCTTTTAAGATGGATATATCCAGACCCATATAAACCAATTATAGGGGCACAAAAGCTTTTTAAAATAAGGGATTACGCTGGTTGCGCTTTATTTTTCTTCATATGCCTGATTTTCCGATTAACCATACTGGCAATCTTTTTCGCATCTTCCTTACAATACAGGCTGATTTCCATCTCAATGAAATCAAGGTCAAACTTTTTAATGAACAAAGTATATCGTGAGTTCTTCACAAAAAAACCACATCCCAGCAGTACCACAATCAGGACACTCATTAACAACACCTCAAGCCGGGTAAAACTGTTTTCATATAATGCATAAAATAAAGGAAGCGTACACCCAATAAAAAATAAATTGAAAAAGAAATTCTTTTTTTGTGCACTTCAGCCCTTTGGATGGATTCAATCTCTATTAAAAGGCGGTTAGGCGAATGCAGCAACAAGCTGTTATCTATAATTGCTCCTATAGAGTTAATCATTTGAATCTTAGAAGCATCTGTATTCAGTTTTTGGGGAAGTACTGCGGCATCTTTCATAAGAAAAAGTTTAAATTCACTCTACAAATATTAAAAGAATACCCCATGTTGTCGTTACTAATGTTACGAACGGTATGTTTGGTGAAACAAACGGTATGTATTTGCGTATGAACGGTATTTTGCTACCCTATGCTGACACCAATTATTCTAATTACCGAGGGCCATATTTCGAAAGCCGGATCTGTTTTTTATAATCCTCAACAGAAACTCCTGTATTTTTTTTAAAAAGCTTATTAAAACTGCTGTAACTGTTGAACCCCATATCAAATGCTATGTCTGCTGCACTGAGGTCTGTTGTTTCCATCAGGGCCATGCACTTCTTAAGCTTACATTGCAGGATATACTGATAAGGCGTTTCATTGGTATATTGTGTAAACATTTTAATGAAATTATGCTTCTTCCACCGGGTGAGCACCAACAAATCCTCCAATTGTATTTTCTCATTGATATTCTCATTGATATAGGCGAGTACTTTCCTGATTATAAACGGTGTATCATCCTCAATGGCAGGAGCCGTGATACGATGGGTATCTGTTTTAAGGTGCCTGAAATTGTTCAATGCCAGGGCCACATTGGTAATAACATCTATAGGCTTGAAAGGCTTTACAATATAGCCGTGCGGAAAAGTCTGCTTAATTTCCAGCCTGGTGTTCTTATCCTGTAAGGAAGTAAGGTAAACATACGGGATCCCGCCTCTTTTATACAGGTAACTGCCTATCCTTAGCCCGTCATGGGTTTTCCTCAGCATGATATCGATGAGTACCAGATTGGGGGATGCATTTTCAATGGCATCAACAGCTTCCTTATAGGTAGCAATATTCAAAATACATTTATAGCCTTCGGCAGTAAGGATTTTACCTATATCCCTGGCAATAATAAAATCATCTTCCACGATTAAGATAAGGTATTCCTGCTGTAGCATGGCATGGTTTTATTAAAGGTTTGAAAACATAATTTTATAAGAAACATTGCTGCTGTTTTCAATATGCAGCCTACCTCCTATCTGATGGACCAAAAGGGTAATAAGCTCACTACCAAAAGAATCCCCCGCTTTAGGTTCCTGCCTTCTGATACCATTATCAAAATAGGAAAGTTCATAATCACCCTGCGCTTTCGGTTGCAACGCAATGGTAATTTTGAGGCCGGGCACTGTTCCCTGCACGTGCTTCAGGGTATTCAGCATCATTTCATTCAAAATCAAACCTAACGGTATAGCCGTCTGGATATCAAATAACACTTCAGGCATGTCAAGGTTAAATTGAAGGTCGTCCTGAGCACCCTTAAAGGCATGCTGGATATAATGGGCCAGTTCTTCTACATATTCCTTAAAGTTAACCGCGCTCAGGTTTTCCGACTGATAAAGGTTCTGATGGATGAGCGACATCGACAAGATCCGCGAAGTGGCTTCCTCCAGGAAAGTATCCACATCGGGAGCATTGCCTTCTTCTGCCTGCAGGCGTAGCAAACTGATTACCATCTGGAAATTATTCTTCACCCGGTGGTGCACTTCCTTCAGCAAAACATCCCGCTCGGTCAGCGACTCCTCCAATTCCACATTTTGCTGTTCAATGATATTCTTCTTCTCTTCCATTTGTTGGGCGTTCCGCTTTTTAATCAGATAACCGCGATAGATAAACCCAACAATCAGGAGTAATAGCAACAGGCTCCCTATAAGCAATAGCATCTTTTGCTCCTGCTCCTTAATTTCCAGCCTGTTCCTAAGCTGCTCTTTGGTCAGGTGCTTCACTTCGCGCTTTTTCTCTCCCAGTTCAAAGGTGTTTACTTCCTTGTGGAGCTCGAGGTCCTTAACAGCGGCTAGTTTCTTTTGCTCTTCCTTATAACTCTCTTCCAGCAATGAATAGGATTTCTCCGGATTATTGTTTTGAAGTTCCATAAGGCTGATCTTTTTTTGGCATCCGCAAGTACATCAAAGTTGTGGGCGTTTCCTGCACCCGCACTGTCAATCCGCGTTGCTGTGATTATTGCGGTGGTAAGCCGGTCCTTGGCCTTAATGAAATCCTTCTTTTCAAAATAGCACAGGCCTACAACATAATACGCATCCCTTTGCCTGTAAGCGTTCATGTTGTTCCCATCTCCTATAACTTCCTCTGCAGTAGCCTGGGCCTCTCCTGTCCGGTGCAAAAAGAAAAGCGCCATGGCAGTATTGGCCTTGATCTGTTTCATTAAGTTTAGGTTATTGCTGGGACAGTGAGCCTGGGCTGTTTTAAAATACTCCAGTGCCTTAGGGTACTTCCGCGTTTTCAGGTAAATAAAAGCCAGCTTGTCATACATCAGTGCCTTATTGGTCCAGGGCATCGCATTGAACTCAGGGTGGTTGATAATCTTTAGGATATACCCTGCAGCCTCTTCCATAGCGTTCATCTCCCTATAACAGTCCGATATCTTGTTATAGGTAAAGAACTCACCTCTTTTAAATTGATCCTTCCTATACCCCTCAAGCGCCTTGTTAAAATCGGAAATAGCGTCTTTATAGCGTTTTTTTATCACATATCCGGAACCTCTTTTTGAGAATACCAAGGCTTTGTCCCTTCCTAAAGGGCAATCCCGGTATTCCTTCAGGTGCTGCTGCTCAAAGCCAGTAATTCGTCAATAGATTTGAGTTGTAAAAGGGATAGGCATACTTTATCTACGGCACTCAGGTACTGCTCCCTTGTGCCATATTTTTTCACGATCAATGCTGCGATCCATGCACAGGATAAGGCATCTTCGTATTTGCCACCTAGGTTGTAATTGTCTGAAGTCCAAGCAAAGTAACCCGCAAAATCTTTAGGATTCGCCACATTTCCGGTAAGGGCGTAGAGCTGCTCCACATAGTCGGCACTTCTCCTCTTGTTGCTTTTGGCATCCGCAATGAGGGTTCCCAGCGCAACAGCCTTCAGTGTGTCATTCACTTCCCGTGAATTAATTCTTTCAATTAAAACATTGATTTCCTCTTCTTTCAGTTTCTGCGAAAAAACTGATACAGCATTGCTCAAAAGGCAGAGCAATGCCAATCCTTTTACAAATGAGTTCATATATCCGCTATTTAAAAATACAATAAAATGAAGTGGTGTCCATCTTGTATCTATAGGGAGGTAGGGTATTCTGGGGATATTTTATACTCAAATATAGGAATTTAAAAACATAAATCTACTATTCGACAGGCCAAACTACTATTTGACAGCATGCTTTTTTTCTAAAGGCTTGCTTTGTACTGAATAAAAAAAACATATCAAAATTACCGTTCGTAACGCCAAATCTACCGAACGTAACGCCAAACCTACCGAACGTAACATTGATGATTTGAACCAGAGAAATGAAATTACTTTTGGAAATAAAAAGGACCGTGAATTACAAAACTATCATAGTAGATGATGACCCTGTAAATATCATCGTGGAGCGGAAAATCATAAAAAAGTTTTTCCCCAGATTGATATAGTGGCCGAGGCCCACGGCATAGATGACGCTATTGCGGTCATCAATCTCCATAACCCCGAATTACTACTGCTTGACATCAATCTGGGCGAACGCGAAGTTTTTGAAATCTTCAGGGAAATCCACTGCACGCCCCAGATCGTTTTCATCAGCAGCGAAGGTAAATATGCGCTGAATGCATTCCGGTATGATGCTACCGATTTTGTGCTAAAGCCAATAAACAGGGAAATCCTGATCTCAGCCATTTCCAAAGCTATCAGCAGGCTGGAGCAGCAACGACAGTTTGTTGAGATGGGATACAGCATCTGGAGCATGAACAACACCCTGAAGAGTTTCATAACCGTCTCTTCGGTCGACAGGCATGAAATCATAAAGATACAGGATATTATGCATTGCTCCTCCGAAGGCAGGTACACCACATTCCATCTTAATGACGGACGCGACGTGGTGGCCTGCAAAAACCTGTCCGAATATGAGCATATCTTCGAAAAGCAGCCCTTTTTCGTAAAGATCAGCCGGTCGCAGATTGTCAATTTCGAATATGTAGCAAGAGTAAACAAAAAGAACGGCATGTACTGCGAAATTAAGGATGGAGTAATGATACCTGTGGCAAGGAGGAAATATACCGAACTGAATAAGTTCCTAAGCGAACTCGAATAAAAATACCGTTCATGCACAAAATCATACCGTTTATAACACCAAACATACCGAACGTAACATGGTAACAAAAGAATCAAAAACACAAACTTAATTTTGGCTCCAGCTTAATAGCCAATAAGATCCATAAGCAGGCAGGATGGCATCTAAGGATACTACTGGTCATGGGGGACTAGCCGCTATCAGTCGGTAAGATTTGGGACTGATGCTATCCTGCTTTCTTAATTTAATATGAAATCAGTAACAAGTATAAATATGAAAAAAATAATTTTTCTAATCGTTATCATGGCAAATTGTTCAATAGCAGTTCATGCCAATGACGTACAACCCGAACAAAATATGGACTCCTTTGGCGACGATGGTGATGGGCCACCGGTAGAAGATCCGCCGCCGCCGGCACCAATTGACCAATGGATCCCAATATTAATGCTGGGCGGAATGACATTCGTCGGATATAAAACCTTACGATCCAAACACAAATCGGATCATGTATCTAACTAAAGCCCTATAAATCGTATATATCATGAAAAAAATTACCAATTCAGGCCCGGAAAGAAAATAGTGATGGGCTTGACAGCCGCGATGCTGTTTGCCATTAAGGCAAATGCTCAGGTTCAGAACAACCAGAATATCTATGTCGACGACTACGGAGTGTTCAACGTTACCCAAAGCAACTTTGCCTTTGGTACCGCTCCGGCGAAAACCCAGACTACCAAAAGCAGCGCTAACCATGGTGTTTTGGCTTTTGGCCCCAACAGCACCTGGAGCGGGGCTTCAGACTCCCATTTTATTGATGGCTATGCCCGTTATTACGGCAGCAGTTTCTTCATCGCACCGGTAGGTGACAGCAATACCTACGCTCCGGCAGGCATCGATCCTGCTGCTGCTTCAGGGGTAGATGTGGGCTATTTCAAAACGAGTCCGGCTACACTCGGTACTACACTCGATACAGGTATCAGTGAGCTGTCGCCTTCTGAATACTGGAAGGTCAGCGGCGCAACCAACTCCAAAATCACACTCACCTGGCGTGCCGACAGCAACGTAGGCAGCATGCTGCTTACTCCTTCCCTAACCTATCTGACGATACTAGGGTATGACGGAACCCAATGGGTCGAAATCCCTTCTTTTTACGACATCACTTCTATCCTTGGGGACACTTCAGATACCACCAAAGGATCTATTACAAGCTTAGCCGAAGTGAACCTGGGTTCGTATCAGGCTTTTGCCATAGGGGCTAAGGAAATATCGTCCTGTTACCCTGCCGTTACTTCCTCAGGCAATACCAAAACCTGGAACGGAAGCAGCTGGTCACCGGGTGCACCAACCCTTGCCGATCCTGTTATCATCAGCCAGCCGTATAATGCAGGAAGCTTTTCCTGTTATTCCGCACAGCTCAATGCCGACGTAACACTTGCTGACGGACAGGTACTGGATGTAGCCGACGGTTTCTCGGGAACGGGTAAAATCATTATGAGCTCGGAAGCCAGCGTAATGCAGCGCAACGCCTCGGGAACCGCTCCAAAAATCGCACTGACCAAGGTGACTAACCCAATGCGCCGTTTTGACTATACCTTCCTGAGTTCACCGCTTAACAGCTTCAGTACCTTCTACAGCCAGGTTACCAGCGCGGCAAACACTGCCGTAAACGGACAGTTCGGCACTTATCCCAACTCAGCATTCTATAATTATTTTACAGATAACGACAGCGGCGCTTCAGTAAACGTAACTGCTTCCAATGTGGCCGTGGGCCGCGGTTTCGCAGCTACCGTAGACGCACTGCAGGCGCCTTATACCATTTCTTCGGCAGCCGGATCGTGGTTTACCGAAAAATACCCTATCCACATCAAGGCCGAAGGAACTACCAATAACGGAGATATCACAGTTCCTATGCCTACTGCTGTAGGATGGGTACGTGTCGGAAATCCGTATCCTTCGCCTATCAATGCCAACAAGCTTTTGGATGTCCTGGGTGACGATATCCGCAAAACCATCTACTACTGGTCCTTCAACACGCCCCGCCAAACCTGGGGCAGCAGTGCCACCAATTATAACAGTGCCGATTATGCTACCTTTAACTATTCCGGTGGTGTAGCGGCCTGCCCTACCTGCCAGCAGCCTAACGGGATGATTGCTACCATGCAGTCGGTATACCTCAGAAAGCTCAATCCAAGTCCTATCACCTTTACCATGACCAACTGTTTGAGGGACCTAACCGGAAACGATATCTTCTTCCGTACCCAGCAACCGGGAAGATTCAGGCTCAACCTTAACGGAAGCTCAGGCTCCTTCAGCCAGGTGCTGATTGCCTATAATGATATAGCAACAACAGGATATGACAACGGCTACGACTCCGTAAGGATGGGAGGTGCCATTACCTCTGAACTCAACTCGCTAATAGAAGGACAAACCAGTGGCTATGCCATCCAGACACGGCCTGCTTTTGAAGACACAGATGCTGTACCCTTACAGCTTATAAAACGCCAGGAAGAAACTTTTACCATCGCTCTGGCAACCAAAGAAGGAATCTTTAACTCCGGTGGCATCTCTATCTATCTACATGATAAACATTTGGGCTTGTTTCATGACTTCGCCACCGGTAGTTATTCCTTCGTGCAATCGGCAACACCTGATAATGAAAGGTTTGAGGTTGTTTACCGCACCAGTGCGCTTACCAATCCTGATGTGGCGCAAAACCCTGCGCTGGCCTTCATCAACGACCAGGTGTTCAATGCACAGTCTAAGCAGAATATGGCTCAGGTGAGCATCTTCGACTTAACCGGAAGGCTGGTAGAAACCTACAGCAATATCAACAACACAATGCTTACCGCACCGTTCATACACGCGCAGAGTGTGTATATCGCCAAAATCCTGTTGGAGGACGGTAGTATCGTAAACCAAAAAGTAATTAATAATAAATAGTTCCTAAAATGATTAAGATAACAGCGACTATAACAGCAATTCTGATAACCACTGTGCTTACCGCCCAGAAGGATTCCCTGCAGGGAAAACCCTTTAACCGATGGTCGGTTGAAATCAATGCCGGACAGAACAAGGCCCTCAAACCCTTTACGGATGGGTACTATTCCGCTAACCCCGACAAGTATTTCAACTTTACGGGCGTCAACCATTTCGATGCCGGCGTGCGCTACATGCTGTCTGACCGGTTCGGGCTTAAGCTCGACGCAGGGTACGACCTTATCGAAAACCAAAAAGGAAGTGGTTCCCTGCCGTTTTCCACAAAATCATACCGTGCAGGGTTTCAGGGTGTGGTCAACGTGGGGCACATCCTGAACTTTGAAAGTTTTACCAAACGTTTTGGGCTCCTGACCCATGGAGGTGTACAAGTGTCCCGTTTTGTGGTCGACGGTGGCCGCCATGAGGATAACGGTGGTTTCATGCTGGGCCTCACGCCTCAGTTCAGGCTGGCGCGCTGGTGTGCCCTTACGGGTGATTTTACCTATCTCGGCAATGTCCGCCAGCACCTTACCTGGGACGGGCAGCTGTCTCCTGCAGAAAACAACCTCACGGGAGGCATGGTGCATACTTCACTGGGGCTTACTTTTTACTTAGGCGGTAAAGACAGCCACGCCGACTGGTATTTTGGAGGTGCTTCTAAAGCCTCTATACAGCAGGTAACCGAGCTGACCCGCGAAAATAAAAAACGCCTCGACGATTTCGAGAAGTTGATGGATGACACCGACCGCGACGGTGTGCCGGATTACCTCGATGCCCAGAACAATACGCCTAACGGTGTGAAGGTGGATGCTAAAGGAAGGTATATTGATGCCAACGGCAACGGAACGCCTGATGAGCTCGAACCACGCAACGGCCGCGACGGCAGATCGGCTGAAGGGGTGCTACAGACAGTAACAGCTACGCCAAGTCAGATGCAATGCGCGAGCTCGTGGCGGGTGGCTACCTCAACGTTTTCTATAATGTAAATGATGACACGCCAAACAGTGGCTCAGCAAATAACATTTACCATATCATACGGTTCATGAAGAAATTCACTGATACCAAAGCCGTACTGACAGGTCATGCCGACAGCCATGGCAACGAACAGGCCAACAAGGAGCTTTCACGCCGCAGGGCAGAGAAACTTTACAACACGCTGGTAAATAGTGGTATCAGCCCTAACCGCTTAACCCTATCGGGCGAAGGCGTAGATGCTTCGTTTGACGATTCCAGGACCGGAAGGCAGCTTGCACGACGAGTATCTATAACGCTCGAATAAATAATTTAATAATTACATAATCCATAAAAACTAAAATATATGTCAAACCTAACCAACAACCGGTTAAACGTCACGATGACGGCTGCGCAGGTCGCTGCGGTAAAAACGGCTTTGCAGACCATTGCTACTAATATGCCTTTCCTTATAGGGCTTACCAAAGAAGAGCGTATTGCACTCCCTAAAATTAATGTAAATAACAAAGCCTTTACCGAAGATGCCATCAATGCCGTAGCCAACAACGCAGGGATACTGCCTGCATACATCAGCGCCAGTGGCATGCAGAACGATTACCAGCTGTTCGTACAATTGGATGAGCTGCTGGGGTTGATGCGCCAGTTAGTGGAAAAGACGGAAGATACCCAAATGCTGGCCGGAAGTGAAGCCTTTGTAGGCTCCTTGTCGAGCTATAAGCTCTTTGGAGCCGCGGCTGATGCCGGTGTGGTGGGTGCTGACGCTATTGTTGATTTATTAAGGCAGAGATTCCTCTCATCGGGTCTGCCAGGAGAGCAATCGGCTACCTGACCCCCACCCCTCAGGGTACCCCCTCCCACCCCTATGGGTGGGGGTACCCACCCCAAACCTCCGGCGGCGCAGCCTAAACCTGCGGCGGTGGAGCTTTAGGCTGGGACGACGGAGCTCAAAGCTGCGGCAACGCACCCCTAAGGGTCCGGCGACGCGGCTCAAAGCTCCGGCAACGAAGGGTAAAGGCGGGACGACGCAGCTCAAAGCTCGGGCAACGCACCCCTAAAGGTGGGACGACGGAGCTTTAAACCGCAACCGCCCGGGTTTAGGGTACCCCTAACAATAAAATACAGAAATAACAAGCAACCCCTGATAAATAGAAATAATTAAACATTAAACTCTGAAATTATGAAAAAAACAATTACCACCTTCCTCCTGCTCGCCGGCTTATACGCCACCGCGCAGGTAAAGATTGGGGATAACCCCACAACAATTAGCCCCAGTGCAGTGTTGGAAGCGGAAAGTACCACCAAGGGCTTTTTGCCGCCAAGAATGACCAAAGTACAGATGAATGCAATAGCAGTACCTGCTGCGGGCCTTATCGTGTATTGCACCGATTGTAACCCTGCATCACTGTACACATTCGACGGTTCTGCCTGGAATGTACTCGGTTCTGCCAGTAACCCCAATGCCTCTTTTACCAGTGGTACGCTGGCATGTACCGGTACACTGGCAGGTTCTTATGTGCAGTACACTGCCATGAACAGCAGCAATACCAAAACGGTGACCATTACCTGTAATACTGCAGGTACCGTTACCGGAAGCACCAATACCGTAAACGGAGTATCCTTTTCGGTAAACACTACTTTATACAGTACAGGTGCAAATACACCTGTTACACTTACGGCTACAGGTACGCCTTTGGCTACAGGTACATTTAATTATACAGCTACTATAGCAGGACAGACCTGTAACTTCAATGTAACGTATAGCGCTGCAGCTACGTTTGCCTGCGGTACTATTACCCACACTTTACCAAACAACCTGGTAAACGGAACAGCTTACAACACCGGAAGTGTATCATTACCTTACACAGCAGGTACGGGTGCAGCATACCCTACCACAACCGTATCCAATAATGGACTAACGCTTACCCGTGTAGCAGGCACCTATGCAGCGGGTGGCGGCAATGTAGTATACAACCTCAACGGTACCTATACCGGTACAACAGGAGGCAGTGCGGTATTTACGCTGCCTGACGGTGGATGTACCGTATCGGCAGGTGCTGCTACCTTCTCCGGTTCTCCTTCTTGCGGTACACCGGCAGGCAACTATATTTCTACAGTAGCCATGACCGGCAGCAATACAGTACCTATTACCATATCGGCCAGCGGACAGGGCGCTTACAGCGTAACTACCAATACTGCAAATGGCGTTACATTCTCCGGTTCCGGTAACATTACGGCCACTGGTTCCCAAGCCATTACGCTAACTGCCAGCGGTACACCTACAACAACAGGTGTATTCAGCTATACAGTTACTATAGGTGGGCAGAGTTGCTCGTTTACGGTAATATATAAACCCGTAACCACTTTTGCAGTAGGTAAAATAAACAGCAGCAGCAGTACTTTGTCTGTAGGAACAGACGTAAGCTGGAGCAGCCAGGTGGCAAACAACGGGGTGACTGTCAGTGGCACCGGTATTACATTGCTGGCCGGCAAAACATATCATTTGAGTACGGTTCTTTCCGTTAACGGCGGCGGCTCAGCTTTTTATCAGTTTGTAAACAGCAGCAATGTTAAATTAGCGGGTACCACATCCGGCTATGGACAAGCCTCAGCGCAAAACCCGAGCACTCAATCTACAATGCCTGCTGAAGGGATCTATACGGTAGGAGCATCCAATGAAACAATCAAGGTAAGAATTATCGCAACAGCAGGTAGCCCTTATATCTACGGCGATGGTAATGGTATTGTTGAATCATATATTGTAGCCGAGGAAATTCCATCAACAAGTACTTATGGAGTAGGGCGTATTAGCAGCAGCAGCAGTACTTTGTCAGCAGGTACGGACGTAAGCTGGAGCAGCCAGGTGGCAAACAACGGGGTTACTATCAGTGGCACGGGTATTACATTGCTGGCCGGCAAAACATATCATTTGAGTACGGTTCTTTCCGTTAACGGCGGCAGCTCAGCTTTTTATCAGTTTGTAAACAGCAGCAATGTTAAATTGGCGGGTACCACATCCGGCTATGGACAAGCCTCAGCGCAAAACCCGAGCACTCAATCTACAATGCCTGCTGAAGGGATCTATACGGTAGGAGCATCCAATGAAACAATCAAGGTAAGAATTATCGCAACAGCAGGTAGCCCTTATATCTACGGCGATGGTGTTGGTATTGTTGAATCACATATTGTAGCCGAGGAAATTCCATCAACAAGTACTTATGGAGTAGGTAAAATTAATAGCAGCAGCAGTACTGTGTCAGCAGGTACAGATGTGAGTTGGAACGGCCAGGTAGCGAGCAACGGGGTGACTGTCAGTGGCACCGGTATTACATTGCTGGCCGGCAAAACATATCATTTGAGTACGGTTCTTTCCGTTAACGGCGGCGGCTTAGCTTTTTATCAGTTTGTAAACAGCAGCAATGTTAAATTAGCGGGTACCACATCCGGCTATGGACAAGCCTCAGCGCAAAACCCGAACAGTCAATCTACAATGCCTGCTGAAGGGATCTATACGGTAGGAGCATCCAATGAAACAATCAAGGTAAGAATTATCACAACAGCAGGTAGCCCTTATATCTACGGCGATGGTAATGGTATTGTTGAATCATATATTGTAGCCGAGGAAATAAAATAGATATAGAATCCGGGTTCCAATACCATTATAGATGTCTTTAAATAGCCACCGCCCCTCAAGGCGGTGGTTATTTAAAGCAGCAGTAAAGACACAAAAGCCAAACAATATAAGTAACACATGAAACTCAAACCACACACACTGCTCTGCCTGCTCTGCCTGCCCGCATTGGGTATGCAGGCGCAGGTGCAGTTTCCGACCAAGCCAGCCACTGCATTTACCCAAACAGCCAACAATGCCGTGCTGCAGCGCCTGCCCTTTAATGACCGGAGCGATTTTGACGACGTAAGAAAAGGATGGATCGCGCCCCTGCTGAATAACGGCATAGTCCTGGACAGTAAGGGTGAAACGGTGTACGATGCCCGCATGTACCGCTTCCCTGAGAACCAGCCGGCACCGGCGAGTGTAAACCCCGCCCTGTGGCGGCAGTGCCAGCTCAATGCCTTTACGGGCCTCTTTAAGGTATGCGAAGGGGTGTACCAGGTGCGTGGCCTGGATATTTCCAACATCACTTTTATAGAAAGTGATAACGGTATCATCGTGGTAGACCCGCTTATTTCGGCGGAGACGGCCGCAGATGCCTTAAAGCTTTACCGCCAGAACCGCACCAACAAACCGGTGGTGGCTGTCATCTACACCCACAGCCATACCGATCATTGCAATGGTGTGCGTGGCGTAGTAGACGAAGCAGATGTAAAGGCCGGTAAGGTAAAGATCATTGCACCCACAGGTTTCACCGAAGAGCTGGTAAGCGAAGACATCTACGCCGGTACAGCCATGCTGCGCAGGGCCACTTATTCGTACAGCGCCGTGATAGGAGCCGGCGAAAGGGGCAATATAGGAACCGGCCTGGGTCCGGGCGCAAGCCATGGTACGGTTACGCTTATTCTGCCAACCGACCTTATTACCCAGCCACAGCAGAACATGACCGTCGACGGGGTAGAACTGCAGTTCCTGCTTACGCCTAATACCGAAGCTCCGGCAGAAATGCACTTTTATGTTCCCCGCTACAAGGCGCTCTGCACGGCTGAAAATGCCTGCCATACCCTGCATAATTTTTACACCCTCCGAGGTGCCAAAACCCGCAATGTGTATGCCTGGGTAAAAGCGCTGAACCAAACACTGGAGCTATGGGGCGATAAGGCCGAAGCCTTATTCATGCCGCACACCTGGCCGGTATGGACCAACACCGGTATCAATAAACACATCGAGGATTACAGGGATGCGCTCAAATATATTCACGACCAAACCCTGCACCTGGCCAACCAGGGCTACACCATGGATGATATCGGCTATATGGTTCAGCTGCCACCGCAACTGGACAACGTATGGAGCAACCAGGGTTTTTACGGCTCCGTAAGCCACAATGCAAGGGCAGTCTACAATTACTACCTGGGCTTTTTCAATGGCAACCCTGCCGACCTCAACCGCCGCAAGCCGTTGGAGAGGGCAGCCTTGTATGTACAGGCACTGGGCGGAGAAGCATCGGTGATGGCAAAAGCATCAGAGGCCATGCAGAAAGGAGATTACCAATGGGCAGCCGAACTGCTGAACCATGTGGTGATGAACAACCCTTCCAATGGCAATGCCAAAAGCCTGGAAGCCGATGCGCTGGAGCAAATGGGCTACCAGGCAGAGTCAGCCACCTGGAGAGGGTTTTACCTGAGCGGGGCATACGAGCTGCGCAACGGGGTTAATGCAACAAAGATTCCCAACACGGCTTCACCCGATATGCTGAGCTCCCTCACACCCACTATGATGATGGACTATATGGCGATACGATTGAACGGGCAAAAGGCTGCCGCGGCAAACATTGGCATCAACCTCAATTTTACCGACCTCAGCCAGCAATATGGCCTCACCGTTAAGAAAGGCGTGATGAACTACAGGAGTACGCCGGTTGCCAACGCTGACCTTTCCATAAAGCTTACCCTGGCACAGTTCCAGGGCCTGGTAGCAGGTGCTGTTACCATTGATGCGCTGGTAAAAGATAAGAAAATAGAAGTGACGGGCAATACCGCCAGGTTCAATGAAATGCTGCAACTGATGGACAATTTTAAATTCTGGTTCAATATAGTAACACCCAATTAACGGGCAGCCGTAGCCGGGAAAAGCAGCAAGTAAATAACCAAAAAAGCAATCAATGATCAATAACACACAACACGGGAAGCACAGTATGGAAAGTGGTAATACGCTGCCTAAGCTTACCGCTTTGAGGGGTTATTTAAGAGGCTGTATCTGGCAGCTCATGCAGAAATTGCAGCAGTGGTATGACACTGCTGAATGATACACCGGAAGCATGATGGGATTTTGGGAAATAGAATACGGTTACAGCCACAGTAAAAGCAAAGCGTTCAATACGCATTGCGGCTTTCCGCAGGCCCTGCTGGTACTGGGCGGGGCTTCGGAAAGCATACATACAAAAATACGGCAGCCGGGCCGCAACACGGCAACAGTAAAAAAAATAACTCCCTACGTTCATACAACTCTATTACACGCTTTTCGCTGCCCTGCCTAAGGGAGTCGGGGCTTCGGAAAGCAATTAAAAACACGGCAGGCGTGCCGCAATACGGCAAATGCATATTCAAAATCATCTTTGTTTTCCCTCCCGGAAGACAGATGGCGGTAAAAAGGGAATGTTGAATGGCAAATTATCAAAAATACCCTGCTCTAAGGAGCCTGCCTTTTAGGGAGGCAGGCTCCTGAAGGCACCGTTATAATAAAACACACAACATAATACAACTATGGCAGGCCGGGCCACAACACGGCAAAAGCAAAGACGGAATATAATGCAGGTGGTAATCAATAATATTAAAAACATGAGAATCGCTATTTTATCATTGGCACTCACTTTTACAGTGGGCATACGGGCACAGGTAGGAATAGGAACCACCAATCCCGACCCTTCATCAATCCTAGAACTAAGCAGCAGCTCGAAAGGGTTTCTGATGACCCGGGTGGCACTGCAGTCTACCACAGATGCCACAACGGTATTGGCACCCGCAACGGGCTTACTGGTATATAACACCGCCGCCCAAAACGATATCCTTCCGGGATTTTACTATTGGGATAGCAGCTGGAAGCCTTTACAGTCAAGCTCGGGCAGCGGCACGTCCTGGCTGCTGAGTGGGAATACGGTTTCCAACAGCCACTTCCTGGGATCGGTTAATTATGCACCACTTAACCTGAAAGTCAATAATACTTTAGCCGGCAGGATCCATCCTAACGGAGGAATCGCTTTAGGGATTAATGCTGCGGCTAATGATTCGAACAGCGTGGCCATCGGCAGCGGTGCTACGGCAACGGCCAATGTAGACGCCACTGCCTTAGGGCTTGCTGCAGTTGCAGGTGGCTACCGGTCTACAGCCATAGGCTACAGTGCTAACGCTTCTTCAAACAATACCCTCGCAGCTGGCTATTCAGCTTCGGCATCGGGATTCCAGTCATTGGCATTGGGGATGAACGCTTCGGCCACCCAAAACAATACCAGCGCAGTGGGTTATACTGCCTCGGCAACGGCCTATCAGGCTGCTGCCTTTGGAACAGAAGCTGCTGCTTCGGGGCAGAGTGCTACGGCTATCGGCTACCAGGCAACTGCTACACAGGCCAACTCCATCATACTGGGAAGTTCCTCAAATGCTGCGAATAAGGTAGGAATAGGAACCAACACCCCCGACGAACGCCTGCACGTAAACGGCAATTTCAAACTCACAGACGGAACACAGGCCAACGGTTACGCGCTGATCAGCGACGCCAACGGAAAAGCTTCCTGGCAGAACCTGCATCTCAATGACTGCTATGCGGGGATTTACTATAACAGCAGCGGGCAGACGATGAACCAGTATGCGAATATAAGCTTTGGCACTGCCCTACCCGTGAAGAATGCAACTGTTGATACCGATGGGATTACCGTGCAGAAGGCAGGTACTTACCGTATTACGTATAGTGTTGCGCTGTCAAAATCGGGCGGGTCGTCTATTGATGCGGGTTTCCAGTTGTATAAGGATTACTCCACCGCCATTCCCGGAAGTTATACAATAGCCAGGGTAGCCAATAATAGCATTATTACATTGGAGAAAACCGTTGTAGCCACTTTAAGTGCCTACCAGAAAGTCTCCGTAAGACCCACGATATCCGACAGCAATACTACTTATGTTTCGGGAGCTGAGAGCCTGTTACTGGAACTTTTGGAATAATAAATATACTTAACCAACAATCTAACTATGCAAAAACGACTACACTTACTTATACTTCACTCCTTCTTATTTTTGGGCTATCTCTCCTATGGGCAGGTAACCTATTATGATGCCAATCCCGATTACAGCACGACTTTAAATCCTGTAATCGAAAGTGCCGATAACCTATTCCCTATTGACCTCAATAACGATGGGACAAGAGAATTCTATTTCCGCTGGGATGACTTCGAAGTCTTTGGAAATGAAAGTTGGTTTGTCCATTTCTGCGCCAATCCGGTATCAGACCCGAGCCGGCAGTTCATGCTCATACCGGGGAACTACCACAATCTTCTGGTTTCCGGCACCCCGATCAATGCATCGGCTTCGTGGGCTTCGAACTGGGATCCAACCATTGATGATTCGTTTGTAAATCACTTCCAGGGCTTGGGCGACCGCTACCTTGCCTTTAAAGCAGTTATCTCGGGAACGACTTATTATGGATGGGTGCTCATTGCCTTTGCAAATAAAACCCTGACGATTAAGGAATATGCCTATACTACCAACACAGCAGGGCTTACTGCCGGCCAGGGAGGTTCACTGGGCCTCACCGAAAACAGCATCGGGCAGGTCGTACTGTCTCCAAACCCAGTAGGCAATATATTGGTCATTGACAATAAAGACAAGGCACAGCCACTCTTTAGCTACCAAATCCTGGATATGGGAGGAAAAACCATCTCGGAAGGAAAATCATCCTATGGAGAGGCCATCACAACAGATAACATTCCGTGTGGCAATTACCTTATACGGGTAGATAATGACGGAATAACATTCACAAAAAAATTCATAAAGCTTTAATCCAATAATTCAAACTATGAGAAAACTAACTGCTCACCTACTTTTACTTACGCTTTTTGCCTCTTCTTATGCAAGTGCTGCCATAGTTTACAGGGATATCGCTGATGGCATTCCCACAGGGCTGGATTTCAATTCGGATGGTACTAATGAATTTACTATTTCAAATAGTGTCTTTTCCGGACCGGGAACTTACCTGACCTATTCGCTCCCTTCCAATGTGTATGGCATTTCGAGCGGCCAGTGGGATGCAGCGGCAGCTTTGGATTCCGGGTTCTCCATTGGCGCATCGGGAAACTGGTTTGGCTTTGGTGACTGCACGGTTACCGGTAACAGCCACCCTACCACCTTTCCGTTGAATACCGACAAATACCTTGGGTTCAAAATAAGTATAGGTGGAAACATATATTACGGTTGGGCCCGCATATATGTTACTGCTAATGGTACAGGGCCTTTAGGAACTACTTACCTGGTAACCTATAAGGATTATGCATATGAGAATATACCTAACACCTCAATATTGGCAGGTAGTGGTTCACTAGGAATCAATAGACAGCAAGCGGAGCAATTTGTAATTTATACCAATCCTGTGCATCAGACATTGAATATTGAGGGAACAACAACGGATACCATCAAAAAGATCAGGCTGATGGATGCTTTAGGCAAAGAGATTATGTCGGGTAATACGGCGGCTATAGTAGAACCTATAGATATTTCAGGCCTTAAGGAAGGAATTTACCTAGTGCAGGTGGTCGGTTCCGGTTTAAATACAGTAACAAAAAAAATACTGGTACAACATTAGGCCAAGTGCCTGAAACATTATTAACGATGTAAAAAGAACAAATCCAATACTATGAAAAACAACCCGCATAATGCTGAACTTTTTAAAAATAGTGTAGGCATTATAAAAGAAAGGACATTCAGTTTAGAAGGACTGGAACCTAAAGAGATACCTCTTGAAGATGTCGTTTTTATTGAATTAAAGCAGCAGATAAATATGCTTTACAATTATATAGCCGGGGCGGGTGCTTTTATACTCCTGCTCTTTGGGCTTATCATCGACTTTAATCCTTTTTAAGTTTACCCGGACTTGCACTTTTCTGCCTGGCCATTTTTAAAAGAATAAAGGAATACTATTTACAGGTTACTTTTAAGGTACCGGATGTATTATTTGTAAAAATTTCACATCATCAGAAAGAGGATGCAAGGCAGTTAATTCAAAAGTTTTACCGGTATAAGCGGTTATTAAATAAGCTTTAAAACTATAAGCATGCAGCCCCATAAGAAGTACAAGATTTATATACTCGGAAACATCCCTCCGTTGATTACGATAGAAACCATTCACAAATTCAGCTATGCAGAGAGCCAGATGCATAAATATAGCGTTAAAGCCTTCAATCCGCTTACCAACCTCCTAAATCCTAACCTAAAGAAAAATGATGCATTTAAAAGGAATATCCATGAGCTGACCGACTCTAATGCCATTTATCTCTTAGATGAAGGAAATGATTTTTACACCCACTCCATTGAACTCAAACTGGCTTTTGCACTGAACCTAACCATAATTCATGAGCCTAATAATACCACCCATAAAAATATATCTGTAGAGTGAAGGCAAAAATTCTTGAGAGGGGTTTTTATATTTTAGTTAGTTTTTGTTAATAACGGAAGTATTTTTACTTCCGTTATTTTTTAACTATGATGAAGGCGAGATGTAACGCTGGCTGGCAAGAACGTCTGCCTTTCTAAAACTCAAAAAAAAGCCCCGATTAAATCAGGGCTCATTTTTAATTCTTAATTTTTAATTGTTTATCGCTTCAGCGTAAAGTGCGCCTTAAACTGCCTCATAGCCGAATTCTCCTCAAAGTCCACCGTAAACCAGTAATCATCCGATGGCAGGAGGTGTCCGTTGTACGTTCCGTCCCAACCTGCTCCTTTAGAGCTGATCTGTTTGAGAAGCTTCCCGTAACGGTCAAAGATGAAGATCTTAGCCGAAAGCTGACCCTGCAGTCCCCAGATGTTCCACGTATCGTGTATACCATCCCCGTTCGGAGTGAAATAATGAGGATAATCGATGATGTTTACATTCCCGATAATCAGTTCCTCACAGCTGTAGGCAATACCACCCTCGGTATCCCACACATGGATGGTGTGCTCCACGCCGATGCTGACGTTCTCAAACACATTACTGGTCTGCCTCGGTCCGTCATCAAGGCTGTATTCATACGTTCCGTATCCTTCAACCGTTACCGTAATGATCTGTTGGTTACTGAACGCATTGGTTACCGTATACCCAATCGTACCTGACGGTATAACCGCAGGTCCTGACTGTATCACATCAAAAGGTGCCGATGTCGTATCACATCCCAATGCACTGATGCTTGTTACATGTACCGTATAGCTTCTCGTAGCTCCTCCTGCCGCAGCAGTATCCACCGTATAGGTCGGACCGCTGCCGATGACCGTTGTCGGGCTCGCGGCCTCAAACCACTCAAAGGTATAATCCGCCGTATTGGTAATACCGCTGTTCAGTGTCAGTGGCCGTATCACAGCTCCCGTTACAAAGTCAACACAGATGGTAGTCACTCCGTTTGGCGTGTTTATGATAGGATTCGGATATCGCTCCACATTTATTACAATGGCCGCCAGGGCATAGCAGTATGGCGTAATGCTGTTACTGCTGTTCTCTACCTTAACCCAGATCGTATCGGTATCTGGATCGGTGATATAGGCCAATTCCTCTGCTGCCGTCAGCGGGTTGGTACCGGCATCGGCATCGGCCTGGGTCCTGTAATAGCTCACAAGGAACACAGCCGGGTTCTGCCCGTTTAATATCGCTGTCTCGAACTGCGTCAGGTCAATCTCATATACACCGTCGTAAGGATCGGCATAGGTATCACAGGTCTCAAAAGGCGGTGGGCTGGTGGCCGTAGCATAAGCCTCCACGGCAAGGGTCAGTACCCCTGTCGCATTCACACAGCCCGTGGCATTGTTCACCACACGGATGTAGATATTCTGGGTTGTTGGTGTTACATTAGGATAAGGTGATACCAAAGGCGCTGTACCTGAAGCGGCATTGCCCGGTGTCAGGTGGTAAGTTATCGTATAGTCTGCCGGCTGCTGGTTGGTGGTGGCCGTTCCAAGTATAAGCGGTGCCAGTATCGGATTGGCCAGGTCAAACAGTGCCAGTCCGTCGGCATTGTCATCACACATCCTGTAAGGAGCCAGTGGCTGTATAACCGTCGGCAGCGGATTAACCGTCAGGGCCTGCTCCACCAAAACATAACAGTGGTTGCCCAGATAATCCACACGGTTGTTCTCCACACGGATCCATACATTGCTGCCCACAAGGGCACCATTGGCCGGTATCAGTTCATTGACGTTATTTTCGGCATCAGCCTGCGTACGGAAGTAATGGAAGGTAAGATTGGGATCACCATTTCGGATATAGGCTTCGTTGACCGTCAGATCAAACAGCTCCAGCATATCCCCGGGATTATTATCATCGCATTTAGGGGCCAGTGCCGGTGGGTTGGTACGAGGTGTCGGTATCGGAAGCACACGGATATCAAGGGTCGTGATGCTCTTACAGCCGTCGGCCGTTGTCACTACAACGCCAAGGGTCTGTACCGGTGGAGTTTGAATTAGGTAAGCTGTTGGTGTTGTAATGATATTGGTATTGTTCTGGGCATCTAAAAGGCTTGGAAAATAGTCAACTGCAAAACCTGTTCCCTGATTGATTTCCGTGTTTTTTATCGTTAAGTCAAATACAAACAATTGATCATTTGGCACAGCATCATCATCACATACGCTCAATGGCGTTGGGAAGGTAAGCAGTAAGGGTTTGTTTATCTTTAGCCTAAACGAGCCTACATTATAACATTCCGTTACATTGTTCTCAACCCTAACCCATATAACTTCATTATTGGATCCAATATAATTGGTATCCGGAATGATCGCACCGGTTGGTACCTCTGCATTAAGCTGGCTGGTATAATACGTTACGGTATAGCTTGCGGCAGGTAGTGGCTGCAGGGCAAGGACATCAGCTGTCTGTTGGGTCAGATCCACGGAAGTGACAGCATTCTGAGGGTTGCTGTCATCATCGCATAAAACAATATCATTCAGGGCTATCGGAGCTATTGGGCTTGGATTCACATTCAATTCAACAGGCGTAATACTAACGCAATGTGTATTGATATCCTCTGCCCTTACATACAGTATCTGAACAAAGGCAATAATATTGTCATAAGCCGATGGATTTGGAATAGTGGTGCCATTATTCTGAGCATCCACAATGGTTTCATGGAAACTCAGTGCATACGTTGTAATCCCGTTTAATAAACCTGGTATCAAAGTCGTTAAATCAAAAGTAGTGTATCCATCCTGGTTATCATCGCAAAGCGTGTACGGTTGAGTAGGCGGAGTCAATGTTGGTAAAGGTTCTACCCTGATATCCATAGTGGAGATTACAAAACAGCCCGTCGCATGGTTGGTGATAATGATACCTATGGTCTGTACATACTGGATGGCGTTTTCATACATCAGGTTGGTAATCTCATTGGTGCGGTTCTGCGCATCGCCAAGGCTCGGCCAGAACGTTACATCCATACCCAGCTGTCCTAAAAGAATATCGTTTATCTTACTGCCCAGGTCAAAAATCTCGTAACCGATACTCCCCTGGTCGGTATCACAAAGCGAATACTGGGGATAGTTCGGCTGAAGCGAGTTCGGTAATGGATTGACAACCAGGTTCAGCGTTACGATATCAAAACAGCCCGTAGCCGTCGTCTCCACTCTTACGTAAAGTGTGGTATTCCCGCTAAGGTAATTGGTTATTCCGGCAATCGCATTGGACGGAGCCTGGGCATCCGGTAAGTTGGTGTAGAAGGTCACGGTAGTCAGTGCAGGGTTGATAGAACCCAGTATCTCAGGAATCCTCGTGGTCAGGTCAAAGGCCTCAACACCCGCAGGGGCGGAATAATCACACAGTTCATAGTCCGCTGGCTCGGTAGCCTCAGGCGTTGGGTTGACAACTAATTGCAAGGTTAAAATCTGAAAACAGGGTGAAGCCAATGGGGCTACTCTTATATAAATTGTCTGCAGCCACGGATTGATATTGTCATAACTTACCGGGTTTAGGACGGTTGTTCCCCCTATCGTGGCATCTGCTAATGTTTCGTGAAAGCTCACTGTATAATTTGGATTTCCTCCTGTAATTCCATTAATAACTTGTGTCAAATTGAAAGTTACAAACCCATCATTACTCGAATCACAGGCTTGTAATGGTGGCGGATTAATAAAAATAATACTAGCCAAATATGGATTATTCGTAAAACTTCCCGAAGCAGCTGAAGTACAGCCTCCATTAGATGCAGTTACCGTATAAGCAGTCCCCAAAACAGCTCCTGTTATGGTTCCTCCTGCTCCAGCAACGGGTCCGGTTGGAGAGAAAGTATAGGTATTTGCAGGATTATAATTGGTAATAGTTGTAAAACCGTCTGCAGTACAAGTTGGCGGTGTTGTAGATAATGTCGGAACTAAAGGCGTAGGCAGTTGAGCCAAATTAGTAAATGCCAAAGACGACGCTGAAGTACAGCCACCATTAGACGCAGTAATTGTATAGGCAGTTCCCAAAACCGCTGCTGTTATGGTTCCACCAGCACCGACAACCGGTCCGGTTGGCGAGAAAGTATAGGTATGGGCAGGATTATAATTGGTGATAGCTGTAAAACCGTCTGCGGTACAAGTTGGCGGTGTTGTAGATAATGTCGGAACTAAAGGTGTAGGCAGTTGGGCTAAATTAGTAAATGCTAAGGACGACGCTGAAGTACATCCACCATTAGACGCAGTTATTGTATAGGCAGTTCCCAAAACCGCTCCTGTTATGGTTCCTCCTGCTCCAGCAACGGATCCGGTTGGCAAAAAAGTATAAGTATTTGCAGGATTATAATTGGTAATGGTTGTAAATCCATCCGCAGTACAAGTTGGCGGAGTTGTAGATAATGTCGGAAGCAAAGGCGTAGGCAGTTGGGCCAAATTAGTAAATGCTAAGGACGAAGCTGAAGTACAGCCACCATTAGACGCAGTAATTGTATAGGCAGTTCCCAAAACCGCTCCTGTTATGGTTCCTCCTGCTCCAGCAACGGGTCCGGTTGGCGAGAAAGTATAGGTATGGGCAGGATTATAATTGGTGATAGTTGTAAAACCGTCTGCGGTACAACTTGGCGGTGTTGTAGATAATGTCGGAACTAAAGGCGTAGGCAGTTGGGCTAAATTAGTAAATGCTAAGGACGACGCTGAAGTACATCCACCATTAGACGCAGTTATTGTATAGGCAGTTCCCAAAACCGCTCCTGTTATGGTTCCACCAGCACCTGCAACGGGTCCGGTTGGAGAGAAAGTATAAGTATTTGCAGGATTATAATTGGTAATGGTTGTAAATCCATCCGCAGTACAAGTTGGCGGTGTTGTAGATAGTGTTGGAACTAAAGGTGTAGGCAGTTGAGCCAAATTAGTAAATGCTAAGGACGAAGCTGAAGTACAGCCCCCATTAGACGCAGTTATTGTATAAGCAGTTCCCAAAACCGCACCTGTTATACTTCCACCTGCACCAGCAACAGGTCCGGTTGGAGAGAAAGTATAGGTATTGGCTGCATTATAATTGGTAATGGTTGTAAAACCGTCTGCAGTACAAGTTGGCGGTGTTGTAGATAATGTCGGAACTAAAGGCGTAGGCAGTTGAGCCAAATTAGTAAATGCCAAAGACGAAGCTGAAGTACAGCCTCCATTAGATGCAGTTACCGTATAAGCAGTTCCCAAAACCGCACCTGTTATAGTTCCTCCAGCTCCAGCAACGGGTCCGGTTGGCGAGAAAGTATAAGTATTTGCAGGATTATAATTGGTAATGGTTGTAAATCCATCCGCAGTACAAGTTGGCGGAGTTGTAGTCAGTATCGGAACCAAAGGCGTAGGCAATTGAGCCAGATTAATAAACGGTGCCGATGAAGCTGAACTACAGCCTCCATTGGATGCTGTTACGGTATACCCAGTTCCCAAAACCGCTCCTGTTATGGTTCCACCAGCACCGGCAACCGGTCCGGATGGAGAGAAAGTATAGGTATTGGATGCATTGTAATTGGTAATGGTTGTAAACCCATCTGCAGTACAGCTTGGTAATCCTGTAGATAGTGCAGGCACTGTCGGTATAGGCAGTTGTACCAGGTTAGTAAACGGTGCCGACGACGCTGAAGTACAGCCTCCATTGGATGCCGTCACTGTATACACAGTTCCCAAAACCGCACCTGTTATGATTCCACCAGCACCTGCAACGGGTCCGGTTGGAGAGAAAGTATAAGTATTTGCAGGATTATAATTGGTAATGGTTGTAAATCCATCCGCAGTACAAGTTGGCGGAGTTGTAGTCAGTATCGGAACTAAAGGCGTAGGCAATTGAGCCAGATTAGTAAACGGTGCCGATGAAGCTGAACTACAGCCTCCATTGGATGCTGTTACGGTATAAGCAGTTCCCAAAACCGCACCTGTTATAGTTCCTCCAGCTCCAGCAACGGGTCCGGTTGGCGAGAAAGTATAGGTATGGGCAGGATTATGATTGGTGATAGTTGTAAAACCGTCTGCGGTACAAGTTGGCGGTGTTGTAGATAATGTCGGAACTAAAGGTGTAGGCAGTTGGGCTAAATTAGTAAATGCTAAGGACGACGCTGAAGTACATCCACCATTAGACGCAGTTATTGTATAGGCAGTTCCCAAAACCGCTCCTGTTATGGTTCCACCAGCACCTGCAACGGGTCCGGTTGGAGAGAAAGTATAAGTATTTGCAGGATTATAATTGGTAATGGTTGTAAATCCATCCGCAGTACAAGTTGGCGGAGTTGTAGATAATGTCGGAACCAAAGGCGTAGGCAGTTGGGCCAAATTAGTAAATGCTAAGGACGACGCTGAAGTACAGCCACCATTAGACGCAGTAATTGTATAGGCAGTTCCCAAAACCGCTCCTGTTATGGTTCCACCAGCACCGGCAACCGGTCCGGTTGGCGAGAAAGTATAGGTATTGGATGCATTGTAATTAGTAATGGTTGTAAACCCATTTGCCAAACAAGTAGGTGCCGTTGTAGATAGTGTCGGAACTAAAGGTGTAGGCAGTTGGGCTAAATTAGTAAATGCTAAGGACGACGCTGAAGTACATCCACCATTAGACGCAGTTATTGTATAGGCAGTTCCCAAAACCGCTCCTGTTATGGTTCCTCCTGCTCCAGCAACGGGTCCGGTTGGCAAAAAAGTATAAGTATTTGCAGGATTATAATTGGTAATGGTTGTAAATCCATCCGCAGTACAAGTTGGCGGAGTTGTAGTCAGTATCGGAACTAAAGGCGTAGGCAATTGAGCCAGATTAGTAAACGGTGCCGATGAAGCTGAACTACAGCCTCCATTGGATGCTGTTACGGTATAAGCAGTTCCCAAAACCGCACCTGTTATAGTTCCTCCAGCTCCAGCAACGGGTCCGGTTGGCGAGAAAGTATAGGTATGGGCAGGATTATGATTGGTGATAGTTGTAAAACCGTCTGCGGTACAAGTTGGCGGTGTTGTAGATAATGTCGGAACTAAAGGTGTAGGCAGTTGGGCTAAATTAGTAAATGCTAAGGACGACGCTGAAGTACATCCACCATTAGACGCAGTTATTGTATAGGCAGTTCCCAAAACCGCTCCTGTTATGGTTCCACCAGCACCTGCAACGGGTCCGGTTGGAGAGAAAGTATAAGTATTTGCAGGATTATAATTGGTAATGGTTGTAAATCCATCCGCAGTACAAGTTGGCGGAGTTGTAGATAGTGTCGGAACCAAAGGCGTAGGCAGTTGGGCCAAATTAGTAAATGCTAAGGACGACGCTGAAGTACAGCCCCCGCTAGATGCACTCACTGTATAGGCAGTTCCCAAAACCGCACCTGTTATGGTTCCACCAGCACCGGCAACCGGTCCGGATGGAGAGAAAGTATAGGTATTGGATGCATTGTAATTGGTAATGGTTGTAAATCCATTTGCCAAACAAGTAGGTGCCGTTGTAGATAGTGTCGGAACTAAAGGTGTAGGCAGTTGAGCCAGATTAGTAAATGATGCCGAAGTTCCCGGGCATCCGTTAGAAACGGATACGGAATAATTTGTTCCAACAATAGCTCCTGTTATAATACCTCCTGTACCAACCGTTGGTCCTGTAGGGGAGAAAGTATAAGTATTTGAAGCGCTATAGTTGGTAATAGTTGTAAATCCATTTGCCAAACAAGTTGGAGGTGTTGTAGATAAAGTTGGCGGATTATTTGCTGCATTTACCTGTAGCTGGGCAGCGTAAGTAACTATAGTACCTGAAGGCGAGGTGATCTGGCAATAATATTGATTATTGTTAAACGTTGCGGGAACTAAGTTTAAAGTCAATGTACTTGTCATAGCTCCACTGTAATTAGCAGAATTTACTACATTAATCCAGTTACCAGTTCCGCTCTGTACTTTCCACTGAAAAGTATAACCCGAAGGATTTGCCAGTGTTACTGAAAAAGTAGTTGTACCGTTTTCACAAATAATCCTTGATGTAGGCTGGGCATTGATACCCGACAAAGGATTGGGAGGCGTTACGGTATGAACACCAAGATCGGAACAATCCTCAGTTCCGGTCAGTGTCCAATCGTTAATATTGAAAACAGGCTGAGGGCCAATCGCATTTGGATTCCTTGTTATTGAATATCCGGGCTGGGCAGTAATGATAGCCTGCGAAATTTCTACGGTGTCAATAATAACAGAGTTGTGAACCAATTCAAACTGATCATTGGAATTGAAACCGCCAGAAGGATAAGTTTGTCCATAAGTCAAGCCTGTGCAGGGAACTGGAGTAGTTCCAACATTGATAAGGAATACCGCACCTGGAGGTATACTACCGGTAAGATTTAATGTATAAGTTGATGGCCCGCCAATATTACCATACCTAACGATACTGTATCCTGACAAATTAATAGTAGAGGCTGTTCCATTATATATCTCAATAACTCCCCCACTTCCTGCCTGTGCATCATAAATTTCGGAAATATAAAGATCAGTCGCGTATACAATATTCGGTGTGGTCACTATAACAGTAAATGAACCCGCAGAAAATCCTTCGCAGCCATTGGTTACCACGCTTATATTCCCTGATGTATTTCCCGCCGGAATATAGGCTTTGATGAGAGTGTCTGAAACTACCGTAAAACTGGTTGCAGGGATTCCATTAAAATTTACAGCCGATGTACCCGATCCAGCCTGAAAACCACTTCCGTTAATAGTAACAAGTGTATTTTGTGGCCCTGACGTTGGAGAAAAAGAAGTGATTGTAGCGGCAGTGCAATTAGGTGTTACTGTACCAAAAAGCGTAAAATCATCTAGTCGGTAAGTTCCGTTTCCTGTTTGCCCACTTAACGAAATAACAACCGTAATAGTCCCTGTCAATCCGGATATGGCATTTGCTACAGCAGTATTTCCTAATGCAGCACCTACCGCAGCAGTGGTGCCTGATCCAACATTAATGCCATTGATTGTCATTGTCCAGTTTTGAGGACCTAGAGCACTCCTTACTGTCCAAAAATCAAAAGAAGTGATGTCCACCTGATAATTTGCTGCCACATTAAATGTAAGGGTAATAGTTGCAGGAGCTGCCGTTGTTAACCTAATTGCTTCTCCTGTTGCGCCTGCGTTGCTTGTCCATGCACCAACACTATTTGTCCATGAAGAGCCTGACAAATGTGAATCAAATGTTGTTGGTGCAACTGTATAAGGATGCGTACTTATAGCTGTTGTTCCGAAATTATGATAATAAATCTGTGCCTCTGCATAAAATCCGCTCATTACAACAGAAATTATCAAAAGACAGGATCTAATCTTCCTGGTCAAAAGAGTATTTAAAATATGCATAATTCTTTTATTTGTGGGTGTGGGTGGGTTGCTTTGTTAATTCGACCTATTAATATAAATCCAGCCGGTTATCGATTTGCCATCATCCTTAGCAATTACATAATAATAGGTTGCATCGGGTAATTCCTGTCCGCTGTCAGACAGCCCCGACCACTCATTAATATAATTCCTTCGGCTATAGACTTCTATTCCATATCGGTTATAAATCTTAAGTTCCTTTACGTTCAGTCCGCTAAGGTCAAAGACATCATTCAGTCCATCGTTATTTGCTGAAATTCCATTTTGAATAGTACAGAAAATCCCATCAACAGTAGTAAATCTAGTTCCCGAACATCCAGACAGATTTGTCACTATCAAGGTAAAGGTCGCAGGGAAAACTATTGAGCCACTTGCTGCCAATTCTGTTATATTTAAGGTGCTTTCTGTTCCCACTATTGTTCCCTGGCTATTATGCCATTCAAAATTTGTGTCCTGATCGAATGAATCAGCCAGGGCTATTGCTTCAAGGATGTATTCATTATTAATACATCTTCCACTAATTCCAAAATCTATCTGGTTTATTATTGTTGTTAAAGTGAATGAGGTACCACATTGTCCCGGATCCGGTGTAAAGATATAGTTACCGCCTGCAGTGGTACTGATGATTGAAGGTGACCAGGTTCCGGTAATTCCATTTGGAGAAGTGGTATTCAGTGTCGGTGGTGTAGCAGTGGCGCATAATGTCAGAGGTGTCGTGAAATCAGGCGTGATGCTGTTGGTGATATCTACATGAAGCGTAAAAGGCACTGCACACTGTCCCGCATTGGGCGTAAACATATAATCACCACTTGCAGTTGTACTGATTGTTGCCGGAGACCAGGTTCCTGTAATTCCGTTTGGCGAGGTGGTATTCAGTGCAGGTGGTGTAGCCGTAGCACACAATGTCAATGGTGTCGTGAAATTAGGCGTGATGCTGTTGGTAATATTTACCTGAAGCGTAAAAGGAACTGCACACTGTCCCGCATTGGGTGTAAATACATAACTGCCACTGGCAGCCGTACTGATTGTTGCAGGAGACCAGGTTCCTGTAATTCCGTTTGGCGAGGTGGTATTCAGTGCAGGTGGTGTAGCCGTAGCACACAGTGTCAGCGGTGTAGTAAAGTTTGGCGTAATGCTGTTGCTAATATTTACCTGAAGCGTAAAAGGAACTGCACACTGTCCCGCATTGGGTGTAAATACATAACTGCCACTTGCAGCCGTACTGATTGTTGCAGGAGACCAGGTTCCTGTAATTCCGTTTGGCGAGGTGGTATTCAGTGCAGGTGGTGTAGCCGTAGCACACAGTGTCAGCGGTGTAGTAAAGTTTGGCGTGATACTGTTGGTTATATTTACCTGAAGCGTAAAAGGCACTGCACATTGTCCCGCATTGGGTGTAAATACATAATTGCCACTGGCAGCCGTACTGATTGTTGCGGGAGACCAGGTTCCGGTAATTCCATTTGGAGAAGTGGTATTCAGTGCCGGTGGTGTAGCCGTAGCACACAGTGTCAGCGGTGTAGTAAAGTTTGGCGTGATGCTGTTGCTAATATTTACCTGAAGCGTAAAAGGAACTGCACACTGTCCCGCATTGGGTGTAAATACATAACTGCCACTTGCAGCCGTACTGATTGTTGCGGGAGACCAGGTTCCTGTAATTCCGTTTGGCGAGGTGGTATTCAGTGCCGGTGGTGTAGCAGTTGTGCATAATGTCAGAGGTGTCGTGAAATTAGGCGTGATGCTGTTAGTGATATCTACATGAAGCGTAAAAGGTACGGCACATTGTCCTGCATTTGGCGTAAACACATAATTGCCACTTGCTGCCATACTGATCGCTGTCGGTGACCAGGTTCCTGTTATTCCATTTGGTGAGGTTGAATTCAGTGTTGGTGGTGTAGCAGTTGTGCATAATGTCAGAGGTGTCGTGAAATTAGGCGTGATGCTGTTGGTGATATCTACATGAAGCGTAAAAGGTACGGCACATTGTCCTGCATTTGGCGTAAACACATAATTGCCACTTGCTGCCATACTGATCGCTGTCGGTGACCAGGTTCCTGTTATTCCATTTGGAGAAGTGGTATTCAGTGTTGGTGGTGTAGCAGTTGTGCATAATGTCAGAGGTGTCGTGAAATTAGGCGTGATACTGTTGGTTATATTTACCTGAAGCGTAAAAGGCACTGCACATTGTCCGGTATTGGGTGTAAATACATAACTGCCACTTGCAGCCGTACTGATTGTTGCAGGAGTCCAGGTTCCTGTTATTCCATTTGGAGAAGTGGTATTCAGTGTTGGTGGTGTAGCAGTTGTGCATAATGTCAGAGGTGTCGTGAAATTAGGCGTGATGCTGTTAGTGATATCTACATGAAGCGTAAAAGGTACGGCACATTGTCCTGCATTTGGCGTAAACACATAATTGCCACTTGCTGCCATACTGATCGCTGTCGGTGACCAGGTTCCTGTTATTCCATTTGGTGAGGTTGAATTCAGTGTTGGTGGTGTAGCAGTTGCACACAAAGTCAATGGTGTAGTGAAGTTTGGCGTGATACTGTTGGTTATATTTACCTGAAGCGTAAAAGGCACTGCACATTGTCCGGTATTGGGTGTAAATACATAACTGCCACTTGCAGCCGTACTGATTGTTGCAGGAGTCCAGGTTCCTGTTATTCCATTTGGAGAAGTGGTATTCAGTGCCGGTGGTGTAGCCGTTGCACACAAAGTCAATGGTGTAGTGAAGTTTGGCGTGATACTGTTGGTTATATTTACCTGAAGCGTAAAAGGCACTGCACATTGTCCGGTATTGGGTGTAAATACATAACTGCCACTTGCAGCCGTACTGATTGTTGCAGGAGTCCAGGTTCCTGTTATTCCATTTGGAGAAGTGGTATTCAGTGCCGGTGGTGTAGCCGTTGCACACAATGTCAGCGGTGTAGTGAAATTAGGTGTAACATTATTATTGACGTTAATTGCTATTGTATCAGTGATTGTAAGCCCGCAAATATTTGTCGCTGTTAGTGTTAGAATTATAGTCCCAGTTGCATTGTTAGCTAATGTATAGTTTGTAGCTAAACTATTTGGAGAAGAAAAACTTCCCGAAGACGCAGACCAGCTTACTGTCTGATGTCCCTGTGCAGTACCATTTAAAGTAATTACACTGCCAGGACACGCACTGATAGATGGAGGACCGGCATTGACCGTAAAAGGGTCTACTGGTGCAGAACATCCATAATTTACATAAGTAGCCGTACCCGAAGGAGTAAAATTAACTGTGGCTCCATCTGCGGCTACAGTTGCTCCACTTGGATTATTTAATAACGCCCTATCATAAGATACTGTATCAGTACATGCTCCAAAAGATATCGTCAGCGTTCTCGTACCTGTACCTGAATTTGCAAAATGACCTCCAGTAACAGATGGATTGTTCTGGTATAGTATATAAATATTTTGCGTCAATGCGCCAAATGAATTTAAAGCTGTATCAAGGTTAAAACTTGTCACTAGAATTACAGTAGCATTTGCCGGAAGAACACCTCCTGTGGGCTCTATCAGCTGACCACAACCACCGGCATCCAGGATGTCAGCATTCAACGATGCAGTCTTTGAAGCAGTTGTGCTATTTTGAACTAAACCCTGCCATGGGTTATTTGGCCAAACAACAGATAAGTTACTGGTGTTTATGTTTGTACTTCCAACTTTGAATCGAACCATTTCATTCAATCCCTCTTGTCCTCCACAGGCATCTACCAAAATATTCTCAATTTGAAAGCATTGTGAATATCCATTATGAAAAGATAATAGAGTAATAATTGCCATAAAGGCGATACGGGTAATTTTTTCTTCAATATCATTTATAAATTTTTAACAACCAGCAAAGTTATTCAACCAGCAAAGTTATTCAACAAGCCTTAGCCAAATATTATCAAAGAGTTATCAATTAGTTATGTGAAAGATAGTTTTGTATTCTAAATAAAAAAAGACCCTCGATTTCTCGAAGGTCTTTTCTGTCATTAATTATTAGATTACTTATCTCTTAACAACCCTAACAGTCTGAACACTGTTCTCCTGTGATACAACTACATTGTAAACTCCACTTGGATAATTGTCTCCAATTGTTGTTGTTTCTAAATCAGAAACCCTAACATCCCTTTGGTCAATCAGTCTTCCGATCATATCATAAACTTTTAAGTTTACAGCTGATTCGCTTGACGATTTAACATCGATCATGAAGTTATTGGCAAATGGGTTTGGATAGGCCATTGCTTTAAAGCTACTAATCATCTCTTCGTTTTTCAACGCTGCAGGTGTCTGGATAACACAGTCATGATCATACTCGCCTTCTCCATAAAAATTGATAGCTACATAAACATGGTATTTAGTTGCCGGCAACAGTGAATTTGTACCTGTGAACATATTGGTATAAAAGTAGTTTATTGGAGATGTTGCATAATTGGTATCAACCAATACATTTCCGTCATATTGCTCCAACCTGAATGTATAAGTTGCTCCTGATACTAAGTTACCCGTATACACCTTAGTGCTTGAAGTCGGTATCACATAAGGACTATCATCATCTCCACATTGTGATCCTTGAATTGTTGTCATCGGACCTGCCGGTGTGGTAATATTACATTCCCCGTTAAAGTTTGAAGCCCCGCTAGCAGTAGTAACACTTACCGCTAATAAATAAAGAGTGTTGTGCTCAATAGCTACATTCCCACTTGTTGGTGGATTAGTCAAGCGGAAGTTGGAATATGGAGTTTCTATGTATGAGTAAGTTGTTGGTGCAGATGCTTTAGCTATTCTGTATGTATACATAGTAGCACCTGTAACTCCATTAACATAGATTTTAGAATTGATAGCTGCCAATGTTTGGTTACACTGATTGGTCGGCACAACAATGTTGGCAACTACCTGAGTTGTAACTGTACACATTGGTCCATAAGCTGAAGTAACAGTGTTACCACTGATTAGGAACTCATTCTGGATATCTACATTATAGGTAGTACCATACGTTGGAAACAATCCAACCACATCTGTTAGTCTGAAGCTCGGATAAGTAGTTTCAGCATAGAAATATGTTGTTGGCGCAGTAGATACTGCAACTCTGTAGCGGTATTTTGTAGATTGCGTTACAGTATTACCTGCAAAGATTCTTGTGTTAACTGATGTCAGTACCGGACTATTTCCACAGTTCGAAAGCTGTGCTGCCTGGCATGAAACAGCGCTAACAACTACTACTGAAGTATCAGCTGTTGTACATGGTGATGTTGCAGGTACAGTGTAAGTATAAATTCCTGCCCCACCAAGTGCTGGTGACCAAGTTCCTCCTTCATCCTCTCCTGTAATGGCAGCGTGCAATTGTGCTAAAGTAATATTGGTTCCTGAACAAATAGTATAAACTCCGTTTGTTCCTGCATTCGGTTGAGATTGAGTTGTAACAGTTACTGTAGCTGTTGCATTTTCACATGGAGAAATACCTGTTACTGTATACGTGTAAATTCCTTCTCCCGCTAATGCCGGACTCCATGTTCCGCCTGCTTGAGGTAGCCCTCCTAATTGCCCGAACAACTCTGAAGATGTTACGGTTGTTCCTGAACAAATTGTTAAACTTCCATTTGTTCCTGCATTTGGTGACTGATTTATAGTCAAATTCAACGTTTCAGTGTGTGTACATCCGGCAACATTGGTTGAAGTATGTGTGATCCCATTTTGAGATGTAGTGTAGGTATTACCATCTCCAAGTGGACCTTCCCAAATATAAGAATCACAAGCAGTAGCTGTTGTAGTATTAGAAGTTGGTTGGTTTACTGTTACCAAAGCACTGCCTGTGTTACCTGTACCAACATTGCTACCATTATCTGTTACAGATACCAAAGTATATGTTGTTGTTGCACTCGGGGTCACAGAAAAGGCAGAACCGCTTGTATAATCAGACACTGTGAAGTTTGATGTACCGTTTGAATAAACAACAGTATAAGGTGGAGTTCCTCCTGTAATTGCTACACTTAAATTTGTAGAAGTACCATTACAAATTGTAGCGTTTCCAGACAAAACTGATGCAGTAGATCCAGATGGTGCATTTAAGGTTTGTGATGCCGGTGCAATCCTGTTAATGCTTGTACCCTGTGTAGCTAAAATTGAAGATGTTGTAGGTGAGCCATTTATATAACACACTACACCTGCTGTCGTTGCAAAAGTAAATCCAAATTGTGAATTTGATACCCATGTCCCTCCAGTTACCTTCATTCTGAAACGACCAATATTTACGGGTGTTCCTGTTGGTATTGTAGGTGCATTTGCACTAGTAAAAAAGGCTGTTGATGAACCATAGTTCAATAATCTTGATCCAGCTGTGTATGGACACGAGGCTACATTTGGCCATTGTGCCGTTCCATTATTCCATTCAGGGTTTGTGTTATTATTTAACGGAGCCCATGTAATGGTTCCGGTTCCTCCCTGCAGTAAATTTGCAGCATGATTTCCTCTGACAATTATGGAATTGAATTTTAATGTAGCGCCATTTGAACTTGTATTTGATAATAGTATATCAAAATCTGCTGTAGTTGCTGTTGAACCAACCCATACCATTTGCATAGTTACTTGTTGTGCTGTAGCACTTTGCGATAAGCCTAGAAACAACATAAATGCTACAAGGAATTTTGTCGATAAGGACATAATCCCTCCTAATCCTGATTGTTCGTGTAAATTTTTAATTTTCATTTTGTTAAGTTTTATTTTTTTTAAATCGTTTAATTAAAAAATAAATCAGAAGCCCCAATTAATGGAACTTCTGATTCCCTTATTATTGTTGTGGGTATTGAGCGAATAGGCCTAAGTAAGCATTACCGTCATATACAGGATAATCTGCCGGATCTACGAAAGTATCTCCATTCATATCTCCTGATAATAAATACAAACCATTAATTGCTGAGTTATCCTGATCTAATTCAAATGATGGAAAATCAGCCGGGTCAATAAAATCGTCCTGATTTAAATCTCCTGAGTACATTCCATAAACACCTGGTGCTAACGTTGCCATTGGCTCAAATGATCCGTCAGTATATGCCTGATCTAAGCCTGTTGAAAAATCATAAGCTGTAGATTCTGAAATCAATACAGGATTAGCGCTCCATAATTGCAATGAACTTCTGTGTTTCAAAACAATGTAGTAGCTGTTACCTGCTGCATCTGCCGGGAAGGTTACTGCCAATGATCCGTCTGTTTGCAATATTCCTGTAACTGTATAAGATACTACAGAAGGTGTAGTTCCATCATGCAATTCAACTGTAACCTCATCTACATCTGTTGCATTACCTGCCGATAAGCCTGATGCAGTTAAGTTGTCATAACGAGCGGCCACCATGCCAGTTCCATTGTAATATCCCTGGATGAACAGTTTAAGATTTAAAACTGATTCCGTTGAGCAAGTATTTACTGTTATGTTTGCTGTTCCGTTTACAACACTAGTCAAACCATTGGCATCTGTTACAGAAACTAATGAATAACTATTTGAACCCGTTGTTGATGGCGTTACCGAAATAGAGGTACCGCTTACATAATTATTAACGGTAAAGCTTTCTGCCGTTGTCTGATTCTGATAAACTACTGTATAAGGTGAAGCACCTCCTATAACATCAACTTTTACTGAAGATGAGCTTCCGTTGCAAACTGTATCTTCACCTACTAAAGACAAGGAGGCTATCGTTGGTGTAATTACAGATCCGAAAATAGTAACATCATCTACCCTGAAAGTTCCTGTAGTTGATGAAGCTCCAGCTCCATCTGCACGCTGTGTACCGTAAGGGTATAAACGGAAAGTAACAGTTCCGGCTACCGTTGAATTAAAGTCTGGAAAATCCCAAGTTAAAACTGTACCTGAAGTTGGAGATGCCGGAGTTGCTGTCATTGTAACAGAAGAAGAAACGAATCCATCTGTACTGTATCTAACTTCTAACTGATTAGGCGCTGAGTTACTTGCCTGTCTAAAGAAGGAAAGTGACCTAACATTTAACTGATATCCTGTTGTTGCTGTTGCAGAAAACTCGATATAAGAAGTATTACTTGGAGTCGCAGTTGTGTTTAATGTCGTTGAGTTAAACACATTACCAGTACTCATACAGGTAACCGAAGTTCTCGTAAGCGGTGCACCGGTAGCATTTACAGCCATTGTTGGAATATTCCCATTTGTCGGACAAGCGGAAGCTCCGGTTAATGCATTTGCATAAAGAACAGAATCAGTAATATTAGCCGTAAGACCTGTTGGCTGTACGAATGAATAATTTCCTGCATCCGAACCAGTTAAAGTAGCTGTAGATGTTACAGCTATACCAGTTCCGATAGTGGCAGAAGCAAAAGTTCCCGTTCCGTTGAACGTCACTGTATCTCCGGCAAAAATGCCCACTAATGTTGCAATAATTGTAGCTGTGTTGGTTCCATCAAATACTTTATTCTGGGCCACTGCTCCTGTCAACGTCAATTCAAATGGAGTAATATCTGCGGATAAGTCTGTTGGTTGTGTCAGGCTATAATTAGATGATTGTGATCCAGACAAAACAAGATTAGCTGTAACCGTTTTAGCTGTTCCAACGTTTTTAGTATCGAACGATCCGCCACCTGTAAGGGTCACATCATCTGAACCAAAAACTCCTGAAATACTATTAACCGTAATTGCAGCAGTATCGTCGGCATCATATACCTTATTTACTGCCGTTGCTGTAACAGTGATTTCTTTCTTCGTGATTGTATACACTAATATTGCATTGGTAGTACCTCCTGCATTAGTAGCGGAAATAGTAACATTATAATTACCTGCTGCCGTTGGCGCACCAATGATAGTTTGTGTGCCGCTGTCAAAAGTTAAGCCTGCCGGTAAATTTGTTGCGTTATAAGAAGTCACAGGGAAAGAAGGATCACTGTCAGCTGTGATTTGGTAAGGCAAAGTAATTTCAGTACCGTAAACAGAACTGAATGTCAATGCACTTGTTATCGTAGGAGAAGCAACAGTTGTAATATCGGCTGTTAATCCTGATGGCTGTGTCAATGAATAATTTGCTGCAGCGGATCCTGTAATAGCATACCCTGAAACGTTCACAGGAATATTTGTTCCTGCATTATCCTGTGTAAATACAGCTGTTGCAGTAGTTGAATCTAAAGTAACATTTCCATTGTCAATTGATAAAACTCCGTTTAAAACTGGTGTTCCCGAAATAGTTGCCGTGAAATCACCTAAATTCTCAACTTTGTTATTGATAAAGATTCCACTAATAGTTAGTGGCTTTGGTGTAACTGTACTTGAAGGGATTGTTACTTCTACTGTTGTGCCACCAATAGTTGCAGCAGAAATAGCACCCGAATACGTTCCGGCCAAATCAGTTGCCAATAAACGTACATATACTGGAGTTGAAGCAACAGTACCTGATGTAGGTGTAAGTGTAAGCGTCCCTGCGAAACCTGAAGTTGGGTTAAGCGATATTTCAAATCCGGCTGGTGCACTTATCCCAATAGTATTGGTTAGGAAAGTTCCCGATACACTGAATGTCTCATTTGCAGATGCTGAACCGTACTCTGCTGTCAGTGCAGCTACTGCTCCTGTCGTAACGATTGTTGGAGAAGGACATGTAGGCAATACTGTGAATGACCAATCGGTTGCGGCCAAAGCTGAAGCTCCTGTAGTGTTCCAGTTTGCCGTAGTTTTACCTATTTCATTTAATAATATCTGTTTACAGGAGTTGAAAACAGTTCCGGTTGTGCTGTATCTTAATGCAGTTCCGTTTGGAGTGATTGCAGTCGTGCCGCTTCCTGTAGTTGAAGTTTCCAGTGTATTTGGAACTGCACTAGAACTGCTTCCTATTTTGGCAAAGTAAATAAATGCATTAGGAGTAGTAGCGGTGATTGAAGATGCTGTATATATATAAATTTCTTCATTATTGTTCCCTAATCCCGCACCTGTAGTATTACTCCAGTCATAGGTCGTTGTTGAAACTGCTGCTGCTCCCCATGGTAATACGATTACTGTTCCTGCCGGGATAGTTTGCCCTGATTTTACTGTAAACGATGCTTCTGCTTCAGCTAAGTCGGTAAATGAGGTAGAAGCTGCTGTAGCCAATTCATTATCATTAACGAAGAACTGAGTACCCGCTGATAAATCTTTTAATACAAGAATCGCAATATTATCAGGTGAACCACTTGTATTGTATCCGATAATTGCGATATCCCCTGCTGTTAGTACAGTCGGGCCACTTGTAATATTTGCAGTTAAATCTCCTGGCTGTGTAATTTCGTAATTGGCTGCCTGTGCACCACCTATTGTCAAAATAACATTGCTAACAGTAATATTGTTTCCAATTGCTGATGTAGCAAAAGTTCCTGTACCGGAAATTGTAACTACATCTGGTGTAACAACACCTGTAATTCCAGATACCGTAATAGCTGCATCTGTATTTCCGTCGTATACTTTGTTATCGGCTGTAGCCGTATAAGTCAAAGGCTTTTTAGTAATATTAGCTGTTAAGGTTACAGGAGAAGCAATACTATAATTAGAAGCATCTGCTCCGCTTAAAGTATAATTAACCGTTACATCTTTCCCGTTTCCGGCGAAACCGGTATCAAAAGCTCCTGAAGCGTTAACCGTAACTACTTCTGAACCAACAACTCCATTAACCGTATCCACATTGACAGTAGCAACAGTATTAGTACTACCTGCATATTCCCTGTCATTTACCGTAGCAATTACAGTTAGTGATTTGGCAGTAATATCTGCAGACAATCCTGATGGCTGTGTCAATGTATAATTTGTGGCTTTAGTACCTGTTAATACGATATTGGATGTTACAAAAATATTTGTTCCTACCAAAGCAGTATTGAAAGTACCTGCACCATCAAAAGAAACATCATCTCCTGAAATACCACCTGTTAAGGTCCCTGTAATAGTTGCATCAGTATTTCCGTCATATTGCTTATTATTAGCAGAAGCACCAACAATGGTTAGATTAATAGTGTTAATAGTATAAGTTAAGGAAGCAAATCCTGTCCCTCCATTATTGGTTGCGCTTAGGGTAACATTAAATATACCGGCAGCGGTTGGCGTCCCTGTAATTTCTCCTGTTGCAGTATTTATACTTAAACCTGTTGGCAATCCGGTAGCGTCATATGAATCAACAGCTACATTTGTAGTTATAGTATATGACGTAGCTAAATCTCCATAAGTTGCCGAAGCACTTGTTGCGCTTGTAACAATTGGAGCACCTGGGCTTGTAATATTAGCCGTTAGTGATACGGTTGGCTCAGTTAAAGTATAATTGAAAGTATCGCCATCAATACTCCAGGTTGGAGTTACAGCAATATTTGTCCCGATATCTGCAGAAGCAAATGTTCCACTGCTGATAAGGGTAACGACATCTCCCGAAATAACCCCATCCAAAGTTCCAGATACCACTGCGTCAGTATTTCCATCATATACTTTATCCGATGCAATTGGATTTGATACCGTTAATTCCTTCGGGAAAATATCCGCTGTCAAACCATTAATAACCGGCTGAATCAGATTATAGTTGTTCACGTCGCTTCCGCTCAAAGCGAAAGATAGATTAACAATATTAGCTGGGGTTCCAAAGAAAATCGTCTGGAAGCTGTTCTCAAATTCACCTGTGGCTACCAACTGTACGTTATCTGGAGAAACAACTCCGTTTAATGTACCTGATAAAGTAGCATTTACAGTTCCGTCATATGTTTTATCATTTGCAGTAACATCGGTAACTGTCAAATCTTTAGGTGTAACATTAGCCGAAAGCCCAGTAGGCTGTGATACTGTATAGTTAGAAGAAGGAGCGGTAAAACCAGTAACAGTTATCGCTTTGCCGTTAGCTACATTTTTATTTGCAAAATTTGCAGATGGTGTACCTGTAACCGAGAAAGATTCACTGTTTACCAAACCTGAATAAGCTGGTGTCCCGTTTAAAGAAGCCGTAGTTGTTCCATTATATTCCCTGCTTACTCCCGATAGCCCTGTTATTGTCAAGGCTTTAGCCGACTTAGCATTCCCAGATGAAGGCGTAGTAATATTTACAGTCGTAGCCCCTGTAGAAGATAAGGCAATTATTTTTGAATTATAAGCCCCAACTGCAGCATTAGCTGCCAATCGAATCCTTAATGTCCCACTCGCACTTCCGCCAGATTGTGTGAAAGTAGCAGTAGTACCATAATTAGTACCATCAGAAGAAACCTGAAAACCAGTTGGGGCAGTAGCCACTAAATTAGCAGTTAATGCCACACCCGAAACTGAAAAACTCTGAGCTGCCGAAGCTGTTCCATAAGTGCTGGTAAATGCAGCAGTTGTTGCAGCTCCTGTTATAGTAGGAGTAGATGCAACTACGGTTCCGTTTAACTGAACATCATCCAATCTCATAGTCCCTGTTCCGGCACCTCCTGAAAAAGTGAATGTAAGAGTAATGTTTCCTGTTAAGTTTTGCGTTGTTGATGCGAAACTTGTAGTAGCAACCCCAACAAAACTACCACTCCTACTAGTGGTAACCTGTGCAATACTTGTTGAACCACCTGTACCGGATATTGCAATGTTCAATGTCGTTGGCCCTGTACCTGAAATCCTGTAATTATAAGCTATGCTTGCAGGAGTTAACCTGAAACCACTTGCTACCGTAAAAGTACATGTCATGGTATTAGTTGCTCCAGTCCCACTCATACAACCTCCTGAACTTCCTGCAAAGCTTGCAGATGATAATGTCTGTGTCCATGAAGGTGTGCTAAAGTTCGAATTCTTAGACGCTGAACCTGTTGCATTAGTTCCAAAGGCATAAGGAAGTGCAACTGAGCTACTGCTTCCAAAGTCTTCCTTGTAAACAGACTGAGCCTGTGAATTACTGCTTAATAACAGCATCAAAACCGCCAATACACTTGCTTTAAAAGTGCTTTTTTTGGTTACTTGTAACATCGCCTGAGCGTGTAAATCATTTTTTGGATAAATCCAAAAACCCCTTGCAATTGAGTGGACAATAAGGCAGCCGAAAAGTAGCCTTTTCCATCTCTCACAAATGAATTAGAGCTAAAGCCTAATTCATTTTTAGCACTTGTTATCGTTGGCTTACTAAAAGTCAACAACATGGTACTAAACAATCGTTGTAAAATTGATTTCATTAATAATTTGTTTGTTTTGATTAAGAACTCAAAATTAGTTTCTGAATAACAGATAAGCCGAAACGATTTATTATGAATAAGTTACGAAATTGTAACCTTGTATTTCGTCGATAAATGGTGCACTTCGTCTGATATATTTGAGGCTTGATACAAATAAAAAACTCCTTACCTGGGATATGTAAGAAGTTCTTTAATTGAATAGTATTTTTTTTACTTTAATTTATTGGCTAATGATTTTTTTGTAGAACACCTGGCCTTCTGAACTGGTAATTTTTAACAATAAGATAATATTACTTTGAGGACGATTAAAAGAGAAGGTAGAAGAAGCAATTTTTTCATAAACATTCAAACGTCTTCCCTGTATGTCATATATTTCTATATCCTTTAATGAAACTGATCCAGAGTTCACATGAATCTGATTATTGCTTTGATATATTATAAATGATGAACTATCCACTTCCGGATTACTTAAAAGTGAATTTACAAAGTGGATTTTAAACCTGTTATCAAAAGTACCAACTTCAGTTGCAAAAGAATAGTTTCCATTTTTCAGATTAGTATAGGTATTTGTTAGTGCATCCTCAAGATACACATCCTGATGGGCAAACAAACCATCAAAGTTTGATAATTTGATTTCAAAATTTCCTGTAACCGTGGATTTGTAACCAACTGGTACAACATCATTCTCATCAAAAGGAAGCGTTCTACCTTGTATTGCAAGTTTTTTATCCTCTAAAATGGTATACATCATAATAGGATTTCCAGCATCAACTGACAAACCGTCAAAGGAAGTATCAAAATCATTTGTGGCACCTTCAATATAACCTATGAGCAATTGCTTAAACAAACCATTCTCATTAGAAATGTCCAACCACAATCTATTTTTTTCTATAGTGTTAACTGAATTATTGTTTTTGTAAAACTGATTGTTCACGCCAAATCTCATTGCATTGGTAAAAGTCGCAACTCCATTAGCCAAACTTTGTATGAAAAAAGATTGACCAGCACCCACTTTTCCGTTAGGGATGTTACTGTTGCAGGTCGGACAACCCACGCTTGAAGGAGCCGCAGTTCCTACTCCACCTGTTAAATTATAACTGGCATAATCATTCCATGCATAATTATTCGCTGTAATTGGCGTGTTGTGAGTCCAATAAAAAATAGTCCCATTTAAAACTCCTCCATTTGCTGGTCTGTTGGCCATTAAAAAAGCGTCTGCATCAATAGCACTTGGATAAGGATTACCTATTAAATTCATGTCTTTATCTGTAGGCGTAAATGCAGTAAAACTGATTGGGGCTGTTATTGTACCATTGTTAGGGATTCCAAAAAATTCACCATTAAAAACATTGGCTGTAACGGTGTTATACGGAGCAACATCAGGAGTCCTTAAAATATACCCTTTTGCCGCATCCATTGTAGAAGTATTGCTTGTATATGACCAATTGTATATGGATGTATCCCAAACATAGGTTAATGAAGTATTTGGAGAAAAACTACTTATCACCTGATTGGCAACAGGAGATGACCAGTAGGTATAATCATATTTTTTAACGGGCATACTGCTTCTTCTGTAATAGATAGGATCAGTGTTAACCACATTATTTATTTGTATCAAACTTGCCGAATCTTCAAATATTAGTGCCGTTGGTAACATTGAAGCAGCAATTTTAACTTCATTCTGAATAGTAAAAGTATCTCCTGACTTTACAGTTACAACAGCATTTGATAAAACTTCCAATGAACATGCCTGTAAATCTCCAGTTCCATTTCCGGCGGACATAAATAGTGAAGCGAAAATTGCCCTTGTATCATTATCCGGAACACCATTGCTCCAGGCAGAACCGTTCCAAGTAGTTGATTTTAATAGTAACTGAGCTACAGAAGAATAAGCAATCGGACATGAACTATTTTGAACTACTGCCCTGTAATAAGTTGTGGCAAGTACATTTGTAACATTTAGCGAATTGGTTGTATTTGCAATATCTGCAACACCTGACGAAAAATCACTCACAGGTGAAGACTGCCATTTTATAATACTTCCCAACTCTCCGCTTAAAGTCAAAGTCGAATTTATAGTAGAGGAACAGATCGTTCCTGATCCGGCTAATATTCCTCCATTAGAAGCTGGAGTAACTGTTATTGTAGCTACAGCACTATTCGCAGCTGCACAAGCACCGCTGGTAATGATTGCCCTGTAATAAGTCGTTGTCAAAAGATTAGTTGCTGTAAGTGTATTTGTGGTATTTGCAATATCTGTTATACCCGATGAAAAATCACTAACTGATGAAGACTGCCATTTGGTTACACCTCCAACATTGCCAGTTAGAGTTAGTACAGTACTGTTTGATGCTGCACAAACTGTTGTGCTTCCTGATATATTTCCTCCGACAGAAAGTGGGTTTACGGTATGAGCCAAAGTATAATTGGTACTTCGTACAGAAGTACAGCCCGAACTACCAACAATAACATAATAATATCTAGTCCCAGCAGTAGTGTAAGGTGGTGAAAAAGTAGCCGTTGTTACCCCAGTCGGAGCTCCTCCCGTTGGAGGCGAGGCTGCAGAATAAGTAGTATTTGTCCACCACTGATAAGTTAAGTTTGTTCCTGTTGCTGTTACAGAAAGTGCTGTAAACGGTGTTCCGATGCATGTGTTTTGTGCCAATACCGAATTTTGCGAAGTTATAACCGGAGCAATATTTACATTTGTTGTATTTGATGCATTTGCGGTTGCGTTACAATTAGGTGAAGCCTGATTACTGTAGTTTACAGTAACTATTTTACTTCCTCCAGTCAGCCAGATTAAAGTAACGGTGTTGTTTGAAGAAGTTCCTCCTGAAACGATAGAATAATCTACACCAGCTACGCCTGGAAACGTCCATGCATAATTGAACCTGCCCGTTTGTGTGGTATAAGTAACGTTATTACCCGCACATACATTTGCTCCAGGCTGTGTTGTAAAGGTTGGTGTTGTCGGTAACGCATAAATAGTGGTAGCTGTAGAAGTAGTAGCACTTGCAGCTGGACACCCATTGCTATTGGTATAATTTACAGAAACTGTTTTAGTTCCAGCCGTCGTAAGCCATTTTATTGTTAATGTATTACTGGATGTACCTCCGCCTGAAGTGATAGTATAATCAGTATTTAAAACTCCCGAAATAGTCCAAACGTAATTGGTTTGGCCTGACTGAGTAGTATAAGTAACATCTGTATTAACGCATGCTCCTGCTCCTGGTTGTGCTGTAAACAAAATTGTAGGTAATGAATTGACCGTTACTGTTGCCGTTCCTGTATTACCTATACCTACTGCACCGTTAGCTGCCGTTACAGAAACTATTGTATAGGTTGCCGTTGAAGCAGGAGATACAGCAATGTTTGTCCCGCTTACATAATTATTTACAGTAAAGTTAGTTGACCCATTGGTATAAATCAATGTATAAGGGCTTATGCCGCCAGTAATAGTAACTTTAATATTAGCAGTACCACCAGCGCAGATAGCTGCGGGTCCTGAATTTGAAATAACAGATGGATTGGGTACAGTTATAATAGTTCCTGAAATAGTAACGTTATCAAAACGCCAGGTTCCCGCTGTGCCGGCAACAGAACCAGGAGCATTACTCTGCCTGAATTCAGTAGTCGACTGATAGTAAGATGCCATCATTCTAACTCCAAAATTCGGGTTATTATTTACACCTGTAATTGAAGTAAGATCTACCGCTACCCTTCTGTAAACATCTCCTGCATTATTTTCGAAACACCCATTAGCATTGATGCTTCCGGCACATAAGGTAGTATTCGCACTTGTCATTATAAAATTATTCCAGGTACTTCCATTTGTAGTATACTGAAGCCTGACAGTATTAGGAGATGTATTTGAGAATCGCTGATCCCATGTCACCTTAATATCCTGATATCCTGATGTACTTGTATTAAACCGTGCTCCGTTGGCTTCATTTATACTACCCGGGTCGAATGGTTCGAATGCCCAGCCAATGGATCCATTTTGGGTACCACATCCGCTTCCTGCCATTCCTGTTCTTTGCAAAACCCCAATTGTTCCTCCACCTCCATTTACTACTGAAGAGCTTCCCGAACCAATATTAGGTGTCGGATTAGGATCTGCACCTTGAAGGGGTTCATAATTCCAGGAAGCAATTTGAGCTGATGAAACTTGACTCAATAATAAAATTGAAATTCCAAAAAATATTTTAAAAATAGAGCAGTTTAATTTTACCTTCATAATACTTTGTCTTAAGAGCAAAACGCTGACGAACAACTAGTTTTTGACTCATAAATTTATACGACAAAATTATTATTATGCTTAGCAAACTTCCTTTGCTAAATATTATATTATTGTGAAACAATGGCATACAAATTTTCACATTCCACCACAATGTATAATCGATAAAATCATCGATAAAATGTAACTTTTAAAAGATTAAAACACACTAAATGACATTTCCTTAGGCTTTCAGCTACTTTTTAGTTTATAAAAAGATAGCATCTTTGTTAACATTCATTTATTGATTATTTCATAAATATTTAATTTTAATTTAATAATAATCACGTCAAGCCTTTAGAATGTTACTAATTAAATATAAAACCAAACTTTCAGGCTTTGTTAATCTGAATTAGTTTTCTTTGAGACTATTAATCTGTTTAGACATGATTAAGTCGGGCCTTGAATCAGACAAAAAAGCACTATACCATTTGCCTGAATCTTTTATTGTCCTCTTTTGAGTGGCATAATCAATATGAATCAATCCAAACCGTTGCTTTAAACCTTCAGACCATTCAAAATTATCAGTTAATGACCAAACGAAATAACCCGCTAATTTAGGGCAGGTTTTCTTAGCACGTAAAACCTGCTCTAAATAAGATTTGATAAAATGTGTTCTGTTATCATCTTTTACTGTACCGTCAATTACCACATCAGGAAACGAAGCCCCATTTTCTGTTATGATTATTTTTTTTACTTCATCATAATTATGATACCTTAAAATCATCTGGAAAATCGCTTCGGGATAAACTTCCCAGTCCATCGAAGTATAAAAAACCCTCCGCTTATCAGCAGGAATAATCCGGGCATTAATATGGGGCATAAAAATGTTATGGCCTACTACTTCTCGTGTATAGTTTTGGATTCCGATGAAATCAAATGGTACTTTCATTAATTCTTCATCTCCTTCAACAAAATATTTTCTTACTTTTTTTAGGAATGGCAGTACATCTTCCGGATAGCCAAGCCCCAACGAAGGTTCTATAAATAATCTGTTAAGTAAAGCGTCTACCCTCTTGGCGGCAAGCATATCTTTTTCCGAAAGTGTATGCGGAGTGATAAAAGAACATGAAAAAGTTGTTCCTACTGTTGCTTTAGGAGCAATATCCTTAATGGTGTTGTAGCCAATAGCCTGGCACAGTACTGCGTGATGCATGGCCGGAATAAAATTTTTAAAACCTTTTCTACCTGGCGCATGAACACCCAAAAAGTAACCAGCACCCGTAAAAACCATCGGCTCGTTAAGTACCATCCAATATTTTACCTTATGTTTGAATGCATCAACACAGACGCTTACATAGTCCCGGAACCATTCCAAAATATCCCGGTTGGCCCATCCGCCCTTTATTTCTAGCGCCTGAGGCAAATCCCAATGGTAAAGCGTTACAAAAGGAACTATATTATTTTGCAGGCAATAATCAATTACCTTATGGTAAAAATCAATTCCGGCTTTGTTAATTTCGCCGGTTCCATCAGGAATTATCCGTGACCACGATAAGGAAAAGCGGAAGTTTGGAATACCCAACTGTTTCATTAAATCAATATCTTCCTTATAATTATGATAGAAATCGGCCGCCTTAAAATGGTTATCATTATTCTGTATCTTATTTTTTGGGTAACAAAAACATCCCAAATGGATTCTTTCTTACCATGTTTGTCGTGAGCACCTTCGGTCTGCAAAGCAGATGTAGAAACGCCCCATATAAAATCATCTCCAAAATCGCTTTTGGTAAAACTGTCTGTAGCCATTTGTTATTGAAATAAGGAATAATGTTCTGATTCGTAATTAGTATCCAGTTTCTGTTTGCCTGCGTGAATTTCTACAATCATGTCAATGATTTTTTCTGTATTGTCGGGATAATCTACATTTACGATAGTGTTATCCAAAATCCATTGCTGTAAAAATGGAATGCTATCCGAATTAAACTTTTTGATTACAGGAACTCCCATTGAACTAAGCATTTCGGCGTTACAATATTGTTCAAACTGCTTTTTCATTGGTACTACCAACAATTTCTTTTTTAGAAATAGGGCTTCGCTTGCCGCTCCAAATCCGGCATTACAGAAAATACCTTCGGCTGAAGCCATGCTTTTAAGGAACTTTTTGCCATTAATAGGCGTTATGGAAATATTCCTGAACTCTTTCTCTTTTTTGGTATGTTTAGAGAATACATGCCAGTTTACGTTCTCGATATTTTTGAGGCGCTTAATAATCTGATCATCATCATAGGAAGGCAGGTAAACGGTATAATGTCCTTTATTGGTTGAAGTCAGTTTACGTACTTCTTTCCTTATTATCGGCGTAAACACATTTGAATCCAGACTTTTGAAATGGAAACCATAATTATAGGTTGTGGGTGCATAGTTCTGTAATACCAGACGTCCTACAATATCATTGCTTTTTGGTATTGGTGCCAACGGATGAAGTGTTGCTACCTGATTGCTCAACCCAATGCAGACTCTTCCTGCTTTAAGAGCTGCCCAACAAGATACGGGCTCAAAATCGCTTATGATTAAATCATATTGTTTTATGTCTAACTTGTTTATTTCCTTTAGTAGTTTAAGCGAATTTAGTTTTAGAAAGGTTTTCCAAATGTCAACACCTCCTTTTTTACCGAAAATAAAGGACATTCCATTGAATCGGTATTTTACCTTAAAGGGCAATTCAATATCAGATTGTATCCCACTGACAAGTATATCAAGCTCTCCCCTTTTCTTCAGGTATGGAATTATTTCCGTCGCTCTTGTGATATGACCATTCCCTGTTCCCTGTACTGCGTATAGTATTTTCATTTAGTGAAATTAAGGGTTGTGATGATGTCTTTGTTCTTAAGGAATTCAACAAGCATTTGACAAATCGATTTATCTACAGCCAGAAAATTGGCCCAGTAAATATTGTTTCTGGTAAAATAATTGGGTTGAGAAGATATACTAGTGGTATATTTAACACTCGGTACAAAGATTGAAGAAAGAAACAGCAATAAATTTTTCAATAATAGTATTTTGACTATGCTGATAAACAGAATTTCGTCAAATGTAGGCGCGAACTATAAATCATTGATTACAATATTGTTAAGTTTGGGTTAACCTTTCGATTATCGTATGCAACTCTGTTTGCTGCATAAAAAAACCCAGCTGTATGCCGGGCTTTTCTATAGTATATGTAGAACGTAAATTTATATATTTTTTATTTCCCAACCATTAAAGTCACAATCATATTTGTATCCAAGGTCACACATGTCCGTAGCCCACTTTCGTAAAACTTCATGCATCATTTTCACAGAAGTACTTCTCCCTTTAATTATCAATAATCCTTTTTTACTATCTGTTATTTTATTTTCAATACTATAATCCAGGTGTTGTAAAGCCGTAATAAGTTCCTGTGCCTTTTCAATAGTGTCAGTACAAAAAGAATAATCAATTTTCAGCATATCTTCCTCTTCAACATTTGCTTCACGAAGATTTACCAGCTTTTCTATAGCTAAATGTGATTGCCTTCCACGATTCGTTGAAAATTCAACTTCAGATACAAACTGTTTTTTCTCTTTCTTTTTAAAAGATGTAGTATTCCCATATTATTGATTGTAAATTATATTATTGAATTAAACCACATTGTATGGCAAACTTAAATACATAACATATTGCTTCTGTAGCTCGACATTTAATGTTAAACAAATGTAAAATATTAAACAATTGTCCAATGTTAAGTTTTCAGTTTAGCCAAAAACTTAACATTGGAAACTTAGATAATGATAAAATTTCTAAATTATTTTTTACTAACTCTATGAAAAAATTCTCTTTATTCGATAAAGAAAATAAATTAGGAAACTAATCGATTTTTTATGTCACAAAGCTGGCTTCTGTGAGCTTTACAAAACAAAAACAGGTTACGTTTTATTAACCCGATTACTGTATTTATAAATCTAAATACAACATTTCAGGGATATTCAATTAACATTGGAATACGTTCTTTGCAAAAATTAACCTAAAACAAAATGATGAAAATTTTACACATCTTATCGCCTAAGACCATGCTGATTGCCCTATTGATTATAGGCAATGCAAGTCTGGCACAATCAATCTGGACCAACCCGATTACCGGTAGCAATCCGAACAGCACAGATCCTTATACTATTGGACAAACCGTAGATGCCAATATAACGGTAAGCGGTATAGGAAGAGGTTCGGGAATAACAGGAAATGCAGGAAATGACCGTTTTAATGCCACAGCCTGGACTACTTCGGGATTGGATCTTACCGATTATTATACCTTTACATTAACGCCCGCAGCAAATTATAAAATCAATCTAAGTTCTTTTGAATTTACGTTGCAAAGGTCAAGCACCGGACCTGTAAATTATGCACTGCGTTCCAGTATCGATAATTTCACAGCCGATATTTCAACGGGAGCTTTTCCAATGACAGCAGCCTTGCAAACAGTTGCTCTTTCGGGTGCAGCTTTTCAAAATATTACTAGTGCCATTACATTTCGTATTTATGGATATAATGCCGGATCAAATGTAGGTACAGCAAGCGTAAACGATTTTACTTTTAACGGAACCACAACTACACTGGCTAACGATGAATTTAGCAATAAGAACACTATACTTATATATAAGCAATACAATGGACTTGTAGTGTCTTCAGATTTCCCAATTGCCAACCTTGTCATTTATGATTTGCAAGGCCGTCTTTTGTACAATCGAATGGATATTAATTCCAGCACAACAATAATAAATGATGCGCAAATTGAGAATCAAATATTGGTGGTTCGCATTACAACATTTGAAAATCAGGTAGTGATTAAAAAGATATTTTATTAAACTGCTGTTATACAGTAAAACTGCTCTAAAAATAAAAAACTCCATTATTCTAATGGAGTTTTTTATTTATGTGATTATGAGAAACTTTAGTTTGTCTAATGTAACTATGCTTTTTAGCATTCTACAATCAATTAGCCAATTTAATATGCAAATAACCACAATACTATCTTTACATTCCAAATGCCAATAATTTTATAGGTTAACTTAAAAACAATTCATCTAACCCACTCAAATCACAAAACTTCGATAAAAAACATTCATCTCATTATGAGAATGTTAGCAGAAATAAATTCGAATCCTGTACTTTGTAACATTAAATTCATAAACCTAACATTATCTTCAGGAAAGTATAATAATGGGCTTACAATATGACAACTCCCTTTATTCATGAGCGTGATTTCTTCTCTTTAATTTTGGTACAGCATTGATAGTCAATGTCATTAACCAAATAATTTAATTATGAAAACACGTTTACAAAGGGCATTCTTTAGTGGTTGCCTGCTAGTAGCAGTTATGTTTGCTACAGCAAAAATGTCGGCGCAGGTGACTTTACCAGGCACCTCTCCGTATTCGGAAAATTTTAACTCCACACCCGGAGCATCAGGCACATCCTATCCTACAGGATGGACCTCTTACAATGGGACCACAGTGGATAACACAATGGCGGTAGGGAATTCCTCTTCAACATCAGGAGGGAATTACAATTTTGCCTCTCGCATCGGAATTTTAGGTTCCGGGAGCGCTTTTGTACCTTCTTCATTGGTATTGCGAATTGCCAATACAACTGGCAAAGCGGGATTAAGCATTTCTTACAACGTTGTAAAGATCAGAGAACAGGCTAGAAGTAATTCCTTTAACCTGGAAGTAAGCACAACTTCAGCTACAGCAGGATTTACTGCCGTTACCGGAGGAACTTACGCTTCAGGAACAATTGCTGAAGGAACAGCTACTGCTTACACCAACATTGACCTTTCTACGGTTGATAACACAAGCGGGAATGTATGGATCAGATGGTCTTACACCGAAATCAGCGGAAGCGGAAGCCGTGATGCCATTGCACTTGATGATGTCGTGCTTTCATGGACTTCAGCGCCAACTGTAACAACCAATGCAGCGAATACCATTACAGCTTCTTCAGCTAAATTAAACGGTACCGTAAATGCAAATGGAAATACAACGACTACATCTTTCAACTGGGGACTTACAACTTCTTACGGAAGCAGCGTTACAGCAGCACCTTCTCCTGTTACCGGAACATCTTCTACAGCAATCAGCGCTACGATTAGTTCTTTACAACCGGATACACAATATAATTTCAGAGCGGTTGGAACTGTTAGCGGAACACCTACAAATGGTTCAAATGTAAGCTTCTATACATTGGCTAATACTCCCGGTATATTAACAGTAGGGAATCCTACAATTGCTACTCTTGAAGTTACTGTTACTACTACAACCCAAAACGGCAATCCTGCCACTACAAAATATGCCATCCGTGAAGCGGGAGGTAATTATGTGCAGGCGAATGGTTCGTTAGGTGCCACTGCTGTTTGGCAGACCGCTGCAGTTTGGGCGACAATTACTGTTACTGGTCTTGATGATGATACGCTTTACAGTTTTGATGCTAAAGCAAGGAATACTAATGCAGTTGAAACTGCTTTCGGAACTGCCGTTTCAGGAACCACACTACTTAATACAGCACCAACATTAACTGGAGGGACTTTAACTGCTTTCGGGCCGGTTTGCCTTAATACGCCTTCCGCTACACAATCTTTTACTTTCGACGGAATCAACATGACTACCGCTGATATTACTGTTGGGCCTTTAGCTGGCTATACTTTTTCTGCTACTTCAACAGGAACTTATACTAGCACCTTAACTATTACGCCAGCCACCGCTACTATATCAGAAACGGTATATGTTATTTTCGAGCCTACAGCCGTAGCTTCTTACAACGGAAATATTTCAATTGAAGGCGGTGGTGCACCAGCTATCAATATAGCTGCTTCAGGAAGCGGAATCAATACGGCTTCGACTGTAACCATGACCGCTGCTACCGACATCAGTGCTTCAACTGCAGATTTGAATGGGAATGTAACATCAGAAGGCTGTTCTCCCGTAGTAGAAAGAGGTGTTGTATACAGCATCAATGCCAATCCTGTAATTGGAGGTGTTGATGTTTTCGACTTTCCTGATGCCGGGACTGGAACTGGTGCTTATACCCTTACTGCAAGCGGATTAATCGGTGGGACTTTGTATAACGCAAGAGGATATTCCATTAACGATGGTGGTATTTCTTATAGCGCCAATACTACTTTTACTACTGATAATGTTATTGCTCCGGTTGCGACTGCCGCTACAGATATTACTTATAATAGCTTTACTGCCAACTGGGATGCTTCAGAAGGTGCTGCAAGCTATAAATTAGATGTAAGCGAATCTGCTACTTTCGGAACTGCTTCTCCTGCAACTGATCTTTTCTTCTCAGAGTATGTAGAAGGTTCTTCAACAAATAAATACCTTGAGATTTTCAACGGTACTGGCGCATCAGTCAATCTTTCAGATTACAGGGTGAAACTTTATTCTAACGGAAGCACTACAGCTACAGGTACTTCAAATGATGTACAATTATCTGGTACACTTGCTGACGGTGCAACTGTGGTATTGAGAAATTCAGGTGCAACGGTTTATACAGGAACTGCTACAATTGTAGCTTCAGTTAACTTTAATGGTAACGATGCAGTCGCACTTTACAAAATATCAACTTCTTCAAATGTAGACATCTTCGGAAGGATTGGAGAAGATCCGGGATCTGCCTGGACCAGCACTTCAAATACTACTGTAGACAAAACTTTAGTTAGAAAATCTTCTGTAAACGGAGGTGTAACAGTTAATCCAACTTCTGGTTTCCCTACATTAGAAACAGAATGGGATATGTTTAACCAGAATAATGTAACCAATTTAGGCAGCCACACTTTCGCAGGTACTATCCCTTCTTTTGTAAGCGGATATGAAAACCTTACTGTTGCCGGAACAAGCCAGGCTGTTACAGGTTTAACGCCTGAAACAACTTACTACTACAGAGTTAGAGCCGTTGCCGGAAATACAAGCGGTAATTCTAATGTTATTACGGTTACTACTACTGCCAATACAGATCCTACTCTTTTTGTTACAGAATTGCCGGAATTCGGAAATGTTTGTATTGATGCTATAGGTGGACCAAACCAAATGACAGTTTCAGGAATCAACCTGACTACTACTGATATCACTGTAGGGCCTGCTGTTGGTTTCTCTTTTTCTGAAACAGCTACTGGAACTTACACCGATTCACTGACATTAACCCAGGCAGGTGGAACTTACTCTCAGGATATATTTGTACGTTTTGAGCCAACAGATGCTTTCCCATACAATGCTGATATCGAAGTTGCAGGTGGTGGTGCAGCAGCATCAGTTTTCGCAGTTGCAATTGGAGAAGGTGTTAATACAACTGCCACAGTAATCATGACAGCTGCTACCGACATCACTGCTTCAACTGCAGATTTGAATGGAGAGGTAACACTAGAAGGATGTTCTGCTGTAACCGAAAGAGGTGTAGTATACAGCATCAATGCCAATCCTGAAATTGGAGGTGTTGATGTTTTCGACTTTCCTGATTCAGGAACAGGAACTGGTGTTTATACGCTTACTGCAAGCGGATTAATTGGTGGTACTTTATATAACGCCAGAGCTTATGCCATCAATAATGGAGGTATATCTTATAGCGCCAATACTACTTTTACCACAGAAGATGTTATTGCTCCAGTTGCAACTGCCGCAACTGCTATTACATCTGAAAGCTTCACTGCCAACTGGGATGCTTCAGAAGGTGCTGCAAGCTATAAATTAGATGTAAGCGAATCTGCTACTTTCGGAACTTCCTCTCCGGCAACCGATCTTTTCTTCTCTGAATATGTAGAAGGTTCTTCAACCAATAAATACCTTGAAATTTTCAACGGTACTGGTGCATCAATCGATCTTTCTGATTACAGGGTAAAATTATACTCAAACGGAAGCACTACAGCTACAGGTACTTCAAATGACGTACAATTATCAGGTACTCTTGCCGATGGTGCAACTGTTGTATTGAGAAATTCAGGTGCAACGATTTATACAGGAACTGCTACAATTGTAGCTTCAGTAAACTTCAACGGTGACGACGCCATCGCACTTTACAAGATATCAACTTCTTCAAATGTAGACATCTTCGGAAGAATCGGTGAAGATCCGGGATCTGCCTGGACAAGTACTTCAAATACTACTGTAGACAAAACATTAGTTAGAAAATCTTCTGTAACAGGAGGTGTAACTACTAATCCAACTTCAGGTTTCCCTACATTAGAAACAGAGTGGAATGTATTCAACCAAAATGATGTAACCAATTTAGGCAGCCACACCTTCGCAGGAAGTGTACCGTCTTTCGTAATTGGTTATGAAAACCTTGCCGTTAGCGGAACAAGCCAAACAGTAACAGGATTAAACCCTGCAACAACTTACTATTACAGAGTAAGAGCAGTAGCCGGAAATGTAAGCGGGAATTCAAATACGATTTCAGTTACTACAGACGCGGGTATTCCGAAGACTGTAATAGCATTAAATGGTTCAGCTCTTACTAATGAAGTTAGCATCTACGGTAAAGAAACTGTTTTAAACATCCAATCTTCATCCACTGCGCTACAGTCAGTACAGGTTTATGACATAGCAGGAAGAGAATTGTTTGCAGCAGGCAATCTAAACACACAGAACATGGTAATAGACAGCCTACGCGCAGCAAATCAAGTACTTATTGTTAAAGCCATAACTGTCGACAATAAAGTAGTGACTAAAAAAGTACGCTTTTAAGCAGTCCTTTTTTATCCATTGAATCAGTGGGCCTCCTTAACGGGAGGCTCACTTTTTTTAACCCGTCATTGCGAGGCACGAAGCAATCTCACCCAGACATAACTAAATTTCCGAAGCAGCACATTCGCATATTTAAACAACCATCCTCCCGCTATCCGCTCCAATCTTTTTTATTGTTTGCCACCCTGAGTTCAGTCCAAGGGCATTCTCTAAACAATAAAAAAGGATTTCCACTACTATCGGGGCTAGCGAGTACGTTTTATCTTTCTCAAAAAATATAAAGACTACAACTGCTTATAACTTATTTACTTCTCCTAATTTACTTAATCTGTTCTTATAATTAAGTTGATTAGTCCTTCTGATTAAGTTAATTAGTTCTCCTAATTAAGTTAATTAGTTCTCCTGATTAAGTTAATTAGTTCTCCTGATTAAGTTAATTAGTTCTCCTAATTAAGTTAATTAGTGCGACTGATTAAGTTAATTAGTTCTTCTCCACTAAGCTTAGAAGAGAAAGCTTCCACCAATATTAGAAACCAACTTCTCCATAAGGCTTCGGGAACTTATCTTTCAATACTGACGCCTGCACTAAGTTGAACTTTGCTTACCCGATAACGCGAATTTCTAAGCTGGCATGAAGCGGTATTTCTAAAAAAAACTGCTGTGAAACTGACCTAAAGTAATATCGAAAACTTCTTCAAAATCTCGCAGTCCTTTAAAATCACCAGCATTAACGATGAAAATCTCTAAATATGATTTACATCATACTTTATTACACAACTTTGGTACAATTTTGCCAAAAAATCAATAATGATCCATTGTAATTCTGTGGAAGACGCTGTAAGTATAATCCAATCCAACAGCCGGATATATGTGCAGGCAGCGGCTGCAACACCATCACAATTAACACAAGCCTTAACCAATAGGCATTCGGAACTAAGCAATATAGAAATATGCCACCTGCATACTGAAGGTAATGCTCCTTATGCAAATCCTGAGCTGGCAAATGCCTTCCACGTCAACTCTTTTTTATTGGTAAAAATGTACGGCATACACTGAAGGCTGGAAACGGTTCCTACACCCCAGTATTTTTAAGCGAATTGCCGAACCTTTTCAGAAAAGGTGCCATTCCTTTAGACTATACCTTAATTCATGTCTCACCGCCTGATCTACATGGTTATTGTTCGCTTGGGGTTTCTGTTGAAGCTACTTTGGCAGCCATTCAGCTTTCGAAGGTTGTTATAGCACAAGTCAACCCAAATATGCCCAGGACCTTTGGTGATAGTATCCTTCACATTTCCGAAATAGATTATATCGTTTCTGTTGATACTCCCATCTTTGAACAACAGATTGAAATACCATCTGCAGTCGAGTCTAAAATTGGCACATACATAGCCAGCCTGATTGATGATAAAAGTACGCTGCAAATGGGGATAGGCTCTATTCCAAATGCGGCTTTATCCAATTTGAAACATCACAAGGACCTAGGTTTGCATACCGAAATGTTTTCCGATGGCGTAATCGATTTGATTGAAAACGGAATCATTACCTGCAAACATAAAGGAATTGGCAAAGGCAAAGCACTGGCAACCTTCCTTATCGGATCGAAACGCCTGTATGACTTTGTAGATAACAACCCTTTTATCGAGATGCGTGAGTCTTCTTATGTAAACGATACTTCCGTTATACGAAGAAATCCAAAAATGGTCGCCATTAATTCGGCTATAGAAGTCGATTTAACGGGACAGGTTTGTGCTGACTCCATTGGTGCCAGAATGTATTCGGGTGTTGGCGGCCAAATGGATTTTATAAGAGGTGCGGCACTCAGTGAAGGCGGAAAGGCCATCATTGCACTGCCATCGACTACCAAGAAAGGCGAAAGCCGCATCGTCCCTTTTTTAAAACAAGGTGCTGGTGTAGTAACAACACGTTCTCATACACAATTCATCATTACTGAATATGGTATTGCTGATTTGTATGGCAAAACACTAAAACAGCGTGCAGCATCCTTAGTTAACATTGCACATCCTGACCATAGGGAAAGTATTGACAAACAGCACCATGATTTACTTAAAAACAATTGAACCGATTCAAAATCCGTAAGCATATCTTAAGTGCTCCGAATCATGTATTAAAATGATGATTGTCATTTTATACAAAAACAGTTTAATTCATTTTTGTACCTTAAATAAAGTGTACCAATGAAAGGTGATGCCATCATAAAACTTCATATTGAAAAGGCGCTTAAGTCAAACTTCCTACTTCAGGAAGCAAAAATTACTGTTGAAGTTCTCAACGGAAATGCACTATTGAGTGGTCAGGTCGATAAGTACCATAAAAAAGATATGGCCAGAAAAATAGCCAAAGAGGTTCAAGGCGTAAAGATAGTTACTGAAGAAATCGCTGTTATACTTAATAGTAGTGATAAGTGCAGTGATAATGAGATAGAATTGAATATCATTGAAAGGTTCATCAAGAACTTCGGTAATTCCAATAAGGATATTAAAATTATCATCAGGGATGGAAACGTTTGTCTTGAAGGTCTTGTAAAATGGAAATACCAGAAAGACCTTGCCAAAGAATGCATCATGGACATTAAGGGAATTACCGGAATTGAAAACAACATAACAACTCCTGAACAACCTAAATCAATAATTAACGAAAAAGATATTTTTGCTGCCATTTACGGCGACCCTTCAATCAGCACTGATATAAAAATAGAGATAATTGGCCAAAGGGTTGTTCTTAAAGGGGAAGTACTTAATGTTGAACAAAAGAACCTGGTTACACGTTTGGTACGCAATGTTTCCGATGTCCAGGAAGTTGAAAACTTCCTCACCGTAGCAAGGATTTCTTAACTATTTAAACATATACAATGACCGACAAAACAAATAAAAAAACAAATAAACTTACCTCTTGGGAAATGGGCTTCTTAGGATGGTTTCTTATTTTTACAATAAGTACAAGTGTTATAGTTATTGAGAGGTTTACACCGGTTTACATCAATAGTTTTTATATTCGATTAGGGCTTTACATTATCTCAGCCTCTTTACTTACCTTTTGGATTGGATGGATTTTGTTTGGATATAAGGCAGTACAAAAACGCAGGGCCATTTTTGTGATTGTTATAGCCATTAGTTTATTAAAAGCTTATCTAACCTGGGAAGGTGATTGGAAAACACAAACCATACTCTATACAAACCAAAATGATGATTGCAAAACAATCGAATTCCAGATGCGTGGTGACTGGTTTGCCTTTGGCTACAAAAAACGAATTGTAGAAAGGAAAAAATCATTCCGTTCCTAGATTATATCTCTGATACTGATACCTTGAAACTCGATAAAGAAACGTGGAAAAGGGTCGACAAAAAAGTAAATCAGCTAAATCTAAAGAATTTTAACGACACCCCTTCTAATTAATTTTTCAATCTTTCCAGTTTTTGTTTTTGGAGAATGGTAATAGAACTACCTTTCTTCTGTATAAAACCGTCATCCTTAAAATCAGTCAGGGTTCGGCTGACTGTTTCCGGAGCTGTGCCCGACATAGCGGCAAGATCAATTCGGCTTATGACGATAGTATCACTATTATTTTCCTGCTTTTGCAAACGAAGGATCGCTTCAGCAATCCTTTTCCTCACCGACTGATAAGCAAGTTGTAGTAACTGCTCTTCCTGCTGCCTGATTTGGTTAGATAGGATACCGATAAATTTCTCTGCCACATCTGGATAAAGACTAATGAATTTTTCAAATTGCTCTTTAGGTAATTTAGACAAGTGACTGTCTTCAACAGCAATGGCAGTTTCGTTATAGGTATCGCTTGAAAACAGGGTATTAATACCAATAAAAGCATCTGCCTCAAACATTCCGGTCATCAATTCCCTGCCGTCTTCTGCCATTTTGGTTGTTTTTACTTTCCCTTCCAATACAACCCAAATCCCATTAGTACGGTCACCTTCATAATAAACAGGCTGGCTCTTTTTGAAAGACCTTACTTTTCTTTCCTCGAGTGCTAATTTGAATTCGTTCAGGCCATCTTTGGCGGCTACAATACCACTGAGCTTTTCAATTGATTTGCTATAATACTCCTGCTGTACATTTTTTTCTTCAATCGGGTTTCGATGGCATTCAGTAATTCAGTATCGTCAAACGGCTTGGTCAGGTAATCATCAGCACCAAGTTCCATGCCTTTTCGGATATCGGCTCTTTCGGACTTTGCCGTCATAAATATAAATGGGATGGTCTTCGTAACCTCATGTTTACTTAGTAAATGCAATACGCCATACCCATCAAGGTCGCCCATCATAATATCGCACAATATCAAATCCGGAATATGCTTAATGGCTAATTCGGTTCCGGTTTTTCCGTTGTCCGCTTCATAAACTTCATACCCACATAAACGGAGTATTTCTATAACATTTTCACGAATATCGTTGTTGTCTTCTATGATAAGTATTTTTGTCATGCTGCTGGAAATGTAAGTGTAAATAATGATCCGCTGTCTGTGCTGCTCTCGAAAGTAACCTTGCCACCCATCAGTTCGACATGTCTGGCAACAATATTCAGACCCAATCCGGTGCCGAGAATATTCCCGGTATTGTGTGCCCTGAAAAAAGGACCGAAAAGATATTTTTGATCTTCTAATGGAATTCCAATTCCCTTATCCTTTACCGATATTATACAGTTTTGTGAATTGACTTCTGTGGTAAATTCTATATTATCTCCCTCTCCAGAATATTTTATGGCGTTAGTAAGCAGGTTTATGATACAGTTTTTGATGAGATTTTTATCCAGTTTAATAGTATTGGTGTCTGTTAGGTTTTTATAATTTATTTTTTGGTTAGCCTTAGCCAGCGATTGCATTTCTTCTGTAATCTCTGTAGCCAGTTCCTTAAGGTCAAAATCTGAAGAATTGGCCTCTACTTTCCCGCTATCGAGCTTCTCAATCTGAAGGAAATTATTCAGAATGGCTGTCAACCCTGTTACCGATCCCTTTATTTTATTTACATGCTTTGAAATTTCAATCATTCCTGCTGATTCAGCATACTTATCGATTAGCGATGCCGAAAGCTGAATAGTACTCAATGGAGTCCTGAATTCATGGGATGCCATTGAAATAAACCTGCTTTTAAGTTGGTTAAGCTCCTTTTCGCTTTCAAGGGAATTGCTAATCTGTTCCTTGGCGCTTTCAAGTGCTAAGATGGTTTCGTTCAGCGATTGTGTTCTTACTTCTACCAATTCCTCGAGATGGAGCGTGTAATCCTTAAGGCGTTCCTCTGCTTCTTTCTGCTGTGTAAGGTCATGGATAAAGCCAACATAAAAAGTTTCTTCGTTATATTTTACTTCGCTAACTCCAAGACGCATAGGGAAAGTTGTTCCATTGCGGCGAAGACCGGTCACTTCACGACCAATTCCGATGATTCTCGGTTTATGGGTTACATGATACCTGCGCAGGTAATGGTCGTGCTGCAATTTATCGGGCATCGGCATTAACATAGAAATGTTATTCCCAACAACTTCCTCTGGCAGATAGGCAAATAATTTACAGGCAGATGGATTAATGCTCTGCACTATGCCTTCATCACTAATAGAGATTATTCCATCAATGGCATTTTGGACAATATCCTGTAAAAGCTCTGAATTTTTCATTTAAATTGTAATAGTCCAAAGATAGCAAAAATTGTCGCAAATAATGTGCTTCATCACTTTTTGATGTGTTTGCTGTCATTCCTTTATAGAGACATTAACCTGACATTTGAAAACAATAAAATCTATATCCATGAAGGAATTTTTGATACAGATTGGGGAACTGTCCTATTTTATAAAGCGCTTCTTTACCGAATTGCCTAAACGTCCTTTTGAATTCAATGAGTTGTTGAAGCAATGTTTCCTTATTGGCAACCGCTCACTCCCATTGGTAGTGGTAACTGCCTTTATAATTGGGATGGTTTTTACCTTACAGTCACGACCAACCCTGGAAGAATTTGGTGCGGTGTCCTGGATGTCATCCATGGTAAGTATTTCCATTGTTCGTGAAATAGGACCGATCATTATTGCACTGATTTGTGCCGGTAGGGTAAGTTCGGGTATCAGTGCGGAATTAGGTTCCATGAAGGTGAGTGAACAAATTGCGGCTATGGAAGTTTCGGGTACCAATCCTTTCCGCTATCTTGTTGTGACGCGTGTTGTAGCTGCAACATTTATGATTCCCGTTCTGGTTATTATTGGAGATGCTGTTGCAATTTATGCCTCTTATCTTGTTGAACATTTTAAAGGCAATGTTTCGCTACAGCTTTACTTCAATGAAGTTTTTGAAGCTCTGAAATTTAGTGATATTGTTCCTGCCGTGATTAAGACTTTCTTTTTTGGCTTTACAATTGGATTGATAGGATGCTATAAAGGTTTTACCTGTAAAAAAGGAACCGCTGGCGTTGGGATTGCCGCCAATACTTCGGTAGTTTTTACATCAATGCTGCTTTTTGTAATAGACTTTGTTGCCGTTTTCATAGCTGACATTATATACCAGACCTGATATGGAAGCGATAATTAACATAAAAGGGCTTTACAAAAATTTTGGTGCGATGGCCGTCCTGAAAGGGTTTAATTTACAACTTCGGGAAGGAGAGAATCTCGTAGTTATGGGAAAATCAGGATCTGGAAAATCCGTATTGATTAAATGTATCGTAGGTCTTGAAGATTATGATTCGGGTTCAGTCCGGGTTTTAGGTAATGAAATACAGTCTCTCAACCCTACAGATTTGAATAAAATCCGTACGGATATTGGATTCCTTTTTCAGGGCAGTGCCTTATATGACTCCATGTCGGTCAGGGAGAACCTCGAATTCCCGTTGCGCCGTCATCATGAAAGATTTAAAAAAATCAATGACGTAGACTCAATGGTAATGGAAGCATTGAACAACGTTGGGCTTGGCCATGCTGTTGATATGATGCCCGAAGAACTATCGGGTGGAATGAAACGAAGAGTTGCCTTAGCGAGAGCGTTAATTTTGCAACCCAAAATAATATTGTATGATGAACCAACAACGGGTTTGGATCCCCAGACCGCAAAAGAAATTGTCGCCTTGATACTTTCGGTGCGCGAGAAATATAAAACCTCATCAATTATCATTACCCATGATATCGCTTTTGTAAAGATGATTGCCGACCGCATAATACTTCTTGTGGACGGAATAAATTATGCCGAGGGGACTTTTAAGGAACTTGAGGCTTCGGAAGATAAACAGATTCAGGCATTTTTTAAATAAGATTATGGAAGAAACGACCACACAAAAATTTAAGCTTGGGATTTTAATAATTCTCGGGACTTTGACATTTATTACGGCCATCTATTTCATTGGCAACAAACAAAACCTTTTTGGCAGGACAGCAATAATTTATGCTGTATTTAATAATGTCAATGGGCTACAGCTTGGAAACAATATACGGTATTCGGGTATTGATGCCGGAACGGTGCGGCGTATAGAAATGGTAAACGACACTGTCATACGCGTTGAAATGGCCATTGAACGTAAAATCCTAAAGCATATAAAAACCGATGCTGTTGCTACCATTAGTTCAGACGGATTGGTGGGCAGCATGGTCATTAACATTATTCCCGGTAAGGGAAACCAGCCTGTAAAAGAGGGTTCGTCTATTAAATCCTACAGCCGAATCCGCACAGAAGATATCTTAAAAACCCTAAACGTAACAAATGAAAATGCAGCACTGCTGACAGCTGATCTATTGAAGATCACAGGAAAAATTGAAAAAGGCAAAGGAAGTGTAGGCGTCTTACTTAATGATACAGTTATGGCCTCTGATATGAAGAATACAATTCATTACCTGAAAATAAGCAGTATGGAGACAACGGTCTCTGTAAAAAAATAAACCGCCTACTCTCATCGCTTGAAAATGACAATAATGTGATTGGTGTACTAAAGGATACGGCCACAGCAGGAAAAATAAAAAACATCATCATTGAACTGGATCAATCTGCAACGGCATTGCATCAGACAGTAAACAATCTTAATAAGGCTGTAACCAATATTAAGGACGGCAAAGGCGCTGTAAATTATCTGACACAAGATCCCGCATCTGCTCAAAAAATAGATTCCGTAATCAACAATGTAAACCAAGCAAGCCAATTGCTGAAGGAAAACCTGGAGGCACTGAAACACAATTTTCTTTTGCGTGGTTATTTTAAAAAGCTGGAAAAAGCAAAACAGAAAAATAAACCTAAATGATGCAATACCTAAATGACGCCTATCATTTCTTACTCCATTTAACAGAAGTATTTTTATTGTGAAATTCTAATACTAACCTTAAAAACAAACAGGATGAAAAAAATATTGGAAGAACAGATAGCATCATCAGAATCATAGTTGCGGTTGTACTTTTCTTTTTTATGGACGAGCAAAGCAACAGCATTCAGATTTTGATGGCAGTGGTTGCAGGAGCCTTACTATTTACTGCATTTAACGGTTTTTGCCTGTTGTACAAACCCTTTGGGATAAGCACAAGAAAAAACAAGGAGATTTAAATTAAAAAAGAAATAAAAATGAACAATACATACACCTATAACGTAGACATTAATTGGATTGAAGGCCGCAAGGGAATAATGCATTCGAACGTGTTGGATAATAAAATAGAAGTAGCTACACCACCTGAATTTGCCAACGGAATTCCGGGAATATGGTCTCCAGAACACCTATTTGTAGCCGCCGCAGGAAGCTGCTTTATGACAACGTTTCTGGCTGTAGCCGAAAAATCCCGGCTCGAGTTTGTAAGTTTTTCGTGTAAAACATCAGGAATATTGGAAAAAAAGAGAATGGTATGATGATTAGCAGCATGACCTTACATCCCATTGTAAAAGTAGCGGATGAATCAATGATAGGCAAAGGACTTAAAGCACTGGAACTTTCCCATAAATCCTGCTTAATACTAAATTCAGTAAAATCAGAAATCCTATTTATGCCCCACGTAGAATGTGAAACTGATAGCATCATTACAAGTGATGAGCATCACAACATAAGATGATCATTATCAATAAAACATTAACAATTAGCAACTTAATTTGTTGTATAAATTAATCAATCCGACAGAAAAGCATGGCAAAGTCAATTATCCGTTTTAGTTTTCCCGGAAATATAATATGGGGTTCAGCAGTAAAAGACGAATGGGCAAAAATACTGGTTGATTATGTAGTAAGCGAACTTTCGATTGGCAACGGTATCTTTATGGGAATAGCGTCCTGTCTCAATGAAAGTAAAGATTTTATGATAGCAGACCATTATCCTAAAAATCATGCTATTGCCGAAATAATCTGTGACATCCCCAAATCAATAGCTGATGACGAATTTGACATCCGTGCACGCGTCATTACGCTCTTAGAAGACCATGAATTCGACTTTATTAAATTCCACAATTGCGGTCCAAGTGGAGATATAAGTATCGTAACCGAAAAATCCTAAATCTTACTATGCATTATTTTTTAAAATTATAGCTATGCTGACCCTTGTAAAAAAAGAAAGACTCGTTTTTATCTCAGTGCTTATTGCTACCTCATCCCTTTTGGTTATTGAGCGTTTGACCTCAATTGAAATCAACAATAATCTAATACTATTCTTTCTGGTATTTACAGTAATCGGAAATTTATCTTTAATTATAAGTCAATATCTTTTTGGTGAGCTTTCTAAAAAATACATTATCTTACTTCTACTTATCGTTTTTTCAGTATGCCTTGGTGTTGCTGTACTGACCTGGACAAACAATTGGAAAACGCAGGCCATCCTTTACAGAAACTCCAAACATCCGCGCCAAACCATAGAATACAGAATGCGAAGCAAATATGGCTATGGTTTTGAAAAGCAGCTTATCAGAAAAAAAGAATACTGCCCTATATTAACGATATAGCGATAGCAGATACCAGCACAATTGATAAATCCAAATGGATAAGAGTCAACGAAATAGTAAATGAAATGGGATTTCTGGGTGAGTATGTAACGAAATAAATAATTGAACCCTAATCTATCATGGCAAAGAATCTTTATGCAATTGAAAATGTAAAGGATTACAAAAAACAAACCGAGGCAATCAATCTGAAGATTTATGAAAATTATAAAAAACTCGGGCGATGTCGTTGATTACAGCCGAAACAAACTAAGACACTCCCTTCAAAAATCGGGCGCCACAGAAAGTGAAATTGAAAATATAGTGCTAACTGTTGAAAGCCAGATAACTGAAGGCATGACTACCCGTCAGATTTACCGCATTGTTGGAAAAATGCTGAAAAGGATTTCCAACTCACATGCCGCACGATATAATCTTCGCACGGCCATTCAGCAACTCGGACCTGCAGGTTTTTTCTTTGAGAAATTTGTCTCCCTCATTTACAAATCAGAAGGTTATGAAGTAAAAACAAACCTCATCCTGCAAGGAAAATGTGTTTCACATGAAATTGATGTTGTCCTGAAAAAAAACAAAGCTATAACAATGATTGAATGCAAATTCCACGCAGGAAGTGCAGCAGTTTCGGATGTAAAAGTTCCAATGTATATACTCTCGCGCTTCAATGATTTAAAGAATAAAACGCATCGAATTTTTAATAACAAAGATGTAATCAATCATTGTAAAATTGTCACCAACAACCGATTCACAACTGATGCCGAAACCTTCGCCAACTGCATGGGAATGGATTTGCTAAGCTGGGATTATCCACAGGCCAACAGCCTGAAAACCAAAATTGATGCTAACGGACTATATCCGGTAACTTGTCTAACAACCATGACTATGATTGAGAAAGAGAAGCTACTTATTTTGGAAATCATTCTTACAAAACAACTGATAAACGCTCCTGAAACGCTTGTTATGATAGGAATTAGTGAAAATAGACAAAAAAACATTCTAAATGAAGCTTTAGGGCTTTGCAAATACTTAATCAAATGAAGATACAATTTATTGGCGGCGCGGGAACGGTAACCGGCTCAAAAACACTTATCGAAAGTAACGGGATTCGCATCCTGATAGACTGTGGACAATTCCAAGGCATTAAGGCCCTTCGGGAACTGAATTGGGAACCATTGCCAATATTACCCTCATCGATTGACTTTGTACTGCTTACCCATGGACATTTGGACCATTGCGGGTGGCTTCCGAGATTGGTAGCCCAGGGCTTTGCGGGAAAAATCTATTGCACATCGCCAACCAAGGATATAGCAAGGCTTGTAATGTTAGACAGCGCTAAAATTCAGGAAGAAGAAGCTGCGCTGGCGAATGAAGGACACTATTCAAAACATGAACCTGCTGAACCACTTTATACTATTGAACAGGCACAAAAGGTTTTATCCCATTTCCGAATTGTTGAAGTTGGAGATTCAATTCCGCTCGATGCTGAGATAAATGCTGAATTCTCTAATGCCGGACATATTATCGGTGCCTGCAGTATCACATTGAATATCGAAAACAAAACATTGGTTTTTTCGGGTGACATTGGCCGGGATAATGATCCATTGGTATTTCCACCTGTCCGACCTAAAAAAGCAGATTATGTTTTCCTTGAAAGTACCTATGGCAACAGGCTGCATCCAAAAACTGATACTATGCTGGAGTTGGAAACCTACATCAACAATACCATCCTGAATAACGGGACGTTAATTATTCCGGGATTTGCAGTAGAAAGAGCACAATCGGTGATGTATCTCCTGTGGCAGCTCAGGAAAGAAAACAGGATTCCGGATGTTCCTTATCTATTAGATACACCTATGGGAATCAGTGTGCTGGATATTTTCAGGGCAAATAGTAAATGGCATAAGTTATCACCCGAAGATTGTAATGCAATGTGTGAAATGTTTACCATGATTTCCAATTATCAGGAAACCATAGACACTATTTATGAAAACCGTCCGAAAGTAGTTATTGCAGCCAGCGGCATGGTTACCGGAGGCAGGGTTTTGTCTTACCTGGAGTATTACGTTGGTCTTGCATCAACTACTGTAATCATCGTTGGCTATCAGGCAGAAGGAACCCGAGGCAGGAAACTGCTGCAAGGCGATAAACAAATCAAGATACATGGGAAATATTATGAAGTAAATGCCAAAATATTGGAAATAAAAGGATTATCGGCCCACGGTGATCAATTGGATTTATTGAACTGGCTGTCTGACTTACAAAACAAGCCTAAAAGAGTATTCCTTGTACATGGTGAAAATGAGCCTGCTGATGTACTTCGTCTGACAATTCAGGAACGATATAAATATGAATGTACTGTGGCACAAATGTGGCAAACCGTAGAAATATAATATATAATTATGGAGATCTTCATCTACTTCGTCCTATTCATAATTCTTATTGTTGTTATAGCATTATTGGCAGCATTGAATAATTTTAGCAACAATGTCAAACAGCTTTTTGCGGAGTCGGATAAAATTAATAAGGTTTTCCATCCATCACAACTTGCGGGACTCCCAATTCCGGTTCAACAATACTTCAGGCATGTGCTAAACGATGGGCAGCCTTATATAAATTATGCGAGGATAAGGCATCATGGACGCTTTAAATCAGCAATTGATGGCAAATGGGAAAGTATTACGGGTGAAGAATATTTTACTGTAGACAAGCCCGGATTTATATGGAAAGGTAAGATAAACCGATTGACAGCTGTCGACAGTTTTATGGATGGAGAAGGAAGTCTAAAGGTATACCTTTTCTCTATTTTCAGGATTGCAAACGGTTCCGGCAGTAAATTTTCGCAAGGGGAATTGCTTCGATGGCTTGGAGAAAGTGTATGGTTTCCCACAGCATTGCTTCCGAATAATCAATTGCACTGGGAACCCATAAATGATTTTCAGGCCAAATTGGTCTATTCCTATAAAAAACTGCTGGTCTTTTACATAGTAACGTTTAATGATACTCATGAAATCATACAAATGGAGCCACAACGTTATATGGGCAGCAATGAACTGGAAACCTGGACCGGAAAGTTGTCTAACTATAAGCTATTGAATAATGTAATGATTCCTGCAACCATTCAGGCAACATGGAACCTTGAAAAAAAGATTTTACATATGCGGTTTTTTATCTGACCAGGATAGATTACAACAATCCCGAAAAATTTAAGGATTAATATGATAAATAAAATAAATTTCTAATACAAATGATGTTTTTGCAGGAGGTAAATGCCCTTCACATTACAATGCTGATTTTGGGAATGGTTCTTATTCTGGCAGGTGAATTCCTTACTGAAAAGAAAGAGATTGTACTCTCAGAAATGACCTGCATCATTTTTATTGTTTCCGTATGATTTTACCTTAGCTGAAATTTAAAGTATGAGTGATTCACTGACCAAGAAATATAATGTTCCGGGCCCCAGATATACAAGTTATCCTACTGTTCCTTATTGGGACAATACATTTGATGCTACCACGTGGGAAAACACATTTACTGTTTCCTACCTGAAAAACAAAAACGAAGGTTTAAGTATCTACGTACATCTCCCATTTTGCGAAAGCATGTGTACCTTCTGCGGCTGTCACAAACGAATAACCAAAAACCATAAGGTGGAACATCCTTATATACAGGCTGTACTGAAGGAATGGGATTTGTATTGCGGGCTGTTTAAGGAGAAACCTCTCATCCGTGAAATTCACCTTGGCGGCGGAACTCCAACTTTCTTTTCGCCAAAAAAACTAAAATCTCTAATCGATGGACTATTTTCCAAAGCTCAAAAAGCGCCAGATTGCGAAATGAGTTTTGAGGGGCATCCTAATAATACCACCAGAGAGCATTTGGAACAGCTTTATGAACTTGGATTCAGAAGGGTAAGTTTCGGTGTTCAGGATTATTCTGAAAAGGTACAACAGGCAATACACAGGATTCAACCTTACAGTCAGGTAGCTCAGGTTACTTTTTGGGCTAGGGAAATCGGATATACTTCGGTTGGACATGATATTATTTTTGGTCTGCCATTCCAAAGTATGGAAGATGTGGTAGATACTATTGAAAAAACACGAACACTACTTCCCGACCGCATTGCATTTTACAGCTATGCCCATGTGCCGTGGATTAAGGGCAATGGCCAACGCGGTTTTAAGGAAGACGATATTCCAAAAGACGAGGAAAAAAGGAGCTTATACGAAACCGGAAAGAGCCTCTTACAACTTCACGGTTATGAGGAAATCGGGATGGATCATTTTGCCCTTCGCACAGATGCGCTTTACGAAGCTTCGATATCTGGCAAACTGCATCGGAATTTTATGGGGTATACCACTTCAACATCCAAAACAATGGTTGGTTTAGGGGTTTCGGCCATTGGCGACTGCTGGTATGGTTTTGCCCAAAATGTCAAAGGTATTGAAGAATATAACCAATTATTGGACGAAGGCAAACTGCCACTTGTTAAAGGACATATTCTCAACGCCGAAGACCTAATCATCCGCCAGCATATTCAAAATCTGATGTGCCGTTTTGAAACTTCATGGAACGACGGTTCACTTTATTTTGAGGAAATCCTGCAAGTACTATCCGAACTTAAAGATATGGAAAACGACGGTCTTGTATGCATTGAAAGGAATTCGGTTAAGGTCACCACGCTGGGCAGAGCTTTTATACGGAATATCTGCATGGCATTTGACTTGCGGCTGAAAAGAAAATCATCCCAAACCAATTTGTTTTCGATGACAGTATAATTTTATGACATAAATAACATTCAAAACTTATAAGTCGTTTCTTTGTACATGATATCAATTAAAGATTGACAGCAAATGTTTATTCATCAGGGAAAAAAAGAACGCCAAAACATAATTTGCAGATTGCTTCGCTATTATCCTTTGTCGCAGGAATTGTAAATGTCGCCGGATTTTTAGCGGTAGCAACACTTACGACCAACGTTACCGGACATTTCGCCTTTTTTGTAGATGAAGTTTTTAAGTTAAACTTTTGGCAGAGTTTTATTTATTTCCTGTATATCTTTTTCTTTTTCCTAGGTTCGTTTTCGTCAAGTTTTATGGTAGAAATAATTTCCCGCAGAAATGAAAATTATGTCTATGTAATCCCAACCTCGATTGAAAGTTTGATTTTACTGCTTATTGCTGTTTTTGGAAAGAGCTTGTTGTTAGAAAATCCCAATCTAATTGCCTGCAGTTTGCTATTTGCGATGGGGTTGCAAAATTCGTTAGTGACAAGAATTTCAAATGCTACAGTCAGAACCACACATTTAACAGGGCTTTTTACGGATCTCGGAATCGAACTTTCGCAGCTGTTTTTTTATAAGGAACAGGCATCAAGGGATAAACTCATTTCTTCAGTAAAATTAAGATTGACAATCATCAGTTTCTTCTTTATTGGTGGAATTATCGGTGGAATTTTCTATTCTAAAATGGGTTTACTGGTACTTTTAATCGGTTCCGCTTCATTGGTTTTAGGGATTATTTTTGATAATATAAGATTAAAAATACGATTGATTCAAAAGAAGTACCGCAGTTAAAACATTATAAAATGGCGCTGTTTTTATCAAAAAAACCACGTCTACCAACGTGGTCTTATTAACTAATCAACTAACTACAAAAAACTTTTAATGGCTTGCCAAAATTGAAAATATCGCATCTTTTATATGCAGTAACTTTGCTTTCTTCGCATGCATAATCGCATCTGAAGCCAACTCAACTCCAGTATTAAGCCTACGGATTTCATGTTCTAACTCGTCGTATTCGTCAAACAACTTTTTAAAATGTGGATCTCTTAATTTCAATTCGTGGATTTTAGTTTGGTGTTCGGGAAATTCGTGTAATAAATCGTGCTTATCCATATATTTAATTATTTAAGGTTATTAATGACAATTTGGTTCGGCCTGGACAAACAGGCTTGTTGTGCCTGGTGAGATATAAGGTATACTCAACCCCATGCCCCGCACTATGAATAGTATCCCGAGACATACTATTGCTATTGGAATTACTTTTTGTATTTTATTTCTAACCGGTAACGGGAAAAGTTTCTGAAGGTAAACCACACCACTCATCAACGGAACAGTTCCGAAACCGAATAGCAGCATATAAAAAACAGATAAATATAATTTTGGCATAGCCAGAGCGCCAAAAACCGCAGCATACACCATTCCGCAAGGGAGCAACCCATTTAAGATTCCTATCGAAAAGATGGATTTAAAGGATGCTTTTGCAAACTGCTTTCCTAGTCTGCTTTTTAGCTGCGAAATCAATTGAAATATCGGTTTAGAAAAATTGTATCGGGCAAAAACATTTACAGGAAGAAGTATCATAATAATCATGGCAATGCCAGCGAAAATGGAAAGCTGCTGCTGTATTCCGGCCAGGTAAAATCCACGTCCGATAATTCCAAAAATAAGCCTATCATCGAATAGGAAAAAATCCTGCCGATATGATAAGTGATAATCTGAAGCGCTTTCTTCTCTGGGTTATTATGTGCAACAGGAAGCATCATTGCAATTGGACCGCACATGCCAATGCAATGAAGGCTACTTAGTAAACCAAGCAAAAGAGCAGCGAATAACATTACTTAATATATATATTTTGTTTACTGATATATTCCTTTCCCTGATAGCTCCAGGATAAGATCACATCCCATTTGCCTCCGGCAAAATCCTTTTTTGGTATTAGCATTGTGGAATTGGAGAGACGGAGAGGATATTCAAAATCCAGTATCTTAGCTGAAGGTCTGTAAAGAGATACTTTACCTTTTACTTCATTAGGGAGAAAACTGTTTGGAAAAACTATGGTAACTCCCCTATCACTGTTGATAATCAAAGGTTTTTCGGCTAAATCTTCGGCATTTTGGATTTTGGCCATTTCATCGCTGAAATGGGCATCGTGTTTATAATATTCCTCAACTACAAGTTCATTGTTATATTTTGAATTGCTTTGCACTTTAATAATGAAATAAAGTATAAAGCTTATAAAAAGTACAAAAGCAATTACTATTGAGGTTCCCCAGTTTGGCTTCTTCATGATAAGTAGTTTAATTAAAGGTTCTCGGACTTAAAAAGTTGGTACTTGTAGTTTCTATAAGATGCTTTCCTTCATACACGCCAATCCTAACTTTGGTTTTGTCATTATCCAGGATATATTTATTGATTTCAATAAACAGCGTTCCTTGGGAGATAGCCTGCGCTTTTACCGTGAAATGGCTTTTCCCAACAGTGGTAATACTGCCTTTCTGCGAAATCAGCCCGAAATGGATATCCTTAAAATCTTTCGTCGTTTTATTGACAATCTTATAGGTATACACATTGCTGATATTATCCCCTTTATGTTGGAATAATTGTCCGGGCAATCTCAGGATATCAGCTTCAACATCATTCCTTAAAAACAATATTCCCGTAAGGATGCCAAGCAGTATAAACAGAACGGCGGTATAGCCTTTCATCCTGGCTGTAAACCGGAACGGCTCCTTTTTCTCAATTTCATCTTCGGTAGCGTATCGGATTAATCCATTGGGTAAGCCAACACTTTTCATAATGGTATCACATTCATCAATGCAGGCAGTACAATTTGTGCATTCGAGTTGCGTACCATTTCTTATATCAATTCCCATGGGGCAAACATGTACACATTGCATGCAGTCGATACAATCGCCTTTTCCTGTTAAGGAACGGTCTTCCTTTTTATTGAACTTGGCTCTTCCGACTTCCTTTTCACCACGAACAAAATCATAGGCAACATTTATGGATTTATTGTCTAAAAGAACGCCCTGCAATCGACCATACGGACAGGCAATTATGCAGACCTGCTCGCGAAACCAGACGAAAACAAAATAGAAAACCCCTGTAAATATCAATAAGGCAATAAAATTCCCAAGTTGTTGTGATGGCCCTTCTTCAATCATTAGCCACAACTCGTCACTTCCGATAATGTAAGCCAGGAAAACATTGGCAATTAAGAATGATATGATAAAAAACAACACCCATTTTACCAATCGTTTTCTGATTTTCTCTGCATTCCATTCCTGCTTATCCAGCCTTAATTGTGCTCCACGGTCTCCATCTATCCAAAACTCGATCCGCCTGAAAACCATTTCGAGGAAAATCGTCTGCGGACAGATCCAGCCGCAGAATATCCGGCCAAAAGCCACTGTAAACAGGATTACGAATACGACACCGGTAATCATTACCAGGACGAAAATGTAAAAATCCTGCGGCCAGAATGGAAATCCGAAAATATTGAACCTACGTTCCAGCACATTAAACATCATGAACTGGTTCCCATTGACCTTTATAAAAGGATTGGCTAACAGTATTGCCAGTAGAAAATAGCTAACATATTTGCGGTAGCTGTAAAACTTTCCTTTCGGCATTTTTGGAAAAATGAATTTTCTTTTCCCTTCTTCATCTATTGTCCCTATACTATCCCTGAAAGCTTCATTTTCATTATTAAGCATAATTTTATTTTTTTACTATTGCCGGTGTTTCCTTGGTTATTTCCGGGTCTACCCAAACTTCACCATCGGGTGCCTTTGCATCTTTTGGATTAGTTCCCTGTAATGACAGGATATAACTTGCGACCTCTTGTATTTCTGTTGGTTTTAAACTTGCTTTCCAGGCCACCATCCCTTTTCCATCCCGTCCTCCATTGGTAATTGTGTGAAACAGATTTTTAATGCTTCCGCCAAAAATCCAATGCTCGTCAGTTAGATTAGGGCCTATCTGACCTCCACCATCGGCACGGTGACAAGCTGCGCAATTAGCTGCAAAAATGGTTTTCCCTTTAGCTAAGCTTGCCGCATCCGCAAGTTTGGTTACCTTACTTTCGTCCATCATGTCAGGAGCTGTAAGCATATATTTTGCTATGTCAATTTTGGCCTGAGCCACTTCCTTACGCAATTCGGCTTCCTGGTCATCGCCACCCATGATTTCAAAACGTACCAGATAAACAGCACCAAAAAGTATACAGCCATAAAAAAGGTAGAGCCACCATGGCGGTAATTTATTATCCAATTCCCTGATGCCATCATAATTGTGGTCTAGAAATAAAGACTCGTTTTCTACAGGTTCCGATTTTGTAAGCGCCTTCATCAAATTTTTATACCACTGTTTATCGGTAATGCTAATATCTATAGAAGTAACTTCCTCGAGTTGCTTTTTTTGTTCTTCAGTCAACATGTGATAAGTCACATTATCAACTGCAGATTTAACTATTTCAATGGCAATCAGCAAAAACAGGAACACAGCTAAAAATACCATTACCATTGGATATTTTACAAAAGCCGGACGATCGCCTGAATCGATGAAATATTCCAAGGCTAGGAAAACGGAGAAGAAGATTACCGGTACTCTTACGTAAACTGGGAAAAACTTTTTCATTTTGCTGGATTTAAAGGTTCTTCATTCTGATTTTCATTCAATGGTATCTGGCTGAGCACGGTAATAGTTTCTTTTTTATAAGTGTATACCCAGATTCCCAGTCCCAAAAAGAACAGGAAAAAGATCAGCAGGGATAGAATCGGATAAATTGCTACCCCGGCAATGGTTTCCATATTGTGTTTAATTGGTTCAAACATGGCTTTTATTTTTTAGAATTATCTTTTACTTTAATATCGGTTCCAAGTCTTTGCAGATAAGCAATAAGAGCAACTATTTCACGTTTGTGCATCGGAACGAATTCCTCACCTTTTGCGAGTGCTTTTTTCCTGCTTTCCTCATAACTCTTCACAAAATCAGGATCCGAATACAGGCTTTTCTCAATTTTAATCCCTTGTGCCTCTATAAGTTTAGGAGCAGTTGCTATTTCATAATCGGTATACGGAACACCGAGTTCCCGCATTACCTTCATTTTCTTTTCTATATTTGAAATATCCAACGCTTCATTGTCGAAAAGCCATTTATAGCCTGGCATTATAGAGCCTGATGAAGTTGACTGTGGATCCCACATATGGTTGAAATGCCAGTTGTCATTATACTTTCCACCAACCCGTAACAAGTCAGGACCAGTTCTTTTCGAGCCCCATAAAAATGGATGATCGTATACAAATTCACCTGCTTTTGATTGTGGTCCATATCGCTCCACTTCACTACGGAAAGGACGCACCATTTGCGAATGACAGCCTACACAACCCTCGCGGATGTATAAATCACGCCCTTCAAGTTCCATTGGCGTATAAGGTTTAACGCTTGAAATGGTTGGAATGTTTGATTTCACCATGATTGTCGGTACAATCTGTATGATTCCACCAATGAGTATGGCAACTGTAGCCAAAAGTGTCAGTTGAATTGGTTTTCTTTCCAGCCATGGATGGAATTTCTCTCCTTTGGCCCTGCCTTTGGCAATTCTTTCCAATTCGGGTGCTTCTGCAAGTTCATCTTCTATTGCTGCGTTGGCACGTATGGTTCTATAGATATTGTATATCAAGATAAACATACCAATAATATATAAGGTTCCACCGGTGGCACGCATATAATACATAGGCATTATCTGATGTACAGTTTCGAGAAAATTACCATAGGTTAAAGTTCCGTCGGGATTGAATTGCTTCCACATAGAAGCCTGTACAAATCCGGCAACATAAAGAGGTAATGTATAAATGATTATACCTAAGGTTCCAATCCAGAAATGGATATTAGCCAGTTTAGTAGAAAAAAGTGGCCCTTTCGTCATACGGGGTATCAGCCAGTAAATCATTCCAAATGCCATGAATCCATTCCATCCCATTGCACCCACGTGCACGTGAGCTACAATCCAGTCAGTAAAGTGTGCAATTGCATTCACATTTTTCAGAGACAACATCGGTCCTTCAAATGTAGCCATACCATAAGCAGTAATCGCAACAACGAAGAATTTCAGTACAGGTTCCACACGAACCTTATCCCATACGCCACGCAAAGTCAGCAGACCATTAATCATACCTCCCCAGGAAGGTGCAATCAGCATAATTGAGAATACTACGCCTAAGTTCTGCGCCCAGGATGGCAAAGCAGAATACAATAAATGGTGTGGTCCGGCCCAGATGTAGATAAAGATAAGGGACCAAAAGTGTACAATAGATAAACGATACGAGTAAACAGGCCTGTTCGCTGCTTTTGGTACAAAATAGTACATCAGGCCGAGAAAAGGTGTAGTAAGGAAAAACGCCACTGCATTATGACCATACCACCATTGCACCAATGCATCCTGAACTCCGGCGTATACCGAATAGCTTTTCATAGCAGAAACAGGAAGCTCAATACTGTTGAAAATATGGAGTACCGCAACTGTGACAAATGTGGCAATATAAAACCAGATAGCCACATACAAATGTCGTTCGCGGCGGCGCAGTATAGTACCAATCATATTGATTCCGAAAACAACCCAGATTAAGGCTATTGCAATATCAATTGGCCATTCCAATTCCGCATATTCTTTTGAGGAAGTATATCCTAATGGTAATGATATGGCTGCTGCCACAATTATCAACTGCCATCCCCAAAAGTGGAGGTTACTAAGGAAGTTGCTGAACATTCTTGCTTTAAGCAAACGTTGTAACGAATAATAAATACCGGCAAACATGGCATTGCCTACAAAGGCAAAAATCACGGCATTGGTATGTAATGGACGAAGTCTGCCGAAACTTAACCATGAAATTCCATCGGTCAGGTTAGGGAAGAGAAATAAAAATGCGAGTAAAAGCCCTACGGCCATTCCAACTGCACCAAAAAGGATTGTTGCATAAAGGAATTTTTTTACAATCTTGTTGTCATAATAAAATTGCTGGTTTTCCATATCTAGTCTTGATTTTCTTGGGTTTGTTCAGTTTCGGTTTTTTTAAGTTCGTCATCAAACAGCATTCGCACTGATGGTGTGTATCGATCATCATATTGCCCGCTTTTAACTGCTTTTATAAAAGCTGTAAAAAAACTATTGCGATGATAATGCTGATGGATATTAAAAGATAGATGACGCTCATGTGGTGATTTTCTGGTTCAAAATTAGCTTTGGGGATTCGGATAAAATATGACGTTCGTCATTCTTTTGGCTGACGGTTATTACTTTCAGCCTGTAGGCGTAAAAATTGCCTGCCAAGGTTACAAAACTGATAATCGTAATGGTACTGAGGGGCATGATGATAGCCGCAACAATGGGAAGCAGGTTGCCTGTTACAGCAAAAGACAGACCCACTAAATTATAGAGCAGTGAAAGCCCAAAACTTAATTTTATTACGTGAACAGCTTTTTTGGACATCGCCATAAAGCGATCCAATTTTTCAAATTCACCTGCATCGATGATGGCATCACATGCTGGTGAAAATACATTCACATTTTCCGATAGGGCGATTCCAACATTGCTCTGCCTTAATGCTCCTGCATCGTTAAGCCCATCACCAATCATCATTACATTGCATCCTTTTTGCTGAAGCTTCCGGATAAAATCCAGTTTTCCCTCAGGATTCTGGTTAAATACCAATTCAATACCATTGGGCAAAAGGCTTTCCAGCACTTCACGTTCACCCTCGTTATCGCCCGATAGTATTTTAACGGTATATTTCTTCTGTAGTTTGGTAAACAACTCTGTTAAACCAGCACGGTATTCGTTGTGTATTAGGAATCTGCCCAAATAAACGTCATCAATAGTTATATTTACCATTGTTTTGATAATAGGATTCTTTTCATCATTCCCTGCAAAAGAGGAAGATCCAATTTTTACGTGGTGCCCCTCAATAGTCCCTGAAATTCCTTTACCTACTATATCCTCAAAGTGAGTTACGCTTAATTTGTCACTTTCGGGTAAATGCTCATAAATCATCCGGCTCAGGGGATGGTTGGAAGCCCGAAGCAGGTTCCTGACTAATTTTTGCTGCTGAATATTTAGGGCATTCCCTTCATAACTTATTGCCGTTTTACTGTTGGTTGTTATTGTCCCTGTCTTGTCAAAAACGATAGTGTCTACTTTTGCCATCTGTTCGATTACTAAAGTATTTTTCAAGTAGCATTTTGTTCGGCCAAGAATCCGCAGGATATTACCAAGGGTAAATGGTGCAGTAAGAGCCAAAGCACAAGGACATGCAACAATTAATACCGCAGTGAATACATTAAAGGCAATATCGCTGTCAATAAATATCCAATAGCCAAAACCAGCAAAAGCGATGAGCAGCAGGATTGGAGTGAAATAGCGACTGACACGGTCAGTTATAGTATGATATCCGGCCACGTCTTTTTTCTGAAACGCTTCGTTGCCCCACAATTGGGTAAGGTAACTTTGTGAGACGGCCTTAAGCACCTCCATTTCAATCACAGCTCCCGACAATCTGCCACCTGCAAATATTTTATCTCCCGAATGCTTGGAAACAGGAACAGCTTCTCCTGTAACGAAACTATAATCAATAGCGGCATTTTCCGATATCAATATACCATCAACCGGAATGATTTCCTGATTCCGGATGAGAATCCGATTGCCTTTGACAATTTCATATACAGGAATATTTTCTTCCTTGCCGGATTTAATACGCGTGACGGCAATTGGGAAATAGGATTTAAAATCTCTTTCAAAATTCAGGAATTGGTAGGTTTTTAGCTGGAATGCCTTTCCGAGCAGCATAAAAAATATCAAGCCGGTCATACTGTCAAAAAAACCGGGTCCGCGATCGAGCAGTATGTCCGCAACACTTCGAACAAACATTACTATAATTCCTAAGGCTATCGGAATTTCAATACTTAGTATTTTAGCACGCAGGTTATTCCATGCGGCAACATAATATCCACTGGCGGAGTACAGAAAGCTGGGCAATGACAGTAACAAAATCAGCCAACGGAAAAATCCCTTGTATTGGTCGAGCCAAAATTCTTTACTTTCAAAATATTCGGGGAATGACAGCAACATGATATTTCCAAAACAAAAGAACGCAACACCCAATTTATAGGTGAGACTGTGGTCCTTATCGGAGGTTTTACTGTCATAATCATCAAGGCTGATATAAGGTTCGTAACCAATAGCCGCCAAAAGCAGCACAAGGTCTTTCAGGGAGAAATTGTCGGAATTGTAATTAATGCGGACTTTCTTTTCATGAAAATTGACTTGTGAGGACACAATTTCAGGTTGTAGTTTTCTGAGGTTTTCGAGAATCCAGATACAAGAGCTACAATGAATATGTGGAACACTAAGCGAAACGATCTGTGTGCCATTTTCATTGAATTCCAATAAGCCTTCTACAATTTTTTGATTCTCAAGAAAATCATATTTCTTATCATCGGATAATGGCCTGGTGCCTGGCGAACGTTCAATGTCATAGTAGGAAGAAAGTCCGTTAAGACTGAAGATTTCATAAACTGTTTCGCAGCCCTTGCAACAAAATTCCTTGCCGTCAAAAAAATGGGCATCCTTTAGCACAATATCCTGCCCACAATGAAAACATTGATTGATACTCATATTTGATCATTTATACGAGGCAAATATCAGGTCTTAAAATGTGGCGCAAAATGACAAATATCATCCCAAAGAAATTAGAAAGTGACTGCTGTCATTTTTTCACGGGAACAATTAGTTTATTTTCGTAAAGGATTATGAATTTTAATTAAAAACTAAGAAACGATTGAATAATAATAACTAAATCAGCATTACATTTGTTTATAATCAGACAATATTTAATTATAAATCACGTTATACTTTAGAATTTAATTTCTTATTTAAGCCCTAAATATATGAAACTTTTATTATCACTTTTTATCCTGTTTCTTCCAACACAATGGGAGCCGAGTTTTGAAAACGCTAAAAAAACCGCTAAGGAAAAGCATGAGTTGATACTGCTGAATTTTTCGGGTTCTGATTGGTGTGGGCCTTGCATTGTAACACGAAAGGATTTTTTTGAAAGTGAGGTATTTACTAAAATGGCAAACGAAAATTTGGTCCTCGTTAATGCCGATTTTCCCAGAAAGAAAAAAATATAGGCTCACCGGAAGTTGTCAAGCGCAATGAGGCATTGGCTGAACAATACAATAAACAAGGTGCTTTTCCTCTCACATTGCTTCTTAATGCCGAGGGTAAGGTTTTAAAATCATGGAATGGAAAACCTGAAGTAACTCCAGAACAATGGACCGCAGAAATAAAGGCAATCTGCGACGCCAATAAATAGGATGGAAAAATATTCGGAATCCTTAAAACTTATGGGCAACAACTTCACCATTTCGGTAGTTGCAGATGATAAACAATTCGCATTGGAAAATATCCAAATTGCAATAGAAGAAATAAGGAGGATTGAACAATTATTTACAACATTCAAAGCTGATAGCCAAACGAATTTAATCAATGAACATGCTGGAATACAACCTGTAAAAGTGGACAGCGAAGTTTTTGGCTTAATAGAAAGAAGCATCGGAATATCAAGGATTACACAAGGTGCATTTGATATAACGTATGGAAGCATTGATAAAAGCCTTTGGAATTTTGACAAAACAATGACCCAATTACCTTCTGCTGAAACTGCGCTAAAAATGGTACATCTCATTAATTACAATAATATCATCCTGGATAAGGAAATAGGAACTGTTTTTTTAAAGGACAAAGGAATGCGAATTGGTTTTGGCGGTATCGGAAAAGGATATGCCGCAGAAATGGCAAAGAATAAACTAATTGCCAATAAAGTAAAAAGCGGAATAATTAATGCAAGTGGCGATCTTACTTCCTGGGGTTTGCAGCCTAACGGTAAGCAATGGACAATAGGAATTGCCAATCCAGACCAGCCAGCAGCTGCTTTCTCTTATCTTGAAATATCAGGAAAGGCTGTAGCTACTTCCGGGAATTATGAAAAATATATCGTAATCAATGGAAAAAAGTATTCGCATACCATAGACCCCAAAACGGGCTTACCAATAACAGGCATTAAAAGCGTAACCGTAATTAGCAGCAATGCAGAATTTGCAGATGCTATGGCAACACCAATAGCCGTTATGGGAATAAAAGCCGGACTTTATTTGGTAGACCAGATTCCGGATTTATATTGTATAATCATAGATGATAATAATAAGATTTACACTTCTAAAAATATTAACCTAAAATGAAAAAACCAACAATCAAATCATTGTTTATCATAGCCGGATTGACTGTCATGATTTCTTCCTGCGAATCGGTAAAGGAATACCAAAAAACAAAAATCAATGATGCCGAAATGGTACTTTCCAATCGTAAAATTGAAAAGACACAATTAAGTTTTCAATCCTACCGTGAGGGAGCTTCCGGTGCTAATTCGGGAAAAAGTGGCGGTGGCTGCGGATGCAACTAATTATACACCCTAATCAAACATGAAAAGAATATTCATTACCGGATTTGCATTACTTAGTATATTCCGATTAAGCGCACAGGAAAAACCAGCAGATTCAACAGCCTACAAAAGCAACAAACTAAAAATTGAAGAAGTAAATTTAGTTTCGAGCTATTACAAGCAGAATGGCGATAATTCGGCGGTAACCGGCGGTATAGGTACAGAAAAGCTTACTGATGTTTCCAACACTATTGATGTCAAGCTTATAAAGTATGGCAAATCGGGGAAAAAACATACCTGGGACGTTGAAGTTGGGCTTGATTACTACTCCTCAGCTTCTTCAGACATGGTCGACCTTCAGGCTAATTCCTCTGCTTCATCTGCAGATATCCGTGTTTATCCTTCTATAAGCTATAGTGTAGAAAATGAAGCAAAAGGAAGTACATTTGGTGCTGGAGTATCTTCCTCAACAGAATTTGATTACCAGTCATTTGGTGGAAATATCAGCTATTCCAAAAAGACCAAGGATCGCAACGGAGAATTTACCGCAAGATTTCAGGCTTTTCTCGATCAGGTCAAATTGATTACACCCACTGAACTAAGGGCTCCTGGCGACGACAGTTATGGTACAGCTTCCCGTAACACTTTTGCAGGATCTTTAAGTTATGCTCAGATTGTAAACCAAAATTTCCAGCTGATGTTTATGGCCGATGTAATAACGCAAAAAGGCTATTTGGAGCTTCCTTTCCATAGAGTATATTTCGATGACAGCTCTGTTCACATAGAGAATCTTCCCGATACCCGATTGAAGATTCCTTTGGCAGTAAGAGCCAGTTATTTCCTCGGCGATAATTTTATCATAAGAGGTTATTATCGATTTTATACCGATGATTGGGGTTTGAACTCACACACTGCAGATATAGAAGTACCTGTAAAGCTATCCACCGTATTTTCTTTAAGTCCGTTTTACCGATACTACACTCAAACTGCTATTAAGTACTTTAAGGGTTTTGAAGAACATACGGCAGCCGAAGAATTCTATACAAGCAATTATGACTTGTCCAGATTTAACAGTAGTTTCTTTGGCATGGGAATGAAATATACGCCACTTAAAGGAGTATTTGGGCTGAAACATTTTCACACACTCGAACTACGATATGGTCATTATACAAGGACCACCAATATGGTTTCCAATATTATAAGTATCAATATTAAATACAAATAATTAAAACTAAAAAAGCTACTTAAACAGTAGCTTTTTTTAGTTCATGATTTTAAATTGGATAAGCTTTTTGATATCTTCCAAATTGGATGCGTCCCTTACTTCAATCCGTATTCCTCTTCCTTCAGCATAGGCTTTCGCTGCCATAAGATCTGTTTTTATAGTTTCAGAAATACTGCTGTCAAGTATTTGCCCTACGGCCTTTTGTCCAAACACCAAAGCAGCTTTAAAATATTTATCTCTTGGCAGCAGATAAAGAATCACTCTTTTTTTGTCTTTAATCCTGTAACTCCATCCAAATTTTTCCCCAGAGAAATTCCAATCTGAAATCGCTTCGGGATAATTGTTTTTAGTAAAAGCTTCCAACTGGTTCCATATAATAAACGGCTCTCCTAAGGCATTCTTTAAATCATTAGTTGTAGGTTGTTGGTCTTTATTGGAAAATACACTTTTCATTTTCTTTATTTTTTGCAATACAAAAGTATGAAAATAACATACCTGAATTGACTACAATCATATTTCAATGTGATATCTGTCACACGCTATTTAGTTCATTTAAAGGAATTTTGAGCACAATCAAATTTTCTCATCATGAAAAAATTATATTATCTATCGTTTGCCCTATTGTTCACAATATTTTTCTCCTGTAACTCCACAAAAATCACAAGTAGTTGGCGTGATCCTGAAAAACACCTTCATAAGGGCGATTGGAAAAAAGTCCTGGTAGTGGCATTATTGCGAAATGAAACCAATCGCCATCACATTGAAGATGAAATGGTAAAATACCTTAACGGAAAAGGAGTTACATCCTATAATTATTTAGGTGAAAAATTCAACAGAAATGATGAGGCAGCCTTAAGGACTAAAATCAAGGAAGATGGATTTGATGCTGCCATTACGATGCGGCTGATAGATGTAGAAAAGGAGAAAGTGTATACACCCGAACAACGTTACGCGTATCCGGTATATTATAGCGATTTCAGTAGGTATTACAATAGGAATTTGGTATATTATACAACCCCTGGATACTATGCCGTGACTAAGAAATTCATTATTGAAACCGTAATTTATTCAATCCCTGATGACAAAATAATATGGTCGGGAATAACTGAGACATATAATCCGGAGGGCGTGGAAAAACTAACTAATGAAATAGCCAATGCCATCCATAAAAAAATGCTGGATGAAGGGTTTGTTGAGAAATAAATAAAAATAATATTTAAAACGGATACTATGAAACCAATAACCAAAAACAGTTCATTTATATTTATCTTCTTTATGTTGGCAATTACCTGTGCCAAAGAAAAAGAGGAAAGCACACCCGATACAAATCAGGAAACTTATGAAGAGGCTAAAGCCGCGAATAAAGCAGCAGCCGAATGGAAGAAATTTAATAAAACAGCAGAAAGTCTATTAGCCATAACAGCTACTAATTTGAAATCATTATCGGCTGTAAGGGAGAAAACCCTAATTGTTGACGAACAGCAATCCTTATTTTTAATCTATACACAAAGTAAAAATCAATACAATGAACTGAAAAGCCGTTTATTAAATAAAAATAGTACCTTTAAGAAAGATATCATTAATTATAAGCCCGAAACCGAAACTAAGTATCGTGTATTTACAACTCAGTTTCTCCGTGAAATCGTGGATCTAAACAACAATCTCGAGGATTTAGTAGAGGAAATAAAGACTGGGCCAATGCATCAATAACTCGAGGCGATTTTCTAGGAACACCTAAGCGTTATAATAACAAAACACCTTAAATGCCCATAACCAACTTTAATATACAAGGATTATCAATAGATCAGGTACAACACGCACGCGAAATTTATGGAGCAAACAAACTCACTTATAAAAAAGAGAATACACTTTTAGTTACTATTAAGCGTTTGCTGACCGAGCCTATGATGATTTTGTTGTTAGGTGCGGCTATGATATATTTTTTTAGTGGAAAAATAGGAGACGGCATTTTTATGGGTGCTGCGATTATTTTCCAGGCATTTATTTCACTTTACCAATATACCAGAAGTAAAAATGCATTAGAAAAACTTAAGGATTTTGCCCAACCCAATTGCAAAGTCATCCGGCAGGGAGAGATTACCTCAATTAAAAGTGAAGAGATAGTAATTGGCGACAGTCTCTTAGTAGAAGAAGGAGCACTAATTGCCGCCGATGGACAAATAGTTTATACAAACGATTTTTCAGTAAACGAATCGATTCTGACAGGTGAGTCTTTATCCGTTCTAAAAGAGGTTTCTTCTGAAAACAATACTATTTCCAGCGGAACTATGGTATCAAGCGGAATGGCAATCGCAACTGTTACTGCCATCGGAAACCAAACCAAACTAGGAAAAATAGGTGTCAGTCTGGAAAGTGTTCAGGAAGAAAAAACACCTCTGGAAGTACAGATTGCCAATTTTGTAAAAAAATGGCTTTCACCGGAGCCTTAGTGTTCCTTATCGTATGGTCATTCAACTATTGGAATTCCAAAGATATTTTAAGCAGCTTATTGAAATCGCTTACATTAGCTATGAGTATATTGCCTGAAGAAATACCAGTAGCCTTTACTACTTTCATGGCTTTAGGTGCCTGGCGACTGATGAAGTTGGGTATTTTGGTAAAACAGATGAAAACGGTTGAAACCTTAGGAAGTGCTACTGTAATATGTACCGATAAAACCGGAACCCTTACCGAAAACAAGATGGATTTAGCCCGGCTTTATACCCTAACCTCCAATAAAATTGTTGATCCTAAAGATAATCTAAATCCTGAAGAAAAGGAATTGGTATTATGGAGTAGCCTCGCCAGCGAACCCAATCCATTTGACCCTATGGAAATGGCTTTGCATGCTACTTATAAAAAACTATTTCCAAATGCTAATCCAAAGGAGTTCAGATTAGTCCATGATTTCCCTTTAGAAGGCAATCCTCCTATGATGACCCATATCTATGAAGATAATAATGGTAAACGATTTATTGCAGCCAAAGGAGCTCCGGAAGCGTTAATTGAAGTATCAAAATTGACTTCACTGGAAAAAGAACACTTGAACGATACCCTAAAAACTTTATCTTCTAATGGATATCGACTCCTGGGTGTGGGGTCTTCGTCTTATTCCGGTGTGTCATTACCAAAAAAACAACAGGAGCTGTCATTCACGTTTAAAGGCATTATTGCTTTTTATGACCCTCCAAAAAAGGATATTCAAAATGTTATAGAATCCTTTTATTCAGCGGGTATATCAGTAAAAATCATCACTGGTGACAGTACAGCAACTACCAGTGCAATAGCTAAGCAAATTGGTATCCGGGATAATGAGAAAAACATTACTGGTGAAGCCTTAATGAAAATGGACAATGAATCCTTGAAAACCTGTGTGATGGAAACCACTTTATTTACACGGATGTTTCCGGAAGCCAAATTAAAGATAATCAACGCACTCAAAGAAAACCAACAAGTCGTAGCCATGACAGGTGACGGCGTTAATGATGGACCTGCACTAAAAGCCGCTCATATTGGTATTGCTATGGGAAAGAAAGGTAGTGAAATTGCTAAACAGGCTGCATCACTGATTTTATTGGAAGATGACCTTTCTAAAATGGTAGATGCCATTGCTATGGGGCGTAAAATATATACCAATTTAAAGAAAGCCATACAGTATATTATTTCGATTCATATCCCAATTATCCTAACGGTTTTTATTCCATTAGCGCTAGGCTGGAAATTCCCCAATATTTTTTCACCCATTCATATTATATTCCTCGAAATCATTATGGGTCCAACTTGTTCAATAATATATGAAAATGAACCCATGGAAAAAAACACTATGCAACTGGCTCCACGCAAACTATCAACCACCTTCTTTAACTGGAGCGAACTTTCTATAAGCATTGTGCAGGGCTTGACAATCACTGCAGGCACATTGTCTGTATATTTATATGCAATCGAAAGTCGGTTGGATGAGGCAACTACAAGGACAATGGTCTTTACGGTTTTAATTTCTGCTAATATCTTTTTAACCTTAATTAACCGATCATTCTATTATTCTATTTGGACCACGCTAAAATATAAAAACGTTCTGGTTCCTACATCATCTTAATTACAGTTGCAATAATGGCACTGTTGCTTTTCTTTCCTCCGTTTACACGCTTTTTTGAGTTTAAGCTACTATCCACGGCACAGATCTCATTATCGGCTGGAGTTGGTTTTATAACCGTTATTTGGTTTGAAATTTTTAAATGGATTAAAAGGAATCGCTGATCCATTCCAATAGCGGATGGGCATTGATAATAAGAAATCTTAAGTCTAAGGAAAATACCCTTTATAGGAATACAAGATTAAAACCCAACTCTGAAACGACCAATTTATGCGTACTACAAAATAGTACGTATTTATTAATCATGGCCTGGGTTTCTTCTAGTGATGGAAAAGCAGCTTCGTAAAGACCTTCATTTACTGCAAAAAAGACCACCGGATTTTCAATCTTATCGCCCCGATAGTAGTACTCAAGTACTAATGGCGTACTAAAGCTTTTTGCATAGTCATATACTGCAGCTAAAATCATGACAAAGGTTATCGTAGTTTGGGACTACAAAGATACAGAAAAGAATCTGGAAATGCCTGTTTTTCAGCGGTGCACGACTGTTAAATAAAACGTCATTTCATCGAAAATATTAAAAGAAATAAAGATTACTTATGGAAGGCTGATGATTCATAGTAAAACTAATTTTCATAAAAGACCGATTAGTTTCCCAATCGGCCTTCTTCACTATGAAACTTAATTAACTTTTACTCTTTAATCACACGAAGCGATTTTGCATTGTTTTCCTGAGTCACCACTACATTGTATATTCCTGAAGGATAGCTGTTACCCATTTCCATCTGGGATATTTGCTCCGAACTGCTTTCCTGCTGCTCAATCAATCTTCCTAACATATCGTAAACTTTAACTTGGATATCTGATGAGCTATTAGTAATTACCTTTAATTTAAACGTACCTGAATACGGATTTGGATAGGCAGCAACGCTACGTAAAAATGCGGATGCTGGGTTAGCTAAATCGCAGTCAACTGTTGCAACCACTGGTACTCGTGCTGAAGAACATACCTCAGTAACATCCCAATTGTAGAAATAATTATAGTAAGATTCGTCTATAAAACCACCCGAAATCCCTCCAAGTATCGATACAGCACCAGTTGTTATTGGATAAGGATTTGGCCATAAATAACTAGTGGCTAAAGCATTATCATAAGAAGCTCCGTCCGTAATCTCAAGCGAATAACCGTCTCCTGCGGCAAGTTGGTAATTAAGTACTACTGTTTGAGCAGTATTTGTTGGCGACCAACCCGAGAATGTATCAGGCGTAAAAGTCACTGCTGTTGTTCCGGGAACGGCTACTCCATTTTGGAAAACCGTTACCGTAATTGGCGCAGCTCCACTTCCTCCCGGATTTTGTTGCGGATATACCTGTACCGAATTTAAAATAATAGCATTCGATAAATTAAATGCCAGGCCTTTAAAACTTCCACTTCCACTTCCATCCTGCGTATAAACCATACCTGCAACTCCATTGGTTGTAGATTCTGTGCCCGCATAAAATGTGGTAGTTTCAGTAAGGATTGGTGTAGTAAACGAAGTCCCTGTTCCCAAAACATTCCCACCGGTTTGTGCATCATACCATTTAACAGTATCTGCCGAAGCAGCCGATAAAGTTGCCGTGTTAGCTGTGTCTAAACAGATTGTTGCCGGAGTTGTAGCAGTGATAGTATTATTTAAAGCAATCAATACCGGTGTTGATGCCACTGTTGTTGAACTAAAGGAACAAGTTACATTACAACGATAGTACGTGTTTTCTAACGGAGTTGCATTGTAGGTTTTTGCATCAGCAGTTGCAATGTCTGTGTAGCCCGAACCGGTTGCTGAGCTTTGCCATTGATAGCTTATGCCTTCTCCAACAATAATATTCTGCAAACTTAAGGTTACCGATTTCCCTCCACAAATAAGGGTTTCGCTGGCTAATGTATTTCCCGGAGCAACAACAGAACATTCAGCCTGCCTTGCCGTAGAAAAGAAACCCTTTAAAGCAGGCCAAGGCAATGGAGCTGTCATTGAAGTCAGTGTATTTGGTGTTCCTGCCTCAAAGGTTGCTGTTATTCCAAAATCATTGTCATAAACTCCGGCTGCAGAAGCTGCCTGAACAATGATGTAATTTTCATCTACAGTGGCGTCTCCCACTCTAATATTGAAATCTGAAGCATCACCAGCAATCTTAGAAACTTCCCATCTGTTCTGGCTTAAGTGGGCAATATTGGCTGATGGTGTTCCGGTATTTGTTTCAAATGCTTCTACTTTTAATTTGGCTCCAGGTGTTTCAAAACCTCCTGATGGTGTAGTAATAGCTACCCAAATTGGCGCATAAGTTGATTTTCCTACCGGGAAAAAGAACGCGGAGTCAAAACCTGTTCCGTTGTTTAAGTTCGCAGCATTCTGGCCTCCGGAGATATCTTTTGAAACCGGACCATCAATATAACAGTCAGGCCCAAAATTTCCGTTAATGCTTCCCGTGTATGCCATTGCCGGAGTTCCAACGGTAAGGACACTGGATGCGGATGTATGGATAATTCCGGCAACCATATTAAGTCCGTTAGCAACATTAAATGGCACAGCGAAGGTAACTCCGGCCGGACTCGTATTGTTAACTCTTAACTGGCTTACTGAAGCCGTATTAAATGGGTTATTCAGGATTACATCTACCTGCGCATTGAATGATCCTGTTCCTGAAATCGTCTGCGGATTGGATGTAGCCACAAAATCTCCATCTATATAATTCCCTAAGTAAGTTGAATTGTATAGATTTAATTGGCCGTTGTTAACCACGTTTCCTCCATAATACGTATCAACACCAGCACCAATGACTTTTCCCTGCATGATGGTAAAATCGTTTTGTACATTCATTATATTAAGGAAGTTCGGATTACTACCGTCAAGGTTAACAAACCTGTTGGTGGAATCAAGTGCATTAACAGTAAGATTATTCAAAGACAAGGCACCATCGGCAGCCTTAAAGATACAATTGAATCCGTTAGCAGTAACTGCACTTTTCTCTGTAGATATTCCATCCCCAATCTGTAAAGTATGCCCCGCTGCAGCAGCATAATTATTGGCTGACTCATAAATAAATGCCGAAACCGCAGTACCAACCGTATAAAAAGATAAATTTAACGGCAATGTTAAGCCAGTAGCCGGTAAGCTTGGATTTGTATTAATCGAAACACCAGGGTTTATAGCGGCTATCGTTGTCCCGGCAGGAACACCGGCACCAACCACAATCTGGCCAATAGCCAAATCATCAGTCGAATCCATCATGATATCAGTAGGAAACCAGCAAAAGAATCCGGTACAAGGCACAATGGTCGTAGCGGTATGGGTAGTTGCCAAAGTTGCCGTAACCACCGGTGGATCAACAATAGTTATTTTACCTCCCGAAAGGTTTAGGGCGCTTTCTCCTATTTTAAATAGGGTCTGGTCGATACTCGTTGCAGCATCGCCATTATGGTTTCCATCCACAATAATATCCCCGCCTGTTTGAGCAAACGTACTTCCATCAGCATGCACCACATTTCCGTTAACAATAAGAGAACCGCCATTGATGGTATAGGTTCCCTTGTTAAAAAATGTTGCATTATTATTGGTGCAACCCACAGTTAGGCCCGAAGAATCACTTACTAAAGTAGCCCCCGGATTAATATTTACTCCAGCCGCAGAACAAGTTGAGTTAACCGTTATAGTATGACCGGAAAGTATCGTTACAGTATCTGTGCAGGATGGAACCGAATTACTGCTCCATGTAGAAGCGTCATTCCAGTTACCCGTCTGAGTTGAAGTTACAGGTGTATCAAGCACTGCGTTATATCCGACAAGGAAAGCATTGGCCAAATCAGTATCGGAAAGCCCAATCCGTTGCGCAAAAGGTGTAGTAGTTCCCGACTGATGGTTCCCAACTGTTGTTTCATCCGTCTTAATTATCCTCGAATTTCCGTTCTTGATTAAATAGGCTCCTTCTATTGAAAAAGCTATGGAATGGTTTCCTAACGGAAAAGAATAAGTAGCATCTTTTTCGATAACCCACGCACCTTCATAAACATCGGTCACTGTATAAGCCCCATCTGCTATAGAGAAACCCGGGGAAACGGATGAAGCATCATAATAACTTATCGAAAGTTCTCCCGAAACGGCAGAGTTAGTCGTATCATTTGGCCTTGAAATAAATGCCGCCCTGCTTTTGCCATCAGCACTTATAAAAGGATATAAAGCATTCGCGCTGTTGTAATCAGAACCTGGAGTTATCGCAGCAAAATTATCATATGCACCATACCATTTCCCAATGGTTCCGCTCAAAAACCCGCTTCCTGCAGCACAGCTTATAGTGGCACTTCCATAATTTCCGATGGCCATTTTGTTTGTGCCCAAATCTACACGGGCATTTGTAAATGTCAAAACACTTCTTATCCTGGTATTATTGAATCCCCATACAATATTCGGGGTTGACGTACTCGAATTATCCACAATAAACTGATTAATCACTCCTCCTCTGTTAGTATTGTCTGTACTGAAAATGGTTCCGCCAAAAGTACCCAAACCACTAACCGTTTGTACCGTCGTTCCATTCAGTTTCAAAACACCCTCAGGAAGATAACTTGCTCCATCAGATAAATCAATCCTACCATTGTTGATAATGTTACCCGCAACAGTAAGCTGGATTCCTTTATCGTAACCAAACGAACCCGCATCATAATAATAAATCCCTTTAAATAATCCACCCAAATTAACCGTCAGGTTACCCGTAACCGTAAACTCGACAGCATCAGCAGTACTTTCCAACGAACCACTAATGGTAACATTATGAGCAGTCAGTATATCGTCAAGGACAACTATATTTCCAGTGCTGATCACAACATGGTCAATAGAAGTTGGCGCTGTTGCAGTTCCCCAGGTCGCTGGGTCGGTGTAGTCGCCCGATTGTACCGAAGTAAACGTAGCCTGCGAATGCATGGCAGTGATACTAAAAAAAGTATCGTTGCAAATGAAATCCTCTTCAGGTTTCCAATAGGTTTTAAAATGTAATTTAATGACATAGTTTATAATTGGTTTGATTAATATTTTCCGAATTTAATTACTTAACTCCTATATATATAACCCAACACTTTCAAAATGGCGGAATTTAAAAAGCTAAAATCGAAGTTTCGCCGATAAAATACCTTACTTGGAATGTCACCAAAGACCTCTATTTATTAATACTCCGAATAAGCCATCTTCTTAAACAGGTATTTTCAAAAAGGATGAATTTCGATATTTAAACAATTGCCGTTCTTCTTTAAGAAATATAGATTTGTTGAAAAATCACCATATGCAGCCAGCAGAATTACTTTCGTTATCCAAAGAATTTGGAAATCCGTTATATGTTTATGACGCCGAAAAAATCGAGTTACAGTACAAGCGCCTAACCAATGCCTTCAAGGTAGAAAAGCTACGCATCAATTATGCCATGAAAGCCTTGTCTAATATTTCTATACTGAAGCTCCTGGATAATTTAGGTTCCGGGCTCGATACGGTTTCCATCCAGGAAGTAATGCTGGGGCTCCACGCCGGCTTCACTCCCGATAAAATCATTTTCACCCCCAACGGTGTTTCGTTCGAGGAAATCGAAGAAGTGGCAAAGATGGGTGTCCAGGTAAACATCGACAACCTTTCCGTCTTAGAGCATTTCGGCGCCAAATACCCAAAAATCCCTGTTTGCATCCGAATCAATCCACACGTAATGGCCGGCGGTAACGAAAACATTTCCGTCGGCCATATCGACAGCAAATTTGGCATTTCCATTTACCAGATACCACACGTATTGCGTATTGTGGAAAATACCAAAATGCACATCAACGGAATCCACATGCATACAGGTTCTGATATTTTAGATATCGAAGTGTTCCTCTATGCGTCCGAAATCCTGTTCGATACCGCAAAACAATTCAAAGACTTAGATTTTATTGATTTCGGTTCCGGATTCAAAGTCCCATACAAAAAAGGCGATATCGAAACCAACATCGAAGAATTAGGAAAAAACTAACCAAACGTTTCCTTGCCTTCGAAAAGGAATATGGCCGCGAACTCACTTTAGCATTCGAACCAGGCAAGTTCCTCGTTAGCGAAGCCGGGTATTTTTTGGCAAAAGTAAACGTAATCAAACAAACAACATCAACGGTCTTCGCCGGAATAGACAGCGGGTTCAACCACCTTATCCGCCCGATGTTCTACGGTTCACAGCACAATATCGAAAACATATCTAACCCAAAAGGAAAAGAACGCTTCTATACCGTCGTAGGCTACATCTGCGAAACCGACACCTTTGCCAGCAACCGCAGGATTCCCGAAATCCACGAAGGCGACACCCTTTGCTTCCGGAACGCCGGCGCCTACTGCTTCTCAATGGCCTCCAACTACAACTCCCGCTTCAAACCCGCCGAAGTCTTATGGAAAAACGGAAAAGGCCATTTGATCAGGGAACGCGAGACATTTAATGATTTATTGCAGCACCAGGTTTTGGTTGAGTTATGAGTTGTGAGTCATGGGTTATGGATTTTGAATTGAGAAGCCACTCTTTTAGGGTGGTTTTTCGCCTTCAAAGTGTTTTACCTCCAAAAGTTTTACTAAAAGTAAATCTGTTATTTCCTTATTCTGCCTTTTTCTTCCATAATCCCAAACCAAAAATGCACAAATAACTACCGTTCGTAACACCAAACCTACCGTTCGTAACATTGGTGATTACGGAAAGGAAGAAAATTTAGATATTCAGCCTATAAATCTTAAAACATATTTTTATGAATTCAACATCAGAAGTAAGTTTCGGAGCCCGGGTTGGAAATGCAGAAACCCTATTGACATCATTAACCAATTTTGTTGCATATCAACCGCTGAAACCCGAGTACAGCATCGAGAATTTCAGTAATGAAATCCGTAACACAAAAGGATTTAACAACGTTGTTGCCGAAAAGAAACAAAATTACTCCCTGGCACTCGAGAAAAGGATTCAGGTAATAACAAAAGGACCTGGATCAATTGAAAAAAGGCTTGCTCCAATCAACGGAACAGTCAAGGCAATTTACGGAAAGACCAGTAAAGAAGCAAAGGATATAGCAGGTATGATTGCCAAATATAGAGGTGCTAACATTACTGTTCCTAAGACAGCTACACCCGCAGACAATACAGTAAGCCAATCGTACCAGTCTTACAACTCCAAATTGCAGTTTTTTGCAGACATCATTGTAAACCTTTCCCAATTTGGAGAGGAATACATAACTCCAAACAATGATATAAAACCAGATAAATTGCAGCAGCTTTACCAGCTTGGGGTCGACGTCAATAATGAAGTAGTAACCACCTTCACCCAGTTTTCACAGGAAAACGCCAGGCGCATAGACAGTTACAAACTATTATCATACATCGCAACAGGCATTAAGGAAAGCGTCAAAGCACAATACGGCGTAAGGTCCACTGAGTACAAACTGATAAAAGGGCTGAAAATCTAACCAAGCTAATTATCCCTAAACGCTAAAACCATCCCAACCAAAAGGGATGGTTTTTTATTCTTTATATTATAACATCACTTAACGCTAGTCCGCATTCAATTACCTCTAGTCTATCTTCAATTAACTCTAGTTCACCTTAAATCAACTCTAGTTAAGTACCCATCAACTCTAGTTCACCTTCAATTTACTCTAGTTCAGTACCAATTAACTCTAGTTCACCTTACATCAACTCTAGTTCAATACCAATCATCTCTAGTTCAGCCTCAATCATCTCTAGTTCAGCTCCAATTAACTCTAGTTCACGTACAATTAACTCTAGTTCACGCACAATTACCAATCACATTTTGCGAGTTACGTTATAAATTATATAGCAAAAAGTAAGAATATGTTAATTTTATTCTTACTTTTGGTAGACCTCAAGTTTAAATTTTGCCTGCTGGGTTATAGGAGTTATAGAAGTATCTGTGAGTTATAAGCAAACTTTAAACAACCATATCTAAAATGACCAAAATCTGTTTATATTGTAAAGAAGAGAAAGAAATAAAAGAATTCTCGCAAGAACATGTATTGCCTCGAGGTGTTGGTGGAAATTTAATTAATAATCCATTTAGTATTAAAGACGTTTGCGCTAGATGCAATAATCTTTGTGGATTATTTGTAGATGGCCCTTTTATTAAAAGTTGGTTCACAAATAATTATCGTTCAAAAATTGCCCAACAATATTGTCATTTAACTCCTGAAACTGTGTTACCCCTGTCTTATATGGGAGAAATTGAAGACCTTAAATCGGACAATGAAATTTGTGATTTTTGGTTAGGGCCAACGGGAGATACTATATATCATTTTCATAAGCCATATCCTGACGATTTGGATACACCGAATATGATTGGAATACCTCCAACTGCGTATAAAAAAGATATTGATCCTGGTTATGTATTTCTTTTTGTGAAGTCTAACAATCCGCTTTGGCATCCAACAATAGTTTTTTCTGTTATATCAAATTTTAAAAAATCAAAACTATATCTAGGAAACGGTCCAAAACCAAATTTAGAACAGTTTGAAAATATTCCTGAACAACTATCTGATTTACACTCTAAATTAACTGAAAAACAGGAAGAAATGCATAATAACACATTCACTATTAGTATTGATTATGCGGATAGATTTCTATGCAAATTGGCATTAGGAATGGGATCTTTAGTTTTGAAGCCTGAATTTAAATTGAGTGCCGATGCGGATCTATTGCGAAAAGGGCTATGGACAAAAAACAAGGATGAAAGAAAAGAATTAAAAATTCATGGAGCGAATTTTTTAGGCGATAAAGAATCAAAAAAAATTTGGACGAAATTTTTACGTGGCCTGGTGGACACTCATTAGTTGTAATTAAAAACAATCAAGGCATTTTATTATATTGTAATTTTTACGAAGAAAACAGCGCAGTAATTAAAATTTCAGGAAATCTTCAACATTGGCCAGATGCTTCTGAAGGAAAGGTTTTTGTAATGGTTCCTTCTCTTCGCAAAGCTGCTGGACCAATTGATTTTTTAGATTTTCTCGGTCATAAAGTAAAACCACCAGTAAAGAATATTAGACTAGAAGAATTAGAAGAGGAAATGAAACAATTTTCTGGTCATCCTCCATTTATTATATAAAGAGTGCTTGAAAAATGGTTTTGTAATATGGCTGGTTATTTTCTTTAGCCTGAAATACTCAAGTTAAGCCACTGGCGAAGCCGCAACGTTCGTATCTATTTTCACAAAAATCGCTAAAATGACAATCAATAGAAAGGAAAAATTAGAAGAAGCAAATAAATTTCTGCTAAACGTAGCAGAAGCTATAATAAGGTCTGGAAATTTTTTAGCACATACTTTAGACTTTTATATTTTATCAAATATCAATAGAACAATTTCTTTGAATAAAGCATTTATCCTTCTATTAGAAAATGAAAACTCATTAACGGCAATTTCTATTGTTAGACTACAACTTGATAACGCTTTGAGATTAAATGCAATAAAAGTTGCTGATAACAAAGATGATTTTTTAAATCACTTCTTTGCAGGAAAATCAATTAATAAATACAAACAAAACAAAGAAAAGTTCACAGATTTTTATTTAGCAACTCGACTAAACGAAGAGGTTCCTGGGGCATTGGATTTATATAATTATCTATGTGATTTTATTCATTTTAGTGACAAATACTTTGAAGCTACAAAAACAAAACCGTTAAATGAAGAAGCAATGTTTAGAGTTGTTGTTGGCAACGCTGATGTTTTAAACGAGACCGAAAGAAATGCATTTTATGATAATATGATAAATATAAACAATACAATTATTCGAATTAGTAAGGAGTGGATAAACACAAAAAATGTTAAAGAATAAAATACTGCTACCAACAGAATTTTAGTCAAGCTCTTTAGTTTTTCTTAAGCGGAAAGTACCAAATTGAATTTTCTTTACTTTTAGAACTAATAATTAAAATCAAGCTACTGAGGCTAATTAGCGTAATGTTACATGCAAAACCTAACTAATATTTTCAACTTTCAAACTTTATAAAAATGAAAAAAATTCTTCTTTTAGGCCTATTAGGATTGAGTATTAAAATCTCTGCACAAAATGCGGACACACTATTTGTCTCGAAACTTAAAGACGCAGAATGGGTAAAGCTTTATCAGAACTCTACAAAATTTAATGTTTTGAAGTTTGCAGACGGTTCTGTACTAAAACTTGGAGAAAAAATGACTTTAGGGAAACCAAGTGGGACTAATCAGTCTAATCAACAAATGGCAGGTATGTTTAGTTCAACAAATCATACTGTTAACAATTTTTCATATATAATGTTAGGACGAATGGGAGCTGCAATGTTATCTGGAATAACTTTCTTACCAGAAACATTTAAAGGTAGGGAAGTTGAATTAGAAGATATAAAATTTGTAAAAAGAAACAAAAAAGCTACAGAAGCTGGAGTAATGATTACTTTTAATAATCCAGGAATGGATATTACTGTTCTAAATTTAGATGCTGCATTACAGTACGGAGAATTAATAAACCAAAAAGCTGCAATGACAAGTGATCAGGCTTTAGCAGAATTACAGAAAGCAAAAACAAAACTTGATTTGGGAGTTATTACACAAGAAGAATATGACGTCATAAAAAAAGAATTAGTAAAAATAATAAAGTAACGGACAGCCTGTAAAAACCTTTTGGCGTAATGGTTGGTTTAGTTTTCTTAGCCCGAAATTACTAAGTTGAAAATTTCATTATTTTTAGAACTTTTTATTAAAAAAGTCGCTACTGACGCTAAGCAACGGAACGTCATATTCAATACTTCATAACTTACAACTAAATTAATGAGAGAAATTTATTTTAATTCAGATATAACTCCAAAGTCACTTAAAGAAATAAAATTACTTGCATTATATTATGATAAGATAAATATTGTAAATGATGCAGTATACACTCCAAAGTTTGATACAATTGACGGAGAATTTAAATTTACTGGTGTTGAGGATTTAGAGTTCATTCCAAAATCTTTTAGAACAGATTATAAACTTCTCATAGACGAAAATTTAATTGGAATAACTGAAACGGCGGAGAATCAAAAAGACAAAGAAAGTAATCAATTTGCAAGTGAAATAAGTAAAATAGTAAATGTAAATCACGACTTAATTTTTCCATTGCATCCAAATGACAAAGAAGCCAGAATTATTACAGAGGAAGTTTATGATGTGATGAAAAACATGTGGGATTTCGAATGGGGAAAACCCGTTGAAACTGATTTAATTTGGTGGTATTATTCAAAAAAGCTACAATGGTTTATTAAACTTTTAATTGACGGAAAGAATTGTTTAAGTAGTAGTAACAATTTAAATTCTCTTTTTGCTTCTTTCATCGATACTTATACAAAATCAAATCATGATTTAGGAACAAAAGGTTACAATAAATCTTTAGCTTTTGACGCATTAAAAATTAATTTGCCAAATCCGGATTTGTTAAGTTTCGAAGATATATTAGAATTAAAACTTAAACTTAAAGATGAACTAGGATTGTTTTATCAGACCATTAATTCTATTGAGACCAGAAACAAGCAATTGTTTAGTACTGATATTCAAAATAATGAGTATGAAGCAATTTTTTATGATGAAATACAAAAACCTCTAAGAGAGTTAGAAATAAAAATGAAGAATTTAAATAGTAAAACATTTAGAGGTTTTATTGATAAAATGCAGAATCCAAAGTCTTATGTTCCTTTGGTAGGAACAGTTGTGGCAAGTATACCAATCCAATATTCTATTTTATGCTCTTTGGGAATGACTGTTGGACAATCGTATTTAGAATATAAAGAAGAAAAAAGAGAAGTTACAAATAATGGCTTATACTTCTTGCTGAAATTGAAAAATTAGCCCTACTGTGGTTTTGCATAAGGCTGGTTTTTCCTTAGACCTAAAGAATTAATTTGTACTTTTGATTATTAAATCAAATTGAGTTATGAAAATTGAATTAAACATACAGGATAAAAAGTTGGAATTAATCCAATGGCTTTCTTCAATCGAGGATTCATCAGTAATTGAGAAAATTATGGAGTTGCGAAAAAAAGAAAGTAAAGATTGGTGGAATTCAATTTCAGAAAGCGAGAAAGAAGCAATTGAAAGTGGAATTAAAGATGCTAATTCAGGTAAACTTAATCCTCATTCAAACGCAAGAAAGATTTATGAAAAGTGGTTATAAAATTCTTTGGACAGACTTTGCTCTTAAAGAATTAGAAAAAAATTGAATATCTAGAAGAAAATTGGACTGAAAAGGAGTTACGGAATTTAGCTGAGAACATTGAAGAGAAATTAGCCTTGATTTCTCAAAATCCAAATTTATTTCAAGCATCTGGTTATAAAAAAGAAATTCGTCGCGTTGTAATTTTAACATACAACACACTTTATTACAGAGTTACAAATGAGCAGATAGAAATAATTTCATTTTTCTCTAACAGACAAAGTCCAAAGAAAAGAAAGCTAAAATAAAACCGTTGTATAACATGAACTGTGTAAAAAAACAACTCCCTTAAACAGTTTTTAATAGGTAACTATCCTGGTAGCTAATATTGATAATCAGTTTTGAATCACAGAAATTAATGGTAAATAAATGATATGTTAATTTTATTGTTACTTTCGTTAGCCTCACGTTGGAAGTTAGCTGGTAAGTTTATTGGAAGATTATAGAGATATCTGTGAGTTGGCAGTATTTATTTCTCATCATACTTAAGAATAAAAAACGAACAAAAAGTTTCCGTATATGGAAACTTTATATATATTTGCATTATAAATTTAACACACATGGAAAAATTTGAAGTTGTGTTTCTAGAAGAAGCACGTGACTTTCTTAAGATGATTGATAAAAAACATGCAGAAAAAATAATTTATAATATTCGTAAATCTCAAAATGAAATTGATCCAAAACTATTTAAAAAGTTAAATGAAAATATATGGGAATTTAGAACCTTATATCAAGGTATCCAATATAGATTACTAGCATTTTGGGACAAGAGAGATAATAAAGAAACATTAGTTATAACAACACACGGAATGATAAAAAAACTGATAAAGTTCCAAAAAATGAAATTGAAAAAGCTGAAAAATTAAAAATAGAGTATTTTAAAGAATAAAATAAATTGATTATAACATAAAATAATTAAAATTTCATCTACCCTAGCTAAACAATCTACTAGGATAGATTTTAGTGTTTATAAGTTAGCCGAGAAAAGTTATAAGTAATAAAAAGTGATTGTAAATAATAAAAATCGTAAAAAAAGTAATTATGAAAACTTACAAATTAGGAGAGATTCAAGATGAAATCATCGGAAAGATAGGAACTCCAGAGAGAGATAGGTTTGAATACGAATTACAACTTGACTTGATTGGTAATGCAATCAGGCAAACTCGTCAAGAAAGAAACCTTACACAGGAAGAATTAGGTAAATTAATTGGTGTGCAAAAGGCTCAAATTTCAAAGTTGGAAAAGAATGCTAATAATATAACTTTAGACACACTCTTAAGGGTATTCAATGCTCTTAAAGCAAATGTCAAACTACATATAGAATTGCCAGATGGTGGAAAATATGAACTAAAAAAATAAACTACTGCTAACATAAACTGTGTAAAAAAACAACTTCTTTAAACAGTTTTTAATAGGTAACTATCCTGGTAGCTAATATTGATAATCAGTTTATGGGTTGAAATTGGTGTATAGTGATATACATTAGTTATGTGTTATACCAAAGAAAATGACGAAAATACTTCTTCACATATTTATATTTACAACTTTGATTTCTTCGAAAGATAGATATCAAGTTCCTTCAAACTATCTATTCGAATTCGAAGATTCCACTTTAATTGAGTTGAGAGATGATCAAAAGTCAAATCTGGTTGAAATTGATAGTCAAATTACTAAAGGACAAAAGAAACTGAAAGTAGCCATACTAAAATTCAAAACAGGAGAGGTCTTAGAGCTTAGACAGAAAAATAATCAATGGAAACAGATTAATGTTACATATAAAGATAGAACAGTAAAAATTTCAAAATCAGTTTTAAAAAAATCGGATTAATCCACTTTTCTAAAATAGAATACGTTTGGCATAGAGGAAGTGAAAATCCCTTTGACGCAGATTATTCGTCTATTAATTTTCCTGTTGGAAATATTAAAACTTTCAATCAATTGCCTGAGATTAGATTGGGTTTTTCTAAGGACAAATTTGAACATGCTCGAATAAAAAAATATACCAAAAAAAACTCATACAAATATTTTGAACTATAAACACCGGTACAACACATAACAGCGCATAAAACTTATGGCTGGTTTTCAGTTGCTTGAACTCTATTTTTCACGAAAAACATTATCTTAGCCGAGGCAACTCAGCTCGCTTCGCCGCCACAAGCTCTATGCACTGAACGTTATAAGAAACCCTATTCGCGTTTCTGCCCAAAATTAAGTACATTGCGGGAATATAATCTTTACAATAGTAAATATGAATTTAAATCCTTGGCATGACGTAAGTTTTGGCGAAAAAGCTCCAAAAGTAATCAATGGTATTATAGAAATTCCAAAAGGAAACAGAGCTAAATATGAACTTGATAAGGAAAGTGGAATGCTCAAATTAGACAGGGTACTTTTCTCATCAGTATATTATCCAGCCAATTACGGCTTTATTCCAAGAACATATTGTGACGATAATGACCCATTAGACATCCTAATAATTTCTCAAATTGACATCGTACCTATGTGTATTGTTTCCGCAAAAGTAATCGGCGTTATGCGAATGATTGATGGCGGAGAAGCAGATGATAAAATTATTGCTGTTGCAGAAGGAGATACAAGTGTCAACCACATTAACGATATTTCTGAATTGCCTAATCATTTCATATCTGAACTTAAAAGCTTTTTGAAGACTATAAAAAACTCGAAAACAAACAAGTGGTAGTTGAACAGTTTCAAAATCGAGAAATTGCTGAACAAATTTTGGAAAAAGCCATTCAAGATTATAAAAACAAATTCGAACATTAGTATTCGGGCTTCCTTTAACAAAGAACTGTGCTTAAAAACAAATAAAAGTTGATTACCTTTAAACTAATTATTATAAATAGTTACTGAAGTCAGATGGCGGAAGGTTAACAGTCATGGTAATACCCTTGAATCATGAGTAAATATAATCCCTTGTGGCAGCATATCAGGAAGAATGGCGGGCAATCAATTAAATTATCTTTTGATGAAATAAAGAATATAACCGGAATTCCAATAGACCATTCATTTTTGAATTATAAAAAGGAATTGCTTGAATATGGTTATGAGGTAAAAAAATTTCATTGAAAGATAAAACAGTCCTTTTTCAAAAGATTAATTAATCAACGACTACAAAATAAAAAAAGCCCAACTTAAATTGCTCTTTTTTATACTTTGCAACTCTGCAACTTTGCTACTCTGCAACTTTGCTACTCTGCAACTTTGCTACTCTGCAACTTTACTACCCTGCAACTCTTCAATTACCGGAACACCAAATTGAATCCATATTCAGAAACCACAAGTTTGTGGGTAGTACCAAACATTACATACTTGTCAATCATCATCTGCGTTTCTTCCGCCGATGGGAAAGCCTGTTCAAAAAGCCCAGGTGTCAGGTCAAAAAATAAAGCGGGATCATCTATTTTCTCACCTCTATAAAAATACTCAAGCAGTATCGGGTTATCGATACTCTGGCAATAGTCAAAAACAAGAGCTATACACATTAGGTTACATTATTATGATTTGGGACTATAAAGGTAGTACCTATTTCAATTACCATAGCCTATATGGATGTTAAAAAAAGAACAGTTCATCGAAAACTTTGCAGGATATTAAGGTAAGATCAACACGCTACATTCAATCTCCTCCAATCCCGATAGTACAGACCTGTAATTGTTTCCACATTCCTCCGGTAGGGAAACAATCAAAAAAAAGCCCCGATTAAATCAGGGCTCATTTTTAATTCTTAATTTTTAATTGTTTATCGCTTCAGCGTAAAGTGCGCCTTAAACTGCCTCATAGCCGAATTCTCCTCAAAGTCCACCGTAAACCAGTAATCATCCGATGGCAGGAGGTGTCCGTTGTACGTTCCGTCCCAACCCGCTCCTTTAGAGCTGATCTGTTTGAGAAGCTTCCCGTAACGGTCAAAGATGAAAATCTTAGCCGCAGGCTGTCCCTGCAGTCCCCAGATGTTCCACGTATCGTGTATACCATCCCCGTTCGGAGTGAAATAATGCGGATAATCGATGATGTTTACATTACCGATAATCAGTTCCTCACAGCTGTAGGCAATACCTCCCTCGGTATCCCACACATGGATGGTGTGCTCCACGCCGATGCTGACGTTCTCAAACACATTACTGGTCTGTCTCGGCCCGTCATCAAGGCTGTATTCATACGTTCCGTATCCCTCAGCGATTACCGTTATGATCTGTTGGTTACTAAAGGCATTGGTTACCGTATACCCTATCGTACCTGATGGTATAACCGCAGGACCTGACTGTATCACATCAAAAGGAGCTGATGTAGTATCACATCCCAATGCACTGATGCTTGTTACATGCACCGTATAGCTTCTGGTAGCTCCGCCTGTGGCTGGTGTATCCACCGTATAGGTAGGGTTTGTGCCTATCACAACCGTAGGGTTCGCGGCCTCAAACCACTCAAAGGTATAATCCGACGTATTGGTAATACCGCTGTCCAGTGTCAGTGGCCGTATCACAGCTCCCGTTACAAAGTCAACACAGATGGTAGTCACTCCGTTTGGCGTGTTTATGATAGGATTCGGATAACGCTCCACATTTATTACAATGGTCGCCAGGGCATAACAGTATGGCGTAATGCTGTTGCTGCTGTTCTCTACCTTAACCCAGATCGTATCGGTATCTGGATCGGTAATGTAGGCCAATTCCTCTGCTGCCGTCAGCGGGTTGGTGCCTGCATCGGCATCGGCCTGCGTCCTGTAATAGCTCACAAGGAACACAGCCGGGTTCTGCCCGTTTAATATCGCTGTCTCGAACTGCGTCAGGTCAATCTCATATACACCGTCGTAAGGATCGGCATAGGTATCACAGGTCTCAAAAGGCGGTGGGCTGGTAGCCGTAGCATAAGCCTCCACGGCAAGGGTCAGTACCCCTGTCGCATTCACACAGCCGGTGGCATTGTTCACCACACGGATGTAGATATTCTGGGTTGTTGGGGTTACATTAGGATAAGGTGATACCAAAGGCGCCGTACCTGAAGCGGCATTGCCCGGTGTCAGGTGGTAAGTTATCGTATAGTCTGCCGGCTGCTGGTTGGTGGTCGCCGTTCCCAGTATAAGCGGTGCCAGTATCGGATTGGTCAGGTCAAACAGTGCCAGTCCGTCGGCATTGTCATCACACATCCTGTAAGGAGCCAGTGGCTGTATAACCGTCGGAAGCGGATTAACCGTTAAGGCCTGCTCCACCAAAACATAACAGTGGTTGCCCAGATAATCCACACGGTTGTTCTCCACACGGATCCATACATTGCTGCCAACCAAGGCTGATGTTGGGGTCATGATCTCATTCTGTGGCAGCTGTGCATCAGCCAGTGTACGGTAGTAATGCAGGGTAAGGTTCGGATCACTGTTTTTGATATATGCCTCATTTACCGTCAGATCAAACAGCTCCAGCATATCCCCAGGATTGTTGTCATCGCATTTAGGGGCCAGTGCCGGTGGGTTGGTACGCGGTGTCGGTATCGGAAGTACCCGGATATCAAGGGTCGTGATGCTCTTACAGCCGTCGGCCGTTGTCACTACAACGCCAAGGGTCTGTACCGCAGGGTGCTGCGGGTTCATATTCTGGTAAGCGGTTGGTGTCGTGATTTCTGTTCCGGCAACTCCTGCCTGTGCCAAAGCAAGGCTTGGGTAATAGGTTACCGTCTGTCCACCCGGAGCTATCTCAAGGTTCTTCACCGTTAAGTCAAATACATGGTACTGGTCGTTCGGGTTCGCATCATCATCACACACGCTCAGTGGCGTTGGGAAAGTAAGCAGCAGCGGGGTATTGATTACAAGGAAGAACGATCCGGTATTGAAACACTGCGTGGCGTTGTTCTCTACCCTTACCCATATCTGCTCGCCGTCAGATCCAAAATAGCTGTTGGCAGGGATAATTTCACCTGTTGGTGTTTCTGCATTAAGCTGGCTGGTATAATACGTAACGGTATAGTTCGTTGCCGGTAAAGGCTGCTGCGACAGTACATCAGGTGTTCTCTGGGTCAGGTCCACCAGCTTGGTGGCACTCTGCGGATTATTGTCATCATCACATACCACAATATCATTAAGCGATATCGGGGCTATAGGGCTCGGATCCACCATAAGCTGTATCGGCATAACCGTGAAGCAGTGCGTAACATTATCCTCTGCCCTTACATAAAGAAGCTGCATAAACGGATCATTGTTACAGTAAGGCTGGGTAGGGTCAATATCCGTAGCGGTATTGGCCGTAGCGGCATCGGTTGGTGTTTCATAGAACGTAAGCGTATAATTGGCGCCCTGAAGGATGTCCGGTATCAGGGTAGACAGATCAAAGCCACAGCTGAAGCCATCCTGGTTGTCATCACAGATAGTGTAAGGCTGCGCCGGTGGTATTGGTGTGGGTAGCGGCTCTACCCTTAAATCCATCGTGGAGATTACAAAACAGCCCGTCGTACGGTTGGTGATAATGATACCTATGGTCTGTACATACGGGATGGCGTTTTCATACATCAGGTTGGTAATCTCATTGGTGCGGTTCTGCGCATCGCCAAGGCTTCGCCAGAACGTTACATCCATACCGCCCTGCCCAAGCAGGATATCGGTTATCTTACTGCCCAGGTTAAAGGTCTCATACCCGATGCTCGACTGGTCGGTATCACAAAGCGAATACTGGGGATAGTTCGGCTGAAGCGAGTTCGGTAACGGATTCACTACAAGGTTCAGTGTTACGATATCAAAACAGCCCGTAGCCGTCGTCTCCACCCTTACGTAAAGTGTGGTATTCCCGCTAAGGTAATTGGTGATTCCGGCAATCGCATTGGACGGAGCCTGGGCATCCGGTAAGTTGGTGTAGAAGGTCACGGTAGTCAGTGCAGGGTTGATGCTCCCCAGTATCTCAGGAATCCTCGTTGTAAGGTCAAATACCTCAACACCCGCAGGGGCGGAATAATCACACAGTTCATAGTCCGCTGGCTCGGTAGCCTCAGGCGTTGGGTTGACATTCAGTTTCAGCTGGACATAATTCGCACAGCCCGTCAATGTATAGAACACGCGAACATAGATAATCTGTGACCATGGATCGATATTGTCATAAGGGCTTACAAGCCCATTGGCGCCAATATAGGCATCATCCGGTGTCTCATGGAAGGTAACCGTTACATTCGGATCCAGGGTACCTCCCTGTATCTCCAAAATCTTACTGTCCAGGTCAAAGACACCAAAACCGTCATTGTTCGGATCGCAGTACTGCAAAGCGGTCGGTGTTACCGCAAGTGGACCCTGGGTTACCCTTAGCAGTTGCGTAGTGGTCGAATAACAGCCAGTCGCATCATTCTGTAGGCGGATGATGATAACATCGCCTTCATTGCCTGTATACGACGTAGGGGTTAGAATCGGATTAAACGGAGTCTGTGCTTCGGCCAATGTACGGAAATAGCTTATCGTAAATCCCGGTAAACCTCCCTTGACAAATCCCTCATTAACCGTAAGGTCAAACTGAGCCGTTAGCGTGGTTCCGTTGCTGCATTCAAATATCGCAGGTGGTGTGTTGGCAACCGGCAGCGGATTGACAATCAGGTCAAAGGTTCCCGTTGTGTTACAGCCCGTAGCGTTATCCCGTATATTGATCCAGATCTGCTGCAGTGGAGTAACGATATTCTGATAAAGGTTCGACAGCGGATTGTTCTGTGTCTGGGCATCTGTCAATGACTCGTAATACGTTATTGTGACGTTCGGCTGAGAATTGGCAATCTCAACACTTTTGCTGCCTAAATTAAAGATCTCAACGCCATCGCCGGGATTTGTGTAATCACACAATTCGTAATCTGTTATGACCGGATTTGGTAGGGGGATTGGGTTGATTATTAAATCAAATGTGGTAGTTGAATAACATAAAGGTGCACTAGGATTAAATACCCTAACATATATGGTCTGACTTCCCGAATCTATATTACAATACAAAGGTATCGCAGGTATTGGATTTCCACCCGTACTTGCATCAGTCGGTGTTTCGTGATATGTAATGTCAACATTTGGATCAGTTGAAATTTCTATATCTTTAGTAGTCAAATCAAAAGCACAATAGAGTCCATCATTGTTCAAGCTATCATCACAAACCACATAGTTGGTAGGTGTACCAATAATTGGTGCTGCAATTACAGTTACGGTAGCCGTTCCACTCTGATTTTGAGAACAGGTTGTTGAACTGCTGTCTTCTACGCCGACCAAATTATAAATATAAGTAGTAGCAGCTGCTGTTGATGGAATTGGTAAACTTACACTACTTGCAGTAGCAGAGGCTGTAGTAATCTGCATAGGGACAGTGTCACGTGTATAGAAAAAAGTATACGGCGGTGTACCATTGGCTCCCGTAAAAGTAATGCTAGGAGCAGCAGCACCCATACATACCGCAGTTGTTCCTGAAATAATAGCTGTAGGCAGCGGATTAACTGTTACAGTAGCCGTACCGGATTGATTTTGCGAACAGGCAAGAGTACCAGAATCCTGAACACTAATTAGTGTATAAGTAAGTACACCCGCAGTTGCCGTTGGTACAGAAACAGTAAATATATTTCCTGTACTTGGTCCTGTAGTTATTGTTGTGGCGCCGCCATCTGTACTATAAACAAATGTGTAAGGTGCGGTTCCGTTAGCTCCTGTGAAAGTGATATTAGGATTAGGGTCGTCCTTACATACACTTGTTGTCCCTGAGATGGTGGCCGTAGGCAATGGTATAACTGTTATACTTGCACTACCCGATTGATTTTGTGAACAGACTGGCGTTCCAGCACTTTGCACACTAACTAATGTATAAGTAACTGTACCTACATTCGCAGTAGAAGCTGGGACAGTTATAGTATTACCTATGCTAGGCGGAGTTGTTATGGTGGTTGCTCCCCCGTCTGTGCTATAGACAAAAGTGTAAGGAGCGGTTCCATTTGCACCCGTAAACGTAATATTTGGACTCGGAGCATCCTTACACACAGAAATAGTTCCGGATATGGTTGCGGTTGGTAAAGGATTGACAGTCACTATTGCCGTACCTGATTGATTTTGAGAACACGCAAGAGTACTAGACTCCTGAACACTAATTAATGTATAAGTAAATACGCCCGCAGTTGCCGTTGGCACAGGAATGGTTAATGTATTTCCTGTACTTGGTCCTGTTGTTATTGTTGTGGTACCGCCATCTGTACTATAAACAAACGTATAAGGTGCGGTTCCGTTGGCTCCTGTGAAAGTGATATTAGGATTAGCGTCGTCCTTACATACAGTGGTTGTCCCTGAGATAGTGGCCGTAGGCAATGGAATAACTGTTACACTTGCACTTCCTGATTGATTTTGTGAACAGATTGGCGTTCCAGAACTTTGCACGCTAATTAATGTATAAGTAACTGTACCTACATTCGCAGTAGAAGCTGGAACAGTTATAGTATTACCTATGCTAGGAGGAGTTGTTATGGTGGTTGCTCCCCGTCTGTGCTATAGACAAAAGTGTAAGGTGCAGTTCCATTTGCACCCGTAAATGTAATATTTGGACTCGGAGCATCTTTACACACAGAAATAGTTCCGGATATGGTTGCTGTTGGTAAAGGATTAACAGTTACTGTTGCCGTACCGGATTGATTTTGAGAACATGCAGGCGGACCTGAATCCTCAACACTTATCAAGGTATAAGTAAATACGCCCGCTGTTGCTGTTGACACAGGAATGGTCAATGTATTTCCTGTACTTGGTCCTGTAGTTATTGTTGTGGCACCACCATCTGTACTGTAAACAAACGTATATGGTGCGGTTCCATCGGCTCCTGTGAAAGTGATATTAGGACTAGCGTCGTCTTTACATACTGTCCTCGTCCCTGAGATTGTAGCAGTAGGTAGTGGTTTTACAGTCAAGGTAAAAGTCTCTGTGGCATATTGTGTTGGAGCTATATTCTCCTCCATTCTTATCCAAATAGTCTGCGGATTAGAAGTATTGTTGTAGCCACTAATCGGACTTATCGGATTTATATCATCATTTGCATCAGTTAAACTTGTATGGTATGTTATCGTATAATCAGTTGGACTGTTTGTTCCTAATGCGATTGCTGTTTGAGAGGTTAAATTAAATGTAGTACTTCCATCGGCAGAACTATCATCACAGAGAACCAGATCTGGAACATCTTCAACCACTACTGAACAATTGTCATAAATCAAATCAAACGGTTTTACGACCCTACAGTTAGAACTATTTAAATAAATACAGGCCCAAACAGGATAAGTTCCGAAGTTAATACCTGGAGAATATGCTGCTGGATTTGCAATTGGATTACTACCGGTATTGGCTTCAACCGCACTGGTATGGTAGCTAATTTCATAATCTAACGGGTTCAGTGATCCTAAAATAATACCATCATTAACAGTAAGGTCAAAAATATTTGTACATCTTGTGATATCTACTGGAGTACCTGTCAAATCAGGTGTCACATTTAAGGTTTGTGTTGTTGTTGCCGTTTGTGGGACTCCACATACATTAAAAACAGTTTGCAATGTATAAGTAGTGGTCACAGTAGGACAAACCTGAATGGTTGGTCCAGTACCTATTTGGTTTCCTGCTGAAACAGGGCCTTCATACCAATTTATCGTTTGAGAAACAGGTGGACCCGTTGGCGTAAATCTCCATGCTTCAGAAACGTTATCAGAATTAGTGGGATTTGTTGGAGTGGGATCTGTACTAAATGGAGCTGCATTTCTACCAGGTGCGGCGACACCTTGTGCTCCTGTACCATCGATTACACCTATTGTACCATTTCCATTGTTCCAACCAGTACAGGCTACCCTTCTTTGCACATATACTTCAATTATATTGGAGACCTCATACAAAACAATTTGACTAGTCGAAAGACCTATAGTATTCCCACACGAGAATTGAGGACAATTAGTGAAATTAGCAATAAATTTCCGGCAAGGATAAGTACCAATAACATTATAATTAACACTTATTTGAGTACCAGGCGGTGGTGTGACAGAAAAATCAGTATCCTGATAAACACCAAATATTGCATTTGTTATCGGGAAAGTAGTACTAGGTATTGTTTGGTTATATTGCCAAGGACAAAAATCGCCGGCAGCAAATAGAGCTGGATTCGGAAAGTGAATTACTTGATTAGTTCCAACATTTAACTGCGTGTAATTTTGACCATAAAAACAAAAGTTCATACCTGCAGGAAAACTAAATGGCGCAGACCAATCGTCATCACCAATAGGACCTCCAGGAAGAATATTATTCCATGTTGGGTTTTCGAAAGCTGCCTGTGGACAATACGGAATTGAAGCAACACTATAACTTGTAGTAGAAGGCACGGGTGAAACATCAGCCTGCAGTGTTCTACACTCTCCTGGTGTACATAAAGTCAAATCTAAAGGCCTGGTTCCCGGCGCAGGAACTGTTCCAACAGTTGCACAACCATTTGGAACCACATTCACAGTTAAAGTAATATTAAGAGGGGCTGTTGTACATCCGGTTAAGAAACTTCGGATTTCCGTTAAGGTATACACTACCGATTCGTTCAGTATTGGGGTTGTAAAAACTACTGAGCCAGTGAGAGGAATATTGATTGGCCCTGTTGCCGGAGTCACAGTTGGATTAGTGAAAGTAACCGTAGAAAATGCTGTCCCAACAATGGTAAACGAAGCCGTGTTACCTGGACAGATTGTTACTGTTGCACTTGGATTCGGGCTTGTAACAACTGGTTTTGAAACTACGATATTTATATTTGCCGTAGCAGTACAGCCTGCGCCATTTGCACCTGTAACCAAATACGTTGCACCCGCATCAGGAACATTTGTGGCATAAACCACAGCTCTTGAATCACCAGTGTAAGCAATAGTAGCCGCTGCATCATTAAATAAATTAGTAGTTGGTGACCATATAAGAGAGGATAATGGAGCATAGGTATAAGTTGTACCGGAGCTTGGAGTAGTAGTGTTTGCATCGTTAGGTACAGAAGTGCTGGCTGAATTCGAATTAAAAGTTATACTACTATAATTCGCCGCACTAACAGTATAACCTCCAGAAATACTATTTGATGTCTGAACGCCCATTGTCCCATAATGATACTCAATAACATTAGTAGTTTCATAAAGCCACATCTGAAAAGTGGAATTTGCAGCACCAGCAACATTTTTAGGAATAGTAACATTCCATTCTATAATAAAAATTCGGTTTGGTGCGGTTCCTGTAACTAAAACATTAACGCTTCCATTGCTCCCAGTGGCCAGATCATCCCAAAAAGGATAAAGCTTTGGTGTGTTCTGTACGTTTGTCGTGACATTATTAGGCTGACTAACGGCCACTGCTCCTCCCAATAGTAACCATCCATCCGGAGAAACCGAAAACTGGGTATAATCTATTCCTCCAAAATTGAAATTAAATCCAATATTTGTAGCTGAAGAAGGATTGTTGTCATTTCCACTGCTAAGGATATTCGTAGCTCCAACCATTGGATTCAATGGAACGCCGGAAGCTGTACTAAATGTAAATCCAGTTGCTCTCAAAGCACTTGTTCCACCAACGCATATTGGATTTGGATTAGCAGTAACACCTAGCTGTATATCAACGCTTATTTTAACTGAACCAACAACAGTTTGTGTACAAAATGGTGGTCCAGCAGAAGTTACACTTACCAAAGAATAAACTGCTTGACTAGTAATTGCCGGTGTAGTCAATGTAGCATTTCCTGCAGCATCTAAAACAATCGTCAGATTAGCACCTCCGTTTATTTTATAGGTAACAGTGGCATTAGGGGTCCCTGTGAATGTAATCAAAGTAGTTGATCCATTACAGAGTGTAGTTGTTCCACTTATAGATGCTGTTGGCAAAGGATTTATGCCTACCTGAACACTTCTGCTAATTTGGGCACAAGAACCAATAGTTGATGTAACTGTATAGGTAGTAGGCACTGTTGGTGTTACTATTGGATTTGCAATTAAAGGCGTTGTCAATGTTGGATCAGTCGGAGACGCAGTCCAGGAATAGGAAGCTGTACTTCCAGATGCAGTAAGTGTTATTGGGCTTCCGGCACAGGCTATAGCAGTATTGCTGTTGGATGTAAATATCGTTATCGTTGGCCCTACAACAACATTTGTCAATGTAGTTGTTATGGCTGTTGGCAATGAACTATCGGTAACGGAAACAGTATAAACTCCGGGTTGTAGTCCCGAAAAAACACCCGTCAGATTATTTACATTAGTTGCTCCAGGACCTGTAATATTATAATTAACATAGGGTGGCGTACCGCCAAAAGCACTAACAGTAACTGAACCATTATTTCCCACGCTACATACTGCATTAGTAACATTGTAAGAAATAATTAAATCGTCCGTCAACATAAAATCATCAACAGCAAAATCATTTCCAACTCCACTGGCAATAGTGTTAGTATTCCATAATTCAATTGTGGCAGAGGTTGCAGTAGCGGTAAACGAGTAAACTACCTGTCGCCATGATTGTGCCGGAGCCGGTGCTGTAGCCGTCCCAGACAATAAAACAGGAGCTGTCCCACCTGTTACTGATAATGAAATATTTGCCGGATTCCCTAAATTTGAAACCGATTTGATCCAATAACTGAAAAAGTAAATTGTTCCAATGTTTAAGCCGGTAACACCCGACCCTGTGTCGCCTGCCCTCCAAAAACGTGGCGATGTAGTATTGGTAGACCCATCAATAACCAACATATTACCAGTACCGGTTGTATGGTCACCTTCGGAAATATAATTTGTAGTATTTATTAATTTTGGATTATTGACTACAGCAAAATTTCCTGGAACAGAAGTACCTGTGTAAGGAGCAGTCAACTGTGTATACCCTGCACCATTGGTAACAAATCCAACGCCTGAACTACCTAATTCAAACCCAGGATTGGCAATTAAATTTTGTGAATTTGTATAATTAATAAATAGTAAACTTAAAAGAAGTAAAATTTTACTTTTCATAATGGCAAGTTTTTGGTAGGTATTTTATTTTTTTGGAGCGTAATTTACATAAATTTAACAGAATCACAACCCTCAAAATTGAATATTTTAAATATTAACACTTTAAAGTTTATATTGAATTTTATTATTTATCTTTGTGTTTTGAATTTAAAAACCCAAATTAACAGAGACTTTAATGACAAATAGTGACCACTTTAATGACGAATTAGGAGAGAATCATATTGCAACGAGTGCCCAAAATCCTGTAAGAATTGATGCGTTTAATTTATCTGATGAAGAAAAAATAGAGTTAATTAAAAAAGACGTCGAAAGTATACTAAATACACTTGGAATGGATTTGACCGATGACAGCTTAAAAGGAACACCAAACCGAGTTGCCAAAATGTTTGTTAAGGAAATTTTCGGTGGTTTAAATCCAAATAAAAAACCCAAAGCTTCCACCTTTGCCAATAACTATAAATATGGCGAAATGTTGGTTGAAAAAAATATAACCCTCTACTCTACCTGCGAACACCATTTACTTCCGATCATTGGGCGTGCTCACGTTGCCTACATTTCTAACGGAACCGTAGTCGGACTTTCAAAAATGAATCGAATTGTGGAATATTATGCCAAAAGACCTCAGGTCCAGGAGCGTTTAACGATGCAGATCGTTCAGGAATTACAAAGGGTTTTAGGAACAGAAGATGTGGCCTGTGTCATCGATGCCAAGCATCTTTGTGTAAATTCCCGTGGCATCCGCGATATTGAAAGCAGTACAGTAACTTCTGAATATGGTGGGAAATTCAAGGAAGAAAGAACCAGACAGGAATTTTTAAATTTCATCCGATTAGAAACTAAATTTTAATAGCCCGGATTGCCGCGGCATCCTTTTTTATTTTTAGGAATGACTTGAGCGTTAATGTAGGCCTCCTAAAAAATAAAAAAGATACAGCAGAAAGCCGGAAATAGCTCCTAAATATGCAATTATACAAAGACCATCAGCTAAAGATATACAACTCCCTTTCGGGAGAAAAAGAGGTTTTCAAGCCTGTACATGCAGGAAATGTCGGCATGTATGTTTGTGGCCCAACAGTTTACAGCAATGTCCATCTTGGCAATGTCCGTACGTTCATGTCATTCGATATGATTTTCAGGTATTTATTGCATTTGGGATACAAAGTACGCTACGTCCGAAACATTACCGATGTAGGCCATATAGTAGATGACGTGGATGATGGAGAAGATAAGATTGCCAAAAAAGCACGCGTAGAGCAATTGGAACCGATGGAAATAGTGCAGCGTTATACTGTCGATTTTCACGATGTACTGAACCAATTCAACTTCCTTCCGCCCAGTATTGAACCAACAGCAACTGGCCATATTATTGAGCAGATTGCAATCGTGAGCCAGATTATTGAAAAAGGTTTTGCCTACGAAAAAAACGGCTCGGTATATTTTGACGTTGTAAAATTCAATGAAACCAATCATTACGGAAAACTAAGCGGCAGGAATATTGACGAAATGCTTGCCAATACCCGTGATACCGATGGTCAAACCGATAAAAAAACCCACAGGATTTTGCACTTTGGAAAAAAGCTGAACCGGAACACATCATGCGTTGGCCTTCTCCATGGGGTATCGGATTTCCTGGCTGGCATTTGGAATGTACAGCAATGAGTACCAAATACCTTGGCGAAACCTTTGATATACACGGCGGTGGAATGGATTTGAAATTTCCGCACCACGAATGTGAAATTGCGCAAAATGAAGCATGCACAGGCCACAGTCCGGTAAATTACTGGATGCATGCCAACATGTTAAACCTGAACGGCAAAAAAATGTCGAAATCAACGGGCAATAATCTTCTTCCAAGTGAAATTTACTCTGGCGGAAGCCCATTTCTGAGCAAAGCATTTTCTCCAAACGTAGCGCGTTTCTTCATGATGCAGGCGCATTACAGAAGCATTCTCGATTTTACCGATGACGGAATTCTGGCTGCCGAAAAAGGATTTAACAGACTGATTGAGGGTTTAGACATACTAAAGAATCTTCATGCTAGCGCTACTTCTACTCTAGATGTCGCTTCCTGGCAGAAGAATTGTTATGATGCCATGAATGACGATTTCAATACACCAATATTAATCGCCACTCTATTTGAAGGAATTCGATTTGTGAATTTGATAAATGATGGAAAGGAAACGCTAAATGCTGCTGACTTAAAAATGCTTTCTGAAACACTAAATACTTTCACTTTTGATGTGATCGGAATTAAAAATGAAAAATCTTCAGCAGACCATTCAGGCAAACTGGAAGATGTAGTGGAAATGCTGATTGGTATGCGAAACGAAGCCCGAGCGAATAAAAACTTTGCGTTATCTGACCAGATTAGAGACCAGTTATCAGAACTCGGAATCCAGCTCAAGGACGGAAAAGACGGTACTACTTTTAGCGCGTAAGCACAAATCAATGTTGAAGAAAATTGCCATAGCGCCATTATTAGCTCTGATTTATTTCTATAAAATTGTACTGTCGCCATTGCTGCCTGCTGCCTGTAGATTTCAGCCTACCTGCTCCACTTATTTTATTGAGGCATTAAAAATCCACGGTCCATTTAAGGGATTCTATTTAGGGGTTCATCGAATCCTAAGATGCCATCCTTGGGGAAAAACAGGATATGATCCGGTTCCCGAAAAAAATGTGAGCATTAAAGTTTCCTTAATTTAGCCTACCTTTTAGAACTTATCACTATTTTTACAACCTAACTTAACCCGCAAATCATGATTTGGAATCCCTCAGAAGGAATAAATATTGGCTTTTTTACCATACGATTTTACAGCTTAATGTTTGTAATCGCTTTTGGTTTAGGCTGGTATATTATGAAACATATCTATGTAAGAGAAAAACAACCGATTGACAAATTAGACACCTTATTTATCTGGACTGTCGTGGCGACCTTACTTGGTGCAAGATTAGGCCATGTCTTTTTCTACGACTGGGAATACTACCGAAATAATTTAATGGAAATCCTGCTGCCTTTCCGATTTACTCCAAAATTTGAGTTTACCGGTTTTCAGGGCTTAGCCAGTCATGGCGCAGCTGTTGCAATAATCGTAGCCATGTATTATTACAGCAAAACGGTTATTAAAAAACCAATGTTATGGATTTTGGACAGAGTGGTTATTCCGGTAGCTTCGGGAGCTATTTTTGTTAGGATTGGGAATTTCTTTAACTCTGAAATCGTAGGGAAAGTAACTGATTCTCCATTTGGTGTTCGATTCGTAAGGGATTATTATTCGCCAAAGGAAGTGGTCAATTTCACCAAAATCCCAAACGTAAACCAAGCCTATGATGCGTTGGTTACCGATCCAAAATATGCGGCACTTTTAGAAAGGGTTCCGGCAAAACATCCGGCACAATTATACGAAGCAGGTTTATATGTAGTGGTCTTCCTAATTCTTTTCTTCCTATATTGGAAAACAAAAACAGCCGAAAAACACGGTTTGCTTTTTGGCTATTTCCTAATACTACTTTGGACTGTTCGTTTTATAGTGGAATATGTAAAGGAAAGCCAGGGCGGAATCGAAGAAACGTTCGGATTATTTTCGACAGGACAATGGCTCAGCATTCCGTTTATCCTGTTAGGAATATACTATTTGTTTGTTGCCGAAAAACCAATTGAGGAATAATTATTCCAACTTTAAAATAAATAAGCTCCTTTGTGGGGCTTTTTTTATGAAAATATTTTTTTCTTACAAATAAAATTCTATTTTCGCTGTCTAATAAATATAAAATAATGAAAAAAAGAATCTCTAGTGTTGCGCTACTTTTGTCAATGACAATTTTATTGAATAGTTGTGGTGTAATATTTGGTGGTAGTAAATACCAAGGAACCATTGTTGCAAAAGATCACCCCAATGCCGAAATCTTTGTTGGTGGTAAAAAATTAGGAAACGGACAGGCAACTGCTCTTTTTCCTAGAAACAAAGAATTAGTAGTTGAATTAAAAGAGCCTGGTTGCGAAACGAAAACTGAGACTTTTGGTAAAGCGTTCCGTACGGGTAATTTTATCCTAAGCATTTTAGGCTTTGGACTAGTTGGACTTGGTGTTGATTTAGGTACTGGTGCTTCCTACAAACCAGATCATAAAGGTAATCCATCAATAAAAAAGGAAAGTGATAAGAATTATACTTTTACAGTTCAGCCCCTGTTTGTAAATAATTGAATTATATAAATTAAAAAGTCCTGATTAAATCGGGACTTTTAATTTATTCTTCATTTTCGGTTAAACCAGATTTGGCATAATTCCGCCATTTTTCAATACAATCCTGCATATCCTTTGGCAGTTCTGTATCAAACGACATAAATTCCTTTGTTACCGGATGCGTGAATCCTAATGTTTTTGCATGCAATGCCTGTCGTGGCAAGGTCTTAAAACAATTATCTATAAACTGTTTGTATTTCGTAAAGGTAGTTCCTTTCAAAATCATATCACCACCATAACGCTCGTCATTAAAAAGCGTGTGTCCGATATATTTCATGTGCACACGGATTTGGTGCGTCCTTCCCGTTTCCAGCTTGCAGGAAATCAAAGTAACATATCCAAAACGCTCTAAAACCTTATAATGTGTAACGGCGTGTTTTCCTATTTCACTGTCCTCGAAAACAGCCATCTGCATCCTGTCTTTTACGTGCCGTGCAATATTGCCTTCAATGGTTCCTTCGTCTTCCTTTACATTGCCCCAAACCAATGCAATATATTCGCGTTCAGATGTTTTATCTTCAAATTGTTTTGCCAGATACGTCATCGCCAGTTCGGTTTTGGCAATGACCATCAGTCCGGATGTATTTTTATCGATTCGATGCACCAATCCTGGCCGTTCGCTGGAATTTTTAGGCAGGTTTTCGAAATGGAAAGCCAACGCATTGACCAAAGTTCCAGTATAATTGCCGTGACCCGGATGGACAACCAATCCCGGAGGTTTATTTATTAGTAATAACGATTCATCTTCGTAAACGATATCTAACGGAATGTTTTCGGGAAGTATCAGGTTTTCAAACGGCGGATGCGAAAGCATAACCCTAACGACATCAAAAGGCTTAACACGATAATTTGATTTCACAGGCACATCATTCACCCAGATATTCCCATCTTCGGCTGCCTTCTGTATTTTATTCCGCGTAGCATTCGCGATAAGCTGCATCAGGAATTTATCCACACGCAACAGTGACTGTCCTTTATCGGCAACATGTCGGTGGTGTTCAAAAAATTCCTCTTCTTCTAATTCAGGGGAATTGTCAATATTATTCTCCATCTAAAGGTGGCATTTGGGTGGAATCTACTTCCATAGTATCAATCGTTTCTTCATAGGTAACTTTTCCATCACCCAGAACCAAATCGATTTTAGAGGACTTCAGGACTTTATCGCCTGCTTTTAGTTTCTTTCCGTTCATTTTCATTTCAAGTACCATGTCTTTTCCAAGATAAGGTTTATAGGTAATTGTTCCTTCGCTCAAACCAACCGCTTCGAGTGTTGGCACTGCCTGGCGGTATGTCTTTTCAATGAGGTCCGGCACAGCAACCATGGTATATTTGGAAGCATTTATTTTGATGTAGATCTTTCTTCCTTCCTTTACTTTTGCTCCCGCTTTTGGCTCCTGTTCCACTATCGTAAGCTTTGGGGCATCAGGCCTGAAATCGACCGTATCCAAAATGATATAATCCAAATCGATAGCCGCCAGTTTTTCCTCGGCCTGTTCTGCAGAGAGTTTCCTCAAATCGGGAACCGTGATTTCCTGTCCGTGGTTTGTAGTAAAGGTTATCCAATGGAAAAACAGGTACGCCATAACTGCAAGAATGGCTAAAGCAGCAAGCATCTGAAGAAAGAAAACCCGACTGGTTAAATAGGCTCGTAAACTCATAAGGAAATTTAATTTGCACAAAGATATAAAAAAAGTCGGCGGTTGTCGGTCGTCAGTTGCTGGTAAATTTAAAAATACAATAGGTCTCGCTAGCCCCGATAATTTGAGATTAAGAATTTGAGATTAAGAGGAGAATGTCCAGTGGACATTCGGTTTTAATCAGTGGCTTCAGGTATTTTTTTAGATTTCGTAGATGAGCTGAACGAAATCGCCAGCCCCGATAGTAGTGAAAATCCTTTTTGAGAAGCAAAAAGATTGTAACGGATAGCGGGACAGCACATCCTTACGCAATCAGGGTCCTGCTCCTAAAAATCTTATTGGCCAATAAACGGCATGCTACTAACAATATGTGAAAAAAAATCATAATTTTGTTTCAACTAAAACTTACCTAAATGAACGTAGCAGTAGTAATGGGTGGATATTCGGATGAATCTGTGATATCATTACGCAGTGGTCAATTAATCCTAAATCATCTTGACAAATCAAAATACCGGGCTTTTGAAATCCATATCCTTAAAGACGGATGGTATTGCCTGATCGGTTCGGAAAAATACCCTATCAACAAAGCTGATTTTAGTTTTACCAAAGACAATCAAACCCTAAAATTTGATGTAGTTGTAAATACGATCCACGGAACTCCGGGTGAAGACGGCCATTTACAGGCTTATTGGGAATTATTGGAACTGCCTTATACCGGTTGTGGTTTTTATCAGTCGAGCCTAACGTTCAATAAAAGGGATACGCTTTCTGTTTTGTCTAAGTTTAATATCCCGAAAGCAAAATCGATTTATTTAACGAAAGGTGATGTTGTAGACGGAAGGAAAATTGAAGCGGAATTAGGCCTGCCTTTTTTGTGAAACCCAACCAATCAGGAAGCAGTTTAGGCGTTTCTATGGTAAGTACTTTAGAGGATTTACCAAAAGCACTGGATTTCGCTTTCGCGGAAGATGATGATATCCTGATTGAATCCTACCTGAACGGAACCGAAGTTTCTGTTGGTGTCCTGCATTATCAAGGCGAAACCAGAGTTTTGGGCATTACCGAAATTTTATCGCAGAATGAATTCTTTGATTATGAAGCTAAATATTTAGGTAAATCGGAAGAAATCACTCCAGCCCGAATCTCCAAGGAACTGGAAGCTTTAGTTATTGAAACGGCCAAGAAAGTTTACCAGTCTTTAGGCATGGTTGGTTTTTCAAGGGCTGATTTTATCATTATGAACGGTATTCCCCATTTTATCGAAATCAATACCAATCCGGGATTATCGCCTCAGAGTATTTTTCCGCAACAGGCTGCGCATGCGGATATTCCGTTCGGCGATTTGCTTGATAGCGAAATTAACTTAGCTTTACAGAGGAAACTTATTTGGAAACGATAAAAAGTTGTCCTTTTAAGTTGTCGGTTGAGCAGCTTATAACCTAGAACTCACAAACTATAAAATACCAATGAAAAGAACAGCAGTCTTCCCAGGTTCGTTTGACCCGATAACGTTAGGGCATTTTGATATAATCAAAAGAGGCGTATCGCTTTTTGATGAAGTGGTGGTTGCCATTGGCATCAACTCCGAAAAAAATATATGTTTTCGTTAGAAGACAGGAAAAAATTCATCGAAGAAGCTTTCAAAAATGAGCCAAAAGTAACCGTAGTTACCTATGAAGGCCTGACCATTGATTTGTGCCGAAAGTTAGAGGCTAAGTTCATTCTGCGTGGACTGCGTAATCCGGCTGACTTCGAGTTTGAAAAAGCCATTGCGCATACCAACCGGAAATTGTCTAAAATTGAAACTGTCTTTCTTCTGACAGCTTCCAATACTTCTTATATTTCTTCGAGTATTGTGCGTGATGTGATTAGGAATAAGGGAGATTACAGTGTTTTGGTGCCGGAGAGTGTGGTGGTGAGTAAACCCAGTAAAGAGATGTAAGTTGGGGATAAGGAAAATAAAACGAGCTATTATGCTAAGCGGCTGTTAGTGTGGTCATTAATCCACATACAGTTTAAAAGTATAATATTTACCTTCTTTTGATAAAACCCATGCAGAATAATAGTTTTGGCCTTTTCCATATATTCCATATTTGAACTCTTCGCCTTTTACACTAAAATTTTTTCGCATCTCATTATTACTTTCTATAAATTTTAATACAAAGGTCGATTCTGATGTTTTTTTCAATTCTAATTTGGAAAAACTGCCATCTTCAAATTTTTCACTCCAGAGGTTTGAATCATTATTTACCATTACAATTTTGCCATCATATTCTTTATAGTGTAACTTTTTAAATGAAAAGAAGTTTTTTAAATCTTGTTCGTTTATATCATTTTTTGGTTTTTCTTCTGACATTCCCCAATCACTTTTATTTTGTTCTACTTTCGAAAGTAAGTCTAAGAAAGCGTCGCAATTTTTTTGAAGTCTAAAGTAAACCAAATCCATTATTGAATCTGATTTTGTCTTAGTATCAATTTTATATTTTGTGTAAAAATCAGGCATGTGTTTTTGTAAAACCTCGTGGAGTTTTGATTCATCAAGAGAATTAAACTTCTCAAATGATTTACATATTTGATTATTTAGAGAATCTATCTGCTTTATACTTTGTGATTTTGCTGAAACCACAAAAAATAAAATTAGGAATGATATTGTTCTTTTCATATGGGTTTTCTAAGGCTTGCCACTAGCGTTCCGCGGCTTCGCGTCAGTTGCGAAGTTCGGAACGAATTATTTTCTGTTAAAGATAAAAATTCTTGCGAAACGTGAAGGTGAACTTACCACAAAATTCGCAATTGCGAGAAACGGCTGTTATGAGCCGTTTGATTATTTACTTCTTTAGGAATTTCAATAACTTTTCTGGCTCTTGTCTATTGTCCCAAAAACCTGTAATTATAATTTTAGTATCGCTTTTTTGATAAAGTATATTGTAATGACCAAGCGATAATACTCTTGTACTGTTGAAATCTGTCTTTTTGCCTAAATCAGGATTCTGCTTTAAAAGATTTGTTCTTTCTTTTATTTTCTCATTTAGCTTCTTTGCATAAGTTGTGCTTTGATTTCTTTCAATCCAATATTCCAAAATGTAATTACGTTGTCTGATTGCAGTTTCAGTCCAGTTTATTGTTAACTGAGCCATTTAGAGTCTCTTTTGCTTAACTCAGATTCTGAAACTAATTTTCCGTCTTCTATATCTTTTTCGCTCATTGATAACATTTCAATTTGTTCTGTTGAAAGAGAAATGATTTCTTCTGATTGAGTTGAGTCAAAAATATTTTTAATAGCTTCTAATAATTGCTCATTTCTTGTCGCCAAAATTCTGTCTATTAAACTGTTTTTTATATTTTCTAAAGCATTCATAATTTCTATTTTTTAGTAAAGGTCTAAATTTACATCGGGATTTCCAAATGGCTCATAACGTTCCGCGGCTTCGCGTCAGTTGCGAACTTCGGAACTTTTTATTTTCTGTTAAAGATAAAACTTCGTGCGCCACATAAACGTGAACTTCCAACAAAATTGGCAATTGCGAGAAACGGCTTTTAGGGGCGTTAACTTTTTTAATTAGCTTCAATATGTTTTTTACATCAACTCTTAATATTTCAATTGCAATATCTTTAGTTACTAACGTTTTATTTATTTCGTCATTTTCGGTTGTCTGAAACCAATATATGTCTTGCTTAATGAGATAAAGATTATCAGGAAGCGTTTCAATTTTTATAAATTTTGATTCGCCATTTACGTTTAATATTTTTTCTCCATAATCATATCCGTCAGATTCTTTACAGAGGCTTTTCACTGTCCGGTTCTTTTTATCAGGAATTGCCTCAAAAATGGTTTCTAAAACAAAACCGAATTTAGATTTTTCTGAATAACAGATTGAAGTAATATATTTTTCATTGTCTATGCGAATAATTTGAAAATCATTTAACCATTCAAAACCAGCTAATTTCATTTCTTCTCTTAAGACTTTGGCGATTTCAAATACAGTAAGTCTGCCTGTTCCTAGCTTCTCTATTTTAAGCTTTGCAATATCATTATAATCTTTAAAAAGGAATAATAATTATCAGCGTTGATTTTGTTTTGTCCAAATGTCAAGCTAGTAATTATTAATAAAGCGAAAGGTAAAATTCTAAGCATTAGTTTCTGTTATTTTGGGGTTTAAATGGCAACCTAACTTGTATACAAACGCTACCCTTTATCACATATCCCATCATTTGTTAGTAGATAGGTAAATAAATTGTGTGTTTATTTTTAACTAATATACTACAAATCCCATGACACCCTTTTCCCCTACCCAATAATTATCAACAATTAATCCTGTTTCAAAATTTTCATTTTGAAAAAAATGAAACAAAAAGTGTTTCAAAAATTTTATTTTTAAAAATTTGAAACAAGTTGGCAGCATCATATTCCTGAAAATTGCACTCAAGTTGTCGTTTTTTAATCAAAAACCATTTTTCAGACTGAAATCCACTCCACAAAAATTGCAAATTTCAACGTTTAAAAACACTCTAACGTTTTCGTAAAAATCGACGAAATGACGCCGATTTGGAATTTAACATACATGAACGTCATAATCTTCCATTTAATCGAAAACCCTTATATTTATTAGTATTGACACATAGTGACGCTGTAATTTTGCCACAGAAAAAAAATATTTATATGAAAACGCAAACCCCAAACAGTGTTATTATGAAATTGTCATTTTTACTGATTTTTTTACCTCTTGCCGGCTTCGCTCAGGCCTTATCCGGAACTTATGTTATCGGAGCTTCACAACCGGCTCCATTCAACACATTGACTAATGCTATCAATAGGCTCAATGCCTCAGGAGTTTCTGCTCCCACAGTATTTTTGCTCGACAATGAACTATACAACAGCCAAAGCGGTGAAGTTTTCCCTTTAACCATTAAGCCTTTTACAGGAAGCAGTACTGTAAATACACTAACCATCAGGCCAAATACAGGTAGGAATGTTGTCATCTCAGCGACAGGGCCTAACGGTTATACAGGAACTCCTGCCGCCATAGTGATAAAAGGCGCGGACAATATCATTATCAATGGAAGTAATACCATCAATGGTACGGATAAAAACTTAACCATTACCAACAACGATAACATTGGATACCTAAACCGTACGGCCTTATGGATTGCCTCCGACAGTAATAACGGGGTTGTTGGAGTAACTGTCAGCAACACCAAAATAAAAATGACCAACCGCAACCAGGAACAAATGTTCTTTACAGGAATCCTGGCGAGTGCTTATAGCTTAGGCTCAAATAATGACCTTATAGTTACCAATGCTTCGGCGGCCAATTCAACGCTAGTGTTCAACAACAATGAGTTTGTTAATGTAAGACAGGCTGTCTGGGTTAGCGGCGGTTCTTCCTTAAGTACGAATACGTCTAACCTTACCATTTCATCGAATGTTATGGGCAGCACTACGGATGCACAGAAGCCATCTATGGCGTTGTATATTGCTAATGCCGATACTTTTAATGTAACAGACAATACAATCATCGGAGTGCTTAATGCTAATTATTCCAATCCGACTATAGCGGCTATGGTTATTGAATCTTCGGGACATTTTATCGTCAAAAGAAACATAATCCGCGATGTGAAACTTACTACTAACCATATCATACAGTATGCATTGCTGGTAAAAGGAAACTCAACTAACGGTATAGTGTCAGAAAACAAAATTACCGATGTGAAGAATACGGGGAACGGGATTGTAAGGACACTTTGTGTTGACCTGAGTGGTGTAACTGCTTCCAATATTGTGGTTGCCAATAATTTTATCACTGATGTTACTACAAATGGTACCACTACAAACGCCGCTCACGGAATATTCCTGCAAGGCGGTAATGGAACCAAAGTATATTACAATACAGTTGTAATGAATCTCAATCAAAACAATATCTCGGCTGCGCTTTATATCAATGGCGGAAACCAATTGGATGTACGCAACAATATTTTTGCCAATACCGGAACGCAGGGAACACGATATGCTATTTATTCCAATGTACCGGCTTCGGCTTTTACTTATATCGATAACAATGATTATTATGCCCAGTACACCGGATATATGAATAACAGCCAGGAAACGCTTGCACAATGGAGGGCAGCATCAGGAAAAGACAGTGCCTCAATACGTGTTCTGCCTACATTTACTGCTGACAGGTTCCACCTTGATGCGGCTGCCAATCTATCGATTAATAACACCGGAACGCCATTGACAGAAGTACTTTCTGATATAGACGGACAAACCAGAAGTGCTACAACACCCGATATTGGAGCTGACGAATTCGACCTGCCTTTATGTACGACCTCAACTATATGGAATGGAACTTCATGGAGCAACGGTTTGCCAGGAGCGGATACTAGTGCAATATTTACCGGAAATTATACCGCTGCTTCGAATCTTACGGCCTGTGCAATGAAAGTATCTAATAATGCTGTGGTGAGAATTCCGGCCGGCCTTACTGTAAATCTTAACAGTTCACTGACTGTCGACCCGGGAGCTTCGTTTAAACTGGATAATAATGCTAATTTGCTGCAACCTTCTGATGCGTTGAACACAGGAGCTATCTCAATGAAAATAACTACTGCAGCATTGCTTCGCCAGGATTATGTTATGTGGTCGTCACCGGTTGCGGGACAGAACCTGCTTGCTTTTTCTCCGGCTACGCTGACAAACAGATTCTATGGTTATAATTCGACAAGTGATATTTATGTTGCTGTTGCCAGTCCTTCAACAACTACTTTTACTGCAGCTCAAAGCTACCTTATCCGTTTGCCGAATACCCATCCTGCAACTCCAACAGCCTGGACAGGAGAATTTACAGGAACACCTAATAACGGTTCGGTTTCTGTGGCTGTCACACCGGGTACTTATAATGCTGTTGGTAATCCTTATCCGTCCACCATCAATGCGGATGAATTCATCAAACAAAATAACCTAAACGCTCCGTTATACTTTTATCGTAAAACCAACGGTGCTCCCACATCGGCTTATGCGACTTACAATCTTGCCGGAAGTACCGCTACAGGAAGTTCAGGCATACAAAATCCTGCGGTAGGCCAGCAGTTGAAACCTACAAATATTATTGCTGCCGGACAGGGATTCATAGCAAAGGCAACAAGCACTTCACTGAATTTCAATAACACGATGCGGACCGGAACAGCCGGGCAAATGCTTCGTATGAATAATGCTGGTGATCGCAACCGCCTTTGGCTTAACTTAACGACAACTGACGGTATGTTCAGCCAGGCTCTTGTAGCTTATTTAGAGGATGCTACGAATGATGTAGATTCGAACCTTGACGGACTTTACATCAATGACAGCGAGACGGCATTGACTTCGCTTATCGACAATGATGAATATTCGATACAATCACGTTCCCTGCCTTTTGATCCATCAGATATTGTAAGGCTTGGATTTAAAACTGCTGTTGCGGGTACCTTCACCATTTCCATTGACCATATTGAAGGCCTTTTTGCCAATGGACAGACGATTTTCCTTAAAGATAATACTACCGGAACCCTGCATAACCTGGAGTCTGGATATACCTTTACTGCTGAAGTGGGTGTATTTAATTCGCGTTTTGAGCTTGTATACCAGAATTCACTTGGAACGGTAGATGTAACTCCAAATGAAGCCATCAGTGTTATCAAACAACATGGCGAGATTATCATCAATACTGTGGAAGCTATGGATGATGTAGCGGTTTATGACATGTCGGGCCGCCTGATTGCCTCGCAAAAAAAGGTGGATGCCAATACAACGCGCATCGCTACAGGAAATGTTACGGGATTATTATTGGTGCAGGTTAAAGTTGGAAACCGCATTGAAGTGAAGAAGGTGATGAATTAATTAATGGCACCATTGCTGGCGGTTAGCTTACTTACGGTTAACTGCCGGTGCTTTTCCAAAACACTTCAACTTTATTTTTTTTGATCCTTATTTTGATCCATTGCTCTCAGGAAATATAAACGATCTTTGTGTGAAACGGCTGTTAGCAGTAGCTGCTATCTTCCATTCACAAAATCAAACTGTGTAAATCTAATAAATTGAAGTTTTTTGTCTTTACTATAATGGAAATCGAAACTAATATATATTTTACAACTACTGTCAAATTCAGTTTGCACGATAAAAGAAATTATTTGATTTTTCTTTTTAATTCCAACTAATTTATGTTTGAATTTTGAATTGAAATTTAATGTTGCTTTTTCATTTTTATATTTCAGCCAAATGCTTTTATTGTCATAATTGATTTCAAAATTCTCATAAACTGATGAATATTGAGCAGTTTTTGTTGATTTATTTTCTACAGTTTTTATCACCTTAAATTGTTTAGAAACATCTGCACAATCCATTAAATATTGCATCTTCAGATTATCAGGATTTTTTACTAAATCATGCAATGTGCAAGAATCATTGTATTTAAAACTTTGAGCTTTTATCTTAATGCCTGCTAAAAAACAAAACATAAAAAACAAACAGATTTTTGATTTCATGATTATGTACTTTTGTGCTCTTTACAATTACTGCTAACGTTAGGCCGCTTCAAACAGTGGCGACTTTGTTAAATTATAGTTGGAAAGATAAGTAAATTCAAATGCTGAATGCCTATGGCCATTTTCTTTTTCAAAAATGAAACCGGCTTCGGTAAATTCATCGAGGTTCATTATCATCCCTTCTTTTAAATTTTAGGTATTACTCCCAAAAAGCACTTAATTCGGTAAATCCTTCTTCATTGTTTCCTCCATTTTCATATTTGTATAGATTATCCCAATAAATTTGCCCACCTATTTTAACGAATACCCTATAATATCCTTTTTCAAGTGTTCCGATATTCATGCTAATTCCATCTGAAGCTTGCCCGTTAAGTGAAAAATCTGATTGTGTGGCAATGGATTGCTGGGTATACAAACTGGTATTGAGAATACTGCTGAAATCTACATCCTGATAAATCTTTTGCGCATTTGCCCGTACAACCCATACATCTGTTATATTTTCCTGCGCGGAAACGTTAACGATTTCATTGGCCGGATTTGGATATATCACGAACTTGTTGTTCACCAGAACATTCGGATTTCCAAGTTGCATGGGTAGATCCTCCGGTGACTGCCTGCAGTTGATTCCTGTCACTAAATTTAGTGCAGTATTATCGGGATTGTTAGTATCATCGCTGCTACAGCTAAGTGCTAAAATGGAGGCAAGGAATAATAGTTTTTTCATAGTGGTTATAATTTATTCAGTGTTCTGCGTAACGTACCAGGGCTTGGCATGAGTGGCGGCAATTTAAGCAAAATATTATAAGAAATTCTAATGTTCAGAGTATTGCCAAGAAAGATAAACGAGCTATTTCGCGAAACCGCCTTAAGTTTACAATTATTAAATTTATGCATTAATCAGAAAGAACAAAAGAGAGGAGTAAGGTTCTCGATAACCGCAGGAACTTCAGATTCCGTCAACAGTGATAATCCCCTCTCTTTTCTACTTTTATTTCGTACAGTTCTGTGAGAGTTGGATCTCGTTTTCAAGGTGATGAAACACAAGTAGATTGTCCTTTCCAAAATCATTTTCTTATGGATAAAGATAAAAAAACATTTGGTATTGACATCAGTAAAGAGACATTTGATGTTATGGATTGTTCAGGTAATTATTATCAGTTTGATAATAATACTAAAGGATTTGTAAAGTTTTTAAAGCTGCTATGTTCTAAAAGTCATTGCGTTATGGAGGCTACAGGTTATTATCATTATCAACTGGCTTACTTTCTTGTTGATAATAAAATAGCTGTATCGGTAGAGAATCCATTATCAGTAAAGCGTTTTATCCAAATGAAACTCAGTAGGATAAAAACAGATAAATCAGATGCCAGAATGATTTGTATGTACGGTCAGGAGCAAGAGTTAAAGCTATGGGTTGGTTATTCAAAAAATCAGATGGAATGCCTTCAGCAGATACGTTTGTTAGATACTTATACCAAACAGAGTACTTCTCTTCAAAATAAGATTCAGGCTGAACAAGTATTGGGTAATCCCAGTAAGCTGGTTGTTGGTTCGCTTAAAAGAAGCTTACGAAACATCGAAAAAGAGGTAGGCCTAATTGAGACACAATTGTTAGAGATGGTCAAATCTGACTATCAGGATGTACTGACCAAAATAGAAAGCATACCCGGAATTGGCAGAAAGACAGCGATGATGCTAATAGTTTTAACAGATGGATTTGAACGTTTTGAAAGCAGTAGTCAGCTTTGTTCATTTTGCGGACTAACACCAGTTATGAGGCAATCGGGCAGCAGTGTAAAAGGCAGGACCAGGATAAGTAAAATAGGGAATGCCAAACTTAGGAATCTTCTCTTTATGTGCAGTTTTACTGCCTGTAAATGCAATAAGGCATGCAAGGCAATTTATGATCGGATTACGGGAAAAGGGAAGAGTAAAAAACTAGCATTAATAGCCGTTTGTAATAAACTATTAAGACAGGCTTTTGCCATCGCAAAATCAGGAGTAGAATACAATAATGAATACAGAAGTGCTATGCCAAAAATTATTTAAAAAATCATCAATTTTTATTTGTTTTTAAGCACAGTTCTTTGTTAGCGGCAGGTTTTTTTATTTGAATTTTGAATTAAGTATCGATTCTGTTATTAACTTTTCGTCAATTATGTTATCAATAACACTTGTTATTTGCAATTCTTTATTAGCAATTTCTCCAATATACATACATGTTGTATATTTCTTTTTAGGATTTGAAACAATGTTTTTGATTACATAAAATACTTTTCCATCAATTTGAATTTTCTCTTTAGTTATATTAATCGGAGTTTCTAAGTCTTTATACTTTTCTTTAACTAATTTAACAAGTTTGTTAATATATTCATCCATTCCATAAGTCTTTATGTTTTTATTAGACAAATAGCTTGACATAATTATATTAAAATTTGAATCTTTTTCTTTTGCAATTGAAAATAGAATATCTTCTTCAGGATTTAAGTTCAACCTCTTATCATCTTCAAGGAGTTTTTCTCCTGTTTTCACTATTTTAGAGAAATTGTCGGTTTTATAAAAATAATTTTTGGGTTTTTCATAAGACCAAGAAATAGTTTCAATTTTATAAATCTTTTGTGCAAAAATTAAATTTGAAAATAACAATAATAAAAATAATTTGTTCATTTTAATTTCGGTTTTCTATGTGGTTCGGTAAACTTGCCACTAACGTTCCGCCGCTTGGCGTCAGTGGCGACTTTTTCAATAATTTGTTCTAAAGATAATCAAAATTTCAACTTAGTAATTTCCGTCTAAGAAAAACTAAACCAGCCATTGCGCCAAACGGCTGTTACCAGCAGGCTAAATTCAAACATTGCGCGACTATATTTTAATGATTTTTTTATATTGATTCTTAGCTCCGCAAACATATTGAACAATATAAATACCATCTTGTAAGTCGCCAAGATATATTTGGTTGTTAATAATTTTTCTATTAATGCTTTTTCCTGTCATATCAAATATCACAATATTATTAAGATTCACATTAATTGAATTTTCTAGAGAAAGTAATTCATGAATTGGATTCACAAAATTTAAACAATTAGCTTCAGGTTCTCGGCGCATCAGTTTGAACTACCTGAACGAAGTCAACTAAATGATATGAAGTTTTTTGAGCTGAATTCATTACAATTTCTTTCGAGGTTTCTTCATTAGAATGAAAGTTTCCTAAAGTTAAAAATTCTTCACCACCTTCAGCCTTAAATACACCAGATACTTCAACCCAGTTAATTTTATCCCTAATAATCAAAGAAGAATTAATTTGAGGGTTTATAACTAATTGTTCCATGTCGTCATTGCCAATTATAGGCTCATTTGTAAGTACGGCACCAATATTATTCATTGCATGTGTTGAACTGTCCGTCAATGAAACTAAAAAAGATACTTTATAAAATTGACCTGCAACTAAAGGGGAAAGCAAATTAGTTTGGATATATTCTCTATAAGTAGATACAGGATTTAAGAAAACCAATCCAATATATGCATTACCATCATATGGTTCCTGAGTGCCAAAACGATTTGCAGGAATAGAAACATAACTAAAAGGTGCGCAGGTATTTAAATAGTCAACAGTTCCGTTATGATGAGCAACTCGATACCAACCTGTGGCATAAAAAGTATTGTCAGATGGACATTCGGAATAATTTTCAAAACTTGGATTATCCACTAGATTTTGGCAATTAGAACTCTCAAAATAAAATAATGAAGCCACTAAAAATAAAAATTTTAATTTTTTAAGAGTAAGTCTCAAGCGATTTATTTGAGTCGATTCCATCGTTAGTTCTTCTTTAGCTTGCTGGTAACTTGTTTATATGTATTCCTCATACATATCCCCTAATTTGAGATCGATATATACAACAACCATAATAAAGCTAATATACTACAAATCCCATCACACCCTTTCCCCTACCCAATAATTATCAACAACTTAATTCTTGTTTCAAAATTTTCATTTTAAAAAAATTGAAACAAAAAGTGTTTCAAAAATATCGTTTCAAAAAATTTGAAACAGAATAGCAGCATTTTTGATAAGGATTTTAAAACGATGAGATTAAGGAAGGGGAATAAAGACAAAACCAGCTATAGCGCAAAACCGCCTTAAGTTTACAATTATTAAATTTATGCATTAATCAGAAAGAACAAAAGAGAGGAGTAAGGTTCTCGATAACCGCAGGAACTTCAGATTCCGTCAACAGTGATAATCCCCTCTCTTTTCTACTTTTATTTCGTACAGTTCTGTGAGAGTTGGATCTCGTTTTCAAGGTGATGAAACACAAGTAGATTGTCCTTTCCAAAATCATTTTCTTATGGATAAAGATAAAAAAACATTTGGTATTGACATCAGTAAAGAGACATTTGATGTTATGGATTGTTCAGGTAATTATTATCAGTTTGATAATAATACTAAAGGATTTGTAAAGTTTTTAAAGCTGCTATGTTCTAAAAGTCATTGCGTTATGGAGGCTACAGGTTATTATCATTATCAACTGGCTTACTTTCTTGTTGATAATAAAATAGCTGTATCGGTAGAGAATCCATTATCAGTAAAGCGTTTTATCCAAATGAAACTCAGTAGGATAAAAACAGATAAATCAGATGCCAGAATGATTTGTATGTACGGTCAGGAGCAAGAGTTAAAGCTATGGGTTGGTTATTCAAAAAATCAGATGGAATGCCTTCAGCAGATACGTTTGTTAGATACTTATACCAAACAGAGTACTTCTCTTCAAAATAAGATTCAGGCTGAACAAGTATTGGGTAATCCCAGTAAGCTGGTTGTTGGTTCGCTTAAAAGAAGCTTACGAAACATCGAAAAAGAGGTAGGCCTAATTGAGACACAATTGTTAGAGATGGTCAAATCTGACTATCAGGATGTACTGACCAAAATAGAAAGCATACCCGGAATTGGCAGAAAGACAGCGATGATGCTAATAGTTTTAACAGATGGATTTGAACGTTTTGAAAGCAGTAGTCAGCTTTGTTCATTTTGCGGACTAACACCAGTTATGAGGCAATCGGGCAGCAGTGTAAAAGGCAGGACCAGGATAAGTAAAATAGGGAATGCCAAACTTAGGAATCTTCTCTTTATGTGCAGTTTTACTGCCTGTAAATGCAATAAGGCATGCAAGGCAATTTATGATCGGATTACGGGAAAAGGGAAGAGTAAAAAACTAGCATTAATAGCCGTTTGTAATAAACTATTAAGACAGGCTTTTGCCATCGCAAAATCAGGAGTAGAATACAATAATGAATACAGAAGTGCTATGCCAAAAATTATTTAAAAAATCATCAATTTTTATTTGTTTTTAAGCACAGTTCTTTGTTGTGTGATCGGTTCTTAAAATTATTAATTATCACATTTAATAAATCATTTTCTTTCTCTGAATAAATTTGGATTTCTTTTCCAGATCTAGAATTTCCAATACGCAAAATATATTCATCACTTTTGATAACAAAATCTTTCACATCGTTAGGTCGAACAACAAACGGTATAGTATAATTTAACTCCTCAAAATTGAATTTTTCATTTTGCGTAAAAACCAAAATATTTTCAGAATAAAACAAAGTAGAATTTAAAAAACCTAAAGTTCCGCCACGATTTGAATAAGGAGAATATCTTGTTTCTGAAATTCTAACGTCAATTTTTTTCAACTCTTCCTTTGTAAGCAACTTTAAAATTTCGCGACCTTTTCTTTTACTGAGTTGAGTTTTTATATATCTAACTATGAATTGCAGAATAAAGAATGCAAAACAAAAGATAAGTACTTTTTCGAGTATTAGAGTGTCTGTTTTATTCATAGTTTCTGGAACTGTCACACAACGTTCCGCCGCTTCTCGTCAGTTGCGAAGTTCGGAACTGCGTACTTTCTGCTAAAATAAGATTTTCCAGCGGAAAATCAACAACCGGCTTAAGCAAAATTCGCAATTGCGCCAAAAGGCTGTTGTGTGCAGTTTTTTGAGATTTAATAGCCGTCAATAATCCCTCCATTTTTTCTTAAATAGCGCCTTTGCTCACGTTTCATTTTTTTGCTTATTGGTGGCTTATAGTCGGGTATAAAAATGTTAAAAAAATCTTTGGAATCAATTGAGATTTCAACACTTCCCACTCCGGGAAAAAAAACTAAAAGTATTTCACCTTCTTTGACTTCTAACTCAAATTTACCATCCCAATCTGTACTTGTTTTTCTCTCTGTACCTTTTACGGAAATATATGCGCCAGGTATAGGGCCATGTTTATCCATGACAATACCCTTTATTATTTTATTATAGACTACAGCAGTTTTCTGTGATTTGCACTGTATGAGAGCAAACAAAAGGAATATAAAAAGTATGTGTTTTATAAGCTTCATTTTCTTTTTTATATTTTCTCAAATACATATTCGCAACCTTCATCACAAATTATCTCATACTTTTCAGTTCGCGGGCTTAGAAATAATTTTTCAACATCCTTTTTATCATAATGAAAGTGATAATATTCATCTCCTGAAGGCAATACTATATGAAGATTTTCACCACTTACTTCAAACGTTCCCTGATTCCCTAATTTATCTTTTACAATATTGTTAGGTTCAAAAGTAAAGACCTTTTGATTTTCACGTTTTTCCGTGTAAGTTTTTGCGCCGTCGCTTCCCCAAAATTCAGTCATCTCCCATCTCCCTATTAGAGAAAATTCCTTTACCTGAGATGAACAAGACGAAAAAACCAAAAGTAGGCAAATAACTATATATTTCATTTTACAAAGTTTTTCTTAATAGACGGTTCTTAAAATTGTACACAACGTTCCGCCGCTTCTCGTCAGTTGCGAACTGCGGAACATTTTATTTTCCGTTAAAGATAAAACTTCTTGCGGAACGTGAACATGAACTTACTACAAAATTCGCAATTGCGAGAAACGGCTGTTGTGTGAAGTTTTTATATAATCTAAAATTCTGGAATATTACCATTATGTTCTCTTGCATAGCGCTTGTAATAACGTATCGTTTTTCGAGATAGTTTAACATGTGGAAATAAGGTAATTTTATAATAATTTTTGGACTTAATTCTAGTTTCTTTAGTTTTCAGACCAGTATAACTAATTATTAGCGTATCTCCTTTTACTACTTGAATTTCAAATTTGCCATCAAAATCAGCTTGCGTATACTTTTTAGTTCCTTTCACTAAGATTTGGGCACCGGGAATCGGGCCAGTTTCATCCATTACAATTCCTTTTGCGATTTAAAATTCATTGTTTTTGTGTGATTTGCATTGAACAAGAGAAAGCAAAAGAAATAATAAAAGTATGTTTTTTATATCTTTCATTTGTCTTTTATTTATAAATTGAAGAACTCCATTTTCCATTTTTATATTTCATCAATAATTTCATTTTTTCCTTTAAATTGGCTGTAACAATAATCTCTACATTACTTCCATTTACTATTTTAGAGCTTTGTCGATATATAGTAATGTCTTTTCCTAATTCTAAGTCAAAATTGACAGTATTTGAAAAAAACCATCGATTGTAGTTTTTCCCAAGTCGGGTGTTACCAACAATTATTACTTTATTATTAATACTATTTACTTCATCAAATGATTTTTCTAGATCAATAAAATAGGGATTTTGTATATAATAGTTTATTTGTTCTATTTTCTTTTGATATTCTGATAAATGAGGTTTTGAATTATTACCGCATATTCCGTAGATGTCAAAATTTACAAAGTATATTGTATCACATTGTCTATCAATTTTTGTAATTTCTGAAAACATTTCTTTAAACAGTTCATTTGGTTTTGATATTTCTTTCTGCTCTGGGATAAATAAATTTGTAGAAATAAAAATATGATAAGCTGAAAATAGAGCAAGTATTAATATAAATAAAAGATAGAATCGCTTTTTCATTTGTTCTTTATACTAGTGGGAGTAAAATTGCACACAACGTTCTGCGGCTAAACGCAGTGGCGACAATTTACCGCTTTATTATAAAGATATGTAAATTTCCGGTTGAGTATTTTCCGGCTAAGGAAAATAAAACCAGCCATTGCGCGAAACTGCTGTTATAGGCAGTTTTATTCTTTTTCATAAACTTCTGTACACCCTTCATCACATGCCGATGCATATTCTGAGTTTGTAAAATCTAATTCCATTCTATCAGTATCTTCTTTTCTATATTTCAGTAAATAATGCTGATTGAAACTGGATATGAAGAGTCTATTTCCATTAAGTTTATATATTCCGATATTACCATTTTCATCAACTACTACATTATTATTTTTGAAAATGAAAAATTTCTCTTCTTTAGGTTTTATTTGAATCGTTCTTTTTGCTATATAACTAAATTCATGAGTTTCAATTAATTCCCATTTTCCAATTAACGAAAATTTTTTTTCCCGTGATTCGCAACCAGCTAAGGTGAAAAGTAAAATAAAATAAATTATATTTCTCATAGCTTGTAATGTTGATTGTAAGAAGTGCGTCCTTAAAAATTGCCTATAACGTTCCGCCGCTTGGCGTCAGTGGCGACTTTTTTAATAATTTGTCCTAAAGATAAGCAAAATTTCAACTTAGTAATTTCCGGCTAAGAAAAACTAAACCAGCCATTGCGCCAAACGGCTGTTAGCCAACGTTGCATTTTTTCCACAAACTTCTCATGTAAGGTGTTACTCGCCAACAATCTTCCAAGTTATTATTGTCAAAACATGACCAATAAAATATTGAATATTCATGTAGCTTGAAATTTTCTGAGAGCAAATTTCGAGTAATTTCAGAATACTTTACAAAATCTTTTTCTGCTTTTTGTTCTTCTGTAGCTTGAATTATAATTTCCATTAATGCGAATTTATTATCGTCATTAGTTTCCGAATTGTAATGTTTAATATACTTTTCTACATCTTCCGGTTTTCCAACAATAAATTCCCAATCCTGATAATCGTCCAAATCATATTCAAGATTTAAATCTCGAGTCAATTCTTCAATAGCTTTTTGAGTTACAAATCTCAGTTTAGGTTGTTTCATGAATTTTGTTTTCGAGTACGGTTTTTAAGCAATGTTGGCTAACATGTGTATATATATGACAACTATCATTAGCTAATATACTACAAATCCCATCACACCCTTTCCCCCTACCTAATAATTATCAACAACTTAATTCTTGTTTCAAAAATTTCATTTCAAAAAATTTGAAACAGAATAGCAGCATTTTTGATAAGGATTTTAAAACGATGAGATTAAGGAAAGGGAATAAAGATAAAACCAGTTATTGTCTCAAATAGCTGTTAGTGTAGTTATTTCTTTAATTAACACATTCAAAGTAAGATAACCACATCGATTTGTTTTTCCGTTTCGATCTTTTCCTTTTTCCTTATTTCCGCTTTTAAAGGCAACAAATAAGTTTCATTTTTTGAGTCGAACCAGATCGCGGTTTTCCATTCTGTATTTCCAATCTTTGCCAACACTTTCAATCTTCCCCAGCCTTCTTCTTCCGATTTTAATAGGCTTCTGATTTCTTTTGCCATTTGTTTAGGAAACGAAACAAAATACCAACCTCCAGGCGAAGAATGTTGCCATGGCTTTTCTGAGAATTCATATTTTATCCGTCCGTTCAAAAATTACGTTTTAACAAAGGGGAACAATTACCGCTGACATTCCGCCTTGCATTATTTTTCAATAATTTTCATCAACCACTCAAAATAAATTTTATTGGTTTCATCGTCTGGATATTCATGGGTTTTATCATCAATTATCCTTGCCGTGACAAATATCCCTTTCGATTTTAGCTTAGCTATTAATTCCTCTGCTTTAGAAACGGGTAATGCTCCATCTTTTCTTCCATGATAAATAAAGACCGGGGTTTTTGGGAAATGAGCCAGGAATTTATCGTCCAGGAAATCCGGATGACCTGCACCCAGCCAATCGTTTGCCAAATCCGGGTGCCCGGCAAATACGGCTATCCCTTTATACATTTCCGGATGTTCGTAGTATGTCCGTAATGCTCCATATCCTCCCATAGAAAAACCGCCGATTATAATTTTATCCCTGTCTACCGAAAAATGAAGAGCTGCATCGTCTATAGCTTCAAGAATGTCATTTTGTGAATTGACCGAATCATAGCAATTGAACATATCCCTGGCAAATGGGGCAATTTCAATAAACCCGCCGCCACTCCTTGCCATTTTCAATAAGCCCTGGTCGTCCTGCCCGCTGCCATGAAGGAATACCAGTAACGGGTATTTTTTAGTTGAATCATAATCTTTCGGTAATTTTATGCTATATGGTTGATAGGTATTGTCATATTTCGACTTAAAAGCCCTTCTATAAGATTGCATAAGCCCTTTGTAAGGCTCACTGCCATTCAAAAACTGATTTAGTTCTGCCTCAAATTGGAGATACTCATCCAATACCTTTTTACCTGTTTCATATGTCTTTAGTTTATTTAAATGCTGCTCAATAGTATTTATTTTGAACATCAGCGTATTTACTGTACCTAATTCTAAATGATGCTGATTGCTTACAATTTGGGAATGCAATGCCTCGAAATCAAACTTCGGAAAAACTACAAAATCATATCGGGCAATGGTATCGTTGGAAGAACGAACAGTCATATTGTAATGACCCGGCTTTAAATTACGTGAATCCAATACTAAAAGTTCATTTTGCAAATCCTTTTTAATAGTGTAATTTATTTTTTTGTCAAGCACTATTCCAGAAGCATCATCCTGGATAGTAACTTCAATTGTTTTAGGTATTTTGGCCTTAGATAATGATATTATATTTAAACTTAAGGAGTCACCAAGCCTGGTGTTCCTTTTGGGAAGTTTTGCCGTTATAAATGCCTTGCTAACTTTTTTTGGCTTTTCAAAAATTACCGGTACGAAATTTCTTTTAGGGATTTCCTCATCCCATATCCCTTCATCTTCTACGACAGAGTAACCATTGGCCGAATCATTGCCAATTGCTTTTGCAAAATATAAATTATATCCTAATTGCCCGGAACTCCAATGGTATGGTTCAATATCATCCCACGCTAATAATACTTCAAAACCGCATTTCCCGTTAAAGCTGGTTTCTTCAAATTGGGTTTTGGCACTTAATTTTTTTCCATGCTTTTGGTTCCTGTTATATTCCCAGATCCTTTTCCTGGCCCAGTAATTTTTGTCTTTAGAAGGAGAGAATACAATATCATAAAACTCATCTGTTGACAAACCCTGCTGCTGCCTGGCAAGCAATAATTTAAATCCGTCCCCATTGATAAATCCCCTGTCCCTATAGGTGATGCTGTCTGTTTTTGTTTCGATATATAAATAAAGATGTGTTGTTGTATAACCCAAAATATAAGTTATATCGATGGAATCGGTAACCGGGTTGTCGAACCTGAAAAAGTGTTTGAATTTTTTCCTTTCAAGAGTCTTTAATTTATCGTCTGGCTTTCCGTCTATTACAGGAGTGAAATCCAAAAAATTAACTCTTTCGGGTGTTAGTGACTGCCCATATCCAAGTTGTACAATGGATAATATCAAATATAGGATTTTTACTTTTTTTGCCATAATTCAAAATATCAATCATAAGTTCCGATGTGGCGGAAAATTTTTAAACTTCCATCAGGTTCCCGTTTCCAAATAACCAAGTCCTTACCAGTAAAAACGCCTGAAAAATCTCCGTTCCTTATTATTGCGATGTGGCTTGCATATTCTATTGTATACATTCCGGAACTGTCAATGCGGTCGTTTCTTACATCCAGTTTTTCAAATATAGGTAACTCGTCGACATGCTTTTTAAAGAAGCCGTCCAATGATTTCCGGCCCTGGATAACTTCATGTCCGGTATAAAGCCAGATAGCATCGTCGGTATAAAATTGTGACCAAATTTTAGAGTCGCGTTCCGGAATAATGGTTTCCATGAATTTATTCAAAGCTGCGAGCTCAAAACTAATTGAATTATTTACAGGCAGGTGCGATTCATAAGCTACAACTGTCGACGGAACCTCCTTAAATTGTAACTGTTCAGTGAAATCCACAGGATGGTCATAATTCCATGACTGAGTGAGTAAGAAGATTTGCTTTCCTTTTTTTCCCACAAATCGACATACTTCCCTTTCAGCTCATAATACTTGTCCTGGGTTTTTGATTTGATTTTGGTCGAAAATGTTCCTATTTCGACTATACGTGTTCCGAGGTCGAGGACTTCGATCTCACTTCTGGACAGGCTTTGTGTGTCAAAACGGTCAGCAAACAGTTTAAAATACAATAAAGAATTTTGCTTATTTTTTATTGTTTTTTGAAATTCAGGCATTAAGCGAAAGTCGTCAGCCAGGTAGCCTTGGATAATCTCAGGATTCTCATCCAAAATACCTTTGAGGTAGTCAGCTTTAAATTTTTTTAACTGATCTAAAAAGTCCACACTGGGTTTAGTGGATTGACCAAACGTAGCCTGGCCATTGCAGTTAAATATCAAAATAACAAAAAAGCAAAAGATGGTTCTCATAGTTACTGTTTTTGAATTAATATAATTGAATACCTATTTACCGCTTTGTGTAAAGATATGGAAATTTTGTTTTGAGTGATTTTGGGATAAGGAAATGAAAGCAGGTATTGTGTGAAGCTGATGTTAGTGGCTTCCATTTACTTCAAATTTTCAACTGCTTCTATAACTCCAAACTCGTCCAACTTTAACTTCCAATTTCATCAATTGAAGTTTTTTATGTCGAAAAGCCAAGCGTAAATATAATCATCCATAAATTAGTTGCTTATTTTTTTCGATAGCCTTTTTGAAATAAGGATTTCTTATCACTTTTTCTTCTAATAAATCTACGGATCTTTTAAGAGCATCTTCAAGAGAAAACTTCAGATCAAAATAATTGTCGGCGTAATCCAGCAATTGAATGTCACTAAAATCGACAATTAAATCTATATCACTTTGTTCATTAAACTTGTCAGTTAATACAGAACCAAAAGCATATAAACGCTTTACTTTGTGTAATTTACAAAGTGCATTAATAAGTTCGATATTTTGACTAATCAAATTCATAGTTTCAAATATACAAAATGGTTTTGTTTTTCGACGCGCGGTCTAGCCCTTTCTCACAACGTTACGCGGCTTCTCGTCAGTTGCGAACTTCGGAACGAATTATTTTCTGTTAAAGATAAAAATTCTTGCGAAACGTGAACGTGAACTTACCACAAAATTCGCAATTGACGAGAAACGGCTGTTAGTTGCTGGCTTTTATTTACATAATGAATTATAAAGCGTAATCGTTTTTGTGAACTCTTCATAACTGCTATCAAAATTACCTTTATAAGCTGAATTAAAAGCATCGCACTGTTTTAGATAGGGGATTATGTACTTTTTGCGGTCGCCACTTTTTCTTATGTCATAAAAAGTGCCATCAGGCATTCTGATGAAAAATTTAGTTATGGAAGAAGTTGTAGTGCCTCCACCCATAAAACCAGTGCTCATATTATTGACTCTCATTTCATTATAATAGTAGTTTACTTTTAGTTTGCCGTCAACAACGCGTGTTGCCCATTTTACATAGCTTTTAGGCTTACTTGCTTTTTGGGGAATTCTATCTATTGTACTTCCTCCTATGTAAAAGGATGTTACGTCGGCTAAGTTTTTCTTTCCTTTCAATTCGACGGTTTTACCATCCATATCGGTATAGTTGATACTTGACAAGTAACTTTGAATGGTAAGGTTGTAACTTATTTGCTTTGCATATATGGTATCAGTGCCGCGAACGAAATAAAAAACATTATTTTGGGCAAATGAACTAAAACAAAAGAAGAAGGATAATAGAAGAATTTTTTTCATAAATTGAGGTTTAAGTTTTAATTTCAAATATACTATTTAATAATTAGTGTCAGTTATGAATATTCTTGATTCTGGGGCAAGCTTGCAGCTAACGTGCAGCCGCTTCTCTTCAGTTGTGAACTTCGAAACTTTTTATTTTCTGTTAAAGATAAAAATTCTTGCGAAACGCAAACGTGAACTTACCACAAAATTCGCAATTGCGAGAAACGGCTGTTATACCTAGTGCTTTATAGCCTAATCCCTTAGGCAACGAATAGAAATGCCCATACCTTTATCGAAGTTGTGACTGAGTAAGTAGTCACTACTGTAACTGATATAGTAGAACCAAGCGTTATAAGTATCACCTTCGGTATATCTCCACCAACCTGCAGCTTTGCCAACATTAGTAAAACCACTATTTGCATAACGAAGGCCACCCAGAAGACCTAAGAAACCACTTTCGTTAGTACCATTGCCGTCTACTGTGATTTTTATCTTCTTACCTGCAATTTTATCGCCTCCCAGATAAGATATTAAGCTATCCCATTCTGCTTTACTTGGCAAATGATACCCCTTTGGAGCTATCCCTCTAGGGTCATTCAACGCATACCAATTATATAGTTTACCATATTTTTGGCCATTTTTAGGGTCATTATCATAATAACACCAAGCTGGTTTACTTTCCTTCCAAGAATTTTTCCAGTCTGAATCACTTTTCACTTCGGGTATGGTATCGCCATTTCTAAACGTTACTACATCTAGGTTTTTGGTAGTCCATTCTTGGTTGCCTATTTCTATTGTAGTAGGCTCTTGGGATTTTGAACAACTAAATAATATAATAAAAAATGACGTAAAAAAATTGTGTGGAAAAATGAAGAATTCATAAATATCGTTTTAGATGCATTATAAAATTGTAAGTGATAGTCAGTTTTTTGCATTAGGTATAACGTTCCGCCGCTTCTCGTCAGTTGCGAACTGCGGAACTGCGTACTTTCTGCTAAAATAAGATTTTCCGGCGGAAAATCAACATCTAGATTAAGCAAAATTCGCAATTGCGAGAAACGGCTGTTATACGCAGGCAATTATTCTTTCTTTTGGTTTTCCCACCAAACTTTTAATTCTTCGGCTTCTTTTTCATTAAGCTTTGGGCAACTATATAATCCTAAATTCACCTTCTTATTCTCTTTAAATGCTTTTATAAATTCAATCGCAAATCCGCCAACTTGAGCACTGTCGTTTGGTATGTACGAAGAAAAAGGATTAAAATAACAATTACACTTTTCCTTTGAATCAATAATTGATACAAGTGAATCTATATCTACAATCTTAACCCAATCTTTGGGGAAATCATTTTGAGTTTCAAATAAATTTAACGGATTTCTATTTTGAGCAGCTTTTATAAAACTCAACGGTGTATATTCTGTTGCTGATTTAAAACCATACTTCAAACTTTCAAGCTGTCTATTTTCGGGTTTCTTTTTCGGTTCTTTTTGTCCACAACTTGAACTAAGAAAAGCGAAAATTAGAATGTAAAGATATATTTTCATAGATGCAATTAATTGCTTGCGTATAACATGTGTATATATATGACAACTATCATTAGCTAATATACTACAAATCCCATCACACCCTTTCCCCCTACCCAATAATTATCAACAACTTAATTCTTGTTTCAAAATTTTCATTTTAAAAAAATTGAAACAAAAAGTGTTTCAAAAATTTCATTTCAAAAAATTTGAAACAGAATGGCAGCATTTTTGATAAGGATTTTAAAACGACAAAGCCATGAAATTAAAGAAAGGGAACATTAGGGAGTTATTAGGTGCCAGCCAGGAAGAAATGGCCGTACTATTAAAAATAAGCCGTGCACAGTGGTCTATGTTCGAATCAGGGAAAAGGGATTTGCCTTTTGAAGCGAAAAAACAATTTGCGGAAATGCTTACTTATGTACAATCCGCCAAGGAAAAAGCAGCCAAAAAGAAACCTGAGTCTGCCCAGCCTAATGAAAGGACAGCAAGGAAACTGAAATTATCACTGTTAACCAACTTAAACCGCCAGCGTATTGTGTCCAAAAAGATAAGTGACCTCCAAAAGAAAATATCGGGAGCTGAAGCGGCGCTTCACTTAGAGAGATATTGCGAAAACAGCAAAAACGAACAGCCTCAATTTGTAGCCGTTGAAATCAACAAAATACTTAAACGTGCCAAAGAAGATGTACAAATCGGCGAATCGTTTGAAATGATTGAACTCCAGATAAAATTGAATGTATTGCAATATGAAGAAAAACTGCTAAAGGCCGAGTTGGAAAAACTGAACACTAAAAACTGAACACTGAACACTCTCCTATTCCTCCTTCTTAATCACTTTCCGCGCCACTTCAATCTTGAACTTTTTGCCTTTCATTTTTTCGTCGCGGATGGCGTTCAATAAGTCCTTTACTTTTTGGATTTTACAGCGGCGAATGAAATGAAGTCTTTCACTTCTATCAATCCCAAATCGCCTTTCTCCAATTTCCCTTTTTGCGAAAAGAATCCAACGATGTCAATCTTGTTCAGCTTATTTTTCTTTCCGCCACTGATATAGATGGTCTGGAATTCCGGTGGCTTAGGCAAGGTTGTGGATTTTTCGACATTCAGGGTTTTCATGCCGTAGTCGATATAATCCATTTTTTTTCACTTTCGTGTGCGATGATATAAGCCGTTCCCGAAGCAAGCATCCTTGCGGTCCTTCCGTTCCTATGGGTGAATTCGTCTTCTTTTGATGGTAAATGATAATGGATAACGTGCTTCATTTCGGGGATATCTAAACCACGTGCCGCCAGATCGGTTGTAACCAGATAGCTGACGCTTCCGTTCCTGAACTGGATTAAAGCGCGCTCACGTTCGTCCTGGTCCATTCCGCCGTGATAGTAAGTGGCATAGATTCCTTTTTCGTTTAAGGTGTCACTGATGCGTTCTGCGGCGTCACGATGGTTGCAGAATATAATCGCCGATTCCGATTTCAGTGAACAAATGAGGTTGAAAAGCGAATTGATTTTGTCCTTCTCTTTCGAAACCACCATTTTCATATCGAGGTTGGTATTTTCTTCCTGATGTGGAATAAAATCCAAAACGGTCGGATTGACAACTCTTGTATATTTCGGAATCTCTATATCAGAAGTAGCAGAAACCAATATCCGTTTGTTAAGCTTGGTCAGCCTCGAAATGATAAAGGACATCTGCTCATGAAAACCAAGTTGCAGCGATTTATCAAATTCATCCAAAACCAAAGTTTCAATATAATCGGTTTTGAATGTTCCTCTGTCGATATGGTCCATAATCCGTCCAGGCGTTCCAATTAAAACCGCCGGTGGATTCGACAGGTTCTTGATTTCGGTTTCGATGGAATGACCGCCATAGCATACATTCACTTTATAATTGGTGCCCATCTTTTTCCAAACCTGTTCAATCTGCAGCCCCAATTCGCGCGACGGAACCAAGATCAGGCATTGCACCCGCGTATTGATGTCCTCGTTCAGCATTTCATAAATTGGAAGTAAGAAAGCAAGGGTTTTCCCTGAACCTGTTGGCGAAAGCAATAAAACGTTGGCGTCATTCAATATGGCGTCAGCAGCGGTTTCCTGCATTTCGTTCAGGCTTTCAATGCCTAAATTCAGTAGTAGATTGTTGGAATGTGGATTTTTATACATGACGCAAAGGTACAGCCAATTATTTGTTTTTTAGCTATAGTTCGGCTTCACTGTCAGGAAACAACTCTTTGGTCCGCTTTTCCATTTCGCAGGCAATTATTTGTCCGTCTCCGCCTTGTTGCGCCAGTTTCTCTTTGATGTTTTTATAGCTTTCGGCATCCCGGTCCTGGCTTAATTTGAATACATGTTCCAACGAAGTAACCTCAATTTCAAACGCCACGATCAATTTCATGAATTTCTGCTTAAACGCTTCATCAACATTGTCAAAATAAGTCGATGATTGTTTGTTATTGCCTTCAAAATGCAGGGTGGTTTTTCTAAGTATATCAATCAGTGCATCATCATCCAAAAAGTAATTACACCTTTGGCGTGTACCGACATATAATTCCACGTTGAAGCAATGTGTGGATTGCTGTACCACGTCGCGCTGACATAGGTATGATGGCCAGTAAAAACCACCAATACATTGGGATTATGCATAAAAGCCCGATGATGATCGGTATTTTTCATCAGATGCCCTCTCAGTATGCTTTTCCCGTTTTCTTCCTCAATAAATACAGGAATTTGCGTAGCGACAGGTTTATTATCCTTATCACAGCCCGAAATAAAAGCAAAGGGATTATCGTTGATAAACTGCCTGATTACTTCATCATTCTTTTCTTTATATTCCGGAAGATCGTACATATTTCTGGTATTAAATGGGATAAAAGTCTGACCAAAGGATTACTATTTAAGTAATTTCTCTTCTTCAAATAACAATTTGATATTTTCAAAGGAATTCTTCAACGCTTCCTTTACCTGCTCTGGATTGAGCCATACCGCTTTTTCGATTCCTTCGTTTTCCTGCGGATAAGGCATTCCGTCAAAATTGGACTGCATCTCGAACCAATGGGTTATCTTGAGTTTGTATTTCCCATTACGTTTAAAAACATGATAGGTTTTTTGCAGTTTTCGGGTAATGGATAATTCACCAACGCCAGTCTCCTCTTCTACTTCACGCATGGCGGTGTCTTCAATCTCTTCGCCTTTTTCGATGCCGCCTTTGGGTAAATCCCACTTTCCGTTCCTGAAAATGAACAGGACTTCCCCTTTTTGGTTGTAAACCAATCCGCCTCCGGCCTTGCAAACCGGAATTTTCTCCTTCAATTTTTTAAGGATCGCTTTTTCGTCGGGATAGTACAGGGAAGCTTTCGTAATTTTGTTCTGAAACATTTTGATGATGAGCTGTTCAATATCAATGCTTTCCAGTAAAAACAATTGAAAATCGGTTTCTTTTTCTATCTGGTTTGTTAAAAAAGAGGTTTGTCGTTGACAAAAACTTTATACATTTGTACTATGATTTTTAATAAAGACACAGCCGAAAAAACAGCCGAATTGCTTTTACAAATAAATGCAATTAAATTGAATCCAGGAAATCCTTTTACATGGGCATCGGGTTGGAATTCTCCAATTTACTGCGACAACCGACTCATACTGTCTTTCCCAGCCATAAGAAATTTTGTAAGAGAGGAATTTTCCAAGCATATTGAGAAAGAATTTGGCAAACCAGACGTGATAGCCGGAGTAGCAACCGGAGCCATTGGCATCGGGATGCTCGTTGCCGAAATGATGGGACTGCCTTTTGTTTATGTCCGTCCGGAACCAAAGAAACACGGAAGACAAAACCAGGTGGAAGGCTTTTTACAAAGCGGCCAGAACGTTGTTGTTGTTGAAGACTTAATCAGCACAGGAAATAGCAGTTTGTTAGCTGTAGAGGCTTTAAAGGAAGCCGGAGCCCATGTTAAGGGCATGGTGGCCATCTTCACATATGGCTTTGATGTTGCTGTTGAAAATTTCAGGAAAGCGAATGTCGACTTACACACTTTATCTGATTACAATCATTTATTAAACCTGGCTGTAGCCAAAAATTATATCACCGAAAAAGAACTTACCACCTTGCAGCAATGGCGTGAGAATCCTTCGACATGGAATGTTTAGAAAATAACAATAATTGAGGACGAGATTGCTTCGTTCCTCGCAATGACACAACACACATGAATTTAGAAAGCCCAAAGGTTACTGTAGAAAAATCAGCCCAACATATTTTTGATTCCTTATCGGATGTCAAAAATTTTGAAAAATTAATGCCCGAGAATATTGCGAAATTTGAAGTTTTAGGGGATGATATTTTCAATTTTGGTCTAAAGGGAATGCCCGAAATCAAACTGAAGATGAAGGATAAGACTCCGAATTCGAAAGTAGTATTGGCAGCGGCAAGCGATAAATTACCCTTCACCCTAACGGCAAATATTGATTCGGTTTCTGATGCATCAAGTGCGGTGCAGTTAAAATTCGAAGGCGATTTCAATCCAATGATGGCTATGATGATTAAAGGCCCAATCTCTAAGTTTATTGAGACTCTGGCGGAGAATATGCATAAACTTTAAGGTGAAAGATAATAGAATATAGATGAGAGCTACTGAAAAGTGGCTCTTTTTATTTAACTGTTGTTAATCTTTTATCAATCACACGTTCCATATAATCCTGGATAAAAGCTTTACATCTTAATTCAAGTAGATCCATCTCAGCATTTCTTTTCGAAATCAGGTTGTGCTCCATGGCTTTGTCATTTTTATCATAGAAGCCAGTGGCCTTTTTGCCGTCAAAAGTGCAGATGTAATTCCCACTCATAAACTGGTACATATTCGACCCATACTTAATTACAAAAGGTGCCACCTGTTTATCATTAATCAAACTCCTGCCCCAACTCCTAAAGGGTTTCTGATAGCCAATCATATCCAATAATGTCGGATAGATATCAATCTGCTGTGCCCAGTCATTGTTGACTCCAACGTATTTTTCATCTGGCGAAAAGAACAGGATTGGGACAGTATTCTTATTGAATTCCTTTTTATATTCATCGTAAGCGATGGTATTTCCATGATCGGCAACCATTACGAAAATCGTATTTTTATACCAAGGTTGCCTTTTAGCAGCAGCGAAAAACTGTTGCAGTGCATAGTCAGTATATCCAATGCTTTCGTTGATGTTAACCTTTCCCTTTGGAAATCTGCCTTTATATTTTTCGGGAACTTTATAGGGTTCATGTGAGGAAACCGAAAACAAGGTGGCCATAAAAGGCTGCTTTTTCTGCGACAATGTTTTATTAAAATACTGAAAAAAGGGTTCGTCCCAAATTCCCCAAACGCCATCAAAATCGGCATCGTTATTATATTCGGTCTTACCATAGTAATGGTCATAGCCCAAAATATTCCCGAAACCTAAAAATCCCATCGACCCATTTGGTGCACCATGAAAAAAGGAAGTATCATAACCCTGACCTTTCAAGGTGGAAACCAAGGATTCAATTTTCTGTTTTGGATAAGGCGACGAAGTAAAAGCATTCTGGAACGACGGAACTCCGGCAATCACTGATGACATTCCGTGAATCGATTTCCAGCCATTGGCATACGCATTGGTAAAAATCAAGCTGTGATTCGCCAATGAATCCACAAACGGAGTATAGCCTTCATAACCAGGTATTTTTGAGTTTTTATTAAAAGCGCCGCTGTATTCGCGCGCAAAACTTTCGAGGATGAAAATAACGACATTGGGTTTAGTAGGCGGATTGTTTTTATACTCCTTTATCGGAACCAACAAACGATCAACCTGCGCTTTTGAAACGAAGTTAACCTTCTTGAAGGTATTGGTGTTCCAGGTTCTTATAATAGCAAATGGTGTATTCAAAACAACATCAGACTGCGATACATTCGATACATGGCGGCTGGCATCGAGGATGTTAATTGGCCGTGTACTTTTCTTAAAATCGCCACGAATACCTCCAATACAAATGGTTGCTATGAATAATAAACTCACAATGGAGAACCCAAAATACTTAGTGTTGGGTGTTTCCTGCTTAGGCTGTACATTTGTCTTTTTGTACAACCAGATCCACGCAAAAGCCAACACGAAAAACAGCAAAAATACATGCCAGTAATTAATCAGGAAATTAAAAAGCAACAGCCCTTTATTTTGTTCATTCTCAAGTGTATCCAAGGAAGCTCTTGTGCTTCGGCTGAACGTATAGCGGTAATAAATAAAATCGATGAAATTGGCAGCATACGCCAGTAAATTGGTACTAAAATAAATATAAAAAAGTACTTTCTGATAGGTCTTTTTAGAATTATTGACAAAAGGCAGGATCGAACCCAAAATAAACAAACCATTGACATACAGAATCGTAGTGGTATCAAAGGCAAGTCCGTGGTAACAAAGGTTCAGGAAATCAGTTACACTGTCAATTTTTATCAGGGAACTGTTGTACACATAGAATAAAACGCGTGCTATGGAGTAAAAAATGTAAGCCAGTAAAATCCTTAAAGCTAGCACTTTATACTCGTCAAAACGGGGGTATTTTTTCATTTTCAGCATAAAATTATGGAGAACAAAACTACATATTTCAATGGTAAATTCTTTATATTTTAAATTAATATTGTGGATGAAGCTAATATTATTTAATTTGCATTAAAATTAACCACACAATGACTCCAATCACAAGACTTTTTGACTTTCCCTACCACCAGCTTGAAAAATACAACTTAAAGGATGCTTTGGTTACCAAACAAAATGGGCAATGGATTAAAACCTCGACCAAAGAGTATCTTGAAAAAGCCAATACCATTTCAAGGGCTTTACTGCGAATGGGCATTCAGAAAAACGATAAGATTGCCATCATCTCTTCCAACAACAGGACGGAGTGGCACATTATGGATGTTGGCGTTTTACAAATTGGAGCACAAACTATTCCGATTTATCCAACCATTTCAGAAACCGATTATGAGTATATCCTAAACCACTCCGAAGCCATGTATTGCTTTGTGTCGGATGATGAAGTCCTTGCAAAGGTCAATCACATTAAAGGGAATGTTCCAAAGCTAAAGGAAGTGTTCTCCTTTAATGAAATTACAGGTTGCAGAAACTGGTCGGAACTACTTGAATTAGGTAAGGATGAAAGCAATCAGAATGAGGTTGAAGAAAGAAAAAATAATGTAAAGCCATTAGAATTAGCCACCATAATCTACACTTCGGGAACGACAGGAAAACCAAAAGGGGTGATGCTGTCGCACAATAATATTGTTTCTAACGTTTTAGATAGTGCCGAACGTATTCCGTTTGATCCAGGAAAAAGCCGGGCGTTGAGCTTCCTTCCGATTTGCCACATTTATGAAAGGATGGTAACCTATATTTATCAGTATTATGGCGTGGCTATCTACTTTGGTGAATCGATTGAAAAGATCTCGGACAACATAAAGGAAGTCAATCCCAACGTAATGACAGGCGTCCCAAGGCTTATCGAAAAAGTATACGACAAGATTATTGCCAAAGGTTCAGAACTTACCGGGATAAAAAAGAAACTGTTCTTCTGGGCGGTTGAAATCGGATTAAGATATGAGCCTTACGGAGCGAATGGCACGTGGTACGAATTCCAATTAAAGATCGCCCGCAAACTGATCTTCAGCAAATGGAAAGCAGGATTGGGTGGCAAATTAGATTTGATTGTTAACGGAAGTGCCGCTTTACAGCCTAGATTGGCGAGAATATTCGCTGCCGCTGAAATTTATGTAATGGAAGGCTACGGCTTATCCGAAACTTCACCGGTAATATCGGTAAATGATATGCGCAATAGAGGTTTCCGAATAGGAACTGCCGGAAGGATTATCCAAAATGTAGAAGTTAAAATCGCTGCCGATGGCGAAATCCTTTGCAAAGGCCCCAACGTTATGATGGGTTATTACAAAGACGAGGTGTTAACCAAAGAGGCAATTGTAGACGGTTATTTCCATACAGGTGATATTGGCGAAGTAGATGCGGATGGATTTTTAAGGATCACCGACCGTAAAAAGGAAATGTTTAAAACTTCAGGCGGTAAATATATTGCGCCACAATTGCTGGAGAATGCGATGAAACAATCGCGTTTTATCGAACAGATTATGGTCATCGGAGACGGGCAGAAAATGCCTGCAGCCTTTATTCAGCCAAACTTTGAATTCGTAAAGGAATGGGCTAAAATCCACAAATTGCACATCGGTACAACCAATGAGGAAATAATACAAAATCCTGAAGTCATCAAACGTATCCAACAGGAAGTGGAAACCATAAACGAGAAATTCGGGAATTGGGAAAAAATCAAAAGGTTCGAATTAACGCCTGACTTATGGACCGTTCCGGCTGGACACCTAACGCCGACAATGAAACTGAAGCGTAAGATTGTAATGGAAAAATATATTAACCTGTTTCATAAGATATACGATTCAAACTAACCTCTAAAATCCTTAGCCATGAAAATAAAACTAATCTGCAGCCTATTGTTAACATTACTTTTATTTTCGGGATGTAAGGACAATAAAGAGGAAGTTACTACTAAACAAACCACCGAAGAAATTCCAAAAAATAGTTATCTAGACTTTTCCGAAAGAGATGATCAGTCGACCGGTGGCATCAAAATGATTCCGATTACTACTCCTGCCGGGAACTTTAAAGTATGGACCAAACGCGTTGGCAATAACCCGAAAATAAAAGTACTGCTATTGCATGGTGGTCCTGGCCTAACCCACGAGCTTTTCGAATGCTTTGACGGCTTCTTCCCGCAGGAAGGCATCGAATATATTTACTATGACCAATTGGGTTCTTACTACAGCGACCAACCCAATGACAATCGTCTTTGGACGAACGAACGCTTTGTAGAGGAAGTGGAGCAGGTGCGCAAAGCACTAAAATTGGACAATACCAACTTTTATCTGATGGGACAATCGTGGGGCGGTATACTTGCCATGGAATATGCGCTCAAATATCAAAAAACCTCAAAGGTCTTATCATTGCCAATATGATGGCGAGCGCACCGGCCTACAACAAATATGCCGACGAAGTATTGGGGCCACAATTGGACAAACAGGTATTCGAAAAGATAAAAACTTTCGAAGCCAACAAGGATTACACCAATCCGAAGTATACTGAACTACTATTCAAATATTATTACACAGAACATATCTTAAGAATGCCTATAGATAAATGGCCGGAATCGGTTAACAGGGCGTTTAAGCATATCAATCCGAAAGTATATATTTACATGCAGGGACCAAGTGAATTCGGAATTACAGGCGACGCTACCTTAAAGGATTGGGATGTTACGGAAAGACTAAAAACACTTACCATTCCAACATTAGTCATTGGCGCAAAATACGACACGATGGATCCAAAACACATGGAGTGGATTTCAAAGGAAGTCCAAAACGGACGCTTTCTATTTTGTCCTAACGGAAGCCATTGTTCGCAATACGACGATCAGCAGCATTATTTCCCTGGCGTTATTTCATTCTTAAAAGACGTCGACAGCGGCCATTTTAAAAAACAATAGACACATTGATTTATAGCATATAAGCTCCTTAATTAAGGGGCTTTTTTTATTCCTGTATTTCACATCATTTGTTATGGAAATTGTATAACCATCTGTTAGATAGTTGTAAAACAAATCGATTGTTAGCCGACTAACTTTGGATTCTCAAAAAACAAAACAATAAGCCCTATAACATTTCTTAATGCAGTGAGCTTCTTCGTTCCCTATTGAAAACATAACCAAAAACAAAATAACGATGAAAAACAAAACTAACGAAAGTACCAAACAGGAAGACCTCAACGGCAACAAATCAGACGCCGGAGGTCAATTTCTTACTACCAATCAAGGAGTCAAAATCAATGACAATAACAATTCCCTCAAAGCTGGCGAAAGAGGTCCTTCCCTATTGGAAGACTTCATCCTTCGCGAAAAAATTACCCATTTTGACCATGAGCGAATTCCGGAAAGGATTGTACATGCCCGTGGTTCAGCAGCACACGGCTATTTTGAACTGTATAAACCATTGGCCAAATATACCAAAGCCGGTTTCCTAAATGATACGTCAATAAAAACACCAGTGTTCGTGCGCTTTTCTACAGTGGCCGGCTCAAAAGGCTCTACCGATTTGGCAAGAGATGTCCGCGGTTTTTCAGTAAAATTCTACACCCAGGAAGGCAACTATGACCTTGTGGGCAACAATATGCCGGTTTTCTTTATACAGGACGCCATGAAATTCCCTGACCTAATACATGCGGTTAAACCTGAGCCACACAATGAAATGCCACAGGCAGCCTCTGCACATGATACTTTTTGGGACTTCATTTCACTGATGCCCGAATCGATGCACATGATTATGTGGGCGATGTCCGATCGTGCCATTCCAAGAAGCCTTCGAATGATGGAAGGTTTCGGAGTACACACCTTCCGCTTTATCAACAGCAATAACGAATCTCATTTTGTAAAATTCCATTGGAAACCAAAGTTAGGAACACACGCCGTAGTATGGGATGAAGCACAAAAGATATCAGGAAAAAACTCCGATTTCCACAAACAGGATTTATGGGAGGCGATTGAAGGTGGCAACTTCCCGGAATGGGAATTGGGTGTACAGCTTATCGCCGAAGCCGACGAACATAATTTTGATTTCGATTTATTAGATCCTACAAAACTGGTACCCGAAGAACTTGTTCCTGTTACTATTATCGGTAAAATGATCCTTAACAAAAACCCTGACAATTTCTTTGCAGAGACCGAACAGGTTGCCTTTCATCCGGGACATGTAGTACCGGGAATCGATTTTACAAACGACCCGCTTTTACAGGGAAGATTATTCTCTTATACCGATACGCAATTATCACGATTAGGAAGTCCAAACTTTCACGAAATACCTATCAATAGAACTGTAGCGCCAATGCACAACAATCAGCGTGATGGTCATATGCGTCAGGAAATTGCCAAAGGCCGCGTAAGTTACCATCCTAACTCACTGGGTGGCGGATGTCCTTTTCAGGCAAAAATTGAAGAAGGAGGATTTGCCAGTTTCAATGAACGTGTCGATGCACAGAAAGTAAGGGAACGCAGCGAAAGTTTCTCCGACCACTTCAGCCAGGCTACCTTATTCTTTAACAGCCAGACTCCGGTAGAACAAGGTCATATTATAAAAGCGCTACGTTTTGAATTAGGAAAAGTAGAAACCGAAGCCATCCGAATCCGCACACTTGGGTTGTTATCACAGATTGACACCAAGTTAGCTGAAAAAGTAGCTGAAGGCCTCGGAATGGAAGTTCCAAAAGCACTTGAAAAACCAATGAACCACGGTGTTGGTGCAGATGCTGATTCAAACAAGCAGGAACCAAAAGTGGTAAAGAAATCTAAGATTACCGCTTCTGATGCTTTAAGCATGCTGAAAAACAAAACCATTTCTGATACCATCGCAACCCGTCAGGTAGCCTTTCTTTGCAATGACGGCGTAAGTAGCGCATCGGTTAACGAAATGAAAAATGCCCTTGAAAAAGCCGGTGCAAAGGTAAAAATCATTGCACCACACTTAGGAACGATTACCGCCTCTGAAGGAAATGCAATTCCGGTTGACCAAAGCTATCTTATTGCCGCTTCAGTACTCTTTGACGCTGTATTTGTCCCGGCCGGAAAAGGGACAACCGCCTTAAAGGATAACAATGATGTCATCGAATTTATAAATGATGCCTTCAAACACTGCAAATTTATTGCGGCAGAAGATGAAGGTTTGCATGTATTGGCTAAAACCAACGCAGCTAAAGATGGTAAAAATGCTGATGCCGGTGTCCTTACCAATGAGCAGACACATAAAAAATTCCCACAATCCTTTGTAACCGCGATGGGCAACCATAGATTCTGGGAACGCGAAGAAAAAATCTAAAAATAAAGTTCCTCCACCAACCTTGCTATTGTATACTTTCTACTTTTAGTAATACAATAGCGAGGTGTTGGAATATGATGATACTGCCTACTCCACTAGTTGGAGCTGTGCTTCCATAAACTTGGCTGTAACTCTATTCCCAACTTCATCCTCCCATTGGGTAATAACATTTTCTACAAACTCAGGTTCAAAACCAATGACTTCCATAACCTGAGTACCAAATTCCTGTTTTACTTTGTGTCCGATTGCCAACATGGTACTATTGTTTTAAGTTCTACAAAACAAAAATAAGATTGCCTTGCCCAATCCTATTTATAGCATTTTTTAAGTTCATTATAAAATTCAATAGTTGACAAACTTTCAAAACTCTATAATTATGCATTTCATTTAATAGCTTAGCGTTATTAACAATACTGATTTTTAAATAGTTAATAATTAATCATCCTGTTTTTTTAACAATCGTTTAATTATCAATACTTTTATTACACTAACCAATAAATGTATATTATGAATGTAAAAAACTTTATTGTCGGCGGAATTGTCGGCGGAATTGTAGACTTTCTTTTAGGATGGCTTGTTTATGGCGTCTTACTTTATGACATGATGCCTCAGGAACCTGGAGCAAAGGAAAACTATTTGTTTATCTTCTTAGGCTGTATGTCATTTGGTTTTTTAATCTCTTGGGTATTTTCACAGGGAGAAGGCATTTCCAATGTAAGTACCGGAATCAAAATGGCATTAGGTATTGCAGTATTTATGGGATTGTGTTCTCATTTCTTTATGAATATGGGCAACGAGACCATAGACTACAAATATATGGCAATTGACATTCTTGGCTCATTGGTATTAGCTACAGGTGTTGGGGCTGCCGTTGCAATGGTCAATGGTAAGATGAAATAAGTGCAATAATTTTCATAATGAAGAACGCACATGTATACAAAGCATGGGGCGTTTTTTATTTTCAATGATATGCTAATTATAAAAACATGGGTTGAAATAGTATAACAAACATATAAGCCTCATCAATGAACTTTGCATCAGTTTATATCATAACAAAATACCAGAAAGAAATATAAGGATCTAAAACGTTGATTAGATGATATTAAATGGGAAGCCTTTTGATATCGAAAGCCCTGTTGCACTTACAACAGGGCTTTTTTAATTTCTGGCTTGATGTGTGAATAACACAAACTATAGAGATAGTTATATAACATCTTATGATGTTACCTATACCACCTTTGTCAAAAATTAAAACAATAACAAAATGAAAAAATTACTATTACTATTATGCGTTTGCCTTTCTGCAACTATGGCAACAAATGCTCAAACCGCAGACAGGAAATTTAGTGTTGGACTTAATGGCGGAATGATCCAATATCATGGTGATTTGGGAAGGGACTGGTACCAGACTGATAAAACAAGCTACGGTTTTGGCGGTATCAGTATTTCATATTACCTATCGAAATATTTTGACCTTAATGCAATGTATAGCCGTGGAACTTTAGGTTACGACAGCAGCAGCCTAACAGGATTCAAGAGTGACTTCAGTGCCGCGAACGTGAATTTAAGGATTAAGCCAATTGGTTCAGAATATGTTATCACACCTTATGGATTTATAGGTGTTGGTGCTATCCTTTTCGACAGGCAGCTAAACTTCCATAAAGAAATGATTGACTCTGCATGGCCAACTACAGGTGGTGGTATAAACATTACCCTGAGCCCTTCATTGAGCCTAAACCTTCAGGAGACCTTTATGTTTAGCAATAATGACAGCCGTGACGGAGCTAAAAATGGGGGTACAAATGATGATTTCCTTTTACACAGTGCAGGTCTTACCTATAGTTTCGGAAGTGGAAAAGACACCGACAATGATGGTGTTTCTGACAGCAAGGATAAATGTCCCGATACGCCAGCTGGTGTAGCCGTTGACAAAAAAGGATGCCCGCTTGATAGGGATAAAGATGGTGTAGCCGATTATTTGGATACGTGTCCTGATGCTGCCGGAACTGCAATGATGAATGGTTGTCCTGACAGGGATAATGATGGTGTTGCCGACGCGGAAGACAGATGTCCTGATACTAAAGGAACCGTTGCACTTAAAGGTTGCCCTGATGCAGATAACGATGGTGTAGCCGATATGGATGACAAATGCCCGAATTCAAAAGCAGGAACTCCTGTTGATGCCTCAGGTTGTCCTATGGATAATGATAAAGATGGTGTATCCAATGATGTAGACAGATGTCCTGATTTAGCTGGTCCTGTGAGCCTAAAAGGTTGTCCTGACACAGATGGTGATGGTGTAGCTGATATTGATGACCGTTGTCCAAATGCTAAAGGAAGCATGGAAAACAAAGGATGTCCGGAAATTGCCAAACAGGATGTTGTGAGAATCAACTATATCGGAAGCAAATTATTCTTTGAAAACGGTAGTGATAAATTAAAAGTTGCCTCTTTGTCATTATTGGATGAGTTGGTAAGAATCATGAATAAATATGATGGAGCGAGCCTAACAATCGACGGTCATACCGACAGTAATGGTTCGGATGCCTTTAATGAAACACTTTCGCAAAAAAGAACTGATTCGGTTCGTACTTACTTATTAGGTAAAGGAATTACAGGGTCACGTTTAACAGCAAAAGGGTATGGCGAAAGCAAACCAATAGCTGATAACAAAACTTCATTAGGACGTGCTAAAAACCGTCGTGTAGAATTGAAAGTAGCTTACTAAAAGTATACAAATTATAATGAAAACGCCCATGAGTAATTTATGGGCGTTTTTTATTTTGATTAATGTGTGAATTTTACCAATAATTAAAAATATTGTACAAGTCGATAAGTCTAAAATAAACAACCTTTACTGTTGCTCCAATCAACTTTTTTAAATCGTAAATTAATCAATATGAACAACAAAAGAATTTTTGGAGTGCTACTTACCTTACTCGGACTTACAAGCCTACTGTATACCGTTAAAGTGTTTCGGTATGCAACCGATAGCGATATTAAAAACCTAATCATATATGGAGGGTTTGGAGTCTTCTTTTTATAATAGGCATCAGTTTAATACTGCCGGCTAAAAGTGAATCCTGACGTTATACCGATTTATCGGAATATACCCTGTTGGCCATTATAAAGTAACTACCTTTAAACAATTAACAGTTCCATTGATAAAGCCATTTTAATGAAAATGTTATTTAATGCATACTTAAACAAAAATCATGGATACTTCAGAACTTGATAAATCTAAATCACACATTATAGTTGAAATCATTCAATATATACCCAATGCCGTTGTAAGCAAAACCATCATCAAGAAAACCACAGGTAATATTACTGCGTCTTCATTTGATGCAGGCGAAGAGCTGGCCGAAAAAACATCACCTTACGACAATTACATCCAAATCATTGACGGAACGGCCGAAATCATTATCAAAAACCACAAACACAAATTGAGCCTCGGAGAAGGTATTATCATTCCGGCACATGCACAGCACAGTTTCAACGCCAACGAGCAGTTTAAAATGATTTCCACTATCATAAAAAGTGGTTACGAAGACTAAAACCGATTTCCCTAAATCACATCAAAAACACAGCGCATATTTGAAAAAATAAAATACCAATCCACGTTGACAGCAGAACGAAACACTTTTTTAACTAATTACCATACATGAAACTTTATATAAAATATATGGTCAGTCTGCGTTGCAAAATGTTAGTCAGGGAAGAACTCAAAAACTTGGGCATCTATGCTGTGGTAGTAGAATTGGGCCTTGTTGAAGTAAAGGAGGAAATATCACCCACGCAATTACAGCAACTAAAAGCCAACCTACTTCTCGCGGGATTGGAATTAATGGATGATAAAAAAGCAATGCTTATTGAGAAAATAAAGATTGTCATCACCGAAATGATCCACTACAATGATGAGCTTCCGAAAATAAACTTCTCCGAATATATCAGCAACACGATGGGATATGATTACACTTATCTGGCCAACATCTTCTCAGAAGTCAAAGGAACAACCATCGAACATTACATCATTGCCCATAAAATTGAGAGGGTAAAGGAACTATTGCTCTACGACGAACTTAATCTTACTGAGATATCCTATATAATGAACTACAGTAGCGTCTCTCATCTGTCAAAGCAATTCAAAAAGGTAACCGGACTGACTCCAACCTATTTCAAAAACCTAAAAGGAAAAAAACGCAATCCTCTTGATAATGTGTGAATTGTACCAAAAAATTAAATAATAGTACAACAATTTAAATTTTCCTTCCATCCATCTTTGTAGTAGTTAAATATCCCATTTAATATAATAAAGGAAAAATGGAAACTAAAGGGAACAAAATCGGTATATGGATGGACCATTCCACTGCCCACCTAATGGAATATTCCAACACCCACTTTGAAATCGATACCATAGAATCGAACTTTTCCCAAAAGGAAAAAGCAGATAACCTTTTAAAAGGGGAACAGTACCTCTACATTAAGGAAAGAGAAAAACAATCCAAATACCACAAGAAACTCATGGAAGTCGTACAAAAGTATAAAGAAGTTATACTTTTTGGACCCACAAATGCAAAAGAGGAATTGTTCAGTGCATTGGCTGCAGACAGTCGCTTCTGGAATATAAAAGTGCAGGTAAAGCAAACTGATAAAATGTCTCCGCAGCAACAGCATGCTTTTGTAAAGGATTTTTTTGGAAACAGTTAAACCAACTCAAACCGAAGATGATGAAAAACAATCCTACAACAGCTAAGGTTTCTGAACAGCAAATCCGTGCACTATTCCAAAGAGAGGATTTACTGTTTTCCCCAAACCAACACGAGGATCCCATCAAGGAAATAAGAAACATCTATTGGTATGAAAAGCAACTTATAATTGCCATTCCATTGCTGATAAGCAGTGCTAACACCTTGGAGTTGGTAGAATCACTTACCGTCTTGTTAAAATGCACCAAGGCTCATATAAAAAAACTCGAAAAGAAATATCCTGGAATCGGTCAGATACCCAAAGGATGAACTTATAATAACCGGCTGTAAACTGTAAATACCATAACTACAATGACACGGTTTACGGATATAAGCCCATAAAATGCTTACGTCAGGTTGTTTGAATAATAGATTGAGACGTTTATTATTCTAATCCTGCTGTTAAATCAGCAGGATTTTTTAATTAAACAATTTTAACAGATGTGAATTATGACAAGAAAACGTTCAATACTGTAAGGGCAACACAGCTTCTTTACCAACCTTTGTATTGTCAAAATAACAAAACAAAGAAACTATGATGAGAGATAAAAAGAAAAGTGAGGAGGCAGACTGTGACCAAACGCCCTTACACATGGCAATAAGTTGCGAAACAGCCGTTAACGAATTAAAAAAGATTTATTGGTATGAAAAGCAATTGCTCATTGCCATCCCAATGTTGTTAAGCGGAGCTACAACGCTTGAATTAGTAGAATCGCTTACAGTATTATCAAATCACACCACAGCACATATTAAATTACTAGAAAGTGAGTTTCCTGGTATTAGTAGAATATGATTTAATGGAACTACAAAAGCCCTGTTGTCAATTGCAAACAGGGCTTTTTTATATCCATTACCCTACTTAAGTGCAACGGAATGGAAGTCTTATAATAATGCCTGAAGATTATGTAAGCCAACTCTAACCTACTTTATAAATCTTTGCAGTACTAATAATTTAATCTACAAATTTAAAATTAAAAGCTATGAAAAAAGTAATCTTAATGATGTGTTTAGCTGCAGGAGCAGTTACAATCTATTCGTGCAGCGACGATGATTCAACCGCAGGAAGTGGTGACTACACTTACAAAGTGCGTATGACGGATGCACCAGGTCCTTACAGTGCCGTAAATGTTGACATTCAAAGTGTCGCCATTGTTGATGGAGAAGGAAATACTGTGATGCTTGATGCAGAAACCGGTGTGCAAAACCTATTGGAATTAACCAACGGTATCGATATGCAGCTTGCTTCCCGTAACCTGGAAGACGATTTTGTAAGCCAGATTAAAATTGGTTTAGGAACCAACAACACCGTTGTAGTGGATGGTGTTAGCCGTCCGTTAGCCTTTTCAACTGCCGATGGTGCCGGTTTGACTATCAATGTTAACCAAACGCTTGACGCGGATGAAACCAACGAAATCTTAATCGATTTTGATGCTAATGCTTCTGTTGTAGAAACTGGAGTGGACACTTATAAAATTGTTCCGGTAATCAAAACTATTGATACCAGTGTTACAGGAAGTATCTCTGGAGATACCAACAACACTTCGTTGGCTATTGTAACAGCAACTTCAACTACATTACAAAGCTACTCTACGAGTATAAATTCTGCCGGTAACTTTAAACTAAGAGGTTTACCTCCTGGAAGTTATACATTGACCGTTACTCCAATCCTACCATTGACTATGGCTACTCAGACAAATGTAGTGGTTCAGGCAGGTCAGAACACAGTAGCAACGGTTATTACGTTTTAATACACCAAACTAATCATAATGCAAAAAACTCTCCAGTGATGGGGAGTTTTTTTATAATAATCACATAGCCCAATTGTAACATCCCACATCTAATAGTGCAGCCTTATATTCCTTCCCTTTTCTCTTTTCTCTTTTCTCTTTTCTCTTTTCTCTTTTCTCTTTTCTCTTTTCTCTTTTCTCTTTTCCCTTTTCTCTTTTCCCTTTTCTCTTTTCTCTTTACTCTTTACTTCCCATATGGCACTTATACAATCCTTAGTCCGCATTGTGCAACAATACCATACCCAATAATATCATCTTTGTAGTGTTGTGAGACTTAATTCACAGCATAACAAAATTAGTATGAAAAAGATATTTTTAGTAGCATCGCTTATTGTGTTCGGAATTACGTTTAATGCATGTAGCAGCGATTCTGACAACAACGGCAAGTATGCGTACAAGGTACGTATGACAGATGCACCGGGACCGTATGACGAAGTGAACATTGATTTGCAGGCTGTAGAGATTATTGGAACTGACGGAGAGACTATTACGTTAAACACAACCGCTGGTATTTATGACCTGCTTACCTTATCTAATGGTGTAAGCACACAAATTGCAGCCATTGGTTTAGGAGATGTAAAAGCATCACAAATCAGATTGCTGTTAGGTTCTAACAATACCATTAAGCTAAATGGAATCTCTTACCCATTGGCAACACCAAGTGCTGACCAGTCAGGATTGAAGATCAATGTTACACAAACACTTTTGGAAAATGTAGACAATGAAATCCTAATCGATTTTGATGCCAACACTTCTATTGTGGAAACAGGAGCCGGAACCTACAAATTGAAACCGGTATTAAGGACTATCGTGGCAACAACAGCTGGTGCCATTAAAGGTACAATTACATCGGTTGGAAGCAGAGCAATGGTAACAGCTACCTCAGCTTCAAACGTAAAGTATTCGAGTAGTGTAAACGGCGCAGGACAATTCCAAATCTCAGGTCTTCCTGCCGGAACTTATGAATTCACTGTAACACCTGAATTACCTGCATTACCGGTAACACAGGCCAATGTAGTTGTAACTGTTGGTACAACTACAAATATTGGAGCTATCAACCTATAAAAAGTTCATGTTTGTAAGCCTGAGGGCTTATAATGAGACCGTCTGTAAATCACATTACAGGCGGTTTTTTATTTAGGAGATGGGATAAAAAAGAAAATAGAGAATATAAATTAACTACTGGTATGAACCATAACCAACAACTTGTAACTTTGCAACTTTACAACTTCATCAACATGAAAACAATCTTCGCCTTACTTTTAACAACACTTCTTTGTAGCTGCTCGAGCCAAAAGGATACCGTAAAATTTGAAAAGATAATATTCCACAGCTCCCGTTGTTTTGGTGATTGCCCCGTTGTACATTTACAGGTCAGCAAAGACAAATCACTACTATTATCCAAACTTAAGAGCACCCGAATGGCGAAAATGGTCGACGGCAAACTGTCTGAAAGGCAGGAGGAATATGAATATTTTAAAGGAGAGGTAAGCAATGGGCTATACAACGAACTGTTAACAGCAATAGCCAAAACCGACACGGTAAGCTTTAAGGGACCCAACTGTTGCGATGCGCCGATGAAATCGATAATCGCTTACTATAACGGAAAAAGAAGACACATAGAAACCATGTTCCCTCCTAAGCATGGCCAGGAATTGATTGATGTCCTTTATAGAATTAGCAAATCCGAAAATCTGGAAGCTACTAACGAAAAGTTTAAAATTGAAGTGGATACCACAGCGCCTGATGGACTATAAACTGTATTTCTTCCTGATAGGCTGTACCCTTCCCAACCGATACACAGAACAGCACGATGTGTTTTTTGGTGTTGGAAAAACCCCGGCAGATTTAGTACCGGCACTCAAAGCCTTTTGGCCGGAAGCTGAGAAAGTACACCTAGACTGCTGGCGTGAAGTGACCAACGTAAATGGCTGCCAGGTAAAGGTCTTCCCAAAAAACGAAGGAACCGAACCCGATAGTGGCCTGTCTTTGTTCTTCATCAATATGGGTGGCTATAAAAAGGGGAATTCGAAGAGTTTCACTATAAAAACATCTTTGCGGCACAAAACCAGGTAGACGCTGTAAGCCAGGCAAAGAAAACAGCCTTTTACAAACAGTTTGGCTTTAAGGGTGCTGTAGCCCATATAGATAACCAATACGGTGTCGATATTGATGAGATATACAACATCACCGAAATCCTGACTCCTGCTGACAAAAGCAATTACAGTATTATTATCACTAACGAGATTGCCATCCAGCCCGATGAAATCCATTTGGGTTACACGCCGCTTTCAAAACTAGCCCACTTCTAATAAAAAGAGTCCTATCCTATCCTATTCTTTCCTTTTCCCTCCACCATACATGAAAAAACCTCCGGCAAAATGCCGAAGGTTCTTCTTCAAAATATGCAATAAAACTAACTCCTTATTTAACTATCAGTCGCTTCACAACTCCTTCTCCTGTCTTTATCAGATAAAGGCCCGAAGCTAAGTCCGTTGTATTGATAGTCTGTGCTTCTTTTTGAGCAAATATCATTTTCCCTGAAATGTCATATACTTCAATGTCGGCTGTCCTGTTAAAATAAACCAGGCCATTATCCACAGATGGATTAGGAAATACAGCAAATGTTGGTGCATTCCCTTCAAAATCGGGTGATGACAAATCATTGGTATCTACTTCAAAAATAGTTATTGTACCGCTAATTTCATTAGCTACCAAAACATACGGCATACCGGTTGGACTGTTTTCTGCCGTCACATAGGTAATCCCTTCCGGGCCATGGTCTCCAGCATAAGCCGAAGTACTCCTGCTGTTTTTATAATCTACAAAAACCGCATTGTTCGGATCGGTTATATTGTACACCATAACACCACCTACTCTTTCCAATGAAATGAAAGCAAAGGTTTCTGTACCTATCTTTGCTATCGTTACTCCTTCCGGCTCTGGTCCTTTAGCACGGCTCCTGCCTTTGGCAACGTTATCTTCATGGTCGGCGTTGAACAAGGTTGGTAAATTTGCCGCTGTATACATCTCGAAATCATCACCACTGTCGAACACTATCTGCTTAGTAGCAGTGTTAAAAATTGAGAACGAACGCGTACCAACTGCATTAATCGTTTCAAATTCCGCATCAGCATCGGTGTTTCCGTTAAGGTTGGTAACCCTATAACGTCCCATATTATACGATTGCTTCAATACCGCCGCATTTGGAAAAACAGCCGCATCCAAAATATAGCCCGAAGCACCTACCGTAGTCCTTTCGGTAAAACCGGTATACTCCTTTTCATCCCCTTCATTAGCCGTTACTATATAGTTCGTACCTCCAACCGTATAATTGGCAACCCCGTCCGGAAGGTAAAAGGCTTTAATAGGCCAGTTGGCAATCAAAACCTGACCGTTATTGTCTGAAATATCAAACCCGTTTCCAGGTAGGCTTACATCTTTAGTTCCCAATGCCCAGATATCGGTAATAGCGGTCGTGGCCAAATTAACCTCAGCAATAGCATTGTTTTCCTGTAGGGTAACCCACGCTTTTTGCGAATCAGCACTAATGGTAATATACTCTGGTTCGAAGTCCTGAGACATCGTACTGCTTAGTTTTAGTTTTCTTACTCCGGAAGCAATTAGCGAGGCTTCCTGTGCATTGTATGCCGTAAACAATAAGGTCGTAACATTCGCCTGTGTAAGTGATGGTATCCCGCCCGAAATATCAATAACACTTATTGAACCTTCCGGGTCAATGGAATAGTTAGCATTAGGCTGGCCTTCATTGGCGGTCATTACCTTGGTTCCGTCTGGTGAAAACGTAATCATATCCGGTAGGGCTCCAACAGTAACCTGCTTTAGGAACGTACCATTGGTATCAAAAAATACTACCGAACCATTCAGCGTTTCATCTGCATTAGGCGAAGCTACTGCAACAATTCCATTCTTAACGGCAACAGATGTTACTCCACCATAGCTGTTCATATCAACGGAACTAACTATACTTGGCGACGTTGGATCTGAAAAATTGATAATATCCAGAAATCCTGCAATGGCACTTGTTGTAAATAAACGTTGTGATGCCGGGTCGTGTACCACAATCTCGCACGTACTCGTACTCGCCCCCGAAGGGTCAAAGCTTCCGATATAGTTCAGTTCTACCTGACTACTTGGTACCGGAGCCAGCTTGTCGTTATCGATAATATAAACCGTTGCTGTTGCAGTTCCTGTTATAGCAGTTCCCACCGCATTCTCAAGGCTTAAAACAAAATATTCTGCCTGCTGTTCTTCTGCTGAGTCATCAATAATCGGAATGGTAATGGTTTGGGTCAGCGCACTTGAACCTGTAAAGTTTAGGGTTTGCGTAGCCAATGTAAAATCACCTGCATCAGCCGTACTGAAAGGAATTCCCTTCACCACCAAATCAACTGAACTCGCAACAGGACTTGAAAGATTGATTACAAAGGAAAGTGTTCCTGCGTTTTCATTTACCGTAACAAAATTAGAAGCCAGGCTTACCGTTGGACTACCCGTAGTAAAGGTAACCGAAGGTGTTGTTACTATGGCATTATTGCTTTCATCCTCAATAACATTCGGCAACACCGATACATAGTAAAGCTGATTGGTAGCCAAAGCTGTCAGCGGAGTAACGGTAATTACGTTTCCGGATATAGTAGCATCAAACGCTACCGGCGTTCCTGTGGCATTGTTCAAACGCAGCTCCACTAAGGCATCAACATTAGCATTAGTGATTGCTGAATTGTCTGCCAAACGGATGTTTTCATTAAAGCTAATCGTTGGAGTAACAGTTGTGCTTACGTTTACCGCACCGTTTACAGGAGTAAAGGTAACCGACGGAGCCGTAGTATCACCTCCGCCAACAGAAGAACCTTCCACTGTGAAGTTGTCAAATCGATTGTTCCCTACATTGCCACCCGGAGCTAACGAGAATTCAACTTTTAATTTAAAGTTAGCATTGTTATCGGCACCCGCAAGAGACGAAAAATCCAATGTAGCCAAAGCAGGGTCTCCGTTATTCGGAGTCACGTTGGTAAAGAATGTATAACTGGTCCCGTCTAAGGAATAGGACCAGGTTTGTGTCCCGGCACCTGAATTTGAGCGGCGTGTAGCAAACTTTATAATAATATCCTGATAGCCAGTTGTAGGGAGTGCAAATACCAAAGCCCCACCAATTGGGTCATTAAAGCGAAGGTGTGTCCCCGATGCATCTCCGTTACGGGCATTTAGGTTTTGTACATTAAAGTTCTGCCCGGTTCCATCAGTATTAGAAATAGCACTGATGCCACCAGGAAGTGCATTCAAAGTTGCCCCGCCAATGGTTTGTGATGGTGCAGTAATGCTGGCTATTGTAGCCGGGTCATTAAAATTCCAATAATGCAGTAAGGTCTGTCCCCAAGAGACCGAAGAAAAAGCCAGGAATGCAAAGACAGCCAGGCTTTTGAGTGTGTAGTTTTTTGACATTTGTTGTGTAGTTTTTGTTTCTGCAAACTACCGTCTTTTGTTTTACAGCAAGATTAACTAAAGGTCATTGATTTATTAAAAGTTGCCTGTGTAATGTGATGTAGATGTTAGGATTGTTAAGTTAAAGAGAAAAGAGGCAAGAAAAAAGATGAAGCTGTAAAAACCTATGCTCTTTTCTCTTGCTTCTTGCCTCTTGCTTCTTTTCTCTTTGATTCTTTTCTCTTTGATTCAGTTTATAAAAAGGCATATATTTAACCCCAAAAACTAAATGCCATGAAGAGAATCCTACTCCTATCCTTAATCGCCTTCAACAGCTACGGACAATGCTGGAAAACTATAAGCGCAGGCGCCATGCATACCATCGCCATCAAAACCGATGGGACCCTTTGGGCCTGGGGGAACAACTATTCGGGGCCGCTGGGCAACGGAACAGAAGATCCCGAAAGCGCACCCATCCAGATTGACACTGCCAATGACTGGAAGTTTATCGAATCGGGCTATGCCTTTAATATTGCCATAAAGGAAAACGGCACCTTGTGGGCATGGGGAGATAATACAGAAGGCCAGTTAGGTGATGGGACTACTGCGACAAGATTAAGCCCTGTACAGATTGGAAACGCAGCCAACTGGAAATACGTTGACGCTGGCTGGGACCATGTGGTAGCGATAAAGACAGACGGAACTTTATGGACCTGGGGGATAATAACGTGGGGCAGTTAGGCCTTGGTACAACAACCGACGTACTGGTACCCACGCAGCTTGGTTCTGCCACCGATTGGAAAACTGTTTCCTGCGGCAATGACTTTTCCATTGCAATAAAAAATAACGGTACAGCCTTAGGCTGCGGTGCCAATTATCTGGGAAACCTGGGAACCGGACTGCCACTTGTCGCGGATGCCTATACCCAAATCGGAACGGATACTGACTGGAAAGCCATATCCTGTGGCCTTTATTATAGCATCGGACTAAAAAACAATAATACTATATATGCCTGGGGAAGCAATAGCGACGGACAGCTAGGCGACGGAACCACCACAAGCAATTCCAACCTGCGGCAGGTAGGTACAGCGGCCAACTGGCAGTCTGTTGAAGCTGGTGGTTATCACTGTGCAGCCATTAATTCAAATGGGGAATTATATGCGTGGGGAAGCAATTTTTATGGTGAAGTAGGCTACGGAACCAATGTCGATGTACTTTCACCTGTCCGTATAGGAACGAATACTAACTGGCAGGCTGCCTCTTTCGGCATCTATCGCTCCTGTTTCATACAATCCGACAATACCATCTGGTCGTGTGGTGGCTATACCGGTGACGGAACCTACACAGCACGCAATGTCCCAACACAGATTGGATGTACCTTAGGAATAGATGATATATCGAATTCAAATTCAGTTAAGGTATACCCCAACCCTGCTGCGGATTTCATTTATATCACAGTAAATAACCAATCAATATCAAAAATCACATTGTTTGATGTTTCAGGAAAAAAGATTCTGGAACTAAACCAGCCGGTCGAAAAAATAGACATTAGTGAGTTAACGAAAGGTGTTTATGTGCTTAAGCTTACTTCAGAAGATAAAACGACAACGCAGAAGGTGATAAAATTGTAGGGAAGAAGAAAGAAGAAAGATGGGATGGGTATAAATAGTTTCTTATCTCTTGCTTCTTGCCTCTTTAAACGAAAATCCAATATCTTTATAGCTTTACAAACAATATTGAGGAACATGAAAAAACCAAACTTTGCTATCCGTTTAACTAATACTGTTATCCTCACCTTAATGGCAGTGCTGCTTTTTTCGGCATGTGAACAAAGTGAGGAAGATAAAGTCAAGATGGCCTGTGATAATTTCATTAAAGGGAGGATAGCACTGAGGAAAGGAGACGACTCCCAACTGAAAGCCGTTACCGAAGATTCGCTTTTTAAGCTGATTAGCCTTAATAATCAATATATAAAACAGCTTACTGCACCGGTAATTGAAGCCGACCTGAATATTCATGCTAAATCGGCTGTTATCAATGGTGACTGTGCTACCTGCGAAATGAGTGGCATGGAGCGTTATGAAATAACGGTCTGCAAATATAACGGCATCTGGAAAGTGAAAGCTGAAAACGGAATGACGGCTACACCCGAAAAGATAGCTGCTATAAAAAAGAAAATAGCCGATGAAAAGATAGCAGCCAAAATCAGGCCTGCACAACATAAAGTATTACTGTTTGTCAAAAACTTTTTCGACAATACCAAAAACTACTTCAAAACCCAACAGGTAGATTCGCTAAGTAAAAGCTGTACTCCCGCTACATTGGATTTTATAAAAAGGTTTTATGTGTATGCCAAACAGCGTACCGGAATGCCATTACTGACCAAGGAAATGGATGCACCCAACTTCCTAAGTGCCGATGTTACCTTTGACGGCAATAAGGCATTCTATCTGTTTTATAATGAAAACATCTCGATAACACTCGAAAAAAATGGTAGTTCGTATTTAATCTCCGGATTTAACGGCACAGACTCCAAATTCCTGAAAGAGCAAAAGATAAAGGACGTTTACGTAGACTTACTCAGGGCGCTAAAACTGATTCGCCAGGAACAGTATAGGGATAAGGGGATAAAGTAATACGGGTATGAAACAGGAAGGAAGATAATAGTGTCTGATTATATAAATGTTCATTGATTTACATTTAATCTAAATATCTGTTTTATTACTATGTTTATTGCTAAATATTAAATTTAATGGTGGTATTTTCTTTAATGCCAACCCCATTAAAGACAAAAAATTCCGCTCTGAAAGCTTATTATTGTCACGAAGGCTCACCGCTGTAAAAATCGTATAGATTAATACAGTACCTATAAATACTAATGGCACATAGTAAAGGCTAACTTCCATTGTTTTAAAAATCAGCAGACTTAATATTGTTATAATGTAAATTACTAAGCCCAATGCCCCAGCACTCCAAAAATTTGTTTTGTTTGAATTTTCCATATGATAATCTATAATTGTTTGATTAGGGATAAGTTTATATATAATTAGAAAAATGAAGATTATTAAAATCAACGAAAGCGTATAATTATTTCTCCAAAATGTAGTTATCCTATCTGATCGTGTTGAATAGATTTTTATTTCTTTTTCACACACTTTCACATCCATTGGTTTCTCTCCTACTTCTGTTTTTATAATGGCAGATACCGAAACTACCATCGTTACGATTCCATATTTTTTTGGCTGTATTTCAAAAATCCATTCCGTATAATCAGTATTGCCGATAAATTGTTCGCGATGACCGTTAAAACGCTTAATGGAAACCATACTGTCGTTCCCACTTTCAGTTAAGTTAACTTGCATAATCGAACTTATATTTATATCATCCTTTAATACTACATTTATCGTCTTATCATTATCCTGTTCAATAGCTACAGCATTAGGCACGTTCTTTTTACCAATACGTACCTTTATTTTTGCTCTTTTTAAAACCCTTACCGAATCTGGAGCGAATACTACCAATTTTCCCTTCAAATGATTATATACTTTCTCTTCTAAGGTAAAATCGTCGTTATCAAGAAATACAGAGTCTTTTTTAGCTTTATATCCTTCATAGTTAGCGCCGACATCTGCGTCTATATATTCATTAATTATTACTGGGTTTATTGTTTTACATTCTAATTCAGATAAATAATGACTAAATGCATCTCTTTTCAGTCGGTCCATGTTCTTAAATTGCTCTGCATTTACCATTTCCAATATCAAAATTCCGCGCTTAGCGGATGCTTTTAGGGCGTAATCCTTTTTTAAGCTATCAATTCTAAGGCTGTCAGTCCTGATACTGACAGTTCTAATGGTGTCTTTTTTGTTAAATTTGGCGATTATGGAATCTAAAGTCTTTAAACTATCTCTTTTAATTGCGTTAAGTTGATTCCGAAGTTCCTTTATTTTCCAGTTGATGGAATCCTGAACTAATGCTCTTTCTACTGAATTCCTTTTGTTTAATGTTTTTTCGATAGGAGTAGTCTTAGGCTTAACATAATAATCTATATGCCCGCCAGCTGGTTCGGGGTGACTATTTTCCGGCGTGATAAAATCTCTTCTATTTTCAATTTCCTGCCTGTATTGGTAACTGTCCTTATAAAAAAGACTGCCCAAAATGCTATAAATGAAAATAACAATGAAAACCGCCGATGCGATATTGCCTTTTTTTATGTATTTTGTTATCCAGGCCAAAGCAAATAAGTTTAATTGAACATACATAATAACATATGCAATCCGAGAGAATGCATATAAATATTAAATAATAAAACTTTGTGGTATTTTTTATTTTGAGGCAATGCTAAAATAAGAAATAAATTAACAAGTATTAAGTGTTCAGCTTTTTTTAATGTGCATCGTTACCTAAAATAGTAAAACCGCCTACAAAACTGCTTTATAGACGGTCTTTCTGAATAAGGTTTTTAGTGTCAGATAATCATCACTTATCCATTGTTCAACAACCAGATTTTAAAATTTAAGGCTGGCTGATAGTCACAGCCCCCATATATACACTGGTGGCATAGCTCTTCCCTGTGGCTGAAGCAAACGTAATCCAGCTTTGTACTTGGAGCCCGACAAAATAATCAGGAAGGGCGAGCGTAACGGCACCGGCATTGCGGGCTGCCGCATTGAGCATGGAATAATACAAGCCTTCTGCCGGAGCATACAGGACTACGACCAGCTGGTCGGTTTCTTTGGCACTACCCTGCCCTGAGTTGTCCTCCCAGGTGAATTCAACTGCCCCGGCGGACGGACTGCCAACTGTTGGGTTCTGTATTCCTACTAAATCACCTTTGCTTATCAGTACCTTATTGTACAGGATTTCAAAGTTAGGGTCAACATACTCCACAGCTTCCTTCATGTGGTAAGACATTGCCTGGTTCCTGCGGGTCTGTTCCCTGCTTCGTGACCCAAAATACAGCGATACTACATTGCTGATTGGTGTTAGGAATTCGCTTACCGCAGTAAACCTGTCGCGTTGCAGCTGTTGCGTGTCGGTGGGTTTGCGATTCGTCTTTTTAGGCAGGGAACGTAAAATGTCCTTACCGCGCCAGCTGGCTCCTACTACTGTACCTACTTTTCCTGAAAATGGGCCTAAGATGCCCTTGTTGTATACTCCCATGATTTCTGTTTTTTTATGGGTTAATAAATAAATCCTCAGCCCATGTGGTAACTGATTGAGGACAAAGCTATAGCACAGGTCCGGCCCCCACAACGGCGTGACTAGTGTTGATTGGTTTTGACGTGTTTTGATTACTCTTGACTAGTGTTGACTAGTTTTGACTACTGTTGACTAGTTTTGACTAGTAAAACGGCCACTTTTAATGACGTTGTTCGGGTGTTGTTCGGGTGTTGTTCGGGTTTTGTTCGCAAAAAGCACCTTTTTTGCGAAGGAACTGTGGAGGAAGGTGGGACGAAACGTGAAGGAAATAATCGATTAAGTGCTTAAGTTATTAACAAAATTGTAGGTAGATGGAATGGATTTAGTAGGTTTGAAAGAGTTAGTAATCACATCCTTAAAGAGTTTATTTAATTATGATTATATCGCATGAAGAATTAACAAAACTCAATGATAACCAATTTGAAAAACTAGTTAAAACACTTTTGATTTCAGTTATCGGAAATGGCGTTACTCCTTTTAGCCAAGGCAAAGATGGGGCGAGAGAAGCAATATATAAAGGCAAAGCAAATTATCCGTCGAAGATTAATACTTGGGACGGCAACTGGATCTTCCAAGTGAAATATAGCAACATCACTTTTGGACTTGACAAAGCAAGAAAACAAATTAAATACAGTATAGATAATGAATTAAAAAAACTCGAAGATTATGGATATTTTGAGTCAAATAAATGCGACAACTATGTTTATATCACAAATGTTCCGTTCAGTGGAGAAGCAAGCAAAGGCTTACATGATTATATAGAAAATAAAAGCAAAAACTATAAAATAAAAAATTTTGATTATTGGGATGGAGAAAAAATAATAGGGTTTTTAAATACTTTCGCAATTGTTAGGGAAACTTTTTTCCAAGTCCAGGAATTGAAATACTAGAAGAGTCTTTTTTTCTGAAGTAAATAACACCTTTGTAAAACCAGGTCTTTATGATTCTTTGAGAGAAGAAATCATTAAGAATAAAGTATTGAACATAGTTGGTCAACCTCACGTCGGGAAATCTTTTTTAGCATTATTTTTAGCCCAAGATATTTTTCTTTTAAAAAATTTAAATGAAATTTTACTTATACCTATAATTGATGATCTAACTTCTATACCGAAAATTACAAATTGCATTATCATATTTGATGATTTGTATGGTGACTTGAATTATGATAGTATAGGTAAACAAACAAAAATTGTTAATACTCTTTCAAAAAATAACTATGTAATCATAACATCTAGAGACTATATTTTTGAAGAGGCGTCAATAAATAAAGAGTTAATAACTGGGAATAGATTTGTAATTAATCAAGAAGGCGCTTATAATGACTCCCAATTAATGAGAATATTATTAAATCATATTAAAATCAATTTTCCATTAACTTCTGAAAATATTATTGCACATAAATTTATTATCCATAATAAACTACAAATTATTCGTAAACTACGATTTCCCCACAATATTCAATTATTTACAACCATAATAGATCATAATGTGGTCACGAAAAAATTGTTGGATGAAAAAATCGGTAAAGCGAAAGTAATTGAAAACCTTATAATTACTTGGATGGGGCAACAGCAAATAATGAACAGTAATATTTTATTGGTGCTGGCAATTGGAAAAATTCAGGACAAGGAGCTTTTATATAATATATGTAAAACAAACTGGAATTACAGTATCAATAACATAGAGGAATGCTTAATAGAAAATAGTCGTTTATTGTATCAAGATTTGTCTATAATTAGATTTAAACATCCTTCATTTAAAAACGCAATTGTTAGCTTTTTTTAGAAAATCATAATAAAACTATTTCTGATTTAATTCTCTTTTTAGTATTTAGCCCAAATTCTCTTAAAAAATTAATAAACAAGGCATTAGCCTATAAAATTATAGAAGGTCTAGAAACTGAAAGCTTAGTTAATATTCTTAAAAAACAACAAATTAGCAGAAATTATCTAGAAATAATATGGCTTAATTTGATTAGAAGAGATAAAAATCGAGCGTTGGAATTATTACTGCATAAACTTGAAAACAAAAGAAATAATTTAGACTTTATAAGTTTTGTTTCTTCCAAATCATTTATGGCAGATAGTGAAATATTAATAATTATTAATTTTCTGATGAAAAAAAGAGAAGAGAGCCCAATAATAGATACTTTAATTGTTCAATTTGCACATAGAGTCAGATTAAAAATCAGAGATATTACAGATTGTTTAGATTATAAAATACCAAAAGATTTCAGTCTAAAAATGAAACTCCTAGGCTCGATAGGCAGTAAGCATCCTGATATGGTATTTGCTGAATTAGTTTCATATGCTTATGAAAGTTTACCTTCAAGCCGAAGACAAGTATATGCGGCGATAAATATGTTGGATCGAAGTGCATGTGATAAAATTGTAGAAACTTATTTAGAAATCTTAACTAGGGAAACTGATGCTGCTAATATTAAAAAAATAAAAGGTGCGCTTCGAAAGATGCGGAAAGTATGATTCATAAAACTAACAACGTGGATCTGTAATCCGTGTCAAATAGATAATAAATATCTCATAATCCGTAACGAGTTCTGATAAGACCATCTGTTCTCTCAAAAAAAGACGATACATCTCATCATTCGCCGTATGATTTTTCCCCAAGTAAAAATGTTTTCATAAGCTATCAATCAGAAATCGTGAAGCTTTAGTTTAATTACTTATACATTTTTCATACTAACTTTTTTGTACTTTATCGTTAAAAAAATGTCACTTAACGATAATTATTGTGGTTTAGTTAATTGTTGAAACAGTTCTTAATAAATTGTGACTCACTTAATCCGTAATTTTTATGTCCGATAATTGGTTGTTTTTTGGAATACTTTAAAGGAAAATTTCGTCAAAGACTTATTTAGCATTAGTGTTATTGGAAGTGCCTTTTTATTAGTAACTAAGACTTCGATATATTACATTAAAAAGTCAGGTAATGATAGAAATCTTGCGCCATTTTATGATAATAAGGTTTTAAGAGAGGTCAAGAAAAAATATATTAGGACAAGATGCCAAAATATAAATCCTTCTAATGAGCATAATTTTGCGAGTGGTTATGCATTCACAGTACGAGAAGATTTAATAGATTTTTTCTTGAAAAAAGTCTTTAAAAATAAAAATCTTGATGATAAATTTTATTTAATCTTAGGTGATGCAGGTATGGGTAAAACTACGTTCCTGATGAATTTATTCTCAAAATATTATAGCATCAAAAATATTTTATTCTCATTAACAAAAATTAAACTTCTTCCATTAGGAGAAAATTATGAAAAAATCGAAAAAATAATCTTAGGAATTGAAAACAAGTCAAAAACTATATTACTACTCGACGCTTTGGATGAGTCTCCAATTTTTGTTACAGATGAAGAAATAAATAATGAGTTTGACAAGCTTATAAACCTTGTATGCGACTTTAAAATTGTTATGATAACTTGCAGGACAAATTTCTTTACAAAGGAAACTGATGAACCATTTGAATTAAAAATCAAAAAGTTCAATACAACCGGTAATGGTTATCATAAAATAAAGAAATTATACATTTCTCCTTTTGATGATGCTGATGTAACTAGTTACATAAACAAAACATACAGTATTTTCCAATATAAGAAAAGATTGAAAGCAACTAAATTGATAAGCAATGCAGAAGATTTATTTATTAGGCCAATGCTGTTATCTTACATCAAAGACTTAATAAACAGTAATAAAAAATATAATTTAACATTCGAGATTTACGAAACTCTTCTAGCTGCATGGGTTGCAAGGGAATCTAACCGTTATCCGCATAATGAAAGGGAAAAATTTAAACAAAATTTGTATAAATTTTCAAATGAAATAGCTTTATATATTTATGCGAATTATAGTGAAAATGGGTTATTTGTAAAACTAGACAAAGCATTAGAAATTGCAAAAAAGCATTCTATAAACCTAAATAATCTTGAAATTAAATCTAGAACTCTTATGAATAGGAATTCGGAAGGCTCATATAAGTTTTCTCATAAGTCTATTTACGAGTTTTTTCTAGCTTATTTTAATTATACTCATAGGTTTCATCATATAAATGAATTCATTGTTATTTTGAATATTAATAATCTAACACTGTCTAAAAAATTTGTGGAGGAATTGCAGTTAAATTACGTTTATCAATTTGGCGAATTACCATACTTAAATACTCAAATATATATAAATGATTTTATAGAAAATTGCCATACAGAAAAAAGAATTTATGGTACTGACAAAAGAGAAATTGAGTGGGATTCCAACTATAAATATAAAATTAAACAAGTAAAAACAAGAACTGCTTTTTCGTACACTAAAGGATAATTTTTTTGCTAACCTTACACTCTCTGCAAACAAACTGAAATAGTCGCATTTCGTAATAGGTTCTAATTAGTCCATCCGTTCTCCCCAAGCGAAAGACACCATCTTTCGCTTTTTACTATATTGCAAACATTAAATATGCAATATCAATAAACACCACCACAATCTACATAACCGCTTTATTCTTCGGTGCAGCTATCGGCATCATTTATATGATTGCCAAAAGAAAGGAAAAGGAAGCATTCCCAAAAGTGCCTGATGCATTAAAGGAAGCTGCCCCCATCCTCAGACGGGAGCTTCCGTTACTACAATAACTTCTCCTGCCCACATTGTGCAGCGCCGTATTAAACTTCGGAGAGCATAAAGAAATGAGGCCAACGGAGTATTACGTTAACTTCTATTTAAATCAAAAGCCTTTACACGCTTAACGTAGAGACGCGATTAATCGCGTCTCTACTTATCGTCAAAGCGTTTTGAAGGGTCTTCGCCTTTCGAGATGCTGTTAATGATTTCGTTTGTAAAAAAGAGTTTGGGATAGCGGTACTGCCCTCCCACCTTAACGCAGGGTATTACTCCTTTGGAGCGCAGCCGGTATAAGGTTGCCGGGCTGCAGTTGAGCAGGACCAACATCTGGTCACTGGTTAATAATACTTCATCCCTAAGAGGATTTGACAGGACGTCGATAGAGGCTTCTAGTTTGGCAAGCCTTTCCGCAAAAGCGGTAAGAGATTTGTGGTTCATCGGTTAAGCATTGGTCAGTCTGATGGGGGAACAGACCGCTGTTCTTACAAAATTATCTCACAAATGCTGTGCCATAATAACCTATTTTATTAGCTCTATGCAAAATTAACTTTTTTTAGAAAATTCGGAGATGACTGAAAATCAAACATGAAGACATTACAGCTTTTAGCGATACGATTGGCTGTTTATCTTTTTGAGACGGAAATTACCCAAAGCAAATTTACATATCTTACAACACTCCACCGAAGCAACTGCATTATGTAAGAAAAAATTTTATCATAAAAGGCTAACAATACTTATAAGAAAAAAGCTATATAAATGTCAAAAACATGTGTTTCATCGTTTTTTTTAACTTTTTATAGATTCTTTTTGAGATTCTAAACTACTTTATATCTAAATTAGCCCTTGTTTGTTGTTATGAATTTGACTTTATATGTTTGTCCAATAATTAGTATTTATATTACTAATTTTTCAAATAAAATTGAAATGATTATCATGAAATGATATCTTTTTTAAAATGTTTACGCCCCAAATATAAACCTATCCTAAATACATAACCTATGCTACTCCTCCCAAATTAAAGTCAATATCCCCTGTTTAAAATTTACTCCATCGCCTCGCTATTTAAGATTTAGCGATAAAACTTCAATTACTTAATAATTAATACAAATAAACCTTATGAAACAAAAAATTACTTTATTTTTTGCCCTGATTTTTGTAAACTTCTTTGGGCAGGCACAAACTAATGCATACTCCTATTCGACATCAACCGGAAATGCCCTTGCAACCGGATCTTTTACAAATCTATTAGGTACTTTTCTAGATGATGATGTTTCAGCCATGGCTAATATTGGGTTTACATTTAAATTTAATGGAGTTAACTACACCAATTTTTCTGTTACATCTAACGGACTTATAGAGCTTGGTGCAAGTGCTGTAACAGATTACAATAACGTAATCGGTAATCTATCAGGTCCTTATTTAGTCCCTTATTGGGATGATAATTACACTGATGCAAATGGAAGCGTCAATTACCTAACTTCCGGTTCCGCTGGTTCGAGAATATTGGTTATCGATTATCACTTGTCCTATCTTGGTAATACAGGGGCAGCAGATAAAAATTTTCAAATTTGGTTATATGAAACATCAAATATTGTAAAATTTATTTACGGAGCCGGGAATGATTTTAATGGAGGCTATTCTGTTGGAATTTTGACAAATGGAATATCCGATTTCGTTAGTGTTACCACAGCTTCACATACAAGGAGCATTGTTACCACAAATGACAATAATACAACTTGGCCCGGAAGCGGCAGATCATACACTTTTACTCCGATTCCCTTTCCCGTATCTCAAAATCAAACAAATGTTTCTTGTTTCGGAGGATCGAATGGTTCTGCAACCGTAACTCCATCAGGAGGGACCTCTCCATACACTTACTCATGGGCTCCATCAGGCGGAACGGGATCAACCGCTTCCGGATTGATTGCCGGAACATACATTTGCACGATAACCGATGCTGTAAGTTCATCTGTTACAAGTACATTCACTATAACTCAACCTCCAGTTCTTTCTGTAACTCCTGCTTCCCAAACAAATGTTTCTTGTTTTGGCGGTTCAAACGGTGCAGCTTCTATCAATACTCCAACTGGTGGTGCTGGCGGTTATACTTACAACTGGACTCCAGGTACACCGACAGGTGACGGAACAGCTTCTGTAACAGGACTTACTGCAAATACATGGACGTGCACTGTAACAGATGCAAACGGATGTGTTGCTTCACAAAGTTTTACTGTAACTCAACCTCCGGCTATTTCTGTAACTCCTGCTTCCCAAACAAATGTTTCTTGTTTTGGCGGTTCAAACGGTGCAGCTTCTATCAATACTCCAACTGGTGGTGCTGGCGGTTATACTTACAACTGGACTCCCGGAAACCCGACAGGTGATGGAACTGTAAGCGTAACAGGGCTTTCTGCAACAACTTATACTTGTACCGTAACCGATGCAAATTCGTGCGTTGCTTCACAATCATTTACGGTGACTCAACCAACAGCTATTTCTGTAACTCCTGCTTCCCAAACAAATGTTTCTTGTTTTGGCGGTTCAAACGGTGCAGCTTCAATTAATACTCCTACTGGTGGTGCTGGTGGTTATACTTACAACTGGACTCCAGGTACACCGACAGGTGACGGAACTGTAAGCGTAACAGGGCTTTCTGCAACAACTTATACTTGTACCGTAACCGATGCCAATTCGTGCGTTGCTTCACAATCATTTACGGTGACTCAACCAACGGCTATTTCTGTAACTCCTGCTTCCCAAACAAATGTTTCTTGTTTTGGCGGTTCAAACGGTGCAGCTTCAATTAATACTCCTACTGGTGGTGCTGGTGGTTATACTTACAACTGGACTCCAGGTACACCGACAGGTGACGGAACAGCTTCTGTAACAGGACTTACTGCAAATACATGGACGTGCACGGTAACAGATGCAAACGGATGTGTTGCTTCACAAAGTTTTACTGTGACTCAACCTCCGGCTATTTCTGTAACTCCTGCTTCCCAAACAAATGTTTCTTGTTTTGGCGGTTCAAACGGTGCAGCTTCAATTAATACTCCAACTGGTGGTGCTGGCGGTTATACTTACAACTGGACTCCGGGAACCCCAACAGGTGACGGAACTGTAAGCGTAACAGGGCTTTCTGCAACAACTTATACTTGTACCGTAACCGATGCAAATTCGTGCGTTGCTTCACAATCATTTACGGTGACTCAACCAACAGCTATTTCTGTAACTCCTGCTTCCCAAACAAATGTTTCTTGTTTTGGCGGTTCAAACGGTGCAGCTTCAATTAATACTCCAACTGGTGGTGCTGGCGGTTATACTTACAACTGGACTCCAGGAAACCCGACAGGTGATGGAACTGTAAGCGTAACAGGGCTTTCTGCAACAACTTATACTTGTACCGTAACCGATGCCAATTCGTGCGTTGCTTCACAATCATTTACGGTGACTCAACCAACAGCTATTTCTGTAACTCCTGCTTCCCAAACAAATGTTTCTTGTTTTGGCGGTTCAAACGGTGCAGCTTCTATCAATACTCCAACTGGTGGTGCTGGCGGTTATACTTACAACTGGACTCCGGGAAACCCGACAGGTGATGGAACTGTAAGCGTAACAGGGCTTTCTGCAACAACTTATACTTGTACCGTAACCGATGCAAATTCCTGCGTTGCTTCACAATCATTTACGGTGACTCAACCAACAGCTATTTCTGTAACTCCTGCTTCCCAAACAAATGTTTCTTGTTTTGGCGGTTCAAACGGTGCAGCTTCTATCAATACTCCAACTGGTGGTGCTGGCGGTTATACTTACAACTGGACTCCAGGAAACCCGACAGGTGATGGAACTGTAAGCGTAACAGGGCTTTCTGCAACAACTTATACTTGTACCGTAACCGATGTAAATTCGTGCGTTGCTTCACAATCATTTACGGTGACTCAACCAACGGCTATTTCTGTAACTCCTGCTTCCCAAACAAATGTTTCTTGTTTTGGCGGTTCAAACGGTGCAGCTTCAATTAATACTCCTACTGGTGGTGCTGGTGGTTATACTTACAACTGGACTCCGGGTACACCGACAGGTGACGGAACAGCTTCTGTAACAGGACTTACTGCAAATACATGGACGTGCACTGTAACAGATGCAAACGGATGTGTTGCTTCACAAAGTTTTACAGTAACGCAGTCACCTGCTCTTTCGGTAACCCCTTCTTCGCAAACTAATGTAGCCTGCAACGGAGGCTCTAACGGTGCCGCTGCTATCAATACGCCAACAGGAGGAACTCCGGGATACACATACGACTGGACTCCGGGAACCCCAACAGGTGACGGAACTACATCTGTTAACGGCTTAACGGCTGGAACATGGACGTGTACTGTGACTGATGCTAACGGTTGTACTGCTTCTCAAAGCTTTACAGTAACGCAGTCACCTGCTCTTTCGGTAACCCCTGCTTCGCAAACTAATGTAGCCTGCTTCGGAGGTTCAAACGGTGCCGCCACTATCAATACCCCAACAGGAGGAACCGCTCCTTACACCTATTCCTGGTCCCCTTCGGGTGGAACAGCAGCTACTGCAAGTGGTCTGTCTGCCGGTACATATACAGTAACGGTAACCGATGATAACGGTTGCCAGGCTACAAGAACATTCACTATTACAGAACCAACGGCTATCAGCACAGCCTCAGTATCTCAAACGGATGTTTCCTGCAACGGAGGTTCAAATGGTACAGCTTCAGTTGCTCCAACAGGAGGAACCGCTCCTTACACCTATTCATGGTCTCCTTCAGGTGGAACAGCAGCTACTGCAAGTGGCCTGTCTGCCGGTACTTATACAGTAACGGTAACCGATGATAACGGCTGCCAGGCTACAAGAACATTCACTATTACGGAACCAACGGCTATCAGTACAGCATCAGGTTCTCAAACGAATGTTTCCTGCAACGGAGGTTCAAATGGTACAGCTTCAGTTACGCCAACAGGAGGAACAGCTCCTTACACCTATTCATGGTCGCCTTCAGGTGGAACAGCAGCTACTGCAAGTGGCCTGTCTGCCGGTACTTATACAGTAACGGTAACCGATGATAACGGCTGCCAGGCTACAGGAACATTCACTGTTACAGAACCAACGGCTATCAGTACAGCCTCAGGATCTCAAACGGATGTTTCCTGCAACGGAGGTTCTAATGGTACGGCTTCAGTTGCTCCAACAGGAGGAACCGCTCCTTACACCTATTCCTGGTCCCCTTCAGGTGGAACAGCAGCTACTGCAAGTGGCCTGTCTGCCGGTACTTATACAGTAACGGTAACCGATGATAACGGTTGCCAGTCTACAAGAACATTCACTATTACAGAACCAACGGCTATCAGTACAGCATCAGGTTCTCAAACGAATGTTTCCTGCAACGGAGGTTCTAATGGTACGGCTTCAGTTGCTCCAACAGGAGGAACCGCTCCTTACACCTATTCCTGGTCCCCTTCAGGTGGAACAGCAGCTACTGCAAGTGGCCTGTCTGCCGGTACTTATACAGTAACGATAACGGATGATAACGGCTGCCAGTCTACAAGGACATTCACTATTACTGAACCAACGGCTATCAGTACAGCATCAGGTTCTCAAACGAATGTTTCCTGCAACGGAGGTTCAAATGGTACGGCTTCAGTTACGCCAACAGGAGGAACCGCTCCTTACACCTATTCATGGTCTCCTTCAGGTGGAACAGCAGCTACTGCAAGTGGCCTGTCTGCCGGTACTTATACAGTAACGGTAACCGATGATAACGGTTGCCAGGCTACAGGAACATTCACTGTTACAGAACCAACGGCTATCAGCACAGCCTCAGGATCTCAAACGGATGTTTCCTGCAACGGAGGTTCAAATGGTACAGCTTCAGTTGCTCCAACAGGAGGAACCGCTCCTTACACCTATTCCTGGTCGCCTTCAGGTGGAACAGCAGCTACTGCAAGTGGCCTGTCTGCCGGTACTTATACAGTAACGGTAACCGATGATAACGGCTGCCAGGCTACAAGAACATTCACTGTTACAGAACCAACGGCTATTGACGCAACCGTTACTCTTGTGGGGACTACACTAACTTCAAACCAGGCCGGAGCTGACTACCAATGGTATAACTGTGCTGACAATTCACCTGTAGGAACCAATAGTGATACATTTACCCCAACTCAATCAGGTGATTATAAAGTTGAAATAACTATAGGAACTTGTACGGTAACATCGGTTTGCACCACTGTTACGATACTTGGAAACGTTGATTTTGAAAGCGGTCCTTCTATATTGATTTATCCTAATCCTAGTCAGGGAATTATAAATATCAAATCTAATTCTGAAGGTGATTTCCAAGTTGTGAATCAAATTGGGCAGGTGGTTAAAACATTTAAAGTAGCGTCTAATATTATCAACACAATTGACTTACAAAACTTAAGTGATAGTATGTATTTCATTAAAGAAGTAAACCATTCAAAAGCATACAAGATTATTATTAAAAAATAGTTTGCTTTAAATAAACTAATAGAAACTGCCCAAAAATACTTTTGGGCAGTTTTTTTTATATTTTAATAACAAAGGTTGGAGAAATTGATGTGCAAAACAGCATCATTTTAAAACAAAGTACTTATTCTCAGTTCTGCAAAAAGATATAATCGAAAGGATATTTGTATATCTTTAATACCTTACAATAAAATATCATAATAATGGACATAAGAGCATTTTTATTAGACTGGCTGGAAATTAGTAATAGCTACAACACAGAAAAATACCTCGAAAAATATCTTGAAGATGCCATACTGAATGATCCTTCTGTAGGTAGGAAATTTGTTGGACAGAAAGGCATTCGGGAATATTATGTTAATTATTTTATTGGCTACAAAACCCAGACAAAACTTTTAAAATTAGATATTCAGGATAATACGGCTCATATGGAAGTAGAATTTACCGGTGAATTCCCGGAAGGGAAAATAGAAGGAATATTTGATTTCACTTTTAAGGATCAAAAAATACAAACCGTAGAAGCAGATTTAAAATAATATGGGCAAAAACAACTTTGACGATATCATTATCGTTCAATAGAGATAAGAAATTTACCGGTTTTTATGAATAACCTGAGGAAACTTCGTTTTCCCTAAAAAAGCCACTTAAACTCAATTACGCCCTGGCAATATTTATAATGCTTTTAATAACTTCATCTAATTGCTTGGCGCTTTCCGATATCATGTCACAGATATTACCTGTATTAGCGTCCAATAATGTTTTGTCTAAAATATGTGTGAGTCCGATTATATTGCTTAAGGGACCACGTATAAGATGTGAATGCTGAAAAATAATTTTCTCTATTGTTACTAAGTTTTCCTTGATCTCCTGCTGTGCAATCTGTAACTGTGATTGTTCTGCAACATATTTCGTAATATCATACCCTAAACAGACCGGCTGGATTATTTTGATCATCAAACATTGCCTTATATTCCCACTGAGTGTAAACATAACCACCCCTTCCATCATGTTTCCTAATGGTCGCCGGAAATAACCTGCCAGGATTACCGAAGCATTTGGCAGAAACTTCGATGCATGTATTCCCATCGTCAGGATGCATAGTAATATAATAAGGCTGTCCGACAAAATCACTGTTGATATGTATAAATTTTTTAGAATAATTTTCGTTTACATAAGAATAATTACCGTCCATACCAGTAGCTATTATATAAAACAAAACAGAATTATTAAGCAAATTTTTGGTTTCTTCAAAATGTTTCATATCCTGGCTTTTTAAGTGATTTTGCAATGTACATTAAATTACTCAATTGCAGCTATAATTTTCACCCATAACTGCATTAACACTGATTGTATCATTGACTTAAGGCTGGCACTTCTGTAATTCCGTTCGTATGGTTTAAGCCGTCTTAAAATAATAGTTCAATACACTAGCCAGCCTGATACCGGCATCCAACAGCTGTGTCTTGATAATGGGATATACAGCGTCAACATAGCGGTTGTCTACTTTGGTACCCGCGGTGTAGGCATCCTTTAGGTAACCCCTTGACTGTTTTGCCCAGCCCACAATGTCTATTTTCTGTACCCCTTCGAGGGCTTCTGAAGTGTATTTTTTGCTGCTGAGCACCTCAGCCAATGCCGTATTCCTGTACTCAATAATACTGGTGTCCCAAATAGAGTGCAGGTTGGTTCCCTGGCTTCCCATAAAGTTCAGCTGCACGGTATTGCCTCCTTTATCCGATCCGTAACCTACGTGTAGCGGCTGGTGTAAATCGCCTATCAGGTGGAACAGGATTAGTATCCTTCTTTTGATTTCGTCATGCGACAGGTTTTCCTTGTGTTCGAGTTCTTTTAACGTACGGTCTAAAACCGTAATGATGTTCTCTCCCTCAGGTGCTGTCTTAGAGCCCTTTTCAAAATTGATGTAATGCCAGCGCTTCATATAATCGTTGGCATCGTCGCTCTTTATGGCATCCATCCAGTTAGCAGCTTCGGAAAGCGTCATGCCGTCGAGGTATTGCAGAACGTTCTTTTTGGTGGCTTCATCCATATAGTTAAAGGCTACTTCGGCAATCAGGGTGTGGCCTCTGTTTCCCCAGGCAAAGGATTGGGCAGTACCCAAAGGAATACAGCGGTAAGTACCGCCATGTGGAGTGCATATTTCATAAAAGTGGGTTTTATCAAAGCAAAAGTAAGGCAATTAGTGGCGTAGGCCGTTAGGATTTTGTTAAATATAACCGCCTCCCTTTTCCCTTATCCTTCCTATATCAATACTTTTTCATATTTTAGTGAAACCAAACTACAACCCCATGCAAAACGAAAGAATATTCAAGATGTCCTTTGCCGGTGTCTATCCGCACTACATCACTAAGGCAGAAAAAAAAGGACGTACTAAGGAAGAGGTGGACACTATTATCCGGTGGCTTACAGGCTACAGCCAGCAACAGTTACAGGAGGTAATTGACCATAATACCAGCTTTGCCGATTTCTTTGCGCAGGCACCTCAGCTCAATCCGAATGTATCAAAGATAACTGGAGTCATCTGTGGCTACCGAGTAGAAGACATAGAGAACAAATTAATGCAGAAAATACGGTATCTCGACAAACTGGTAGACGAACTCGCCAAAGGAAAGGCAATGGAAAGGATTTTGCGGTCCTGAGCTAATATGCAGTACCCTTTTGTTTTTTTTATATATTAGTCAAAAAATAGAACTATCATGAAACCTAAAATTGTAGCAGCCTCCTTTGTTGCCTTATTGGTTTTTACCAGTGCACAAACAATCACCCCACCACAATCAGGAATGGCTGAAAAGCTAATCGGCACCTGGACATGGACCACAGTAATAGACGGTGAAACCAATCAGGATATGGGAATTGACATAGTCACTATGGGTATGGCAACAGAAGTTAAAACCGAGTTTAAAAAGGACAACGCTTATATCGAAAGTAAGCTAAGAAAAGGCAGTACTGAATATTCCAACGTAAACGGCGAATGGAAACTGGAAGGTGATGATGTACTCAACCTCAAATCGAAAGAGAAATGGAGACCTGGTAAAATCCTTAAACTGCGTAACGATTCACTGTTGATTCAGATGAATCCAAAAATGCACTTACTGATGCTTAAGAAAAAATAGCAATGGAAATCATCAATCTAAAGGAAAAGTTCGGTCTCTTTAATGACTACTGGAGCCCTAAAATAGTAGGAGAACTAAATGGTCAGGAAATAAAGCTGGCGAAAGTAAAAGGAGAATTCATCTGGCACGACCATGAACACGAAGACGAACTGTTTTTTGTGGTTAAGGGAAAACTCCGAATTGAATTCAGGGACAAAACCGTTGACATCCACGAAGGCGAAATGATAATCGTACCCAAAGGCGTTGAGCACAAACCCATAGCCGAGGAAGAAGTGTTGCTAATGCTGTTTGAGCCGGCAAATATCAAGCACACGGGAGACGTTAAACATGAGCTGACTGTTGAGAAGTATGGAAGGATCTAATTACAGTGAATCACAATATTAACACAAAAAAGAATATTTAGCTGACCGATGGGTTACCTTTATAAAAAGTAAAAACATGTCAGAAAAAACAAAAAGCAGTTTGGTGTTTGGATGGATTCACACAAAGCAACCATCGTAGGGAAAGAAGCTGTAGATACAGGAGAATTTATTGTGATTGGTCACGTAGCAAACGCTGGCGCCGATCATAATTCAAATGAAAAGACTGCGAACAATCATGAGATTGGGTTAACACACAAGTTCTTTAAGGAAATTGCAGCTATAATGCCCAATATTGATGAGATCCATTTAACCGGAACAGGTCAGGTACAGGAGCAGTTCATGAAGTTCCTTGCCGATACGCCACAGTATAAAAACGCAGTATCCAGTGAAAGCACTTCTAATAGGATGAGCGATGAGAATCTTGCTATTTTTATAGCGAAACATTTTAATTAGCATTCCAATAAGTTCCCAAGACCTTAAGCAATTTGTTTAAGGTCTTTTTTATTAACCCAGGAATATGTGCCTTACTAACTTTAATTGGCGTACCTTGTAAATTGCTCCTGTTTTCGGAACTAAACCCGAAGGTATTACAGCAAAAAAAAGAAAAATGAAAGAGAAAATCTTAACCTACGCCGTAATCAGTTTTGTACTGGTTAACATTTGGACCCTATACCTGTTCTTTGACTATTTCACAGAAAAAGATCAGATCATGCACAGTTTAGGGCTGTTCCTTAATTTTATATATTCGGCAGTAGCCGCTGTAGTTTTTGGTGGGATATTGCTGCTGATAAGGCTGGCTGTACACTTTAAAAAGAAAGAGAATCCATTACAGGTAAATTTCTTTTATGTCCTTTGCGGGATATTCAATTTGAATATCTTTATCATCTGGATTATAAGCCTTTCACTGCAACTAATTGAACTCGGAAGCGGACGATTAGAAATTTGTGCCTTTGCTTCCTTACTGATAGCCATATTGATACTTTCGGATATTTACAAATATAACTTCAAGGCTAATGCTAAAGAGGTTATAGATTAATTAAATATATCGACCAAAGCGAATAACCTCTGTGCTACTATCGCTATACTCTTTTCTCTTGGTACTTGGCTCTTCCTTACTTCCTAAAAAATTAACACATATACTATGCGTGCATAATATATTTTTATTATCTTTGGATTCCGAACGAAATCGTTGTCGTTCTGTCAAAGATATGAAAGATAAAACCATAGACTATATACTTCGCGCTACATGGCAGGCTGTGTCGAGAATGTACAACGAAGAAGCCTCAAAGTTTGAAGGCTCGATGGCTATTGGTTTTGCCCTTTTGAGCATTGACCGCGAAGAAGGAACGCCTTCAACAGCCATTGCTACAAAAATGGGAATGGAGCCAACGAGCTTAACCCGAACACTCAAAACCTTAGAGGAAAAAGGACTCATCATCAGGAAGAAAAATCCTGAAGACGGCCGCGGCGTAATAATTTATCTAACGGATTTAGGTAAACAAATGAGAGAGCAGTCCAAGATGACCGTGTTAAAATTTAATGAAGTAGTAAAGCTAAACATCCCAGAGGAAAAAATGAAGCACTTTATTGAAGTCGCGGATACGATTAATGAGTTGATTACGGAGAAGAAAATATTTTAATAGAAAAAAGAAGCAAGAGACAAGAAGCAAGATTTATGAAACATAACTTTAAGAATCTTAAAATATGGGTGATATCAATGGAAATAGCTGCTGATGTTCAGAAGATTTGTTTAGAGTTTCCGAAGAATGAGATTTATGGATTAATAAGTCAAATGAATAGAGCTGCTGTTTCAATGCCATCAAATATTGCAGAGGGTTCTAATAGAAGTGATATTCATTTTAAACATTTTTTGAATATAAGCCTCGGCTCCTCTTTTGAATTACAAACACAATTATTAATAGCAAATCAAAATAGTTATATAACCGAAGAAAGAACAATAGAACTAGAAAACAAGATTATCGAATTCCAAAAAATGATTACTGGTTTTATCAGTAAACTGGATAACTAGTCTTTTTTCTTGTTTCTTGCTTCTTTTTCTAATAAAGAATAAATGAAACGAACAATAAAAAAAGTGGCAGTAGTCGGATCCGGAATTATGGGTTCCGGAATTGCATGCCATTTTGCCAACATCGGTTTGGAAGTTTTGCTTTTGGATATTGTGCCAAATGCTTTAACTGAAACCGAAGAAAAAAGGGATTAACACTGGAGAGCAAAGCTGTTCGAAACAGGATTGTGAACGAACACCTGGCCAATGCCTTAAAGTCGAACCCATCGCCTATTTACAGCCAGAAGTTTGCCAGCCGGATTACTACCGGAAATACTACAGATGATATGGCTAAGATTGCCCTCTACGACTGGATTATAGAAGTTGTAGTGGAGCGTTTGGACATCAAAAAGCTGGTGTTCGAACAAATCGATAAATACAGGAAACCAGGAACGTTGGTCACTTCCAACACATCGGGTATTCCTATCAAATTTATGAGCGAAGGACGAAGCGAGGATTTCCAGAAGCATTTCTGCGGAACGCATTTCTTCAATCCGGCAAGGTATTTAAAACTGTTCGAAATCATTCCGGGACCACAAACTTCGCAGGAAGTACTGGATTTCCTGTTTGATTACGGCTCAAGGTTTTTAGGAAAGACTTCGGTCGTAGCCAAAGATACGCCGGCTTTTATAGGAAACCGAATTGGAATCTTCGGAATCCAGAGTTTGTTCCACTTAGTAAAGGAAATGGGATTGACTATTGAAGAAGTGGATAAGCTAACCGGACCAGTTATCGGCCGACCCAAATCGGCTACGTTCCGAACGGTTGATGTCGTTGGTTTGGATACTTTGGTACATGTTGCCAACGGTTTATATGAAGGTGTGCCCAATGATGAAGCACACGATTTGTTCAAACTTCCGGGCTTCATCAACAAAATGATGGAAAACAAATGGCTGGGAAGCAAGACTGGACAAGGTTTCTATAAAAAAGTCGATAAGGATATTTTGTCCTTAGACTTAGATACAATGGAATACCGCCCGGCAAAAAAGCTTCGTTCGCCACATTGGAACTGACCAAAACGATTGACAAGCCTATCGACAGATTCCGTGTTCTTGTAAAAGGAAAAGACAAAGCAGGTGATTTCTACAGAAAGAATTTCACTGCAATGTTCGCTTACGTTTCCAACAGAGTTCCCGAAATAACAGACGATTTCTACAAGATTGACGATGCCATGAAAGCTGGTTTCGGTTGGGAAAACGGTCCGTTCGAAATCTGGGATGCCATCGGTGTCCAAAAAGGAATAGAACTGATGGAAGCCGAAGGTTTAAAGCCAGCAGCCTGGGTTCTTGACATGATTGCGTCAGGCAATACGAGTTTCTATACCGTGAAAGAAGGTGCTACGTATTTCTACAATATCGCAATAAAATCACAGGTTAAAGTTCCGGGACAGGACAGTTTTATCATCCTGAACAACATCCGCGAAAGCAAAAAGTATGGAGCAACAGTGGTGCGGTAATCCATGACTTAGGCGACGGAATCCTGAACCTAGAATTCCAAAGCAAAATGAACACCATTGGTGGCGATGTTTTAGTTGGAATCAACAAAGCTATCGACTTAGCCGAAAAAGAATACAACGGATTGGTTATCGGAAATCAGGGAGCCAACTTCTCCGTCGGAGCGAATATCGGAATGATTTTCATGATGGCTGTTGAACAGGAATACGACGAACTGAATATGGCCATCAAAATGTTCCAGGATACGATGATGCGTGTACGTTATTCAGCTACTCCGGTTATTGTCGCTCCACACGGAATGACATTGGGCGGCGGTTGCGAAATGACGCTTCACGCTGATAAGGTTGTAGCGGCAGCCGAAAGTTATATCGGTTTGGTTGAATTTGGCGTTGGAGTAATTCCAGGCGGAGGAGGTTCAAAGGAAATGGCATTGCGCGCTTCCGATTTATTCCGTAAAAACGATGTCGAACTGAATGTTTTGCAGGAATATTTCTTAGCTGTTGCGATGGCAAAAGTATCCACTTCAGCTTATGAAGCTTTCGATTTGGGAATATTGCAAAAAGGAAAAGATGTAGTAGTGGTTAACAGAGACCGTCAGATTGCTGAAGCCAAGAAGCATGCATTGCTTATGGCAGAAGCGGGTTATACACAACCCATAAAAAGAACTGATGTAAAGGTTTTAGGCAAACAGGCATTGGGAATGTTCTTAGTAGGAACCGACCAGATGGTAGCCGGGAAATACATTTCGGAACACGACCAGAAGATTGCAAACAAACTCGCTTATGTAATGGCCGGAGGCGATTTATCAGAACCAACTTTAGTATCCGAGCAATATTTACTGGATATCGAAAGGGAAGCCTTTTTATCGCTTTGCACTGAAAGAAAAACATTGGAGAGAATCCAGTTTATGCTAACAAAAGGGAAACCGCTTAGAAATTAATTATATAAAGATTATTTTAAATTTTGAATTATAAATTTTAAATGATCATCTGTAATAAAAATGAATATTCCGTAATAAAGAATTTAACAAAAAAATAAATATTTAGGTCTTGTTTTCAACAGAACGAAAACTAATTTAAAATTTATAATTCAAAATTTATAATAATGAGTAAGACAGCATATATAGTAAAAGCATACAGAACAGCCGTTGGGAAAGCCCCGAAAGGAGTATTCAGATTTAAAAGACCTGATGAATTGGCTGCAGAAACCATTCAGTTTATGATGAATGAACTGCCTGATTTCGATAAAACAAGAATCGATGATGTCATGGTTGGAAACGCCATGCCTGAAGCCGAACAAGGATTGAACGTGGCTCGTCTGATTTCGTTAATGGGATTGAAAGTGACCGATGTTCCGGGTGTTACAGTAAACAGATATTGTGCTTCGGGATTGGAAACCATAGCAATGGCAACTTCAAAAATCCAAAGTGGAATGGCAGACTGCATTATTGCCGGTGGAGCAGAAAGCATGAGCTTTATTCCTATGGGCGGATACAAACCCACTCCGGATTATGCTGTAGCAAAAGAAGGAAACGAGGATTACTACTGGGGAATGGGATTAACTGCCGAAGCAGTAGCCAAACAATTCAACGTTTCCCGTGAAGACCAGGATGCCTTTGCCCTGAACTCGCATCTGAAAGCCATTAAAGCTCAGGCTGAAGGTAAATTTGACAAACAGATTGTTCCCATTACGATTGAGCAGACTTTTATCAATGAAAATGGAAAAAAGGAAACCAAATCCTATACCGTAACCAAAGACGAAGGCCCAAGAGCCGATACTAATATCGGAGCGCTAAACAAATTAAGACCTGTTTTCGCCGCCGATGGTTCTGTAACTGCCGGTAACTCTTCACAAATGAGTGACGGAGCAGCGTTTGTTCTAATCATGAGCGAAGAAATGGTAAAGGAATTGAACCTCACTCCAATCGCAAGAATGGTAAGCTACGCCGCAGCTGGTGTAGAACCAAGGATTATGGGAATTGGCCCGGTAAAAGCCATTCCGAAAGCGCTAAAACAAGCTGGATTGACATTGAACGACATTAACCTAATCGAATTGAACGAAGCATTTGCATCACAAGCTTTAGCGGTTACACGCGAGTTAGGAATCAATCCTGACATTATAAATGTGAACGGTGGAGCTATTGCATTAGGACATCCATTGGGTTGTACAGGAGCAAAACTATCTGTTCAGCTGTTTGACGAAATGAAACGAAGAGGAGATAAATACGGTATCGTTTCAATGTGTGTCGGAACGGGTCAGGGTGCGGCTGGGGTTTATGAGTTGTTGTAAAATTATTTTGAATTCTAAATTTTGAATTTTGAATTACCATTCTAACGAGCCACAATTAAATTAGAGATCATGCTTTCATTTAAAATTTATAATTCAAAATTTATAATAAATGAAAGAAAACCTGATTGCCAAGAAAACATTTGATTTTGCATTATTGAGTATCTCTTTATATGTAAAACTCAAGAAGGAAAATGAATATATTATTTCAAAACAGATTGTAAGATCGGGAACAAGTATTGGAGCAAATGTTGAAGAAGCAATCGCAGCCCAATCAAGAAAAGATTTTATAAATAAACTATCGATTGCATCAAAGGAAGCAAGAGAAACAAAGTATTGGTTAAGGTTATTAGATAAATCTGAAATAACTAAAATAGAAGTTAAGGACTATCTAATAGAAATAGAACATATAATCAACATAATAACTAAGATCATCAAAACATCAAAAGAACAATAATTTAAAATTTATAATTCAAAATTTAAAATTTAAAATAATAAAGAAATGGAAGATATTACAAGAGGTGGACAGTTTTTGGTAAAGGAAACCAAATGTGAAAATGTTTTTACACCCGAGGACTTTAGCGAGGAACAGCTTATGATGCGTGATTCCGTAAAGGAATTTGTCGATAAGGAAATCTGGCCAAATAAAGACCGTTTTGAAGCCAAAGACTATGCCTTCACGGAAGAAGTAATGAAGAAAGCAGGCGATATGGGATTCCTTAGTGTTGCCGTTCCGGAAGCTTATGGTGGAATGGGAATGGGATTCGTGGATACCTGTTTGGTGTGCGATTACATTTCGGGAGCTACCGGTTCGTTTTCGACTGCATTTGGTGCACATACTGGAATTGGAACTATGCCAATTACTTTGTATGGAACCGAAGAACAAAAACAAAAATATGTACCAAAATTAGCATCCGGCGAATGGTTTGGAGCCTATTGCCTAACGGAACCCGGAGCTGGCTCTGATGCCAATTCCGGAAAAACAAAAGCGGTACTTTCTGCTGACGGAAAATCATACAGCATTACGGGTGGAAAAATGTGGATTTCCAATGCAGGCTTCTGCTCTGTATTTATAGTGTTTGCCCGAATTGAAGACGACAAGAACATCACTGGTTTCATTATAGAAAACGATCCGGCGAACGGAATCAGCATGAACGAGGAAGAGCACAAACTCGGAATCCGTGCTTCTTCAACACGCCAGGTTTTCTTCAATGAAACCAAAGTTCCTGTCGAAAACATGCTGGCCGGACGCGGGGAAGGATTTAAGATTGCGATGAATGCACTGAATGTTGGCCGTATTAAACTGGCAGCTGCCTGTTTGGATGCACAACGCCGTGTGACTTCGAATGCTGTGAATTACGCCAATGAAAGAATACAATTCAATGTTCCGATTTCAAGCTTTGGTGCGATTCGTTACAAACTAGCTGAAATGGCAACTTCTGCCTATGCTGGGGAAAGCGCTACGTATCGTGCTGCTAAAGACATAGAAACCCGAATCAAATTACGGGAACAGGAAGGTGCTACGCATCAGGAAGCGGAATTGAAAGGTGTGGAAGAATTCGCAATCGAATGTTCTATCTTAAAAGTGGCAGTTTCGGAAGATGTTCAGAATTGTGCAGATGAGGGAATTCAAATCTATGGTGGAATGGGATTCTCAGAAGATACACCGATGGAAAGTGCCTGGCGTGATGCCCGTATTGCCCGTATTTATGAGGGTACGAATGAGATTAACCGAATGTTATCTGTTGGAATGCTAATCAAAAAAGCCATGAAAGGCCATATTGATTTATTAGGGCCAGCTTCAAAAGTACAGGAAGAACTAATGGGAATTCCATCATTCGATACGCCTGATTACAACGAATTATTCTCAGAAGAAAAAGAATTAATCGGAAAACTGAAAAAAGCCTTCCTTATGGTTGCTGGTGGCGCCGTACAAAAATATGGACCAGATTTAGAAGGACACCAACAATTGCTAATGGCTGCTGCCGATATGCTAATTGAAATTTATTTAGCAGAAAGCACCATTTTGCGTACCGAAAAGCTTGCCAAAAAAGAAGGGGAAGATAAAGTGAAAGAGCAAATCGCAATGGCGAAATTATACCTATACAAAGCGGTTGATGTGGTAACCCAAAAAGGAAAGGAAAGCATTATTTCCTTTGCCGAAGGCGATGAACAACGCATGATGCTTATGGGATTACGCCGTTTTACAAAATACACCAACATGCCCAACATCGTTGGTTTAAGGGAAACTATTACTGCTAAGTTAGTGGCGGAAAATAGTTATTGTTTTTAGTTAAGTTAATTGTTAGTTTAAGAAAGCCGCTCTGAAAAGAGTGGCTTTTTTGTTTGTAAAAAAAGATTACTTTAGTTGTTTAAAATACCTTTCCATGAAACTTAAAAATGCCTTTCTATTATTCTTACTAAGCTTAAGCCTGAATAGTATTGCTCAGGTAACAACAACTAAAGAAAAGTTAAAAATAGAACTCAAAAAAGCAAAATTGGTCAATAATGTTAGTGTAATCGGAATCAGGGAACTTAAGGTAACTGATGACCGTTTCAGGAAAGTGCTGATCAAAACAAAAATCACTGCTCCAACGGATAACAAAACCAAGTTAAGCGCATTTTCCCTTTTGGATACTAAAAACAAAATCCGTTACAGGCTGGCAGATTACAAAGGGTATATGGCTTTTATAGGTGAACCCGAATTAATTCCGTTTAGGAAGGAAAAGATCTTTAATGAAAAAGGAAAGGAAATAAATAGCTATTGGTTACCGGAATACAACGAATCTCAAAAGGATTATTTCTACGATTATAACATCGATGGCTATACTAATTTAGAAGTAAAGATAAACTTCGGAACCAATCAAAAACCTAAGGAAAGCATCGTTTATTTCGGCCAAACCGAATATGATGATTTTACTGCTGAGCTCTTTTTGCGATTTTAGTGGAATACAAAGATGCTGATTATGAATTGTATTATAAAGACGAAAAAATCTTCGACATACAATTTGATAAGAAAGAAGAAAAAGAATCAAAAAAGGAAAAGAAAAGAAAATATGAAGAAAGTGACGAGTAACTGAAACCTTGCAAACTGTAGCATAATTTAAAAAACAAATTCTTGACAAATCTTACAGAAGCAATAAAAAAGAAGTATCTTTAACAATGAAGTAATTCAGAATACCATTTTCAAATATCCCAGTAAAATAAGTAGTACTCAAAACAATCATAAAAAAGTTACGCTTACAATCTTTACACCTAAAATGATGGGACAAAACACGACATTGGTTGATTTAAAAATTGCGCAACAAGAACTGATAATAAATCATCAGGAACTGGAAAAATGCGCGAACGAATTAAAAATCGCGAACGAAAATCTCGACATTGGAGAAATTGAAAAAGAAAAGCTGCTTCTGGAAGCCAATAACGACTTAGAGGACATGATGTTCGTCATTTCCCATAAGGTAAGGAAGTCCGTTGCAAAAATTTTAGGGATTTCAAATTTGCTGTCAGATGATGATACGCTTTGCACGGAGGAATGGAAGGAACTATTAAAAATAATAATCAATTCCGCCGAATCCTTAAATAAATCCACCGAAGAGTTATCAAAATTTATACATGCAAAAAGAGTCTGACAGTATAACGATAAGTTCCTAGTAACTAGAGAATAACCTAAAAGTCAGCAATGTATTGTATGGCTTTTTTTTATTCTTATATTTAGCCTGAATTTCCTAACCAAATTTTCCATGAATAAGAGAGTATACTTTTTACTTACGCTATCCTTTATTACAGTTACAGCAACTTCCCAGGAGGATAAAAAAGAGCCCGAAAAACCAAAATGGGACGTGGCAAAACCTGGCGATAGTTTCAATTACAAACCACATAATTTCACTACTTCCGAAGGTACGTGGATGAATCTTGATGTGAGTCCGGACGGAAAAACCATTGTTTTCGATATGCTTGGAGATCTCTACAGTATTCCAATTTCTGGAGGAAAGGCAAAAATACTTCGTTCCGGGATTCCGTTTGAGATTCAACCGCGTTTCAGTCCCGATGGAAAATATATTTCCTTTACGAGCGATGCCGGTGGTGGCGATAATATTTGGGTAATGAAAGCCGATGGATCGGATGCCAAACAAATTACCAAAGAGGATTTTAGGTTAGTAAACAACGCCTGCTGGACGCCGGACGGGAACTATCTCGTGGCCAAAAAGCACTTCTCTTCCCAACGTTCCTTAGGTGCCGGTGAGATGTGGCAATTCCATATTTCGGGTGGTTCGGGAGTGCAGTTAAGCAAACGTAAAAATGACCAGCAGGATGTAAATGAACCTGTTATTTCGCCAGATGGAAAATACCTGTATTACAGCGAAGACATGTATCCCGGTGGATTTTTCCAATACAATAAAGACCCAAATAACGAAATTTTTGTCATCAACCGATATGATTTTACTACAGGAAAAACGGATAAAGTTACTGGTGGACCTGGAGGCGCAGCCCGTCCGCAGGTTTCAAGGGATGGAAAGAAACTCGCTTTTGTAAAACGCATACGCGAAAAGTCGGTGTTGTACATCCAGGATTTGGAAACGGGTGAAGAATGGCCTGTTTATGACAAACTGGATAAAGACCAGCAAACGGCTTGGACGCTGTTTGGTGTTTATCCCAACTACAGCTGGATGCCGAACAATGAAGAGATCATCATTTGGGCAGCAGGTAAAATCCAAAAAGTAAATGTGGCTAATACTACGGCGACAGTTATTCCGTTCACGGCTGATGTTTCCATTGGTATTGCTGACAGAGTACATTTTGACACACCTATTTCAGACAACGATTTTACGGTAAAGATGATTCGCGACGCAGTAACTTCTCCGGATGGAAAAACTTTAGTATTCAGGGCTCTGGGTTATTTGTGGACGAAAAGTTTACCAAATGGAAGCCCGAAACGATTAACATCGGGAACCGATTTTGAAGCCGAGCCTACGTTTTCATCTGATGGGAAAAGCATATTATATGTGACATGGAATGATATCGAAATGGGAAGCGTCCGAAAAATTTCCCTTGACGGAAAAAACTCGAGTAAAGTAACATCTGTTAAAGGAATTTACAGAATGCCAAATATTTCGCCTGATGGAAAAATGATAACTTATCTTAAGGAAGATGGGAATACAGACCAAGGCTATACCTTCTGTAAAAATCCCGGAATATATACGATGCCGATTACTGGTGGCACTCCTAAATTCATTACTTCAAGCGGAGAATATCCTGTGTTTACCAAAGACGGTACGCGAATCTTTTATCAGACTGGCGGCGTATTTTTTGGCAATCTGACCAAAGAATTAAAGAGTGTCGACCTTAACGGAAAGGACGAACGCACGCATATCAAATCTAAATATGCAAATCGATTGGTTCCGAGTCCGGATAACCAGTGGATTGCCTTTACCCATTTACATAAAGGATATGTAGCGCCTTTAAATATCAACGGGCAGGAAGTGGATTTGGATGATAAATCGACTTCGGTTCCGGTTTCGCAACTGACTAAAGATTCGGGAATCAGCCTGCACTGGTCAGCGGACAGCAAAAATATCATGTGGCTTTTAGGCGATTCCTATTTCTCCAATGCGCTAAAAGACCGCTTTACCTTTTTGGAAGGTTCACCTACAAAAGTGGACAAACCAACAGAATCTGGAACCAAAATTGGCTTGCTTTCCAAAATAGACAGACCTAAAGGACGAATCGCGTTTACAAACGCCCGAATTATTACGATGGACGGCGATAAAGTGATTGAAAACGGAACCATCATAGTCAACCAAAACCGCATTGAAGCTATTGGAACTACTACCGAAGTTACTGTTCCTACTGATGTAAAAGTTTATGATGTAGCCGGAAAAACGATTATGCCCGGAATGGTAGATGCCCATGCCCATATCGGAGCTTTCCGTTACGGATTGACAACACAGCAGAATTGGCAGTTGTTAGCGAACCTGGCTTTTGGAGTTACCACTTCGCATGACCCTTCATCCAATACGGAATCGATATTTTCCTTATCGGAAATGGTAAAGAATGGTGCGATTGTCGGGCCAAGGATATTCTCTACGGGTTTTATTCTATATGGCGCCGATGGTGATTTCAAGGCGACTGTAAACAATCTTGATGATGCGCGTTCCTCTATAAGACGAACTAAAGCTTTTGGAGCGTTATCCGTAAAAAGCTATAATCAACCGCGTCGTGACCAACGTCAGCAGGTTTTACAGGCTGCCCGCGAAGAAGGCATAAATGTCGTTCCGGAAGGAGGTTCAACGTTTTTCCATAACATGACTATGGTAATTGATGGGCATACGGGTATTGAGCATAATATTCCAGTAACTCCCGTTTATAAAGACGTGACTGAGCTTTGGGGAACGAGTAAAGTAGGTTATACTCCTACCCTAATCGTAAATTATGGCGGACTGAATGCCGAATTGTATTGGTACGAAAAAACAAATGTTTGGGAAAACAAAAAACTCTTGCAGTTTACACCTCGTGGCATCATCGATTCGCGATCTCGTTATAGGATGATGGCTCCTGAGGAAGATTATGTAAACGATCATATCCTTACCTCCAAAACTGTTAATACATTGGCCAAAAGCGGCGTTAAGGTAAATATGGGCGCTCATGGACAATTACAAGGCATGGGTGCGCATTGGGAATTGTGGAGTCTGGCCCAAGGCGGAATGAGCAATCTGGAGGTATTGAAAACGGCAACCATCAATTCAGCCAACTATATCGGCGCCGGAAAAGACATTGGTTCGTTGGAGAAAGGAAAATTAGCCGACTTAATCGTATTGGATAAAAACCCGTTAGAAGACATAATGAATTCCAATACGATAAAATATACCATGGCAAATGGCCGTTTGTATGACGCTGAAACAATGAACGAAATAGGCAATGAAACCAAAAACCGCAAGAAATTTTACTGGGAGAACTCGAAATACAATGCTGCTTTCCCATGGCATGAAGAAAGCGATAGTTTTATGGAACATCATTGTTGTGGAGCGATACATAATTAGTAATGGGCTCTGTGCCTTTGAAGTTTTTGGTTCTTTGATGGCTAACTCTTTTGTATTGTCTAACGGTAACTTGCCTAAAAAAGTATATTCGCCCTATAAATATCTTACCATGAAAAATATTTTATTACTCGCTATCTTAGCTTTCAGCATTCAGTTTTCGGTTGCCCAAAAGGTTAAGATTAAGGACAACATCGCTTATGTAGATGATAAACCTTATGTAAAAGTAAGCGACTGTGGCATGTTTAAAGAAGAATGTTCCATCAGCAACCTGGAAGGAAAGGAAATCATTTTCATCGATAATCTTACCGATCCTAGAAGACCAGGCAGCTATTTTCGGGTGGTTTTTACTGGGTTGAATACCACTATAGAAATTAAACAGCTGATGAAACCTTTTATTGAAACTCTTTATAAAAACAACGTGGTAGGCGCAGACGGAAAACTGATTCCGGAAAACGTTAAGATAGTATCCGAAAAATATGGCAACCGTATTTCATTGAAAGACAGTGAAGAGGATTAAGGACTATAGTAACAATTTGATAATATTACAAATTACGCTTTAAGATAACTTTGAGTTAACTTTACTCAAACTTCAGCACTATGGAACTCAATTGGTATATTATTGGAGCAGTCATATTATTTGCTATAATTCTACTGGTATATTTAATCCGTCGCAACCTAAAAGACGAAAAAGAAGTGATCGAACATTTTAACGAACAGTCAGCAACCTTTCCTGATGACGAACCGGAAGCCAATGACCCGCAGTAGAGACGCGATTAATCGCGTCTCTACAATAAATTAACCTCTATTTCCTAACTCCACTATTTCTAGGTTCTGTATTTTATCGCCATCAATTTCAAAGCGCAGCATCGTCCGAACCTGATGAAAACCATGGGTACCACAAGCACCCGGATTCATATGCAGTAAATTGAGTTTTTTATCAAACTGTACTTTCAGGATATGCGAATGCCCACAGATGAATAATTTAGGTGGATTCAGTTGAATTTCCTGTCGGATGGCGGGATTGTATTTTCCGGGATAACCGCCAATATGCGTAATCCAAACCTCCACATTTTCACAAAGGAAACGGTTGTGGAACGGGAATTCCATTCGGGCTTTGTCATCATCAATATTGCCATACACAGCACGGAGCGGTTTGATCGATTTTAAGGTATCCGTTACGTTCAGGTCGCCAATATCTCCAGCATGCCAAACTTCATCCGCCTGACGGACGTATTTCAAGATTTTTTCATCTAAATAACTATGCGTATCGGAAAGCAGGAGGATTTTTTTCATTGTTTGCGATTTCAGGTGCTAATTTATGGCAAAAACTTTAACCTTTCGGCAACACAAAAACTTTGTAACTTTGCGGCTCAAACTTGAGCTTCAACATTGAGATATTTCATCGAATTAGCGTATAAAGGAACCAATTACCACGGCTGGCAGGTACAGCCCGATGCCGATTCCGTACAGGAAACCCTCAACAAAGCCTTATCGATGCTACTAAAAACAGCTATTGATATTGTTGGAGCAGGACGAACCGATACCGGAGTACACGCTAAGCAGATGTTTGCCCATTTTGATTACGATTCAGCAATTGATACTCAACAGCTGGTGCACAAACTCAATTCATTTTTACCCAAAGACATCGTCATTTTTGACATTATCAAGGTTTCTGATGAAGCTCACGCCCGATTCGACGCGACTAAAAGAACCTATGAATACCACATCCATACCAAAAAAGATGCTTTTGAAAATGATGGAAGTTATCAGTATCAGCTACCGCTGAATATTGACAAAATGAACGAAGCTTGTCAGATCCTTTTAAAGCACAAGGATTTCGAATGTTTTTCTAAAGTCAATACTGATGTGCATACCTTTAACTGCATTATTTTTGAAGCCCATTGGCAAAAGGACGGAGATAAAATAGTTTTTGCCATTTCAGCCGACAGGTTTTTAAGGAATATGGTTCGGGCCATAGTAGGAACGATGCTAAGTATCGGAACAGAAAAAATAACCTTATCGGAATTTGAGAAAATAATTGAAAGCAAAAGCCGAAGCAAAGCGGGATTTTCGGTACCTGCACATGGTTTATACCTAACAAAAATTGAATACAATTATATAAAGTAAACTTTAATAAGGAACGGACGTTTCGTTCCCCGCAAACTATGCAGGCAAAAGCATTTGACACCAATTTATTTAAACGGATACTAAAATACACCAAGCCTTATAAAATGAGGTTATATGGTGTGTTGCTGTTTGCTTTTTCGTTGGCCTTGTTCGCTTCATTAAGACCTTTGCTACTGGAAATAACCATTGACAAATACGTTAAAACGGCAAGTAAAACAGGGCTTCTGACCTATGTAATGCTAATGGGCACAATGCTCCTGTTGGAAGTCTTATCGCAGTTCTATTTTGTCTATTGGGCCAACTGGCTTGGGCAGGATATTATCAAAGATATAAGAACAAAACTATTCAGGCACATGCAGACTTTCCGAATGCGGTATTTTGATAACTCGCCTGTTGGAATGCTGGTAACGCGCTCTGTTTCAGATATTGAACAAATAGCGCGAATCTTTAGCCAGGGATTGTTTATGATTTTCAGTGACTTGCTAAAGATGATCGTCTGCCTGGTCGTGATGTTTTATATGAACTGGCATTTGTCGATGATAGTGGTAGTTTCCATGCCAATTTTGGTTTATATCACACGTATTTTCCAACGTAAGATGCAGGTTGCTTTTGAGGAAGTCCGCACTCAGGTAAACAATATGAATGTATTTGTACAGGAAAGGGTAACCGGAATGAAAATCGTGCAGCTTTTTAACCGCGAAGACATTGAATACGAAAAGTTCAAGGAAATAAATCACAAGCACAATCAGGCTTGGATAAAGAACATTCTTTATAACTCCATCTTCTTCCCTATCGCTGATATCATTTCTTCTATAACTTTAGGAGTTGTGATTTTGTATGGTGGAATGCAGATTATCAACGGAAATCCGTTTACAACTGTTGGCCAAATGGTTTCCTACACGATGTTTATCGGAATGTTGTTCAATCCGTTGCGCCAGATTGCAGATAAATTCAACGAAATGCAGATGGGAATGATTGCGGCTAACCGTGTTTTTGATATTTTGGATACTAATGAAGAGGTACAGGATGACGGAGTAAAGATAGCGGGACATTTTGAAGGGAATATCCGTTTTGAGAATGTACGTTTCAGTTACATTCCCAACGAAGAAGTCCTTAAAGGCATCAATCTAAATGTTACTGCAGGTGAAACTATTGCCATCGTGGGCGCAACAGGTGCCGGAAAATCGACCATCATTAACCTGCTCAATCGTTTTTATGAAATTGATTCGGGTGCGATTTACATTGACAATCAAAACATAACTGATTTTAAACTGGAAAGCCTACGCCAACAGATTGCCATTGTTTTGCAGGATGTTTTCCTTTTCGCCGATACTATCCACAACAATATTACATTAAACAATCCCGAAATTACTCGTGAAGACGTGATTAATGCTGCGAAGGAAATTGGCGTGCATAAATTCATCAAAACCCTTCCGGGCGGTTATGATTATGATGTAAAGGAGCGCGGTGTAATGCTTTCATCCGGCCAACGCCAGCTAATTGCCTTCCTTCGTGCCTATGTGAGCAATCCGAGTATTTTGATTTTGGACGAAGCAACTTCCTCAATCGATAGTTATAGCGAGGAATTAATCAGGAAAGCTACCGATACCATTACGAAAGGCCGTACTTCCATTGTGATTGCCCACCGATTGGCTACCATTATCAATGCCGATAAAATCATTGTAATGGATAAAGGACAAATTGTTGAGGCAGGTTCACACCACGATTTAGTAACCAAAACTGATGGTTATTATAAGAAATTATACGATTCACAGTTTGCATCAGAAGTTGAATAAATTTTCAAAATAAATCCATAAATTCGCAGTCTCAAATAATCAACATTATGAAATACGATATTATTGTTTTAGGAAGTGGTCCGGGCGGTTATGTTACTGCAATCCGTGCGTCACAATTAGGCTATAAGGTAGCCGTAATCGAAAAAGAAAACCTTGGCGGAATCTGTTTGAATTGGGGTTGTATCCCAACGAAAGCGCTTCTAAAGTCGGCACAGGTTTTTGATTATCTAAAACATGCTTCTGACTATGGATTAACGATAAAGGAATTTGACAAAGACTTCTCAGCCGTTGTAAAACGTTCGCGTGATGTTGCTGACGGAATGAGTAAAGGTGTTCAGTTCCTAATGAAAAAAAATAAGATTGATGTTATCGACGGTTTCGGGAAACTAAAACCGGGAAAGAAAGTTGATGTTACCGACAAAGACAAAAAAGTTACCGAATATTCAGCCGACCATATCATCATTGCAACCGGAGCACGTTCCCGTGAGTTGCCAAACCTTCCTCAGGATGGTATAAAAGTTATTGGTTACAGACAGGCGATGACATTGCCAACACAGCCTAAGAAAATGATTGTAGTTGGTTCAGGTGCGATTGGAGTGGAGTTTGCTCATTTCTATAACGCAATGGGAACAGAAGTTACTATTGTTGAATTCATGCCAAATGTAGTACCTGTTGAAGACGAAGACATCTCAAAACAATTCGAGCGTTCGTTAAAGAAAGCCGGAATTACGGTAATGACAAACTCTTCTGTAGAAAAAATCGATACTTCAGGAAATGGCGTAAAAGCATTTGTAAAAACAGCTAAGGGAGAAGAAATCCTTGAAGCAGACATTTTACTTTCGGCAGTTGGAATCAAAACAAATATCGAAAATATTGGTTTAGAAGAAGTAGGTATCAAAACCGATAAAGACAAAATCCTTGTTGATGCTTTTTCTCAGACTAACATTCCCGGATATTATGCTATTGGCGATGTTACGCCTGGACAGGCTTTGGCACACGTTGCTTCAGCTGAAGGAATCAACTGCGTGGAGAAAATCAAAGGTTTACATGTTGACCCGATAGACTACGGAAACGTTCCTGGTTGTACTTACGCTACTCCTGAAATAGCTTCTGTTGGTTTAACCGAAAAACAAGCTAAGGAAAAAGGATACGAACTGAAAATCGGGAAATTCCCATTCTCAGCATCTGGTAAAGCAAAAGCTGCCGGAACTCCAGACGGATTTGTTAAGGTAATTTTCGATGCAAAATATGGAGAATGGTTAGGCTGCCACATGATAGGTGCCGGAGTTACTGATATGATTGCAGAAGCTGTCGTAGCCCGTAAACTCGAAACTACAGGCCATGAAATCCTAAAATCAATCCACCCTCACCCAACCATGAGTGAAGCCGTAATGGAAGCTGTTGCCGATGCTTATGGCGAAGTGATACATTTATAAGAGGCATTATTAGCCTTTAACCCATAAAAGTCCCAGTCTTTCGATTGGGATTTTTTTGTTTATAATAAATTTAGCAGATTAATCGAGGGTTAGTTTATTGATGCTGAACTTGTTTTGCGAATAATTATTTTATTCGCTAAAAAAAGAAATGAAATAGTTGTAAATTATAGAATGAACTATTACATTTGCAACCGCTTAAAGAGAAAAGTTCTTATACATTATATTGAATTTGGAGAGTTGCCTGAGTGGCCGAAAGGACATGTTTGCTAAACATGCGTATGGGAAACTGTACCAAGGGTTCGAATCCCTTACTCTCCGCTTTTTTGTCTTCGGGGTGTAGCGTAGCCCGGTTATCGCGCCTGCTTTGGGAGCAGGAGGCCGCAGGTTCGAATCCTGCCACCCCGACAAAATAAAGCGTGGAGCTTTTTAAGAAAGTTCACTTTCTTAAAAAGTGGAAGGATTTGTTTAAATTAGAGCGAAGCTTTAATTTGCTACATAACCTCCCAGGATCATGAAATAATCCTGCCACCCCGACTTTTTAATAGTTTTTTTGAAAAAATTATTTAGGTTCCATAGCTCAGCTGGATAGAGCAACTGCCTTCTAAGCAGTAGGTCGAAGGTTCGAATCCTTCTGGGATCACGAATGAATTCATTCAAATAGAAAAAGGACAAGTTACTTGATCCTTTTTTTTGTTTTAATGAATTATCAAAGCTGATCTTTGATGGATGGACGAAGTCAATCCTCTTTTTTATTACAAGATAAACCACTCATTTCTCAGTGGTTTTTTTTGTTTAAAGCATTCCATAATTTGCAATAAAACATTAGTTTTGCACTACAATTAAAACAACAGAACATCATGAGCAAAAAAGTAGTTATCGTTTCAGCAGTCAGAACACCAATCGGAAGTTTTATGGGTTCGTTATCAACTGTTACAGCTACCCAATTAGGAGCAGTTGCCATCAAAGGCGCTTTAGATAAAATCAATTTAGATCCAAACTTAGTAGACGAAGTCATAATGGGTAACGTAGTGCAGGCCGGAGTTGGCCAGGCTCCAGCCCGTCAGGCTTCTAAACATGCCGGCTTACCTGATAACGTTCCGTGTACCACTGTGAATAAAGTATGTGCTTCCGGAATGAAAGCTGTAATGCAGGGCGCGCAGGCAATTATGGCCGGTGATGCTGAGATTGTTGTAGCGGGTGGAATGGAAAACATGAGTCTGATCCCACATTACGTTCATTTAAGAAACGGCGTGAAATTTGGCCCGACCACAATGGTTGACGGAATGCAGAAAGACGGCCTGACAGATGCTTATGACGGAAATGCAATGGGAGTTTGCGCCGATTTGTGTGCAACGGAATATAAAATTACACGTGAAGAGCAGGATGCTTTCGCAATTCAGTCCTACGAGCGCTCAGCGAAAGCATGGGAAGCCGGTAAATTTGACAATGAAATTGTTCCTGTAGAAATTCCACAACGTCGTGGAGAACCAGTTATCTTCGCCAAAGACGAAGAATATACAAATGTAAAACTGGATAAAATCCCGGCATTAAATGCTGTTTTCACAAAAGAAGGAACAGTTACAGCTGCAAATGCTTCAACTATCAATGACGGTGCTGCTGCATTGGTGTTAATGAGCGAGGAAAAAGCAATTTCATTAGGATTAAAACCTTTAGCCTATATCAAATCATACGCCGATGCAGAGCAGGAACCAAAATGGTTTACAACATCGCCTTCAAAAGCATTGCCTAAAGCATTAGACAAAGCGGGAATTTCTTTAGCAGATGTTGATTTTTTCGAATTCAACGAAGCATTTGCAGTAGTTGGTTTGGCCAACGCTAAAATATTAGGTTTGGATAATGACAAAATAAATGTAAATGGTGGTGCAGTTTCCTTAGGCCATCCACTAGGATGTTCCGGAGCGAGAATCATCGTTACCCTGATTAATGTATTAGAGCAAAACAATGCTAAAATTGGAGCCGCAGCTATCTGCAATGGTGGTGGTGGTGCTTCAGCCATTGTTATTGAAAGAGCTTAAATTAGTTATGAGTTATGAATTATGAGTTATAAGTTAACCGTAATCCATAACTCATAATTTATAACTTATAATTCATAATTACCTGAATGTTTGCCATCTGTAACCTTTCCATAATTCCTTTACGTGCCGAACCAAGCGACCGAAGCGAAATCGTTTCGCAGGTTTTGTATGGTGAGCATTTTGAGATTATCGAGACGCAGCAGCAATGGTCAAAAATCAGGTTGCAGTTTGATGATTATGAAGGCTGGGTTGATTCCAAACAATATCAGGTTATTTCGGAAAAGAGTTTCAGGGATTTATCCAAAGATGCCATTATCCTCAATGCCGATTTGGTCGAATATGTTACGAATTCTGCTAATGTATTACTGCCAATTCCACTGGGTGCTTCGTTGTCGTTTTTGCATTATAGCGAAATCAATATTGAAAACTTTGAGTTTGAAGGGATGCGGATTAGTGGTGTTAAACCAAAATCCGATTTGATTACGACAGCCTATATGTATCTGAACGCGCCTTACCTTTGGGGTGGAAAGACTCCGTTTGGTATTGATTGTTCCGGGTTTACACAAATGGTTTACAAACTTAACGGTTACAAACTGCTTCGTGATGCTTCACAACAATCCACTCAAGGCGACGCACTGAGTTTCATTGAAGAAAGTGAGCCTGGAGATTTAGCTTTTTTCGACAATGAGGAAGGCAACATCATCCACGTTGGCATTATCATGGAAAACAATTACATCATCCACGCCAGCGGGAAAGTCAGGATTGACCGGTTAGACCATCTCGGAATTTACAACGCTGAATTAAATAGGCATACGCATCGACTGAGAGTAATCAAAAAAATAATTTAAACCGTCTTTTTCAAGGCGGTTTTTTTATTTGTGTGGTTTGAGCAAAAATAGAATTATAGATAAATTGCTCTAAAATCTGAGCAAAAAAATCTGAGCAAAAAAAAATGCTCATAAAAAATTGCTCCAAAATACGAGCAAAATAATTCTTAGAAAGAAAATTGCTCAGAAAAAAAGAAAAATCTTCAAAAGTAGTATTTCGGTTTTTTTATTTAAATTAGAATGCTAAAACTTTCAAGATGAAACATTTTTACAAAATAGCAGGACTTTTATTATTGTTTATTTCAGCCTCATGCCTGAAAGAAAAAAGGATACATCTTATGATAAAAGATACCAACCCAAAGAATTTGTAGAAGTAAAGCATCCCGAGTGGAGTAAAAATGCCACTATCTACGAAGCCAATATCCGTCAGTTTACACCCGAAGGAACCTTCAAGGCATTTGAGTCGCATCTGCCAAGGATAAAGGCAATGGGAATTGACATCATCTGGCTTATGCCTATTCATCCGATTGGTATCGAAAAAAGAAAAGGAACTTTAGGAAGCGAATATTCTGTGAAAGACTATTACGGAATCAATCCCGAATTCGGAACCAAAGCCGATTTTAAACATCTGGTAGATAAAATCCACAGTCTGGGAATGTATGTCATTGTCGATTGGGTGGCCAATCATTCTTCGTGGGATAATCAATTGGCTAAAGACCATCCGGATTGGTATACCAAAACCGAAGAAGGAAATTTTCAGCCAACACCTTGGTATGATTGGGATGATGTAATCGATTTTGATTATGAAAAACCCGGCATTAGAAAATATATGACAGAAGCATTGGTGTACTGGGTTAAGGATTTTAATATCGATGGTTACCGATGTGATACCGCCGGATTTCTTCCAACTGATTTCTGGGACAATGCCCGAGCCGAAATGGATGCTGTAAAACCCGTATTTATGCTGGCCGAATGGGAATCAAGAGATTTGCACAAAAACGCTTTTGACATGACTTACTCATGGACATTCTTTGATAAAATGGTTGCAGTAACAAGAGACAAAAAAAGCATGGCAGGTTTGGTGGAATATATGGCTCATGACGTGAGTACCTTTCCACGCGATGGCTACAGGATGCTTTTTACCGATAACCACGATATGAATTCCTGGAACAACAATATGTTCTACAATTTTGGTGATGGATTGGAAGCTTCAATGGTTTTATGCGGAACCGTTAACGGAATGCCATTGGTTTATGGCGGACAGGAAGCTGGTTTAAACCGTTCGTTAAAGTTTTTCGATAAAGACCTGATTGACTGGAGCAAGATGCCCTATGAAGGATTATTCAAAAAACTATTTGACCTGAAACACAAAAACAAAGCGTTGTGGAATGGGAAAGATGGCGGTGTTATGGTGCGAATCTACAGTGATAAAATGGAACAGGTAGTTTCATTTTCAAGAACAAAAGATAAGGACAAAGTCATTCCAATCATCAATTACAGCGACAAACCAGTTACGGTAAAATTAAATTCAGCACATCAAAAAGGAGAGTATACTGAATTGTTTTCGGGAGAAAAAATCAGCTTAAATGGAGACGATGTTTTTGAAATGAAACCTTGGGAATATCTGGTTTTGGTGAAATAAATAACAACCGCAAATTCGCAAATTTCAAAGATTGATAAACAAAACTAATTTGCGAATTTGCGGTAATAAACTTAAATTCCTTTCAACGTTTCAACAAAATAATCGATTTCTTCTTTGGTGTTGTAATGGCTGAAAGAAATACGAAGGCTTGGTTTTGACAAAGCTTCTTCAGAGAGCATCTCGGCCAAAACATGTGATGGTTTAATGCTTCCACTCTGGCAGGCACTTCCACGGGAAACTGCGATGCCTTTCATATCAAGGTTAAACAAAATCATGGCTGTTTTTTCAGGCGAAAAAGGCAACAGCACATTGAGTATGTTATAAAAAGTATCCTTTCCGTTAGCTTCAACTTCGGAAAAAGTAGCTTTTAGTTGTGTGAAGCAGTAGTGTTTTAAATCAGAAATATAGTTTCTCTCCTCTGCTAAATGTTCGTATGAAAGTTCTAACGCTTTTGCCATTCCTGCAATCTGGTGTACCGATTCGGTTCCGGCACGCCATCCTTTTTCCTGCTCACCACCAAAAATCATAGGTTGCAAAACCAGGTTTTTACGAACAAACGCAAAACCAACTCCTTTGGGTCCGTGGAATTTATGTGCGCTGGCTACGATAAAATCAATCGGAAGTTCCATTAAATTCAATTCGGTTTTCCCAATAGACTGCACCGTATCACAGTGAAACAAAGCTTTGTTTTGATGACACATCGCTCCTATCCTATTAATATCGTTGACAACTCCGGTTTCGTTGTTAACATGCATCAACGAAACTATGGTTTTAATTTCCTCAGAAAGTAATTCTGTTAGTTTAGTATAATCCAAACAACCATCACAATCCACATTTAAATAATCGACCTGAATGCCAAACTCCTGTTGTAAAGCCAGAATGGTATACAAAGTAGCATGATGCTCTACTTTTGATGTAATGATTCTCTTTACGCCAAAATCTTTGACTGCACTCCTTAAAATCCAATTTGTAGCTTCCGTTGCACTTGATGTGAAAACAATTTCCTGAGCATTGCAATCAAGGCATTTAGCAATAGTTTTCCTTGACGTTTCAATAACGGCTTTTGAACTCCTCCCAATGCTGTGTGTTGAAGATGGATTCCCAAATTCAGACTGCATAATCCTAACCATTTCATCAATAACTTCTTGGCGGATTGGTGTAGTTGCTGCGTTATCCAGATATATTTTTTGCATGGTGCAAATATAAAAAGGAGAGTTCTTAATTAAATGATAAAAGGCAAATTTAATAGTATAAAAAACTTATTTTTGCTTAAAATTATACATTTCCAATGAAAAGAATTTTAGGTATATTGTCGCTACTACTGTTTATTAGCGCTTGTGATGACGGAGATTTAACGGTTGATATTATTGATTTTTCGGAAGGCCCAGTTCAAAAATGCAGCGCCAAAGATGTCTTTTACAAAGTGAAAGGCTCCGAAATGATGTTTCTTGAAATTCCTTTGGCAACTTTTATAAACGATGAGACACTTCCGGATACACCAATCGAGGTGCAGTTGTCGAGTACCATAAAAGTAACTTACAGAAGATATGTAAGCGAAACTTCATCAGAAAATATCTGTCCAACAGCTCCAGCTGCAACACCTAATTTAGCCGAACAATGGGTAGCAACGGATGGCATCGTTCAAATTACATCTAAAGCTATTAAAACTACTGGTGCCAATGGGCTTGTTAAAATAACCGGTTATACTTATAATATCAACTTCAAACAAATTACGTTCAATAAACCGGACGGCCCGCAGACGGAAACAATCGTACCATTCGGGAATTATGCATCAACTATAACGCCATTAGCTTTCGGATTTGATACGGAAGTGGCTAAAAGCAACTGTAGTAACAGTGATAATCGAATTTTTAATTTTAGTGCAGGTGAAGCTTTAATTTTAGACGCTGGTGATTATTCAACGTTGTTTGTCAATGAAGTTACGCCTCTTTCAACTCCCAGAACTGCTTTAATCAGTACTACAAATAAGTTATACTATCGATTGTACTCGGGTGCTATATCCAATCCATACTTCTGCCTGACTTCACCAACTACGCCAACGCTTATACAACAATGGGATGCTGTAGATGGTGTTGCCGCTACAAGTGGAGTAATTGAGGTAGAAACCACAACCCAAGGTACCGGATTCCTTCATAAAATTCATCTTAAGAATGTTACTATGAAAAAAGGAAACAGTGACTTTAATATGGGTCCCGACTTTGAATTTGGAAGTTTTGTAACCAATCCGTAATTCCGCTTAAGATGCCAACAGATTGTATCAGTTATCAGGAATCAGGGTATTTCACTAAATTAATTGTAGATTATTTAGAGGAGAAACCCCAATTAAAATCGCTGTACAATCGTTTTCCGAAACTCGAAAACTTTAAAGCCCAGATTGAAGAAAAGGCGCAGAATTATCCTCAGGAAAACCGAACTATTTTAGTAACCGCTCTTCTAAATCAGTATAAAAATTTTCAGGTTTCCGATGCTACAAAAGAAAATATTTCCCTTTTATCACATTCAAAAACATTCACGATTACCACTGGTCATCAGCTGAATTTATTTACCGGTCCTTTGTATTTCCTATACAAGATTGCCAGCACAATCAATCTTTGCGATAAGCTGAAAAAAGAATATCCGGAACATAATTTTGTGCCAATATATTGGATGGCTACTGAAGATCACGATTTTGAGGAAATCAATTATTTTAGTTTTAAAAACGTAAAAATAAAATGGGCGAAAGATAGTACTGGACCAGTCGGAAGGCTTTCCACCAAAGGATTGAACGAAGTACTAGAAGTTTTTGCCAATGAATTGGGATTAGGACAGAATGCGGCTTATCTGAAAGAACTTTTTGAAAACAGTTACCTCAAACACGATAACCTTGCTGATGCTACCCGTTTCTTGGCAAATGAATTGTTTAGCGATAAAGGATTGGTCATTCTGGACGGAGATGACGTCTCTTTAAAACAATTGTTCATTCCCTATGCGAAACAGGAATTACTAAATAAAATTTCTTTTGAAAAGGTTTCTGCAACCAATTTAATTCTTGAAAAAGACTATCCGATTCAGGTAAACCCAAGGGAAATTAATTTGTTTTATATTGAAGATAATCTGAGGGAACGTATCGTTTTTGAAGATAATCTTTATAAAATCAATAACACCAAAATCGCTTTTTCTGAAAAGGAGATTATTGCTTTACTGCAAAGCAATCCTGAAAAGTTTAGCCCTAATGTGATTCTTCGTCCTTTGTATGAGGAGATTATTTTACCAAACTTATGTTACATTGGCGGTGGCGGTGAAATTGCCTATTGGCTGCAATTAAAATCAAACTTTGAAGCTAATGCTATTACGTTTCCAATAATCCTAGTTCGCAATTCTGTACTATTGATTACAGAAAAACAACTGGATAGAGCGGATAAATTGAATCTTACGTGGACTGATTTATTCACAAACCAACAGGAACTATTCAACAACAAAACCAAAGAGTTCTCTAGTTTCACTATTGATTTTTCTGAACAGAAGGAACATTTGAGACAACAGTTTGATAAATTAACAACTATTGCAAATCAGACGGACAAATCCTTTATCGGTGCTGTAAATGCACAGCAAACCAAACAAATAAAAGGTTTAGAAAATCTAGAAAAGCGTTTACTAAAAGCCGAAAAAAGAGTACACGCCGAAAAACTGGAAAGGATATTATTACTGCAAAATGAACTATTCCCAAATCAGGGATTGCAGGAAAGAAAAGCCAATTTCTCTGAATTTTACTTAAGTGTAGACGGAGAACTCCTCTCAAAACTATTCCGGGAATTAAATCCTTTAGCGCCAAACTTCACGATTATTACGCTATAAATCAGCAAGTTTTCAACACGAAAACGTTTTCGCAATTTTGATTTTAACATTTTGGTTTAAATTCGTAAGGTCAATTTAAACCAAACGTTATGAAAACAACTTTACAATTACTTCTTGCCTTATTACTTTGTAGTCAATTAAATTACGGACAGGTAATTTCTATAATTGGTAGCACTAGTCCATCCGCAAGCTGGGGAATAGATACGGATATGACCACGACGGACAACATTACCTATACGTTAAACAATGTTATCCTAACAACGGCGACAGATCCTGCAACAACGGGATTAAAATTCAGGCAGGATAATGATTGGGCAATCAATTGGGGGTCAGCAAATTTTCCTATGGGAACAGGAACTCTGAATGGCGCAAATATTATGACACAGGCAGGAACTTATGACATTACCTTTAACCGTAGTAATGGCACGTATACTTTTATACAAAGTGCTATACCCCAACATAATATTGGAATTTGGGGTCCAGCTGTAGATTCTCAAAATGGTTTTGGCGGAGCCGATATTGATATGACAACTACAGACAATATTACCTACACACTTTCGGGATTTAACTTCAGTAGCGGAACCGCTTATTTTAGGGAGAATGATACAACTACAAATGTTTGGGGAAGTGTTGCATTTCCATCAGGAACAGCTACACTTGGCGGTCCAAGCATTCAGGTGACAGGCGGCGAATGGTTTGTTACTTTTAACCGAATTACAGGTGCTTATAGTTTCGTTTTTTCAAGTGTGGGGATTTTAGGAACAGCTACTTCGGTTGAATGGGCAGAAGATATAGATTTAACAACAACCGATGGCTTTGAATACACTCTTAATAATCTGACCTTAACGGATGGAGTAGTAAAATTCAGAAAGGATAATTCCTGGGATGTTAACTGGGGAGCTACTGCATTTCCGCAAGGAACCGGGATACAGAATGGTCCGGAAATCCCGGTAACTGCCGGAACTTATGATATTATCTTTCAAAAGAGCACCGGACATTATTTATTTGCTGATTCATTATCCACAGCTGAAAATGCTATTCCAAGTTTGACCATTTATCCTAATCCCACAAGCAATGTGTGGAATCTCTCCAATACAAATGTGATTGATAGTGTGGAGGTTTTTGACATGACCGGAAAAAACATTCAGCGCTTTTTGCCAAATGCAACGCAGTTCGAATTAGATGGCACTGCATTAAGTCAAGGTGTTTATTTTGTGAAAATTAAATCCGGTTCAGATTTTGCCGTTCAAAAAATTATCAGGAATTGATTGTGATTCTGTTTTTAATACTGGTTTAAAAGTTCTATTTTTGCAGGAAAATTAAAAAACAAACAAAAATGGCAACGAATAGAACATTTACAATGATTAAGCCTGATGGTGTAGAAAACGGACACATCGGTGGAATTTTAAATATGATTACTGAAGGTGGTTTCAGAATTGTAGCAATGAAACTTACACAATTAACTGTAGCTGATGCTAAAGCATTTTACGCAGTACACGCTGAAAGACCTTTCTACGGAGAATTAGTAGAATTCATGACACGTGGACCAATCGTAGCGGCTATCCTAGAAAAAGAAAATGCTGTTGAAGATTTCAGGACTTTAATCGGAGCTACCAATCCAGCTCAGGCAGCTGAAGGAACTATCCGTAAAAAATATGCAACTTCAGTAGGTGAAAATGCAGTTCACGGTTCTGACAGTGATGAAAACGCAGCCATCGAAGGTGCTTTTCATTTTGCAGGAAGAGAGCAATTCTAATAGTAGAATCCAGCATATAAAAAATCCCACTTCTTTCGAGGTGGGATTTTTATTTATAAACTCTTTGTATTAAATATCTTCATCATTTCGGCAGCTTTTGCATTTTGATTGACTGCCTTCAAGGACTGAGCATAACGGTAGTAATAAACGGCTTCTAAATCATCTTTGACTGCAAATAACTCTGCATACCATTTAGCAGAAAGCACTAAATCGCCTTCAAAAAAATGTCGGTCAGCAACCTTTATAAGCATGTCTACCGATTTATACCCTTTATCCATAACCCTTTCATAAGTCCCGACTACATCGATAACAACTTTGTCTTTCTTTTCAGGAACTGCAATAACTGTCTTTATTGGGGCAACAACTGTAGAAGTTATAGTAGTTTTAGGAGCGCTGACAACGGCTGCTCCGATGGTCAACGCAGTTGCTTTCGCCCTAACCTTACCATATTTAGGTGTAACGGTTCTTGTATTGTTTTGTCCTAAATCGTTGGTATGTACCAAACTTAGACTGGAAACCTCATAAGTAGTAATACTACTTCCCATTGGTTTGTTAATTCTCTCTTCGACGTGGTAAGCAATTATTTCATTACCCGAAGCCAAATCCGTAAAGTTTTTCGCGTTGCTTTGCGCAAAGCAGCTATAAGAATAAACGCTTCCTATTGCTACAAAAAAAAGGGCATATTTTTTCATACTATAACAATTAAAGTGGTTATGAGGTAGTTTATGCTTTGGGTAGAACAAAGTTATACAGAGTGTTATTTTGTGAGTTATTTTCTCTATACATAGCTCAAATAATCGACGAACTACACTTTTTATTAACATTTTTGATAAAAATTGTTAATAACTATATGCCAAAGCAATAAAAATGTTTAGATGAAATTTCTTTATCAGATAAAAATTACTGCAGAAATTATATAACCAATTCAAAAAAAATGTAACAAGTATTTTTGATCGCGATTGTAATTTAGCGCCCAATCATATTAGTAATCTTAAACCAAACATCATGAAAAAGTTATTACAATACTCTGCTATTTACACCCTTATCCTTCTTGTCTTTACAAGTTGTGAAGTAATCGAAGGCATCTTCAAAGCCGGAATGGGAGTTGGAATCTTTATCGTAATCGCCGTAATCGCTGTGATTATATGGATTATTAGCAGATTTGGAAAAAAATAATAAACCCTAAAACGAAAGAGATGAACGCTACAAAAATAATTGGTATAATACTTATAATTGCCAGCCTTTTAGTAGGCTATGTAGGTTTTAACAAGATTGCCGACAATACAGCTCAAATTAATTTGTTGGGATTAAAAATAGATGCTTCCAACGAATCCGGGAAACAACAAGGCTATCTATATGTAGGTTTTGCAATCCTGCTTTTTGGTGGCGGAATTTATACCATGAACAAATCAAAACAGTAAGTTCACCACATTAAATTAATCAAATCCTACTTCGCCTGAAGTGGGATTTTTTTAATAATCTTTTAACCATTACCTATACTTTAAATTAATAATTTTCGTTTCCAATAATACAAACGATAAATTAGATAAAATGAAAAAACAAATTCTTTCAGCGTTCCTGCTGTTCATTACCGTGTTTGCTACTGCACAAACCACTCCCCTACGGATAAAAAAGAAAGTCCGGTATCCATTTTAGTAACTGCCAAATTGGGATTTGCCAAAATAAGCCAGTCGGGTAATGTCGACTTAAACGGAACCATCAATAGTGGTGATGTGTTAGCCTCTATAAGGTTAAGCAAAACATGGAACTTAGATACGGGTATTGGACTCATGGAGTTCAACGCTAATCAGACCGTAGCGGGAAACAGCACAAGTTTAACGAATACGTATTTACAGATTCCCGTAAAATTCAATGGTGATTTCAGCATCTTTGACAAAAACCTCGAGGGCAACAAAAAAATATTCCTTACAGCTGGTCTGGGTATGTATGCCAACACGCTGCTTAAACAGGAATTGCAAACCCTATCCGGAAATAGTGATGCCAAAAACCTAGGATGGAATTTTGGTCTTTCAAGCCAGATTGGTGCAAAATTCATTCTTTCGGATAAGATTGGCTTCCGGATTGGTGTCGAATCGCAATCGGATATGTCTAAAATGAAAAAAATGGTGCTGAGCAAAAAATCAAGAATGTCAATGCCTTCTATTTCGGGATGGAATTCAAATTCTAATAAAATTATCCATAAAAAAGCCCCAGTCTATTGGGGCTTTTTTTGTTATTGTAAACTTTTTAGGCTCTGCTCAATCGTAGCAATCTTTGCCAAAGCATCGGCTTCTTTCTTGCGCTCTATTTCGAGTACTTTTTCGGGTGCACCGGAAACAAATTTCTCGTTAGATAATTTACCCTGTACACTTCTTAAAAAGCCTTGTATATATTTTAATTCTTCCGTCAACTTAGCAATCTCGGCAGCAATATCGATGTTTCCGGAAACGGGAATAAAATATTCGTTAGACTTTACTCTATAAGTTAAAGCGCCATCTATTTTATCCGCAATATATTCAAGCGAAACCACGTTACCAAGCTTCATAATTACGCTGTCAAAATAAGGAGAAACCTTTTCATGATTCACAACTTTTAAATCGATAGCATCTTTCATTGCAATGTTTTTCTCTTTACGGATGGTTCTCAATCCGGCAATAACTTCTGAAGTAAACTCAAAATCCGTGATTAGATCTTGACTGAACGAAGTCATTTTTGGATATTCCGCAATGATTAAGGCCTGTTCCGGAGTTCTATCTGCAATATACTGCCAGATTTCCTCAGTAAGGAAAGGCATAAACGGATGGAGTAATTTTAAATTCGCCTCAAGCATTTCAATGGCTTTGCTGAAAGTCGCTCTGTCTATTGGCTGCTGGTAAGCGGGTTTTATCATCTCTAAGAACCACGAACAGAAATCATCCCAAACCAATTTATAAATCGCCATCAAGGCATCTGACAATCGGTATTTTTCGAAATGATCTTCAATTTCCAACAAGGTTTGCTGCAATTTTGCTTCATACCATTCGATGGCAACTTTAGAACTTTCGGGTTGTGCAATATCGGCCACTTCCCAGCCTTTGATTAATCGGAAGGCGTTCCATATTTTATTGGCAAACGCTTTACCATTGTTACACAATTCTTCATCAAACATGATATCATTCCCGGCAGAAGCACTCAGCAATAGTCCAACACGAACACCATCGGCACCAAATTTTTCAATCAGTTCTAAAGGTTCTGGTGAATTCCCTAATGATTTCGACATCTTGCGACGTTGTTTATCACGCACCAAACCTGTCAGGTATACATTTGAAAACGGTTTTTCTCCGGCATATTCATAACCCGCGATTATCATACGGGCAACCCAGAAGAATAAAATATCCGGACCTGTAACTAAATCATTTGTTGGATAATAATATTTAAAATCTTCATTTTTCGGTTCCATGATTCCACCAAAAACAGCCATTGGCCATAGCCATGATGAGAACCAGGTATCGAGCGCATCGGGATCCTGGCGTAACCCACTTTTAGTCAGATTCTCATTGTTAGTTACCTTTTTAGCCAAAGCCAAAGCATCATCAATATTCTCGGCAACAACAAAATCTTCTTTTCCATCTCCATAGAAATAAGCGGGAATCTGTTGTCCCCACCACAATTGACGGGAGATATTCCAGTCGCGGATATTTTCTAACCAGTGACGGTAAGTATTATTGAAACGACTTGGATAAAGCTTGATTTCTTCGGTTTCCAATACGGCTTTGATGGCTGGTTTTACCAACTCTTCCATACTCAAAAACCATTGATCAGATAAGCGTGGTTCGATTACAGCTTTGGTTCTTTCAGAAGTTCCAACTTTGTTTAAGTGTGTTTCTGTTTTGGCTAAAGCTCCACTATTTTCTAACTCCTTTGCGATTTCTTCGCGAACTACAAATCGGTCTTTCCCTTGATAATGCAAGCCGTAACTGTTCAGCGTTGCATCTTCATTGAAAATATCAACGATTTCCAAATTGTGTTTTTCACCTAAGGTTTTATCGTTCATATCGTGAGCAGGTGTTACCTTCAGGCAACCCGTTCCGAATTCGATATCTACATAATCATCTTCAATAATTGGAATAACTCTTCCCGCTATTGGCACAATCGCCTTTTTACCTCTCAAATGAGTAAAACGTTCATCATTTGGATTAATGCAAATGGCTGTATCCCCAAAAATAGTTTCGGGACGGGTTGTAGCAACCGTTAGAAAATCTGAAGTTCCCTCTATTTGGTATTTTAAAAAGTATAATTTTCCTTGTCTTTCCTCAAAGATTACTTCTTCATCCGACAATGTTGTCTTTGCTTCCGGATCCCAGTTTACCATTCGGTAACCGCGATAAATGTATCCTTTATTATATAAGTCAACGAACGAACGAATTACAGAAGCCGACATATCAGGATCCATGGTAAACTTGGTTCTGTCCCAGTCACATGAACAGCCTAATTGTTTCAGTTGCTCTAAGATAGTTCCGCCATATTTATCGGTCCACGCATAAGCATGTTCCAGAAATTCTTCACGGGTCAAATCATTTTTGTTGATTCCTTCGCTTTTTAGTTTGGCTACCACCTTAGCTTCTGTTGCAATAGAAGCGTGATCGGTACCGGGAACCCAACAGGCGTTGAATCCTTTTAAACGCGCACGTCGGATTAAAACATCCTGGATAGTATTATTTAACATGTGCCCCATGTGCAGGACTCCAGTCACATTTGGTGGTGGAATTGTAATAGTGTAAGGTTTTCTATGGTCGGGTTTTGAATGAAAGTAATTATTTTTCATCCAGTAGTCGTACCATTTTTTTTCTACTGCTGCGGCGTTAAATTGTGCTGGAATTGACATATTATGTTACTCTTTTTTCGATTATTTGTTTACAAAAATGCAATGCGATTTTCCTTTAGCCCCGATTGTAGCGACTACCACGTAGTGCGGAAAGCGGGAATATGGATTACTGATAAAGCCCAAGCCATTCGCTCCTAAACCCTCTGGCATGCCTTTTGTAAACTGAACTGCAAAAGTAACTAATAAAGACTTTAGAAAAAATTAAGAATTAAATTTTTGTGTATTAATTTAAACAGACTATTTTTACTAACAAATATAAAATTTTGACTTATGAAAAAATTTATACTCATTGCTGTAATACTAATAAACGCTGCGGCTTTTGCTCAAAAAGGCCCTAAAATAGTATTCAAGGACAAGGACAACACCATTGATTACGGAACCGTAAATAAACAGGACGACAGTGGTATTCGTACTTTTGAATTTACAAATACAGGTGATGCTGATTTGATTATCACCAATGTACAATCCACTTGTGGTTGTACCGTGCCATCGAAACCTACCGAACCAATTAAGCCAGGAAAAACAGGGAAAATTGATGTAAAATACAATATGAACACAGGTCCAATACGCAAAACAATCACTGTCGAAAGTAACGCTGTAAACGTAGAGGAAGGTCGTGTAGCGATAAAGATTAAAGGCGAGGTTGTTGAAAAACCCGTTGTAAATCTTCTCGAAAAAAAGTCGAATAGTCCGATGATGCAATAAAAAAAGCCCCGATAAATCGGGGCTTTTTTTATATAATTTTTTCAGTTGAAACCTGAATGTATAGGTTTTGTCCTCCCTTTCTACTTCCAGTTCAATTGTCTTTCCTTCTTCCGATTTCAACAAGGCATTTATGGCTTCAATGGTAAGCCCATGAGACACATGATGGTTTATCTTTATAATCCTATCTCCTGCCCGCACGCCTGCTTTTTCCGCATAAGAACCGGCCCTTACATTGGCAATCTTAAAAATCGGTTTAAGGGTGAAACGAATTTTTAAGCTGTTTTGATACTTCTCATCCTTATCATTTGTGTAGAGCTTTATTCCCTGATTTCGATCATCAACAGTTTCCTTTACCCATTCTAAACCAGAATGCGCAACTTCGATACCACTCATATTGAATTGGAACGGTAGGTTTAGTTTACTGTTTGGCTTAGTATATATCGCATGATTTAAATAATCAAACACTATTGTAAATCTTGAAATGATTTCACTTCCGATGGAACCTACTCTATTGGGAACAAAATTTACATTTTTTACAGAAATTGAATCAGGGAAAGTAACTAATGGGAAATCAAATGCTTTTTTTCCGAATTCAAAACTCTGCAGCCTGGCTCTTCTTCCATATACATTTCCGCTAAATCCTCTTCCCAGATAATCCTCAATATTTATTGAAGGTACCTTTATTTTCTCCGTTTTGTTTGTAAAAACCCAAACGGCATCACTATTTCCTGTGTCGAGCAATAATTTTGAAGGAACTACTAACTCACGGTCCTTTATTTTTGAGACGATGTAAGGCTTATTCTCTTCAATGCTTATCGAATCTTTGGTAAACTTCCTGAGCAACCTCTTTTTGATTTTTTTATGACTGTGGTCGTAAACGATGATCTTTTTTCTGTCATAATCAATTTCTACAATATGATTTTTAAAAAAATTGTATCCCAAAATTCCGTTTACCGGAATCCCAACCTGTGAAGAAAAATTAAAGTCCTGATCAAGGATGATATAAATTTCATGATGGTTATCCACCATCTTTCTTATTTCCACCTTGTTTTTCGATGATTTATAGGAATCAATTGCTTCTTTACTACCTAAGCCTCTCAACTTCAGTTTTTCTAAATTAAACAGCTTAACTTCATTGCTCTCATCTAAACTAAAAAGTATGGTCTGTTCCACACCAGTATCCAACAAAAAAGTCAACTCTTCCCCGTTAATCTTTACGGGAATAAAAATCAGGTTATTTATAAATTCAAACGGAATAACAACTTTACTCTTAGGATTGCTAATTTGGAAATCTGATTGGCTAAAACCGTAAATAGGGAAAAAGAAAAAAAAAAGAGTGGGCTCCAACGCATTGCAATTGATTTTCCATAAAATTAAAAAAAATCCTGCAAACCTTGTTTTTAACAAATTATATCTCGGTCAATGAATTGTATACCAATGAAAAAAATTGCAAATTTGCAGTACAAAAAATCACACCATGCCGAAGATTTCATTAAAAGGGCAACAAATGCCTGAATCGCCAATTAGAAAATTAGTTCCTTATGCTGAAATTGCAAAAAAGAAAGGTAACAAAGTGTATCATCTCAATATCGGCCAGCCCGACATCAAAACTCCGGATGTAGCTTTAAATGCTGTAAAAAACGCCGACATCCAAGTACTCGAATACAGTCATTCAGCTGGTTTTGAAAGCTATAGAACCAAACTTTCCGCCTATTACAAATCACACGGACTGCCAATAGATGTTGCCGATATCATTATCACAACAGGCGGTTCTGAAGCCTTGCTGTTTGCAATGGGAAGCACCATGGATGTAGGTGATGAAATTATCATTCCCGAGCCATTTTATGCCAATTATAACGGATTCTCAACAGCGTCAGGCGTAAAAGTTGTACCCGTAATTTCGACTATTGATGAAGGCTTTGCATTGCCTCCGATAGCAGCATTTGAAAAATTGATTACCCCAAAAACCAAAGCAATCCTAATCTGTAATCCAGGAAACCCTACAGGTTATTTATACTCGCAGGAAGAAATCCTGCAGTTGGCGGAAATCGTAAAAAAACACGATTTATTCCTTATTGCCGATGAAGTTTACAGAGAATTTATTTATGACGAAAGCGACAAACATTATTCTGTAATGAATGTTCCCGGAATCGAACAAAATGCCATAATGATCGATTCTGTTTCTAAAAGATACAGCATGTGTGGTGCCCGAATTGGATGCATCGTTTCCAAAAACAAGGAAGTAATGGCAACGGCCATGAAGTTCGCCCAGGCAAGGTTAAGTCCGCCTACCTATGCCCAAATCGCCAGTGAAGCAGCTTTAGAAACACCCCAAAGTTATTTCGACGACGTAATTGCAGAGTACAAAGAAAGACGGGACACCTTAATTACCGAACTCCAAAAAATCGACGGTGTAAAGGTCGCAACCCCAAAAGGAGCTTTCTACTGCATCGCCAAACTGCCCGTTAAAAACGCCGATGATTTTGCACAATGGCTTTTAGAAACCTACGACCACAATAAAGAAACCGTAATGGTAGCACCCGCAGCCGGCTTCTATTCTACACCAGGTGTCGGCCTGGATGAAGTCCGAATTGCCTACGTGCTTAAAAAAGATGATTTAATTCGCTCAGTAGCCATCCTAAAAGAGGCACTTGAGGCCTACAACAAAAAGTAACCACACATATTAAACAAAATCCTGTCCATTGGGCGGGATTTTTCTTTTTAAGCCCGATCCAGTTTCAGTTTCAGGAGCGGCACATCCCATACCTCTCGACTCCCCCTCCCGCTATCCGTTCCAATCTTTTTTATTGTTCGTCACCCTGAGTGCAGTCGAAGGGCTTTTTTTAACAATAAAAAGGATTTCCACTACTATCGGGGCTAAAGACAACGTTTTGTCTTTCTCAAAAAATATAGAACTATACCGCTATATCATATTCCGTTCTGCTGATTAAGTTAATTAGTTCTTCTAATTAAGTTAATCAGTCCGACTAATTAAGTTGATTAGTTCTTCTAATTAAGTTAATCAGTCCAACTGATTAACTTAATTAGTTCTTCTCCTCTAAGCTTAGCGGAGAAAGTTTCCACCAATATTAGAAAACAACTTTTCCACAAGGCTTCGACAACTTATCTTTCAATATTGACATTGGCATATTACAATAGCCACCTTTGTCATTCCTTTCTTTCCTCTAAAAGGCAGTGGAAAAAATATGGCGACATTAATTGGAACTGAAAAAAGCATTTTAATAACAGGAGGCTTCTTTGCGATTGTATTAACTTGGGAAGTAATTATAAAATTCAAACAGTACAAAGCAGAAAAATTCGATATAGAAACCGAAATTGAGCAAATAGAAAGTCAAATTCTCAAAATTCGAGAATAAAGCCACTACTTATAACAGCTATTTCACACAATAACTGGTTTTATCATCCTTAGCCATTAAATATTAAGAATTTGATAAGCCCAGTGCGCTTCAGGCACATAAGCTTCAGCTCCTCCAATCAGCTCACTTCCGAATAAACAGGCATCCGCAAAAAAGGAACAAGACATTAGCGCAAAAGGAATCCTACCCGCAATCAACTTCCACCACACCACGAACAAATAAAAAAGCCCCAACTTTTGTCAGGGCTCATTCGTAATTCGTAATTCTAAATTCGTAATTGTCTATCTCTTCAGCGTAAAGTGCGCCTTAAACTGCCTCATAGCCGAATTCTCCTCAAAGTCCACCGTAAACCAGTAATCATCCGATGGCAGGAGGTGTCCGTTGTACGTTCCGTCCCAACCTGCCCCTTTAGAGCTAATCTGTTTGAGAAGCTTCCCGTATCGGTCAAAGATGAAGATCTTAGCCGCAGGCTGACCCTGCAGTCCCCAGATGTTCCACGTATCGTGTATTCCATCCCCGTTCGGAGTGAAATAATGAGGATAATCGATGATGTTTACATTGTTTATGATAAGCTCCTCACAGCTGTAGGCAATACCACCCTCAGTATCCCACACATGGATGGTGTGCTCCACACCGATGCTGACGTTCTCAAACACATTGCTGGTCTGTCTCGGTCCGTCATCAAGGCTGTATTCATACGTTCCGTATCCCTCAGCGATTACCGTTATGATCTGTTGGTTACTAAAGGCATTGGTTACCGTATACCCAATCGTACCTGACGGTATAACCGCAGGACCGGACTGTATCACATCAAAAGGAGCTGATGTAGTATCACATCCCAATGCACTGATGCTTGCTACATGCACCGTATAGCTTCTCGTAGCTCCGCCTGTGGCTGGTGTATCCACCGTATAGGTCGGACCGCTGCCGATGACCGTTGTCGGGCTCGCGGCCTCAAACCACTCAAAGGTATAATCCGCCGTATTGGTAATACCGCTGTCCAGTGTCAGTGGCCGTATCACAGCTCCCGTTACAAAGTCAACACAGATGGTAGTCACTCCGTTTGGCGTGTTTATGATAGGATTCGGATAACGCTCCACATTTATTACAATGGCCGCCAGGGCATAGCAGTATGGCGTAATGCTGTTACTGCTGTTCTCTACCTTAACCCAGATCGTATCGGTATCTGGATCGGTGATATAGGCCAATTCCTCTGCTGCCGTTAAAGGGTTGGTACCTGCATCGGCCTCGGCCTGGGTCCTGTAATAGCTCACAAGGAACACCGCAGGGTTCTGTCCGTTTAATATCGCTGTCTCAAACTGCGTCAGGTCAATCTCATATACACCGTCGTAAGGATCGGCATAGGTATCACAGGTCTCAAAAGGCGGTGGGCTGGTGGCCGTAGCATAAGCCTCCACGGCAAGGGTCAGTACCCCTGTCGCATTCACACAGCCCGTGGCATTGTTCACCACACGGATGTAGATATTCTGGGTTGTTGGTGTTACATTAGGATAAGGTGATACCAAAGGGGCTGTACCTGAAGCGGCATTGCCCGGTGTCAGGTGGTAAGTTATCGTATAGTCTGCCGGCTGCTGGTTGGTGGTGGCCGTTCCCAGTATAAGCGGTGCCAGTATCGGATTGGCCAGGTCAAACAGTGCCAGTCCGTCGGCATTGTCATCACACATCCTGTAAGGAGCCAGTGGCTGTATAACCGTCGGCAGTGGATTAACCGTCAGGGCCTGCTCCACCAAAACATAACAGTGGTTGCCCAGATAATCCACACGGTTGTTCTCCACACGGATCCATACATTGCTGCCCACAAGGGCATTATTGGCCGGTATCAGTTCATTTACGTTATTTTCGGCATCAGCCTGCGTACGGAAGTAATGGAAGGTAAGATTGGGATCACCATTTCGGATATAGGCTTCGTTAACCGTCAGATCAAACAGCTCCAGCATATCCCCAGGATTGTTATCATCGCATTTAGGGGCCAGTGCCGGTGGGTTGGTACGCGGTGTCGGTATCGGAAGCACACGGATATCAAGGGTCGTGATGCTCTTACAGCCGTCGGCCGTTGTCACTACAACGCCAAGGGTCTGAACCGGCGGCGTCTGGATTAAATAAGCCGTTGGTGTTGTAATAATATTGGTATTGTTCTGGGCATCTAAAAGGCTTGGGAAATAGTCAACTGCAAAACCTGTTCCCTGATTGATTTCCGTGTTTTTTATCGTTAAGTCAAATATAAACAATTGATCATTTGGCACAGCATCATCATCACATACGCTCAATGGTGTTGGGAAGGTAAGCAGCAGCGGGGTATTGATTACAAGGAAGAACGATCCGGTATTGAAACACTGCGTGGCGTTGTTCTCTACCCTTACCCATATCTGCTCGCCGTCAGATCCAAAATAGCTGTTGGCAGGGATAATTTCACCTGTTGGTGTTTCTGCATTAAGCTGGCTGGTATAATACGTAACGGTATAGTTCGTTGCCGGTAAAGGCTGCTGCGACAGTACATCAGGTGTTCTCTGGGTCAGGTCCACCAGCTTGGTGGCACTCTGCGGATTATTGTCATCATCACATACCACAATATCATTAAGCGATATCGGGGCTATAGGGCTCGGATCCACCATAAGCTGTATCGGCATAACCGTGAAGCAGTGCGTAACATTATCCTCTGCCCTTACATAAAGAAGCTGCATAAACGGATCATTGTTACAGTAAGGCTGGGTAGGGTCAATATCCGTAGCGGTATTGGCCGTAGCGGCATCGGTTGGTGTTTCATAGAACGTAAGCGTATAATTGGCGCCCTGAAGGATGTCCGGTATCAGGGTAGACAGATCAAAGCCACAGCTGAAGCCATCCTGGTTGTCATCACAGATAGTGTAAGGCTGCGCCGGTGGTATTGGTGTGGGTAGCGGCTCTACCCTTAAATCCATCGTGGAGATTACAAAACAGCCCGTCGTACGGTTGGTGATAATGATACCTATGGTCTGTACATACGGGATGGCGTTTTCATACATCAGGTTGGTAATCTCATTGGTGCGGTTCTGCGCATCGCCAAGGCTTCGCCAGAACGTTACATCCATACCGCCCTGCCCAAGCAGGATATCGGTTATCTTACTGCCCAGGTTAAAGGTCTCATACCCGATGCTCGACTGGTCGGTATCACAAAGCGAATACTGGGGATAGTTCGGCTGAAGCGAGTTCGGTAACGGATTCACTACAAGGTTCAGTGTTACGATATCAAAACAGCCCGTAGCCGTCGTCTCCACCCTTACGTAAAGTGTGGTATTCCCGCTAAGGTAATTGGTGATTCCGGCAATCGCATTGGACGGAGCCTGGGCATCCGGTAAGTTGGTGTAGAAGGTCACGGTAGTCAGTGCAGGGTTGATGCTCCCCAGTATCTCAGGAATCCTCGTTGTAAGGTCAAATACCTCAACACCCGCAGGGGCGGAATAATCACACAGTTCATAGTCCGCTGGCTCGGTAGCCTCAGGCGTTGGGTTGACATTCAGTTTCAGCTGGACATAATTCGCACAGCCCGTCAATGTATAGAACACGCGAACATAGATAATCTGTGACCATGGATCGATATTGTCATAAGGGCTTACAAGCCCATTGGCGCCAATATAGGCATCATCCGGTGTCTCATGGAAGGTAACCGTTACATTCGGATCCAGGGTACCTCCCTGTATCTCCAAAATCTTACTGTCCAGGTCAAAGACACCAAAACCGTCATTGTTCGGATCGCAGTACTGCAAAGCGGTCGGTGTTACCGCAAGTGGACCCTGGGTTACCCTTAGCAGTTGCGTAGTGGTCGAATAACAGCCAGTCGCATCATTCTGTAGGCGGATGATGATAACATCGCCTTCATTGCCTGTATACGACGTAGGGGTTAGAATCGGATTAAACGGAGTCTGTGCTTCGGCCAATGTACGGAAATAGCTTATCGTAAATCCCGGTAAACCTCCCTTGACAAATCCCTCATTAACCGTAAGGTCAAACTGAGCCGTTAGCGTGGTTCCGTTGCTGCATTCAAATATCGCAGGTGGTGTGTTGGCAACCGGCAGCGGATTGACAATCAGGTCAAAGGTTCCCGTTGTGTTACAGCCAGTAGCGTTATCCCGTATATTGATCCAGATCTGCTGTGGATTGGTTGCATTAGGATAAAGGTTCGGTAGTGGATTGTTCTGCGTCTGGGCATCTAACAATGAGGCGTAATAGCTGATCGTTACATTGGTCTGTCCATTGGCAATCTCAGCACTTTTTGTGCCCAAATCAAAGATCTCCTGGTTAACCAGTCCAGTGTAATCACACAATTCGTAATCTGTTATGACCGGATTTGGTAAAGGAATTGGGTTGACAATAATAGTCAAATTGGTTGTACTCGCACACTGCCCTGCATTTGGCGTAAATGTGTATGTTGTCGTTGCTGTATTATTTAATGGTGGAGACCACGTTCCTGAATATCCATTAATTGATGTTGTTGGTAAAGGAGATAAAGTATTACCGTAACATATTGGAGCAACAGCACTAAACGAAGGAGTTACATTTTGGATAACTGTAATTGTCAAACTGGCTGATGTAGCACACTGTGTAGGATCAGGAGTAAACGTATAGATTGTCGTTGCTGTATTGTTTAATGGCGGAGACCAGGTTCCTGAATATCCATTAATAGATGTTGTTGGCAATGGAGATAAAGTATCACCAGAACAAATTGGCATAATCGGATTAAAAGTTGGCGTCGTATAAGGAATTACAGTAATAGTTAGTTGAGTCGTATTTAAAGCACACTGTCCCGCATCGGGTGTAAATGTATAAGTTGTTGTATTTGTATTGTTTAATGAAGGGCTCCAGCTACCTGTAATGGCCGGGTTATTTGTAGAGGATGTTGGCAGAGCCGAAAGAGTTCCATTCCGGCAAATAGAAGGTATTGGGTTAAATGTTGGTATGATTGAAGGAGCATCAATAGTAACATTTAAAGTTGTGGATATAGCACATTGATTTGGATCAGGAGTAAACGTATAAGTAGTTGTTCCAACTGTTGCTGTACTAATTGTAGCTGGACTCCATGTTCCTGTAATCGCAGGATTATTTGTTGATACAATTGGTAACGTTGGCGCAGATGATCCTTGGCAGATATTAGTTATTGGACTAAATGTTGGGGTTATGGCTGAAGGTATACTAACGGTGCCTGATATTGGTAGCGATGAACAACCAAGACCTGTTATAGAAACTGCATCAATAAAATTACCAACAGTAAGATCGCCTGAACCTGAGCTAACAGAAGCGAAACGAATCGTATAGTTTGTAACACCATTATTTGGAAATACATAAGAAATGCTATTATACACCCACGCTGCTGGTGTAGCAGAAAAATTACCTAAACTAATATAAGGTCCTCCAACAGGTCCTATTTGAAGCTGTAAAACATCGGTTCCTGAAAAACGCCCGCGATGAGCAAAGGATATTGTAGCAATGGTTCCGGGAATAACCGTAAGATTTTGATATAAGGTTGAAACTTGGTTTGCATTCAATTCAACGAATTGTGTTCCGGAATAGGAAGGTGTACTTTGGAAACCACTCGACCAAACTTCGATGATACCATCTGTTGCAGTGGTAGCCCAACATGGAAAATTAGTTTGATTAACAAGGGCAGAGCCTCCAGCAGGAACTCCTACAGGACTATCAAAATCAGCATTACAGAACGAATTGGTTTGCGTGAGGACAACGGTATAAACTCCGGCTATTGTTGTAGTAAATGAAGCTACATTCCCCGGATTTGGAAATCCACTAGGCACAGTCCATGCGTAATTATAAATTCCGGGAATAGACGGTGTTGCAGTTACAGTTGCTGTTCCTCCACAAATAGTAGAACTGTTCACTGTTGCACTTATAGAAGGGTTAACAAGAATAGTGGTTGTAACAGGTAAAGCACATTGTCCCGGATCAGGAGTAAACGTATAAGTTGTTGTTGTGGTATTGTCTAATGCAGGTGACCAAGTTCCTGTAATACTGTTAGTAGAAAGTGTTGGCAAGGGAGCTAAAGCTCCTCCATTACAAATCGGCGCAATCGCATTAAATACTGGTGTTACTGTTGCATTAGTTACGTTTACAACGACCGACTGATTCGGTGATTGGGAACAAATTGTATTCCCACTTGCATCCAACAATCTCACATTAGTTAAGGTGTAAGTTCTTGTTAGTGTTGGTGATTCTGTGAAAGTAAAACTCCCCGAGGCATTTAAGACCGCAGTCTGAACCGAGCCACCATCAATAGTATAACTAATGGTGGCGTTTGGCGTTCCTGTAAAGGTAACGGTAACCGGATTCCCAATACAGATGGAAGTACTGGAAACAGCTACTGATGCATTGGGCACCAAATTTACAACTAAATCAAACTCAGTAACGGCAAAACAACCTGCTGTATTATCTGTTACCCTAACAAAAATAGTCTCCGGATTTGAAATATTGGAATAGATATTCGGCAGCGCATTAATACCATCATTAGCATCTGCAAGAGAATTGTGATAAGTAATGGTGTTCCCGGTAGTATCTGCGTTGATAAGGCTACTCACAGCACTTAAGTCAAAAATTCCAACATTCGGTGTGTTGCTGCAGGTTATTACATCGGGAATGGAATTGGCGGTCGGCGGTAAAGGAAAAGCACCTGAACCTCCGCTTGCAGTTCCATTCCATTGAATTTGAAATCCTCCATCTCCGACAGGTCTGTCTATTGCAATAAAATAGGATTGTCCCGGAGTTACCGTTAGCCATCTAACGTAGCCATTCCCATTCCCACCCGGACCAGTTTGTGTGAACAATGTACTGCCGTTCATTCCCGTAAGGTTGCTAGACAAGCCTGCTTCATCAGGATTTGTAGTGGCACAACGAATAGGACTACCTAAAACACCGCAGACAGCATTTGGACCAAACACCCAAAAATCATAGTCTACTGAAATATCCGGATCATCCGGAATCAAATCAAATCCTAAAGTTCCGCCCTGTACTATATGTATTTCCAACCAGATTGAATTACTCTCAAAAGCGCCGCAGGAATTGATTTCCTGGAAATTCCCCATGCCTATGGAATTAGAAGAAAATGCTCCATTACCACAAACAACAAGTGCGTTTTCACAATCATTTGGTTCTTGTGCAAAGACAACATTTGATAAAAACAAAAGCAAAAACAGGTTCAAAAACTTCTTCATCGAATCGTTGTATTTATAGGCATAATAGCCAATCTCAATTGGAATCGAAATTAGCTATTACTTACAATCATTATTAACTTAACCTAATCCTCTTTTAACTATGATTGTACTTTATGTTGGGTTTAAATAAATTTTTATTTCACAATTAAAAACTCAGAACGTCTGTTTTGTGCATCCTGTTCTGGCGTGCAATTGGTTCCGCATTTCACTTTTTGTTCCGTGCTACCGAATCCTTTTCCGGAAATTCGACCACTCGCAATCCCTTTAGAGATTAGATATTGAACGGTGGACTGCGCTCTTTTTTCAGATAAATTTAAATTGTATGAGTCACCACCTTTGGAATCGGTATGTGATTTTACAAAAATTACCATTTTAGGATAATCATTCATTACCTTAACTAATTTATCCAATTCTACCGCACCTAAAGCCGTGATGTTACTTTTGTCGTATTCGAAATAAACCGGTTTTAAAATTACTTCGGTGTCGGTAATAATGACAGTTGTTGGAACTAAGGCAACCTCAACCGTTGTTTCACGAGCTTTAGCAGGTTTTATTGCTGAAATGCCATTTTCGAAATTGGGTGCTGATACTTTCAATCCATATCCCACATTACATTCGATATCGTAATTCACTTTTCCTTCTGCGTTAGTTTGCCTGGTTTCGATAATATTGCCTTTTGCATCTGAGATTGCAACGGAAGCGTTAGCCAAAACCGCATTGGTTTTACTGTTTGTTACCACAATAACTGCTTCTGCCCTGCATACCGGAGTAGCTGCAAAAATCGCATCGTTACCATTTCTATTCGAAGAAAAATAGCCAATGTTAGCATTCTTGTTGAAACTAAATGAAAAATCATCTTTCTCTGTATTCACTGGCTTTCCGACATTTTGTGGCTGTTCTGTACCGTTGACTTTAAATACATCAAATCCTCCCAATCCCTGATGGCCATTTGAAGCAAAATATAAAGTATTGTCATCTGCTATAAAAGGAAAATTTTCTCTGGCAGCAGTATTGACATTTGGGCCTAAATTTTGAGGTTTTCCATAACCATTTGCCTCTACTGTTACTTTCCAAATATCAGATTCGCCTGAACCTCCAGGCATATTGGAAGCAAAATACAAGGTTTTACCATCTTTACTCAAACTTGGATTAGTCACTGAATAACTGGTACTGTTGATTGGTAAAGCTTCTATGTTTGTCCACTTTCCATCCACTTTAGTGGCTTTATAGATGCCCTGTTCTCCTACTTTAATATTGGCTTTTTTACTTTTTTCATATTGTCCTTCACTGTGGCCGTCACGCGCAAAGAACATTGTATTTCCGTCTGCGCTGATAGTCAAAGGGCCATCGTGAAAAGCTGTATTCAGTTCGCGAACCGGAGAAGCGTCAGAAAACTTTCCGTTGGCATCTTTAGTTGTTTTGTAGATATCTAAATAAGGCTGGTTATTCCACTTATCCGTTTTGTTGGAGTTGTTGCGTGTACTGGTAAAGTAAAGTATATTGTCGTTAGTAAGTAAAGCCCCAAAATCACTTTGTCCTTTACTGTTGATATTGGTTTCGGCAACATCGAATAATTTGGTATTGGCAGATAAGCTTGGAATGTAATTTGGGTTCGCCAAATGCTCTTTCGCTCTTTCGTCTTTTGGTGTCATTTTCGCAAAAACATCCATTTGTTTGTTAGCTTCTGCATAATTACCTAAGACCTTTAATGTCTGCGCATAACGGTAATAGGTTTCGGCATCTGCTTTTCCTTTTACGGCTTTAGCATACCATTTTGAAGCATTTTCTGAATCAAAAACATTGTAATAACTTTCTGCCAGTTGCGTATAAACATATGCGTTAGCGTTTTTGCTTTCAGCCAGTTTTTGATATTCTTCAATCGCAGCTATATACTGATAGGTATTGAATAATTTATCTGCTTTAGCTGTAGCGCTGTTTTGTGCGTAGCCCACAGTGAAAAGCAGTAGCATGCTGATGGTAATATAGGTTTTCTTCATGGTTGGTTTTAATTAAAAAAATCTTGGTGAAACAGAAACTTTTTTAGACAAATTTAAGTCAAATAACAGCATAAATTCATGAGATGCAGGTGCAGTTCCCTTTATTTCTGAAATTACGTGGTCATAAGCATACCCAATTCGAATAGAAGGCGTTACAGCAAAATTAGCCATGGCACCAAAGGAATCATCAATCCTATAGGTCGCCCCTATTTCAAATTTCTCGAAAAGTAAGAAATTTGCAGAACAATCCAATGAAGTTGGAGCATTAAATGCTGATTTCAACATGAAGGAAGGTTTGAATTTTGTGTTAGACGATAAATCAAAAACATAACCACTGGTTAAAAAGTAGTGCTCTGTTTCGCTTCCGAATTTCAGTTCCTGACCGTTTCTGGTAATGTCAAGGTGCCTGCTTTTTATCATATTGGGTATCGAAAAAGCAGCGTAAAATTTATTAGTATGATAAAAAACACCTGTACCAAGGTTCAATTTAATATTATTTGAGTTTTCGCTAAAGGCATTATCATTCGGTTGTTGCGTGTATCCATTCCCGATTTCGCTAAACAATCCAACTCTCTGGAAAGTAGCTCCTGCTTTTAGTCCAAAAGCTAATTTGCTTTCACTTCCCAAATTGATGGTATAAGAGAAATCGCCATACACATTATTTTCCTCAACCGGACCAATTTTATCGGTAATGGCAGACAGACCCAATCCAACATTTTTTCCAACCGGACTGTGGATGGCGAAAGTCCCTGTAGTGGGAGCACCGTCCAATCCAACCCATTGTTGCCTGTAAAGCAATCCTCCCGAAATACTTTCCTTTGAACCTGCGTATGCCGGATTCATAACATTCATATTATACATGTATTGTGTATAATGAGGATCCTGTTGTGCGGCTACTTTTATAGTGATAAGCGAAAATAGTGCTAGTGCGATATATCCTTTTTTCATTAGGCTTTTCGTTTTATTTTGATACTTCATTTTGATTAGTACTCTCTGTTTATATATACCCATCCTGTTTTCGTCGCTTCGGCTGTTGTATGGATGCTGTAGAAATAAGTTCCGTCAGGCAATTCCTGTCCGCCATCAGATTGTCCTTTCCATTGATTGGTATAGTTTCCTGAGAAGGAATATACTTTTGTTCCGTATCGATTGAAAATCAAAATATCTTTCACGCCATAACCCGTCAAATCGAAGGTATCGTTCAGTTCATCATTGTTTGGAGAAATTCCCCTTGGAATAGTTTTACACGGATTGTTTTCTACCGTAAAGCTTTGACCTTTGGTACATCCATTCGAAACAACAGATACAGAAAACAATAAGGGTAAGTTTAATGATGGATTTTGAGCCAGGTATTCATCAACATTCAATGTTACATTAGTTCCAATTGTTGTAGTCCCTTGTGTCCATGTGTAAGTAGCATTAACTGTATCGAAGTTAGCATTAGTCACTTGAAGCATTAAGCTGCTGTCCTGACAGAAACTATCGATTATAAAACTCAAATCGGCCACAATTTCAATATTGAAGGCATTTGAACCACCAGCATTACAGGTTGCTACATCTTGAGCAACTGTATAAGTAATAGTATAATTACCCGGATTACTTTGAGCGATATTAATTTCTCCCGTTGCCGGATTAATAATCAGACCGCCAGTTGCACTAAATACGCCACCAGTTGTAAATCCTGTTAAAGTTGTAGGTAAATCGTTAGCAGCATTGGCACAATATATCAGATCATAGCTAAATCCTGTAACCGGAGTAACACTGGAAACAATAGCAATGGTTGCGGTAAACGTTCCTCCGTCAACACATGCCGAAGGATTTGCTGTCAGCGTATAAATGATTTGATGTGAGCCTACACTTGCCGTTGCTAAATTAACTGCTCCAGTTGTAGGATCTACTGTTACTGTTGATGAACTGTATACACCACCACTGGTAAAATTAACCGGTAAAATCGGAAGTGGATTCGCACCAGCATTAGTACACGCCTGTGCATAACTAAACGTTAGGTTCGGCGTTGTTAATGGGTTTACTGTTATTGTTGCCGAACCTGTTACTGCCTGTGAACACGATGCTGCACCACTGCCGGAAACGCTTACCAAGTCATAAATAAATATTCCGGCAGTTGATGTTGGTACACAAATGGTAGCAATATCACCAGCTACCGATGTTATCGTTTGAACAGGCCCATTGTTGATGGTGTAGCTAAATGTGTATGGAGCAACGCCATTGGCTCCCGTAAAAGTAATATTGGTACACGGAGCATTAATGCAAACTGATGTTGTTCCCGAAATTGTAGCTGTTGGTAAAGCTTCAACTGTAATTAAAACGCTTCCGGTAAGAGACTGACTGCAAGGCGTAGTTCCAGTCGAAGTTACACTAACCAAATCATAAGTGGTGGTGTTGGTCAATATTGGCGTAGTTAATACCGCTAAACCGCTTGCATCCAAAGTAATGGTTTGCGGTGTTCCACTATTTGCTGTAAAAGTAACCGTAGCATTTGGTGAACCTGTAAAAGTAATTGTAGCAGTTGAACCTTGACAGATAGTAGTTGTACCCGAAATAGCTGCGGTAGGAATTGCATTTACTTCCACAACAATTTCAGTTCTGGGACCTTCGCATCCTCCAGAACCTACTACAGTAACATAATAACTTGTAGTTCCTGTAGTTGCCGTTTGTGGTGTAGGTGCTGTTGTAGTTCCGTTTCCTCCTATTGCCTGTGTATACCACAATAAGCTATCGCCTGAATTCGGTGCTGTGGCTGCTAAAGGAGTTGCTGTTGCACCCTGACAGTAATTAACTGGAGTTAACACAACTGGAACATCTGTAGTTCCAATTTTGGTAATTACTATTGATTTTTGGCAATAACGCGTATTCCAATAAAAAGTATACGTTCCCGATACTGTAAATCCTGAAACAGTTGTTGATCCATTGTTTGGAGTGGCAATAATTGTCGTTGCCGGATTATTGGCATCTGCCTCCCACGTACCTACTCCATAAGCATCAAAAGCCATTGAAGTCGTAGTGCAATCCAAGGTTGTATTAGCTGTCGCGATATTAATTTCAACATTTGCCTTGAAATTAGCTGCATCCAAAAGATGCCCAATATCATTGCCTACTGTACGGAAAATAAAACGTGTTGTGGTTTGACCCGTCGGAATATCATAAGTTCCCTGAATCAAATCCCAGTTGGAACTGATGGCATTATCCTGAGCAATGACAGTAAATGGTCCTGTTGGTGGTCCTGCAAACAATTCAACTGTTGTACCTGTACCACTGATTTGCCTTGTGGCACTGGCAAAGCTGTAATCCATTTTGGTAATTTCTGAAGTGTCAAAATCTTTATATAATCCTTTGATATTTGGATCACTTGGATCCCAGGTTTCCTGACCGTCTTGTGTTAATTGAATACATTGGCCACCTTCATACGGAGTAACTCCAATATTATTTCCTTCGAGGAAGAACATTGTTCCCCAATCTGTATTGGTTCTCCAGCCAGGTGTAACTCTAGAGTTAATTATGGTTAAGACTCCTGATACAGACTGCATAGGCAGTTTCTCAAAACTATAATTAAAGGCATCCATATCACATAAATCCTCTGGCGTCGTAACACAGATGTGGAATGTTTTATCAGAAGTTAATGGATCATTTAGGGTAAGCCTGATTTTATAAGTGTTTCCAACAACCAATTCGCTGGCATATTTAGCAACAAATGAATTGTTATTGCTGCACCCTTTTTCAACAAGAGATCCGTTACCCTGTACTTCGTATAACGACATTGTTATCTGCGGCCACATGCCAACAAAACCTCCATCATAATAAGTTCCCGGAGCGAAATCGCTTAGTTCAATAGTATGTACTTTTGAAGTAGCTACAAAATCGTACCAAATGTCACCTCCGTTGGGTCCAATACATGAAGTTGGAACAGTAGAAGCAGTTGCTGAAATGAACGAAGCATCCTGTCCTGAAAGTTCACAGGCTGATCCTGTATTTATCTGCAAACGTACCGCATTAACAGGTTCGTCATTTCTGATAAATACTTTTGGCCCCGACCAATAACTTGTGTCTGAAGCTCCACAAACGGCGCGGACTAAATACTCATATGTACCGTTAGTTGCATTAGCAAAATCACCTGCTGCCGGAGTATAAGATGGTGTATTCACAATAATTCCTGATTGCGGAATTGTTCCATTTTGATAAGGCTGCACAAAAACTTCCCATTGGGTTTCTGAACCGCCCGGAGTCCATGAAAACACTCCTTGATTGCTTACAGTTAAATTAGTTGGCTGCGGACAGGTTACGACTCCACAAGTCGCAACACTTGTAAAGAGTGTTGTATTTACAGAACCTAATCCGAGAGGGCTGGTCCAGACAATATTATTAGCTTCATCCCTGATGACAATTTGTGCTTCTGCATATTGTACACCACTGCCAAATCCATTCCAGTAAAGCGAGAATTCAACACCAGAGCATAGGAAAACCTGATAATCTAAGATAGCCGGCTGTCCAAAACCAGGAAACTCTAATGCCTGAACCACTGTACCATTTTGCATTACGGTAACATTATCGGTAACAGTTCCTGTATTTCCATTCGTCACAGACATTGTATATTGACAAACATTAGTGTAATCACATTTTGTCAAAATTTCAAATGGCCCAACCCATTCGCTTTGCGATGAACCGCTGCAAACCGCTCTCACATAATATTGATACAGCGTTGACGGCGTTAATCCAGTAACTGTAAAAGGATGAGCATTAGCTGTATATAGGTAAGCCGGCAATGTATCACCAACCGGAGCAGGAGTTCCATATGGCTGGACCGAAATCTGCCAGGAAGTTTCAGAACCTGTCGGTGTCCAGTTAACCTGAGCGGAAGTGTCTATTATATTATTTGTTGTAACATTGATTACCTCTGGACAAGCCGGAATATCTTCAACGATTACATTATCAATAAAAGTATACTGACCTCTGTAATTCCATGGATTTGGTGGGAAAAAAGGTGTATGGAAAGCAATATTGATATTGGTTGGAGTAGTAATATCTGTCAAATTAATAACCATTTCCCGTGGATCCTCGTTATTGATGGTTTCATGGGTAAATACAATATGTAATGGACCAGCCATTGTAAGGGTTGCGGCGGCTGATACTGTTATTGTATTACCTGTAACGTTAGTCACTGTTGTGGCAAACGGAATTGGAAAGCCAGGAATATAAAATGTATCTCCTACCCGAACTCCTGATCCGTTAGCTACGGTTATTGTATTAAAACCTTCTGTAGTTCCGGCGGCATCAATGGTTGTAGTAAAGTTGTTTTCATATAAGATAGTCGAAAACTGATTGGTTGCTACTCCATTTATAGAAAGCATAACCTTTAAATCTTCCTCGAAATCACTGCTGTATGTTTTGTAGTGAAAACGCAATCTTTGTCCGGCATGAGCGGTAAGAGTTGGTGTGATTAACCAATCATTATTGGCACCATTCATTCCGGTGAAAAGAGCAGCCATTTGATTCCCAAACATCGGTTGTACCGTTTGATTCAGGTTCCACTGATTGGCATCGGCATTATTATTATAGATAGTCCAACAGGTTTCTGTTTGTGATGTGGTATCAAAAGTTTCCAAGAATGGTGTTGGCAATGGATTGCAGATAGTCCTAAAATTAAACGGTCCTATCCAGTCACTGTTATCTGCACCGCAAATAGCCCTTACATAAAATTCATAAGCTGTATCTAATGTTAAGTTTGTTGCATTATAAGAAGGTGTGGTGTTTACTGTAGTTCCAGAACCTGTTGGAATGCCCGACATTGGAGCCTGAACTACAACCTGCCATTGGGTTTCTGCAAATCCCGGTGTCCAGGCTAAAGTAGCCGCTGTCTGTGTGATGTTCGTGGCTGTTAAACTGGCTAAGTTTGGATTTGGACAGGCCGGAGCATCTTCAATTACAAAATCATCAATGGTTACAAGACCGGTTTGGGTTGGATTTGGCATATTAGGCGGAAGGCGGAAAGCAATATAAGTTATTCCAGTGCCCGTGAATAAAGCCGAATCTTCTACAAAGCTTGAATTGGTAAAGTCGTGTAATGGAATCAAAGTAGTATAAGTAGCAAAATCAGGTGTAGAGGAAATCAACACTTCAAAATTACCTCTTGGGAATAAGGAAACAGGCCCCATGGGAGCTGTTACCCTATAGTTAAAACGCAGTCTCTTAGGACCAACAGCATTTACCGGCACACTGATTAACCAATCATCATAGGAAACAAAAGGCTCAAAAAGTTAATAGGCTGTGGCCTGATACTTGCTTCGGTACCACTGATATCCCATTGTGCCGGATCATCAGCCACATTGTTTGTCGACCAACAGAATTTTTTTGTGTTAGCATCCACATCATTAAAGCTTTCATAATACGGAGTCGGCTGTGGAATACACAAAGTATTAAAATCGATTGGGCCAATCCAAATGCTTTGATCAGTAGAAGAACAATAGGCTCTAATGTAAAACTCGTAACGTGTAGAGGGCGTTAATCCTGTAATTGTATACGGATTGGTATTCACAATATTAACGACAGCTCCAGAAGCCGGTGGAGTTGTTGGCGTACCTGTTCCTAAAGGTTGTGCCACTAACTCCCATTGTGTGTTCTGATACCCGTTCGTCCAAGAAATTTCTACTGAGTTAGAAGTTAATGTTCCTGGAGTAACCACAGGATAAGAAGGTTCTGAACAAGAGGGTAAATCCTCTACATAAACATCATCAATGTATAACCAATTCCCTGTTTGCACTGCACCCGGTGGTACTATCCAGGCAATATTGATATCACCTGTAATATTTGGCAAAGGAACTATAATTTCAACAAAGTTATAGGCTGTAGTATAAGATGCTAAAGGAATAATAGTTGTCGTAAAATTATCGGCACCTACACCACTGGTAGAAAGCTTCACTTCAAATGAACCTGGTCCTCCGGTTGGGTTGTCTACAATAAGACCCCAGTTTCCGTAAACATTATACTTGAAGCGTAATCTTTTTTGGGTAACTCCATCTAAATTGAAGGTTGGTGTTACCAATAAATCGTTATGATTACTGGTTTCCCCTGTTCGTAATTTTGCAACTGGTTCTCCAAAAGCACTGGCGCCGTAGTGAAACTCACTCCCGTCATTATTCAAATTAAGGACAGTCCAGCAAGGCTCCGGAATTCCGTTGGATGTATCAGCATTGGTAAATCCTGTATAATAAGGCAAAGGCTGAACATTACATTGTGTGGTAAACGCTCTTGCTGCAGACCAGGTTCCAGGTGTACCACACATAGAGCGTACGTACAAATTGTAAGCCATTCCCGGCGTAAGACCCGATACAGGGTTATTTAAATTGGTTGTTGTATCTGTTCCTGATTGTGCCTCTGTTGGAGCCGGAGATGTTGCTGGTAAAACCAAATATTGCCATGCGCTAACTAAATTCTGGACATTATCCCACGAAGCTGTTGCTGAAGTTTGCTGTAAATCATCAATAGCAAGTGAAGGTTGTGAAGGTGACGGACAAGCAGATGCACTAACAGTGAATGTAAAACAAATTCCAGCTCCCGGATTGGTACGCTGAAAAGGTGACGAAATCACAAAGATATAAGTATTACCTGCCTGGACATACAAATTTGGTATCTGAACGGACGTATCGTCGGTAGTAGCTAATGCTCCCAAACAGCCTGCTGCAGTTCCCACAGTGGTACAACCATCAAAAACAAAAACACTCGAAAACGAATTATAACAGTTACTTCCTCCACCACCTGAAGCAGTTGTAACCGCTTGCGTGATATTGATTAATCCTGATGTTGTTGGTGTATAGGAAAGATAAATGTGGTTTCCCAACAATAAATTCGCCGTCTCATTTGCCGGTTGGCAACTCATACCCTGGCTATCCATATCAACGTAGGTTACGCCATCGTAAAATTGATCCAAATTTGTACTTAAAACATACGGTGTTGTTGTAACATTTGGTGGAATTGTTATTGCAGTCGGACAGCCTAAACCTATCATTGTGGTGGTAAATTGGAATGGTCCTGCCCAGGTACTTGTTGTACTTGAATCGCAATTCGTTATAATGTAAACATCATAAGTTGTATTTGGAGTTAATGTAGCTGGTGTTGTATATGTGGTTCCAACAACTGGTATTCCCGTCGTTCCGTGACCCGCGCCAGCAGCTACCACTTCAATCCCAAAGTTGGTTGCCGTTGGATGTGTCCAGTTTATTGTTGCGCTATCGGCAGCTACTACCGTATTAATTCCGGTAACTGGCGGACAACTGGTAATTACTCTCGCATTATCAACAAACCAAGTATCTCCTGCCGTTGCGGTAGTACCTGTTTGATTCGTTATTGCTACAAAGGCTATATAAACCGGGATTCCAGCAGGAATGGATGGAATTGGAACAATCTTTTCTTCATAGGTTGTTGCAGTAGTATTCAATTGCGCTTCTGTCCATGAGGCTAAAACCACATTAAAGCTACTAATATCCGGTTGATTAGCAGTTGAAATCCTTACCTGATAGGTTCCCCTCTATTAGTAAAACTTCCCTGTTTTGTCCAAAAGCGGATTTCACCATTGGATGGAGTCAGAAATTGAGGCGTAATCATGTAATACTCTGCCGTAACTCCAGTTGTTGTATTTAGAGCGGGACTAACGAAAGTTCCTCCGGTAGCCAAATAGCCCCCAGCAGGAGTTGGTGACCAGTTATTTGTGGGGGTTGTTGCCAAATTACTGGTTACTGCCCATGTTCCCGGAATTCCACTTTCAAAGTATTCGGGTGCAAGCTGACCATAACCCAAATTAAATATACCCAATAACAATAGAACGAAAAGTTGTTTTGTGATTTTATCGAACGTCTTGTTTTCGCAAACATATTTTTTTTGAAAAAAGCCGCAATTAATTTCTACAAATGAAGTTTCGAAAAAGGGATAATTTTTCTGCATTTTTAAAGTTTTATAGTTGTTCTGTGTTAATTTTATTTTCATTCAGGCTTTTAGCTTTTTTATAGATAAAAGTCAGTTTTAAGCTAAACAATGTTGTTTTTTGAATCAAAAAATGTTGAATCTTTAAGTTAGCAACTCAGTGAGGAAATTATTGAAACCCCTTGATATCACTAAATCGAGCGATTAATATACCTTATTATTTATTTGCTTAAACTAAGTTACGCAAACAATAAGTGCAGAAAAATTGTTCTACTTTAGAATTTACTGAATTTCTAAAGGATAAATGGGATTTTTAAAGGATTTTTCTAATAAAAAAGGATGCTTATGCCGTTTTACCTTTTTGATTTTGAAGTTGAGAAATTTGCTCTTTTATGGATTCAATTTCATTTGTTTTTCTTTTGATAATGACATAGAAAAACAATACAATTAAAATTAAAAACAGCAACAAAACTAATAAGAGATAATAGAATTTATTCGATAATTCGGATTTCCGTACCTTAAGTTCCGATTCTTTTACACCAAGGGATTCACTCACCGAAATACGCTCAGTATCCTTAATTAACTTTTGGGTTGCTACAAATTTAGATTGGTAGGTTTTGAAGCTAGCCCATTGATTTAAAGCAAGGTAGTTTTCCGCTAATCCTTTATAGATTTCCTGATTTAAAATCAAATCCTTTACTTCGGATGATAAATCCAATGCTTTGTTTAAAGCAACAATAGCTTCATGGTGATTCCCTAAAAGCGTAAAAACCTTAGCCGAACCTTTTAAAGCGAAAGCTTCCAGGCTTTTAGCATCTACTTCCTTTGCAATTCTTGCTGCTTCCTGATAGTTTTCCAGCGCCAATTTATTGTTCTTCATCAACAGATAACAATTTCCTTTGTTATAAACCGCGATGCTTATTTTGGTAGAAGCTTCCGCCTTGTCCTTAACTTTCATTAATTCTGCAATTCCTCTGTTGATAAAGTTTATCGCAATGGAACAGCTCAATTTTTCTTTGTAAATAAAACCTCGTACAACATAGTTTTTCCCCAATTCCATATGGATGGAATCTTTATACGGATAGTCGGCTATCAGTTGTTCGGCCTGATCCAGATATTGTATGGATTTATCATAAACCTTCAACTGATGATATTGTATTCCGGTTTTATTAACGATGCTTATCTTTAGCAACTTATCATTAGACAAATCTATAAGCTTAGAAGCCTTTAAAAGGTATCCGACAGATTTTTCATAATCCCTTTTAGAGGAATAGGCATCCGATATTAGCTTGTAGCCTTTGATTTTATAGTCAACGTTATCTCCAGCTTGTGCGATAACCTGATTTCCTACCTTTATAACATGATCAGGATTGGCATAAATCTGATTGGTTGCAACTTTAATGACACTATCAAGCTTTTTATAGTTCTGTCCATATATTGAAGTAGCTGTCAGTAGTCCGACAACCAGTAAATACAGGCAAGATCTAATTGTGCTATTCATTATTCCAAAAGATTATTTTCCTTTTCCTGATTCAATAATTCGATAAATTTCACGGGGGAAATACCTGTTATGCTTTTAAAAACTGTGGCAAAACTGCTGTGCGATGAAAAGCCGCAATTTTCAGCCAGATAGCTAATCTTATAATTAATGAAATTAGGATCTGTTTTCAATTTTTCAATAATATAATTCACCCTTAGTTTGTTGATGTAAGTATTAAAATTGACATGGTAATGGGTATTGATAATCTCTGAAAGATATTTGGTATTGGAATCCAATTGTCCCGCTAAAACCGCCAGTGAAATGTCTTTATTGATAAAACGCTTCGAACTTTCAAACCGCTTTAATTTATTCAAAATATGCTCTTCCGTCTCTTTTAATATTACGTTCTTTTTGGGTTCGCTCTTTTTGTCGGTGATACTGAAACTACCCATTAAATTGCTTCTGGTTATTTCAATGTAATTACTGATTTCAACCAGTCTCTTTTTGCGCAGGCGAATTTTTTGCCAAAAGAAAAGACAGGTTAGTATCACCATCAGGAAGATTCCTGAAACAATATAAATGACTTTAATGTATTTAGATTTATCCTCTGAATAACCATCATCATACTCCACTGAAATTAGGTTATAACTGGTATTAATAGCTTCCTGTTCCTGGCTTTCTGTCTCACTTTGCAGATCGAAAAACTTACCATTTGTAAGTTTATAATTGACTATATCGTTTGTAGCTAAATAAATATCGCTTTGCAGTTGATTGATTGCTGCCTCCAGAAAAAGATTCCCAAGCCTTTCTACGTAACTCATGGCTTCTTTCGTTAATGTTGTTGCCGTAACATACTCTTTTTAAGAAAGTAAACAGTAGCTAAGCCGTGTAATGCTGTGATTTTAGCATACAGATTGTCAACATTTTGTTGATTAAGTTTTTCTATTGCAGCCTCAAACTGTTTTTGGGCTTCGGGTAAATTTTTATCCTTTAAATACAATTCGCCTAAAGTGGTGGAATAACTTATACTAATTTCCTTAAAATCCTTAGTTATTGCAGCAACATCAGATTGTAGTGTAATGAGTATATCTATTCCTTCCTGAGTCTTGTTTTCATTCATTAAAAACTTTGCTTTCTCAAGTGCGATTACGATTTCGAGATACGATTTTAGTTTGGCCTCAGAAACAGTAGTGTTTTCCAGCTTTTCCAATATTTTCTTAGACTGCAGGTCAAGCGTCAGATTCCGCAGCAATGTTATTTTAGAAACATCGATATTTATTTTCTGCTCTTCGTTTAAATATTTTTTATAGTTTTTCTCTTCATAAAGAAAGTTCAAAGCCGTGCTATAGTCGCCTTTTGCAATATATGCCTTAGATATTAAAAAATTTATTCTCGATTTGTCAGCGTCAGACGTGTTGGTTTTACTCAAAAGATATTGGGCTATCTTGAGCGCTTGATTTGGATTTGAATTGATCAAATTCTCAACATCATCTGATAAATAATTTTTATTTAAGGTTTGCGCGTTAATTGTACTATGGAAGATTCCAAATAACAGGATAAAATGAAAATACCTGTAGATAGGATTAAGATATTTCATGTTTGTGTAATTAACGTAGGAGATTTACCAACAAGGTTCAGCAAATATATAGAATAATAAGAAGACATCCATAATTTTTGAAAGTGTAAAAAAGCACAATACAAAAATCATTAATGGAAATTATATAACAATTGTAAAAAATTCTATAACAAGCTTATTACTGTAAATTTACAAATTTGTTAAACATAATAATAACATTTGTTTTTTGTCAAGAGAAGAAAGTAATTCACCAAAATTATATTTTGGTCCTAACAAACAACATGACTGAGACTAAAAACGTCCCGATAATCTCGGGACGTTTTTTTATTTAATGAAAAATCTTAAAATTTTAAAGCTACGAAAACACTGATTTAAAGGGTTTTAAAAAAATAAAAAAATAATGTTAATTCTGGAACGACTGTTCCAAAAAGTTTTTACATTTGCCAAGTCAAATAAAATCTTTATGGCACGTTGTGTAGAATTTAATGAAGTCGAAAAAATTGAAAAAGCAATGAATGTCTTTTGGGAAAAAGGATATACTGCTACTTCAATGCAGGATTTGGTGGATGCTATGCAAATCAACAGAAGCAGTTTGTATAATACTATTGGTGACAAACACCAGTTATTCATGAAATGCATCAGCAATTATTTTGATACAGCAATGTGTGAAATAAGGGAAAAAGTGGCCAAAGAAACTTCCGCTAAGCAAGCCCTAATTAATGTAATTACTGATAAAGCTTCCTGGATTGTAGATTGTGACAAAGGATGTTTAGGCATTAAGACAATATTTGAAATCGCCCCCGATGACAATGAAGTTCGTAACCTAATGAACAAAAACAACAACATTTTCCTTGATTTTTTGGCTGAAACAGTTCAGAAAGCAATGGATGATGGCGAAATGGATAACTCAGAAGATGCAGCGTTAATGGCCGAATACATTATGACATCATTTACCGGATGGAAACAATCTTATATTCTTCACAGAGATCCAATCAAAATCAAAAAAATGTCAGAGTTCCTGATTAAAAACATATTTAAATAATAGTTTTTTTTTACCTGGATTCTGGAACGTTTATTTCAGAAATAATTAATTAATACGCATGCCAATTTTTATATAACAGCCCTGATTCTGAAACGATTATTCCAGAATCAGAGTTTTAATCTAAACGCAAATTCTTATGAAAAACACCATCAATTCTGAAACGATTACTTCAAAAACAATCACTAAAACAATACCTAACTTAAAACAATTCTCTATGAAAAAAATTACCTTATTAAGCTTAATTGCTATATTTCTAATCAGCTGTTCAGGAAAAGACGCCGGTGCACCTGCACAACAAGCTCCTACCCTGCCCGTTTTAGAAGTTGCCGACGAAACTGCCACAACTGAAACTGAGTTTCCGGTAGCAATACAAGGAAAAACAGATGTGGAAATAAGAGCACAGGTTAGCGGTACTTTGGACAAAATATTTGTTGATGAAGGTGCTTATGTTTCTCAGGGACAGCCTTTGTTCAAAATCAATGACAATCCTTATCGTCAGCAGTATAACAATGCCAAAGCAAGCCTAAACGCTGCCGAAGCTTCTGTGATAAATGCTCAGATTGAAGTAGATAAACTGACGCCATTGGTACAAAACAAAGTAGTTTCTGATTATCAGCTGAAAACGGCTAAAGCCAATTTGAGTATCGCAAGAGCGAATGTTGCCCAAACCAGGGCTGTTCTTGGAAACGCCGAAATCAATTTGGGTTACACCTTAATCAAAGCTCCCGTTAGTGGTTACATCGGAAGATTACCAAGAAAACAAGGAAGCCTTATCAGTCCGGCCGACCCTGAAGCTTTAACCAAATTATCTGATATTAAAGAAGTTTATGCTTATTTCTCTTTAGGTGAAAACGACTTTATCAATTTCAAGAATCAGTATAAAGGAAATACTATCGGTGACAAATTGAAAAATCTGCCTCCGGTTTCCCTGGTACTCTCAGATAATACAATTTACAACCAGGGCGGAAAAGTGGATATGGTTGACGGGCAGTTTGACAAAACTACGGGAGCGATCACTTTAAGGGCAAAATTCCCAAATGCAGGAGGATTGCTTCGTTCCGGAAATACAGGAAAGGTAAAGATCAGTATTCAGCATCCAAACGCAATAGTAATTCCACAGGAAGCTACCATTGAAATTCAGGATAAGGTATATGTAGTTCTTTTGGACAGTAAAAATGCCATAACCCGCCAGCCTGTAACTGTTTCCGGAAAAAGCGGAACCGATTACCTGATAAGAGAAGGAATCAAAGCCGGAGACCGAATTGTCTTAAAAGGTTTTGAAAACCTGCCTGATGGCGCCACAATTATTCCTGAAAAAACTAAAAAAGCAGTCGCTAAGATTTAATTTAAAAACCTAAGACAATCAATATGTTACAAAAATTTATTGACAGACCAGTGCTGTCGACGGTCATCGCTATACTTATAGTGATCCTGGGAGTTATTGGCCTGCAGACCCTTCCCTTACAACAATTTCCTGATATTGCGCCACCTGCCGTACAAGTAGTTGCGTTATATCCGGGTGCGAATGCAGAAACAGTCCTGCGTTCTGTGGCACCTTCGTTAGAAGAAGCTATTAACGGTGTGGAAAACATGAGTTATATGAGTTCTACTGCCAGTAATGACGGTTCACTTGTTATAACTGTAAACTTTAAATTGGGTACCGATCCCGACCGTGCTGCGGTAAATGTGCAGAACAGGGTTTCACAAGCCACAAGCCAACTGCCTCAGGAAGTGGTTCAGGCCGGAATACAGACTACCAAAAAACAAAACAGCCTTTTAATGGTTGTGGATTTGTATACCGAAAACGAAAAACAATACGATCAGACCTTTTTGAATAATTATGCGCAGATAAACATTATACCCGATATTAAAAGGATTCCCGGCGTAGGACAGGCTGTTATTTTTGGAGGGAATAAGGATTATTCCATGCGGGTTTGGCTGAACCCATCCAAAATGGCAAATTACAAGCTGAGTGCTCAAGAGGTTTTGGGAGCGATCCAGGATAAAAACCTTGAAGCTGCACCGGGAAGATTTGGTGAAAGCAGCAAGCAGGCTTTTGAATATGTAATCAAATACAAAGGAAAATTAAACCAGCCTTTGGAATATGAAAACATTGTAATCCATTCCAATGCAGATGGTTCAGTACTTCGTTTAAAAGATGTGGCCCGAGTTGAATTTGGTTCGTATACCTACGGAAGCAGCACCCGCATTGATGGAAAATCAGGATTGAATATTGGTATTTTCCAGTTACCGGGTTCGAATTCGAGCGATGTTCAGATTGCCATCAAGGAAATGATGGAAAAAGCATCCAAAGATTTCCCCAAAGATGTAAAACACCTGATCCTTTATAATACCAAAGATTCACTGGACTTGTCTATTGAGCAGGTAGAACCATACTTTGATAGAAGCCTTCATATTGGTGTTTATTGTAGTTTTCTTATTCCTTCAGGATTTTAGAGCTACTTTAATTCCGGCCATCGCGGTTCCGGTTTCTATTTTGGGAACATTCTTCTTTATGCAGGTGTTTGGTTTCTCTATTAACTTACTAACCCTTTTTGCCCTAGTGTTAGCCATCGGAATTGTCGTCGATGATGCCATAGTCGTCGTCGAGGCGGTCCATGAAAAAATGCACAGTAAAAGGTTGTCTGCCAAAGCGGCTACAACGTCGGCAATGAGCGAAATTACCGGTGCGATTATATCGATAACCTTAGTAATGTCGGCGGTATTCCTTCCTGTAGGATTTATGGAAGGCTCGACAGGTGTTTTCTACCGTCAGTTTGCCTTTACACTGGCCATTGCGATTGTGATCTCTGCAGTAAATGCATTGACGTTAAGTCCGGCTTTAGCTGCATTATTCCTGAAAGATGTGCCTCATGACGATCACCATCACGGAGAAGAAGTGAAACCTAAAAACTTCAAGGAAAAATTCTTTGTTGGTTTCAATACCGGCTTTACCAAATTAACCAATAAATACATCAACAGCTTACGCTTTTTAATCAAAAACAGATGGTTGAGCTTTGGTGGACTGGCTGTAATTATTGTGGCAACAGTCTATATGGTAAAAACGACCCCTACAGGATTTATCCCGTCAGAAGACCAGGGCTTTATTGCCATTTCGTTGTCGATGCCGGCCGGAGCCTCTTTGGAAAGAACCAAAAACGTAATGAAGGAAGTAGAAGGAACACTAGGAAACCTGCCTTCCAAAAAGGTACTGAATGTAATTTCAGGATTTAACATGCTGACTTCCTCTACCAGTGCTTCTGCCGGAGTTGCCTTTATCTTGCTAAAGCCTGCAAAAGAACGTGGCGAACATGAGGATATCAATGACATTATGAACGATGTGCGTGGTAGGCTGGCAGGTATAAAAGGTGCGAATTTCTTTGTTTTCACTTTCCCAACGGTACCCGGTTTCAGTAATGTGGATGCATTAGATATTGTGTTGAAAGACAAAACAGGCGGCAGCATCAGTAAATTCAGCGGGCAGAGTACTGCGTTTATCGGCGAGTTGATGAAACGTCCGGAAATTGCGTTTGCCTTTACCAGTTTCAAAGCAGATTATCCACAACTGGAAATGGAAGTGGACGATGTAAAAGCCGAGCAGTTGGGCGTGAATGTCCGGGACATACTCCAAACTATGCAGACCTATTACGGAAGTGCGCAGGCGTCTGACTTTAACCGATTTGGAAAATACTACCGTGTAATGGTCCAGGCTGATGTAGCTTCACGGACAGGTGTAGAATCCATGAACAGTATTTTTGTCAAAAACAGACAGGGTGAAATGGTACCGGTATCTGCATTGGTAAAGATGAAATCAGTCAATGGTTCGGAAACCGCTTCGAGATACAATCTGTTCAACTCGATTGGAATTAATGCGATAGCTAAACCAGGTTTCAGTTCAGGAGCAGCCATCAAGGCCGTTCAGGAAGTGGCCGAAACCAAATTGCCAAAAGGCTACACCATCGAATTCTCAGGCTTGACCAATGAAGAAATCACTTCTTCAGGGCAATCTGCGCTAATCTTCGGATTAAGTTTGCTGTTTGTGTTTTTCTTACTTGCAGCCCAATATGAAAGTTATATACTTCCTATGGCAGTATTGTTATCGATACCCACCGGAATCTTCGGAGTCTTTGCAGCCATCGGTTTAACCGGAATTGAAAACAATATTTATGTACAGGTTGCACTGATAATGCTTATCGGATTATTGGCCAAGAATGCTATCCTTATTGTGGAATATGCCGTGCAGAGAAGAAATGCCGGGAAATCGCTATTGGCATCATCGTTAGAAGCGGCGAAACTTCGTTTGCGACCAATTATCATGACATCATTTGCATTCGTAGTTGGATTAACTCCGATGATGCGTGCAACGGGGCCATCAGCATTAGGTAACCACTCTATCAGTATTGGTGCTGCGGGCGGAATGGTATCTGGAGTATTGCTTGGAATCTTTATTATCCCGGTGTTGTTTATTGCCTTCCAGTATTTACACGAATTGGTTTCGGGTAAGCCTTTGGCCGTAATCAACAACGAAAACAAATCAAACTAATCATGAAAAAACTAATATTTATAGCCGCTGCTTTGCTGACATCGACATTCAGCACAATGGCACAGAAAAATGAGGCATCGGAACCTGTTCCCAATAATTACAGAAATACAACAACGACGGATACAACTTCTATCGCCGATATTAAATGGAAACAGTTCTTTACCCAAACCGATTTGGTTAAGCTAATCGATGATGCTTTGGCAAAGAACAATGACCTTCAGATTGCCGACAAGAATATCAGTATTGCAAACCTGCAGTTTAAACAGTCCAAATGGAATTCGGTTCCACAAGTGAACGCTTTTGCAACTGCAACGAGTACAAGACTTTCAGATAATAGCCTTAACGGATTAAGTACGAGCCAGTTTTTGGGACAACACCATGTCGATGATTATTCGGCAGGACTGAATCTGTCATGGGAAGCAGATATCTGGGGTAAATTCAGGAACCAGAAGAAACGCGCACAGGCTTTATTCCTGCAATCAAAAGAAGCTAAAAAGGCGACTCAGACTGCGGTTGTTGCCAATGTTTCAAAAGGTTTTTATGATTTACTAATGTTGGATGCACAGTTGGATATCGCAAAGAAAACATTGGTACTTAACGACAGCATTGTATTTGTTGTAAACCTTCAGTATGAATCTGGGCAGGTGACTTTATTAGCTAAGCAACAAACGGAAGCACAACGATTGATTGCTGCTAAACTGGTTCCGCAATTGGAACAGAATATCCAGCTTCAGGAAAATGCGATTAGCGTTTTGACAGGGACATTCCCGGAAGCGAAGGAAAGAAACAGCAACCTGAATTCGATCACTGTAAGCGAGAATACTTCAGCTGGAATTCCGGCGCAATTATTAAGCAAAAGACCTGATGTTAAGAGTGCGGAACTTGCTTTGCGTGCTGCGAATTCGAAAGTTGGGATTACGAAAGCTTATTTCTATCCGTCATTGAATATTACAGCTTCCGGTGGTGTGAATGCATTCGAAGCCAGTAATTGGTTTACGATTCCGGCATCCTTATTTGGTTCGGTTGTCGGCGGATTGACAGCACCGCTTTTGAACAGCAAAAAGATAAGGACGCAATATGAAATTGCAAAACTAGAACGCGATCAGGCCGCCATTCAATTCAGGCAGACTGTTTTGGTTGCTGTTAGCGAAGTAACTAATGCTTTGGTCAAAATTGACAAACTAAAAGAGCAATACACATTAGGAAATGAACGTGTAGTGATGCTTCAGAAAGCTGTAAGTAATGCCAATCTTTTATTTAAGAATGGTATGGCCAATTACATCGAAGTGATCGTAGCTCAAGGCAACCTGCTTCAGGCTGAATTGGAATTGGCTTCACTTAAAAAGGACAGATTATCTGCCAATGTAGAATTGTACCGCGCTTTGGGTGGCGGTTGGGAATAAATTAGATACTGGACTTCTGAAATAAATTCAGAATAAATAAATTCAGCATAAATGAAAAAGTATATTACACTGCTATTATTGTTGTTTGGCTTGGTACTGCAGGCACAGACGCGTGACAAATTTGTTGGGAATTGGGTTGCCAATGATGGCAGTGTAATTATAATATATATTCAGGATGCTTCTTATTATGCGAAAGCTGACGGGAAATATGTCTTAATCCAAATGGAGAAAAAATCGGATACGCAATTGTATGGCGGAACGTTTTATGATGAAAAACTAAAAACAGAATACGAAGCCAAACTAAAGCTTACCGACGATAATTCGATAAAGCTGAAAGTCATGAATGGTTTTTCAGGTAAAACAATTATCTGGCACCGATTGTCATCATTGGAGCGAAGGACAAACGAAATTACTGCTAAATGAATAACAGGATTACAAAACGAAAATTAAATTATCAAAACCATTAATCAACAACAACCATGATCAACGTACTAAAATTGAAAACGAATTTCCTGACTGGTTTAGTAAAACCGGTTATAGAAACTGTTTCTGAGGAATCAGAGACTAATACAAAAAACACGAAGCTTAGCAAGATTAATTCACTTGCTTACCTTTCGTATAAGAACAGAAAACTAAAAGGTTTAGTTAGCAGCGACGCAGAGTGCCCTACCATTTACTTTGGTGATGAATGGGCGCTTTGATTGTGATTAGGTTTCTTTGGTTGGACAGCAGGCGATTTGCCTGCTGTTTTTTTTATAGCTTTTTGCAGGAGCTGTTGAAATTAGCAGCCCAAATTGGCATTCCGGTCACGCCTGGCACGGAATTCCAGAACTTTTTGCAGGAGCTCTAAGTCTCTTTGCAGGAGCTGTAAGTCTTTTTGCAGTAGCTCTAAGTCTCCCGGCAGTAGGTGTAAGTCTACTTGCAGGAGAATTCCAATTTTCCACCCCGCCCTTTGGGCACCCCTCAAGAGGGGAAATCTTTCTTTACAACTTCTGTATTCTGTTTTGTCTACCGCTCCTTTGGCCGTCAAAGAGGATTGATATTAAGAATTTGAGATTAAGAGGAGAATGTCCAGTGGACATTCGGTTTTTATTAGACGTCTGGTATTTCCACCCCGCCCTTTGGGCACCCTCAAGAGGGGAAATCTTTCTTTACAACTTCTGTTTTTTTTTTGAGTTAGACTGCTATAGTGCTTGGTTCTGTTGGGAGCATTGGAAGTATTGTTTCTTCATCGAGGTGTTTGTTTATGATTTTTATGACTTTATCGTATTCGTCGCTTAATGCCACTATCAAATCGCCTTTCTTTACAATACTGAATGCGTGTTCGATTGCTTCTGATTCATCGGGAATGAGATCATAAGTGACTTTTCTATTTGCCGATTCAATTCCTTTTACAACCAGTGCGTTGATTTCGTCTACTGTTTTTCCTCTGAGGCTGTGTTCCTGCCTTACGATGATGTGGTCAAACATAGTAGCAGCTATTTTTGCCAGTTCAATGGTATCTTCATCGCGTCGGTCGCCAATTCCGGCTATCATACCGATTGTCCTTTTGGAACGGAAACTTTCAAGATATTCCTTCAAAGCGATAAATCCATGTGGATTGTGTGCATAATCTACCAGCACATTATAATTTTTGAATTTGAAAAGATTCATTCTTCCCGGCGTAGTTTCATATCCTGGAATAAAACTACCTAAAGCCTTTTTTATCTGGTCGGAAGTGAAACCCCAGGCAAAGGCAGCAACAGTGGCTGCGAGAACATTGGCAGTCATAAATCCGGCTTTACCGCCATCCGTTAAGGGAATTTTCGAGACATTCTCAATCCGGTATTTTTCGCCTTCGTATATGATCGTTACCCAATTATTTTCTAAAACAGCGACCAAAGCATCCTGGTTTATAAGTTTCCGAATCATATCATTATCCGCATCAATAGCAAAATAAGCGGTATTGCACTGCAGTTCTTTCGCAATCTTAAGGCAGTTATCATCTTCAGCATTCAATACAGCCCAACCATTTTTCTTAACGCTTCTTGGAATTACAGCCTTCACATTCGTAAGGTCATCAAGTGTATGAATGTCATTCAGTCCGAGATGGTCTTCTGCTATATTAGTGACGATTCCAACATCACATTGGTCAAAACACAAGCCGCTTCGCAACAATCCGCCACGCGCTGTTTCGAGCACTGCAAAATCTACTGTCGGATCGCGAAGTACTATTTTTCCGCTTGACGGTCCGGAACAGTCACCGCTTTTTATTTTATATCCATTGATGTAAATTCCGTCTGTAGTTGTATAACCCGGTGTATATCCTGAAGTTTTTGCAATGTGCGCCAATAATCTTGTGGTCGTTGTTTTTCCGTTGGTTCCTGTAACTGCAAATAACGGTATCGAGTGGTTGCTTCCTTTTGGATAAAGCATGTCGACAACGGCTGCGGCAACATTTCGTGGTTTACCTACAGAAGGATCTAAATGCATTCGGAAACCCGGTGCAGCATTTACTTCCAGCACTACGCCACCATTTTGGGCTAAAGGTTCGTTTATAGAAGTTGCCATTATATCAATACCACAGACATCTAAACCAATTATTTTGGCGATGCGTTCGGCAAGGAATTTATTTTCGGGATGGATTTCATCTGTGGTATCCATAGCAGTTCCGCCTGTACTGAGGTTTGCAGTCGACTTTAAATAAATGATTTCTCCTTTTGCCGGAATTGAAGCTATGGTATAACCGTATTTATCCAATTGGGTAAAAGTATCCTGGTCGAAAACGATTTTGGTTAGCGATGACTGATGGCCGTTCCCGCGATTGGGTTCTGCGTTCACTTTGTGGATTAAGTTGTCGATAGAATTTATCCCATCGCCTGTTATCATTGCAGGAATGCGTTTTGCTGCGGCTACAAATTTTCCGTTTATTACTAACAAACGGTAATCGGAACCGCTGATACATCTTTCCACGATTACATATTCTCCAAATTTTTTAGCGTATTCGAAAGCCATCAATGCCGATTCAAAATCGGGAATATCAATAGTTGCGCCTTTCCCTTGGTTTCCGTTTAATGGTTTTATTACTATTGGAAAGCCTATTTTTTCCGTAATTTCATTTAACCCTTCTTCCGTCGCACAAATATCACCATCGGCGACTGGTATAAAATGTTCGGAGAGTAATTTTTTTGTGGCATGTTTATTTCCCGCAGTTCTCACTGCCATTTCTGAGGTGTTGCCCGTAATGGTTGCCTGAAATTGTTTTTGCGCTGCGCCATAACCCAACTGGATTTTTGAGTTTTTACCGAGTCGCATCCACGGAATTCCTCTTCGTTGTGCTTCATCCACTATACTTTTAGTGCTTGGGCCAAGTCCGGACTTTAAAGCGAGTTCCTTCAATTCATTGATATCATTATCGATATCGTAAGGTAGATTATCTGCAATGGCTTTTACAATTCGGAAAGCTGAATGTGCCGCATAGAGTCCGGCCTCCTCTATTTCGTAAGTGAAGACCATATTATAGACGCCTTTAGTATTGGTTTCCCTTGTCCGTCCGTAGCCACATTCCATTCCGGCCATCGATTGTATTTCGAGGGCAACATGTTCTATGACATGACCCAGCCAGGTACCTCTTCTCAATCTTTCGAAAAAGCCTCCTTCTCTTCCCTCGGAACATTCGTGGGATATCATCTGTGGAAACGCAGTTTTGAATCTTTCTGTAAATCCTTCGATTTTATCGGTTGGATATTGCTCCATTTCTTCCAGGTCGATTCTAACCTGGATAAGCCTGTTTCTATAATTACTCCATGCATTTGGCCCACGAAGTACCTGGACTTTTAAAATTTTCATTTTGGTTAGTGTTAAGAACACAAATTTCAAATTATAATAAGTCTTACAGATTACAGAATTTTGATTTTATTTTATAAGATAATGCGGTGTGGAAATTATATAAGCCTGCGAATTAATAGTATAACACTAAAGTAGGAAGCGGGAACTACTTTTGAAGTAGTTAAGTTGGTGATAGGAAAATCACTAAATCCCCAAGCACTATTAGTTTGTGGCTTTTGCGCAAATTAATATCGTTTGGTTAGATTGAAGAGTCCGCAGATTTATTATGAAGCGGGCTCTTTTTTTATGGTGTGAGGTGAGGATTAGATTAGCGATTAGTTGTGATTTCTTAATCTAGGTTAAGTGCTCGAGCTTTATTACCGTCCTACCTTTGCTGTATCAAAAAGTAATAACCAAAATAAAAATACAACAATGGGAAAATCAAACTGGGTCATAGACCCAACACATTCGGAAATAGGATTTAAGGTAAAGCACATGATGTTTACTAATGTATCGGGGAAATTCACTCAATTTGAAGCTGCTATAGAAAATGAAGATGAAGCGTTTGCAACTTCAAAAATCAATTTTAGTGCTGATGTAAATTCAGTAGATACCGCTAATGCAGATAGGGACAATCACTTGAGAGGTGCTGATTTCTTTGATGTTGAAAAGTTTGCCAAACTAACATTCAACAGCACTTCCATACTAAAAGTAAATGAAGGTGAATATAAGATTAATGGCGACCTTACTATTAAGGATGTGACCAAAAACATTACGTTGGAAGCAGAATACAGTGGGTTGATGAAAGACCCTTGGGGAAATACTAAAATCGGTTTGTCCCTTAACGGAAAAATAAACCGCAAGGATTTCGGATTAACCTGGAATGCTGCGCTGGAAACCGGCGGTGTATTGGTAGGTGAAGATATTAAACTTGCTGCTGAAGTACAGTTTGTGAAACAATAATTGGTTAGGTTTATTGTTTTTGGAAAAGCCCCTGCTGTGAAGCGGGGGCTTTTTTGTTGGCGGTTGGTTATACGGAATCGCGCCGAAGCTTATACGAATTGTGCCAAAGGTTATACGAATCGCGCCGGAGCTTATACGAACTGCGCCAAAGGTTATACGAATCGTGCCGGAGCTTATACGAACTGCGTCAAAGGTTATACGAATCGCGCCGGAGGTTATACGAACTGCGCCAAAGGTTATACGAATCGTGCCGGAGCTTATACGAAACTGAGTTTTGTTTGTTAATAAAGAGCTTGTTAAAATTCCGAAATCAAAAAAAGCTTTCAAAGGATATTTGAAAGCTTTTTTGAGGAATTAACCATTAACTAATTTCAATCAATCTTTTCGGTTTTGGCAATACTTCCTCACGTTTAGGTAATGATAGTGTTAACACCCCATTTTCATAGTTAGCGTGAACCGCATCAAAGTTAACAGTTTCCGGCAGATTAAAAGTTCTTTTGAATGATGTAGATGAAAACTCTTTTCGAGAGTAGTGTTCGTTATCTACTTCCTTTTCAAACTGTTTTTCACAGGAAATACTAATGTTTTTTTGGCTAATCTCTACTTTAAAATCCTCCTTTTTAAATCCAGGAGCACAAACCTCTAAAGTAAAGTTCACATCATTTTCCCTAATATTTACTGCTGGGAATGTGTTCTTAAAATCCTGACTGCCGCCATTCCAATCAGTTCTAAAAATTTCATCTAAAAAAGATGGAAAAGTTAAATTGTGGTTTCTTTTCACTAAGTCCATGATATATAAAATTTAAAGTTAAACATCTCAATTTCCACAAAATAAATGCCACAGGTTTGTGATGGAAAAAAGGCATATTTGAAGATTAGGACAATGTCATGTTGACAGGATAAACTTCAGTAACTGCAAATTACCAGAATTTTATAAACACAAGACGAAGGAAAACATTTATTGTAATGGTCCCATCAACCGAAGATTTTTGGCAGAATTTAAATCTAATTCAGAGGGGAGAATAGGGACGATTTTCACCCACTAGTTCCAATGAGCTATTACGAGCCTTACATAGGTTTAAAAGTAGAAGAAATACAAATTAGAAACAAGATCTTAGCTTAGGAAGGCAAAACATAACATCAAAAAAATTTGATAAATTACTTCACCACCTTCTTAACACTTTTAACCTTCTTACTATCCTGCGCTTTTAGGCTTTTGCTTTTTATTTCATGCTGGTCGTCAGCCTCGTCGAGCGAATGAGAGGCATGGATTGACTCTTCCTTTTTGGCGAGTGCGCTTAGTTTTCGGTAGTATTTCTGTACGATTTCCATTTCCTCCTCGGTCATATTCTCTATATCTACCAGGCTGTTGCTTGAGTATTTACTGGAAGCCACCAATTCGTTGAGTTTTAACTGTATTGCCAGCGAATCCTTGTTCTGCGCTTTCTGGATAAGGAAAACCATCAGAAAAGTAATAATGGTAGTTCTCGGTATTAATAACCAATTGCCAGGTTTCAGAGAAATCAAAAAACGGTCCCGAAATGGCCCATACTACTACAACACCAAAAGCCACACCAAAAGCCGGTGTAGAACCAGTTGCCTTGCATACTACTGAGGCAAATTTGTCGAATCCGCTGCTTTTGTTGATTTTATTTTTCATGGTTTCTTTTTAAATATCTTCTTTATTACGTCTAATTATCAATCTTAATGTTGGGTCGTTGGTTAGGAAACTCCAAACCCAGTTAAAGGCAAGTTTGAGTTTATTCCCAAAACCAATCAGTGGAATAATATGAATAAAAAGCCACACCATCCAGGCAAAAAATCCGCTAAAAAAAACTTTAGGCAAATCGACGACTGCTCTATATTTGGAAATAATCGCCATACTTCCTTTATTGAAATAAGAAAAAGCAACAGTTGGTTTATTCTTTTCCAATCGGTTTAAATTTGCTGCCAGTAAAGTTCCCTGTTGCATAGCAACTTGTGCTAATTGCGGATGTCCGTTAGGATAATTTTTGTCTGTAGTTTGGAAACATTGGTCGCCAATGGCAAAAATATTCGTACTATCCTTAACTTGATTTATTTCATCTACGATGATTCTACGGCCCTTAGCGATGGATTCTTTAGGAAGTCCAACCACTTCCCTGCCAATAACTCCCGATGCCCAGATAACGGTTGCTGTACTGATTTTCTTTCCGTTTGAAAGCAGTACTTCGCCATCAACATAGTCCTGGACCAAAGTATTCAGTTGTATTTTAACGCCCAGTTTCTTTAAAACTTTATAGGCTTCGGTTTGCGCTTTTGTGCTCATTGGACCTAATAAGGAAGGTCCACCATCAATTAGGTAAATATGGCCCACTTTGGAAGTTGCTTCAGGATAATCCTTTTTGCCGACATTGTTTGCCATTTCTGCCAACATCCCACTCATTTCGACACCTGTCGGTCCGCCACCTGCAATAACAATATTAGCGAGTTTGACTTTTTGTGTAAGAGTATCGGCGCGTACGGCCTTTTCGAGGCAGAGTAAAATGTGGTTGCGAATCTTCAATGCATCGTCTATAGATTTCATTGGAAGGGCATTCTTAATGATGTTTTGATTGCCAAAAAAATTGGTTTCCGTACCCATTGCGAGTACTAAGTAATCATATTTAAGTTCTCCGGTGTCGGTTATGATGGTATTGGTTTCCTGAATAACTTTGATAAGACATCCCATGTGGAATCGAATGTTTTTTCGTCCCTGAAATAGTTTTCGAAACGGATAGCTGATATTGGAGGCTTCAATGAAAGCAGTAGAAACCTGATAAAGCAATGGCGGAAAGAAATGGTAGTTATTTATGTCTACCACAGTTACTTCAAAATGCTTATTATTGGTGAGTTTCTTTGCCAGATTAAGACCAGCGAAACCACCTCCTACTATTACAACTTTCTTCATGTTTTATTGATGAGTTAAACACGCATATCATTATTATAATTCAGTATTTCAAGAATATCACCCGGAAGATCATTGATTTCTGCTAGTGTTACAGGCTTCTTTATGAATTTGACTGAAGGGTTATTAAGGTATTTATTTTCTTCAGCATTATTAATGGTGGTTGAAATAATAAACTTAGTCATATGGGGAGCAATACCACTCTCTTCTATCTTGGTTATTACTTCAGCTCCGGTTAGCAATGGCATATACATATCGATAATAAGAATATCGGGAATATTTTTGTTAACCATTATTTCCTTAACCGCTTCTACTCCTGAGTCGTAACATCCGACCAATTCAAATTTATCATTTTTATTGAATAGGAACCTGAGCAGTTCTCTATCGTCTTCATCATCATCGGCGATTATAATGGTTAGTGGTTTGTAAAGTTCCATATAGGCAGATTTTAATTATTTTTCAATATCCAAAATTGCGATATATATAACTTACACTTGTTATATAAATCCCGATTCTATTTATACAATTATATGATACAAGCTATTTAAGTTCAATCCATACCGGAGCATGATCGCTGGATTTTTCCCATCCTCTTACTTCCTTATCAACGCCTGCGGAAACTAGTTTATGCTCAAGCTCCGGACTTAGGAGAAAATGGTCAATCCGCAATCCGGCATTGCGTTCATAGGCATTTCGAAAGTAATCCCAAAAGGTATATATTGTTTCGTTGGGATACAATTTTCTAAGGGCGTCTGTCCATCCCTGATGTATTAATTTTTCAAAAGCCCGCCGTACTTCAGGTCGAAAAAGAGCATCCTCAACCCAACGCTCCGGCTTATAAACGTCGAGTTCAGTTGGTATTACATTGAAGTCGCCGACCAATAGTACCGGAACCTTAAAGGCAAGTAGATTTCCTGCCCGTTGATACAGTCTTTCAAACCATTCCAGTTTATAATCGAACTTTGGTCCAGGTGCAGGATTGCCGTTGGGCAGGTAAAGACAGGCGATAACCATATCATTCTCTAACAATGCCTCTATATAACGGCTTTGTTGATCTTCCTCATTTCCGGGAAGTGCCCTGCCAATTTCCCTGATTTCGCCTTTGGCCAGGATGGCAACACCGTTCCATTGTTTTTGTCCATGCCAGATGGCGTTGTATCCTGCCTCATTGATAGCCTTAAGAGGGAAGTTATCCTGAGGCGCTTTTAATTCCTGAAGGCATACAACATCGGGTTTGGTTTCTTCGAGCCAACGGAGCAATACCGGAAGCCTTCCGTTTACTCCGTTTACATTATAGGTAGCGATTCTCATATCATTCGTTTGGTAGTAATTTACAAAAATATTGCTATAGCTGTTTCAGAATTATATAAAATTATCTGAAAAATGTATAAAAAACTTATCCTCAATTTGTTTCAACTTTGTGATAGATAATCAACTAAACATTTATTAATTTAAAAAAACAATCGTCATGGACATAATTAAAAGCATCGAGAATTTCTTTGGTTTTGGAGACGAAGCCGATGAGCAAACCACTGAAAAGGCAAAACCAGCGACTAAAACTGCAAAAGCTAAAAAAACGGCTTCCACAGCTAAAAAAACTAAAACTCCAAAAACTACTGAAAAAGTTTCAGAAAAAACAGCAACAGCTAAAGTTTCAAAAGGAACCGCAGCAAAATCGGCAACAAAACCAAAAGCAGCAGCTGACTCTAAAACATCGACTGCAGCAAAGGCTAAGCCTGCAACAGCATCCAAAGCTGCAACAGCAAAAAATACGGCAACGAAAAGTACAACTTCTAAAGCAACTACTGCCAAAAGCACATCCAAAAGCGCTGCTCCAAAAGCAACTGCTTCGAAAGCAACTGCTTCGAAAAGTTCGGCAGCAGCCAAAAAATAACAACAAAGAAACAGACTGCAATTTTTGTAATAATAGAAGTATTGTTATGGAAATTGCAGCTTTTTAAATTTAGGCACCATGAGATCAATATGGACAGGTTCAATCAGTTTTGGGTTAATCAATATCCCAATCAAATTATTTTCGGCAGTAGAGGAAAGCTCTTTGGATATGGACATGCTTGACAAAAGCGATCATGCCAATATAAAATTCAAACGCGTAAATGAAAATACAGGTAAGGAAGTGACTTTTTCGAATATCGTCAAAGGGTATAAAGTTGATGATAATTATGTTATCCTGGAAGATTCCGATTTTGAAGCAGCCGATGCCATAAAAACCAAAACAATTGATATCCTGAACTTTACTGCGGAAAAGGAAATCGATCCGATTTATTACGAACAGCCTTATTACCTTGAACCTGATAAAGGTGCGATGAACGCTTATGCATTACTTAGAGATGCACTTCAGGCTTCCAAAAAAGTGGCAGTTACCAGTTTTGTCCTTCGTAACAAGGAAGGACTGGCAATCCTCAAACCTTACAAAAATGTGATTGTTCTGAATAGGATTCGTTGGGAACAGGAAATCAGGGATACATCTGAACTGAAACTTCCACCGGTTTCAAAATCAAAAGCAAAGGAAATGGATATGGCGAATAAACTTGTAGACCAGCTTACCGAAAAATTTGACATCAGTAAATATAAAGACGAATATTCTACCAAGCTTTTAAAAATCATACATGACAAAGCTAAAGGCAAAAAACAGGCTAAACCGAAACTGAAAGTGGTACACAAACAAAGTGATGATCTAATGAGTATGTTAAAAGCCAGCCTCGAGACTAAAAAGAAGAAAAGTTCTTAGCCTGCTCTATTGGCTTCCATCTTCTTAAGGATGCGTTTGATATCTGCCCCTTTACCTAAAACCGGTTTCCACAAATCTCCTTTTTCCTTAAATCTTTCCATTACATTGAAAATAGTAAATTGCGATGGCGATAAATTTTCATTTACCTCATCCCATTCTAATGGAGCTGAAACTGTCGCACCTGGTTTTGGCCTTACTGAATAGGGCGCTGCCAATGTCTGACCTTTACGGTTTTGCAGGAAGTCAATATAGATTTTATGATTTCTTTTTTGATGCTTCGCTCTAAAGTGGTAGTATCGGGCAAACGCGATTGTACTTCGTGCGATACAAGCTCAGCAAAAATCTTAACGGTATCATAATCATACTTCTCGCCAAGCGGAATATAAACGTGTAATCCTGTGGCTCCTGAAGTTTTGCAATAACACTCGGTATTAAGTTCATCCATTACTTCTTTTACTACTAGTGCTGTTCTTACCACTTCTTTAAATTCCTCTTTTGCAGGGTCGATATCGATTACAATCCAATTCGGATTATCAATTTTCTTCAAAGTGGAATTCCATGGATTAATTTCTATGCAGCCCAGATTGGCCATATACAGCAAAGTAGCTTTGTCGTTACAGATAAGGTAATCGATTTCGGCATCATTCGATTCGGAATAAAGCGCTTTTGTTTTTAGCCAGGACGGAACCTTATCCAAATCTAAATCCTTCTGGTAGAAACTCTGACCATTGATGCCATTTGGAAAACGGTTCATCGATTGCGGTCGGTCTTTCAGATAAGGTAATATCAAATCAGCCACTTCATTGTAATAATTTACAATATCGCCTTTGGTAATTCCGTCGTCGGGGAAGTAAACCTTGTTCTGATTGGTTAAATGAAGTGTGGTCTTTCCGACTTTAAGATCATAATCGCTTTCCCTTTCGTTTTTTGACACGGATTGCTTTTTGTGCGTTTTCACGGATTTACTTTTTATAAATTTAACTTCATTTGCCTTTTTATCTATTCGCAATCCTAAATATACAGGATGCCGTAAGTGTTTGTCCTGAGTCCACTCCGTAAATTTTACCTGACATACCATTTCAGGTTTCATCCATTGGATTTTATCGCGAAGCGGAACTCTTTCTGAAACGGGAGGATCATCAGTGAAGATTGGTTTGAATTTACTATAAAGTTCCTTTAAGCTTGCTTCCGTAAATCCCGTGCCGCATTTTCCTATAAACTTTAAATCTTTCCCATCATATTGCCCGAGCAATAGGGCTCCGAAATAAGCCCGTGAATTTTTAGGTTCGGTAATTCCGATAATGATTGCTTCTTCCTGTTGGGAGATTTTAATCTTGAGCCAGTCATCGCTACGTTTTCCAACCAGATAAGTACTGTCGGATTTTTTTGCCATAATACCTTCAGTTTTGTTCCTTTCGGCTAATTTGAAGAAATTGATACCTTTTGCTTTAATGTGTTCCGAATAAATCACATTGGAAAGTTTTTCTTTCTTTAACAATAGTTGCAAAAGCTCTTTTCGCTCCAATAGTTTTAGGTTGGTTGTATCATTTCCATCCAGGTTCAATATATCAAAAACATAATACTTTAGATTTCCTTTTTGTGCCTTTAGGTAATTTTGCAGCAACTGGAAGTCGGAACGTCCCGAAGTGTTTTCTACAACGACTTCTCCATCCAAAACTACATTGTGTTCTATCTTTTTTAGTTCATCAGCAACCGGCCTGAAATTGCTGGTAAACGAAAGTTGATTCCTGCTAAACAATTCGACGTCGCCTGAATTAATTATAGCAAGTGTCCGATATCCATCATACTTATTTTCAAATACCCAATCGGCATCATCGAATGGCTTCTCAGTTGATACAGCAAGCATGGGTGGAATAAATTTGGCTTGGTCAATGATTTGTTTCTTTTTTTACTGTCTTTTTTTTCGTGCACTGTCGTTCCTGCTTTCTTTTCCATCGACTCTAAGGTTATTTTGGATATAACAGATTTATTTTTCCCGAGGATATCGTCAGTTGTGGCATGCTTATCCTCTTTTTTAATGAGCAGCCATGCATTTTCCTGTTTTCCTTTTAGTTTAACCAATGAAAATTCACCTTTGAGTTTTTTGCCTTTCATGATAAAGCTCAATTTACCTTTATGAAGATCTGCTTTGAGTTTGGTTTCGAGATTACCTTTAAAATCATCTGCCGGAAGATAGGTTCCGTTGTCCCAGACTATTACATTTCCGGCACCGTAATTTCCTTCCGGAATCGAACCTTCGAAATCCTTGTAACTATAAGGATGATCTTCTACCATCATGGCAAGGCGCTTTACATCAGGATCCATTGATGGTCCTTTCGGCACGGCCCAGCTTTTGAGCACACCATCCATCTCAAGCCGGAAATCATAATGAAGATGAGAAGCAGCGTGTTTCTGGATGACAAAAATTAATTCGTTATCCGATTTACCAATCTTGCCTTCGGGTTCAGAAGTAGCTTTGAAATTCCGCTTTTCGTTGTATTTGGTAAGTGACATGGTCTCTTTTTTGGATGTTACTAAATTACTTTTCAATCGCTAAAATTCTTTACATAATTGAACCCGAATTTTGCAATATTTAAACCTAACTTTATAAACATTAAAGTAGCTAATTTTGTACTTTAGGATTTTGATTTTATGAAAATTTATTCCTTTCCATCTTTATCTAATCCCGGAGCTACGGTGTTGTTACTTGGTACTATGCCCGGAGTTCAGTCATTGATTAGAAATCAATATTATGGCCATCCGCAGAATAACTTCTGGCGATTAGTGGCAGCTGTTTTTGATGAAGAAGTACCAACAGACTACAGCCAGAAAAAGGAGATGCTGCTACGAAATAAGATTGCGGTTTGGGATGTGCTGCAGGCTTGTGAACGTCCGGGAAGCCTGGACAGCGCGATTGTGAAAGAAGTGCCGAATGATTTTACAGCCTTTCTGGACGAGCATCCAAATATCAAAATAATTGCTTTTAACGGACAAAAAGCTGGAGCTTTTTTAAAAAGCATGTTTGTCTGAAAAGAGATTATACATTTGTAACCCTTCCTTCTACAAGTCCGGCTAATGCTGGTAAAACTTTTGAGCAAAAGTTAAGAGAATGGAAAGCTATTAAAAATGCAAGGTGAAATTTATGCTGTTTACCTCATGTCAACCTGCCTTATAACTTTTCTATTGATTTTTTTACCAATTTTGTAAAGCAGTTAATACCTGGCAGATGATGAAAAAAACTACCTATTCGGATTTATCCTCCTAATTACGATACAGCTTCAGGCACAACAGTTTGAATGGCTTGCAACTCCGGCTATAACTTTCGGGCTTAATCCGGAACGTATTGGATACCCATCTGCATCGGATAATCAGGGAAATACTTTCGTATGTGGATTTAAGGATAATGCTTTATCCTATAACGACGTTTTCGGGAACCTTTGGCTTTTGAAGTATGATCCTAACGGACAATTGCTTTTCAGTAAAACCATTAATGGAACAGTTTCTGCATATACTATGGAAGTCGATTCAAGCGGTAATCTCTATATAGCTGCTGCTTACGTCAATGAGATTACTGTCGATAATTTACACATAACAACAAACCTTCAAGGCAGAAAGCCAATTTTATTAAAATTCAACAGTAATGGTGAATTACTTTGGAGCAAACCTATCGTTCAGGATTTCGTTGACCATTTTAAATCACTGACAATTGACAGCAACCAAAATGTTTATATCGGTTATGATAACTATGGGGATTCCTATATTGAGAAATTGGATGCTAATGGAAACTCGCTCATGCTTATTACCCAAACGAATGTAAAATCGATATCGTCAATAGATATAGATACGGAAGGAAATATTTATGGCGTCGGATCCTGTGCTGAAATGAATGTTAGTTTCAACGGAACAGCGGTAGCAAATTCACTCCTTTACAACACCTATTTAGTAAAATACAATACCGCCGGACAATTCCAGTGGAAGCATTTTGTAGATGATATAACCTGTCCTGAACCCCAAGTGAAAGTCCGTACGCCTGATGAAGTCTATTTTAGTTCTTATTTATTTGGGGCATATTCCTTCGGAAGTATTATTTCAGATGGGCCTGCCGATGGCGGTTTCGGTGATTTCTTTTTGGCGAAACTCAATAATATAGGAGAATACCAATGGGTAAAAGAGGTTCCGGGAAATGGAGAAGTAGATTTAGGGAATCGCAATTTCCTGACATTGGACAATAATGGAAACGCTTATTTAGCTACTAAAACCAAAGGAACAATTCAATGGGGTTCTGGAATTAGTACTCAATCTATGGGATTTAACAGTGATATTTTAGTACTGAAATATAATCCGCTGGGACAATTGCAATGGGTGAAAATGGCCGGAGGCAGTTCTGAAGACCGTGCCGATGGAATTACGGTTTTGCCTAATGGCAATGTAATTTTAACAGGAATGGTATATGGCAATGTAACTTTTGATGCTTTGACCCATAACGCAGCCAGTAGTACTTCCTATCCTTATGTAACCAAAATAAATACAGAGAACCTTGGCAATCATAATCCTGAAACTGCTGCTTCTATGATTGTTTATCCAAATCCCGCGAAAGACGCAATCACTTTACTTACTTCTGGCTATAGAGGCAACGCCCAGTTATATTCTGCATTAGGACAGATATTGAAAACTATCGTAATAAAAACAGAGGAAACGAGTATTGATATTAGTGAATTTGCAAGTGGAACTTATTTCCTCCGATTGGAAAATCTGCAAATCGGTAAGATTATCAAATTGTAGCTATCGAAGCATCGAAAAATGGGATTTAAATGTCTGCCAAACCAGCTCTCCGTTTTCATCATAGTCTAGGAACTCAACCATAAACCAATAATCTGTAGAAGGCATTAATTTTCCGTTATAGCTTCCATCCCATCCCGGGCTTTGCGGACTTAACTGCGTGATTAACTTTCCGAATCTGTCATAAATGTATATTTTGGCATTGGGCTGTGCATCAAAATAATGAATATTCCAAAAATCATTTTTCCCATCACCGTTGGGCGTAAAATAATTCGGGAAGCCCAATACCGTTACCCGTTTGGTAACATCCGTACAATTATTCACGTCAGTGATGCTAACCGTATGTACTCCAGGTGTCAACTGCGTAAATACATTGGAAGTCTGGAAAGGAAGGCTATCAATGCTGAAAAGATAAGGCCCTGTACCACCACTGACTAAGACTGTTAATGTATTATTATCTGAAAAAGTATTGGTAACAAAGGTTTGGAAATCTTCCACTATTACGGCATTACTTACTATAGAAACTACGGTAGGAGACACGCAACCTGTTGCCAGATTGGTAACCAACACCGAGTAATTCCCTTCCACATTTGCAGTATATCGATTAATGGTAATGCCTGGAATTAAAGCGCCATTAAAGAACCATTGACAGCTATAAAATAAATCGCTCAGTCCTGTATCAAGTAAAGCAGGCCTGAAAATAGTCCCGTTTGGGTCTTTACAGATAGCAAAATTAGTTAAGAGGGGTTCAGGCAATGGTAAAATAGTAACGTTGGTAGTAACCGGACTTGGTGTACATCCTAAAGTTGCCGGAATAGAATATACAATTTGATGTGTTCCTGCAATGCTTCCGCTGGGGGTAATCTCACCCGTGCTACTGTTAACTGCAACACCCGAAGGCGCAGTATAAACACCTCCTGTAAACGCAGCAGTACCTGTGAGTGCAACAGCTTGCGGTGTGTTAACAGACCGACAGAAAGGGCCGCCATAACTAATTGCAGCAGTTGGCAAAACTGTAATGACTACATTCGCATTTACGGTAAACGCAGGACATCCTCCACCGGCAGGAACAAAATATTCTACCGTATAATTACCCGGTGTAGATGAAGATGGGGTAATTGCTCCCGTCACTGTATTGAGGGATAATCCGGTTGGAAAGGAACTAAAAGTAGCTGTACCTATAATTCCTGTGCCCGTTAGTGTAGCTGCTTGTGGGCTGGTTTGTGAAGTACAAAAAGGAGAAGCATATTGTAACACGGCAGTTGACGCAGTAATAATAGTTACCGTTGCGGTTCCATTTATAGAATTGCAGAGTCCTCCATTTTGAGGAACATTGTAAGTTATTGTGTAAACTCCTCCCTGACTTAGGCTTGGGTTTATTTGTCCAGTAGCAGCATCAATTGACAAACCAGAAGGTGTGGCAGTATAATTTCCTCCGGTTATTCCAATACCGGTTAAGTTAGGATTCTGAACGGTATTTATATAACTGCAATAAGAAGAAGCACTGTAATTTAGGAATGCCTGTGGCGTTAGATAAACAGCTACATCAGTCTCTACCGCAGCAGGTGTACAACCATTTGGGACAGGAATGTTGTAACTTACCACATAGCTTCCTGGCGTGCTGGTACTTGGATTAAATTCACCTGTAAGTGCATTAAGGCTTAATCCGGGAACATTTGCAGTAAAGGTTCCTCCCGTATAATTACCTGTACCGATAAGTGTTACCGCCTTTACTGACGTTTCTGACGTACAGTAATAATCACTGTCGTAGTTAATCTGAGCGGTAGGTTCCAAATAAACGGTTATACTTTTAGTAATGCTTGTGGAACATCCTAAAGTATTGAAAGCCGTAAACTTAACAGTGTAAGTTCCAGGAGCGGGAAAAGAATGTACCGGATTTTGTTCGTTTGAAATGGTTCCGTCACCAAAATCCCAAAGATAATTATCCAATAAGGAAGGGTTAGCCAATACGGTTGTGTCTTCAAAAACAGCATTGTCAAAACAGGTATTGGTTAAAATAAAATCGGCATTGGGATCTTCTAACTGTAAGGTTGTTGAAATAACGACGGAGCAACCTGTAACCGAAGTTAAGGTACAAGAATAATTAGCATTTGCGGTCGGATTATTGATTACTATCGTCTGGGTATCTTCGCCGGTGCTCCACAAATACTCGAATCCGATAGGAGCTGTCAGCTCAGCAGCAGATGAACTCGTACAAAAGGCTGCATCAATAACAAGTTGCGAACAATAGGCATCAACATAGGCATAGCCAAAATGCCCTCCTGGCGTACAATCCCCGGTTTCAAATTCAATAGTAAGCGTCTGACCAATGTAATCAGTTAAATTCAGTCCCACTGTAGTCCAGTCTCTATATCTAATATCCCCATTCAAGGTAGAAGTGCAGGTTTCAAATCCAACCATTCCGGCACCGGCAACTACGGTATATTCCCCACAAACAGGATCAATCAGTAATCCATTTTCATCCAAAACCTTTACCTGAAAACGGGGCTGTTCCTCCTCAAGGTGTCCTGGATCCTGCAAGACGACGGCATATTTATAAATGAAAAGTGGCGATGTAGGTGTAACTGTAATGGTATAAGAAAGTGTTTCCGCCTGGCTCCCACCCATTGCATTACCAACCCGGGCAGAATAAAGACCTCCGGGAGCTACGACAGTAACATTATTACAAGTGTTTGGGTCTGTATCCGTTCCTGTCATTAAGGTGTGCCTCCCATCAACTATTCCAGATGGAAGTGGACCACTCGTAGCGGTAAATATAGGACAGCAGCTTCCGGTTCTGCCCGACCATCCATCTAAGGTACCCGATTCGAAATCAGAATTAGGACAGGAGCTTTGTGAATTTGCCCTTGCAGTCATTAGTAGTAAAAAAAAGAGGAATATTTTTAATTTCATCTCTGAAGTTTGGGACTACAACTGATAAATTTTAGTCTTTTATAAAGCGTAAAGCTAAAAATTAATTACCTAAAAGAAGAAATAACCGAGTTATTTAACGTTTGAAAGGAAGCGTTAGGCAAAAAAACATCTCAGAAAAGCAGTTTACCAAAAAGATAATTCGGATTCAGAATTTGTTATATTTGAATAACAAATCCTAAGGATAATGGAAGAATATGGGAAAATATTATTGATTGCGATGCCCTTTTTCCTTTTGTTGATTTTCATCGAAAGGACTTATGGATATTTCAAAGGCATAAATCATACTCCGGTAATGGACAGTGTTTCCAGTATAAGCTCCGGAATGACCAATGCAGTAAAGGATGCCTTAGGTTTGAGCATTGCTATTATTTCCTATGAATGGATGGTTTCCCATTTGGCAATTCTGCATATCGAAGCAACGGTTTTGACTTACATCATTGCCTTTTTCGCCATCGATTTTTATGGGTATTGGGGCCACCGATGGGCACATCAGATCAATTTTTTATGGAACAAACATGCCATTCACCATAGCAGCGAAGAGTTCAATCTTGCCTGTGCATTGCGTCAGCCGGTTTCAAGTTTTATCAGCCTGTTTACTTTTCTGTTATTGCCTGCTGCTCTTTTGGGAGTTCCTGCTTCGGTAATTGCAATCCTGCTTCCGATACATTTATTTTTACAGTTTTGGTACCATACGAGGTATATCGGCAAAATGGGCTTTTTAGAAAAGTTCCTCGTAACGCCTTCACATCACAGAGTCCATCACGCTATCAATCCTGAATACATGGATAAAAACCACGGCCAAATATTTATTTTCTGGGACAAATGGTTTGGCACTTTTCAGGAAGAATTGGATACTGTTCCGCCTGTTTTTGGAATCACACGTCCGGTCCAAACCTGGAATCCGATTCGAATTAATTTCCAACACTTATGGCTTTTGGCCAAAGATGCTTATCGTGCTGAAAATTGGAAAGATAAGGCAACAATCTGGTTTAAACCAACAGGCTGGCGACCTGCAGCTTTTGACGAAAAATATCCAGTTCATAAAATCAGTGATGTGTATCGCTTTGAGAAATACGGACATCAGCATTCCGATTTATTGAAATATTGGTCGGTAATTCAACTCTTCGTTACATTAGGACTGATTAGCTACCTATTTGGAAATATCGCAGCAATTGGCCTGCCAAATATTTTCCTCTACGGATTATTTGTTTTCCTAACCGTTTACAGCTATACCGAATTAATGGATACAAGACGCTTTTCGATTTTTTGGGAAGGTTTGCGGTTTATACTCGCCATCGGAATCCTTTATTGGTATGGCGATTGGTTCGGAATGTCTTCGCTGCTTCCTTATTCTAATTGGATATTCATTTCCTATTTCCTACTATCTCTATTGATGAATTCGTACTTCGTTTTTGTCGAGTTTAAAAAAAGCCAAAACACACTTTCTTATGATAACTAGCCAAAAGGTACTTCAGGCTTTCATCATTATTTCAATAGTATACATCCTTTTATTACTAGCCGGACTGGATGCAATAATCTGGTTTTTAAAACCATTTTTACTGCCGTTCTTATTTTATGCCGTAGTAAAAAGCGAATCCTTTCCAACCAAAAAATGGCTGTTAATAGCGCTATTGTTTTCCTGGATTGGCGACTGCATTTTATTATTTTCAAACAAAGGGGAATTATATTTTATCAGTGGATTAGCCGCCTTTTTGATAGCCCACATTGTACTCATAGTGCTTTTTACCAAACAAAAATCGGCGCATCTGAGTTTTAAAAAACCGTTATTTTGGATGGGGTTTGTTTGTGCTACTATCTATCTTGCCGGAATGCTTTCGCTTTTATTGCCAGGCTTAGGCGATTTGAGATTTCCAGTAATTTTATATGCGCTGACTATTACGATTATGCTAAAAACAGCTTTAAAAGGAAGTTTTGACTGGAAAGACAACTCGAAATATTGGGTACTTACAGGTGCAGTCTTCTTTGTGATTTCCGATAGTATTCTGGCAATTGATAAATTTCATTCGCCTATAACATCAGCTTCCTTTTCGATAATGGCAACCTACCTGATTGCCCAGTTTTGCATTACATATGGAATTTTGAAACTTAATAAATAATCAGTAGCACAGCCACAGTTATCTTAAGGACATTCCGTCCCGCTGTCCATTCTATCTTTTATCCTGAACTTGTTTCAGGATCCTGAAACAAGTTCAGGATAAAAGGATGCCATTCCCATCGGGGCTAACGACACCATCAGTTATTTTAGGTTTATTTTATAAATTCAAGAATATCTCCCTGAGCATTTTGTACTTTAAGTAAGGTTGATGTCAATTGTAAAATAGTGAATGTAAAAGAATTGCCATTAAATGTAGTCACAATAGTGTTCCCCGATTTTGTATAAGTTCCGGAATGATCAACAGCTTCACACAAAGAAGTAAAATAGGTTTCTGTTACAACTCCGTCATTAGTAAACTGCGATTTGTCTTTGTCACAACCCGCTTCATTTCCGCTATAAGGAGTAAGGACTTCCTCTCCACCAACAACAGAACCCTGTCGGTTGTATTTCCAAACTCCAACAATAGAAGGAGAACCGGAATCATCACTACTACAGGAATTAAATAATAATACAGTGATGACAGCTAAAAGAAAAAGTTTTGTTTTCATAAGGTTTGATTTTTGTTTGGTGCCGAAAGTAGCAATAAAAATGTAAATAATTAATGAGGTAGTTTATCCTTTAATACTCCGTAAAGAAAAGTTCCGAGAAGTGCACCTATTAATATCAGTCCTACACTCATAAAACCTGCACCGAGCAGGATGAAAATTGGTCCAGGGCAGGCACCTACCATAGCCCATCCTAATCCGAAAAGAAGTCCGCCGACCCAGTAACGTACACTGCCCTTTTCCTTATCCTGGATAACAATCAGATTGCCATCGATGTCTTTTAATTGCCTTCTCTTCATGAACTGAACACCAATCAAACCAACCGCAATCGCCGTCATAATGATGCCATACATGTGAAACGACTGAAACTGGAACATTTCATAAATTCGGTACCAGGAAACCGCTTCGGCTTTGGTCAAGACAATCCCGAATACAAAACCAACGAGTAAATATTTTAGATATTTCATAACTTAGAATAATAAAGGTAAAATAAAATGAGCCATAAGCAGTCCGCCAACAAAAAAGCCAATCACCGCTTTTAGTGAAGGTATTTGCAGGTTACTCATTCCGGCAATAGCATGGCCTGAGGTACAACCGCCAGCATAACGTGAACCAAAACCAATCAACAATCCTCCAACAAGAAGAATAATAATCATCTTTGGAGATTCGAATATTTGATTGCCAAATAAGGTCTCAGGCAGTAATTTTCCGTTTGGGGCATCAATTCCCATCGCTGCTAATTGTTCAATGGTTTTCGGATTGATAGCCACATTCGAAGCATCGCTCAAAAAATGAACGGCAACATAACCGCCAAGCATCGCTCCAACAACAACCGCTAAATTCCATCGTTGGGCTTTCCAATCCCAATCGAAAAAAGAAACCTTATTACCAACACCGGTCATCGAACAAAGTGTCCGTAAATTGGAAGACATCCCGAAAACTTTTCCAAAATAATTAAGAAGAAGCATTATTGCCGCAATCAGAAATCCGGCAACCGACCAATGCCAAGTATGAGTTATAAATTCCATTGAATGATTTTTTACAAAAATAGCAATATAATATTTATCGAAATGAAGTATTTTTGAACTCAAATTATAAGCAGGAAAATGAAAAATTATTCGATAGAGATCAAATGGGCAATTCGCTTTACCTTACTAACATTAGCCTGGGCAATCGGAGAAAAAGTAATCGGACTCCACGACGTTCATATTGCTTATTACGGAATGTGCAGCATGCTCTTTGTGTTTCCCGCATTTTTGTTTTACTATCTGGCTTTAGCCGAAAAGAAAAAATATTTCTATGACAATGCTATTACCTGGAAACAGGGATTTGTCAGCGGAATTGTCTTATCGTTTATAATCACTTTGTTCATTCCGGCCACGCAGTATATTATTTATAAAAGCATCACACCTCATTTCTTCGACAACATCATTGCCTATAAAGTACAACACAAAATGACTTTGGAAAATGCCAAATTATACTTTAATCTAAAAACCTACATTATCGAGGGCACCTTTACGGGATTATCAAAAGGAATAATTACCGGAGCTATAGTTTCGTTACTCATCCGAAACAAAAAATAACCGTTAGCATGATTATTGCTTAACTAGAAAAAACTATTTAACTCATGAGAAATTTAGCCAAACTTACCACATTTGTTGTACTGCTTTCATTATTTACATCCTGCGTCAGTACAAAATCTACTTTAAAAAATGTCGACGATAATGCTCCTATTCCAGGACTAAAGGATAATAGTACTTTTTATTTATCAGAATATGCCAAAGACAGGAAATATGGTTATGATGCTGATTATCCCGTTAATGTATTCTATCAGAATGCCAAAGATGAAAACCTGAATGCGCAGCGTTTCCTAAATGCTCTGGCTGGGCCAAATGGTGAAAAGATCAGCTATTCCAAAGTAGAAAGCTGTTGCCCATTTCCAACCAAAAGAACTGAAATCGGTGCCGGATTCCTGGACATCTACGAAATAAAATGGGAAGGACAGTCCAAGCCCGTCAAGTTATACCTAAACATTTATGAACGAGGTTATTTACTTGTTCCTGTTGGCCTTTCGATAAAAAAATAACGTGACATCTATCACTTTTAAATAACCAAATTAGTAGTATCTTTGCACCGATAAAAAACACACACTATGAATATTAATGCTATTCCACAAATCAAGAATACCGATAGTGGGAATTTCTTTGTACTTGCAGGCCCATGTGCCATTGAAGGGGAAGAAATGGCAATGCGAATTGCCGAAAAACTTGTTACTGTTACAGACAAATTACAAATACCATACGTTTTTAAAGGCTCTTTCAAAAAAGCAAATCGTTCAAGAATCGATAGCTTTTGTGGAATTGGCGATGAAAAAGCGCTAAAGATACTTCGGAAGGTTTCTGAAACTTTCCATATTCCAACAGTTACCGATATCCATACCAATGAGGACGCTGACAAAGCCGCTCAGTATGTTGATGTATTGCAGATTCCGGCTTTTTTGGTACGCCAGACTGACTTAGTTGTGGCTGCAGCCAATACTGGGAAAGTGGTTAATCTGAAAAAAGGACAATTCATGAGTCCGGAAAGCATGAAACACGCGGTTCAGAAAGTTTTGGATTGCAATAACGAAAACGTAATGGTTACCGACAGGGGAACTATGTTTGGCTACCAGGATATGATAGTGGATTTCCGTGGCATTCCAACCATGCAGCAGTATGCAACTACAGTTTTAGACGTTACGCATTCATTGCAACAACCTAATCAGACTGCCGGTGTTACAGGCGGAAGACCCGATATGATTGAAACTATCGCCAAAGCTGGAATTGTAGTGGGTGTTGATGGGATTTTCATAGAAACGCATTTCGATCCCGCAAATGCCAAAAGTGATGGTGCTAACATGCTGCATTTAGATTACTTTGAAGGCTTGATGACCCGTTTGGTAGCCATCAGAAAAACAATAAATCAATTTTAATTTTAAACGGTGAAAAAAGTATTTTTATTCTCGTTCTTGGCGTTATGTACTATAACGCAAACTGTTTCTGCACAGGACAAAGCAAATCCAGCTAAATATACGGCTCATAACAAAGGTAAAATGTTTATTTATTGGGGTGGAAACCGTGAAAGTTTCTCAAAATCGGATATCCATTTTAAAGGACCTGATTATGACTTTACTTTGTATGATGTACAGGCAAGTGATAAACCAAAAGGCTGGAGCATTGATTATGTAAATCCGGCGCGAATGACCATTCCACAGACCAATCTGAGAATCGGTTATTTTATCAATGACCATTACAATATTGCTATTGGAGTGGACCACATGAAATATGTAATGAATCAAAATCAGATTGCTACAATTGGCGGCGTTGTAGGAAGTTCTTATCCTGAACATGCCGGTGTTTACCTGCCATCAGGAAATGACACAGTCGATTTGAGTGACGGTAGTTTCCTAAGGTTTGAACATACAGATGGTTTGAATTATGTGCACACCGAATTTTCACGCGTAGACGATATCTCAAAGCTTTTTGGCATTCGGAATACCGATAAATTTCAGTTGAACATCACCGAAGGTGTTGGAACCGGAATTCTATATCCAAAAACAAACGCCACTTTATTAGGTAAGGAAAGGCATGATGATTTTCACATTTCGGGTTTTGGCGTTTCTGCTAAGGTTGGATTGAATTTTACCTTCTTTAAACATTATTTCATCCAAACCGAATTAAAAGGCGGTTATATCAACCTAAATGATATTCGTACCACGAGCAGCTCGGCAGATAAAGCCTCACAGCAGTTCTTATTTTTACAGAGAATCGTTGCTTTTGGTGGAATTTTCAATATTTAATTTACCTAAAGGAAATTTATAAAAATGCCGTTTCAATTGAAGCGGCTTTTTTTATGACAAGGATTTGGCTTCTTCTATTACAGAAATTAAAACCTTATTGTCAATTTCCTCCAACGTTGTATATCGAAGTGATTTATAGGTATTCCTGCCATCGCCAATAAGAAAATCAAGATTGTTCCTTAATTGAAAACCTTTACTGAATACAATATCCACATAATTTCTTTTGTGACTCACGTTCAAAAAGCAGAATGGTTTCTTTTTGTAATAGAAAAAAGGAATCTTCCACTTGAACTCCAAAGTAGCTTCTGGAATTGTACTTTCAACTACAGCTATAATATGGAATAACATATTTCGGTAATTTTCCGGTTGATTGAGAATATACAAATCGGCGGGTTTCATTAGTCGATTCCGTATTTGTCAAACAGGTACATTAAGGAAGCCATTGTTGCTGCTCCGAGTTCCAATTCCCTTTTATTCACTGCGTCGAATTTATCATTTGCCGCATGGTGGTAATCAAAATAACGTTGGGAATCCGGAGATAGTCCGGCTTTAACAATTTTTGTAGAGGTTAGATGGCTAATATCCACACCCGTTCCTCCATTTGTAAAATTATGAATCAGATAAGGCTCAAACAAATATTTCCATTTGATTGCTTTTTCAAAATTCGCGGCATTGCATTCAAAATTAAAGCCTCTCGGTGTAAATCCTCCTGAATCACTTTCGAGTGCAAAAATGTGATTTTCCTTATTCTGTTTTGATAACTCCTCGTATTTCTTTCCGCCTCTTCCGCCAGATTCCTCATTCATAAAAAGCACAGCACGGATAGTGTTTTTGGGCTTGTAATTTAATTTTTTAAATAGCTCCAAAACCTCCATGCTTTGCACTACACCTGCACCATCATCGTGAGAACCGTCACCTAAATCCCAGGAATCAAGATGGCCGCCAACAATCATTATCTTTTCAGGATGTTCAGAACCCGTGATTTCACCAATTACGTTATAGGAAAGCACATCATCCAACGTTTCGCATGACATTTTGAAATAGAATTTCAATTTGCTGTTTTCCTTTAGCTTTTTGCTTAGTAATTCCGCTCCATTAGTACTGATTGCTGCGGTTGGAATGTATTTCTCTTTTGGCAAATCCCCGTAGCTCTGCATTCCGGTATGTGGAAAATCATCCAGCCTGAAACCCATTGAACGGACAATTGTACCCACTGCTCCCATTTTAGCTGCATCTCTCGCTCCGTAAAACCTTTGGTCCACACAATGCCCATAGGATTGGAAGGCATCGACATTTTCGGCTTCAAATGGTCGGTTGTAAAAAACTATTTTACCTTTTATCTTTTCCGCTCCAAGCGTTTCGAGTTCTTTGAGGCTGTGGACTTCGATAACCTCAGCAGTTAACCCACTTTTTGCAGTAGCGATTGAGCCGCCAAGTGCACATATCGGAATATTGATTTTAGCTTTATTGTCTAAAATATACGCCGTTTCCTTTTCGCCCCTGACCCATTTGGGCACCATAACTTCCTGAAGGTAGACTCTATCCAAACCAAGTGTTTCCAATTGCTGTTTGGTATAAGCTACTCCTTTTTCGGCACCAACAGAACCCGAGATCCGCTGGCCAATTGTATTAGACAGATAATCTAACCAGGAATAGCATTTAGACTCGGTTAATGAAAATTTGTAGATGTCTTTAAGCATCTTTTCATCGTTGTTTTGGGAGTATATTATGGATGTGAATAGCAAAGACAGTAAAGCAATTTTTCTCATTTGGTATTTTTTATCAAAAATAATGGAAAAAACATTTGGTTACAGAAATATTATTTATTTACTTTGCAATTCAAAGCACTTTAATCATGGAAAACGAAAAATACCTTCAGGACATTTCAGAAATCAGAAACATCATGGATAAATCATCACGTTTTATCTCGTTAAGCGGTTTTTCAGGAATTTTAGCCGGAATATATTCTTTGATTGGCGCATGGCTTGCCTACAATACTATCTACTTTGACACGACAAGTTTAGGAGAATACCGAAATCTCATAATTACGCAACCCATGATTGAAAAGCTGTTCCAAATTGCATTTGGCGTTTTAGCCTTCTCCATAGTAACTGCTGTAATCTTAAGCGCCAGAAAGGCTAAAAAAGAAATGAAAGCCTTTGGAATCCTACCTCAAAACGACTCTTGATAAATTTTTTGATTCCTTTGGTTTCCGGTGGATTTTTCATACTGCTTTTGATAGAAAAAGAAATATTGGGACTTGTAGCTCCACTTACCCTTTTATTTTACGGTTTGGCCTGCATAAATGCCAGTAAATATACACTTGGCGATGTTCGTTATTTAGGAATTACTCTTATCTTGTTAGCCTTACTTTCAACCTGGTTTTTGGGATACGGATTACTATTCTGGGCATTGGGATTTGGCGTATGCCACATTATTTATGGAAGTATGATGTATTTTAAATACGGAGAATAATTAAAGTATTTTTATTTAAACCTATTCAACCGCTGTAAAAACCTGTCCGTTATCAGAAACAATTAGATACCAGTAAATAAATTTGAAAACCATCATCCAAAATATCAACAAAGCTTTTGATCACAGGATCCGTCTTGGAATCATGTCTGTATTGATGGTGAATGAAAGTGCCGATTTTAATATGCTGAAAGAATTATTGGGCGTTACCGATGGTAATCTTGCGAGCCATACCAAGGCATTGGAAGCAGAAAGTTATATCATGATTGAAAAGCAGTTCATAGGCAAGAAGCCAAATACAAAATACATTGCAACAACCGCAGGAAAGAAAGCATTCCTAGATCATATTGAAGCACTTGAAAAACTAATATCTAAACGTTAACCTATTTTTTTATTCATTTGCTTTGAAAAACAAAGTACTTTTAAATTTAATTTTATGAACAAAATCCTAACCATCTATTTATTCAACAGGAAACAAAATCCAAATTTGATAATCCTAAGTGTTATCTCAATCCTCTTAATGTTGTTAAGGGTAAAACTTACCTACAACATGTATTTACTCTTTCTGATATGGAATTTGTTTTTGGGTTATGTTCCCTATTTTATGTCCTCACAACTAAAATCAACTGTTCCCGGAACTTATAAATTTTATCTCCTTTTGATAGGCTGGTTGCTTTTTATACCCAATTCATTCTATTTGCTGACTGATTTTGTGCACCTGCATCACCATAGCGATTTGCAATACATATTCGATGCGTTACTGTTAACTTTCTTTTCCATCGCTGGATTTTATGCCGGAATCTCTTCAATGCTCCATATCCATGGATTATTGGAAATGAAATATTCAAGTCAAAAAAGCAAATATGTGATGATTACCCTTTGTTATCTCTCGAGCTTTGGAGTTTATCTGGGTCGGATTCTTCGATTTAACAGTTGGGATATTGTAAGTAACCCAATAAAGCTTTTTTCTAATATCCTCAGCAGTTTACAACACTTTCAAACTTATGAGTTTGTGACTCTTTTTGGGACTTTTATTTTAATAGTCTACTCTATTTCACATCTATTATCTGATAATAAAACAATCAAATCATGACAAAACTTGCACTAACGGGTAAATTCTCCACTTATTTAGCCATTGCCTCATTTGGAATTGGAACAGCATTCTTATTCCTTCATTTAGTATTTCCTAAGTCAGGCTACATCCTATTTGCAGGCTATTGTTATGTTCTTTTAGCAATCCTGTTCAATGCCATCACACTGTTGTATTTAAGTTATCAATTCGCAATCCATCGGTTTAACAGAGAAACGATAGCCATACGAATCCTTATCCTTCTATCTAATATTCCGGTTGCATTACTGTACTTAAACATCGTATTAAACAATAATTTATTCTAACTAAAAACAATTAAAATGGAAAATTCAGAAAATTCAATTCCCGAAGTTAAATCATTCCTTCAGTCGAATACCGCCAAAATGATTATGGTGGGATTTCTAACTTTAGTCTTGCTAATACCGTTGTTCTTTGTCCAAGATTTAATCCGGGAACGCTCTCAGCGAAAGATTCAAATGGTGGATGAAGTAACCGATTTATGGGGAAAGGATATCTTATTTTACGGTCCGGTTCTCAGAATTCCGTATACAAATTACGAAGCTTATAATGTTACGGATCCAAAAAATGGAGCCACTACCATTCAAAGAAAGGCAATCACAAATTACGCCTATTTCTTTCCAAACGAACTGAAAAACACGTCCAATATAAAGAAAAACGAATCGCTTAAGCGTGGCATTTTCAATCATGTTGTCTTTACGGCAGACATGAATTTCAAAGGAAATTTCACCAGTCCGGATTTCGCAAAATTAGGAATTGATGCCGAAAACATCCAATGGGACAAAGCTTCCATCATCGTAAAGACTACTAATCTAAAAAGCATCAAAAGCGAACTGAAAATTCAATTAAATAATAATAAATTTGCTTTCGAACCACAAAGCAGTGATAAAAGCCAGTACAGCGTTTTGGCCACAGGTAATTTTGATTACAAAGCTTTAGTCAGTAATGAGAAGATTAATTTTGATTTTGCAATAACCTATAATGGCAGTAACAGTGTGAAATTCATCCCAATCGGAAAAGTAACCAGTATTAGTGTAGATTCGGACTGGAAGTCGCCAAGTTTTGAAGGATCATTTGCAGCCAGCGATACCACAAAAACCATTAGCCAAAAAGGTTTTCATGCCGATTGGAAAGTATTGGACATTAACAGGACGTTTTCGCAGCAATACGCGATTGTTTTACCTAATCTGGACGATTACCTGTTCGGAGTGAAATTAATTCAAACAGTGGACGAATATCAACAAAACGAAAGAGCTTCAAAATATGGTTTCCTGGTAATTGGATTAACATTCCTCATTTTCTTCCTGATACAGTCCGTTAGTAAAATCAACATTCATATTTTTCAATATTCGATGATTGGCCTGGCTTTGATAATGTTCTACACGCTTTTAATTTCAATTACGGAGCATAGCACTTTCAGTTTTGCGTACACCATTGCCGGAGCTTCTGTAGTTGCGATGATAACGCTCTACTCTATTTCCATTTTAAAGAATCGAAAGTTTCCTATGTTTATTGGAATCTCGCTATCGGCATTGTATACTTTCATTTATATCATCATCCAGATGGAAGATTATGCATTGCTGGTGGGAAGCATTGGCTTGTTTTTAATCTTGGGAGCGGTGATGTATTTCTCCAGGAAAATTGATTGGAGCAGATAAAAATAATTAAGCAAATCACAAACAAAAACCTGTTCGTTATGGACAGGTTTTTTTATTGAAAATCGTCAAGTTCAATTTTCCAATCCTTGTTTTTATCGTACCAAAGTTGCCCTTTAGAAACAGTCAGTGGAGAGTCAAAATTATTGGTAAATAAACTTCCGGTTCCTAAACCCTGAGGCATCAGATTATTTTGCAGGAATGTAAATTGAGCAATCGCATTCAAACCGATGTTACTTTCCAAAGCCGATGTAATCCACCAGCCAATATTTAATTTCTCTGCTAGCGAAATCCACTCTAGACTTCCCCGAAATCCTCCAATAAAACTTGGCTTCAAAACGATGTATTGCGGCCTGATTTTTTGCAGCAATGCTTCCTTTTCATTCAATGAAAACACACCAATCAGCTCTTCATCCAAAACTATAGGAATTTCGCTCTTTTTACACAGGACTGCCATCGTGTCAGTATTATTTTTTTTGATAGGTTGCTCAATACTATGAAGTTTAAAACCAGTAATTTGATGTATTTTATTTAAAGCTTCATTTTCACTAAAAGCACCATTTGCATCAACGCGGATTTCGATAGTTCTCTCATCGAAATTTTCACGGATAAAGCGCAATAAATCCATTTCCTTATCAAAATCTATGGCTCCGATCTTCAATTTTATACAGCTAAAACCTTGAGCAATTTTCTCTTGGATTTGAGCTTTCATAAAGTCCTTTTTACCCATCCAGATCAATCCGTTTATCGGAATGCTTTTGTTGCTTTTTGTAAAATCGGAAGGAAATAAAATAAACGGATTTTCACTTTGCAGGGACAAAAAAGCCATCTCAATTCCGAATTGGATGGACGGAAATTCGATCAATTCCTCCCAAAGTTTTTGTTCTCCAAGATGAATATTTTGACAAACCCATTTTAATTTTTCTTCATAATCCGGCCTGTCGTCTGCAGATAATCCTCGAAGAATTCCGCACTCACCTATTCCTTTTTTACCGTCTTTTTCCAAGATGATAAACCAGGTTTCCTTATCGGTTAAAATGCCTCTGGAAGTTCCGGAAGCTTGTTTGAAATGAAGTGTATATTTGAAGTAAGAAGCTTTCATTTTTTGAATCAGAATTGAATTAATTACATTTTTTTACCAAATAGAATCATAGATTTTTAATCCTTATAAATAAAGCTTCTCTTTATTTTAGAAGAAAAATAAATGTCCTAAAATTAATTTCTATGAATCTATGTGGTAGAAAATTAAAGCGAAATGCTTTTTCCGATATCAAGAAGCATTAAGTCCTTTCCGGCATCGAAAAATTTTTTTATAGCGGCTTCGTGATTGATTACTATAAAGCCAAAAGTATCGTAATGACAACCCAAAATTTTATCGCAATCGACAAAATCTGCGGCCATTATAGCATCTTCAACATCCATGGTAAAACAATTACCAATGGGTAAAATTGCCAAATCTAATTTCGTCCGCATTGGAATAAGCTTCATATCCATGGTCAATGCTGTATCACCGGAAATGTAGATGTTTTTGTGCTCTCCTTCTATTACAAATCCGCCCGGATTACCACCGTAAGTCCCATCGGGAAACGAACTTGAATGCACAGCGGAAACAAATTTCAACATCCCGAAATCAAACTTCCAGCTACCACCGTAATTCATCGGATGATATTGAAAGCCTTTGTTTCCATAATAGGTCGCTATTTCCCAATTCGAAACGATAACCGAATTGTTGTTCTTCGCAATAACCTCAACGTCTCCAATATGGTCAAAATGCGCATGCGTTATGAGGATATAATCCGCTTTTAACGCATTGATATCAATATGGGAAGCTTTTTCATTTTCGGAAATATAGGGATCAACCAAAAGGTGTTTCCCGCTTATTTCAATCCCAATGCAGGCATGTCCGTAGAATGTAATTTTCATTTTTTATATTTTTAAGTGATTTGAATTAAGTCAAAGCAATTTTAAAAACGCCTTCTATCTTCCGCCTAAAAAAACATTTGCTATAACATCAGAAATAAAAAATATTACGCTCATAGCTAATAATATGGAAAGGAAAAAAGTACTCAAAGCTAATTTTTTCAACTCCGGATCCAAAAGTTTAGGATTTCTATTCCTCTTAACGGTCATTAAATGGGAGATCAATGGAAAATAGGCTGCCAAAAACAAATATTGATCGAAATGAAAGTTATTTAAAATCGCAAAAACAACAGCCAAAATCATTGCCGTAATAATCAAGAAATAATGGTATTTCTTAGCCCACTCACCGCCTTTCTGTACAACAAGCGTATTCTTTCCGGCTTTTCTGTCACTTTCCTCGTCGCGCATATTGTTGAGATTTAATACGCCAACACTCAGAAAACCAATGGTAATCGAAGGCAGGAAAAGCAACCAATTCAGTTCTTTTGCAAACATAAAGTACGATCCAAACGTGCTTACCAATCCGAAAAAAACAAATACAAACACATCACCATACCCTTTATAACCATAAGCATTTTTTCCAACTGTATAACGGATAGCCGATGAAATTGCCATAATTCCAAGTATCAGGAAAACTAAAGAATAGTAAAAATACTTAAATTGAAATGCATTGTAAATCAGCGCCACAGCGGATAAAAAAGTTAAGAATGTAGTAATTACAATTCCTCTTTTCATGGCTGGTGGCGAAATTACACCGCTTTGTATTGCGCGTTTTGGTCCAACCCTGTCCTGATTATCCGTGCCTTTTATGCCGTCTCCATAATCATTGGCAAAATTAGAAAGTATCTGCAAACCAATAGTCGTCAAAAGTAGCAGACCAAAAGTCGTCCAGTTGAAAACGGCTGTAGGCGTTAGAACTTCATCTGTAGGACGCGAAAGGGCATAAAAACTTCCGACAATAATTCCGGATACCGAAAGTGGTAAGGTGCGAACTCGTGCGGCTTCAATCCAGTGTTTCATTTTTAAGTTTATTGGGTTATGTGTTTATTCGGTTATGTGATTAATTGAATAACCAAATCCACAAATTATGGTAACCATTTTTTTCAAAGTTAGGCTTTCTTTTTTCCAGGAAAGCGTCCCTTCCTTCTTTGGCTTCATCAGTCATGTAGGCTAATCTTGTAGCTTCACCAGCAAAAACCTGCTGTCCAACCATACCATCATCGGTTAGATTCATGGCAAATTTCAGCATTTTTATGGAGGTTGGTGACTTAGCCAATATCTCTTGCGCCCATTCATAGGCTGTGTCTTCAAGTTCAGCGTGAGGAACAACTGCATTTACCATACCCATTTCCATAGCTTCCTGAGCGGAGTAATTTCTGCCAAGAAAAAATATTTCCCTTGCCTTTTTTTGTCCAACCATTTTGGCTAAATAAGCCGAACCATAGCCGCCGTCAAAACTCGTTACATCAGCATCAGTCTGTTTAAAGATAGCATGTTCCTTACTGGCTAGAGTCAAATCACATACAACGTGCAGGCTATGACCTCCGCCAACTGCCCATCCTGGCACCACACAGATTACTGCCTTTGGCATAAAGCGTATCAAACGTTGTACATCCAAAATATTCAAACGGTGATATCCGTCATCACCAACATATCCCTGATGCCCACGAGCCTTTTGATCTCCGCCAGAGCAAAATGACCAAATTCCGTCTTTGGAACTCGGACCTTCTGCCGAAAGCAAAACTACGCCAATTGATGTATCTTCCTGTGCATCGTGAAAAGCCTGTAGTAATTCGGCTGTTGTTTTGGGGCGGAATGCATTGCGAACATCGGGACGGTTAAAAGCTATTCGCGCAACACCATTGCATTTTTTATAAGTAATGTCTTCAAAATCCTTAACGGTCTTCCAATCAATTGAATTCATGTAAATGCTAAAATTTGTTAAAATAAAATTTGAAAAAATAATAAGCTCTATTTTAGCGTAAAAATAAAGCATTTTTTACTCTTAACTACAAAAAACAAATAGTTATCCTTATGAATAAATCGATTTTTAGTATTGCTTTCCTGTTATTAGGCTATGTGGGTTTTTCTCAAACCTATGAATTCCACACAGTTAAAGAGATTGAAGCGATGCCCGTAATCTCTCAGGGTAATACCGAACCTGCTGGAGTTTTGCTACCACCTCTTTCCTGGAAGCTGAAATCATCCGCATAACCGGAAAAAAAGTGGATCTTTCCGAAATGTATACTGCCCGCAACACCTATCTGGACAAAGCTGAAAATTACGTCTCACGCCAGGGCAAAGCTCAGTTTGGAGAAGGTGGATTAAGCCATGATGTTATCAATAGTGCCCGAAAATACGGAATCGTTCCTCAAAGCAATTATATCGGAAAAACAAGTCCTGATTCAAAATATGATCACGAGAAAATGGCGGCCGAATTAGAAGCAATCGTTAAAAAAGCGGTAGCTCAGACGCCTAAAAAATACCCAAACTGGAAATCTGATTATGTTGCTGTTTTAGATACTTACATGGGAACATTTAAAGAAGAAGATAAAATGATTTCACCAAATCTTACTATCGACGGAAAAGGCAGCAATGAAGGAAAAGCACTTACGCCAAAACAATTCCTGACGGCTAACAAACTGAACTTAGATGATTATGTAACCCTCACTTCCTTTACCAACGAGCCATTTTATTCAAAGTTTATTTTGAACATTCCCGATAATTTTGCCAACGGAAGCATGTTCAACCTTCCTTTGGATGAATTTATCCAAAACATTGACAACGCATTAGATAAAGGATACACACTCGCATTAGACTCTGATGTTAGCGAAGTTACTTTCACAAAAGAATATGGCATGGCAGTTCTTCCTGAAAATGAAAATGACACCAAAGCTATCTTAAAAGAAATCAAGCCCGAAAAAAATGTTTCTCCCGAATACCGTCAGGCAGAATTTGAAAATTATGATACTCAGGATGATCATTTGATGCACATAATAGGAAAGGTGGCTGATCAAAAAGGAAACCAATACTACAAAGTAAAAAACTCTTGGGGAACAAAAGCCGGAAAGGACGGTTACTTTTACATGAGCGTTCCTTACATCCGATTGAAAGCTATTTCGGTTATGCTGAATAAAAATGGCTTAACCAAAAAAACAAAAATAGCTATAGGAGTATAATTTTAAAGTACTTATAGATTTTAGTAGCCTGCCGGAATCAGATTCCTGCAGGTTTTTTGTTTTTATTTCTATATTTAACCCATAAATCTATAGAATGAGACATTTTACCAGCAAAGAAAAACTCAAAATTTTATTCAGTTTCCCTGTAATCATTGCTTCCCTTGGCTATTTTGTTGACATCTACGATTTATTGCTTTTCGGAATTGTACGGATTCAAAGCTTAACCGATTTAGGCTTGGATGCCGATAAAGTTGGAACCATGATCATCAATTATCAAATGGTCGGAATGCTTTTGGGCGGAATCCTTTGGGGAATTTACGGCGACAAAAAAGGAAGGCTTTCGGTTTTATTTGGTTCTATCATCGTTTATTCCTTAGCCAATATCGCCTGCGGGCTTTTACCTCAGCTACCTTTTGGAGATAAAGCATTTGCATATGCTGTACTGCGATTCATTGCGGGAGTTGGATTGGCGGGCGAATTAGGTGCCGGAATAACATTGGTTTCCGAAACTTTACCAAAAGAACTACGCGCAATCGGGACTTCTATCGTGGCCGGATTTGGGGTTTTAGGAGCTGTGGTTGCACAATTTACTGTAGAGCTGGCAGGAAGTTGGACAACCGCCTATATCATCGGTGGACTATTAGGTTTGGCCCTATTGGTTTTGCGAATCAGTGTAGCCGAAAGTGGCATGTTCAAATCCATACAAGAAAACGCAAATGTCAAAAGAGGCGATTTTCTATCCTTTTTTACCAACAAAACGATTTTCATCAAATACCTGAAATGCATTTTAATTGGCGTTCCGATTTGGTATTGCATCGGAATATTGGTTTTCATGGCCAATCAGTTTGCACCCGAAATGGGGATAAAATCCATCAATCCCGGAAAGGCGATTATGTGGACGTACATTTGCACTTCCGTTGGAGATTTCTCCTGTGGATTCATTTCACAGGCTTTTCGTTCCAGAAAGAAAACGATTTTGGCAATGCTGGCTTTTACCATTATCGGTGTTGCGCTTCTGCTTTTCAGTGGACATAAAACCGAAAACATGTACTATTTTTATTGTGGCTGGATTGGTTTAGGCTGTGGTTTCTGGGCAATGTTTGTAACCGTTTCCGCAGAGCAATTCGGCACGAACATGAGAAGCACCGCCACTACCAGCGTTCCAAATATGGTTCGTGGTACCGTTCCAATCATGCTTATTGCCTTTGATTATTTGAAACTCAGCCAAACAGTAATTGTCTCTGCAGCAATCATCGGACTTATTGCCTTCGCCCTGAGCATTTATTCTACGCTTACCATTAGTGAAACCCACGAAAAAGATTTGGATTATGTGGAGTAAAAAAACGATCATTCTACTGGGATTCATCCTGTTAAAATTCCTGATACAATACAATTTGGTCAGCTCCGAATACGACCTTCATAGGGACGAATATTTACACCTTGACCAGGGCGATCATTTAGCGTGGGGATTTCAATCGGTTCCGCCTTTCACATCTTGGATTTCCTACATTATAAAACTTCTTGGGAATTCTGTATTCTGGGTTATATTTTTTCCGGCATTGTTTGGCGCACTGACCCTTTTAGTGGTTTGGAAAACAATTGAAGCCTTAAAGGGAAATTTATTTGCTCTAATTTTGGCTTCGACCGGAATTTTATTTTCAGCGATGCTTAGGATAAACATGCTTTATCAGCCGAATTCATTCGATGTTTTATCCTGGACAACCTTTTACCTTATCCTTATCAAATACTTCAACTCTGAAGATAGAAAATGGCTTTTTCTCGGCGCTTTTGTATTTGCGATTGCCTTTCTCAATAAGTATAACTTCGCTTTTTTATTGATAGGTGCATTTCCAGCGATTATATTATCTGAACATCGTAAAGTTTTTGCCAAAAAGGAATTCTATATGGCAGTCATTTTCGGACTTTTACTGATTCTACCCAATCTACTCTGGCAATACAACAATTCCTTTCCTGTTATCCATCATTTGAAGGAATTAGAGGAAACACAATTAGTCAATGTTAACCGACTTGATTTTTTCAAAGGGCAGTTGCTTTTCTTTATAGGATCATTGCCTGTTATCTTTTTTGCTCTTTACGGATTGCTATTTTATGCCCCATTCAGGAAATACAGACTGTTTTTTTGGATGATGGTATTTACGTTAACTGTTTTTACCTATTTCAAAGCGAAGGATTATTATGCCATCGGGATTTACCCAATTTACATTGCTTTCGGAGCTGTTTATCTGGAGAACGTTTTAAAATCGGGCTGGAAGAACTATTTCAAGCCGATATTGATTGCTTTACCAATTCTACTTTTTATACCAATTTCGAAAGTTGCCTTTCCAAATAAAAGTCCACTATACATCAAAGAACATTCGCAACCCTATAAAAAATTCGGACTGCTGCATTGGGAAGATGGTAAAGATCATGAAATGCCTCAGGATTTTGCAGATATGTTAGGTTGGAAGGAACTGGCAACGAAGGTTGAAAATATTTACGAAAAACTTCCAAACCAAGAGCAAACGATCATCCTTTGTGACAACTATGGGCAGGCAGGCGCTATAAATTATTATTCAAAAAATAAGAAAATCAAAGCCGTTTCCTTCAATGCTGATTATATTAACTGGTTTCATCTGGAAAACAAAACTGAAAACTTTATAAGAGTAAAAGAGTTCAAAGCAAGCCAAAATGAATTAGCGGAAACTAAACCTTTCTTCGAAACCGCTATGTTAGCCGATTCTGTTACAAATGCTTTGGCAAGGGAATACAAAACAAGGATTTTCGTTTTCAGTAAGCCAAAAATCGACATCAATAAAAGGCTTAAATCTGAAGTCGATGACTTGCAAAACTTCAAAAGTCATAACGAATATCAGAAATAATGTAACAATTTTGGAGTTTAGATTAAGGAATTTTGCGGCGAACAAATCTATCGTTATGAAAAAGTCTTTTTTATTCTAAGCCTCCTCTTGCTAATCGCTTCCTGTAAGGAAGAATCTAAAACCATTAAACATAAAAAAATCCGGCTCCAACACGGGTAAAACCAAAAGACATCAGCTATAGTTTCCAAAAAACCAAAGCCTGGCTCGAAACGACTAAAGACAGCTCAAAAATCTGGATTGTCCTGGCCGCAAACCGAACTGACCGAGCCAACATCGTCAAAATGGATTCTATCATCGTTCCGAAGGACTTAAGTGGAGATATGGCTTACTACCTGCCGTTTCCGTTGGAAGTTCCTGCCTTGGAAGAGGTCAGCAAAATAATCCTGTTTTCATACGCTACACAAACCTTTGCTACCTACGAATATGGGACTTTAATACGTACCGGCCCAACCAATATGGGGCGAAAAGCCGATAGAACACCAACCGGATTGTTCTTTTCTAACTGGAAAGCCGAAAAAACTACCAGTACTTTTAACGACGAATGGGATTTGAAATGGAATTTCAATATCGAAAACAAACTGGGCGTTGGCTGGCATCAATATGAATTGCCTGGTTATCCTGCTTCGCATTCGTGTTTACGACTATCCGAGCGCGATGCTAAATACCTTTACGATTGGGCGGACCAATGGATATTGGTCGATGACCAAACGGTTAAGTTAAAAGGAACTCCAACTATTGTTTTCGGAAGCTATGATTTCGATGCCGCAAAACCTTGGTATAATCTGGTTACAGATCCAAAAGCACTTACTTTCTCCGTTTCAGACATTGAAAAAGAAATGAAGCCATTCCTGACAAAGATTATGGAAGAACAGGCGAAGAGAGAGACATCTGAATAAACCTAATCCCATAAATAAAGCTATTTTGTTCGGGGTTTGTTCGGGGTTTGTTCGGGGTTGTACTACTATAACAGAGCTGTTCCCGAACAAAATCCGAACCAATACAAAACAAACCTACAAGTTGGACAAAGCATCTTTTCTTAAAAAATCATGCACCATTGAGGAACAAAATACTATCTTTAGGCAATTGTCATTGCTATGTATAAAAAAATAGTCCAGGATTTTATCAAATCATCGCATAAAGCGGAGACTCCAAACAGTGCCGCTTTAGTTCTTGCCTATGAAAATCTGGCATTACAAATTGAAGATAATGAAAGACGCGCTGCTGATTTAATTGTGGCTAATAAGGAACTTGCATTCCAAAATACCGAAAAAGAGAATCGCGCTGCCGAATTGGCTATTGCAAATGCTGAACTGGCGTTTCAAAATTCTGAGAAGGAAGACCGCGCTGCCGAATTGATTGTTGCTAATACTGAGCTGATCTATCAAAACAAGGAGAAGGAAAACCGCGCTGCTGAATTGGTTATTGCCAATGCTGAACTGGCGTTTCAGAATTTGGAAAAAGAAAACCGTGCAATTGAATTATCAAACGTAAATAAAGAACTTGAAGCTTTTGCATTTATCTCCAGTCACGATTTACAGGAACCTTTACGAAAGATACAAACCTTTTCAAGTCGTATTTTAGACGAAGAGTATGAAAATCTTTCCGAGAAAGGAAAATATCATTTTAACCGGATTCAATATTCGGCACTACGCATGCAAACCCTTATTCAGGATTTACTCGCCTATTCACGGACTACTGCAAGCGAACGGGTATTTGAAAAAAGTGACCTTACCATTATAATTCAGGAAGTGATGGAAACGATGCAGGAAGAATTAAATGAAAAGCAGACCATTGTCGAATTATCTAACTTAGGCGAAGTCAACATTATACCATTTCAATTTAGACAACTGCTCCAAAATCTTATAACGAATTCCATAAAGTTCGGAAAACCAGGCGAACCTCCACATATATCAATAAAAGGGGATTACATTAAATATGAAAAATCCACCATAACCTTTCAAATTCCCGTAGATCACTACCACATCGAATTTAGTGATAAAGGCATCGGGTTTGATTTAGAGTATAAGGAAAGGATTTTTGAACTCTTTCAACGTTTGCACAAAAAAGAAGAATTTGATGGTACAGGAATTGGTCTTACAATAGTTAAAAAGATAGTACACAACCATAATGGGGTTATATTCGCCAACGGAGAACTCGGACAAGGCGCGCAATTTAACATCTATATTCCCGTTTAAATAATTACCATTCGCTTTCTCTATCTGCTAATAAGAAAACTGGATTCCAAAGCAACCATCTTCAATATACATTCTTTATCTTTGCAGTGCAAAATTGCAATTATGGAACCAATTATTGATAACAATTTACCGATTGGCAAGCCGAAATGGCTTAAGGTAAAATTACCTATCGGACAAAAATACACCGAACTTCGCGGGCTTGTAGATAAATACAAGCTGAACACCATCTGCACTTCAGGAAGCTGCCCTAATATGGGTGAATGCTGGGGTGAAGGAACTGCGACATTCATGATACTTGGAAATATCTGTACGCGTTCGTGTGGTTTTTGTGGTGTAAAGACCGGTCGTCCGGAAACGGTAGATTGGGATGAACCCGAAAAAGTAGCGCGTTCCATCAAAATCATGAAAATCAAACATGCCGTAATTACAAGCGTTGACCGCGATGATTTAAAAGACATGGGTTCTATAATCTGGCTGGAAACTGTTCAGGCTATCCGCCGAATGAATCCGGAAACAACTTTAGAAACCCTTATTCCTGATTTTCAGGGCGTAGAAAGAATCATAGACAGAATTGTAGAAGCGAATCCGGAAGTGGTATCACACAATGTGGAAACCGTTCGCCGTTTAACTCGTGAAGTCCGTATTCAGGCAAAGTATGACCGAAGCCTTGCTGTTTTGAAATACCTTAAAGACCAAGGAATCCGAAGAACTAAATCGGGAATCATGCTTGGACTTGGAGAAACCGAAGAAGAGGTTATCCAAACCATTAAAGACCTACGCGAGCAAAATGTTGATATTGTAACCATTGGCCAATACCTGCAGCCGAGCAAAAAGCATTTGCCTGTAAAAGAATTCATCACACCGGAACAGTTCGAAAAATACGAAAGACTGGGCAAGGAAATGGGATTCCGCCATGTAGAAAGTGGCGCTTTGGTAAGATCGAGTTATCATGCTGAAAAACATATTCTTTAGAATTACGAATTAAAAATTACGACTTACGAATTTGAAAACACGTATTGCTATCAATGGTTTTGGGAGAATTGGACGTAATTTATTTCGTCTATTGTTAAACCATCCTTCAATTGAGGTTGTTGCCATCAATGACATTGCTGACAATAAAACGATGGCACATCTGATAAAATACGACAGCATTCATGGAGTTTTACCTTCTGCTGTTTCTTTTGATGATAAATCGATAATTGTTGGCGGGAAACATTATTCGTTTTTCCATGAAAAAGAAATCAATAACCTGAATTGGAATGACGTGGATATTGTAATTGAAAGTACTGGAAAATACAGCTCATTTGCAGACATCAACAAACACATTCTGGCCGGAGCCAAAAAAGTAATCCTCTCCGCTCCTTCTGAAGTTCCCGAAATCAAAACGGTTGTCCTTGGCGTTAACGAAAATATTTTAGACGGAAGCGAAAAAATAGTTTCCAACGCCAGCTGTACTACCAACAATGCTGCACCAATGATAAAAGTTATTAACGAACTTTGCGGCATCGAACAGGCTTATATTACAACTGTACACTCGTACACCACCGATCAAAGCCTGCATGACCAACCTCATAAGGATTTACGCCGTGCCCGTGGAGCCAGCCAAAGTATTGTTCCAACGACAACCGGTGCAGCAAAAGCACTGACCAAAATATTTCCGGATATGGAAGGAAAAATTGGCGGAAGCGGCATTCGTGTTCCTGTTCCGGATGGTTCTTTAACAGATATTACCTGCTACGTAAAGAAAGAAGTAACAATTACTGAAATCAATGAAGCCTTTAAGAAAGCTTCGATTACAAACCTTAAAGGAATACTAGATTATACGGAAGACCCAATAGTTTCTGTAGACATTATCGGAAATACCAATTCGTGCCTTTTTGATGCGCAACTGACTTCGGTTATAGGAAAAATGGTAAAAGTTGTAGGCTGGTATGATAACGAAATTGGGTATTCATCCCGAATTATTGACCTAATTCTTTTGTTAAAAAAATAATTTAACTACATTTAGCATCCCTATTTTTCTATTTGGGATACAAAAATGAAGTGGATTTGGATTTTAATATTTATTCCTATTGTCCTGTTTGGGCAAAAAAATCAACTAAAGAGGTTGACAGTACAGCCTATTTCATTCAGTTGGCCAACTTCAACAAAAAAACCAACAACTATAAATCTTCGCTGGCATTTTCTCAAAAAGCCTACAATTTTGCCAAACTCAATAATGATACTAAGGGAAAAGGCGACGCATTATTTTCGTTAGGCACGAGTTATTTTGAGTTAAAGAAAATGAATGACGCTATTGAAACTTTTCAAAAAAGTGCCGATTCGTATAGCCAACTCGCCCCTTCAACTGACTATGCGCTTTGTTATTATAATATCGGACTCTGTTATATGAGTTTGGAAGAATTTGCAAAAGCGGAAGTCAATTTTGATAAAGCACAATCTATTTATGACATTCTTAAAATTGACACTTCCCAGTTTTTGAATTTGCAGAAAGGGATTTTATATCAAAACAATGGGAAGACGGATTTGGCTTATAAATTGTTCAATGAAATCATTTCTAAGGATGATTCGAAAGATATCTTTAAAACCAAGGCTCAGGCATTGTATCAATTAGGAACAATAGAGGAAAGACAGAATCACAATAATCTGGCTGTAAACTATCTAACCAGAGCGCTAACATTAAGTACTAAAGACAAAAATTTAGACCAAAAAGCAAAAATACTACTCGATTTGAGCGTAGTTTATGAAAAACTCCTCGACTTAAAAAAATCGCATAATTACCTAAAAGCACATTTGGCCCTAAAAGACAGCATTCTGCATCTGAACAATATAAAACTGGATGTTAATGACTACGTTGATTTTAAGGAAAGTGAGAGATTGAAAGAGATCGACCGAATGACAAAGGAAAACGATGCCCAACAGAAAACCAACAAATTTGCTAAGCTTATCAGTATTTTGGCGATTGCCCTGATAACTATTTTGTCGCTTTTGAGTTTGTCCCTTTATAAAAACAACATCATCCGAACGCAATCCAATAACACTTTAAAGGAGAAAAATTTTGAATTGCAGATTGCTAAAGACAATGCAGAAAAAGCCTCAAAAGCCAGGGCAGAATTCCTTTCAACCGTAAGCCACGAGCTTCGAACACCGCTGAATGCCATCAATGGGATTACGCATTTATTGATAGAGGACAATCCAAAAGAGAATCAGCTGCATTATTTAAATTCATTGAAGTTCTCAGGAAATTACCTTTTGACATTCATCAATGAAATTTTGGAAATCAACCGTATCGAATCCAATAATATCGAAATTGAATATATTGATTTCAACATCAAGCAATTGTTATTGGATATCAAAAATTCGATGACAGAAATTGCGTCGAACAACAACAATAGGTTTGTCTTGGAAATCGACGAAAATGTCCCTGAAATGCTACTTGGCGATCCAACAAAATTATCACAGATATTCATTAACCTAATCAATAACGCCTTGAAATTTACTCAAAATGGCGAAGTAAAGGTTATCGCGAGGTTAGTGGAAAGCGGAGAGGATTATTCTAGGATTAACTTTGCGATCAGCGACACGGGAATTGGAATTCCAGAAGACAAGCAGGAAACTATTTTTGAAAGTTTTTCGCAAGGTTCGATTGAAATCAACCGTAAATATGGCGGAACCGGATTAGGATTGACCATCGTTAAGAAAATAGTCGACTTATTGGGTGGTGAAATCAACTTAGAAAGTGAAGTTGGCGTTGGAACTACTTTTGATTTTGAATTGAATCTCTTTAACGGAACTAAAGAAATCGTAATCGAGAAAAATAAATTATATTCAGATGATACCTTAAAAGAGAAAAGTATTTTGGTGGTTGAGGACAATAAGATCAACCAGATGATAACCAAAAAATGCTGGAGAAAAAAGACATCAAATGCTTTATCATCGACAACGGAGAAGAAGCCGTTGAAATGCTGAGCAAGGAAAATCAGTTTGATTTGGTGCTGATGGATGTGCATTTACCCGGAATAAACGGTACAATTGCAACGCAGAAAATACGTGAATTTGACGCCAAAAAACCAATCATAGCACTAACCGCCATTTCATTGAATGAAAACCGCGAAATGCTGTTGTCGTTTGGTATGACTGACGTAATCACCAAACCATTTGAACCGGAAAATTTCTATAGGGTTATTGCTAATAACCTGGTTTAAAACTGCTTAATCAATTCCCTGATTAATTCCCTTACTTGCGGTTCTGCTTTGGCTGCAGCTTTTAAAACTTCATCATGGCTTACATCTTCCATAGCCGTTTCAGCATCGCCCATATCGGTAATAACAGACAATCCAAAACATTCAATTCCCATATGACGCGCAACGATTACTTCAGGAACGGTTGACATTCCAACGCAGTCGGCACCGAGTATTTTCACCATTTTATATTCGGCAAACGTTTCGAATGTTGGACCTTGTAAACCAAGATAAACTCCATCATGCACAGTAATATTATTCTCCGCCGCAATTGATTTTACTTTCTCAATCATCGCTTTATTATAAGCTTCATTCATATTTAAAAATCGCGGACCAAAACGTTCGTCATTTTTTCCCCTTAACGGATGCTCCGGAAACATATTGACATGGTCCTTAATAATCACAACGGAACCCACTTCATAATTTGGATTAACGCCGCCGGAAGCATTGGAAACAACCAATTTGGTTACACCAAGGTACTTCATCACGCGAACCGGAAACGTTACCTGTTTCATGTCGTAACCTTCATAGAAATGAAAACGACCCTGCATGGCCATTACTTTCTTCCCGCCAATGGTTCCAAAAACCAAAGCACCTTTATGGCCCTGAACCGTTGAAACCGGAAAATTTGGGATTTCATTATAAGGTAATGTAAATTCAATATTGATATCATCAGTAAAACTTCCTAATCCAGAACCAAGGATAACTCCGTACTCTGGCGTAAAATTGGTTTTCTCTTTAATATAATTAACGGTTTCCTGTACGAGTTCCCACATAGTTTAATATAATTTGGTCAAAAGCTTTTTGGTTTGCCACCAATTGGCTCTTTATTGGTAAATAAAATAATTGCTTTTTTAAAATTTGAGCATCCAAACGTACAAAATCTTTTTCAGATGTAATGATGATTTTATCATTGGCTGTATTTTTAATGCCTGTAATTTCGCTTTGGGTGAATTCATGATGGTCGTCAAAAGACATAATTTCATCACTTCCTGACTGCAAATAATCGAAAAAGGGCTTGGGCTTCGCAATTCCCGCCAGCAGTATTTTTGAAGTTGATTTTATTTCGCTTACCGCTATGCTTTCAGATTCACTATACACTTTATCATCATAGGCAACGGTACTAAAAAAAATAGGTAAATCCAGTCCTATTTTATCCTTAATCGCTTCCTGTTCCTGTAAACTTATATTTGACGGGCATTTAGTTACTATAATTACGTTCGCCCTTTTGGCTCCATTGCTGCTTTCGCGAAGATTTCCTGTTGGCAGAATGAAATCATCACAGAACAAATCTCCGTAAGAAGTAAGTAAAATATAAAAACCAGCTTTTACTTTTCGGTGTTGAAAAGCATCGTCTAATAATATAATTTCAGGCTTTTGCGTTTGACTCAGTAATTTTTCTATTCCGTTTTTTCTGTCAGCATCAACAGCAACCTGAATATTGGGGAACTTTTTAAAATACTGGAAAGGTTCGTCGCCTAAAATTTCAGCATTCGAATCGGTATTAGCCAAAACAAAACCTTCTGATTTCCTTTTATAGCCACGACTTAGGGTTGCCACCTTATAATTAGGGGAAAGCAATCGGATTAAATACTCAACCTGAGGTGTTTTTCCCGTTCCGCCAACACTCAAATTTCCTACAGCGATCACTGGAATGGGAAAGGAATACGATTTTAATATACCTTTATCATAAAGATAATTTCTTAAAGAAGTGATAAAACCATACAATATGGCAAATGGAAAGAGTAATTTTCGCAACAAATTCATAAAACGAAAGTAACGATTTTTTATCTTTGATTGAAAATATTCTATTCCAACTAAACAAATGAGACAATCTTATTTTAAAATACTGCTGGCATTTTTGCTTATTTCGCCCGTAGCTTTCGCACAGGATGCCGACAATGCTGCTATTTTGAAAATAATCTTTAGCAAATATTACAAAAATGAAAAAGTCATCGCAAAAGGCAGACTTCAGCTGCTGAGTTTTTACTGCAAAAAAGCACCCAATAATGAAGAAGTGCTCGAAGTAATATCCAAAAACGAATTACTTAAAAAGAATGCAGCCGAAATCAAAAAACAAATCGTCATCACTATCGACGAAGATTGGTCTGCCGCTTATAACATCTTATTCGACAACCAAAATCAATACCTGAAAAGCAAGGTTAATGCCTGTTTGTCTTTTGAAGAATACAAGGTAGTTTCCGATCGCTATGGTGAAAACAACCAGCGGTTAATGATTGTCAACAAACCGATTTATTTTGCCAATGATAATTTTGCTTTGGTAAAAATTGCCTTTTACCGAAACATCGAACACAACAGCGGAAGCTTTATGTTATTAGAAAAAATTAATGGCGTGTGGACAGTAAAGGAATATTTAAACGAGTGGGCAACATAAATATGAAGATAAAAGAAATACTCTCAATCCTTGAAGAAATGGTACCTTTGGCTTACGCCGAAGATTTTGATAATGTTGGCCTACTTATCGGAAATCAGGAAAATGACGCCACCGGAATTTTGGTCTGCCACGACGCTTTGGAATCTGTAATAGATGAAGCGTTAGCCAAAAAGTGTAATCTTGTAGTGTGCTTCCATCCCATTATTTTTTCAGGTCTTAAAAAGATCACAGGCAAAAATTATGTAGAGCGTTCTGTACTGAAAGCCATCAAAAATGACATTGCTATTTACGCCGTACACACCGCATTAGACAATCATAAAGAAGGCGTGAATAAGATCTTTTCTGATGCTTTGGGTTTGATAAATGCTAAGATTTTGGTTCCGAAACAAAACTTCATCCAAAAACTAATTACCTATACTATTCCCGAAAATACAGAAACATTGCGTAACGCCTTATTTGAAGCAGGCGCAGGTAAAATTGGCAATTATGAAGATTGCAGTTTCAACTCCAAAGGCATCGGAACATACATGGGCAATGAAGACAGCAATCCTGAAATTGGCAATCGCTTTGAATTTGTAGAGAATGAGGAAATAAAGATTGAAGTTACATTTGAGAAACATTTGCAAAGTAAAATCCTGAAAGCTTTGTTTACCAATCACGTTTATGAAGAAGTGGCTTATGAAATTTACGATCTGCAAAATTCACATCAAAATATTGGCCTTGGAATGATTGGCGAACTGCAACATGCAATGAATGAAATCGAGTTTTTAAATTTCTTAAAAGATAAAATGCAGTGTGGTGGAATCCGTCACAGCACGTTATTGGGAAAACCCATTAAAAAAGTCGCCGTCCTTGGCGGATCGGGAAGCTTTGCTATTAAGAACGCTATTCACGCAAAAGCTGACATATATTTAACCTCAGATTTAAAGTACCATAACTTCTACGAAGCTGAAAACCAGATTATTTTAGCTGACATTGGGCACTTTGAAAGTGAAAGATTTACAAAAAATTATATTGTTGATTTTCTTAAGAAAAAAATCCCTAATTTTGCAGTCAATTTTTCGGAAGAAAATACAAATCCTGTTAAGTACTTATAAAATATGGCGACTACAAAAGAACTAAATGTTGAAGACAAATTAAGAGCTATCTACGACCTTCAGATCATAGATACAAGAATTGATGAAATCAGAAATGTAAGAGGCGAACTGCCTTTAGAAGTGGAAGATTTAGAGGATGAAGTTACTGGTTTGAGCACTCGTTTAGACAAATTAAAATCTGATTTGGTTTCTATTGAAGAACAAATCAAAACCAAAAAAAATGCTATTGATGAACATCAGGTAGCAATAAAAAAATACACAACGCAACAAAAAGACGTTCGTAACAACAGAGAATTTAACTCCCTGACAAAGGAAGTAGAATTCCAGGAATTGGAAATTCAATTGGCTGAAAAACAAATCAAGGAACTAAAAGCTTCTATCGACCACAAAAAAGAGGTTATCGCAAGTTCTAAGGAAAAATTAGACCAAAAAACATCTCACCTAAAACATAAAAAAGCGGAACTAAGCGATATCATGTCTGAAACCCAAAAGGAAGAAAGCTTCCTAATGGAAAAATCAGCAGAGTTTGAAGCACTAATCGAAGAAAGATTATTAGCTGCTTACAAAAGAATCCGTTCCAGCGTTCGTAATGGTTTAGCAGTGGTATCTATTGAGCGTGGCGCTTCTGCCGGTTCGTTCTTTACTATTCCACCACAAACACAGGTAGAGATTGCTGCCAGAAAGAAAATCATCACCGATGAGCATTCAGGAAGGATCTTAGTGGATGCTTCACTAGCAGAAGAAGAAAGAGAGAAAATGCAGGCATTATTTGCTAACCTATAATATACTAATCCCGATATTCTCGGGATTTTTTTATGCAGAAAATTCAATTCTTTATCATCACAAAATCAATTGGGGCTTACCTCAACCTGCTTAGCTTCTCCAATCTCGAAAAGGCTAAAATGAAAGCCTACAGGCTCTTTAGCAATCCTAGAAAAGGCAGGCTGAGAAAAGAACAGTTACCCAAAACACTTCAAAGTGCTACGTTGGAAACTTTTCAATATGATGGCGAAAATTTCCAGACATACATTTGGCAAGGCAACGAAGAAATCATTCTTCTCGTTCACGGTTGGGAAAGCAACGCCTCACGCTGGAAAAAACTACTCCACTACCTAAAACCCTTAGGCAAAACCATAATAGCCATTGATGCTCCGGCACACGGACTCAGCGATGGAAGGGAATTTAATGCCCCAAAATATGCCGAGTGCATTAACGTCTTAACTCAAAAATACCAACCCAAAATTGTAATCGGGCATTCAGTCGGCGGAGCAGCAATTTCTTTCTATCTCAACAAATACAAAAATCCGGCAATCGAAAAAGTAATCCTGCTCGGAGCACCTTCCGATTTTAAGATCCTGAGTGATAATTTCGTAAAACTGCTGAGTTTAAACAAAAAAATAAAAGCCGAACTCGAAGCCTATTATTTCAAGAAATTCAACATCCATATCGATGATTTTGCCGGACATAAATTTGCCGAAAACTTTCCACAAAAAGCATTCATCTCACACGATACCGAAGACAACGTCGTCCTCATCGACGAAGGCCGCAAGTACGCCAGCACTTGGAAAGACGCAACTTATGTCGAAACAAACGGCTTAGGACACAGTATGCACGATGCTGATTTGTATCAAAAGATTGTTGATTTTATTAAATAGAAGCAGAACATTTTTCCATTTTAGAACAGTCGTCCCGCTATCTGTTCCAATCTGTCATTGCGAGGGGACGAAGCAATCTCATCACGCCTACCTTCGCAATGACAGGATTTCCACTCCTATCGGGGCTAGCGAGCTCGTTATTATCCGTTTCGGCTTTCCTCAATCTTCCTTCCTCCTATCTTAAAAATCTGAAAATCAAGACTACTTCCAATACAGCCTTACTTTTTTGTCATTTCTGTAAAAAAATTTCATTCCGACAATAAAAATTTCCTATTTTTAACAAAATCATTACTAATTACTTTTACCAATTATTCCTAATCATGAAAATAGATAAAATACAAGCACTTCGCGGACCTAATATTTGGAGTGTTCAACGTAAAAAATTAATCCAAATGCGTCTTGATTTGGAGGAAATGGAACAATTTCCAACCAACAAAATCGACGGTTTTCGTGAAAGGATAGAAGCTATGTTCCCCACTATGATCGAGCATCGTTGCTCCGAAGGCACACGTGGTGGTTTCTTTTCCCGCATCGAACGCGGAACATGGATGGGACACGTAATTGAACATATTGCCTTGGAAATACAAACCTTGGCCGGAATGGAAACTGGCTTCGGAAGAACCCGTGAAACCAAAACACCCGGAATATACAATGTAGTTTTCAGCTACACCGAAGAAAATGTCGGAATGTTCGCTGCCGAAAGTGCCGTAAATATTGCAAGAGCCTTAATAGACGGAACTGATTATGACCTTGAAGGTGATATCCAGAAAATGCGAGAAATCAGAGAACGTGTTCGTCTTGGCCCTTCAACCGGAAGTATTGTTGAGGAGGCCGTAGCCAGAGATATTCCATGGATTAGATTAGGAACTAATTCGTTGGTACAATTAGGTTACGGAATCAACCAAATGCGTTTTCAGGCCACAATTACCTGCAAAACCAGCAGTATCGCAGTAGATATTGCCTGCAATAAGGAACAAACAAAAAAAATGCTGGATGCCAATTCGATTCCCGTTGCCAATGGTGGAATCGTTGTAGATGAAGACGATTTAGATGAAGTAATCAGAAAGATCGGTTTTCCAATTGTGCTAAAACCATTAGACGGAAACCACGGAAAAGGCGCTTCCATCAACGTAAAAACAAGGGAAGATGCCGTCGAAGGTTTAGCTTACGCCAAAAAATACAGCCACCGTGTCATTGTTGAAAAATTCATTACCGGTTATGACTTCAGGGTTTTAGTTATCGATAACAAATTGGTTGCGGCTGCCAAACGGGAACCTGCGCATGTGAAAGGTGACGGAAAACAAACCATTCAGCAATTGATTGATGAAACCAATACAGACCCGCGTCGTGGTTACGGACACGAAAATGTCCTGACTCAAATCGACGTCGACCGCGATACAACGGATTTACTGGAAAAACTAAACTATACTTTAGAAACAGTTCCGAAGAAAGATGAAGTAGTTTACTTAAAATCTACAGCAAATCTAAGTACAGGAGGAACTTCCATAGATGTAACTGATATGATGCACCCTGAAAACATCTTCCTTTGCGAAAGAATTTCAAGGGTAATTGGATTGGATGTTTGTGGTGTTGACATCATGGCAGAAAACCTAACTCAGCCACTTAAAGAAAACGGAGGTTGTATTTTGGAAGTTAACGCTGCGCCTGGTTTCAGGATGCACTTAGCGCCATCAGAAGGATTGCCAAGAAATGTTGCCGCTCCGGTTATCGATATGCTTTATCCTCCGGGAAAACCAAGCCGTATCCCAATCATTGCCGTTACCGGAACCAATGGTAAGACCACCACTACCAGACTTATGGCGCACATTGTAAAAAACAATGGCTACAAAGTTGGTTTCACAACCTCGGACGGAATTTATGTCCAAAACCACATGATGGAAAAAGGAGACACTACCGGCCCAATTTCAGCAGAATACATATTAAAAGACCCAACTGTGGAATTTGCCGTGTTGGAAACAGCCCGGGGTGGAATCCTACGTTCCGGACTTGGATTCAGCCGATGCGACATTGCAATCATAACTAATATTCAGGAAGACCATTTAGGGTTGAGCGACATTCACACGCTGGATGATTTGGCCAGAGTGAAAAGCACCGTTGTGAAAAGTGTCAAAAAAGATGGCTGGGCAATCTTAAATGCGGAAGACGATCAATGTTTGAGAATTGCAAACGAACTTAGCTGCAACGTGGCTTACTTTGCAATGGACGAAAACAATCCAAAAGTCAAGCAGTTCTCCAAAGAAGGAAAAATTGTTGCCGTATGTGAAAACGGATTCATTACCATCAAAAAAGGCGAATGGAAAATGAGGGTTGAAAGAGCCACTCACGTTCCGTTGACAATGGGCGGAAAAGCCAAATTTATGATTGCCAATGTACTGGCTGCAACTTTAGCGGCTTATTTACAAGGCTTTAAAACAGAAGACATCAGCCTTTCATTACAGACATTCATTCCAAGTGCCGCTCAGACTCCGGGACGTATGAATATTTTTGAATTCAAGAGATTCAAGGTTCTGATAGACTTTGCACACAATGCATCAGGATACAGAGGTGTTGAAGAATTCCTGACTTCTGTTGAGGCTACCAAAAAAATCGGAATCATTGCCGGTGTCGGTGACCGTCGTGATGAGGACATTAAAGAATGTGCTTCTATTGCCGCACGTATGTTCGATCATATTATCATCCGTCAGGAAAAACACTTAAGAGGAAGAACCGAAGAGGAAATCATTGGTTTGATTATGGAAGGAATTGCTGAAAGCGGAAGAAATGTCACCCATGAAATCATCAAGAAAGAAGTGGAAGCCATAAAACATGCTATCGACAATGCGGAAGATGGAAGTTTCATTACCGCGTTAAGTGATGTCGTAACTAACGCCATAGAGATTGTTCAGGAATATCTGGACAAGGAAAGCGAAGAATAAACCAATAATACTAAAATCCCAGACCATAAAAGTTTGGGATTTTAAATTTTTAACCCAATGAAAAAACTTCAATCCATTTTAGACCAATTAGAATCGTACATTCCTAATTATGAAAAAACAAATCCTGCTGTATCTAACTCAACAATTGGCTGGCAGATTGACCACAGTTTATTAGTAATCAATAGTGTAATCGAACAACTCAAAATTTCCAATCCCGAAAATTATAAATGGAGATTCAATAAATATAGGGTCTTAATTAAAATCACAAATAAAATTCCACGCGGAAAAGTACGGGTCCCAAAATCGGTAACGCCCATTGATATTGCAACGCTTGAAGTATTGAAATCCAAATTAGAAGTGGCAAAAAAGAATCTCATCGATATGGAAAGCCTTCCTTCAAAAAGCTATTTTACACATCCATTTTTTGGAGATTTAAAATTAAAAACGACTATTTGGTTTTTGAAACTGCACACCACACATCATCTTAAAATCATCACAGACATCCTTAAAATCAAAAACCCCGAAACATAATTTCGGGGTTTTCCTTTATCTGAAAAAACTAAAGTTATTCCTTAATAACCTTAAAGCTCTTCATCACATTTTCTGAGCTTACCTTTACCAGATAAGTTGCCGATGGAAGTCGGGACATATCAATTTGTGTACTATTTGCATTAACATTGCTGCTCAATACCTTTTGCCCAATCATATTGAAAACCGAAACTTCACTCATTTCATTTGTATACTCAACAATCAGCATATTAGTTACCGGATTTGGATACAATCTAAAATTCCTTATATCAAAATCTTTCGTTCCTAATTCGGTTACGGTAATACAATCTGAAGTCGCAGTACAGGTTCCAAGAGTTACTACTACTTCGTAATCCCCAACGACTAATGGCGTGTAGGTTTGAGATGTTGCTCCGTCTATTAATGTATTTGGGCAGATAAACCATTGGTAAGTGGCACCCGCCTGCGTTGCTGTAATAATTCCCTGATTTTGTGTAATCTCGTTGTTTGGAGCAGGATTGACAGATACAGTAGTTACTGTTGAGTCAGAAGAGGAACAACCATTAGTAGTTACTGCTACTGAATAATTTCCGGCTGATGAAACGGTAATAGACTGCGTTGTTGCTCCCGTAGACCAAACATTACCTGTTGCTGATGAAGATGTCAAAATAACGCTTCCTCCTGAACAGAAGGTTGTTGCACTTTCCTCAGTAATTGTCGGTGTTGCCGGAATGTCATTAACCGTTACGATTGTATCTGCTGATGCCGATGAAGAACATCCTGAGTTGGTTACTGTAACCGAATAATTTCCACCAGCCGAAACGGTGATAGCTTGCGTAGTCGCTCCATTAGACCAAACATTTCCTGTTGCAGATGATGAATTCAATGTAACACTTCCGCCTGTACAGAAAGTTGTCGCTCCCGATACCGAAATTGTGGGCGATGATGGAATCGGATTTACGGTAACCACAGTATCAGTTGATGCTCCGGAAGTACATCCCGATGCAGTCACAGCAACAGAATAATTTCCAGATGAGGAAACTGTTATGGATTCAGTAGTTGCTCCCGTTGACCAAACATTTCCTGTTGCAGATGATGATGTCAATATAACGCTTCCACCCGTACAGAATGTTGTCGCTCCCGATACCGAAATTGTGGGCGATGATGGAATCGGATTTACGGTAACCACAGTATCATCCGATGATGCCGATGAACAACCGTTTGTTGTAACGGCCACCGAATAATTTCCGGCAGACGAAACGGTAATAGCTTGCGTCGTTGCACCACTTGACCAGATGTTTCCGGTCGCAGCCGATGACGTTAAAACAACACTTCCACCTGTACAGAAAGTTGTTAAACCATTGGCATTTATAGTTGGTGTGGTCGGAGCTGCATTTATTGTTACTATTACTGGTTCGATATCAGAACAAGTTCCTACAGAACTCTTAATATAATAAGTTCCACTAACAATAATAGCATTCGGGTTAAGTAATGCGGCTGTTGCTGAAGCATTTGTCCAATAGGTAAGCGTGCCTCCGCCTGTACTACCTGCGGTAACTTGCGGCAAGGTAATATCAACTGCAACTGGCGCGCAAACTGGTGCCGGATTAGTAACTAACAATACTGGTGTTGGGTTTACATTAATTAGTCTTCCTGCAGAAGTTGTCGAAGTACATCCATTTACAGTAGATGTTACTGTATAAATTCCTGAAGTTGTAACTGTTATAGCCTGAGTCGTTTCGCCGTTAGACCAAAGATTTCCTGTAGTTGCGCTTGAAGTTAGGATTGTACTTCCGCCTTCACAAAAAGACGTTGCGCCTGTTACGGTAATTGTTGGCCTGGCCGGAATTGTATTAACTGTAACAGTAGTAACTTCCGATACAGCGGATGTACACGTGCCATTATTTACTCTAACAGTATAATTTCCGGTAGCAGAAACTGTGATTGATTGCGTAGTAGCTCCTGTTGACCAGGTATTTCCTGTCGCCGACGATGATGTCAAAACAACATTTCCACCCGTACATAAAGTAGTTGAACCCGAAGCCGAAATTGTAGGCGTAACAGGCAATGGATTGACAGTTACAGTAGTAATTGCCGATGGAGCGGAATTGCAACCTCCGTTATTGTATAGTACGGAATAGCTTCCTGATGTCGAAACTGTAATAGCTCTTGTAGTGGCTCCATTAGACCAAAGGTTTCCTGTTAGTGCTGATGAAGTAAGCGTCACGCTTCCTCCTTGGCAAAAGGTCAGAGACCCGCTTGTGATGGTTGGAGCTGTAGGTGGCGCCGTGATAGTGATTGTTATTGGTGCCGATATAGGCGAATTACAAGTTCCATTATTAACGGAAACCCAATAATTGCCAGAGGCCTGGGCCGTAATAGACTGTGTAGTTTCTCCTGTCGACCATACGTTACCTGTCGCAGCCGATGATGTAAGCACAACACTTCCACCTACGCAGAACGAAGTTGGTCCTGCCGCGGTAATTGTAGCGGTTTGTGCTGTGAAAATTGCAGTAATGGTATGGCTGGCTGTTACACCTGTAAAAGTATAAGTCGTAATGGTACCTTGCGAAACACCATCAACTAGAACATCTGAAACTACAAAACCACAATTGGCCGTAATGTTGTAAGATTGATTTCCTCCAACGGCTACCGAAGTAGTACCAGCCGGAGTAATAGTTCCTCCTGTTCCGGCAGCTGCCGATATCGAATAACCACTCACATTGATTTCTTGTGCACCTATTGCTGGATTTGTTGTGCTTCTTGGATTGCAATCGATATCTGTTGTTACAGAAGCAATTGGTATACCCGGCGTTGCTTCGATGATTGGATTGCTACCCACCAGGAGATGCAAATCGTTTGGAGCAACGAACACTGGAGCCACTTCGATCGAATTGCTGTCGCGTGAGGTTGCAGCCGTCCAATCGGCCAAAGTTGCATAGCTCGTTCCTGCATTGTTCGAAAGGCTGCCCGAACGGAATCCGCCGTCTTGAGCACCCGCGCTGTAGAATACGTTGTTGTCTGAAACTAAATTAGCGAACGTCATGCTCAGCGTTCCGAATGCGTACGTTTTCACAAAGCCGCCGCCCGTAGCGATCTGGGTAGTCGAAATGATGTTGTTTCTCATTTCAACAGAAGGATCTAGACCCGAAATTGCGATGCCATAGCTTGGCGATTGGTTGGTGCGCGATCCTCGGTCGCCGTACAGCGAAATCGTGTTGTGGTAAAGTTTGGTCTCAGAGGCAACAGCCCCAACAACCCAAATCCCTGCCACGTGGTAGGTGAATTGAGACAGACCAGATACATTACTGATCATGTTGTTCTTCACGATATTTGGCGTACCAAATGCTGTTCCCGAAATCGCAATTCCTGCTGTAGAACCTCCAAGATCGACGGTGCTCACTACGCCCGTAATCCAGTTGTTGGCGACCAAAGCGCCACTGATTCCACCACTCGTTACAGAAGTCGCGTAAGCCTGCGAAGCACCTATTGCCAAGCCAACGGTCTCACTCAAATCAGAAGTCGTGTTCTGGATGTTGACTTTATTGAATGTGACCTGCGGATTCGTCTCATTGAAGATGATAATCGCACTTCTAGATACACGGTCTGCTCCAGTAGTCGAAATATCATTACCCGTCACAACTAAGTTGGTGTTCGGATTGGATGTGGTGGAACCCGAAGAATAAATCCCGATACTGGCTTTTTTGACCGAACAGTTCACAACACGGCTATTTTGGTTGTTGACCAAAGACGGAATAGAATTGCTGTGCGGAAACACACGGAACATCGCCCCATATCCGACGCTAGGACTGGCCCCTACGAGATTTACATTTTTGATTGTATTATTATAAGCTCCTGTGGTTGATGATGTGAACAATACCGCAGCAGTCGTTCCGATCGAGTTGTTCACAATGGTAAGCTGACGCAAAGTAGCGTCTCCACCGATCTGGCAACTTGCCACTTCCGCGCCTACAAGCGATCCGTTTATCGTCACGTTATCGGTTCCGTCGAATCGAATCAGACCCAGATTGGAAGTTGTACCAAGCGCGCCTGTTATTGTTCTGGCTCCGCCAAAAGGTTGGATCAGCACTGCATGCCCGCCTGCGATTTCATTAAGCCCATTACTTCCGGTTTCGCCTGTCAAATCAGAAATAATATTGATCGTAATCGGACCTGAAACACCGTCAACACGGTTGTTGATGGCTTGAAAAATACCGCCAGTGTTGGTCAACGATGGGTAATTTCCGCCAGTTCCAACGGTATAGGTTCCGTTCATCGGAGGCAGCACATCGGTCACGGTCACTACGCTTGCAGTCGGCCCTACAAAGGTGGTTCCGACCGGATTGGAAAGCGTGATGTTGATCGTCTCGGCATTATCCTGAATGAAATCGGCCAATGTCGTAATGGAAATCATCTTTGGCGTCATATCGCCATCTGCCCAAGTGAGCGTTCCAGACGTGGCGTTATAATCGGTACCTGCGATTGCAGTTCCATTGCTTGTTGCGTAATCGACAGACACGGTTCCTGTTGATCCTCCGCTGCGATTGACGGCAAAGGTTTTTGTCCGGTTTTCAAGCATTGTATCCGTTGTATAGTCGAGCGATATTGTTCCCACATCGCCTGGCGTGTTGTATAAAATTTGGATGTTGGGTTTGGATGCGATTACCGTTCCGTTACTTGGGAATGTCGCGGCAATGTTGCTATTCCAGTATTGTGTTTGATTCTGTGAAGTATCTGACCAACGGAAGGCTTTGGTTGCGGGACCGTCAGCATTACTTTCTTCATAATTGGTCCCGACCAAAATCTGCAGGTTGGTTCCTGTATATTCGAACGGAGTGGTAAATGGAATGGTGACCCATTTCCCCGCCTGAAAATCAGCTGCAGGAAGCGTGCCGGAATAAACTAAAGTGGAGCCTAGGACTGCTGTGGCGTTGTAGAATCCTGCACTGTACGAACTTAAACTGACATTTTTCAGGTATACAAACACCGGAAGGTTAACCGTAGTAGATGCAATCTGACAATAATAGCGAATGCCCGTGATCATCGTTCCTGAAGTGATATTCATTTGGGAACTATTATAGACAGACAGCGTACGATCATAGCCATAAAAAGCCCCTAATGGTCTGTTACTGGTTGACGTATAAGTATTCCCCGCAGGAATGGTCAGCTGCGCCAAAATGTTTTGGCAACCCAATAGGAGCGCCATAATGAATAATGATTTCCATACAGAAACCTGATTCATTTTACTGGAATTGTAATAGTGTTTCAAGGTAATAAATTTGTTAAAATTGTTTTTCTAGGGTATTTTCTACGGGCTAATTTTTTCGAGTGCCAAACATAAGGAATTTATCTTTAGATAATCACCTTAAAATTTTTATACTATTCAAAATTATCAACAACAAAAGCGCAGAAAGTGAATCGAAAATACAATAAAAAATTACCATCAGATTTTTAATGTACATTCGATGGGGATTTTAACAAATTCGTAGAAAGTTAATGGATATTCGTTGCGGACAATATACCTAAGTTAAGTTTTCTGAGGTTTTTTCTGGCTGCCGGAAACAGCACATTATTCAATATCAACCGAAATCCCGGGGAATTTGGATGCAGGTCTAAAACAGTTGGTTCGTCACCTACCCTATGTTGATAATCTTCCGGGTCGTGCCCGCCATAAAAAGTGAAAAATCCTTTTCCTTTTTGCCCATGGATATAACGTGCCTCATCATTGAGTTCATTTTTCGCAAGAACCAATACATTTGATTTGATCAACTCACTGTCAAATGCTGTGGTTTGTCCCATAAAGCCTTTTATAAGCTGGGTGTGGTTTTGGCAAAGCATAGTCGGAATAACATCCCATTTTGCTGAAAATTCCATCAAAGTGAAATAATCTTTCTCAAAAGGAATACGGCGTTTTTCAGTCATATCAATATCCGAAAACTCATAATGCTCCGGCTTTCTGTTTAAAATAAAATTCTTGAAAGCAAAGGTTTTGTTATAATCAATTTTGGATTGATAATTAGCTTCACTATCATCACCGTCAAACATGGGTTCACAGATATCAACACCTTCAGCAGACAAAGCAATATCAAAACTATCTGTTGCCGAACACATTGCAAACATAAATCCGCCACCGATAACGAAATCCCGTATCTTTTTAGCCACAGCCAATTTATCCTGGGAAACTTTTGCAAACCCTAATTTGGCTGCTAAAGCTTCGGCTTCTTTCTTTTGATCGATATACCACGGTGCGTTTCTATATGCACCATAAAATTTACCATATTGTCCTGTAAAATCTTCATGATGCAAATGCAGCCAATCGTATAACAGCAATTGATCACTCATAACCTCTTCGTCATATACCACTTTAAACGGAATTTCGGCATAAGTCAAAACCATAGTAACCGCATCGTCCCATGGCTGTTTTCCTGGTGGCGAATAGACCGCAACCTTCGGAGCCTTTTCCAATACTACGGTTTCCATATTTTGTGACGGACTGGAAATATCGGCAAGTATCGATTGCATTTCGCCATCTGATAAGACTTCAAAACTTACACCTCTGATTTGGCATTCCTTTCTGATTTCCGGAACATCTGGCAACAAAAAGGAACCGCCTCGATAGTTTAACAGCCAACTGGCTTTGTATTGCTTATCCAATGCCCAATAGGTTATTCCGTATGCCTTTAAATGATTCTTTTGCGTAGTATCATCCATTGGCAGCAAAATGAAATTTGCCTTAACGGAAAAGGAAATCAGGATTAGAAATAGGTATAGTGACTTTTTGAACATTTTGTAAAATAATAAAACCAAAGATAATAGTTTTACTGTGAACTAAATCATAAAAAATCCCGAGCTTAATCGGGATAATATTTTTAGAACGGCACATCGCTGTCGTCGTCATTGGAATTTATATTGCTGCCAAAAGCTTCATTTGCCGACGGAAGGTTTTTTGTCATAAACGGATTGTCGTCGTGGTTCATTTTCGAAGGCAGATCGTCAAAGGAACTTCCGTATTCCTCAAGGTTGTCGAACTTACCAAGATTCCCGATAAATTTCAAACGGATATTTTCTAAAGAACCATTCCTGTGCTTTGCAATGATAAACTCCGCTTGACCTGCAGTTGGTGATTGTTCATCGTCATCCCATTCGTCAATTTTATAATATTCGGGACGATAGATAAACGATACGATATCGGCATCCTGCTCAATCGCACCCGATTCACGAAGATCTGATAGCAAAGGCCTTTTGCTGGATCCACGGGTTTCAACGGCTCGCGATAATTGGGAAAGTGCAATTACTGGAACTTCCAATTCTTTTGCTAAAGCTTTAAGATTTCGCGAAATAGTGGAGATTTCCTGCTCCCGGTTTCCGCCTCCTTTTCCGTTGCTTCCTCCGGCAGTCATCAATTGAAGGTAATCGACAATGATTAATTTTATTCCGTGCTGAGAAGACAAACGGCGGGCTTTAGCTCTTAAATCAAAGATAGAAAGTGATGGTGAATCGTCAATATATAAGGGTGCTTTTTCTAAGTCTTTCACTTTCGTGGATAGCTGTTCCCACTCGTGTTTTTCTAGTTTTCCTGTTCTTAATTTTTCTGATGACAAACCCGTTTCAGAAGAAATTAAACGGGTAATTAACTGTACTGATGACATCTCTAATGAAAACAGCGCCACGGGATGACCAAAATCAATAGCGATATTTCGCGCCATCGAAAGTACGAACGCCGTTTTACCCATACCGGGACGGGCTGCGATAATAATCAAATCAGAAGGCTGCCAACCCGAAGTTATTTTATCCAACTTCTCAAATCCTGTCGCGATTCCGCTTAATCCTTCCTTATTGGCAATTTCTTCAATCCTTTTTTCGCCTGGATTACCAAACTTTGCGCTGTTTCAGAGCTACGTTTGATGTTTCCCTGTGTTACTTCATATAATTTTGATTCCGCTTTATCCAATAAATCAAAGACATCGGTAGATTCATCATAGGATTCTTCGATGATTTCAGATGAAATTTTGATTAGGCTTCGCTGTATGTACTTCTGTAAAATGATTCTCGAGTGGAATTCAATGTGAGCAGATGAAGAAATCTTCTGCGTAAGCTGAATCAGGTAAAAATCACCTCCGGCCAAATCTAACTTAGCGCTCTTTTTAAGTTGAGCAGAAACTGTTAATAAGTCAATAGGCTGAGAATCTGTGAATAACTGGAAAATGGCTTCGAAAATGTGCTTGTGTGCTTCTTTGTAAAATGCATCCGGTTGTAGGATATCAATAACCTCATCTACCCCCTTTTTATCAATCATCATTGCACCTAACACGGCTTCCTCTAAGTCTAAAACCTGTGGTGGCAGCTTTCCTTTTTCTAAATTTATAATAGTAGTTTTATCTACTTTTATAGGGTTCATATTTCTGAGATTTTCCATATAGCGAAAGTAACTATTTTGATAAATTTATTAGGATTAAGTTATCTTATATAGATGTTTATAAGTTTACTTTTTTTGTTGATAACCAAAAAAAAACCGTCTCGTTCGGGACGAGACGGTTTTAAATATTTTATAGGAATTTACTCCTTGTATTCGCCCATCTTGCTGTATTTGTCCATTCTTTGAGATACTAATTCTTCTGTTGATAAATCTTTCAGCTCATTGAATGCTTTCATAATATATTGCTCGACTGTTTTAAAAGCTGTAGCTTTATCGTAATGAGCTCCACCAAGTGGCTCCGGTATAACATCATCAACGAGTTTCATCTTTTTCATATCGGTTGAAGTTAGTTTTAAAGCTTCGGCCGCTTGCTCTTTATACTCCCAACTTTTCCATAAAATCGACGAACAAGATTCTGGAGAAATTACTGAATACCAGGTATTTTCCATCATTAAAACCCTATCTCCCACACCAATTCCCAAAGCTCCGCCTGATGCTCCTTCACCAATAATAACACAGATAATTGGTACTTTTAAACGAACCATTTCTAAAATATTCCTTGCTATCGCCTCTCCTTGTCCGCGTTCTTCAGCTTCTAATCCAGGAAATGCTCCCGGAGTATCGATTAGGGTTACTACAGGAATATTGAATTTTTCGGCCATTCGCATTAAGCGTAAAGCTTTACGATACCCTTCTGGACTTGCCATTCCGAAATTACGTAGTTGGCGCATTTTGGTATTGATCCCTTTTTGTTGTCCGATAAGCATGAACGACTGACCATCTATTTGGCCCAGACCACCTACCATTGCTTTGTCATCCTTGAAATTCCGGTCTCCGAAAAGTTCTAAAAACGTTCCTTTAGTCAGGTTGGTAATATGCTCTAAAGTATAAGGTCTGTTGGGATGTCTTGACAATTGAACACGCTGCCAGGCAGTTAGGTTCTTGTAAATCTGTCTTTTGGTTTCCTCTAATTTTTTCTCTATTTGCTTGCAGGTTGCAGTAACATCGACATTAGATTCGGCACCAATTATTTGGCATTTATCGAGTTGATCTTCTAATTCCTTGATTGGAAGTTCAAAATCTAAATATTCCATAGGGTTGTTAATTTTGTGTAAACGAATAGCAAATATAAAATTTTATATTGTGATAAAATGTGCTTTTTACAGATAATTTGTAAACAACTTTAGCTCAATTTTTTACGCGATTTTATTATTCCGTTTAGGATGACAGTAAGTAAAATGATGACTGCGCCAATGTAGAATTCGAAACTCATTTTCTCTTTTTCCTTAAATACTAAGAGGGCCAAAACGATTCCGTAAATGGGCTCCAAATTTATAGTAAGCATTACTGTGTAAGGACTTAGAAACTTCATTACTGAGGTAGATGCGATAAATGCATACGCAGTACAAATCGAGCTCAAAATCATCAGATACATAAAATCTGTTGCGGAAAGCATGAAGAAATCGGAAGAAAAACTGTTAGTAGCCAATAGTAAAAAAGTAAAGAAAATTACACCGCCACTCAATTCGTAAAATGAGATTACTGTCGCATCATGTTTTTGAACCAATTTGCTATTAATGACTGCGAATAAAGCGGAAAGGAATGCGGAAGTCAAGGCAGTCAACATTCCCCAAAAATAGTTTCCTTCTACATTAAATATGATATACAAACCAACAACAACCAGCAATCCGAAGAAAACTTCATAGTAGACTATTTTCTTTCCGTATAGTATTGGCTCTAACAGCGAAGCAAAAAGTGCTCCTGTAGAAAGACAGGCAAGCGTAATCGAAATATTGGAAATCTTGATGGCGTGAAAGAAAGTAAACCAATGCAGTGCAATGATTAAGCCCGAGAAAATAAATTGGAGAAGGGCTTTTCTCGAAATCTTTATAGACAGCTTTTTGAAGTAGATATAAATGCCGATAAATCCAACAGCGAAAAGCATTCGGAACCAAACCAACGGCAAAGCGTCAAGTGAAATCAGCGCGCCTAAAATTGCCGTAAATCCCCAAATAAAAACTATAAAATGGAGATGAAGATAACTTTTAAGATTATCGCTTGGCATTGCGAAGCAGATAAATGGCTAAAATCCCGAAGAGAATGTTAGGCGTCCAAACGGCAAGCATTGGTGGCGCACTAGATTTTTCGGCCAAAACCCCAAAAACCTTATCTAGGAATACGAAGGCAAATGCAAGGATAATTCCAATAGCCAGGTTCATTCCCATTCCGCCACGGCGTTTCATTGACGAAACAGCAACCGCAATAATGGTTAAAATAAATGCCGAAACCGGTATGCTGTATTTTTTGTAAAGTACCACCTGATACACATTTATATTAGACGAACCACGTGCTTTTTCCTTGTCAATGAATTTATTGAGTTCGTTTAGAGGCAGGGTTTCCGCAATGTAAACGACAGGCGTTAAATCTTCCAAATCAAATTTAAATACGGTGTCTTTTGCTTCACCAGATTCGATGATATCACCAAATTCGCCGACTTTTCTTTTCGTGTAATTGTATAATGTATAGGTACTGTCTTTTGGATTCCATTTGATTCTGCTGGCTATCAGTTTGTATTTCAATTTATCTCCGTCGAATTTCTCCATCGAAAAATTGAATGCCATTTTGGAGACCTGCTGATAGTTACTCACGAATATGTATTCATCCTTACTAATCTGACGGAAGACATCGGAATTCTCACGCATGTCATCACGTCCGCCTGCGGATAGATATGTATATCTGAAATTCTTGAATCCGGCACTGGCTTTAGGCACTAAAACAATTGTCATGACTAAAGCAAAAAGCGATACGATTGTAGCACCAATAATATAAGGTCTCAAGAATCTTGAAAACGAAATCCCGGAACTTAAAATCGCAATGATTTCGGTATTATTTGCCAATTTGGATGTAAACCATATTACCGAAAGAAAGAGGAAAATCGGAAATAAAAGATTGGCAAAATAAATGGTAAAATCGAGGTAATATTGCGCAATAGCTGAAAAAGCAACCTTATTCTCAATCATTTTATTGACTTTTTCCGATACATCAATCACTATCCCAATCGGGATAAACATCAGGATCATTACTGTGAATGTTCCTAAATAGCGTTTGAGTATGTATCTGTCAATTATTTTTAGCATAAATTATAATCGTTGGCTCATATTTTTTACCATCATCTCTTTCCATGTTCTGAAATCTCCGGCTAAGATATGTTTTCTTGCTTCACGAACCAACCACATATAAAAACCTAAATTATGAATCGTTGCAATCTGTTTTCCGAGGTATTCGTTTGCTGCAAACAAGTGACGCAGGTAAGCTTTAGTATATTCAGTATCCACGAAAGTGTAACCCATTTCATCTATTGGAGAAAAATCGGCTTCCCATTTCTTGTTTTTGATATTGATAGTTCCGTTAGCCGTGAAAAGCATTCCATTACGGGCATTTCTGGTTGGCATAACACAGTCAAACATATCAATTCCAAGGGCGATATTTTCCAGAATGTTAATTGGTGTACCAACTCCCATTAAATAACGGGGTTTATCTTCCGGAAGGATTTCACAGACCACTTCAGTCATAGCATACATTTCCTCTGCTGGTTCACCTACCGAAAGCCCTCCGATAGCATTACCCTGCTGACCTGAATTGGCTATGTATTCTGCTGATTGCTGGCGTAAATCTTTATAAGTACTTCCCTGAACGATTGGGAAAAATGTTTGCTCGTAGCCATATTTAAACGGAAGTTTATCCAAATGATTTATACATCTGTCTAACCAACGATGCGTCATGTGCATCGAACGTTGTGCATAGCGATAATCACAGGGATAAGGCGTACATTCATCAAACGCCATAATGATATCGGCACCAATGGTTCTTTGGATTTCCATTACATTTTCGGGAGTAAAAAAGTGTAGCGAACCATCGATATGTGATTTGAATTTCACACCTTCCTCCTTAATTTTCCTGTTGGCCGAAAGTGAATATACCTGATATCCACCGCTATCCGTCAAGATATTCCTGTCCCAATTCATAAACTTGTGCAAACCTCCGGCTTTTTCAAGGATTTCCGTTTGTGGACGCAGGTATAAGTGATACGTGTTTCCGAGAATAATATCAGGATTGATTTCTTCTTTCAATTCGCGTTGGTGTACGCCTTTTACAGACGCAACCGTTCCAACAGGCATGAATATTGGGGTTTCAATCACACCGTGGTCAGTAGTAATACTTCCCGCCCGTGCTTTTGAATTAGGATCCTTTTGTAATAATTCAAATTTCATTTATCTAATTTAGTCCCAAAACTTAGGGACGGCAAAGATAAAAGATTTGTCAATTGAGGATTATGAATTATGAATTTATTTAACATAAAGATTTACCTGAAAGATTTCAGAATTTAAAATAAACTTCAAAGGTTAAAATTATTTTATTTGACCTTTTCAAATGTTTTAAGCACTTCGGCGATATTTTGTTTGAACTCCTGAAAATTATGTCTTTTTACCAGGCACGAAACTCCCATATCTGCACAATATTGCAACAGTTTTTTAGGATAAGCTCCTGATACCATAACAACAGGTATGTCTTTCATGTCATCGGATTTTTTTATAATTTCCAAAATTTCCTCACCGTTAAGAACGGGCATGTGAATATCCAAAAAATAACATCGGGTTTTTCTGCCTGAATCTCTAAAACCAATAGCATTTTTCGTCCATCGGAAAACACCTTTACATTGTGTCCCAACTCTTCTGTGATCTCCTTGAAGAAGCCTAAGTCCTCATGGTCATCGTCTAGGTAATAAATGGTCTTCTTCTTTTTCATAGGTAGTAGATTTGATTTTGCAATTTAATAGAATTACTTTTTAGGTATCTTACAGAATACCACGCTTATCTTATATAATTATCATCCTATCTATTATTGATAACACCTTAATAACTAATTTATAAAACTTTTGTGGCTTGCAAAAAATAGAATTACTTTTGGGGACATTTAATTTTTAACTACAAAAAATGTCTAACACACAACATTTACAAAATTTTTCTACACAAGTACGAAGAGACATTCTACGAATGGTACATGCTGTAAACTCTGGCCACCCAGGTGGTTCATTAGGATGTACAGAATTTTTCACGGTGCTCTACCAACATGTAATGGATAGAAAACCAGGATTCGATATGAATGGCATTGGTGAGGATTTATTTTTCCTTTCCAATGGTCACATTTCACCCGTTTTCTACAGCGTGTTGGCTCGCAGCGGATATTTCCCGGTAGCGGAATTAGCCACTTTTCGAAAACTGAATTCCCGTTTGCAGGGACACCCAACAACGCACGAAGGATTGCCGGGCATAAGAATGGCTTCGGGTTCTTTAGGACAAGGAATGTCTGTTGCTATTGGGGCAGCTCAAGCCAAAAAACTAAACAAATGCAATCATTTGATTTATTCCCTTCATGGGGATGGAGAATTACAGGAAGGTCAAAACTGGGAGGCAATTATGTATGCTTCTGCTAAAAAAGTCGACAATTTAATTGCTACTATTGACTTGAATGGCCAACAGATTGACGGTTCAACGGATGACGTTTTAAATATGGGTAGTTTAAAAGCCAAGTTTGAAGCTTTTGACTGGGATGTATTGGAAATCAAAGAAGGAAATGATATCGATGCCATTATCAAAGGGATGGAAGAAGCAAAAACCAGAACAGGAAAAGGAAAACCAGTTTGTGTATTATTGCATACCGTAATGGGCAACGGAGTAGATTTTATGATGCATACCCACGCATGGCATGGAAAAGCACCAAATGATGAGCAATTGGCTATCGGATTGGCGCAGAATTACAACACTGGAGGCGAAGCTGACTATTAATTTTGAAATCTACTATGAAAAAATATACAAATACAGGAAGTAAAGATACCCGTTCAGGATTTGGGGCTGGAATGACAGAATTGGGACAAAAAAACGAAAATGTTGTGGCACTTTGTGCTGACTTAATCGGCTCATTGAAGTTTGATGATTTCAAGAAAAACCATCCGGAACGTTTTTTCCAGATTGGAATTGCTGAAGCCAACATGATTGGAATTGCTGCAGGTTTAACTATTGGTGGTAAGATTCCTTTCACGGGAACATTTGCAAACTTTTCTACAGGAAGAGTCTATGATCAGATCCGTCAATCGGTAGCTTATTCTGATAAAAATGTTAAGATTTGTGCTTCACATGCCGGATTGACTTTAGGGGAAGATGGTGCCACGCATCAAATTTTAGAAGATATAGGATTAATGAAGATGTTACCTGGAATGACCGTAATCAATACCTGTGATTACAATCAGACCAAAGCGGCAACTTTAGCTTTAGCCGATCATCATGGTCCGGCCTATTTGCGTTTTGGACGTCCGGTTGTACCTAACTTCACTCCCGCTGACGAACCATTCGTAATTGGAAAAGCAATTATGCTAAGCGAAGGTACTGATGTGACAATTATTGCTACGGGGCATTTAGTCTGGGAAGCCTTGATTGCAGCTGAAGCCTTAGAAGCAAAAGGGATTTCGGCTGAAGTAATCAATATCCATACGATAAAACCGTTGGATGAGGAAGCTATTTTAAAATCAGTAGCAAAAACTGGGTGTGTAGTCACAGCTGAGGAACATAATTTCCTTGGAGGTTTAGGCGAAAGCGTTTCCAGGGTTTTAGCATTAAACAATCCGAAACCACAAGAGTTTGTAGCGGTTAACGATAGCTTTGGCGAAAGTGGAACTCCAGAACAACTAATGGAAAAATACAAGCTGAATAATCAGGCTATTGTAGAAGCTGTACAAAAAGTAATTAAGCGAAAGTAAACTTCCAAAGATACAATGGATCAAAAAAAAATCCCGTTCATTCAGAACGGGATTTTATTTTAAGAGGTATAGTTATCTACACAATGGGTCTAAATGTTTTTTCTTTGTTGAAGTCCCTCCACAGGTCGGTATGTTTATAAACGGAAGAGGATCTCCGTTTACGTCCCTAATTTCACTTTCTGTTGTATAATAATCCCCATCATCATCAATATCTAAAAAGTTCGGAACTTCATCCTCTAAAGAATATTTATTTGGGCCTATTAAAACAGAGGTTCCGGGAGCATTTGTATTATCTGGGTTAGAAATTCCTTCTGCAAATGCATATACATATCCGTCGCCGTTGAGATCTTCCAAATAAGAATCAATTCCGTCAGAATCATGGTCTACTCTCTCAATTTCGTATAATTTGAATGAAAATATCAATGGCGAATAGGTAGGAATTCCACCAGATCCACCGCTGTAGTACGCCAAACCGGAAGGAATAAACATTACACCAGCTCCAAAGTTTTGATAAGAAACCGTTCCATCGGGATTCCCAATGTAACTACCGGTCTTGAATTGTGGAAATATTTCGCTCCATCCTCTAATAACGCTCGTTAAATTAAAATAACTCTGTGGATTAATCAATTCTTCAAATTGAGTTGATTTTATAGTGGTAACGTCAACTCCATCTACCTGTTCTGTACTGCTAAAGATATATTCTCCTCTATAAGAAGTCAAAACACGGTCAACATTGCATGGCGACTTACTCTCGGAACCAGAACCTTCCCTTAGTTTCAGGTAGTATATTTTATAATTAATATCAACATCATTTTGCTTAACAGTAATTAAACGGGTCTGAATAGGATAATCGGTTTGTGCCCAAATAGAAGTCTGGCCTGCGTCAATTAAATGAAACTCCACGTCCATATCATCCGTTGCTCCGCTATTATTTGTAACTGTCATATAATGTGTCTGCATGTAAGTTTCAATACTTGCCAGGTCTTTATTGTATTGGTCAGTATAATCTCGCAAAGGTTCAGTATTACTATCGCTTTTTGAACAGGAAACAATAGTTAAGCCTATTGTAAAAAGCAATATAATTTTGAAAAAATTGTTCATTTTTGTTTGAATTTTAAGCCCGCAAGATACAATATTGATTTATTTTTGTAAACAATTTAACGTTGATTTTGGAAAAAAAATGAGAGTAGATAAATATCTGTGGTGTGTTCGATATTATAAAACCAGAAACATGGTAACGGAAGCCTGTAAAAAAAATCACATTACTGTAAATGGACAGGTTGCAAAGGCATCTAAGGAGGTTTTTCCAATGGATAAAATTACTTTTAGAAAAGACCAGATTATATACCAAATTACAGTTTTGGATATTCCGCAGAATCGCGTTGGAGCTAAATTGGTAGACATTTATCGAACTGATGAAACACCGCCCGAAACTTTTGCTCATTTGGAGTTATTGAAACTTTCTAAAGAGCACTACCGCAAAACGGGAACGGGAAGGCCAACCAAAAAAGACAGAAGGGATTTGGATGATCTTGAATTTGGAAGAGATGATAGTGAATAGCCGCTATTAATTACATTATAAAAAAAAACCCTCGATTACTCGAAGGTCTTTTTTATTTTAAGTTCTTAAGATTACTTATCTCTTAACAACCCTAACAGTCTGAATGGTGTTCTCCTGTGACACAACTACGTTGTAAACGCCACTTGGATAACGGTCTCCTAATGTTGTTGTTTCCAAATCAGATACCCTTACCTCTTTCTGCTCAATTAGTCTTCCAATCATATCGTAAACTTTTAGGTTTATTGATGACTCGCTCGATGATTTAACATCAATCATAAAGTTATTGGCAAATGGGTTTGGATAAGCCATTGCTTTAAATTCAGTAATCAGGTTGTCTTCCTGTTTCAAAGCTGTCGGAGTCCTAACCACACAATCGTGGTCAAATTCTCCAGCTCCGTAATAGTTGATGGCAACATATACATGATAACTTGTGTTTGGCAATAAGGCATCATCACCTGTAAACATATTACAATCAAAATAGTTTATTGGAGAAGTAGCATAATTAGTATCAATTAAGGTAGCTCCACTATATTGCTCTAACCTGAAGGTATAAGTAGCTCCTGAAACATAATCAGTTGCATATACCTTAGTACTCTTAGTTGGAATCTGGTATGGCGTTTCATCATCTCCACATTGTGATGCTTGGATTGTTGTCATAGGACCTCCAGGTGTAGTGATTTCACATTCTCCATTAAAGTTTGAAGCTCCATTTGCCGTAGTTACACTTACTGCTACCAAATAGACAGTATTGTGCTCAATGGTAACCGATCCGCTTGTTAATGGTGCCGTTAAACGGAAGTTTGAATACGGTGTTTCGATATATCCATACTGAGTCGGTGCAGATTGTTTCGCTATTCTATAAGTATACATTGTTGCTCCCTGTACTCCATTTATATAGATCTTAGAGTTGACTGCTGCTAATGTCTGACTACACTGGTTAGTAGCCACGGTTATATTAGCAACTGCCTGAGTTGTAACGCTGCACAAAGTACCATAAGCTGAAGTAACAGTGTTTCCACTAATCAAAAACTCATTCTGAATCTCAACGTTATAAGTCGTTCCATAAGCTGGGGTCAATCCTACAACATCAGTCAGTCTAAAGCTTGGATACGTAGTCTCAGCATAGAAATAACTTGACGGAGCACTAGATACTGCAACCCTGTAGCGATAAAGTGTAGCCTGTGTAACGGTATTAGCCGCAAAGATTCTCGAGTTTACTGAGGTCAATACCGAAGTACTTCCACAGTTGGAAAGCTGAGTGGCCTGGCAGGAAACCGCACTTACCACTACCACTGAAGTATCAGGTGTAGTACAAGGTGATGTAGCATTTACTGTGTAAGTATACGTTCCTGTTCCACCTAAAGCCGGTGACCAGCTTCCGCCAGCATCCTCGCCTGTAATAGCAGCCTGTAACTGCGCTAAAGTAATATTGGTTCCTGAACAGATGGTGTAAACTCCGTCGTTTCCTGCGTTTGGTGCAGGCTGAGTGATTACAGTTACTGTTGCTGTTGCTACTTCTGTACAAGGTGCCGTAGAATTTACAGTATAAGTATAAACTCCCGAAACCGGATCTGACCATGTTCCGCCAGGCTGAGGTGAACCGCCTAGCTGTGCAAACAACTCTTCAGTGGTTGGTGATGTTCCCGCACAAATAGTCAAAGTTCCGTTTATACCAGCGTTTGGTGTCTGACAAGGTGTAATATTAAAATTATCTACCGCAAGTCCGTCATCTGCACCGGAAGCATCAAAACTAGAATATCTGATATAGAAAGTCGCCCCATTAGGGATTGTTAATCCAGAAATTGTTCCAGTTACAGTTGTTCTGTTAGCTGTTGCATTCCCATCTAAAGGTCCAGTAGGTGTAGTTGTAAATGGTCCCGCAAAATCTAATGCATCGGCGTTTGTCCAAGTTCCTGTTGTAAGGCTGGTGGCGTCAGTACTATATTGAAAGTCTAATTTATCAGCTATAGCTCTATTTGCAGTTCCCAATCTCCATTGTTCACCGAGATAATTAACTGTTAATGAATTTATTGAACCACCAGTTGTGTTTTTAAATTTTGCACCTATAGTTGGTGTAACACTTCCTGATTGCAGACCTCCGAAAGCCCTATCAGAAGGTAATGCAGCAGAACCAAAACTATACGTATCACCAGCTGTACCACTTCCTGTACCAGCCGTGTATACTGTATTTCCACCAGCTTCAAAGAACAACCATCCTGTTGGAGTTGCCGAAGAAGTACCCGTAGTTGCTAAAGTATCAAAGTTTTCACTAACTGTAGTTCCGAAAGCGGCCAATGAAATAAAATCAGGAGCAATAATAGTAAATGTTGCTGAGTTTACTGATGTAGAACCTGAAACATTTGGCAGGCTAAATACAAGTTGTGCATTGTTTACCAAAGCACCACTTGTTGCTGTTAAATCGGTAAATGTAACCGAACCAGTTGCAGCACCGGGAGTAATACTGGTTGTACCTCCTAGAGTCCACGAACCTCCGTCAAATTTAGATGCTGTTATGGTTTCACTACTTGTAGTTGGATTGTCATATTTATCTCTATATAAAACTGTTGGCTGTGTAGCAAATGTACTTCCATTTGTAGCTGGTGGTGCCAAAGCAGGCAATCCCAACGCTAATTTTGCCGTAGCACCTACAGTCAATGTTTGTGTAACCTGAGCAGCAGTGTAATTAGCAGCAGCAATATCGATAATCTTATTCCCAGGCGTGCGTAATAATGTGTTAGCCGGGTCAGCCGGATCTAAAGTAATATTTCCTGTGGAAGTTGTAAATACTAAACTAGTTGCTCCTATTTTAACGCTGTTAATGGCAGCGCGGTAATTTGCATTATCTGGCGATAAAGTAATTGAGAAAGGAGCATCAACACTAGCCGATGTAGTTCCCAAACTAGGTGCACTATCAATGATAGTTTGATTTCCTGTCGTAGCTATACTTCCTGTTAAGAAAACACCAACTGTGTTAGTAGCTACACTAGATGTAGTCAATCCGTTAACAATAATAACATGACCAAGAGTTGCAGCAGCGCTTACATCAGCAGTTAGCCAAAAATAGTAAGTAGTACCTACTGTTAAAGTTTGATTGGCTGAAAACGATATTGTTTCACCATTACCCGTAGCTGAGGATTGACCGCTTCCAAATGGAGTGGTAGCTGCAAATGTATTTGAAGTAGTTACATAAAGCTTAAAACCATTAGCAGCAATGTCAGCATTGGTGTATGTACCTGCCGTAACAAAATTAACTCCGGTAACATCCACATTCGAAACTGAAGGAGTAATCTGTGCTTTCGAAATTACATTAGCAAGAGAACCTGTAAACAAATCCTGAGTAGTGATTTGTGTATTGTTTGCAATAGTTAAGGTTGGAGAAATAATGGTTTGCGCTCCTGAAGTACTTGTACTACCTAAAATAGTTGTTCCAGCAGCTGTAAGAGAAGTATTTGTCAATCCGTTTACCGTAATGGTATGTGATGGTGTAGCAGTACTTAACACATCAACAGTCAACCAATAGTAATAATCACCTACTGCTAAACTTTCGGAAGTAACAAAAGATAAAGCGTCAGAATTAGAAGCAGTTTCTCCTTTAGTTGAAGATACTGAACCTATAAGTAAATCTGTATTAGTATCTAAAATACTTGATGAAGTAGTTCTCCATAGTTTAAATCCGTTGGTTGCAATATCCGACTGAACATAAGCACCAGCTGAACCAGCAGTTACAAAATCTATTTGCGTAATACTTGCCGTTTGGCCACCTATGGTTAACTTGGCTTTGCTCACAATCGTATTATTTGTTCCTCTCAATATATTCCCAGCTGCAACCTGAGCATTATCAGCAATTAAAATTGAAGTCGATGTTATGGTTTGTGTATTTCCTAAAGCCACACCTGTTACTGTACCAGCATCAACATCTGTATTAGTTAAGGAAGCTGTAAAAGTTCTACCATTATCTGCTGCCGAATTAACATCTGCAATTAACAAATAATGTGTTGCTACACCACCAGTCAAATTTTGCGCTAATGAAGTAAATGTTAGTGGATTTCCGTTAGTGAATGTAGCAGAACCAATCGGCGTTGCTATTTCACCTGCATCGGCAACGCCAAAATTAGCTGAATCGACAACTAACCTGAAATTAGATAAATCTGTGGAAGCTGCAGCACCACTCGTAGCAATATTTGCACCAGTAAAAACAAAGGAAGTGTTACAAGCACTTGGACTTAAGGTAAAACCAAACAATACAATGTTGTTAGTTCCCGCTGCAATATTACCTGTAGCTGGTGTACCAGTATTCGCTAAAGCTATTGATGGAGTTACTGCTGTTGAAACAGTTAAATCAAATAATGAAGAATTACCACCCGCATCAAGAACCCTAATATAGTAAGTTGTGCCAACAGTTGCCTCAAAGTCTCCAGATTCAAAGTCAAAGCCACCATTAATAGTTGTAAATGTCAACCTTTCGCTAATTGAAGTAGGACAAGCAGAAGCATAAAGTTCAAAATCAAGATCTTCGCCTTCAATAAAATTAACCAATACAGTATGCGTTCCTGAACAGTCAGGTACAAAAGTATACCAAACATCATTTCTGTCATCAAAATCCGGAGTGGCTTCCACTAATGTTTGGCCTGTGCTTGGAATTCCAATGGTTAAAGAATTAGGATTTGCACACACATCATTAACTGGAGGAGTTGTCGTTGTGAAAGTCTGTATATCTCCATAAGTATAAGTCGTTCCATCATATATATAAGCTCTATAAGAGTATTCTGTGCCGTTTGGCAATCCTGTTAAAGGCAAGGTAAAGTTACCTGTAGCAGCAACTACTGAAGAAACTGTTACATTGGCATCCCCAACATTTGGATCATTATCATCGAATGTTTTTGAATAGGCAAAACCTCTTAGTGTTGAACTTGGACAAACTCCAAGTGTTCCAATAGTTCCATTAAGGGTTGCTGCTGTTCCTCCAACATTTGTAGCATCATTCGTTGTTGCCTGTTGGGTAACTGATTCAATACCAGTTGCTGCTAGACTACTACTTGGAGAACCCGCACCTGATGTGGTGCTGGTTGCATCAACTGACGCTGTTCTTAGACCAGATAAAGAAGGATCAAAAGTTACTGTAAAAGTTGCATCAGCACCCGCAGCAATGGAAGACCCATTGGTAAAACCTGTTATCAAATAATCAGATGAATGAGTTCCTGATAAAGCTAATTGAACACCATCTGCAGCAACTGTGCCTGTATTGCTAACTTTATAGACTACTGAGCTTGTGCCGGAATTAACACATGTTGAAGTGAAGGTACTTGGCGTACCATTTACAGCAATAGAAAGACTTGGTGTTGAAGAGCTTACTAAAGTCCCTCCAAAAGTCAAATCTCCTTGTAATCCGCCTGTACCTGATGCACTTTCTGAACCATAAGCATAAAACCTAAATGTAATAGAAGTTTGTCCGCTTGTTGTTAAACTAACCGTATTTCCTGTGTAACCGGCATTTGCATCCGGGGTTTGTAATACCCCTGAAGTATTGGTAATAGATGCGTTAACAGTTGTAACCGGTATTAATGAACTATAACTATCCACACTTGACCTCCATTGAAACCTACGTGTACCAGTGCCACTTCTGCCTACTCCAAATGTTATGGTAGGGTTCGTAATTGTTTTTCCCCCAGTCGCGGTAATTGTAAATTCAAAGTATTTTCCTAAACCCACAGTACCTCCCGCTGCACCACCATCAGTTGAACCTGTATCCCAACCTGAAGCTCTGGAGTTTCCATTACTACTTGAAGTAGTTACACCAACTTTTATAATTGGACTGGGAGTTAAATTTGTGATTGCAGTACCATTATAATTCATACTGGCAACATTTCCTATGGTACCCGCAAAACTATAAGTACCATTATATGACTGACCTGAACTTATGTTCCATCCCATCAAAATGAATAGGATCAAAAGACACTGGAAGAATCTCTCTTCCTTTTTTAACTCCTTTTCGCGAAATAGAGGATAGCGATTGAAGCTTCATGTACTGTTTTACCATGATAATAAAGTTTTATTTGATTATTTGACAGACACAAAAATATAGATAAATATAGTAACATATTCAAAATTGCATTAAGTAATTGTTAACGAATTCGTTGTGGGCACTTAACCGATTTTATATGTATTTAATCGATTAATCAACACAACTAAGACGCTACCATTTATAGTATTTAATCTTCTATTTATTACAAAAAAAGACCCTCGATTTCTCGAAGGTCTTTTCTATTGTAGTCTTAAGATTACTTATCTTTTAACAACCCTAACAGTCTTAACACTGTTCTCCTGTGATACAACTACGTTGTAAACACCACTTGGATAACGGTCTCCTATTGTTGTTGTTTGCAAATCAGATACTCTTACCTCTCTCTGCTCAATCAGTCTTCCGATCATGTCGTATACTTTTAAGTCTACTGAGGACTGGCTTGCTGATTTAACATCAATCATGAAGTTATTGGCAAATGGGTTGGGATAAGCCAATGCTGTAAAGTCACCAATCATAGTATCCTCCTGTTTCAACGCCCCCGGAGTCCTAACCACACAATCGTGGTCGAATTCTCCTTCGCCGTAATAATTCACTGCAACATAAACATGATAGTTCGTGTTTGGCAACAAAGCATTTTCGCCTGTAAACATATTACAGTTGAAATAGTTGATTGGAGAAGTAGCATAATTAGTGTCTACCAATTCTGATCCGTCATATTGCTCTAACTTGAATGTATAAGTAGCTCCGGATACAAGACCCTCAGCATATACCTTAGTACTCTTAGTGGCAATCTGGTATGGCGTTTCATCATCTCCACATTGTGATCCCTGAATAACGGTCATAGGACCTCCAGGCGTAGTGATAAGACACTCTCCATTATAGTTTGAAGCTCCGTTTGCCGTAGTTACACTTACTGCTACCAGGTAGATAGTATTGTGTTCAATAGCAACCGACCCACTTGTAAATGGTGCCGTCAGACGGAAGTTAGAATATGGAGTATCGATGTAAGCGTAAGTCGTTGGAGCGGATTGCTTAGCTATTCTGTAGCTGTAGCTTGTAGCACCTGCCACTCCATTAACATAGATCTTAGAATTGATTGCTGCCAAGGTCTGACCACACTGATTCGTAGGTACAGTAACAGCAGCAACTGCCTGAGTAGTGACTGTACATAAAGTACCATAAGCTGAAGTAACGGTGTTTCCACTAATCAAAAACTCATTCTGGATCTCAACATTATAAGTCGTTCCGTAAGTTGGAGTCAATCCTACAACATCTGTCAGTCTGAAGCTTGGATATGTAGTCTCAGCGTAAAAATAATTTGACGGTGCACTAGATACTGCAACCCTGTAACGGTAAAGTGTAGCCTGTGAAACGGTATTAGCTGCAAAGATTCTCGAGTTTACTGAGGTCAATACCGGAGTACTTCCACAGTTGGAAAGCTGTGTAGCCTGGCAGGAAACGCCGGTTACAACAACCTGTAACGATACCGGAGTACCACAATCACCTGTAGCATAAGCATAATAAGTACCTGGTCCTACCGGATTAGATGGTGTTCCGGTTCCATAAGTAGCACCAGTTCCATCCGCATTCTGAGTCCATGTTACTGAAGCGTTGGTACCAGCTAAACCAGTATACGTTAAAGTGGTGGTGGTAGCGTTACATACCGTACCTGCAGTTGCAGTTGCAGAAGCAAGAGTTACATTGTCGCAGGCAGTTTCAAAAGTCGCGCTAATTGTATGATTAGAAGTCACATTACTGAAAGTGTAAGTTCCTATCGCACCTTGTGAAACACCATCAACTAAAACATCCAAAATTAGGTAACCTGCATCAGGAGTAATAGTGTAAGCTGCACCAGCACCTGAACAAACAGTTGATGCTCCACTTGGCGTAACGCTTCCATTAGCACCTGATGTAGCCGTAATAGTATAGTTCGGGCTAACAGTAACGGTTATATCATTTTGAGATGAACATCCGTTAAGGGATGAAGTAGCAGTATAAGTTGTTGTTACTGCTGGTGTGGCAGTAACCGTTGCACCTGAGTAAGTATTTAATCCTGAAGAAGCTGGTGTCCACACGAATGTTGTTGGATTTGTCACACCAAATTGTAAATTATTACGTTGTGAATAACTATAAGTAGCTGTTGTAGAATTATTTACGCCGGAAGCTGTAGTATTATCAACTCTATAATATAATGTAGACACAAATGATGTAGCCTCATAGACCGCAGTACTTGTTCCTGAACCACCATCGTCGTTATTAGAGAAATTAGTCTCTATCAATATATTGCTGGCACCATCCCAAGTAAAGTTATTGTTGTTGAAGGCAATAGTATTCCATCCTAATACTGGTGTATAATCACCTGAACTACGAACGTTTGTAAAACCTGAAGTTACAAAATTCAAATCTGCAAAGCCATTCAATGCAGTATGTTGCATTTTAATCCTGAAGCCTTGTAAGGTTCTCGATGTTTCAGCAGCACTTAAATTAACTGCAAGGGATGATATAACACTTCCGTTTGTTAATCCCATAGCTGTCAACTCTGAAGCCAATATGATCATTTGCTGTTTAGCTCCTCCATAGTAACTTTGTAAAGGGTTTGGCCCAAGTAATGAACTTGCTACACTCGCAGTTGTAGATGTGGTTCCCGATCCTAATGCTGTAGTACCGCTTACAAGACCTCCGCTGGCTACAAGGTCAATCGAAGTTCCAGAACAGATTGTAGTAGCACCAGATGGTGTAATCGTTACCGCTGTGGGAGTTGTATTAACCACTACGATAGTTGTTGCTGTAGGAGATGTACATCCCAAAGCAGCTGCAGTAAATGAGTACGTTCCTGCTGCCAAAGAAGTTACACCAGTAATAGACGGACTTAGTAATGAAGAAGTGAAGCCATTTGGCCCAGTCCATGAGTAAGAAGTCCCTATATCTGTTGTACCCGTTAAGTTTAATGAAGTACCTGTACAGACAGGAGCATTACTTCCTGCAGTTGCCGTTGGTACTGCTTTAACTGTTAATACAGCACCTGCACTTGTTACCGGGCTTCCGCATGTTGAAGTAACCACTACATCATAAGTGTCAGATTCAGAAAGAGATACGTTAGTTAAAGTTAATGTAGCTGTTCCTGCGCTTGCGTTTCCGGCAATCACAATATCAACTCCTCCTTTACGCCATTGGTATGTAAGACCAGCTCCTGTAGCGGCAACTGTAAAAGTAGCCGTTTCACCAGCACATTTTACAGCAGCAGTAGGATCTGAAGTGATTGCAGCTCCTGAAGAAACGGTTACGGTTACCGTACCCGTAGCACTACATCCTCCTTGAGAGGCTGTTACATTATAAGTTGTAGTATCTGTTACACCAGTAGCAATCGGATTAGCTAAACCTTCCTGTCCTGCAATAAATGTCGATGGTGTCCATGCAAATGTTGAAGGAGTAGGTTTTGCAAATGTATATCGCTGTCCGGAAGTAGGCCATACCGCACTTGTTGTGCCTGTAGTTGTAGATCCATTGGTACCATTTACAAATGTACCAGCAGTATCCTTAATTCCTATTGTACCGGCACTAGCTGGAGTTCCGGCACTAGCTCCATATATAATGTCTATTCTGCCAGGTTGGGCACTTGTAGATCCCCATAATACGTATTGATAAGAAGCATAATTTGTTGCGCTCTCACCACCACTACCACCACCGGCATTTTTATTCATTTGAAACACATACTTACCTCCAGCAGCAGGACCATGCGTTAAATTACCTGCGTTAGTAGTATTTAAGTTCCCGTCTCTACCAAAAGCATAAATTACATTTCCACTTATTGAACTAAGGCTGCTTGCAACCGAAGTTGAGTTTCCTCCCAATACTACATAACCATTGGTGCCAACTCCAAATGAAGTATAATTAGTCCCCAAAAAGTTAAAAGTAAATGAAGCAGGAGCAACAGTAATGTATCCATCATCTATACTTCCTGACGTAACGGTAGTAACTACAACAGGTGTAGTTATGGCTTCAAGAGCCACGCCAGTACCGGTTGAATATGCCATCGACGATGCAGCGGTAACAGCCAAGCTCGCACTTGCAAGTAATTGTGAATTACCGCCACTACAAATTGTTGATGGAGTTGCGGTAACACTGTTTAATGTTACTACCGTACCAACAGTTAAAGAAGCAGTCGCCGTGTTAACACAACTATTAGTGTCAGTACCTGTTACCGTAATTGTTGTAGCAGTGGTAGGACTTGCGTTTACAAAAGCTCCGGTTGTCGCCGATAGTCCCGGAGTTCCGGTTCCCGACCATGCATAGGTAGAAGCTCCAGTCGCAGTAAGTGCAATTGGTGAACCTCCTGGCAAACAGAAAGTTCCTGAAGTTGGTGTTACCCCTACTGTTGGCAATGCATTCACAAGCACCGCTTTTTCTGCAGTAGTAAAACTCAAGCCACTGCCAGCACATGTAATTGTAGCTACATAATAAGTAACCCCTGTTAAGTTGCCTGTTGCCTGAGAAGCACCAGTTCCTAAAGCATTTGGATAAGGCCCACCAGGAGTTGTTCCCGACGACCATGCATAAGTAATACCAGGGTCAGTGTAAGTACCACTTAAGGAAAGGGTAGTGCCAGTTCCTGAACAAACTGAAGCCACACCTGTAATACTTGAAGATGCAGGCGTACCTGTACACAGTGGCAAAGAAGTGAAGTTTCCTGCATCAGCACCAATATCTGTCGGAGTAAAACCTGAACGAGTCTGTCCGTCAAAATCATCAGTAACTGTTCCGATAGCTATACCTGCTCCTTCAGCAGAAGAAGATATAGACGGATTGATGTGTAAATCAGGAGTAGTTGCATTTGTTGGATCTAAATATTGCGGATCAGAAGCACCACTATTAACATCCTGCCCTACAGCTGTTTTCCAAGCACCTAAGCTGGCTACATCTAATGCATTGAAACGACCAAATACTCCCCCACTTCCTGTTGCACTATATACATTGTAATTGATGGTTAAACCTGCTGGATTAGCAGCTGTTCCACCTACCTGTATACTATAGTTTTTACCTGTTGCACCAGAGTTGCTACGTGCATTAATAAAAAGATTGTTACGGAAGTTTCTCGTATTAGTAACGACTAAACTATTAAATGCAAACGAATTTGCTGTACCCGCGGTTGGCGAACCTCCTACATATACACTATTGTGATAAAACGTGTCAGTTCCCGTTCCTGCTGGTTCGTTAATACCGTTCATTTGTATTGCATTCACAACACCAGTTCCTAATGCAATCATATTGTTTGCAAAAGTTGTCGTACCTCCTGCTATTCTGATCCCATTTACCTCGGCAGAAGCACTGTTACTTGCAGCAGAAATATTATAAATATTATTTCTTGAAACAGTATTTGCGGTACTTCCATTAAATTGAAGTCCGGTTACAACGGTTGCAGCAGTTGTATTTGTATTAGTAAGGTTGTAAATGGTATTTTGATTAAACGTTACATTAACTCCACTTACTGTTGATAAAAACCCAATTACAGATGCTCCGGTTGTCGTACCGGTCCCTCCATTAGCAGTTAGATTCCTAATTGTATTAGAAGTTACTGTTGGGATGTTCGCATTAACATTCATACCTATTACTTGCGCTCCTGTTGAGGCAGATGAAGATTGTATTGAATTAGCAACAGTACCTCCAATTAAGTTAGAAGTTGCAGTCCAAGTACCCGCAGCAATAGTCCAAGCTCTTATACCATAAAATATAAAAGCTCCAGATGCTCCGGCATTAGTAATATTGATTCCTCCAATTTGGTTACTGTTTGTAGTCCATGAGTCGTTACCAAAGTTAAAGATTCCATAAACATCAGTTCCAGTGGTCGTGTTAGTGGAGAAAACAATTGAACCTGTAGCAGACTGGCTACCAAGAATATTGCTATTACAGTTAGCCGTTCCATTATTAACATATATTCCCGTAAACGGACTAGAACCTGCAGTTCCATTAGAAGTAACTCCTGTCAGACTAATACTGGCAATAGTATTATTGTTGATGTTTGATATTGTTCCTCCAGTAATACCATTAAAACGGATTCCATTAAATCTACCTGTAGATCCTGTCATCGTATAAGTACCTGTTTGCGTATTCGAAGCATATCCAATGATATTACCTGTAACCGTAAAGCCTTGTGCTCCCGAGGTAGCAGTAGCATTTTGAATATTTATCGCACTGTGTAAAGCTCCGGTTGTCCAGGTACGGGTACCTGTCTGGTAAAAACGGTTGTTTGTAATACTCATTGCATTACAACCCCCATTAACATAAATAGCCGCGCTCTCTACTGCCGGTCCAAAAATATTTTCGAAATTGTTATTTGTAATTAAATTTCCGCTATTGCCTATAGCGGTTGTACTGGTTGAACCACTTAAGTAAATACCTTTTGTTGGCAGATTACTTCCTGCGGCTCCAATAGTACAATTAGAAATTGTATTGTTATCATTTCCATTTGCAGTATTAGCATCTGTATGAATCATAATATTACCTCCATTAGTTCCCACAGCCATGGTTGCAGATCCTAATACTGAACAGTTTGTAATGGTATTTCCTGTGGCACCACCAATAAGTCTTATAGTACTTGTTAAGCTAGTGGCTGCTGTACTAAGGTTAGAAATTACTAAAGCATTTCCTCCGGTGTTTAAACCATCGAACGTCACATTATCCGCTCCATTTAAATTGATCATCGGATTTCCTCCTACTGTACCTGAAAGAGTACGGGTAGCTCCACCCGTTGGAGTAATATTAATAGTTGCCCATGCACCCGCATTAAGTGAAGTTACTCCATCTTCATTAGCAACGTCAGCCGTAATTGTGACAACAATGTTGTTTCCTGTCTGAGCAGTTGCGTTAAGCGCAGCAAATAAACCACCTGCTTTTGTAAGCGATGGATAAGTAGCTGCAAGTCCAGTACCTCCAGATACACTTATCTGTGCAGATACATCAAATCCGGTAAGCATGCCGAGTAAAACCATTAAACCAAATAACCATCGGTTAATCCCCGTGGCACTGTCTTTTCTAAGGCGGGTATCCCTACCCACGTCCGTAGAAGTGTAATTTCTATACATATGTATTATTTAAAATTGAACTTTAAAATTATATAAGTTGCCAGTAATTAAAACAACTTTAGAATAACTATTTTTTAACATTTTCTTAATATCAGATTAAATTACTTTTTTTATCGACGAACTACACACTTGCCAAAAGAATATAATGAGTTATAAATTAGATTTTTTCCTACAAAGAATAATTTACATTACGATATTGCAATTTGTTAACACGTTTTATAAATGAAAAACAATTCTTTAACAAACTATTTTAACAATTCTGCAAATGTTAAGATTGAATTCATACTACTTAAATTTAAAACACACAAAAAAGACCCTCGATTTCTCGAAGGTCTTTCTTGTTTATTAAGTATAAAGAGTCTTATCTCTTAACAACCCTAACAGTCTTAACACTGTTCTCCTGTGATACTACTACGTTGTAAACACCACTTGGATAACGGTCTCCTATTGTTGTTGTTTGCAAATCAGATACTCTTACCTCTCTCTGCTCAATCAGTCTTCCGATCATGTCGTATACTTTTAAGTCTACTGATGACTGGCTTGCTGATTTAACATCAATCATGAAGTTATTGGCAAATGGGTTGGGATAAGCCAATGCTGTAAAGTCACCAATCATAGTATCCTCCTGTTTCAACGCCCCCGGAGTCCTAACCACACAATCGTGGTCGAATTCTCCTTCGCCGTAATAATTCACTGCAACATAAACATGATAGTTCGTGTTTGGCAACAAAGCATTTTCGCCTGTAAACATATTACAGTTGAAATAGTTGATTGGAGAAGTAGCATAATTAGTGTCTACCAATTCTGATCCGTCATATTGCTCTAACTTGAATGTATAAGTAGCTCCGGATACAAGACCCTCAGCATATACCTTAGTACTCTTAGTGGCAATCTGGTATGGCGTTTCATCATCTCCACATTGTGATCCCTGAATAACGGTCATAGGACCTCCAGGCGTAGTGATAAGACACTCTCCATTATAGTTTGAAGCTCCGTTTGCCGTAGTTACACTTACTGCTACCAGGTAGATAGTATTGTGTTCAATAGCAACCGACCCACTTGTAAATGGTGCCGTCAGACGGAAGTTAGAATATGGAGTATCGATGTAAGCGTAAGTCGTTGGAGCGGATTGCTTAGCTATTCTGTAGCTGTAGCTTGTAGCACCTGCCACTCCATTAACATAGATCTTAGAATTGATCGCTGCCAAGGTCTGACCACACTGATTCGTAGGTACAGTAACAGCAGCAACTGCCTGAGTAGTGACCGTACATAAAGTACCATAAGCTGAAGTAACAGTGTTTCCACTAATCAAAAACTCATTCTGGATCTCAACATTATAAGTCGTTCCGTAAGTTGGAGTCAATCCTATAACATCTGTCAGTCTGAAGCTTGGATATGTAGTCTCAGCGTAAAAATAATTTGACGGTGCACTAGATACCGCAACTCTGTAACGGTAAAGTGTAGCCTGTGAAACGGTATTAGCTGCAAAGATTCTTGTGTTAACCGATGTCAATACCGGAGTACTTCCACAGTTGGAAAGCTGTGTAGCCTGGCAGGAAACCGCACTTACCACTACCACTGAAGTATCAGGTGTAGTACAAGGGGAAGTAGCCGCAACTGTATATGTATACGTTCCTGCTCCACCCAAAGCCGGTGACCAGGTTCCGCCTGCATCTTCTTCTGTAATCGCAGCCTGCAACTGTGCTAAAGTAATATTGGTTCCTGAACAGATAGTGTAAACTCCGTCTAATCCAGCATTTGCGGGAGCCTGAACCGTTACTGCAGCAGGGGCGCTTGTAGCAGAACAGCCGTTAGCAGGATCTGTATAAGAATAAGTATAGGTAGTGCTTGGTCCGGTATACGGATTGGCAATACTATAGCTTCCACCTGATGGCAAACCTGATAATGCGATTGAAGAACCGGCACATCCGCTTACATTAGCGGCAGTAACTGTTGGTGGGGTATTATTAAGGGTAGTGGATACATTAGCTGCTGCAGTACATCCGTTAGCTCCCGTTACCGTTACTGTAAAAGTTCCCGCAGTAGATACAGTAGTAGCTGCAGTAGTCGCTCCGTTTGACCAAGAGTAGGAAACACCGCCACTAGCCGTTAAGGTTGTATTGGGCACAGTACAAGTTAGAGCAAGTCCATTATTATTCGTGATACCTGCAGTAACCGATGTAAATGTGAACGAATAATTGGCTCCCGAACTGTCATCATATCGAAGGACAGCTAACGAACGATCTGTTTCAGAGTCTGCATTAATTTGAGACAACGTACGGGTGCTGGTATATACGTAATAGTAAACTGTAGTGCCACAAGTCTGAGTTGGAAGCGTTGCGGTCCATGAAGTTCCGGAACCTGTTGCCTGTACAACCGAAGTATTTGCCGTAAAATCATTGATTCCCACTCTGTAACGAACATATACGTTTTCACCTGCAGAAGGTGTTGCACTTGTTGTGATACTAACTGTTGCCGCTGAAACATGAGTGTCCTGGCCTGTACGGGTTACTGTAACAGGATCATTAGCAGTATATCCTACATAGAATTTTGCATTTGTTCCCGTATAGCCAATATCGGTGAATACAAAAGTATAACGACCCGCTGTACTCATATTCAATCCCATATCGTTGCCACTATTGTAGGCTGTAATACCATTAACCGCATTTAATCCAGCCTGAGCTACGCCGCTAAATACCCATTTGTTTTGAAACCGATTTCCTGATGGACCGGAAATAAAAAGAAAACCGCTTCCTCCACCGCCAGACATGTTAGTATTGGAAACATCTCCTCCCGAGGCTTGGGCATTGTAAGTTTTAGTCCATTGTCCCCTACCGTCTGAACTGGGAGCCCCAGTATTGGTAGATACTCTACGGTAAGTTGAGTTCGCAGTACCACTTGTGTTGTAACCATTCATTTGCCCCACGACCTGAACCGGCTCTCCGCCAAATATGTTCTGTGCAATACTTTCTGTCGAAAAGGAAAGCAGCAAAAAATAGAACAGGCATGTAAATGTTTTGTGTAATTGTTTTTTCATAAAAAAAGTATTAGGTTTTACAAATTAATAATAGCTTAGAAAAGCTCTTATAGCACTGTATAGGAGTTAGCAATGTAGATTGGGTGGATAAAACTATTAAATTATACCATCCAAATTACAAATCAGCACTAGGTAGTACTCACGAAAACGTTTGCGTGTTGATAAATTGTTAATTCTAAGTTAATAAAATAGAGAATAGAGAAAAAATACTGTCAGAAATTATCAAGTTTATAATCATTCAATAAAAAATCCGCAGCTATGCGGATTTAGATAAAACTATTTTATTGATACTGTTTTTCGTAATACGTTTGATAATCGCCCGAAGTCACATGCTGCAGCCATTCTTCGTTAGCCAAATACCAATCTATAGTTTTCGCCAAACCTTCCTCAAAAGTTACGGAGGGTTTCCATCCTAATTCTGTATTGATTTTGGAAGCATCAATAGCATACCGTAAATCGTGTCCTGGCCTGTCCTTAACATAAGTAATCAACTTTTCAGATTCGCCTGCTTCACGTCCCAGCTTAGCATCCATCTGACGGCAAAGTAATTTTACCAAATCAATATTCTGCCATTCATTGAAGCCACCGATATTGTAGGTTTCATGATTTTTTCCTTTATGGAATACCAAATCAATTGCAATCGCGTGATCGATAACATATAGCCAGTCACGGGTATACTTTCCGTCACCATACACAGGAAGTGACTTATTATTAATTATATTGTGGATAAACAGTGGAACCAGCTTTTCAGGGAAATGATTCGGACCATAATTGTTAGAACAATTCGTAATCACATAAGGCAACCCATAAGTCTCGCCATAAGCCCTTACAAAATGATCGGAACTGGCTTTCGAAGCGGAATAAGGAGAATTGGGATCGTAAGCCGTAGTCTCGGTAAACAATCCTTCGGCACCTAAACTTCCATAAACCTCATCGGTAGAAATATGATAGAATCGTTTTCCGTCAAAGTTGTCTTTCCATATTGTTTTAGCAGCGTTCAATAAGTTCATGGTACCAATAACATTGGTTTTTACAAACGCCAATGGATCGGTAATAGAGCGGTCAACATGGGATTCAGCAGCCAAATGCAGCACGCCATCAAATTGATGCTTTTGGAATAAATCATTTATAAAATCGGCATCCACAATATCACCTTTTATAAAGGTATAATTAGGCGCTTTATCAATATCCGAAATATTCTCAAGGTTCCCTGCATAGGTCAAAGCATCCAGATTAAAAATGTGATAGTTTGGATATTGGGTAACAAACCGTCTCACTACATGAGAACCAATAAATCCTGCTCCGCCTGTAATTAAAATGCTTTTCATTTCGTAATTATTAAAGTCTTCCGTCTGCTTTTTCGTTTAAAACTCCTTTTACATCAAAGAGCACACCGTTTGGTTTCTTTAGCTTGGATAAATCTACGGTTGTAAATTCTTTGTGGGCTACGCCTAAAACTATGGCGTCAAAAGTATCGTTTGGCAATTCGGTGGTAGTTGTTAATTTATATTCGTGTTCCACCTCTGCTGGTCTTGCCCACGGATCGGTAATCGTAACCTTAATTCCGTAATCTGCCAAAGCACTAACTACGTCTACTATTTTAGTATTTCTTACATCCGGACAGTTTTCCTTAAAGGTAATTCCTAACATCAAAAGTTTGGCTCCATTAATGGTAATGCCTTTTTTAATCATAAGTTTTACAACTTGCGCTGCAACGTATTCTCCCATACTGTCATTCAAACGTCTTCCTGCCAATATAATTTCGGGATGGTATCCTTTTTCCTGTGCTTTTTGGGCGAGATAATAAGGATCAACACCAATGCAGTGACCACCAACTAATCCTGGTTTAAACGGAAGGAAGTTCCATTTGGTTCCGGCAGCTTCCAAAACGGCATGGGTATCTATTTCCAGTAAGTTAAAAATCTTTGCCAATTCGTTCACGAAAGCAATATTAATATCGCGTTGCGAGTTTTCAATAACTTTGGCCGCTTCTGCTACTTTTATGGAAGGCGCTAAATGCGTTCCGGCCGTAATAACCGATTTGTATAATTCGTTTACTTTTTGACCAATTTCCGGAGTAGAACCTGAAGTTACTTTCAATATCTTCTCAACGGTATGTTCTTTATCACCCGGATTAATCCTTTCCGGAGAATAGCCTGCAAAGAAATCCACATTGAATTTCAATCCGCTTACTCTTTCTAGAACAGGAATGCATTCTTCTTCGGTTACACCCGGATAAACAGTCGATTCATAAATAACTATATCCCCTTTTTTCAATACTTTTCCAACTGTTTCACTCGACTTGTATAGTGGTGTTAAATCGGGACGATTGTTCTTGTCGACCGGTGTTGGAACGGTTACTACATAATAGTTGCAGTCCTGAATATCGCTTATAATGCTGCTGCAGTATAAACCGTTGGCATCGCTGAGGGATGTCACAAGCACATCTTTCAAAATACTTTCCTCTATTTCTAAAGTCGAATCGTTTCCCGCATTCAATTCCAGAATCCTGTTCTTATTGATGTCAAAGCCAACTACAGGATATTTTGTTGCAAACAATCTTGCCAATGGCAGGCCAACATATCCTAATCCAATAACTGCTATTTTAATATTCATGAGAGTTCGTTTCTAATTAATCTTAAAATTTAAGCTCCTATTGATTGATATACAAAACCGATTGATCTCAGTTTATCGCCATCCAGGATATTTCTTCCATCAAACACAAAAGCTGGTTTTAGCATGCTGTCATAGATTTTCTGCCAGTCATATTCCTTGAATTCATCCCATTCTGTCAAGACTGCGATGGCATGGGCGTTGTTGCATGCTTCGTAAGCATTGTCAAAAGAAGTAATGTGTCTTTCGTTTTCTGCAGGTTTTCTTGTATCCAGGTAATCCAAATCAGCCAGCACTTGTTTTTGAGAAACCTTTGGATCGTACAAAGCAATATTGGCCTGTTCATTAATTAAATCATCGGCTACATAAATGGCAGCGGATTCTCTGGTGTCGTTAGTGTCCTTTTTGAATGCCCAGCCTAAGAAAGTAATTTTCTTTCCGGAAACGGTATTATAAAGTGTTTGTACAATGTTTTTCGAAAAACGTCTTTTTTGGTGATCGTTCATAATGATTACCTGTTCCCAGTAATCCGCCACTTCATTCAATCCGAATGCTTTGGATATATAAACAAGATTCAGGATATCTTTTTGGAAACATGAGCCACCAAATCCAACAGATGCTTTCAGGAATTTTGGCCCAATTCTGCTGTCCATACCAATTGCTTTGGCCACTTCATTAACATTAGCCTCTGTTTTTTCACACAACTCAGAAATCGCGTTGATGGAAGAAACACGTTGCGCTAGAAACGCATTGGCTACTAATTTTGACAATTCAGAAGACCAGACATTCGTGGTTAATATTCGTTCTTTGGGAACCCAATTAGCATAAATATCAACCAGGGATTGTATCGCAGCCTGACCTTCAGGAGAAGATTCTCCGCCTATCAAAACCCTATCCGGACTTAATAAATCCTCAACTGCTGTTCCTTCTGCAAGGAATTCAGGATTGGAAAGGATCTGGAATTGAACTCCATTTCCAGTATTATCCAGTATGCTTTTCAAAGCCTCTGCTGTTCTAACAGGAAGCGTTGATTTCTCAACAATGATTTTATTGTTTTTGGCCACTTTGGCAATCTGTCTGGCGCAAAGCTCAATGTGCTTTAAATCTGCGGCCATTCCTTTTCCGGTTCCGTAAGTTTTGGTTGGAGTATTTACCGAGATAAAAATCAGGTCAGCTTCATCGATTGCTTTGTCAACGTCTGTGGAGAAAAATAAGTTTTTCCCACGAACATTGCCAACCATTTCGTTTAAGCCTGGTTCGTATATTGGGATATTTGCAACGTCTTCATCGTTCCAGGCTGCAATCCTTGCTTCGTTTAAATCAACAACTGTAACTTTAACATCCGGGCATTTTTGCGCTATAACCGCCATAGTTGGTCCACCAACATATCCTGCACCGATACAACAAATGTTTTTAATTTTCATTCTGCTATTTTATTTTAAATTGTTCCAATACCATTTCACAGCTTCTTTTAAACCGTCCTGAAAGGAATATTGGGGTGAATAGTTTAATAATTGTTTTGCCTTATCAATACTTGCCAAAGAATGTGGGATGTCTCCTGCCCTATTTGGTCCGTGAATTACTGCTACTTCTGAAATTTTCGCATCAAAACCGGACAGGTATTCCTTTAAATAAGAAACCATGTCGTTTAGGTTGGTTCTGTCGCCAAATGCAGTGTTGTAAACGGTATTAATTGCTTCCGGGTTTTGGGTCAGCATGGCCAGCTCATTCATCTGGATTACATTATCAATATAGGTGAAATCCCTTGAATAATTTCCATCACCATTGATGATAGGACTTTCATGCTTCATAAGCTGCATTACAAATTTCGGGATAACAGCGGCATAAGCTCCGTTAGGATCCTGTCTTCTTCCGTACACATTAAAGTAACGCAAACCAATAGTTTCAAGTCCATAAGTATTACTGAAAATTTCAGCATAAAGTTCGTTTACATATTTAGTAATAGCATAAGGAGAAAGTGGCTTGCCAATTTTATGTTCTACTTTTGGCAGACTTTCCGAATCTCCATAAGTGGAAGAACTCGCTGCATATACAAATCGCTTAACTCCGGCATCCTTTGAAGCAACAAGCATATTTAGAAAGCCTGAAACATTGACATCATTGCTGGTTATCGGATCATTAATCGAACGTGGAACTGACCCTAAAGCTGCCTGATGCAGTACATAATCAACTCCGGAAACGGCATTCCTGCATTGTTCTAAATTCCGGATATCACCTTCAATCAACCTAAAGTTTTCGTTGTTTAAGAAATCGGTAATATTGTATCTGTGCCCTGTGGCAAAGTTATCCAGGCAAACTACTGAATATCCTTTTGACAAGAAATATTCACATAGGTTAGTACCAATAAATCCTGCACCTCCAGTTATTAATATGGTAGCTTTCTCTTTTATCATTTCCCTAATTTTTTTAACAAACGGTATTTCCATTTGGCAAAGAATCCTGTTGGTTCTTCCTCTTCGTGGTAACCGCTTCCGTAGCCATATCCGTAGCTGTATCCGTAACCATATCCATAACCGTAACCAACACCATATTTGGCTTTGTTTTCATAACCGTTTAAGATGATGCTAATGTTGTTAAGTTCCCCTCTCTGCGTTCTATTATTCAACAAAGTCAGCATTTCCTTTTTAGTGAAATTTTGACGGACAACGTAAAGTGTTACGTCGCAGAACTGTGATAATTCCAGCGCATCCGAAACCAATCCAACTGGTGGCGTATCCAAGATGATGTAGTCATACTTTGTCTTTAATTCCATTATCATCTCACGCATCGATTCTCCAAGTATTAATTCGGAAGGGTTTGGTGGAATTGGTCCAGAGGTAATAACGTCCAGGAAAGGGATGTGTGTTTTTGTATCACTTCATCCAATGTATTTTGTCCGATCAGATAATTAACGGCTCCGATATCGTTTTTGATATTGAAATCGTCAAAGATTTTTGGCTTTCTTAAATCGAGTCCGAGAATAATTGTTTTCTTTTCGCTCAATGCAAATACTGTAGCAATATTAAGCGAACAGAATGTCTTTCCTTCACCACTGACAGATGAGGTCAGCATTAAGGTTTTTGTACCGTCAATATTCTGTTTCTTGTATAAAAACTGTAATGAGGAACGAATTGCCCTGAAGGATTCTGACAGTGCAGACTTAGGTCTTTCAAACACCGATAAATTGCTTTCGGAATGTTTTACTCCAACGATACCTATTAATGGCAACTGTGTCTGAGCCGAAATATCTTCTATATTCTGAATGGAATTACTGATAAAGAAGATAAAGAATACCAAAATCAACGGAATCAGAAGTCCCATAAAAAAGGCTAAAACATAATTCACACTTGTTTTTGGCCCTAATAATCCGCCTCCAACATCTTTGGCCGGATCAATGAATTTTATATCCGATAAATTTGCAGCTTTTACTATTGCCGCTTCACTTCTTTTTTGTAAAAAATTGCTATATATGTTGTCACTCAGGTTGTATTTCCGGGAAAGCTTTAACCATTCCTGTTTGTTTTCCGGAAGCTTGGCTATTTCACCTTCCACTTTGGCAATTTTGGCTTTGACCAGATTCAAATCGTATTGCAGTGCGATTTTGTAGTTATTGGCATTTTCCTGTAATACTCTCTTAACCGATTCTATCTCGTTGTCTATCCTTTCGTAATACACTTTTCCTTTTATGGAATAGGCTAACTCGGAACGCTCTACAGAAAGTGCTATTAATCGCGATACATTGGAATTAATATTCGGCTCATCTATTCCAACTACTGTTGGAGCTGGTAATTTCGCAAAGTCTACACTGCTTTTTAAATACGATTTTAAGGTTGCTATGTAGGCCAACTTTCGCTCAACATCATCTTTTTTGGCGTCGTTATCTAATAATTGCCCTGTGTAGGTTGAACCACCTTCTTCAATATCTAAAACGTTGTTGGTTTTGCTAAAATCCTTTAATTCATCGCCAGAATCTTTTAATTGACCTTCCATCTTTAACAATTGCTCATCGATGAAATTCATTGTGTTTTCGGCAAATTTGTTTTTATTCTCCAGTTGCCTTCTGATCAAAACATCTACTGTCGCATTCAGGTAATCCACCATCCTGTTTTTGTTGGTTCCTTCCATTCCCAGTTTAAGTATGGATCCCGCTTTTTCATCAATTTCTACTTTTACTCCTTTGTAAATGGAAACGGTATTGTCGAAAGCGTTGCAGCGAATTAATATCTCTTCTCCAAACTTTGATCCCTCATAATCCGCTAAATCCAATCTCCAGTGAAGAAATGGCAGCGAAACATTTTCTCCCACTTTATATACTTTTACAAACTCTCCTTCTGTAACAGCAACTGATGACTTTTTGTTATTGGAATAATTAATCACTGCCGCACTCGTACTTTGAAATGGGATGGTAATCTGATACGAATCCTTGGATAGCATTTTCACTTTGATAAACTGCCACAATAGTTGATCCTGGGTTTTATCTATAGTAACTTTAAACGGAACCTGTCCATAAACATCCTGTAGAAAGTATTTGGTCTGCCTTAGATAATCGATATAGAATTGCAATTTATCAACTACTAATTCATTTTGTGATCTGGATCTAAGTGTGGTAGCAATCATCTGAACCTTATCAGAAGTTCCGCCCCAATTAAAAACCAGACTTGTATTGGCGGTAAAAAGCGGATTATTTTCGTCCTGAATCGTTATGGTAGTATTAATGCCGTATATTTTCTGTTTCCTAATATTTACCTGATGCGCAATAGCAAAAGCAATGATGAGTCCAACCGCAAACCACTTCCAATAGCTTAAGGTTTTAATTAAAAATCCTTTAAAATCAAAGCTGTTTTGTTTGTCAAAAAAAGTAAAATCTTTTACGTCTAACATGAAAAATAGAATTAATTTTTAAGTAACAAATAAGTAGTGGTTGCCAATGATAGAATAGTAACAATGGTTGTCAACGATTCTATACCGGTTTTTCCTGTTCCCCATGTTTTTTGCTTTAACGGTTTTATGTAAATATAATCATTAGGCTGAAGGTTAAAGGCGGGTGAATTTACGGCCCTGCTGTCAGTCAAATCAATACTGAATGTTTCTGTACCCTGTGGAAATTTACGCATTACCTTTACATCTTTCCTGTTTCCGGTAATGGCAATATCACCTGCATTGGCGATGGCTTCCATTATATTAACATTATCCTGATAAAGTGTTATTGTACCCGGATTTATGATCTCGCCGTTTATGGTATATTTAAAACCCGCCAATTTAACAATGGCAAATACTCCAGCTTCTTTCCTGAAATACATTTCATTTAGCTGCTGTTCAATCTTAATTCTGACTTCTTCGGTCGTAAAACCTAAAACGTTCACTTCTCCAAGAATTGGCAATCTTATGTTTCCATGTTCATCAACAGAATTTCCTGTAAAATAACCCGATTGTTCTGAAATAGGTGCTCCGCCGGCAGCATTTCCGCTATTGAATATTTCAACTAACTTGGGGTCAATTGCTTTTATACTAATACTCAATACATCATTGGTTTGGAGGCGATATGGTTTTTTATTTACGGGTTCTACAACTTGATTATCTGAAACATCTTTCTTTTGCAAATAAATCAAATCCTTATTTGGAATACAGGAAGTTAATAAAACACTAAGAAGAAGAAATAATAAATATATTTTGGGTTTGTTCATTATTTTAAATAAAAAATTAGCAAACAAAGATAGTTTTTCAAATCTAATTACAAAAATGTAGTCTGTGATTATTTTGCTATATGTTTTTCAATGTATTTTCAAACGGTATTCGGTTCAGGATACTTCGTCCCAAAGTCACTTCATCGGCATATTCCAATTCATCGCCTATGGCAATTCCTCTTGCAATCGTAGAGGTTTTTATAGCAAAGTCCTTTAGCTGCTTAAAAATATAAAAATTCGTTGTATCGCCTTCCATAGTTGAGCTCAGGGCAAAAATCAATTCTTCGGTTTCACCTAATTTAACTTTCGAAACCAGTGAAGCAATATTCAACTGGCTTGGGCCAATGCCATCAATCGGTGAAATTTTTCCACCCAAAACATGATAAATCCCTTTGTATTGATTTGTATTTTCAATAGCCATTACATCGCGCACATCTTCCACAACGCAGATAATTTTATGATTTCTTTTCTGATTATTGCAGATTTCACACACTTCAACATCGGAAATATTATGGCAGCTGGCACAAAATTTAATCTCCTCGCGCATCGTTGTTAAGGCTTGTGATAAAAACTGTGTTTGCTCTGAGGGCTGTTTCAGTAAATGCAAAACCAACCGCAAAGCCGTACGCTTTCCAATTCCGGGCAATTGTGCCATTTCGTTTACCGCCTTTTCCAGCAATTTTGATGAGAATTCCATTTGGCAAATTTAGAGAAAAGAAAAAGAAGAAAGAAGAAAGAAAGCAGAACTTTTCACCCATCACTGGTCTTTGCTCTTTTCTCTTTTTTCTATTTTCTTTTTTGTATTTTGGCTAACTGTAAAACCAAACCTATGTCGCCAACAACCATTCTTATAATCATCGTTATCTATTTCGGACTATTGATTTTGATTTCCAACATTGTAAGTAAAAAAAGCGCTGATAATGATACTTTTTTCAAAGCCAATAAAAACTCAAAATGGTATTTGGTTGCCTTCGGAATGATTGGAACCGCGCTTTCTGGAGTGACATTTATATCAGTTCCGGGTGAAGTTGGGAATCCTGACCTGCAGTTTAAATATTTCCAGTTCGTGCTGGGAAATGCTATCGGATTTTTGGTAATTGCAACCGTATTGCTTCCGCTTTATTACAGGATGAACCTGACTTCCATTTACAGTTATATTGAACAACGGCTTGGGATTGTGAGTTATAAAACTGCAGCTACAATTTTCCTGATAAGCCGTACAATTGGTTCTTCCTTCCGCCTCTATTTGGTCGTTATCGTATTGCAACGTTATGTTTTTGATGCGTTTAACATACCTTTTGCATTGACGGTTTTAATTTCACTGGGATTGATTTTTGCCTATACGTATCGAGGTGGATTAAAAACCATAATTATCACAGATACTTTACAGACCTTCTTTTTGGTTTCCTCTGTGTTCCTGACGATTTATTTTATCTGTGACAGTTTGGATTATTCTTTCTTCCATGCTTTTGAAGCAGTAAAAGACAGCAATTATTCCAAGGTTTTCTTCTTTGAGGATTACCTGAAAGGCAATTATTTTTGGAAACAGGTTTTGGGTGGAATGTTTGTAACGATAGCCATGGTTGGGCTTGACCAGGATTTGATGCAAAAAAACCTAAGCTGCAAAAACATCGGTGAAGCACAGAAAAACATGTACACCTTCACTGCAATATTTGTGCTGATTAACATTTTCTTCCTGAGTGTTGGCGCACTGCTTTACTTATATGCTGAGAAAAACGGAATTGCCATTCCAATGATTGGCGATGTCAAAAGAACCGATTTATTGTTCCCTGAAATCGCTTTCAATCACTTAACGATTATACCGTCTGTAGTTTTTTTATTGGGATTAACTGCTGCTACATTTGCCACAACCGATTCGGCCTTGACCGCTTTAACCACCTCATTCTGCGTAGATTTTCTTGGAATGGATAAGGAAAAAACCAGAACAAACCCAACATTGTCAGAACGCGTCATTTGGTACACGTGGGTTTTTCGGCCTTGATGTTTTTGGTGATCATCATCTTCAATTCGCTGAACGACAAATCGGTGGTTACGATGATTTTTAAGGTGGCTAGCTATACTTATGGACCACTTTTAGGATTGTATGCCTTTGGATTGTTCATGAAATCAAAAACAGTACACGACAGCTTAGTGCCACTAATTTGTGTACTTTCACCTGCCATCTGCTTTTTTATCAGCAAATATTCTGCCGATTTGTTTGGAAATTATGTAATCGATAACGAGTTGATTATCATTAACGGACTGATTACATTTTTAGGCTTATTACTAATCAGTAAACCTGCGACTGAAAATACCCGTTATTAATACTGAAATAAATTCAGTATTAGTACTGATTTGTAGCCAATAAAACCAACGTACACGCTACTTCAACCTTAATTCCGTTGCTTTGCAGTAATTGGTAAAACATTGGATTTTCCGTTCCGGGATTGAAGATGACGCGCTTAGGTTTGGTTTCGATGATATAATTATAGTAATCAATCTGATTTTTGGATTTAAATACAAAGTTACCGTATCGATGTTGGCAAGCGGAATTTGTTTGGTATGAATTTTAACTCCAGCAACTTCTCCGGTATTCTGACCAATTGCCAGTACCGAATGTCCTTTTTCTACTAATCTGTTGATCGCGATATTCGCATATTTCTCAGGTCTTGACGTAGCGCCAAGCACTAAAGTTTTCTTATTTTTCATAGTTTTATTTCTTCGTGACAAAGATAATGCTAACTTTATATTTAGGAAGTTATATTAACGTCTATTTAATACTTTAAGTCAAACCTACGATTTACCTTTGCAAAAAAAACCATGGAAATCTTTATTTTTCTATTTGCCGCACTTTTTTCAGTACTGAATCCAATTGGAACAGTTCCGATATTTGTTGGACTTACACAGGATTACACTAAAAAGGAACGCGGTCGTGTTGCCCTTTGGACTGGTTTTAACGTTTTTCTCATTTTGATCATTTCCTTTTTCGTTGGGCAATATGTTTTGCAGTTTTTCGGAATTACCATTACCGCACTTCGAATTGCAGGCGGAATTATTATAGCAAGTTCAGGATTTGGACTGCTCAATGGTAAGTTTAGCAAAAATAAGGGTATCAACAAAAAAGTGCAGGAAGACATTGAGAACCGCAACGATATTGCATTGACGCCATTGGCAATGCCTATGCTTGCCGGTCCGGGTTCCATCTCTCTTTTAATTGCCTATTATCAGGAGCACCATGAAACTACCAATGATATTGTTTTCTCGTGCCTGGCTATTTTAACGGTTTCTGTTTTAATCTATATCATATTGCATAGCGCACATTATTTAGCCAAATATTTAGGCGCATCCGGAATTGTAGCCATTTCGAGAATTGTTGGATTCTTAACGATTGCCATCGGAATTCAATACATCATTAGTTCTGTTCTGAGCATTATCAGAGGAATCTAAAATAAAAAATCCCAATCTAAAAAAGATTGGGATTTCTGTTTTGTCTATTTTAAATTTACTCTTTCGGAAGAAAAATCTCTGCCATCATGCAACGGGCACTTCCACCTCCACACGCTTCGATTGTATCTAAACTGGAATGGATAATTTCAACGTGTGCTTCCAGTTGTGCGATTTGTTTTTTGGTAAGGCTTTTATAGGCTGATTCACTCATCACTACAAATCTTTCGTCGTTTTTACCTTTTACCTCAAGCATGTTTCCTGCAAAGTTGTTCACTTGGTCTTCGGTAATTAAGATGATGTCTTTGTCATCGCCGCGAAGACTGTCCAGAACCATTTTGCGTTCTTTCTTGTCATCAATGCAATCGGCACAGATTACGGCAAATGTATCGCCCATGCACATCATTACGTTGGTGTGGTAAATCAGTTTTCGTTCGCCGTTAACGGTTTGGAACGCTTCAAAAATAACCGGAGTCAATTCGAAATCTTCACAAAATTCAATCATTATTTCTTCGTCTGCTCTTGGTGAAAGGGCGCAATAGGCTTTTCCATTTTCACGGTCCAACAGCAAACTTCCTGTTCCTTCCAAGAAAACATCGTCCTCTTCGGCTGAAGTATAATCTACTATCTGATTAATCTTAAAACCTTCGTCTTCCAATGTATCTAAAATATCTTCCCTTCTTTCCGCACGACGGTTTTCGGCAAACATTGGATACAACGCTACATCGCCATTCTCGTGAAAGGAAATCCAGTTGTTTGGGAAGATACTGTCTGGTGTATTGGGTTCTAAAGTGTCTTCGATGACAGTAACATTGACACCGGCTTTTCTTAATTTGGCCACAAAAGCATCGAACTCCTGCTGTGCCTTGGCATTTACAGTTTCAGGCGAAAGTCCGTCTAAAACCTTTTGGTAATAATTGTTTACAGCCGTCTGCTCGTTCATACGAAACGCCACCGGACGAATCATCAAAATGGAATTGGTAGTTTGTTTCATATCTTTAGTCTCTAATTAATGGCAAGGTTGAACAGCGCAAAAGCCCTTCCTGTTTGGCAATTTCGGCATACGGAATCTCTTCAACGGTAAATCCGTTTTCGCGCAGCCAGTTATTTAATCTTGTAAAATTTTGTTCAGAAACCACTACATCATCCGCTATCGAAAACACATTCGAATTCATGTCATACATCTCATCACGCGTTATGTGAAAAAGGTTTTCCTTTCCGAAAAGGTTGACCAAAAACATATAATCTGCTTCTTCACGGAAACCACTTTTATAGATGATTCCCTTATTTTTTCCAACAGGCTGAAAGCAACAGTCTAAATGTAATGCATTATCCCGGGCTTCTAATTTAGATTTAACCAAATCGAACTCCTTTACCTTCTTATTGGGAAACAATTCCTTTATATAATTTACGCCCTGCATGTTGGTGCGAGCTGTGATATAATCCTTATAATCCGACCCTTTATATGTTCCAATAAAAATATATTCATTCCAAAGCATTACATCACCACCTTCTATATGCACTTCTTCCGGTGGGCGAACTACCTTTGCCGGATTGATCTGGTCAATTATGTATTGGATTGCATCCAATTCCCTTTCTCTATCTGGGAGGATGTTGGCTTTTATAAAAACATCATCGATAACAAAACCGATATCACGTGTGAAGATTTGATTGTAATTTTCAATCATTTCGGGACGAAAAACCTGAACATCATATTTTTGAAAAACCTGATTGAAAGCTTCCATTTCCTTTACCATATCTGCCTCCACCGGATACGTTCCGGCCAGGATATGTTCTAAGGATTTTGGATCATAAGCTTCTTCAACAGTTGGCGTTTTGCCATTATTAAGTGCTGAACCTAACACAACTGCTCGTAGCCGTGACGTTTCGTTTTTTATATTTAATTGCAGCATATATTAGCTTTTGGTATTACTTTCTCAGTACTACATCGATTTCATTAGGGACAAATATAACAAAGCTGCCCAATTATGAGAAGCTTTGTTTATAAGTATTTTGAAGATTTGAAATTAATTTTTAGAGCGCTGAACGGCAAAATGAAATACCAAAAATCGTTTGGCTTTAATCTTAGTGTGCAGCTTGAATCCGGCCTTTTCGATTCCTTTTATCGAACTTACATTGTTTGAATTGACAATGATAAAAACTTCCTCGTGGCGGTTATTCAGTAGCTCTTCATGTGCGATATAGTTAATTACGAAAGGGTAGATCGATTTACCTTTGTACTCCGATATAGTAGCACATTCGCCTATGGCTGGTCCCTTTTTATTGATGATCCTAAGCAGAAAAAGTTTTTTAAACAGAAAGCTCTGATGTATTATTCTTCCGTTGTCAACGATAAAAAACTTCTCTTTATTTTCATTGATATTTTCCTTTTGGATTTTGTATCCGATGTCTTCAAAAGTAACCAAAGAATCCTTTGTAATCGAATAAACGAAAACATCGATGGGAATTACTCTGAGATATTTTAGTGCTTTTTTAAACATTACTTTTTGAGTATGGACAGGACTTTGGAAATTGTTTTTTTATGGGACTTCAGATGCTTTTCAAAAAAGAGATAGGATTTAAAATAAAATGGTTTGACAATCCAATGGTATTTTGAATTTTCAAAATAAATAGGTTCCGTATTGAATCCGCTTTTAAATTCCACCACACCTTTTGAACCGCCTAAAGATATGTTATATCCGTCAAATCCGGATTCCAGGGAAAGTTTTATGGCTTCCCATTGCAGGAAATCGCCAACACCCAAATCGGGAGTTTCTTTTTTGGTACCTCCTAAAATATAAGTGTAATAATTTCCGGCTTTTACCAATAGAATGGCGCCTTTCATTTCGTTATCCTTATAAGCAGCCAGGATCCTTAAATTTCCTTTTTCATTCAGGCTAAACAACGTTTCTTTCATGTCTTTCCATTCGCGGATGTTGTAGTTTGCCTGATTTGAATTTTCTTGGAATAATGCATAACCCGTTTCTATTTCTTCTTTTGTAGTCAGCGATTTCAATTCTAATTCCTTCCGGTACGAATATCGGATATTCCTTCTGGAAGAGGCTTTAAGTGACATCATTTTCGACTCTTCATCAAACCCTTGTAAGGCAATCCAATTCAAACCATTTGAAGAATAAACATATTTAAAAAGATGCCCTTCTTTTGCAGACTTTAATGATAAATTTTTAAATGAGGTGTAAGTATGTGGGTTTTCGATTTTGGAAACCGGCAGTGAAATATGGCCATAACAACAGTTGAAATGTTTGGCTCTTTCGGGGACTTTGGCAATCAAATCGTTTAGTTGATTTTCGTTTCCGGATGCTATAACTGGTCCGTGTGGAACGATGTAAAATTTGAAGATAGCTGCTTTGGCAATTACGGCTGCAAATCCGCCATAGATTTTCTCATTCTCGGTTAGAATACAAACTTCAAAATCAAAACCATAGGATCTGAATGATTTATTCCAATCCGACAATGATAGATGAGAAGCCTTATCTTCGGCTGTGACAAATTGGTCCCATTTGGTAAGCCAGTTGGCATGTTTTGTGAAAATTATTTCCATTATTGGGCATTTCTGTAGGGCAATCCGGAAGCATTCGTTACGACGATTTTTCCCTCTGCGTCAACATCTAATATTGTTTTTTCAAAATTAGCTAAAAAAAGTACAAACTCTTTAAGCGTTGGATTCCAAATTTGCCCGTTCGTGATTTTAGTTCCTAACTGAGCGAAATTTTTAGCTACGACTGTATCAATTTCAATGGGATTTCTGAACATTCTGCCTGTATGATAATCCATCGGCACTGAAAAATAGGTGTGCGCAATAAAAACACCACTTTCATTGATAAGCTTTTCAATATTATCTGCGGAAAGGGATTTTTTAAAATCAATCATTTCCAAGGTTTGAAAAATATAGAAATCATTTCCTGCCATGTTATGTTTGAAGACTAATGGCGAATACCTGGCTAATTTATAGGGAATGTTTTTATGATGTCTCCAAAACAATAAAATCTTTCCTAACGGCACACTCAGGGTAATAAAATTGGCCATCAATTTAAAAAAGGCTTGTGGTTTTTTATCTAAAAACAATGCTTTAAAATGTCCGGCTGTGGATTTGTATCTTACTATTAATTTTTCATCGGCATAATAATGAAACATAATATTCTTTATCAAAACGCCCATTCGGTCTTTGAAGGGCAGGCTTTTTATTCCTTTATAAAAGCTCGCTAAAGTAAAATCATCAGTATTCAACTGATTGATTACGCCGACAGAAGATGTTCCTGAATCTGTATAATTCCACAGAATGGAAATGTTTTTGTCTTTCAGGTTTTCTGAAAATGCGCTTTCTTTTATACCTGTATTTTGATAGAGAGAAAAATTATAAGGCTGGTAACCGTGATCAATCCAGGTTGCAACATCTTTAAATGGCGGTGTAAAACCCATGAAATCAGTAAGGCTTTCTTCTTTCGGTTTTAAGGATTGTGTCAATGAATGGTATGCTAATTCGTGTCCGTCTTCTCGCCATTTATTAAATTCGGCAGCCTCATTTTCGAACGACGCATTGTTTTTTCTTTTTGAAAAATGCTTTAGGAAAAACCCTTTGGTAACCTTAATATTATTGGTTTTAAAGAATTCACGCTGAAGCTTTACATTCTCGGCTGTATCGAAATCGCAGTGATCGGTAAAACAGGCTATGGCGGCAAAAGGGATTTCCGAACGGCTGAATTCGATGGCATTTTCTTTAGAAAAGAGAAGTTCTAACTGTTTCGGGAAATTAAGTTTTGTATTAGCTGCATTTATGATTTTTTCAGCATTTGAACCGGAATAAACAGTTAGTGGCGAAGCACATTCGGGATTAAAGCGCCACGATATCACCTTTGGGTTTTCTTTTTTGACTTCCCAGATTCCGGCACTTTGATTCGGCTGCACGAAATATCCATTCTCTAATTGAATTATTTTTGGGGAATATTCGGTTGCAATACGGTTTTTGTTGATTTTGACCCAAGTATAATCATGATTTCTAAACTGGATGATTGGATTTTTAAAGGTAATTTCTACATCAAAACTTTCCAATCCATCAGTAATACTTTTAGGCAAATCGATGACAGTTTTATTCTTTCCAACTTCATTAAAATCAAGTGGGCTTGACTTTTTATCGGTAATTAAGGAAATGGAAACTATCATTTTTTGTTGTTGCTGTGTGGTTAGCAAATATACATGAATTATTAAAAATGGGATTTACATTTGCCACTATATCAAAAAAGCCTCCCATTACTGAGAGGCTTTATCATTAAAAACTATTTAAACTAACTTTAATTAATTCTTAATTAACTTTTTAGTGTATATTTTTCCGTCTTCGGCAGTGACGTTTATTATGTAAATACCATTTGCGTAGCGACTCACATCGATTAGTGCTCTATCGGTTTTGCCAACATTTCTGGCATCGACGATTTTGCCGTCAATTGTTGCAATGGTTATGTAAGAGAATTTAGCCTCACTCATGATAATTTCGATGGTACTGCTTGATGGATTTGGCACTATGGAAAAATCTATTCCGACCTTTATAAGATTAACTGTTTCTTCCATATCTGAAGCTTGACTAACTGGTGTTCTTACAGTCGGTGGTGCATCCTTATAAGTATAACTAGCGGAACACCCTTCCGGATAAGCGGCAAATTGTGAACCTAACAATGCTTCAAAACCCGGATTTAGTTCGACGTAATTTTCAGCATGATAGACTACTCCATTTGAAAGTACATTATCTCCAACGGAAACTATATTGCTGGCCTTAATCCAATTGCTTCTTTCCTGCAGCTTAATTAAAGGGGAAGCCAGGTTCGTTAGATCATCAGTAGGCGAAGCCAAAGTCAGTGTAGCAAGACAACAATCGATAAAAGTTACGTCGGGTCCAATGTTGGCCGAATTATCTGAAATAGTGTAAACAAATGTTCCGGCTGGACAGCTTACATTAAAGTTGGCATCAATCTGGAATTCAAAATTCCCTGACGGATTTGCTCCAAAAAGACTTGGAAGAATAGTAAAACAGAATGTACTTGCAGTAAGTTGCGTTGGTGCATTCATAGTTCCAATTACAACGCCGTTTTGGGTTATGTCTAACGAAATCGAATTTAATGTGGCATTCACCGGTGGCTGATAAGTTCCGCAAACCTGTATAGGTGTGTTGCCAGTCATATCCGGGCAATTAATATTTGTTGGCTCAGTATTGAGCGCCCCTAATTGTGGAGTGGCGCATATTGTTCCGCAGATATTGTCAATATAAACGGTTCCGAAATGGGCAGAAGGCTGGCAATCACTAACCGTGAATTCTATAGTTCCGGGTTGATTAAGGATTTCTCCAACGTTTAGTCGCGCGCAAATCCAGTTTGTATATAAAACCCTTCTGTTGTTGCTTACATAAATAACGTTAAACAAACAGTTATCCGGATCGGCAACGATACAAATTTCGTCTACAATATTATTAAACTGATCTTTTACCCTAACTCGGAAGAAAGGCTGTATTTCCTGCCCGTGAGCTGGTTTATTATCCATTACCAAGGAGAAATTGAAATCAATTGTTGCCTGGTTTATGTTTGGGAAATATCGAGAAACTGTGGTTTGATCGGAAGAACCTAGGCCTTGTTCATTATTTAGCTTGATACATTTATTACCTCCATTTCCGCTGGTGAACAAAGTTGGAATATTAACACCCAAACCTGCTAATGTTGGATCATACTGCTGATAACCTGGAGCAGTATTATCAATAAATGTAACCGTAGCGTTCATATTATTTACCACTGGTGTAACTACATTTGAGGCCGAAAGTGCGGTTGGTGTTGCACAGGACAGAAAAAATCAGCTCCTGAAGCTGGCTGTGGATGTGGATCTGACCAAAAAGAATAGCCCGCCGTTCCGTTTTCGAAATCGCCGTTTACACAATTCTGCTGCATAGTTGGCGGGATTGGCCTTGCGGAATAGAATTCCTTTTTATCAGGATTTCGGATGAAAAACAGTTTCCGTAGTTCTACAATCTTTGCGTTTAGGATAGCGCGTTGCAGTTCTTCATCGGTAAATTCCTCTTCCCTTCTGAGATGTTGGATTATATCATCGTTAACTGCCTGTGACAATTCGTATCTGTCAAAGTTATCGGCAATAAAACGCTGAATTGATACCTCAATCCTATTCGCACTTGAAATCCTTTTGTTTTCGGAATCCAAATACTCATTGACTTGTGCTGAGATGATACTTGAAGACAAACAAATAGCACAAACTATAAGTGTTTTTACTATATTGTTCATATCAGTCTTGGTTAGCCGTTAATACTTTTACCTGTGATTTTAATTCTTCAATAGCTTTGATATTTTTTTCAATAGCCTTGTTTTGCTCGATGATATAAAGTGTTAGTTCCTCTATTTTCTGCATGTGTTTAGCCTGCATCTCTGCTAAATCCAATCCGTTTTTAGCCAATTCATCTGCAGAAGCTATTCCAGGTAGATGTTTATTTGTAGTGATATATTCTTCTACTTTATTCAAAGGCATCAGGTTGTAATCTTTTTCAAAAACATAATCTGCCCAATTAGCCGAACTTCTTAAAGCTACCTTAACTTTTTCTGTCAGGATCCCTCCTTCTACGAACATTCTGTAATTTCCCGTTACATTGGGATAAGTCGCCGTTGAACCTACATATATCTTACCATTGGATTCACTGCTGGAACCATTAAACCAAATATTGCTGTTGTTCATATAAACAATTCTATTGCTGTTGACAGTTGTAGCCTGATTGATGGTTCCGTTATCTGCATAAATGCTTTTATCCAAAGAGCTAACCTGAAAAGGCGTTGCAGCTGAACCATTACCGGTAACCGTTACATTTGTTCCTGCCACCACACTTGTCGTTGGCAAAGTAAAAGTTCCTCCGCCATTGGATAGCGTTACTATATTACCTGATTGGGAAATGGTTTGCGGTGTAGCAGTGAAGGTTGGCAAGTTGAAAGAACCTCCACCGTTTGATAAGGTAACTGTATTTCCTGATTGCGAAAGTGTTTGAGGTGTTGCAGTCGGAAGCACAACACTATTTCCGTTTGAAATGGACAACGTATTTCCAGTTAATGATAAAAACTGACTATCAGTATCTACGAAAGTTGGAAGTGTGATTGAACCTCCACCGTTTGATAATGTAACGGTGTTACCTGACTGTGAAATTGTCTGTAGTTCGTTGGTTGTACTTCCGTCAATTTCTGTTAATTCCTGTAAAGGCAAATCAACCGGGTTACTTGCAACACCATTTACAGTAGTGATTAACTGATTATTGGTATTTATTGAATTTGATATTGAATTTACAATGTTTGCAGTGTCACTTATACCGTTAACATTACTTCTCATTACATTGGCAATTGAAGACAATTCATTAGATTCAACAGTATTATTAGACATATTTTGCAAAACAACATCTCCTGTAGCATTGACACTTAAAAATTTAGTATTTGATTCGTAAGTCGGTGGATTATAACTGCTGTTCAGGTTTGTGAATCGCAGTCCCGAATTACCGTTCACACCATGTTTGATTTCAAGTTTATTGTTTGGTGTAGCTGTTCCTAAACCAACTCTTCCCTCAACAATTAAACCATTTGTTGGAGCTACAAAACTTGGAGTTACTCCATTTGGAGTGAAGTTTCTTCCAATGGCAACTCCACCTTTGACATCTAATTTATTAGTTGGTATTACGTTATTGCCCAATCCTATACCAGTGTTACCATTTCCGTGTACAAGAATCCGCTGCGTTCCTGCTCCGTCTGCTATGATAATGGTGTTATTGGTATTGGATCCTGCTAAAAAAGCTGTAGAAGGAAGTTTGGATACTGCTATTTGTCCTAAGAAAACATTACCGCTACCGTTAGTTAAGTAGTTTGCGGTTGACGTTCCAATGAAGATGTTATTATCTCCAGACCACAAATGCCTTGGTGTATTGGCACCAATTGCAATATTACTGGCTCCAATATTATTCAATAAGGCTCCATATCCGATCGCCGTATTGAAATTGCCAATCACATTCCTTTCTAAAGTCCTGTGTCCAAGAGCTACATTTCCTGCACCTGATAAATTATTCGCTAAACTTCTGGTGCCAAATGCACTATTTAATGTTCCGTTAAGGTTTAAAGCTAACGCCTCATTTCCGAAAGCGCTGTTAAAACCTCCTGTAGCGAAACTTAATGTTCCGTGTCCAAAAGCGTTATTGCTGTTGCTCGAATTGTTTTTAAGAGAATTTTGGCCAAATCCTGTGTTGTAGTTGCCTGTATTGTTGGCTCCCGCATTTTGTCCTGAAAAAGTGTTTTGAGCTTGGGCATTTGCCAAATGAATAACTCCAAACAGAGTTAAAATTGCAAAAAGATAGGTAGTTTTCATTTTCATAACAGAACATTTAAGAATTAAAAAATCGATTAAAACACGTTTAATTTTTTTATATTGTTCTGCTGCTTTGACAACTCAAATATATATTCTTAATTTAAAAAAATCTACAAAATACACTTATATTCGATGAAATACATTTTTTAAGAAATACTTTAAGATGTAATCCTACATTTTAATTTTACCATCTCCTTTACATAACTTCTTCTTAACTTTTACAACTAATTGAATATAAAAAAGAAAGACCCCTTGCTTTAACAAGGAGTCTTTTTATCTAGCTAAAAAGGGATTTACCTTTTATCTTTCGATTTAAATTCTCTTAAAGGATGACCAGTGTAAACCTGTCTTGGTCTACCTATTGGTTCTTTATTGATGCGCATTTCCTTCCATTGTGCTATCCAGCCAGGAAGACGTCCGATGGCGAACATAACAGTAAACATATCCGTTGGAATTCCTAATGCGCGGTAAATGATACCGGAATAGAAATCAACATTTGGATATAATTTTCTTGATACGAAGTACTCATCTACTAAAGCAGCTTCCTCTAATTGCATTGCTATCTTTAGAATTGGATCATCTACCCCAAGGGTCCTTAACACCTCATCGGCTGCTTTTTTGATGATTCTGGCTCTTGGATCGAAATTTTTGTATACTCTGTGACCGAATCCCATTAAGCGGAAAGGATCATCCTTATCTTTAGCTTTCGCCATGTATTTTGCCGCATCGCCTCCATCTTTCTGAATGTCTTCCAACATTTCCAACACAGCCTGATTGGCTCCACCATGAAGTGGTCCCCAAAGAGCGGAAACACCTGCTGAGATTGATGCAAATAAGCCTGCGTGCGAAGAACCAACTATCCTAACGGTTGAAGTGGAACAGTTTTGCTCGTGGTCTGCATGAAGTATGAATAATTTATCTAATGCATCAACAACTACAGGATTTGGTGTGTAAGGTCCTGTTGGCAATTTGAACATTAACTGCATGAAATTATCAACGTATCCTATTGTATTGTCATAGTAATTTAATGGATAACCCATCATTTTCCTGTAAGTCCATGTGGCTATGACCAGGAATTTACCCATGGTTTTACAAACGGCCTCATACATTTCCTTTTCGTTCTCTACGTTGACTACTTTTGGATTGAAGGCTGTTAACGCACTGGTAAGCGCAGATAAAACGCCCATTGGATGTGCTGTTTTAGGAAAGCCATCAATGATGTTCTTCATCTCTTCGTTTACTAACGTATACTTGCGAATATCCGTTTCAAACTGGGCTAATTCGGCTACTGTTGGCAGTTCTCCAAAGATTACCAGGTAGGCTACTTCAAGAAAATCTGCTTTAGACGCTAAATCTTCGATTGCGTACCCACGATAGCGAAGAATTCCTTCCTCACCGTCCAGGAATGTGATTTCACTTTTGCATGAACCTGAATTTTTATAACCCGGATCAAGAGTTATTGCGCCTGTTAGGGCACGGAGTTTGTCAATATCGATAGCTGCTTCGTTTTCGCTTCCTACAATTACGGGAAACTCATATTTGTTGCCATCAAATTCTAATATTGCTGTTTTAGACATGATATAAAAATGGGAATTAAATCTGGTAAATTAATAATTTCCCAAAATTAGGGAATTTGAAATGAATTAAAAAAGAATTACGGCAACGTTTTAGTTAATTATTTGATAAAAAACGTGTTTTAATATAGCATTGCTGATATTGTATGCTTTGTCACACTCATCGAAGCTTAGGAAAGGGTATTAAATATTTGTTTACATCCTAAATATAAACCCCGCTTCATAACTGAAACGGGGTTTAAGGATCATTAACTGTTATAAACTAATCTATTCTCTAACAATCTTTTGAACTTTGATGCCTTTATCAGAAATGATTTTGATGAAATAGATTCCGTTGGACTGGGTTGAAATATCTATTGAGGCATGAGCTTCATTTACCACGTTAGTTTGTAAAATCCTTCCTTGGGCATCGTATAACTGAACCGATTTTATAGTGTTGTTACATTCGATATTGATTAGCCCTTTTGTTGGATTTGGATAAATTGCGATTGATACATCCTCTGCAACATCAGGATTGCTTAAAGTTTGGAAAATGGTATTGGCAGGATCAGTAATGACCGGGAAATTATAATCGAAATAGATACCTGCGGTTTGGGTTACGGTATCTCCTTCAACCAGTGTGTTTCTTGATTTTATCTTGAAGGAAACATTACCATGTGCACCCTCAGCAAGGTTGATATCTTCCAAAATGAATTCGGCAACATTACCCGTCAGCCTGCTTACTACCGACGCTGAAGAACCTATTAGCTGTAGTGAATTCACATCAAACTTAGCAGTATCAATGATATCTTTAACGACAATATTCCGTGCGGGAGCGCTTCCTGTATTTTCAAAATTCACGACATAGTACAGGTAATTCCCAATTTCTGATGGCGAAACCCTATTACCCTGAACACACACTATATCATTTGGATCAAAGGAATTTGTAACGGTTTGGTGCAGTTGGAATTGATTATCTGAAGGGTTCTCATCTCCGGCATTTGGATTAATGATTGCGGTAAACGTTAATTGGTCATCCTGGTTTAGAGGCGGGGTTTCGGTTGGATTATTTAGATTTAACCTGATATAGCTGGTCACACTTTCAAAAGGAAGTAGGTTGGTATAATTATAATTCAACAAACCTGTTGATTGTGAACTTGGGGTTATGGTTGTCGATACAAAATCACAAACAGCATCATCATAAGCGAATGTAACATTACCTGAAACAGGCTGATTACCTTTGTTTTTGTAGGTAAGCTGATATAATACATCAAAACCTGCAGTTACATTTCCGAAAGGAATAACGAAAACCTCAACATCCTGATGCACACCGACAGGAGCTATGCAGAAGTTTTGGTTCACCGTATGATTGTTGTTATCCGCAAATGGAATGGTTGCAGTGGCAGGACTGAAAGTAAACCACGAAGGATTTTCTATAGAAGGTGTAACAGTAAAGTTACCTGCCTGTGTATAGAAGGTATAGTCAAGCATTCCTGCTGTAAGGCATGCTCCTTGAGTTGTGCCGTCAGTGATATCTAACCTTAAGTTTCCTATTGGAACATCTCCTGGGTCACAGCCGTTATTGTTAATGTCAAAAATTACATTTCCTGTTATGGTATTGTACTGCCCGCCAGGTTCAAACGAGCAGTAGCTGTTTACTGCAGGATAGTAACCCGGATTAAAGGTTTGAGGCAAAAGCAACATTGTCTGTGCGAATTCACTATCATCTACACATATATATCTCAGCGGATTCTGAAATTGACTGTTAGGACTTAAGAAATAAGCTGCATCATTAGCTCCATTTTTAATATTTAAGACCCTTACACCAGAATTATAGCCCAGTATAGCATTAACTAAATGAGGGCTGTTGGATAAGTCTAAAACCTCAATATGGGTATTATTTTCCATTGAAAAAGCCTGTAGGCTTACTAAGGTACTCAAATCCAAAGATGTTAAATTGTTGAGTCCTACATCTAAGCCAGTCATGCTAGTACAACCTGTAAGATTGATACTTTGCATTTGAATACCGCTAGCCCTAAGAGTAATCAGATTCGTGCAATTTGAGACATCCACATGATGGATTGTCCTGTCATAGCTTCCATGCAAATCTAAAGTATTTGGAATTCCTGTTCCCGAAAGATTCAGGGTTTCAAAGGTAGAACCATTAAAATCAACCGTTGCTAATTGTGAAGCGCCTGATGCATTTAAAGAATTCAAAACACAGTCTGTTACTTCAAGCCTCAATAGTTCGGGCGAATTTGTCAAATCTAAATTAAGTGCAGATAGGTTTGAATAGGAAATATCCACTTGCCTTAAATTAACACAAGCCGCAATATTTAGCGTTGCGAGCGACGCAATCCTATGGCAGGTAATAGTTTCAAGACTAGAACCCCGTTTAAATCTATCGATATAACCTGTAATGGAGAAGGGCCGGCAAAGCCGATATAAAAATCTTTCAAAAATGGCAGGTTAGTTAATGTAAGGCTCGTTATCCCTTCATTGGAACAATCAAGAAATGTTAAATTGGAAAAAGAAGCTAACCCGGTAAGATTTGATATATTAGGTCCATACAAACTTAATTTTGCTACTACCAGAGCTTCGGATAGCTGAATTTCGCCATCGGTATTGGTATCAATTCTCATAGCCTGGCCTAATGCATTTTGAGCAGTAGAATTATTGGATTCTGCCGAAAGCAATATCGACTTAAAATTGGCATCAGGAATATTGACTATCTGTGCGTTGGCAAAAGCACTAAGAAACAGCAAAAGAATGTATAGTTTTTTCATAAAGGGTTTGGTTTTGACAATAAAAAAGCCTCCTTTTGTGGGGAAGGCCTTAAAACTTAACGTAACTAATTAATCCTTAACTATTTTTTGAACTTTTATTCCGTTATCAGAAATAATTTTGACAAAATAGATTCCGTTAGAATGTGTTGATATATCAATTGATGCCTGATTTCCGTTTATCAGATTCGTTTGTAAAATCCTGCCCTGAACGTCGTATAACTGAACTGATTTTATGGTGTTGTTACATTCTATGTTAATTAGTCCTTTAGCTGGGTTTGGATAGATTGCTATCGATGCATCTACTGCAACATCAGGATTGCTTAACGTTTGGAAAATGGTATTAGCTGGATCAGTAATGACTGGGAAATTATAATCGAAATAGATTCCCGCACTTTGTGTTACAATATTTCCTGCAACCAGTGTGTTTTTTGATTTTATTTTAAATGAAACGTTACCATGAGCCTGAGGCTGTAAGTTAATATTCTCGAAAATGAATTCGGCAACGTTGCCTGTCATCCTTGTTAATACGTTAGCTGAACTGTTTAGCATTTGTAAAGTATTAACATCAAATTGAGCCGTGTTAATAATGTCTTTTACAACAATGTTTTGGGCTGAAGCACTTCCTACATTTTCAAAATTGATAACATAGTGCAGGTAATTCCCAATTTGTGAAGGAGAAACTATATTGCCTTCTACACATATTATATCATTTGGGTCAAACGAATTTACCAAAACCTGATTAAATTGAAATGTATTATCCGTAGGTGTTTCATCATTTGCTAATGGACTTACCGTTGCAGTAAAATGTACTACATCCCCATCATTTAAGGCGGGAGTTTCCATTGGAGTATTTAGGTTTAATTTAATGGTAAAACTTCTGCTTTCGAAAGGCTGCAAACCGCTGAAATTATAAGTTAGTAAACCTGTCGACTGAAGATTGGGTGCAACAGATGAAGAAACAAAATCGGAAACCGCATCATCATACGCGAAAGCCACATTTCCGGTAAGTGTATGATTACCCTTGTTATTATAAATTATTTTATAATCAGAATCAAAACCCGGCCTTGCTCCTGACATTGGAACTATAGTAACTTCGAGATCAGGATGGATTCCGTTGGCCGTAAAGCAGAAGTCCCGAGTTGCTGTATTATTATTGCTGTTCGCATAAGGGATTACTGCCGAAGTAGGAGAAAAATTGAACCAGGTTGGATTTTCCAAACCCGGTGTGATCGTAAAATTCCCTGCCATAACATTAAATATATAATTCCCGTCATTATTGGAGAAAGTGGCGCCTGTATTTAAGGCATCAGTAATGTTGATTCTTATGCCGGACTGGGAAATATCGCTGGCATCACAACCATTATTGTTGGCATCAAATGTAATTTTACCAGTTATAGTATTATAGTTTCCTCCGGGAGTAAAGGAACAGTACGAATTAACGACAGTGGATGTCAATCCATTACTGTTAAGATTTGACTGCACCGAAGTAATTTGCGAATCATCCGCACAGATAAAGGATAAATTATCACAATGCGATAGATGGAGCGTTTCGTTTATTCCGTTTTTAATGTATAAAGTTTCAAGCTCCAAATTACTACTAACATCAATCTGAGTTAAGGCAGTGCATCCATTGGCATTTACCGAATGCAGCGTATTAGAAATTCCCATTGATCGAAGATCAAGTGTCTGTAAATTGGTCAATCCCGAAACATCCACGTTTGATGTATTGTTATCCCCAAAACGAAGCGTCTGTAAAGCTGTACAGGTTGAAACATCTAATACTGCCAAATTGGTAGTGCCTATTACTACCTCCGTAAGTGCAGTACATCCTGTTAAATTAAGGGAAGATAAATTCATGGGACCTATTGTACCAATGCCATAAAGCATCAAAGTATGCAGCTGGGTAAAGCCGCTGAAATTTAATGTATTAACGTTATCCATTCCTTGCCATATCCTAAACCACGTCAACGAATGACTCCATCCGCTTATATTTAATGAAGTCACCATAGGTAAATTACTTAAATCAATACTTCTAAGATTTGGGACGCTCGACAACTGATCTATATTCGTTAAATTGGGCATGTTGTATAACAATACATCTGCTAAATTTGTAAAACTCTGAATTCCTTCTATCGAAGTAATCAATGGTTGGTTATCTATTATTACCATCGTTCTTTCTTGTGCCTCAGCTACTTGGATTTCACCGTCATAATTGGTATCAACACCGATGGAAAGAAGCGCCGCCTTAAAATTGGCATCAGGAATATTGACGATTTGTGCGTTGGCAAAAGCACTAAGAAACAGCAAAATAATGTATAGTTTTTTCATGAAGGGTTTGGTTTAGACAATACCAAATATAGATAAAAAAGCCTCTCTTTGTAAGGAAGGCTTTAAAACTTAACATAACTAATTAATCCTTAACTATTTTTTGACTTTTCATTCCGTTATCAGAAATGATTTTGATGAAATAGATTCCGTTGGACTGGATGGTTAGGTCTAATGATGTCTGAGTATCATTTAAATCCGTTTGCAAAATCCTACCCTGAACGTCGTATAGTTGCACCGATTTGATGATATTGTTGCATTCGATATTGATTAGTCCTTTGGTTGGGCTTGGATAAATTGCAATTGAGGCATCCACTGCAACATCAGGATTGCTTAGTGACTGCAATACTGTATCCTCAGGGTTTCCACAGGGAAGTTGTAATCGAAAAAGATATTGGCTTTTTTGCTTACCATATCTCCAGCAACCAAAGCAGCATTTGATCTCATCTTCAAAAGAACCTGTAGTTTGAGTATTTGGTGTAAGTGTTGCTAAAACAGTATCATCATAAGTAAAGAATATATTTCCCGAAAGTGTTTGATTGCCTTTGTTATTATATACAATTTGATACACTGCATCAAAACCAGGTCTAGCAGGCGTTATTGGCGCTTGTATTTGATTTTTGTCGCCAATGGCAATGCCTGATTGGCATATTGCGTCATTAGTTTGGGGCACTCGACTTGTATTCGTCGGCTATTGTATTCAGAAGCTGTGCTATGTCGATATCATTTTTGGTCTTTTGCAGCACCGAAACCAAACTGTCCCCCGTTCGATTCTGTGACCAGCCTGTTGCCGATAAAATCAACACTAGATATTAGGAGAGATTTTTGATTATTTTCATAAGGTACATTTTAACGCCTGCCAGAAACAAAAATAGCATTTCCTTTTGTGTAAAAATGGATCGAATAAGTATTTGGGTGGTTTGAGTGAGAATTTGAAAAAAAATCCCGAGAATATCTCGGGATCTTATTAACTATAAAATTTAATCCTTTACGACAAAGCCGCTTTCACCTGATCAGCTGCTTCCTGGAATTGTGTAGCCGATAAGATTGGCATTCCTGAGTTGTCGATTAATTCTTTTGCTATTTCAGCGTTAGTTCCCTGAAGACGTACTATGATTGGCACTTTTATAGCGTCACCCATGTTTTTATATGCGTCAACAACACCTTGTGCCACACGGTCACAACGAACGATTCCACCAAAGATGTTAATTAAGATCGCTTTTACGTTTGGATCTTTTAATATGATTCGGAAGGCTGTTTCCACACGTTTGGCATCTGCAGTTCCGCCCACATCAAGGAAGTTTGCCGGTTCAAAACCTGCATATTTGATCAAGTCCATTGTTGCCATTGCAAGTCCAGCACCGTTAACCATACAGCCAACAGTTCCGTCAAGGTCAACATAGTTCAATCCTACTTCCTTAGCTTCTACCTCGATTGGATTTTCTTCACGGATGTCACGCATATCAGCATATTTCGGCTGACGGTATAACGCATTGTCATCAATATTTACTTTGGCATCCACTGCCATAATTTTATTATCCGAAGTTTTTAAAACCGGGTTGATTTCAAACATGGATGCATCTGAACCGATATAAGCATTGTATAAGGAATCCACAAACTTCACCATTTCCTTGAAGGCATTTCCGGAAAGCCCTAAGTTGAAAGCAATCCTACGTGCCTGAAAACCCTGTAATCCTACAGCAGGATCAATCTCCTCTGTAAAGATTAAGTGTGGTGTGTGCTCAGCAACCTCTTCGATATCCATTCCACCCTCAGTAGAATACATAATCATATTTCTTCCGGTACCTCTGTTCAAAAGAACAGACATGTAGAACTCAGACGTCTCACTTTCTCCTGGATAATAAACATCCTCAGCTACTAAAACCTTGTGGACTCTCTTCCCCTCTGCTGATGTTTGAGGTGTAATCAACATCATTCCGATAATCTGTTCTGATATCTCTTCTACCTGCTGTAAATTCTTAGCCAGTTTTACTCCACCACCTTTTCCTCTTCCACCGGCGTGGATCTGTGCTTTGATAACATGCCAACCTGTTCCGGTTTCTGCAGTTAATTGTTTGGCGGCAGCCACAGCTTCTACAGGGCTATTAGCTACAATGCCACGTTGCACGCGAACGCCATAACTTGCTAAAATTTCTTTTCCTTGATATTCGTGTATGTTCATAATAATGAAATATTTTAGGTTAGATCCTGAAACGGGTTCAGGATAAAGTGCCACAAAAGTAATTAATTTAGCTTCAAAGAAAAAGAAATATTTTCAAATTTGTATTGGATTATTTTGCGGCTTTTAACAAGAACCAACCGCCTTTAAATTGAAATACCTTTATCGTGTTTATTCGGAGTGTTTAGTATGTTTCTGCGCTAACTTTACTACCGACACTCAATAAAGCATTTTGATTTCTTTTACTTCAAAGTTAGTAATGCTATCATCTTCCCGTAAAACCTCCAATCTACCATCTTTCTTAACTTTCCTGATAATACCCATAAAACGGTTGCCGTCCTTATCCTCAAAAGCCAGCGGATAATTTATTTTGTATAAGTTTTTATGGTATTCATCCCAAAGCATTGCCGGGCTTTTAGTGAGCACGTGAAGGTATTCTTCCAGAGATTTCCCTAGAAGAAACGCGATTTTCTCCGATTCGTAATTTTCTCCTGTAATGTTGGTAAGTGATGTCGCTTGAGGCAAATCCTTGAAATTTGTTTGGTTCAGATTCAGTCCAATACCAATAATTGCGTTAAAGACCTTTTTGGATTTAAGGGTATTTTCAATTAATATTCCTGCCACCTTTTTGGAATCTGACATAATGTCGTTGGGCCACTTTATCGAAATATTTGGAATGTTGCTATTTTTTAAAACCTGCAGTATTGAAAGCGCAACGGCAACATTCAGGTCGAAAATATTTTTATTATCCATCACTAAATCCTTAACCAATATACTCATAGTTAGGTTTTTACCTTTTTCAGACACCCATTTGGCTCCCATTTGGCCTTTGCCTTTGGTTTGTTCCTCTGCCATGACGATAGTGTAATTCTCCAGTGCGGATTCCCTTGATAATTGCTTTAGGTAATCGTTAGTGGAATCTATGGCATCGAGTTTGATTATAGGCATGATACAATGATAAATATTAACGAATTTTAAACTTTTGTTAAGCAAAAATAAAGACAATTTGTAATACCTTTGCAAAACATACATAAATATAAATGACGAAGAAAGCGGTTAACACAGATGTTCTTTTGGCGAACATCATAAAAGGGATAGAAGAAGTAAAAGGAAATGACATCGACATCCTCGATTTGAGAGCAATAGATACAGCAGTTTGTGACTATTTTATCATCTGTAACGGGAATTCCAATACACAAGTTAACGCAATCGTTAACTCCATTCAAAAATTAGTTTCTAAAGAATTAAAAGATAAACCCTGGCACGTTGAAGGAACGGACAATGCCGAATGGGTTTTGATGGATTATGTAAACATTGTTGTTCATGTTTTCCAAAAACAAATCCGCGAGTTCTACAATATTGAAGGACTTTGGGGTGATGCCAAAATAACTACCATCCAAAATAAATATTAAAAAATCATAGTTCATAGAAAAAAATGGCTAACGAAAAGAAACCTAATAACACTAATTTTAAGATAAGTCCGTGGATAATTTACGTAGTTGTAATTGCCGGATTTATTGCTCTTAATTTCTTTGGCGGTTCTGGTTTTCAGGACTCTACCAAAATATCCTACTCAAAATTCGATGAATACCTGAACAAAGGGAAAATCGAAAAAGTAATCATCTACAACAAAACCGAAGGTGAAGCCTATCTGACTGCAGCAGCGCTGAAAGAGAAGGAAAATAAGAAGATTGCAAAAGATTTCATGGGAAATGCCAACAAAGGTCCTCACTACTCTTTTGATATCGGTAACGATGAAGTATTCCAGAATAATATTGAAAAAGCAAAGCAGGAAGGCCGATTAAAGGATTTTGATTTTAAGCCTAAAAGCAACATTTCAGATATCTTAATTGCCATACTTCCTTTTGCTATCATCATCGGTCTTTGGGTATTGATTATGCGAAGAATGTCAGGCGGTGCTGGTGGTGGCGGAGGCCAACTATTCAACATCGGAAAATCGAGAGCCAAACTGTTTGACGAGAAAACCGAAGTTAAGACAACCTTTAAGGATGTTGCCGGATTAGAAGGTGCCAAAGAAGAAATACAGGAAATTGTAGAATTCCTTAAAACGCCAGAAAAATACACTGTTTTAGGAGGTAAGATTCCTAAAGGAGCACTTTTGGTTGGGCCTCCGGGAACAGGGAAAACCTTATTAGCCAAGGCCGTTGCGGGTGAAGCTAAAGTTCCTTTCTTCTCGCTATCAGGTTCTGATTTTGTTGAAATGTTTGTGGGTGTTGGAGCTTCGCGTGTCAGAGATTTATTCAAACAGGCAAAAGACAAAGCGCCATCTATTATCTTTATTGATGAAATTGATGCCGTAGGTAGAGCCAGAGGAAAAAACAATATGTCAGGCGGTAATGACGAGCGCGAAAACACTTTGAACCAGTTACTGACAGAGATGGATGGTTTCGGTACCAACACACACGTAATCGTAATTGCGGCAACCAACAGAGCTGATGTTTTGGATAAGGCCTTACTTCGTGCAGGTCGTTTTGACAGGCAGATTTATGTAGACTTACCGGACATCCGTGAAAGAAAAGAAATTTTTGAAGTACACTTGGCTCCGCTTAAAAAAGTACCAAATCTCGATACGGATTTCCTTGCCAAACAAACGCCAGGTTTTTCAGGTGCTGATATTGCCAACGTTTGTAACGAAGCTGCCTTGATTGCAGCCCGAAATAACAAAACAGCAGTAGACAAACAGGATTTCCTAGATGCTGTTGACAGGATTGTCGGCGGTTTGGAAAAGAAAAATAAAATCATCACCACCGAAGAGAAAAGAGCCATTGCCGTTCACGAAGCAGGCCACGCTACTGTTAGCTGGATGTTGGAACACGCTGCGCCATTGGTAAAGGTAACTATCGTTCCAAGAGGTCAAAGCTTAGGTGCTGCCTGGTATTTACCAGAGGAAAGACAAATTGTACGTCCGGATCAAATGTTGGATGAAATGTGTGCCACCATGGGCGGAAGAGCGGCTGAAAAAGTTATCTTCAATAAAATTTCTACAGGTGCTTTAAGCGATTTGGAGAAAGTAACCAAACAGGCACGTGCAATGATAACGATTTACGGATTGAATGATAAAATCGGGAATATCACTTACTACGATTCTACCGGTCAAAGCGAATATAATTTCTCCAAACCGTATTCAGAGGAAACGGCGCTGGTAATTGACCAGGAAATTTCAACATTGATTGAAACTGAATACCAAAGAGCTATAAAAATCCTTGAAGACAACAGGGATAAATTGGAACAATTGGCTAATATTTTGATTGAAAAAGAAGTAATTTTCAAAGACGATTTGGAAACCATTTTCGGAAAAAGACCTTTCGAAATTACAGCTGAGGAAACCGATATCGTATAAGCAAATCCGTTTTTTAACAATTTTATAAAATCTTAATTCAAAACTCACTTTTGAATTAAGATTTTTTTATCTTTGAAGGATTTCAATTTTCAACCTAGATTATACCCAAGCAAGCATGAGTCTTTTCAGAAAAATTTTTGGCACCGGTAATGATGCCTCTGACGAAGAAAGTCAAAGCGAATTCAATAATGTTCCTTCCAGCTTTTCACTACTTCCTGTGGATGAAAAGTTCACCTATAATTTCAAAAAAAATGGCGGTAAGTTTTTGTATTGCGAAAACTTAAATGAAGTAAAAGATCAGTTCCTGAATATTTTAGAGGAAAATGACTGGTTTGAGTGCGAAGCTTTGTGCTATGAACCCAAACTTTTCAGTATGTTGGACGAAAACAAATTGATTTACGATAAACCAACCAATCCTGTATTCCTATTCGCCAGTTGCGAAAATCTTATTGCTGATGAAGGTTCTGTTCTTTTTTCATCCAATCAAATTAAGCAAAATAAGCCAAACGATTTACCTAATAACATTGTTATTTTGGCTACTACAAGCCAGATTTTGGAAGCTAAAAGTGATGGTCTTCGGGTAATAAAGAAGAAATACGATAAGGATTATCCAACCAATATTACTACAATAAAGTATTTTGAGAAAGCAAAAGACGAAGACTTTCTTCAATATGGAAGCACTGCGAAGAACTTATACCTGCTGCTTTTAGAAGATTTATAAAATGAACGAATCGCTAAAGAGATTATTATCTGGTGTAGTTTATGTCGCACTGCTTTTAATTGCTACCTCATACTCCCTTGCCAGTTTCTATATTCTGTTTGGGGTCTTTATGTTAATCGCAATTTATGAATTTTGCCAGTTAGTCAAACTAAATGTAATACTACCTCTTCTTTTTGGCGCTTCTACCTACACGCTTGCCACCTATTCAAAAAAACAATATTTACCCGATTCCGATCACATTAACGATGGATTGCTTTTATTGGCAACACTGTTTGTTTCGGTGAAATGTCTTCACCTGCTTTTCATTTCGAAGAAGGAAAAAATAGATAAGCTTTCCAAATACATCTATGTTATTGGTTATGTTATATTCCCGTTTATATTAATTTCAAAAATTCCTTTTGGGAAGTATGGTCATAATCCACAAATAATAATAAGCATCTTTATCCTAATCTGGACTAATGATACTTTTGCTTACATTGTTGGGAAATCAATCGGAAAACACAAGCTTTTTGAGAAAATATCTCCTAAAAAAACCATCGAAGGATTTATTGGCGGAATCGTATTTTCGGTTATTGCCGGAATATTAATCTCTAAATATTATATTGGAGGTTCCATACTTATCTGGACAATAAGTCCGGTAATCATTAGCATATTCAGTACATTAGGCGATTTAATTGAGTCTAAGTTTAAAAGAATAGCTGCTGTAAAAGACAGCGGAAAAATAATGCCTGGCCATGGCGGTATCCTAGATCGGCTGGATAGTATTATATTTGTAGCACCATTTGTTTATTTGTTTTATCAAATCTTATATTATGTTTCATAAAGAAGGCGGAAAAATCATTCTCATAGCAACATCACTAACCGTGATCATTTTCCTTATATCCCACAAATTTGCAACACCATCCATGTCCTGGCTGGAGAAAGCCATTCAGGTAATAACTTTAGTTTTACTCTTATTGGTTTTACAGTTTTTCAGGAATCCCAACAGAAAGATTGTTCCAAATGACAAAGTTATATTAGCGCCGGTTGACGGAAAAGTGGTAGTTATTGAAGAAGTGTTCGAAGACGAATATTTTAAGGACAAACGACTACAGGTTTCGATTTTCATGTCGCCAATCAACGTACACGTTACCCGTTATTGTGTAAGCGGAAAAATAAAATTCAGCAAATACCATCCCGGGAAATATTTAGTAGCCTGGCATCCAAAAGCAAGTACCGAAAACGAAAGAACTACTGTTGTAATTGAAAGCAAAGAATTTGGTGAGATTTTATACCGACAGATTGCAGGAGCTTTGGCTCGTCGTATCGTAAATTACGCCGTAGAAGGAACTGAAGTCCGCCAGGGAGATGACGCCGGTTTTATTAAGTTTGGTTCCAGAGTCGATATGTTTTTCCCGTTAGGGACTAAAATAGAAGTTAAACTTCAGCAAAATGCCGTTGGAAACGAAACTATTATTGCACTAAAAGGATAAAAATGTCCGAAAACGAATTAGATGTTAGATTTCTGGAAGCAGTCGAGATTGCTTCAACAATGTCACAATCCGAGCTTCCGCAAGATGTGCAGCTGCGCCTGTATGCCTATTATAAACAGGCCACCTTTGGAACCATAGATTACAACCATTCGGCAGATTTTGATTTAAGGAATGCGTTCAAAACGAATGCCTGGATGCAGATTAGCCATTTATCTGTTGAAGAGGCTAAAGAATTATACATTGAATCAATCCACCAGATTGCTAAAGATAAAAAGTAGGTTATGAGGAAAATTACTGCAGCCGTTTTATGCTTTACCTTTATGTTGTTTTTACCTTCCTGTAAAAGAAAAAACTAACCGAAGTTGTTGAAGTTCCGTTGCCTTCCGCCGAAGAAAAAATTACCATTGGACAACCTGATGACGTAACTGCCGCAGAAGGTCAGTTTTCGCTGGTAAAACTACCTTATCAATACAATGAGCTATCACCAAGTATAGACATCCTTACGATGGAAGTGCATTATTCCAAACATTATTTAACGTACACCAACAACCTGAATAAAATTGTAGCAGAAGATGCAACTCTGACAGATTTATCTATTGAAGACATCTTAAAAAAGGCGGATGGTACCAATGCCGATTTAAAAAATAATGCCGGCGGATATTATAATCACGGATTCTTTTGGGAAGGAATGGGTCCAAAAGCGGGTGGACAACCCAAAGATACTTTAGCAACAGTTATCGTAAAAGACTTTGGTAGTTTTGAAAACTTTAAAACACAATTTACTGATACCGCTGAGAAACAATTTGGTTCTGGCTGGGCTTGGTTGGTTTTAGACAAAACAGGGAAACTACAGGTTGTAGGAACGCCAAATCAGGATAACCCTTTGATGCCAAAACAAACCGTATCAGGAACACCACTTTTAAACCTGGACGTTTGGGAACACGCTTATTATCTGGACTACCAATATAAACGTAAAAGATATATTGAAAACTTCTTTAAAGTAATCAATTGGAAGAAAGTTTCCGAACGCTACGAAGAAGCAATAGCAAAGAAATACTAAATCAATAAGTCCTGTCAAAATTTGATGGGATTTTTATTTTAGCTACTTTATTTAAAATTCACTTACTTTGCATACTATTTGAATTTTGCAAAATGGAAACTATAACCGTAAAAGAATTTTATAAAGATGTTTTTGGTGGCAATTGCCCAATACTTGATAATTTTTTAGACGAAAACAACAGCAATGATATTGGTCATTTTAATGTTTTCAATATTCAGGACCTTTATAAAACCTGCACAGCAAAACCAACAATGCCTTACAACCGAAGGACTTATTATAAAATAAGCCTGATTAAAGGCAAAAACAAGGTTGAATACGCCGACAAGGTAATTGACATCAACGAGTATGCAATTCTGTTCGCCACACCAAAAATTCCTTATAAATACACACCTTTAGATAATAATCAAAGTGGGCATTTTTGTGTTTTCACTAAAGAATTCATCACCAAATCCAATAGTGGCTTGGTTATCGATGATATTCCGATTTTCAATTCCAACAGTGATTTCATCTATCAGATTACAGAAGAGCAAGCGAGGGAATTTGAGCAAACCTTTGACAAAATGCACACTGAAATTGGCTCTGATTACTCCTTCAAATATGACTTGCTTCGGAATTACGTCATCGAATTGATCCATTACGGACAAAAGCTGAAGCCGATTATTGCCTCTAGGAACAGTATTAATGCAGGTTCACGAATTTCAACATTATTCATCGAACTCATTGAAAGACAATTTCCTATCGAATCGCCAACACAGATATTACAGTTAAGAACAGCAAAGGATTACGCGGATATGTTACAGGTACATGTAAATCACCTCAACAAAGTACTCAAGGACATGACTGGAAAAACCACAACCGAAATCATCGCCAGCCGAATAACACAGGAAGCTAAAATCCTTTTAAGGCAAACTAACTGGAACATCTCGGAGATTGCGTTTAGCCTCGGATTTGAGGAAGTAGCGCACTTTTCCAACTTTTTCAAAAAGCAGACAGCAGCTTCGCCTTTAAGCTTCAGGGACAAGTTATTTGAAATTTACAAATAACAGATTGAAAATCGCAACAAGCACCGTAAGGATATTTGTCAACTTTGCATTGTAATTAAAAACAACAACAAAATGACAAATAGTTCAAAAATCGCTTTAGTTACTGGTGGAAGCCGTGGCTTAGGCAAAAACATGGCTTTAAAATTAGCCGAAAGAGGATCAGATGTAATCATCACTTATCACAGCAGAAAGGACGAAGCACAAAATGTAGTTGCAGAAATAGAAAAACTGGGCAGAAAAGCTTTCGCCTTACCACTTGATGTAGCCGATTCCAATTCATTCCAAAACTTTGCAGACAAAATTAAGGAAACGCTTCAGAACCATTTTCAAACAGACAAATTTGATTTCCTTGTGAATAATGCAGGAGTTGGAGCACACGCAAGCTTCGGCGAAACGACTGAAGAACAGTTTGACTACATGGTAAATGTTCATTTAAAAGCTCCTTTTTCCTAACTCAAAAACTATTACCGCAATTCAATAACGGTGGCGGAATCGTAAATATTGCTTCAGGCCTTACCCGATTTTCCTTTACCGGTTATGATGCCTATGCAACAATGAAAGGTGGTGTAGAAACGCTTTCAAAATATCAGGCAAAATTCCTAGGAGAAAGAGGAATCAGAGTTAATATTGTAGCTCCCGGAGCCATTGAAACCGATTTTGGTGGTGGTGCTGTTAGGGATAATAAAGAACTCAACGATTACATTGCTTCCCAGACCGCTCTTGGCAGAGTTGGCTTGCCTGATGACATTGGTGGCGTTGTTACCTTCCTTTGGTTCCGACGATGCGAAATGGGTAAACGGACAGCGAATTGAAGTTTCGGGTGGAATGAATTTATAAGAATCTTTTACGCATAAAAAAGCCCATCAAATTGATGGGCTTTCTGTTTTAACTGTTACCAGATGACAACTCTGTCTTTTTCCGGTAAGTACATTTTATTTCCTTCCTTTACATTGAATGCTTTATAGAATTCTGGAATATTCATTAACGGTCCATTAATCCTGAATTGTGCTGGTGAATGAACATCAGTCATGATCTGCCTTCCAATATATTCATCTTTGGCTTGTACCATCCAAGCATAGCCATAAGCTAAAAAGTATCTTTGCTCTGGACTCAAATTGCTTATTTTTTCTTTGTTTTTGTATTGTGCGGTTTTCTTGAACGCTTCAAATCCCATCACAACACCACCTAAATCTGCAATATTTTCTCCCTGAGTAGCATCGCCATTTACAAACTTACCTTTAAGCGGTTCGAACTTGTTGAATTGGGCAACGATAGCTTTGGTTTTCTGAGTAAATTTTGCTTTGTCTTCCGCTGTCCACCAGTTGTTCAGGTTTCCTTTATCATCATACTGGCTTCCCTGATCGTCAAATCCGTGGGTGATTTCATGTCCAAAAGTTGAGCCTCCAATAATACCGTATAAAATGGCATCATCAGGCATTCTGCCTTCAAAGCCCGGCACTAAAATATTACAGGCAGGAACGCAAATTTCGTTATTGCTTGGGTTATAATAGGCATTATACGTTTGCGGGAACATGCCCCACTCTGTCCTGTCCACCGGTTTCCCAAACTTCTTAATCATGTCCTGATAAGACCATTTGTTAACAGCTATAACATTCTCACAATAAGCATTTCGGGCAATTGAAACGCTGCTCATGTCTTTCCATTTGTCAGGATAGCCCACTTTCATTACTATTTTACTCAACTTGAAAAGCGCCTTTTTCTTTGTCTCTTCGCTCATCCAATCCAACTTTTTGATATGGTCTGCATAAACGTCACGGATATTATTTCCAATTTCCAATAGTTTTTCTTTAGACCCTTTTGGCAAATAATCGGCAACATACACTTGTCCAATTAGTTCACCCAATGAACCATCAGTTTGTTCCACAATTCTTTTCCATCTTGGCTTTTGCTCTTTTACGCCACTCAATATAGTCGAGTAGAAATAAAAATTTTGTGTTTCAATGGCATTATTCAAATAAGAAGCATAAGAATTTATCAAATCCCATTTTAGATATGTCTTCCAATCTTCAATGGAAAAAGTAGTAATAAGTTTATCCAATCCTTTGTAGAATTCTGGCTGACCAACTATTACGGTGTCTGCCTTTGAAATGCCTAACTGCGGTAAAACATTCTCCCAAGCAATTGATGGAGTGGCGGCTTTGAATTGCGCCAAAGACATTTTGTTGTAATTCCTAATTGGGTCACGAAGGGCTTCCAACTTTCGGCTGTTTTTAGCCAATTCAGTTTCCAGTTTCATGATGGTTGCAGCAGCATTTTTGGCTTTTGTAGCATCATCACCGGTTAGTTCCATCATAGCCTGCAGATGCTTTACATATTCTGTTCTGATTTTTACTGTTTCTGCATCTGTGTTAAAGTAATAATCCCTGTTGCCCAGACCCAAACCTCCTTGTCCGAAGAACAAAGCATTCTTAGAGCTTATTTTGTCATCCTGCCCAACATAGAAAGAGAATCCTGGTCCGGCACCTATGGTATGCAGATAACCCATAGTATTCATGAGTGAAGGAACATCTCTGATCCCCTGAATTTTTGACAAGGTTGCAGCTAATGGTTTTAATCCGACTTTTTCAATAGATAAAGTGTCCATTCCAGACGCATAAAAATCACCTATTTTTTGTTCGTTACTACCTTTAGCAGCGTCTTTATTTGCTGCCGATTTTTCGCAAATGCTTTTAATCTGAGCATTGATGGTATCGCCAATTGTTCTAAAAATTCCGTTGCTGCTTTCACTACTTGGAATCGGATGTTTCTTAAACCAACCTCCATTGGCATAGTAGAAAAAATTATCGCCCGGAATGAGAGTGGTGTCCCTATTGGTTAATAATGGATCTTCGTACTGGATTTCTTTTTTGTTGCAGCTAATCAAGAGTAGTGCTGTCAACATACTAATTGTAAGTTTGGTTTTTAATTGCATAATTATGATTTTGATACTTGTTTGTCTTGAAAATAACAAATTGTTGCCAAATGTATAGCATAATGTTAACATTCAAAGTAATTATACAAAAAAAGTGCCTGAAATTCAGACACTCTTTCTAAAATAATCTAATTTGATTATTTTTTTCTTCTGCTTTTTTAGAAGCACAGCAAGCCTTTTTCTCTCCAGATGCACAAGATTTCTTTTCAGCAGTAGTACAAGCTTTCTCTGTTTTAGCTGCTTTCTTTTTGTTCTTTGGCGTTTCGTTATTAGCATTTGCGTTCATAGTGAATAAAAATGCCACAACAGCCATCATTGAAATTACTTTTTTCATTTTACGGTTTTTAATTGATTTCTAATTGAATAACAAAACAAATGTATAGAATATTACAAACCTAATACACACTTTAACATTCCATTTTAGTTAAAATTTATTTTAATATTTTATAATAAATTTAATACTAGAGCGTTCTATAATTAGTAATTTGCGATAAATAATAAGACGACTATGGATCCTATCAAAATACTTTGGGTTGATGATGAAATTGATTTGTTAAAACCGCACATCCTTTTTCTGGAAAAGAAAAATTATAAAGTCACCACTTTTAACAATGGTCGCGATGCTGTTGATGCGTTTGAAGATGGCAACTTTGATATCGTCTTTTTGGATGAAAATATGCCCGGAATGAGTGGGTTGGAAACACTATCTGAAATGAAGGAGAAAAAATCATCCACACCGATGATTATGATTACCAAAAGTGAGGAGGAATATATCATGGAAGAAGCGATCGGTTCTAAGATCGCGGACTATTTGATTAAACCTGTAAATCCAAATCAGATACTACTTAGTTTAAAGAAAAACCTCGATCATTCCCGATTGATTTCTGAAAAAACCACGCTCGATTACCAAAAGGAATTTCGAAAAATTGCTATGGAAATGGCAATGGTCAATAGTTATGAAGATTGGGTGGAACTCTACAAAAAACTTATCTTCTGGGAATTGGAATTAGAAAACATCAATGACCAAAGCATGTTTGAAATCCTGGAAAGCCAGAAGGTTGAAGCCAATGCGCAATTCAGTAAATTCATCGAGCGTAATTATGAAGATTGGTTCGAACCTAAAGCCGATAAACCGATTCAATCGCATACCCTTTTCAGGGAATTAGTCGTTCCCGAATTGGTAAAAAAAGACAAACCTGTACTTTTCGTGGTTATCGACAACCTTCGTTACGACCAATGGAAAGCTATGGAAGGCGTTATTGGAAATCATTACAAACTCGAAAAAGAGGTTCCATATTATGCCATTTTACCAACGGCTACACAATATGCCCGAAACGCAATATTCTCTGGGTTGTTGCCTATAGAAATGGAAAAACAGTTTCCGCAGTATTGGAAGAATGATGTGGAAGACGGAGGGAAAAATCTGTATGAAGCCGAATTCCTGACAGCACATTTGAAAAGATTAGGCTTAAACATCAAACAGGAATATTTTAAGATTACCAATTTGTCTAACGGGAAAAAATTAGCGGAGAATTTCAAAGGCTTAAAAGATAACGACCTTGTTACCGTTGTTTACAATTTTGTAGATATGCTTTCCCACGCCAAAACCGAAATGGATGTTGTAAAGGAATTGGCTTCGGATGATAAGGCTTACCGTTCATTGACACTGAGCTGGTTTAAAAATTCGCCTCTTTTGGAAATCATCCAACAGGCACAAAAATTAGGTTTCAAATTGATAATCACAACTGACCACGGAACTATCAACGTGAAAAACCCATCTAAAGTCATCGGCGACAAAAACACCAGTTTGAATTTACGCTACAAAACTGGAAGAAGCCTTACTTATGAAGACAAAGATGTTTATGCTGTAAGAGATCCAAAACGAATTGGCCTGCCAACCATCAATATGAGTAGTTCTTATATTTTTGCAAAGAATGATCTGTTCCTGGCTTATGTGAACAATTACAACCATTACGTAAGTTACTATCGAAATTCATATCAGCATGGTGGCATTTCATTAGAAGAAATGATCGTTCCGTTTTTAGTTTTTAATCCGAAATAGAAAGTGACTAGTAAATGGTAATTAGTGATTAGCAAGTTTTTCACTAATTACTATTCACTAATTACTAATTACTCAACTTATGGAAATCATATTTTCACTTGACGAACTACAACAGGTTGCCAAAAAAATCATAGCCGAAAAACCAAATAAGGTAATTCTTTTTCATGGCGTGATGGGCGTTGGAAAAACTACCTTAATCAAAGCTATTGCTAATGAACTGGGCGTAAAAGATGCCACCAGCAGTCCGACATTTTCGATTGTAAATGAATATGAAGCAGATGATAATCTGATGGTTTATCATTTTGACATGTATCGCCTTAAATCGGAAATTGAAGCTTTGGATATGGGAATCGATGATTATCTCTATTCCGGAAACTGGTGCTTTATCGAATGGGCGGAAAAGATTCCGAATTTGCTTCCCGAAAACTATTCTACTATTCATCTCTCTCAATCCGTTGACGGTAAAAGAAATCTCAGGCTGACATAATTGAATAAATTTTCGTAATTTGGTGCAAAATTCAACTGTGCAGTATGGCCCTTACCCCTTTCACAAAGCAGCAACTCTTACCTCAGGAGGAAAAATTAGAAGTATACCGTCATAAAAGCGAACTCTTTATCGGAATTCCAAAAGAAACCTCTTATCAGGAAAGACGGATCTGCTTAACGCCTGATGCTGTTAATTCGCTTACCTCGCATGGCCACAAAGTAATGATTGAATCGGGTGCTGGACTAAGTTCAAGCTACACCGATAAGGAATTCAGCGAGGCCGGAGCCACCATTACCAAAGACGTAAAAAAGGTACTAAGCTGCCCCATGATTTTAAAGGTCGAGCCTTTAACGATGGAAGAAATTGCACTGCTTAACCAAAATGCAATAGTAATATCAGCCATACAATTAAAAACCAGAAAAAAAGAATACTTCGAAGCTTTATCAAAGAAAAAAATTACCGCTTTAGCATTTGAATACATAAAAGACGAAGATGGCTCCTATCCTGCTGTTAAATCTTTAAGCGAAATTGCAGGAACAGCTTCTGTTTTGATTGCGGCCGAATTAATGATCAACAACCAATTTGGAAAAGGATTATTACTTGGGAACATAACCGGAGTTCCTCCTACTGATGTTGTCATCCTTGGAGCAGGAACTGTTGGTGAATTTGCAGCCAAAACTGCATTAGGCTTAGGTGCACATGTAAAGGTTTTTGACAATTCGATTACCAAATTACGCCGACTCCAGAATAATTTAAACCAACGCATTTTCACATCCACCATTCAGCCAAAATCATTACTGAAAGCACTTCGCCGTTGTGATGTTGCGATCGGAGCGATGCGGGGCAAAGACCGTTGTCCGGTAGTAGTCACAGAAACCATGGTGGAACACATGAAAAAAGGTGCGGTAATTGTAGATGTAAGCATTGATACCGGAGGTTGCTTCGAAACTTCGGAAGTCACTACACATGAAAATCCAACCTTTATAAAAAATAATATCATTCATTATTGCGTTCCGAATATTCCATCACGTTATTCCAAAACAGCTTCGCTTTCTATAAGCAATATTATTACGCCTTACTTACTGCAGATTGCCGAAGATGGTGGCTTGGAGAGTGCCATTCGCTGCAACAAAGGATTGAAAAACGGCGTTTACCTTTACCATGGCATCCTGACCAATAAAGCCATTGGCGACTGGTTTAACCTTCCGGACAATGATATTAATTTAATTGTTTTTTAAAATAAATTTACGCTTAAATTTATTGAACATTGATTACTTTTGCAGCCAATTAATACCTAAACATGAAACTTTACCAAAGAGTTGCCTACTATCTAATCGGTTTGGTTATGGGATCTTTTTTTGTCGCTGCCGTACTTAGCGGAAAAGATACCCGGTGCAATTATTTTCCCAATGCAAGAGTCTTAAACGATATCCGAAACAAACCTTTTCAATATGACATTGAGGCTTCGCGAAGGCTTTCAGAAGACTGGGTTGATACTGCTGACATAAAAAACACGTTGACTTATGGTGATGTTGATTTCGACAAAAGCAACATTAAGGAAGAAGGCGGAAAATTATACATCATTTATGGACAGACAAAAAAAGGAAAAGAAATCACTTTGGAAGTCATTAATTACCCCGAAAAAGCAATCCTGAGAAATATTATCAGAAAAGAAAGGCCGAACTAATTAGTTCGGCTTTTTTATGCTTGTTTTATTTTTATAAATTAGCAATTCCATTGGGCATCCTTAATTTCTGTTGATGAAAAAATTTTGTTTAAAAATAGCTGTTTTCATTCTCCCTCTATTTCTTTTTTAGCACCGCCTATCTATATACTCAATCATTCAGGTGAGAATTTCAATGACTTGGATGCGACACTAAAAAGTAATAGAAAAGCAATCATCGGTTACAGCTACAATGAAAAGAATTACCGTTACCTGAAATGGAAAAAACTGATGATACACAAACGTTTCGAAGTCATCGCATTGGGTTCTTCAAGAGTTTTACAGTTCAGGGAAAACATGTTCGAAACCAGTTTCTATAATGCCGGATATACCATTTCAGGTGTAGCTGATTTTGTTCCTTTTTTGAAAACAATCCCCAAAGAAAAACATCCGAAATACCTAATTATTGGTTTAGACCAGTGGATGTTTAACAAAAACTGGGATGAAATAAAAACCATAAAAAATGCCAGTTTCTGGAAGGAAGCCTTTCGTAAAAACCCTGATATAAAAACTATATTCAAAACCTGGCAGGATCTGTTAGCTTCAAAATACAGTTTAAACATGTCCAACCATAAAAATAAAATCCAACTTATCGGATTGAACGCCTGTGTCAATAATCTTGGCTTCCGAAATGATGGCAGCATGCAATACGGCATTGATATTGAAAAAAAGATAGCAAATGACACCACCGCAAATGATTATAATTTCAAAGATACTTTTTCGCGGATTGAAGATGAGCGGATTCAATTTAAATATGGTAACAGCATCAATCCCAAAGCAATTTCAGAATTAGAAAAACTACTGACCTACTGCAAAAATAACCAAATACATGTCGTAGCGTTTTTTCCGCCATTTGCAGATGCTGTCAATAAAAAAATGAACGATAGTAAAAAGTTTGGCTACAGAGATCATCTCTACCAACGATGTAATCCTCTTTTCAAAAAATATTCATTTGAATTATACGATTATAGCAGCTTAAAGACGATAAACTCCAACGACAGCGAAGTAATTGACGGATTCCACGGAAGTGAAATGACTTATGCCAAAATGCTGCTCAACATACTGAATTCCGGCTCAAGGCTAAACAAAGTCAGCCATCCCAAAATGCTTACTCTTGCTATAAATAATCCCATCAACAGGTACATTATTTATAAATATTGAGACGCCAATATTTGAATTCCCATCATAGTAATTAATATATTTGTAAAAATAATAATCCAATGCAAAACATAATCGACCGCTTTGTAAGCTACGTTACAATCGATACGGAATCAGATCCAAACTCTGACACTACACCAAGCACCAAAAAACAATTCGACTTAGCCAATAAACTGGCAAAAGAACTAAAGGCAATCGGCCTAAAGGAAGTTACTATCGACAAACATGGTTATATCATGGCAACTTTGCCTTCGAATGTAGATCATGACGTTCCAACCATAGGTTTCATTTCCCACTTTGACACTACACCCGATTTTACCGGAAAAGATGTAAAACCGCAGATATGGCCTAACTATGATGGTGGCGATATTGTGCTGAATGCTGATCAGAATATCGTTTTGTCTCCAAACTATTTCAAGGATTTACTTCAGTACAAAGGGCAAACTATAATCACAACTAATGGATTGACTTTGCTTGGCGCGGATGACAAAGCCGGAATTACAGAGATTGTAACGGCGATGGAATATTTAGTAAATAATCCACAAATCAAGCACGGAAAGATTCGTGTTGGCTTTACTCCGGATGAAGAAATTGGCCGTGGTGCCGATTTATTTGATGTAGAGAAATTTGGCGCAGATTGGGCATACACCATGGACGGAAGCCAGATAGGCGAATTGGAATATGAAAATTTCAATGCGGCTGGTGTAAAAATTACCTTCAAAGGAAAAAGCGTCCATCCTGGTTATGCCAAAGGAAAGATGATTAACTCCATGCTTATCGCTCATGAATTTATCAACGAATTACCGAAACACGAAACACCTCAGGAAACAAAAGGCTACGAAGGTTTCTTTCATGTTACCGGAATATCAGGCAGCATTGAGGAAACCAAACTGGATCTAATCATTCGGGACCACGACATGAAAAAGTTCAAAAAACGTAAGGAACTAATCCACCATATCACCAAAAAATTCAATAAGAAATTTGCTAAACAATTCGGGGAAGACATTGTAATTACTACAGTTAAAGATCAATATTACAACATGAAAGAAAAGGTTGAACCCGTAATGTTCATCGTTGATCTGGCTGAAAAGGCAATGGAATCATTAGGAATCAAACCGCTGATAAAACCTATCCGTGGCGGAACTGACGGTTGCAGATTATCTTATATGGGATTACCGTGCCCGAATATCTTTGCCGGTGGCCATAACTTTCATGGCAAATATGAATATGTTCCAGTAGAAAGCATGCAGAAAGCCATTGATGTAATCATAAAAATCGCTGAACTCACTGCGACTACTGATTTTTCTAAAACTGAAAAGAAAGACAAGAAGAAAAAGAAAAAATAGTACCTATCCATGGTAGAAAAATACCGCAAATTCACAAATTAAAAATCATAAGGTTTGAAATAAAGATTTGCGAATCTGCGGTAGATTTTTATTTTAATATAACTCTTCATTTCAGTGATGCAAAAATTATTTACTCTGATAAGACGAAATAAAGTGAAATCAATTTTTTGTTTTTTAGCTATTATCTATCTGATTTTCTGCCAATCGTGCATGAGAATGAGGATGAACAGTAAGGAAACTAAGGAATTCTTTACCGCATCCAAAACGGCCTATATTGATTCTTCTAAAGAAATAAACGGCTTTACCATTCATTACATCGAAACCGGAAAGAAAGATGCTTCTACCTTATTGTTTGTCCACGGTTCTCCCGGAAGCTGGGATGCTTATAAAGATTATCTAAAGGACAGTTTACTACTCTCCAAATACCGTATGATTGCCATTGACCGGATTGGATTTGGTTACAGTGATTTTGGTAAAGCAGAAAATTTAAGTACTCAGTCTTCTATCATTGAAAAATTTACAAAACTAACCACAAACGGAAAACCCATTTATTTAATCGGGCACTCTCTTGGTGGACCAACAATTGTACAGATGGCTGCAGAAAAACCCAATGATTACGCGACTTTGGTAATCCTCGCTGGTTCTGTCGATCCCAAAGCAGAAACTCCTGAAAACTGGCGGGTAATTGTTAAGGCAAAACCGTTTCGATACTTAGTTCCGGGAGCACTTCGTCCTGCGAATGACGAACTATGGTATCTGAAAAATGATTTGTATGATTTGGAAGCAGAACTTAAGAATCTAACATCGAAAGTGATAATTGTTCACGGTACAAAAGACCAATTGGTTCCCTACAGTAATGTGGCGTTTATGAGAAGGGAATTTGTGAATGCGAAATCACTTGAAATTATTTCTATAAAAGATGCCGATCATTTCATTCCGTGGACGCATTTTAAGGAAATACGTGATGTGCTTTTTAAACTGGAATAAATATTAAAACCGCAAATTCGCAAATTAAAATACCTATCTGTGGTAAATAATTTACGAATTTGCGGTTAAAAACTATAACTTAATTATACTTTTTTATTCAATGCTGCAGTTAGTTCTAATGAAATAGCAGAACGCTCTAATTTTAGTTTTCCTGACATTGTTTCAATTACAACAGTGGTTTCGGCAAGTTCAACTATTTTACCGTGAAAACCGCTTTTAGTTATGATTTTATCGCCAACCTTTAAACCCGTTTCAAATTCCTTTTCCTGTTTAATTTTCTTTTGTTGTGGCCTGAACATAAAGAAATACATCACTGCAAAGATTAATATAAAAGGTAAAAATTTAGTAATCTGTTCCATAATATTTATTGATTTTAATTTTGAATTAAACCTCTTCCGGTTTTCTTGATTTTGTCTTCGTTTTGAAATTCCTTGATAAGGTTATCTAAAATTCCGTTGATAAAAATGCTGCTTTTTGGAGTTGAATATTCTTTTGCTATTTCCAGGTATTCGTTGATGGTAACCTTGACGGGAATGGAAGGAAATTTCAAAAACTCACAGATGGCCATTTTTAAAATAATAGTATCCAATTCGGCTATCCTTTCTGCATCCCAGTTTGGCGTTTTATCGATGTATTCCTTTGCGAGGTCTACTTCATTCAGAACTGTTTTTTTGAATAACAAACTAACAAATTCCTGGTCTTCCTGGTCTTTGTATAATTTGGTTACCCTAAATTCGTCTTTTTCAGAAATTTGCTTTAGCTGCTTTAAAATCTGTGTATTCACTACCGGAATATCGTCAACCCAAGTCAGTTTGTTGTCTTCCAGGTATTCATATAATTTCTCGTTTGGCGCGATTAATTCGGTGAACATTTCCACCACAAATTCTTTGTCTTCCTCAAACGAACTTTTTTTGTTCTGCATGTATTTCTGATACAATGCACTTTGTTTGATTTCGTTTAATAAAATCAAAATGTAAGTATCGTCAAGTGACCAGTTGTTGATTTTTCGTTTTTCCAGCGCAATGCTCAAGGAGTTGCTTTCCTCCAATAACTGAAGAACGGCATTATCGACAAATTTTCGGTTTGGATTTTTCTCTTCAGGTGTTACCAAGTGCTTTTTGCTTGAAGCTTCAAGAAAAATAATTTCCTTTTTCTAATTTCTACGAGAGAAGACAGCATGGTTAGATATAAATCCTGAATACTATCAATACTATGAAGCAAAAACTTTTCCTCTTTCTCAATATCATCAGAGTTTTTTTGGTGTAATGCGTAAATGGACTGCATTACTTTTACTCGAATATGTCTTCTGTTTAACACGGATAAGAACTTTTAAAAATTAACAAAGCGAAAGAAACCCTTTCGCTTTGCAAAAATAGTAATATTTTAAAAACCGCTATTACTTATTAGCGTTTTCTTTTTTCTTTGTGCGATTCTGTTTTCTGCAATCTGCATTGCTGCTTGCTGCGTGGTCATATTGTTGTCGTCAGCAAATTTGAAGATTTCAAGTGTTGTATTATAGATATTCTCTGTCTTTCTGATAGCTTCACCATCGCTGTATTTTACCAATTCTCCATAAACATTGATAATTCCACCCGCGTTTATTAAAAAATCCGGAGCATAAGCGATCCCTCTTTGTCTAAGGATTGGTCCGTGAACTGCTTCTACAGCCAACTGATTATTGGCAGCTCCTGCAATTACTTTAGCTCTAATTTTATTAACCGTGTCATCATTAATTGTTGCCCCTAATGCACAAGGCGAATAGATATCAACATCAGCGCTGTATAAATCGTCACCCATGAATATTTTAGCACCATATTTAGCCACCATGTTTTCCATCTTGTCCTGGTGAATATCAGCGACAAATACGATTGCTCCTTCTTTAGTCAAATGGCTGATTAAGGTTTCACCCACATGGCCAGTTCCCTGAACCAATACTTTTTTACCTTCTAAATTATCAGAACCAAATTGGTATTTAGCCGCAGCTTTCATTCCCATATAAACACCATAAGCTGTTACCGGAGAAGGATTCCCAGAACCACCTCTTTCAACAGAAATTCCGGTAACGTGTTTTGTTACTTCGTTAATCCTGTCCATGTCTTCTGTAGTTGTCCCTACATCCTCTGCCGTGATATATTTTCCGCTTAACGAATCTACAAACTGACCGAAACGCGTGATCATTTCCGGGGTCTTATCAGCCTTAGCGTCACCAATGATTACCGCTTTCCCGCCACCAAGATTTAAGCCTGTGATAGCTGACTTATAAGTCATTCCACGGGAAAGGCGCAAAACATCATTCAAAGCTTCCCATTCGTTGGCATATTTCCACATTCTTGTACCACCAAGTGCCGGTCCCATAACTGTGTTATGGATTCCAATAATTGCTTTTAAACCTGTATCTTTGTCATTACAAAAAACAATTTGTTCGTGATTATCAAAAGATAGCTGGCCAAAAACGGGATCCATTTTTTTAAGCTCTGCTGGTGTAGTAATTTCTGATGTCATTTTGTAAATGTATTAATTAAGACTTTTTTAAAAAGCCTCTGCAAAATTAAAACTTTATTCAATAAAACTCACTCAAATCACAGATAAATGCTAATTTGTTAATAAAACCCATTTATATAAAGAATACAATAATTAAATTATATTTAATAATTTTAACAGAAAAAGAAGCTATTAAATCAATTCTATCAATTTTTAATGAAAGAACTTCAATATTTAAACAAATATTTTATAAAATATAAATTCCATTTTTTATTAGGAATTATCATCACAATTGTAGCGCAGATTTTTTTGTCTATGTTGCCAAATTGGTAAGTAAATCATTTACAGATATTTCCAATTTCTTAAACAAAACCTCAAGCTATGAAGCTGTTAAAACAGAACTGATCCAAAATCTATTTTGGATTTTATTTACCGCAGCAATAGCCGGAATCCTGACTTTCCTGATGCGCCAAACCCTAATTGTAATGTCGCGCCATGTGGAATATGATTTAAAAAATGAGGTGTTCCGTCACTATGAGGTTTTAGATCAGGACTTTTACAAACGGAACCGCACTGGAGATTTAATGAACCGCATCAGTGAGGATGTTGGTAAAGTAAGGCAGTATGTTGGGCCGGCAGTAATGTACACCATCAATACCGTTATCCGGTTTACCGTTGTTATTATTTATATGTATAACGTTTCGCCTCTACTGACATTATATACAATATTGCCCTTACCGATTGTTGCCTTCATAATTTTCAAACTAAGCCAGGAAATTAATAAGCGTAGTACCATTTTTCAACAATACTTATCGAAGGTTTTCACTTTCACTCAGGAAATATTCTCCGGAATCCGTGTAGTAAAAGCTTATGGCCTGGAAAAACAGTATCAGGATAACTATCAGAATATAGCTGAAGAAAGCAAAACCAAAAGTATGAACCTTGCCCGGATACAATCGCTTTTCGGACCACTGATGATTGGCTTGATTGGTGTGAGCAACCTTATTGTAATTTACTTTGGTGGCATAATGGTTATCGACGGAACCATAAAAAACATTGGAACAATAGCCGAATTCATTATGTATGTCAACATGCTTACTTTTCCTGTGGCTACTATTGGCTGGGTTTCTTCTTTGGTTCAGGAAGCAGAAGCATCACAAAAAAGGATAAATGAATTCCTGAAAATCGAACCTTCCATAAAAAACAAAACAGCAGAGCGTACAATTATTCAGGGAGAAATTGAATTTAAGGATGTTAGTTTTATTTATGAAGATACTCAAATTAAAGCTTTAAACAACATTTCATTTAAAGTAAAAAAAGGAGAAACCTTAGCGATTTTGGGAAAAACAGGTTCCGGAAAATCAAGCATACTATCCTTGATTACAAGAATGTACGACATCAAAGAAGGTATGATCACCATTGACGGAGAAAAAATAGACAAAGTAAATTTATACGATTTGCGAAACAGCATAGGAATTGTGCCTCAGGACGCTTTTCTGTTTTCCGACAGCATTAAAAACAACATCAAATTCGGAAAAGAAAACGCAACAGACGAAGAAGTAATCAATGCTGCAAAAAAAGCAGTAGTCCATGACAACATTATTAATTTTAACATGCAGTACGAAACTATTCTGGGCGAAAGAGGCATCACACTTTCCGGTGGACAGAAGCAAAGGGTTTCTATCGCGCGTGCCATTATCAAAGATCCGGAAATACTATTGCTTGATGACTGCCTTTCAGCTGTTGATACCGAAACAGAAGAGCAGATATTAAATAATCTGCTTGAAATCTCAAAAAACAAAACTACAATTATTGTCAGCCACAGGGTTTCATCGGCAAAAAATGCAGACAATATAATAATTATTGACGAAGGCGAAATCATTCAAGAAGGTTCTCATAATCAATTAATAAACCAAGATGGCTATTATGCGGAATTGTATTTAAAACAACTTTCGGAAAAAGAATTAAATTAAAATGTTGTTTGGTAACAAAAAATTTACCATTTTTGAACTGTTTACAAACACTACTAAATTGACCGAAAGAATATGAGAGAAAATGATATGTTAGAAAAAGATGAGATTTTTTCTAAAGTTTTAAGAGCCGGAAGAAGAACTTATTTCTTTGATGTAAGAGCAACAAAAGCCGATGATTACTACATAACCATTACAGAAAGTAAAAAATTTACTGAAGAAGACGGTTCCTTTCATTTCAAAAAGCATAAAATTTATTTGTACAAGGAGGACTTCGCCGCTTTTTCTGAAATTTTAGAAGAAATGACCACTTATGTATTAAACCATAAAGGGGAAGAAGTGATTTCCGAAAGACATCAGAAAGATTTCAAAAGAGAATTTCATCAGGAAACAGAAACTGTAACAGAAAAACCTATTACCGAGAAAAGTTTCACCGATATCAATTTTGACGATATTTAATCAAAAATAACAAAGGCCCAAATTAAAATTTTGGGCTTTTTTAATTTAAAATCATATGCAGAAATTTATAGCTTTCCTTAACAAACATAGCATAATCATCAATTCGATTTGCATTGTTTTTTGGTTATATATTATCTATAATAACTACCAGACTTCTATAGCTGAAAATACATTTGACGAAAGAAAAGGTTTTTTTATTGTACCAATTCTTTTCATTATTTTGTCTGTTTTCAATATGTATATGTCGCAAAAGAGAAAAAACAAAGCTTAACCAATACGCAATCCGTTTTCAACTTTCAAATCAGAAGAGAGTAATACAATATCATCCTCATTCACTGAACCCAAAACCAAACATTCGCTCATAAAGTTGCCAATTTGTTTCTTTGGAAAATTGACAACTGCAACTATTTGTTTTCCGGTTAATTCCCTCTTTCTATAGCGTTTCGTAATTTGGGCAGATGATTTTCTGATTCCGATTTCAGTTCCAAAATCGATGGTCAACTGAAAAGCCGGTTTTCTGGCCTGCGGAAAATCATTGACTTCAATAATGGTTCCGATTCGCATTTCTACTTTTTCAAAATCCTGCCATTGCAAATTATTCTCCATGAATTAACTGTTATATTTTCATCAAATTTACAGATTACACGCTATTTGTGACCATCTTTATACTTAAAAGATTAATTTTAGCATTAGCTTTATCATTTACAATCTTCAACCAGAATTATACTATATGAAAATTGCTTTATTTTCAAATGAATTTCCACCCAACATCTATGGCGGTGCCGGAGTTCACATTGACTTTTTGAGTCAGGAACTTTCCAAATTAGGACAGGTTGATGTGCGATGTTTCGGAAATCAGGAAGAAACTACTGAAAACATGAATATCTTGGGAATAGAATCTTCACTAACTAAACCAGAAGACGAAAATAACCCACATATTAAGATGTTTCATAACCTGAGTCGAAATGTAGAAATGTCACAGCACACTTTAGAAGCTGATGTTATCCATTGTCACACCTGGTATACGCATTTAGCAGGCATATTTTCCAGAGAACTTTTGCAATCGCCTTTGATATTAACCACGCATAGTTTAGAAACGCATCGTCCCTGGAAAGTAGAGCAACTAGGAAATGGTTATTTTCTTTCACGTTGGATTGAGCATCAAGCCTACAATACTGCGGACGGAATAATAGCCGTAAGCCAACAAATGAAAACGGATGTAATCGAAGCATATGGCGTCTCACCCGAAAAAGTAACAGTCATTCACAACGGTATTGATCCTGAGTTTTACCAACCTACGTTTGACACTGATTTACTCAATGAATATGGTATCAATCCGGACATTCCGTTTGTGCTTTTCGTAGGACGTATTACACGCCAGAAAGGAATTTCCCAATTGATTGCCGCTGCTCAATATTTCAATCCGGATTGCCAGATTGTTCTTTGCGCCGGTGCACCAGACACACCCGAAATCGCCAAAGAAACAGAAGAACTTATTACCGATTTAAAATCGAAAAGGGATGGGGTTATTTTGATTTCGGAAATGCTGCCTCGCGAAAAAGTCAAAGTTTTATACAGCCACGCCAGAGTTTTTGCCTGTCCGTCATTATATGAACCTTTTGGTATCATAAATCTCGAAGCCATGTCGTGTGAAACTCCAGTAGTTGGAAGTGCCGTTGGCGGAATTCCAGAGATTATAGCAGAAGGTGAAACAGGATATCTGATTCCATTAGAAAGTATTTCACGTACCGATTTCAATCCGAAAAATCCCGACGGATTTCAAAAGAATTTTGCAGCAAAAATCAATAAGTTACTGGATGATGAAAGCCTGGCCAATCAAATGGGAAAAGCCGGCAGGGAAAAAGTGTTGGAAAAATTTAGCTGGGAATCGATTGCTAAAATTACTTTCCATTATTATCAGGAAGTCATTGCCCGTTTCGAAAAAGAGAAAGCATAATTAAATCATTATATACAATGAATTACAACGTACTAGCAATCATTTTGGGCGGAGGACAAGGCTCCAGACTGGCTCCTTTAACAGAAAGCCGCTCTAAACCAGCAGTTCCCATTGCAGGAAAATACCGTTTGGTGGATATTCCGATTTCGAATTGCATTAATTCAGACATCAAAAGGATGTTTGTGCTGACTCAGTTTAATTCGGCTTCTTTGAATCAGCACATAAAAAACACCTATCATTTCAGTCACTTTAGTACGGCATTTGTCGATATCCTGGCCGCAGAACAAACGCCAGATAATCCAACCTGGTTTCAGGGAACGGCTGATGCAGTACGACAATGCATGACCCATTTTATGAATCATGATTTTGATTACGCCTTAATTTTATCCGGAGATCAGTTGTATCAGATGGATTTTAATAAAATGATTAAAGCCCATGAGAAAAGTGGCGCCAGCATTACTATTGCTACCTTACCTGTAACCGCTAAAGAAGCACCGGAATTCGGTATCCTGAAAACAGATCATGATAGTTTTATCACTTCCTTTATCGAAAAACCAAATGCCAGCCTGCTTCCCGAGTGGACTTCTGAAGTAAGCGAAGAATCTAAAGCTGAAGACAAGCATTATCTGGCTTCGATGGGGATTTATATCTTTAACAGGGATTTGTTGGTTCAATTGATGAGGAATAATGAGACCAAGGATTTCGGTAAGGAGATCATTCCGCAAGCGATAGGTTTCCAAAAAATACTAAGCTATCAATATGAAGGATATTGGACGGATATTGGAAATATTGATTCCTTTTTTGAAGCTAATTTAGGATTGACAGACGATATACCAAAGTTTAACCTGTTTGATAATTCGAGTAAAATATATACCCGTGCCCGAGTTTTACCTCCCTCAAAAATTACAGGCGCCTCTACTATCGACAAATCAGTTGTGGCCGAAGGATGCATTCTAAACGGAGCTACAATTGAACATTCGGTTATTGGCATCAGAAGTCGCGTTGGCTATGGCACAACAATAAGCAATTCCTACCTTATGGGAAATGACCACTATCAAAATCTGGAAGAAATCAGAACTAATGATCTCAATGGCATTATCAATATTGGTGTTGGCGAGCGCTGTTATATCAATAACACGATTGTTGATAAAGACTGTAGAATTGGAAATGACGTGAGGCTTAATGGCGGAAAGCATTTAGAAGACACCAATACCCCTTTATATACTATTAAAGATGGAATTATAGTAGTAAAAAAAGGAGCCGTTTTACCGGATGGCTTTACGGTTTAGGAATAAAAAAATCCCGACTAATCGGGATTCTTATTAATTCATTGTAAGATAGTTATATATTTTCTGAGTTGTCAGATCGTCTAAATTTGCCTGCTTTTGCATCCTTTGAACAATTGGCGTCCATTCTTCTGCAGTAAAATCCTTCCTGTCATATAATTTATGGCAATGTGCGCAATTGTTTTCATATAAACTTTTTCCTTCTGCTAATTCTGGTGTCATTACAGTAGCGATTGGAGCATTTGGTTCGGTTGTAACAGTTGGTTCTGAGGTTTTTACCGCTACAGTTGGAGTAGTTGATTTACTCGCACAGGAATAGACCATTACAGCTAAAATAGCTAAGGAAAGTATTTTATATTTCATGAGTTATTGGTTTTGGTTTGAGGTAAATATAAAAAGAATCCCAATAGTTGTTATTGGGATTCTTCGATTTAAGGAAATCTTAATTTTAATTGGAAGAGATTCCGAAACAAGTTCGGAATAACTGATTCACACAATTTTGATTTTCAAAAGTGGCTCTCTACTTACTTAACATCCATTAGTTCAACGTCAAAAACCAAAGTGGCATTTGGTGGAATTACGCCACCAGCACCACTTGTTCCGTATCCTAAATAAGATGGAATTACAAAACGGGCTTTATCACCAACCTGCAACAAAGCAATTCCCTCGTCCCAGCCTTCAATAACATTTCCCTGACCTAATGGGAATTCGATTGGTTTTTTCTTGGGTAAGAAGAATCAAAGGTTTTTCCGTTTTCAAGCTGGCCCGTATAATGAACGGATACTGTTTTTCCAGCTTCCGCTTTTTTTCCGTCACCTTTCTGGATAATTTTATAACGAAGTCCGCTTTCTGTTTTATCAAAACCGGCAGCCAATTTTTCCATTTCCGCTTCAGCCTGTTTTTTGGCCTCTTCTATTCTCTTCAAACGAGAACCTTCGAAAGTCCGGAATGCTTCAATAGCATTCCATTTTTTTGCTTCATCACCTACCCTAACGATTTCCAGTGAATCAATCACATCTCCTTGAGCCACAGCATCTACAATATCCTGTCCTTCTACAACATTTCCGAATACAGTGTGTTTTCCATCTAACCAATTCGTTGGAACATGTGTGATGAAAAATTGCGAACCATTGCTTCCCGGACCTGAATTTGCCATTGACAAAACTCCAGGCTTATCGTGTTTCAGGCTTGGGTGGAATTCATCGTCAAAGCTGTAACCCGGACCACCAGTTCCGATTCCTTGTGGACATCCACCCTGAATCATAAAATCTGGAATTACCCTGTGGAATTTTAATCCGTCATAATAGGGTTTTCCCATTGGTTTTGTTGAATTTTCTAACTGTCCTTCTGCCAACCCAACAAAGTTACCAACTGTTCCAGGTGTTAAATCATGTGTTAGTTTTACTAAAATCGAACCTTTTGAAGTATTGAATTTAGCATATATTCCGTTTTCCATGGTGTGTTTTTTAATTTAGTCGTGCAAAGATACTATATAAAATTGTAATTTTGAGTACCTCTAAAAGTAAAACCAATAGTTGTATATGGAGAATTCAAACAGTTACCTTGCCATAAATAAACAAACCTGGAACGATAAAGTAGATGTGCATATTACATCTGATTTTTATCAAAATGAACTTTTTTTAAATGGAAAGTCTACACTAAATTCAATAGAATTGGATTTGCTTGGTGATATTTCCAATAAAAAGATACTACATCTTCAGTGTCATTTCGGCCAGGATACCCTTTCGTTTGCCAGGCTTGGCGCCAAAGCTACGGGAGTTGATTTGTCAGATAAAGCCATTCTGAGAGCTAAAGAATTCAATGAGCGTTTAGGATTGGATGTTACCTTTGTATGCTGCGACATTTATGATACGCCAAACTATATTGATGAAAAATTCGATATTGTCTTTACCAGTTACGGAACGATTGGCTGGCTACCCGATTTAACTAAATGGGCAGATGTCGTATCGCATTTTTTGAAACCCAATGGCACATTTGTGATGGCCGATTTCCATCCGGTTGTTTGGATGTTTGATGATGATTTTAAAACGGTTTTCTATAATTATTTTAATGCAGAAGCAATTGTGGAAACGGAAAGCGGAACGTATGCAGAAAAAGATGCACCGATTGTAACCAAAACCATTTCGTGGAATCATCCGATTTCGGAGATACTGAATGCTTTGATCCATTCGGGATTGGAAATTAATCAGTTTAATGAATTTGATTATTCGCCCTATAATTGTTTTAACGAAACAGAAGAGTCGGAACCCGGAAAGTTTAGGATTAAAGCTTTTGGCAATAAGATTCCGATGGTGTATTCAATTCTAGCTGCTAAAAAGTAGTTGTTAGAATGCCATTGCCTTAGCCCAGATTACCTCACTAAGTCTTTATTTATAATAGGTGTTTGGTGAACACTTCGTGTTTGGAATGGAAATCCTTTTTATTTGAAATTCATTTTCAAATAAAAGATTGTAGTGGAAAGCCGGAAACAGCTCCTAAAAAAACTTCTTATATTTGCAGCATGCGAATAGATATCATTACCATTTTACCTGAATTACTGAAAAGCCCTTTTGAAGCATCCATTATGAAACGTGCTATCGAAAAAGGATTGGTGGAAGTTCATTTTCATAATTTAAGGGATTATACGACTAACAAACAAAAGAGTGTTGACGATTATCCTTTTGGTGGTGGCGCGGGAATGGTTATGACAGTGCAGCCTATCGATGCGTGCATTACCCATTTGAAAAGCGAAAGGGAATACGACGAGGTAATTTATATGTCGCCTGATGGTGAAACGTTAAATCAAAAGATGGCAAACACCGCTTCGATGTATGAAAATATCATTATCCTTTGCGGACATTACAAAGGCGTTGACCAGCGTGTCCGCGATCATTTTATCACTAAGGAAATTTCGATTGGCGATTATGTGCTTTCGGGCGGAGAGATTGGTGCGATTGTTTTCTGTGATGCCATTATTAGATTGATTCCGGGAGTTTTATCGGATGAAACTTCAGCCTTGACGGATAGCTTTCAGGACAATTTACTTTCAGGTCCAATATATACACGACCTGCAGATTACAAAGGCTGGAAAGTTCCTGAAGTCTTAACCAGCGGTCATTTTGCCAAAATTGACAAATGGCGGGAAGACATGGCATATGAACACACAAAAAATCGTCGTCCTGACTTATTGGAAGATTAATTATGGAAAAACCAATAGTTACAGCCATACTTGCATACGGAATGTCCGGAAAGGTTTTCCACGCTCCTTTTTTGGCAACGAATCCCCGCTTTGATCTTTATGCGGTTTTGGAACGAAATGAAAAGAAAGCTGTAAAAGATTATCCCAATATTAAAAGTTACGATTCTATTTCCAGTTTATTTTCGGATGAAAAAATTGAATTGGTCGTTATAAATACTCCAAATGATACGCATTTCACCTATGCAAAACTAGCTTTGAAAACTCAGAAGCATGTACTGATTGAAAAGCCGGCAACAACGACTCCGGAAGAATTCCAGGAATTATTAGACTTAGCCAATGAAGTAGACCGCAAGGTTTTTGTTTACCAAAATCGCCGCTGGAGCAGTGATATTTCATCTGCAAAAAAGATTATAAATTCAGGTAAACTGGGCAATATTGTGGAAATGCATCTGCGTTTTGACCGCTATCGTCCGGGCATTAGTGCCAAGGCATTTAAGGAAACCCCAATTCCAAGTAGTGGCATTTGGTATGATTTAGGCGCACATTTAGTAGATCAGGCGATTTCTATTTTTGGCAAACCGATTAGCCATTATCGAATTAAAGATACATACCGCGATAATTCTCAGGTGGATGATTTTGCGTTTATGCATATTGCTTTCCCGAATAAGGTTAATGTGTTTATAACAACAAGCATGTTAGTTGCTGATGCTCAAGCCGGAATTGTGATTCATGGCACAAAAGGTAGTTATATAAAGGAATTCTGCGACGAACAGGAAAACCAATTAATTGAAGGCATGTCGCCACTAGATGAAAATTTTGGAAAAGAAAAACAAAATAAGGAAGGAAAACTTACTTACTACAATCAAAACCAGGAACAAATAGTTGAAATTATTCCGTCCCTAAAAGGAAATTTCAATGCGTTATTTGATGAAGTTTATCAGTCAACAAGAAACGAGACTCCTTTTTCAATTGACAATCAGCAGATTATAGAACAAATAAAACTTCTGGTTTGAAGCAAAATAATTCAAAATTATAATTCAAAATTCAAAATAAATATATAAATTTGCCCCCACTTTGACCAACCTCTGGCGAAAACCGTGAATGTTGCTCAGATTTAAAACCATAATTATCAAAAAAATGGCAAATTTAGTAGATTTCGTTAATAACGAAATATCAGTAAAAAAAGATTTCCCTGTATTCGGAGCTGGTGATACCATCACAGTTTACTACGAAATTAAAGAGGGTGAAAAAACAAGAACACAGTTTTTCAAAGGAGTTGTAATCCAAAGAAAAGGTGCTGGAATCACTGAAACTTTTACAATCCGTAAAATGTCTGGAGCAGTTGGTGTAGAGCGTATCTTCCCAGTTAACATGCCAGCTTTACAAAAAGTAGAAGTTAACCAAAGAGGTAAAGTTAGAAGAGCTCGTATCTACTACTTTAGAGAGCTTACTGGTAAAAAAGCAAAAATCAAAGAAAGAAGATATAAAAACTAATCTTTCTACTTATAAAATAAGTCCTGTCGTTACTAAAATGGCAGGACTTTTTTTATTACATCAATTTAAGTTCCATATATTATCAAATCAGTAGTTTTCCAAACTAAAAATGACAATTTGATAATTCAATCGATTTCGGTATCGTTAGCAACCAAATTTCTATCATATTAATTATCTTTGCTATCGCGAAAATTTAAAACACATTAACCTCAACAATATGGCAAAAATTAAAGTAGCCAATCCAATAGTAGAATTGGATGGCGATGAAATGACACGAATTATCTGGAGCTTCATTAAAGAACAACTTATCCTTCCATATCTTGATTTAGATATAAAATATTACGACTTAGGAATAGAGCACAGGGATGCTACCAAAGACCAGGTTACAATTGACTCTGCAGAAGCCATCAAAAAATACAATGTAGGTATCAAATGCGCGACCATTACTCCGGACGAAGAAAGGGTAAAGGAATTCAACCTTTCTGAAATGTGGAAATCTCCAAATGGAACTATCCGTAATATTGTGGGCGGAACTGTTTTCCGTGAGCCCATCATTATGAAAAATGTTCCGCGTTATGTACAAGGTTGGACGAAACCCATTGTAATTGGCCGTCACGCTTTTGGAGACCAATACAAAGCAACCGATAAGGTAATTAAAGGAAAAGGAACCTTAACGATGTCGTTTACTAACGAAGCGGGAGAAACTACAGAATGGAAAGTATATGATTTCCAAGGAGACGGAGTTGCGATGTCTATGTACAACACGGACGAAAGCATCTACGGATTTGCACATTCCTCTTTCCAGATGGCGTTGACTAAAAAATGGCCATTATACCTTTCTACAAAAAACACCATACTAAAAGCTTACGACGGAAGATTCAAGGATATTTTCGAAGAAGTTTACCAACAAAATTATAAAGCACAGTTTGATGCTATCGGTATTACCTACGAGCACCGATTAATCGATGACATGGTTGCTTCGGCAATGAAATGGAACGGTGGATTTGTATGGGCATGTAAAAACTATGATGGAGATGTTCAGTCGGATACTGTGGCACAGGGATTTGGTTCATTAGGACTAATGACTTCTGTTTTGGTAACTCCAGACGGAAAAACAGTAGAAGCCGAAGCTGCACACGGAACGGTAACACGTCACTACAGAATGCACCAACAAGGTAAAGCTACTTCTACTAACCCAATTGCATCAATCTTCGCATGGACACGTGGATTGGAGCATAGGGGTAAATTAGATGGAAATCAGGAATTGATTGATTTTTGTTTGAAACTGGAGCAGGTTTGTGTAGAAACTGTGGAAAGCGGAAAAATGACCAAAGATTTAGCGATGTTAGTAAAACCTGATGGTTTAACAGCTGCGGATTACTTAACCACGGAAGGTTTCCTTGCTGCAATTAAAGCAAATCTGGATACTAAATTAGGATAATTACTAAACCAAAAACAATTAAAAAAGACGGTCTTATTTCCAAAACGAGACCGTCTTTTTTATTCACCTAAAACATCAACCTTATTGATAATGATGGTTGCCTTAACATTTTGCAACAGGCCTGAAAGATTATTTCCTATAATGGCGCCTTTATCATTGAATATAGAAAACTGAGCGGTGTTTGGAGAGACTGTCCCTTCGTTAAGGGCTTCAATAACCAATTGATTCTGACCGTCCCTTAGATTGAGTTGAATTTCTTTGTATCCACTTTCTAACCTTACAGCCTCTATTACAACTTCATCATTGAGCCAAATCCTAACGACATCACCATCGGGATCACCAAAATCCTTTAGGGCAAATTTTGCGATTTTAGTGGAACATTTATAAGTTGCCAAAAGATAATCCTTTTTGTAATATTCGTATATTTTTCCATCCGTAACCTGCTTATTCATTTTATCGGTATACTCTTTTGCAACACTGGCAAACTGCTCTTTTTCAAAAATACTTTTTTCTTCTTCCGGAGCTTTCTTCAATAGTGAAACTCCTGACAGTAGTTTGTCTTTCTTATCAAAAATACTCGGATAACTAATTGCCTTGGAACTCGTTGGAGAAACCTGACCTTTCGGATTGGAAACAGGCGCAATGCTGAGTTTCTTTTTAGGCTGCTCAAATTGGGCAAAACCTTTAAAAGAAAAAGCCAAAAAAAACACTAAAGCAAAACTTGCCTTCATCATAGATAAATTAAGTCGTAAAAGTATTTAAAAACCATAATGAACGCCATTTTATTTAACCTAACCTTAACAAAAATCCATTACTATAATATATTAGATTTGCAAAAGAAAAAAAACAATGATTGCTATTCTCAATTATCTATCATTAGGAGCATCATTCCTATTATCATTTCTATTATTGATTAATCCCCAGAAAGTAAATCAAAAAGCCAATAGGTGGTTTGGAGGATTTGCATTGTGTTTGTTTTTTCTATTTCTTGAAAACACCATTTATATTGTTGACATAAATTATGAAAATCAATTACTATTTGATTTTCTAACCCTTCCATCATTAATCATCAATCCTTTGCTTTATTTAAGTGTGGTTTATTTCGTAACTCCCGAAAAGCAATGGCAAAATAAAGATTATCTCCACTTTTGTTTCGCATTACTAATGATTTTACTCATCGTTAGTAATGTTGCTTTGAATAATAAAGAAATTTTTATAAACCATACCTCAAATAATATTACAATTCTACTGCATATTATATATAGCATTCAACTGTTTGCGTATCTTTTATTTACTTATCTGAAAATCACAAATCATCAAAAAAACCTTGCTCAATTTTCATCAACTGTCGAAAGTGTAGATTTAAAATGGTTAAAAAATATAATTATTTCAATTATTATAATGTCGCCATTATGCATTTTAAGTTCTCTTTTTAATTTTTTCCCATCATCGAGCCATAATTTTGAATTTTTTAAAGGTTTAATTTCCCTAATAGGTTTATTTTATATTGCCTTTTATTCTATGAAACAAAAAGAGATTTATCCATTTAATACAGAGGACAAAAAACAAATTAATTCTATCATTCATGAAACTAATACCTATGACGAAATTAGAAAAAAATTGATCTCCGATTCCCAATTAAAGGAATATGTCACAGACTTATCTACAATAATGAAAACCGAAAAGCCTTTTTTAGAATGCGAATTAAGTTTGGTGAAATTGGCTTCGAGAATGAATATTTCAACTCATTTATTATCATATATAATTAATAAAGGGTTTAATGAAAATTTTTATCAATTTATCAATCGATATCGAATTGAAGAAGCAAAAAAACTGATAGTAAATCCCCAAATGAATCATTTGAGTTTTCAAGGAATTGGATTTGAAGTAGGATTTAATTCCAAGACGGTTTTCAACACTACCTTTAAAAAATGCACAGGTCAAACACCTAGTGAATTTAAAAAACTTCAATATTGTGAAACATAATTTGTTTAAATGTGTTCTGATTTATAAATCTGAACAGCACATTGTTTTATTATAAAGACTTTTGCACTCAATTTATTTTATGAGTTTCACAACATCTAAAGGGTTCTATCATCAAACGCAATCAAATTTAATCATTCATTCAATCATCATTCCAATGCGACTAAAAATCATGTTATTGTTACTGTTCTTAACAACAACCATCTCCTTTTCTCAAAAAAATCTACACTGAGTGGAACGATATCCGACTCAAAAACTAACGAAACACTTATTGGCGTAAACGTATACATCCCCGAAATCAAAGCCGGAATTGTAACCAATGAGTATGGTTTCTATTCTATTACGCTACCCAAAGGAACTTACAAAATTCAAATCAGTTATTTAGGATATGAAACGATTGAGGAAAGTATTTCATTGGAACAAAACCTCAAGAAGAATTTCAGTTTAACAGAAGCAGGGGAAGTTTTAGAAGAAGTAATTATTAACACCGAAAAAACAGCAACCAACATTCGAAAACCTGAAATGAGTGTCAACAAACTTTCTATACAAACGGTCAAGCAAATGCCGGTAGTATTGGGAGAAGTTGATATCCTAAAATCCATTTTAACCTTACCGGGAGTTACCAATGCGGGCGAGGGACAATCGGGTTTCAACGTACGAGGCGGGAGTGCCGATCAAAACCTAGTGCTTTTAGACGAAGCCACTATTTACAATTCGTCTCACCTTTTTGGATTTTTCTCGGTTTTCAATGCCGATGCCATCAAGGATTTAAAACTATACAAAGGCGGAATTCCATCACGCTTTGGCGGAAGGCTTTCATCAGTTTTAGACATTTATCAGAAAGAGGGAAACAAAAATGGTTTCCACATGAATGGTGGAATTGGTTTAATTTCGAGCAGGATAATGGCTGAAGGTCCAATGGAAAAAGGAAAAGGTTCCTTCCTTATCGCTGGAAGAGGTTCTTACGCACACTTATTCCTAAAACTGGCCGACAATCCAAACTCTGCCTATTTCTATGATTTGAATACCAAATTAAGCTACCAACTCAACGATAAAAATAATTTGTACTTATCGGGTTATTTCGGGCGCGATGTTTTCAGCATTAACAGTGACTTTGAAAATACCTATGGAAATACATTTGGCAATTTAAGATGGAATCATTTGTTCTCAGACAAATTGTTCTCTAATCTGTCTATGATATACAGCGATTACTACTATGGGTTGAAAATAAACTTTGTCGGTTTCAACTGGGCGAGCGGAATTCAGAATTATAACATCAAATATGATTTTAAGCATTACCTGACGGATAAGGTCAAATTAAGTTATGGAGTAAATGCCCAATACTATGATTTCAATCCAGGTAAAATCACTCCGTTAGATGATAATTCAAGTATCAACGAAAGACAACTGGATAAAAAATACGCTTTTGAACCTGCGATATACTTTGATGTAGATCAGAAAATCACTTCTGCCTTTTCTATTAACTATGGAATAAGATATAGTATGTTTTACAGATTGGGCCAGCAAATCATGAATGAATACGCCAATGACCAAGCTGTTAACTGGAATAACGATTTCAAGATATATGAAAAAGCTACACCAACAGGAACCCGTTACTACAAAAACAATGAAGTAATAGCTAGTTTCGACAACCTTGAGCCAAGAGTTGCCATGTCGTATTCCTTTAATGATAATCAGTCGGTAAAAGCTAGCTATAACCGAATGTCGCAATATTTACATTTGATAACGAACACACAATCGCCAACGCCATTGGATGTTTGGGCACCAAGTGATAAATTCCTAAAACCACAAGTATTAGATCAGGTAGCAATAGGGTATTTCCAAAACTTCACTAACGATAAATACTCGCTTGAAGTGGAGGCTTTCTACAAAAAAATCAAAAACCGCGTTGACTATATAGATGGTGCTGATTTAATAGCGAACGAAGCCATCGAACAGGTCGTATTAAACGGAAAGTCGAGAGCTTACGGATTGGAAGTTTTGCTTAGAAAAAATGAAGGTAAATTAACAGGATGGGTTGCTTATACCTTATCAAGAGCAGAACAGCAAACACCCGGAAGAACTGCCGAAGAAAGCGGAATCAACAGCGGAAAATGGTACAGGGCAGGTTATGACAAAACACATAATCTTTCTATTACTTCTATGTATGAGTTAAACAAAAAGTGGAAGTTTGGTTCTATATTCACATTGCAATCCGGTCAGCCAGTGACTTTTCCTAATGGAAAATATGAATACCAGGGAATCCTGATTCCAAGTTACGGATTGCGTAACGAGAACAGTCTTCAGGCTTATCACCATTTAGATGTTTCTGCAACTTATACGCCAAAACCTGATAAGAAAAAAGGATGGCAAAGCGAATGGGTTTTCAGCATTTATAATCTTTACGGAAGAAAAAATGCCGCATCCATAACATTCAGGCAAAATGAGGACACAGCACAAAATGAATCGGTGAAGCTTTCGATTTTCGGAATTGTACCAAGCGTTAGTTATAATTTTAAATTTTAAATCATGAACAAAATAATCCTTTTATTATCTATAGTGTCCTTTTTAAGTTTAACCAGTTGCGAAGAGGTCGTAACAGTAGATTTAGAAACTGCTCCTGCAAAATTAGTAATCGATGCCTCCATCAATTGGGAAAAAGGTACAACGGGTGCGCAACAAATCATCAAATTAACCACAACAACTGGTTATTACAGTAACGTAATCCCAACCATTTCAGGTGCAACGGTTTTTATTACCAATAGCTCGAATACTGTTTTCAATTTTATGGAAGAGGTTCCCAATACCGGACAATACATTTGCAATAACTTTGTCCCTTTAATGGGCGAAACGTATGTGTTAACCGTGAATTATGCCGGACAGAATTATACTGCTACCGAAAAAATGGTTCCGGTTCCGGATATCATTTCTGTGGCACAAAGAGATGATGCCGGATTTAGTGGCGAGGATATCGAAGTTAAATTCTTCTTTCAGGACAATGGATTGGAAGCAAATTCCTATCTGATGAAATATAGCACACCAGTAAATGCTTTTCCTCAATTTGAAGCCTTTGACGACCGTTTTGAGCAGGGAAATCAAATGTTTGGCCTATACTCACATGAAGACCTGAAAGCCGGCGATACAATCGATTTTACACTATACGGAATTTCAACACAATACTACAATTATATGGACATTCTGATTGGTATTGCCAATGGTGGCAATGGTCCGTTTCAAACGCCTCCGGCAACCTTAAGAGGGAATATTGTCAATCAAACCAATCAGGACAATTATTGTTTGGGCTATTTCAGATTATGTGAAGTAGACAAAATGCAATATGTTGTTCAATAATTAACAGCTTGGCGAGTACGATTTACGAAGTGTTATATTTATATTTACACAAATCGTAAATTGTATTTCCAATGTCTTCACATCATATCGTTCGCGACGACCAGGAACCGGCTTTAATCATTGCCAACGGAGAAGCCTGTAGTGCTGAATTATTAGGGCAATTGCTCGAATGGTCGCCAATAATCATTGTCTTGGATTCAGCTATAGAAAGGGTATTGGAATTGGGAATCAAAGTCGATGTTTTATTAGGTGATTTTGACAGAGGTTTTGATCCTGATTACTACAAGGAAAAACAGTATCCGTTAGAAATTGTCTACGTACCCAATCAGGATAAAACCGATTTGGAAAAAGCATTTGATTACCTTATCGAACAAGGCCACAAAGCTGCCAATGTTATTTGGGCAACCGGAAGACGTGCCGATCACACGATTACCAATCTAACCAATATCGTAGCCTATCGAAATCTTCTGAAAATTGTCATTCTAGATGACCATTCCAAGGTTTTCCTGCTTCCAAACCATTTCGAAAAATGGTACACCGCCAATACCATAATATCGCTGATTCCAATCGGAAAAGTTACCAGCATAAATACTAAAAACCTTTTTTATCCGTTAAACAATGAAGATTTAACCATCGGCTACCGAACCGGAAGCAGCAATCATGTTTCCGCAGACGGGATCGTTTCAATAACCCATAAAGACGGTGATTTATTATTAATGGAATGCTGGGACTAGGAAAAAATTACATAAAAAAAGACCGCAGATTTGCAGATTAAACGCAAAATAAAACAATCCATCTGTGAATCTGCGGTCATCTTTAAAAAACCAAACGACAAGTTGAAAAATCAAAATACCATCGAAAAAACAACTTTACATCCCAGAAATTCTCATCGGTTTCGTTATGATTTCGAACAGCTGATAGCTGTTTCTCCTGAGTTAAAGGATTTTGTTCATAGCAACGAACATCAAACAGAAACCATTGATTTCAGTAATCCTGAAGCAGTAAGGACTTTGAACAAAGCGTTATTGATTTCGAATTACGATATTCAAAACTGGGATATTCCTGCGGATTATCTCTGCCCTCCAATTCCCGGACGCGCTGACTATCTGCACTATATCGCTGATTTATTGGCCGATTCCAATAATGGAACTATTCCCGAAGGAGAAACTGTTGTTGGTTTAGATATTGGCGTTGGTGCCAACTGCATTTATCCAATTATAGGTAACTCGGCTTACGGGTGGAGTTTTGTCGGAACAGACATCGATGAAAAAGCACTTCAGAACTGCAAAAAAATCATCTCAAATAATCCGAAACTAATCGACTTTATAAGTTTACAGCTGCAGACAGAACCAAGGTTTATCTTCAAAAATATAATCCTGCCCGAAGACCGATTTGCTTTTACCATCTGCAATCCTCCTTTCCACAATTCGCCTGAAGAAGCTGCGAAGAGTGCGTTGCGGAAAGTCAACACTTTAGAGAAAACAAAAACGGATAAGGCTGTATTAAACTTTGGCGGGCAAAATACTGAACTCTGGTGCAATGGTGGCGAAATTGGCTTCATTACCCAAATGATTTATGAGAGTGCAAAATACCCGATGCAGTGCTTTTGGTTCACGACTCTGGTGTCCAAAAAAGACAATCTTAAAAGCATTCATAAAATCCTAAATAAAGTTGGGGCAGTCGAAATAAAAACTATTGATATGGCTCAAGGCCAAAAGATAAGCCGAATAGTAGCCTGGACATTTTTATCGGAAACACAACAAAAAAATTGGAAATTCTAATTATGAAATAAAGGATTAACGAACACCAAAAAACAATTTTAAAATGGTGAGTAAAAACCAAAGAAGAGTAATCCGTCATAATTTTGATGCTCTTGTCTGTCCGGTTCCGTATAACCTCCGGCTCGATTCGTATAACCTCTGGCTCAATTCGTATAACCTCCGGCTCGATTCGTATAACCTCTGGCTCGATTCGTATAACCTCTGGCTCGATTCGTATAAGCTCCGGCCCAGTACGTATAAGGCCCTCCACAGCTAGTTTAAGCGATTGATCATTTTATTACTTTCACAACCACTATCAATACAATCCAAACATGGAAAACCCAAAAATAGAAATCACAGAAACCAAAATCCTTTCAGATAATTGGTATACCCTTCGAAAAATAACCTACAACTACCTAAAGAAAGATGGGCAATGGGAAACGCAATCCCGCGAAGCCTACGACAGAGGAAACGGTGCGACAATTTTACTATACAATAAGAACACAAAAACCGTAATCCTGACACGCCAATTCAGGATGCCAACTTATCTTAACGGAAACGAAACCGGAATGCTAATCGAAGCCTGCGCCGGATTGTTGGACAAAGACAACGCCGAAGAATGCATCAGAAGGGAAACCGAAGAGGAAACGGGCTATAAAATCTCATCAGTCGCAAAATTATTTGAAGTCTATATGTCGCCTGGTTCGGTAACGGAAATCGTGCACTTTTTCGCTGCAGAATATACCAAGGAGATGAAAGTAAATGAAGGTGGCGGTGTGGCAGACGAACAGGAAAATATTGAAGTTTTGGAATATGATTTTGATATAGCTTACAACATGATTGCATCAGGAGAAATTAAGGATGCTAAGACAATTATGCTTTTACAATATGCTAAAATTAATGGCTTACTAAACTAAACTTTGTAACTTAGCTACTTTGCAACTTAGCCACTCACAGAATGAAATTCCAAGTCGTATCCGATTACAAACCCACTGGCGATCAGCCACAAGCCATTGAGAAGCTATCCAATGGCATCATCAATGGTGAAAAATACCAAACATTACTTGGAGTTACTGGTTCAGGGAAAACCTTTACCGTTGCCAATGTCGTGCAGAATGTTGACAAACCAACTTTGGTTTTAGCGCACAACAAAACGTTAGCAGCTCAATTGTATTCCGAATTTAAGCAGTTCTTTCCCAACAACTCAGTGCAGTATTTCGTTTCGTATTACGACTATTACCAGCCGGAAGCCTTTATTCCCGTTACCGGAACTTACATCGAAAAGGATTTGGCTATTAATGAAGAGTTGGAAAAGCTACGTCTGAGTACCACTTCTGCCCTACTTTCGGGAAGGCGTGACATCATTGTAGTTTCTTCGGTTTCCTGTTTGTATGGGATTGGAAATCCGGTAGAATTCCAGAAGAACGTGGTATCAATTGCAAAGAATGAAATTATTTCACGAACCAAATTGCTGCATAAATTAGTACAAAGTTTATACTCCAGAACCGAAGCGGATTTTACTCCGGGAACTTTCAGGATCAAAGGAGATACTGTAGATATTTTCCCAAGTTATGGTGACGAACCTTACCGCGTTCATTTTTTCGGAGATGAAATTGAAGACATCGAAGCCTTTGACAAAAAGACTTCTAAGGTTTTGGAAAAATACAACAACCTGAACATTTATCCAGCCAATATGTTTGTGACATCGCCCGATGTTTTACAAGGTGCCATTTGGGAAATTCAGCAGGATTTGGTTAAACAGGTTGATTATTTCAAGGAAATTGGGAAACATCTCGAAGCAAAAAGACTCGAAGAGAGAACTAACTTCGATTTGGAAATGATACGAGAACTGGGTTATTGTTCGGGAATTGAAAATTACTCGCGTTACCTTGACAGGCGACTTCCTGGAACGCGCCCATTCTGTCTTTTGGATTATTTTCCAAAGGATTATTTAACGGTTGTAGACGAAAGCCACGTTACGGTTTCACAGGTTCATGCGATGTATGGCGGTGATAGAAGCCGAAAAGAAAATCTGGTAGAATATGGTTTCCGACTGCCAGCTGCAATGGACAACCGTCCGTTGAAGTTTGAGGAATGGGAAGGCATGCAGAACCAGGTGATTTATGTTTCGGCAACGCCAGCCGATTATGAATTGCAAAAATCAGAAGGAATTTATGTAGAACAGGTCATTCGGCCAACGGGATTATTGGACCCAATTATAGAAGTTCGTCCGAGCCTGAATCAGATAGATGATTTGATTGAAGAAATACAGCTAAGATGTGAAGCGGACGAACGTGTTTTGGTCACTACATTAACCAAACGTATGGCAGAAGAACTCAGTAAATATTTGACGAAAGTTTCCATCAGATGCCGTTATATCCACTCCGATGTCGATACTTTGGAACGTGTAGAGATTATGCAGGATTTGCGAAAAGGATTGTTCGATGTTTTGATTGGCGTGAACTTACTGCGTGAAGGATTGGATTTACCCGAAGTTTCGTTGGTGGCCATTTTGGATGCCGATAAAGAAGGCTTTTTAAGAAATCACCGCTCAATGGTACAAACTGTTGGCCGTGCAGCCCGAAACGTAAACGGAAAAGCAATTATGTATGCCGACAAGATTACGAACAGCATGCAGAAAACCATTGATGACACTAATTACCGTCGCGAAAAACAAATGGCATACAATACTTTACATGGTTTGAAACCAATGGCATTAAACAAAACCCTCGGAAGTGCATTGGGTAACAATTCTGTTTCCACGCAATATTTTGAAGATAAAATTGCTAAAGCAGCGGAACCGGAAAGTTTGTATTTATCTAAACCGGAAATAGAAAAGAAAATCCGTGACACCCGAAAAGCGATGGAAAAAGCAGCCAAGGAACTCGACTTTATGCAGGCTGCAAAACTACGGGATGAAATAAAGGCATTGCAGGAACGAATTTAAATTTTCGAACAAAATTATGAAAGTTGATTTTAAATCTGTTGACCAATACATCGAGTCTTTTCCTAAAGATATTCAGATGCTATTAAAAAAATTCGAGACATAATTATCAATAATGCTCCCAATACCGTCGAAAGTATTTCCTATGGAATGCCAGCCTACAAATTAAATGGGAAACCTTTAGTTTATTTCGCTGGATATAAAAACCACATCGGATTTTATGCAACACCAACAGGGCATGATCATTTTGCTGAAGAACTTTCTGTTTACAAGCAAGGAAAAGGGTCAGTTCAGTTTCCAATAAATGAACCTATGCCTTATGAGCTTATTAAAAGAATTGTTACTTTTAGGGTCAAAGAAAACGAACAAAAATCAACAAAAAAATAAAATCAACCTGAACAAAAAGCCTATCTTAATCGTACTGGTAATCCTAAACTTTATGGTATTGCTTGGTCAGTTATGGCCTGAATTTGCACCACCGTTTGCTGCAACCGTTAACATTCTTTTTCTGGTATTCTGTTTACTTTTCCTTATAGGAGAATTGGTAAGGAAATCTAAATAATTAAACTACTAATTCAGTTGTTCCTGAAAAACTTCCAATAAGAATTCCGCAGAAACCATTTTGGTTGGAGACACTTCCATGGCTTTCAAAACCCTCTTGATTGCGTGTGGATTCAATCCCATATTGATTCCAATTTCATGGATCTTTATGTGTTCACGTTCGTGTAAAACTCCATCACAATGCATTAGCAAAGCCAAACGATAAAATTGCTGTACGCGTTCAAACTCCGATTTGATGACGACAGGATATTCTTCTCTATGAAATAGGTTTTTGAATTCCTCTTTGCTTATCTCAAGTTCCTCTGCAATCATGACTAGAAAAAGATATTCTCTTTCGTGTAACCTACCATCAACGACAGAAAAAGCAATCATTTCGGATAAAAGCGCTAATTTTTCTTCATAATTGTCCATCAAATGATTTTTTAGCTAAAATAAAAATTTTATGAATATGTTAATCATTTATTTTTAACACTGATACTGTTCAATTTTTATATAATTTTACGACCTTAATCTTTATCAATATGAAGACTCTCAAAATATTCGTTTTCTGTCTGTTGCTTCCTTCTACCAGTGCTTTCTGCCAATATTATAACAATGGTAACAGAAATGGACTTGACCGAAGAATGACCGGTAGTAATCAATCCACTCCTAAAGAACCTACAGCAGCAGAAATTGAACAAAACAGAGCAAAAAGGGTTGAGATATTTGTGGCTAAGTTAAAGGAAGATTTAAAGCTCGATGACCTTCAGGTTGTTGTTATCACAAATGAAATGATGGCTAACAGCAAGAATATAGAGATTGTAATGAAGAAAGAAGATGTACCTGAAGAAAAGTCAAAAGAAATCAAGGCTTTAATGGAAAAAACCGAAGTAGTAATTAAATCCTATTTAAACAAAGCCCAAAAAGAAAAATATGAGGTTTTGATTGAAGAACTGAAAACAAACAAAAAACAAAAGAAAAGTAAAAAGAAAGACAAGGAAAAGGAAACAACTACCGAAGAATAATCTAATACTTAACTATTTTGAAACAGTTGCTTCTTCTGCTTATTGTATTTATTTTTCATTGCACTTCTGCACAGGAAAGTACTGCCAGCAAACAGGTTTCTACTTTTACTATTGAGGCACCACAACTGAAAAGCGCTAAAAAGATTTGGGTATACCTTCCAAAAAACTATACTACTTCTACCAAAAGATTTCCTGTTATCTATATGCATGATGCCCAAAATCTTTTTGATGCAAAAACATCTTATGTTGGCGAATGGAATGTGGATGAAACTTTAGACAGCATAAATGCACAAGTTATTGTAATCGGAATTGAACATGGTGGCGACAAGCGAATAGACGAACTAACTCCTTCAAACACCCAAAATACGGTGGCGGTAAAGCGGACGGTTATTTAGATTTTATTGTTAACACATTAAAACCAAAGGTGGACGCGACATACAGAACTAAAACCAATGTAAAAAACACAGCCATTTTTGGCAGTTCGCTAGGCGGATTGGTTTCCTTTTATGCTGCTATAAAATATCCCGAAGTATTTGGAAAAGTAGGCTGTTTCTCGCCAGCTTTTTGGTTTGGACGTAATGAAATGAACGATTTGCTGACAAAAACCAAAGAATTCAAAACAAAGATATACTTCCTGTGCGGTGATAACGAAGGCGATGCTGATGTGATTCCGGATATGAAAAATGTGGAGCACTGGGTCAATACCAAACGCTGTGAATGCAAAAAACTCAACAAGGAAGTAATTGTCAAAGGCGGACAGCACAACGAAAAATTATGGCGTGAAAACTTTAAAAAGGCGTACCTTTGGCTGTTTTAAAAAACTAAGAAATGAACAACAACGATATCTTTAAAAAACTCCGCGTAGCCTTGCAGTTGCGTGATGATCAAATTGTGGAAATTTTGGAATTGGTAGATTTCAGAATGTCAAAAGGTGAAATTGGCAATCTTTTCCGCAGTCAGGATCATGCTGATTTTATGGAATGTGGCGATCAGGTGTTGCGTAATTTCCTTAACGGATTGGTAATTCATCTTCGTGGCACTAAAGAAAACCCAAAAAATGCGATGGACGTTATCCGTCAAAATCAAGAAGTCGTAAAGAAAAATGTTTCAGAAAAGGCGAAAGGAACCTTTAAACCCGATACCGAATTCAAACCTAAGCCTAAGACCGACGCTAAAAAGAAGCCTTTCAATCCAAAAGACAAAAAGAAAACGGCTCCAAAAATTCAGGTAGTCGAAAAAGTACAGTTTAAAAACGGTAAGAACAAAAAGTAATTTCGAGATGAAATTATTTGACAAAAATCTTATCCTATTTTATTTAAACCTTGTCACATTATTAATCAAAATAAAAATTTTGTGACAGATATTGTCACATTTTTTTTGAAAATATTTTTTTTGTGACAGAAGTTGTCACAATATTTTTAAAATCGAAAATTTTGTGACAACCTTTTACAAAATAAAAATCCTGAGCTTTTACTCAGGATTTCCTTTATCTTAACCTTCTCTGTTCTCTTGCGAGTAATGTGTTCTTCAGCAGCATTGCGATTGTCATGGGGCCAACGCCGCCCGGAACCGGAGTGATGTAAGACGCTTTTTTGGAAACGGCATCAAAATCTACATCGCCTGTAATTCGGTAGCCTCTTGGGTCGTTTTCATCGGCGACGCGTGTTATTCCAACATCTATTACGACTGCATCATCCTTTATCATTTCGGCTTTGAGATAATTCGGAACGCCTAATGCTGTGATGATAATGTCAGCCTGTGTTGTTATTTGGGCTATATTTTTTGTATAACTATGCGTCAATGTAACTGTAGAATTTCCGGGAAAACCTTTTCTTCCCATTAAAATACTCATCGGACGACCAACAATGTGGCTTCTGCCGATTACTACCGTATGTTTTCCTTTGGTTTCGACGTTATATCTTTCCAGTAATTCTAATATTCCAAATGGCGTTGCCGGAATAAAAGTCGTCATATCCAAAGCCATTTTTCCGAAATTTTCGGGATGAAAACCATCAACATCCTTGCTTGGGTCGATTGCCATTAAGATTCTTTGGGTATCAATCTGATCCGGTAACGGAAGCTGGACAATAAATCCATCAATATCATCATTCTGATTGAGCTCCTCAATTTTTTTAACAATTCTGTTTCAGAAGCAGTACTTGGCATTTTAATCAAAGTCGATTCAAATCCGACCAATTCACAGGCTTTTACTTTGCTTCCGACATAGGTAAGGCTCGCGCCATCATTCCCGACAATCAATGCCGCTAAATGTGGAACTTTTTCGTTGTTGGCTTTCATTTTGTTAACCTCAGCCGTGATTTCAGCTTTGATATCGCCTGAGATTTTTTACCGTCTAATAATTTCATTTGTTGTGTTGTTTAATCTGAATTTAGTTCAGATTCTGTTGTATGTTGTGCTGTATGCTGATGTTGTATTTATAAATAAAAAAGACGCGATAAATCGCGTCTCTACTATACTATTTCATTCCACCCATCATCTTCATGAGGTTTTTTCCGCCGCCGCCCTGCATCATTTTCATCATTTTGCTCATTTGGTCGAATTGCTTCATCAGCTGGTTTACTTCTTCTAACTTTCTTCCGGAACCTTTAGCGATTCTGGTTTTTCTTTTCATGTCTATTATAGACGGTTTGCTTCTTTCCTTTGGCGTCATCGAGTGGATAATGGCTTCAATGTGTTTGAACGCATCATCTTCAATTTCTACATCCTTTAGTGCTTTTCCGGCACCTGGAATCATTCCGACAAGGTCTTTCATATTACCCATTTTCTTCACCTGCTGGATTTGGGTAAGGAAATCATCAAAACCAAATTCGTTTTTGGCGATCTTCTTTTGTATTTTCCTTGCTTCTTCTTCATCATATTGCTCCTGAGCTCTTTCTACCAAGGAAACAACGTCACCCATTCCGAGAATTCTTTCCGCCATACGCGATGGATAGAAAACATCAATAGCTTCCATTTTTTCTCCGGTTCCGATAAATTTGATTGGCTTGTCTACCACCGATTTAATCGAAATTGCAGCTCCACCACGAGTATCACCATCCAATTTGGTCAGGACGACTCCGTCAAAATTTAATCTGTCGTTGAATGCTTTTGCAGTATTTACAGCATCCTGTCCTGTCATGGCATCTACCACAAACAAAGTTTCGTGTGGTTTTACAGCCGCATGAACATTAGCAATCTCGGTCATCATTTCCTCATCCACAGCCAAACGACCGGCAGTATCGATGATTACCACATTGAAACCATTCGATTTTGCGTAAGCAATAGCTTTAAGCGAAATGTCAACAGGATTTTTGTTTTCTGGTTCAGAGTATACTTCTACTCCAACCTGACCACCAACTACATGCAACTGGTTAATCGCCGCTGGACGATAGATATCACACGCTACCAAAAGCGGTTTTTTGTTCTTTTTAGTTTTAAGGTAATTGGCTAATTTTCCGGAGAAAGTAGTTTTCCCCGAACCTTGTAAACCCGACATCAAAATCACGGTTGGACTTCCCGCAAGGTTTATTCCGGTTGCATCACCACCCATCAATTCGGCCAGTTCGTCTTTAACGATTTTAACCAATAATTGTCCAGGCTGTAATGTCGTTAATACGTTTTCACCAATCGCTTTTTCTTTAACTTTTGTGGTAAAATCTTTAGCGATCTTAAAATTAACATCGGCGTCAAGTAATGCGCGTCGTACTTCCTTTAAAGTTTCGGCTACGTTGACTTCGGTAATTTTCCCATGTCCTTTCAGGATGTGGAATGCTTTATCTAGTTTATCACTTAAATTATTGAACATGTTCTGACTTTCTTTTAATGAAGTGCAAATTTAAGGATTTGATTTCGAACTTTTATGATTGAAACCAATAAAAAAACCATTCCGTGTGGTGTCCGGAATGGCTTTGAGAAACAAACATGACTTTATTTCTTTTTCATATTAGTTATTCTTGGTAAAGACCAAAGTATCTGTACCTCCGTTTCCACCGCTTATATGGATTAATGAAATTGTGTTTGACGAATAGGAAACTATATTCCAATCTTCGGTGATATCAGCAAAATCAGCTGGTGATGCAAATCCGATGTTAAAATCAATATCGCTGCTTGGGTTATCATCATTACTGTCATCGGAAGTTACTGACCAGGTTCCTGTATAAGTATTTGTCCCGTTGGCAGCCGTTAAGACATTTGCTGCGGCGAAAGTAAAATTATAGCCCGTAAAATGATTGGTTTCATCATTTCCTGAATCTGTGTAACTAGTTACTTTCCACGTTCCCTGAGTGGCCGTATTGATAATTGGAGTTGGATCAGAAGAAGATGAATCATCATCTGAACTACACATTGACGCTACATTTAGCATAAAAAGGCAAAAAAGTGCCGGGATTAAGATTAACTTCTTCATAGTGGTTTTTTATTTTTGTTTATACTAGTGAAACAAATTGAATCGCTAAAACCCTAACCTTATAGGGCAACTTTATTGCAAATAACACGAAATAAAAAAACCAGCTTACAATAAACTGGTCTTTAAATCAAATATGAAAATTGTAAATGGACTTAAACTTGAGATTGGATAAAATTGTTAAACATATAAAGTATAGAATTTTACAATAAAGTAGGCCATAAAAAATATTACACCCCAAATCAATAACTGATTAAGCAGGTAATTAATTTTGCTTTTGCTAACAGACTGTGTTTTCAGATCTTCATCCCTTAATACTTCCTGATTTAGAATTTTTTTATGAAACATCTTCATGGATTGCTGATTTTAATTTTTAGTAAAACTCATATAAGACTGCTGTCCTGATCCGCCACCGCTACTTTTTCTAAGTCTTATGTAAGTAGATGTATATTCCTGAACGTCCCAATTGGTTTCTAAATCGTGTAGTTGTGAGCCTTCAAAATTAAAGTCTAAACGTTGCGGCATTCCATCATGTAAATCCCAGTCTCCTTCAAGAGTAATCGAGTTTTTGACAACAATAGCGTCGCCATTAGGATGAAAAGTGAAATAATATCCGGTATACTGACTGGTAGCATCCTGGCCATAAAAACAATACGATATGTGCCAACTGCCAGTAGTTAAGGTATTCCAAAGTGTAGTTGGTGTAGAACCCGGATAACAACTATTTACGGCATCATTGATGGCATCTTCCAAATCCGTATTGTGATTTATTGTGATTTGCTGTGAACCAGACTTAGTGAGTGTAATAGGAAAAGCAATTCCAACAATTTGAGATTCGGTTAAATTATGTATAAAGTTGTAAAGTTGAGTATCCGATTGAATGGCTACAGTACTTCCAACCTGATTATTAGTATTATAAATATTGATCGAAAAAGGATAATTAAAATCCAGACATGCAACTTCATGATAAGGATTATCGTCTCCATATTGCGCCATGATATAATTAAGTTGTGCCTCGTTGGTTACCACATGCTCGTAATGACTTGGATAAACCATTGTAATTGGATACCCAAAATGGACTATGTCGTCATCTGAATTGCTTTGGTTCTTTATATTTTGGACAGTTTGGAAATCATTCTCTGAAAGCACATTAACATACTGACCGTTTACCGTTACGTGTGCCGGAAGCTTTATACTGCAGTTACTGGTTCCGTCTAATACATTGTCTCTGGTTGTTTCATATTGGGAAACCCTGCTTATAAGTAAGGATATTGGTGCCGATTTAGTGAAATTATTGGCGGTGTCCTGTACAATACTTTCTTCTTCATCCTGGCAGGATAAAACACTAAAGGCAAACAGTGTACAAACGAACAAAGTAAAATTTTTCATAGACATGGTATCAATTCATAAAGGTTAAACAAAGTTGGGATAAAAAACCCTACTTTAAAAAATTATTTTAATTTTAACCCACAAATAATTCAATTATACCCAATGGAGAACACAAATTCTAAGAGCATTTGTGAAGAATTAGTTTTTTCTGGATTTTTTAAAGCCCACGTGAAATCGTTGCGGAATTATCTGTATTACAAATTTGGGAATGAGGAGAAAGCAAATGATATTACTCAGGATGCCTTTATCAAACTTTGGGAAAATTGCAAAAAAGTACCTATCGAAAAAGCTAAATCCTACATTTACACCATTGCTAACAATGCCTCTTTGAATGAAATTGCGCATCAGAAAGTAGTTTTAAGATATGCACAAGGACATTCAGGTAATGATAGAACAAATTTAAATCCGGAATTTATAATTGAAGAAGACCAATTCAAACAAAAACTGGAGAAAGCAATTGCTAAACTAACGGAAGCCCAAAGAACTGCTTTTCTTCTACACAGGATTGAAGGAAAAAAATATAGCGAAATCGCCATAATGCTAGAAATAAGTGTAAAAGCTGTGGAAAAACGGATTCATGGTGCGTTAGTTACACTTAGGCAGGAAATAGAACAATTTAGGTAGGGTATTTAAAAGTCAAAATGTTTTTAGTCAAATGAATAGCATGGAAGAAAATTACCAATTAGCAAAATGGCTGGCAGGAGAAATGCCTGAAGACGAATTAAAAGCCTTCAAGCAAACACCTGAATATGCAACTTATGAAAAGATTGCAGCCTATTCGAGCCAATTAAAGGCTCCAGACTTTGATGCTGATTTGTTATATCAAAATACGGTAAACCGCAAAAAAAATCCCCAAAAGTCATTCCTTTCTATCAATCCAAATGGATGAAAATTGCCGCGATTTTTATTGTATTATTAGCTTTAACTTTTGTTTTCAGAACCTCTATTACTTCAACTGAAGTTGCCGAAAATGGAAAAAAAACAACTTTCTCTCTGCCTGATAATTCCGAAATCGTCCTAAACAGCGGCTCGCAAATCCAATACAAAAAATGGGATTGGAATAACAATCGAAAACTCGATTTAGATGGCGAAGCCTATTTTAAAGTAGCCCACGGAAAAAAATTCGAAGTAGCCACAAAACTTGGAACCGTAGCCGTTTTGGGAACTCAATTTAATGTAAAGGCAAGGAATGAGCAATTTGATGTGAGCTGTTATGAAGGCAGCGTTAAGATAACTTACAAAAATCAAGAAGTCGTTATAACCAAAGGAACATCGGTCACTTTTGAAAATGATTCTTTTGACCAAAAAACCATAAAAGTTTCAAAACCGGAGTGGACCAACAATGAAATTGTTTTTAATAAAGAGAAGCTGCAAACGATTGTTGATGAATTAGAGAGACAATACAGTGTTAAAATTATTCTGAACTGTAAAGATAACCCACAACTTTTTAGCGGAACCTTGCCTTCAGACAACCGCAAAGCCGCTTTGGATATTGTAACTTCAATATTTCATTTAAAAATTTCTACATTAGACGCTGATAAAATTATTCTAGCGGATTTTTAATGTCGTCAAAAAAGCTTCTTTTTTCAATTTATTTCTTTTTCCTTTTCCTTTGCTGCCATGCACAACAGGTCAGGGAAATTTTACCGTTAAAAACAATTTTGCTTGAGATTGGCTCCAAACACAACATCAAATTCAATTATATTGACGAGGAACTGATTATCTATAAAATTTCACCTCCGAATCCATCGTCCAGCCTGACTGAAAAAATAGAGTACATTGAGTCTCAAACTGGATTGAAGGTTAAACAGATAAGCGATAAATATTATTCCGTCTACAACGACCGAAAACTCGACAAACCGCTATGTGGCTACCTAATTGATGCCGAAACTGGAATTGGAGTTGAAAATGCAACCCTTCAAATCCAAAATAGCGATATAATCGTTTTTTCGAATGAAAAAGGATATTTTGAGCTTCCGTTGGTGTCCGCAAATACAATCCTGATCTCACATCTGAATTTTGAAAAAAAGACAATCACTCCAAACGAATTATATGTTTCAAAATGTCCGCCAATAAAGCTAGTTCCGATGATTGAACAACTCGAAGAAATTATTGCTCAACCCTATTTAACCACCGGTATTTATAAAAGAAATGATGGTACGTTGGAAATAAAACCAAAAAAATTCGGAATCCTTCCGGGATTGATTGAGCCTGATGTACTGCAGACCATGCAGCAAATTCCGGGAATCAACTCAGTTGACGAAACCATTTCCAATATTAATGTCCGCGGAGGAACGCACGATCAGAATCTTTTTCTTTGGAACGGCATCCGAATGTTTCAAACAGGACACTTTTTCGGATTGATATCAGCATTTAACCCGTCATTGGCACAAACGATATCGGTAACAAAAAACGGTAGTTCGGCTTTTTATGACGACAGTGTTTCAAGCGTAATTGACATTTCATCGCATTCGAAATCTATTGAAAAAACGCATTCAAGTATCAGCACCAATTTAATCAGTGCCGAATTTTACACTAAAATAAAAACTTCAGACAAATCCAATTTCATCTTTTCGGGCAGGCGTTCTTTGACTGATTTTTTCGGGTCACCTACCTATAAAAATTATAGAAACAAGGTTTTTCAAAATACTGTCGTAACCAATCTTGACAACAACCAAACTATTGATTTTGAGACGGACGAAGAGTTTTATTTTTATGACTTCACTTCGCAATACCAACAAAAAATCGGAACTAAACATGAGTTGACAGCCGATTTAATTGTTATCAAGAATTCTTTACTGCTAAACCAATTTACTACTGTAGCGAATAAAAACAGTGATTTGGCACAGGAAAATTTAGGTGGAACGATAAACTGGAATACGAATTGGAATAAAAATAATTCGACACAATTTCGCTTGTATACTTCAAGTTATTCATTAGTTTCCAAAAACGAATCGATTCAGAGCAATCAGATTTTGAAACAGGAAAACAAGGTTTTGGATTTAGGATTTCAGATTAAAAACACCCATCAGCTATCTAAAACACTGGCATTCAATAATGGCTATCAGTTTGCTGAAACCGGCGTGACCAACGCTGACGAAGTTAACTTTCCTTTTTTCTCCCGGAAAAACACTCAGGTTTTGAGAACCCATTCCTTAATTGCCGAAGGAATGTTGGAAACCGAAAATAAGAAGACATTCCTAAAGGCCGGATTTCGAGTCAATCATTTTGAAAAATTCGAAAAAACCATAATTCTTCCCCGAATCCAGTTCAATCAGGCATTAAATAACAACCTGCGTTTAGAAATTTTGGCCGAACAAAAAAGCCAGACCCTTTCTCAGGTAATTGATTTGCAGGAGGATTTTCTGGGTATTGAAAAAAGAAGGTGGACTTTGGCTAATGACAGTACCAATCCTATTCAGAGAAGCAATCAGGTTTCCATCGGAATCGCATTTAAGAAAAATAACTGGCTTATTACTTTAGAAAATTTTTATAAAAAAATAACCGGAATCAGTACCAGCAGCCAGGGTTTTCAGAACCAATTCGAATTAATCAGGTCAAGTGGCGATTATCAGGTTTTGGGTTCAGAATTTTTGATTCAGAAGAATTTTGGCAAATTTTACACTTGGATGAGTTATAGTTATAATGACAATAAATACTTCTTCAAATCATTGCAACCGATGGAATTCATAAACAATTACGAGCTGAAACATGCGATAACCTGGGCCGGAATTTATGACTGGAAATCGATAAAATTCGCTTTGGGAGCTAAATGGCATACGGGAAAACCAATTACGACACCTCAATCAACAACTTTAGATGCTAACAATCAAATAGTTTACAATTCGCCGAATAATGCGAAACTGAATGATTTTTTCCAGCTTAATTTTTCGGCTTCCAAAGACTGGAAAATTAATGAGGGAATGATTTTGCAAACCAATATTTCCTTGCTTAATATGTTAGATTCCAAAAACAGCATCAATAAGTTTTATCGATTAAATTCGACCGATAACACTGTGGAAAGTGTCGATATCTATGCTTTGCGACTGACTCCGAATATCAATGTGAAACTAAGCTTTTAAAAACAAAAACTCCGCTAAATGAGCAGAGTTTTGTTTTTTACATTCTTTCCGGAACTTCTATTCCTAGTAAATTAAATGCTGCTTTTATAGTTTCAGCAACTTTTTGTGAAAGCTGAACCCTAAAAACTTTCTTCGTCACATTTTCTTCTCCTAAAATCGAAACCGACTGATAGAACGAATTATATTCCTTAACCAATTCATAAGTATAATTGGCAACCAAAGCCGGCGAATGATTGTGGGCTGCATTTTGGATTACTTCAGGAAAAAGCTCTATCTGTTTCAGTAGTTCTTTTTCCTTTGGATGCATTTCAATGTCTTTGGATGTAATATTCAGGCTTGTATTAAAATCTGCCTTTCTCAAAATCGACTGGATTCTGGCGTAAGTATATTGAATAAACGGGCCTGTATTTCCGGCAAAATCTACCGATTCTTCGGGGTTGAAAAGGATTTGCTTTTTTGGATCAACTTTCAGGATGTAATATTTCAAAGCACCAAGTCCGATGGTTTTGAACAACTTGGCTTTTTCGTCTTCAGAATACCCTTCCAACTTTCCTAAATCTGTAGAAATTTTAGCAGCAGTTGTGGTCATTTCCTCCATTAAATCATCAGCATCCACCACTGTTCCTTCACGCGATTTCATTTTTCCTGATGGCAATTCCACCATTCCGTAGGATAAGTGGTATAGGCTTTCAGCCCAATCAAATCCCAATTTTTTAAGGATTAAAAACAGTACCTTGAAATGATAATCCTGCTCATTTCCAACGGTATAAACCATTCCGCCAACATCGGGGAAATCCTTCACACGCTGGATTGCAGTTCCTATATCCTGTGTCATGTAAACCGCTGTTCCGTCTGAACGCAAAACGATTTTTCTGTCTAAGCCATCCGGAGTTAAATCAATCCAAACCGAACCGTCAGGATCTTTTTCGAAAATCCCTTTTTCCAATCCGAACTGCACCACTTCCTTTCCTAACAAATAGGTATTGCTTTCATAATAATAGCTATCGAAATCAACGCCAAGGTTATTATAGGTTTGGGCAAAACCGTCATAAACCCATTGATTCATTGTTTTCCAAAGTTCGATTACTTCAGGCTTTCCGGCTTCCCAGTCGAGCAGCATCTGTTGGGCTTCGATTATTATTGGCGCTTGCTTTTTAGCCTCGTCTTCGGTTTTTCCACCAGCTATTAATTCTGCAATTTGTACTTTATATTCCTGGTCAAATTTTACGTAGAAGTTGCCAACCAATTTATCGCCTTTCAAACCTGAACTTTGCGGAGTTTGCCCATTTCCAAATTTCTGCCAGGCCAACATCGACTTACAGATATGGATTCCACGATCGTTAATGATTTGGGTTTTGTATACTTTTTTACCTGAAGCCTTTATAATTTCGGCAACCGAGTATCCTAAAAGATTGTTTCGAACATGACCAAGATGCAAAGGTTTGTTAGTATTTGGCGAAGAATATTCCACCATTACTGCCTTGTCATTTGGATTCACATCAGCAAAACCAAAATCCTTTTTGTCTTTTATTTGATTGAAAAAAGTAAGGTAATAATCGTCGGAAGCAACAATATTCAAAAAACCTGAAACCACATTGAATCGGATTACAGACTCCACATTTTCAACCAGATAATTTCCGATTTTAGTTCCAATCTCGATTGGATTTCCCTTGATTACTTTCAGTAACGGAAAAATAACCATAGTAATATCGCCTTCAAATTCCTTACGTGTAATTTGAAACTCAATCCTGTCGATTGCAACATCAAATAGTTCGTGAACTGCCTTTTGAATAGGAGAAGTAAGAATTTGTGAAAGTTTCATGGTAATTTATTTTAAGACCGCAAAGATAAACATTACAGTATAATTTTTAATATCATGAGCTATTTATAAAAATTAAGCTTCAGAATTGGATCGAAACAATACTATTTGTAAGTAAAATACATAAATATATTAAAATATAATGTATTTCATCGATTTTATTTGCATTTAAACGATGTATCTTTCAATATTTGCTTTGTCAAAATCCCCAAATTATGAAGAAGATATTACTATTAGCAACTATCCTACTAAGTGCTATCGGTTTTTCACAACCGATTTCAGTGAGTTCAACAAATTACACAGTACCACAATTGGTAAACAATGTGCTGATTAATTCCCCTTGTGTTTCGGCAACGAATATAACATGGAGTACCGGAACCAATTTTGGTTCTTCCAACGGACTTGGATTTTTCCAAAATACCAATCCAAATTTTCCTATGCGGAGTGGTGTTGTTTTGAGTACCGGGAATATTTTAAACACTCCCGGACCAAACGAATCATTGCTAAATGATGGTGCAACAGCGTGGCCTGGAGATACCGATTTGGAAGCCACATTGGCGATGGCGGGAATTTCAATGGTTTCCAAAAATGCTTCGGTTTTAGAATTTGATTTCACACCCATTTCGCCAAACTTCAGTTTTGATTTTATTTTTGCTTCAGAAGAGTATGGTAATTTCCAATGTTTGTATTCAGATGCTTTTGCATTTTTACTTACGAATATGAATACTGGCGTTACTACCAACTTAGCGGTTGTACCAAGTACCAATTTGCCTATTTCTGTGGTAACGATTAGGGATTTTCAATACAACTCTTCTTGTTCATCAGAAAATGCACAATACTTTGGAAGCTTTAATGGTGGATCGGGTTCAGCAAGCTCAGCCACTAATTTTAATGGACAGACTAAAGTATTAACAGCGGCTTCTGTTTTGACTGCAGGTGTTCCTTATCATATCAAATTGGTAATTGCAGATAGAGCTGATCCCCAGTCAGATTCTGCTATTTTTCTATCGTCAGACAGTTTTAATATTGGTCAGGACGTTTTAGGTCAGGACTTAACTTCTGCCAACAATGCTGTATTATGTTATGGCACAAGCCAAATTCTGTCTACTGGCTTAAGTAGTGCAGAATATAGTTTTGAATGGAAAAAAGGTTCAACTATACTTAGCGAAACAAGTCCAAATTTAACAGTTACGGAACCAGGTACATACAGTGTTACCTATACCAATCTTTTTAGCACATGTGATTCCATTACAGATACAATTATAGTTGAATATAATCCTGAAATAACTTCTCCTAATCCCAATACAATTTATAAATGTGATAACGGAGCACCAACCCAAACCTATAATTTGGATTTGAATACGCCAGTTGTTAAACAAGGTTTGCCAGCTGCAACCGCAGTGACTTATTTCCTAACTCAGGCTAATGCTGATAATAATACCAGTCCACTTCCTTTATCTTATAATGGTACAAGCGGACAGACAATATACGCTAGAATTCAATTGCCAAACAGTTCATGCTTTATTGTAAAATCATTCCAATTGCAAGTATCACCTGGACCAGTAGCTAACCAACCTGCAGATTTACACAGTTGTGCCAGATCTCAGGCCAATTCAAGAGCCTATTTTAATTTTACCCCACAAACAGCAATTATATTGGGTACACAATCTCCAACAATAAATGTTGTAACTTATTACAATTCACTTGTTGATGCTAACAATGGCACTAATGCAATTGCCAATACAACCAACAGTGTATATGGAAACCAAACTATCTATGTTAGGGTTCAAAATGTTAGTGATACGACCTGTTTTAGTGTAACTAGTTTTAATCTTATTGTTGATCCGTTACCTCTTGTAGATGTGCTACAGCCCGTAGTTGTTTGCGATAGTTATCCTTTACAACCCTTGACAAATGGTAATTATTTTACGGAAATGAATGGAGCTGGTATACCGCTTCATGCAGGCGATGTTATTACAGAAACCCAAACGATTTATATCTTTAATCAGCCTGGAGGACCAAATTCCTGCGCGGCTAACAGCTCATTCCTAATAACTGTAGTGGATGAAGACTCGTTAACACCAAATGATGTAATGAGTTGTGGACCTTATACATTACCTTCTTTAACTTATGGAAAATACTACAACGGACCAGGTGCTACTGGCGGTGAGATTCCAGCCGGAACGGTAATAGCTACATCGCGGTTGGTGTATTACTATTTTACAACTACCATCCTTCCAGTATGTATTGTTGATTCTAGTTTTCAGGTAACAATCAATAGCAATTTAGATGCGGGTAACAGAACAGATGTGTTTGAATGTGTATCCTATACTTTACCAGCAATAACAACAGGAAATTATTTTTCAGGACCGAATGGATCAGGTACACCATTGTCAGCTGGGACTGTTATAACAGAGACTCAGAGAGTTTATGTATATGTTACAACAACTGGTCCAGCTCCTTGTACAGACGAAGATTCTTTTGAAGTCGTTATCGGTTTACCGCAACCAGCAGATATTTCTCAGTGTAATGGATACGCTTTACCTCAGTTGCCAATTGGAAATTATTATACAGGACCATTAGGAACAGGGACTATGATTCCTTCAGGAACGGTTATAGAAAATAATACTACAATATACATCTACGCTCCAACAACAAGTGGTGGAGCAAACTGCACGGATAACATGCATTTCACTCTAACTTTTGCTCAGCCTATTGTGGATCATTTAACGGATGTAAGCATTTGTGAAAGGTACACGTTGCCTACAATTATAAATGGTAATTATTTTACCGATGAGAATGGAACAGGCACTCCACTATTTGCAGGTGATGTTATTTTGTCTACCCAAACTATCTACATTTATAGAAGATTAAACGAAAGTTGTGGCAATCAGTCGAGCTTTATTGTAACCATCAATCCGTTACCGGCTATTGATTCCCGTTCTGATATCGATATTTGCGATCAATATGTTTTAACACCTTTAGCGGTTGGTGATTATTATTCAGGCCCAAACGGAACAGGAACTTTGATTCCAGCTAATACGGTTATAACTACATCACAAAGAATCTACATCTATGCTATTTCTAATACCACACCACCATGTAGTATTGAAAACAGCTTTCAGATTAATGTATTCTCAGCAAATGCCGATTCTTCGGCAAACATAACAGCTTGTGACAGCTATACGTTGCCAGCTTTATCTATCAGTAACAAATATTACACGCAATCAGGCGGACCTAACGGTTCAGGCACAGAAATTTTACCTGGAACGGCAATTACATCGAGCCAAACAATTTATATTTTCAAAGAATCAATAATTAGGCCTTCTTTCTCCTGCATTGATGAAACTTTATTTACAGTTACTATAAATCATACGCTTACCCTAGCTGCAGTTGCAAATGTTTCAGCTTGTAATTCCTATACGCTCCCTACATTGGCAGTTGGTGACTATTATACAGGAACAAATGGTTCCGGAACGTTACTGCATGCAGGTGATGTTTTAACGTCTTCTCAAACTGTTTACGTTTTTGCCCATACTGCTACGACCCCTGATTGTACAAGCCAGGTTAGCTTTACGGCCAACATCTTTAATGTAGATAATGTATCTAATATTACAATCTGCGAAAACTACACACTGCCAACTATCGCTGTTGGGAGATATTACACAGGTCCAGGTGCCACCGGAACACTATTGGCAGCAGGTTCAGTAATTAATACATCAATGACTATTTATATTTATGCTACTTCGCCATTTTCAGTGGGTTGCAGTGATGAAAGTTCATTTACGGTAACCATTATTGATACTCCTGTCGCTCACTCAGTTCCTGCAAGTTTAAGAACTGTTTGTGACGAAGATGGGACAAACGATGGCGCAACATCCTTCAATTTAGCAACATTATCGGCTACAATTCTTGGAACACAAACCGGCAGTGAATTTACAGTTTCTTATTATGATACTATGGCGAATGCCGTTAGTGGGACGAATGGATTTACGACTACAACCTTAGCAACTGTTTTTGTAAGGGTTGGCAATACTTTAGCTCCAAATTGTTATGATATAAAACCAATTGCCATTATTGTAAACAAACTGCCCGCTCCAACTCCGCTTGACGGGATAATCTGCATTGACAGCGAAACAGGAGCACTTTTAAATGCTTATACAATGTACAGTGGTTTGACCAATGCAACGCATCACTTTGTATGGACGAACGAAGCCGGAAATACTGTAGGAATATCAAATAATTATCAGGCAACATTACCTGGAAACTACACTTTAGTAGCAACAAGCAATGCTACCGGTTGCGCTTCAGAGCCTGTGACTGTTGTGGTTACGCCTTCTGAGCCAGCTCTGGTGACTTATGAAGTAAGCGAAGATTTTGCCGAAAGCCAATCTATAACAGTGACGGCTACAGGTCAGGGGAATAATTTTGAATACCAATTGGATAACGGTCCTTTCCAGGATAGCAACGTTTTTGAAAATGTTTCGTCCGGAATACATACTTTAACGGTTAGAGATAAATATGGTTGTGGAAGTGTAACTATTAAGGCTTTAGTGGTAAACTATCCTAAATTTTTCACTCCAAATGGCGACGGATACAACGATTCCTGGAATATTAGGGATTTGTCAAATCAGTCAACCGCAAGCATTGTTATCTATGACAGATATGGTAAAATCCTTAAACAAATAAAACCTAATAACACAGGTTGGGACGGAACCTACAATGGTAAAACAATGCCATCCGACGACTACTGGTTTAGCGTTTCCTATACAGACGAAAATCAGGTGGCACAAGAATTTAGAGCCCATTTCGCTATGAAGCGATAACCTACATACCTATGAATGTAAAAACTCCTGAGAATATCAGGAGTTTTTTTGTTAAAATCTGTAACAAATCTTTAGCTTTGCGGACTAAAAATCAAACCATACATACATCAATCATCATGCGATTTAAAATTTTACTAATTTGTTTTTTAGCACTATCTCCTTTCTTAATGCCCAAAATTCAGGTTCCGGATCTACAAATCCGGGCAGCGTTTCGGGAAAGGTAATTGACAAGAATTCCAAACAACCTATTCCCTACGTTAACATCAGTATTAAAAAAGCGGACAAAGTTATTACGGGTGGAATTACAGATGACAACGGAAATTTCTCAGTAAAAAACGTAGCCTTAGACAGCTATACCGTAGAATTGCAGTTCATGGGGTACAAGACACAAAAATTCCCTGTGACCTTGAGTTCAGCAGATAAAAGTGCTACTTTAAATACGGTTTCACTCGAAGAGGAAGCCGTCCAACTCCAAGGTGTCGAAATTGTAAACGAACGCTCGACCATTGTCCAAAAAATAGACCGAAAAGTAATCAACATCGGTAAAGATTTAATTGCTTCGGGAAATACCGCTTCTGAAATCATGAATAATATTCCAACCGTAAGTGTTGACCCGCAGACCAAGGAACTCAGCTTAAGAGGAAATACCAACGTTAGGATTTTGATTGACGGAAAACCATCCAATATAGATGCCACCCAATTATTACAGCAAATCCCATCATCCTCAATCAAACAAATCGAATTGATTACAAATCCATCAGCCAAATACAATCCGGAAGGCATGAGCGGAATCATCAATATCATTTTGCATAAAAACGCAAACCAAGGCTTTAACGGAAGCTTGAATTCGGGTGTGACTTTTTCGAAAACGCCAAAAGTAAATACAGCGCTAAACCTGAATTATAAAGTAGGCAAAGTGAATTTTTATACCAATTATGGACTGAACCATGGCAAAAATGCCAATCACGGAAATATCAGCAGCGAACGACCAAATCTGGAAAATGATCAATTATTTGGGTTTGCCAATCTGAATACGTCGCATTTAATAAAAGTGGGTGTTGATTTTTTAGCGAATGATAGAAATACTTTTTCCTTTTATACCAATCTGAACCTGAATTACGGTGGCGGAAATGGCAGAACGTTAATCAATTATTTAGATCCTGCGGGCAACGATTCGCAACAATTATTTGATTCCAATAGCGATAACACTACGCAGACCTACGACTTTGTGTACAAACACAATTTCAAAAAGGCAGGCGAGAATATAGAATTCCAAACCAATTATTCTAAAACCGAAAATCCGGAAATTACGGATTATGATTTCACAACCGTAGTACCTTCACAAAGGTTGACAAGAAATGACATCGAAAGGAATATTGACTATTTCCAATTCAACGTCGATTATGTAAATCCGATAACGGAAACCTTGCGTTTGGAATTGGGAGCCGAATCGAGAATCCAAAAAATAACCAATGACTTCTTTGAAAATGTAGACGAAACCACCGGAACTTACAACAGAACTGGAATTTCAGATTTTATTTTCAAAAGAAATATTCATTCTGTATATTCCAATATCGGAAAACAATGGAAAAAATGGAGCGCGCAGTTTGGACTTCGTTTAGAACAGTTCAACATCGATGGCGACTTCTCTAATGTGGTAACTTCCTCCATTCCATCCGAAAACATTAATGACAAAGACAACCTTAAGGATGATATTTTCTCCATTTATCCGTCAGCCTTTTTCAATTATAAGGCAAACGATAAGGATTCGTTTAATTTCAATTTCTCCAGAAGGGTTGACCGTCCAAGCGTAGGCCAGTTGAGTCCAATCCGCGAGTGGACAACACCATTGGTAGAATCAAGGGGAAATCCAAACCTAAAACCACAGTTTACCAATTCGTTTGAAGTAAATTATACCCGAATATTAAAAATCGGAAGCATTACAGCCGGAGTTTTCTACCGTCAGATTGAAGACGAAATCATCCGTACACTGTATAAAAACCCGGAAAACATCAATCAGGACATCATTTCCTTCGATAACTTTAACAACAACCAAGCTTATGGAATGGAAGTTTCAGGAAACCTGAAAGCAACCAAATGGTGGTCTATCAATGCCAGTTCGGATGCCTATTTCAAAACGGTTAAGGGAACAGTTCAGAATGCCAATACAGGCCTTATGGAATATGGTGAAGCAGATGCAGCCGTATTCAACATCAGGATGAACAACAATTTCACAGCGACCAAAAAATTAAGATTCAACTTATTCGGAATGTACCGCGGACGCGATTTAGGACTGCAGTTTGTCAGAAACCCAATGTACAAAATGGATATTGGTTCAACTTACACCGTCTTAAAAGGAAAAGGGAGCATTACAGCCCGACTTAACGATGTCTTCAACACGATGCATTTCGCTTTCGACGGAAGCATTCCTTACAAACAGGAAGGCGCATTTTATTGGGAAAGCCGAGGAGTCTACCTTGGATTTAACTGGATGTTCGGTGGTGGTAAAAACAGCGCACTGCAAAGAAAACAAAGAGACAACAACGAAACCCAAGGTGGTGGCGGATTGTTATAGCATTTGAGTTTAGTTATGAAAAGGCCATCCGTGAAAACGAGATGGCTTTTTCTATTTTTAGTTAGGAGCAGAACATTTTCTTATTTAAGATGCCTGGTCCCGCTATCCGCTATATCTTTTATCTCGTTTGTCAACGAGATAAAAGGATGCCGCTCCTATCGGGGCTAAAGAGAACCTACCACTTAATTATAGCACTTGCCCACGTAAACCCGCTACCGAAAGCTGCTAAAACTACCGTATCGCCTTTCTTGATTCTTCCGGCTTCCCAGGCTTCCGTCAACGCAATCGGAATGGAAGCTGCTGTTGTATTTCCGTATTTTTGGATGTTATTAAAAACCTGCTCGTCACTCAAGCCAAATTTCTTCTGGATAAATTGGGAAATCCTCAAATTCGCCTGGTGCGGAATCAACATATCAATATCGGAAACCTGCAGGTTATTGGCCTGTAAGCCTTCCATTATCACTTCGCTGAAACGAACTACCGCGTGTTTGAAAACAAATTGGCCGTTCATATAAGGAAAATAACTTTCATCATCCGGATTATTTTCGGCAATGATATCGGTTACCCATCTTCCTCCCATTCCAGGCGCTAAAACAGCTAATTCTTTAGCATGTTCGCCTTCCGAATGTAGGTGTGTAGAAAGAATTCCGCTTTCATCATCACTTCGGGTTAAAACAACCGCTCCTGCCCCATCCCCAAAGATTACGGAAACACTTCGACCGCGATCGGTCATATCCAATCCCAAAGACTGCACTTCCGAAGCTACGACCAAAATGTTTTTATACATTCCTGTCTTGATGAACTGATCGGCAACGGACAAAGCATAAACAAAGCCCGAACATTGGTTACGGATATCCAAAGCACCAACAGTCTTTAATCCTAATTCCTGCTGCAGGGCAACTCCAGGTCCTGGAAAATAATAATCGGGCGAAATCGTCGCAAAAACTATAAAATCGATGTCATCATTTAAAACTCCGGAACGTTCTATCGCTATTTTGGCTGCTTTCACACCCATTGAAGTGGTCGTATCCTGTCCACGAACAATATGCCTTCTTTCCTGAATTCCGGTTCTTTCCTGAATCCATTCGTCATTGGTATCCATTATTTTGGATAAATCATCATTCGTAACGACGTTCTCGGGAACATAAAATCCTAAACCTGATATTTTGGATTGGTACATAAGATTATTGTTAAATTATCAATATTAGATAAACAAAATTAAACATTTTTAAATGGTATCAATTTATTTTAAGATTTTAATAAATTTGTAACAAGTCGAACTCAAATCAGACCTATAAAAACTAAACCTTATAATTATGAACAAACGTCTTTTACTTTTACTGATTTCCTGCTTTTCGGTAACTATTGCTGTAGCTCAGGAAAATCTAACCTATCAAAAACCATCTGCAAGTATTCTTGCCTTAGCGGATTACGAAAGAGCTCCAAGCGTGAGTATGGATTCTAAAAAGGAATATATGCTACTCTCTTACCGAAATACTTATAAAACGCTTGAGGATTTAAATCAGGATGAAATACGTCTTGGAGGTTTGCGTATCAATCCGGTTACGAATATCGGAAGCGCAACCAACTTCATTTCCAATCTAAAAATAAGGAAAGTAAACGCTAAAACGGAAACCCAAATTAGCAGTTTACCCCAGAACCCAAGGATTACCCATATAAATTGGTCGCCAAACGAAAAGAAAATTGCATTTACAAATACAACGGCTACCGGAGTGGAATTATGGGTCATCGATGTAGCTTCGGCTTCAGCCAAAAAACTTACCGACGCGAACCTTAATGCCAATATTGGAACTCCGTACAACTGGATGAAAGACAATGAAACCTTATTAGTTAAAATGCTGGTTAAGAATCGTCCGGCCTTAATTGACGTCAAAAAGGATTTGCCAAAAGGACCAACTGTTTCTGCAAGTGATGGCTCAAAATCGCAAAACAGAACCTATCCTGATTTATTGAAAAACAAAACGGATGAAACTAATTTTGAAACATTAATGACTTCAGAATTATATAAGGTTTCCATCTCAGGCAAAGCCGATTTTTTCAAAGCCGCTGATTTATATGCAGGAGAAAGCGTGTCTTCTGACGGAAATTATATTCTGCTTACAACAATCCAAAAACCCTTCTCCTACATTGTTCCCTATAACCGTTTTCCATTAAGATCTGTTGTTTATGATGCAGCAGGGAAAGAAATTAAAGTGGTGAATGAAGTTCCGTTGAACGAAGTAATTCCAAAAGGTTTCTCATCCGTTAGAAAAGGAAAAAGAAATATGAGCTGGAGAACTGACAAACCAGCGACTCTTTCGTATGTGGTAGCATTAGACGAGGGAGATCAGGCCAAAAAAGCAGATTACCGCGACGAACTTTTCTCGTGGAATGCCCCTTTTACGGCTGAACCAACTTCCTTACTAAAAACACAGCAGCGTTACGCAGGCTTAATTTGGGGTAACGATAATTTAGCTGTAGTTTATGATGATTGGTATGATACGCGTAATCAGAAAACATATTTAATCAATCCGGGAAATCCGGCACAGGCTCCAAAAATAATTTCCGACAGGAATTCGCAGGATATTTATTCCGATCCGGGAAATTTCGAAACCAAAAGAAATGAATACAACCGTTACGTTCTTGCCATCGAAAACAATAACGCTTACCTTATCGGCGATGGTTTTACCAAAGAAGGACAGTTTCCTTTTATAGACGAATTTAATTTGGGAACCCTAAAATCAAAACGTCTTTATACTTCCACCTTCAAGGACAAAAAAGAAGATTTACTGTCTATTGAAGACTTCAAAAAAGGAGAGGTTTTGGTTCAGATACAATCCAAAAACGATTATCCTAACTACTATTTCAGAAACATAAAATCTAAAAAACTGACGCAGCTTACAACATTCAAAAATCCATTTGAAAGCATTAAGAATGTTTACAAAGAAGTGATTAAGTACAAACGTAAAGACGGTGTAGATTTATCCGGAACCTTATACTTACCGGAGGGTTACGACAGAACCAAAAAAACCGAAAAGTTACCCTTATTGATCTGGGCGTATCCGGAGGAATTTAAGGATAAAAGCTCAGCGGGGCAAAGCAATAAAAACCCGAATGAATTTACATATCCCAGCTATGGTTCCTTTATTTATTGGGCTACCAAAGGGTATGCCGTTCTCGACGATGCTTCTTTCCCAATTATTGGTGAAGGAACAACTGAGCCAAATGATACCTTTATGACGCAGCTTATTGACGATGCAGCTGCTGCAATTGATGCTGTAGATAAATTAGGTTATATCAATAGAAAAAAATGTGCTATTGGTGGACATTCGTATGGCGCGTTTATGACTGCAAATTTATTGACGCATTCCGATCTCTTTGCCTGTGGAATAGCCCGAAGCGGAGCATATAATAGAACTCTGACTCCATTCGGTTTCCAAAGTGAGCAAAGAAATTACTGGGATGTTCCGGCGATTTACAATGAAATGTCGCCTTTTATGACGGCTGACAAAATGAAAACACCAATGTTATTGGTTCATGGCGATGCCGATAATAATCCAGGAACATTTACCTTACAATCTGAACGCTATTTCCAGGCATTGAAAAATCTTGGAGCACCAGTTAGATTGGTATTGCTGCCAAAAGAAGCACACAGTTATGTTGCTAAGGAAAACATCCTGCATTTGCTTTGGGAACAGGATCAGTTTTTAGAGAAGTATTTGAAGAACTAGAAAATAGAAGAAAAAAGAAACCCTGAAGTAATTCAGGGTTTCTTTTTTAAATGGACTTCCGTTCCGATTGGAAGGTTATTTTCGGTTTCAAAGAAGATTGATTTTTTACCCTGTGCAGCTTCAATCAGATAATGGCTTCCGAGAAAATAAGTATTTACTACCTCAACTTTTAAATCAGATTTTTCTACAACTGTCAATTGATGTGGGTAAATGAATTCGGTTTTTCCGTTGCTTTCGATTTCATTTACATCGCCAAAAAGCGAAGCCACGTATTTACTTTTTGGATTATCGTATATAAGTTTTGGGTTTCCTTCCTCGATTATTTCGCCTTCTTTCAAGACCAAAAGTTCGTCCGCAAAGGAAAGCACATCCGAACTGTCATGGGTAGCAAAGATTGTAGTGATTTGCTTTTCCCTTAAATACCCAAACAATTTTCGGCGAAGGCTGTTTTTCCTGAAATTATCAATGTGGCTGAAAGGCTCATCCAATAACAAAACTTCGGGTTCTAAAGCCAAAACCCTTGCCAAAGCTACGCGTTGCATCTGTCCGCCACTTAGATTTTTTGCTTTTATATTGGCATATTCTGTCATTTCTACGATTTCCAAAAGTTCGGCAATACGTTCCTTTTTCTTGTCAATATATATATTAGAAAGATATTTCCCTACGTTTTCTGCAACCGTTATAAACGGCATCAAATCAAAATCTTGTGCGAGGTATTTCATAAAATCCATTCCGGGAATCAGATGGTATTTTGGACCTAAAACTTCTTTTTCATCCCAAAAAATCTGACCTTCATTCAAGTCATACAATCCATATATAAGTTTAAGCAGTGTGCTTTTTCCACAGCCGCTTTCGCCAATTACTGCAAGATTCCGTCCTTTTTCCAATTTAAACGAAATGGAATTGATGGTTGTTTTTTCTTTATACGAAAATGAAATGTGGTCGACTTTTAGCATCACAAGAATTGAATTACAAAATTGAACAATCTGGGATGAATTAAAAAATATTTTAAGAAACTATTTATAACTACAACGTTGTAGGTCTCTAACTTAGCGTTTTTGAACCCTATTTTTTAGGAATTTGTTAAATTAGATATACATTTGTGTTGAATATCAGAATGATTTATGACATTGAAAACCTACATAACCTCACTTTTACTGTTGGTAATGGCATCCTCTTATGCGCAGGTTGGTATTGGAACTACTTCTCCCAATACCTCTTCAATATTAGACATTACTTCGACAAATAGTGGTCTTTTAATTCCAAGGGTTGCATTAACAAGCATTAGCGATATAACAACGATTGTTTCTCCTGCAACTTCATTATTGGTTTACAACTCAGGATTTGCGCCCAATGGCTATTACTATTGGAATGGCACAGTTTGGGTTCAGTTGGCTGTGGGTTCCAATACGGATTGGTCAATTACAGGAAACGCAGGGACAAATCCGGCCACCAACTTCTTCGGAACAACGGATGATATTGATATCGTTTTTAAACGAAATAATATTCGGGCTGGATTCATTGGAAACCCTAATACAGCCGGAGGGAATAAGAATACTTCAATTGGAGCCAATTCTCTAAATCCTGCCGGAACTGGCATAAGAAATACTGCTATAGGAAGCAACGTTATGCCAAGTAATACTTCTGGCCAACTAAATGTATCCATAGGCGATCAGTCGATGTTTTTAAATCAGGGGGAAATGCCAATACCGCAATTGGTGTGGGTGCACTATATTCGAATGTGTCTGGGATTGAAAATGTTGCTTTGGGAAGAAATACTTTAGTATCTGCTAATGCCAATAATAATACCGGACTTGGATTTGCTGCTTTACGTTTAAACACTGCCGGAAATAACAATGTTGCTATTGGCCATCAGGCTGGGTATAATGAATTAGGAAGCAATAAATTATACATCGAAAATTCAACGCTTTTAAACGGAACAGATTCAAGTATCAACAACGCGCTGATTTATGGTGAGTTTGATAACAGGATTGTGAGGACTAATGGTACGGTTCAGATTGGAAATCCTGCCACTACAGGATATTCCTTGCCAACACCAAGGGGAACAAACGGCCAGGTTTTACAGACAGATGGAGCTGGGGGAACAGCTTGGGCAAATGCAAATAACACGCTTTCCGTTGTCCGTACAAATCTAAATGTTAATCAGGGTTTAGGAACCGGTGGTTGGCAGAAGATTACATTCAACACTGTAGTTTTTGATTTAAATACAGAATTTGTGACGGGCACCAACCGATTTGTAGCTGCCAAGACGGGCTATTATGAAGTTAACGCAGGATATCATACTGACGTTCAAAGCAATACTCAATACTACTCTATTGGTGTTTACAAAAATGGCACGCTATACCAAATGAATGGCGGAAACCATACTAACATTGGCATTGTTTCCCGAGATATCAAATGCATAGTGTTTTTAAATGCGGGAGAATATGTTGAGATATTTGCAGAAAACTATCAGGGTGGTGTAAATTTAGATTCCTACACTGGAAAAACTTACTTCGAAGTAAACCAAATCCGATAAAAAATAAGAGCCACAGTACACAAAATGTACCACAGCCCTTATTACCATCCAACAACTATTGTTATTTCAATTAAGAAATGTATTTTTCATAAGATTTTGTATCCACTCTCGCCTTCAAATCATGTAAGAGATTGTAGAGTCCGAAAAAGGTTCTGTTGATGTATAGGAAATGTTTGGAACCTCTATTCCCGTTCATTTTTCTGAGTTGTGTATCTTTAGAAAACTCCTCTCCCATTTGGGCAATCTTACCAAAAAAATCTTCATCCGAAAAATCGAAAAAATCGCCGTGGAAAGGTTTGGTAAACAAGCTCAGTAAATCATAGAAAATCTTGGTAAAATAGTCCAGTTCTTCCTTACTGTCATCCAAACGTAAAATCTCCAGTTCGTATAATTTTTTCGTAAACAATTCCGGATTCTCAATAATTTCAGGTCTTGCCAATTCGAAATACGGAATGTAAAAAGCTTCTGGAACCTGTTTGATACAGCCAAAATCTATCGCTACCAAATTATCATCCTTGTCAATCAAAAAATTTCCCGGATGCGGATCGGCGTGCACTTGTCGCAAATGATGCATTTGATACATGTAAAAATCCCAAAGTGCCTGACCCAATTTATCGCCTTTTTTCCGGTCGTCATTATGGGAAGTGAATTCGGATAAATGCTCACCTTCAATCCATTCCATTGTTAAAATCTTTTCGGATGAGAATTCAGGATAGTACTTTGGAAAACGCAAATTGGCTATTGCTTTACACCATTCAGAGACCTCTAGGCTTTGTTTTAATTCGAGTACATAATCTGTTTCTTCGAGTAATTTGTTTTCCACTTCCTGAAAATATTTTTCAGAATCCTTACCTTTTAGATTAAACATTCTGGTAGCAAATGGTTTTACCAAAGCCAAGTCTGAACTAATACTTTCCGACACACCAGGATACTGTATTTTCACCGCAAAATCCTTTCCATCCTTGGTTGCCTTATGCACCTGACCAATACTCGCGGCATTCATGGCATCCGGAGTAAACGTATCGTATATTTCTTCAGGATATTTCCCTAAATATTTTTTGAATGTTTTTCTCACTAAGGGCGCAGACAATGGTGGAACGGAAAACTGGGAAAGCGAGAATTTATCCACATAAGCCTGCGGCATAATACTCTTATCCATGCTCAGCATTTGGGCAACTTTTAACGCACTTCCTTTAAGGTTTTTCAATCCATCGTAAATGTCTTCGGCATTGCTTTCGTTGAGTTTGTCGCGATTGAGGTTTGGATTTACGATTTTTTCACCGTAATAGGCAACATAATTTCCGCCTACCTTAAACCCAGTTTTTACCAATTGGCTCGCGCGTTCTATTTTGCCTGTTGGGATTTTATCTAGTGTTTTCATTTTAATTTTTTCTTTCCATAGGAATTTGCCCAAATCAAACAAATTCTCTAATTGCTTTGTATCTAATAAACCTACTACAGTCGTAACCGATTTTTCGATTAACACATCTGTTTTTTCAAAGCCTTTTGAACTGTCGTCCATCCAGAATTTCAATAAAAACAAAAACTGAATCCACGCACCTTCAGAGAAAACCGGCTTGCTGACTTTTTGCAATTTTTCGTTAACCGGATTAGCACTTACTTCCATAATATCGACAATAAAATCCTTGAATCGATTTCGGAATTGCTTTAGGGATTTTAGGTTCTTTAATCCTTCCTTATTTTCCTTGAGTGTAAATAAAACATAAGTTCGGTTTAGCGTTAATAGTTCAAAAAGGGTAAAATACAAAGTCAATAACTTATCCTTATCGGAATAACTCTTGTAAGCTGTATCTTTTTCAATTGTTGCCAAAGCATTCTCAAAAAATTTTACCCATATTTCCTGTTTTAAGGAATCAAAAGAACCAAAAAAAGAATAGAAATCACTCTCCTCAATACTATGATTTGAACAAAAAATGTATACATTCTTGGGTTCTTCATTATTTTGTAATGTATCATTCATATAGTATGAAATGATTTTATCATCATCAATTATTTCTTTTTTAGCGGAAGGTTTTTTTGCAGTTGCCATGATCTTTATTTTAAAACTGTATAAAAGTACGAATTGTTTAACCATATATACTAATTGTTAAACAAAATAATAAGTTAAATTTTAGCCCAATAAAAAAAGCTGCCTTTTTCAAGACAGCTTTTTCATTTTATTTAATGTGATATGCTTATTTTCCGGCTTGCTTTTGAGCCTCCTCAACCATTTTCTCATTAGCAGTAATGGCAAACTCCACACGACGGTTCTGACTTCTTCCTTCCGCAGTATCATTAGATGCAATTGGATCAGCTATTCCTAAACCAGTGGTTTTAAAACGTGATGAACTGATTCCTTTACCAGACAGGTAAGTCTTCACAGAAGCTGCTCTTTGTGCGGACAATGTCAAATTATAATCGGCTGGACCTGTACTGTCTGTATACCCATAAATTTGGATATCGGTGTCAGGATATTGATTAAAAACTGAAACCAATTTATCCAAATTAGCTTTTGCTCCAGCAGTTAAGGTTGATTTGTTAGTATCAAAACGAACTGAATTCTCACCAAGAGTCAATTTAATTCCTTCTCCTACCCTTTCTACCTGTGCACCAGGAACAGCTGTTTCAATTTCTCTGGCTTGCTTGTCCATTTTGTTACCAATGACACCACCTGCAACTCCACCAACTACTCCACCAAGAACAGCACCAAGTGCTCCGTTTCCACCTTTTCCTATATTGTTTCCTAAAACACCACCAAGAATCGCTCCACCAACAGCTCCAATGGCAGCACCTCGTTGTGTTTTATTTGTATTTTTTACTGACTCACAGCTTGTAAACATACTTCCTGCAAGGAACAATCCTGCTAAAGCTAATATCTTTATGTTTTTCATAATGGTTTTTAAATTTAATTTCTACTGAATTGGTAAACTACTTCCGTTGCTTTTCCGGCAACATCAATATTGTCTATAAGCTGGAAAGAATTGTCTGTTAGGTTAGCAACCCTTAATACATAACCGCTTTTTACTCTTTTTGCCTTAGATTCGTCTAAAATCTTCATTACAAATTGTCCATCTTTATTGATAAACCAAGTGATTGGTGTGCTGTATGCTGTACAGCTTGGGCTGTTTAAAGACAACTCTCCTTTGTTGTTGTTCGAAATGAATTTCCGGTACTGCCTACGAAACATTTAGAATCAGCCAAATCAAATGAAGTAACCTTTATTACATTTGAATTAGGATAGGTTACAGACGAAATCGTCCAATTTCCTTTCATCCCAACTTGTGTTTTGGAATCCAACCTAGTGTTGGTAGCCGATTTTGATTTACAGGATAAAATCAGAACCGAAAATGCAATAAGCAAAATAACTTTTTTCATGCGTATTAATATTTATGATTAGATTCTACAAAGATAAGGCGATTTTAACATTTGTATTTACAATATATTGTAGAAATGTTTCAGAATTAATGTAGAATTGCTACTACGTCAATTTGTCATAATCATAACGATTGGTCTCAGTTTTGAGTGGTAGGCTTTTGAATTCGTTTAATCTTAAATTTACAAAAATATGACAACAGGAAAAATTAATGTATCCGTAGAAAACATCTTTCCACTGATTAAGAAGTTTTTATACAATGACCACGAAATTTTCTTGCGTGAATTAGTGTCTAATGCAACTGACGCAACTCTAAAACTTAAACACCTAACCAGCATTGGTGACGCCAAAACAGAATACGGCAATCCAATTATCGAAATCAAAGCTGATAAGGAAGGAAAGAAACTGCACATCATCGATCAGGGATTGGGTATGACTGCTGAAGAAGTGGAGAAATACATCAACCAAATCGCCTTTTCAGGAGCTGAGGAATTTCTTGAAAAATATAAGGATTCTGCTAAAGATTCAGGCATTATCGGGCACTTTGGACTTGGATTCTATTCGGCTTTTATGGTCGCTTCAAAAGTAGAAATCATTACGAAATCATACAAAGACGAACCAGCAGCACACTGGACTTGTGACGGCAGCCCAGAATTTACCTTAGAGCCTTCTGACAAAACTACAAGAGGAACAGAAATCATCCTTCACATTGCTGAAGATTCTCTTGAGTTTTTAGAAGATTACAAAATCCGTGAATTGTTGACCAAATACAATAAGTTCATGCCTATTCCGATTAAATTCGGTATCCGTAAAGAAAAAATCGAACAGAAAAAAGGAGAATCTGTTGCGGAAGAAGACAAGGACAATATCTACACTGAAGTTGAAGTAGATAATATCATCAACAATCCAAATCCGGCTTGGACCAAACAGCCTGTTGATTTGACTGATGAGGATTATAAAAATTTCTATCGCGAATTGTATCCAATGCAGTTCGAAGATCCTTTATTCAACATCCATTTAAATGTAGACTATCCTTTCAACCTGACAGGGATTTTATATTTCCCGAAAATGTCTGCCGATTTACAGATCCAGAAAGACAAAATCCAATTATACCAAAACCAGGTTTATGTTACCGATAACGTCGAAGGAATTGTACCTGAGTTTTTAGGAATGCTGAAAGGTGTAATTGATTCGCCGGATATTCCACTGAATGTTTCGCGCTCCGGATTACAGGCTGACAGCAACGTTAAGAAAATCTCAAACTATATTACCCGTAAAGTTGCCGATAAGCTAAAATCATTATTCACAGAAAACCGTGAAGATTTTGAACAAAAATGGAACGACATCAAAATCGTATTGGAATACGGAATGTTATCTGAACCAAAATTCTACGAAAAAGCAGGTGACTTTATTTTATATCCATCTGTAGATGACAAATACTACACTTTAGCCGAATTAAAAGAAGCTTTAGCAGCAAACCAAACTGACAAAAACGGTAAACTCGTTGTGTTGTATGCTTCCAATAAAGATGCACAACACGGTTATGTTGAAATTGCTAAAGAAAAAGGGTATGAAGTATTGTTGTTGGATTCGCCTATCGTTTCCCACTTAATCCAAAAGTTAGAAAGCGATAACGAAAACCTTACCTTTGTCCGGGTAGATTCTGACCATATCGATAAACTAATCCAAAAAGAGGAAACACAGATTTCTAAATTATCGGAAGAAGAATCAACACAGTTGAAAACCGTTTTAGAAGAAATCGTACCAAAAACAAACTATTCGGTTCAGTTAGAACCCATGGACAGTACAGCAGCACCATTTATTATCACACAGCCAGAATTCATGCGTCGTATGAAGGAAATGAGTCAATCTGGTGGTGGTGGAATGTTCGGAATGGGTAATTTCCCGGAAATGTATAACTTAGTTGTGAATACCAATTCTGAATTGGCTACAACCATTTTAAATACTTCCGATAAATCGGCTCAGGAAGGTTTAGTAAAACAAGCTTTAGATTTGGCAAAAATTTCCCAAGGCTTATTGAAAGGTGAAGAACTTACCGCTTTTGTGAAAAGAAGTTTTGAGTTGATTAAATAAGAGAAAAGAAAATAGAATAAAGATAAAAAACCTGTGAGTCAGACTTGCAGGTTTTTTTATTCCAAATAAATCCCGTAATTCGTAATTCACAATTCTTAATTAATCATGACTCTCAACATAGAAACCCCGGCCCTACTCTTCTCGGCAACATCATTGATCTTACTGGCTTATACCAACCGTTTCCTAACGATAGCACAAATCGTCCGTAGCCTAAAAAATACTATGATGAAAATCATACAAAGAGCATTTTTCTCCAAATCAAAAACCTCAACCTCCGCTTATCGCTGATTCGGTACATGCAATTGTTTGGTGTATTGTGTTTGTTCCTTTCGGTATTGGCGATGCTGTGCTTATTCCTTGAGCAGGAATTAATCGGAATTTATCTTTTTGGAGCAAGTTTATTGATGCTGCTTATTTCTCTCGGGATTTCATTTTGGGAAATCAGCATTTCGGTTACGGCTTTGCGCCTTCACTTAAGTGATTTGATGGAAAAAGAAGAAAAATAATCTGTTATTTGGAATTCTTCAGTTTATCTAGGTAATGCAGTACATTTTCCTTGTAACTGGCTCCTATTGGGATTTCAATTCCGTTGATTTCAATCTCGTTGACGGTAAAAGCAGTAATTTTTGAGCTATTGATAATAAATGAACGGTGAATCCTCAAAAAATACTCTTCGTTTAATTCTCCTTCAATATCTCCAATCTTATATTTAGAAGTAATCGATTTAGAATTTGCTGTGTTGATTTTTATATAATCTTTGAGACTTTCGATATAAAGGATGTCCTTCACATTGATCTTATAATTTTTAATCCCTGATTTCACGACAATAAATTCGTTGGTTGTGGTTTCCTTTATTGGACTGGCCGTTTTTACTGTTTCTCCAAAAAATTTATCCACTGCCTTTAAAAAACGCTCCAGCGTAATGGGTTTCAGCAAATAATCAACTACTCCCAAATCATATCCTTCAATGGCATAATCGCGATAGGCAGTAGTAAGGATTGTCTTGGGTGGGTTTTTAAGGTTTCTTAAGAATTCAATACCCGTGATGCTTGGCATTTTTATATCCAAAAATAACAAATCAACCGGCTGTGAATTCAGGATTTCAAAAGCTTTCAGCGCGTTGCTGCACGTTGCCACTACTTCTAAATCGTCAATTTTGGCAATGTGTTTTTCTATAAGCTTGATGGCCAATGGCTCATCATCCACTATTAAGCATTTAATTTTCATAAGTTACCGTATTGATTTGCAAAATTACCTTGAAAAACTGAGTAGATGATTGGATGTCCAAATTATAATTGGCGCCATAAATCAAATCCAGTTGTTTCGTTATGTTGGGTAAGCCAATGGTTGCCTTCTCCTTTCTCGTGTAGTCTTTTGAGACGGTATTCGAAATTTCAAAAGTAAAATGATCCTCTTTTTGAAAGATTACAATCGAGATTTTTGGAGATCCGCTGTCTTCACCTGCTCCATGCTTAAATGCATTTTCTACTAACGACAATAGCAACAATGGCGGAATTTGAATGTCGTATTCCTGGTCGATTTCAAAAGCAACTTCAAGTCGGTCATCGTAACGGAGTTTTTCCAACTCAATATAATTCTTCAACAAGTTGGTTTCGCTGGACAAGGACACTTGTTGGTTTTCGCATTTGTATAAGACATGGTCTAATATTTCAGATAATTTCCCAATGGCGATGGGTGTTTTGGGCGAATTATCGAGCGAAAGCGAATAAATGTTATTAAGGGTGTTGAACAGGAAATGCGGATTGAGCTGCGCCTTTAAGTTTTTTAGTTCGGATTCAACTTTTTCTTTCCCTAAAAGCATTTGTTTTTCGTTGGAACGCTTATAATCCATAAAATATTTTACAAACAAAAACTGAAAAGAACCCGTGTAAATGACGGGAAGATAATTAATCAATAACTTTCCAATATCAGTCATGATTTCATAAAACGATTCCTGTGAAAAAGGCGGTGTCCGTACCAATTCCTCGCCTACGTGAACAGTCAAAAGCCTGCCTAATGCCGGAAAAATATACGTGGCAAGTAAAAAAGGAGCACTGAAAGAAAATATCTTTTCTTCAGGATAAACTTCGGAATGAGATAATAGCCAAAGAAATAAGCCGCCAAAATCTGAGGAACATGAAGGCAGGAATTCATGATCAGTATGGCCCAAACCGGATCGTTTTCATCCAATAAACCAATAGGAATGTTCATGATTACAATCACTGTCCAAAACAACACGTGCTGTAAAACGCGGTTCTGTAGTATAACTTCTGGTATTTTTTTAATGTAATCCATAACATCTATTAAAAACCCAAAGATAAGAATTAGTGGTTTGGTAAACAGAAGTGTCGGCAGAACGCCATCATAAACGCCTGAAAATGCCATTTTATGCCCCTGAATATGTTTTTATGTCAAAATTCTGCCTTTTCATCCATCAAAAAGGGCTATTTGTCTATCCGTAAAAATCCATCAAAAAAAACATAACACTTTTGTACTGTAATTTTAAACAATCCAACAATGAAAAAATTATTTACAATACTAATCATAGGCTTCAGCAGTATTCTAGTGGCACAGGAAGCCTCTAAAACCGTTACCATAAACGGAAAAGTGATTGAAAAAAATACCGCCCTGCCATTGGAATTTGCAACCATCACATTCCATAATCCTTCAGACAATACCATTGCCGCCGGAACCATAACGGATGACAAAGGAAATTTTACGATAAAGACAAACGCCGGAAATTATACTATAAAAGTGGAGTTCATTGGTTTGAAAAGTATCATCCTTAGCAATAAGGAATTACTGGTCAATCAAATCATGCCTACTTTCATTCTGGAAGAAGAAGAAACCGCACTGGAAACGGTAGAAATCAAGGTGGAGAAATCGAGTATTGAACATAAATTAGACAAAAAGGTGTTCAATGTGGGCAACGATTTAGTGGCCAAAGGTGGAACTGCAAATGACATCTTAAACAACGTACCATCAGTTAGCGTAAATTCTAATGGTGCTGTTAGTTTACGGGGTAATTCGGGTGTCCGGATCCTGATTAATGGAAAACCGTCTGTCTTAACTGCCAATAATGGGCTTGAACAAATTCCGGCCGAAAATATCGAAAAGGTAGAGGTAATCACCAATCCTTCATCTAAATACGATTCAGAAGGAACGGCAGGCATCATTAATATTGTGCTGAAAAAAATAAAAGCAAGGGATTTGGCAGTTCCATTCAGGTCACATCCGGAATTCCCGACAACCATGCCTTGGGTTATAATGTGAACTACAAAAACAAGAAAATCAATCTTTTTTCCGATTTAAGGTACCGCTACATGAATTTCCTGGGTAAGGAATCGAGCTCAAGGACTATTTATAACGGGAATGCTGTCGATTCCTATCTGAATGGAAGTATTGACCGTAACAGGAAAAACAAAACATTTACCATTTATTTTGGAGGTGACTATTATTTTGATGAAAAAACATGCTCACGCTGAGCTATTTTTACAGAAACAATACTGCAAAAAACAATGTTGACTATATCTTTAATTATTTGGATGAAAACCAAAATCCAGAACGGACAATCAATGCTTTTGAAGACTATAAGGAACCTCAGGTTGCCAATCAGATTGAACTGAACTACATCAAGACATTCGATCAGGAAGGCCGAAAATTCACAGTCAACCTGCAATATGACTTTTGGAATGATGACGAAAATGAATCGATTATTGAGCAAGAAGTTTTTCCAACTGAGTTGCCATTCAGAACTTTAAAAAGCCGTGATATTGAAAGCAGCAAGGATTTTCTGTTTCAGTCGGATTACAGCATTCCGCTTAATGAAAAATCGAAAGTAGAGTTCGGGATAAAAGGCGAAATCAGAAGGATTAATAGTGACTATGAAGTGTATGACAACAACGTTTCCATTGACAGCCTTGACAATTTGTTGCGTTACGACGAACGGATTATTGGCGCTTATTTCCAATATGGAAGCAGTATCAAAAAATTCAGTTATCTTTTGGGTGTCCGAATGGAAAACTCCAACACAGGTAGTGATGACAAACTCAATCAGTTCAACATCAGTAAAAAATACACCGATTTTTTTCCGACGGCTCATTTCACTTATGACCTTAATGACATCTTCAATTTTCAGCTAAGCTATAGCCGACGCATCAACCGTCCCGCATTTTGGCAGCTGAATCCGTTTGGCGGAATTGCCGACAGAAGGAACATCCGGATTGGAAACCCCGATTTGAATCCGGTGTATACTGATTCCTATGAGCTCGGAACTTTAATAAAATGGAAGAAATTTACATTCAACCCAAGTTTGTACCATCAATTTTCAAGGAATACTTTTGAAGACATCCGCATCACAAACCCCAACGGTGATTTGGTGGAACAAGCCATCAACTTAGGTACGGAAAGCCGGCTTGGTGCCGAAATCAGCATTTCGTATTCTCCTTTAAAATGGTTGACGCTTAATGGAGAAATGAATTATTATAACTTTGAACAAAAGGGTATTTTTACGGTTTCCGATAGAAATTTTACGGCACGGCAAAACACACGCATTAAATTTTCTACGTGGAATTTCCAGACCAATTTCAATTACCAGGGCGCGACCAGAAGCGGACAGGTCAATGCTAAATCGCAATATTGGGTTGATTTCGGAATGGGAAAAGACATCTGGAAAGAACGTGCTACGATTACCTTTAAGGCAGATAATATTTTTGATTCCCGCATAGCAAAAGGTTCTGTAAACGGCACCGATTATGCCTTGGATTATAATTTCCGGAATGTTGGGCCTAGGGTTTACGCCACATTCACCTATCGTTTGAACCGAAAAAAGAGTGACCGCGACCGTTTACCAGATTAATATCAATAAAAAATCCCGACTCATCATCGGGATTTTTTTATTTACTTAAGTACATTTTTCTTCTCGAATACAACTCATAAAACTGGTCATCTTTCAAACTATCAATAAACAGGATACTTTCACCTGTAGATTTCATTTCCGGACCTAATGCCTTATTCACATTCTGGAACTTAGAGAACGAGAAAACCGGTTGCTTTATAGCATACCCTTTTAGTTTTGGCCTGAAAGTGAAATCGGTCACCTTGTTTTCGCCCAGCATTACTTTGGTAGCATAATTTACATACGGTTCGCCATACGCTTTCGCGATAAAAGGAACCGTTCTCGAAGCTCTTGGATTGGCTTCGATAATATAAACCGTATCATTTTTTATGGCAAACTGGATGTTAATCAATCCAACGGTTCTTAATGCCAATGCAATCTTCTTGGTATGATCCTTAATCTGCTGCATTACAAATTCACCCAGGTTAAAAGGAGGCAAAGTCGCATTACTATCTCCCGAATGGATTCCGCAAGGCTCAATATGCTCCATGATTCCGATGATGTAAACATTTTCACCGTCGCAAATGGCATCGGCTTCTGCTTCAATCGCTCCATCAAGGTAATGATCTAAAAGGAGTTTGTTGCCCGGAATATTTTTCAGCAAATCGATAACATGCTCTTCCAACTCTTGTTTGTTGATGACAATCTTCATTCCCTGACCACCTAAAACATAGGAAGGGCGCACCAATAGAGGAAAATCCAAAACATCTGCAAGTGCTGAAGCATCATCTGCATTCTCCGCGATTCCGAATTTTGGGAAAGGAATCTTTAATTCGGTAAGCAATTCTGAAAATCTACCTCGATCTTCAGCTAAATCCAAAGCATCGAATGAAGTTCCAAGTATTTTTATATTGTATTTAGATAACTTTTCCGCTAGTTTAAGTGCGGTCTGTCCACCCAATTGTACAATCACGCCTTCCGGTTTCTCGTGACGGATGATATCATAGATATGTTCCCAAAAAACAGGTTCAAAATAAAGCTTGTCAGCCGTATCAAAATCGGTAGAAACCGTTTCCGGATTACAGTTAATCATGATGGTTTCGTAACCACATTCCTTTGCGGCCAATACTCCGTGAACACAAGAGTAATCGAACTCTATTCCCTGTCCAATCCTATTAGGACCGGAACCTAAAACTACAACTTTCTTCCTGTTTGAAATGATACTTTCGTTATGAACATAGGTTTCTCCGGCTGCTGTCTGGATTTCTGCTTCAAAAGTAGAATAATAATAAGGTGTTGCCGCTTTGAACTCCGCTGCACAAGTGTCAACCAACTTATAGACACGCTTGATATTCATGTCATCACGCAGTTTATAGACCTGGCTTTCCAAACATTTCAACATGTGTGCAATCTGACGGTCGCCATATCCTTTCTGCTTGGCTTCCAGCAATAATTCTTTCGGAAGATTGGTAATATTGTATTTGGATATCTCTTTTTCTATAGCATAAAGTTCCTCATATTGTTTAAGGAACCACATATCAATCTTAGTGATTTCGTGGATTCTGCTTAACGGAATTCCCATCGCTATTGCATCGTAGATTACAAAAACCCTATCCCAGCTTGCGAACGTTAATTTCTCGATTATCTGCTCATAGTTCCTGTATCCTTTTCCGTCTGCTCCCAATCCGTTTCTTTTTATTTCCAGCGATTGTGTTGCTTTGTGCAGGGCTTCCTGAAATGAACGTCCGATTCCCATTACTTCTCCAACCGATTTCATTTGAAGTCCCAACGTTCTGTCGGCACCTTCAAATTTATCGAAGTTCCAACGCGGTATTTTTACGATTACATAATCCAAAGTTGGTTCAAATAACGCTGATGTGGATTTAGTAATTTGGTTTTGAAGCTCATCCAAATGATATCCCAAAGCTAGTTTTGATGCTATTTTTGCAATCGGATAACCTGTAGCTTTTGATGCTAATGCTGAAGAACGCGAAACCCGTGGATTAATCTCAATTGCGACTATGTCTTCCTTTTCATCTGGCGAAACCGCAAACTGCACGTTACATCCTCCTGCAAAATTACCTATAGAACGCATCATCAAAATAGCATAATCCCGCATTCTCTGAAAAGTCGTGTCCGATAAAGTCATTGCTGGTGCAACAGTAATCGAATCTCCGGTATGGATTCCCATCGGATCCATATTTTCAATCGAACAGATGATTACTACGTTGTCGTTTTTATCTCGAAGTAATTCTAATTCGTATTCTTTCCAGCCTAATAAAGCTTTGTCAATCAAAACTTCGTGGATAGGTGACATTTCTAAACCGTAGGTTAGTTTTTCGTCAAATTCCTCTTTGCTGTGCACAAAAGCAGCTCCGGTTCCACCCAAAGTAAACGACGGACGGATTACTAATGGAAAACCAAACTCTTGTGCAATTTCTTTTCCTTTTAGGAAGGATGTTGCTGTTTTGGCTGGAGCTGTTGGCACTCCGATTCTTTCTAATAATTGTTTGAATTGCTCTCTGTCTTCAGTAATGTTGATGGCGTTGATGTCTACACCGATTAATTTTACACCGAAATCTTCCCAGATTCCTTTTTCATCGGCTTCCAAACAAAGATTCAAAGCAGTCTGTCCTCCCATGGTTGGCAAAACGGCGTCAATCTGTGGATGTTCCTTAAGGATTTGGATGATGGATTTTGTAGTTAATGGCAATAAGTAAACATGATCGGCCATACTTGGATCGGTCATGATCGTTGCCGGATTTGAGTTGATCAGGATGACTTCGATTCCTTCTTCGCGGATGGAACGCGCGGATTGTGAACCTGCATAATCAAATTCGCAGGCCTGACCGATTACGATTGGACCTGAACCTATGATTAAAACCGATTTAATTGAATTGTCTTTGGGCATTGTAGTGTAGTTATATGTAGTTAGTTGTTGTTTATGCTGAAACCCTAGCCCTGATAGTAGTGGAAATCCTTTTTGATTTTATACGTAGCCTGCGGAGTGTAAAATTAAAAAGATTGCAACGGATAGCAGGAAATAGCTCCTAAAAATTATCACTATTTATGAACATGGTATAAAAAAAGCCGCTACTAAAAAAAGTAACGGCTTGATATTGATTAATTGCTAATCATTATTTTTTGTGTCTTGGTTCAGAAGATACAGTCAACTTATGTCTTCCTTTTGCTCTACGACGCGCAAGGACTTTTCTTCCATTTGCAGAAGCCATTCTGTCCATAAATCCGTGTTTATTTCTTCTCTTTCTTTTCGATGGTTGAAACGTTCTTTTGCTCATTGCTTTATATCTTTAAAATCGTGTATTAATCTTATTAGTAATGGTTCCTTTAAAACCGAGTGCAAATATACAAACCTTTTTTTTCTGGCAAGTAGTTTTATAAAAAATATTTTTAATTCTTTTATTACCTTTGCGGCACTAAAATTATATCAAATGTTTCATAGATTTATCAAATTAATTATAGCGGCATTACTAGTAGCAACCGCCGTTTGGCAATTTACAGAAGGAAATATAGGTAATGGAATCTTTTTGATCCTATTGACTGCCATTCCGATTTTTCTTTATTATAAAAACGAATTTATCCTTTTGGCTTTCCTGAAATTAAGGAAACAGGATTTTGCAGGAGCAAAAGTATGGTTGGATAAAATCAAAAATCCGGAAACGGCTTTGGTTAGAAAACAACAGGGTTATTATAATTACCTTCACGGGTTGATGATGTCACAGACTAATTTACATCAATCAGAGAAATTCTTCAAAAAAGCGATTGAATTAGGTTTGAGTATGGATATGGATTTGGCTGTTGCAAAACTGAACTTAGCCGGAATCGCCATGTCAAGAAGACGTAAAATGGAAGCCACAGCCTTGTTAAACGAAGCCAAAAAGCTCGACAAGCAAGGAATGTTGAAAGATCAGATTGTGATGATGAAGGAGCAGATGAAGAAAATTTAGACTGCAGAAGGCAGATTTTAGAAGGCAGAAAATAAAAAAAGCATCTCGAAAATTCGGGATGCTTTTTTATTACGGTCTGCATTCTGCGTTCTGAAATCTATTTTAATATCCAGATAATGGAATCTTAATCTCGTATTTCTTCTTATTTGGATTCAGTAGTTTTCTATCACGAAGCCATGGATTGTGGATTTTTAGTACCTTGTAATTAATTCCTTGCGAGATGGCAAATCCGGTTAGGTCGGTAATAGTGCTGTCTACTTCAACATTCTTAGTTGGTATCGCCGGATACAATTCGGTTGGATAAATGCTAAATCCGTACAATGCCGGTTGTTTCATAATCTCTTTTAACGCCAATATGCGGAATACGTAACGGGAAGTCTCATCAGTTAAACCCAAATCATAATAATCAGTAACTTTCTGTTCGTCAATTTTTTTGGCTAATCCGGCCATTCCACCATTATAGGAAGCTGCAGCCATAGTCCAGGAACCAAATCTGGCTTTTGCTGCCAATAGATATTTACAGGCTGCTTCGGTAGATTTTTCTAAATGATAGCGTTCATCTACTAATTCATTAACCTCCATTCCTCTTTCCTTAGCTGTATCAGGCATAAATTGCCAAACCCCTTTTGCTCCCGAAGGCGAAGTTGCATTTAGTAAACCACTTTCTATAACGGCCAGGTATTTAAAATCATCGGGAACGCCATTCTTTTGAAGGATTGGTTCAATGATTGGAAAGGCTCTGTTAGCTCTTCTGATTATTAAAACTGTCGTTGCGTCTAAATTAGCATTGACTAATAATTCCCTGTCTAATCTTTCTCTAACATCACTTATTTGCAGTGGCGCACTTTCTCCGGCAAAATCAACAGCAGTTGGAAAATACAGTGGAGTGCCTTCTCGAAGGACTTTGGCTTTGTTATCTCCGGATATGGCAAAAACCAGTATTCCTGATATAAAAGTTACTATTAGTATCGATATGAGGACTTTATACGTTTTCATGATCTTTTTCATTGAGTTTATATAGGTAAAGCTACAAAAAACAGTTTACTTAGAAATATTATCTAACATAATTTTAGGCAGATTATCGCTTAGCCAGCGGTATTTTGTCAGTATCATAATGTGGGTTCCGCCTTTAACTACGATAGCATTTTTAATATGCTTTATTGGAAAAACCTCATCGTTATCGCCATGGATATGAATTACTTCGGGATCAATTTCGGTTCGTTCCCAGTTGATGATTTGTTCAATTGCCCAGTCCAGATAAGTCTTATCGCGAACGGCAAGAAATTTTTCATATAATTTTAACTTTTGCTTCAAAATTGACGAGCCAAAAGTGAATTTAGTCAGGTTATCTATATTTTCAAGCAATTTTGTTGGGATGAGTTTGTAAGCTTTGGTTGTTTTAGCAATTTTCATACTTCTCGGCAGTTCACTATTACACTTCACACTCGAAATAATAATTACCTTTTTTGGTTTTACAAACGGCTTCATTTCCTGCACCAATATGCCGCCAAAAGATACACCAACGAGAATAACATTTTCATGGATGACGCCTTTAGCAATTCGTTGTGCATAATGCGCTATAGTTTCCTGTTTCTCAGGAAGCAACCATTCCAGCAAGTGTATTTCAAAAATAGCTGACGGCAACTGAATCCGTTCAAAAATGGATGGACTTGCCGCCATTCCCGGCATAAAATAAACGTGAATTTTAGACATCTTTTAACGCTAAACTGGTTAATTATTAGTAACTTTGCTAAAAATAATCCTTTTTGTTTATAATCACATGGAAGCAGATACAATTTTGGAAAAAATCGAGATTAAAGACAATACTTTTGCACGTCAGTTTGAAACGCTGATAGACGGAAAGTTGATTTCTGTAGAGTATTCATTTCAGGAAAAAAGATTTTCCTAACCCGAATCAATGTTTTTGATGGTTTTGAAAATGAGGAATTCATTAACGATTTGCTAAAGACGATAATGGAGATAGCGTATGAACGAAAATTAAAAGTCGTTCCAATTTTACCAAAAATTGCTCTTTTCTTTAGAAAAAACACTTGTTATAGAGATTTACTTCCGCCAGGAATAAAAATATAATACCCAATTTCCCAAAAAAAGGAGTTTCATTTATGAAGCTCCTTTTTTTATTTCTTTTATTTATATTTATCGAATGAATACAGAAAGCCTTCGTCAGGAAATTATTTTGTTTTTTGAAAACATCGACAAATATTATGGCAGCAAAACAGAAATAATGCAGGGATTATGTTCTGAATTGGACAGCCTTGATGCGAATCTGACTGCATGGAATTTATCCGAATTTGAATTAGTCCGTTCTGCTTACCGGAATAATGGAGGAAAATTCATGTTTGAAGGCAAAGGAACTTACTACGAAATTTCGGGTAACCGTATTATCGACTTCAAAAAAAACGGCAGGAATAAAGTTGAATTCATAGAGCAATACAGTGAAACTGTCTATCGCATTACCAAAATAAGATTCCATTATAAGTACTGATTTCTTATCCCAAAAATCATTTCTTAAATTTTGATTAAATTTTTGGCATCAAATTTGGTTACTGAAAAACCAAGAAATAATCCTTTGATAAATCCGGAATACAGAGCATTATTTTGAGTTAAAAAATCATTATTAATTTTCTAAAATTTATCAAAAATGAAAAAAACGCTTTTTTTTTCAGCGGCATTTGCTATGCTTATTTTTGCCGGTTGTAAACACGCTTCTTATAACGGAGAAGCCGCTTGTACAGATTCTACTGCGGTAGAAACTTCAGATGCTATGAATAACGAGATGGCAAATGCCAATCCTGAGAACACAGAAACCTACGCCGAATTCATCGAAAATCCTTTCGAATCTCCAAAAACCGCACCTTTATCGACATTCTCTATTGACGTAGACAATGCTTCCTACACCAATATCAGGCGTTTCATCAATAATGGACAGGCAGTTCCAAAAGATGCTGTTCGTATCGAGGAAATGTTGAATTTCTTCAAATACAAATATCCACAGCCTCAGGATTCGCATCCGTTTTCCATTAATACGGAATACAGCGAAAGCCCTTGGAATCCAAAACACAAACTTTTGAAAATAGGCTTGCAGGGCAAAGACATTGCGATGGACAATTTACCTGCATCCAATTTAGTTTTTCTTGTTGATGTTTCCGGTTCTATGAGCGATGCCAACAAATTGCCATTGCTTAAGGAATCGATGAAAGTTTTGGTCAAGGAACTTCGCGCCAAAGACAAAGTATCGATTGTGGTATATGCAGGAGCTGCAGGAGTTGTTTTGGAACCAACTTCAGGTGATGATAAAGAAAAATCCTGGACGCTTTTGACGATTTAAGTGCCGGCGGAAGTACAGCTGGCGGCGAAGGCATTGAACTGGCTTACAAACTGGCCCAACAAAACTTCATCAAGGAAGGAAATAATCGAATCGTTTTAGCTACCGATGGTGATTTTAATGTGGGCGCTTCCTCAGATAAAGACATGGAAGATCTGATTGAAGAGAAAAGAAAATCGGGTATCTTCCTCACGGTTTTAGGTTATGGGATGGGCAATTACAAAGACAGCAAAATGGAAATCCTGGCAGACAAAGGGAACGGAAATTATGCTTATATTGACAACCTTCAGGAAGCAAACCGCTTTTTAGGCTCGGCATTCAAAGGGACTATGTTTGCTATCGCGAAAGATGTGAAAATCCAAATCGAATTCAATCCCAAACATGTTCAGGCTTATCGATTGATTGGTTATGAGAATCGAAGATTAAAAGCGGAAGATTTTAAAAATGATGCTATTGATGCTGGAGAATTAGGAAGTGGACATACAGTGACGGCGCTTTATGAAGTTATTCCGGTTGGTATTGAAAGCGATTTTTCCCCATCCGATTTAAAATATACTAAAGTCAAAACGGATGCGTCTAATTACAATGAAGAATTGGCAACCATCAAATTCCGATATAAAAAACCTGATGGCGAAAAAAGCATTGAAATGGTCGATGTGATTGCCGATAAAGCTGTGGCATTAGAAAACAGTTCAGCCGATTTCAAATTTAGCGCCGCAGTAGCCTGGTTCGGATTAAAATTAAGGGATTCCAAATTGATTTCCAATTCGAATAAGGATGCTATCAAAAGTTTGGCAAAATCAGGCATAGCTTTCGATGAGGACGGATATCGCTCAGAGTTTGTCAGACTCGTCGAAGCAGTAAATTAAATTAAAAAGAAACCCGAAAGCAAAACTTTCGGGTTTTTATATTTAGGCAATTACATTTAAAAACTCCATCCTTACACTTCCATCATCATCGATTCTTGTTAAATTGATTTCGTGTAGAGTATTGGCCAATTCCGGATTCCACGGTGTTTTTACCTTTACGTAATTTTCGGTAAAACCGTGAATATAACCTTCCTTGTTTTCACTTTCAAAAAGAACGGTTCGATCGGTTCCGATTTGGCTTTCATAAAAAGCACGGCGTTTTTTTACCGATAATCCGCGAAGCATCTTACTTCTTTTGTTTCGGATATTCATTGGAACAGCATTTGGCATTACAGCAGCTTCCGTATTATCTCTTTCAGAATAGGTAAAAACGTGTAGATAGGAAATATCCATTTCGTTCAGGAAATTATAGGTTTCGAGGAAATTTTCATCCGTTTCACCCGGAAAACCAACAATAACATCAACGCCAATACAGGCATGCGGCATTACTTCACGAATTTTATTAACTCTTTCAGTATAAACTTCGCGCAGGTAACGACGTTTCATTTTTTTAGAATATCATTGCTTCCGCTTTGTAAAGGAATATGGAAATGTGGTACAAATGTTCTGCTGTTGGATACAAATTCGATAGTTTCATTTTTAAGAAGATTAGGCTCAATTGATGAAATTCGAAGTCTCTCGATGCCTTCCACCTTGTCCAAAGCCTGAACTAAATCGAGGAAAGTATGCTCGTGTTTCTTGTTTCCGAATTCTCCCTTTCCGTAATCTCCTATATTTACTCCAGTTAAAACAATCTCCTTTATATTTTGTTTTGAAATATCAGAAGCATTTTTCAATACATTTTCCAAAGCATCGCTTCTCGAAATTCCACGCGCTAATGGAATAGTGCAATAAGTACATTTATAATCACATCCATCCTGGACTTTCAGAAAAGCACGCGTTCTGTCGCCAATTGAATAACTTCCAACGTAGAAGTCTGCTTCTTCAATTTCGCAGGAATGCACTTCGCCAATATCGTTTTTGGACAAGTCATTTATATAATCGGTAATCTTGAATTTTTCGGTGGCACCCAAAACCAAATCAACGCCGTCAACAGCAGCTAATTCTTCGGGCTTCAATTGCGCATAACAACCAACCGCGGCAACGAAAGCCTTATCGTTGAGCTTCATCGCTTTTTTTACAATCTGTTTGAATTGTTTATCTGCATTTTCAGTAACCGAACAGGTATTTATTACATACATATCGGCAACTTCCTCAAAATCGACGCGATCAAAACCTTCGTCCTGAAAATTTCTCGCGATGGTAGACGTTTCGGAGAAATTTAATTTGCAGCCTAAAGTGTAAAAGGCAACTTTTTTCTTGTTTTCCATAATAATCCTCAATTAATGAAATCGTTGTCAAAAATTGAGTTTGCAAAGATAACTTAATTTAGAAATTATACAATTTGGAAATTTGGAAAATGTTTGATTAGTGCTAAATATCAATCTTATAATAATCTTGAGAAATGATGTAAAGCTAAATTCTACAGATTTAAGAATTTTGGATAAACAACAAATACAAACTATCATGTCAAGAGAAAATTTATCCAATACCGATGCAATCAAAAAATTGAAAGAGCTTTCAGAAAAAGCCAGAACCTGCATGTTCATAACCAATCTTAAAGACACTTCGCCACAAAACTCACGTCCAATGGGACTTCAGGAATGCGACAAAGAAGGGAATTTATGGTTTATAAGTAGTAAGGAAAGCCGCAAAAATATTCAGATTGAAAATGATAATAAGGTACAGTTGTACTTTATGAATAGCAGCGACTACGAATATTTATCCATAACCGGCGAAGCGTTTATCTATGACGATAGAGCAACCATTGAAGACAAATGGTCTGAAGTTGCTAATGCATGGTTTGATGGCAAAGAAGATCCAGATGTAAGCATTATAAGAGTTTCCCCAAGCGAAGTTTATTATTGGGATACCAAATACGGAAAATTTGTTTCCATGGTCACTTTTCTGGCCGCTATTGTAACTGGCAAAAAAACCGACAATAGTGATGGAGTTGAAGGAAAAATTAAAATACATACATAATGAAAACAACAAACATTATTACTGCCTCATTGCTTTTTATCGCAATGACAGTAAACTCACAGAAAAAATCGAAGTGTCCGACTTACCTCCGGCTTCCATTAATTTTATTAGGGAATATTTCCCAAATACGACTGTAGAAAAAGCGAAGAAAGATGCGGAACACGGAGAGAAAGGCTTTGAAGTCATTTTATCAGACGGTACGGAACTCGAGTTTTGGAAAGACGGAAAATACAGAGAAGTAGATGGTAAAAAGAAGCCAATTCCAACTGGATTTATCGACAGGAAGATTGTGGATTATGTGACCAAAAACTATCCGAACAACAAAATCACGCACATCGATTATGGCCATAAGGATGTAGATGTAGACCTAACCGACAAAATTGATTTGGAATTTACCAAAGAAGGTACGTTCATTAAAGGAGATTAAAATAAAAAAGCACCAAGTTGGTGCTTTTTATTTATTCCTTTCTATATTTTTTTGTGATTTCAAAAACGTGCTCGAGGATTTTGGCATCTTCTTCCGAGAATTCAACCTGACGGCGCGCCATGACTATTTTGGCTGTCTGAAACGCTTTTGATGTAAGGTAAGTGGTAAATCCGGCTGCTCCGCCCCATGAAAAACTGGGAACAAAATTCCGAGGAAAACCCGAACCAAAAATATTGGTAGAAACACCCACAACAGTTCCGGTATTGAACATCGTGTTGATTCCACATTTGCTGTGGTCACCTAACATTAAGCCGCAAAATTGAAGTCTGGTTCGCGCAAAGCTTTCCGTTTCATAACTCCATAAACGAACTTCCTCGTAATTATTTTTCAGATTGGAATTGTTGCTGTCAGCTCCAATATTACACCATTCTCCTAAAACAGAATTGCCCAAAAATCCATCGTGCCCTTTGTTGGAATATCCAAAAAGAACCGAATTGCTTACTTCGCCTCCAATAACAGAATGTGGACCAACAGTTGTAGCGCCATATACTTTAGAAGCTAATTTAACTCTACCGGATTCGCACAACGCAAACGGTCCACGAATTACAGAGCCTTCCATAATTTCAGCATTTTTTCCGATATAAATTGGTCCAGTTGAAGCATTCAGTGTCACAAATTCTAGCTTTGCTCCTTCTTCAATGAATATATTTTCAGGTGAAATTACGTTTACGCTTTTCGGAATGGGTTGAGAATGCCTTCCTTCGGTAATCAACTCAAAATCTTCTCGAAGGGCAGCGTCATTTTTGGCAAAAATATCCCAAGTGTGTTCAACGGTTAAACAATCTTCGCTGAATTCTATAATTTCATAAGTATCAAAATCGACTTCTTCCTGCGTATCATTAGTATAAAAAGCAATTACTTCATCACCTTTAAAAATAGCCTGGTTTTTTTCAAGGCTTTTAATCATTTCTGAAAGGATATCATTGGGCAAAAAAGAAGCATTAATCATCACATTATCTTCCATCTCAACCATTGGAAACTTTTCGGAAAGGTATTCTTCGGTTAAGGTTGTGGTGGTGTAACCCAAATATTTCTCCCATTTTTCACGAATGGTCAAAATCCCGATACGGATATCGGCAACAGGTCTTGTGAAAGTAAAGGGTAAAAGCGCGTTACGAACTGTTCCGTCAAAAAGTATGTAGTTCATTGTTTAAGTATCAAAGTTGCAAAGTCCCAAAGTTACAAAGTAAAATGGTAACTGTGAAAATAAAAAAACCACTCACTTTCATGAATGGTTTTAATAAAATTGAAACACTAAAATTATTATTTCGCGTGTTTAGCGTATTTAGTTTTGAATTTATCAATACGTCCTGCAGTATCGATAAGTTTAGATTTACCTGTGTAAAAAGGGTGAGAAGTTCTAGAAATCTCCATTTTGAAAACTGGATATTCAACACCTTCGTGCGTGATTGTTTCTTTTGTTTCTACTGTAGATTTAGTGATAAAAACATCTTCATTTGACATGTCTTTGAAAGCAACTAATCTGTAATTTTCCGGGTGGATTCCTTTTTTCATTTTGTAAATCTTTTATTGTTATGAAGTAGTTTGTTTTGAAGCTTTCATCCGAAAGGTATAAACCAGCTACAACTTTTATTATTCTTGTTTTTAATTTGAGTGTGCAAAAATACAATTATTTTTTAAAAATCAAACCAATAAGTAACTTTTTTTAAATACTACAGACTTAATAATTGTAATTATGGAATTACTATATTTGTTGATTAATTAAAACCTAAACTATTATGAACGCAATCATTAAGAAGAACGGAGTAAATTATGGAATTATACTGGGCGTGACATCAATTGTCATAACTACCTTAGTTTACATTTTCGATGTTAAATTATTCATATCCGCATGGATTACCTTTTTAAAGGTCGCTGCATTTACCGGTATTTGCATCGCTTTATTAATCAAAACAAAAAAGAATTGAATAATATTTTCCCGTTTAAGGAAGCTTTCACAACTTATTTCCTTGCCGCTGCTATTGGACTTTTGATTGCTACAGTGTTTGAAGTTGTTCTTTTTAACTTTGTAGACCCTTCTATGAAAGAAACTTTAAAAGAAATGTCAATTAAGTTTACAGTTGATTTTATGGAAAAATTAGGTGCTAAAAGTTCAGATATAAATAAAGCGGTAGCAGAAATGCAAAAAACCGATCAATTTTCTATTGGACAATTATTTCAAGGGTTAATGTTTTACTATGTATTCGCGGCGATCTTTGGATTAATCCTGGCAGCAATTTTCAAATCTAAATCACCTTCATCACAAGGACTATAAATGAATTTATCCATCATAATTCCGCTTCTTAACGAGCAGGAATCTTTGCCTGAATTACACCAATGGATTGTCAAAGTGATGACAACCAACAATTATTCTTATGAAGTCATCTTTATAGATGATGGAAGCACTGATACATCTTGGAAAATTATTGAGCAGCTTTCGCTGGAAAATTCAAATGTAAAAGGCATTCGTTTTCTGAGGAATTTTGGTAAATCGCAAGCATTGCATGCTGGTTTTGCCAAAGCGAAAGGTGATGTAATTATTACGATGGATGCAGACTTACAGGACAGTCCTGAAGAAATTCCGGATTTGTACAATATGGTTACCAACCAAAATTTCGATTTGGTTTCCGGATGGAAGAAAAAACGTTACGATTCGGTGGTAGGCAAAAACCTGCCATCTAAACTGTTTAATTGGGCAGCTCGAAAAACATCGGGAGTACAACTGAATGATTTTAACTGCGGATTGAAAGCGTATAAAAACATAGTCATAAAAAACATAGAGGTTTCAGGTGAAATGCACCGTTATATTCCTGTTTTGGCTAAGAATGCCGGGTTTTCAAACATTGGCGAAAAAGTGGTAATCCATCAGGCACGCAAATACGGGGAATCAAAATTTGGCATGAACCGTTTTATCAATGGTTTTCTTGATTTGATTACGATTTGGTTTCTATCAAAATATGGTAAACGCCCAATGCACCTTTTCGGCGCACTGGGTGTTGTAATGTTTATCATTGGATTTTTATCTACTTTCTTAATCATCGGAATCAAACTTTTAAAATTGTTTGTATTTGATGAACCGACCATTTTAGTAACTGCCAATCCGCTTTTTTACATCGCCTTAACAGCCATGATTATTGGTTCGCAATTATTTTTAGCCGGATTTTTGGGCGAGATAATCTTAAGGACAAAAAACAACGAAGAACGTTATAAAATTTCTAAAGAAGTGAATCTGTAATGCTACTTCCGCATTAGAATAAAAAACTACAACATGCATATCGAACAAAATATATTAGACAAGGTAAACGAATGGTTAACGCCAACATTTGACCAAAAAACACAGGACGAAATTACTGAAATGATGACTTCCTCTCCCAAAAACCTAGAAGAAAGCTTCTATAAGAATTTGGAGTTTGGAACAGGTGGAATGCGAGGAATAATGGGCGTTGGAACCAACCGCATCAATAAATATACTCTTGGGAAAAACACTCAGGGCCTATCGGATTACCTAAAAAAATCATTTCCCGGAGAACAGCTAAAAGTTGCTATTGCTTATGATTGCCGTCACAATAGTGATACTTTGGCAAAAGTAGTTGCAGATGTTTTTTCGGCCAACGGAATCCAGGTCTATTTATTTTCAGAAATGCGCCCGACACCTGAATTATCTTTCGCGGTTAGGCATTTAAACTGCCATGCCGGAATTGTTTTAACCGCATCACACAATCCTCCTGAATACAACGGATATAAAGTCTATTGGCAGGATGGTGGACAATTGGTTCCGCCAAATGATGCAGAAATCGTTCAGGTAATTGAAAACTTAAAATACAACGAAATCAAATTTGAGGCTAATGAAAGCCTGATAAAGTATATTGATACAGATGTTGATAACGCTTTCATAAAATCAACTGTTGAGAATGCCAGTTTTAATACTTCGGCGGAAGCGAGGCAAAATTTGAGGATTTCCTACACTTCATTACACGGAACTTCGATAAAAATGGTTCCGAAAGTACTGGAAAAAGCTGGTTATACCGATGTAAATATTGTTCCCGAACAGGCTGAACCCAACGGAGATTTTCCAACCGTTATTTCTCCAAACCCGGAAGAACCAGAAGCATTGACGATGGCTTTGGCTTTAGCAGATAAAATAAATGCAGACATCGTTTTCGGAACAGACCCTGATAGCGACCGACTAGGTGTTGCCGTTAGGAATAAGGAAGGCAAAATGCAGTTATTAAACGGAAACCAGACTATGGTTGTAATGACGCATTACCTTTTGGAACAATGGAGGAAGGCTGGAAAGATTGATGGGAAACAATTTATAGGCTCAACAATCGTTTCTACACCGATGATGCTGGAATTGGCTTCAGTTTATGATGTAGAATGCAAAGTAGGTTTAACAGGTTTCAAATGGATTGCAAAATTCATCCGTGATTTCCCTGAATTGAAATTTATTGGCGGTGGTGAAGAAAGCTTTGGCTTCATGGTTGGAGATGCTGTACGCGATAAGGATGCAGTTGGTGCTATTTTGTTAATGTGCGAAATTGCGGCTCAGGCGAAAGAAAAAGGAAGTTCAGTTTATAAGGAATTAGAGCAAATGTATGTCGACTTTGGTTTTTACAAAGAGCATTTGATTTCGATTACCAAAAAAGGGATTGAAGGCGCTGAGCAGATCAAACAAATGATGGTTGACATGCGTGAAAAACCAGTTTCTGAAATCAATGGACAACGCGTAATTATGGTGGAAGATTATCAAAATTCAACCGCAAGGAATCTTTTGAGTAATGAACTGGAAACTTTATCAATACCAAAATCAGACGTTCTGATTTATTATTTAGAGGATGGTTCTAAGATTTGTGCACGCCCAAGTGGAACCGAGCCAAAAATCAAGTTTTATTTCAGTGTCAATACCGAAATCGAAAATGTAGATGAAATTCCGGCCGCTGAAGCATTTTTAGATACTAAAATCAAAAACATAATTTCAGAAATGCAACTAAACTAATGGATGCCAATCTAAAAAAGCTCTTACCCTTTGCTTTTACCTACAAGAAGCATATTTACGGAAATATCTTCTTCAACATTTTTTATGCGCTTTTTTCAACCTTACTTATGGTATCGATGATTCCGACGCTGAATGTACTTTTTGGGATAACCGAAAAGGTTTATGTTGAACCCAAGTATACCGGAATTGGCGACTTAAAAGTTTATATCGAGACGTTCCTGAATTATAAAATCACGACTCTTATGGCAGAATACAGCTTGCAGGCTGCACTGCTTTTTGTGATTTCGATTATCATTACAACAGCGCTTTTGAAAAATGTGACCAATTATTTCGCTTCCTACCACGTTACCCGACTAAGAACGGGAGTGCTGCGCGACATCAGGGAAAGGCTTTATAAAAAAATCATCAACCTGCCTGTCTCGTATTATTCAGAAAGAAGGAAAGGCGACGTAATGGCAAGAATGCTGGGCGATATCAACGAAGTACAGAATTCATTTTTCCAGATTTTGGAATTGGTTGTCAGGGAACCGCTTACCATTCTATTTTCTATCGTTACCATGTTTATCATCAGTCCTAAACTGACTCTTTTTGTCTTTATATTTATTCCAATATCCGGACTTATCATTTCACGTATTGGTAAAAACCTTAAGGCAAAATCCGTAAAGGCGCAACATGAAAATGGAGTCTTTATTTCTATTCTGGATGAAACTCTTGGCGGATTAAAAGTTGTAAAGGGATACAACGCAGAAGCGTCTTTCACAAAGAAATTTAACGAATCCATAAACCGATTACTCAGCCTGAGCAACAGCATCGGAAACAAAAACAACCTCGCTTCACCAATGAGTGAGTTTTTGGGAATCGTAACCATTGCAGTCTTATTATGGTTTGGCGCCCAATTGGTAGTGGAAGAAAAATCATTGACACCTGCAACATTCCTCGCTTACATTGCTCTGGCCTATACTATACTTACGCCGGCAAAAGCGATTTCAAAAGCTTCCTATCAGGTAAAAACCGGATTGGCTGCAGCTGATAGGGTTTTTACGTTAATGGAGCAGGAAAATACAATTACTGACAATCCAAATGCAGTTGATAAAACAACATTTCAAGACAAGATTACTCTAGAGAATATTAATTTTCGATATGAAAGCGAGAATGTATTAAAGGATTTTTCACTTACGATTCCAAAAGGAAAAACTGTGGCATTAGTGGGTCAGTCGGGTTCGGGGAAAAGTACGATTGCCAATTTGCTTACGCGATTTTACGATGTAAACGAAGGCGTGGTACGTATCGACGGAACTGACATTAAAGACATCAAGCTAAAATCACTTCGTAATCTAATGGGATTGGTAACTCAGGATTCGATTTTGTTTAACGACACCATCAAAGGCAATATTGCTTTGGGAAAACCTGATGCGACTGACGATGAAATCATTGAAGCGCTAAAAATTGCCAATGCTTTTGAATTTGTTAACGATCTTCCGGACGGAATCCATACTAATATTGGCGATAGCGGAAACAAACTTTCAGGCGGACAAAAACAACGCCTTTCGATTGCGCGTGCCGTACTTAAAAATCCACCGATAATGATTTTGGATGAAGCCACTTCTGCTTTGGACACTGAAAGTGAAAGATTAGTTCAGATCGCGTTGGAAAACATGATGCAGAATAGGACATCAGTTGTTATTGCACACCGACTTTCGACCATTCAAAAAGCAGATTTGATTGTGGTAATGCATAAAGGAAAAATTGTGGAACAGGGAAATCACGAGGAACTTTTAGGCAAAAACGGAACGTATTCGAAATTGGTTTCGATGCAGTCCTTTGAATAATTAAATAGGCTTGTAAGAGCTAACTTTCCAATCCTTACTCAATAAATCCAAAAAGTGGTACTGAAGGTTATCTTCGGCATCAAACTCTCCATTTTTATTGGTATCTTCAATAGTCCTGAAGTATAAAATATTTTTAGAATCCAAAAATTTCCAATCGATTAATTCCTGGAAATCTGCAGAAAGCTTAGTGAATTTCTGACCGGAAATTGTGCTGATATACAACGATTTTATATCGCTGCTGTCGAGCTTTCCATCTTTATTGGTATCCATATCGGCCAACGAATACACCATTAATTGCTGTTTGGTTTTATCTGAAAACGTTTTTAGGAAAGTTGCGGTTTCTATAAGTACTTGTTTATCGGTCAAAGCATAAATGCTATCCTTCCCTATTTCCTGAAACTTTAGGTTTTTTAGATAACCGGTAATTTGGTATTCGCCATAATTGGAAACCGTGAAACTCTGATCGGAATCGGCAGATGATTTTATCCCTTTTCTACTTCCGGTGATTGTACCTATTGGATGGATTAGAAAGTTTGTTCCTTCCATATTGATAGGTAAATCCGCTACTTCAATTTGGTTGGTATCTACCGTCACCGAAGGTTTTGCTTTTGATGTGTTTTCGTAAATAACTTTAGGCTTTTCTGCTTCTTCTTTTTTGCAACTGGCTAAAACCAACAAGAAAAGAATGATTGTTATGTAGGAAAGGTAATTTTTCATCTTCATAAAATTTGAATCTCAAAAATAGTGATTTATTTCTACAATCTCGCTGTTAGTTTCACATTGAAAACACGTGTTGTCATATAATTTGGTATTGCGTATTGGTTTTTGGTATACACATCGCGAACCCAGGTATTGGTAATGGCATTTTGGTTATTAAACAGATTGTAAATTTCAAAACCAATTGACAAATCCTTGAATTTCTTTAACCAATGCCCATCAGCTCTTTCGTTGTTTCTTTCGGTTAACACATAAGAGAATCCAACATCCGCCCGACGGTAATCACGCAAACGCCCTTGATAAGCATACGAATCAGCATACGATGGCGAACCTCCAGGCAAACCTGTGTTGTAGACTAAGTTCAGGTACAATTTCATATTCGGAATATTAGGCATATAATCCTGGAAAAGGATTCCGAATTTCAATCGTTGATCTGTTGGACGTGCAATATACCCTCTATCGCTAATGTTTTCTTCCGTTTTCATATAACCGAAACTCAGCCAGGATTCTGTTCCGGGAACGAATTCCCCGTTCAATCTCATATCCAAACCATAGGCATAAGCGACCGCATCATTATTGGCGCGATAACGAATCCTTACATTCTCTAAAGTATAGCTGTTAACATCGGTCATCGTTTTGTAATACGCTTCGGTAACCAGCTTGAATGGTCGATTATTCATCTTGAAATTGTAATCATTGCTCAATACAAAATGTACCGATTTCTGAGCTTTAACATTTGGCCTGACCGTTCCTAAAGCATCTCTCAACTCACGATAAAATGGTGGCTGATGGTAAAGACCAACGGACAATCGGAATAACATGTCTTTTTTCCAATCCGGTTTGAAAGCTAACTGTCCTCTTGGACTGAATACTGTTTGTTGCTTTGCGCCTGAAATATCCCTTCCTGAAACTAACCAGGTATGAAAACGCGATCCTGCAGTAATCCATAATTGATTTTCCCCGATTTTGGTTTTAGTACTCCATTGTGCATATCCTGAAAATCGGTCAATATCTATAAAATTAGTAGCCCTAACGTTTTGAAAAGGAACCAATGGTCCGGTGTATGGATTATAAGGTTGCTCATTTGGTAAATCAATTTGTGGAGGATTTATTGAAAACCCGGCCGAATCGATTACTTCCCATTCCACAATCCTGTCTCGGATATTTTCGCGCGTGTATTTAAAACCCCAGTCTATCTGGTGTTTCTTTTCATTGATTTGGTGTGTTCCTTTGATTTCAGCATTGACGATTAAAGCATCCAAATCATTTCTAGCGTGATTTAATTGTGCTCCGATTCCGCGGTTGAAGGTTACATCTCCTAAAGTTTCAGAACCAATATTCGTATCCACTTCACCTAAAAAATAAGCAGCAAATATGTCGAAATATTCCTGTTCCTGTGTGTGGTAAATTGAGCCAATTAATTTAAATGTATTATTTTCATTAGCTACATAATTGGTTTTGAAAGCTCCAAAAAGTGTCTGGTATTTGTCTTTTTCCTGTCCTTCGTAAAAAACCTGTAAAGCTATTGGTTCGTCAATAGTTCCAAAATTGGTCTGACGCGTTAAGGGTTGGTAATTGTATTTGTTTTGTGAAATATTACCCAGGAAACTAAACTGCCATTTTTCGTTTGGATTAAAATTTACATTCGTCTGGACATCGGCGTAAGTTGGTCGGTAATTCGTGGAAGTCTCCTGGCTGTTTACCAAAAGTGAATTGTCGCGATAACGCACTCCGGTAATGGCTGACCATTTTTTATTTTTGGAAATTCCTTCGGCAGTGATGCTTCCGCCAAGGAAACTTGCTTCGGCTGCCAATCCGAATTTGGTTGGTTTTCGGTAAGTGATATCTAAAACAGAGGATAATTTGTCGCCATATTTTGCCTGAAATCCACCAGCGGAAAAATCCACATTCTGAACCATATCAGTGTTTGTAAAACTCAAACCTTCCTGTTGCCCTGAACGGATCAAAAACGGGCGATAGACTTCTATTTCGTTTACATAAACCAAATTCTCATCATAATTTCCACCACGAACTGCATAAGTTGTACTCAATTCGCTATTTGAATTTACTCCGGCAAAAGTCTTTAAAACACTTTCTATTCCGGCATTTGCACTAGGGTTTTTACGGATGGTTTCTGGTTCAATAGAGGTAATTCCCTGCACTCTTCTTCGACTACTTGTAATGACAACATCGCTCAATTGCTCCGCCTTATCATTCATCATCACATGGTATTCAAAGGTTTCTCCAGGCTTTAACTGAAGCGGAACTGTGATGTTCTTTAAAGCGGTATGCGTAAAAACAAGGATTATTTTTTGATTGGCAGGAACTATTAATTCGTAAAATCCGTTAGCATTGGTGGTAGCTGATTTGGTTTGGTAACTAACATTTACACCTTCAATGGGTTTGTTGTTTTCATCGAGTACTATTCCGGCAACTTTTGCAGTTTGGTTTTGGGCAAAAGCTATGACACTAATCGTAAAAAAAAGGAGCGTAAAAAGGAGTCTATTTGTTTTCAAATTATATTTTTATGGTTTTTGACTTCTAAAAAATTGTGTTTCAAAGATAGTAGAATTTCCAATATTATCAGTAACTACCACTTTTAAATCGTTTTTTCCTTCGGCTACAATACCATCAGAAAAACGATGAATGAGCTTTTGGGTTTTGGGTTCATATTCCAGTAATATCCATTTTCCATTCAGGTAGCCATCGTAACTTTTAATTCCTGATAAATTGTCTGAAATGGTAAATTTCAATTCGTTCAAACCACTAATCCATTTGCCTCCAATGCTTTTATCTATTTTAATTTTTGGAGGTATGCCATCTTTTATCAGTTTGTATTCGCCGAAATACTTGGTATAAATTGTAAACGAGTTTTTGTAACGTTTAGTATTGTAATAGTTGATTTTTTTTCCATAAACCTGTCCGATAAATGTAATATCGCGTTCTTTTTGAGACATAATGCTATCTTCAAAGGTGATTGAAAAATTGGTATGAGCCGGCACGACATCTTCATGGAGTTTTAAGACTCCTTTCTTAACTTCAAAATTCATATAGAAATCCTCATAAAAGGTATTTGCCGGAAAACTGACCGTGACATTGTCTAACGAAAAGATACTTTCTTTGTTATATTTTACAAAATATTTCGAAGTGAGCGGAACTTTCGGAAGTTTTGAAGGCTGATCGGAATATTGAATAGGGACAAAAATTTTCGTCATATTTTCTTTAAAATCGGTGACTTCAATGCGATAAGACTGTGTTATATTGTTGGCAAGCGTAATGATACCATTATCAGTTCCGGGTTTGATAATGCTTAACGGATAAGGATTTTTCATAAATAACCGCTGAACCCTTTGTGCCAGTTTTTTATACCGTTCATAATCAATCAGCGCATTGACATAGCGGGTTTCATCGAACGCAAACGTATCGAACTGATAGCCAAAATCAGATTTTCCATTCAGAAAGGCCTGCACCCTAAAAATACCGTTGGTATTCCACGAAACATCGTCAAAATCAACTGCGGTAATTCCGAAACCAATTTTACCTTTCGCCGATACTTTTTCTGCAATATAATTGCCGTCATCCTGCAATGACAAATTTACTGAAATTGGTCTCTTAGATTGATTTACTACCGAATGCTCATCCAATGGATAAACCCACAAACTATTTATAATGGGTCTTTTTGAATCAGGAATAACGGAACCGAATCCGAAATACATTGGATTGATAATCTTCTCGGATTGGGTGTCACGAACTTCAAAATGAAGATGCGGACCATCGGAACCGCCTGTATTTCCTGAAATGGCAACAACATCACCTTTTCTGACCAATAAGTCATTTGGATTTAAAAGAACATCAATTTCATACGATTTGGCTTTGTATTGTTCTTTTTTGATGAACTTTTCCATCTCCCCATAACCGGATTGCAAATGCCCATATACGGTTGTGTATCCATTTGGATGGGTAATATAAATAGCTTTTCCATAACCAACTTCCGAAATTTTTATCCGGGAAATATATCCATCCGCTACAGCGTAAACATTGAAACCTTCTTTTTTCTGTGTTTTAAAATCAAAGCCTGAATGAATGTGATTAGGCCTCAATTCCCCAAAATTCCCCGAAAGTAATAACGGAATGTCCAACGGAGAACGAAAATAATCCTTTGGATATTGATTTTGTCCCAAAGTGACCATCGAAAACAGCAAAAGTAAGCTAAGGATTTTCATTAAATACACGTTTCCGCTAAGGTAGTAAAAAGGGTGCGTAAAAAATTACACAAAAAGTGTATTTTATAACTCATTAGAAAACAAAATATTATAATTTAAGTCGGAAAAGCGAATAAATAATTAACAAAAAAATTGTACAACCGAAATAGAATTCTAACTTTGTAAAGTAAGTAATGAATAAAGGTTCATGAGTGAAATTGCAGAAATAATCGATTCTCTCGAAAACAGAATTGGAAAACTTTTTACTAAAATAAAAGGTTTGGAACAAGAATCTGTTTCGGTTAAAGCTGAATTAGATTCCTCTGCAACAACAATTCAAAAGCAGGCTGATGAGATTTCAAAATTAAAATCAGAATGTGATTCACTCCGAATGGCAAATTCATTATTAGGCGGTGAAGAAAATAAACGAGATACAAAGCTTAAAATAAATTCATTAATCCGAGAGATAGATTACTGCATAGCGCAGTTATCAGACTAAAAATATGGATGAAAAGCTTAAAATAAAAATATCAATTGCAGACAGGGTTTATCCGTTAACGGTAAATATGTCACAAGAGGAAGGTATGCGAAGTGCTTCCAAAAAGATTGATGCGATGATTAAGCAATTCGAAGAAAACTATGCGGTTCGCGACAAACAGGATGTTTTGGCCATGTGCGCCTTACAGTTTGCCTCGCAGGTGGAACAGAAACAGGTTGACAGTTCCATTGACGGTAAAGACTTGGAAAGATTAAAAAAGATTAATGATTTATTATTCGATTATCTCGAAAAAAATAACGTTCTTAAGATAGAATTACAATACCGCCTACATTAGATTTTAATTGGTAAACTCAACACTAACAAATTAAAATGAGCAAATCGTCGCTACTAAAGCACGCCTCTTTATTGGGGATCCTTGACCAGCGAGTTAGCTCAAAACTTGTCCTTTCGAGTTTATGCATTCACCTAATGTAGGCTTTTTTTATATATAAACACAAACAAAACAATGGGAACTACATTTATTATAATTGCGCTCATAGCGGGAATTGCAGGAGGTTTTGGAATTGCAAAATTCCTTGAAAAAAGCAACATATCCAATATGGTTAAAAACGCCAAGAAGGAAGCTGCTTCAATCTTAAAAGATGCCAATCTTGAAGCCGAAAACATCAAAAAAGACAAATTATTACAGGCAAAAGAGAAGTTTTTAGAACTAAAATCGGAACACGAACAGGAGATTTTAGGTAAAGACAAAAGAATAGCAGAGATTGAAAAAAGAACGCGTGATAAAGAATCGCAGGTTTCCAGCGAATTGGCAAAAGCTAAAAAAGTAAACGATGACTTCGAAGCTAAAACTATCGAATACACAAGTAAAATTGAATCATTAGACAAGAAACAACAGGAACTTGAAAAGCTTCACAAAAGCCAGGTGGAACAGCTTGAAGTTATTTCCGGACTTTCTGCTGAAGATGCTAAAGAGCAATTGGTAGAAAGCCTGAAAGCTGAGGCTAAAACCAAAGCGATGTCACACATTCAGGACACTATTGAAGAAGCAAAATTAACCGCTCAGCAGGAAGCCAAGAAAGTTATCATCAATACGATTCAACGTGTTGGGACAGAAGAAGCCGTTGAAAATTGCGTATCGGTTTTCAATATTGAATCAGACGATGTGAAAGGACGAATCATTGGTCGTGAAGGAAGAAATATCCGTGCATTGGAAGCGGCAACCGGAGTTGAAATCATCGTTGACGATACACCAGAAGCAATCATCCTTTCATGCTTTGATCCTGTAAGAAGGGAAATTGCCCGTTTGTCTCTACACAAATTAGTAACGGACGGAAGAATTCACCCGGCAAGAATTGAAGAAGTGGTGGCTAAAACAACCAAACAAATTGATGATGAAATCATTGAAGTTGGTAAACGTACCGTAATTGACTTAGGAATTCATGGTTTACATCCGGAATTGATTAAAGTGGTAGGTAGAATGAAATACCGTTCGTCTTATGGACAGAACTTATTACAACACTCGCGGGAAGTTTCTAAACTTTGTGGGATCATGGCTGCCGAATTAGGACTGAATGTAAAATTGGCCAAACGTGCAGGTTTACTTCACGATATCGGAAAAGTACCTGATGCAGAAAGCGATTTACCACACGCATTATTAGGAATGCAATGGGCGGAGAAATTTGGAGAAAAAGAAGAGGTTTGCAACGCTATTGGAGCTCACCACGATGAGATTGAAATGAAATATTTAATCTCTCCTATTATACAGGTTTGTGATGCCATTTCAGGTGCAAGACCAGGCGCAAGACGTCAGGTTTTAGATTCGTATATCCAAAGATTAAAGGACCTTGAAAATATTGCTTTTGGATTTAATGGTGTAAAAAATGCTTATGCCATTCAAGCCGGGCGTGAACTGCGTGTTATTGTAGAAAGCGAAAAAGTTAGTGATGAGAATGCAGCCAGCCTTTCTTTCGAAATCTCACAAAAGATACAGACGGAAATGACTTATCCTGGTCAGGTAAAAATTACTGTAATTAGGGAAACCAGAGCAGTTAATATTGCTAAATAAATAATAGTAATAAAAAATAAAAGGCGATTTCATTTAACGAAATCGCCTTTTTTTATGCTGAAAAGATAGATTTTAATCCGTCAATCGTGATTGGTTTTAGATAATAGTCCTTGATTTCATCCTTGAAATCTTTAGCTCTGTTCCTGTCAAAAGTATTATCAGAAGAGCTAATGATATAAATGATAATTTCTTTTTCGATACGCTCTTTAATCAATTTAAATTCCTCTAAAAATTGCCATCCATCGAGAATCGGCATATTGATATCCAATAAAATAAGATCCGGTGCTTTTTGATGATTATCCAGTTTATTTTTGATTCCTTCTATGGCCAAAAGCCCATTTTCGAAGAACTCTGGCTCAACATTTATGTTATTGCTAACTAATAATTTCTTGATAATGAAGTGAAATATCTTATCATCATCAACGACAAAAACGTCATTAAATTTCATTTTTTAGGGTGGTTTGTGGTATTGGTTATTCTATTAAATCTGTGCTAATGTAAATAAAAATATTACACTTTACATTTTTCTTGGATGAAATGTATTGATGATTTGCGTTAAATGTTTTCTGTCTAAATGAACGTAGATTTCGGTAGTTGTAATCGACTCATGGCCAAGCATCATCTGAATGGAACGCAGATCGGCACCGTTCTCTAAAAGGTGTGTGGCAAAGGAATGGCGCAAGGTATGAGGACTAATGTTTTTCTGCAGATCGATTTTTACGGCTAACGCTTTAATAATCGTAAAAATCATTGCGCGGGTTAGTTGTTTGCCTCTTCTGTTTAAAAACAAAGTATCTTCAGCACCTTTCATTACAGTCATGTGGTTGCGAATACTATTTTTGTATAGCTCGATGTATTTTTGGGTAGATTTAGCAATAGGGACAAATCGCTGCTTATTTCCTTTACCTGTAATTTTTATAAATCCTTCCTCAAAAAACAAATCAGATATCTTTAAGGTTACAATTTCGGAAACACGCAGCCCACAGCCATATAGTGTTTCGAGTATAGCTCTGTTTCTTTCACCTTCAGGAGTTGACAAATCGATGGCGCCAATAAGATTATCAACATCTTCGAGAGAAAGTGTATCCGGAAGTTTTCTGCCAACTCGTGGAGCTTCTATCAACTCCATTGGATTGTCGGCTCGATAATCTTCAAAAATAAGATAGGAAAAAAACTTTTTAAGCCCGATATAATTCTCGCCTGCGAACGTGGATTGACTTCTTTGGAAACGAAATAGATAAATTGCTGTATGGTTTCTTCACTTATCTTTTCGGGCGAAACTGAAATAGTGTTGTCGAGCAAATAGGCACACAATCGTTCTAAATCAAAAGTATAATTGGCCACCGTGTTTTTTGACAAACCCCGTTCAATTTTAAGATAGGATTGAAAGCTTTTTATATAAGTATTCCAGTTCATAGCACAAAGAAACGAAATGTATGTTTATAAAAAAACCGCGCCAATGGCGCGGTTTAAATGTGTATGTTCTAAACTGATTAAAGTTTGTACAACAAACCAAAAGTGATAGTTGACATATCTAGACCTAAATTGAATCCAGTTGTTTTGTCAGCTCCGTTTCCACCGTTATCGTTAGATGAATAACCGAAACCACCCCAAGTAGAAGTAAGTGCGAAATCATTAGATATGAAGTAGTTTAAACCTACTGGAACGTTGAATCCAATTTCTTTTTCAGTACCATCACCTGAACCTAGAGGTGTAGAAACTTCAACTTTTGTTGACATGTAAGAAATGTTACCACCGATAGAAAGTGAAAATTTACTAGCTGGAGTCCAGAAGTATTTAACACCTGCAGCAATTCCGAAACCACTTTCTTTAGTTTCAGTTCCTGTACCGTCATCATCTTTGTTTGATTTGTACGTTAGTTGTCCTTCAAGAGCAAGATTTTCAGATAAGAAATACCCTAATCCTGGAGACAAAGTAAACCCATCAAGTTTAGAATCTCCTTCTTTAGTGCTAGAAAAACCAGCAGTACCTGTTAAGTACAAATCACCTTTAGAGAATCCTTCTCCAGTGCTTTCTTTTGTGTCTTGTGCATTAGCAAACGATAAAGCGAATACTGCAGCTACTGTTAAAATAATTTTTTTCATGTTTGTTTAATTTTAAAATTAATATGAACAAATTTATAAGTATTACTTTCCTAACACCATAAGTAGCTGTCACAGTTATTAACAATGTTATCAACATAGTCTTGTCAACAATAATCTACATATCAACTGATTAAAGGAGATATTAACCAAAAGAACGGTCATTAAAAAAATACCGCCTTTTCAAAATATAGTAAAAAGACGTCATATTATTGGGTATTCGCATGAAAAAAGTGGTTAAATACGCTTTACAGGTTTCGGAAGTTTGCATACTTTTACTGCAAACAATACGATCTTATGAAAATCATTATCATAAATGGACCCAACCTAAACCTACTAGGGAAACGAGAACCCGAGGTTTATGGCAGTACTACCTTTCCAGATTATTTACAGGAATTGAAAACCAAATACCCTTCAATACACCTTGAATATTTCCAAAGCAATATAGAAGGAGAGTTGATTGATAAAATTCAGGAAGTCGGATTTTCCTATGACGGTATTATTCTGAATGCTGCGGCTTACACCCATACTTCTATTGGTATTGGCGACGCGGTAAAAGCTATTGCAACTCCAGTAATAGAAGTTCATATATCCAATACGTTTTCGAGGGAAACTTTCCGCCATCAATCCTTTATTTCCGCTAATGCCAAAGGAATCATAATTGGTTTCGGTTTAAAAAGCTACGAATTAGCATTACAATCCTTTCAACACTAATATCTACCTATATAATATGACACTTAAAAAAACACTATCCGCTCTATTGCTTTTATTAACCCTTAGTATAAATGCGCAAATCAAAGGAACGGTATCCGACGACCAGGGAAACCCACTACCATTTGTAAACATCTTTGAGGAGAATACTTATAATGGCACCACAACTAATGACAAAGGAAAGTTTATATTGAATGTAAAAAGTGACAACCCAACCATCATTTTTCAATATTTAGGCTATAAGACTGTTAGGAAATCTGTTTCCAAAAGTCAGTTTGCCGAAAACCTGACGGTAACCTTAGTAGAAGAAAACATTACCCTTAAGGAAGTGGTGATCAATCCGAAAGATAATCCGGCCAACGAAATCATTCGAAATGCCATCAAAAATAAAAAGGAAAACTCAGAAAAGACAGCCCGTTTCAAAGCCGATTTCTATTCCCGCGGCATCATTCGTTTAAAAGATGCGCCAAAAACCATCATGGGACAAAAGTTTGATTTCTTTGACGAAATCCTGGATTCAACCCGAAGCGGAATCATTTACTTATCGGAAACGGTTTCCAAAATCACCTTTCAAAAACCGGATAAGATGAAGGAAATCATTGTAGCTTCTAAAGTTAGCGGCAAGGACAATGGCTTTAGCTTTAATAATGCGGCTTCAGTAAATTTTGATTTTTATGAAAATTACCTTCCATTCGAAATTAATGTCGTTTCCCCGATTGCTGATAATGCCTTTAATTATTACAAATACAAATTTGAAGGTTCTTTTTTAACGAAAATAACCAGCAGATTAATATGATCAAAGTAATTCCAAGACGCGAAAGCGAACCGGTGATGGAAGGCTACATTTATATCGTCGATGACTCCTACTCTATCTATGCCACTGATTTATCCATAAAGGGAAGCCAGATGCAGTCTCCGGCCATTGACAAGCTGACACTGAAACAGAGTTACAGTTATAATTCCACTAATAAAATTTGGGTTCAGAATACACAAACTATCGATTTTATTGCCGGAATGTTAAGTATTAAACTCAACGGAAAGTTTACTTATGTGTATTCTAATTTTGAATTTGAAAAGAAGTTTGAAAAGAAAACCTTCTCGAATGAAATACTGTCTTTTGAAAAAGATGCCAATAAAAAAGATGATTCGTTCTGGAACACAATTCGCCCTGTTCCTTTAACAGAAGAAGAATCCACCGATTACGTAAAAAAAGACGTTTTGCAGACCAAGAAAAAATCGAAAGTATACCTTGATTCCATAGATGCGAAACACAATAAATTCAAAATTACCGACATCCTAATGGGTTACAGCTATAAAAATTCCTTTAAGAAATGGTCGCTGAATTACGATGGACCATTGACTTCCGTATCTTTCAATACCGTTCAGGGTTATCGAATTAACGCTGGATTGAACTACACGAAATTTGATGAAGAAAAACGCACCTACACCCGAATTGGGTCAAGATTTGACTATGGTTTTTCAGAAGAAAAGCTACGTGCAACGGCAAATTACGTACACAAATTCAACAATACTAACAACAGTATTTTGTATTTAAACGGAGGAAGTGCTGCGAGCCAATTTAATGGCAATAATCCTATTTCCAATATCGTAAATACGGTCAGTACTTTATTTTTCAAGAACAACTTCATGAAATTATATGAAAAGAATTTTGCATCAGCTACATTCGGAAGGGAAGTAGTCAATGGGTTTTATATGAATGCAGGTGTCGAATATAGCGAGAGGAAACCGCTATACAACACGACTGATTTTACGGTTATAAAAAATGATGATTTGTATACTTCCAACAATCCGCTTTCGCCAAATGATGAAACTTCTGCTGCGATAGAAAAACACAATCTGGTAAAAACCAATATCAGTATGCGCTTTAATTTTGGGCAAAAATACCTTACTCGTCCTGATGGCAAATTCAATATTCCAAATGACGATTATCCGTCGCTTACTTTAGGATATGAAAAAACATTTGCGGCTACCGATAAAAATTATGAGTACGATTTCTTAGCTGCCAGAATCAATTACGATTTAACTTTAGGTAATAAGGGAAATTTACAAATCGTTTCGAAAGCCGGAAAATTTTTCAATGGAGACAATATTTCGTTTGTAGATTATAGACATTTTAATGGTAATCAAACGCATATTGGTCAAAGCCAAAACTATACAAACGTTTTTAATTTACTGCCATATTATACTGCAAGCACAAATGACAGCTACAGTGAAACCCACATAGAACACAATGACAAAGGATTTTTTATGAATAAAATTCCGTTATTAAAATTGCTTAAATCACAATTGGTTTTGGGTTTCCACAATCTTGCCATTCCCGAAAGAAAACCTTATCAGGAATTTTCGGTTGGATTGGACAATCTTGGTTTTGGCAAATTTAAAATGTTCCGCGTAGATTATGTTCGCTCGTACCAAGATGGCTATCAAGGCGATGGCGTAATCTTCGGTCTGAAATTTTTGAACGTTTTGGAGTAGGTTTAGATACTAAAATGAACTTTTATTCGTTTTAGTAATATCAAAACAATCAAAATATGAAGAAAGTAATATATGTTGCAGCCCTAATTGCATTAGTATTTATCGCAAGTGCTTTAATTCCCATGAACACTTCGAAGGAGAATTGTGTTGAAGTTTCGGGCGTTGTAAAATCAGTTTCGGAAGCTGGAGTAAAAGATTTAGTCTTCGAACTGGAAAATGATAAAATCAGGTATTACATCAATCGCGGATTGGAGAACGGTTTCGAACTTCAAAAAGTAAAAGCTGCCTATTTAGGCAAAAAAGTAGTCCTACATTATGTTAACAGCTGGACAATACTGGCACCATTAGGAACCAGCAGCAAACATATTGCACAGATTTCGATTGATGGAAAGGAAATTTATTCGGAATGGAAATAATATACTATTACTAAAAATCCCAAAGCTTTTCACTTTGGGATTTATTATTTTATAAGCTGTTCATGCTTACATTACGCTAAATCAAGATTCTCTATGATTAGGTTTTCACCATTTGTAGTATGTAGTTTATACCGTGGAATGGTTTTATGGACGGCTTCAAAAAAGTACGCGAACAATCCTCTTCGTGTCCGTCATGCAGTTCAATTACAATCTTCCTGACCTTTGGAAGCCATGCTTGGTAGTTACTCGAAAAGAGTTGCTTCTCGCTGCTTTCGATATCTATCTTTAAAATATCAATGATATCGATGTTGTATTTTTTTATTAAAGTGTTTATGGAAATGCTTTCAATATTGCTGTCTACAAGATCTTCTTCAACCACAATGCCCCATTTTCCGCGATTGTATTTGTCGGACACTTTGAGTTTGGTATCGGTATTCCAAACACCATAATTTTCAAAAAACACATCGGAATACTTTGATCCGTTTTTCTTCAATTCGATAAAATTCTCTGGATCGGGTTCGATGGCAATAATTTTGGCATCCGGGTATCTATTCTTCATTAAGACTGTAAACAACCCAATATTAGCGCCACAGTCAATGATAATCTTCGGATTTTTAACACCAATATTATAATGATGATCCAGGAAAATATCCTGAAAAATCATTAAATCTGAAAATATCGGACGAAGCGAAATAGGGTACTTTATACCAGGCAGGGTAATACTTTTTACATCGCCTTTTTGAAAGCTGGCAAAAAGCCACATCCCTTTAAAGAGACCAAAATTCAAAATCAATTTTACAAGTAATTTAATTTTTACCATATTTGGCACCAAACTTAGACCCTAACGATATTAGCTCCAAGCGCACGAAGTCTTTCGTCAATACGTTCGTAACCTCTGTCAATTTGTTCAATGTTTTGGATTGTTGACGTTCCTTTGGCAGAAAGCGCCGCTATCAATAATGAAATTCCCGCACGGATATCAGGCGAACTCATAACCGTTGCCTTCAACTGCGATTGGAAATTATGCCCCATCACGACAGCTCTATGCGGATCGCACAACATAATCTTAGCACCCATATCTATTAGTTTGTCCACAAAGAACAGACGGCTTTCAAACATTTTCTGGTGAATCAGAACATCTCCGTTTGCCTGAGTTGCTACTACCAAAACAATACTTAATAAATCAGGCGTAAATCCAGGCCAAGGCGCATCGGCAATGGTTAAGATAGAGCCGTCAATATCGGTTTTTACAGTATATCCTTTGGTATGAGCTGGAATATAGATATCGTCTCCTTTTCTCTCTAAGGTAATACCCAGTTTTCTGAACACACTTGGGATCACTCCAAGATTATCCCACGACACATTTTTGATTGTAATTTCACTTCTTGTCATAGCAGCAAGGCCAATCCAAGACCCGATTTCGATCATATCCGGTAAAATCCTGTGCTCACAGCCACCTAATTTTTCGACACCTTCAATAGTCAATAAATTAGACCCAACTCCGGTAATCTTAGCTCCCATTGAGTTCAGCATTTTACACAATTGCTGTAAATAAGGCTCGCAGGCAGCGTTGTAAATTGTAGTTATTCCTTCGGCTAAAACTGCAGCCATAACAATATTAGCAGTTCCGGTTACAGAGGCTTCATCGAGCAGCATGTGTGCGCCTTTTAATCTTCCTTTGATTTCTACCCCATAAAAATGGTCTTCTCTTTCGTAACGGAACTTAGCACCCAAATTAATAAATCCTTCAAAATGCGTATCCAAACGACGGCGTCCAATTTTATCACCACCTGGTTTTGGAATATATCCACAACCAAATCGGGCTAAAAGTGGTCCAACAATCATAATAGAACCTCTTAAACTTCCCCTTCTTTTTTGAAAGCTTCGGTTTTTAAATAATCAATATTTACCTCATCGGCTTGGAAAGTGTAATCTCCAACGCCATTTTTTTGAATTTTAACTCCTAAATTTCCAAGTAAAACTATCAGTTTATTAACATCTATAATATCTGGAATATTAGTAATCCTAACTTTTTCTGAAGTCAATAATGCCGGACATAAAACCTGCAATGCTTCATTTTTTGCGCCTTGTGGCTGTACATCTCCTTTTAGTGAAATTCCACCTTCTATTTTAAAAGTTCCCATTTCTTCGAATTATGAATTATGAGTTATAAAGTATGAGTTATATAGCTAAGAAGTTGAATTCATAACTTATAACTTATAATTCATAACTATTTTTGATTATTGTTTTTGATAAAAGGTTTTTTGCCGATTTTATTATTTTTTCCCTTAGGATTATTGGATATAGGCATACTTTTATTCGACATTTTTTTATTGGTTCTGATTAAATCGTTAGTCGTCAACAACTCTTCATTGCTTTGCAGGAGATTTAATTTCCCATCCGACAATTCATAAAGATGCTCAAATATTACCATATCGGTAACGGTATCCTTGTTCCAACTTAGATAGGATTTTTTCATGTGATTGGCAATGACTTTTACCAACGCACTTTTCATTTCTCCCTCTTCCCAACTATTCGCAACTTCAATCATGTATTTGATGTTGTTGCCATAAAAACGGTATTTCGGATTTTTTTGAGGATAAGCTAAACGCTCCGGTGTTAAGTGGATTACGTCACGTGTCGGAATTGGATAAGGCGAATCGACCTCCAATTTAAAATCAGACATGATAAAAATCTGATCCCACAATTTATGCTGGAAATCCAGAACATCACGCAGGTGCGGATTTAAATTGCCCATTACCTGAATAATGTATCTCGCCGCTTTATTGCGCTCTTCCTTATCTTCAATTTCCGTAGCCTGATCAATCAGTTTTTGTAAATGACGACCATATTCGGGAATGATTAAATGCGGACGTTCGGCATTATATTCTAAATGGAATACAACGTCGTTAGCATTTTCTTTTATATACTTTTCTACCATTATAATGATATTATTCCTTCAATATTAGATACTTCGATATACTTTTCAATCACGCTTTCCGGACTTTCCATCGTAACGTTTATTGATATACTTGTGTATTTTGCAGTTTTTGATTGTGTAGTTTGAATAACAGCTCCAAGATTGTCAAAAGCATTTTCTATTTCTTCGATTTTCTTGGCATCTGTAGGCACAATGAATTTATAAAGGTATTCACTTGGCCACGCTGAAGTATTGTTCAATTCCTCGCGCAATCTTCCATAAAATTCTTCCGTCTTCTTGTCCATTTATTATAAAATAAAAGCAAATATACAGTATTGGTTTCAGATTTCGGAAATAGGATTATAGGATTTAAAAAAAATACTTTTTTGAAGCAAAAAATAAATTCAAATCCCTTTATATATTCTAATTTGTTTCGATAAATTTGCGCTTCATTTCAAAAAATCTTGGAAAAGGAAATTATAGTTATCATTGGCGGTCCTGGAACAGGGAAAACAACCATTATCGACGGATTATTATCCAAAGGATATTGCTGTTACCCTGAAATTTCGCGCGAAATAACTTTAGAAGCCAAGAAACAGGGAATTGAACAATTGTTTCTGGAAAAGCCATTGTTGTTCAGCGAATTGCTTTTAGAAGGAAGGAAAAAACAATACAATAGCGCACTTTCAGAACCGCATAAGGTCGTTTTTATTGACCGCGGAATTCCCGATGTTCTGGCTTACATGCATTATATTGGAGATAGCTATCCTTCTTTTTTGACGAAGCGTGCAAGGAACACAAGTATTCCAAAATTTTCATACTTCCGCCTTGGAAAGAAATTTATGAAAGTGACGATGCACGCTATGAAAACTTTGAACAGGCGAAACTGATATACAATCACCTTTCGGAAACCTATCAGAAATACGGTTATAACCTGATAGAAGTTCCCCGAGCAACCGTTGAAGAGCGTATCGAGTTTATATTTGGCCATCTCTCATAATCCACTTTTGCTGTAACCGCAACCGAATCTTATTTTATATCTTTGATACAGAAATTGAATTATCTCATTAATTCATAACAATTATCTTTTGAGCAAAGCACTAGAAATCCTTGAAAAATATTGGAAACATGATGCCTTCCGCCATCCGCAGGAAGAAATCATCAATTCGGTTTTGGAAGGAAAAGATACTTTTGCACTTATGCCTACTGGTGGTGGAAAATCCATTTGCTTTCAGGTTCCGGCGATGATGCAGGATGGAATTTGCCTAGTGATTTCGCCATTGATAGCGTTGATGCGTGACCAGGTTCAGAATCTGCAGGACAAAGGAATAAAAGCTATTGCCTTAACAGGAGGAATCCATCAGGATGAAATTATTGATTTGCTCGACAATTGCCAGTTCGGAAATTTTAAATTCCTCTATCTTTCTCCAGAACGTTTGCAAAGCGACTGGATTCTGGAAAGGATAAAGAACCTGCCTATAAACCTCATCGCCATTGATGAAGCGCATTGCGTGTCACAATGGGGACATGATTTTCGGCCAGCCTATTTAAAGATTGTCCAACTAAAGGAGTACTTTCCCAAAGTTCCGTTTTTGGCCTTAACCGCTTCAGCAACGTTGAGAGTCAAGGAGGATATTATCATTCAGCTAAAGCTGGACAATCCTCAGGTTTTTGCTAAATCATTCTATAGGGAAAATATCGCCTATATGATTTTTGAGACCGAAGACAAACTGCATTTGCTACAACAAATTTTGACCAAAAACCCGGAACCGTCCATTATATATGTAACCAATAGAAAAGCCTGTTCGGAAACGGTGCACCAATTAGAAAGCCTTGGATTTAAAGCCACTTTCTATCACGGTGGACTAACTTCGAAAGACAAGGAAAAGCAAATGAAACTGTGGATGGAAGAAAAAGTCCAGGTTATGGTTGCCACCAATGCTTTCGGTATGGGGATTGATAAAGCGAATGTAAAAACAATTATTCATTTGCATTTGCCACAAAACCTGGAAAATTATTATCAGGAAACCGGTCGTGCAGGACGAAATGGAGAGAAAGCATTTGCGGTGTTACTTAACAATCCTTCTGATATCCTGCATGCTGAAGCCCAATTTTTAAGTGTTTTACCTGACAAGGCATTTTTGAATTTGGTATTTTCTAAATTGTGCAGCTTTTTTCAGATAGCGTATGGCGAAGGAATTGATGAACAGTTTAGTTTTAACCTGAATCAGTTTTGTACTAAATATAAGTTTCCGATATTAAAAACATACAATGCGTTGCAGTTTCTGGACAGACAGGGTGTAATTAATTTATCTCAGGAATTCTCAGAAAAGGTTAGTGTTCAGTTTAGCATTCCGTCTAAAGAAGTAATTAGATACATGAGCCTTAATCCGGCTGATGAAGAAATCATATTGACCATTTTGCGAACGTATCCCGGAATCTACGACATGCAAACGGCTTTTAATCCAACATTGATTGCCAAAAAATCCAACAGCGATGAAAAAAGGTCTTGACACTTTTACAGAAATTAAAGGAAAAGCAAATCGTTGATTTAATTTCAAAAAATAATGATGCAACAATCACGTTTAATGAAGTTAGGGAAGATGAACGAACAATTAATAGAGTTTCCAAACATCTGGAAGCACAAAACAAATTAAAAACCGAGCAACTTCAAGCCGTACTCCAATATGTCAAGGATACTAAAACCTGTAAAAACAAGTTGTTGATGGAGTATTTCGGCGAAACTATTAAAGAAGACTGTGGTATTTGTTCCTATTGCATTTCCAAAAATAAACCAAAACAAAACCCTGAAAATATATCCGAAAAAATTGTTTCTCTTTTAAAGATGCAGGATTTCAGTTCGAGAGATCTTCAAAAATTAACCAAATTCGACAAAGACGATGTTATCTTTGCGCTTCAGGATCTTTTAGAGAATGATACCATTAGCATCAAATCAAATAATTTATATTCTTTAAAATAAGCCTACTGAACTAAATTCAGCACAAATGGAAAAATTACGCATTATTTTTATGGGAACTCCGGAATTTGCTGTTGGCATTTTGGACACTATACTAAAAAACAACTATGAAGTCGTTGGTGTCATTACCGCAGCTGATAAACCCGCCGGTCGTGGCCAGAAAATCAAATATTCTGCTGTTAAGGAATACGCTTTGGAACACAACCTTAATTTATTACAACCAACCAACCTTAAAGACGAAACTTTTTTAAGCGAACTAAAATCCTTAAATGCAAATTTACAAGTGGTAGTTGCTTTCAGGATGCTGCCCGAAGTTGTATGGAAAATGCCTGAATTGGGCACTTTTAATCTTCATGCCTCCCTGTTGCCAAATTATCGGGGCGCTGCTCCTATTAATTGGGCAATCATTAACGGAGAAACCAAAACCGGCGTTACAACCTTCTTTATAGATGATAAAATTGATACTGGTGCCATGATATTGAGTAAGGAAATTGAAATAGGATTAGATGAAAATGCCGGAGAACTCCATGACCGCCTTATGCTTTTAGGAAGTGATGCTGTGGTGGAAACATTAAACGTCATCGAAAAAGGAAATGTGGAAACCACCATCCAACAGGATAATACCGAAATAAAAACAGCCTACAAATTAAATAGGGAAAATTGCAAAATCGACTGGACAAAATCAGCCAGTGAAATTTATAATTTGATTCGCGGATTATCACCTTATCCTTCGGCTTGGTGCATCTTTGCGGATAAAGACGAAGAGTGGAGTGTTAAAATATACGATGCTAAAATAATTCCGGAAAACCACACCTATAATATAGGAAGCCTTATAACATCGAAAAAAGAAATTAAGGTAGCGGTAAAAGATGGATTTATTCAGATTTTGAGCCTACAGTTTCCAGGAAAGAAAAAATGCAAGCAAATGAACTACTAAATGGAATCTCTTTTTCTGAAACAGCGCAAGCAGAATAAGGTCTCATGGGCTTTTGCCGAATAAAAAATCGATGAAAGGCACCTGTTTATCAACAAATGGATTAAGTTATCAACAAATGTTTGAAAAAAAGGCCAAATCGCTTGTGCAGTAAGGAATTCCTTTTAAATTTGTTATCATTAACAAAATGTTTAACCAACAATTAATAACTAACATTATGAACAAATCAGAATTAATCGATGCAATTGCAGCTGACGCAGGAATCACTAAAGCAGCAGCAAAATTAGCTTTAGAATCATTTTTAGGAAACGTAGGCGGTACTTTGAAAAAAGGTGGAAGAGTATCTTTAGTAGGATTCGGATCTTGGTCAGTATCTAAAAGAGCTGCAAGAGATGGAAGAAACCCTCAAACTGGAAAAACTATCAAAATCGCTGCTAAGAATGTAGTTAAATTCAAAGCTGGTGCAGATTTAGACGGTTCAGTAAACTAAGAATTTTATTCAACTGAAATATAAACCATCCTGAGTAATCAGGGTGGTTTTTTTGTTTTTTCCGCCCAATAATTTGGTTTCTAAAAATATTTTTACCAACTTTATTAAAAATTAGTTGTAAATGATTTCAGAAAAATTACAAAAAGGGATTCTACTGTTGGCGGAACCGTCTATAATAGGAGACATGTCTTTTAATAGATCTGTAATTTTATTAGCCGATCATACCTCTGAAGGTTCTGTTGGTTTTATTCTGAATAAACCCCTTAAATATACAATTCAAGATTTAATTCCGGAAATTGAATCTGATTTTAAAATCTATAATGGTGGCCCTGTGGAACAGGACAATCTGTATTTTATTCACAATGTTCCTGAATTGATTCCAAACAGCATTGAAATATCCAATGGAATATTTTGGGGTGGTGACTTTGAATTCACCAAAGACTTAATTAATAACGGAGCCATTAAGAAAAAAAATATCCGCTTTTTTTTAGGATATACGGGTTGGGATGCCGAGCAATTGGAAAATGAAATGCAGGCAAACTCGTGGATTTTGACGAAGAATGTTTATGAAAATAAAATACTTGGAAAGGCATCTGCCCATTTCTGGAAAGAAAAAATTGTGGAACTTGGCGGCGATTACCTTATTTGGTCTAATGCTCCGGAAAACCCAATATTGAACTAAGCTTCAATTAAAGCATTCAATTTTCCCAATAATTGTACTGACAGCATAAATCCAAATTCCTTTTTACGATACTTTGTAATGGGTTGAATTCCCTTAATTACATTAGTAATGAATAATTCGTCTGCCTTTTGTAAATCAAACGGAGAAATTGGCGCTTCTATCACTTCAATAGATTCAATTTGTTTCGCTAAAGCAATAATCTGCTTTCGCATTATTCCATTTAGGCAGCCTTCTGAAATTGGTGGTGTAGTTAATTTGTTACCCATTAGCATGAACAGGTTTCCATTGGCGGCTTCAATCACATTCTTGTATTCATTTATCAGTAAGGCAGCATCTAACTGATTTTCCTTTGCGAAAATACTGGCCGTCACGTTTGTAATTTTGTTTGCAGTTTTAAGTGTAGATAATAATTGTTTTGGAACCACAAAGTCTTTGTACAAATCAACTTCAAAGGAGTTTTTTGAGAATTGATATTTTGCTTGTTCGATTTGAGCAGTCTGAATAAGATAAGAAACCGAATTATCAGTTGGAAGATAAAAACCTCCTTCATTCCTGAAAACAGTAAACCGAACCCTTGCAGAATTTTCAACGTTATTAAAGGCAGCTAATTTTAAAATTTCTTCCTCAAGGTATTCCAATGTAAAACTCATAGGAATCGCCATCCTTACAATTCGCATGGAAGCCATGAGGCGGAAATAGTGATCTTCAAAAAAAAGAATTTTATTGTTTACAATTTTTAGAGTTTCGAAAACTGCATCTCCATATAGAAATGAACGATTAGCAACCGACAACTGTAAATTTGATTCCTGGATTACACCATTATAATTAATCATAAAAAATCCCGTCTCGGTTTTAGAATGAGACGGGACAAATATAACTTTTACAAATTGATTTTAAATAGAACCTATGACATGTTTTAAATCGGAAATCTGATTCTCCCATAATAATTTTGATTCATCCAATTCATCTTCTTGTGCAAAATCAACAACCATTAAGGAAACGTCTTTAGTGATTTCGTCTTCCAGGATTCTCAGTTCAAAATAATATTCCGTATCTTTCTTCGAATCATCAACCCATTTAAATTTAACTTTCTCACCTGTTTTTTTTGATGCAAGACGTGCATTTTCCTCTGCATCGTCCCAGGTAAAAGTAAAAAACTCACCTCTTGAATTTACATTATCAGCAAACCATTCCTGCAATCCAGATGGTGTAGAGATGTACTGATATAATAATTGCGGCGAGGAATTTAGAGGAAACTCAAGCTCATAACGTATTTTACTATCCATGATTCAAACAAATTTTTTGGAAATATATAGAATATAACGTCAATAAAAAAGTGTTTTTAAAAAATAAAAAAAATTAGCGTTTTAACTTTGGAACCATTGATATTAATTTTATATTTGCACCCGCATTAAGAGAGTGCCATTCAATGGCGAGGTAGCTCAGTCGGTTAGAGCGCAGGATTCATAACCCTGAGGTCGGGAGTTCAAATCTCCCTCTCGCTACTCAAAAAGAAGGCTTGGAAATTTTCCAGGCCTTTTTCTTTATGCTTACATTTTCACTTCACAGTATCATTTTCTTAAACTTCTGATTTACAACTTAAAAAATTATAACCTTACAATGTATAAAAATTTATTATTGTAAGTTTTTTACATGTTAAAAAGATAAAAACATGCATTTCATCGATTTTTTTATGCTTTTTATCGATTAATTAGAGTTTCCTATATAGTTTTGGAGTGTCAAATAAAAACAAAATGAAGTAATGAAGCTTCATTTAAATAATAAATCATAATAACCCCCAGAGTTATGAATAAATTATTACTTAAATCAGGAAAATCAATACTATTAATGTCCTTATTAATGGTGGCCTCTATAAGTAGAGGGCAAAGTTCACAAGTCTATTCATCTAACGGTAATTTTATCACTCCTGCAGGCCTTACAACTGTTAAAGTCGAAGCTTATGCCGGTGGCGGTGGCGGTGGCTACGGTGGCTCCTCAAATAAAAGAGGCGGCGGTGGCGGCGGTGGCGGTGGCTACAGGGTATTCAACAGCATTGCAGTTGTACCTGGAACATCCTACCCAATAGTCATTGGAACTGGAGGAAGCGGATCTACCGGAAGCGATGGAGCAAATGGAAACAATACGACTTTTAATACTACTACAGTTATCGCATATGGTGGTGGTGGTGGAAAAAGTTATTCCAACGGCAGAACTGGTGGAACTGGTGGAGTAGGAACTTATAGTGGTGGAGACGGAGGAACCGGAAGCTCAACTGGCTCAGGTGGCGGAGGTGGTGCTGGTGGCATTACAGCCGGCGGTGGGGATGGAAGTATCCCGAATGCTGGTGCAGCTGGTCCTGGTGGCATTGCTGGAGCAGGTGGAGCAGGAACAACTTCTAATTCAAATGACGGATCAAATGGAAATAACTATGGCGGCGGCGGCGGCGGCGGAACTAAAAATTAAGATGGTGGGAATGGTGCTAATGGATATGCCATTGTTACTTATACTTGTCCTACCTATGCTTTGACAGCTGCAGCATCTATAACAGGCCCTTACTGCGGTAATTCTGGAGGAACAGTAACACTTAGATCTTCTAGTTTAACTTCAGCAACTTATACAGTTAATTATAGCCTTACTGGAGCAACAGTTACTACAGGTACAACTACTATGGTATTTACAGCAGGATTTCCTGGTACTGGAACTTTTTAATACCAGCTTTTAATATAGGAACAACTACTATTACGGTTACAAGCTTAACTAATTCATATTGCACAAGTACGTTAAGTGCATTCAATACAGCTACCGTATCGCTAAGTAACGCAGCATCCGTAGCAGCAGGTGCTAATATGGCAACTTGTTATTCAAGCGGTGCAATCAATATTACTAGTGGTTCAAGTGCTGCCAACTATTCAAGCATAGCATGGACTTCAAATGGTACCGGTACTTTTGCTAATGCTAATAATTTAACAACTTGTACCTATACACCTAGTCTACTAGATATTACATCAGGAAGTGTTATGTTAACATTAACAGCTTACGGAAATTCTCCTTGCCCCAATGTAACTTCAACCAAAACCCTAAGTATAACAAACAATATGATTGCTACAGCCGGACTACCTGTTTCAACTTGTTCCAGCTCTGCCGCAGTAAATATTACTGCTGGTTCAAGTGCATCTAACCATACTACTGTAACATGGACTTCAAGTGGAACCGGGACTTTTGCTAATGCAAATTCATTAACTACTTGTACTTATACCCCAAGTTCCGCTGATAAAACAGCAGGAAGCGTAACATTGACTTTAACCGCATCAAACGGTGGTTGCCCAAACGTTACGTCAACAAAAACATTGACTATCACTCCAGCTCCTACTGCTGTTGCAGGAACAGCGATTATTACTTGTTCTAGTACAGGTGCTGTTAACATTACAACTGGAGCTAGCGCTTCTAATCAATCTAGTGTAGCATGGACATCAAACGGAACTGGTACATTCGCCAATGCTTCTTCGCTAACAACTTGTACTTATACTCCCAGTGCAGCTGATATCACTGCCGGAACCAGAACCCTTACTTTAACTGCAAATGGTAATTCACCATGCAGCAGTGTAACTTCTACAAAAAATATAACTATCAGCAGAGCTATGACTGCAGTTGCAGGACCAACGATTTCTACTTGTTCGACTGCGGGTGCAATTAATATCACAGGTGGTTCAAGTGCAACGAACCATACTTTAGCTACATGGACATCAAGTGGAACCGGAATTTTTACCAATGCAACATCATTGACGCTTTGTACTTATAATCCAAGTATTGCTGATATGACATCAGGAAGTGTAACCTTAACATTGACTGTTACAAACACTGGTTGTCCTTCGGTTACATCAACTAAAACGCTTATTATCTACAGTGCACCTATACCTGTCGCAGGACCTGCAATGACAACCTGTACCGGTTATGGTGCGGTTAACATTACAGGAGGTGCAAGTGCCGCGAATGTAACTTCAGTATTATGGACATCAAGCGGAACAGGAACTTTTACTAATGCGACTTCATTGACAGCCTGCACTTACAACCCAAGCGCAGCCGATATTACTACTGGAAGCGTGACATTAACCTTAACAGGTTATGCAACTCCTCCTTGTGCAAATGTGACTTCTACAAAAACACTAACAATTCATACTTCACCATCAGTAACTTCTACTACTCCTGGATCAAGAACTGGAACCGGAACGGTAATATTAGGAGCAACAGCTTCTAGCGGTACGTTAAACTGGTATTCTACTTTAACGGGCGGTACTTCATTAGGTACTGGAACTAGCTTTACAACTCCTACTATTTCTACTACTACAACCTTCTATGTGGAAGCTGTAAACGGACCATGCTCTTCTACACCTAGAACTGCTGTTGTTGCAACTGTAAACTACACTGAAATCGATGTTCAGGGAAATGCAGTTTCTATTGTAAGTGGTGACACGACTCCAGCTACTGCTGACTGGACCGACTTTGGCACTACTAATGTAACACGAACATTTACTATCCGTAATGCTGGTTTCTCATTATTAACGGTTGGGGCTGTTACTATTTCAGGTGCAAATGCTGCAGACTTTTCAATTACAACTTCTCCAGCAAGTGCTGTTGGTATAGGTGCAAACACAACTTTCGTAGTAACTTTTGCGCCAACTGCTGTTGGATTAAGAACCGCTACAATTGCCATAGTAAATAATGATGCGGATGAAAATCCATATACTTTCGATATCCAGGGAACTGGAGTATTGCAGGAAATAGACATTCAAGGAAATGCTACATCTATTGTTGATGGCGACACCACTCCTTCCACTACTGACTGGACAGACTTTGCCTCTGTAGCCGGAACAAGAACATTTACCATCCGTAACTTGGGTAACATCGCGTTAACCGTAGGTACAATAACTATTGGCGGTACAAATGCTTCAGATTTTTCAGTTACTACAGCTCCAGCTGCTACAGTACCTGCTTATGGAACTACAACATTTGTTGTAACATTTGCTCCTACAGCAATCAATACAAGAACAGCTACTATCAGTATAGTAAACAATGACACTGGCGAAAACCCATATAACTTTTCGCTTCAAGGTTTTGGTGTAATTCCTGAAATTGATATACAGGGAAATGCAGTGTCAATTCCAGACACTACAGTTCCGGCTGCCACTACAACTAACTGGACAGATTTTGGATCTACTTCAGGAACAAGAACTTTCACAATTTTCAATAATGGAAATATTGCCTTAACTGTTGGTGCTATAACTTTTACTGGTACAAATGCTTCTGAATTTACAGTAACAACTCCACCTGCTTCTTCAATTGCAGCTTTTAGTTCGACTACTTTCGTGGTAACATTTTTACCAACGGCTCTCGGGGTAAGAACAGCACAGATTCATATTGTGAATAATGACACTACTGAAAACCCATACGACTTTAATATCCAGGGAACTGGTGTACCAAGAGAAATAGATGTACAAGGAAACGCCTTATCAATTGCTGACGGAGATGCTGTAACTTCTGTTAATGACGGAACCGATTTTGGCCCGGCAGATATAAATCTTGTAACAGTAACACGAACTTTCACAATCAGAAACACAGGGTCCCTTTCACTGACGATCTCAAATCCAACAATTTCTGGTTTGAACGCATCTGAATTCACTATATCTGCTAACCCGGGAACGCTTACGATTCTTGCAGGTTCAAGCACTACTTTCTCAGTAACCTTTAATCCAAGTGCTGTATTTACAAGAGTTGCCCAAATCAATATCACAAACAACGATAGTGATGAAAATCCATACAACTTTGCGATTCAGGGTACAGGTTTATTAGACAATGATGGTGATGGTATAGAAAATAATGCAGATCAGGATGATGATAACGATGGAATTATCGATACTATTGAATGTGGAACCTGTATAAGCGACCCATTCGTAAACGGAAGTTTCGAAGCACCGGTTATTGGAGCTTCAACATACAGCATTGAGCCTTCTGCTAACGTAACAGGATGGAATAACAGTGCAGAAAACTTCATCGAAATCTGGAGTACCGGATTTAACGGTGTGCCATCTGCTGCGGGAAATCAATTTGCCGAATTAAATGCTAACGTAGCAGGAAATCTATACCAAACATTCTGTTTGAACGGTGCTGGTGGATCAATCAACTGGGCCATTAAGCACAGAGGAAGATCAGGTACCGATGTTGCAGAGGTAAGATTTGGTGCTGATTTATCTTCACTAGGAACGGTTGCAACCATGACAGACGGAACTACTACTTGGGGATCTTATTCTGGCACTTATACCATCCCAGCGGGTCAAACTCAAATTGTTTTAGCCTTTACGGCAATTTCTTCAACAGGAGGATTATCTTATGGTAACTTTATTGATGACGTACAAATTATCATCAACCAAAACTGTATCGATACAGATGGTGACGGAATTGCCGATTTACTTGATGTTGATGATGATAATGACGGTATTCCGGATATTGAAGAAGCTGGATTCAAAGCATTAAGCAGTAACAAATCAGCGATGGACAGAACATCTTCTTCTACATGGCTTGATGCTAACAATAACGGTCTTAATGACTATATCGAAAGCATGATTTCTGCCAATACATATGTACTTCCTGATACTGATGGTGATGGTATAAAAAATTACTTTGATTTAGATAGCGATAATGATTCACTATGGGATGTTGACGAAGCAAATTTATTGAACGGTGACGGAGATATCAATGATGACGGAAAAGGTGACCTTTTAGACTCAGAAGGTGACGGTTTATTAAACCTATTTGACAACTCAACGGTTTTCGGAACAACTTTTAGGGCTTACGCTCAGGATAGTGATTCAAACGGAATTGCTGATTACCTACAATTAGATTCAAATGATGACGGTATCAACGATATCCAAACAGGTTTATACGGAAGTTTTGATACCAACGGCGACGGAAAAATTGATGGAACCGGAGATTCAGATTCAGATGGTATCCTTAACATATTCGACACCAATGATGCCTTAAGAGGTTCTCCAAGGGATTTAAACAGAAAACTGTTCCTGGATTTTGACGGAAGAAACGATTATGCAGAAGATTCCCCTATCCTTGGCGGATTATCAAATGCTTCGCTTATGGCATGGATCGACATGAACAGTGCTTTCAGCGGTATGGGAACGATAGTTGGACAGGATAAATTCCAAATCAGGATAACTAGCGGTAAATTATTACAAGCGATTGTAAACGGAACTCCTGTAACTTATGGAACTCCCTTAAATACATCACAATGGTACCATGTTGCCGCAACTTACGGTGGTGGTAACATAAAATTATACCTTAATGGATCATTAGTGGGTACACAGGCCTTAACTGGAGCTATTGCTGCCGATGTTACCAACTTAACCTTAGGTAAAGAACCTCGTTATCCTTTAACAAGCAGTACTCCAAATTATTTCAAAGGTAAAATTGATGAAGTAAGGGTATTCAATGTAACATTAACTGATACTCAGGTACAAAGAATGGTACACCAGGAAATCCAAAATACCGGATCTCAGGTTAGAGGATTGATTGTGGCTAAAGATATTGGTTCGCTTCCATTCACAAACGTATTGAAATACTACAGAATGGATACTTACAAAGACGATATCGTTGACAATTTAACAACTGCTGGTATTGATACCGGAAGTGGAATGAAATTGTATAACCATAAAGTTATCAATTACCAACAAGCTCCAATGCCATTCGTTACGCTAAGAGCAGGAACATTTGCTACGGCAGTTGAAGATACAACAAAAGACATCAGAGGTTTAGATGTTACAGCCTATGATGCTTCAATCATACAAGTAAAACATAATATCACAGATACGGCTAACAATACTGATGTAGCCATGTATGTTGACCCAGGTGTTACTATAAAAATGAATAACGATACCAAACTTCAAAATGACTGGTATATTAAATTAGATGGTAAAATTGACTTAACAGGTAAATCGCAATTCGTTCAGACAGCAAATTCAGAATTGGATGTTACAAGTGCGGGTTCATTGGAAAGAGACCAACAAGGTCAGTCTAATAAATTTAATTACAACTACTGGTCATCTCCGGTAAGTTCAATAAACAGCACCACTATCAACCACGGATTTACCGTTGGTGGTATCATGAGAGATGCAACAGATGTAGATAACATTCAAAACCTACAATGGACTCCGGGTGTAAATGGTTCGCCAACAACACCGCTTACTTTAAGTAGCTATTGGATATTCAAATTCCAAAACTCTACTAATAGCTATGCTAACTGGTCATCTGTTGGGCCAACAGGAACACTATTGGCCGGACAAGGATTTACATTAAAAGGTGGTGGCGCTGCTACAAGCAATCAAAACTATACTTTTGTCGGAAAACCAAATAACGGTACAATTACCTCAACAGTTGGCCCTAACAACCTAAACCTTTGTGGTAACCCTTACCCATCTGCAATAGATGCCAATCAGTTCATCGATGACAATGCTGCTACTATGAAAGGAACTTTATATATCTGGGAACATTATAACACAAACACTTCCCATAATACTGTAGCGTATCAAGGTGGTTATGCCACGTATACTAAAACAGGTGGAACTGCTCCGGTAGCTCCTGCAGGAGTAAGCGGATTGGGTTCAAGCAGCAAGACTCCGAAAAGATTCATTCCGGTTGGACAAGGATTCTTCGTAACAGGGTCTGCTACTGGTGGAACAATTACCTTCAACAACGGTCAAAGGTTGTTCATCAAAGAAGACAATGCTACAAATTCATATTCAATGTTTAAAAACAATACTTTAGTAACTAATAATGTTAATCCTGCAATGAATAATAAAGAGGATGACTTTATTGAAGAGGATTTCATGAAACTAAGACTAGGATTTAACTCATCTGATAACCTACACAGACAAACCCTGCTTGGATTTATGAACGAAAATGCAACTTCAGGTTACGATAACGGTTATGATGGTGTAAGCATTGAAACACTAACGAATGATATGTATTTCATCAACGGAACAGACAAATTGAACATCAATGGTGACGGTTTCTTTAACGTGAACAACATCTATCCATTAGGAGTTAAAAACAATACTGCCGGTAACGTTACTTTCGTAGTAGATGCCAAAGAAAACTTCGATGACAATCAGGAAATCTACATCTATGACAGCGAAACCAGTACTTACAACAGTATCAAAGACCAAAGCTATGAAGTGAACCTTCCTGCCGGAACGTATGAAACAAGATTCTCATTAAGATTCACAAACGGAACGCTTGGAACAAACGACCCAGTTGATCAAAACCACGGTATTGCTGTAACGCACTCACAGTCTGACAACATGATTAACATCAAAAACCTATTGCAGGAAGTAACTGTTAAATCCGTAGCGTTATACAATTTATTGGGACAAAAAATCACAGAGTGGAAAGTGGCCGACCAAGACCAGGCTAATATGCAGTTACACGTTTCAGACGTAAGCACAGGAACTTATATCGTTAAAGTAATTACCGATGGTGGCGATGTAACAAAGAAAATCCTGGTAAAAAAATAATTCAATTTTGCTTTTATTTGACACTAAAACGCAATGCATAAAAAATCCCCGACTTCGGGGATTTTTTGTTTTATACGGATTTTGTCATTCGAACGAAGGAAGAATCTCATCATCAGGAGCAGCACCTCAGCCTTCCTTCCAACTATCCTCCCGCTATCCGCTCCAATCTGTCATTGCGAGGTTCTTAAGTAATACGTCATTGCGAGATTTGATATTAAGAGGAGAATGTCCAGTGGACATTCGGGTAAAGCAATCTCACCTCGCCTTATACGCAATGCCAGGATTTCCACTCCTATCGGGGCTAGAATTCAAGAATAATATTCTTAATAAAGTCTCTTTAATACTTCTGTGTGAATTATTTTTAAAATAATTTTTCCACACACTTTTTGTGTGAGTTTTTAAAATAAATCAATTTCCACACACTTTCTGTGTGAATTTTAAAAATAAATAATTTTTCACACAAATATCTTGTATCTAAACTATTTCCCGATACTGCAGATTTTTAATCCCTTTCATAAAAAATTATCTTGAGTACTACTTATTACCTAAAGGAGTTTCGCAATAAGCCCATCCAAATCCAGCTCAATCTGTTCTCCAGTCTGAATATCCTTTAAGGTAAAGTTTGAATCTTTAATCTCTTTAACCACAAACGGAATTCCCCTGCGCTCAGCATGTTTGAATTGTTTGTCAATCTTAGCATTGTCGGGATACATTTCGGCTTTGATATTTTTATTGCGAAGTATTGTAATCGCCTGCATAGCGTCAAAAGCCTGAGTCTCGCCAAAGTTTAGGAACATCACTTTCGTAGCAGTAGTAACCGTTTCGGGAAATAAATTCAATTCTTCCAAAACAAGATAGATTCTATCCAGTCCAAACGAAATCCCCACGCCACTCATATCCTTCAAACCGAAAATTCCGGTCAGGTCATCATAACGTCCGCCACCACCAATAGAACCCATGGCAACTTCTTTTGGAGCCGTAACTTCAAATATAGCGCCTGTATAATAATTCAGCCCTCGAGCCAAAGTCACATCCAAATCTAAAATGGCCTGCTGCAATCCAAGCTTAGTAACATTGTCACAAATAAAACGCAGTTCTTCAATCCCCTTCTTCCCTTCTTCCGATGAAGCAAGCAAACCCGAAAGCTTTTCGAGTTTCTCCTGAATGGTTCCCGTAAAATTGAATAATGGCTGTACTTTTTGCAAAGCGCTTTCCGAAATTCCTTTTTCAAGCATTTCCTTTTTAACGCCATCCTCGCCTATCTTGTCAAGCTTATCCAAAGCAACTGTAAAGTCAATCAGTTTGTCCGAAGCGCCAATTACCTCAGCAATCCCGGATAATATCTTTCTGTTATTGATTTTGATGGTAACGCCATGCAACCCCAATTCAGCAAAGACCGAATCGTACAATTGCACCAACTCTACTTCCTGCCACAACGATTTAGAACCAACAACATCAGCATCGCACTGGTAAAACTCACGGAACCTTCCCTTTTGTGGCCTATCCGCACGCCAAACCGGCTGTATCTGGTAACGCTTAAACGGAAACTCAATCTCACTTTGATGCTGCACAACATACCGCGCAAAGGGTACAGTCAAGTCGTAACGGAGTGCTTTTTCAGAAATCTTTCCCGTCAGCTGTTTGTAATTTATCGATTGTAATTGTTCAGTAGGAACCTTATCTAAATAATCCCCCGAATTCAATATCTTAAATATCAAACGGTCGCCTTCTTCCCCATATTTTCCCATCAACGTATCAGAGTTTTCAAACGAAGGCGTCTCAATCGGCTGGTAACCAAACTTCTCGAAATGATTCCGCATGATCGAAATAATGTAGTTACGCTTAGAAACCTCTGTCGGTGAAAAATCTCTTGTTCCTTTTGGAATGCTTGGTTTTGCCATTTAAGAATATTTTGAATTTTGAATTATAAATTTTGAATTATAGGTTGGTTATTAGCTGTCTACAACAGAATCGCTAAACCGTAATCCGTAATCGAATTGCAAATATCAATATTTTATAACGGATTGTAAATATTCTTGTAACAAAAACTGTATTTTAGTGTCAAATTTGCGCTATGGCTGGATTAGGAATGTTTAAGGAGAATATTAAAATTGCAATGGGTTCTATCAGAACGCAATTGCTTCGTACCATTTTGACGGTAATCATTATCGCCATTGGGATTACAGCTTTGGTTGCGGTCTTAACCGTAGTATCGGCATTTGAATACAATCTGACTTCTTCTTTTGCGTCGATGGGTTCCAATACCTTCAACATCAATCAATACAACAACACTTTACGGGAAGAAGGCGGTAACGAAGTGGAGAAAATAAATCCCATCATTTCCTATCCTGAAGCAAAAGCTTTTAAGGAAAAATATGTTTATCCAATGACGCAGACTTCGCTGTCTTTTACAGCAACCGGAGCGGCTGAAGTCAAATTTGAAAATCAAAAAACCGATCCCGAAATTACCGTTCTTGGTGTGGATGAATATTACCTAACCAATTCCGGGCTCGAACTTACCAACGGAAGAAATTTTAATACCTTCGACATTTCAAACAATGTGTATTCCTGCGTTGTTGGTTCAGATTTTGCTACGAAAGGACTGCTGAAAGATGTCAATCCAATCGGTAAAACACTCTCCATCCGTGGCGCTAAATTTAAAGTCATTGGTGTCTTAAAGGAAAAAGGTTCGTCCTTCGGCAACAGCCGTGATTTGCGTGTCATGATTCCAATTCAGGTGGCGCGTTCGCTATTTTCGCAACCCAACATCAATTATTCCTTAAGCATAATGATCCAAAAAGCAGAACTTTTGGATGCAGCCATAGACAATGCTATTCTGACTATGCGTAAAATCAGAAAACTAAATCCTGTAGAAGAAGACAATTTTGGCATTTCCCGAAGCGATGATCTGTTAAATAAGATAGCCGGCATTACCGATGTTTTAGGAGCTTCCGCCTGGGTAATCGGAATCATTACCATACTGGGTTCTTCCATTGCCTTAATGAATATCATGATAGTTTCCGTGACCGAAAGGACAAGGGAAATTGGAGTACGGAAAGCACTTGGCGCTAAAAAAGGGGCTATTGCACTTCAGTTTTTTATAGAAACCATAACGGTGGGACAACTTGGTGGCATTCTTGGTATCTTATTGGGAATTTTAGTCGGCTACGGCATTTCATCCCTGCTCGACTTAACGTTTGTAGCTCCTTGGGCCGCAATCATCTGGGCTTTTATAACGAGCTTTGTTGTAGGTCTGGTTTCCGGATTGTATCCTGCGATAAAAGCTTCGCAATTGGATCCGATTGAAGCTTTGCGTTACGAGTAGTAGTCAGAAGGCAGATTTGAGAAGGCAGAAATTAGAAGATGTAAAGCAGATTATAGAAGTGTAATATGAAATTTCAGGATTTATTAGCGTATAAAAAATCATTCGAATTGTCAATGGCAATTTTTGAAATTACAAAATCATATCCAAAAGAAGAGAAGTTTTCATTAACTGACCAGATAAGAAGATCCTCAAGAAGTGTTTCTGCGAATATTGCTGAAGCCACACGGAAGAGAAGGTACATCAATCATTTCATCTCTAAACTTACTGATAGCGATGCAGAAAATGCAGAAACTCAAACCTGGCTAGAATATTCATTTTCCTGTAAATATATTACTGAAGATATTTTTAATAATTTAACAAACAAAAGTATGGAAGTCGGAAAACTAATCAATTACATGATAAATAATCCCGATAAGTTCTCTTAAATAATTAGGTAATTCTTATATCTGCCTTCTGATTTCTTACTTCTACCTTCTCACAACTAATCATCCTGACATTTCCGTAAATATCCTTTCTCAATTCAACGTTCCTGAAACCTAAACTTTCAAGCAACTCAACTGTTTCCTTACCTAAATACTGATTGATTTCAAAATACAATTTTCCGTTTGGAGCTAAACTTTTGATGGCCAGTTGTGCTATCTTTCGATAAAAAAGCAATGCATCGTTGTCTTCAACAAACAGTGCCAAATGCGGTTCATATTCTAAAACATTAGGTTTTATTTCAGCCTTTTCCAAATTCCGTACATAGGGTGGATTGGAAACGATAATGTCAAATTCATTTTCCAAATCTTCTGTTTCCAGAATGTTTTTCAAAAGAAAGGTTACATTCACACCGTTGAGTTCCGCGTTGCTTCTAGCTGTAGCCAAAGCCTTTTCAGAAACATCAATAGCAAAAACCTCCGCAGTTGGAATATTTTTCGCAATAGAAATCGCAATGCAGCCAGAACCTGTTCCAATATCGAGGATTTTTACTCTTGCCTCTTGCCTCTTGCCTCTTGCTTCTTCCGTAACAATCAACTCCACCAGCTCCTCAGTTTCAGGTCTTGGAATCAAGGTACTTTCATTGACTTCAAATCGCAAACCACAAAACTCAGTTTCTCCTAAAATATATTGAATGGGTTTCTCGATCTTCAAATCGGAAAGAATGTTTTTCCATTGTTTCAAATGAACACCATCCATCGGAGTTTCGGGATTCAGTGCCAAATCAATCCTTTTGAGGTTATGTATTTTTTCTAATATGATATAGAAAAAGCTGTCTATTTCCTGTTCGTCATAAATCGGAAGCAGTTCTTTCTTGAAAGTATCCTTATAATTTTTGATTGTCATCTATAAATTCTTTAGCATCCAAACCGGGCACATACTATGTCCTGTATTCCCCATCGGTTCGCAAAGGTATTCAAATCCGGATTTTTTATACAGATGTTGTGCTATTATCATTTCCGGAAGCGTTTCGAGATAGCATTTTTCAAAACCCAATTGAGTGGCAGCTCCGAGACATTTTTGAATCATTTGAAAACCAATGCCTTTCCCCCTCGCTCGCTGTAGAAAATACATTTTTTGCAATTCGCATATATTTTCAGCAGCATTTTCTAACTGGCTCACTCCTGCTCCACCGATGATTTTACCATTTTCTTCAACAACAAAATAAACTGCTTTTGGCTTATCGTAAGTTTCAAACATAAAATCCAATTGCTTATCCGCAAAGGCAGTTCCGGTTTTGGGATAATTGTCCGAGATAAACACTTCCCTTATCACGGCAGCAATCTGCTCGTTATCTTTGGATTGGATTTCTCTTATTCTGATGTCGGTCATTCTAAAAGTAATATCTTATTTTTGCTCCGTGAAGATACATGAAAAATACATAAAACGCTGTATTGAATTAGCCAAAAATGGTTTGGGAACAACCTATCCTAACCCGATGGTGGGTAGCGTAATTGTATATAATAATGAAATCATCGGAGAAGGCTGGCACCGAAAAGCGGGCGAACCCCATGCGGAGGTAAATGCCATAAATTCGGTAAAAGACAAATCGGCATTATCAAAATCCACTATCTATGTTTCGTTGGAACCCTGCAGTCATTTCGGAAAAACACCACCTTGCTGTGACTTAATCATCAAACACAAGATTCCGAATGTGGTAGTGGGAACCATCGATCCAAACAGTAAAGTATCGGGAACTGGAATAAAACGGTTAGAGGAAAATGGAGTAAATGTTATTGTTGGGATTTTGGAAAACGAATGCCATGAACTGAACAAGCGTTTTTTTACTTTCCACAACAAAAAGCGTCCTTATATAATCTTGAAATGGGCAGAAAGCCTGGATGGATTTATAGCGCCACAAAGCAAAGACAAAAAAGAACCGGTGTGGATTTCGAATGCGTTTTCCAGACAGTTAGTCCACAAATGGAGAAGTGAAGAACAGGCAATTTTAGTTGGAACCAATACTGTTTTAGAAGACAATCCAAAATTGGATGTGCGCGATTGGACAGGCGAAAATCCAATTCGGGTTGTTTTGGACAAAAACGGCAGGATTGATAAAAACCACTATGTAAAAGACGGACAAACTAAGACTATCATAATTACAGCACAAGAAAATTTAACATCTAGTGAAAATTGTATTTATGAATATGCTATCTTTGATGATAAGCTAACCAAAAATATTCTCCATATTTTACATAAATATGGAATACAGTCTATACTAATTGAAGGCGGAAGACACACACTTCAAACTTTTATAGATGATAATCTTTGGGATGAAGCGAAGGTTTTTATTGGCAACATTCATTTAAAAAAGGGCATTAGTGCACCTACCTTAAATGAGGATTTCCAGATTAAAAACGTAAAAGGCGACCAACTTAAACTTTATTTCAACCATGATTAATACTATAATTTTCGATTTTGGAGATGTTTTTATAAATCTTAGAAAAGAACAATCTCTTGAAGAATTCAAAAAATTAGGCTTGCATGGTCCAAACGAAGATTTGTTAGCCCACAATGATTTGTTTGAAAGGGGAAAAATAAGTGAAATCCAATTTATTGACTGCTTTAAAAAATACATTCCGGATGCACCAATGCAGGATGTCATCAAAGCCTGGAATTCTGTGATTGGCGACTTTCCTTTATACAGGCTCGAATTCCTGCAATTACTTTCTACAAAATACCGCTTATTCCTATTGACCAATACCGATTCCATTCATATCAATCGTTTCGAGCATAAAGTGGGAATGTCATTTTACTCCGATTTTTATCGTTGTTTTGAAAAGGTGTATTACTCGTATGAAATGGGAATGCGAAAACCAGAGCCTGAAATTTTCAACGCTATCATCCGAAAACACGATCTTTCTCCAAGAAGGACTTTATTTGTAGATGATAAAAAAGAAAATACCGACATCGCAGAATCGCTCGGACTGCATGTTTGGAATTTACAGGTTGGAAAAGAAGACGTTGTCGATTTGTTTGACAAAAAACACCTGCCGCTATAGTTTTGGAAATCAAGGACACTTTTAAAACTATTGCATTTCCTTCTCCTGAAATTCTCTTCAAAGAAAAAAACAGTAAGTTTTTTGGTTACGCCTTTCACGTAACTAACGAAGACGAAATCAAATCCCATTTAGAAAAATTACGAAAGCAGCATACTGGTGCCGGACACTTCTGCTATGCTTTTCAGCTTGGCGCAGAATCAACTCAGTTTCGCGCTAATGATGATGGCGAGCCCAGTAATTCTGCCGGAATGCCTATTTATGGACAAATACAGTCTTTTGGACTAACCAATATCTTGGTAGTGGTAGTTCGGTATTTTGGTGGTGTAAAATTGGGTGTTGGCGGATTGATTTCAGCTTATCGTACCGGAGCACAAATGGCATTGGAGGAATCCGAAATCATAGAAAAGACAATAGACATTCATTTCCGTATTTTGTTTGATTACAAAAACATGAATAAGGTAATGCGTATTATAAAGGAAAAGAACTTGTCGATCGTATCACAAAAAATGGAAGAAAACTGCGAAATTGAAATTGCAACCCGAAAAAAAATGCCGAACTGGTATTCGACATTTTCAGTAATTTGTTTGAAGTGGTGATTAAAAAAATCTAAGCATCCATAACATCTAAAATGTATTGTGGGGGTGCAATGGCTTTTCCCAAATTTAGGTCTACAAAAACCAATAAAAAATAAGCAGTTGTTAATAACTCATTATTTTCGTTCCTGATTTCACATTCAAATTCCACCTTAACAGAGGAATGCCCTTTGAACTTTGTTGTAACTGTAAGTAAGTCGTCATAACGCGCTGGTTTTTTGTAATTTATAGTCATAGAAACTATTGGGAGCGCAATTCCATTCTCTTCCAGCGATTTATACGAAATCCCTTTGTTTCTAAGCCATTCCACACGTCCCATCTCAAAATAGGGCACATAATTGCCATGGTAAACCACACTCATTTGGTCTGTTTCTGAATATCTGACCCGAACCTGAATTTGATGCTCATTCATCTTATTTTTCTGCTTTTTATCTTAAGTTAAACTTACCTTTACAACAATATTTTTAAAAAATCAATGCCATTTTAATTTTTTTTAACGAATTTTATTCACATATTTGTTACCCCGAAAAACATGAAAACATTTGCTGTTTTTATCGAGACAAAACCTAATACATAAATACTATAATTTTAAACCAAATATGAGCAAAACTGCGCAATCGGTGTGGGAAAACTGTCTACTATTTATAAAAGACAATATTCAAGAGCAAGCTTTCAAAACTTGGTTTGAACCGATTAAATCAGTGGAACTAACTGATAATGCACTTTACATTCAGGTTCCGAGCAAATTCTTCTACGAATGGCTTGAAGAACACTATGTAAAACTATTGAAAGTCGCATTAACAAAAGAACTTGGCAAAAACGCAAAGTTACTGTATAAAATCAAGATGGAAAACACTTATGGCAACAAACAACCGTTTACGGAACAATTGCCAAGTGCCCACCGTAGTCCAATAAAATCACAAGACGTTGACGCTCCGTTTAAAAACCTGAATCCGGAATTAAAAAATCCATTTGTAATTCCAGGAATCAGAAACTTAAAAATTGAGTCGCAGCTAAATCCCAATTACAGTTTTGACAATTTCCTTGAAGGCGATTCTAATAGATTAGCCCGTTCTGCAGGTATGGCTGTAGCCAACAAACCTGGAGGGACATCCTTCAATCCTTTATTGATTTTTGGTGGTGTCGGATTAGGAAAAACCCACTTAGCGCATGCTATTGGTGTTGAGATAAAAGATAAATACCCGGAAAAAACAGTGCTGTATATTTCTGCTGAAGTTTTCACGCAACAATATATTGACTCTGTAAAAAAGAATAACAGAAACGATTTCATTCATTTCTACCAATTGATTGATGTGTTGATTATTGATGACGTTCAGTTCCTTTCAGGAAAAACCGGAACGCAGGATGTTTTCTTCCACATCTTCAATTACTTACATCAAAATGGCAAACAGGTAATCCTTACTTCAGATAAGGCTCCCGTTGATATGCAGGACATTGAACAACGTTTATTGTCGCGTTTCAAATGGGGATTGTCTGCCGAATTGCACCAACCCGATTACGAAACAAGGATTTCAATCTTAAAAAACATTTTATACCGTGACGGTGTTGAAATGCCAGACGAAATCATTGAATATGTTGCCCGCAATATCAAATCAAACGTTAGAGAGTTGGAAGGCGCTATTATTTCGTTGATTGCCCAGTCTTCTTTCAATAAAAAGAAGTGACTTTGGATTTGGCCAAAAGCGTGGTAGAGAAATTTGTTAAAAATGTTAAGCGTGAAATTTCTATCGACTACATCCAAAAAGTAGTTTCAGATTATTTCCAGTTAGACATAGATACTTTACAATCAAAAACAAGAAAACGTCACGTTGTTCAGGCCCGTCAATTGGCTATGTTCTTTGCAAAGAAATTTACAAAATCATCTTTGGCCAACATTGGTTCGCAAATTGGAGACAGGGATCATGCCACAGTATTGCATGCCTGTAAAACCGTTGACAATTTAGTTTCAACTGATAAACAATTCAAAAAATTCGTAGAAGATATTCATAAAAAATTATCACTATAAGTGCTTTTTGAGTAAGTTTGCGGTTTAGAAATAAACACATTATGCCCGTTAAAATTTTAATGGTTTGTCTTGGAAACATCTGCCGATCTCCATTGGCCGAAGGTCTTTTAGCGGCTAAACTCCCGAAAGATAAATTCTTTGTCGATTCTGCAGGAACCGGTGCTTACCACATTGGAAAGCAACCCGATCAACGTTCTGTAATGACGGCTCAGAAAAAAGGACTCGACATTACCTATCAAAAAGCAAGGCAATTTACTTCAAGGGATTTTGATGATTTCGATTATATCTTTGTGATGGATAACACCAATTATGACGATGTGATTGGTTTGGCCAAAACAGAGGAGCACAAAAAGAAAGTACAGCTTATCCTCAATGACCTTTTCCCTGGTGACAATGTAGATGTTCCGGATCCTTATTACGGATTGCAGAATGGTTTCGACATGGTTTATGAAATGCTTGACGAAACCTGTGATATTATTTCCAAAAAACTGATTGAAAAACATCCCTAATGGAAAAACCGGTAACATTAAGAGGGAAACTTTATTTAATCCCAACCACCTTGGGAGAAATGGATCCCAATGATGTATTGCCTCAAACCGTAAAAAGGGCTATAGATTTTATTGGCGATTATATTGTAGAAAACGAAAAAACGGCCCGTAAATTTATCAAATCCATCCATCCTGAAAAGGTTCAGTCCGGCTTAAGGATCTCTACCCTGAATAAACGCACCGAAGATTCCGAATATAACGCAATGATCGCACCTTGCTTAAACGGATTCAACATAGGCCTAATGAGTGAAGCGGGATGTCCCGGCGTGGCCGATCCTGGTGCCGTAATTGTAAAGATTGCCCATGAGAAAGGAATCCAGGTAGTTCCTTTGGTTGGACCTTCTTCCATCCTATTGGCAATGATGGGTTCCGGAATGAACGGGCAGAGCTTTGCCTTTAATGGTTACCTTCCTATTGATAAAGGAGACAAAAAAGCAGCCTTGAAAAACTACGAAAGCCTTTCAAACAACAAAAACCAGTCGCAGATTTTTATTGAAACTCCATACCGGAACAATAAGCTTTTAGAAGACTTATTGCAGGCGCTACAACCCAACACCCACCTCTGCATTGCAACAGACATTACCCTACCAACAGAATACATCAAAACACTTCGTGTAGCTGATTGGAAGAAGGTGAAGGTGGATCTTCACAATAGGCCAACTATTTTTATAATACATAAGTTTTAAAGTCGCTTACGAACTAAAGTTCGTGTACCTGAAGCCCGCTGGGCTTCCTCCTCTTAATATCAAATATAAGTTCTAAAGTTCGTGCGCCTTACTGCCTTTTACCGAAAATACCGTGAAACCTACCGTTTATAACGCCAAAGCCACCGTTCGTAACATTGTCATTACTTATATAAATTATTCTTAATTACTTAGCCGTTCTAACATTAAATATTATTAGTCATGCCATTTAACAACATGGACAGCAGGCATTTTAGTGCCACAGAAAAAAACGCAGTTCTTGCTGCATTAACTGCTTTAGAAACCGCACTTGCAGGCAAGCTTGCCAACCTCTCTCCCGAAGAGCGCCAACAGTACGGGAGCGTTAACGAACAAAACAAGCTGATTATCAACAAAGTCAAAGATTACCGCGACATGCAGCCGGGCATGAGTTCACCCGAAGTCAACTGGACAGAATTTATGAACGATTACGACTCAAGGAATTTCATCCAGAACATCCAACAACGTATGCAGGTTACTTTCGAAGGACTTATCGCGGCCAAAATGCTGCATGACTGGGACAATTTCCACGCTTCGTTGATGGACTACAACTATTCTAAGTATCGAATGAATTCTGATGCTCACGGTTATGAAGGGAAGGTTAACGAGCTGAAGCAGTTTTTTCAAGGAGGCACTCCTCCTGAGATTGCTCCAAAAAATGAAGAATAAGCAGGCAACCACGTTGCAGAACGCCATCAGCCTGGTTATTCAACCCCATCAGACACGTTCGGAACGTGGTAAACTACGTAGGAAGACGTATCCAGATACGTTACATAACGTACCTGATAGCGTATAAGAACGTAGTTGATTACGTTATACAACCTATCTGATGGGGTTCTAACGTAGTAAACCACGTCTACCAACCGGGTTGATGGCGTTCACCAACCACCTCAGCGGGGTTAGACAACGTGGTTAACCGCTTAAATGAAGAAGCTTCCAGTAAACTAGACTGCCCCCAAAAAGTTAGACACTTTATGGGGGCATTTTTATTTCTGCACTGCGGTGTGAATGCAGCGGGTTGAGTGTTAGTAAGTTTAAGGTTATGAGGTGTGCATGGATGAGTCCGCTTCATCTACTGCCGAAGAAATTACGTACGAATGGATTCGTATTAACTGCCAAAAATTGCAATAAATCTGAAATTTATCAAAAACAACTAAAAAAACAGTTGCTCAACTATAAATTTAGTTTAAATTAGCTATTCAATCAAAAATCAAAAAAAATGAAATCTAATTTATCATTGTGCATTACAGGTACACTACTGCTTACAAGCATTGTCTTCTCACAAAATATAAATCAAGATGAACTTGCTGGAAATCTTGGAGCAGACTTTATAAAAGGCAAAGAAAATGCGGCTCTTTCAATTGGGGTTTACAACAATGGTGGAATCTCTTATTACAATTATGGGTCAGTTAAAATTGGAAGCAAAAACAAGCCGGATTCAAAAACTATTTATGAAATTGGTTCAATAACCAAATCGTTCGTGAGCCTAATTTTGGCAAATGCTGTTATTGAAAAAAAGATAAGCCTGGAAGATGACATACGGAAATATCTCGACGGAAATTATAAAAACTTAGAATTCGATGGAAAGCCGATAAAAATTGCCTATTTGGCCAATACAACATCCGGAATACCAAATTGGTTACCCGTAACACCAAATGAAATAGCAAATGCTTTGCCTGATTCTACGGCTTTTTTAAGAAATCGGATTTATGGGAAATATACCAAAAAGGATTTTTTGACGCTCTACATACAGTTACATTAGATACAATTCCCGGGTTTAAAACAAGACATTCAAATGCGGCTACACAGCTACTCACATTTATTCTTGAAAAGGTTTATAATTCCCCTATTGAAAAATTAGTAGCTGATTATATAACCATCCCAAATAAAATGGTAAATACCTCATTCCTGGCTTCGAAAAACAATGTCGATAAATTGATTTTAGGTTATGACGGCAAAGGAAATAAAATGCCTTATTTTACAACAGACCTTTTAAAGGGTGCTGGCGGAATTAATTCTACAACTTCAGATTTAATGAATTTCATAAAACTCCAGCTTGACTATAAAAATAAAGCCGTAGCCCTAAGCCAGTCCGAATCTTTTAATACCGGGCAATATACCATCGGATTGAATTGGCTAAAATACAAACATGATAATGGCAATCATCAGGTATGGACTGACGGAGGGACTTATGGTTTTACAAGCTATCTTGTCCTCTATCCTGAAATTAACAGCGGAATTGTTATTTTAACTAACGTCTCTGACGATGAAGTGCCAGGAAAAATTGGCACTATATCTTATAAGATATTCGAAATACTTCAAAAAAAGTAAATTGATCTGATAGCTTTTACTTCTTCGCAAAACAGATTGCACGGATTTATAAATCCGTGTTTCAATCTAAATAGTTGTCACTAAATGCACACAAACAAAGCGACTACCGAAGGAATTCGACGCCATCCGGGTTTGAATACTCATTAAAATAAACCTTTGATAGTATCAAATGATACTATCAACAAAAAAACCTGCTCAAACTAATGAACAGGTTAATATATTTGTTTAATAAAGAGTCAACCTTTTTTAGGACTACTCATAAAGTGCAGCTTATAGAAATATCCCGTAGATGACAAACATCATTTTTTACATTGGGCAACCTCACTACTTTTACCGAAAAATGAGGTATGAGAGTTTATATCCTTTTAGCACATCCCAGTAAAATTAGCTTTAACGCCGCCTTGGCCGATGCTTATGAACAGCAGGCAAAAAAGCTTGGGCACGAGGTGAGGCGGCAAAACCTGGGCGATATGGATTTTGATCCAATCTTATGGGATGGATACAAAACACCCCAGGAACTGGAACCCGATTTAGTAAAAGCACAGGAAAATATCTTGTGGTGCGAAAAATGGGTGATCTTTTATCCAATATGGTGGGGATCTGTTCCTGCACTGCTAAAAGGTTTTTTAGACAGGGCGATGCAATCAGGCTTTGCGTATAAATATCATAAGTTTGGCCCTTTTTGGGATAAACTGCTCAAAGGGAGGTCTGCACATCTTATAACCACCTGCGATGCTCCCAGCTTCTGGATTTGGTTCATGTACCGTAATAGCGACGTTAATCTGATGAAACAGGCCACTCTGAAGTTTTGTGGCTTCAGCCCGGTAAAGATAACACGGTTCGACCGCATCAGGTCACGCAGCAAAAAGGAACTAGAAGAATTCATCGATAAAGTAAGGAATATTGCCTAATCATGAACACCAATTTTAAGCTAGACTTAGTTAAACTCCTGCATACTGCCATATGGATATTCTTCAACATTGTTATTTTTTATTTGGTATATGCAGTAATTATCAACCAAATAGACATATGGGTATGGATTTGCCTTGCGTTAATCGTTTTGGAAGGGCTCACCCTACTCCTATTCAAATCAATCTGCCCGGTAACTCTTATTGCGAGGAAATATTCAGATTCCAACAAAGACAACTTTGATATTTACCTGCCTAACTGGCTCGCAAAATACAACAAGCTTATTTACACGACAATTGTAGTAATTGCAGTCCTGGGCTTATTTTACCGGCTAAAAATACAGTAAACAAAAAACCCACCATCTCTGGCAGGTTCTATTTCCTATAATTTTTTTCTTGCTTCTTTTCTCTAAACAACTACTCCACCTGGGCATTCTTAACCGCTTTGATTCCGCTGGTTTCAAATCCGCCAAAATCTCGCATATAGGTCCTTACGGAAGTTCCGTAATCGTCTTTACATTTCTTCTCTCCGTTAGAGTTTAGGAATCGTTTTACTGAACCTGAGCCACCTAAGTGTGCTGCCGCTAAAATTCCGGATTCGGTAATCTTAACACCATCCACAATCTTACCTTCAAAATTCTCTATATAATCCTGAAGTTCGTATTTGTTTTTTGACAGCAATACTACAAAGGCTTTCTCCTGAAGCTTTGGACTGTTCATAAAGTGAAGATTGTCGGTAATTCCAATAGATTTCAGGGTTTCAATACCAAATTGGTATTTACCCAAATAACCCAATGTATTAATTTTCCTGTATTTCCCTTGGGATTCCTTGTGGGCAAGAGCTTCCCTAAAGCCAATAAAATATTTCCCCGTAAACGGAATCTTAAGGCTTGCGTAATCTATGGAGTTTAGTGATGGAAAAACATAAAATGTTTCATCGTTCTCATCACTGTTGATTTGGGAATTTAATGGTTTAAAACCTGAACTTATAAAAGCAACTGTTAGTAGGATTGAAATGTAAAATACACTCTTTTTTAACATCTAATTTGATTTCCAAGCGCTGTCACCATCTTGATATTTCTGCGGTGCAAATATACGACTAAAAACCAGAAAATTGACTATCAGGCACTTAAAAGTAAAGCCAATGGAATTTGGTTCCCCCTAAGCCCTTGATTTCAAACGTTGGAGCGGGAATTTTAATCGAATTGAAAACTGTTAAAATAGTCTTAACAAAATGGGATTTGGTTTCAATTTTTGTCAAATCGACATCAAGACTTAAGTAAAATTGTCGGTATCTTTCACTTTCCGGAAGAAAAACGGTGTTTACAAACTCATCATTACCTGTAATCATCCCTTCTGCGCCGTAGCCAACAGCCACATTTAGCCATTTTGGAATCGCTGATGTTTTTGCAAAAGAATGAATATTAGCAGATAACCAATACGTCTGTCCATTATAATCCTTCAATACCTGCTCCTGGACTGAACTTCCCAAGACACTTGGCCTGGCTGAAGCGTATGGAGTGGTATGAAAAGAAAACTTCGGAACGATTCGTTGCTCTTTCCATAACAATTCCTGCGACACATATAACGCAGTTCCTGAAATATTAGCAGCAACATCACCTAAAGACGCTCCCCAATTGGCAGAGTAACCGTCGAAAACCTCAACAGTTGTCAGAAATGCTAATCCTAAAGTCGAACCATAAATCAATTGGCTTTTCCGGCTTGCTCCTGTCCATTTCAAAGCATTAGCACCGATACTTCCCAAATGATACGCGGAAAAAACATGTCCGGCTTTATCCATCTGAAGCCATTCAGCATTGTCATTTATAAAGTGGAAATCGGAACGGGGATAATCGGCATACCAAACCTGGTTCAATCCAATCAAAGTTGCGGCACCGATAGCCGTTTCTGAAATAAGTAAGGTATTGAGTCGTTTTTTGTTTAAGGTATCCGAAGGCTTAAGAAAACGTTCAAAAGCATTTTGAGCAGAGGATGTTTGGGAAAACCAAAATAGAAGAACAAACAGTATGCTTTTGAATACTTTCAAAATTATCGATTTGTTCCCTGCTTGTTCAACCACTCAGAGTATTTCCTGGCATTCACCTGATGCGCTTCGTAAGTAGCCGCAAAAACATGGTACCCGAATTTTTCAACACTGGCACAGAAATAAATATAATCATGTTTTTCAGCATTCAAAACTGCATCTATGGCATCAACATCGGGCATTGCTATTGGCCCCGGTGGCAGGCCGATATTCTTATAGGTATTATAAGGAGAATCGATAAACAGGTCATTATATAAAACCCTTTTAATCACCTGGTTAAAATCGTTGTCCTTCAACTTCAAGGCATATATTACGGTTGGATCAGCCTGCAACGGCATTCCCTGGTTCAAACGGTTTAGGTATACGCCGGCAATAGTTGGTCGCTCACTTTTTTAACTGATTCCTTGTGTACAATTGATGCAACTGTAATAACCTGAACCGGAGTAAGGTTTAAAGCTGTTGCTTTGGCGATACGTTCTTTTGTCCAAAACTTATTATACTCGTCAAGCATTCTTCCTCTGAATTTCTCAGCTGAGATATTCCAGTACACTTCATACGTATTTGGCAAAAACATTGCAAAAACAGTTTGTTTTGTGAAACCGTTTTTCTCTAAAAATTCCGGATCATAAAATGTAGCCAGCAATTTTGTCGTATCGGGTTCAATTTGGGTGCTCAACCGTTCGCAAAGATTTTCTAAACGCTCCTGGTTGTTGAAAGCCAACTTTACAGGAACATTTCTCCGCATGGCAGCAACCAACTGGAAAGCACTCATTCCTTTTTTTAACAAAAATCGTCCGGCCTTTACATTTTCCGGATAAGAACGGCGGTTGGCGATGAATTCGAAATCATTCATGTTCTTTACCAAAGGTGAAAGTATTTTTTCTACATCCTGATAGGTAGAGCCTGTTGGAATTTCGACATATATTTCCTCTTTTTCAAATTTAGTGTCTGAAGTAAAGAATTTGACATAGATAACTAACACAAACGCAATAAATACAACTGCTAAAACCTTGATAACTTTATTTTTGTTCAAAACGGGAATTTTTAAAATTTATTTTTTTATTAATTGGAAAACAGCTTCATCCTGAAAAGCATCCCTGATAAAATTCCAGTCTTTTTTGACGCCTATTTTCTCAAATCCAAATGTAGTAAAAAGAGCCAAACTTGCTTTATTTTCTGTTCCGATATTTGCATATAATTGATGTAATTGCAAATGTTCAAAGGCATAATCAATTACTAATTTCAATGCTTCTTTCCCGAAACCGTTGCTTCTGTCAATTTCATCCTGGATAATTATACCGACTCCGGCGCGTTTGTTCCTTACATCAAAATCGAACAAATCAATCAAACCAATTGCTGTTGAATTTTCCTTTTTACAGATTGCCAACCGTAACTGCTTAGCTTCATAAATATCCTGATGTGCATTTTCGAGGTACTGACGGATAAGGAATTTACTGTAAGGCGTAATGGTATTGCTGATTTCCCAGATAGTTTCGTCATTCTCTATAGCGTAAACAAACTCTAAATCTTCAGGTTCCAGTGCACGCAAATAGATATTTTGTCCGTGTAGTGTTACCATTCTATTTCTCCTTCATAAACAAAGGTCGCCGGTCCTTTTAAAAAAACATTGATATACTTAAAATCATCTGCTAATTTATCAAAGGAAACCTCGAGTGTTCCGCCTTCAACATCTAATTCTATCTGATGTGAATTCGTTTTTCCAATAGCATTCATCGCAATCGCTGCCGCAGTTGCACCTGTTCCGCAGGATAAGGTTTCGTCTTCCACTCCACGTTCGTAGGTTCGAACACGGAAATGATTATCAGAAAGCTGTTTGACAAAATTTACGTTGCTACCTGCCTTTCCATATAAATCAGAGTAGCGAATTTTAGCACCATTATTTTTAACATCATAATTATCCAAATCATCTACCAGCATCACATGATGTGGCGAACCAGTATTTAGGAACACATAGTCGCTTTCTGCTTTTATAGTATCAACATCTTTCATTTGCAGTGATATATCACCGTTTTCAAGAACTGTGGCATAATGCTTTCCGTCGGTTGCAACAAAAGTAGTTTCATCTGAGATAAGATTCAGTTTTTTGGCGAAAGCCACAATACAACGACCACCGTTTCCACACATCGAACTCTGATTCCCATCAGAATTGTAATAAACCATTCGAAAATCGGTCTCTTTATCATTCTCTAAAAGAATTAGTCCGTCCGCACCAATTCCGAAACGTCTGTCACAAAATTTCTCTATAAGTTTGGTATTTTCCTGTGGGAATTTATTTTCCCTGTTATCGATAAAGATAAAGTCATTTCCGGTTCCCTGATATTTGTAAAAAGTAGTCTTCATAGTGTTGTTTACTCCCACAAATATAACAAATATTAAGATTAACTTAAAAATTGTTAAACGAGCGTTAAAGAGCATTCAGATGAAAATTGATTTTGGCTAATTTTACTATCAAATAATTTAAAATGGTATTAAATATGAAACGATTAACAGGTTTATTTTTGGTTTCTTTATTGAGTGGTGCAACGACACTTGGCGCTTACAAATTATTTATTGAAGGAAAGGACAACCGCAATTCGATTGTGACGACAGCGTCAAACAACTATGGCAGAAATGTGGGCTTTTCAACCGAAGGAGTTGATTTTACAACTGCTGCCGAGAATACAGTTCATACAGTAGTGCACGTTAAAAACGTTTCCATGAGAACGGTTTCTGACCCGATTATGGAATTCTTTTATGGCTCTCGTGGAGGACAACAACAAGAGCAAATTGGTACTGGCTCCGGAGTTATCATTTCGCAGGATGGCTACATAGTAACCAACAACCACGTTGTAAAGGATGCTACAGAACTTGAAGTAACCCTGAATAACAATAAATCGTACAAAGCAAAACTTATCGGAACAGATTCTAAAATGGATATCGCTTTGTTAAAGATCAACGCTGATGAAAAATTACCTTATTCTGCTTTTGCAGATTCCGATCAGGTAAAAGTGGGCGAATGGGTTTTGGCTGTTGGAAATCCATACAATCTGACGTCAACCGTTACGGCTGGAATTGTGTCAGCTAAAGCCAGAAATCTGGACACCAGAGGCATTCAATCCTTCATTCAGACAGACGCTGCAGTAAATCCGGGAAATTCAGGTGGGGCATTAGTTAATACACGAGGCGAACTGATTGGAATCAACACTATGATATCTTCACAAACGGGTTCTTATGTTGGTTATTCGTTTGCAATCCCATCCAATATCACCAGAAAAATAATTGAAGACATTATGGAATTCGGTAATGTACAACGCGGAATTTTAGGTGTTGAAGGTGGTGAATTAAACAGCAAAGCATCAAAAGATTTAGGCATCAACGATACGGAAGGTTTCTATATTAATAAAGTAACTAAAAATTCAGGCGCAGAGAAAGCCGGATTACAAAAGGGCGACATCATTAAAAAATTAGACAGCCAAAAAATTGCCACTTTCTCTGAACTTTCAGGATATATCAGCACAAAAAGGCCAAATGACAAAGTACAGGTAACCTTTTCCCGCGATGGCGAAACAAAAACGGTTCTGGTTACCTTAATCAAATATGACATTGCTAATGCCGAATTTAAGGGCTTGCAATTAGAAGATATTGATTCAGCGGATAAAAAGAAATATAGGATTGGTTATGGTGTACGTATTAAAGACATCAATAACGAGGCATTAGCACCCTATGCAGACCAACTTAAAGGAAACATCATTCTTTCGGTTGACAATGTAAAAGCGACCGATGTTGAAACCATCTCAAGATTTTTAAATAAGAAAGATGAAAATCAAAGCGTTAACATCCAAATGATTAATAGAATTGGGCAAATTGTCCAGATAATTTTATAAGATTAAAAGGTTATTATTCATTAAAACCAGTTCTTTTTTGGACTGGTTTTTTTGTTTTATAAAAAACTTACGAAATCGTTTTCGCAAAACGTATCTATTTTATATTTTTGCGCCAAATTAACTACATCCTGAAATAAATTCAGGACAAACACAACTAATACTTATTTATTTTTATGGACAGTAACAAATTATACGAGAAGGAGTTATCCTTTCAGGCTGACAGACGTAAAGCAGGCGTTGAATTGATTAAGATTATCAGCGATTTATGGTATGACAAATCAATCGAATTGGTGCTTTTTAGAAATCAATTGATTGACAGGAATGTCAGTGACATCATCAACTTCCACGAATATGCCGGAGAATTTGTTCAAAAACCTATCAACATTTTTGATTCAGTAGAAATTGCCCGCGCCATTCAGAATTTAGATCTACCGCCTTCAAGAATCGATATTGGAAAACTGACTTATGAATATCATTTGGAAGACAACAAATATCATGACAATCGCGCATTTGTTATTGATAAACTAAAAAATGCAAAAGATTTCAAAAATCTGAAACCAAAAGATGTCGTTCTGTATGGTTTTGGTAGAATTGGCCGTTTACTGGCTCGTGAAATGATGAGCAAAATGGGAAAAGGAGAACAACTTCGTCTTCGCGCGATTGTAACACGTGATAAGAACGATGCCACTTCTTTAGAAAAAAGGGCTTCGTTGTTACGTTATGATTCTGTTCACGGAGATTTTCAAGGTTCTGTTCAGGCTGATGCCGAAAACAATGCTTTAATTATCAACGGAACCACGGTTCATGTCATTACAGCCAATGGACCGGAAGAGATTGATTACACAAAATACGGAATCGAAGATGCGTTGGTAATTGATAACACCGGAGCATTTACAACGGAAGAACAGCTGAAACGACATTTAACCTCAAACGGAGCTACTAAAGTATTATTGACTGCTCCTGGAAAAGGTATTCCGAATATTGTTTACGGTGTAAACCACAATGACCATAACCCAGATAATGTAGATATTTTTTCTGCCGCTTCGTGTACAACCAATGCCATAACTCCAGTTTTGAAAGTGGTTGAAGATGCACTTGGTGTCGTAAAAGGCCATATCGAAACTATTCACGCCTATACAAACGACCAAAATTTAGTGGATAACATGCACAAAAAATACCGTCGTGGACGTGCAGCTGCCTTGAACATGGTCATTACTGAAACTGGCGCCGGAACCGCTGTTGCAAAAGCATTACCAAGCCTTGCCGGAAAACTGACTTCAAATGCTATTCGTGTTCCAGTTCCAAATGGTTCGCTGGTAGTTATGAATCTTGAAGTGGGCAAAAAGACTTCAATTGAAGAATTTAATACGATTATGAAAAAATATGCTCTTGAAGGAGAACTGGTAGAGCAAATCAGATATTCACTTAATAATGAGTTGGTTTCGTCTGACATTGTTGGGACAGCGCAACCGTCTATTTATGATAGCAATGCAACCATCGTTTCAGCTGATGGAAAAAATATCGTTCTGTATGTCTGGTATGATAATGAATATGGATATAGCCATCAGGTTATCCGTTTGGCAAAATATATAGCAAAAGTAAGACGTTATACTTACTACTAGCAGAGAAAAATTGTTAATTCATTAGGGTAAAATCCGCTAAATCTGTTATAGAATTAGCGGATTTTTTTGTGTTATTAACATTTTTTTGTTAATAAATGTGGTTCGTGTTAAAATAATTATTATTTTTCGCCTCTAATTTGACCCCATCAAATCTATTATTTATGAAAAAAGTGCTTATCGGTTTACTTTTAGTGACCTGTTTTGCCTTCTCGAAAAGAGAAGACCCTAAAGTTGAGACCTATGAATTTGGTCAGAACGGAATGGAATTAGTAGCCCGTTCCAAGAAAGGTGTTATCATCGTGAGTACCTTCAATTCAAAGATGACAATCCGTCAAGACATCGCCAGGAAATTATACGATCTGTATTTAGCCAATAAATTACAAAGCAATAAGAAAATCACCGTTGATGGTACCGAAGCTGACGTTACAGGCAAGTGCGTTATCCGAAAAAAAATAGCTTAACGGCGGTGGATTTTTACTACGAAGTAGTAGATTGGAACTCAGGTCTTAAGGAAGTCTATAAGAATTCTTCAAAATAAAAAAAGCCCAACGAAATGTTGGGCTTTTTTATGAATAATTATAATGTTTATGCTTTTCCGGCTGCAATCAAATTCAAAGCGGAACCTGCAACAAACCAACCAATCTGGCTTTCGTTGTACGTATGGTTTGCCAGGATGATATCTCTTGAACCATCAGCATGAACGAATTCCAGGCTCAATGGTTTTGCAGGAGCAAATTCTGTTAAGTCAAGGAAATTGATTGTATCGTCTTCCTGAATCTTATCATAATCCGCTTCGTTAGCAAAAGTCAACGCCAGCATTCCTTGTTTCTTAAGGTTTGTTTCATGAATACGGGCAAATGATTTTACCAAAACGGCTTTTACACCTAAGAATCGCGGTTCCATTGCGGCATGCTCTCTTGAAGAACCTTCACCATAGTTTTGGTCACCCACCACAATAGTCGGAACGCCAGCAGCTTTATAAGCCCTTGCAACAGCAGGGACTGCATCATATTCACCAGTTAACTGGTTTTGGACTTTGTTTGCTTGCTGATTATAAGCATTAACAGCTCCAATCAACATATTGTTTGAAATATTATCTAAGTGACCACGGAAACGCAACCAAGGTCCAGCCATAGAAATGTGATCTGTAGTACATTTTCCAAAAGCCTTAATCAATAATTTAGCTCCAGTTATATTTTTCCCATCCCAGGCATCGAAAGGCGCTAATAACTGCAACCTGTCTGAAGTTGGTGAAACTGCAACCTGTACATTACTTCCGTCGGCAGCTGGTGCCTGAAAACCTGCGTCTTCTACATCAAATCCTCTTTTTGGCAATTCGTCACCATGAGGTGGATTTAACTTAACCGGTTCACCATTATCATTTATTAAAAAATCAGTAATTGGGTTAAAAGTCAAATCTCCCGAAATTGCCAAAGCAGCAACCATTTCCGGAGAAGTTACGAAAGCATGTGTATTTGGATTTCCGTCGGCACGTTTAGAAAAGTTTCTGTTGAATGAATGAACAATCGTATTTTTCTCTTCTTTATCTGCCCCGGCTCTATCCCATTGCCCAATGCATGGACCACAGGCATTAGTGAAAACTTTGGTTCCCATTTTCTCGAAAGTAGCAATAATTCCGTCTCTTTCGATAGTGTATCTAATTTGCTCCGAACCCGGATTAATTCCGAATTCTGCTTTTGGTGTAATTCCGTGTGCAACTGCTTGTTCAACAATTGAGGCTGCACGAGCCATATCTTCATAAGAGGAGTTGGTACAAGATCCAATTAATCCCCATTCTATTTTTAATGGCCAGCCATTAGCGATAGCTTCCGCTTTCATTTGAGAAACCGGCGTTCCTCTGTCTGGCGTAAACGGTCCGTTGATATGTGGCTCTAACTCTGATAAATTGATTTCGATAACCTGATCAAAATATTGGCTTGGATTTGCATAAACCTCAGCATCACCAGTCAAATAATCCGCTACTTTATCGGCAGCATCAACAATATCCTGACGGTCTGTCGCAGCTAAATATCTTCTCATTGAATCATCGTAACCGAAAGTAGATGTTGTAGCTCCAATTTCAGCACCCATGTTACAGATGGTTCCTTTTCCGGTACAAGACATGTTAGTTGCACCTTCTCCGAAATATTCTACAATGGCTCCTGTTCCACCTTTTACGGTAAGAATGTCTGCCACTTTTAGGATTACGTCTTTTGGTGCTGTCCAACCGTTTAGCTTTCCAGTCAATTTAACCCCGATAAGTTTTGGAAATTTCAATTCCCATGACATTCCCGACATTACATCAACCGCATCAGCACCACCTACTCCTATAGCTAACATTCCTAATCCGCCTGCGTTTACAGTATGTGAATCAGTTCCGATCATCATTCCTCCTGGGAATGCATAATTTTCTAAAACGATTTGGTGTATGATTCCAGATCCTGGCTTCCAAAATCCGATTCCGTATTTATTAGAAACGGAAGAAAGGAAATCAAAAACTTCCTTTGATTGTGAATTCGCAACAGCTAAATCAGTAGTTGCACCAACTTTGGCCTGAATCAAGTGATCGCAGTGAACTGTTGTTGGAACGGCAACCGTCTTTTTTCCGGCATGCATGAACTGCAATAAAGCCATCTGTGCTGTTGCGTCCTGGCATGCTACTCTATCTGGAGCAAAATCTACATAATCCTTTCCACGAGTGAAAGATTGTGATGGATTTCCTTCCCATAAATGTGAATATAAAATCTTTTCAGAAAGCGTCAATGGACGACCAACTAACTCACGCGCTTTGTCTACACGTTCTGCCATTGTTCCATAAACTTTTTTAATCATTTCAATATCAAAAGCCATAGTATATTGGGTTTAATTATTTGCAGTGCAAATTTACGAAAACGTTATACTCTATAAACGATTTTAGAAAAATATATTGAAAAAGGATGGTATTTTGCGGAATACAAACTTTTGCACCACGTTTTTTATCGAAAACACATTTAAAAAGTAAAAAAATATAAAAAAAGTAATTTATAATATTTATTCATTCTTAATAAGACTATATTGTTGACCTTTTAATACAAAAATGATGTTCTAATAGCAGAATAAAACAGTAAATTTTAGCAATTATCCCTTAAATCCATTATTGGTTTTTCAAAAAAACGATAAAGGACATAACTCAAAATAAGTGTTGTCGCCAGGTATAAAGCAGTGATACAATGCAGTTGCAAAAGCGTTGCTTCTCTATCTACAAACAACATAAACAACTGCAATATTACACTATAATGCAAAAGGTAAATAGAATAAGAAGTTTTGCTAATGAAAACGATAGGTTTCTTTACAACTGAAATTGTAGTTTCTAACTGCGAGAAAAACGGAATAAAAAATGCAATCGAAAGCGATGCCAGTGGCAGATACACTACATTCCATACAAAAGGAAAAGTTGTCGGAAGAATTTGCAGATAACCCATTCCGAAATACATCAACAGCATTATTAAACCTCCGACAATTGCGAAAGACAGTTTGAATTCCGTCCATTTTTTTGCATAATTAATGCTAATCCAGGCACATAAAACTCCCATAAAAATGGCATCCAACCTATAAATCATCACCGATTTGAGCGAAACATTCCATTCATCAAGATTAGTGGTCACTGTATTGAATTGATATATTATTTTAAAAAAATGAACAAAGAGATTAACCCCAACGTCATAATCAGAAAAAACCTTTTTTTGTTTTTAGGCCTGAATAAAAATGAAAACAGCAACAACGAAAATGGCAAAACGATGTACGCCCATTCTTCTACCGACAAACTCCAGGATTCCGGAAAGAATGTCGACATTTTTGAAAATCCATTATGGAGAAAGACAAAATAGAATTCCAATTTAGGCATCGAATAACCTAGACATATTGTAATTATGATATTGATAAGCAGCACCAGGTAATAATTTGGTAAAGTCCTAAACCATCTTCTTTTTAGGAAACCTAAAGCGCTTCGAATGGTAAAATCTTCTTTTATATAAATTTTGTAAAGGATTCGGCCAATCAAAAATCCACTCAACACAAAGAAAAACTCAACGCCGAGAAATCCAAACAAAGCAAAAAGCTGGCGGATTATACCATCATCCGGGTTGTAAATCCATAAAATATGCGAACACAAAACCATAGTAATTGCCATAGCTCGCATTAAATCCAGTCCGAAAACCTTATTTGTATTGGTATTATTTGTCATTCAGTTTAAAATTCTTAGCCCTATATTCGTTAATTGGTTTTTCGAAATAAGTATACATTATATAACTCAAGCCTATCGTGATGAAAATATAGAACAGGGTAAAGATATTAAGCTGCCACAAAACAAAATCATTGGTGTTGATAAAATATTTCAACAGAAAAAGTATGATGCTGTAATGCAGTAAATAGATGGAATACGAAACATTACAGATAAAAGTAATTACGTTCCCTATGCGTTCCGATGGCTTTTTCCAGTTTAACAGAAAAGGAACAAAAAGGCAGATCGTCAGCGAAACCAACGGCAGACAAAGGATATTCCAGAACCAGGCTGCGTTGCTTAACCTAAATTTAAACACAATAACGCATGCTACCAGAAGCAGTAATAACAATACACCTATTGCTAAAAACAGTTTGCTTTTTGACAGTACAAATTCTTTGTGATTCTGATAAAAATAGCCAAACAAAACACCAATCAGAACCGAATCAATCCTATAAATCACAACAGAACGGATTTCGAAGCTCCATTGCTTTAAATCGAGATTTGTTGAATGGATATTGTAATAAATTTTAGCCGTCAATGTTACAATTATTAGCCCAACAATTACTAGCAGGAAAAGTGTTTTTTTGGTAATTTTAGTGAACAATTTAGAAGCGATTACCAATAATGCCACCGCGAAAATATAGCCCATTTCCTTTACAGGCAGACTCCACGATTCCGGAAAAAAAGCTGTTATTGGCGAATCGAAATTCTGGATAAGTAATGGATATCGCCAAACTTCTGAAATCGAAAAACCGAAAATCATATATATAATTATCAGAATGAATATTACCAGATAGTAGCTTGGAAGTACACGCATCAATCTTCGGGAAACAAACAAATAAGCATCTTTAAAACCGTAGTACTCTTGCAGAAACTGCTTATAAAGTATTCCTCCTATCAAAAATCCACTTAACACAATGAACAGTTCGACACCTAAAAAGCCGCTGGCATCTTCCAGTTTGCCAAACAAACTTTTCGAATTATAGATCCAGGAGCAATGGGAAAACAACAGTAAACTAATGGAAAGTGCTCTCAGAAAATCCAATCCGAAAAATCTTTTTGCGCTTATTTGCTTTCTATCGTTCATATAAAAATGTAAATTTGACCACATGGGAAAATCAAAGATATATAAAATTATAGGAGTTCTGATTTTGTTAGGCATGATTGGCAGCGGAATTTGGTACTGGCAATTACCCAATCGCCACAAGGCAATCGTAAAGTCTTTTTGTTTGAAAAACTTGGTGTTGTTAATCCGAATTGGAAGGTCGAAAACAAATCGGAAACCTATAAAATGATTTCTCCCAAGTTTTATATTGATGGAATCTACAAATCTATGGAAGGTCCGAAATCATCCAATTATGTACAGCTTTCACAGGATTCTACCTTGCTTTGGCTTAAGGGATTTCATGTAAAAGCACTGGATTCAAAATCCCTAAACTATATCTCTAATGATTTTATCTGCCACACCAATATAGATTTTAATGATGTGAAATATTACAGTTCCTTTAATTTGGAAAAACGAATCGGCAAACAATATCCGAGAATGACTTCACTTTCCCATGGCATGGAAAATTTTAGCTTTCCGGAAGGTTACGGTGTTCCAATGAAAGGAAATGAATTTTTATATGTGACGACACAATCCTTAAATCACAATCTTCCCGATGCTAATTTCTGGATACGGCACGAAGTCGATATTAATTATTCAAAAGCAAAGGATTTAAAACCATTGATGAGTCGCACGGCCTTTATTATGCTGCCTTACAATCAATCCGATCCTTACAAATCGCCATTAGATCCCGGCACCAATCAGTGCATTCCGGTTGAAACCAAAAACCATAGCTATGATGATGGTAAAGGCAATAAACTATCCGGGCATTGGGTAATTCCGACTGGAAAACACACCTACAGCAGTTCTGTGAATAATCATTTGCAGATTCAGGACAGCCTTCGTTTGCATGCCGCAGCAATTCATGTACATCCGTTTGCAACCAAAATTTTATTATTTGATAAAACAGAAAACAAAGCGATATTTATCAGCAACATCACAAATCACAAAGACAAAGTTGGCTTAACAAGCATCGACCCTTTTTCTTCTGTTGACGGTATTTGGCTATATAAAAATCATGATTATCAGATTATACTCGAAGTTAACAATACAACAAATGTCAGTCAGGATATGATGGGAAGCATGTTTTTGTTTTTCTATGACAAGGAATTGGATGATTTACTTCATAAAATAGAACGGTAAACATGGAAAAACTGAAAGACATTATATTCTACAATATGGATAAGGCCATCAAGTCCTATAGAATGTATGCTCAAAAAAACTGAAAGAGAATGGTTTCAAAATTACGATTGACCAATGGTTGATTATCAAATCCATACTCGAAAATCCCACCATAACCCAACAGGAAATAGCTAAAAAAGTGTTCAAAGACAATGCTTCGGTTACCCGAATAATCGAATTATTAGTTAAATCTGAATATCTGAATCGCGAAATCAATCCCGATGACAGAAGAAAATCCAATCTCGTAGTTACCGAAGAAGGAAAAACCATCATCCAAAAAGTACAGGATTTAGTCCTCGAAAACCGGAAGAACGCACTTGATACCATCGCCACAGAAGAATTGGAAACGATGAATTTGGTTCTTAAAAAAATTATCCGGAACTGCTCTTAACCCATACAAATGTTAAAATTTACGGAAATTCGTTTTTTATTGTAACAAAAGGGTTTAGAGCAATACTTATGATTGTTGTTATTTGACATATCAACAAACAACACTTCATTCATTAATCTAAACCAACGACTTATGAAAACTAAAATGGGAATGTTATTTGCTTTGGCAGCTGCTGTATTGAGCCTCGTAGCTCCTACACAAAAGAAAGAAATCCTTAAATTTATCGTAACGAATTCTGTAATTACTAATTCCCGTTAATTACAATAATTTACCAATAATCATTTCTTCTGTTATTCCTTCTGCATCAGCTTTATAATTTTTGATGATCCTGTGTCGTAAGATTCCAGTAGCTACAGCTTTCACATCTTCAATATCAGGAGAAAATTTTCCGTTGAAGGCAGCATTGGCTTTCGCTGCTAAGATTAAGTTTTGTGAAGCTCTTGGACCTGCTCCCCAATCTAAGTAATTTTTGATATAATCGTTAGACAGCGGATTGTTCGGACGGGTTTTGCTTACCAAAGTAACAGCATATTCAATCACATTATCAGCTATTGGAATTCGGCGTACCAAATGTTGGAAATCTATAATTTCCTGAGCTGTAAACAAGGCATTTATCTCTGGCTTGTTATCCGATGTTGTGCTTTTTACCACATTAACTTCTTCAGCAAATGAAGGATAATCTAATTTAATTGCAAACATAAAACGGTCTAATTGTGCTTCCGGCAAAGGATAAGTTCCTTCCTGCTCAATTGGGTTTTGGGTTGCTAAAACGAAATAAGGCAGATCCAGTTTATAATTCTGCCCCGCTATAGTTACGGAACGCTCCTGCATCGCTTCAAGCAAAGCCGCTTGCGTTTTTGGTGGTGTTCTGTTAATCTCATCCGCTAAGATGATGTTGGCGAAAATTGGTCCTTTGATGAATTTGAACTGACGGCTTTCATCCAAAATTTCACTTCCAAGGATATCCGAAGGCATCAAATCGGGTGTGAACTGAATACGTTTAAAATCCAATCCCAATGCCTGTGAAATGGTATTTACCATTAATGTTTTGGCCAAACCGGGAACACCAACCAAAAGTGCGTGTCCACCAGAAAATATACTTAACAAAATTTGATCGACCACATCGTCCTGGCCTACAATTATTTTAGCAATTTCTTTTTTAAGTTCTAATCTTTTCTGAACTAAATTCTTAATGGCGGCGACATCTGACATAGGATTGATGTTTAAGTTTATGGTTTATTTTTTTATCCAATCATTGGTAAATACGCAATCTCTGTATTCGCCATTAACTTTGATATAGGTTTCCTTTATTTTTTCATCAGTCCATTTTGCAATGGCTTTGATTTGTTTTTCCTTTAATGCTAAATCCTTGATTTTGATGTAATCTTTAGCATAATCAGCAGTGTGCTCATTGATCCTGTTGGTAACCGTAATGATTTTGTATTTCTTACCTGCTCTCGGATCGTCATCTAAAATCGCATTGGTTATCTCTTTATCTTTCAGATTAGAAACTTCGCTGTAAAGGCTTGGATCCATTTTGGTTAATTCAAAATGCGTATCCTGTGTCTTTGGGTTAATCAAAACTCCACCATTCGCACGTGTTTCTTTTTCGTCAGACATTGTTCTGGCAGCATCGGCAAAAGAAATTTCTCCGTTTTCGATTTTCTTTTTGATTAGGATGATTTTCTCTTTTGCATCTTTTAAAGACTGATCCGATACTTTTGGCATCATTAGGATATGGCGAAGTTCGACTTCCTGTCCTTTGATTTTTTCTACCATAATGATATGATAACCATATTCGGTTTCAAAGGGTTCAGAAATTTCTCCTTCACCAAGACTGAAGGCAACGTCTTTAAATTCCTTTACGAACTGTGTTTTTCTATTAATTTTGTAATATCCGCCAGTTGACGCTGATGCTCTGTCGTCTGTGTAGATAACCGCTCTAGTTTTAAAACTTGCACCCCCAAGCACTTCAGCTTTTATTTCTTTAAGTCTTTTGACAACGCGCTGCTTTTCTTCATCAGAAATTTTTGGAGCCACAACGATTTGGGCCACTTCCATTTCTGCACCAAACACAGGGAGATCAGCTTGTGGAATAGCCTTAAAGAAAGTGCGTGTTTCTTCTGGAGTAATTTCAACGGTTTCTATGATTTTTCTCTGCATTTCAGCGGCCAGCTTGTTCATTTTGATGATATCAAACAATTCTGATCTTAGTTCTTCTTCACTACCCTTTTTGAAATACTGTACTACTTTTTCTGATGACCCAATTTGTTCCACCATAAAGGTAAACTGCTCATTAAGTTTCTCTTTTACTTCTTCATCCTTCACAATGATACTGTCTTGAACTGCCTGATGTGCATATAATTTTTCTTTCAATAAAGATTCCAGCATTTGGCAGCGGGAAATGTCTCTGACAGATTGTCCCTGGCTTGATAACTCTAAATACGATTTGTCAACATCAGAATCCAGAACGATATAATCTCCAACGGTTGCTATAACGCCATCTACTTTTTGCTTTTTGAAAGTGCTTGTCAAAGGTTTTGTTTTCACAGAATCTTTAATAACTTCCTGAGCATTCGCAAACCCTACCACGCAAAAAATTGCAATTATTGCAACAGTAAGCCTGCTATTTATATACTTCATAATCTTTGTTTTTAATGGCATCATTAGTGATATCTTTTTCAAATTTTTTAATCAATTCTAATTTTCTTTTGTTGAGGATAACCTCTTTAAGCGTTGGCTTGCTAAATTCAAATGGGCTGACCTGATTTTTATCAATCACATTTTTCACTTTAATCAGATAGGTATCTTCCTTATCCTGAATCTGTATTCTTTTTCCCGGCCTGATGAATTCATCTCTGTTTTCGGGATTTATGACTGGTAGTTTAGCATATACCTGACTCATATCAACCCAAACGCTATCATTTAATGCAAAGCTTTTGAACTGTAATTTATAAGTGTCCCAAAACTTTTTATCTTTCTTATTGTAGTCAAAGAACTTACTGCTTATTGTAGCAAAACGCGGATTATTTCTGGATAGATTGACAAACCGCAATTGCACTAATGTTCCATTGGTCTTAAAATTCTCCTTGTTCTCGTCGTAATATTTCTTTAATTCTTTCTGGCTGACAATGGTATCGACAGTATTCCTCACGACTTCTTCTATATATGCTCTTGTATATAAATCAATTTTATACTGCTTAATTAATGCGTTGTATTCTTTCTTCTTGGCGTCACTCAGATTTCGCTCGGCTGCATCAATCAGTAATTTTTGACTCGCCCATCTGTCAATAAAATCCCTTACTAAAAGCAGGCTGTCTTCCTTTGAAGTTCCGGCCGGAACCAGGGTTGCTATATCACTTTTATATAAATAATTCTTTCCTACCCTCGCTATTGATTGTGGCTTTTGTTCCGGATTGAAATAGTTACACGAACAAACCATCAAAAGAACCAGTAAAAGACTATTTCTAATCATTTTATTATTTCAACTGTTTCTTTATTTTGTCAAAAACATCCGTATTAACTTTTACAGTAAACTCTTTCTTTAAATCATCAACCCATCCCTGCTCTAAATTCTGCTGATAGTCATTTACAATTTTTCCTTTGCACTCCTCAAGCGATTTAACTCCTTCAGGAATAATCTTTTTTACATCGGTTACAAAATAATATTCGCCTTCCTTAAATATTTCTGAAACCCCGAGATTATACTTCATAGTTTTAGGCAGAGCGCCACTTCCTTCTTCAAATACGCCGCTATTGGTCATTACATTAACTACATTAGCAACATTTATCTTGTCTTTTATAGCTTGTGGTTCAGTTCCTTTTTTCATAAGCGCCTGAGCTTTTTAATCATATCCATTTTTGTGGAGGAAGCAACAGTTACCTCTACTCTCTTTTTCCACATATGCTCTGCTTTATGTGCTTCATAGAAATTCTTCAAACCAAGAGTATCAGTTTTTGCCCGATCCCAGATTTCTTTCTCCATTAAATCAAAAAGCAACAATCCATCGCGATATTCTTCCATTACATTTGCAAAATCCTGATTATCAACTTCTAAATTTTCATCATAATAGATGGTCAGTTGCTCGTCTAAAAATTTATTGTACAACTCGTTTGTTAGTTTTGATACCGGCTTAGTCTTATAACCTGCCTTTTGCTGCTTGTCTACAAATTCCAGAAATGTTTTAGCATCAATTTTCTTTGCATTAATGGTTAGCAGAGTTCCATTATTGAAGGTTTCGGGAGTTTTCCATTTTCCTTCATAAAAATCATTAGTCACCAATTTGGACACAGCTGCAAACTGCTTTTCTTCTCTTTTGAATGTATACTTCTTTCTAAGTTTTTCATTCAATGAAGCTGTGATTTTTTAGACCTGTCATCTTTGCCAATTTTAGTTTCCAATTCAGGTTTCATTTCCTCCATTGTTTTTATTGGATGCTTTTCTATTAGTTTTACAATATGCCAGCCAAACTGAGATTGAAATGGTTTTGAAATATCTCCAACATTCGCAAGAGAGAAAGCTGTATTTTCAAATTCTTCTGAACTCAATTGCCCTGAACCAAATTTGTTCAGCAATCCGCCCTTAGAAGATGAGGACTTATCTTCAGAAAACTGCTTGGCAAGATCTTCGAACTTTTCACCTTGCGAAATTTTGCTGTAAATGTCGTTAATTGTGTTTTTGGCTTTATCCTTATCTGTTTCCTCCGGTTTCGGATTAAGGATCATAATATGCGCCACTGTAATTTCTCCACGATTAGCTCTTACGTCGTAGATTTTTAGGATATGGTAACCGAAACGGGTTCTGATTATTTTAGAAACTTCCCCTTTTGGAGTGTTGTAAGCAGCATTTTCGAAAGGATACACCATTCTGAAAGCAGAAAAATACCCCAAATCGCCTTTGTTGTCCTTAGCCGATGGATCTTCAGAATATTGAACAGCCAATGCAGCAAAATCTTCTCCTGCTAAAGCTTTCTTCCTGATGTCATTTATCTTATTATAAGCCTTAAGTGTGTCTTCGGGTGTTGCGTTTTCATCAGCTAAAACAAGGATATGCGAAGTCTTGATTTCTTTCTGAAGCCTATTATATCCTTCTTCTAAAAGTTCCTGAGTGATTTTTGTATCGTTGAAATACGTTTTTGCCAATTGAGTCCTGTAAGATTTCAATTCATTCTGATACGGAGCATTATTCTGTAACCCTAATTTGTATGCTTTGTTTACTTTTAGTTTGTACCCCACAAAAAGATCTAAATATTGATTCAGGTCTTTTTGCGTATCATCCTTAACCAAATCTAAATTCTTTTTGTAAATCCGTGAAAATTCATCGGTGTAGTAAGGCTTTTCATTGATAGTAAACAAAACTTCCTTGGTGCTATTTTGTGCAATACCTGCAATTGACATTAAAAATAACAACCCGAAAAAAAACTGTCTTAAGTTCATGCTGATAAAAATTTCTATAAAAATTTACATTTAATTTTTGTGTTCTTTCACTTGCCAAAACTAGTTTAGGATAGTGCCGTAACAATCAACAAAAATAGCAATTCAAACACATTATCCAACTATCGGCGCTACTATTAACAAAATTTTATTAACACTACTTCCTATCGAATTGCCAACGTCAGAACTTGAAATGAAAACCATATAGAAATAATCAGTAAATAATAGTATTTTTGCATCCAATTTATCAAAATCATGAGTTTTTTAAAAGAGATTGAACGCCGTAGGACTTTTGGAATCATTTCGCATCCCGATGCTGGAAAAACCACGCTAACAGAGAAGCTATTGTTATTTGGAGGCGCTATTCAGGAAGCCGGTGCTGTTAAAAACAACAAAATCAAAAAAGGCGCAACTTCCGATTTTATGGAGATTGAGCGACAAAGAGGCATTTCGGTATCGACATCTGTTTTGGCTTTTAATTACGCTGGCAAAAAAATAAACATTCTGGATACACCAGGACACAAGGATTTTGCCGAAGATACATTCAGGACACTTACTGCTGTTGACAGCGTTATTGTTGTGATTGACGTTGCAAAAGGTGTGGAGGAACAGACAGAAAAACTGGTTGCCGTTTGCCGGATGCGTAATATTCCAATGATTGTTTTCATCAACAAACTCGACAGAGAAGGAAAAGATGCCTTTGATTTGATGGATGAAGTAGAACAAAAACTGGGATTGAACGTGACACCATTAAGCTTTCCCATTGGAATGGGTTACGATTTTAAGGGAATTTATAACATTTGGGAACAAAACATCAACTTGTTCAGTGGCGACAGTAGAAAAAATATTGAAGACACAATTGCCTTTTCAGACATTAACAGTCCTGAATTAGAAAAAATAATCGGAGAAAAACCAGCCATCAAATTAAGGGAAGAACTCGAATTGATTTCGGAAGTATATCCCGCATTTGACAGGGAACAATATCTGTCTGGGAATTTACAACCTGTGTTTTTTGGCTCAGCCTTAAACAACTTTGGAGTTAGGGAATTATTGGATTGTTTTGTTGAAATCGCTCCCGCTCCAAGACCAAAAGAATCAGAAACTCGTTTAGTTAAACCAGAGGAAGAAAAATTAGCCGGATTTGTCTTTAAAATCCACGCCAACATGGACCCTAAACATAGAGACCGATTGGCTTTTGTTAAAATTGTTTCTGGAACTTTCGAACGGAACAAACCTTATATGCATGTTAGGCTAGGCAAGAATTTAAAATTCTCCAGTCCTAATGCTTTCTTTGCCGAGAAAAAAGAAATTGTTGACATTTCTTATCCGGGAGACATTGTAGGTTTACATGATACCGGAAATTTTAAAATCGGCGACACCTTAACAGAAGGCGAAATAATGAGTTTTAAAGGAATTCCAAGTTTCTCGCCAGAGCACTTTAGATACATCAACAATGCTGATCCGTTAAAGGCAAAGCAACTTGATAAAGGAATTGACCAACTAATGGATGAAGGTGTGGCTCAGCTATTTACTTTAGAGATGAATAACCGAAAGGTAATCGGAACGGTGGGTGCACTACAATATGAAGTAATACAATACCGTTTGGAACATGAATATGGAGCGAAATGTAGCTATGAAAATTTCCCGGTTCACAAAGCTTGTTGGGTAAAGCCTAATGATGCAAAAAGCGAAGAGTTTAAAGAATTCAAGAGGATCAAGCAAAAATTCTTAGCTCATGATAAATATGGACAATTGGTTTTTTTAGCAGATTCTGAATTCACAATACAGATGACACAAACTAAATTCCCTAACGTAAAACTGTATTTCACCTCCGAATTTGATTAATTAGTCGTAAAAAGGCAACTAAATTTTTTAAATTTGAAAATGATTACTATATTTACCCGCTGTAATAGAGTGTTTATGAAAAAGCTTTTGAAATTTTATTTATTGTCATTCGTCTTATTGTCTGACTTTTTGACTTATGCGCAACCTGGTGATACTGATGGAGGTGGTGGTGGCCTTGAAGGTGGCGATCCTGAACCGGCACCAATAAACAGTAAATTAATCCTGTTGGCAATTGCTGGTATCCTATTTGTAATTTATACTTTTAGAAAAAGCGAAGAACAGGCTTAAAAAAAAACTATTTTTTTAATCAATATAAAAAAATCCCCGCTATCACTAGCGGGGATTTTTTTGTTTTGGGTATTATTTATTTTATAACTTTCTTAGTTACTGTTATTCCGTCTTCTGTTGTAATCTGAACTAATAGCACTTCATTTGCCAATCCTCCATTTATAGTAGTCTGATTAGCATTGATTGCTTTTCTCTCCTCTATCAGCCTTCCTCTGATATCGAATACTTTTATCGATGACATTACAAAGTTTCCTGAATTAACTACAAAACCATTGTTCTGGCTGTAGATAACTACTGCATTAGTAGTGAAGATTGGATTCGCCAACTGTGGTTGATAAACAATCTCAAAACGATTATTGAATGTTCCCGCAGCTGTAGCAAAAGAATAGGCCCCTGTAGTTAAGTCATGCACGGTTGTTGTCAAATTATCCTTTATATAAATTGCCTGGGCTCCACCCGTGAATAATCCGTCAACATGGTCAATCGCAACAGAGAAGCTTCCTGCTGCCGCTGCTTTAAACGCTAACGGAACAATATCTGTCGCTTCAAAAGGAAGGCTTCTTCCCTGAATCGCAAATTCTTCATTATTCAGTAAAGAGTTCAAAGCCGTTGGGCTGTCCATAAAGAAACGTCCGTCAATGGCAGCATCGATATCCTGAGTAGCACCTGTCATATAAGAAACCATCATCTGATTTACATTGGATGTAGCATCAGTAAGGTTTAACCAGATTCTGTTACGCTCCACTAAATTGGTTTTTAGGAATTGGTTGTCGTTATTAGCAATTCGGTGGTCATTGTTAAATTCTATGGATGTAGAAGTGGCTCTAACGATAAATCCTTCTCCAACCTGGATTACTCTGTTTGGCACAATTGGCACAGCTGAAGTATCTCCTCCCGATGCAACACCACCAGCAGTAGTATAGGTAGCGTAAGAAGCCACAGCTGAATTATTGGTTTTTCTCCAGAAATACAATCCGTCTCCGGGAGCAAGCGTTTCTCCAAGAGTGTTATCAGCAATAAACTGATCGGCATCAATTGTAGATGGATATGGATTCCCAATAGCATAATACAATCCGCTTGTTAAACTCGAAAGCGTAATGGTACCAGTGTTAGGAACTCCTGTAAATGTACCTGCATAAACTGTAGGTGTTGTCGGATGATCATAAGGAACTCTTATCAAATACCCTTTTCCAGTCAAAAACGGTACATTGGCAAGATCATTACCATTAACTCCGTTTGGCGCTACCAAAGGAGAAGGATACTGTAAGCCTGTCAAATTAAATCCAACCGAATTACTATAAGTATCATTGCTTGAATTATAAACATAAAAACGGTTCGGAAGTGTAAACTTAGAAAAGGCATACAATCCCTGACCTGCTACTGGTGATGACCATAAGGTATAATCCAAACGTTTAATAGCCGCCGAATTACGTTTCACTACTATATTACCCGAATTCGTATATCCTGAATTATGCTGAATTAAGTTAGAATTATTATTAAGTGTAAAACTACCCGATGTAACTCTCATAGCTCCATTCAAATCAACATTAAATCCAGACATTACTGTAACAGCAGGTCCGTTTACTGTAAGTGAACACGCATTTAAATTCGCTCCCAAAACAATTGGGCTGCCACCGGTAAGTATTGCATCCACAGTACCGGTAGGAACACCATTACTCCATGAAATACCATCACTTGAGGATGTTGAATTTAATGTAACCGTTGCAGTACCTGTATAACCGGTTCCAACACAACCATTGGCATCAGTAACAGAGGTTATAGTATAGTTGGCAGTACTTGTTGGTGAAACTGGAATATTTGTGTTGCTTACATAACTATTCAATGTACCACCGCTATAGACTACTGTGTAAGGTGATAATCCACCTGTAATGGCAACCTGAAGGTTGGCTGTACTTCCGAAACAGATTCCGGTAGTACCAGAAATAGTTGCAGCCGTAGATGCAGCATTAACTGTTAAAATAACCTGATTTCCGTTGGTAGTACCACAACCATTGGTAGCGGTGTATCTCGCTTTTTTACCATTGTCGGCAAAAGTCACTGTGTATGGAAGGGTTACATTGTTAAAAGTGTTACTGCCAACCGCACTTTCAAGCTGCCAGCTTTGTGAAGTCACGGTTGAACCATTTGCCGTTACCGTTGGTGAAGCAGGATTTAAAGAGGTCCCAGCACAAATTGCCGGTGGCGTTGAAACAGTTGCTATCGTTGGAAGATTATTTACAGTCATCGAAACTGTATTCGATGTAGCAGGTGAACCTGTTACACAAGCAGCTGTAGAGGTCATAACTACCGATACGGTATTGCCATTAGCTAATGCATTGTTACTGTATGTTGGACTATTTGTCCCAACGTTTCCACCATTAAGTTTCCATTGGTAACTTGGCGTTCCTCCGTTTGTTGGAGTTGCCGTAAAAGTTACATTGGTTCCTGAACAGATTGTTGAAGATGGTGAAGCTGCAATAGCAACACTTGCTGTTACGTTTGGATTAACAGTTACTGTTGAAGTAGTCGCAGAAGCTGTACAGCCATAATTATTTGTTACCGTAACCGTATAACTTCTATTCCCACTTGGTGAAACTCCAGTAGGATTTTGTATTGAAGAAGTATAGCCTGATGGAGTTGATGTCCAAACATATGTTGGTGGTGGCGATGTAGCATATGTCCCTGTTACAGAAACATTATCGACTGCCCAATAATAACCCCACACAGCTACATATCTAAAACGAATAGCTACAGTAGCCTGATTCAGATAGGATGCCAAATTTAAAGTCGCCAAAACAAAACCTGTTGCAGAACCCTGGGTCGTAGTATATGTTGTAATTGGCGTCCACGTTGTCCCGTTAGTTGACACTTCTACTATTGCCGAGTCATTTGTATCATAATCTCTGTAATAGTGATAAAAGCTCAAAGAAGCGGCGGTTAAACCAACCGTACTAAAAGCCGGAGATTGCAGCGTTGTTGCAGTATTACTTCCACTCCCTTGTATATCACTATCACTTAAATAAAACTGAGTATCGTCATTGCTGTTGAAAGTTATTGAGCTTCGGGTATATCCATCAGCCCGCAACGTCCAGGCATCATTTCTGGTTCCGGTACCGGCAGCAGCAGTACTCCACACAAAAGGAGTCGAGTTAAAATTTTCGTCCAATAAGTTAGCAACCGTAGATGAGTTAGAAGTTGCACTAGAGGTCAAATTGACACTACCACCAGAACATATTGAGGTTGAACTAACATTTGCCGTAACAGAAGTTGGACTTAAGTTTACTGTTATGCCTGCCGTATTTCCTGAACTTAATAAAGCACAATCAACAGATATTAATGTTACCGTCGTTGCACCGCTATTTGCTAAAGCTATTGTTGAAAATGTACCAACGTTAGTAGTGGTATTAAAATTCAGTGTAGCTAATTGTGCAGTTGCTGTTACGTTAGCTCCTGATAGAGTATAATAAACATTATAGCTTCCTGTAGAAACAATAGATGTAGAAGTAATTGTAACCGTAGAACTACTGCCTGCACATGCTGCTGAAGCAGTCGTACTAAAATTTGAAATATTTGGACCAGCGCATGACCATGCAACTGTAACCTGACCATCTCCTCCTTCTCCTCCAATATAATTAGTGCTATTATTTGCATTCCTTGCTCCACTTCCTCCTGCTCCTGGGTTTCCACCTATTAATCCAACTCCATCATTTACTGAACCACGACCTGTTGCTCCTACAACACCACCACCACTTCCAGCGGCACCTGCTGTAACTACCCCTCCATTACCACCACCGCTGCTAGAACCCGCACTACCACCACCACCACCACTTGATGCAGTGCTTGCGTTAGTCGCCGTTCCTCCATTCCCTCCATAGTTACTTGATGTAGAAGTACCACTCGTTACGTTACCCGTATTGGTTGCTGCACCTCCGGCACCAAATCTACCTGAATTTATTGCTCCTGTGCCCCCAACACCTCCAATTGCATTAAAAAAACTGCTTCCTCCAAAAGAAGATGCCGTACCGGCAGTTCCACTTCCTGTACTTGCAACACCACCACTCCCTACAACTACTGTGTAAAGTGTACCTGGCGTAACTGTAACGGTTCCTCTTACGAAAGAACCTCCTTCTCCTCCACCGCCTGCACGTGCATTACCATTACCTCCTACAAGGCCACCACCGGCACCACCGCCACCCCATGCCGAAACAGTGATGGAAGTAACACCAGCCGGAACTGTAAAAGTATAGGTGCCGGGCGTACTATAAGCCTGTGTTTGCGCTACTAAATAACTTGAAGAAAAAGAAACCCTAACAGCATTAATAAGGCTGTTGATGTTTTAGAATGAAGTAATGATTGTTTCATAGGTATACACATTTAATTTGAGACTATTTTTTTAGAACTTAAGAATTTACAAAAATTTAACAAAGCAAATAAATCATTATTTTTGGTGTTAAAAAACTTTTTATCGATTAAATGCATTTTTAATCGATAAAAGGAGTTAATTTTTAACAAACTGTACTACTTTTACACTAAAAATAGTACAAATACATTATTAGAATCAAACAAACTTACATTAACCTTTATTTACAATAAATTAATTTCGTTGAAATGGCGTTAAACTCGTTTAACGGTCAAAACATCATACAATTGGCGTATTTGGCGATAATCCCCAAAAAAAATCCCCGCTATTTCTAGCGGGGATTTTAATTTTAAAATTAAAATGATTATCTGATAACTTTTTTAGTTACCGTAACTCCATCTTGTGTTGTGATTTGAACTAACAATACTCCATTGGATAAACCTCCTTTTATGTTTGTCTCATTGGCATTGATCGCCTTTTTCTCTTCAATCAACCTTCCTCTGATATCGAATACTTTAATCGATGCCATTACAAAGTTTCCTGAGTTAACCACAAACCCATTGTTCTGGCTGTAGATAACTACGGCATTACTCGTAAAGATTGGATTCGCCAACTGTGCTTGGTACACAATCTCAAAACGGTTATTGAAAGTCCCTGCAGCTGTAGCAAAAGAATAGACTCCAGTATTTAAATTATGTGTAGTAGTTGTCAAATTATCCTTTAAATAAATTGCCTGAGCTCCACCTGTGAATAATCCGTCAACGTGATCAATCGAGATCGAATAATTTCCTTCCGCTTCAGCCTTGAATGCTAACGGAACAATATCTGTTGCTTCAAACGGAAGGCTTCTTCCCTGAATCGCAAATTCTTCATTGTTAACCAAAGAGTTCAAAGCCGTTGGAGTATCATTAAAGAAACGTCCATCAATACCGGCATCAATATCCTGAGTAGCACCTGTCATATAAGAAACCATCATCTGATTAACATTTGTTTCAGAATCAGTAAGGTTCAACCAGATTCTGTTACGCTCTACTAAATTTGTTTTTAGGAATTGGTTATCATTATTAGCAATACGCTGATCATTATTAAATTCTATGGATGTAGCAGTCGCTCTAACGATAAACCCTTCTCCAACCTGAATTACTCCGTTAGGAACAATTGGCACTGCCGAAGTATCTCCACCCGAAGCCACTCCACCAGCAGTAGTATAAGTAGCATAAGAAGAAGATGATGCGTTATTGGTTTTTCTCCAAAAATACAATCCGTCTCCAGGAGCAAGTGTATCTCCAATACCGTTATCACCAATAAATGTATCCGCATCAATGGTAGATGGGTATGGATTTCCGATAGCATAATACGATCCGTTGGTTAAACCTGAAAGCGTAATAGTACCTGTGTTTGGAATTCCTGTAAAAGTCCCGGCATAAGGTGTAGCTGTAGTCGGATGATCGTAAGGAACTCTTATCAAATATCCTGTTGCCGTTACAAACGGAACATTGGCAGTATCTGTACCATTAACTCCGTTTGGCGCTACCAAAGGAGAAGGATACTGAAGGCCTGTTAAATTAAATCCAACCGAATTGCTATACGTATCATTGCTTGAATCATAAACATAAAAACGGTTTGGAAGCGTAAACTTAGAAAAGGCATACAATCCCTGACCTGCTACCGGAGCTGACCATAATGTATAATCCAAACGTTTTATCGCAGCACTTTCACGTTGTACGGTGATGTTGCCAGAGTTATTGTTTATTGTTCCACCTTGTAGTAAATTAGCATTGCTCTCTACAACAAAATCTGCAGCAGTCATATCGTTAATTACTTCATCTACAACAGTAACGTTAGTATTAGCATTTACAGTAAATGACCCAGAAGTCAATGTCAGTTTCTTTGCAGTAAATCCTCCGCTAAGTGCTGTGCTGTAAACACCCTCTATAATTGCCTCAATAGAAGCCGTAGGTCCTGAACCATTTGTCCATGAATCTCCATCCCAAATTACAGGAGCTGTACCGGTAAGCTGACTGATTTCATTAGAAGCTCCAGAAGTAAAAGAACCGTGTACAGACTTAACGGTATAATAATAAGTAGTATCACCAGCTAATCCGGTTACGTTATATGATGTCGTTGGTGCACTAATTGAAAATGGCGAACCTGAAACTGGTGTCGTAATTAACGTATTTACAACAACAATTATATCATCAATAAAGAACCTGGAATTTGAATTCTGAAATCCTCTAAAAGTAAGTTGGGTAGCTGCTGTAGCTCCGGTAACATTTACCGTATAACTCGAGAAAGCTCCTTTAACCATAGTTACCGAAGGAACGCTTAAAGTACCGCCTCCTGTTATTTCCAATAATAAGGTGGTCTGTTCTGAAGCACCATCCCAGGCACCAGCCCTAAAGGTTAAAACTGCATTACCTGCACTTCCAAATGCTGGTGTAGTCAATGCTCCTCTAACACTACCCGTACCAACCTTCGCACAATTATCTCCTTTATAAGCCGAAACTTCAGTCCATACAGGGATATCAAAAGTATTTGAGGCAACTGAACCACTCCATCCTCCTGAATTACCACCTGTTCCATTAGAAACAGAATAAGTAGACCACGTAAATGGCTGGTTAATAACTTCGGTTGAACCACCCGACTGTGTATAAACATCCAAAACATAACTTGATGCTCCCGTAACCCCATCCCAATTAGCGGTAAATCCGTCAAAGGACACAGCTGTTGCAGGAGTCGCATCCGGAGCAGCCAAAGCTGTAATGTTTGCCGTTAAGCCGGTTGGCTGTGAAAGCGTATAATTTCCAGAGGCTGAACCTGATATTGTATAACCAGTAACAGTAACTGCAATTCCATTAGCGGGCGCAGCAGAAGCAAATGTAGCCACCGGAGTCCCTCCAAGAATAACATTGCTTTCTTCACCACTTACCACACCCACTAGTGATGCAGTACCCGCCAAAGTTGCTGTAGTACCTCCGTCCTGTACTTTATTGTTCGCAGTAACATTTATGATGGTCAAATTCTTTTTATTGACAGTTAAAGTCCTGTTCACGCTGGTTGCAGCTGTATAATTAGCATCTCCCGATTGTGAAGCAGTAATGGTAGTCGTTCCCTGTCCAACAATGGTTACGGTATTTCCTGAAACCGTTGCCACTGATGTGTTTGAACTTGCATAAGAAACCGTCAGGCCCGAACTTGCAGTACCGGTCAAAGCAAAGGGTGCATCGCCATAAGTAACCGCACTAAGAGCTCCAAAGGTAATAGTCTGCGAAGCCTGGTTGATGGTTATGCTGATGGTAGCGGCAGGACTGGTTCCACCTGGATTTGTAGCAGTAAAATCTACATTGAATGTACCAATCTGTGTTGGAGTTCCTGATAGGACTCCGGTAGTTGTATTCAAAGTGATACCAGTAGGCAACGTTCCGCTTGAGATAGCATACGATGTTGGCGAATTGGATGCAATGATTGAATAACTGAAAGCCGTATTATAAGTTCCTGTTGGTGAAGCCGGAGTAATAACCGGAGCAACAGCTCCCGTAGTTGTCCCTGATGCCGTGGCCCCAAAAGCTGTTTCTACTAAACTTCCGTTTCTTGCCTTAGTGTGAAAGGTATAAGTTGTAGTATTAGCTAAACCCGAAACCGAAATCGTTCCCCAGCCAGCAGCAGTATTCCATACAGCAGTTGCACCTAAAGCACCTCCAGCCTGAACATATAAACCGCCAGTTTCCTGGATGGCGTAAGTAGTAGTACCAGGATTACTGTTTTCTGTACCCGAATCAAATGATACCGGAATGGTAGTACTAGTAGGAGTACCAATAACCAAAGTACCTGGCGTATTAGCCAAAGTATAAAAATTAGATTCGCTGCCATAAGCGGTATTCACCGAATTGGTAGCATAAGCACGATAGTAATATCTTGTATTAACAGAAAGTCCTGTTAAGGCACTGGTATAAGAACCCGTTCCCGAACCTGTTGTAACCACACTGTTCGCAAGTGTAGGAGCTGTCGCTGTTCCATACACAACACCACGCGCAGTAACAGTTGCACCTCCATCGGCAGTTACATTTCCACCTGAAGAAGCATCACTAACTGTAATTGATGAAGCAGTTGTTGTGGTAACGGTTGGAGCAGATTCATTTTTTTATATAATTTCAATTTTGTCTGGGCGCCGGTATAACATGCAAAACGAGGTGAAGATGTATTCCACTGCAGTAATCTTGCTGCTGTCCCCACATTAGCTAAAGTCCAAAGACCAGAAGCTACACTAACTGTCCATTGTTCAGTACTTGCTACAGTTCCATTAAAAAAACTCGCAGTATTCCCAATATTTCCTGTACGTCCCCAGGAAACATAACCTACAGAAGCATTATAAATCGTAATTACACTTCCACTAACAGAAACCACAAACTCATTGGCAGCAGTTGTACCTGTACTTATTGTAGCACCTGGATTGGTTACAGAGGTGTAATTAATAAACGGGGTTGCAGCTGTAATCGTATTAAGCATTATTCCGTCATTGGTAGTTCCATCAGCCACAATTAAATAGGTTCCGTTAACCAATGTTCCAGTTGTAGTAACCTGAGTGTAGGTCTGCCCCCAACCCAAAGTGCAAATCGAAAACAACACCGCAATAAATAAAAACTTCAGGTAAGTGTTAGGTAAATGTAATTTCATAAAATCTAATAGTATTAATTATTCTGTTTTAATTATAATTGGGTAAATAATGCGTTTTAATACTCCAAAAAAAAGAACCTGAAGAATAATTTTCTGTTCAAGTTCGTCCTTCCGAAATCGATTCATAGGGGGCATAAATATACAATCAAAATCCGTTTAAAACACTACTTTTTACGTTTAAATTATCTCGAATGTTTGAATTGTAGGAAAAAAGTTCTTAAATAATCATTGCAAAGATATTATAGTCATATTATCCTCATTTTTTTATTATTACCAAACAGTAAACTAATTAATCTCAATCTAGTATCTCCGCAAAAATACCCGACTGCAATTAGACTTAGAGCTCCTGCATTTAGACTTAGAGCTCCTGCAATTAGACTTAGAGCTCCTGTATTTAGACTTAGAGCTCCTGCATTTAGGCTTAGAGCTCCTGCAATTAGACTTAGAGCTCCTGTATTTAGACTTAGAGCTCCTGCAATTAGACTTAGAGCTCCTGCAATTAGACTTAGAGCTCCTGCATTTAGACTTAGAGCTCCTGCAATTAGACTTAGAGCTCCTGCATTTAGACTTAGAGCTCCTGCAATTAGACTTAGAGCTCCTGCAAAAGAATTAAGTTGACTCAGCAGCAGTTTTCATTTTCTCTCTTGAGCGGTTTGATAGTAAGAAAAAATCTCCAATGGAAGTGCGGTGGAAAAAACCACTCCAATAAAAAACCCCTCCATCACTGAAAGGGTTTTAAAGAATATAAGGTAAGTTATGCCTGGCCCGCAGTACCAAAATTCAAAGGAATCTGTGGCTGCTCGGTGTCTTTGATTTCTCCATTCACCTGTTCGAAACGATTAATGTTTTCGCCCAATGCCTTAAGGAATCTTTTAGCATGTTGTGGTGTCAACACAATTCTCGATTTTACTTTTGCCTTAGGCACACCCGGCATGATAGTCACAAAATCTACCACAAACTCTGTAGGCGAGTGATTGATGATAGCCAGGTTAGAATAAATTCCTTCTGCAGTTTTCTCATCCAGTTCAATATTGATCTGACCTTGTTGTTGTTGATTATTATCGCTCATTTGATATAGTTTTTATATTAGAAATTAAAAAGCCACTAAGTTAAAAATTAAAATAGTGGCTTTTGTTATTTAACTATTAATCTTTCAATTAATAGATGTATTCTTCTTTACTAGCCATAATCTCGTTATAGTCTTCTTTAGAACCTACAATAGTATGATCGTAATCTCTCATACCTGTACCTGCAGGGATTCTATGTCCAACAATAACGTTCTCCTTAAGACCTTCTAATGTATCCACCTTACCAGCTACTGCTGCTTCGTTCAATACTTTAGTAGTCTCCTGGAATGACGCCGCAGAGATAAATGATTTCGTTTGTAACGAAGCTCTTGTAATACCTTGCAATACCGGAGTTGCAGTTGCCGTAATTACATCACGGGCCACAACCTGGTTTTTGTCATTACGTTTCAATAAAGAGTTTTCATCACGCAATTCACGTGGAGAAACAATCTGACCTGGTTTTAACACTTCAGAGTCACCTGCATCCTCTACCACTTTCATTCCGTACAATTTATCATTTTCCACCAAGAAATCAGCGGTGTGGATTAATTGTTCTTCTAAGAATAAAGTATCTCCCGGATCTTCCACTCTCACTTTACGCATCATCTGACGGATAACTACTTCAAAGTGTTTGTCGTTGATTTTTACCCCTTGCAAACGGTAAACTTCCTGGATTTCGTTCACCAAATACTGCTGAACAGCTGATGGCCCCTGAATTCTCAAGATATCTTCCGGTGTAATGGCTCCATCTGATAAAGGAACACCCGCTTTTACGAAGTCATTTTCCTGAACAAGGATCTGACTAGATAATTTCACTAGGTATTTCTTGATTTCACCAAATTTAGATTCGATAATAATCTCACGGTTACCTCTTTTGATTTTTCCGAAAGAAACCACACCATCGATTTCAGAAACTACCGCTGGGTTTGAAGGATTACGAGCCTCTAACAACTCGGTAATTCTTGGTAAACCTCCTGTGATATCTCCTGCTTTAGAAGAACGACGAGGAATTTTCACAAGGATTTTACCTGCTTTAATTTTCTCTCCATCCTCTACCATAAGGTGAGCTCCAACCGGTAAGTTATAAGAACGGATTAATTCTCCGTCTTTACCATACACCAATAAGGTTGGGATTAATTTTTTATTTCTTCCTTCCGAAATTACTTTCTCCTGGAAACCAGTCTGCTCATCGATTTCAACCTGGAACGATTGTCCTTGCTCTAAATCTTCGTAAGCAATTTTTCCGGTAAATTCAGAAACGATAACTCCGTTATATGGATCCCATTTACAGATAACAGCACCTTTAGCCACTGTATCTCCGTCTTTCACGCTGATAACAGAACCGTAAGGAATGTTATGCGTACTTAATAGGATACCTGTTTTAGCATCAATTAATTTCAATTCCGTAGAACGTGAAACCACGATATCCACTTTCTCTCCATCAGCATCTTCTCCAACAACCGTTTTCAAATCTTCGATTTCAAGTCTTCCACCAAATCTTGCTACAATAGTAGATTCTTCTGAAACTCCACCCGCAACTCCACCAACGTGGAACGTACGAAGTGTCAACTGTGTTCCTGGCTCTCCAATAGACTGTGCGGCAATTACACCAACAGCTTCTCCTTTTTGAGTCATTTTCCCGGTGGCTAAGTTTCTTCCGTAACATTTAGCACAGATTCCTTTTTTAGCTTCACAAGTCAATGGCGAACGAACATCAACTCTTTCAAGTGGAGATTCTTCGATAGCCTTCATGATAGCCTCAGTAATCTGCTCACCAGAGTGAACCAATATTTCATTATTCAATGGATTGATAACATCCTGCAAAGCAACACGTCCAAGGATTCTTTCCCCTAAAGTTTCAACGATTTCCTCGTTTTTCTTCAAGGCAGAAACATCAATACCTCTTAATGTACCACAATCTACAGAGTTTACGATAACGTCTTGAGAAACGTCATGCAATCTACGGGTTAGGTAACCAGCATCCGCCGTTTTCAAAGCGGTATCCGCTAATCCTTTACGTGCACCGTGCGTAGAGATAAAGTATTCTAAGATCGAAAGACCTTCCTTAAAGTTAGAAAGAATCGGGTTTTCAATAATTTCTCCACCACCAGCAGTTGATTTTTTAGGCTTAGCCATCAAACCACGCATACCGGTTAACTGACGGATTTGTTCTTTAGAACCCCTTGCTCCAGAGTCAAGCATCATATACACCGAGTTGAAACCTTGTTGGTCTTCTCTAATGTTTTTCATTGCTAACTCAGTTAATTGTGCATTCGCAGAAGTCCAGATATCAATAACCTGATTGTAACGCTCGTTGTTCGTGATAAGTCCCATGTTATAATTCACAGAAATACCTTCAACCTGTACACGTGCATCAGCAATCAATTGTGTTTTTTGTTCCGGAATCCTAATATCACCTAATGAGAATGACAAACCACCTTTGAAGGCAAATTTATACCCCATATCCTTCATTTCATCAAGGAAAGCTGCCGTTGTAGGAACATCTGTTACTGCAAGGATTTTTCCGATAATGTCACGTAAGGATTTTTTAGTCAATACTTCATTGATATATCCTGCTGCTGGTGGAACTACTTCATTAAATAGTACTCTACCTGCAGTAGTCTGGATGATTTTATATACTAATTCTCCTTCTTCATTAAAATCTTTAGCACGGATTTTCACACGTGCGTTCAATTCAACTCTTCCTTCGTTAATAGCGATATTACACTCTTCAGCCGAATAGAAAGTCAAACCTTCACCTAAGATTTGATGTCCAGGAACAGATAATCTTTCTTTGGTCATATAATATAGACCCAAAACCATGTCCTGAGATGGAACCGTAATCGGTGCACCATTCGCAGGGTTAAGGATATTATGCGAAGCCAACATTAATAACTGGCATTCTAAGATTGCTTCTGGTCCAAGTGGCAAGTGAACCGCCATCTGGTCACCATCAAAATCCGCGTTGAAAGCCGTACAAACTAATGGGTGCAACTGGATTGCTTTTCCTTCAATAAGTTTTGGCTGGAACGCCTGGATTCCAAGTCGGTGCAAAGTAGGAGCACGGTTAAGCATAACCGGGTGTCCTTTAATTACATTTTCAAGGATATCCCAAACAACCGGCTCTTTTTTATCGATTATTTTCTTAGCCGATTTAACTGTCTTAACAATTCCTCTTTCGATTAACTTACGAATAACGAATGGTTTGTATAATTCAGCAGCCATGTCTTTTGGCAAACCACATTCGAACAATTTCATTTCCGGTCCAACAACAATTACCGAACGAGCAGAATAATCCACACGTTTTCCTAATAAGTTCTGACGGAAACGACCTTGTTTTCCTTTTAAGGAATCAGAAAGCGATTTCAATGGTCTGTTTGATTCTGTTTTAACAGCAGAAGCTTTACGTGTGTTGTCAAATAATGAATCTACTGATTCCTGCAACATACGTTTTTCGTTTCTTAAGATCACTTCAGGAGCTTTAATCTCCATCAGTCTTTTCAAACGATTGTTACGGATGATTACCCTTCTGTACAAATCATTCAAATCGGATGTTGCGAAACGACCACCATCAAGCGGCACCAACGGACGCAATTCCGGCGGGATAACAGGTACAACCTTCATGATCATCCATTCCGGACGATTTTCACGGTTTTTGTTAGAATCACGGAATGACTCAACAACCTGAAGTCTTTTTAACGCTTCGGTTTTTCTTTGTTTAGAAGTTTCATTGTTAGCAGCGTGACGCAATTCGTATGACAAAGCATTCAAATCGGTACGGGCTAATAAGTCCATGATACATTCAGCTCCCATTTTGGCAACGAATTTATTTGGATCGAAATCATCTAAATATTGATTTTCCTGTGGAAGAGAATCAAGAATATTCAAGTATTCCTCTTCTGTTAGGAAATCTAATCTTTGTAAAGATTCACCTTCTGCATTAACTGCAATACCAGCCTGGATTACTACGTATCTTTCGTAGTAGATAATCATATCTAATTTCTTAGATGGCAGGCCAAGGATGTATCCAATTTTGTTTGGTAAAGAACGGAAGTACCAGATATGAGCGATTGGCACAACAAGATTGATGTGTCCTACTCTATCACGACGTACTTTTTTCTCTGTAACTTCAACTCCACAACGGTCACAAACAATTCCTTTATAACGGATTCTTTTGTATTTTCCGCAAGCACATTCGAAATCCTTTACAGGACCGAAGATTCTTTCACAGAAAAGTCCATCACGCTCAGGTTTGTGCGTTCTGTAGTTGATTGTTTCTGGTTTTAACACTTCTCCTCTTGACTCGGCCAAGATAGATTCTGGTGAAGCTAAACCAATTGAAATTCTATCAAACCTTTTGATAGTATTCTTATTGTCCTTATTATTATTTCTATTATTCATCATAGTTTTTACTATTGATTTATCTGCAATTAAAATTGGATTTTAGATTTATAATTTTAAAAGTGATTAGTGATTAGTGACTAGTTATTAGCTTCGAAATATATATTTGCATTGTTATAACACTATTTCTCTTTGCTAATTACTAATTACTCTTTACTCATTACTAAAAAATCATTCAGCTACTACCTCGAATTACTTCTCTAAACTTCAAACTTTGAAGTGCTAGTTATAAAAACCAAAAGGTTTCAATAAAAAATCGGAACGGTTTACGGGTATAAATCTTTAAAAACTTTTTATAAATGATAATGTAGAGACGTGATTAATCACGTCTCTACTATATTATATTATTCCTCTAATCTGATGTCTAATCCAAGACCTTTCAATTCGTGCATCAATACGTTGAACGATTCCGGTAATCCTGGTTCTGGCATAGACTCTCCCTTAACGATTGCTTCGTAAGTTTTAGCTCTACCAATAACGTCATCCGATTTAACAGTCAAGATTTCACGTAGTGTACTTGATGCTCCATAAGCTTCAAGTGCCCAAACCTCCATCTCTCCAAAACGCTGACCTCCAAATTGAGCTTTACCTCCAAGTGGCTGTTGTGTGATAAGAGAGTATGGTCCGATAGAACGTGCGTGCATCTTATCATCAACCATATGCCCAAGTTTCAACATATAAATAACTCCGACAGTTGCTGCCTGGTGGAAACGCTCTCCAGTTCCTCCATCATACAAATAAGTATGTCCGAATTGTGGAATACCTGCTTCGTCAGTGATTTCATTGATTTGGTCTAATGAAGCTCCGTCAAAAATTGGTGTCGCATATGTTCTTCCTAATTTTTGTCCGGCCCAACCTAAAACAGTTTCATAAATCTGTCCGATGTTCATACGGGAAGGTACACCAAGTGGATTCAATACAATATCAACCGGAGTCCCATCCTCAAGGAATGGCATATCCTCATGACGAACGATACGAGCCACAATACCTTTGTTTCCGTGACGTCCTGCCATTTTATCCCCTACTTTCAATTTACGTTTCTTAGCGATGTAAACTTTAGCAAGTTTTAGAATTCCAGCTGGTAACTCATCTCCAACAGTGATCGTAAATTTCTCTCTTCTTAAAGCACCCTGTAAATCATTCAATTTGATTTTGTAGTTGTGGATCAAGTCGTTTACTAAATTGTTAGACTCGTCATCAGAAACCCATTGTCCTTTGGTTAAGTGAGCGAAATCTTCAACCGCGTGTAACATTTTAAGCGTGTATTTTTTACCTTTTGGTAAAACTTCCTCACCTAAATCGTTCATAACACCCTGAGATGTTTTTCCGTTTACAATGTTGAATAATTTGTCTACTAATTTGTCTTTCAATTCAACAAATTTAGTTTCGAAATCCATTTCCAAAGACGTCAAATCATCTTTATCCTTGGTACGTTTCTTTTTATCTTTTACCGCTCTTGCGAATAATTTTTTATCTAAAACTACACCGTGTAATGAAGGAGAAGCTTTTAATGAAGCATCTTTTACATCACCAGCTTTATCCCCGAAGATTGCACGAAGCAATTTCTCTTCCGGAGTTGGATCTGATTCTCCTTTTGGTGTAATTTTTCCGATTAGGATATCGCCAGGTTTAACTTCGGCACCAATTCTAATCATTCCGTTTTCATCCAAATCTTTGGTTGCTTCTTCAGAAACGTTCGGGATATCATTAGTCAACTCTTCGTTACCTAATTTCGTATCTCTAACTTCCAAAGAATAATCATCAACGTGGATAGAAGTGAAAATATCATCACGAACTACTTTTTCAGAAATCACAATCGCATCCTCGAAGTTATACCCTTTCCAAGGCATAAACGCTACTTTAAGGTTTCTACCTAAAGCCAGTTCTCCGTTTTGTGTTGCATATCCTTCACAAAGAACCTGTCCTAATTTCACTCTGTCTCCTTTTCTTACGATAGGTTTCAGGTTAATAGACGTACTTTGATTCGTTTTTCTGAATTTGATTAATTGGTATGTTTTTTCATCTGGGTCGAAACTTACCATTCTTTCCGCTTCAGTCCTGTCATACTTGATGGTAATCATGTTAGCATCAACATATTCAACAGTTCCGTCACCTTCAGCATTAATCAATACTCTTGAGTCTGAAGCAACTTGTCTTTCCAATCCAGTTCCAACAATCGGTGCTTCAGGACGTAACAATGGTACAGCCTGACGCATCATGTTAGATCCCATCAACGCTCTATTCGCATCATCATGTTCCAGGAATGGAATCAATGAAGCTGAAATCGATGCAATCTGGTTAGGAGCAACGTCTGTATAATGAACCTGTCCTGGATCAACAACCGGGAAATCACCTTCTTCACGGGCAATAACCTTATCGGCAGTAATTTTTCCTTTTCCGTCCATTTCGATGTTTGCCTGAGCAATCATTTTTCCTTCTTCTTCTTCTGCGCTTAAGTAAATTGGCTCCGAAGTTAAATCGACAACACCATTAGTTACTTTACGGTAAGGTGTTTCGATGAATCCCATTCCGTTCACTTTAGCGTAAACACCAAGTGACGAAATCAATCCAATATTTGGTCCCTCAGGAGTTTCAATTGGGCAAAGTCTTCCGTAGTGCGTATAGTGAACGTCACGTACCTCAAATCCTGCTCTTTCTCTTGAAAGTCCACCTGGTCCTAATGCTGATAATCTTCTTTTGTGCGTAATCTCAGCCAATGGATTCGTTTGATCCATGAATTGAGACAACTGGTTTGTACCAAAGAAAGAGTTGATAACCGATGATAATGTTTTGGCATTGATCAAATCGATTGGTGTAAACACCTCGTTATCCCTAACGTTCATTCTCTCACGGATAGTACGAGCCATACGCGCTAAACCAACACCGAATTGTTGTGACAATTGTTCACCAACTGTTCTAACACGACGGTTTGATAAGTGATCGATATCATCAATATCTGCTTTCGCATTAATTAATTCGATTAAGTATTTTACAATGGTAATGATATCTTCTTTGGTAAGCACTTGCTTTTCCATTGGGATATCCAAACCAAGTTTCTTGTTCATTCTGTAACGACCTACTTCACCTAAGTTGTAACGTTGGTCAGAGAAGAACAATTTATCTATAATACCACGAGCAGTTTCTTCATCAGGCGGTTCTGCATTACGCAATTGTCTGTAGATATGCTCAACGGCTTCTTTTTCAGAGTTTGTTGGATCTTTTTGTAACGTGTTGTGGATGATGGCATAATCTCCCTGATTAGCATCTTCCTTGTGCAACAAAATAGATTTAACGTTAGAATCGATGATTTCTTCCACATTATCTTTATCGATAATGGTATCTCTATCAAGGATAATCTCGTTACGTTCGATAGAAACTACCTCGCCGGTATCTTCATCTACGAAATCTTCATGCCAGGTATTTAATACCCTCGCAGCAAGTTTTCTACCGATATATTTTTTAAGTCCTGTTTTAGACACTTTAATTTCTTCAGCAAGGTCGAAAATCTCAAGGATGTCCTTATCTCTTTCGAAACCGATCGCACGGAATAAAGTAGTTACAGGTAATTTTTTCTTTCTGTCAATGTAAGCGTACATTACGCTGTTGATATCCGTAGCGAATTCAATCCATGAACCTTTGAAAGGAATTACCCTGGCAGAATATAACTTTGTTCCATTAGCGTGGAAAGACTGACCAAAAAATACTCCAGGTGAACGGTGTAATTGAGAAACAACAACACGCTCAGCTCCGTTGATTACGAAAGTACCACTTGGTGTCATGTAAGGAATAGTTCCCAAATAAACATCCTGTACGATTGTTTCAAAATCCTCGTGCTCCGGATCAGTACAATAAAGTTTCAGACGTGCTTTTAAAGGCACACTGTATGTCAAACCTCTTTCGATACACTCTTGAATGGTGTAACGTGGTGGGTCAACAAAATAATCTAGGAATTCCAATACAAATTGATTTCTTGTATCAGTAATTGGAAAGTTTTCCATGAAGGTATTGTATAAACCTTCGTTGCCTCTCTCGTCAGATTTCGTTTCCAATTGGAAGAAATCCTGGAAGGATTTTACCTGAACATCCAGAAAATCCGGATATTGAGGGATGTTTTTGGTAGAGGCAAAATTCAATCTTTCAGTCTGATTTGTTATCATCAATGGAGAAAATTTTGATTTAAAAAAGTAATTTGTTGTGTAAAAACACTGTTTAATCTATACTTTCCTTTTTGATAATCAATACCTCTTAAAAATAGACCAGGAAATTAGTCTATTTTTTTCTTCGTAATTGATTAAAAGCTTATTCGTAACTTAAGCTGTTGTGGAAATAAAATTGGATATAATTTTATTATACGAAAAATGGTTTAGGCCCTTGGACGCATTTGTCCAAGGCCTAAACCTAGTTCTAAAACCGGTGTTGGATTACTTTAATTCAACAACAGCTCCAGCTTCTTCTAGAGATTTTTTCAAACCTTCAGCTTCTGCTTTAGTAACTCCTTCTTTGATGTTAGATGGTGCACCGTCAACAAGATCTTTAGCTTCTTTCAAACCTAAACCTGTCAATTCTTTTACAGCTTTTACCACTGCTAATTTAGAAGCACCAGCTTCTTTAAGTACTACTGTGAATTCTGTTTGCTCTTCAGCAGCTTCAGCTCCACCACCACCAGCGCTAACTACTACAGCAGCAGCAGCAGGCTCGATACCGTACTCATCTTTTAATATTGTAGCTAAATCGTTAACTTCTTTAACTGTCAAGTTAACTAATTGTTCTGCGAATTGTTTCAAATCTGCCATTTTTTCTATCGTTTAAAATGTTCTTTAATTATTATTTTTTTAGTCTGCTCTAATTATTCTGCTGTTTCGCCTTTTTTCTCTGCATTGTTTAACAATGCTGAAATAATGCGTTGAGCAGGAGATTGAAGTAATCCAATGATTTCTCCAATAACTTCTTCTTTAGATTTCAATGATGCCAAGCTATCTAAAAGGTTGTCACCGATGTAAATTTCACCGTTGATGTAAGCTCCTTTAAAAGCTGGTTTATCAGATTTTTTCTGAAATCTTTAATGATTTTTGCTGGCGAATTAGCAATGTCTGAGATAAAAATGGAAGAGTTCCTTTTAATACAGATGATAAGTCACCATAATCATTACTTGAAGCTTCCATTGCTTTTCCAAGCAAGGTGTTTTTAACTACTTCTAATTTGATTCCCGCTTTGAAACAAGCTCTTCTTAAGTTAGAAGTTGTTTCAGCATCCAATCCTGAAGTGTCAGCAATATAAACTATGTTACTTTCAGCCAACTTTGCAGTTAAATCTTCTATCGCGATTGATTTTTCTTCTCTTGTCATAATAAAATTTGTTTAACTACCAATTATACTGCTTTAGGATCTAAGGCAATAGCAGGACTCATTGTACTTGACAAGTGAATAGACTTGATGTAAGTACCCTTTGCTGCAGTTGGTTTTAATTTAAGTAATGTTTGAATGATTTCGTGAGCGTTATCTACAAGTTTGTCAGCTTCAAAAGAGATTCTTCCAATTCCTGCGTGAACGATACCGGTTTTGTCAACTTTAAAATCGATTTTACCAGCTTTTACTTCTGCAACTGCTTTACCAATTTCCATGGTTACAGTTCCAGTCTTAGGGTTTGGCATTAAACCTCTTGGTCCTAATACACGACCTAAAGGACCTAATTTACCCATGATAGAAGGCATAGTGATGATAACATCAACATCTGTCCAACCATCTTTAATTTTCTGAAGGTAATCATCCAATCCTACGTAATCCGCACCAGCTGCTTTAGCTTCTGCTTCTTTATCCGGAGTTACTAAAGCTAATACTTTAGTATCTTTTCCAGTTCCGTGAGGAAGGGTTACAACACCTCTTACCATTTGATTTGCTTTTCTTGGATCTACTCCTAAACGAACAGCAATGTCAACAGACTCGTCAAATTTTGCTGAAGCAACAACTTTCAATAAAGACGACGCGTCTTTTAAAGAATACAGTTTGTTTTTTTCAATTTTTGAAGCAGCCTCTTTTTGTTTTTTTGTCAATTTTGCCATTTCTTACCTTATTTAAGAGGAGAATCCCCAGTTACAGTTATACCCATAGATCTAGCTGTCCCAGCAATCATGCTCATTGCAGATTCTATTGTGAAAGCATTTAAATCAACCATCTTGTCTTCAGCGATTCCTTTAATTTGATCCCAAGTTACATTAGCAACTTTCTTTCTGTTAGGCTCGCCTGAACCAGATTTTAATTTAGCAGCATCCAACAATTGAATTGCAGCAGGTGGAGTTTTTACAACAAAATCGAACGATTTGTCTTTATACACGGTAATTTGTACCGGTAACACTTTGCCAGGTTGATCTTGTGTTCTGGCATTAAACTGCTTACAGAACTCCATGATATTAACACCAGCAGCTCCCAGAGCAGGTCCAACCGGTGGCGACGGGTTCGCAGCACCTCCCTTAACTTGTAGTTTAACTACTTTACTAATCTCTTTAGCCATTGTTTTTAAAAATTTGCATATTCCTGTGGAAGCAGGTGTTTGCGGTTATTATAATAGTGTAACAAATTATACTTTTTCAACTTGCATAAAAGCTAATTCCAATGGAGTTTTTCTTCCGAAAATCTTAACCATTACCTCTAGCTTACGCTTATCTTCATTTATTTTCTCAATAGTTCCATTGAAACCATTGAAAGGACCATCTATTACTTTTATCGTTTCACCGATATTATATGGTATATTTTGACTGTCAACATTCACAGCTAACTCATCTACTTTCCCAAGCATTCTGTTAACTTCTGACATTCTTAACGGAACAGGATCACCACCTTTTACTTCGCCCAAGAAACCTATCACGCTTGTAATTGATTTGATAATATGTGGTATTTCACCAACCAAATTAGCTTCAATCATTACATATCCTGGAAAATACACTTTATCTTTAGCGATTTTTTTCCGTCTCTAACCGTTACAACTTTTTCAGTTGGAACAAGTACCTGAGAAATGTAATCGGACATTCCTAATCTATTGATTTCAGTTTCGATGTAAGCTTTGACTTTGTTTTCCTGTCCGCTTACAGCTCTTACTACGTACCACTTTTTTACATTATTATCAGCCATTTCAGAGAATTATGATTTTATCAAATTAAAAATCCCTTCGATTGCTTTTGCACACATTTCGTCAACGCCCCATGTTGCTAAAGCGAAAACAATTGAAAATACAGCTACTACAATAGTTAATCGCTGAACTTCAGACCATGCTGGCCAAGTAACATTTGACTTTAATTCTTCAAACGCTTCTGATATGTAATTAACAACTTTTGTCATTGTGTTTTATTTTTGCACGGGCGGAGGGATTCGAACCCCCATCAACGGTTTTGGAGACCGCTATTCTACCCTTGAACTACGCCCGTCGATTATTATTAAAAAACAGCAGAGCACCAAAACGGTTCTCTGCTGGTTTTCTATTTTATTTAAATTATGCTACAATTTCAGTAACCTGACCTGCACCAACTGTTCTACCACCTTCACGGATAGCAAAACGTAGACCTACAGTCATCGCGATTGGACTTAATAAGTTCACATCAATTGTTAAGTTGTCTCCTGGCATAACCATTTCAACACCTGTTGGCAAAGTAATAACTCCTGTTACATCAGTTGTACGTACATAAAACTGTGGACGGTAGTTATTGTGGAATGGTGTGTGACGACCACCTTCTTCTTTTTTCAGGATATAAACCTCAGCTTTGAAAGTAGCGTGTGGTTTTACTGAACCTGGCTTAATGATAACCATACCTCTTTTGATATCAGCTTTATCAACACCTCTTAACAATAAACCTACGTTATCTCCAGCTTCTCCTCTATCAAGGATTTTACGGAACATCTCAACTCCAGTAATTGTAGAAGTTAATTTGTCAGCACCCATACCGATGATTTCAACTGGATCTCCAGTATTAGCAATTCCAGTTTCGATACGACCTGTAGCAACAGTTCCACGACCTGTAATTGTAAATACGTCTTCAACCGGCATCAAGAATGGTTTTGCAGTATCACGAACTGGCTCTTCGATCCAGCTATCAACAGCCTCCATTAATTCAAGGATTTTAGGAACCCATGTAGCATCTCCATTCAATCCACCTAAAGCAGATCCTTGGATAACTGGTCCGTTATCTCCATCATATTCGTAGAAAGACAATAAGTCTCTGATTTCCATTTCAACTAGCTCTAAAAGCTCAGCATCATCAACCATATCCACTTTATTCATGAAAACTACCATTCTAGGAATACCAACCTGGCGACCTAAAAGGATGTGCTCACGTGTTTGTGGCATTGGTCCGTCTGTAGCAGCAACTACAAGGATAGCACCGTCCATTTGAGCAGCACCAGTAACCATGTTCTTAACGTAATCCGCGTGACCTGGACAGTCAACGTGTGCGTAGTGACGGTTAGCAGTTTCGTACTCAACGTGTGAAGTGTTGATAGTAATACCTCTTTCTTTTTCTTCAGGAGCGTTATCAATCTGATCGAATGATTTTGCTGCATTTTTAGAAAAACCAGCGTCAGTCAATACTTTAGAGATTGCAGCTGTTAATGTAGTTTTTCCGTGATCCACGTGACCAATAGTACCAATATTAAGGTGTGGTTTCGAACGATTAAAATTTTCTTTTGCCATTTTAATTAATTTTAAACTTAGTTATATTTATTTATTAGTGTTCAATTTTCAATTTAATTTGAGCCAACTACGGGAATTGAACCCGTGACCTCTTCCTTACCAAGGAAGCACTCTACCCCTGAGCTAAGTCGGCTTTTGCCTAGTCCAGAAGTTAGATATTAGAATTCAGAACAAAACCAAATCCCTATTTCTAAATTCCAATCTTTGGATTACCAACACAATGCTGGTTTTCCGATTTTGAATTACCGCATTCCAGCGATAATCCTGTATCGTCGTTACGACGATACTCAGGCTTTTTAAATTTCATTTTTCCGAAAGCGAGCTTTCAAAAAATGCTCTTTAAAAACCTTGTGGGGAGAGCAGGATTCGAACCTGCGAAGTTCACACAGCAGATTTACAGTCTGCCCTCGTTGGCCGCTTGAGTATCTCCCTAACCATATTCCAATAAAAAAAGAGCCGGCGGAGGGACTCGAACCCACGACCTGCTGATTACAAATCAGCTGCTCTAGCCAACTGAGCTACGCTGGCAATATCAATAAAAAAAGTCCGCTATTTCTAACGGACTGCAAATGTATATCTTTTTGTTATTTATTCAAAATATTTTTTAAAAAAAATTCTATTAAATATGTGTTCTTATTTTTTCTTTTCTTTTTATCAATAATCTCTCTAATGATTCTGCCGAAATCTCTATTGCTTCCTCAAAAGTTTTACACTGTTTTTTTACCATAAAATCATCTCCCGGAACATGGATTTTAATCTCTACTATCTTATTTTCTTTCTCACTAGTCTTTTCTACCTTCAAAAAAACGTCAGACGACACTACTTTATCGTAAAACTTTTCAAGTTTACTCAATCTTTCCTGAATAAAATCCACCAACTTTCTGTCAACAGTAAAGTTAACTGCATGAACATTTACCTTCATAATTATTATTTTATTGATTAAACATTAGAATTATTTTTTATTCCTTGGATGCGCACTGTTATATACTTTTTGGAGCTCTGCCAAACTATTATGCGTATAAACCTGTGTTGAAGCCAAACTGGAATGTCCTAATAATTCCTTTACCGAATTTATGTCTGCCCCATTATTGAGAAGGTGTGTTGCAAACGTATGCCTTAATATATGTGGGCTTTTTTTAACCTTCTCGGAGACATTACTAAAGTAATAATTTATTAGCCGATAAACAAACGAATCGTTTAATTTAACTCCATTTAACATTTGAAAAAAATACTCTGGCTCTTTAATAGCTTGTATCTGTGCTCTTTCAGCCAAATAGTGCTTTACCTGATTTTCTATTATAGGCAGAATAGGGATAATTCTTTCCTTATTTCTCTTACCTAACACTTTAATATTATTGTTTGACAAATCAACATTATGGGTTCTTAGGTTAATCAGTTCCGCTCTTCTTATTCCGGTAGTATAGAATAAGTCAATAATTAATTTATCCCTCACGCCTTCAAATCCATCTTTATAGGTAATCTGATTTAAAACCATATCCAGTTCTTTCTCCGAAAACGGGATTTGGATTATCTTTGGTGCCTTTAAAGCTTTGTGCTTTAACAAAGGGCTGGAATCTATCTGCTTTGTCTTTAGCAGAAATTTATAAAATGATTTGAGGGAAGAAATTTTCCTGTTGATGGATGAATTGGAGATTCCGTCATCTGAAATGGAAACAATCCAGGCCCGGATTTGATTGTAATTAACAGCAATCAGATTATCATCATCATATTCATTAGATAAAAATGATTCAAAAAATCCGATATCATTTAAATAGGCAGTAACAGTATGCTGGGAATAATTTTTCTCCAACAACAAATAATCACGAAACTTATCTTTAATACCTGCCATAAAAAAACCGTTAGCATCAAAGTTATGAAACTTTAATTACTAACGGTTAGTATATTTTGGAAATTAGAAATTAACTTTCTAACCCGTCTCTCATGTTCTGAATGTAAGCAGCTTTTTGAACTTGTGCTCTTCTAACCACTGAGGGTTTAATGAAAGCCTGACGTGAACGCAACTGACGAACAGTTCCTGTTTTATCAAATTTTCTTTTATAGCGCTTTAATGCTCTATCGATATTTTCTCCGTCTTTAATTGGTATAATTAACATAATATAGACACCTCCTCTCGTTAAGGGTGCAAAAGTACTATTATTTTTTAATTCTGAAAGAGAAATAAAAGATTATTTTATAACCCCTAAATGAATTGCTATTTTTATTAAGCCCGCTATGTTCTTTACCTGAAGTTTAAAAAATATGTTTTTCCTATGTGCATCAACAGTATGACTGCTTATGATTAGTTTGCTTGCGATTTCATCAGTGGTATATTCTTTGGCGATGAGCCTGATGATTTCCTTCTCTCTTTGGCTTAAAATGGATTTCTTAAAATCGATTGAGTTTTCATTATTCGTTTGGCCTGCAAAATACTTTTTGTTGTTCAGGACAATTTCCTTGATTACGTTTATTAATTTATCCTTATCCGTATCTTTTAAAAGAAACCCGTCAATATTTTTAAAAGGAAGTATGTTTTCAAACATGCTTATGACCAATATCTTTAGGTCAGGAAAATCATTTTTCAAGATTTTGACAAACTCCACTCCGTTCATTTCAGGCATCGAAATATCGCTTATAACTATATCCGGTACAGCATCCTTAATTTTTATAAGTGCTCTTTTTGCACTATTCTCAACAAATAGGACTTCAAAATCGGAATTGTTCGACAAAACAGAAACCATTCCGTCTAAAAACATCTGATGATCATCTACAATTACAATTTTAATCATTTTTACAGCTTTGAATCCACAATATCAATAATAACAGTAGTTCCGGCATTGGGAATAGAATTAATAGTAATCACACCATTAATTGTCATTAGCCTTTCCTTTATATTTTTTATACCAATTCCGTTGTTATCCATATAGACGAAACCCTGGCCATCATCTTCAAAAATAATATTTAGTGCATCATCCATTTTGGTAAAATTCAACAAAACATTTTTTGCCTCCGCATGTTTAGAGACGTTAGCAAACAATTCCTGAATTATTCGATAAATATGATGCTTTAGCATGGCTGACAATTTAGAAAGGGCATCACTTGGAAAAACAACAAGCTCAGTGGCAAATTCATCCCTGCCTTCATATTCTTTTATTAATTCAAGTACAAGGGTTTCTAGATTTTTATCTGAGATTTTGTTTATGCTCAAGTCATGGGAAATATTCCTTAATTCGTTAAATACAGTTCCCAAATGAGCAATCACTTCCTCTAAGGGTTCACTTTTTAGAGGTGTATTGATTTGATGTAACTTAAGCTTGATTCCCGCCAAGTGGCCTCCGACCCCATCATGAATTTCCTTAGCAACCCTATTACGCTCCTGATCCTGACCCTCCACTATTCCGGTAATGTGTTCTAACTCCTGTTGCTGTTGCAATTCGGTTTTCTCTTTAAGAAATAGTTCCTTTTCCTTTTCCCGTATTACTCTTTGCAGCTTTATCCTATTCCTGTAAAAAAAAACTAAAATCAAAAGTGGTATTACAAGTGCCAATCCTATATAAATAACGAGTTTCTTCTTAGTTTTCTCAATTATCTTTTCTTTTGAGAGCAGGTTAATTCTTAAATTCTTTTTTTCGACTTCATATTTGGTCTGAATTTCATTAAAGGCTTGTGTTTTTCTGATGCTAAAAATACTGTCCTGCAACGAATGATATTTCTCTGAAAATAAGAATGCCTTTTCGAAATTTCCTGATTTTTTGTACACTTTGGAAAGCGAGTGGAACAGATTGATTTTTTGTTCATTATCAACATCCTTTGCCATATTTAGTGCATCGAGATACATGGCAACGGAATTGTCGTATTTTTTGTTTTGGAATAATAAGCCCCCATATTGAAGTAGTAGTAAAACAGATGATCATTGTTTTGTGTTTTTTCTCCAATTTCTTTTAATTTTTGAAGACAGTTATAGGCTTTTGAATAGTTTGCCTCAATTCCGGTTGACAGATAAACTTCGCTTATATTCAGTAAGATCGAGGCTTTTTGGTAATTGTCATTCAATTTATTTGCAATGGCATAGGCCAGATTGTAATAGTGGATGGCATCGTTTTTATTAGCAGCTCTGTTTATGATTCCTAGACTGGTGTAACTATATAAAAGAGCATCATTAAAATTATTTGATTTTGCAATTTCTACATTATCGGTATAACATTTTAAAGCTTTCAAGGTATCTTTTTGGAGTTCATACAACGTTCCAAGATTGTTTAGGGCATTGCATTTATTTTTTGCCAAATTATTTTTATCGGCTAAATCAAGTGATTTTAATAAATACTGCAACGAACTGGTGTAGTTCCCTTTATCCATTTCTATCAATCCCAACAGGTTGTAATTGAGTGCCAATGCCTTTTTATTATCAGTTTTAGCAGCACTTGACAATGATTTTGATATCCATGATCTCGCCTTTATGATGTTTCCCTGATTGTAGTAATATCTACCTAAATAAAAAAAACAAACAGAGAGCTGACTGCTGTCTTCCTTTTGGGCTATACTGACTGCCTTCTGTATATAATGAAATGAGGAGTCAGGAAGAGTGTACTGAGTTCTTGTGAAATCTTCAATAAAGGCTTCAATAATCCTGTCATTAGTTTGACAATAAGATATTTGAAAAAATAACAGAAAAAGGATAAGTATCTTATTCATATCTTCAAATGTAGAAAAAAATACCGTTTTTATGGTATGTTTTTTTCTAACAGAAAACTAATTTTGACTAACAATTAATTACTGAATCATGAAAAAAAGACTATTTATTTTATTGATTATTTTATTGGCAAAAAGTAATGTAACGGCACAGGACATTGTTTTCCTTGACCAGAATTTAGACGGAACTCCTTACCTTTCAACACATCCGGTCATTCTTACGAGCAATCTTACATCGGTAACTATTTCGGGTGATATCCAGCATGAAGTTTCCACCAACATAACTCCAACTCCTGATAATGCTATTCTGATAAGAGCATCTGAAGCGATTTTTGGTGTTAATCCCACCGGTGGCGGTAGTAAAGGAACCATAATCAGACCAAAACCCGGATTCTGCCTCAACTGTAGAAAAAACATCGATGCAAAACCAATCGATGTTTTCCTAAATCAGGTCAATAACGACATCCAAATTACGTCTCAAGAAGGGCTTATTGTAAGCGTAACTATATATGACTTAACCGGAAAAGCACTATCCAACGAAAAAACAGCACCCACAACCAATTGCTCTATCACGACTACCGAACTCAGAAAAGGCATTTACATCGTAAAAATTGATCTGGAAAATCAACAATTTAAAACAATTAAATTCATTAAAAATTAACAACTAAAAATAATCAATTAAAACCCACAATTATGAAAAAATTAGTATTAGCAGGTTTTTTACTTGCAGGTCTTTTTGGAGCTACTGCTCAAAATGTATCGCAAACTTCAACGCTTACCAGTGGCGGGAATCTTGCAGGAGCGGTTGGCGGTAATTCTTGTACCTATTATGGTGCCAATGCCGGAAGATTTTTTACCGGAACGACATTAGCGACTGGAGCCAACACCTTTATCGGACAAAGTTCCGGAAACTCCATTACCTCTGGAAATAACAACACATACACCGGATATAAGAGCGGTTACGGAAGCTCAAGCGCAACGCCAGCTCCGGGAACTCCGGGTTATTTGGTCACTGGTAACAGCAATAGTTTTTATGGATCCTCAAGTGGTATCCTTAACAATGGCGGAAATGAAAATGCCTTTTTTGGTGCTTCTGCCGGCTATAAAAACAATACCGGAAGCAACAATACCTATTTGGGTTTCAGCGCCGGATCTAATAATGCAGGTTCAGGAAACGTATTTATAGGTTCCAATAGTGGTCCAACTGCAAATCAACTTGGCAGTGCCTTAAGCAATAATCTTTTTATAGATAATTCTACTAACAGCACTCCGCTTATTTGGGGAGATTTTTCTGCAAATCAAATTAAACTTAATGGTACTGTTGGTATTGGTGCAGTGGCAGGTTTCCCAACAAATCCTGCGTATGCAAGCTACAGGCTTTTCGTAACTGGCGGAATCCTAACAGATGAAATTACCGTTAAACTTAGTGCATCTGGCACATGGGCTGATTACGTTTTTGCAGATGATTATCAGTTAAAACCATTAGCAGAAGTGGAAGCATTTATCGAAAAAAACAACCATTTGCCTAACGTTCCATCTGCTTCAGAAGTAAAGGAAAATGGCATCAATGTTGCCGACATGGCTAGAATCCAGCAGGAAAAAATTGAGGAACTGACACTTTACATCATCTCCCAAAATAAAAGAATCGAAGCTTTAGAGGCAAAAATGACGAATAAATAATTTCATAGTTTAACACATAAAACATGAAATTATGAAAAACTTAATTTTTACACTAGCACTATTTTGTGGGTATTTCATAAGCGCACAAAGTACCGAATGGCATGTTAAACCAGCAACCAATAATGCAAATACATTAGGCGACGGACTTTCATTTGCCACAGCCTGGAGCCTCCAGAACGCCTTGAACAATCCGGGAGGAGTTATTAAGCCTGGTGATACCGTTTGGTTACATGGAGGTGATTATAAAGGTAACTTTGTTTCGAGCGCAGCGTTGAGCGGAACTGTTACAAATTATATTACGGTAAGTTCCTACCCTGGAGAATGGGCAAGATTAGATGGTAATGTGTTTCCCTATGTTGCGCCCACGGGCAATGTTGCCGGGAAAGTTGCCTCAACCATAGATCAGGAAATGGCTTCCTATAAAACTATTGACGAAACACCGCCACAAACATTTACCGGAATCATCTTAACTGTCGAAAGTGGCTTTGTCCAATTTGAGAATTTTGAGGTTACCTGCTTAGGTAATATCAATCGCCTTAAAGTAGCAGATGTCAATGACGTAAATTGTGAACCGACAAATGGTTATAACGGAATGACCGGGATAAACCATATCGCTGCAACTGTAAACAGATACGTCAATCTTGTTGTTAGAAATGTGCCCGGAGTTGCCATGGGTTCCTGGAAAGACACCGCTAACACCGAAGTCTATGGATGCCTTTTTTACAATAATGGATACATCTTACATCAAAAAGCTACTTGTGGAGCTACCGCTGTTAGTGTTATTGGAAAAGGCCCCGGGATTTACAGCCAAAACACATCGTTAACCCAAAACAGGAGATTCATAAATAATATTTTTATGAATAATTACGATAGCGGATTATTTGTTTGGTCGGCTACTTCCCAGCCTACTTTTGATTACTTGCGCAATTATGACATATCCAGAAATATATTTGTTAATAATGGCGGCCCGCAACGTGATGAAACTGCCAACATGATTGTAAAATCAAATAGTATCAACGCATTCAATCATCCATCAAATATTAATATTGACAACAATGTATTTTATATAAACGATGGTTCAAGCTTTGTTTCCGGACTTGACGTAAGAAATTCGAGCGGTGTCAACATGAGCCACAACTTCATATTTAAGGGTACTGCTGGAGTGACATTTACCGACAACAATACCAACATTAATTTCCACGACAACTATTATCACGGGAAACGGTTACAAACGTTGATAACGCCAACAAATTACAATTCAAATAATTGGTATATGGATTTTAATAAATACTATACAAGGTCAGATGCGTCAAATATGTTTGAAATTGTAGTTGGAAGCACAAGGCATCCGCTTGCGACTTTCCAAAGTCTTTATGGTGATGAGCTAAATTCAACACGCTTACCCTTAAGTAATTGGATAGCGGGATTTCCTTATTACACCAATACTTTTGAAGATCCAAAATCCTTCATTACCCAAAATCAGTACAATCCGAATGTTTTTTATGTAACTGTACACAACACGAAGCCTTTTGATCCTAATTTCGATAATATTGCGGTTGATTTTTCTTCTTATGGCATTCCGGCTGGAACCAATTATAGAATCAGGGATGCGCAAAATTATTTTGGAACTCCAATTACCGGCAGCATTGCTTCAAACAGCATTTCATTTCCGATGACTCTAACCGATTTTGAGCAACCCATTGGATATGTTGAAACAACTCCTGTGCATTCTGTAAAAGATTTGAGTGTATTTGTAGTAGAGTTTGGTTGCAATACGATTCCATTTGATCTTACTGTCCAGAATCAAACGGATAACAGCACGCTAAATTACAGAGCAAGAAACAACATCACTTTTGGCGCTAACTATATTACACAAACCAACGCTGTAATTGATGCCAGAGCCAGTAAAAAAATAATATTAAAAGCAAATACCAAGATAACGGCAGGTTCCTATTTCCTAGCTAAAATTGAAGACGTTTGCCCAGATATACTTTACGCTGGTCTTCCAGGGAACTTTAGCAGGATGGCAGACTCAAAGCCTTTAAAAACCGAAGGCAGCGATGCTAAAAACAATGTGGTTATTTACCCAAATCCTAACAACGGTAACTTTGAATTGGCAATAAATGAAATTCCGCAATTGCAAAACAGTAAAGTCAATATTAATGTGTTTGATATCAATGGCAGAGTAGTTTATCAAAATGACATTATTACTAATACTGGTGGCACATCCACAATTCCTATTACGCTAACCTCTGTTTCAAATGGAGTTTATTTTGTAAAAGTATCTGCTGATGGTTATACAACTACCTTAAAGTTTGTCAAAAATTAACAGTTAATGGTTAATTTGGTTAAACAAAAAGCGGGTTGAAAATTTTCAGCCCGCTTTTTTATTTTCATTAAACTAAATCACGTAAATTATTTTACCGCCGGTTTATAGTTTTGTTTGTCAATAATCATCTTAGACAAAATTTCTCTCAGGATTTCCGAAGTACCTCCTCCAATTGGCCCTAAACGACTATCCCTAAACAAACGTGCTAACGGATACTCTTCCATATAACCATAACCTCCCAGCATTTGCAGACAGCTATAGATGGTTTCATCTGCAACCTTTGTCGATTTTAATTTGGCCATTGTAGCTTCTTTAACTACATATTCTCCCTTATCTAATCTAGCGACAGCTGCATAATTGAATACTTTGCAATGTTCTACTTCCGTAGCATGATCAACCATCGTGTGCCTTAAAGCCTGAAACTTATTGATTGTAGTTCCAAATGCTTCCCGTTGCGACATATAATCGATAGTGTATTCTATAGCATATTCAGCTCGTGCATGCGCATTGATTGCCATGATTAATCGCTCTAAAGCGAAGTGTTGCATGATATATGGAAAACCTTTTCCTTCTTCTCCCATTAAATTTTCTTCAGGGATTTCAACATTATCAAAAGCTATTTCAGCCGTATCTGAAGCTCTCCAACCTAATTTATCCAACTTGGTTTTGGTAATTCCAGCTAAATTGGTATCCAGCAAAAACATGCTTATTCCTTTGTTCCCTAAATCCGGGCTTGTCTTTGCAGCCACTACATAATAGTCGGCATACACACCGTTTGTGATGAATGTTTTAGAACCGTTTATAACATATTTATTTCCTTTTTTTACAGCAGTTGTGCGCATTCCTGCAACATCACTACCACCAAAAGGTTCTGAGATACACATAGCGCCAATCTTATCCCCGGAAATACTCGGAGCTAAATAGTCTTGCTTTATTCGTTCGTCACCTTCAGCATTCAAATGAGTCATTGCCAAATAAGCATGAGCCCACATTGCCGCAGCAAAACCGGAAGATTTTACTTTTTGAAGTTCCTCTAAGAATATAACGGTATAAAACAAATCCAAATTCAATCCGCCATAGGCCTCAGGATAAGCTATTCCAAAAAGCCCATATCTCCAAACTTCTTCCATATAAATCGCTCAATTGTCCCCGTTTTTTCCCATTTTTCAATATGTGGCACTACTTCTATTTGGAGAAAATCTCTAAAACTTTTTCTAAATAATTCGTGTTCCTCTGTGAAATATATTGAATTCATATAACTAAGCTATTTTTTTATGTCATTTTTTTAGAATTCCAAATATAGCGCAATTATTTCTATTTTGTCGACGGGAAAACCTTTAATTTTTGGCAGATCCTCAATCTTCAGATCTCCATTCATGGTTCTGTAAATGACTATATCTTTTGCCAATTGGTATCTAAAAAAGGAAATTGGGTTAACTCTTTGACTGAAGCATTATTAATGGCAATCTTTTTGGCATTTGCTGCAGACTTTACTGTAAAGGATGCTTTTAATTTCTCAATAACTTCCGGAGACAAACCCCAAATATCATCCATTTGTTCCATAGAAACGAAGGCACCATATTTTTGCTTCTCGGTCAAAATCCTGTCGGAAATTTTATCGCCAATTCCGTATACCTTCATCAAATCTTCTTTGGAGGCTTCATTGATATTTAGTACAACAATCTTTTCCGGTTTCTGAAACTCCTTTTTGTCAAAGGATTTAAAGTTGTTCTTTTTGTTGTTTACCCAATCCGGGAATTTGAAATATGGAGAAATGGCTTTCAGTAAAGAATCTGAAACCTTGGTCACAGCCTGAAATTCGGCAGTAGAATTTACAAATTTATTTTGTTTCCTAAAGGCAAGCAAACGATCAATTTCGGAAACGGACATTCCGAGTTTGTAGCCTTTAAAGTCAGTAATGAAATTAGGATTGAAGGGATAAATAGTTAGCTTGTAATTTTTGCTTTCAAATTTTAAACTATCAATCATACTTTGATTCGCCATCCATTTTGATTCTTCGGGAGTATCACTTGCCAGGTTATTGAAATCATAGAAATAATATATTCCCTGAACGAAAACTATAATGAGGAAAAACAAGATGATTCCGATTCGCTGGCTTTTCGAATAACTTAAAATGGATTTTATGAAAGAATTGTCCTTTATCATACGCTTTATAAATCAAAAACAGAGGTCCTTTTTCCGCGTATAAGATCTTTAAGTTTAATCCAGAAAGCCAGCGTCAGGTAAACGCCAAACCATAAACCAGCCGTTACAAAAGTGATGTAGATAAAAAACAGCCGTACATTGGATGCGCGCATTCCAAGCTTATCGGCCAAGCGTGAAGACACGTGGAAACCGTGTTTTTCAAAGAAGTATTTTAACTGGATTACCGGAGACATTATTGTTTTGATTTAAAAATTAAAATTACTCTTTTAAAAGCTGAATTCCAACTGCACATTGCAAACATTTGCGATGATTGCAGTATTCATTCTTTAATTGTAGTAACGATTGGCTTTCCAAGGCGTTCTTAGCTTTAATTCCAAAACCGGAAAACTTATCTATAATTACATTTTGCTCTGGTGCAATTTCACGCAGTAAATCCAACAACGATTCAGAAACTTCCTTTCCCTGGCTTTTAGCGTAAGTAAACTGAATCGGGACAATTGTATTTATAACGAGCAGATCAACAAACGATTTTGAAAGCTGTTTTTTCTTCTTCGGGCTTTCGTTGTCAAACTGATAATGTGTTAACCAATATTCAGAAATCGGAACTTCAAACAATTCGTATAGTTCTTTTTTAGTTTTGACTGCAATCAGTTTAGAAAACAAATTTTGTTCTTTTGAATACAGCATCGCGAGTTGTGCCAGCCTAATCGTTGGGAAATTATCAGGCCTATGCTTAAAAAACTGAACGGGTTCAATTTGTATCTTCGTCAACTGATGCTTTTGCGAGATATATTCAAATCGGTTTACCAACTCTTTAGTATAATTATCCTGAACATCAACCGGAAACAAACCAGCGATTCCAAAAAACAGGCTTTCTAAATTTTCCACTTCAAAACTCTCTTTCCTGATCACTGTAAACGGAATCGATTTTGCAATCTTCAGAAAGGTTTCGCCATTGGTATTTAATCCAAAATTCTTTGCCAACATACAAAACAGAACGGCTTCCCAATCATTCTCAGTTTCGAGTAAAAGCTGTTCCATCGAAATTCCTTTTCGTTCCAACCGCTCAAAAAACAATCGTTCCTGCCAATGCAGCAAAACAAAATCATCAATTGACGCAATTTGATTTTCACAATAAATCCATGACTTCTGAGAACTCAGTGAATTATAACTTTCCAAAACGTATTTCGAAACATATTGTTTAAGCTCCAATGCCGGAATTTCAGAATTGTCTTTCCTGAAAATTGGCGAATCGTGTTCCCATACAACATGCAGGATAACATTATCATAATTCGGATCTTTCTCATGATGATGCAGGTACCAATCGGAGGATCTTAAATGGATTTCAATATTTCCTGCCCATTTTTGATTGTCAATCGTAATCTGAGCATTAAAAAAATCAGGTCCTGATTGTTGCAGATAATCTCCGCAATTACTAATCGTAAGTGAATCTCCTGCAACAGTTGTTAGGCTGGAAAATTCAAACTTCTTATATTGCCATACATAATGAAGAAAATCTTCTTTCACGATTTCTAATTTTCATCTAAAGTAAGAAAATTACTTTTATAATCATCATTTTTGTAATGAAAAAATTACTTTTATTAGTTTTATTGACTGTTTATGGAAATTCATTTTCCCAATATTACAAAATCACTTACCTAAAAAGCTCTAATGGCGCTTTGCTGGAAAATCAGGATCCGGTTTGGGTATTCACTAATTTTCAGCATACACATATAACTTCAGAATCTATTGTAAATAAAAAATCTTCATTCCCTTTCGAACAAACTTTGATTTTCAGGGATATAAATTCTTTTTTCCAAATAGCCAGTTTGAGTGAAAAAAGAATGATCAGCACAAAAGATAGTGTTTCATTGGCCAAACAAACTTTTGAAATGTTACCCGAAACAAAGACTATTCTGGGATACCAATGCAAAAAAGCCAAAACCATCATCAACTCAAATACCATTGAACTTTGGTATACTGACGATTTGAAAGTAAAAGGAGCTCCGACAGTTTTAGGACAAAATTTAGGATTGGTCTTGGAAATGGTACGCAATGGAAACTTTGCAATTACCGCAACGAAAATTGAAAAGGTGAAATTATTCCCATCAATATCGCAATGGAACAAACCAATTGATCCACTTACCTATAAGGACTTATTATGGAAAAGCCGCTTCACTACGATCGAAGTTTTCAAAGACCAAATCATTAACTTTTCTGACCAATCAAAATCGAATGATAGTATATTGCGGTTTGCCAATGGAACCATTGCCGTTAGAAAAGTAAAGTTACCTGAGATAAAAGTTGGCAGCCAGATTTTCGTTGATGTTACCGAACAATCCAACGGAGATGCCTACGATAGGACAGGATCGCTTTTTATTATCCCTACCAGTAAAACAAAATCGTTTATGGATGGTTTGAAAGATGGTGCCAAAACTCTACCGATTTACAATAACGGTAACGGCAAGGAATACCAAGGCGTGGTTGCTACAGAAGACTATAATCCAGTAGTGGAATTGATGCGTTTCTTTACGCCATTTGGCGTCAAGCAATACAATACGCTTCAGCTGAAAGACAAAACCTGGGCAGAAAATGTTTTGTACCGTCAGGATGTTTCTGATTTGAGGAGTTTATTAAGCAACCAGGAAGTGTGGATTGGCATCAACATTGGGAATTATGACAAAGGTGGTCATAAGGTTTCAGCGAGCATCACTATCCATGATGAAGAAGATAGCAAAGCTAATCCAACGCAAATATTTCCTCTTTTCTGCACCAACAATATTATGGAAATGGCTGGACAGGAATATGGGACTATGTTCAACTCAGAAAAAGGTTTGGAAGTTACTTTTAAATTAGACAAACCACTGAAAAACTGTAAGCTTCGTTATATTACAACCGGTCACGGTGGCTGGGGAGAAGGCGATGAGTTTGTACCTAAAAAGAACACAATCTTTCTTGACGGAAAGGAAGCATTCAGTTTTACACCGTGGCGCCAGGATTGTGGTTCTTATAGATTATCAAATCCGGCATCCGGGAATTTTCCTAACGGATTGTCTTCCTCGGATTACAGCCGATCAAACTGGTGTCCCGGAACGGTTACGAATCCAATGTTTATTGATTTAGGTAAGTTAGAACCTGGAAATCATTCGATACAAATTAAAATCCCGCAAGGCTTACCCGAAGGCAGCAGTTTCAGTTCGTGGAATGTTTCGGGAGTTTTGATAGGAGAATAGATAAAAGAAAAAAGAGCCAAGAAAAAAGACTTTAAAATCTTGCTTCCTGCCTCTTGCCTCTTGCCTCTTGCTTCTAAAAAGATTTACTTAATAGAACTAATAATATCGTGCTTGGTAATGATATGATGCTTTCCGTTACCCAAATCAACCAAAACCGCCTGATTGTCTTTGTTGATTAGCTTAGAAATTTCGTCTATTGGTGTATTTGCCTGAACGATTGGATAAGGCTTGCCCATGATTTCACGAATTGGCTTTTCAGCAATATCATGATTTTCCACATAGCTTCTGAACAAATCGGTTTCGTCTAGGCTTCCAACAAAACCCGTGGTATCAATCACCGGAATTTGTGAGATATTGTATTTTTTCAAACGTTCGATGGCATGGGAAACCAATTCCTCTGTACGTACGATTACCAATGGTTTGTCTTTGTGGTCTTTGATAACGTCTTCCGCTTTTGTGATTTCTTCGTCCAGGAATCCTCTTTCACGCATCCAGTCGTCATTGAACATTTTACCTACATAACGGCTTCCTGAATCGTGGAATAAAACCACAACCACATCTTCCGGTTTGAAATGTTCCTTTAACTGAAATAATCCTTTTAAGCAGGCTCCAGCTGAATTTCCAACAAAGATTCCTTCTTCTAAGGCGATTCTCCTGGTGTAAACTGCTGCATCTTTATCGGTTACTTTTGTGAAACCATCAATAACGGAAAAGTCTACATTCTTTGGCAGGATGTCTTCGCCAATTCCTTCTGTGATGTACGAGTAGATTTCGTTTTCATCAAAAATTCCGGTTTCGTGGTATTTTTTGAAAACAGACCCATACGTATCGATTCCCCAAATTTTGATATTTGGATTTTTCTCTTTTAGGTATTTTCCAATTCCGGAAATGGTTCCACCTGTTCCTACTCCAACTACGAAATGCGTGATTTTACCATCAGTCTGTTCCCAGATTTCCGGACCAGTCTGCTCGTAATGAGCCTGGGCGTTGGATGGATTGTCGTATTGATTTACGTACCAGGAATTTGGGATTTCCGTGCTCAGTCTTTTTGAAACCGAATAGTACGAACGAGGATCTGTTGGCTCAACGTCTGTTGGGCAAACAACAACCTTTGCACCTACTGCACGAAGGATATCCATTTTTTCTTTGGATTGCTTGTCAGTAATTACAAAAATACATTTGTATCCTTTTATAATTGCGGCAAGAGCCAATCCCATTCCGGTATTTCCTGAAGTTCCTTCGATGATTGTTCCTCCGGGCTTCAATCTTCCGTCGGCTTCCGCATCTTCTACCATCTTAAGGGCCATCCTGTCTTTGGTAGAATTACCAGGGTTGAAAGTTTCTACTTTGGCCAAAACCAAAGCATCGATTCCTTCTACTATTTTGTTAAGTTTTACTAATGGAGTGTTTCCAATAGTACCTAATATATTTTCTGCGTATTTCATTTTTATTAGTTCCGAGTTTTGAGTTCGGGTTTCGGGTTTGATATTGTACAAATGTAATGTTATTTAAAATGTTTCCAAAAATTCAAATGGTTAATTAACTAACCCTGATGGGAGAGTTTGCCATGCAAACCGGACAGCAGGAATTACGACAACTGAAAAAGCCCAAGCCTTTCGTTCCTGAATTATTGAAAGAAATTCCAAACCAAACCAAATCGAATCATGAAGTCACGATACGGATAGTTGGGTGCTGTGTAGAAATTGTTTCCTGTTATTTTAGAATTTAAGTGTTCTAATTTAAAGAAGATTCGGGTTTGGCGGATTCTGGCATTTACAAAAAAATCGAGCATCGGGAAATCGCCTACCTTTTTTTCGTTTTGTACAAAAGCTTCCACTGTTACCGGATTGTAATCGTTTATGTAATATTTGGTAAAGTAATTAAAAGTAAAACCCGTTTGCAGGTACAATGCCTTTTTGAACAGGTAATCGGTATAATACAAAGAGTTTCTGGTTACAATCTGCGGCACGTTTAAGATGTCTTCTTCCTGGTCAACCTGTTGATAAAGAATTGTATTATCTAAGGCTAATTTCCACCATTTGAACTCGCGGCTCACTTTTACCGACAGGTAATTAATGGTTTTATCATATTGTTTTGGCGAGATAATTTGTTGCTGCGGATCAGTGGCATCGTTGCTGAAAAATAAATGATCTCTGATAGAACTCACCTGTATTGCCGCATCAAACCATTGCGTTTTGGCAGTGGCTTCGATGTTGTTAATTTTCTCATTTTTGAAATCGTTGTACCAATTATAGCCTACATAGCTGCTTTGGTAAAGATTATAGATGTGATCCGGAATCTTATTAATCATTTGGTATTGAAAGACAAACTGGTTTTTATCATTGAGTTTGTAATTCAGTTTCGCATCTAGGTTTGACATGGGTTGGTTGGAAATCGAATTGGAGTAGGAAAAAATCCCGTTCCATTTGTTTTTCCTGTATTCGTATTGTCCGCCAACGGTGTAAATTTCATCACTTAGTGAGCTTGGAATAACGCCAGAATCTAAAACCAATATTCTGTTATAGTAATAATTAAATCTAAAATCTTCAGCAAAGAACTGGAATTTTCCGAGCAGTGAATTCTCATAAATAACGCCACCTTTATTATACATACGGTTATAGCGGGTATGATCGTTAATATTTGCTGTTAGATACGAATCTCCAAATCGTTTTACATTTTCATCTTCTCCAACGGTGGAAAGTACAGTTTGCTGATTGTACTCAAAAAACTTAGTCTCATAGTTAAACTGATGGGTAAGGTATAGATTGTTATCGCCTTTCTTACTGTTGATCCTGAAATTATGATCGAAGAAAGTTCTTTTTCCTTTCATAAAGGACTTTGCGTCTTTTAAATAGACTTCAAGCCTTGCTCTGTTTGAGAAAGCTCCGTTCTCACTTTCAAAATCCTCTGTAGTTGTAATTCCGCCATTTTCTCCATTCAGGAAATCCTGTCCGGTAAAATGAAAGTTTAGGAAATATCTTTTGTTCAATGTATTGTAACTCGTAGTAAACCTGAAATTTCCTGTACTCGAAAGTTGATTGATGTATTTTCCCAGAGAACGCAATCCTTTAAAGGCAACAGAAATATTGAATCGCTCAGAGGTATTGACCGTGATAAAGGCATCGAGTGACTGTCCTTGTTCCATTACGGTTTTAAAATACAGCTCGGTAATTGGTGTAGCGACTGAATAATATTTAATATCATTAACTCCTAAATAATTGAATTGTTTGCCAGAGAAACCAATTTCGGGAAAAGAGGTAAAGTTTTTTTGTCCAAAATCGAGGACTGCATAGGTTTGACCTTCATTGGCAAAAGGAAGAAGTCCAAAAATATCTTTGCGTAAGTAGTTGTATTCGTATTCTTTTTTTATCGTCAGTGATGTATCTACATAAGTGGTATCCTTTTGTAGTGTAATAATCCTGTATTGGTTAAAAGCTGCTTTGGGCGCTTTCTTTGGAGCTTCTTTTTTCGCATTACCATTTGGCAATTCCTCATTTTTAACTTGAGAAAAACCTAGAGAGAAGTGCAATAAAAGCAATAGCATTAATAAGTATTTCATCTTAAAATATTTCGAAGCAAAAATACATAAAACAATCTGTAATAAAATCATAAAAAAACCACCATGAAGGTGGTTTTAATAAGAATGTGAATTAAAATTATTCTTTTATGAATTTTTTAGTTACCAGACTATCATCAGATTTGAACGTAACGAAATAAACTCCCGAAGCAAAGCCTGAAACGTCTATAGCATTATTTGTAGTATTGTTTGATTGGTAAATCTGTTTTCCTGAGATATCATTTATCGCAATTTCATTAATTTCGATATTGTTTTTTACACTGAAATTCAAAACATTATTAGCGGGATTAGGATAGATAAAAATACTGTTATCTACCTCATAGTCACGAGTATTTAATGTTAATCCATTAGTTGCATTGGCAATCAAAGAAAATACTTGTGAACCGCCTACTAAGTTTCCTTTGTGGGTTACCTGGATAGTATAGACTCCTGGTGGTGCATTCTCGATCTCGATTTTTTCTACATTATCCACATCGTTATCGGAGTCATTTGTTGCGCCCGAACTAATATCATCAACGTTTAGTTTCCAAGGATAATAGGTATCTCCATCTTTTAATATCTTTAAGTCCAAATTATTTCTAAGTCTTGGTGTCCTGTTGTCAATACTGGTGGCACCATTTGCAGTACCATTAGGATCGGTCCAACAAATGGTTGCATTTATTTTTTGGGTCGATGTAATAGATATTTGTTTTGTAAATGTTTCACCTGTTGCTAAGGTATTTTCTTCCAACAAAGTAGTTACATTTCTATTGGTAATAATGTTAGAAGCTAATTCGGCATTGGCCAATCCCCAACCAAACTCATAATCAGGACCCGGATTCAACCCTGCTTCCTTTGCAGAATGACAAATCAATCCACGAACAGTTGAAGCTCTCATAAATGTTGTAGGGTTAAGATTGTTGTAATGTTTTTGAAGCATTAAAACCATTCCTGTTATTGCTGGCGCTGCCATTGAAGTCCCCTGAAAAACGTCATAAGAGGAATTATTAGAGCTAGTACAGGAACTAACACCCACACCTTTTGCAGAAATGTCTGGTTTAATCCTTCCATCATCGGTAGGTCCATAATTACTGAACGAACTCATAATAACATCCTCGGCGTCAGTATAATTTAAGACTGCTTCCACCGCAGCAACAACCAGACTATTTTTAGAGGTAGCAAAGCCTGTTAACATATCATAGCCTCCTTTATTATTAACCTGATTGATGCTAAAATCGTCTCTGTCATTACCTGCCGCAACAACTATTTGGTAATAAGGCGATACATTCGATACGTTATCAATTTCTATGGATGAAGCATCATAAGCACCAAACTTAGCCTCGGTTAAGCCAGAGGCTACATAACCATAAGAATGGTTTGAAGTTAAGTATCCTTCAGCTGCAAAGGCAAGAATTTCACTATAATCTGAATCCCAATCAAAAGTTCTTGCCTGTGCACCATAAGCGATACCTCTTCTGGTAGCACTAACTCCTGACGCAATGATTGTACCGGTAACATGTGTCGCATGCGCACTCAGGGCGGTAGCAGCATCGCCTAAGACAATCTTACCACCATTAAACTCCTGATGGGTATCCCTAACTTTTGCACCATCCCAAACACCAGCAGTCATACCCGCTCCTGTTATACTCAATCCCAAAGTTCCACCAGGATACATTTTATTAGTTCCTAAGGTAATGGAAGATCCTTGATTAAAAATAGTATAAAAAATTGGGGTTCCGTCATCTTCAATTCTATGCAAAGACATTAGTTCACTTTCCAAGAAGGGATGTTGTTTTTTATAGGCATCAATCCTTTTTTGCTGGATGCGCTCAAAATCAGCAGCACTTTTTTTGAGATTAGCAATCTCATACTGGTTGTAAGTGCTTACAATTTTTTGTCTTTCGGAAACCGTCTGACTAAAAAGATAAGCAGGAAATAGAAGCAATAAAATTAATCTTTTCATAAAGTAATTTTGTGAAAAAAACCTTTTTCTAAAAAGAAAAAGGTTTTTTAATTATAAAGTAAATAAAAATATTATAAGTAACCTGGATTTTGTTGTGCTCTGATTACAACATTACCATTAAGCTCATCCAATGGAATAGGCAATGTAAATCTATAATCGTTATTAGGTATAGACAACGGCTGACCTGAAATATCATCATCAGTATTATCTCTATCTAAAGTTTCATTTGTAAGAGGCCCTAACCTTTTGATATCAATATACCTATGCCCTTCAAAAGACAATTCTAATCTTCTTTCAGCTAAAATACTTGATAATGCAGCGGTAGCATCAGCATAAACTGGCAATGGCTGTGGTCCAAGGAAATTTCTTGCATCCCTGATTTGCTTAATTACAGAAGCTACTGAGTTTGAAGGTCCGTTAATATTACCTTCATTTGCCAAACATTCAGCAAGGATTAGGTACATTTCAGAAAGCCTGAAAACCTTAATATCATTTCTTGTAGCAAATCCTGGTTTTCCAGGATATTTATCAATTACGATTACGTCTGAAGAAATATAATTAGGAACTGTAGCATAATTAGGATTTAAAAGTGATGTAGGGTCTACATTTGCGTATCGCCGAACATCACCCATTGTTGATGCGTATTTATTGAATAATGCTCTACTTACCTCCCACAAAGGAGAACCAGAAATGGTCGAATTGTTAGTTGTAAAGTTACCAGCAACGTTTTCCCATGTACCAGCAGCACCGGTAGCAGGTCTGTCAAGCGCCCAGATTACCTCACCTTGGATTAAATCCTGCCACATTCTTCTGTAAGGAACCTGCGAAACAATAGGAGGATTAACAGTAGAATTACTATAAAAATTGTTATTCCATGCTGTAGTAGCACCACCTGTTGAAACAAGATTACTATAAGGATTTGCTGGAATTGGTGATGGAATTGGTACTGCAGGCGTAAGTACAAGACCTGAATTAGAAATTACGTCTTGTGCATATTGTTTCGCTAAAGGATAGTTACCTCTGTAAAGATACATTCTGGCACGCATCGCATTAATCATGTTTTTAGAAACATACTTGTACGTAGCTGAAGGGCTAACGTTAGCGAAAGCAAAACTCAAATCGTCCTCTATCTGAGCAAAAACCAAACCATTGGCAACTCTAGGTAAATCATCCTCTACTGAAGGAACATTGGTAAATAACATTACGCCAAGTGCACTATCATCCCTCATATCTGTAGAAAAATAGGTCAACAATTGGAAATAGCTAAAAGCCCTTAATGCTCTAGCTTGAGCCAATATACCATTATACTGAGCTAATTGCGCAGGGTCAGTTGGAACAGGCACCTGATTTTCTGCCATTCTGATAAGCCTATTTACCCTATTAATGGTTTCGTAATTGTCATACCAAATTCTACTTACAAAATCGTCACCAATTGTCAGGAAGAAACGGTGAAGACTTTTATTCCCGCCTCCATTTCCTCTACCCACACTGGTTTCATCTGTAAAAATACCAGTAAATCCAATTTGATCAGAAATGGAAACATTTGCATAGAATCCGTTGAAGTAATCCTGCAATGCCGTAACCGTTTTGATTTCTGATTCAGTTAATTCTCCGTCCTGCACTATGTTATACGCATCTTCACAGGAAGAGAACGTAAAAAAGGCGAAGAAACTAGAGATTAAAACTAATTTTATTCTTTTCATAATTATTTTTTTTAAAATTCAACATTAACACCAAAAGAAACAGTTCTAGGTGTAGGGAAAGAACCAACACTACTAGTAGCTCCGAACTCCGGATCAAATCCTCTCCATTTAGTCCACGTATAAAGGTTTTCAGCCTGAACAAACAGTTTTAAGGTAGACATAAATGATTTCTCCAACATTTTTTTGCTGAAATTGTATCCAAAACTAACATTTTTCAACCTAATGTAAGAAGCATCTTTCAACCACATATCTGAAAAGTCACTACCCAAATCAAAATTCGAAGCAGTTAGTGAAGGAACGTTTGAATTGGTATTTGTTGGTGTCCAAGCATTAAGTATATCTGTAGACATATTGCTATCCGCTGCAAAAGTATTAAACGAATTCAACCACAATTGAGCATAGTCAAATCTTTCTGTCTTAAATGCATAAGAGAATTGCGTATCTAACGTAAATCCTTTATAATCAACATTGAAACCAAAACCTCCTTGAAATATAGGAATATAACTTGTTCCTGTAAATCTCCTGTCTTCATCCCCTGGTGATTCTGTTAAACTTCCGTCAGCAGCTAAGAATAATAAGTTTCCGTTAGCAGGATTAACCCCCATGTAAGGAACAACCCAATACTCATTGATCTGATGTCCGTTTTCTTCTCTAATGTTCCCTGCAGCATTTGGAGCAGTTTCAATATCAGTATATTCATTTTTGTTATATGCCCAGTTACCAAATAACTCTAAATTGAAGTCATTTCCTCTGAATACTTTATACCTAAGCGCTACCTCAATACCACTATTTTCCAAGCTTCCGTTATTTCCATCTAAATTTCTATCACCCCCTGCAGATGCCGACAAAGGTATATTTAGGAATAACTCATCTGTTACTTTTTTGTAAACGTCAATATTACCAGTTAATCTGTCTTTCCAGAGTCCGAAATCCAAACCAATGTTTGTCATTGTTTGTTCTTCCCACTGCAAAGCATCATTTCCAATTCTAGTTGCATATCCTCCTGTATTTCCGTACCCTAAATTAGTGAAAAGCAAATCTCTAGACAGATTATCTGCAGAGTATAATGGGTTAACACCAGGACCTAAATATACAAGATTCTGATTCCCCTGGATACCGTAGGAAGCTCTTAACTTCAACATATTGAAGACAGAATTTTTCATGAAGCTTTCTTTGTCAATATTCCATCTTCCACCCACAGACCAGAAAGTACCCCAAGTATTGTCTTTAATGAAACGGTAACTTGCATCTCTTCTTATTACGGCATCAATTCCATATTTATCATTATAATCGTAGGTTACGGAAGCAAAATTAGAATAAGTACCTGCCATGTTTTTCAAAGCGCTATTAGTTGGTCTAAGCGCCGGATTGGTAGCTCCTACATCAACCCATCCTGTACCAGCTCCAAAAGCATAGGTCAATAAATCAAGTCCATTTTGCTGATGTTGGTTGATAGTTTGATAAGCTTTGATGTACTCCATATAAATACCCGCATCTAGAGAGTGTTTTCCAAAAACTCTTGAGTATTTCAAACTGTTAACAATGTTAAAACCAAAATCCCTGTCAGTAGTTCTTTGCTCAAAACCTCCATAAGGTAGTGGTCCACTAGTCTCTCTTACTGCTATAGATAAATAAGACCAAGGAGCTCTTGCGAATACCCTGTCTGAGTTATTATAGTCAACTCCAAATCTTGTAGCCACAGTAAAATATTTACCCAATTTGTAGCTTGCATTCGCATTAGCTAAAACCTTAAGTTCTGTATATCTGTTAGGCTGATTGCCATCCTGCAAAAGATCCTGTAACACTAGTGTGGTATTACCACCATCGAAATCAGTTCCGATTAAGTCAAATAAACCTTGACCTGAACCTGGATATAAATTCTCACTATAGTAAGGCACCCCTGTCAATGCTCCAAGCAATGGGTTTTGAACAACGTTGTTATTGATAGCCGCATTAGTTTCCTGACCTAACTGAAATCTTTTAGATAAGGCCATTGTTAAACTTGTACCATAATTAAACCTGTCGTTAGTACTCTTACCTGTTAAATTAGTTCTGTAAGTAAACCTTTTGAAATTAGTAGTATTAATGATACCATCTTGTTCCGTATAACTTAAAGAGGTAAAATTATTAAGGTTTTTACCACCGGCTGTTAAACTAAGGTTATGCGTTTGTGTCTGAGCAGTAGAAAAGAAAACATCTCTCCAATCCGTATTAGGCGCTCTAAGAATCTCAGCATCTGTCAAAGGATCATTGAAGGTCGCTGAACCTTCAATTCTACCTAAACCAATATTAAGTAATGTATTAGCTCCAGAACCGGCACTAATAGCATTATCTCTTTGCAATCTTAATAATTGCTGAGAGCTCATAAGATTGTATTTGTCTTTAGTCAACTCAGAAATACCATAAGTACTGGTGTAAGAAATCTTAAGGTTAGATTCATATTTTCCGCTTTTTGTTTTGATGATTACAACACCATTCGCAGATCTTGATCCGTAAATAGAAGTTGAAGATGCATCTCTTAAAACAGTAGCAGACTCAATATCTTCCGGATTAATATTTCTAAAAACAACAGAATTCGTAGGAACTCCATCCACCACATAAAGAGGCTCTGTAGAACTGTTAACAGACCCTAATCCCCTAACGATCAAATCAAATTTCGCAGAACCAGGAGAACCTGAAGAGGAAATAACACTTAAACCAGCAACATTCCCTGCAAGAGACTGCAACACAGTAACGTTTGGTCTGTTTTTAAGACTTTCAGCAGACACTGTTGTACTAGCTGCAATAGATCTTGGCTTGGTAGCTGTCTTGTCATATCCAAGGATAACAACTTCATTTAATTGTACGCTTTGTTCTTTCAGCGAAACATTGTAGTTACTAGCACCACCAACTGTTACACTTGAATCGTTATAACCTGTGAAAGAAATCAATAAAATTTCTCCCGCTTTTGCCTGAATGGAATACTTTCCATCAAAATCAGTTTGCGCACTACGTGTTGTTCCTTTAACAACAACATTAGCACCTGGTAATGGCCCAGATTTATCTGAAACAACACCGGTTACAGTTTTCTCTTGTGCAAACGAAAACTGCATTGATAACGCTAATAATAGCGTAAAAATCCATTTGAACTTCGATCTCATATTAATTTTATTTGAGTTAGTTATTCTGCAAACTTCCTAATAAATTCTTAATTAACCAAATATTAACTATAAATATATAGTTTTCTACTGTGTTAAATGTTTTTTAAATTTACATAACCATAACATTGATGCAATTATTTTAAAAGAGTTGCGTCAATGTTTTATTTTTACACAAAAAAATCAATGTTGCATTTCAGATTTTCAGATTTCGATATAGAATGCGGTACCGATGAAGCAGGTCGTGGTTGCCTTGCAGGCCCTGTCACTGCTGCTGCCATCATTTTACCGGAAGAATTTGAACTGGATCTGCTTAATGACTCCAAACAACTTACTGAAAAAACAAGAGAAAGGTTAAGACCTTTAATTGAGGAAAAGGCTGTTTGTTATTCGGTAACGCATCTGGAACCGAAAATAATCGATGAGATAAATATTTTGAATGCGTCTATAAAAGCGATGCATGAATGCATAACCAGGTTAAATCCTATACCAAATTATATAATCGTAGACGGCAACAGATTTAAGCCTGTCAACGGTATCGCTTTTTCTACTATAATTAAAGGAGACAGCAAATACATGAGCATTGCAGCGGCTTCTGTTTTGGCAAAAACTTACAGGGATGAATATATGGAAAGGATTCATGAAGAATTCCCTATGTACAATTGGAAACAGAACAAAGGCTATCCTACTTTGGAACATCGTGAAGCCATCAGGAAATATGGCACAACTAAATACCATCGTATGAGCTTCCGTTTATTACCCGACCAGCTTGAGCTTGAATTTGAAAAGGAAGAGGAATTCTTAAACTACAGTATTAAGTTGGTTAAGCCCGGCAAAAGTACTTTCGAATAAAACAGCAAAATGCCTGATGATTTTTGCCTTTACATCGGCTTCGTTAACCTCTTTCCCTAATTCAACATGCATTGAAGTTACAGCCTTGCCTTTAATCCCACACGGAATAATATTATCGAAGTAGCCTAAATTAGCATTTACGTTCAATGCAAAACCATGCATGGTAACCCATCTGGATGCACGAACGCCCATTGCGCATATCTTTCGGGCAAAGGGTGTTCCAGCATCGAGCCAGACACCGGTCTCTCCTTCGCTCCTTGTGCCTATTATATTATACTCGGCTAAAGTTAAGATTATGACTTCTTCCAAAAAGCGCAAATATTTATGAATATCCGTAAAGAAGTTTTCCAAATCCAGGATTGGATACCCTACAATTTGGCCTGGACCATGATAAGTAATATCGCCACCCCGATTGATTTTATAAAAAGCAGCTCCCTTAGCCTCCAATTGTTTTTCCGAAAGCAGCAAATTACTAATATCGCCGCTTTTGCCTAAAGTATACACATGAGGATGCTCTACAAAAAGAAAATAATTAGGTGTTTCAATCTCAGGTTGATTTCTCTTTCGGATTTTTAAATCGACAATTTCCTTAAAAAGTGCTTCCTGATAATCCCAAGCTGCTTTATAATCCTTATTCCCTAAATCCTGTAGTTGAATTTGCTTGTTCATTTTTGCTATATGAGACAGCAAAATTACGATTTAAACTTGTAACCAATTGCTAAAATTTTGTCAATTAAAATAGGTTTTCTTCCACCTTGGTCCACAGTTCCTTCGCAAAAACCACCCTTTTTGCGAACAAAACCCGAACATAACCCGAACAGCACCCGAAGAACTGCTCTAAAATACTCAAATTAGTAGTCAACAGTAGTCAAAACCAATCAATACTAGTCAACACTAGTCAAAACACGTCAACATTTAGCAATAGCTTTGAAACTTAGGAGTTAATAATTATCTTTGCACGCTTAAATACAATTATATGCAACTTTCGGAACAAGAAATCATCAGAAGAGACAAACTGAATGCCTTACGAGGACTCGGAATCAACCCTTATCCAGCAGATTTATACCCTGTGCAGCATACTTCTAAGAATATTAAGGAGAATTTTGAGGAAGGAAAGAAGGTTGTGGTTGCAGGTCGTTTGATGAGTGTCCGCGATCAGGGAAAAGCCTGCTTTGCTGAACTTCAGGATAGCGAAGGAAGGGTACAATTGTATTTAAACCGCGACATGATTTGCCCTGAAGAAGATAAAACGCTATACAATCAGGTATTTAAAAAACTAACCGATTTAGGCGATTTTATTGGTATTGAAGGCGAATTGTTTACGACTCAGGTGGGTGCAAAATGCATACGCGTGGAGAAATTTACTTTCCTAAGCAAGACTTTACGGCCGTTACCATTGCCAAAAACAGACGAAGAAGGAAATGTTCACGATGCTTTTAACGATCCTGAACTACGTTACCGAATGCGTTATGTTGACTTAGTGGTAAATCCGCAAGTAAAAGAAGTTTTTATGAAAAGGACAAAATTGTTCACCGCAATGAGAACCTTCTTCAACAATGCCGGTTATATGGAAGTGGAAACTCCAGTTTTACAATCCATTCCCGGTGGTGCAGCGGCGCGTCCGTTCATCACACATCACAATGCCTTAGACATTCCACTATATTTGAGGATCGCAAACGAATTATACCTTAAAAGATTAATTGTTGGTGGTTTTGATGGCGTTTATGAGTTTTCTAAAAACTTCAGGAACGAAGGAATGGACCGAACGCATAATCCTGAATTTACCGCAATGGAAATCTACGTAGCCTACAAAGACTACAACTGGATGATGGAAATGACCGAAAACCTTTTGGAATATTGCGCCAAGGAAGTAAATGGCACCACCGAAGCTACTTTTGGAGAACATACAGTAAATTTTAAAGCACCTTATGCCAGAGTCACGATGACGGATGCCATCAAACAATATACAGGTTTTGACATTTCGGGGAAAACGGAAGCTGAGTTATTTGAAGCCTGTCGATCCATGCATATTGAAGTAGACGAAACCATGGGTAAAGGAAAGCTGATTGATGAAATCTTTGGAGCAAAATGTGAAGGCAACTTTATCCAACCAACATTCATTACCGATTACCCAAAGGAGATGTCGCCTTTATGTAAGGAACACAGAGACAATCCGGAGTTAACTGAGCGTTTTGAATTAATGGTTTGCGGAAAGGAAATTGCCAACGCTTATTCAGAACTGAACGATCCAATCGACCAGAGAGAACGTTTTGAAAATCAAATGGCTTTGTCCGAAAAAGGTGATGATGAAGCGAACGGAATCATAGATGAGGATTTCTTAAGGGCTTTAGAATACGGAATGCCGCCAACATCAGGTTTGGGAATCGGAATGGACCGATTGATTATGTTCCTTACTAATAATCCGTCTATACAGGAAGTACTGTTCTTCCCACAGATGAGACCGGAAAAAAACAGCTTGAATTAACAGAGGATGAAAAACTAATCATAGGTTTATTAAAGACCGAAAACAACCAGCCAATAGGGCAACTTAAGGACAAATCGACATTAAGCGGTAAAAAATGGGATGCAGCTATGAAAGGTTTATCCAAACATGGCTTAACTAAAGTTGTTATTGACGGCGAGAATAAAATGGTTGTACTAAACTAAGCTAATTTTTTGAATAACATCGAATTAACATAATAAATCTGCCTATTACAGGCAGATTTTTCTATTTTTACCAAAAAACAAACTATGAAAAATTTGAGTTTATTGGCTTGCATGCTAATCGGGCTATGCTCTGCTACTATAAAAGGCCAGACATTTACATGGGGAAATGCTTTTCCGTCTTCCAATGAAACCGAAGCTACCTTACAGCATTGTATTACAGGATCTGCAGTTTACCAAATCAACATCCGATACAATGAAAAAATCTTCAACAAGGAAATCAATGTCAATGCACTTGATATTGCCAAGCTCAACAAAATAAAAAACCTCGACTTATCTACAAAACAACCTGCTATGGGAATGGCTACCAGTTCCAATCTCGCAATGTTCCAGGTAAGTGGCGTTAATTTCATTCTTTTTATGGATGATTTCAATACTAAGACAAAGGAAAGGGAATTGTTTTATATCAAGATAAACATCGAAACCGGAACAAAATCAGAACCTGTATTAATTACTAAAATGCCGGGAAGAAACTCAGATTACAACATTGCGGAATCAGACAATAAACAGTTTTATGCCGTAACGAAAAGGTACAACTTTGACAAAAAGACGAACGAAAAAATCAATGCCATTGTTTTTGACAAAGACCTGAAGTTAGTCAGCGAAATCAGTTATGCCACTCCTTATATGAACCGAACCAATGGTGCTGGGAGCTTTTATGTGACTAATGTAGGCAATGTTTTTTTCATTAAACTTATCGACCAGGCTAAGGAAAAACCTTTTAAGACGCTTTTCTTTTGGGATAAAAGCAAACAGGCCATGGTGGAGACTTCCTTAAAATTTGATAACGATTATCAGCTCCATGAATTTAAGGGACACTTCTTAAACGATGATTTTTATCTTCATGGATTATATACCCGTATTGGATCAAAAGCCGTACAGGTATATGGTGGCAACATACCCGCAGATGGATTTTATGCAGCTAAATTCAGTAAGGATGGCGAAAAGATTTACATCGAAAAAAGCGAGACCAAGGAAATTGGCAGCCTGCTGATTAAGGATTTTGTTTTTGACGGTATGAAAACCTGGTTTTTTGGAGACAAAATGTTTACCGATAAAAAAGCTAAACCTGTGACGGCCGGACAGTCCTTTAATTGGGAATACAATTATACCTACAACAACAACTCCATCTTTTTTGCGAAGCTGGATAATGAAACGGGCAAATTAGAATGGTTTAAGGATGTTCCATTTAGTGAGGAAAAAACGATGAACGACAACGGGCGTTTCCTATCCTATCTCTACTTCATCAGAGACAATCAACTGACGATTTTATACAACGACATGCAAAAAACGATGTTAGGAAAAAGAACCTTTAATGATCGTTTCATAAGCATTGAAAATTATGATGACCGTGGCAATAAATTATCGGGCAACCTTATTCCTGACAATGGATTGGAAATAGAATATGCTGATGAATACCGTGGTTATCTGAAGGAGAATTTTGATTTGGACACCAGTGTAAACATTTTTGTCCAGGACGGAAAATACATAGTAAGAGCAAAATCGCCTTCCAATGAAAAATATGGTTATTTAAAATTCTAAGCACATGAAAAAAACCATAATAATAACGCTCCTTTTTATCGGATTGTCTTCAGCCATGGCACAAACAATTCAGAATGTACCAATGGCCTTCTCGCAGACACTTTTTCCAAAAAAGATATTGCCGGATAACGTAAAGACCTATAGCTGCACCATTACCACCCCTACCTAAAAGATGACAGCTCCTTTAGAAAAATAGCAGAAGACAAATATCAACTGGACTTAAAAAACTATCCTCAAAAAGTTAAGGAAGCTCAAAAAAATTACGACGAGGTTATCCTGAAGGAGCATGATAAAAATGTAGTGGCTGCTAAAGAAAAATACAAGCTGGAGAGCGATGAATTCAATAAAATGTCGAAGCTTGAAAAATTGTTGCTTGAAGACAAAAGACCTGAGCTGAAAATTCCACAAAGGCCAACATTCGTTTATCCGCCTCAACCACAGGTAGAATCTATAAACACTAGTGAAACCATTATATTGGATCCTGAAGTTTTAGCGAAAAATTATATCCATATCGATGGTTTTGCTGATGGTCCCGGCGGTATGAGAATAAAGATCGATTTTAAACCATTTGAATGGGTTGATCCTGTAGCCTCTATTGTTAGTGTCGACAATTACAATCCACAAACCAGGGAAAAATTCACCACCAAACAAACCCAATACATTACTAAATACAGAATGCCTACCAACGTGGAAATCAAATTAGGCAATGAAATCTTAAAATCGGGTATTTATGGAGAAACTGGCACATACGAAGTGTTGACAACCAATTCAAAACCAAATAGGTTAAGCATTGAAAGACCCTTAGTAGAAAAAACATTAGGGTATATAAATAATTACCTGAATCAAACTTATGGTTATCCTAAAGTGACGCGAAATGTCGTTTTATTTTATGTTAAAAACAAAAAAGGGGAATATGACGATATTGAAAAGGCGAAAGACTTTGCCGTATCCGGATATAAAAATTATACCGTAAATACAGAGGAAGCCGTCAAAGACATTGACAACGCGATAGCTATGTGGGAAAAAACTATTGCCGAGGTAAATTATGATGATAGCAAGGCAAGAGTGGATGAAAAGGTTGGTATTGCCCTCTTAAAAAACCTTATTTTTGCTACCATCGTAACCAATGATTTTGATAAGGCTGATAAATATATGGGGGATTTGAGAAAACTTAGATTGAGTTATGAAGACAAGCAATTCCTGCAGAGCCATGAAAATATATATACCGATCTGAAAGCTAGGTTTTCGGGAAATTAAATGGACTCGCATCTCTTGGAATACTTTTATTTATAAAATTTTGTTAAGGATTAAACCATTTATAAACGACATTGTCCTATTGGCACATTAATTAAAAAATATATAAAAATGAAAAAATTATTTGTAGCTGCATTATTAGTTGTTGGAATGACAGCTTTTGCACAAGAAAAAGAAGGAAAAAGAGCCGGAAGAGAAAGATTGACTTCGGAACAAAAAGTTGATCTTCAGTTAAAAAAGATGTCTAAAGACTTAGACCTGAATGAAAAACAAAAAGAACAGGTTAAAGCATTAGTTGGCAAACAGGTTGAGAAAAGAGAGCAGAAAAGGAAAGAAATGCAGGATGCCAAACAAAAAGACAGAGCGGCAATGAAAGCTCAGATGCAAACAGAAGAGGCTGCAGTAAGTTCAGAAATGAAAAAAATCCTAACTCCTGAGCAGTTTAAAAAATGGGAAAAAATCCGTGATGAGAGAAAAGAAAAAATGAAAGAAAAAATGGCGGAAAGAAAAGAAATGAAGGAGTTAAAGTAAACTGACAAAAAGTATATCGAAATAAATTTTGAGTTTTAATGAAAATAATTTAGTTTTGGAGTTATTATTCTACTAAATCACAAACAAATGAAAAAATTAATTGCTGCTCTAACATTATTTTTAGCATTTTCAATAAATGCAAATGCACAGGATAAAGCTTCTGCTGGTTTAACTCCTACTGAAAAAGCTGTAAAACAAGCTGCTGAATTATCAGAATACCTTGGTTTAGACAAAACGATGAACGAAAATTTCGTAAGGCTTTTTGAATACAAGTTTCAGGTAATTGATGACAAAACGGCTCTACCAGAAAGAAAGGCAGAAATGTTGAGAAATGTTGAAGCAAAAATTAGAGCTACTTTAGACGGAAAGTTAATGGATAGATTAGAAAAGAACCCTGAGTTATTCAATAAATTGATAAAATAATTTCGATAAAAAGATAAAAAAGTCCCGATTACATCGGGACTTTTTTATTTATAAACTTTTGGAAACGGTATCAATGGCCCGAATTGTAAAATCAAGGTCTTCATAGGTTAGTGCGTCTGTTATAAACCAGGTTTCATAAGCGGAAGGTGCAATATAGATTCCCTCATTCAACAAACCGTGGAAGAATTTCTTAAAGGTATCGTTGTCACCATTTTTTGCAGTATTGAAATCAAAGACAGGATTAGCATCAAAATGGACCGAAATCATTGAGCCAACCCTATTAATGGTAAAAACGATGTTGTTATTGGTTAGTACCTTTTCAATTCCATTATGAAGATAAGCCGTTTTCTCTTCCAGTCTTTTAAAGATATCCGAATCATTATTCAAGGTTTGGAGCATCGCAAAACCTGCGGCCATGGCCAACGGGTTTCCCGATAAGGTTCAGCCTGGTATACCGGTCCAAGAGGCGATAAGTAATTCATTATTTCATTTCTTGCGGCAAAGGCACCAACAGGCAATCCTCCTCCTATAACTTTCCCAAAACAAACAATATCGGCTTTTACATTGTATAATTCCTGAACACCGCCCTTTGCCAATCGGAATCCGGTCATTACTTCATCGAAAATCAGCAAGGTGTCATTAGTGTCACAAACTTCTCTTAAAGCCTGTAAGAAGCCTTCATTTGGAGGAACACAGCCCATGTTTCCGGCAACCGGTTCAATTATGATCGCAGCGATTTCATTTTTATTGGCTTCAAATAACGCCTTTACATTTTCTAAATCATTAAAACCTGCAAGCAAAGTATCTTTCGCAGTGCCTTGTGTTACTCCTGGAGAATTGGGTGTGCCAAAAGTACTCGCTCCACTCCCGGCCTGAATTAAAAAGGAATCTGAATGCCCATGATAGCATCCGGCAAACTTTATAATTTTATCCCTCTTGGTAAAACCTCTGGCCAAACGGATGGCACTCATACACGCTTCCGTTCCCGAATTTACGAAACGGATTTTATCAATATTTGGAACCATAGAAACAGCCAATGCTGCAATTTTGGTTTCTAGTTCTGTAGGCATTCCGAATGACGTTCCTTTTTTTGCCTTTTCAATTATAGCGTCTATAACTGGCGGGAATGCGTGGCCCAAAATCATTGGTCCCCACGAATTGATATAATCAATTAACCTGTTGTCATCTTCGTCATAAAGATAGGCACCTTTAGCGCTCTTGGCAAAAATTGGAGTTCCGCCGACGCCTTTAAAAGCGCGAACCGGTGAGTTCACACCGCCCGGAATCACTTTTTCAGCCTCAGTAAACAACTGACTGCTTCTTTGATAAATCATGTTGTAATTTGGTTTTTTTTATTTGACAATTATACTCTGTCCCAGCGAAATAGTATTGTCAGGTAAGTTGTTTTTCTTTTTCAATTCGTCAACGGAAATGTTGAATCTTTTAGAAATGGAATACAGTGAATCGCCTTTGATAACCGTATATTTCTGAATGTCGTCATTATAGGTAACCGGCTTGCTTACTATAGTTTTTGTCGGAACAAACTCCTTTCCCAGAACCTCAGCATCAAATTTACTCAATTGATACTTTTCTATTAGTCCGATAAGCTTATCCGGATATTTAGTATCCGTGGCATAACCAGCCGCTTTTAAACCATAAGCCCAACTTCTGTAATCGTCTTTACCAAATTCAAAAAGCTCAGCATATCTCGGCCTGCTGGTTAAAAAATAAGAATGATCTTTAAACGATAAACTTGGGTCTTCGTACTTTCTGAAGCATTCATTTTCTTCATCGTCTGTATATTTTATACTTGATCCTGTCCACTCTTTATGACATTTTATTCCAAAGTGGTTATTCGCCTGAACACTTAGTGGCCCTGTCCCCGCACCTGATTCCAAAATTGCCTGTCCCAAGGTAATACTGGCCGGAATTCCGGTTCTGGTCATATTGTCTTTAGCTACGTTTTTATATTTTTCAATATAGGCCAATACCATCGCAGTTGTAACTTTCACTCTTGTGGTTGCTTCCAAAACTTCAGTAGTATTGGAATAAGTTGTTTGTAAAGCAGGCGAATCCTTTTGAGTCACAGCTACAGGATTTTGTGCAGTTGCAGGTCTGTAAATTGGTTTTCTCACTCTTTGAACGACTGGAGTTTCTGTCTTTCTTGGATCTGGTTTTGTAGTCCTTACAGTAGAGTGATTAGCGCTACAGGAAGCAACAAAAACCATGAGTAGTAGTAAAAGGGCTTTCTTAATCATCGGTATTAATTTCTAATTGTTTCTTTTGTTTCAAAACTTTGTTCATTCCGGCTATTCCCTGTAATCCACCCGTGTGAATCATGAGGATTTTTGAATTCTCGGGAAAATAATTCCTATTTATCAAATCCAGCACACCAAATGCCATTTTACCTGTATAAATGGGATCTAACGGAATCTGATGCTCTTGATAAAAATCGTTTATAAACCTTATCAAATCTTCTGACACCTTGGCGTAACCTTCAAAATGATAGTCGGAAATCAATCGCCAATTGGTTTTGGTTACAAATTTACAAATATCTTCTGTTAAAAAGTTAGCCTTCAAGGCAGGAAAACCCAAAACTTGTTGACTACTTTTTGAACAATTTATGATGCCCGAAATCGTTCCTCCAGTACCAACGGCACAGCATATATAATCGAACTTCTCATCTTCTGAGTTTAGGATTTCCTCACAGCCTTTTACCGCTAAATCGTTGGTTCCACCTTCGGGAATTAGATAAAAACTACCGTATTTTTTGCTTAGCCTGCTTATGAACTCCGGTCGATTTTTATCCCTGTAAATTTCGCGAGTGACAAATTCAAATACCATCCCCAGATCTCTTGCCTTCTGGAGCGTAGGATTTTCAGCCACCTTATTTTCCAATTCCTCTCCCCGAATGACTCCAATCGTTTTGAAACCATATTCTTTACCCGCTGCAGCAACTGCTAAAATATGATTGGAAAAAGCGCCTCCAAAGGTTAACAATGTATCTTTTTCTGCTTCTTTCGCCCGACTCAGATTGTATTTTAATTTTCTGAATTTATTTCCCGAAATATAAGGATGCAATAAATCTTCACGTTTTATGTATAACGTAATATTGGGATGATTTATTGTGATTTGCTGATTAAAACTTTCAGTGGAATTCATTTTCCAAAAATAGTTTATTGGAAGGTATTGAAATAAAAAAGCGACTATTAAATCGCTTTTAAGTAATCTATTTTGATGAAACCAGAATCTTCTGTCCAAAGCTCTGCCCATCGCTGGTTTGTATCTTGACTAAATAAACTGCATCGCTCAAGGAAGCTGTGGAAAACTCATAGCTGGCTTTTGATCCTAAATTTGTTTTGTTGAATAATAATTTGCCAGTGATATCAAATAATATAACAGATTTTATATCCATCAAGTTCGGATTGGAAACAGTTAAGATATGGTTTGTATTATTCTGAACAACAGCTATGTTTTCATTTATTGGATTAGTCACTGACAATGCAGCATCCCTGAATGTAATTTCAAATCGATTCTGATAAATTCCTGCCGGAAGTGCGGTTTCGTAAAACCCGTTTTTAATGTCGTGGTAAATTCCGGTTACGCCATCATATAAGTATACATTTTCAGAATCTGAGAAATTAATTATATCGCCAACAAACACTTTGAAAATCGCCTGATCTCCAGCTTTTAAAGTAAACGGAATTCTTTTGTCAACAGAAAAAGGCAATGTTGTTATAACAAAGTTCTTTGGATTATCAGCCAAGGAAAAATAAGCATCGTTCGTCAAATTGGTTTCATAAGAGTTGACATCCATAGCATTGTCATATCCGTCAGTTGTATTGGGATTGAATGCCATTGTTATCTCTTTCGTAAACTGATTATTGAAGATGGTATGTATTTTAATTTGTGGTGTAGGTAATTTAGAAAACTGGGTATAATCAACTCCGGCAACGTTAGGAATTTCGTCCCAATTTTGAACATCCACGGTATTAGCTATATTGGCGGCATTTTTCTCAAACTGAGACTCACTAGCCACGCCTTCCTTAACAAAAGCCCTGTAAATATTTTTCATTTTGGCTGTACCATTGATCCTTCCTTCTACCATAAATCCCTGTCCAACCGGAGCAAACATTCTTTTATAGGTCGAACCAGTGCTTCCTCCAGTTGTATTAGGCGAACCATCGAGATTATAGGTATTCCAGGTGGCGCTGTTGTAGGTTCCTGGGCTAAAGGCATTAACATTATTCGGAGCATAATAACCATAACCTCCAATATACTGAACCAAAACGTGTGATGTTGCCGGCTTTTGGTGTTCCCAGAAATAAGCGTTACCGTTAATTACATTAACAGGACCTCCTGAAGTAACTGCTCCGTTGGTATAATTAACAACATAACCGCTATTTTCCAATAAAAACAAATTCAGATTAATAGCAGACGGATATGGATTACCTGTTAACGTACTGTTAGGGTATTGACCCGCCATTCCGGCCACACTAATATCGATATCTCCATCATTGGCCTTTCCTCTAAAGTCATATCGCTGATAATCATTTAATCCCCCTGACCCGCTGGGATTGTTGACTGTAGCTTCTCCTATTCCGGTAGTTGTATCATCGCCGGAAACTCCTTTCATTGTAAAGCCTAATCCACTTTGAACCGTTCCGGACTGCCCAACACTTACCCAATTGGAATAATTATTGGCAGCAGTATATTTAAATAACCAACGGCTGGCAATGGTAAGTTCCGAATTGGTGCTAGAACCATTAAGGCCTCCTGTAAATATTGGATTTTGAGGAGTTGTCACATCGATTGGTCTTTTTACTACCTGATCTAAAACAAAAGCATCATTCCCAGCAGCAGCTAATGGAGCTCCAACTGGAGAACACCAATAGTTATAACCAAAATTATTGGCCGTTCCTTCTTGAAAAACAGACAGTGCACCTATTCCGCGATTAACTCCGTTAGACACTGTGCTCCCTTGCAACAACTGGCCTTCATTTCTTAGGTAAAGGTTACTGGTGGCAGTATTCAACTCAACATAATCTTTTACAAACACCATTGCACCTTTGTTAAAAACATAGGTGTCTTTTACGTACAATTGCGTAAAACCTTTAGTAAGCGAAAATATAGCACAAATAATAAAAATAGCTCTTTTCATAATTCCTATTTTAGATTTTCAAAAGTACAATATTTTTTATATGTAATTCATTTTCAGTATTGCAAGAATTAAAAAATAAAATCTACATGAATTTTTAAAAAATGCTCTTTTTATAAATCCTATTACTTTTTAAGTCAGCAAACCCCATTTCCTTAAATTTAAGTTTATATGAACGATTAGAAAGTGCACTTTAACGATTATCTTGGCATTATGTCCATATTATTGGGAATTTTTTTAAATATGATTTATTTTTATTATTAAATGGCTTAAAATCTGTAAAATTAAAGCTGGTTTTAAGTCAAGCCCCCAAATTTAAAAAGAGGATTTATGAAAAAGAACTACTTACGAAAAGACTGCAATACGTGTGACCTGACCTCACAAACTGATAAAATAGTTAAAAAGCTAGTTTTATTGCTTTTAATAATTTTCGGTGTTTTTAATGTTTATGGACAGGCAGACAATTGCGCAACGACTAGTGTTTTGACTGTTGGAACCTCTTGCGTCACCACTCCCTATAATGTTACAAGCGCTTTTAACAATGACGGTCCGTCTCCTTGCAGTGGCGTTTCCTACAGAGATGGGTGGTTTAGTTTTACTACAGATGCTACAACAAGCAGTGTTACTATTGCGGGAACTTCAAACAAAAATTTAGGTTTGGCTGTATACTCTGGAAGCTGCGGGGCTTTGACGCAAGTTGCCTGCACAGTACCAGCAACTCCTAATGCTTCCCTAAGTAACATTGGGGTTAACCCTAGCACTACCTATCTCCTTCGTTTGATGAGAACAAATAATGGGGCATCCAACAACATGACAGGTACCATTTGTGTCTACAAAGCAGAAACAGTTGTACCAGCAACTGGCAACAATTCTTATTCTATGTGTTCAGGAAATTTATATGATAATGGAGGTAGCGCAGGAAACTATGCGACAGCTTCTAATGGTTACACTGTATTAAACCCTTCTACACCCGGCAACTTAATTAGAATAACTGGTTCTATAACTGTAGAAGGCGGATATGATTACTTAACGATTTATGACGGAACAGGGACTGGAGGTACAGTTTTATGGGGAGGTGCTCCACATGGTACAGGGCCTGCGTGTTCGACATTTGCCATACCCAATATTACTTCTACAACAGGACCTTTAACAGTTCGGTTTGACTCTGACGATTCAACTAATTGTACCGGTTTCAATTTAACGGTAAGCTGCATAACGTTACCTCCGTGCAGCACACCTACAACGCAACCAACAGCATTGAATTTATCTGTAAGCGGAACTACAATAAATGGTACATTTACAGCGGCCAGTCCAGCACCCAGCGGATATTTGATAGTTAGAAGCTCCAGCGCCACACCTCCTGCACTCACGAACGGAACAACTTATGCAGTCGGTTTTACAGGTTTAGCTCCGGGTACTACGAGAGTAATTCAGGGAAGTTTCGTGACCAGTAATGCCGTTACTTTTTCGGATACAGGATTGACAGCCAATACTCAATACTACTATCATATTTTCTCTTACAACAGCGCCTGTTCTGGCACACCATTTTATTTAACAACTACTCCTTTAACCAATAATGCGACGACTTGTATAGCTGCACCAACATCACCTGTGAATTCTTCGATAACAACGAATAGTTTTACTGTAACCTGGGGTGCTTCAGCAGGAGCTATTAACTATGTTTTGGAAGTATATACCAATCCCGGATATACAGTTCCTGTATCAGGCTCGCCTTTCACTATAACAAGCCCAACTCTAACTTATAATGTAACCGGATTAAGTGGGCCTGTTACTTATTATTACCGTATTAGAGCAAATACTGGCAGCTGCAGTAGTGGATATGTTTCAGGAACAGTTACTACATTATTAGGAAACGATGAGTGTAGCGGCGCAATTCCATTAACAATTTCAACAACCTGTTCTTATGCAACTTACACAAATGTTGGTGCTACTGCAAGTACCGGAATGACACCTCCTGGCTGTGCCAATTATTTGGGAACGGATGTCTGGTTCTCAGTTGTAGTTCCAGCGACAGGTGAAATCAATATAGATTTGCAGACTGGAGTGATGACTGACAGTGGTATCGCATTTTATTCAGGAACATGTGGCGCACTTACACTTTTAGACTGTGACGATGATAGTAGCGCCAATGGATTAATGTCATTTCTTAGAAGATCCGGACTAACTCCCGGACAAACAATCTATATCAGGGTCTGGGAATATGGTAATGACAATAACGGAACATTTGGCATCTGTGCCACCACTCCAAGCTGTCCTTCTCCTTCTGATTTATTGGCCAACATTTTATCTGCCACTAGCGTAACTGTTAACTGGACGGCGTCAACACCTCCTGCTTCTGGCGGATATCAGTATTATGTAAGCCCTTCTCCTACGCCTCCTACAGCTGGTACAACTCCTACAGGAACTACTGCGCCCGGTGTAATTGGAGTCACCTTTACAGGACTGACGACGGGCCAAAATTATTACTTTTGGGTACGCTCTTATTGTGGGGGCTCTGACACAAGCACTTGGTTTGGCCCAACAAATTATAAGCCTTGTGCTGTTGGTAGCGGGACTGGTTCAACAACGCTGCCATGTCCATCAGTGATGGCAGGCGGTATTGGAATGAGCGGTGGCAATCCACTCCCTGTAAACTGTACGGGATCCACCTGTACTACTTTAGAGGCTACCAGCCTGCAGTTAAATGAGCCAACTGGCTACACCGTTTCTGCTTTAACGGAGCCACCACCCTATCAATTTACGTGCTTACAAAACCCTGTCAGCGTCAATATTGATGATGTTTGGTCGCCAACAATTAATCTTCCATTCAACTTCTGTTTCTATGGAAATAATTATAACAGATGTTTAATAGGATCTAACGGTGTCATAACATTTGACACTACTACATACGCTCCAGGTGGCTATAATGCCTGGTTATTTACCAGCAACTTACCAAACCCTCTCTCTTCAGGAGTAGCATTTTTGGGGCTTATCACGATATAGACCCTAGTAAAGGAGGACAGGTTGGTTACGAATTAATTACACTTACTTCTGGCTGCAGGGCGCTTGTAGCATCTTGGAATGATATTCCTATGTATTCAACTTCATGTAACTCACAGCTATATACCGGGATGATTGTCCTGTATGAAAACACCAATGTAATAGATGTATTTATTAAAGAAAAAAATGTCTGTTCCACTTGGAATGACGGAAATGCAATAGTAGGAATTCAAAATGGAGCTGGAACTGCTGCTGTCGTAGCTCCCGGCAGAAACGGACTAGATGCGAACTGGACTGTCGGAGGGACAGGTGAAGGCTGGAGGTTTACGCCTACTGGCTCATCATTAACTACCGTACAATGGTATCAGGGATCTGTTGCTCCGGCAAATCTGCTTTCAGGCGCAACAACGAATGTAGTTGGCAACATTGCAACAAGCACAATTAGCGTATGCCCTACAGTATCAACTACGTATCACGCTCAGGTTACATATTCCCTTTGTACAGGAGCCTTACAATATAGTGATGCTGCAGTCGTTACCGTAAATGGAAATAAAATATGGAATGGTTCTCAAAACACAACGGCGTGGAATAATGCAGCGAACTGGACTCCAAATGGCGTACCTACAAGTTCAGACTGTGTTATCATTCCACAAGTAGGGAATGGTTTTTATCCTGTTGTTTCAGTGGCACCCAATGCAGTTGGATACAACCTAAATGTTTACAACAACGCTTCTCTTACGGTTAACTCAAATCAAAATATCACCATAACTGATAGGGTAACCGTTCAGACCAATGGATTATTTACATTGAATAACAGCGCAAGTTTAATTCAGATAAACAACATTCTAAACTCGGGAAATATTATTTACAAACGTGAATCTCCCAATATCCGAACGCTAGATTATGTTTATTGGTCTTCCCCTGTTGCTAATTTTAATATAAACAACATTGTCATTCCTTATGCCTTTGGTCCAATATACCATTGGAACACGACACTTGCGAATGCAAACGGCGGTCAGGGAACATGGCAAAGTTTTTCAGGAAATATGACTGCAGGAAAAGGGTATATTGCCCGATCTCCAGGCACCGCTCCATTCAATAATTCTACTTTTAATGTTTTAAGCGGAAGCTTTACGGGAGTTCCTAACAATGGAAATATCACAATTGCGATTGAAAGAGGAAACGATCAAAATACGGCCGTACATTATGGAACTAACGGAGTTCAGGTAACCAATTTGAGCGACAACTGGAATTTACTAGGAAACCCTTATCCTTCTGCCATTCGCGGCAGCCAATTTTTATTTGACAACAACACTAAGATCGAAGGAAATATTCGCTTATGGACACATGGCACACTTCCTTCTAATTTAATTTCGAATCCGTTCTATTCGTCATTTGTATACAATTATACAGCGGGTGATTATTTCACTTATAATTTTACGGGAACCAGTTGCTGTCCTGCGGCTTCGGCAGATTTATTCATTGGTGCCGGGCAAGGCTTTTTGTACAGATGATAGATGGCCCTCCAGTGGCAGCAGCAGCAAATGTTACTGTTGCTTTCAACAACAATTTAAGAAGTGCTTCCTACAACAACAGTAGTTTTTATAAAACATCCAATTCTATGACAAGCGCTCCATTTGACGTAAATAATCTGGAAAGAAACAGAATCTGGTTAGATCTTATCAATGCAAACGGTCAATCAGACAGAACACTATTTGGGTACATCGAAAATGCTACTATGGGATTAGACAGCTTCTTTGACTGCATAACACAAAACACAGGAGGAAATCTGATATACACAGAAACCGGAGATACTAAATTTTCAATTCAAGGCAGAAGTTTACCCTTCGACGTGAATGACGAAGTCAACATTGGCGTTAATATTCCGACTCAAGGAAATTATACCATTGCCCTTGCAGCATTAGACGGTTTATTCAATGACCAAAAAATATATTTACGTGATGAGTTGCTTAATATAACTCACGATATCAAATTAAATCCTTATCCATTTACCTCTTTATCAGGTGCAATTAAAGATAGGTTTAAAGTAGTATATATTGACAATGCCTTGGCGAATCCTACTCATGCAGCAGAAAACGAAATAAAAGTAATGGTAAACAACGAAGTAGCGGTAAGCTCCGGAAATCTGGAAATGGAATCTATTATTGTCTATAATCTTTTGGGACAAAAATTAGATGCCTTTGACAACATCCGTTCCACTTACACTATTCTTACTAACCTTCATAAAAACAATGCAACCTTATTGTTAAAAATTAAACTGCAAACAGGCGAAACTGTCACTAAGAAAATTATCTATTAATTATACGTAATTCAAAAACTTCCAAAAAGACCTTTGTTTTAAATAGCTAAGGTCTTTTTCATTGGCATAAGCTTCACGCTCAAAAGAAATATTCCGGTAAGCCGTATTTTTATTTTTATGGATAACGTATTTAATAAAAAACTCAATTCCATACCATAAAAAAAAGGCAAAATCAACAACTCCAATTGCTGACGGATATGAATCTTTTCGTGGTTAATCATCACAACGTCCGATTTCAAATCAATACCGGAAACGATAATAAACGGAAACAGCGTGAGCCCGCGAAAACCTTTTGGAATTAAATATCTCGAAACGATTACGAACATTTTGTTATAATGCTTTAAATTTGCAACTATGAACGAGCAAAATAATGAAAATAAATTAATCGAAGGAGAAGATTTCTATTATACTCCCGAAGGTTATAAATGTTTCACCGAAAAACACCACCTCAAACGCGGCTATTGCTGCAAAAGTGGCTGCCGTCATTGTCCTTACGGATACGATAAAAAAACAGGAACGAATAAGAAGTAGCAAAGTTACAAAGTAGCAAATTAAAAAATGAACATTATGGCGTTACCCAAGGGTCGGGCTTTCCGTTGCAATCTTTCCGATGATTTGCCTTCTGGTGAAGGCCAATCCTCAAAAAGGATTTCCACTGCAATCCCTAACGCAAAAACAACAAACGACAACAATGACCTTTAAAGAGCAAATACAACAGGGAATCCCATCAATTCTTCCCAATCCAAAACCCTACGAAACCGAAATCAACCACGCACCAAAAAGAAAGGAAATCCTTTCTGACGAAGAGAAAAACTCGCTCTGAGGAATGCGTTACGCTATTTTGAACCCCAACATCACGCCGCTTTGCTTCCTGAGTTCAGGGAGGAATTAGAAAAATACGGCCGTATCTATATGTATCGCTTCCGTCCGGATTACCAAATGTATGCACGTCCAATTTCAGAATATCCAGGTAAATGCGAACAGGCTAAAGCCATTATGCTGATGGTTCAAAACAACTTGGATTATGCCGTTGCGCAACATCCACACGAACTAATCACTTATGGAGGAAACGGTGCCGTATTCCAAAACTGGGCGCAGTACCTATTGACCATGCAGTACCTGTCTGAAATGACCGAGGAACAGACACTGACAATATATTCGGGTCATCCAATGGGACTGTACCCATCGCATAAGGATGCACCAAGGGTTGTAGTGACCAACGGTATGGTTATCCCAAATTATTCAAAACCGGACGACTGGGAAAAAATGAATGCTTTAGGCGTTTCACAATACGGTCAGATGACAGCAGGAAGCTATATGTACATAGGCCCTCAGGGAATCGTTCACGGGACTACAATTACTGTCCTAAACGGTTTTAGGAAAATCAAGAAAGTACCTAAAGGCGGCTTATTCGTAACTTCAGGTCTTGGAGGAATGTCAGGCGCACAACCAAAAGCCGGAAACATTGCTGGCTGTGTTACCGTTTGTGCCGAAGTAAATCCAAAAATAACACACATCCGTCACTCACAAGGATGGATCAATGAAATTATTGAAGATATCAACCAATTAGTTCCAAGAGTCAAAAAAGCACTTAGCAATCAGGAAGCGGTTTCCATCGCTTACTTAGGAAATATTGTAGACGTATGGGAACGTTTTGATCAGGAAGATTTGCATATCGATTTGGGTTCAGACCAAACTTCACTACACAATCCATGGGCTGGTGGTTATTATCCTGTTGGAATTTCATTTGAGGATGCCAACGAAATGATGGCAAATAATCCGGCAAAATTTAAGGAAGAAGTTCAGAAAACATTACGCCGTCACGCAAAAGCAATCAACAAGCACACTGCAAAAGGAACTTATTTCTTTGATTACGGAAACGCTTTCCTACTCGAAGCTTCCCGCGCTGGTGCCGATATTATGGCGGACAACCACATAGATTTCAAATACCCAAGCTATGTTCAGGATATTATGGGACCTATGTGTTTTGATTACGGATTCGGACCATTCCGTTGGGTTTGTGCTTCAGGAAATCCGGAAGATTTGGCAAAAACCGATAAAATTGCCTGCGATGTATTAGAGAAAATGATGAAAAATTCACCTTCTGAAATTAAGCAACAAATGGCCGATAACATCCAATGGATAAAAGGGGCACAGGAAAATAAATTAGTGGTCGGCTCACAAGCCCGAATCCTATATGCCGATGCTGAAGGACGAATCAAGATTGCTGAAGCCTTTAACCAGGCAATTGCAAGTGGGGAAATTGGCTTTGTCGTTTTAGGCCGCGACCATCATGACGTTTCAGGAACAGATTCTCCATATAGGGAGACTTCAAACATTTACGACGGCTCTCGCTTTACAGCCGATATGGCAATTCAAAACGTAATCGGAGACGGTTTCCGTGGCGCAACCTGGATTTCAATTCACAATGGTGGCGGCGTTGGCTGGGGGAGGTTATCAATGGAGGTTTTGGTATGGTTCTTGATGGTTCTGCTGATGCTTCAAGGCGTTTAGAATCAATGCTTTTCTGGGATGTGAATAACGGAATTTCAAGAAGGAGCTGGGCTCGTAATGAGGGCGCAGTATTTGCCATAAAAAGAGCTATGGAAACGCAACCTTTATTGAAAGTTACCATCCCTAATATGGTTGACGATTCGTTGTTTTAGTTTAGGATTACCGTTTTTGATTCTGAACTAATTTCCGATTAGAAACTTTAATTTAAAAATAGCTATGAAATCATTAAAAATTTTACCGTTACTCCTACTCTTTATCGCTTCTTCGTGTTCTTCTGTCAGGGTAAATGCAGATTATGATAAGAATGTAGATTTTGCACCGTACAAGACTTTTGCCTTCCACAAAAACTCAATTGACAAAGTAGAAATTTCCGATTTGGATAAAAAAAGGATCCTTCGCTCGATTGATGAAGTCATGACAGCAAGAGGATTTACGAAAAGTGAAAACCCTGATTTACTGATTTCTTTTTTTACTAAAGAAAGAGAGCAGGTTAATGTCAACCAATTCAATGCAGGTTGGGGTTACGGATGGGGTTACGGATGGAATCCTTATTTGTGGGGTGGTAACACTTCTGTTTCTCGATACACCGAAGGAACATTGTATATTGATATCATTGATGCCAACAAAAAAGAACTCATCTGGCAGGGTGATGGCGAAGGCGTCCTGACCAAAGATACTAATAAAAAAGATGAGAAAATAAAGGAATTTGTTTCTAAAATCCTGGAGCAATATCCGCCGAAGAAAAAGTAATCAGTCGGCAGAAAGCAGAAGGCAGATTAAGATATAACCGTGACGAGAGTTGCGGTTTTTTTAGCCCGGATGGGAACGGCATCCTTTTTCTTTGCAAAAGAAAAAGATATAGTGGACAGCCGGAAACAGCTCCTAAACAATATTAGGATAGGATTTTTTTATGATAAATATCACTTTTCTTTAATCTAAGATTTGTAAATTTACCCTCAACAACAGCAAACTTATTATGGAAACAGCGTTTGAAAGCAACCCATTGATTGACAGGTTACCTAAGCATTTAAAGCAATTCATCAAGCCACAGGATTATGCCGATTATACTCCGATTAACCAAGCGGTCTGGCGTTATGTAATGCGTAAAAACGTGGATTACCTATCGAAAGTAGCACACTATTCTTACCTCGACGGCCTGAAAAAAACTGGTTTGGAAATAGATAATATTCCGAATATGTATGGCATGAACCGAATCCTGAAGGAAATTGGCTGGGCTGCGGTGGCTGTGGACGGATTTATTCCACCGAATGCCTTTATGGAATTCCAGGCATACAATGTATTAGTTATTGCTTCTGACATTAGACAATTAGAACATATTGAATATACTCCTGCACCGGATATTATTCACGAAGGTGCAGGCCACGCTCCTATTATTGCCAATCCGGAATATGCAGAATACCTGCGTCGTTTTGGAGAAATTGGATGCAAAGCGATTTCCTCCTCACGAGATTACGAAATGTATGAAGCCGTGCGTTTATTATCGATAATCAAGGAAGCGGAAGGAACACCTCAGTCCGAAATTGATGCTGCAGCGGCACAGGTTGATTTTCTACAGAATAATATGGGCGAATTGTCTGAAATGGCTCGTATCCGAAACCTGCATTGGTGGACAGTTGAATATGGCTTAATCGGTAGCGTAGACAATCCGAAAATATATGGAGCAGGATTATTGTCATCAATTGGTGAAAGTGCCTGGTGTATGACCGATAGCGTAAAGAAAATACCTTATGATATTTCGGCTGCCGATCAGAGTTTTGATATCACAAAACCACAACCTCAACTCTATGTAACTCCCGATTTTGCTCATTTGAGTCTGGTTCTGGAAGAATTTGCCAACTCGATGGCGCTTAGAACAGGCGGTTTATCAAGTCTTCAAAAACTGATAAAATCGAATGCATTAGGAACCATTGAATTGAGTACCGGTTTACAGATTTCGGGTATTTTTACTAAGGTAATTGAAGAAGAAGGAAAACCCGTTTATATACAGACAACAGGAAAGACAGCATTATCGTATCGCGAAAAGGAATTAGTCGGTCACGGTACACAATACCATGCGGAAGGTTTTGGCTCACCGGTTGGAAAACTGAAAGGTATTAACCTTGCGATTGAAGATATGAGTCCACGTGATTTAAGGGCTTATGACATTTATGAAGCCGAAAAAGTAACGCTTGAGTTTGAAGGAAACATTACGGTTTCAGGTGAAATTATTACCGGTTCGAGAAATCTTCAGGGCGAGATTATCATAATTAGTTTCAAAAATTGTACAGTAACACATAACGACACTGTTTTATTCCAGCCTGAATGGGGAATATACGATATGGCCGTTGGTAAAAAAGTAATTTCTGCTTTTTCCGGCCCAGCCGATGTCAACAGTTTTGATATGGTCAATCATGTACCATCCAGCAAAACTATCAAAGCTCAAAAATCTTCGGAAAGAGAAGAATTGGAGCGATTATATTTAGCTGTAAGACAACTAAGAGAAGGCCAGAATGCTCAAATTACATTAAAGGAAACTTTTGCTGCTGTAGCTGCTAATCATCCTAATGACTGGCTTCTAAGTGTTGAAATTGCCGAATTGGCTCATGAAAAGCATTCCGATTTATTGCAAAAGGTGTTAAACCATTTAGAAAGCGTTAAACTAAAACGTCCTGAAATTGCCCATTTAATTTCAGGTGGAGTGGAATTGATTTTTAAAGGCGAATTAGTATAAATTATTTTGAATTATTGGCTGTTGAAGTTTGACTTGTAGCTATAAAATAAATGAACCCTGTTTCTTAATTGAGGCAGGGTTTCCTTTTAAATAAAAAAAGCCACCCCAATAAATCGGGATGGCTCTCAAAAAAAAATTAAAACTACTTACTTTTTGATAACCTTAAAGGTTTTTACTGCATTGTCAATCGTAACCTGAACTAAATAAGTTCCCGTTGGATATCTTGCCATATCTACTTTTGTTTCCAAATCATTCACTTCATTAGCTGACAGGACTCTGCCTAGCATATCGATAAGTGTGACTTTTGACATCAGCTCTGTATTAGTTATATTCAGCATATCATTCACTGGATTTGGCCATAATTTAATTTGACTGAATGCAAATTCATCATTTCCTAAACAGTTTCCTAATGTTGCTGTTACCGCTAATCGTGCTGGGCTTTCGCAGGTTCCGTTATTTTGGGATGCATAATAAGTCGTCCCCGAAACCAACAGCGTACCATTCGGTACAACCGTTCCACCAGTCGCAGCGTTATACCAAACGATATTGGTTCCGCTTGTGATTACTAATAATCCAACGGTCTCTCCGGCACAGAATTGCTGATTGGCATTTCCTGATGGAGCACTTACCGGATTTATCGAGGCTGTAACCGCAATTCTTGCAGAAGTACAAGTTCCATTAGTAACCTCAACATAATAAGTCGTAGACGCACTGATTGAAGGTGTTGTAAAGTTAGAACCTGTTCCCAATACTGAACCGCCAGTTGCAGCAGCGTACCAATTTAGCGTTCCGCCTGTAGCAGCTGCATTTAAGGTTACGGTTCCGCCATCACAACGGCTTCCCGGAGTAGTTGACGTTATAGTCTGTGCTGCATCTATAGTAGCAACAACCGCAGTCCTTGCTGATGTACAGGCTCCGTTTACCGCTTCTACATAATAAGTTGTAGTTCCTGAAATGCTTAGACTAAAGCTTGTTCCTGTCGCCAGAGCTGTACCGCCTGTTGACACATTGTGCCAAACTAAAGTTCCGATAGATGATGCAGCATTTAACGTAACTATACCCGCTCCACATCGACTCGCCGGAGTGGTTGAAGTAACTGTTGGCATTGTATTTAAAGTTACTGTTACCCCAAGCCTTGTTGCACTCTCGCAGGTTCCATTGTTTTGGGATGCATAGTAAGTTGTTCCCGAAACCAATGCGGTACTATTTGGCACCACCGTTCCGCCTGTTGCAGCAGTATACCAAACGATGTTGGTTCCTGAAGTTGTTACTATTGAACCTACATTTCCGCTGGTACAGAACGACTGATTCGCATTTCCTGTTGGAGCAGCTAATCCGTTTACCGAAGCCACAACTGCAATTCTTGCCGATGTACAAGTTCCATTAGTCACCGCTACGTAATAAGTTGTAGACGAACTAAGTGATGGCGTTACAAAGCTAGCTCCTGTTCCCAATATGGAACCACCAGTTGGTACTGAATACCAATTCAATGTTCCTCCCGTTGCAACAGCACTTAAAGTTACAGATCCTGTATCACAACGATTGCCCGGAGTTGTCGAAGTTATCGATTCTGCTACATCAATGGTCGCAATAACTGCTGTTCTTGTTGATGTACACGTTCCGTTGGTTGCTTCAACATAATAAGTTGTAGTGTTCGAAATGCTTGGGCTGAAGCTGGTTCCTGTTGCTAAAGCTGTTCCGCCAGTTGCCACGTTATACCAAACTAAATTCCCTACACTTGAAACAGCACTTAATGTAACTATTCCAGATCCACAACGACTCGCAGGAGTTGTTGCTGTAATTACAGGAAGCGTATTCACGGTTGCTGTAACAGCAGTTCTAATTGTTGAAACACAAGTTCCATTCACTCCCTCTACATAATAAGTTGTAGTTGTTGATAGAGTCGGGGTTACAAAATTACTTCCTGTGAAAACTAAGTTTCCTCCTATAGCCGCATCATACCAATTGATAGTTCCGTTAGTATAAGTTGCAGACAACGCTAATGTTCCTGCTCCACATCTTGAAGCACCATTAGCAGTTGTATTGAATGGTCTTTGATTTACCGTTACAATAACCGGAGTTCTTACTGACTGACAAGTTCCATCTGTTGCCTGAACATAGAATGTAGTTGTGGTTCCCCAATTGGATAAAGAAAAACTCGTTCCAGTTCCCTGAACAATTCCACCGGTTGCTACATTATACCAAGCTAAAGTTCCTGCGCTTGTTGCAGCAGAGATAGTAAATGTATCACCACCGCAAATAGTTGCCGGTGTAGTTGATGTAATCGTAGGCGAAGTATTTATTGTCGCCACAACCGGAATTCTTGCCGATGTACAGGTTCCGTTTACAGCTTCAGCATAATACGTGGTTGTAGTAGAAATACCTGGTGTTGTAAAACTTGATCCCGTTCCAAGAGCTGAACCACCGGATGCATTGGCATACCAGCTAATGGTTCCTGCTGAAGTGGAAGCAGATAACAGAACCACTCCTGCGCCACAACGACTGTTTGATCCTGCTGTAACTGTTGGCGTAGCATTTACAGTGGCAGTAACTGCTATCCTTGCAGATGTACAACTGGCATTCGAAGCCGCTACATAATAAGTTGCAGTTCCGCTTAAATTTGGCGTTGTAAAGCTTGTTCCAGTTGCTAAACTTGAACCGCCAGTTGGAACTGAATACCAATTTAATGTTCCGGAACTTGCTACCGCAGTTAATGTTAACGTACCGCTATCACAACGCGTTCCAGGGGTTGTGGAAGTAATGGTCGGAGTAGTATTAATTGCAGCAACTACTGCAGTTCTTGCCGATGTACAACCGCCCAATGAAGCCTCAACATAGTAAGTTGTGGTTGCATTAATGGATGGTGTTACAAAGTTATTGCTGGTCGACAAAGCTGTTCCGCCAGTTGAAGCCGCATACCAAATAGTACTTCCAGCACTGGAAGTTGCATTTAAAGTAACCGAACCTGCATCACAACGGCTCGCTGGAGTGGTTGACGTGATGGTTGGCGTTGTATTTACCGTTGCCACAACTGCTGTTCTTGCAGATGTACAACTTCCGATGGCAGTTTCTACATAATACGTAGTAGTTGTGCCAATACTTGGAGTTATAAAACTGGTTCCAGTACCTAAAGCTGTTCCACCTGTTGGATTAGCATACCAATTTAAGGTTCCGGCAGAAGCTGTTGCCCCTAAAGTTACGGTTCCGGTATCACAACGGCTCGCTGGTGCTGTACTTGTTACTGTTGGAAATGCTGATACTGTTATCATATTGGTAACCACTTTCGTGTCCAGCCCGTTGAAATTTGCTGCCTGTAAAGTTACGGTGTATGTTCCGGCAGTATTGTAAACCACTGTTGGGTTCTGCGCTGTTGAATTATTTGGAGTTGCTCCAGGCAATGTCCATGTCCACGCACCGGGTACATTTGTAGACGTATCTGTAAAGGTTACCGACTGTCCTACACAAATTGTTGTTGCAGAAGCTGTAAAATCAGCAACTGGTGGCTCTGTCGGACATATAGGTGCAGTTTTATCCAAGTGAAAACCGTCACCACTGCCTCCAAAATAGGCATAAAATTGAGGCGGAAATGCACAAACAGAAGGCTCGAATGTTTCCACTCCTGCCCCATCATTATTTCCTCCCATATAGGCAAATTGAAACGGTGCTGTTCCGCAGGAGGATACCGTAAATTCCTCTGTGGCAGCGCCATCTGCAGCGCCACCTAAATAGGCAAACTGGAATGGTGCTGTTCCGCAGGCTGTAGCCGTAAATTCATTGACACTGGATCCGTCGTTCAATCCTCCAAAATAAGCATAAAAATGCGAAGGGATTGCACAACTGGTTCCATTTAGCTGATTGAGTGTAAACCCTGCTGAGTTTCCACCGTTATACTGAGCTAAAGCATTAAACTGTGTCAAAATAAATGTTAGGCAAACAACCAAATATATTTTTGTTGTTTTCATCTAATTTGATTTTTAAATTATTATAATTAATTGCTTCACAGGTTAGGAAACCTGTATATCAAATTAGATTATTATCTTACTCCACGTCCGCCATAAGAATATCCTCTTGTTGCTACCGTGCTCGTTGCAGATGATCTCTCTGAAATTCTTATAAATGGAGCCTGGGTAACATAATCACCACCTTTGAAGCCAGCTCCTAAAGCTGTAGCTGGTGAAGGCCAGTTGGTTTGGTTTGCGTCACCAATTGCGGTCAGGGTTCCATCACCAAGTACTCCTGTAAACAATACTCCTGCTGCATTTCCTGCAGATACTACTCTTTCATAAACATTTCCACCCATTTCCATTGCGCCATAATAAGCGGCGCCTGCCGATGACCTTCCTGAAGAAGCAGTAGCAAAAAGTCCCACTCTTAATGGTCCGTAAATAGCATTTCCACTTCCTAAACCGTAAGCACATCTACCGTTTACGGCTGCATTCGCAACTTCTCCAGGCTGTAATGGATTTAAGACTGTAGTACTGTAAAATGCATTGATATTAGTATCTCCCCATGGAAATTCACCTGCTACTCTTGGCATTGTACCACGGCATACTTTTTCGTATTCCAATTCAGTCATTGGACGTAATGCTGCCCAATCTAAATAAGCCGCTACATCGGCCCAGCTTAGATTGTTCATTGCAACGCTTTGTCCATCATTGTTATTGTTGATTACACCATTTGTTGCATCACAACCAAATACTGCCGGAATAGCAGCATTGTTTCCTGGAGTTTCGATAACGATTCCATTTCTGTAAGCCGCACTACCGAAAGTTACATAAGTACCTGTTGCACTTGTAGGGTCTGTTGTGATACGGGTTTGTTGTTGTGCAAACGTTAGTGCATTTAAAAACTCAACATATTGCAATTGAGAGATTTCATATTTCATACAGTAAAAAGAATTATATCCCATTGGGTAAGCAGCAGGAACTGTTGGTCCGCCACCACCGATTGTTGCTGCCGTAATTCCTCCTGATTGTGAAGAGGCATTTACGGTAATACTATTGAAAGTAGAGGCACTCACGCCATCACCAATTTCAAAGGCGGCCTGTGGTACGTTTACCATTTCAATTCCGAAAACTTTGTAATTGTAAGTTCCGGCTGGGATTGTCATTTTTAGTGTGATGGTTGCTGAAGAGATATTTCCGCCACCCAAAGCGCTTCTTCTGAGAAAAACGCCTCTGCCGTCTGCAACCGGATCAGCCTGAAGTGGAGATGCAGCTGAGTGATCGCCTGCCACTGTACTTAAGCCTGCATGTGCCCATAAACGCGTGTTACAATCCTGGTATTTTACGAATACCCAAACCGCATCCCAGTTTGCCGGTGCTACGTTTGCATTCCAACTGTTTTCCCAGCTGATGTTAAAAGTAATGTTTGAACCTGAAACTGAGGTTCCTGTAATCTCAACATTATTTGCGTTACTGTTAACGGCAAATAATAATAGTATTGCTGAAGCAATCTTTAGAAAATAATTTTTTGATTTCATTGTCTTGATTTTTTAAAAGTTATAAGACAAATGTAGATTTCGCTTGTATGCAGGGAAATACGACAGTTGTCGTATATTGATGATGAACTAAAGTTCATGTACCTGACTGCCACTGGCAGTCCTCCTCTTAATATCAAATGACAGTTGTCGTATATTGAAGTTGTAAAGTTTCAAAATCAAAACGTTCTCGCTAGCCCCGATAGTAGAGGAAATCCTGTTATTGCGAAATAACAGTGCTTGATTAGACTGTTTCGTTCTTCGCAATGACAGATTGGAACGGATAGCGGGAGGATTGTTGAAAGGAAGATAAGGTGCTGCTCCTGATGAGATTGCTTCGCCCGTTCGAGCTAAAAGATTTAAATCAGGTTATTATTCCGGGCTTTTTGGACAGCTTCCAGTTTATTGTGTACCTGGAGTTTATTGTAGATATTTTCGATATGCTTTCGGACAGTTGCCGGAGAAAGAAAGAGGTTATCGGCAATGATGTTATAGTTTAACCCTTTGCTGAGTTGTTCTAAAACCTCGACTTCACGAACCGTCAGCTTGATGTCTTCATCGGTTTTTTGTTCGAAATTTACAGGATTTCTCAGAAGCTTTAACGTCTTCAATGCAATGGACGGATTCATGGCAGCACCTCCGTTTAGGGTTTCAATGATTCCGTTATAAAGGTCATTGGGATTGACTTCCTTTAACAGGTAACCGTCGGCTCCGGCTTTTATGGCATTGAAGATATTTTCGTCATTATCAAAAACTGTCAGCATGATGATTTTGATTTGAGGGTATTTGGATTTGATGATTTTGGTTGCTTCGATTCCGTTGCATTCGGGCATTTCTATATCCATCAGGATCAAATCGATGCTTTTGTTTTTTTCCAGTTTCTGTTGCAGGTCGTTGCCGTGGATAGCGGTAAATTTCAATACCAAATCATCAAAAAAGGACAACTTTTCGGCCACAGCCTTTTGTAAAAAAACGTTATCGTCAACGATGGCTATCCTAACTGACATATTACTGTGTTTATTTAAGGTAAAAACTATTTTATTTACTTCTGTGAAGTTATGCAATACAATCTTATAAAAAAGTCCTTTCCAAACTGCGTTGATTTTGCTTGACGAAATCCAGCCTGAAAAGGACAACAATAAAAACAACTCAGTTGCCTTATTTTTAATCAATGCCACTTGATGGTACAAATGTGGCGAGATTAGACTTCAAAAAAATACGACAGATGCCGTATTTATGATGGTGATTGTTAAGTCATCTTATCAGGAAACCTTATGGTTATTGTTGTTCCTTCATTGGGTTGGGTTTTGAGGGCTAAGGTTCCGTTACAGTCTGCAATGCGTTTTTTCATGTTATTGATTCCGTTGCCCAATTCTACTTCGGTGGAATCAAATCCTTTTCCGTCATCTTTGATAACCATAACAATATCATTCTTCTGGTGTTTGATATCAATGGTAATATTTTTGGCATCAGCATATTTGATACTATTATTCAAAGCTTCCTGGATTGTCCTATAAATATTCATTCCCTCAACGGAAGTAAATTTGGATTGCTTCAGCGAATTCTCTATAGTAAAGTCAAATTCAATATCCTGCTTGGCTTCTTTGGCTTTTTCTACAAAATTGTGAATGCGTGACTGCAGATCCTCGAAGGTAATCTCGCTGTTATTCATAGCCCAGATAGTATCCCGAAGTTCGATTATTGTGGATTTTGCAAAATTTGAAATGCTGGAAAGTTTATTGTCCAGTTTTGAATTTTCGATTTGAAAGGCGTATTTAATATTGTCTACCGAGGAAATGATAAACGTTAGCTGGGAACCGATATTATCGTGCAAATCTCTCGAAATCTGCAAACGCTGATCCTGCAGTTTATTTTGTATCTCTATTTTGGCAATAGCCGATTTAAGCTGGAATTCCTGTGCCTGCTGCTTGTTTTTGAGTTTCTGCTGACGATACACCAAAAATCCGATTAAGGCTAAAAAAATAGCGATCGAGGAAACCAAAATCAGCTTATTGCGGGTATTCTTAATTTCGATTGCCCTTTGCAAAAGTTGTTTCTCCTTTTTCTCGGTTTGGTATTTGGCTTCGAGTTCATTGGTTTGCTTTGCTACTGCGGCTTCAATAATCTGATCCTGCAAAATAGCCAGTTCGTTGGTATACAAATAAACGCTGTCAGGCTGATGGAGATAACCACAGGTGGGCACCAGGAACTGATAGGTTTTCATCAGCATTAATTTATCTTTCTTGTTTTTGATGTAGGAACGTTCCATCGTCAAAAGCAATTCCTTGGCTTCATCGAACCGACGGTTCATAATATGATCTTTGGCATAGCCCAACAGCAAAGTGGAATTATTGATATTGGAATTTATCGAATCCATCATTTGCTTCGACTTGTTAAACATGGCTACTGCCTCCTTGGATTTTCCCTGGTCACTTTTAATGGCACCTAAATTGTTCAAAGCCTTAGTCAACGAAACATTGTTCCCTGCTTTCTTTGAAAAAACAATGCCTTTTTCATAATACTTAACAGCACTTAAGGTATCTTTCATCAGTTGGTAAACGTTGCCCAGCGAAACATAAGTCATACACAATTCGCTTTCCTGATTGTTGGCTTCCTGGTACGATTTTGCCTGCTTTAGATAGCTCAAGGCTTTAGGATAGTTTTTCATATTGGTAAAAAGTATCCCGATATTGGCTTTGGTGCTCGCAACCAAATCTGGCTTGTTTATTTTCTCAAAATAATCAACAGAACTCAAGTATGCTTTCAGGGCTTTCGGATTTTCTCCAAGCTTGTAATAGATATTTCCGAGATTGGCATTTAGTTTGGCTATTCCGGTAACGTCTTTTTTGGCTTTCCTGATTTCCATAGAGCTCAGGTAACTTTTTTGGACGCATTCAAATCGCCTTTTCTAAAATACACCGCACCCAAATCACTATAAACCTGCGCGATCAAAGTAGAATCTCCCAATCGTGTAGATTCCGCAATTGCTTTTTTCCCATATTTCAAGGCAGAATCTGTGGAAACATTGGCATAGAACCAAGTTAAATCAGAATAAATGGCAGCTGTTCTTTTATCGTTCGGATTGGTTTCCAATTCCGATTTTAATTTATCTATCTGTACCTGTGCATTTTGAGCGTGTGCTACATTAAAGCCGAATATGCAAAACAACAGTATATTAACAAATGTCTTCATCTATTTTGGTATTGTGATACTAATTTTTGTTCCTGCATCTTTATCTGAATCAATGGAGAACTTACCCTTAATTTCGGCTATTCTTTTTTCATGTTCGCAATGCCATTACCCAATTCGACTTTGTTGCTGTCAAATCCTTTTCCGTCATCCGATATAATAATTGCAATATTATTTTTCCGCTGCTCAATGTTAATTTCCACCCTTGTGGCTTCGGCATATTTCATGCTGTTATTAACCGCTTCCTGAATAGTCCTGTAGATGTTCATGCCTTCAATTGACGTGAATTTTGAATCCATTAAGTTTTTCTCAATGGTAAAACCAAATTCGATATTATGCTTGGCTTCTTTGGCTTTTTCGACAAAGTTGTGGATTCTGGTCTGCAGGTCCTCAAAAGTAATTTCACTGTTATTCATAGCCCAAATCGTGTCGCGAAGTTCAATAATAGTCGATCGGGCAAAATTACTGATACTCGAAAGTTTCGTGTCTAATTTTGAATTCTGGATTTCAAAAGCATACTTGATATTATCAACAGACGAAATGATAAAAGTTAGTTGCGCACCAATATTATCATGCAAATCTCTCGAAATCTGTAGGCGCTGTTCCTGCAATTTACTTTGGGTTTCAATTTTAGCGATAGCCGATTTTAGTTCAAATTCCTGTTCCTGCTGCCTGTTTTTGAGTTTCTGTTGGCGGTAAACCAAAAAAGTGATAATTAAAAGCGCCGCAATAATAATGGCTAAAATGACGGTTTGGGTGTTTTTCTTTTTGATTTCGAGTTCTTTGTTTAAAATCTCTTTTTCCTTTTGGGCTGTTTGGTATTTAGCCTCTATTTCCAAAAACGATTTATCCCTGTTTTTATTAAAAACCGAATCTCGCAATTTGATATATTGTTCTTGGGATTCCACAGTTTTCTGGAGGTTTTTGCGAAGTTTGTTGTACTCGTATTCAGCACGGTAATAATCCCGCAATTTTTCCACCGATTTGCTTTTTTGTGAATATTCTTTCGCTCTTGTCAAAATCTGCCCTGCCTTGTCCAACTGATTAGTCTTGGTTGCTATAACTGCCAGGTTGGTATAGTTGGTTGCCTTGCTATAGAAGTCGATATCATATCGCGGATTGGTTTGCCTTTCATTGATTTCTTCAATAGCTACGGCAGTCTTGATCCATTTTTCAGCTTCCTTGTATTTCTTTTGCTTTAGCAACGTATTACCAATATTATTGTATGTCTGCGAAATCCCTAAGGTATCCTTTCCTTTAACATAATTAAAAACCTGTTTGTGATAATACAAAGCCTGGTTGGGTTTGCCCCAATCATCATAATTGATAGCGATTGCATTAAGCGCAGACGGGATGTAAGCCTGGCTGTCTTTAGACAATTTCTTTGCTAAGGCTAACGCTTTCTTACCATAATAAACCCCTTTCGGGAAGTTTTCAAAATCATGGTAAATGAGAGATAAGTTATCGGTAAAATTAAAACGTCCAATTTCATAATTATTTTTTCTGCATTATCCAGGCCTTTGAGCGAAGCCGTAATAGACTTATCGTATTGACCCATTTTCCTATAATCCTGCGAAAGATTGTAGTAAAGCGTATTGAGTGTTTTGGCATCTTTCAACTTTTCAAATACAGAAATAGACTTTTGGGTGTAATAAACTGCGCTATCGATGGTGTTGTAATCTCCGTGGCGTGCTCCTTTACAGAAATAAAACTGTGCCTGATCTCTTTCGTTTTTGATGGCCTTTTTGGCTAGCTTAAAATAATATCCTGAAGAGTCTTTTGAAGTAAAGGCTTTCCCTAGTAATTTGTCAATATCCTGTGAAAATCCAAACTGGAAGCATACGGCGGAAAGTAAAAAGGATATAATTAACTTTTGCATCTGAAAGGTCTATAGGATAAATATATTATTTTCTTGGATATAATTCCTCAACCAATTTAAAATTTACATCATAGATATCTTTGGAAAGCGTTGCATTAATGTGATTTAACCTTTCCTTGAGTTCGTCTGACAACTTTATTTGATTACTCTGGGTTTTCTGCTCTTCACTCATCTGCACGATAAAATCTTCCAGCACCTTTATCCTGGACTGGAATTTTTGACGGTCGGATTGAATTTTATTAATCAGATATACAATAAGTGATAAAAACAAAATGGCGATCAGGACTAAAGTATGGGTCATAGTAAATAATTCAATTTATTGGTAATCTTATTGAGCAAGGCTCAAATTTAACTAATGGCATAAGGCAATGAAATACGTAGAACAGCGTATTTACAGCAAAAAAAGAGACCTACAACAGATCTCTTTTTTAGTTGGATATAAGTAATACTTCTTTTTAATGAATATTAATTACCTTGAAAATTTACGTTGAAGGAACCATTCGTAACTGCTTTCGTGTCTGTGCCTTCCTGATTTTTTCCGGTGAAGTTGAATGTCCCTTTTACAGCCGTTGCGGTAATTTCACTAATCGTTATTGTACCTACCGATCCTGAGTTCTCATAAGGCGCTGCCCATGTCGTTGAATCAAATGTACCAAGGTTTACTTCTGTATAACTACCAACAACAGAAATAGCGTTATCGTCACTGATGGTATAAGTTCCTGCTTCCGTTGCTCCGGCTATCACTAGTTGTATAGCTTTTCCTGTAGCATCACTTCCCTGGATAACTAGCATTCCACCTTGCATTGAAGCATAGGACGCCTGTGTCAGTGAGGTAAAATTGGTGCTTCCTGCTTTGGCTTTGATCGTTCCAGCTGCTGCTGAACCTCCACCACCACTGCTATCACTGCTGCAGGATGATAAAATTGTTGTTACTGCTAATACTAAAGCAAGGCTAATGTGTTTAATTGTTTTCATGGTTTTTATTGTTTAAAAGTTATACTGCAAATTTGCCATGAAAAACCAATGCAGGCAATACGGCATTTGCCGTAATTGTAACCTGAACCTTGAAAAGAATTAGAAAGTAAAGTGGGGAAACTGTTGCTGCAGTTTCTCTATTTTGCCTTTGAGATTTAGCAGAAACTTTTGATGTGCATCAGAATCAGCATTGAATGGACGGTGCGCCATCGCCTTTTGAATACTGCCAACTTCTTGTATAACGGAATGATGTGCTTCAGAAATATGGCTTTCAGAAAATCGTTCCCAGATATAATCTATTGCCGTCTGGCTGGGATGCAGCATATCTTCGGCATAAAAACGATAATCCCGAAGTTCATCCATCACAATCTCATAACTTGGAAAATAAGGCTGGGAAAGGCTGTGAACAGCGGTAATCAAGTGTGCTTTGCTAAGTTGATTTTCAACAATACCATCTTTGATATGCCTTACCGGGGAAATAGTGAATAGTAAACAACAGTGTGGGTTTATCTTCCGAATCAAATCAATTGTTTCCTTGATGGATTTTTGAATGGTTTCAACCGGTAAAATCTCTTTGTCGAATTGATTTTGCGTCACTTTATGGCAATTGGCCACAATGTTTCCCGAAGTTTTATTTCGGTAAACCCAAGATGTGCCGTAAGTAATGATAATATGTGTTGATTTGGTTATTTGATTATGTGTTGATTCGAGAAGTCCGTTAAGGGAAGTCAACAATTCCACTTTATCCGGATTTGACAATTCCGAATGAACGTCAAAGCAATGCCATAAATCATTATGAAAGAAGATATCGTCTTCAGTAAACTTTTGATTCCGGACAATTCTTAAAAGCAATTTCTCAATAGAAACCGGATTGAAGATTATACCAAAGGGGTTTACGAAATTCTGAAATTTAAAAAAACTGAACTTCTCTCCCATATTTTCCGCAAAACACGAACCCAAAGAAACTATCCTTGAATCATAACTTATTGGGGTTTTCGATTTTTCGATCGGGATTTTAGTGGTAAAGTTCATTTTCCAAAAATACAAAACTCTATCGAGTTATAAACTAATACAATCCAAACATAGGCTAAGTGGCTATTTATTTTCTACTTTTGGCATTCAAATTTTTATACTTCATGAAACTACTATATTCTTATCTCAAGAAACATAAAATGCTGTTGTTTTTTGCCCTGTTAATGGCGGCAGTAAACATCTGCTTCAGTTTATCTGACTCTATCATTACGGGTAAATTATTGCAAAATTGCGGTGTTGAAATAGGTAAATTCAAAGGCAATCAAATCGGATTTCTAAAAGAGCTTGGCTTTTGGCTTGGACTTTCTTTAGGCGCGGCTATGATTTCGAGGATTACCAAAAACTTCCAGGATTATTTTACCAATATCGTGATTCAGAGAACCGGAGCCGAAATGTACACGGACGGAATCAAAAAATCATTGGATTTGCCTTTTGAGGAATTTGAAGACCAACGCAGTGGCGAGACTTTGAGTAAATTGACCAAAGTGCGTATCGATTCCGAAAAGCTGATTACACTTTCTATTTCGTTGATATTCCAAACCGTTATCGGATTTGTGTTTGTTGTCATTTACGTTTCCCGAATTGATTACAGAATCTCGCTTATCTTTTTAATTACCGCACCGATTATCGCCTTGGTGAGTTCTTATTTAGGTAAAAAGATAAAAATAGTGTCGCGCAAGATTGTTACACAAACTAATTCTTTAGCGGGTTCAACCACCGAGAGTCTTAGAAATATTGAGCTGGTAAAAAGTTTGGGACTGACTTATCAGGAAGAAAAAAGGCTAAACCTAAACACGTTCAAAATCCTGCAGCTCGAATTACAGAAAATCCGGTTTATAAGAAGTTTGAGCTTTATTCAAGGAACAACGGTTCATTTCCTTAGAACCTGCGTGGTTTTTACCTTGTATTATTTCCTTTTTGGTGGCAAAATCATCGTTGGCGATTTATTAACTATGGTATTCTTTACTTTCTTTATATTTGGTCCTTTACAGGAATTGGGTGCCTTCATCATTGCGCTGAATGAGACCAAGGTTTCTATGGAAAACTTTAAGGAATTACTAAACGCCCCGAAGGAATACCGTCCAAAAGATGCTAAACATGTGGGTGCTATTCAGGCATTGCATTTTTCTAATGTCAGTTTCAAACACAAAAGCGCAAAACATCCGGCTGTTGAAAATATAACTTTCGATATCAAACAAGGAGAAACGGTTGCGTTTGTTGGTCCGTCCGGAGCGGGAAAAACGACTTTAGTAAAGCTATTGGTTGGATTGTATCCACCGGCGAAAGGCCATGTAAAATACAATTCGATAGATTCGAGTGAAATTGATTTGCTCGATTTGAGAAAACAGCTTGGATTTGTAACTCAGGACGCCCAGTTATTCTCTGGAACCATTCGGGAAAACCTACTCTTTGTAAAACCATCGGCAACCGATGAGGAATTGTTGGAAGTGCTGCACAAGGCAAGCTGCGATAAATTACTGGAACGCGCCGAAGACGGATTGAATTCGACTATTGGCGAAGGCGGGATTAAGGTTTCGGGCGGTGAAAAACAGCGATTGTCTATTGCCCGTGCCATATTGAGAAATCCACACTTATTGATATTTGATGAAGCAACATCAGCTTTGGATTCGATTACGGAAGAAGAGATTAATGCTACCATCAGAAACATCTCCGACAAAAACAGGATCACCGTATTGATTGCGCACCGATTATCAACCGTAATGCACGCGGACAAAATATTTGTACTCGAACAAGGAAATATCATCGAACAAGGAAGACATGAAGCCTTACTTGACGAAAAAGGGCTGTACTATGCTATGTGGCGTCAGCAGATTGGAGAACGAAAAAAGAATAAACAAAAAACCCTCTCAGTTAATTGAGAGGGTTTTTTGTCAATCTAAGCTTATATTCTGTTTAAATAATACACATAAGAATCTGCGCCATCCGTCTGCTTCATTCGCATTTCGGTATCGGTAAGCTTTATAATTTCATAAACATCAGGCGGAGTAGATCCATCATATATAATAGAAAAAACCTTGCCTTCAAGACTCCAAGTGTTGTCCTCGGTATCATCTACAGCACAATCTGTTCCATATCCTGTGTACACGATGTGATGATTACTGAAAATCTCATTGAAATCTTTTGATGTAGAACAATCATGCGTCTGGGCAGTAAAAGGCTCACTGTTTATTTTTATACCACTAAGATACCATTTTCCCAATACGTTTGCTTCTGTAATAGAATTGCCATCAGAGTCGGAACTACAACCCACTAAGAAGATTGTCAATGCCGCAAAAATCAAAAATCTTTTTTTCATAGTTTCTATAATTGTTAATTAATAAAATTAATTGCTTTTTCCAACGCTTCCACAATTCCGGTAACATTTTTTCCTTTACCAGAAGCAAAGAAGGGTTGTCCGCCACCATTTCCGTCAATATATTTTCCTAATTCCTTAATAACAACATTGGCGTTTAGGCTTTTTGCTGTAACAAGTTCCTTGGCAATATAGCAATGAATATTTGGAGCATTATCTTCAACTGAAGCTAAAACCACAAACGAATTTTCTTTTGAAGTTCCTAATGCCTGCGCTAGATCTTTAGTGGAACTCATGGACAAATCTACTTGTTTAGCCAAAAAGTTAACTCCGTTGATTGCCTCAAATTCAGAAACCAGATTCGCTTTCATTCCTTCTATTTTTTCCTTCAGCAACTGTTCAATCTGCTTTTTCAGTTTTGCATTGTCATCCTGCAATGAAACGACAGCTTTTAAAGTGTCCTGGGGATTTTTTAAAGCCTCCTTTATTGCATCCAGATCATTTTCCTGTTGGGTAAAATAGTCTTTTACCGCATCGCCTGTAATAGCTTCAATACGACGGATTCCCGCTGCCACTGCGCCTTCCGAAACAATTTTGAAATGCCAGATTTCGCCTGTGTTTTTCACATGGATTCCACCACACAATTCTCGGCTGTCGCCAAATTCAATCATACGGACATTATCACCATATTTTTCACCAAACAAAGCCATAGCACCTTTTGCCATCGCTTCCTGGATTGGAAGATTTCTATATTCAACTAATTGAAGTTGTTCCTCAATTCGCTCATTTACAAAATCTTCAACTTGCTTAATTTGCTCATCAGTAACTTTGCTGAAATGCGAAAAATCGAAACGCAGATAATTTGGATTGACCAAGGATCCTTTTTGCTCTACATGCGTTCCCAAAATAGTCCTCAAAGCCAAATGCATCAAGTGCGTAGCCGAGTGGTTTTTGGAAGTGGACGTAAGCAAATCGGTATTCACTTTTGCTACAAAATTCGCTTCTATATTTTCCGGAAGCTGTTTGGCAAAGTGTAGGATTAAGTTATTTTCTTTCTTTGTGTCGATAATATCGATAGTTTCGTTTGCTGAAACCAAAGTTCCCTTATCGCCCACTTGTCCGCCACCTTCAGGATAAAACGGCGTATTATCTAAAACGATTTGGTATAAAACTCCATCTTTTTTGGAATCTACTTTACGGATACGGGTAATCTTTACTTCGTTTTCGGTTTGGTCGTAGCCAACGAATGTTTCAACGTTTCCGGGAATTAAAACTTTCCAGTCTTCGGTAGAAACTTCAGAAGCCGCACGCGAACGTTTCTTTTGAGCCTGCATCGAGGCATCAAATTCTGATTCGTTGAAAGACATTCCTTTTTCCTTTAAGATTAAGGCGGTCAAATCTTTCGGAAAACCAAAAGTATCGTACAATTCAAATGCTTTTTCTCCTGAAACTTCTTCACCTTTGGTTTTGGCGACAACGTTATCCAACAATTGCAAACCCTGATCTAAGGTTCTTAGGAATGAAGCTTCCTCTTCACGGATTACATTGGTAACCAATTGTTGCTGTGCTTTGATTTCCGGGAAAAATTCTCCCATCTGATTAGCCAATACTTCAACCAGTTTATTGATAAATGGTTCTTTGGTATTCAAAAAGGTAAACCCGTAACGAATTGCCCGACGTAAAATCCTTCTGATTACATAACCCGCTCCAGTGTTAGAAGGCAGCTGGCCATCTGCAATAGCAAAGGCTACGGCACGAACGTGGTCCACAATTACACGAATGGCAATGTTGGTTCTATTTTGCTCTTCTGACCCTTCGACTGCGCTCAGGGTGACATCATTTGGTATATATTTAAAACCTGTAATCTGTTCCACTTTTTCAATAAGTGGCGTGAAAACATCAGTATCGTAATTCGACGTTTTCCCTTGTAAAGCCATACACAAACGCTCGAATCCCATTCCGGTATCAACGTGCTGCGCAGGTAGTTTTTCTAAAGAGCCATCGGCTTTTCTATTGAATTCCATGAAAACATTGTTCCAGATTTCAACAACTTGTGGATGATCATTATTTACTAAGCTTTTTCCTGAAACTTGCACTTTTTCTTCTTCTGTCCTTAAATCGACGTGGATCTCAGAGCATGGGCCACACGGACCTTGGTCACCCATTTCCCAGAAATTATCTTTCTTATTACCAAGGATAATCCGGTCTTCATCGATTAAGGTTTTCCAGATGTCCCACGCTTCCTGATCAAACGGGACATTTTCTTCAGCACTGCCTTCAAAAACGGACACGTATAGATTTTCTTTTGGTATTTTATAAACTTCCGTCAACAATTCCCATGCCCAGTTGATGGCTTCTTTCTTAAAATAATCGCCAAAAGACCAGTTTCCTAACATTTCAAACATGGTATGGTGATACGTATCAAAACCTACATCCTCCAAATCATTGTGTTTTCCTGAAACACGAAGACACTTTTGCGTATCGGCTATCCTTGGACTTTTTGGAGTTCCGTTGCCTAAGAAATATTCCTTGAATTGTGCCATTCCCGAGTTGTTGAACATGAGGGTTGGATCGTCTTTCAGGACGATTGGCGCCGAAGGAACAATCAGGTGCCCTTTGGATTCGAAGAATTGTAAAAACTGTTTACGAATGTCTTGTGATTTCATTTTTGTATTTTATAGTTGTGGATTTAAAGGCCACTAATGCACGAATATTTTTTTATGGTTCTCTTTAGCCCCGATTGCAGTGGAAATCCTTTTTGAGGATTGGTCTTCGTTTGCGAAGACAAATTCTTAAAAAGATTGCAACGGAAAGCGGGAGGATGGTTGAATCAAACAGCTAAAAGTTCCGCTCCTAAAAAAGAATCTAAAACAAGTTCAGATTAAAATTTAGGCAATGACTGAAACATTTGTTAAATTTGTTCGTATAACCATTGTTTTCTTCAAACTTGCACAAAAATAGCATAAATTAAAAGATGGCGAAAAAAGTAAAGTATTATTTCGATACCGAAAGTTTAGCTTACCGCAAAATAAAACCAAAACTGTCCAAAAAACTGGGATATATTGGTTTGTTTCTGCTTGCTTCTTCGCTTTTTGGATTTTTATGTTTTGTGGCTTTATTGAATTCTTCCTATTTAGAAACTCCAAAAGACCGATTACAGGCGCGTGAAATTGAAACGATGAAACTGCGTTATGCTATTTTAAATAGAAAAATGGACGAAGTGGATGAAGTTTTGGCTGATATAGCCGATAGGGATAACAACGTTTACCGTGCTTATTTCAATACTTCGCCTATTCCGACAGAACAGCGAAAAGCAGGTTTTGGTGGTGTGAACCGCTACAAGGAATTGGAAGGTTTCAATAATTCTGATTTGGTAATCAATACTTCAAAACGAGTGGACGTAATTTCAAAGGAATTGGCCATTCAGTCAAAATCATTAGATGAAATACTGAAGCTGGCGAAGGAGAAAAACAAATTACTGGCTTCGATTCCGGCGATACAGCCTGTGAAAAATGAGCAAATGAAACGCATTGCTTCCGGATTTGGCTATAGAAGTGACCCTTTTACGAAAGTTAGGAAAATGCATGAAGGAATGGACTTCACGGCGCCAACAGGAACACCAATATACGCAACCGGTGATGGTGTTGTTGCCGCAGCAGATAATTCAAAATCGGGTTATGGCAATCATATCGAAATCAGGCATGGCTACGGTTACCTGACTTTATACGGTCATTTAAGCAAATACAAATGCCGTGCGGGACAAAGGGTAAAGCGGGGCGATATTATTGGTTACGTAGGAAGTACAGGGCGAAGTGAAGCACCGCATTTGCATTATGAAGTGCACAAGGATGGCAAGGTGGTTAATCCCATTAATTTTTATTACGGAAATATATCGGCTGCAGAGTATGTAGCGATTTCAAAAGTAGCTAATCAGGAGAATCAGTCTCTAGACTAATGCTAAAAAGTGTTCAGTATTCAGTTTTTAGTGTTCAGTTTAAAAAATAGTAAGTATGCATATAGAACTAAAAGAAGGCAAAAGATATTACAGCATTGGAGAAGTGTCCAAAGCATTTAATGTAAACACATCGCTAATCCGTTTTTGGGATAAGGAATTTGATATCCTGAAGCCAAAGAAAAATGCGAAAGGCAATAGAATGTTTACACCCGAAGATGTGAAGAACCTGCAACTGATTTACCATTTGGTAAAGGAACGCGGATTCACACTGGAAGGTGCAAAGACACACTTAAAGGATAGCCAAAAGAAAACGCTGGACAAGTTTGAAATCATCAGCAAACTGGAAACCATCAAGGCACAATTATTGAGCATTAAAAATACATTATAGTATTAAGTATCGAGAATTAAGTATTAAGACAAAAACATTAAAAACAACTTTAAATTAAATAAACATGAACTTTAGAAAATTTTTACCTTGGATTATTGGAATCGGATTAATTCTAATCATTGCTTTTTGGGTTATCGGAATTAAAAATACCGGATTACAAAAGAATCAGGCTGTGAATAAAGAATGGGGAAATGTTGAAACAACCTATCAAAGAAGAAACGATTTGATTGGGAATTTAGTGAACACTGTAAAAGGTGCTGCCGATTTTGAAAAAGGTACTTTGACTGCTGTTATCGAGGCAAGGGCAAAAGCTACTTCCGTAACTGTAGATCCAACGAACGTATCGCCAGAACAACTTGCAGCATTTAATCAGGCACAATCGGGTGTTTCTTCTGCATTATCAAGATTATTGGTATCTGTAGAGCGTTATCCTGAATTAAAAGCAACCGAGAATTTCAAGAAACTTCAAGACGAACTGGCAAGTACAGAAAACCAAATCCTAACGGCAAGAACGCGTTTCAACGAGGCCGTACAGGATTACAACGGTTATGTTTTGGCAATTCCACAAAGCTGGTTCCTGAGCTATACTGAAAAGCCTTTCTTTAAATCGGTTTCCGGTGCTGACAAACCTGTTGAAGTAAAATTCTAATTGAACGAAATGTCTAAAGTAGAAGAATTTTTAACCCAGGCAGAAGAACAGGAAATTGTTGCTACCATTGGCAAAGCCGAAAAAAATACTTCTGGCGAAATCAGGGTGCATATAGAAAAAGAAACTTCCATTGCCGCTATTGACAGGGCGATGGAAGTCTTCCGTACACTCAATATGGAAAACACTCAGGAACGAAACGGCGTTATCATATATGTGGCTGTAAAGAGCCATCAGTTTGCCATTTATGGTGATAAGGGAATTAACGAAAAGGTGGCTGACGATTTTTGGAATTGTACCAAAGATGTCATGGCCAATCACTTCAAAAACGGCAATTTCAAGCAAGGCCTAATAGAAGGAATACTGAATGCCGGCGAACAGCTTAAAAAGCATTTTCCTTATCAGGATAATGATACAGACGAACTCTCAAACGAAATATCAAAAGGATAACTTATGGTTATTTTAAATTTTAAATTATGAATTTTAAATTAATTCCAAAGAATAAGAGTGTTCTTTTTTCGTTGTGGCTCTATTCCATTTTTTACCTGCTATTGCGCAATATGACATTCCTGAGTTACCAAAACTTCAAACCTCAGTTTATGATTATGCCAATCTTTTAAGTGCCGGTGAAAAAGCGCAATTGGAAGAAAAGCTGATTCGGTATTCCGATTCTACAACCACACAAATTGTTGTGGTTATTGTGGAAAGCCTAAAGGGAGAAGACGTAAGCCAGTTGGCAACTAAATGGGGACAAACCTGGGGAATTGGAGGCACTGCCAAAGATGACAATGGTGTAATCATACTTTTAGCAAAACAGGAGAGAAAAATAGCCATTAATCCAGGCTACGGACTGGAAGACAGATTGACTGCCGGAATTGGAGGTGAAATCATCAGGAACATCATCATTCCCGAATTTAAGGCAGGAAGCTATTACAAAGGTTTGGACAAAGGCGCTGATGCACTATTTGACGTTTTTAAAGGCAAATACAAAGGCGAGCGAAAAAAAGACAAAAAAGGCGGTAAGTTTCCATTTGTTCCAATAATTGTGATCATCATTGTAATCATTATCATTGCTTCCAAAAACAAAAACAATCGCGGAAACTCTGGCGGCGGCGGTATGGGCTTAGCCGAAATAATCTTGTTGAGCAGCCTTGGCAGAAGCAGTGGCGGCGGTGGTTTCGGCGGAGGAAGTTCTGGCGGTGGCGGCGGATTTGGCGGCGGATTTGGCGGTGGAGGATTTTCAGGCGGTGGTTCAAGCGGAAGCTGGTAATTAATAGCTTATCAAATTATGGACTTATCAAACGAAATAATAATCCTAATAGTGATTTTAGTAGCAGCACTGCTGTATTCTAAACGGAATAAATGGTTTGGCGTTAATTCAATTGAAATTACGCAAAAGCAGACTGAAGCCATTGCATTCTACAAACGCGAATTTGAAAACCTGTCGACTAAAGAACTAATCCGGAAAGACAATGAGGAAAAATTGGCTGAGGAAGCCAGGATAGCCATCGATCAGCTTTTGAACGAAAGAAGTGCGAATCCTAATAACTTTATGCCGTAAATACACTAATTTATATCGAATAAAAAACCCTCGTCTTTCAACGAGGGTTTTTCTTTTACCACATAAACCTGCTACCGTTGGATTTCTTTTCCTTTCCGGCAAACTTCTCAATCTTATACGTTAGTGAAAACATGGCGTAACGCTTTAAAACGATGTTTTCTTCATCACGTATTGTTGTTGGCGTAATCGTACGCGTAGCGTTCTGATTCTGGTTGAGTATGTCATACACCTTGACTTTTGCCATTAGCTTTTTATTGAAAAAACTATAGGACAAACTGGTGTTCCATAAAAAGAAATCTTTCTTGAATCCGTCGGCTATATTGGAATTGTAAGTATAGCCAAAATCATTCCCGAAAATCCAGTTCTTAGGCCAATAATTCGTAACCTGCATGTTAAATTTATGTACAAAACTCGAAGCCGAACTCACTACATAATTCGAATATTTGGTATCGTTAACTGTATATCTGTAACTTGGATTTATAGAAAACAATTCGCCGTAATCATAAGTAAAATTTACTCGCGGCGTTATATCAAAAACTTTGGCTTCGAATAATTCTGCATTGGTAAAACCCTTGCTTAAATCATAACCGGCATTGAATCCCAAACCAAACTTAAAGCTGTGCGCTTCTTTCTTGATTGTTTTACTCCAGTTCATTCCAAACCAGCTCTCATAGGTTCCATTTATATTTTCATAAGTCGTAGTCCTTTTTCTGTTGGCATCAAATGTCGTAGAAGAAACAACCTGATTGTCATAAATGCTTCCACCGGCGTAAATACTGTAACCCGATTTGGTAGCATAGTCATAATCCCTGAAACTGAAATACATCTGATGGTATTTATTGGGATCCAGATTCGGATTTCCAACAAAGGTGTTCAAAGGATTAGCTAAGTTTTCCACAGGAAGGATCTGACTGGCCTGAGGAAAATAGGACTCGTAATTGTAGTTGATCCAGATGGCTTTCGACTTGGTGAAATTATAGCCACCATACATATTCACAGAAGGTAAAATGTATTGCTTATTTAAATCAACCACATTTCCAAGGTATAACGAATGGTTATCAAACTTGGTAATGGCCTGCCCTAAATTTAAATATAAACGGTAAGCCTTTTTTCTATAGACAATCCGGCTGTTGGTGTTATGGTATTTCGGGTTGAAGTCAGATAGTTGGTCAGGAAATCATTGGCGATCGTATAGGTTCCTGAACCCAAATCAAAATCAAATGCTTTTCGGTCTTCCGCATTTCTTTCATTTTCAATAGTTGCAGCAACGTTGATCGTTATTGAGTCTCCAATGGGTTCCGTATACTGAAGCTCAGTAGTATATTTATCAGTTATATTCCGGGTATTCTTAATCTGATTCCGAATATCATCGGGATTACTTCCCTGATAAAAAATCGTACTCGAATTGGTTAGGTTTTTGATTTCCGTCTTGGTGTTTTCATTTTCAAATGCAGCGCTGATATTTCTCTTTTTTCTTTTAAACGCCTTATTGAAATCGATCCTGTTATTGAAACTCTGCCTGTCATTTTCATTGGTTACAAAAGATGTGCTTTCATTTAAAAGTTGATTCGATTCGTCAAGGGATTCTTCAAAAGAATTGCTTGCCGACTGGCTGTTGGACTTAGCAAACTTGGGAACAATTACAAAAGAAGCAGTGGAATCAATTTTATATTCCAATTCCATATTCAGGTTGTGGCTGTATTTGTCTTCTTTTGAATCCGACTCGGAGTTAGTTGTAAAATTCCCATCAGGCAGAAAGTTAATCTGATTGGTTTTGTTTTTATTGGTGGTATCTGCACCTGCAAAAAAGTAGCTGGCGGCCGTACTGAACTCCTTAAAAGGCTCATCAGAATAATTGATACCAATAAGATTGGAATGTGTGATGCCTTTATTTCCACCAAAACGCATTCCGTTCAGTCCAAACGAACCATCGGAACTCGAATAGAATGAATTATTTCGGCTACCGCTCATATTGTCATAAATCTCATCCATCGAAAAACCTGTTGCATTTATATTATTTGAGGAAGCCAAAACACTGATCTTTCGCTTATTCTTAAAATAATTGACGAGCGCACTACTTTCATACCGTTCATCGGTTCCGCCACCGGCCATGAATTTGCCGAAGAAACCTTTGTTCTTATCTTCATCAATCGTCAGGTTGATACTGGCATTATTGGAACTCGCGGCCTGGCCTGTAATTTCCTCTTTCTTGGTTTTGGTATCGGTTACCTGCACCTTATTGATAATATCCGAAGGCAGGTTTTGCAAGGCAATCTTTCCGTCCTTGTCAAAAAATGGCTTTCCGTTTACCAGGATTTGGTTGACTTCCTTTCCGTTTACGGTAATTTTTCCTTCCGCGTCAATTTCAACTCCAGGTAATTGTTTTAACAGCGTTTCCACATTGGCATCGGGACGCAGTTTGAACGAAGAAGCATTGAATTCTAAAGTATCTTTTTTGATACGGATAGGAGGGGTTTCATTTTTGATAACGACTTCATCCAGCGAATTGACCGCTTCCTTTAATTCGATGTTTCCGAAATCCTTGTCTTCTGTAACGGAAGGCAGCTGGATTTTGGATTCGCCATAGCTTATGTAAGAAACCTTTAGGAAAACAGGCTGGTTTATCTTCTTGATCCTGAAATCAAATCCACCCAGTTTATTGGTGATGGTGTAATCTACGACGGCTGAATCCTTAACAGAAGAAAGATAAACGGTTGCGGATTCGATTGGAAGTTTGGTGTTGGCGTCTAATACTTTTCCTTTAAGGGAAATTGTTTTTTGGGCAAAGGCAAATGTACTGACAAGGGCAAAGCAGAGTAAAAGGAATGATTTTGGCATAAAAAAAATTAGCGGTTACTATTAAATAAAATAATAACGGCTAATTTCTGATTTTATTATTCAACGCAAAAATTCTTACGAAAATTTAACATTTAAAGCTTCATTTTTATTTCTCCCTGATATAAATATCTATCGGAACTCCTGAAAAATCCCAGTTCTCCCGTATCTTATTTTCAAGGAAACGTTTGTAGGCTTCCTGAACATACTGTGGCAGGTTGGCAAAAAATACAAACTGTGGCGTTGGCGTTGGCAACTGCATGCAATATTTAATCTTTACATATTTTCCTTTTAGTGCCGGTGGCGGATGTGATTCGATTAATTTCAACATGAAGTCGTTGAATTTTGAGGTTGGGATACGCTGCTTCCTGCTTTCGAAAACCTGAACCGTCGTTTCCAATGCCTTTAATAAACGTTGTTTCGTCAAAGCGGAAACAAACAAAATCGGCACATCGGTAAATGGTTTTAATTCCTCACGTATTTTATTTTCATAATCCCGCGTTGACATTGTGTCCTTTTCAATCAAATCCCATTTGTTTACCAAAATCACTACGCCTTTCCGGTTCTTTTCGGCCAGCCAGAAGATACTCTGGTCCTGTCCTTCAAAACCACGGGTCGCATCAATCAGCAATATAATTACATCGGAATGCTCAATGGCACGAACCGAACGCATTACGGAATAAAACTCTAAATCTTCCTTTACTTTCGCTTTTCTTCGGATTCCGGCCGTATCGACTAAGTTGAATTCAAATCCGAAACGATTGTATTTGGTATCTATAGAATCTCGGGTTGTTCCGGCAATATCGGTAACCACAAATCGATCTTCCCCAATTAAGGCGTTGATAAAAGATGATTTTCCTGCATTTGGCCGACCAACAACACAAAATCTTGGCAGTGCTGCTTCTTCTTCGGTTACTTCCGGCAATTCAGGTAATACCCTTACCAATTCATCTAATAATTCTCCGGTTCCGCTTCCGCTGATGCTGGCAATCGTATAATATTCGCCTAAACCTAAGTTATAAAATTCGATGGCGTCTTTTTCACGCATCGCATTGTCGACTTTATTTACAGCCAATAAAATGGGTTTGGTCACCTTTCTAAGTAGTTTAGCAACCTCAGCATCCATTGGAGTTATTCCTTCCTCAACATCGACTACGAAAATTATCGCGTCCGCTTCATCAATAGCCAATTCTACCTGGCGGCGGATTTCGCCTTCAAAAATATCGTCAGAACCTTTGATGTAACCACCAGTGTCAATTACCGAAAACTCCTTTCCATTCCATTCACTTTTTCCATAATTCCGGTCACGGGTAACCCCGCTGACTGAGTCAACTATGGCTTCCCTCCTCTTGATCAGACGGTTAAAAAAAGTCGATTTCCCTACATTTGGCCTTCCAACTATGGCTACAATATTGTTCATGCTGTTTTTTAAATAATGTGCAAAGGTAGTATTAATGAATACAATATCAATTTTTTTATTACTTTAGTGTGTAATTACTAACCATCTTCTGCCATGGAGACACACAGTGACATCCGATTACGTCCAAGGTTCTATAAGGATATAGATGAAAATATAAATGTCGTTCGACAAAAATTTATCGATTATGCCCAACAGCTTCCGCCTGATTTCATGATGAAGATAAGAAACAACCACATTCAGTTTACCATCCGCGGCGAGAAGCAAAAATACTGGTCACCACATTTATCCATTGAGCTGGAAGAAAAGGAAGAAAACTCCAAAAGTACCCACATCAGAGGTTTATTTGGCCCAGCCCAAACGATGTGGACCTTCTTTATGTTCCTGCATTTTATTGTTGCCGGAATACTTTTAGTTTTTCTGATGTTTGCCTATTCAGACTGGATGCTTCATCAACCCTTAACAAAAGACTGGATTGTAATAGCACTAATGATAGCATGCTGGGTACTTCTCTATCTTATAGGACGGCAGACAAGGGCTAATGGTTATGGACAGATGGAGGAACTCGAACAGGAATTCAATAAAATTATTGGCTGATTATTTCTGGTTGTAGCCAAAACGACGTAACTGAAACGCATTGCTTCTCCAATCCTTATTGACTTTCACGTACAATTCGATGTGGATCTGCTTCCCGAAGAATTTCTCCAGATCTTCACGTGCCATAATCCCAACTTTTTCAAGGCTGCGCCTTTGTGCCCGATGATGATTCCTTTTTGGGTATCGCGTTCTACCATAATTACAGAACGGATTCGGATTATTTTTTCATCTTCCAGGAATTCCTCTGTTTCAATTTCAACAGCGTATGGAATTTCTTTTTCGTAGTTTAATAGTATTTTTTCACGGATGGTTTCATTCACAAAGAAACGTTCCGGTTTATCGGTTAGGGCATCTTTTGGATAATAAGCTGGTGAAACCGGAAGCAACTCTAATATTCTTGCGAAAACTTCCTTCACATTAAAGTTTTCTAAAGCGGATATTGGATAAATTTCTGCATTCGGAACCTTCTCCTTCCACATGGCGATTTGCTCTTCTAGTTGTTCCTGATTTGATTTGTCGATTTTATTCAGCAACAACAATACTGGAATTTTAGCGTGGATGATTTTATTGAAAAAATCCTCGTCCTTTAATTCCTTTTCGCCAATCTCCACCATATAAATCAGCACATCGGCATCCTCAAAAGCAGATTTTACAAAATCCATCATCGATTTCTGCATTTCATAAGCGGGTTTAATAATTCCCGGTGTATCCGATAAGATGACCTGAAAGTCTTCTCCATTCACAATCCCGAGAATCCTATGACGTGTAGTTTGTGCTTTTGAAGTAATAATCGATAACCTTTCCCCAACGAAGGCATTCATTAAGGTTGACTTTCCTACATTTGGGTTTCCAATGATATTTACAAATCCAGCTTTATGTTCCATGATGTTCTATTTCTGGGGCAAAGATAAGGCTTATTTTATTAGAAAGGAAAAGGGATAAGCGAATAGGAATAAGGAGAAACTTTATAAACTATCCGTAAAAAAGTATAAACCCGATTATATGGCATTTTGTAAATTTGAACGACACTAAAAAACGAACTATGAAAACCAACTGGCTTATAATCCTGACACTTATTACTACAATGTCCTTTTCCCAGCAAAAACCTGTGCCCCTGGATAAGGATCTTAGTACTGTAACTTACCCTTTTGAAGTGAAATTCATAACCTTCCCTTCGCAAGGACAGGAACTTAAAATGGCCTATATGGATGTAGCTCCGGCGAAACCCAACGGAAAGACCATAGTACTCCTTCACGGAAAAAACTTCAATGCTGCTTATTGGGAGCAGACGATAAGGGAACTCAATAAAAATGGTTTTCGTGTCATTGCACCCGACCAGATAGGTTTTGGAAAATCCACTAAACCAGCATATTACCAATACAGTTTTAGCCAGCTTGCAGCCAACACTAAGGGAATTTTAGATGAACTGAATATTACCAAAGCCGTTATATTGGGCCATTCGATGGGTGGAATGCTTGCTACAAGATTTGCGCTGCAATATCCCGAAGTTACTGAAAAGCTTATACTGGAAAATCCTATTGGGCTTGAGGACTACAAACTGTTTTCTCCTTATAAAACGGTGGACGAAAACTATCAGACAGAGTTAAAGAACACTCCCGAAAGCTATAAAGCCTATCAACTGAAATTCTATTACGATAACCAATGGAAACCGGAATATGACCGATGGCTAAATCTATTGGCCGGCTGGACGTTGCACAAGGACTATCCGGTTATTGCCCGGAATGCCGCACTGACGAGCGATATGGTAATAACACAGCCTGTAGTGTATGAGTTCGGGAATATCAAATGTCCTACATTGCTCATCATTGGCACCCGCGACAGAACTGCTATCGGAAAGGATTCCGCTCCAAAGGAATTACAGTTCAAAATGGGACGTTATGACCAACTTGGCAAAACCACACAAAAAGCAATTCCAAACAGTCAATTAATAGAACTGGAAAATGTTGGGCACCTTCCGCATATAGAGGTTTTTGATCGGTTTATAAGACCTTTGTTGGAGTTTGTTTCTAAATAATACAAAGTTGCAGAGCTGAAAATCACCATAACACTACCACATCCTACAATAATAAAATAGTATAGTTACAACTCACAATAGAAAGTTATGGAGCCTAATTTTGCAACCACAGACTACAACGCATGATTACACAAACAAGACGCCGTACTGCTACCTATCTGGCACTGGCTATGATTCCGTTATCCGGATTTGCCACCGATATCTATATCCCTTCGCTGCCGCAGATGGGCGATGACCTCAACGTTTCGAGCCTTCAGGTGCAAATGACGCTTAGTATTTTCCTTATTAGCTATGGTATTTCCCAACTTTTTATTGGTGCCATACTTGACAGTTTCGGCAGATATCGCCTTGGACTGGTTTCACTAATTCTTTTTGCCGCCGCCAGTATCTGCATTGCTAACACTCATAACATCTATCTTATTTACATTATGCGGGCAGTTCACGGACTTACAGTTGCCACTATTGTCGTTGCGAAACGGGCTTACTTTGTGGATGTCTACCAGGGCGATGAATTAAAAAGCTACCTCAGCATCTTTACCATTATCTGGTCAGCGGGACCTATTATTGCGCCGTTTGTTGGTGGATATCTGGAAGCTGCCTTTGGATGGAATTTTAATTTTTATTTCCTTGCCGGAATGGCCATTGTGTTAGCCCTCCTTGAAATACTGTTCAGTGCCGAAACCTTATCCAAACCGTCTGTATTTGATCTTAAGAAAATTACCGCTACCTATTATAAAATGATTACCACACCGAGCTTTACGCTTGGCTTAATCATGCTTGGCTTTGCTTATTCGATGGTAATGGTTTATAACCTCACCGGGCCTTTTATCGTTCAGCACCATCTTGGGTTTTCACCTGTAGTGGCTGGATACTGTTCGCTAATCCTTGGGTTATCCTGGATGCTTGGTGGGTTTATCGGAAAAGCTACTATACAACGTCCATTCCTAAAGAAGATAACCGTCAATCTATTAATACAGGCACTTTTTGTACTGGCGATGATTGTCGGCAGTGCCTTTACTGAAAGCCTTTACAGCCTTGTGTTTTTTGCCTTCCTGATCCACACTTGTGCCGGATATACCTTTAACAACTATTTTACCGCCAACCTCAGCCAGTTCCCCGAAAACGCCGGAATAGCGAGTGGCCTTGTGGGTGGTGTTGTGTTTATCATTGTTTCGTTTCTGTCCTCAGGAGTGGTATCTATTTTACCCGCAAGTGACAGCATGAACCTTAGTGTGAGCTACCTATTGTTGCTGGCGGCTTCTTTTATAGGGTTGTATTTTATTTATAAAATCAGAACAAGAGCTTAATTCTCTACCTCAACTACTTTTTGCCCTTTTTGATGTACTATCATTTTTCAATATAAAGCAAAAAAAATGGGCCAATCGGCCCATTTTTTTGTGAAGGTTATTTCTTTACGATTTTGGTATGTTGAACAGCACCATCCTGCATAGTCATGCTGAGAAGGTAAAGGCCCGAATTTAAATCGCCTAAATAAAGTTCCTGCTGAGGCTCTTGGATAGTTCGTACTAACTTACCTGTAAGATCTGCAACTAGGATGGTTTTCACATCCTGTGCCGAATCAATATGGATGGTATCGGTAAAGGGTATTGGATATACTTTTATTTTTTGTGATACGACATCAACGGTAGATAGGTCTGGTATAAGGGTAACGGTAATTTTCCAACTGTTATTATTCACTCTGTTATAATCAGCATTACAACCTGAACCTCCATAGGTTCTCCAAGCTCTAAGGTCGAAAGTCACAGCGCCGGAAAGACCAGTGGCTATGTCTAATCCGGTGCGGTTGTAGGCATACGTACCTGTAGTGCCACCAACTCCTGAAGTTACTGCTGCCTCTGCGGTATTGTTAGTAGTGCATACCAAAAGTGTTCTTTGCTCACTCATCCAACCATTCAGGGCTGTAGTCATGGTGTAAGAAACATTGGTGGATGCAATCTGAAAGCCTACCGGAATGTTTACGGTTAAGGTACCCGGACATGCTGTTGTACTTGTTGTTGTAGGTCCGCTAGAATACTCGGTATTGATATCTCCGACCGTGTAAGTAGTTTCCATTTGCCCTGTCGTAAACATTTTCAACTGCCAAAAACCTTGTTGGGCACCACAATTGGATCGAATCCAAAAGTAATAAGTCAATCCCATCGTAAGTTGGGGAAGTGTAACTGTTGTCACTCCCGGACCCACACTACCTGTTGGGCTTGTTGAAGCTGTTGGTGGTGTTGAAGCAGTACTATGAAAATACTGGTATCCGGCTGAAGGGGCGCTTGCCGGCTCAGTCCAGTTTAGGATTGCACTATAATTAGAGGCGACGGCAGTTATGTTAGAGGGTCCAGGGCAGCTTGTATAGGCATCTGCGGAAAACGCAAAGACATTAGGGATACCACCATCCACTTTCGTCACGGTAACACTAGCTATAAGCTTAGCCTGATTGGCACCGCTTATGGCTAACGGAATTTGATAAAGCCTAGGATTGGTACCTCCTCCGGTTTCTAAAACATCATTCGTAATATTGATTCTTCCGATACCCTGAATGGCAAAGTCACTTCCGCCATACCAGTCAGAAACATCCACACCTGTAAATGATTCGCTGGTTGCATCCGTAAAGTTAACGGTTGCATCTATCACACACGCACCGCTACCACCAGTAGCTAACATGTATAAATTAACTGCAGCTATAGGAGTGGTAAACACCAATGTACCTGCGTCATTAACATCTTGAAGACGTAAAGCGTTATTTCCATTATAATCGGCTAGTTGATAATTTAGCCCGGCTGGTGTTGCAACCGCACTATTTATGAGTCCGTTTATAGGAAGTCCATACGTTAATGCTGTGCTGCCTGACGTTAATTGAAAGTCTCTTGAGATAAAGGCGAAGCTTACGCCATCCACATCATTGTTGGTTGAAACGGAAGATGATCCAACGCCATTCGCAATGACATCGGCATTAAAACCGCTTTGAATAGCAATGGATTGAAGATTTTGTGCGGTAGTTTTTTGAGTTGCCAGTAAGAAAGACGCAACAGCGGCAGTAAATAGTAATGTTTTTTTCATAAAAAAAGTATTAGTTGTGTTAGGCATCTAATCTACGAATTTTTTTAAGCTGCAGAGTAGCGAAGTTTTATTTTGCTTAAGCGACTAGTATGTTTAATATCATGCTACTTTGTAACTTTAAAACTTTGCAACTTTTACCAGTAATCCTATAACCTAATTACCCTCTTTAAAACTAACTTTACCTTAACAAAAAACACATAACCATGAAAACGGCCAGCGAGCAATTAAAAGCAAAAGACGGAGTGCCTGTAAATCCCAACGCAGTCCCTCATCCTGTTTCTCAACCAGGACCAGAAGACGGCAGGGATCAGAATATAACGCCCGACTCAAATAGCTATGATCCTGACAATGGGAAATCGAAATTGAAAGGAAAAGATCATAATGTGGAAGTGCACCGTACAGACGAGGATGACACTTTTAAATCGGCAGAAAGAAAATAATTCTACTTACTTTACTATAATGCAGGAAAGCCCATAATTACTTATGGGCTTTCTTATTTGTAGTTGCTGAAATTTACACCGCGCTTCCTGGTCCGCTTGGGTCATTGCTGTCGGGGAAAGGGCTGTTGCCTTCTGCGGGATCTATATGGCCCCAGTCAGCATTTTCATCCTCTTCCTCTTCTGTATCGTCCTCTTCCTCTTCATCATCCGGATCCGGATCTGGAGCGTCAATGCCTGCCATTGCATGTATGCTTACTTCCTCCCGGTCTTCGGTGAAATAGCTTGTGGGTTCGGCCACAAAGCCTTCGTTGTTTTCGGTGTGTGGTGTTTCGGTTAGCCAGGCGTTGGTTTCATCGGTACGCCAATCGTTTTGTGGGGCAGCGTTTTGGGCTGTGTCCCTGTTTGTATTTTCCATGATTTGTAGTTTTTAGAATTGTAAAGTTACCTTTCTATAAGGCATTAGCTGTTATGGAATTTTGGATAAATGTTATTGGATTTCTTTCTTTTATATATGTAGTCTCGCGAGGTAGCGGTGGATTGTGAGATAATCAGGATAGGCCAGGATTACTCCAGCTGTGGATACACTTATATTAAAATCCTCGGTATCGGGCTATTTTTGCCTTATATAAAAGAAAACCGACTAGTTTCCTAATCGGTTTTTCATTTCTAAACTTTACATTACTTGTGGCAGCAACTTATAACTATTTCGAAATAAGCTTTCCACTCTGTACCTTGCCATCGGCAGACGAAAGCCTGTAATAATAAATCCCGGCAGCAAGTTCCATAGGTAGTGTTGTGTTACTTTGCGTTAGTAACGTTTTTTGAACCTCACTTCCTAATGCATTATAAATACTAAGTTCAGCAGAACCTGTAAAATCGTTTAAAGTTACGTTCAGTGAAGCTGTAAACGGATTGGGATAGAATTGCGCTGCCTGTACTTTTACAGGAGTGTTTGTACCTAAAGCATCGCAGCCAGGTGTCATCTGTGCATTGATTCCAAATGTAGATACACCACCACTTGTACTAAGGACACGTCCTTCGACCTGAGTTCCCAAATTTAGGATTACAGCCCCATTGTTGCCAATGACTGTTCCCTTAAAGTTAGTATAATCATTCAGGCTGGTAGCCCCATCAATTTTCCAGAATACATTTTTTGCCTGAGCTCCATTCTGCAATATTACAGAGGCATAGGTACTGGTTGAAAGAGCACCGACAATTTTGATTACAAATACAGCATCCGGATTATCCTGAGCGTTTAGGAAAACGGTTCCATTCAATACCGTTGCAGCATTCATTAAATAAGTATGTGGTGTTAACACTAAATTCTGTCCAAAGGCGGCAGGATAAAGCAATTGTATGTCTACAGGAAGGGTAGTAAGATAGGTATAAACATTATTCAAATCAAGTGAGCATTGTGCCGTTGATACATCAGGGTTTGCATGTATGGTACCGTTTACATTTTCAGCCTGAAAACCTGTTGTAAGTCCGGTATTGGTTCCGATATCGCCTGTTACAAAAGAAACTCCTGTATTGGCTACTGAGCCATTTCCTGAAAATATAGTATAGCAGGCAACGGTATTAAGCGCGGGTGCGATTGGCCCGGTAAGCTCGGGAGTTCCACAACCAAGCGGCATTACTACAGTTACACCCGAAACGGTTACTGCTCCAGTAGTTGAAAATGCACGGCCTTCCAATACAACGCCGGTATTAAGTATGATGGCTGCATTGTTAGCCACTATGGTTCCTTTCATGCTGGTATTGGTTGCTAAATCTACCAGTCCTTCGATTTTCCAGAAGACGTTGCAGGCTACAGCACCATTCGTTAGTAACACCTGTGCTCCGGCTGCTGATGAAAAGGCGCCCCGAATCTGGAAAATAAAGACGGCGTCGGGATTTCCATCTGCGTCGAGCGTTAAGGTATTGTCCAGCGAGGCGCTTTCGCCAATAAAATAGGTTCCGGGGTTTAAAGACTGCCCGTTTCCTAATAGTGGAGAGGGGAAAAAGTCTGGAATGGCAGCGTCTAGCTGATTGTAAGCAATAGTAAGGGAAGCGGCGGCATTAGCACTAGTGCCATCGGCGTCGTGCATGACTCCGTCAACGTTGCCAAAGTTGGTGCTTGAACCATTGTTAGTTCCTACATTTCCGGTAATGTGCGAGAGTCCTGTACTACTCACGGCACCATTGGTTGAGAAAAGTGCAAAACCGGAAGAGGTTCCTAATACAGGTGCCTGGGCTGTGGTCCTGGCGGCAAAACATAGTATGGCAACCGAGGTAACCAATAGTAGTTGTTTATTCATGATATGGGGGGATAAAACTGCCATTTAATTATTGCAGTGGAGTAAAGGTATGTACTGCAGCAACTAAACAATATGAATTGCAGTATATTACCTATTAATATGGGAATTATGTAACGGTACTGCCTCAGTTTGCCAGTTACAAAATATTACATAGATAAAAGACTACAGAAAACATAAATATAAGGGTTTACGTGTTACAAATCAGTGTTATCGGTTTGACCTATGCAATGGAATTTTGGAGAAATGTTTTGGGATTTTATCTTCTCCCTATTATTCTGTTAAATATAGAGCGACGTTTGTAGCAATGGCTTAATTTTGTGGTATGCCAAAAACGATTCCTATTTCCCTGCTCGAGCTTGCCCTTGTCACCCAGGGAAGCAATGCCGCACAAACGCTACAAAAAACCACAGAAGCCGCACAGCATGCGGACCGTCTGGGCTACAAACGTATCTGGCTGGCAGAGCACCATAATATGCAGCATGTGGCTAGTTCGGCAACTGTGGTGCTCATCGGGCATATTGCGGGTGCTACCCAAAACATACGCGTGGGTTCGGGCGGTATCATGCTGCCCAACCATTCACCTTTAGTGGTGGCAGAACAGTTTGGAACGCTCGAAACACTCTATCCCAACCGCATAGACCTCGGCCTGGGGCGTGCCCCGGGAACGGACGGATTGACAGCCCAGGCACTGCGAAGCGACTTTCACGCGCAGGCACAGCAATTTCCGAAAAACGTAGCTGCCCTTCAGGCTTACCTTTCGGGCGACAACGCCACATCGGCTGTACGGGCGTTTCCGGGTGAAGGCCTCCACATTCCGATCTGGATATTGGGATCAAGTACAGAAAGCGCGATGTTGGCTGCCTCTTATGGACTGCCTTATGCGTTTGCCGCACATTTTGCTCCTCAACAGATGATGCAGGCGTTTGAACTGTACCGCGAACATTTTGAACCTTCCGAATCGCTGCCGGCACCTAAAACCATGGCGTGCGTCAATTTAATCGGTGCCGATACCAATGCCGAAGCCGCCGTACTGTCTTCCAGCCTGTACCGCATGTTCCTTGGGCTCATCCAGAACAACCGCCAACCGTTACAGCCTCCGGTGCCCAGCCTTGACGGACTCATGAATGAGGCAGAAGCGTACCATGTCAGCACAATGACGGCGTGTACCTTTGTGGGTGATACCGGACATTTAAAAACCGAACTGGCAAAGTTTATTGAGTACACCAAAATCGACGAGCTTATGATTACGAGTCCTATTTATGATCATGCAGCTAAACTGCGCAGCCTCGAGATTGGAGCGGAAGTTGTGAAGTCGTTGGTTTTTGGGTAACAGGATAAACTGAACTTCCTGAACTGAAGTTAAGATTCCAAGGCTGCTTTAAAATGCAGGATACAGCTCCCCCTTTAAGATAAGATTCCGTAACGAGTAAGTGTTTAACTGAGTAGTAAGGTGTGCTATAATATCCCTATCCAGTCCATTATATCAAAAGTGCCTTTTTTCTTCTCGAACTCCATCATTCTTTCTGCCACCTGCCTCATTTGTTTGGCGTTTGGGGCATCGGTTACTATACACTCTATAATAAAAGCCCGGAAGCCTTCGGGGGTCCCATTCATTTCCTTCAGGGTTTGTTCGTGGTTTTCGAGCGCCATCCAAAGTTGGGCTTCTGCCAGTTTTTCATCGAGTATTTTGTCTTCATACCTTGCTATGAGCCTATCTAATTCGGCAAGCGAATTACCTGCCCTGCCTGACTTATCAAATCCCTGGAATAACTCCTTAACCTCACGCAGTATGTCGGGCTGATCAAGCAGGGACTGTTTAACAACCCAGTCCATCATGGCATTGGGATCATTTTCAATTATGAAGTTTATTAACTGTTCACGGTATTTCATAATAGTTTTATTGCTGCAATTAATTAATTTACTTTTTGTTGGCCAGGTAAGGAAACCAAAAAAACGATACTATAACTGTTGGACATAAGCTACAATATCTCTTTCCAGTTTTCGGGGTCAAACGTGCCTGTCTCCTTCTCGAGTTCTATTATCTTTCCCGCGAGTTCCTTCATTTCTTTGGCGTTTGGAGCGTTGGTCACTATGCATTCTATGACATACGCCCTAATACCGTCAGTGGCTGCATCTATTTCCTTCATCGTTTTTTCCTGCTGTTCGAGCGCCATCAGATATTGGGCTTCTGCCAGTTTTTCATCGAGTATCCTCTCTTCATATTCGTCAATACCCTTGTCTAAACGCATTAAAAGTGTGCTGACTTCTTTGGAGCCTGTGCTGTCAAGCTCTTCCAATAACTCTTTAAGTTCCCTTAAGATTTGAGGCTGGTCTAGTAAGGGCTGCAGCAGGATCCAGTTCATCATGGCATTGTCGTCGTCGTCAAGGATAAGTTCTAATAGGTGGTCTTTGTAATTCATAACATTAGTAGCTTTAGGTTTAACTGTTTTTTCGGCTTCCAAATTAAAAAATCGCAATTAAACGGAAGTACACTTTTTGTGTACATTTTTTAAAAAATGCTAAAAATTTTAGCCCTCGTTAAAATGGAGCCCTGATTGTTTGTCCCGATGTGGGAATGCCCCGTTCAAAAAAAAGATACAACGGCAATTCTACGGGCATTGTTTTACCTTTTTTACTTTGAAAATATTATTACAGCACTTCTACTGCAATGCAACGGCACTCTTACTGCACTTTGATGGCACTTTGATGGCGCTTTGATGGCGCTTTGATGGCGCTTAACAGCTTATTGTAATGCAAGAGTTACTTCAATAAACAGCGTGTACTATTTTACTTATTTTTTTGTATGATTGGGACTGGCAAAATGTGTCGGTTTGTGGAAAAATATTTCGTTTTCGGAAAAAAGCGACGTTTTCGGAAATGGCGTTTTTGGATGTAACTGCCTAACCACCTTTACTTTGTCTCATTATTAATCAATAAAATTTTTAATTATGCCAAGAGTAAACGGTATTGTTAACTTCGAAGGAAGTTTGGGAGACATGACATTTTACAAAAAAGAAGGTCAGAGTTTCGTTAGGAAAAAAGGTGGTATCTCTAAACAGCGTATTGAAACGGAGCCGAACTTTGTTCGTACCCGTGAAAATATGAACGAATTCCGTACGAATATTGGTGCGGCTAAGCTGTTACGGTTATCATTAGGTAGTTTGGTTTTTAAGGCCAAAGATTCACGTGTATCGAACCGCCTGATGCAGGCGATGTCGAATATTAAGAACCTGGACTCTACTTCTGCCAGAGGGCAGAGAAATGTGAGCAATGGTATTGGAACCGATGAAGGCAAAAGACAGCTCATTGGGTTTGACTTTAATATCCATGCGCCGTTGGACGCGGTACTTTTTGCCAACTATACGCTGGATAATGCTACAGGGGAAATCATGATCCCTAATCTTATCCCAAGTGAGCAGCTGCGTTTTCCTGAAGGGGCTAATTTTGTCAGCTTTCAGTGTGGCGTGCTTAACATTGATTTTGAGTCTGGCTTAAGCGAACTGGTTTTATCACCGGTTACCAACCTGCAGATTGACCTGACTCCGGCAGATGTGCAATTGACTCCGCCGTCTATGCCTGTTGATCAACCGGTAACGATTTACCTTATGATGGTTTCGTTTTACCAGCAGATCAATGGGGTGCAGTATTCGTTGAAAAACGAGGAATATAATGTGCTGCATATTGTGGATGTGGTTTAAGCTCCTTAGATTGTTAGATGTGAACTCCCTGCTTTGGCGGGGAGTTTTTTGTTATAGGACAACTATTATAAAGGCGTTGATAAATATCCCGAAAGGCTGTTGATAAAACATTGGCAGAATGAAAGATTTTTGGTATGTTTGGTAGGATAAATTATTCGTTATGGAAAAATACAAACAAGTAATAGACGAGTTAATTAAGTTTAGAGATGAAAGAGACTGGGAACAGTTTCATGATTCTAAAAATTTAGCTTTAGCTATTTCTCTAGAAGCTGCTGAGTTAAATGAACTTTTTTTATGGAAAAGCGGAAATGATGTTGAAAATATAAAAAAGGATCGGTTGAAAGAAGAACTAGCGGATATACTTTCTTTTTCTTTTTTATTAGCAGAGAAACATAATTTGGATGTATTTGAAATTGTATTAGAAAAAATAAAAAGTAATGCTGAAAAATATCCAGCCGATAAAGCGAAAGGGACAGCAAAAAAATATAATGAATTATGAGTCTGTCATTTGAGTTATCCATTGAAGTTTCTGAACAATATGATTTTAACAAACAATCCTTAGATAAAATTGGACAAAACACTTGGGTAAGAAGTCAATGGCCATTAGTATATTTCATTCAAAATGAAACTTCAAAACCCAAAAAGATTGCATATGTTGGAGAATCTACAAATGCATTAATTAGAATTACAAATCATTTATCAAATCCTAAAAGAGTAGAACTCAATAAAATTTCAATCATTGGTAGCGATAAGTTCAATAAATCTGCCACATTAGATATTGAATCTAATTTAATACAATACATAACTGCGGAAGGGTCATTTGCCCTTCAGAATGGAAACTTTGGATTAATTAACCACAATTATTATCAAAAAGACCTATATAAAGACCTTTTTAAAGAAGTTTGGAATAAGCTGACTGAGAAAAAAATTGTTTCTAAATCCCTCACTGAAATTGAAAATTCTGAACTTTTTAAATATTCTCCCTATAAGTCTTTGAATGAAGACCAATATCATTCAGTTCTTGAGATCTTAAATGAACTGTGTGAAAAGAATTCCAGTAGAATTTTCGTTAAAGGAAGTGCCGGTACAGGCAAAACTATACTTGCAACTTACTTAATAAAATTATTATACTCTGACATATCAAATACTGCCTTTGAAGAATTTAATGACGACGAATTAAAAGAAATAAATTACATAAGAAAATTTCAATCAAAATATCCCAATGCAAAAATTGGATTAGTGATTGCAATGACTTCACTTAGGGAATCCCTCCAATCTGTATTCAGAAAAATACCAGGCCTCAAATCCTCGATGATTATAAATCCGTCAGAAACTTTTAATTTAAAGGAGAAGTACGATTTGCTAATCGTTGATGAGGCACACCGTTTAAGGCAATATAAAAATATTAGCTGGATGGGAGCATTCAAAAAGAACAATCAAAAACTAGGTTTAGATGATACAGGTAATGAACTAGATTGGATACTAGCAAACAGCAAAAATCAAATATTTTTCTATGACGCTGCTCAATCTGTTAAGCCATCAGATATTGACGAAACACATTTTACAAAACTCATAAACGACTTAAATACCCGAAACCTTGAATTAAAATCACAAATGCGGGTTAAGGGTGGAAATAATTACATTTCGTTTGTTGACGAATTACTCAATGTTAAAAGAAAAAACCAGAGCATTTTAAAATTGAAAAATACGAATTATTAGTTTTTGATTCTTTGAGCGATATGTATGAAGAACTTGGCAAGAGGGAAGATTTATATGGATTAAGCAGATTAGTTGCCGGATATTCTTGGCCATGGACTTCTAAGACAGACAAAGAAGCTATAGATATTGAAATTGAAGGATTAAATTTTCAATGGAACCAAACAGACAAAGATTGGGTGAATTCCCCCGATGCATTCAACGAGATTGGTTGCATTCATACAACACAAGGTTATGATTTGAATTATACTGGTGTTATTTTTGGTAAGGAAATCGACTATAATCCTAAAACACGGCAGATAGAGATCGATCCTAAATTATACTTTGACATAAATGGAAAAAAAGGAATTTCAGAGGTAAAAGACCTTAAGGCCTATATAATAAATATTTACAAAACCATAATGTATCGGGGAATAAGGGGGACATTTATTTATGCCTGTAATAAAGAGCTGAATAAATACCTGAAAGAGAATATTGATACTTACAAAAAAGAAATTCCCTTTAGGATACTGCCTTTTAAAGATGTGAAACCTTATGTAAATGCTGTTCCATTAGTAGATATAACAGCTGCTGCAGGTAACTTTAGTGATTTGCAACAACATTCAGAGTTGGATTGGATTGAATTACCTACGAATGTTAGCGCAAAAGAAGGTTATTTTGTATGCAAAGTAGTTGGAGAATCTATGAATACAAAAATAGATAATGGTGCGTATTGTTTGTTTAGAAAAGATACGGGTGGCTCAAGAGAAGGAGAAATCGTTTTAGTTGAGCATTACTCTATTCAAGACTCTGATTTTGGTGCGGGCTATACAATTAAGGAATATCATAGCCAAAAAATGTAACAGAAGATCAATGGTATCATCAAACCATTATTTTAAAACCCTTATCTAATAATTCTGAATTCAAAGATATTGTATTGTCGGGAGATGAATTGAGTAGTTTGAGAGTTGTTGGGGTGTTTGTATGTGTTTTGACGACTAATTAAATTAATCGATTATGAAAATTTTCTTTTCTGACTTCTTTGATGTGACTCCCCAAAAACTATCTGAATATGGAGCGTTCAATATATCCCTTCTTAAAGATTTGCCTTTATTTATAGATCCTTTTTTGTTATTTGGCAGTTCAAAAGATGTGTATCAGGCCGAACATAAAAAAATTCTTCAATATTTAGAGTTTTTAAAAATTAAATCTGAAAATCGTCATAGTAATCCAGTAAGCTTGAAAGGGTGGTATCAATTTAAAGAAGTTAAACAAAATTGGTTTGGCTTCAGTAAAATTGGGAATTCAGGAAGTGGCTTAGGTCCAAAATTTTCAAAAGCTTTTTCATCAAATATTAGCTCCGTTTTTGATGATTTAGGAAATGAAGAAGTGACAAAAACTTCACATTTGGAAAAGACTCTTCTTTTTGAAATTGGGGTTGGAAAAGACCATATTAGTGATTTTTCCACAAATCTTCTTAAGAATTTTTTACTTGAATATACGATGAATTTTGCTTCTAAAGAAATAGATACCAAATATTTAAGAGAGTTTAAAGTTGATAAGGTGTATTTTGATTATAACCTTGAAAAATGGATGCCAAAGGAATTTTTGTTGCCATATTTCAGAGGCGATTATGTCTTATTAACCCCAAGAGACATTTTAACAAAAGACGACAATTGGATCAGTAGTAAGGATCTATATGGTGATTTTCATAAAATTTGTAGTTCCATCTCTAATGATCAGATTAGAGAAGAAATTTCAAATTATTTTATAAAAAAACTTCCCTCAAAAAAACCAAATGAAAAACATTTACAAAGTGAAAAAATTAAGGCTATAAAGGAAACAATAAAAAAATTCCCTGAGATTATTAAAGTTTTTGTAGGCCAAAAGGAAAAAAACATACGACAAGCTCAATTAAATGCTGAAGCAAAAGTTGAGTCACTTGAGTTCTTTATCAAAAATGTAATTTCGTTTGTTGAGCTAGTTGTAGAAACAAGTGAATTTTATGAAATACCTGCTCAGAGCTCTTTTGAAGAAGCTCTTAAAAGAGTCAATTTCTTAAAAAAAGTAATTGAAAATAATGACGGTTATAAACTTTTTTACTTGAATGGCGAACCCATAAAAAGAGAGTCCGATTTACAAATTTTATATAAGCTCACATGGTTTGCATCCGAATATGATGTTAATAGAGAGCCAAATAATGGAAGAGGTCCTGCTGACTATACTGTTTCTATGGGTGCAGAAGATAAAACTGTTATTGAATTTAAATTAGCATCAAACACAAAACTAAAACAGAATCTCGAAAGTCAAGTAGAGGTATATAAGGAGGCAAACGGTACTACAAATAGTATAACCGTAATAATGTATTTCAATGCAATAGAATTACAAAAAGTATCCAGCATTTTGAATCAATTAGAGATAAAAAGACCTGAAGAATTTATAATACTGATTGATGCAGGAAAGAAAAAGTCAGCATCTAATGTTAAGATGTAAAAAACAATTTATTTGAATAACTAATTAAATGGCAAACGAAATGCATCAAAAAACAACGAAGGAAAATGAAGCCATAAAATTCGGAGCCAGATTAAGCGTCCTTTATGTTATACTTGGTGTGCTTGGTTTTGCATTAATAATGTTACCAATGTTATATTATTCTAACAGTAAATTAGAAAATGTAGGTATAATTGGCGATACAGTTGGGGGGATATTGAATCCCATCTTTGCTGTTCCGGCAACGATATTAACTTTTTTAGCATTCTGGGTACAATATAAAGCAAATGAGCAACAGAAATTAGATTTGAAAGATCAACGTATAAGAGAGCTTATTGGTAGATTTGAAGATCGCTTTTTTGAAATGATTAATATCCATAGAGAAAATGTCAATCAAATTAATTATACAAAGTATGATGCTGAAAATGGAAAAATGTCAACGTCAGAAAACAGGAAGGTCTATAAACTAATTTTTCAAGAATTTAATGAATGTCTTTTTGAAGTGAGAAGATTTTCGAATTCAGTTAATCCCTATGACTATTTACATCCTGTGCATAAACTGAAATTACAATCATTAATTAATAAAATTAATCCTAAATTAGATATTATCGAATTTTTAACAATTGACATTGCCTATAGTATTGTTTTTTATGGTCTCAGTGAAGAAGGTGAAAACATACTTAGAGTTTTATTTCAAAATAAATATAATAACACTTACTATTATAAATTAATAAAATACATGCAATTAAAACCGAAGAGGGAACGGAAAATCTTGTTTAAAAGATGGGAAGAATTGCATACGCTGACTCACGAAAACAGAATTTTAATTTTAAATCAATTATATAATTATAATAAAGGAAAGAATCCGGTAAAGGAAATAACCGAAGAAGCCGAAAATTATTTAATAGAGAAAAAATATTCTAAATACTATGGTGGTCATCAGCATAGATTAAGTCATTATTTTAGACATCTTTTCCAATGTTATAAATATTTAAGTAATCAAACATTAATAGATAGAACTGATAAATATTTTTATGGGAAAATACTAAGAGCACAGATTTCCACTTATGAACAGGCCCTAATATTTATTAATAGTATAACTAATCTAGGAATGGAATGGGAGTATACTTCTAAATACGATAATTTAGAAAATTTACACGGTGATGAATTAATACAAAAACAGAAAGAGTTTAAATTCATAACTAACTATCAATTAATAAAGAATTTACCTGGTTCACATCAAATGGGAATTAAATATAATATTTATTACCCCGAGGTAAAATTTGAGTCTCTAAGTAATTATTAATTCTTGTGATAAATAAATCATGAGCAATAAAGAACCCAGAATATGCGATACAAATAACTTAGTCGGACTAATTATGTAGAAAAATCAATAAATACAATTGTTTAATTATATTTCTATGAGTCATAACCTTGAAGAACGGATAAAGTTTCTTGAAAATCAATTTAATTTCTATTATAAGGAAGTTAGAACCTTATCTGGCAGCCTGTACACTAAGTATTATGAATTTAATCCTGAATATGACGATATTGACGATATGACAATGTCGGCTTATTGGACCCATGAATATTTATACAGAATGTATAATATTATCTGTGTTTATTTCGAAACGCTTGGGTTAAATGATTATCTAAGAGAGTTTATATCCGTTTTTGGTCCAATTGTCAAGGATGAGGCCGCAGCAATAAAAATAACATCGCAACCTCTTACTTATGGCGATACTACTGAGGATTTGTTTTTAATAATAGAGTGGAAAAAATTCTTAAGTCCGTTCTCATTTTTCTGGGACAAGCCCACAGAGAATCGGAAATTGGAAATAAAAAAACTTATTGGATTACTGGAATGCACCAACGAAATTATAAAAATAACAAAAACCCAAATTCGTAAGGAAGAGGATATTAATGCAATCATCCGTCAAATTGTAGATTTGTATTATACAGATGTTAAGCCATTTTCAATAGGCTATTTCCAACACAAATTTTCTGATTATAGGCCTGATGTATTAATTGGCGAATTAGGAATAGCCATTGAATATAAATTAATCAGGACGGACAAGGATATCAGCACCAAAATTGATGAGCTGATTGTAGATGCTAAACAATACACAGAAAATATTTTAAATAAAAAATGCATCGCAGTTTTATGCTTGACTACAAAAGTCACCATTACAAAAAAGCAGATTAACGAGTATTGGAAAAAAAGAATTTCCCTCCTAACTGGAGTCTAGTTATTATCAGCGATGTTGAAATTTCGTAAAGTTTAAAACTTTTTACAATTTATCTTAAATGTAAAAAATAGTTTTATACATTAGCCAAGTTCTCATAAACAAATACCACAAAGTTTTATTGGAAATCACCCCCATGTATTCATTAACTTGATTGCAGTGATTTTGTATGTTAGAGTTTTTTATTAGTAGATTAATATATACTAAGCAAAAGACTTTAATTTTAGCATGGCATATTATTTAATTGAACAAACAAAATATATGAACGAAAAAATAAAAGAATATTTAAATAGTGAATTTGCAAAGTGGCTCATTAATGAGCAAGATTTTTATTTTCAACTAGGCCAGGATGTTTTGCAAAGGTGGCTTGATTATCCTATTGACACAGTGCTGCAAAAAGAGCTGCTTGAATTATCTAATAATTATGAAGATATTCAAGAGAAAGCTAATTCGAGTGCTGAAATCAATGATGTATTAAGATTACTTTTCGAGGTTATATCTTATTGTGATTCAAAAGCAAAAGATAAAAACTTTTATAATGAATATGACGACAAAAGGACATTAGCAAAAGCTTATGTACGAATGAATCATTGGATTGAAAAACTAATATTATTTAAGCTTGACAGAACTTCAGTCCCTATAGGATCTCCATTAAATGCATTTAATTATTTATTAGACCCTATAAACAACACCACTATTTTAAGTGAAAATCATAGGGCGATGATTTCTAAAACATTAATTGGCAAAGATTATAACCATGATAATTTTATTGAAGATCTCAAGGAATATTTTTCAGAATATAATATAGCAACAAATAATCCTGAGAATTATACCCACTTACTTTCTTCTATCGTTTATTCCTTCAGGCGTGAATGGCTGGATGATATTATTGGGCTTATGGCTGCCGATAACACCCAATGGCAGGAAGAACTGATAGCAGAAATGGGTGAAGGTGATTGTGGCATTATTTGGAACAGCAGCAGGCCCACAGGTACGAACAAAACTTTAAAAATGTTGCGAACCAGAATTATTGACGATGGTTACTTCAAAATATTCTATTCCGTTAGAGGAAAGGTACGGTATATAGCGGAAATCATTGACTTTGTTGAAAATGACAATGAATTAAAACAAAAAAACTGGCCATCGAAATTTAAGTTAATCCATTGGCTCAATAATAATTTTGAAGATTATAAGGATGATAATAAATCGGCAAGGATTATATATTTAGCCAAAAGCTTCTATGAAATAGATCCGATTGACGCTAAATCATTTGAAGTATATCAAAACTATTCCTATCCGACACAAGATAATTTTACCCCAATTGTTTCAGAACCAGAATTAATAATTATCAAACCGCCAGTTTCAAATTCAAAACAAAGTGATATGAGTAGCTTAAATAACCAAAATCAACCTTTAAACCAAATACTATATGGTCCGCCAGGAACCGGGAAGACCTATAATACCATTAACAAAGCTATCTCTATTATTGAACCAAGTTTCAATCTAAAACAAGAGAGAAAATTGATTAAAGACAAGTTTGATAAACTTGTAAAAGATGGGCAGGTTATTTTTTCTACTTTCCATCAAAGCATGAGCTATGAGGATTTTATTGAGGGCATCAAACCAAAGACAGTGCAGAATAAAGTTCAATATGAAATTGAAGATGGAATATTCAAGAAAATATGCCAAAAGGCAAGAATACAAAGCGGGAATTTAGAAACTGTTTTGGAGAAGTTCAAAGTGGCTGTTTCGGAAGAAGATGGTAAAGCACCGTTAACCATAAACGGAACAGGAAGTTCATTTGATGTTATTTATAGAGGAACCAATTATTTTTATGCACAACCTCATAACTCTACTAAAGAGAATGCCTGGTACACTGTAAGCATTAACAATATCCGTAAAGCTTTTGAAACGGATTATTATGGTGACTTATATAACCCAACTTATATAAGAGAGATACTGAATTATTTATTAAAAAACTATGGTTTGGTAAAAGGTAAGAATGAAGTTAATAAGAACTATGTTTTAATTATTGATGAAATCAATAGAGGAAATGTTTCGCAAATCTTTGGTGAACTAATTACTCTCATTGAAGATGATAAAAGATTAGGTAAAGACGAAGCATTAGAAGTTATTTTGCCTTACAGCAAAGAAAGATTTGGAGTCCCGCCTAATTTATATATTGTAGGTACTATGAATACTGCAGACAGAAGTGTGGAGGCATTGGATACTGCCTTAAGGAGAAGATTTTGTTTTGAGGAAATTAGCCCAAACCCTGAACTAATAGCTAAGGAAGGCAGCCTAAAAGAAAGTAATGGTGAAATTGACGGCATTGATCTGCCAAAGGTTTTGGAAACGATAAACAATCGGATTGAAGTACTTAGTAACCGAGACCATAAGATTGGACACTCCTATTTTATGAAAGTAACTAACCTGGCAGAAGTAAGAGATACTTTTAAGAAAAACATTATTCCGTTACTACAGGAATATTTTTATAATGATTATGAAAAAATAGGATTGGTTTTAGGGAAAGCCTTTTTTGAAGAAGCTAAAAAAATAGATAAATCGATCTTTGCTAAGTTTGATACCACAAATTACCCTGAAAACGGAAAAATATACAACCTAAAAACTATAGATGAAACGTTTGATATTGGTGATGCGATTAAAACACTAATGGGTGAAAGTAAATCTACTGATGCTGATAAAAATGAATAGTATAAAAGTTTTTGAACATACCTTTTTACCAATAGAAGGAAAGTTTGAACAGCGTCACTTCGTAGCCTTATCCAAACTTAACGCCCTTCATAAGGACCAGTATTTCAGCATACGGCATAATGGTATATTATTCAAACAATTCGTCGGTGTAATCCAGGTCGATGGGCTAACTATAGAAATTTTACCAAAGATTGACAATGACGGCAAAAGTGAAGCGGTGTGGCAGAGGGCACTGATTGATATGTTAAAAGTGACCCGAAAGCTAAAGGTGCAAAAAGTAGATGAAGCCAATGTTGAAAAACAGCAAATCCATTTACTCGATATTTATTTTGAGTGGTTCTAACTGAGGTTCAGCTCCTACTCCATCAAGGGTTAATCAAACAATATTATAAGGAAACCGGAAATGTAAAGGCGCTGAAGGGAAAACTGGAGTTTTCAGGACATATCAGTAAAAACCTTGTCCACAAAGAGCGGTTTTATACCACTCACCAGGTTTATGACAAGGATCATTTAATACACCAGGTACTTTGTAAGGCATTGGAGATTGTAGAAAAATGTTCCAAAGGCGGCTATCTCTACAGCAAGTGCAAAACGGTGCAATTGGATTTCCCTGAAGTTAAAACCATTACGGTAAATGAGGCAACTTTTTCCAGATTACCCAAGAACAGGAAAACCGCTCCTTACGATACTGCTTTGTCCATTGCCCGATTGATTATATTAAATTACGCTCCTAATGTCTCAAGCGGTAACGAAAAGATGCTGGCATTGTTATTTGATATGAATTCGCTTTGGGAGGAATATGTATTAGTCCGGCTGAAGCAAATCCAAGATGACTATGGCATAACTGTTAGCGGGCAACAGTCGACTTCTTTTTGGAATGGCATCAACATCAGACCTGATATAGTAATTGAAAAAAAGGAATAGGAGACTCAAAGGAAACCTTTATCATCGATACCAAATGGAAAAACATAGGCAACAGCCAGTCTAGTACCAATGACCTAAGGCAAATGTATGTTTATAATGATTATTGGTCTTCCAGAAAAGCATTGCTACTGTATCCTGCTCAAAATAACTTTTTTGAGAAGGATATCGATTTTGATTCTATACAAGGAAGTAATCCGCACCACTCCTGTGCTTTAGGTAAAGTCTCAATATTTAAGGAAGGTACCTCGCAATTGGATGAGACCATCGGTACCACTATTATTTCAAAATGGTTAAGGTTGGAACCATTTAAGAGTTAAAATAAGTAAGTTAAAAATTACTTAAAAAGATTACTTCCTATACATTAACACCCTCTACTGGCACAAAAATTGAGTAGATATTTTTAACAGGTATCACATTACTTTTTAGTCTCTCGAAGTTTTGTGGTAGTGCCGTTCAGACCCCCACAGTAACGCCACGTACCCGTATACAGCCTATGTAAGAGGCTGTATCAGTTATTTATAACCAACGAACTGAAAACCTACAATTTATGCAAAGAATCTGCGTTTACACCAAGGATGTGCAGCTTATTACGGGGAAAAGCGACCGTCTTAGCCGAGAAATCATTAACCACATTAAAAGAACAAAAAATAAGGAGAAACACCAGCCGGTGAGTATTTTTGAACTTTCTGAATACCTCAACATACCTGCGGATGAGATTGCCCGATTGCTGAAGTAGACAGGTAGGTTTTCATCTCTGTAAGGATGGATTTTATTATTGCACTGAGGTTGAACAGTCTATTTGGAGGTAAATGATTTATTTAGTACACTATAATAACACTTGCAGAAGCATATAAGGAGAATACCTTTGAAAGGCTTTGAACATTACTTTCTTTGGGCTTTGCACAACATCTTGGCACAAAAAAGCATCGGTAAAAAAAAGAACCCTCTTTTAGAAGAGTGTTCTTTTTTTCTGAGATGTAAAGAAGGCTTACTTTATATTTTTTGATTTAATCTATTTGCATTTATATCTTACCAAAGGAAATGCTTCCCCTAAGGAAAATATTTGCCTGAGACCATTCTCCATCCTGATTAAGCCAATCTATTCCGATACCAAATGAACTGCCGAAATTTAGTTCCTCACGGTCAATAGGAGCCTGAATGATATTAAAGTTTGTACCTGCACGATAACTTGGTTTGGATTCTGATGCGGTTGTCAAAACAGTATATGGGGTAAGATTGAAATGCCCGTAATAAAGAGGAAGCGACCCGGCAACACGGAGTTTTGAAATATCATCCTTTAATATACCATATTTACCTTTAAAATCTTCCATAGCCACTACTGTACCATTTTGAATATAATCCGTTTGATAGTTCAGTAATTCATCACTATTCCAGGTATTGATATAATACTTAGCTTCAAAAGCCAATAGTGCAGTAAGTTTTGTAAAGACATTTGTCTCAGTAATAAAAATAGTTGAATTGAGTTCTAACCCGTATGATGCAGGTGTTTCCGAAGATTCCTCCATTGTTTCCGAATTCAGGAAATTAAAATTGTCAACGTTATAAAACACTGCCACGCCTCCACCACCTTTAAAAAACCAGAATGGGTTCAAATTTTGGAGATTGACCACAGAATTTTGATATCCCAACTTAATGGAATGCCCAAACTTATTATCGTTGAGCTTGTTGAAATCTAACTGGTCTCCCGAATTTAAAAGTCCATAATTAACGTATACATCACTGTTCCTGCCAGCTATAGCAGCTTTGTCTTTTAAATTTAACGATGTGAGGAAACGACCTAATGAAACCCCGACACTTAATGGTTCAGCAGTGCTAATGTTAATTTTGTAATCATCAAATGAATAACTCGTAAATACACTTTCACCTTTACTGTCTGAGGCCATTTGCTGGGAAAAGATATTCTCAAAAGATAATAGCGTAATTAATAATAATGACGATAGTAATTTTGTTTTCATAATATCGATTTTAAAAATTGTTTTCTTTATTGGCAGGCTATACAAAAGAGAGAAGCCAAGACATGGAATCTCTCTTTTAGTCTCTAGTTTTAGGATCAGAATCTAATTGATCCTCCTACATGGACATCACATCCATGAGAATCACAACTGATTCCACCGCTGATTTCTCCACCGCGGGTAGTGAAAATTATTTGATTGGACAATGTCCTAAAGTTCTGATATCCATCAACCATAGGGTCGATTACCATATTTTTCAGGTAATTGCGCATTTCCGTATCATTCAGCTTGCACCATATTTTTTCATCGATATCAACTGTCCATGTAATATTCCTATTGCTTTCCGCGACAATTTCTCTTCCGTTATCAATTTCTTTATAATTTTCAATAGAAAACGCCTGTTGACTTTCGAAACTTGGATTTGGAGTTCCTACATAGTAGTAGTTAGGAGATTGTGATAAAGGCATTTTTCGGGAAATTTCCGTAAACAGCTTTTTATAGTTTCCTCTGAATGTACCATTCTTCCATACTGATAACAAATTTTCAGTGAACACTCCGTTTTTCATTCCGTCCTGGGAAAGCTGGTTATCCTGACATCCTGACAACAATAACACTCCGGCTCCTATTTCATTTTTTATACCTCTTGGAATGCCATATTTGATTCCCGTGTAGAGGTACGAGAAATTCTGGTTTACCTGCTCCGCGAGACCAGGATCAAGACATCTGTACACGTTTGACTCTTCATACACCAAAACTTTTTTGCCATTGATAAGCACTTCCCTTGCGACAGTTCCGCTATGACAGCTGTCTGAGAGCATTATTACCCTTACTCCCATGGCGAATTTTGAAAACACATTATATAATTCGTCGTCCAAAAGCATCCTGTCAAACAAGCACCAGGTTTCGTCATAACCATCTTCTTCATCACCAGTGTTGTCTTTCAGTTGGGAGCCGTGACCGGAATAAGTCAAAAATAAGATGTCGCCGGGCTGTAGTTCTCTGGCGGCAATTATTAGTTCAGAAAGTACTCTTTGAGATGTCGCTTCGCCAGTCAATAAAACCTTAGGAGAAAACCCATTTTTTACCGCGAGCTTCTCCATGTCTTTGGCGTCGTTTTCACAACCTCTCAATTGTCCGTTTGTACCATAATGATTTGGGTCGATACTGTTTAATCCGATGTGGATTGAAATTCCTTTTGTCATGATATAAAATTTTTAGTTTTGCCTACTCTATAATTACCCTTTTCGGCGTCCTGGTAAATATTATTTTGTTGCTGTTGGGCTTGGGGATAACAGACCCACCAGTGCTCCGAGAGCAGTAGCACCGATAGAAACCAGGAACTCTGGAACTTTAGCATTTTGACGATCGTCCGCACTAACATCAAAAATGATAATACCACCTAATATTATAGAGGTTAATAAACAGGTTCCTACTATAATAACAATTGTGAGAAAGACCCATTTGTTAGCTATTGGCGGTTCTTCGGACACGGTTTCCAAAAAGTCCATTGGATTATTTTCGAACTTTTGTTTCAGTTCTGCGCTGTCATTTAATTTCTCAACTAAATTTGAAATACTCTTTGCCTTCATACTATTTTGTTTTTTAAGTTTAACATCCCAAAGCTATTTAAGCCATAGATGGATTTACTTGGTGAAACCCCTATTACCATCACGGATTTTCCCTAATCACCTGATTTATTAACAATTATGGGATGTGTAAGAAAAAAAGCGTTATTTTAGTAGTGCTGTAAGAAATAGGGTGTTTCCCCTATTAAAATAGTGTTTTACCCAAGTCTGCATACTTAGGTTATTATGAAACTTTGGAGAAAAAATTAATAACCCTTAAATTTTTAAATCATGAAAAAATTATTATGTATGCTGACACTCATCACACTATTAGTAAGTTGTGATAACAAGGCGAAATTCACAGACGAACAGAGAAAGGAATTATCTTTCTTATTCTCTCAAAGAGATCTAGTTAGCGGAGCGGGATGTAAAGACAACATTTTAGTCATACCGGAGAATAAATTTACAGCTTCGACAATATCCTATGCTAAGTTTAAAACAGATAACTCAAAATACCTATCGGGTTCATTCAATGGATATAAGGTATGTGATTCAAGCAGTTCTTATTTCAATATTATCAAGTTTATAACTAAAGAAAGGGATTTTAGCAAAGAGAAATTTGCTCTGTGGCTGCAAGAAAACGGAAAACATATTTGTTTCAATCAAGCGTATAAGCTAATCGAATGTATTCATACTATCGATGACGAAAAAATTAGATTATTGCTAGAGTCAATCCGCGAAGGAGAAAAAGTAAATTCACTCTCCTTTAATCAAATAAGAGATAAAATTGGAGGTCTTAAATATGATAACGACTGCTACGATCAATATTTAAAATTCAAAATTAAGGAAAGCGGAGTGGATTTCGATTTATTGCCTGGTTTTGAAGGAGGCGGTGACTATTATTCAATTCCGTTTATAAGAAGTATTTACCAAGCCAATAAGCTTACAGATATGGATACCCCTTTGGAATTCTTTTCTATTCCACTATATTCTAGCGAGGACCAAATTGTTATTGCCATTAAACTAGGTAATGGCTATAAATATTATGATTTTTCCCAAATACCACCAGGATCAGGTGGTATAGGCTCTTATTTTAGTTTTTCTCCCTTGTAACTTTTTTTTAGTAAATTCACTCTGTGTAAGCTACATAGAGTGAATTTATGATTGACGAATTAAAACCATATCTGAATTTTACCCAGCTGATTGTTACGATGTCATTCGTATGCTTCTGCCTATGTTACAATAGGAAAAGTTACATTCACAAATTATTATTCACTTTATTACTATTCACATTTCTTACTGAAATAGCTAATTTTTTTTTAATGGTGTTTAATAAGAGGGAGATTGTAAGGATAAACTATTCTTTGTTTTCCTTACTGTTTAATTGTATATGGCTATTATTGTTTGAAAGAATAGTTGAAAAGAGATGGCATATTAAAAGTCTTATCATCGCTTATCTAGTTCTCGGATTCATTAACTTATCATTTTATGAAGGCATTAAACAGTTTGATCATTATAATTTTATTGTAGGGGCATTTATGTATGTGTTCCTTTTTATCTATGAAAGTTTTGACCAGATAAAGAAAGAGAAACTTGCTTTTTTCCAAACCAATAATTATCTCCTTTTGTTTTCGCCAATCATATTTATGTTAGGGTATAGCATTCTTATCAGTTTTAATAACAGAACCTTAAATGCAACTATTGTATTTGCGGGAAGGACACTCTATGATATCATTGGCTATTTTATAAACTTTATTTACTATTCATTACTAATAACTTATTGTTTCCGGGAAAAGAATACCAAATATGTCTAAAGAAGAAATCATTTCGGGAATAATAATTTCAATTGCTTTCATCAGCTTAATAGTACTTTTTTGTATCTTATTAGTACAGCTTTATATCAAAAAAATAAAGGACTACACAGCCAAAGAGCTGGCCTTTCAAAAAACTCTTAATGAAACCATAATCGAAACCCAGGAGCAGGTTTTAAAGAACATCTCCCAGGACCTCCATGATGATATTGGACAGCAACTGACCAGTATCAATTTCCAGCTGGAAAACCTAAAACTCGATTCGCCTGATTTTGAGAAAAGCCTTGAACCTGTTTCCAAATCGTTGAGGCAGCTTTCGCAATCCATAAGAAGCATCAGCCACTCGCTGAGCAAAGACGTAATTGAGCAGAATAACTTAATCAGGACGATAGAGTCTGATATCAAGCGCCTGAAAAGGAACAGGAAAATGGCCATCAGCTTCGTTTTTGAAGAGCTGGGCCGCAAGACATTTACTGCCAATGAGAGGATATTTATTTACCGCATATTCCAGGAATGCATCGGCAACTGCCTGAAGCATTCGAAATGCAACAAGATGAACATCCTTATCAGGACAAAGCCGGAATTTGAAATGATTTTCAGTGATAATGGTGTGGGGTTTGACCCTGAGGCGGACTGTGGTGGTAAACCTTCGATGGGACTGAACAATATGAAAACGCGTGCCAATGACATTAATTATTCGCTTGTTATCAAATCGGCTGCAGGTGAAGGAACGAATATTATCCTGTGCGAGGCTAAACCTGATTAAATATGGAACATACTACGATTTGCATTATTGACGACCATGAGATTGTAAGGCATGGCTTAAGGGAACTGCTCCACAAACTGGGCAGCTATAGGGTAATCCATGAATTTGATAATGGCGAGGAGTTCCTCGCTTCGCTGCCTTTAAATCCGGCTCCGGATATTTATATACTGGATTACTCGATGCCGCATATGAACGGAATTGAGGTACTGAAAGCCCTTGAAGAAAAAACAGAGGAATACAAAGTACTGCTGTTAACTCAGCATTTTGACGAGGAAATCATAAATGCGGCCTACCACCATGGCGCCAGGGGCTTTTTGCATAAGAACTGTACGGCCCACGACCTAAAGTTTGCCATAGACAATATCATTAAGATAGGCTACAACAATGTTTCTGAAATACTGAAGCGCATCAGGAATTATGACAACAGCGGGGAGAAGAAAAAGGAGACTTTAGTTTTATCCCAAAGAGAGCTCGATTTCCTAAGGCTGGTGTGCGACGAAAGGGAGCTTACGTATGAGCAAATGGCAGACAGCATGAAACTATCGGTTAAGTCGATCGAAGCATACAGGGCTGCGTTATTTGAGCGTTATAATATTAAGTCGAAAGTGGGGCTGGTGTTGTTCTCCTTCAAATATCGGTTAACAGAGCCATTTTTATAGCTTATCAAGATAGCTCCTTATCCTCAAACATCGCCCCGCCCTTTCTCAGTATTATTCTATACTTTCCTAACACTATGATTCGGAACCTGCCACCAATCCTTTAATCCCTCGATTTTTGGAGTTGCTTCTTCTTTCGTAAGATATCTTTCCATAATATTCTGGACCCTGCTGTCTTTTAGGAACAAGCCATGAAAATCGAGGTTGTTGCTTATTTCATCAAAGAAGTTTTCTTTTTTGACCGCAAGCGTAGTAATATCTTTTGCATATATCGACGAGCTTACAAAAGGCACTGTTCCATCACCTGAGTCGATGCCATTTTTCAGGGAATCAAGATCAACGAGGTTAGCGATGCCATACTTCTTTTTATGTATTTCGAGCTGTGTGTATGTTTTATCTTTCTCTCCTACTACAATTACCATCTTAGCTCTAACTTCTTTAGGCAGTTCGGATAGATTTTTAAGTCCGTTAGGCGAACGAAAATCTTTTAAGAGCTGTAATCTTGCATCGAAAAGCGTTTCGATGTCATCATAAATATTTTGCTGCCAGTATTTTTTTTCAAGGATGTCCAGCTGCTGCCTGGTATCTTTATAAACTAAGGCATTTTTATAGACCGGTAACAATTCAAACACGCCCGGATAGGTTCGTATTACCTTGCGCATATCCTCATTTCTTCCTATGGCCCAATTTAGAATACTACGCAATCCTCCATCACCTTTTACCATATGGACTAACGCATAAGGAGAACCGAGGAAGGGTGGTGCATTCATTATTATTTTGTCGATTTTCGAATAATCATCGTTTAAAAGATTCAAATAACATGACAAAACCAATCCTCCCATACTATGTGTTATGAACCGAAAGCCTTCGACATTTTGGCCTTGCAGTTTGTGGGTTAGGTATTCAACGTATAGCTTCAGCCTCTTGCCGCTTTCCATGTTGGACATCCTCCAGTCATACCCAAACAGATAAATTGGCGTATCCTTGAACGGAGGGCAGTCATTGAGCTTGCTTTTTAATTTCAGGATGGGCTTCTCATAGGGTAGTTTGGCTATATGGTTCCTTTCAATGATGGTTTCTATCCCTTCATCATATAACGGATTCAGCTGGAGGTTTTCCTTTATGTAAGGCCCTGTTATGCTTGTCATGATAGAAGTACCCAATGTATCATAGGCGTTCCATATAAAATTAAAGTCAAAGGTATTGGCATTTACGAGGTTTGTTGCCTGTATGCCGGGGATAAAAATGATGGGTTTCATAGATGTATTAAATTAAGGGTAAATTGAAAGTTGTTTTTTTACGAATATTTATTTAGGACCTATCCAGACTTCCAACTGTCCCTTGGGTACTTTATTCTCAAATTTCCTCACTTGGACAATACGAAACTCATCGCCAATTATTTTTTTAATTTCATATGCTAAATCCCTGTCTTCAGAATGAAAATATTTTATTATGTTAGAATAGTTTCCGTTTACTAATTCGCTTCTCGGAGAAATCCAGCCTTTCTCCTTTAAGCTTTTTTGAATGATATTTACCTCATCATTATTGATTTTATTTGAATATTGAATGTAAACTACCTTTTTAAGTATTAAACTAATAGATTTTGATTTTTCGAGGTTAACAATTTGAGATACAGGCTGGGCACTGGCAATAGAGCTATTTACTATCTCTTTGGGATAAATGCTTACCTTATTTTTATTTTCCAATAAATACGCCAGCTGATTTAATGTTACCGTATCATTTTTTTCCAGGAATTGCTTAGGTATCAATAATTTACTTTTGTCTTTCTCAGAAATTGCTTTTTTTGAGTTTATCCTGTCTAATATCAAAGATTGCGCAAACCCGACAAGCATTTCTTTATCCTGTGGTTTCAATGTACCATCTTCACTTGTGTTTTTTAAATAGCGCTCTAAGGTCAAAAAAGCATAGTCGTATTTTAACGTTGAAATAGTATCCGCTGTTAATTTTTCTATCTGGTTACTTATTGTTTTGCCTTCTTCAGTTACCGCTTTTAAGTTGTTGATTTTATCGTTTAATGTACTTGTGCGATAGGCTGTAAATGCTGTTATTATTGATGTTAGAATTAGAACAACAGTATTAAAGGTGCTTAGAAAATCTTTTTTTCTTCCATGTTTGTTTATTAAATGTTTGACTATTTCTTTTGCCTTTAAGATTTGACTTAATAATTTAAACTTTTAAAATGCGCTACTTATCTCCAAAATTGTAGGTAATGTTGAGGAAGCCAAGGAAGTTTGAATTTTCTATATCATACTTTACAACAAGGGGAATCCAAAGATCTTCTGCTACCCTTAACCTGATTTCAGCGTTGGCCGAAAACATTTCTTCTTCTTCGTCGGGAAGAAGGTTGTTAAATATCTTATTGTATTCTGCCTGAGCCTTAACTTCGAAATAACTCTCCTTTTTGGAATCCTTTCCCACTTTAATATTTATGCCTCCTTTAGCATTTAGAGCTGTCCTAGGCAAATGTTGTGTTTCCAGAGTGTCGGCATAAATGAGCTTTGCCCTTAAGTCAATTTCGCTACTTGCTCCCTTAATACCTTGCAGATAAACCATTCCAAATGACGCCTTATTAAATTTTCCTTCCTCATTAGAGGTACCGTCAGCCGCAATCGTGAAAAGAGGCTTACCTTCTACTTCCTTATAAAAATCGGTCATATAACCATGAATTCCATCCAACAAGTCTTTATAATTACTAAATGTTTTGCCATCTGCTGTCCTATAGGTCAATGTCTCATTAGTAAGGGCATTCGTAAAGTCCGATATAAGTTGTGCATCGGTACTGATAATAGGCTGCCTATTGATATATTGTTTTACTACCTTATCATTGAAGTCCTGTAGCTTTGCTGTCTTTTGAGCCATTGTCAATGTCGCATCAGTCATAATACCTGATACAATTTTTGCCTGTGACCTGCCTAATCCTTTATTGAATTCAGTAAACATACCGTCGAAATCCTTCCCAAATTCAACTACGCTTTTGTCTCTGCCGTTATATGCCGCATAAGTAAAACCTCCTGTAAATCCCTGATATTTAAAATCCTGATTAAGATTTAGTTTCAAATTGAATTGAAAATTCCTGTAAAACGTTTCCTTGATATAATTAACGTCCTTGTGCAGCTCCGGATTAACTTTACTCCGCAATTCAAAAAGTGTAGAATTAAAATCGATTGTTTTCTCATCCCCAGTTAATTGTGTTCCGGCAAGCTGCAGGAAACTGCTGAATATGTCTTTATAATTTCCTGATTTTGTTTTTTCTGCAATTTCAGCAATAGCGGCTTTTGCCTTATCTAATTCCTGGCTAATACCAATATTTGATATTAATAATGCTCCTACTACATAGAGGTAATATTTTTTCATTTTGTAAAGAATTAGATTTCGAAATAAAAAATTTCTGAATACAATTGTGAGTCTATATCTCTATGGTCGTTATGTAATGGTCCGAGAGAGAAATTACCCGAAACATCTATTACTGTATGAGCGCCAGAATTATTTGGGTTTACTCCGGTCACAGTCATCATATATCTACCAGATGGCAAATCAAAATTTTGACTGAATGATGTAGAACTAGTATATCGAAAGTCATTCGCATTATCCAAATTGTCTATAAAAACCTTAATTGGGTTTGGAGAAGTTCCCCCATATACACCCACTGCAACATTTACCATAATTTCTAAAAATTTAAATCTCTGCCTACTCTGAATTTCCCTTTTCGGCTTCCGGGTGCTATTCATTGTTATAATTTTTGAGTATTCATATACCGGATAATCTGGGTATCTGTTAACCAGCCTACTATAGCATTGTTGGAATCTGTTACGAATAAATCCTTGTAATTTTTCTCATTCATCAGCTTGCGGGCATCTTCTACCCTTTTGTCTTCGTTTATGGTATCAAACTGGATTACTGTTGGGTTGGCTGTAATGAATGCGGCAAGTGTCGTAGCTGGGGCTGCCTTTAACAATTCATCGCTTATGGTGCTTTTATGGATAATGCATTTTATTTTCCCTGCTTCGGTAACAGGCAGCCTGCTTTTATTGATGCTGTCAAGAAAGTCCCGGAGTGCCTTAAGGTCAAATGCAGTTATCATAGGATTAGTGACATCAATGGACACCATTGTAAATTTGTCTATCATGACCTGTTTCACCAAAATGGTTCCCAGAACATCCGGGGTAAGTTTATTAATGACCTCGTTATAAGTTTTTGTAGCAGCTTCGAAATTGGCTTTCCCAAAATAAAATGCAAGCAGGGTTCCTATCCAGGTACTGATTAATGGTGCGAGGAGACTGAATAGCCGTTCTGGATCAGACCCACAGCACATCCAGTAAATTACAAGTGTGAGTAAAAGTAAGAGGGATCCCCAAAGTAAAATCTTTGCTATTAAATCCCTGTAGCCTGTCCATGGCTTTTCAGATCCAGTAATGTTTGACATGATTTTTGTTTTTTAAAGTTTATAATAATTATTCCTCATCCAATTCCAAGCTTCCCAAAAGTCTTCGGGCCTACAATACCGTCAGCCACTAAGCTGTTCTTTGCCTGGAACTCTTTTACAGCCTGCAGGGTAGCCATGTCAAAGCTTCCCGTTACCGGCAATTTTAATTTGGAGTCTTTCGCATTCAGGGCACGCTGTACTTCAGTTACCATAAAACCAACATTGCCACGGCGGAGGTAGCTGCCCGATACGAATTTTGATTTGGCGATGGCAATTTCGTTAGCGTCCTCCTGTAGTGCGCCAATCGTAACGGCATCTGCTTTTCCTGTAACATTCATAGCATTTTTTGCCTGATACTCCTTTAATCTTGTTTCGGTTTCATTGCCAAACCAGCCATCAATTTCTATCTCATACCCAAGGTCATAAAGGTGTTTCTGGATTTGTGTTACCTGTGACCCCCTGTCCCCTTTACTCAGTATAGCGGATACCGGAGTAACAGCTGTTTCAGTATAGACTCCGGGATTGATAAACGATTTGATCAGGCTGCGGGAACGGGTACGTTTCATAACACGTCCACCGTCACTGTCATTCGTAGTGGAAGTATTTCCTTCCCAGGCCTCTATGTGTGTCTTAGCATCAGAAGTCCAACGGATGAAAATGCCAATATGGTCCGCATGTCCGGTACCTTCCCAATCATAGATAACTATATCCCCAGGCTCCGGATTGGTGGTAAGACGTCCTTTCTCTTTGTAGTAATTGTGTGCGGACTGGCAATGATGGATACCATTTTTGGATTGGATGTGCCCTAGCGGATGCCCGGCATGATGGAACACCCAGCTCACAAACATGGCGCACCATTTATGCCCGTTTAATGAAGGTTCATACCATAACCCATAAGGGGATTTGTTACTGTTAGGAGGAGATTCGGCGGTGCCGTCCTGCGATTGCGCTTTGCTGAGTACACTTTGTCTTGACATATCGTATGTTTTTAATAATTCTCTGTAAAAAAATTATAAGTTTGAAAACAAACGGGAATACAAAACCAACTTCCATACCTATAAATTTTTAAAAAAAGCTATAACCTCGTGTGGCCAAACGAACTACACCGGCAACAACTTCCGATAAAATTTTGTGGTATCTGAAACGCGAAAACGTTACTCTAATTTAATATTTTAATTTATAACAGTCGATATAATGTAGCTTTTAATCGTTGAAAATCAAATAAATACGATAAAATGCAAAAATCCACTAAGTTGCTGCAGTGGGTTTTTAATCTATGATATAAGATATTTTTTTAAGCATAGCTTCCTGCAGACGGTAGTACCTTTATCAAAAAAGGCCTTTACCAGCATTAGTTTTTGAAGGTTGATTGATAGCAAGTTGCCGGCTGAAGATTCTAACCTGCGTCCACTTCTGCAGATTACAAATCGGCTATGGTATTACCCGATGTGAATCTGAGTAATGTCGTATTCTGTTAAGCAAAAAAACTCCAACTTAATCGTTGGAGTTTTTATGAATTTCACTGTATTATATTTCTTCGATTAATTCTTCACACAACGCACAGAAATACCAGTTTTATTACGAATTGAACTTCTGCCTACATTGTTGCCTGACCTCACATTTACACTGTATGCTGTAACGGCACTTGAAGAGGTGGAACTCCACCAATAGGCACCCTCTCCAACACCTTGAAATGGTTGGTCCGGTGGTGAATAAGTCAATGTTAAATAACCAAATCCTCCAGGAATTGCGCTAAAACCCGATTGGTTTGTTGCAGCCGGGATATTCGCAGTCCAAAGTGAGCTGGTGTCTTTCATTTTAGAACCTGCAACACTAGTCCCTCCTAAAAATGTTACTAGCGAAGTCCATTCAGTGTCAGTTGGAATATGCCAGCCATTAGGCGCTAAACCTCTTGGGTCATTAACGGCATACCAGTTATATAATTTTCCGTAAACAGTTCCGTTAGCCGTATCATTAGCGTAATAGCACCATGCTCCTGTGGTCAACGTATCCCATTGCGCAATGTCTGTAACTTCGGGTATAATGTCTCCATTTCTATATTTGCTAACATTCAGATTTTCCTTCATCCACTGTTTTCCATTGATTACAATACTAGTGTACGAATTTCCATCCGCATCGACAACCGCACCGGCATTTGTGTATAACTGGCTCGATGTAGAAAATGTTAACTGATCGCCATAAATTGTTCCGTCAGAAGTGGTTCCGTAAGCCCTTACGTAGTATGTAGTATTCTGAAAAAGTGATGGCAAATTACTTGAAAAGGTTCCTGACACGGCATCATAATTCGATTCGACGGTATGATTACCCGTAATTGTTGGATTTGCTGATAACCCATAACATATACCATAACCAGAAACACCTGTTTGAAACTGAGGTCCGAATGTTCCGAAAACAGTTGCAGACTGATAGCCTACATTAGTGACGGCGTATGTTTCTACCTTAAATAAGTTTTCCGGAGGAATTCCACCTGAATCATCACTACTGCTGCAACCAATTAATAAAACAGAAAGAAGTGTGTATATTAGAATTTTTTTCATAATTGTTTAAATTGTTGTGCCGCAAATGTAATAAAAACTTACAATTTTAGATATTTTTTAAAATAAATTTTGACAATATAACAATTATGAAATATACTCTTAAATTTATCAAGTAGAAGTAATAATATGTTGAGAAATTAGCAAGTAGCCTTTAGCCTTTTTTACTGCCATGAATGTTTCTTAACGGATTGCAAGCTTCTACAAATACTGTTTCGGGGTTTCTGAAGGAGAATATACTATTATTTTTAAACCTTCAAATACCGTAAAAACCCTATACAAAATACCGTGTTTTTACTAATGCATATATTGTTATTTAACTTTATCCTTGTACACAAATTTAACAAAATGTACACTTTTAGTGTACATGAGTGTAAAAAAGCTTTTTAAATTGCCGTCACTAACCCACAATTAAAACCATTATGAAAAATCCTTTGCATCTGCAACTGGTTCTCAGTTGCTTTTTCATTACCTGTACCATTTCGCTAGTCCATTCTCAGGACATCCTTTGGGAAAAAAGTTATGGAGGAAAACACGGAGACTATCTCTTTGATGCCATTCCAACACCCGATTACGGTTTTATCCTTGCCGGGAGTTCACTTTCTAAAAAATCAGGAAATAAAACCGAAGACAATCGTGGTGATTTAGACTATTGGGTATGGAAAATGGATGAAAAAGGTGAGCTGGACTGGCAGAAGAGTTTTGGCGGAACCGGACAGGACATGCTCTTTACTGTTTTACTGACTAATGACGGTGGCTATTTTTTGGCGGGTTCATCCGAATCGGACGAGGGACTTGACAAGAAAGAAAAATCCAGGGGCGATTCAGACTTTTGGATTATAAAGCTGAATGCCAAAGGTGGTGAGGAATGGCAGAAAACGATTGGTGGCCGGGGACAGGATGAGCTGAGCTGCATTGTAAAAACTAAAGACGGTGGATTTGTTTTAGGAGGTTCAAGCAGTTCTGCGATTTCGGGTGAAAAGGCAAAGGACGGTTATGGAGGTTTGGATTACTGGGTTCTCAAAATTGATAGCAAAGGTGTAGTTACCTGGCAACAAACCTTTGGAGGGAACTATAATGATGAATTGCATAGTATGTGCCTAACTGAGGACGGTGGGTTCTTACTTGGAGGCAGCTCTAATTCTGCCGATACGGGAACGAAAATCCAAAAGAACATTGGAGAAAGTGACTATTGGGTAATCAAGCTAGATAAGGATGGCAATGAGCAATGGCAGAAAACCGTTGGCGGTTCTGGTGATGACCAGTTATATATAGTTCATACTACTGCCGATGGCAACTATATTTTGGCTGGCAATTCGAGCTCAGAAAGTGGTAATGATAAACGTAGCTCTAACCAGAGCGGTACTGACTTTTGGGTACTAAAGCTAGACAAGGACACGAGAGAAGTACTTTGGCAGGAAACCTATAATATAGCTAAAACAGATATCCTTACTTCTTTAGTTGAAAATAAGGATAAGACAATTTTGCTTGGGGGTTATGCTCAGGGGGAAGTTGTTAAGAAGAAAGAAGCAAGAGGAAAGAAGCAAGAGGCAAAAGGTGATGTTAAGATGAAAAGCGGCACTGATGATTATGTAGCAATAAAGATTAATGCCAAAGGCGAAGAGCTATGGCGCAGGAATGTTGGCAGCGATGGGCAGGATATTTTGCAAAGAGTGATTGAGACACGCGATGGTGGTTACTTAATGGCGGGTACGAGTAAAACGGTATTGAATGCTGATGGCGGTATCAAAGCCACAGGTGATAAAAGCACCGGAAAGGGAAGTACTGACTTTTGGGTAGTGAAGCTAAAGGATAAAAAGAAACCAAAGGAAGTTAAGAGTCCAATTGAAGTCATACCAAATCCTGCGATGGATTATACCAATGTGATCGTGGGTTATGATTTTACTAAAGGTACTGCGACGCTCGTTGACCTTGCCGGGCATATATTGCAAAGTTTTGCGATTACCGAAAGAACAGTACCCATTGATTTACAGGGACTGCCCGAAGGAGTTTATATAGTAAATATTAAGACAGACAAAGGGAATGACGGAGTTAAAATCATTAAGCAAAGAAATAAAAATTAAGAGCCATGAGAAAGTATATTTTCCTTAGTATAGCGTTATTACAAGGTGTATTAGTTTTTGGTCAGGGCGGTGCACCTGAAATGAAAACAGATTTGCCAACGATCATTCCTCCCTCTCCGACTGTTGCCGGACTTATGAAATTTGAAGAGGTTCCTGTTAGTAATTATACTGGAATTCCTGATGTCTCGATTCCTTTGTTTAGCACAATTGCAAAATATGGATTAAATTTCAATATGTCATTGAGTTATCATCCAGGCAGTATCAAGAAGGATGATGTTGCCGGTTTTACAGGATTAGGATGGAGTTTAATGGCTGGAGGCACTATCTCAAGGACAGTAAGGGATATACCTGATGAATTTTATGGATACATTGGGTCAGGTGAATCCGCTGAATTAAAAATTGGCCTTTATCATACAAGCAACAGCCCCAGCGGATTTCATCAAAATAACTATTACAATATCATAGATTCTTTACCTTCTACTCATAATTTTAACCATGAAAGCGAAGAGATTAACCGTTTTCTTTTTGAGACAGCAATCAAAAACAGATTCGACAGCAAACACGATTTATATCAGTTCAATTTTATGGGATATAGTGGTAGGTTTATCATTGAAAAAAACCAAATGGAAGTTTTGAGGTAGTCAAATTGGATAAAAATAACCTTATCATAAACTATAACGCAACCAATAAGACCTTTACCGTTAAGGACACTAATGGATTTACTTATGTTTTTGATGTTAAAGAAGAAAGTGCAAGCATTACATTTAGTCACGGAGTTAAATTTAACAGAATTGACGAAATTGCACCTACCTCTTCGACCAGCTATACTTATATAAGTGCTTTTCAATTATCTAAGATTTTTTATAATCAAGAGCTTGTAGTCGAATTTATCTTTAATACATCGACGCTAGGTGAATCGCAAAAAGTAGTTAATACAACTTACAATACTCCCATAGAAGTAGCTGGAGGAAGTCCGGGTTTACAGACTTTACTCTATTTTCTTCAAACTGGAGGAGTAGGTAATCTTTTGGACGTCATTTTGCCACTATACACCACACAACTAACAACTACCAATACCTGGACTAAAAAATAAAGCAAATCAATGTCATCGACAGGGCCATTATTGATATTGATATTTTAACAGGATTGACTTATACAGGTGCTGTTTCCCCGGCAATCAACCATTGCCTGGATGCCATCAGTATTAAGGATCTCCAAAATAATGTCATAAAGAGCTATAAATTTAATTATCTCTTTCAGCATAAATTATTTTTAGACGAGATTAAGGAAGGTATTGGCATGAATCAAATTTCAAAATATAGGTTTAAGTATAAAGACCTGGATCTGGATTACGGAGCTTTTGAAGCTGATTACTGGGGATATTACCGAGCTAAGGATTATGACGCAAACTGCTCATCCTTAGAGTTTCATCAGCGCGATGCCGATATACTACACTGCACTAAAGATGTGCTACAACAAATTATTTACCCAACCGGGGGATCTGCAATTTTTGAATTTGAGTCGAACAATTATTCATATATCGGCGATGATGACTCCTATTATATGGATTGGTCGGAAAATAATTTTGACGCAAATCCATATAACTGGACTATAAGTGATGAACTCGACAATTTTACTTTAGATGACAATAATCCGCCAAACAATTTTTCGTTTCAAGGCCATAATATCTACCCATTGTTTAGTGAAAACACATTAACGAGTGACAAAATCCTCATTTTTACCACTTCTATTACAGAAGCTGAAGGGCCTTCATCTTTATGGCTTAGCAAAATAAACCCCGCAAACAATTCTACAACTCAAATTCTACTAAATACGAGTGGTTGTCCGGGCGAGTTTAGGCTTGAAAGTGGATTTAAATACTCTGTTGATTTCCATTGGATGGATTCAACAGTTTTATCAAGTGCGTCTATTTCATTCAAGGAAAAACCAGGAACCCTGTTACAGTAAAAGCTGAATATGGTGGTGGGATAAGAGTTAAGAACATCTATTATACTACTGATGATACTCCTGAAATAAGCACTCAGGAATTTCCTGATAGCTATTCGAAAAAAATCAGTTACGATTATAATTTTTTTGATGTTCCAGGCAGAAGCAGTGGTTCATTAGTATACCCTAAACCTAAATTACAGTACTATGATGCCAAGCGTATTGATAAGGTTGCGATTGGAACCGTAAGCCATATTTTTGACTTCGATAAAATTTATTATTCTATTTTTTCCACAAGCAATAATTTATCTTTTATTTCAACCAAAGGCTCCGATGTTGGTTATAAAAATGTAACTGTTTCAGAAACCGGAAACGGAAGAACTCAATACACTTATTTATCGCCAATTGACCATCCCGAATATATGCATTCAGCAAATGTTACATTTCCTTTTGCAGGGACGCCCAATATTGATTACAAAAGAGGTCATTTAACACTTGAAGAAAAATATGATGAGACAGGCAGAATCCTTAATCAAACCACATCTGTATACGATTTTGAGGATTATGAAAAAAGAACTGGGATTAATGTTTATACATTCCCAACTATTGGTGATATATGCTACGATTGTCCTTATGCAGGGCATTACCTATATTATCATTATTACAGGTTAGGTTATTTAGACCCCACAACCTACTGCTGCGTACCAAATCCTTCGACAGGGGAACCAATAATTGTAGGTCAACTATTAAATTTTAATGTAAGAACCTGTGGTTCAAATGTGAGTGATTTCGTCACTTACTACCTTCAAAAAGAAGCTTTTGGTTGGGCTAAACTAAAAAACACCTTGACAAAAGAATATTTTTATGATACAGGCAACGTTCAAACTTCTGTTGAAAACAATATCGCATATACTTATAATCCAAACAATATGCAGTTGGCTACCCAAACTTCACAAACCTCGACTGTCGGAGTCGAAATCGAAAAGAAAATTTATTATACTATTGATAATGAGACCGATTTAGAGCCAAATATTACTGCATTAAGAAATAACAATATGGTGGAGACCCCGCTGAAAATAGAAACCTTTAAAAACGGTGTGAAATTAGCGGAACAGAAAACAATTTATAAAGATTGGGGTAATGATTTATTAGCTCCTGAAATTGTACAGTCATCTAAAGGCACACTTCCTCTTGAAAACCGTATTCGATATAATTTGATGGATACTGCAACTGGTAATCCGCTGGAAGTTCAGCAGGAAAATGGAACTGTGATATCCTATATCTGGGGTTATAATAAATCACAACCCATAGCAAAGATTGAGAATGCTACCAATGCTCAAATTGCAACAGCAATCGGCATGAGCTTAACAACGGTAAATGAAACCAATATTCCTGCCAATTTAAGAGCTACTTTACCCAATGCGATGGTAACTACCTATACCTATATACCGCTGGTTGGGATCAGTACGATAACCGACCCGAAAGGATATACCACGACCTATGAATACGACAGCTTTGGCAGGCTGAAAACGGTTAAGGATGCCGACGGGAATAAATTATCGGAGAACACATACCATTACAGACCCCAAAACTAAAACAGGATGAGAAAGTTATTATTTATACTTATTGCAGCAGTATCTGTGCCTGTTTTAGCACAGACAACCAGTCAGAATTATGTTAAGACCACCATATACCGTGGTTCACTTTCAGGGAATCCTTCCCACAGCGTCACATATTTTGATGGATTAGGAAGGCCGATACAGCAGATTGCCGGCAAGCAGTCCAATACAGGCAAGGATATCGTTACCCATATCGAATATGATAGTATTGGACGCCAGAAAAGGGATTACCTGCCGGCTATTGGCGCAGACAACCTTGCCTATACAGATGGTGCGTCACTCCGGTCAATTGTTATCGGACAATACCAGGCCAAGTTTCCGGGTGAAGGCAGCTATCCATACAGCGAAAAGCTGTTGGAAAACTCCCCGCTCAACCGGGTGCGAAGGCAGGCTGCTGAAGGCAAGACATGGGCGATGGGAAACGGACACGAAGTGCGTTTTGATTATCAGGCTAACGAGGCTTCTGAAGTCCGCTTTTTTAGGGTAACGACTGCCTGGGATGGTACGGAAAAGCTTTATACTCCCATTTTTGTGGATGATGGGTTTTATGTGGAGTACCAGCTTTATAAAACCATTACCAAAAATGAGAACTGGAAGTCGGGAGACGGAACGGACAATACCACTGAAAGCTTTAAGGACAAGGAAGGGCGTGTAGTGCTGAAGCGCACCTACAATCTTAATGTAGCTCATGACACCTATTATGTTTATGATGATTTCGGAAATCTGACCTATGTGCTTCCGCCATTGGTAGATACAGGTAACAGCATAGGCCAGGCTATCCTGGATAACCTGTGTTACCAATATCAGTATGACAGCCGTAATAGATTGGTAAAAAAGAAGCTCCCGGGGAAACAGTGGGAATATATCGTTTATAACAGCCAGGATAAACCTGTGGCTACTGGCCCGGCGGTGTATCCGTTTGGAGATCCAAGTGAAGGCTGGCTGATTACCAAATATGATGCATTCGGAAGGGTTGCCTACACAGGATGGCATAAGCAGGATGGTATTTTTGACAGGGTAGTCTTCCAGGATGCTATGGATGCGGCAGGCTCCAACTGGATGGAGGTTTTCAGTGATACTACTCCCACTACAATTGACAGCTTTGAGTTGAGTTACAGCAATACTGTATATCCTACAACCGAAATAACCTTGTTAACGGTAAATTACTACGACGGATACACCTATAAAAATGCACCAACAGTGCTGCCCGGTTCTGTTGATGGACAACCTTTGCTCACCAATGCCAAAGGGCTGGCTACGGGAAGCTGGGTTAGGGTACTTACTAATCCTTCGGAAACGAGAGGTAATATGAGCTATACGCTTTATGATAAAAAGTCAAGGCCTGTAAGGAGTCATACAGAAAACTATTTGGGAGGATTTACAAATATAGATACCCTACTGGATTTTGCAGGAAAGACAATTTACACCAAGAGCTCGCACAAACGCACAAATGCGGACGTCAGCCTAAGTATCACTAACAGCTACGAATATACGCCTGAAGACAGGCTGCTGATGCATACCCAGCAAATCAATGGCGGGGTGGTTGAAAGGATTGCACAAAACGAATATGATGCCTTAGGGCAGCTTATCAGCAAGGGTGTTGGTGGCACTGGAACAGCATTACAGAAAGTGGATTTTAAATACAACATCAGGGGCTGGCTTACCAATATTAATAATACGGATGACCTGAACCTGCCGTCTGTTCCAAAGGACCTCTTTGCATTCAGGATAAGCTACAATGATCCACAGGGTACAGGAAGTGCTGCGGTGCCGGCTTTGTATAATGGCAATATCAGCGAGACTAACTGGATAAGCAGTACCGATAATATCCTTAGAAGATACGGCTATACTTATGACAGCTTGAACAGGCTGAGTAATGCCATTTACCAAAAGCCTAACAACGCAGTACCGGTAACCAATATGTACAACGAAAGCATGGGGTATGACAAAAACGGCAACATCAAGAAGCTGAAGCGCTGGGGAGATTTTGATTCTGACATATATGCCGCCATAAAGATTGACGAATTGCATTACTATTATGAGAATGATAATAAGAACAGGTTAATGAAAGTAACAGATGCCAGCAACAGCCCTAAGGGATTTTATGATGATACCATCACCGACCCTGCGGATGCATCTGATGATTATGGTTATGATGATTATGGGAACATGACAAGCGATGAGAACAAGAAAATAATGAACATTGTTTACAACCATCTTAACCTTCCTGTTGAAATAAATTTTGGAGCAGGAAATAAAATTGAATATCTTTATGACGCTAGCGGTAGGAAGCTGTGGAAGAAGGCGACGGAGAATACTTCGGAAATAGATGTAGATTACCTGGATGGTTTTCAGTACATGAATGGAGTGCTTGATTTCTTTCCACATGCCGAGGGTTATGTAAAGGTACTGACGTGTCCGGAGTGTGAAATAAAGCGTACGTTTAATTATGTTTACCAGTATAAAGACCATTTGGGTAATATCAGGATGTCGTATGGTGTTGACCCGGAAGAGGAGGAAGTCACCTTGAAGATACTGGAGGAGAACCATTACTATCCGTTTGGCCTGAAACATACCAAGTATAATAGTAATGAAAAGATGTATGAGTTAGTTGATTTTCGGCCAACGATTAAAGATATACTTGCAGCAGGAGGTTCGACATATAAGTATAAATACAATGGGAAAGAGTACCAAGACGAGTTAGGGCTTAATATGTATGACTATGGCGCTAGGAATTATGACCCTGCTTTAGGTAGATGGATGAATATAGACCCGTTGGCGGAGAAATATAGACGATGGTCGCCTTATAATTATTGTATGGATAATCCTGTAATTTTTACAGACCCTGACGGTATGCATGTAGATACAGCTTGGATTTATCAAAAAGATAAAAAAGGGAATTATATCAATAAAGATTTAGTAAAAGCATTTAATGTGTTTGCCAAATCTAAAGAAGGCATTGCTTTTTTAGCAAATTTTGCAGAAAAGGGTCAGGTCATTGCAGGACATGAATACAATGAAAGCGGTCAATTTGACCAAAAAGATATTGATTTAAAGTTTGGGGGCTCAGATAGTAAAATGGCAGATGCTGAGACTACTTCACAAGAAAAAGGAAAAGGGATTGAAATTACAATTAGTTTAGGTACTATTGGAAAGGCTGATGCTTTGATTGATGATATTGGGCATGAATCTTTTCTTCATGCAGAATCTATTGGCAATGATTTCTATGATGACAAAAAATTAAACTTATCAAACATTGACAAGGACATTGTTAAAAATCTTAAAGACAATAATTATTCAAAAAAATGGACTCCTAACGCTGCGCAACATCACCAAGCTCGGAGACATGAAATACTTGAAAAGAAATTAGTTCCAATTCTAAAAAATTATTATAAAAATAACAATATAAAAAAATCAGATGCAGAAATTAAAGAATCGGTTAATTATTACAGGGATTAAAAAATCTATTTACAACATATTGATTTTAACAATAATCTCTTTAGGAATTGTTAGTTGTAAAAATAGTTCTCAAAAAAGGGAAAATAATTTTTACAGGATTGATTTAGCTGTAAAATATAAAAAGGAAGTCAACAGCTTTATGATAGATACTAATGGTGTGGCGTTAGTAATATTTAAGGAAGTTGATATGCCTGATAAGTATTATAAAATTACCTTCAATAGTACTGAAATAAATTACATTCAAAAATCATTACATGAAATAGATTTTTCCACATGTGATACCATAAATGAAAATGTAATGGATGGTGTGCAGTATGTTTTTTATCTTAGCGATAAAAATACTAAAAGAGAAATTATCAATGGTACATGTGAACAACAAAAACCATTAGATAAGTTAGTTAATTTTATTGTCGAAACTTATAGGAAGAAGCAAAAAGAAGTTCTGTTCAATGGACTAAATACGATAACACCACCTGGATTGCCAAATATTAATGATAGTGTAAATTAATTTAGCTAGTATTCCAAATTTTGGTAATGTTTCAAAGTTAGTGATAACATATTTTCCATCACTTAACACTTTGTAAATCAAAAGATATTCAAAATTAATTCAAAAAAGGAGTGAAGTATTTGCACTCCTTTTTACATTTGAAACAGCTTTAAAACGAGGAAAATGATAGAAAATGATACCTCGTGTATCAGAGTTAGTGATACCGGAATTAGGTATGGTATTACATCATCCGTGTTATTTTTTTTTCTTGTCACAAAAAAAGCCTATTTAAAAATTTTGTGACAAAAAGTGTCACAAAAAATTAAAAAATTAAAAAAATGTGACAACCGGTAATGCCGTAATGTTTCAAAGTTAGTGATATCTATTATCCATCCCTTAACACTATGTAAATCAAATGATATTCAAAAATTAATCACGAAAAGGAGTGCGATATTGCATTCCTTTTACATTTGAAATAGCTTTAAAAATTGTAAAATGATAGAAAATGATACCTCGTGTATCTGATAGTGATACTGGAAAAGTGGTAAGTTTGAGAAGAAAGACAAACGTTCTCGCTAGCCCCGATAGTAGTGAAAATCCTGGCATTGCGAAATGAATAGTTCTTGTTAGATTATTTTGTCACTCGCAATGACAGATTGCAACGGATAGCGGGAGGATGTGTGAAAGAAAGATAAGAGTGCTGCTCCTGAAAAAGACATGTACAACGAAAGCATGGGGTATGACAAAAACGGCAACATCAAGAAGCTGAAGCGCTGGGGAGATTTTGATTCTGACATATATGCCGCCATAAAGATTGACGAATTGCATTACTATTATGAGAATGATAATAAGAACAGGTTAATGAAAGTAACAGATGCCAGCAACAGCCCTAAGGGATTTTATGATGATACCATCACCGACCCTGCGGATGCATCTGATGATTATGGTTATGATGATTATGGGAACATGACAAGCGATGAGAACAAGAAAATAATGAACATTGTTTACAACCATCTTAACCTTCCTGTTGAAATAAATTTTGGAGCAGGAAATAAAATTGAATATCTTTATGACGCTAGCGGTAGGAAGCTGTGGAAGAAGGCGACGGAGAATACTTCGGAAATAGATGTAGATTACCTGGATGGTTTTCAGTACATGAATGGAGTGCTTGATTTCTTTCCACATGCCGAGGGTTATGTAAAGGTACTGACGTGTCCGGAGTGTGAAATAAAGCGTACGTTTAATTATGTTTACCAGTATAAAGACCATTTGGGTAATATCAGGATGTCGTATGGTGTTGACCCGGAAGAGGAGGAAGTCACCTTGAAGATACTGGAGGAGAACCATTACTATCCGTTTGGCCTGAAACATACCAAGTATAATAGTAATGAAAAGATGTATGAGTTAGTTGATTTTCGGCCAACGATTAAAGATATACTTGCAGCAGGAGGTTCGACATATAAGTATAAGTACAATGGAAAAGAGTACCAAGACGAGTTGGGGCTTAATGTTTACGACTATGGAGCGATGATGTATGACCCCGCTTTAGGCCGAAGAAATAACATTGACCCAAAGGCAGAGGAAAGCAGAAGGTGGTCGCCTTATTCATATTGTTATAATAATCCAATGCGATTTGTTGACCCTGATGGAATGAAAGCAATGCCATCAGATTGGATAAACGCTGACGGAAAAAGAATTTATGATACAAATAAAAATAACGGTAAAGGCGGTTATACAAAATATGCGACAGCAGAAGATAAAGAATTTGGAGAAAATTTAAGGACATCAGGTAAAACAGGTGAAGAACAATTTAATTATTTAGTGAGTTCCAATACACAAGATATTCAAATTCAGTTTCTACCTACCGATTCTACTGATGGAGGTGGCAACCTTGGTTATTCTTTTGGACAGACAACCAATTCAAATGATGTAAAAGTAAATGCTGATGGTACAGTTTCAGGAAATTCAAAAATTGAAATATACAAAGGTACTGCGTCAACGTACTCAAATGATGTAAAAAACAACTCTTTAAAGACTGATTTAAGCGAAACAAATCTGCAAAAGGGGGATAATGAAATATTAAAAAATAGTAATTTGAGTGCGAAAGATGTAATTACTGCTACAATTGGACATGAATTAATTCATACAACACCAAACAATATATCAGTAAGAAAGGCGATTAACAGTGGAGATAATAATGCAAATGACGAACTCAGACCACAAAAGGTTTATACCCAGATTTTAAAAGATTTAGCAACTAAAAAATAATTATAAAAGTGAAAATAAAAATGTGTCTGTCACTACTTTTAGTATCGTTAGTGTCAAGTTGTCAAACAACAAAATTAATGTCGTATAAGTCAATTAATAATGAATTGATAGATTTTTTAATTAAAAAAGGAGATATAAAAGACCATCAAGTACATGATATTAAAAATGGTACTTACAAACTCGATTTCTTTGGATTATATAATGATTACCATAACGAAAATCTAATCGATGGAATTTATTCTTTTTCGGCTCCAATTAGCCATACTAAATCTTATTTTTTAATAATCGATAAATCAAATTACACAATTCTTGATATTTCTACAAGAGAAGGCCTTGACATGGCAATTAAAAACACATTGGATTTTTGTGAAAAGCAAAAATATTGTTCTGATTTTACTGAAGATTATATATCAAGAATTTTGACTGTATATTATCGGAAAAACAAAAATCCAAGTGCTGGTATTGATGTAAACTGTGAAAATGGAATAACCAGTAAAAAGGATTTGCCATAAGCGGTAGTGTTTGGTAATGCTTCAAAGTTAGTGATGGTAATGTTTCAAAGTTAGTGATGACCTATACCCCATCCCTTAACACTCTATAAATCAAATGATATTTAAAAATTAATCACGAAAAGGAGTGCGCTATTGCACTCCTTTTTACATTTGAAACAGCTTTAAAACAAGGAAAATGATAGAAAATGATACCTCGTGTATCAGAGTTAGTGATACCGGAATTAGGTATGGTATTGAATCATCCGTGTTATTTTTTTTTCTTGTCACAAAAAAAGTCTATTTAAAAATTTTGTGACAAAAAGTGTCACAAAAAAAATAAAAAATAAAAAAATGTGACAACCGGTAATGTCGTAATGTTTCAAAGTTAGTGATGCCTATTATCCATCCCTTAACACTATGTAAATCAAATTATATTCAAAATTTAATCACAAAAAGGAGTGCGATATTGCATTCCTTTTTACATTTGAAATAGCTTTAAAACGAGGAAAATGATAGAAAATGGCACCAAGTGTATCAGATAGTGATATTGGAAAAGTGGTAAGTTTGAGAAGAAAGAAAAACGTTCTCGCTAGCCCCGATAGTAGTGGAAATCCTGGCATTGCGAAATGAATAGTTCTTGTTAGATTATTTTGTCACTCGCAATGACAGATTGCAGCGGATAGCGGGAGGATGTATGAAAGAAAGATAAGAGTGCTGCTCCTGAAAAAGAAATGTACAACGAAAGCATGGGGTATGACAAAAACGGCAACATCAAGGAGCTGAAGCGCTGGGGTGATTTTGATTCTGATATCTATGCTGCCATAAAGATTGACGAATTGCATTACTATTATGAGAATGATAATAAGAACAGGTTAATGAAAGTAACAGATGCCAGCAACAGCCCTAAAGGATTTTATGATGATGCCATCACCGACCCTGCGGATGCATCTGATGATTATGGTTATGATGATTATGGGAACATGACAAGCGATGAGAACAAGAAAATAATGAACATTGTTTACAACCATCTTAACCTTCCTGTTGAAATAAATTTTGGAGCAGGAAATAAAATTGAATATCTTTATGACGCTAGCGGTAGGAAGCTGTGGAAGAAGGCGGCGGAGAATACTTCGGAAATAGATGTAGATTACCTGGATGGTTTTCAGTACATGAATGGAGTGCTTGATTTCTTTCCACATGCCGAGGGTTATGTAAAGGTACTGACGTGTCCGGAGTGTGAAATAAAGCGTACGTTTAATTATGTTTACCAGTATAAAGACCATTTGGGTAATATCAGGATGTCGTATGGTGTTGACCCGGAAGAGGAGGAAGTCACCTTGAAGATACTGGAGGAGAACCATTACTATCCGTTTGGCCTGAAACATACCAAGTATAATAGTAATGAAAAGATGTATGAGTTAGTTGATTTTCAGCCAACGATTAAAGATATACTTGCAGCAGGAGGTTCGACATATAAGTATAAGTACAATGGAAAAGAGTACCAAGATGAGCTGGGGCTTAACATGTACGACTATGGCGCAAGGAATTATGACCCTGCAATTGGTAGATGGATGAACATTGACCCGAAAGCCGAAGAGTATAGAAGATGGTCGCCATATAATTATTGTAAAGACAACCCTATTGTTTTTGTTGACCCTGATGGAATGGGAGTTGATTGGCATCCTGATATGAAAGGTAATTTAATTGCTGATAAAGGGGATAGTGCAACTACCTTAGCAAATTATTTAGAAGTTAAAGTCGATAGGGCAAAAGAAATTTTAAAAAGTAATGATGCTACAAAATTACAGGTAGGAGACAAAATTACTTCCTCGGAAATAAAAGCAGTTACAAAAGAAATAAAAACAGAAATAGCTACTACCGAAAAAACAGTAAGCACGAATAACAAAGAAACCGCAAGCCTACAAAAAGAGAACAAACAATTAGCTGCTGAAAATAAGGAATTAAAAAGTGAAATAAAAACTAATAGTTTATTGATGAAATCTGAACCAGGAGACCCAAAAGGAGGAAATGCAGCAATTTATTCAATTAAAAATGGAATTGCAGAATCCGATATAAGGGATAATAATGCTGAAATAAAAAGTAATAATAAAGAAATACAACAAAATAATACTGAAAATAAAGCAGCTCAAACCAAGCGAGATAAAGTATTAGATAAATATAATGTAAAATAATTATGATAAAATTTATTGAAAAATTCGTCGAATTTATAGGATGGTTACAATTATTTGTTTTCCCCTTAATTTTCTCAACTGTATTGGGTGTAGTTTTATATTTCTATAATCCCTTTGGATATGGTTTAGTCTTTCTGATTTTATGTGTAGCGTTAGGCTTAGGTATTGGGATTTGGTATGCCAATAGGGTTCATAGAAAAGAGGGTGCTGTAAATCATTTATCTACTCTATTAAGAATGCCAGAGCTAGAAAGGGATGTTAATGATGCTGGGATAGGGAAAAATATTAAATCAGAAAAAAACCTGAAGTAAAGAAAAAAGATTCAAGCACAGCGATTCACTAATTGGCTTATTTAAAATTAATCTTATTGAGAACCACCTTTATTAGGTGGTTTTTATTTAATTAAATAATAATTAATATTAATTTCTGGTTGATTAATACCCAGAAAGTTGGTAATGTCTCAAAGTTAGTGATGACCTATACCCCATCCCTTAACACTTTGTAAATCAATTGATATTCAAAATTTAATCACGAAAAGGAGTGCGATATTGCACTCCTTTTTACATTTGAAATAGCTTTAAAAAGTGTAAAATGATAGAAAATGATACCTCGTGTATCAGAGTTAGTGATACCGGAATTAGGTATGGCATTACATCATCCGTGTTATTTTTTTTTATTGTCACAAAAAAGTCTATTTAAAAATTTTGTGACAAAAAGTGTCACAAAAAATTAAAAAATTAAAAAAATGTGACAACCGGTAATGTCGTAATGTTTCAAAGTTAGTGATACCTATTATCCATCCCTTAACACTATGTAAATCAAATGATATTCAAAAATTAACCAAAAAAAGGAGTGCGCTATTGCACTCCTTTTTACATTTGAAACAGCTTTAAAACGAGGAAAATGATAGAAAATGATACCTCGTGTATCAGAGTTAGTGATACCGGAATTAGGTATGGTATTACATCATCCGTGTTATTTTTTTTTCTTGTCACAAAAAAAGCCTATTTAAAAATTTTGTGACAAAAAGTGTCACAAAAAATAAAAAAATAAAAAAAATGTGACAACCGGTGATGTCGTTATGTTTCAAAGTTAGTAATCGCTCCAACTCCTTTTCAGGAAGATGGATGGCGATGTTATATACTTCTTCTGCTTTCATAATTGTTATTATTAAGTAAAGTTTGCAGATACGATTTTATGGGTATAGGACTAAGTTGTAATAAGCGGGATTAATCGAGTATTATAAAAAAACGGTTTAGTTTGCACTAAACCGTTAGTTTTAAAAGAATTACTCCTAGTAGCGAACATGACTTCCTGACTAACATCGAGATAGGCTTCTCGTCCTTTAGCGCATAAAAAACTCCAACTTGATTGCTGGAGTTTATTCTTAGTAGCGGGAACAGGACTCGAACCTGTGACCTTCGGGTTATGAGCCCGACGAGCTGCCTACTGCTCTATCCCGCGCTCTTCGGGTGCAAATATACAACGGAATATTGTATAAGTCAAGGAAAAAGTTGAAAAAATAGTGGCAAAGTTTGAAAGTGGCGGAATTAAAAAGTCAAAGCGCTACTGCTTAACGGGTAATGAATACTGGATTTGAATAATTAAGTATACAATTCATTCTGATTCCATTTTTTGAAACTTTATCACTTTACTACTTTACCACTTGCCACTTTAAAAAAAAGAACTACTTTTGCAAAAATTTAAAAAGCCCTAAAAGGCTATATTCCAGTAAAATGAATACAAAAAAAATTATTGAATACAGAGCCTTGTTAGGCGTTACTAAGACAGCTACGCTGAAAGAATTAAAAACTATCTACAGAAACTGCATGAAAGACATTCACCCGGATACCATTCAGGATGACGCTGAACGACTTGCAGCAGAAGAGAAAAGCACCGAGATTATTGCGGCCTATCATTTCTTAGTAAGTATTGCTCCGGAAACTTTGGAAAAAGACAAAGCGGAGTATACAAGGATTACCTCGACAACAAATATTGCTGATTTTTATTATGAAAAAGGAGTGCTTTATGTTACTTTCCTTGATGGGAGTTCTTTTGAGTATTTTGGCGTCTTGAGGCCAATCTATATCAAAATGGTAAATGCAGAATCACCAAGCCGATTCGCAAGAAGGCATATTTATAATGAGTATATCTACAGAAGCGCTTCAAAATTAGTTGCTGCCGAATAACACTCACACTATATATAAAAAAGGTCTTGATTTTCTCAAGACCTTTTTTTTACCTAACAAATTTAATTCTAAAAACTAAAAACAACACTTTATTCATCAGCAGCGAATGCCGAATTTTTATCTATACTTACTTTCAAGGTGGTAGCAACTCCCTGCTCATTCACCATAGTCATATTAAGTGTGTCCAGTTTAGACAGGTTTTTTGAAACCAATCCGTTGAACATATTATACGAAATATTCATTTCCTTAAGATTCCCTAATTTTTCCAGATCAAATGGAACCTGGCCTTCCATTTTGTTTTCAAACAAACTCAATGTTTCCAATGAAGAAAGGTTTGAAACTTCTTTATCTAATTTTCCGGTCAGTTTATTACTGTTTAACAATAATACTTTTAGGGATTTTAATTGGTAGTAAGAAGCAGGAATCTGCCCTTCGATTTCATTGTTGAACAAAGACAAGGTTTCTAAGTGGGATAAGGTTCCAACAGATACTGGCAAAACACCGGTTAATCTGTTCATGTGCATTTCAATTGCTTTCAGTTGCGTTGCATTTCCAAGAGCTTCCGGAAGCTGTCCCGAAACCTGGTTAAAAGCAATATTCAATTTGGTTAAATTTTTTAAATTACCAATTGATTCCGGCAATACACCTGTAATATTGTTTCTGAAAAGATTCAAAACCTGTAATGAAGTTAAGTTACCCAATTCGTTAGGCAATTCTCCATTAAGATTATTATTCATCAACTTGATGGATACCACCTTATCATTTTGGATTTCGACCCCGTACCATGTTGATACCGGTGATTTTAAATCCCATTTGTTAATCCATTGAGAACCTTTAGTGGCTTTGTTCAATTTTATCAATGCATTTTTTTCAGTGGATGAAATTTCTGCAAAGCTGGAAACCGAAACTAAAAGTACTGTTACGTAAGTAAAAATTGTTTTCATATCATTTAAGGTTTGAGGTTATGACAGAGTAAAACTATAGATATTATCGTTTAAAAACAAATATAATCGATGAAATGCATATTAACGTATTATTTTAATATATTAATCCTACAAATATTATCCTTACAAGTGCTAAAAAATGAAAAAGTAGGGCAATCGAAACGATTTAAAATATATTTTTTACATTTGAATTACTAACCAATTAAAAATAAACATCATGCCTTTTAACATTTATGCAATTTTAGTCGCAGCACTAGTAACTCTTGTAATTGGATTTGTATGGTACAATCCCAAAGTATTCGGAACCATATGGATGAAAGAAACCGGAATGACCGATGAAAAAGCCAGACAATCAAATATGCTTAAAGTTTTCGGACTTACCATTTTCTATTCCTTAATGTTATCTTTAATTATGCCTGCATTGGTTATCCATCAAATGGGAGCATTGGGAATGATTGGTGGCGATCCCACTTTAGCTAAACCATCTTATGAAGCTTTCTTAGCGGATTACGGTATGGCGTTCAGAACTTTTAAACATGGCGCTTTACACGGCTTTATGTCGGGATTGTTTATTGCGCTTCCGATAACTGCCATTAATGGGTTATTTGAACAAAAATCATGGAAATACATATTGATTAATGCCGGATACTGGATTGTATCAATGACCATTATGGGCGGAATCATCTGTGGTTGGGAATAATTTTAACATTTAATTATAAAGCAATCGCTCTACATTTGTGGAGCGATTTTTTTAGCGTATTGGAAACCATTACATACAAGATATACACTTCTATTGCCCAACTTCCCGATTCCTGGGATAAAGTTGCATTCCAAAATGCCTTTCTGCAAACACCTTACCTGAAAGTGCTGGAAGAATCGGCACCTACCAATATGCAGTGTTTTTATATTGGTATTTTTGAATACTCGGAGCTTATTGGAGTAGCGTTAGCCCAATATCTTAACTTAAACCAATTAGAATCTTTTGGTGAAAGAGATAAATGTTTCAAAACCTACATTAGGAATTTTGTTTTTAAGAATTTTGCTTCGCATGCCTTATTTCTGGGAAATAATATGATTACGGGACAAAACGGCTATACTTTCCAAAAGGACATCAATTCCGAAACCATTGGACAAATATTGGTGCAATGTGCCAATGAAATTACACTCTACTTTAAAAAGCAACAGATAAAAATACATATCGTATCTTTCAAAGACTTTTATCAGGATTGTGCTTTAGAACTTAAACAATCGGCTCTTTCTACTATGTATGAGTTTAAAACGCAGCCCAACATGGTATTGGAACTGAAGCCCGAATGGAAAACCAATGAAGATTATGTGGCTTCCTTTTCCAAAAAATACCGCGATCAATACAAGCGTGCCCATAAGAAATTTGAAGGAATCGAAACCAAGGAAATGCCTTTAGAAGATATCATTGCTTTAGAAGACCGGATTTATGAATTGTATTATTATGTAGCCAAAAATGCGCCTTTCAATACTTTCTTTCTGTCCAAAAATCACTTCTCCTCTTTTAAGAAACAATGTGGCGACCGATTTTTATTGATTGGTTATTTTTTAAACCATGAATTAGTTGGCTTTCACACCTTATTACTAAACGGAGATACATTAGAAACGTATTTCTTAGGATATGACGAACAAATACAAAAGGAAAAAATGTTGTACCTGAATATGCTTTACGCGATGACAAAATTCGGCATCGAAAACCAATTTAGGAAAATAATCTTCGGAAGAACGGCCTTGGAAATCAAGAGTTCAATAGGAGCTGAACCTATTATAATGTCTGGATTTATTTACCACAACAATAAACTGATTGACAATTATTTTGGCAAAATATTTCCAAGATTGGAACCCGATTTAGTTTGGCAGCAAAGGCATCCTTTTAAATAGTATTTGTTAAGGAATAGCAACCTTCATTTGTCCAGGTAACATCCTAATATCCAATTTAGTTTCCTCGCCAATGTATTCACCATCCATCTGAAAGCTCACTGGCGTAGTGGTTGTTATGGTTGCCTTATCCGTAGAAATAATTTCAACATCTTCTGAATTGACCGGCATATTTCCTGTAATTATTTGACCGAAAACCAATAAGTCAAGGTTTTTGAGGATTATCAGTTCAAACTTCCCATCATCCATTCTTCCATCGGGATTTATGGTTACGCCTGTACCGTATTTTTGAGAGTTTGCAATTACAATCATTCGGGCAACGCATTCGATCGTTTCATTATTAGTTTCTATTTTTGCTGAAAAAGGTTCGTTCAACTCGGTTAATGTTGTAACCACCTGTAGTGCATAACCTAGTTTTCCCCGAACGGAACTGCTTTCATAATTCTTAACCAATTCGGCATTCAGACCCAAATCGCTTAAATGAATGCTTCGTTTTCCATTAATGCAGACCATGTCCATCTCCATAAAATGATTGTGAAAGGCAACATCCAGATTTTCTTCGATGGTAGCAGGTAAATTTAAATCGACAGACAAACCGTTGGCAGAACCGGCAGGCAGGATTCCGAATATCACATCCTGTTTCTCCAGTGCTTCGCCAACCATTTTTATGGTTCCATCACCACCCGCAATTAGGATACGTTCGGGTTTGTGTAAATCAAAAAGATTTTTTATGGCTGTTTCATCCTTTTCGCCTGAAGTTTCATAAACAATTATTTCTATACCATATTCTTGGGCAAAAGCCAAGACTTTTAATAAGATTTCAGATTTATCGATGTCGCCTGAAATTGGATTTAGTGCCAAAATGTATTTCTTGTTCTTCGCCATAAATTGTATTCCCTAAATAATTTGTAATTTGTCAATCGAAACTCAAAAGTAATCAATTTAATGAAGCCCATTCTCAAATTATACCGCGGATATGCCAACGATCAGGAATTAATTGTGATGGGTCATGTTTTTAGGCCAACGTCAAAGGAAGACTATGATTTTCAGAAGACCAATTTTAAAAATGCTACTTCAGTAATCCGAATGTTCCGCATTAAGACTCAGGCTAATGCCGATGTTTTCCTTGAGCACAACGGAAAAAAATCCATACCAAAACGCTTGAGGATGGTTATTTTAAATTTTGCATTCCCCTGCAGGAACAATCAGCATTTGGCTGGATTGATTACAGCGTAAGTATTTATTTTAAAGATGAAGAAATAAAGGAAACAGGCAGTTTTATCAAACCACACAAAGGAAATTTTGGATTCATATCCGACATTGATGACACTTTTTTGGTTTCGCATACCCGAAATCCGTTAAAGAAATTATATATACTGTTGTTTCGGAACGTCAATGACCGAAAGGTTTTTGAGGATGTTGTTGCCCATTATCAGGCACTGAGTTCGACAGGACAAAAGAATCCAAGCGAACAAAATGCCTTCTTTTATGTTTCGAGCAGCGAATGGAATTTGTATCGGTTCATTACCCAGTTTGTTGAAATCAATAAGTTACCAAAGGCAGTCTTACTATTGAAGGATATCAAAACCAGTTTGATGGACTTATTTATAACAGGTCGCGGCGATCACAATCATAAATTTGAAAAAATTAAGCACATATTGGAATTCTATCCCAACCTGCAATACACGCTTTTGGGTGACGATTCGCAGCACGATCCTTACTTATATGAGAACATCTGCAAAATTTTCCCGGTAAATGTAATGGCAGTCTACATTAGGCAAACGGGTAACTCCAAGAAGGAGAAAACAGTTGCGGCTTTGAAAAACCTTGAAGGTCTTAACGTAAAAGTATGTTATTTTAAAAACAGTTCAGAAGCCATTGCGCATTCGAGAAGCATTGGTTTGATTTCTTAAACGGAGTTTTAGCCCAGATTGAAATGGAAAGCTTTTCATAGAATAGTTCTATTTTTTGTTGCTCTAAAAAAGCGACCAAAGGAAGCTCTTTTTAGGGCTTACAAAAAAGAAGTATTGATGAAAACTTGGAATGGAAAGCTGGATTAGCTTCAAAAACTACAACTTATCAATATCGCCCTGAACGGCTTCCCAATCCTCCAGTAATTTATCGAGTTCCTGTTTTTTCTTGTTGTAGGCCATAAAGAAATTAGCGTCTTCAATATGCTTGTCATAGTTTGATGCCAGTGCTTTATCGTCGGCCTGGATATCGATTTCGAGTTGTTTTATCTGGCTTTCGATTTTACTCAGTCGGTTTTGAAGCGATTTGTTTTTCTTTTGGTCTTCGTAGGAAAGACTCTTATTTTCCTTCACATTGGAAGCTACAACGACATCTTTCTTTTCGATTTCGCGCATGTTGTTGGCGTTGCGTTGTTCTAAAAAGAAGTTGATATCTCCTAAATATTCCTTTATCTTTTGGTCCTTGAATTCGTAGACGATGTTCGACATTCCCTGAAGAAAATCCCTGTCGTGGGAAACAAGCAATAGTGTTCCTTCGTATTTTTTGAGCGCGGCTTTCAGGACGTTTTTGGATTTGATATCGAGGTGATTCGTAGGCTCATCCATTACAAGAACATTAATTGGCTGTAACAGTAATTTACACAACGCCAAACGGTTTCTTTCGCCACCTGAGAGTACTTTGACTTTCTTTTCGACATCATCGCCTCTGAATAAAAACGAACCCAACATATCACGAACCCTTGAGCGATTTCCATCAGTAGCGGCATTAGTCATAGTTTCCAATAAAGTGATTTCTCCGTCGAGATATTCGGCCTGGTTTTGGGCAAAATAGCCCAATTGTACATTGTGTCCTAGTTTTATGGAACCCTGGTATTTAAATTCGTTGACGATGGCTTTCATAAAGGTTGATTTCCCCTGACCATTCTGACCAACAAAAGCGATTTTAGAACCACGTTCTACTAAAAGAGAAATGTCTTTTAGGATGGTTTTATCGCCATAGGCTTTGGTTACGTGCTCTGCTTCAATCACGACTTTTCCCGGACTTTGCGAAAGCGGAAACGAGATATTCATTACGGAGTTATCATCTTCGTCGACTTCGATTCGTTCTACTTTGTCCAATTTCTTGATAAGTGATTGCGCCATGGATGCTTTGGAAGCTTTGGCACGGAACTTTTCGATTAACTTCTCGGTTTCCTCTATTTTCTTGGCCTGATTTTTTTGTGTTGCCAGTTGCTTTTCGCGGATTTCTTCACGAAGCACTAAATATTCTGAGTAAGGTTTGTTGAAATCGTAGGCTTTTCCAAGGGAAATTTCGATAGTTCTGTTCGTAACATTATCCAAAAACATTTTATCGTGCGAAACGATTACGACAACACCTGGAAAGTTTCTTAGGAATCCTTCGAGCCAAATGATACTTTCGATGTCCAAGTGATTCGTTGGCTCATCCAGAAGTAATATATCATTGGACTGTAACAGTAATTTTGCTAATTCGATACGCATTCTCCAACCACCGGAAAAAGTATCTGTCTGGTTGTTGAAATCCTCTCTTTTGAATCCGAGTCCCAATAATATCTTTTCGGTTTCTCCAACATAGTTATATCCGCCAAGGATTTCGTACAGATGCGAAACATCACTCAGCTGCTCAATCAAATCAGAATACGATTGGCTTTCATAATCCGTTCTTGTGGCAAGTTGGTGATTGATTTCGTCAATCTTTACTTCGGCTCTTTTTATTTCGGTAAAGGCTTCGTAAGCTTCATCTAAAACGGTTCTTCCCTGTTCGAAATCGATATCCTGGCGTAGGAAACCCATTCGCACTTCTTTCTCGGTAGCTATCTGGCCTGAATCCGGTTTAAAATCCCCTGCCAAAATTTTCAGCATGGTTGATTTTCCGGCGCCATTTTTTCCGACAAGCCCTACTCTGTCTCCTGAGCCCAATCGAAAAGTAACCTCTTCAAAAAGGTATGTGCCGCCAAATGAAACCGATAAGTTATGAATATTTAACATAGAGAAAAAGAATAGTGAATTAGTTATAAAACTCCATTTGGGGTTACCTTTGTGGAACGAACGGAAATGAAATTAAAAATTTTTGCAAATGTTAAAAAAAGGATCCAAATTAAATAGCATTTTAACAGGAACTTGTCCTAAATGCCAGGAAGAAAGTATGTATGTCGCTAGAAATCCATACAATCTGCCGAAAGTTATTGAAATGCATGAGCATTGCAGCCATTGTGGATTACATTATCAGATAGAGCCATCGTTTTTTTATGGAGCTATGTATGTTAATTATGGACTAACAGTAGCACTTGGTGTAGGGGTTTTTTTGATTACCAAAGTTCTTTTCAATTTTACAATCACCCAATCCTTTATTTCAATAATTGTGGCTTTGATAGGTTTGATGCCTGTAAATTTACGCTTAGCCCGGAACATTTACATTAACATGTTTGTAAGTTATGATGCTAAAGCAAAGAAGCATACCTCTTAATATCGATTGATTTTTCTAAAGGAATTTCATTTTCTATAAAATTATATAAATCTAACGCCATAGCCGGTGCAAGCATTACTCCTCGTGTTCCTAGACCATTAAGAATGTAAATGTTTTTATGTTTTGGGTGTGTCCCTAATAAAGGCTTTCTGTCTTTCACTGTTGGCCTGACTCCGGCATAATGTTCAACAACTTCAAAATCGCAGTTTATTATTTCCTTTATTCTGTCGATGAGTTCTGCTTACCTTCAGATGTAGTTGCATTCGTTTTGTCGTCCCAATTATAGGTAGCACCAACCTTATAAAGATTATCTCCCAATGGAAGAATAAAAACACTCGTGTTTAGGATTACGTCCAAATCCAATTCGAGCGCTTTTATAATCAATAATTCCCCTTTGGTTCCGTCAAGAGGTAAATATTTAAAAAAAGGGTTAGAGTGCATTCCAAATCCCTCTGCGAAGACAATGTGTTTGGCTTTTAGATTTTTGTATTCAATGTGCTCATCAAAAAACGCAAGTTTGTTATAATCGAAAGTAGTTTCATCAAATAATTCTAAACTTTTTAAATACTGCTGGTAATTGGTAAGTAAAACTAATGTATCGACATATCCTGTATGAAGCACTTGACCATAACCAAATGGAGAATCGATTGCATTGTATTTTTTATGTACAATTGTGTTAGAAAGAAATGGAGCTAAATTGGGTTTGTCAGATGCAGCGAACCAATTGTTTTGCTCCTCAACCGAAAAGAATTTTCTATAGATAGGTATTCTAAAATCCACTTGAACGTTTAACTTCTGTTCAATAGTATAATAGAGTTTGTGTGCAATATCGAGTTGCGAATTGGCATTCCATACCTGGCTGAATCTTTTTAAGATTACGGGATTGTATAGACCACCTGCAATTCTTGTAGAATTTTGGGAATGATTGTCAAACACAACAAATGACTTGTCATGCTTCAAAAGGGTTTCTGCAAAAGCAATTCCAGCTAATCCTGATCCAACAATAATGTAATCCAGCATAGGTATAAATTAAAAAAACTCTCACCATAAAGATGAGAGTTTTATATTGTATTATGAAATCTTTCTTAGTAATTCCACATATCAGACTCAAAACTACGAATCTTCTCTTTAACCCTTTCGGATTCTAAAAGCTGATTCTGAGAATTGTCTTTCATGTATTGTTGAATTTCCCTATCTCCATATACGTTTTCTTCCTTGTAAATCTCTCCGCTAAATCGTCGGGAATTCAGCAAGTGGTCGAATGTGATTGGCATGGCAGAGTTTTTATCGTTAAAAGCTTTGGCTTCGTGTAATATCTCTCTGACAGCCGGGAAATAAACCCAAAATAAATCGATTACGTCAGCATTCTCGTTTCCAGCATCCTTAGCTTCCGGAGTTACCGGGCATAAAGCTAATAATCTGTATTTTAGTTCACCCTGACGCTTGTCAAAATACCAATATCCTTTGATTCTGTATCCAGAAATATAACTGGCATCCAATTCTTTTTATTGATAAACTGTGGATCTAAAACCTTTCTTCCAGATTTGTAATCGTCTATAAAGTTGTTGTACTCATCAATACCTGCAGGAATTGTATCCGTATAGGTAAATGACGATTCCATATCTTTAAAGGTTTTCTTAGTATTGAAATAGTCATCAGCGTAAACCTCAGTGATTTTACCGCTTTTGATGTTCTTAACCAGTACATCAAATAATGATCTTCTTTCTTTACCAACGAAATTGGTGTCGATAGGATAGTACAATGGGAAATTAATTCTTTCATCAACATCTACCATTTCCCAAATGGTTTTACCCATCAGTACGTCTCTGTCATGAACATAACCATATGGCAATGGTTTATCATTGTCAGAAATTAATTGAGCAGGCGTTTTCTTTCCAATCTCATCTGGAGTCTTGGAATTCAACAAGTTTGACTGAGCAAAAGCTGAAGCACTCATTGCTACTGCAAAAACTACTGATAAAAGATTTTTAATTTTCATAATTATTATAATATAAGTTATTTAAGTAGGTTTCTTTTCAACTTAAATTATTTATTGAATTTCGTAAATTACCGGTGCCGCTGTCTGAGGCTTGATATTCTGACCAGCAATTCTAGATTTGATATCTGAAATTGTAACTTGGTCACCTTTAGCCGCTCTAGCTAATGCTGCAGCACATTTTCCGTCTACTGCTCCACCATTTACGATGATTGCAGGCTGACCTGGAACTTTAAAAGTAAACTGAGTTACTTCAAAATTTAAGTCATACAAGAAATCGGGTAAAACCGCACTGATTTTAGACACTTGCAAACGTGATTTAGCACCTTTTTGAACTCCAGTTACACCACCAATCGCACCTAGTGGAGCCGGGATGTTTTTAATTCTGAATACTTTTTTGTCAGATACTGATTTTCCGTCAGCCATTTTACCGGTTGCAGTTACAATAACTTCAGTACCAGAACCTGGGTTTAAATTATACTTACCTTTACCGGCAGATGTTAAACCTGGAGCAGAAGCAGTTACATTATTTTCAGGAATACCAGCGAAAGAGATAGTCATTGGATTTGGTAAACCTCTGTATACAACGTTCATTTTATCTGCAGAGATGTTAGCAGAGTTTGGACGCGGAACAACCACATATTTACCTTCAAATTTCAAAGGCACTGGTTTTCCGTCTTCCATGAAAGAGAAAGTACCGTTAATTGTTTTTTCTCCAACACCACCAGCAGTCATCGAGATAATAGCCTGACCATTTTCGATTTTACCTGGTCCGGAAAAACTTGTTGGAACAGTGTTAGCATCGTATTTACCTAATACAACTCTACCTTTTACAGTTTCACCTTCAAAGAAAACATTTTTATCTAAAATTACCATTGCCTGGAAGTTCTTTAACGAAGCAGCCTGTGCAATTGTATTTCCAATTAATGCGTTATAAATATCCTGTTCAGTTTGCTCAACATCGTTTTGCATACTTGTTAGTTTAGCCATAGAGGCAACTGCTGGAAATCCTTCGAAATGGTAAGATAAATATTTTTTAGAGACACCATCTTTATCCTTAACATTACTTAAATTAAATTTAGAGTTAATGTTTTCTGCGATTTTTTGATACTTAACATCATTGCCAAAAACCGCAATTATGTCTTTTTTGTATTTTTCAATCTTAGCAATTATTTCATCACCTTTCTTAGAATATTTGTCGCCTTCGAACCAATTTTCATCGATATAGCTACCTTTGTCCATTGCCTCGTATGGCAATTTTCCAGTTTTCTCTTCTCTTTCAAACTCTTTAGTCACATCATTTTTTATGTTTCCTAAATAAGTATAAAGGTCTTTTGAAATCTTTTGAACTTCGTTTGCTTTGTCTAATGGCGCTTTAAAACGAGCTGGCTCATCTTGCGCTTTTTGTTCTAAAGTACCTAATAAACTTTTATTGTATTCTTCAGAAAATTTATTTACACCTTCAAATTTTTCATTCATTAAACCGAATGCGGTCAATACTTCTTTTGACATATTCAATGCCAACATTGCGATGAAAACCAGGTACATCAGGTTAATCATCTTCTGCCTAGGGGTTAGTTTTCCTCCTGCCATTTTTTCTAATTAGTTTAAATTATTATTTTGTTTAAAATATATAGTTATAAAACTAATTATCCTTTGTTACTCATTGCAGAAAGCATTCCACCGTATACATTGTTCAATGTAGAAAGGTTAGAAGTTAAGCTTTGCATTTGATCTTTTAATTTTAAATTGTTTTCTGCAACTTCATTGTTGATTGCCGCATTTCTCTCAGCACTTTGAACTTGTACAGTGTATAGACCATTCAATGTTTCTAATTGACCTGCAGCTTTAGTCATTTCTTCAGCATATTTTTTAGTGGAAGCAACTGAATCAACTGTTGGAGATATAGCTTTAGCTGCACCTTCAAAGTTTTTAATGCTATTTCCTAAGCTTTCCATCAATTGACCATCGATTTTAGCTTCTTTCAACATTGCGTCTAATTTTTGAGACAATAATCCCTGAGCATCTTTTGGATCTTCTACTTTTTTGTCTTTAGCTTTAGCTTGTCCTCCAGCTAATTCCGGATAAACAAGTGACCAATCTAATTCGTTGTCAACTGGATCAAAAGCCGATAAACCAAAGATTAACGCTTCAACACCCAAACCGATAATAAGCATTGCACTTGCTCCAGTCCAGTGTTGGATTTTAAATAATGCTCCAACGATTACAACTGCCGCTCCCATACCGTAAGCGAAATTCATTGTTTTTTTGCTTAATAATGCCATAATAATAAAAATTTTAGTTAGTTAAGTTAATATATTTAAGTTAGTTTAAATTATTTTCTAGGTGCAGCGTTCTTAGTTACCTGAGTTCCCATGTAATCCTGAACTGTACGGAATCCGATGTAACTTCTGGCTGAATCTGCGTATTCAAAATCCCTTGTTCCTACTTGAATGAAGTAAGCAACGTCTTTCCATGAACCACCTCGAACGGCTTTTCTCATGTTTTTATTGTCAGAAACGTTAGGATTGATTGATGAGACATACTCATAAGCTGCAGCATCATAAGATGAATCTGTCCATTCCGACACATTGCCCGCCATGTTGTATAGATTATACCCGTTTGGCTCATATGATTTAGCTTCTACAGTATATAAAGCCTGATCTGCTGCATAATCTCCTCTGTTTGGTTTGAAGTTTGCTAAGAAACAACCTCTGTCATTTTTAGCATATGGTCCACCCCAAGGGAAAGTTCCTGATTCTAAACCACCTCTTGCAGCATACTCCCATTCTGATTCAATTGGCAAACGGAATGAGTTAATTAAATCCTGTTTTTCTTTTTTGATTTAATGTAAGAGTTCTTGTTTAATGTTCTCCATGCGCAAAACGCTTTAGCTTGTTTCCAACTTACACCTACGACCGGATACTGTGCGTATGCCTGGTGCCAGAAATAATCGTTGTGCATAGGTTCATTGTATGAATAAGCAAAATCTTTAATCCAAACAGTAGTATCTGGATAAATTGATTCCTGCTCTGTTCTAATAAAAGAACTTCTTTTTCCAACTTTAGCTTTAGCTGCGGCCTGGATATCCATCCAAGAATATCTGAATTTTAACTTCTTAACATCAATGGTTCTTAATCCGTTGAAAGACTCAGCTATTGGAAGGTACATAGTATCCATCACTTCAGTATAATACTCGTCTGGGTACTTTTTAGTGTCTTTTATAAGTTTAATTTTTTTGTTGAGTCTTCTTCCTGCATAAGGATCATCATCTGTTCCAACGCTATAATAATTCTCATACATGTATTTATCGTATGGAGTCATTTTTGCAGGATCAGTGTCGTTGAAAGCAAAGTCACCAATGCTTCCACCTTTCCCACCACCTTTTCCGCCTTTAGCTGTAGAGGTCTGGCCAACTTCATCTGCAAGGATTGCTAAACGAACCCTGATAGTAGAATCCTTTACCCACTCCACAAATTGACGGTATTCACTATTAGTAATTTCAGTTTCATCCATATAGAACGACCTAACTGTAACTGTCTTTGTTGGCGAATCCTGCATATTAGCCGGGTCATCATCTGATTTACCCATAATGTATGCTCCACCAGGGATCAAAGTCATTCCAAACGGCTTTTCTGGATGCCATTTTTTTCCTTTAACTCCTACCAATTCACCTTTATCGCTAGATCCGCCACAACTGGTTAATAAAGCTAAAAATGACGCTAATGTTATGAACTTCTTCATATATATATTTTGGGGTTAATTTGAATTATTTTTTAAGGGCGTAAACCTATTTATTATTTTTCAAAAAAGCAATTAATTAATATTAAATTTCTTTTTATAAAATTACATCATATTAATTCACATTTCAAAAATAGAATTAATGTTATTATAAAAAAATATTTTATCGATAAAATGCACTTTTTAACGATAAAATGCTGTTTTTAATTGTATTTGTAAGTATTACTTTATAATATATTTATCTTATTCTTTTTAAACACTGTTTTTTCTCTGCGCTTTCCACCATCTTTCAGGTATTTCATTATTACATGCAGCCAGATACTCTTCATTGGAACAAGGTAATAACGTGTTTTTTTTGAGTTTATTGTGTTGACCTGCAAAAAAATTTATTTCTATCCACCATCTTCCTGTCTTATTGCTTTTGTAGAAGATTAACTCTTCGCTTTCCATGGGAACTATATATTTTAAATAGTTCTCTTTTGTGCCAAACGGATATTCATTTGAACGGTAATTTACTCCTTCAATAAAATACCATATCATCTGAGCAACAAGGACTGATTCCTGTTTTTTATTATTATGATTAAAGATTCCAAAGGAACTAACTTTATCACTTATACCCGCGTATCTTGACAAACTGCAAATTTCTTTCCCATCAAAACCGTTAGGCGTAAAAGTAACAAAATTTCCTGAATAAGAAGACTTTACAGCATTTAAATCGATGCTAATAATGTCTGCATCGCGGAAAGTTGGTTCTGATAATTCAATGTTGTTAGAAATTTCTCCTAATCTGTAGGCATCAAAATATAATTTTTCTATTAAATCGATTTCTTCCTGAGAATTGTAATAAGTCTGGTATCCAATATTGGTGAAATTGAAAAGATTGTTGGGTTCATCTAAAATAATTTTCGACAAATAAGAATTAGCAGAAATTTTTTCTTCCTGTTTACCAAAATCAAACTTGCTATCAATAGAAACTAGGTTTACCATTTGTTCCTGATTGTCGTATGCTCTGTATAATGGGTAAGTTAAATCTTGAGAACCACCAATTACAATAGGTATGATTCCTTTTTTGATAAGCTTGGAAGCTACTTTTTGCAACGCAAAAAACGTATCTTCTACAGAATTTCCAGCTATAATATCTCCTAAATCAGCAATGGAACTTTGCCAGTTTCCGGGAAATAAACCATACAATTCTTTTCTAATGGCGTCTAGGTTTACTTCTTCATCCATAAAATTGACTGCTCCACGGTTTTCTAACACTCCAACAATAGCTATCTTAACTTTGTCGATTTCGGGAAAGTCCTTATCTGTATGAAAAGCCACTTTACTTCCCAAATGCTGAGAAGACAATCCGTTTATGTATTGAATAATTTCGTTATCAACAGGTGACAGAAAATCAAATTCCATAGTTTATTTCTTTTTTGCTGGTGCTTTTTTGGTTGTGGCCTTTTTGGTTGTGGCCTTTTTGACTGCTGTTTTCTTTTCAGGAGTTTTGGCAGCGATCATTTCCTTTACCTGCTCCAGGGTTAGTTTGGATGCATCTGTATCTTTATTCAGTTCAATTTTGATTTTACCTTTCGTAATTACCGATTTTCCCCAACGCGCCTTTTCAACAAGGATTCCCTCCTCTTTCCAGTCATGGATTACCTTATCAATGTTTTTTGAAGTTTCTCTTCTATAAGCTCCGTGATATCAGACGGTGATAAATTATCGAAATTATATTTTTTACTTACGTTAATAAAGATACCATTCCATTTCAGGAAAGGACCAAAACGTCCGACACCTTTCTGGACAGGCTCATTTTTATAAGTCGCAATCGGTGCATCGGCCTGAGCTTTTTCATTAATCAATTCCTGCGCTCTTTCCATTGTTACATCTAATGGATCTTCGCCTTTTGGCAAGGAAATGAATTGTTTTCCAAAACGTACATACGGTCCGAAACGGCCATTACTTACTTCAACTTCTTCATCTTTATATATTCCTAAGTTTTTTGGCAACAAAAATAAGTTCAATGCTTCTTCTAAAGTAATATTTCCGATATTCTGTTCCTGACGTAAACTTGCAAACTGTTTTTCTTCATCATCGGCTTCACCTATTTGGGCAACTGGGCCAAATTTGCCTAAACGTACCAAAACCTGTTTCCCTGTCTTTGGATCTTTACCCAATATTCTCTCGCCGCTTTCTCTTTCAGCATTGTCCTGCACCTGAATAACATTGGGATGGAACTTATCATAGAACTCCTGCATCATTTTAGCCCAGTCGATATTACCTTCTGCAATTTCGTCAAAATCTTGCTCTACTTTGGCGGTAAAATTATAATCTAATATGGCTGAGAAGTTCTTTACAAGGAAATCGTTAACGATAGTCCCAATATCCGTTGGAACAAGTTTCCCTTTATCAGAACCTGTATTTTCCTTTAATATTTGTGAAGCAACTTTATTGTCTTTTAATGTGATTTGGTTATACTTCCTTTCTACACCTTCCAAATTTCCTCTTTCTACGTAGGTTCTGGCTATGATTGTGGAAATTGTTGGTGCGTATGTTGATGGACGTCCAATTCCTAATTCTTCAAGCTTCTTTACTAAAGATGCTTCGGTATATCTTGATGCTGCTCTTGTATATCTTTCCGTTGCGGTGATGAAATTGTTTTGAAGTTTTTCATTGACTTTTAAGGCAGGCAACATCCCTTCCTGTTCTTCATCGTCCTCATCATTTCCTTCAAGGTATACTTTTAAGAAACCTTCAAACTTAATTACTTCTCCTGATGCCTGAAAAACTTCTGAATGATTATTGGCTTCTATCTTTACGTTAGTTCTCTCCAATTCTGCATCACTCATCTGGGAGGCTAATGTCCTTTTCCAAATCAAATCGTACAAACGTGCCTGGTCTTTCTCCACATTAACAGTATGGCGTGACATATCAGTAGGACGGATGGCTTCGTGGGCTTCCTGCGCTCCTTTGCTTTTGTTAGCGAATATTCTAGGTTTAGAGTATTCCTTTCCGTAGGATTTTGTGATTTCAGCCTGCGCTGCATCAGATGCTTCTTTTGAAAGATTGACGCTATCCGTTCTCATGTAGGTGATTAATCCTGCTTCATACAAACGTTGGGCAATCTGCATTGTAATTCCAACCGGTAAATATAGTTTTCGAGCGGCTTCCTGTTGCAATGTTGATGTTGTAAATGGAGCTGCAGGCGATTTTTTGGTTGGTTTTGTTTCCAAATCGGCTACTTTATAGGTAGAACCTATATTTTTATTAAGAAAATCTTCAGCTTCTTTTTGGGTACTGAAGTTTTTTGGCAATTTAGCCTTAACTGTTTTACCACCTTCGTTGGTGAATTCGGCTGTAACGGAATAGGATGCTACTGGTTTGAAATCCTGAATCTCTCTTTCTCTCTCGACAATTAATCTAACAGAAACAGACTGTACACGACCAGCAGACAATCCACCTTTAACCTTTTTCCACAACACTGGCGAAAGCTCATAACCTACCAAACGGTCTAAGACTCTTCTTGCCTGTTGTGCATTAACTAGGTTATAATCTATTTCTCGTGGATTATCGATTGCTTTTAGAATAGCATTCTTAGTAATTTCATGGAAAACGATACGTTTTGTTTTGCTTTTGTCTAATTTGAGTTCTTCCGCCAAGTGCCATGAAATGGCTTCTCCTTCACGGTCCTCATCGGAAGCTAACCACACCATATCGGCATTTTTTGCTAACCCTTTTAACTTAGTTACTAAAGCTTTCTTATCGGATGAAACTTCGTATTTTGGCTTGAAACCGTTAGCTACGTCTACTCCTATTTCTTTGGACGGCAAGTCGGCGATGTGGCCATAGCTTGATTCTACCTGGAATTCACTTCCTAGAAATTTTTCGATAGTTTTTGCCTTTGCCGGCGACTCCACGATAACTAAATTCTTTGCCATAACCCGTTTGTTTGTGTTGGCAAAAGTAAACGTTTTTTTAAATTTCCGATTTACGGTTATTTTTTAACGACGAATTACCAAAACAGAATTCAAAAGAGCATAATAATAGTAAGGTATAATATGGATAGTTTCATCCTTAACAAAATTAAAACTTCATTAATTGGTTCTTTAACAGCCGAAAGCATGTTTGATATTTTAATCTTTTGTTAAACCCTAACTGCCATCTTGTCATAATATGTATTTTAGTATTATCTTTGTGTTTCCGTTTTTCAAATACTTTGATTTATGAGACTTTATATTCCACTAATTTTTATTTTACTTTTTGTGATATGGATACTTTATAGTTTTTTCGTAAAAAAGGATTTGAGAAATAATAGGAACAATTTATTTGCCGGTCTTTTCTTTATAGGAATCTGGTTTGGATTATATTACTTTTTATTAAAATAGAGAATGCAAAAGGAAATTGACGAAAAGTTACAAGGATCGAGCCTTGTTTTAAATAATAAACCAGAAAATACCAAAAAGCTATTTATAGAAAGTTATGGCTGTGCGATGAATTTTTCGGACAGTGAGATTGTGGCTTCTATCATGACTAATGAGGGATATAACACAACTACTATACTGGAGGAAGCTGATTTGGTTTTGGTGAACACCTGTTCTATTAGGGATAAAGCTGAGCAAACCGTCAGAAAGAGACTGGAGAAATATAACGCGGTGAAACGCGAGGTAAATCCAGGAATGAAGGTTGGGGTTTTGGGTTGTATGGCCGAGCGTTTAAAAGAGAAATTTCTGGATGAGGAAAAGATAGTGGATATGGTTGTTGGGCCTGATGCCTATAAGGATTTGCCTAATTTACTCAAAGAGGTCGAAGACGGCAGGGATGCTATTAATGTAATCTTATCAAAAGAAGAGACTTATGGTGATATTTCGCCAGTGCGATTGATGACAAACGGCGTTACTGCCTACGTTTCCATCACACGTGGTTGTGATAATATGTGTACCTTTTGTGTAGTTCCATTTACCCGTGGAAGAGAGCGCAGCCGCGAGCCACAGAGTATTTTGGCAGAGGTAAAGGATTTATGGAATAGAGGTTTTAAGGAAGTTACACTTTTAGGTCAGAATGTTGACAGTTATTTATGGTACGGCGGTGGATTAAAGAAGGATTTTGTAAAAGCTTCGGAGATGCAACAGGCTACTGCGGTGGATTTTGATCAATTGCTAGAGATGGTAGCTGTTCAGTTTCCGAAGATGCGAATACGTTTTTCTACTTCCAATCCGCAGGATATGCACGAAAGTGTGCTGCATGTGATTGCGAAATATCCAAATATCTGCAAACACATTCATTTACCGGTTCAAAGTGGCAGCGACAGGATTTTGAAAGCGATGAACCGTTTGCATACCAGAACGGAATACATGGCATTAATTGATAAGATTAAAATAATACTCCCGGAGAGTTCTATCACGCAGGATATGATTGCCGGCTTCCCGACTGAGACAGAACAGGATCATCAGGACACTTTGGATTTGATGGAATATGTTAAGTATAGTTTTGGCTATATGTATGCTTATTCGGAACGTCCGGGAACATTGGCTGAACGGAAGATGGACGATGATGTGGCTGAAGAAACAAAACAAAGGCGTTTGCAGGAAATTGTCGACCTGCAGCGTAAACACAGCGGTATCAGGACGCAGGAATTCGTTGGAAAAACCGTAGAAGTTTTGGTAGAGAAAACATCCAAGAAATCGAACGAACAATTATCCGGCAGAAATTCCCAGAGTCTGGTGGTGGTTTTCCCGAAAGAACAGTATAAGATAGGTGATTTTGTAAATGTAAGAATCACAAGCTGTACAAGCGGAACCTTAATTGGAGAAGCTGTTGGGTATAGTGAGATGCAAATTAATTAACACTACTGACACGAGCATAGCGACTGACGAAGTAAATAAAATTCAGCATAAATGGAAACAGTACAAAACATAAAACAACGGTTTGAGATTATTGGAAACGATCCAAAGCTTAACCGCGCTATAGAAAAAGCGATTCAGGTTGCTCCTACTGATATTTCGGTGTTGGTTGTGGGTGAAAGTGGTGTTGGTAAAGAAAGTATTCCAAGGATTATCCATTCGCTTTCGCACAGGAAACACGGAAAATACATTGCCGTAAACTGCGGTGCGATTCCGGAAGGAACGATTGACAGCGAGTTATTCGGTCATGAGAAAGGTTCATTTACCGGTGCAAATACTGAACGTTCCGGGTATTTTGAAGTGGCTGATGGCGGAACAATTTTTCTGGATGAAGTTGGCGAATTGCCTTTAACTACTCAGGTGCGTTTGTTGCGTGTACTGGAAAACGGTGAGTTTATAAAAGTGGGTTCGTCTCAGGTTCAGAAAACCAATGTCCGGATTGTGGCTGCTACCAATGTCAATATGTTTGATGCAATTGAGAAAGGAAAATTCCGTGAGGATTTGTTTTACAGACTGAGTACCGTTGACATCCCATTACCTCCGCTGAGAGAAAGAAAAGAAGACATTCATTTATTATTCAGAAAATTTGCTTCAGATTTTGCTCATAAGTATAAAATGCCACCTATTAAACTGAGTGATGAAGCGGTTGTATTCCTGCAAAAATACCGTTGGAGCGGAAATATCCGTCAGTTGCGTAATTTTGCTGAACAACTTTCTGTATTGGAAACCAACAGGGATATTTCATTGGCTACTATGCAGTCCTATCTTCCGGTTGACGGAAGTAATTTACCATCGGTAATTGGCGGAAAGAAATCGGAAAGTGATTTTTCTACTGAAAGAGATATACTGTACAAGGTACTTTTTGATATGAAAAGTGATTTGCACGATTTGAAAAAACTGACGATGGAACTGATGCAAAACGGCAGTTCGAAAGTACAGGAAATGAATAAAAACCTTATTCAAAAAGTTTTTGGTCAAAAAGAGGAAGCTATTTCCAACTTTGAAGACGAAAAAAGAATGAGTGCCTTAACATCACGTACTGAAGTTGATCAGGAGGAATTTGATGATGATGACGACACCAATTATCTAATGGCTGAAACCGTTGAAGAAGAAGAAACACTGAAGTTGGAACAGCGCGAAATTGAACTCATCAAGAAATCATTGGAAAAAAATAAAGGTAAACGTAAAGCTGCCGCTGACGAACTGGGCATCTCTGAAAGAACACTTTATCGAAAAATTAAGCAGTACGACCTGTAAATTTTTTATTTTACTATTAACCTTTTATGTTTACGTCCACCAAATTTATAACCATGAACAAACTATTTTCGATATTACTAATTGCTGTTACCCTATTCTCTTGTAGCAATGACGACAAAGAAACGGTTATCGTTCCTAAAACACTTCAAAAAATTGTTTTCTACCGTGACAGCCCTAACCAAAGACAGTGGAATATCAGTAACGGATTGCTAACCTCTATCACTTTGGCGGATGGCACTCTGGCTGAAGAGTTTATTTATGACACTAACAAACGTGTTATTGCTGAAAAAAATATACTGGTGGTGTTTTAACTGAAACCAATACAATAGCATATACCAGCGACAATATCATTGAGAGCATTAACGGCCTGCATTATAATTTTGATGCGGCAACCCAAACTTATATTTATTCTTACGGAAGTAATTTTACCATACACTGTAAAGTAAATGAAGATAAGTTAGCCGTTGACTTTGTGAGAGGTGGTTTTAAAGCGAGTGAATACCACATGACTTATACTAATGGCAATATGACTTCATTCCGGAAAGTTAACAATGTTGGGAACGATGTTATTAAGAATTTCCATTTTACTACCGGTATTATTCCTGAAGGCGGTTCTTTTTATAACGCCGTTTTGGCCGTAGCCCAAGTAAAATCATTAACAGATCCTAATTTCTTTGTTGACTGCCAGGTTTCTAAATTAGACCCTGATGGTTTTGACAATGGCGTTACTGACCCCTATCATTATAATTATGGAGCAATTCCCAACATGGATGGTACGCTTTTACAAATTGGCGTAGAAGTTTTAGACAGCAATAATAATCCTGTTTCGTGGTATTCCTTCGCTGATTATTATTACGAGTAAAGCAGTTTTAGGATAAGCCTTTTCATTTCTACCAAGGAGATGTCCTTCCGTAATTCAAAATAAAGGATTACTTTAGCAGTCTTTAATTTTTACCATGAAATTTTTTAAAATACTTTTAATTTTCATTATTGCCGTTGGCTTAAACAGCTGTGGTCCTTATAATTTTACAGGAGCTAAGCCTATTGACGCAAAGACTTTTCAGGTAAATTATTTCCTGAACAATGCCGATTTGGTTGAACCGGGAATTGAACGTACGTTTACCATTAGGCTTCAGGAACTTATCCAGAATCAAACTAATCTGAATCTCACCAATACCAGTGGCGATTTGGTTTACGAAGGTGAAATAACCGAATACCGAATTACTCCAATGCAGGCGACTGCCAATCAGACTGCAGCCCAAAGCAGATTGAGCATTACGATAAATGTTCGTTTTAGCAATAAAAATAAGGAAGCAGATGACTTTGAAAAGCAATTTTCATTTTACTTTGATTATGATGGCGCAACACAGCTAGTTGGGTCAAAACTATCGGAAGCACTGGATGTAATTTTTGAAAGGATTACCCAGGATATTTTTAATGAGTCTTTGGCAAAATGGTAGATTAAAGAAAATAGATTATAGACTACTGAAATTGAACTTAACAGATTATACTTATTTACTTAACAAACCTGACGCTATAAACGATAGGTATGCTGAAACACTCGACAGTGTTTTGGAAGCATTTCCCTATTTTCAGAGTGCGCGTGTCCTTAAGTTAAAGCACTTATATAATCAGGACAGCTTTAATTATAATTACGCCTTAAAGGTTTCAGCCGCATTTACTACAGACAGAAGCATTTTATTTGATTTTATCACTTCAGATTCTTTTGTTTCTGTTCAGAAAGGTTTGTACGAAAAAAAACTGGAAGAGTTGATGAACATGAATGTTGTTGGTAGCGAACACCTGATTGTGGAAGCAAAACAACCAGTTGTTGACGCTTTAGAGCAATCGATTTTGACTTCTATCAAAGAAGCATCTGTTACAGAAGAACAAAAAGCAGAAGAAAAATTAGCCATTGGAAAACCTTTGGAATTTTCAAAAAATGAAAAGCATTCGTTTCAGGAATGGTTGCAATTGTCACGTTTAAAACCAATTATTAGAGAAGAAGTTAAGCCATTAATGCAGGATGACACCCAGGCAGGAGGTGAACAGAGCGGAGCTAAAAAGAAACAATCCGCATTAATTGACAAATTCATTGAGAACAACCCTAAAATAACACCCATTGCAAAAGATGCTCAAGTACCCGTTGTTGAAGCCTTTTCAGAAGATACAACTCACCTGATGACAGAGACCTTAGCTAGAGTTTATCTGGAACAAAAAAAATATTCAAAAGCAATTCAGGCATATGAAATATTAATTTTGAAATATCCAGAAAAAAGTAGTTTCTTTGCAGACCGAATTTCAGATATTAAAATTTTACAACAAAATAATAAGTAATAATGAGTACATTTTCAATCTTTTTAGTATTAATAACAATAGTTTGTTTTCTATTGATAATAGTAGTTATGGTTCAAAACCCAAAAGGTGGCGGTTTATCATCTTCATTGGGTGGTTCAACGCAAATCGGTGGTGTTCAGAAAACAAATGATTTCTTAAACAACGCTACCTGGACATTAGCAGGTATGTTAATCGTTTTGATTTTATTATCAAGTTTGAGTTTCACGGGAACGATGAGTGACAACAACTCAAAAATTATTGATGACAAAGAAGTTGCCGCTCCTAAAGCCGCAGCGCCGATTCCGGCTAAACCAATTGAAACTCCAAAAAAATAATTTTTTTGAAAAAGATAGGATGCCAGCGATTATAAGCTGGCATTTTTTTTAACTGAAAATTTGTCAGCAAACAGCCTCATGGTATAATTTATGAAAAGCAACAATCACAACATTTTAAATAACATAAACACATAAGTATGGCATTAAATATCAAACCACTTTCAGACAGGGTAATCATAGAACCTGCTGCTGCTGAAACACAAACTGCTTCTGGAATTATCATTCCTGACACCGCTAAGGAAAAACCACAAAAAGGAACCGTTGTAGCGGTTGGAAATGGAAAAAAGACGAACCGTTAACGGTAAAAGTTGGCGACAGTGTTCTTTATGGAAAATATGCAGGAACTGACTTAAAGTTCAATGGAAAAGACTATTTAATCATGCGGGAAGAAGACATCTTAGCAATTATATAATTCCGAATAACCCAATTAACAAATTACCAAATACACAGTAAAAATGGCAAAAGATATAAAGTTTGATATAGAAGCACGCGATGGTTTAAAACGTGGTGTTGATGCATTGGCGAATGCGGTAAAGGTTACACTTGGACCAAAAGGCCGTAACGTAATCATTGGAAAATCATTTGGCGGACCAACCGTTACCAAAGACGGTGTCACAGTTGCCAAAGAAATTGAATTGAAAGATCCATTAGAAAATATGGGTGCACAGATGGTAAAAGAAGTAGCTTCAAAAACCAACGATTTGGCGGGTGACGGAACTACAACTGCAACCGTTTTAGCTCAGGCTATCGTTAAGGAAGGCTTGAAAAACGTAGCTGCAGGTGCCAATCCAATGGATTTGAAAAGAGGGATTGACAAAGCTGTCGATGCTATTGTGGCCGATTTGGCAAAACAGGCTCAGGTAGTAGGAAGTGATTCAGAAAAAATAAAACAAATCGCCTCCATTTCCGCTAATAATGACGAAGTAATCGGCGATTTGATTGCTACTGCTTTCGGAAAAGTTGGAAAAGAAGGTGTTATCACAGTAGAAGAAGCAAAAGGAACTGATACTTACGTTGATGTTGTAGAAGGAATGCAGTTTGACAGAGGATATCTTTCTCCATACTTCGTTACCAATCCAGAGAAAATGGAAGTGGAACTGGAAAGACCATACATTCTTTTATACGATAAAAAAGTATCGTCTTTAAAAGAATTATTACCAATATTAGAACCGGTGGCACAATCAGGAAAACCATTATTAATTATTGCTGAAGATGTTGATGGTGAAGCTTTATCAACTTTGGTTGTAAATAAATTGCGTGGCGCATTGAAAATCGCAGCTGTAAAAGCTCCAGGTTTTGGAGACAGAAGAAAGGCAATGTTAGAAGATATTGCCATCTTAACTGGGGGTACTGTAATAGCCGAAGAAAGTGGTTATACTCTAGAGAACACTACTTTGGAAATGCTTGGTACTGCTGAAAAAGTAACTATCGATAAAGACAATTCTACCATAGTAAATGGTGCCGGAAGTGCTGACATGATTAAAAACCGTGTGAACCAAATCAAAGGCCAGATGGAGTCAACGACTTCTGAATATGACAAAGAAAAACTACAGGAACGTTTGGCAAAATTAGCCGGTGGTGTTGCTGTTCTTTATGTCGGAGCTGCTTCTGAAGTAGAAATGAAAGAGAAAAAAGACCGTGTGGATGATGCATTACACGCAACACGTGCTGCGGTTGAAGAAGGAATTGTTGCTGGTGGTGGTGTTGCCTTATTGAGAGCAAAATCAGTATTGGAAAAAATCAAACCCGATAATGCGGACGAAGCTACTGGAATCCAAATTGTTTCCCGTGCAGTTGAATCTCCTTTGAGAACGATTGTTGAAAATGCTGGATTAGAAGGTTCTGTAGTTGTTGCTAAAGTTTCGGAAGGAAAAGGAAATTTTGGTTACAACGCCAAGACAGATGAATATGTTGACATGTTGAAAGCCGGGATCATCGACCCTAAAAAAGTAACACGTGTGGCTCTTGAAAATGCCGCATCAGTGGCCGGAATGATTTTGACAACAGAATGTGCCTTAGTAGAAATCAAGGAGGAAAATGCCGGTGGCGGAATGCCAATGGGTGGCGGAATGCCTGGAATGATGTAACAAACATTAAAATATTTATATTAAAAAACGTCCTGAAAATTCAGGACGTTTTTTTTATTTGTTTTGTAGCTAAATTTTCATACTTTCGGTTAAATTCTATTTTAATGGACCGCCAAACATATCTCTCGACAATCCTTGCACTTTTATTCTTCCATATCGTATTTTGTCAAAATGAAACAGATGACAATAATGCTAAAATCGAAAGTGTTTTAAACAATTATTTTGATTTAGAGAGAGAAGCCATCCATCTTCACACCAACAAAACCTCCTTTCTAAATAATGAAACGATTTGGTATCAGGGATACATTATTAATCGAAAAACCAACAAACCTTATTTCACGACAAATGTTTTTGTCCTATTATTTGATGACAAAGGAAACCAGCTTTCAGAAAAGTTAGTGTATGCGACCAATGGCGTCTTCTCAGGTAATATTGAGCTAAATCCTCAAATGAAATCTGGGAAATATTATGTTCAGGTGTTTACCAATTGGATGAATAATTTTACTGAAAACGAATCCACAATTACCTCTATCAGCATCATAGACCCATCTCAAGGCATAAAAAATTACAAATCCATAAACCAGGAATCGTTACAAGTATCTTTAAATCCGGAAGGAAAAAGCCTGGTTAGCGACATTCCAAATATCGTGGGAATTCAAGTCAAAGATTGTAGAGGGAATTCGCCAGAAGATCTTGAAGCTATTATTCAAAAATCAAACGGAGAAGTTCTAAAAACAATAAAATTAAACCGATTTGGTTATGGTCGGTTTGACATTATTCCAACCGAAGAAAGTTTAAAGGTTATTGTTAAGTACGGCGAAAAAACTATTGAAAAAGCGCTCCAAAAAGCCGATTTAATTGGTCTGTCAATAGAAGTGAATACTTTTTCAATACAAAATAAGACTGCCATCAAGATCAAAACCAACAAACAAAGTTTTGATGCATTTCAATCCAAAAAATTAAATCTGATAATTCATCAGGACCAAAAGATATCCAACTATCCTTTCCAATTCAAAGTCAATGGATTGGAACAAACAATAATTCTCAATAACGAAAATTTACCTTCCGGAATCAACACCATAAGAATTATTGACAGTGATTTGAAACAATGGTCAGAGCGATTGATCTATATAAATCCATTACCTCAGAATAATTTTAATATTCTAAAAAACTATAAGACCGAGGATAGGATAAATTTAATTGGTTATTCTAATTCTCCGAATTTAATAATGAGTGTATCCATCTTACCGGAAGATACCCAAAGCATTGATGAAAACAATTCCATCGTTAGCGGAATGATGATAAATCCTTATTTAGCTAAACCATTAAAAAATTCAAATTACTATACAAACGCTCCAAGTAGATTGAAATTATATGAATTGGATTTGGCTTTATTAAACGAAGCAGAATCTAAATACAAATGGGATTATATGAAAATAAATGTTCCGGCCTCTAATTACACGTTTGATGTCGGACTGAGCCTTAAAGGCAAAATTGATGCTGCCATCAAAGATAAAACCTATCATAAGGTAAAGATGATTGCCTATAAAGATCGAATAATGATGTCTGCTGATGTGTCAGAAACGGGAGATTACGAATTTCAGCATCTGCTGTTGACAGATTCTTCACTGGTAAAATTATCACTGGAAAAGCTGCCGAACTTTGTTAATGTAGCATCCAATCTATACCCAAAAGTACTAAACAGAAAAAGGAATTTCAATAAACCAATACTAAATTACATTGGGCAAAGCTGTACAGATTCTGTACCGTATGAAGCAATATCCACCTTTGAATTTCCAAAATTCAATGGTAAAATCGTTAAGCTAGACGAAGTTGTAGTAAAAAAGAAAACTTTAGAGCTTAGTCGGGCAAAGATGTTGTCTAATTCGATGTTAAGAGGCTATAAAATTGACGAAACCAATAATCGTGGAAGTCTGTTGAATTTTATAGAAATGAATGGATTCAGGGTTACCCGAAATCTCGGTGACGTTTATATATCTTCGAGACAAAGAATGTCAATGAGCTCGGCCAGTCCAACACCATTAGTATACATAGATGACAGGGTTTTATTCTCCTCTTTTAATGAGCTGGATATAATGCAAATGACGGAAATAGACGAGATTTACATAGATTCCCATAAAATAGGCGCAAGCATGAACAACAATGTGGGCATTATTAAAATATACACTAAGAAGCCACAAAACAATCTTTTTAGCAAACCAGATCCTAATTCCTTCTTTGTAAACGAAGCCTATTCCCTGAATTACCCTTTTAAGAATTCTGATTATCAGAATACGCACACTAAAGGATTTGATAACTTCGGAATCTTAGGCTGGTCAGCATTCATTAAGGCAAACGAAAATGGCGATTTTATATTTAATCTAATAGACTATAACAAACCCAGATGTAAAATAATTCTTGAAGGAATGACTACAGAAGGCGAAGTTTACCATCAGGAAAAAATAATAGACCTTAAATAAAAAACGTCCCTATAATTTGGGACGTTTTTTTATTCTTCTAATTGGGTTGGTGTTTTCTTAATCATCTTTAGGAAAACAGGGAGCGTTGAAACCAATATAATTGCAATAACAATTTTCTCAATGTGATGCTTTAAATCAATGTCAAATTTATCCAAAAACATACCGTATAAATAATGACCTGAAAAAATCAATACAAATGACCAAAGCAATGAACTAACTATGTTATAGAACATAAACTTCTTTTTATCCATTGTCACAATTCCTGCTATAATAGGCGCAAATGTTCTGACAATTGGCAAAAAACGAGCAAAGATGATGGCCTTTCCACCATATCTTTCAAAGAAATCCTTAGATTGGATAAGGTATTTTTTCTTAAACCAAAAACTATCTTCCTTCTTGTATAAATAATACCCACTTCTTTGTCCAAACCAATAGCCCATCATATTGCCCAAAATACCGGCAATGGCAACAAGTAAAGCCAAAAGCGTGACATTAACTATATCACTTTCAATAATGGTGAAATTCTCCACTAAATCACGGCTATAAATTCCGGCTAAAAAAGGAGGCTGTCACCTGGCAAAAAGAAGCCTGCAAAAAGTCCGGTTTCGGCAAAAACAATAAACAATACAATCCACAAACCAATTTTATATCCGCCAATTGTCATTGTTATATAAAACTCAGGATTTAGCAATTGCATCCAGTCAAAATCATTCATGTATTATCAATTTTATCGAGCGTGAAATTAGTGATATTTTTGGGATTTAGAGTTAAATTAATGCTTTTGTAAATCTAAATTATGAAACAGTGTAACCGAAACAATATGATTCATCGCATCACTACCATAACTCGAAGTAACAAACTGATTCATATACCCTAATTCCAATCGAAACTTATTGTTATTGTTTAACCCAAGCCCAACAAGTAAGCGATTCTGATCCAAAAACTTTGAATTGACCTTATTTTCTCCAATTGTTATGAAAACTTCGTCCTGTACTATGGCGTAAAATTCTGCCTGGACCGATTTTAAATCAGTAATATGAAACAAGTTCCTGTTCATATACCGAAATCTGTTCTGATAAGCCGTTGTTTTAGTGGCCAATTGCTCAATCCAACGTTGTTCAAGCCTCAAACGATTTGTCATGATGTTTTTACTCCATTTGGTATTGATTTGATATTGTTCCCAAAGTCTGTGTTCTGTAAAAAACTTATCCGCCGATGAACTGTACGTATCAATTAAAGCACCACCAACCATAAGGGTTTCCTTTGGCGATAAAAAATAAACGCCTCCAAGCCGGGCAATATTTTGAAGGTCCTGATGTAACTCATTATCCGTTCTGAGTTGACCCTCAACGTGAAGCCCCCATTTTTCAGAAAATTTGTATTGTCCTAAATACGCAAACCAAATACGCTGGTCCTGAATTGTCTTTTGAGAAAAACAATTTCCATAAACCAATACTAACAGCAGAAGTAATACTCTTTTCAAGATTTCAAATTTTTGGCAAAATTAAGCATAAAAAACTCCTTAAAAAGTTAAGGAGTTTCTAAATTTATTTTCTTTCGTATAAGCAACAATGATGCAACTTTTCATAATCAGCATCGCTTGCTCTTACTTCATCGGTATCATGCCCTACCTTTGCAATTGCTTTTTTTACATCCAATAGAGAGCACTTTTCTTCATTAATAATTAAATGTAGCATGTGGTCATCTATATGCCACTCGGCGCTTTTAACTCCTGACACTGAGAAAGCTGCTTTTTCAATTCGTTTCTTGCACTGTTCGCAGTTGCCATTTACTTCTACATCGTATTTGGCATTCTTGTTTTTTTATCCTGAGCTTGTGCTGAAAGTGTTACCAACAGTAACAGCATTCCTAAAATTATATTTTTCATATTTTTAAATGTTATTTTATTTTAAATCGTAATCCAGCATAATACATCTGTCCAAAAACCGGAGCATAGACAATCGACGTATCAAAATTTGGTCCAAAAGGATTGTCTGCGCCTAAAATAGCTTTGTCCTGACGATAGTTTCCGATATTTTCCCCACCAACATACATTTCAAACGTGCTTGAATAAGTCCTCGTGATTTGCGCATTCATCACAGCGAATGACGGAGAGAATTCCGGAAGCTGGTCTTGTGTGGGATTGCTTGCCGTATAAGGAAGCTGTTGCTTTCCAAGCCAGTTCACAGTATAGTCAAATTTCCATTGCCTGCCTTTTTCCACAATGTGTGTGGCATATTCCATGTTGGCAAAGAAACGGTGTTTTGCCTGAAGCGGTCTTTGATAACTTCCCGAAATATAATCGGTTGAAATATCAAAATATTTATAGGCGGTCCTTAAATTCAGGTGCTTGATAATTTCCAGATTGAAATCGAGCTGCAAACTATTGGCGTATGATTTTCCATCCAAATTATAAAATAAAACCGTTTGCGGAGAATTCATGACATCAACCACCGCCTGATTTTGAAAATCGGTACGGTAAAAATCGACTGTAGTATCAGCATTCATGCCAAATAATTTGAAATTTTGTGTAAAGCTGATTCCATAATTCCAAGCTATTTCCGGATCTAATCCGTAAACTTCACCATTTGTATTCAACACAGAAAAGGTTCTCGAACTTGCAAAAAGATTTTGGTTTTCAGCAAAAATATTGGCTGCCCGTTTCCCTCTTCCTGCCGAAAATCGGAAAACCGATTTTTCCCAAGGATTGTATTTAACATGTAGCCTTGGCGTAAAGAATGCTCCTAACCTATTGTGATAATCCAATCTTCCGCCAAGAATGTAGCTGAATTTCTCATTATCATCGTAAGTATATTCGAAGAAAGCACCAACAGAATTGTCTATTCGGCTAACATCAGTAAGATTTACGAACTCTGAATATTTGTCGTAAGTAAAATTCAAACCCGTTGCAAATTTGTTTTTCGTATTGTCGATAATCGAATTGAAAATCAGGTTCGAATAATAACTTTGCTGCTTAATGTCGTATTGATTTAAGCCAAAATACGATTGCTGGTTGTGATTGCTGAACGCATTTTGAAAACCTATGCTTTGATAAGGCATATCTTTGAAAACGTAACCCAATTTAGACGAAAAGTCTATTCGTTCTGTACTAATTTCCGAACCCCAGTAATTGGTTGTGAATCTGTCCCTGTCAGGATCAGAATCGAGTTCGCCCGTTTGTTTGTTATCGTTCATATAACGAAGGTTAAGAAACGAAACCCAACCTGTTTCCGGATTGGAATACTGCCAACGATTGGCAACGTTTATTTGTTTTCCTAACGGATTGTCCATAAAACCATCGTCATTCATATCGTTTTTGGAAACACGGGTATTGCCGTGCACAAACAAACTTGTCGCCCAATGGTCGGAAACGCTCCTGTTAAAATGGGTATTTACCTCAAAACGCGAATCTGTCGAACCATAGGCATTCAGAAAAAACGGGATGTCCTTTAATGGTTTGATTAATTCTGTATTGATTTGCCCAGAAATGCTTTCGAAGCCGTTGACAACGCTTCCGGCACCTTTGGTGATTTGTATACTTTCCACCCACGTTCCGGGAGTAAATGACAATCCGTAAGCTTGGGAAGCACCACGAACTGAGGGAATATTTTCTTCGGTAATCATGATGTACGGACTTGTAAGCCCTAACATCCTTATTTGTTTGGTTCCGGTCAGCGCATCCGAAAAATTCACATCGATGGACGGATTGGTTTCGAAACTTTCGGCAAGATTACAGCAGGCAGCCTTGAGTAATTCCTTACTCGTGACCAATGTTGTATTGGCTGTTCCTGATATTGATTTTTTTAATCCCTTTTTATTGGCCTCGACTTTTACGGTTCTCAACGTATCCATTTTGATATCTTCCTGAGAAAGCATAACAGTTGAAAACAATAATGTTAGGAATAACAGTATTTTTTTCATTGTAATTGATTTAAAATTAATTCGATTTCAAATGATCCTCATTGATGAACGAGAATCTGAACGGAATTCAGATTAAATCAGGCGTAAAAAGTAAGCTGGCAATAGAGTTTGTAAAGTGGTGGCGCATTGGCCTCGCAATAAAATGCTACATTTTCATCCGTGTTCGTTTGGATTCCGATTGTTGAAAATGTAGGTGTGTTGTAAAAGGTAAAATAGGCGGGTTCAAAATCAAGGGAAATCGTTTTGATGATAATCTTCTCGGTTTTGTTTTTTAGATCAACTTTCTTATCCGAGCAACACTGTGTATGTGTTTTTTCGATTTTCGCACAGCAGGTTTTTTCAATTACTATAGGTTTCTCACAAACCTCTTCATCTGAAAACACAGAGGAAATGGAAGCAATTTTACCTTCGCAATAATGCACATTGAATGCAAGACCCGAATTGGAGACCAATACCAGCAATGCAACCAAAAGACTTATGTGCTTTCTGAAAATCATAGCGCAAAGATAACCAAAAGAAGAAGTTGCAACCTTAAATTTCGGTTAAAAAGCAAAACTTTAAGTTTAAATACGGAAAATTTATTCTTTAATCTGTTTTTGATAATAGAACGCGGGAATGAATAACAAAATAAAGATTGGCTGTATCAAAAACCGCCTGATGTAGAACAAAGTCATCTTTTCGTGAGGGAAAAAGTTAGGGTAAAAACGAAACTAATCATTAAAATCGAACCCAAAACCATATAGATAAAAGCTGTAAATTTTACGATTTTAGTATCCTTGAAAAGCACATACAGCAAGAATAACGAAATCATCGAATTGAGGTAAAAGCGGATTGCCAAACTCAGAAACAATTTGATAATATTGATTTGTGGAAAAGGCAAATGCGCATATTCATCTTTGAAATAACTCAGGAAAGGATCATAAAACAGCGTTTCCTCAAATACCCTTATCAGGATTAAGAGTAATATTAGGAACAAGGACCAGCCAATTTTTTCTTATTTCTTACTAATCTTTCCACCATACAAAGAATATTTATTAACCCAAATTACCCACAACAAAAACACAACTCCATAAATCACCAAAGGAAAAATCACAGCATGCAGTAAATGTTGAAACTGCGGAAAATGATACAGTCCAACACACAAAAGAGCAATCCTGGCGATATTTAAAATATGGATCAAAATGCAGCCAAAAAATATAAACAAAATCGTATTTTTTAGCTTTCCCGTAAAAGCAATCACAAAAGAAACAAATAAAATCATCACACTAATCGCATTGCAGCCTTCAATAATCCTCGAAATGTATTTTCCTTTGTAAATAATCTTAACGCTTGGTTCTTTACTATGTATCATATAGTAAGAATTGGAATCAAACCAGGACAAAGCTGCCGTCGATTGTTTGGCTACTGATAATGTAAAATCATCAACGTCAAAATCCTTGACTTGAGAACGATCCAGATAGTTTTGATAGAGAATGGTTAAAATCAGGTAACTGGCAATGAATTTTCCGAGGAAAAACAAGAAAGGTTTGTATTGCAGCAGCAGATTTTTCAAGAGGTAATTTTTAACAAATTTATATAAAATAAAAAAAGTTCAGTCGTTACATTTGCATAAAAAATTTAAAATGAATTTTGAAAGCTTAAAACCCAGCGTAATTTCCATCCTTTCAGACCATCACGGTTCGACAGATGAAAAACTTAAAAACCTTTGCCTGTTTCTAAGCAACAGTGTTACTTATTATAACTGGGTTGGATTTTATTTTGCCAACCATGATACCAAAACGTTACACCTTGGACCTTATGTAGGTGCTGAAACCGACCATACGATTATTCCATTCGGAAAAGGAATCTGTGGACAGGTTGCCGAATCCAATGCTAATTTCGTTGTTCCTGATGTTTCGGCTCAGGATAATTACATTGCCTGCAGTTTTACTGTTAAATCAGAAATTGTGGTCCCTCTTTTTGTTAATGGGAAAAACATTGGTCAGATTGACATTGACAGCCACGTCATTGATCCATTCACAGAAGCCGATGAACGCTTTTTAGAATTTGTAAATCAGGAAGTTGCCAAACTTTTTTAAGTTAAGACTATCTTTTTACTTGCCTAATTAAAAAAGAAGATTATCTTTGCACACGAATTGAGAAAACCTCTATTCATACATAATAATCATTTAAATAAATATTGGAATGTATCTAAGTAAAGAAACAAAAGCAGAAATCTTCGCTAAACACGGAGGAAAAGCAGAAAACACAGGGTCTGCAGAAGGACAAATCGCATTGTTCACATTTAGAATCTCTCACTTAACAGAGCACTTGAAAAAAAATCGTCACGATTACAACACTGAGCGTTCGTTAGTACTTTTGGTAGGTAAAAGAAGAAGTCTTCTTGACTACTTAAAGAAAAAAGAGATCAACAGATATCGTGAGATTATCAAAGAATTGAATATTAGAAAATAATCAATATAAAGAGGTGCCCACGCGCCTCTTTTTTTTAGGTTAAAAAGAAGAAAAGTTTCGGTTTTTCATTGGGTTACGCACAACAACTACAACAACACAACTAATCTGTCGACAGGCAGGAACCAATGTAAAATTAAATAAGGAAAAATTTATGATTCCACAATTATTTGTAGAAACAATCGATTTAGGTGATGGCAGAAGCATCACAATCGAGACAGGTCGTTTAGCCAAACAAGCAGACGGTTCTGTAGTAGTAAGAATTGGTAAAACTGTAATCTTAGGAACAGTTGTATCATCAAGAAAAGCAAGTCCAGGCATTGACTTTTTACCATTGACGGTAGATTATCGTGAAAAATTTGCAGCAGCAGGACGTTTTCCCGGAGGTTTCTTTAAAAGAGAAGCGCGTCCAAGTGATAACGAAGTATTAACCATGAGATTAGTGGATCGTGTTTTGCGTCCGCTTTTCCCAAGTGATTACCATGCAGAAGTTCAGGTTATGATTCAATTGATGTCTCATGATGATGAAGTGATGCCCGATGCATTAGCAGGATTAGCAGCTTCAGCAGCACTTGCTTTGTCTGACATTCCGTTTGAAACTTTGATTTCTGAAGCCAGAGTTGGAAGAATTGATGGAAAATTCATCATCAATCCAAGCCGTGCACAATTAGAATTGTCTGATATCGATATGATGATTGGAGCTTCAACAGATTCTATCGCAATGGTAGAAGGTGAAATGAAAGAGATTTCAGAAGCTGAAATGGTAGAGGCAATTAAATTTGCACACGAGCACATCAAAAATCAAATTGCTGCACAGGAACGTTTACAGGCTGCTTTCGGAAAGAAAGAAGTTCGTACGTATGACACTGAAAAAACAGACGATGCTGTTTACGCTAAAGTAAAGGAATACGCTTACGATAAAATTTACGCTATTGCAAGCAAAGGTTCGGCGAAACAAGAACGTTCGGCTGCATTTGACGTAATAAAAGCAGAAACGCAAGCCTTGTTTACAGAAGAAGAATATGCTGAAAACCTAGATTTAGCTGGATTAGTTGGGAAATATTTCTATAAAACCAATAAAGAAGCGGTTCGTAACGTAACGTTGGATTTAGGAACCCGTTTAGACGGAAGAAAAACTACAGACATCCGACCAATCTGGTGTGAAGTAGATTATTTACCATCTGTTCACGGTTCAGCTTTATTTACACGTGGAGAAACTCAGGCTTTGGCAACAGCAACTTTAGGAACATCCAGAGAGGCTAACCAAATTGATTCACCATCGGAACAAGGAGAAGAAAAATTCTATTTACATTATAATTTCCCGCCATTTTCAACAGGAGAAGCTCGTCCGTTAAGAGGAACTTCAAGAAGAGAAGTAGGTCACGGAAACTTGGCACAACGTGCATTGAAAAACATGATTCCTGCTGAAAATCCATATACAATCAGAGTTGTTTCTGAAGTATTGGAGTCGAACGGTTCATCTTCAATGGCAACAGTTTGTGCAGGTACATTGGCTTTGATGGACGCTGGAGTTCAGATGATCCGCCCGGTTTCAGGAATTGCAATGGGATTGATTACTGATGGTGATCGTTTCGCAGTTTTATCGGACATCTTAGGTGATGAAGATCATTTAGGAGATATGGATTTCAAGGTAACCGGAACTTCAGAAGGAATTACGGCTTGCCAGATGGACATCAAAATTGACGGATTGAAATACGAAATCATGGAACAGGCTTTGGCTCAGGCTCGTGATGGACGTTTGCATATATTAGGAAAATTAACTGAAACATTGGCTCAACCAAGAGCTGACGTGAAAGATCATTCTCCAAAAATTATCATGAGAACCATTCCAGGTGCTTTCATCGGTGCGTTAATCGGACCTGGTGGAAAAGTAATTCAGGAATTGCAGAAAGCTACAGGAACTACAATCGTTATCAACGAGGTTGACGAGCAAGGTGTTGTTGAAATCCTTGGAACTGATCCGGCTGGAATTGCAGCTGTATTGGCGAAAATTGATTCTATCATTTTCAAACCAACCTTGGGTGAAGCTTATGAAGTTAAAGTAATTAAAATGCTTGATTTTGGTGCAGTTGTAGAATATACTTCAGCTCCGGGAAATGAAGTTTTATTACACGTTTCAGAATTGGCTTGGGAAAGAACAGAAAACGTTACCGATGTAGTAAACATGGGCGATGTGTTTATGGTAAAATACTTAGGTGTTGACCCAAAAACAAGAAAAGAAAAAGTGTCAAGAAAAGCACTTTTACCAAGACCTCCAAGAGATGAGAATGCTCCTGCGAGAGAAGATCGTGGACCACGTCCTGAAAGAAGAGATGACAAAAGATAATATTTGTCCACTATAAAAAAAACCCCGATTCAAATTCATGAATCGGGGTTTTTGATTTTTAACTCAGACGCAACCTTTTCAATTTTCTAGACTCTCCTGATTATAACCAACCAAAAACATTATGAAAAAACTGAAACATTTATTGCTGTCGGTATTTGCCATTTCAATCATTTCGTGCACTAGTGACCCATCGGAAAACAATTCAGACAATTTAATGACATTGAGCAGAAAAGTCACAATCAATACTCAATCCTTATATCCCGAATCATATTCAAAGCAAATTAAATATTATTCAAATAATGAGGTCATTGCCGATACAACATTCAATAGTGCCAATGAATGGGTAAGCAGAAGAGTAATAACTGTGAACGGAACAACAAAAACATTCAAAACATACGATCCTACAGGAGCTATTTTAAGACATAACGAGGAAACTTATGACAGCCAGGGAAGGGTTACAAGTAGGACTACCTTTATTCCTCTAAATTTAATTATAGTTTCATTTGTATATAATTCGGATAATACTGTCACAGCAACTGCCACAAATATGTCGACCCAAATCACTACCAATGTAGCGACTTATCATAAAAATGATGATGGATTGATTTATAAAGAATTTAAGCCCAATAGTGCTACACCTCCGATCACGGTGGAATGGACCTTACTTTTTGATAACCTGAAACCTACATCAATGATTAATTCCGCTGCAACTACACCGATTCTATTTGATTATTATCCTAACACGATGCCATCAAATATTTCAAAATCGGTACTGGAACTAAACAATCAAGTGCTGTTAGGATTATCATTAACAAAACTGGCGGAAGAGGGCAATTTTTACTATAAAAGGAATAACTCCAGTAATAACGGGACAAACACAACCTATCTAACTAATTTCAATGCTAATGATTATATAGAATATTATAAATCAACCTTTGTCAGTACAACAGGTACAAACAACCTTTTAACCACTGAAGTTTTCTATTATTACAACTAGAAATAAAGATTATCAATCAATAAAACTCCTCTTCAAATTGAATTGGAGTTTTTTTATTTACTAAAGCAACCTTTTTAGATTTTGAATACTATTAATTAGTTTGTCCTAAATTGTTAACTTGTCAAAAATCTGCTACGCTTTTAAAACCCATTTCATTGAACATAGAAGAAATCATCAAAGGTTGTAAAAACAATAATCTGGTGCATCAAAAAGCGCTTTACACTCTTTATGAAAAAAAATTATTTAATCTAAGTTTAAAATACTGCACGTCATTCTCTGATGCTGAGGATAATCTGCATGATAGTTTTATAGAGATTTTTTCCAGTATTTCCACTTATAAAGGCATAGGTTCGTTTGAAGGCTGGATGAAAAAGATAACCATCAATAAAGCAATTTCAAAATTCAAATCGTCAATCCAGCTTGATTCTTTAGATTCAAAGATATATGCGGTAAGTGATACAGAAATTGAAATAAACCCAGGAGAAATAGATCTTGGCATTTTGCTGAAGATGATTCAAAACCTGCCTAATCAATACCGACTGGTTTTCAATTTATACGAACTTGATGATCATTCACATAAAGAAATTGCGCATATGTTAAATATAAGTGAGGGTACTTCTAAATCAAATCTTCATAAGGCAAAAGTAATTTTGAAAGAAAAGATTTTAGAATTCACACATGGCGAAGCAGAACAGCGCGGAGCTAAACCTAAAAAAGCACAAAATGGAATCTAAAAAGGATGTAGGGAACTATTTTAAGGAAAATCTGGAGCCACTTGATTATTCACCTTCAACAAAAGTTTGGGAAGGCATTGAGGCGGAATTAAACAAAAAGAAAAAAAGGAGATTTATATTCTGGATGTTCTTTAGTGTGGTAAGTATTTTAGGCTTATCGACTTATACTTATGTGAATCATTCAAATTTCGTAATTGGATCTACAAATAATATTGTGACAACAGATTCGGATAACAGAAATTCAAAAGATAGAAATAGTAACTCAAATGATATCGATTATAAAAAATCTGATTCAAATAGTATCAGTCCTGATAATACAATTTTGAAAAACACAAAAAAGACTGAAAGAATCAAGTATGAAAAAACCAGGAAAAATAATCTAAATGGAAATTCTGTAGTAACTATTAATCCAAAGAAAGGGGATATAAAAAACAAGTCTCCTAAGTTAAAAGGAGCTAAGTCTGATACAAGTATAAACGCTTTACTACAAGCAAACAAATCTGAAAAAAGTTGGGGAAAATCAAATAAATCAAACTCTTCAAATGGAATAAATGGCATAAGCAAAAACAATAGCCTTAATGCTTTAAAAACCGCTGAACTCGACCTCACTTCAGCTTCTGAAAAAGAAATTTCCGATTCAGATGATTTGAAAAAAACAGAAGCAAATCCTATACTAAAATCTGATAATAACAAAAAACTAACCCTGATAGATTTGAAAAAAACCAATCAGCTAAAGAGAGATTCCTTGGTCGCTGCCAGAAAAATAGAAAAAGACAAAAAAATTCGACTCAAAATCCGAAAGGAGAAGAAAAAGATTCGACTAAAACTGAAATAGCAGATTCGAGCTATGAAATAATAATCGCTCCTTATTTTGGTTACAATTACAACGGCAACTTAGGCAATGGAAACTTCCTGAATAACAGCACTACCTCAAAAAAAGATAGTCAGTTTCAATCGAATTATGGCGTATTAGTCAGATGGATGGGAAGTGACAAAGTGGGAATTCAGACTGGTATCGGAATTATAAATACTACTTATTCGGCAACTTTTGAAAAGAAGAGCAACAATTTCATTAACCTCCAAAATGTATCACTAGACATACCTTTAAGCGATATAAACCACCTTTTCCTATCAAATGACACAATCAACACCATAGTAACTGCAACTAACAAATTGTCATTTATAGAAGTTCCGTTGGAAGGTTATTATGTTTTTGCAGATAAGAAATTTGGCTTTGCAGCTGCAGGCGGAATAAGTTTTATGATTTCTCAGAAAAAAGATTTCTTTTTAGAATCAGACAACGTAGAACGATTAAGGGTCGGGGAACTTAAAAACATCTCACCTTTCAGTGTTACCGGCAACATAAAGTTGCATCTTTTTTATAAAATATCATCAAAATTACAGTTCGATTTATATCCGGAATTCCAGTATCATTTAATGGAATTCAAAGAAGTCTCGAACTACCATTCCTACTATTTCTCAATAAAAACCGGGCTTAGTTATAAATTATAATTCGATTTTTGTTAGTTAGAAACCCCCAATCAAACTAATGATTGGGGTTTTTGTTATCCCATTTTTACGCTCAAAGGCAGTGTTAAGCTACTATTTCCAAGCCTTTTTAATCCTTAAAATTGACTATTAAATGGAGAAATTAAACAATCAGATTGATCTTCAGTTTTAAAAATTATTATTAAATTGTAACTTTTTTGAAACTTACAACGTATAACTACCTGAACACTTTAAAGAAAAGGAAAAATAAATGAGACAGCTCAAAATCACCAAGCAGGTTACAAATCGTGAAACTGCATCCTTAGACAAATACCTACAAGAAATTGGAAAAGTTGACTTAATTACAGCTGATGAAGAAGTAGAGTTGGCTCAGAAAATTAAAGCCGGAGATCAGAGAGCGTTAGAAAAATTGACAAAAGCCAATTTACGTTTCGTGGTTTCCGTAGCAAAACAATATCAAAATCAAGGTTTAACACTTCCTGATTTAATTAATGAAGGTAACTTAGGTTTGATCAAAGCTGCTCAACGTTTTGATGAAACTCGTGGTTTCAAATTCATATCCTATGCCGTTTGGTGGATTCGTCAATCCATTCTTCAGGCTTTAGCTGAACAATCACGTATTGTTCGTTTGCCATTGAATAAAATTGGTTCTATCAATAAAATCAACAAAATGTACGCTTTATTAGAGCAATCTAATGAAAGACCTCCATCTGCGGAAGAAATTGCAAAAGAGTTAGACATGACAGTTAATGACGTAAAAGAGTCGATGAAAAACTCTGGCCGTCACTTATCAATGGATGCACCTCTTGTTGAAGGAGAAGATTCTAACCTTTATGACGTATTGCGTTCAGGTGAATCTCCAAATCCGGACAGAGAATTGATTCACGAATCATTACGCACAGAAATTGAACGTTCTTTAGAAACCTTAACACCAAGAGAAGCAGATGTTGTACGTTTGTATTTTGGTTTAGGCGACCAACATCCTATGACTTTAGAAGAAATTGGAGAAACTTTCGATTTAACCCGTGAGCGTGTTCGTCAGATTAAAGAAAAAGCAATTCGCAGATTAAAACATACTTCAAGAAGTAAAATATTAAAAACATATTTAGGATAATCACTGAGTCAAGCTCAGCGCAAGCCTAAAAACCACAACAACAGTCTGATTAACTGTTCGTTTTTTGATTGATGATTGAAACTCCGGCTGATTACCGGAGTTTTATTTTTTTAATCTGAACTTGTTTCAGATTCTCAAATTAGATTATTTGGGCGTGCCCTTTCAGGTCAGGCTTTCACCACTCGCTTTTTTAGTTATTCCATAACTAAAAAGAGCTCAAACAAAGGCTCAATCCTTCACGCAATTTCTGCTAAAACCTACCCAAAATTTCTTTGCGAACTTCGCGAAAAAACCTTGCGGACTTTGCGGTTAAAAAACTAATTTTGCACAAACAACACTACACAACTACAAATGAAGAATACACTTATTGCCCCTTCTGTACTTGCAGCTGATTTTGCCAACTTACAGCGCGACATCGAAATGATTAACAATAGTGAAGCTGACTGGTTTCACATAGATATTATGGATGGTGTATTTGTTCCGAATATTTCGTTCGGAATGCCGGTTTTAGAAGCTATTACCAAACACGCTAAAAAAACTATCGATGTCCATCTAATGATTATCGATCCCGACAGATATATCAAAACTTTTGCAGCTTTAGGCGCGAATGTTTTATCAGTTCATTACGAAGCCTGTACACATTTACACAGAACCCTTCAAGCTATAAAAGCAGAAGGAATAAAGGCTGGAGTGGTTTTAAATCCACATACTAATGTTGATTTACTCGAAGATATTATAAATGACATAGATTTAGTATGCCTAATGAGTGTAAATCCAGGCTTTGGCGGACAGTCATTCATTGAAAACACTTATGCTAAAATCGAAAAACTAAAAGCATTAATAACAAGAAAAAATGCTTCAACCCTTATTGAAATTGATGGTGGTGTTACCGATAAAAACGCTGTACAATTGGTAAAAGCTGGTGCCGATGTTTTAGTTGCCGGGAATTTTGTATTCAAAGCTGAAAATCCAACGCAGACAATTGCCGATTTAAAAAGGACAACTTCGATTTAAAACGAATTCCTCAGAATCAAGTTGCTTTCGTTTTCTATTTGGATCTTTTCATTTTGCAATACCATGTTGGCAAGTTGTGTTCCCATATTTGAAAAATTGGTTGAAATCGTGGTAATCCCGTTTTCAACCACTTTTTTTAATGGTGTATCATTATAGGAAATAATGCCAAAATCACTAACAATTTTCAAGTTTTGAATTTTAGATTGCTCTAATACCTTTACTAAATCCCTGTCACTTGGTATAATAAACACTTCTCCTTTATGAATAATCCTTTGCTCAAAAAGTGTGATTATTTCATAAGCAAAAGAATAATCATTACAAAAGTTCTCAAATCCCTTAATCATGCCTAATGGCTCCTTAAATCCCGGAAAAATGAGGATTAATTTATTGTACTTGCTCAATTTTTCTTTACCCAACCATAATCCCTGATACATATCTTTTATAAAATTTTGGTGCACTGAAGGATATTCGATTAATTCATCATTGGTTTGATCTAAAATATAAACATCATTTTTCGGAAGCGTTTTGATAACAGAAGCAGCACCATCCAAATTAGTTGGCATAACAATATATTTTGAGTAATTTCCATTGCTTTCATTAATCAACTTTTTGAAAGTATCAATATTGAAATGATGAAAAAAATGTCAATCTGTGCTTTTCCATCTATGGTTTCCAAAAAGAATTATAAATATCTTCCTTAAAGATATTGAGCTCGTCGAACAACAGGAAAAACCTTTGCTGATGTGCAAATTCAACGCTTTTCACATAATATCCCTTTCCCAAAATAGCGTAGATTATTCCCCTTTTTTTAACTCATCATACGCCAACAAAACGGTATCCCTGGAAATTGAGAATTCTAAACTCACTTTATTTACCGAAGGCAATTTGTCATTCCTTTTTAATCTTTTTTCTGCGATTGAAACCTCAACAGAAAGTACAATCTGTTTGTATTTTGGAAGATGGGATTGATGATTTATTTCAATAATTTTCATACGAAATCGATATAACTGGTGGCAAGATACAAATAAACTGGTAGGTAGTAGTATGGTTATTTGATGTTATCTTTTACTTTTGATAACACATTGATAATAAAGCCATGGAAAAAATTCATTTTTCACAAATAGAATCCCCAAAAGATGAGAAATTATTCGGTTTATTACCTGATGGCAAACAAGTTTTCTGTTATACCTTGGAAAACCAAAATGGTTTTGAATTTTCCGTGATCAATTATGGTGCAACAATAACTTCCATAAGACTTCCTATTAAATCCAATAAAAAAATAGATGTTGTTTTGGGCTTCGATACTTTGGATGATTATATAAATTCCTATTATTTACCAAGTCCACCCTATTTCGGGACTATCATTGGAAGGTTTGCAGGAAGAATTAGCAATGCTGAATTTATGCTAAACGGCAAGCAAAATTTCTTAAATAAAAACCACGGAGAACACAATTTACATGGTGGAATATTAGGTTTCGGCAGAAAATTATGGAGGGTTATTGAAACAGCATCAGCATCGATAACCTTCGAATATGTGAGCCCCAATAACGAAGAAAATTTCCCTGGAGAATTGACAGTGCGCGTTACCTATACTTTAACTGAAGAAAACGAACTTAAAGTTGATTACACTGCAAAGTCAGATGAAGATACCATAATCAATTTAACACAACACAGCTATTTTAACCTGAACGGACATGAAGACGACATAACAAGTCAAAAGCTTCAGATTAAATCCACTAATGTATTAGAAACTACAAATGATCTTATTCCAACAGGTGAATTAGCTCCTTTAAAAGGACATGAGTTCGACTTTTACAACCCTAAACTTTGCCCGACTTCAATTGACGATACTTTTGTACTTGAAGACACAAACGCGGCAGTTCTTTTTAGCGAAAAAAATAAAATAAAAATGTCCGTTATCACCAATCAGCCAGCCGTACACGTTTATGTTGGAGGTAATTGTTTCAATCAGATAAAAGGAAAGGAAAATGTCAACTATCATTCAAAAAGTGGCATTTGCTTCGAAACCCAAAATTTTCCTGACGCTCCTAATCATCCTCATTTTCCTAATACCATTCTGAAAAAAGGGGAAGAATACTTTCACAACACAACATTCAGGTTCGAAAACATTTAATTCATTAAATTATGAGAAAATTACTTTTTGCAGTATTGGCACTTACCTTATTTTCCTGCTCGTCAGACGACAATAAAACAACTGTACCGCCAGTAGTTGTGGATGATTTCATCCGCGGAGCTGACATGTCCTATCTCCCATTAATTGAGAGCGAAGGCACTATCTACAAACATAATAATGTCGCCCAAGACGCAATCACTACTCTAAAAAATGCTGGCTGTAATGCGATAAGAATCAGGCTTTGGAAAAATCCATCTGATGCACATTCGGGGCTGACTGAAGTTAAGGCTTTAGCACAACGGGTAAAAACTGCCGGGCTAAAAGTTTGGCTGACCGTTCATTATTCCGATACCTGGGCTGATCCCGGAAGTCAGACAAAACCCGTAGCATGGCAAAGTATGGATTTCAATACACTAAAAACTGCTGTCACAGATTACACCAACGAAATCATGACCGAAATCAATCCGGATATCATTCAGATTGGAAACGAAACTAATGACGGAATGTTATGGCCCGAAGGAAAATTATCTACTAATGAAGGTCAGTATTTGCAACTAGTTTCCGCAGCAACAACCGCCATCAGAAGCAAGTCAACAAAAACAAAAATCATGTTGCATCATGCCGGAATCAGTGGCTCGGATTGGTTTTTCAGTAAAGTTACCACTATGGATTATGATTATATAGGCCTGTCCTATTACCCAATCTGGCACGGAAAAAGTTTGACAGATTTACAAAACAAAATGAATACACTCGGTCAATTATACAATAAAAAAGTAATTGTTGCTGAAACCGCTTATCCATTTACACATGGCTGGAACGATTATACAAACAACATTATTGGTCTTGACAGCCAGATTATTTCAACATATCCAGCTTCAAATGATGGACAAAAACAATTTTTATCTGCTATAAAAAATACTGTAAAACAAAGTTCTCACGGACTTGGATTCTGTTATTGGGGTTCAGAATGGCTAGCTTTCCGTGGACCAACATCAACCAACGGTTCTCCTTGGGAAAATCAGGCACTGTGGGATTTTAATAATAATTCACTTCCTGTAATGGATGTGTTTAACGCCAATTAATATGAAAACAAAACTTATACTGCTTATACTGCTCATTTCAGCGTTTACTTTCGGACAAAATAAAAAGCTTGAATTCTCCAAAGGTGCTGACGTAGGTTGGTTGCCACAAATGGAGGCAACTGGCTATAAATTTTACGATTCCGACGGCAAGGAAAAAGACTGCCTGCTATTGCTGAAGGAAAGAGGTATGAATTCTATCCGTCTTCGTGTTTGGGTAAATCCTTCAGATGACAAAGCCAGTGGACATTGCAGCAAAGAGGAAACGGTAACTATGGCATTACGTGCTCAAAAGATGGGAATGCGGGTCATGATCAATTTTCATTATTCCAATTCATGGGCAGATCCTGCAAAACAATTTAAACCCAAAGCGTGGGAAAAGCATACGTTTCCCGAATTATTGGATGATGTTTACAAGCACACTTTCGACGTAATCAATGCTTTAAAAATAGCTGGAGTTACTCCGGAATGGGTTCAGATCGGAAATGAAATTCCGGGCGGAATGATGTGGCCGGAAGGCAGTACTGATAATTGGAAACAACTAGGCCAGCTATTAAACAAAGGCTACGATGCAGTGAAGGCTGTCGATAAAAAAATCAAAGTTATCGTTCATGTTGACGAGGGAAATAACAATGCCAAATTCCGGAAGTTTTTCGATAATGCGACGGAACAGAAAGTTCGCTACGACGTTATTGGTCTTTCCTATTATCCGTATTGGATAAAAAAGGATTATACCGAAACCATTGCCGATTTACAATTCAACCTAAACGATATGGCAAAACGTTATAACAAAGAAGTTATGGTTGTAGAAGTGGGAGGTGAAGACGATAAAATCCAAAACACAAAAGAACTGCTGGCTGCAACCATAAAAGCGGTTAGGAATGTTCCAAACAATAAGGGAATTGGCGTTTTATACTGGGAACCACAAGGTGCAAGAAGCTGGAGTCACTATGCCTTAAGCGCTTGGCTCGAGAACGGTCAGCCATCACCTGCTTTAGATGCCTTTAAAGAATAATCATCATGCAAAAAAAATCGATTCTACTTGGATTCCTGCTTTGCTTTGCTTTCTCAAACGCGCAGAAAAAAATCAATTTTGACGAAGGCTGGAAATTCCATTTTGGCCATGCTGCTAACCCAGACAAGGATTTCAATTACAGCACTGCTACTATTTATTCTAAATCAGGCGGCGCAGCGAAAACTGCTATTGATGCTAAATTTGTAGATACAACCTGGACAAACATCAATCTCCCTCACGATTGGGCTGTGACACTTCCGTTTGAGAATTCACCAAGTTTTGATGTAGAATCACACGGTTACAAACCAGTGGGCGGATTTTATCCTGAAACCAGTATTGGCTGGTACCGAAAACATTTTACTGTTGACAAAGCTGATTCCAACAAACGTTTCGAAATTCAGTTTGATGGGATTTTCCGGAATGCAACCATTTGGATTAACGGATTTTTTGTTGGGAATAATTTCAGCGGTTACGTTGGTAAATCTTATGACATTTCTGATTACCTAAATTTTGATAAGGAAAACGTAATTGTAGTCCGTGTAGACGTAACACAATATGAAGGCTGGTTTTATGAAGGCGCCGGAATTTACCGCCATGTTTGGCTAAACACCACAAACAAAACCCATATCGTCGATGATGGTCTATTTGTACATCCGACAGTTAATGGCAAAAATGCTACGATAAACATCGAAACGGAAGTGGAAAATAAAAACCTGACCGCATCGAGTGTAGTGGTTTACTCTTACATCACTGACCAAAACGGAAAACAGATTGCTAAAACAAGTGAACAAAAATTGTCGCTTTCAGTAAATGGAAAGCAAACCCTCAAACAGAAATTAAATATAAGTAATGCGCGTTTATGGTCGTTGGAAGATCCGTATCTGTACAAAGTAATTTCGGTTGTTAAACAAGGAAATCAAATTATAGATAAAAAGAAAAGCAATTTCGGGATCAAAACCGTAAGATTCGATGCCACTGAAGGTTTCTTTCTAAACGGAAAACACATCAAAATCCAAGGGACGAATAACCATCAGGATCACGCCGGAATCGGAAGCGCCTTACCGGATTATATGCAATATTACCGAATCCGGTTATTGAAGGAAATGGGCTCGAACGCTTATCGCGCCAGCCACAACGCACCTACAAAAGAACTTTTGGAAGCCTGCGACAGTTTAGGGATGTTAGTGGTAGACGAACAGCGTTTATTAAACAGCAGTCCTGAATACATCGATCAGTTCGAACGTCTAATCCGTCGCGACAGAAATCATCCATCCGTATTTTTGTGGTCTATCGGAAACGAAGAAGGCTGGATACAGAAAACCGAAATCGGAAAAAGAATTGCACAAACACTTTTAGCGAAACAAAAAGAATTAGATCCAACAAGAACCAGCACTTACGCAGCTGACATGGGTAACGAATTTAACGGTGTGAACGAAGTAATTCCTATTCGCGGATTCAATTACCGTCAGTTCGCTGTCGCAGATTACCATCGGGATCATCCTACTCAGCCATTGCTTGGAACCGAAATGGGAAGCACGGTAACCACTCGTGGTATTTACGAAAAAGATCCAATACGCGCATATGTTCCTGATCAGGATATTACCGCGCCGTGGTGGGCAAGCAAAGCCGAAGATTGGTGGAAACTGGCAGCGGAAAACAAATACTGGTTAGGCGGTTTTGTGTGGACCGGATTCGATTATCGTGGAGAACCAACGCCTTACAAATGGCCCAACATCAGTTCTCATTTCGGAATCATGGATGTCTGCGGTTTCCCAAAAAACATCTATTACTACTATAAAAGCTGGTGGACCAACGAAGATGTACTGCACATTTCCCCGCATTGGAACTGGCCCGAAAAAGCAGGAAAACCAATCGATGTCTGGGTTAACACCAATGCAGATGATGTAGAGTTATTCCTTAACGGAAAAAGCTTGGGCAAAAAAACAATGCCAAGAAACAGCCACTTGAAATGGGAAGTCATATACGAGCCAGGAACATTAGAAGCCATAGCGTATAAAAAAGGTAAAAAATTAACCTCAAAAGTAGAAACCACAGGACAAGCCACAAAAGTGATACTTTCCCCAGACCGCACAACTATTACAGCTGACGGAAAAGATGCTGATGTCATCAATGTTTCTTTCGTCGATGTCAACGGGAAAGAAGTTCCGGATGCCAATAACATGATTTACTTTTCAATTTCCGGTGATGCGAAAATCATTGGTGTAGGAAACGGCGATCCAAGTTCGCATGAAGCAGACAAATGTGTGGATGGCATGTGGCAAAGAAGTGCCTTCAGCGGAAAGTGCCAGGTAATCATTCAGGCTGGAAAAACGGCAGGTTCCATAAAATTAGAGGCAAAAGCAAACGGATTAATTTCTGCATCCACTACAATCAATTTAAAATAATTAACCGATACTGAAATAAATTCAGCATAAATGAAGAAGAAATTAATTCAGCAAACGACCGAGCATTTTGAAAAGATAATCCACAAATCTCCAGACTATATTTTTCTGTCTCCAGGCAGGATCAATATTATTGGCGAACACGTGGATTATAATGATGGCTTTGTGCTTCCGGCAGCGATAAACAAATACATCTGTTTCGCCATTTCAAAAAACGATTCTTCGGACTGTACGTTGATTGCAAAGGATTTAAACGAAGCCTACAAATTTGATTTAAAAGATGAACTGAAACCTATCGATAAAATGTGGGCTAACTACATTTTGGGCGTATTGCAGCAACTGAAGGAAAAGCATGGATTAATCCAAGGATTTACCATTGTATTCAGCAGTACGATTCCAATGGGTGCCGGACTTTCTTCATCAGCAGCTTTGGAATGTGGCATCGGATATGCCATGAATAAATTATTTGATTTGAGTTTAACCAAAGAAGAGATTGCATTAATCGGACAAAAATCAGAACATACTTTTGTTGGAGTGAATTGCGGAATCATGGATCAGTTTGCCTCCGTCTTCGGAAAGAAAAACAAAGTCATAAAACTGGATTGCAACACATTGGAATACCAATATTACAATGCCAACTTTAAGAAATATTCGTTACTTTTATTAGACAGCAATGTAAAACATACACATCTAACTTCGGGCTATAATATCAGAAGGCAGGAAGTTGAACAGGGTTTGAAAATCATCAGGGAACATTTCCCTATAGTAAAAACATTCAGGAACTGTACCGAAGAAATGATTCATGGCCTGAAGGAAAAATTAGGTGATGTTATTTTCAGGAGATGCCATTTTGTAGTAAAGGAAATCCAACGGGTCTTAGACGCCACAACAGCTTTAAACAACTCCGATTTTAAAAAATTAGGGCAACTGATGTCCGAAACACATCATGGATTGTCAAAGGAATATGAGGTCAGCTGTGATGAAATCGATTTTTTAGTCGATGCTGTTTCGAATGAAAAAACAGTTCTTGGTTCAAGAATGATGGGCGGCGGATTTGGAGGCTGCTCAATCAATTTAATCGAAAAAGGTTCAGAAAAGGAACTTGTCGAAAAGGTTTCGGAACAATACAGAGACGCTTTTGGCATCGAATTAAAAGCCTATAAAATCAAAATCTCAAAAGGAACAACGCTTTACAAAAATTAACATGCAGTCATTTCACACCAACGAACATCCGCACAGAAGGCATAATCCGTTATTGGACGAATGGATTTTGGTTTCACCGCACCGCAATAAACGTCCGTGGCAGGGACAAAATGAAAAATTACACGAAGACAATCGCCCCGAATATGACCCCGAATGTTATTTATGCCCGGAAACATCCGTTCAAACGGAATAAAAAATCCCGAATACACCGATTGTTATGTTTTTGAAAATGATTTCTCTGCTTTACTGAAAGACGAAGTTTTTTTGAAAATACTTCATCCAACTTATTTCAATTGAAGCCTGAAAGAGGTATCAATAAAGTAGTCTGCTTTTCGCCCAAACATAATCTGACACTTCCTGAAATGGAAGTTTCCGATATTGAAAAAGTAGTCCAAACCTGGAAAGAGCAATACATCGAATTGGGAAGCCACGACTTTATCAATTATGTACAGATTTTCGAGAACAAAGGAAGCGTAATGGGTTGCAGCAATCCACATCCACACGGACAAATCTGGGCGCAGTCTTCATTGCCAACGCAGGTAGAGAAAACGCAAAAAAACCTTCGCTCCTACTACGAAAAAAATAAGACAAGCTTACTAAAGGACTATTTAGAGCAGGAATTAAAATTTCAGGAAAGAATTGTTGCTGAAAATGAGCATTTTGCAGTCGTTGTTCCGTTTTGGGCAACCTGGCCTTATGAAACCATGATTATCAGCAAACGGCATTTTGGGAATATCATCGCCATGACAAACGACGAAACCAAAGCTTACGCTGAAATGATCAAAACGATAACGGTCAAATACGACAATCTTTTCGAAACCTCTTTCCCCTATTCTGCCGGAATCCATCAGGCACCAACCGACAGGATTTCGCATCCTGAATGGCATTTCCACATGCATTTCTACCCACCCTTATTGCGTTCGGCCACCGTTAAGAAATTCATGGTCGGCTACGAAATGTTAGGCGAAGCACAGCGTGACATCTCACCCGAACAAAGTGCCAAAATCTTAAGAGAATTATCAACCAACCATTATAAAACCAAATAAACATGCAAACATTAGCCACCCAGGATTATATCGTCTTCTTTCTCTACTTTGTGATTATCGTAGGCTACGGCTTGTGGATTTACAACCGAAAAAAGAAAGCCGTATCTGATAGTAAGGATTATTTCCTTGCCGAAGGTTCTCTTACGTGGTGGGCAATTGGAGCGTCATTGATAGCGAGTAATATCAGCGCGGAACAATTCATCGGAATGAGTGGCAGTGGTTTTAAAATGGGTTTGGCGATTGCGACTTATGAATGGATGTCGGCACTAACTTTGGTAATTGTCGCCGTATTCTTTATTCCGGTTTACCTGAAAAACAAAATATTTACGATGCCGCAATACTTAAACCAGCGCTATAATGGTCAGGTGGCGATGATTATGGCGGTGTTTTGGCTGTTGCTTTATGTATTGGTCAACCTGACCTCTATCCTCTATCTTGGCGCGTTGGCGATAAGCAGCATTTCGGGACTGAACCTTACTTTATGCATGGTCTTCCTTGCGGTTTTTGCCGTAATGATTACCCTTGGCGGAATGAAGGTAATTGGTTTTACCGATGTAATCCAGGTTTTCTTTTTAATTTTGGGCGGATTGGTAACTACTTATCTGGCTTTGGATTTGGTTGCGGTAGAATTTGGTTCAACAGGTGTAATCAACGGATTCAACCTGATGAAGGACAATGCGGCTGACCATTTCCATATGATTTTCGACAAAACGAATCCGAATTATATGGATTTACCGGGACTTTCTGTCCTTATTGGTGGAATGTTAATCATCAACCTGAATTATTGGGGTTGCAATCAATACATCACGCAAAGGGCTTTGGGCGCAGATATTAAAACGGCACGAAGCGGAATCTTATTTGCCGCTTTCCTAAAATTATTGATGCCTGTAATTGTGGTGATTCCCGGAATTGCAGCCTATGTTTTATACCAGAACGGACATTTCCAAACCGAAATGCTTCAGGATGGCACCTTAAATCCAGACAGGGCGTATCCGACTTTGCTGAACTTATTGCCAACAGGTTTAAAAGGACTTTCTTTTGCAGCCTTAACTGCGGCCATTGTAGCTTCGTTAGCCGGAAAAGCCAATAGTATTGCGACTATCTTTACTTTAGACGTTTACAAGAAAAAATCAATGAAAATGCCGATGAGAAAAAATTGGTCAGCGTTGGAAAACAGACTATCATAGCAGCCATGATTATTGCCGTGATTGTCGCTCCACTTTTAGGCATTGATAAAAAAGGCGGATTCCAATACATCCAGGAATATACCGGATTTGTAAGTCCTGGTATTTTCGCCATGTTTATCCTTGGTTTCTTTTGGAAAAAAACTACTTCAAATGCTGCGTTATTTGCTACTATAGGTGGATTCCTGTTTTCAATAGCTTTCAAATTCATGCCATCGGTTATTGATTTGCATTTCCTTTACGACTTTGGTTTTGCGATTCCAAATGCGGATGGGATTTATGAAATTCCGTTTATTGACCGTATGGGATTTGTATTTGCCATCTGTGTCATCGGAATGTACATCATCAGTATTTACGAAACCAACAGAGGTGTTCAGACGAATGGTTTGGAAATCGACAAATCGATGTTTAAGATGTCCTCGGGCTTTTTGGTTGGATCGATAATCATTATCGGAATATTGGCTGCTTTGTATACGGTATTCTGGTAAAATCAGTGCCTATGATTCAACATCCGGCTAACGCTGGTATACAACTGCGGAAAGTTGCTTTTGAATTCCTGGGGCGTTTCAAAATAATGCTCAATGATGACTGAAACGAACTCATAAGGATTGGTGTAAGCGTAAATCCGGAAATAGTCTGAGTTGATTAATCTCTCTCTATTCGGTTCATAATTTACCTCTTTATAAAGCTGGTTATAATGCTTTTTAAAGGTCAGCGAACTGGCGTCATTATTATTCATGCTGTGGTAATGAATAACGTGTGAGAATTCGTGGATGCCAAGATTTAGGTTGTCGTTACTGATTTCGTAGCCTTCGATAAAGTCCTTCCACGAAAATACAACGGTTTTCATTCGCGGATTGAATTCGCCTTTGTAATATTCTTCACTTTGGGTAGATAAATATTCCTGTGGATAGATAATTACCTTATCAAAAGCAGCTGTCAAATAACGGCGAATACCGAAAGTCAGCATCACATAAGTGGCTGCAATGAGCGTTTTCACTTCTTCGGTTACCGTAAAGCCATCTCTTGGGATAAACTGGTAGTTATCAACAAAACAAGCCATCCTATGATGGAAATAGATTTTCTGTTTATCAGTAAGCTCTTTATAAAACTGGAATTTCTGCCGAAGTATAAATTCCTTTTCGAGACTTATCTTCTTTGGCCTAAAATACAAATGAATATAAAGTGGCTTGTTGAACAGATAAATGGAAATATCATCAAACAGGCTCAGGAAAAACATTCCGGAATATAAGATAACGGCAATAAGCGGAAGGACAATAAGGATGAGATAAGCGAATTCCATGCGTTAAAGATATAAAAAATGCCTAGGAATTCCTGAGCAATATGAAGTTCTGAAAGAATCTTATTTCATGGAACGGGATTTTTTTACTTTTATCAAAACTTACAACCTAATGAAAAAACTGCTATCCTTATCCATGTTATTATTTGCCTTCGCAACCACTGCCCAAATCAAGGTTGCCAAAACGGAAACAAAAACAGTTACTATCGGTAAAGTGGGAACACCTACTTTAAGCACCGTGGAATTATCGAAGACTGGTGACTTGGTTACCTTCAAATACCAGAATAACAATAAGCCTCAGGTAGCGGAATTCAAAACCTTCAGCTTTAAGGATATTGATGGTGCTCTGGAAGGATTTTATGGCGTCATCATTGATGGCTTAACCAACTTACCCAAAGAAGATACCAAGATTGAATTGCCTAACGAAACCGTAAACCTTCAGTATAAAAAGGAGATGAATATGGCCAGCGTGAAGATGAAGATAAGTTATAACAATGGCGAAGAAGGCGGCACAACCGTATGGTTAAGCAAAAAGAACATTGATAAGTTGTTCAATAAATTATAAATAAAAAACGCTAAACTTTGTTTAGCGTTTTTTATTTAGTGACCCCGGCAGGGTTCGAACCTGCAACCATCAGAGCCGAAATCTGACATTCTATCCAGTTGAACTACGGAGCCGTTTATATTATACTAAAAGTTTCTTAACAATAGTCGAAATCGTTTTGCCTTCTGCCGATCCACCAATTTGTGCGGAGGCTAATCCCATCACCTTACCCATCGAAGCAATTCCCGAAGCTCCGGTTTCTGCTATGATTTTAGAAACGATGGCTTCTACTTCAGCCTCAGAAAGCTGTGCCGGAAGGAATTTTTCGATGATAGCTATTTGCGCCAATTCCGGTTCCGCTAAGTCAGGACGGTTTTGTGTGGTAAATATAGATGCACTGTCCTTACGCATCTTAACCAGCTTCTGCAATATCTTGATTTCTTCGTCTTCCGTGATTTCTTCTTTAGAACCCGATGAAGTCTGCGCCAGTAAAAGTTCCGATTTGATAGCTCTCAAGGCTTCCAACGCAACGGTATCTTTCGCACGCATGGCATCCTTCATTTCGTCCATTATTCTAGTTGATAAGCTCATCTTTTTGTGTATTTGTTTGTGCTGTTAAAGAGTTGCGAAGGTAAAAAAATAAACAGATGTTCCAACACGAATATGAAGCCATTACCTTTTATTTTTAGGAGCAGCAGCTTTATGCTTCTATAGAACTATCGTCCCGCTATCCGTTCCAATCTGTCATTGCGAATTTGATATTAAGAGGAGAATGTCCAGTGGACATTCGGTTATAGAAGCAATCTCAGCTCGTTTATACTTACGCAATGCCAGGATTTCCACTACTATCGGGGCTAGCGAGAATTTTTGTTATTCTAAGAAAAAGAATCTCAGTAATAACTACTGTTGTTACGCGGATTCCAAGTCCACGTCATGGGGTTTTAAATTTTTCCATTCACTATTTATCTTTTTCATATAGTAAACAAATATGATTAGCGGAATGATTTCAAAGCGAAAATTAAAATTTCCATTATAAATATCCATAACAAAAGAAACTATACACAAAACTATTCCTAAAATTGAATTTGCGATAGCAAATTTTATCGCATTGTCTTTTTCAAACCATAATAAGACAGCACTGATAAAATTCATAAAAAAAATGGCGCTGACAAGCAACAGAACATAAGGATAGTTATTATCCGCATTAAAACCAAAAACTACCAAATTAGGTTTCAGCCCTTTCAGATAAAAGCCAATAGCTACTAAATTTGAAACTATTGCAAACGCTAGAAAAATAATAAATAATTTTATCCACCATGGTAATAATTCTCTTCTCCTCATATATTTTCGAAACTTAAAAATATTTTTTCTTCAACTCAGATCGTGTGAATTTGCAATCCGTACCCGCAATGTAATATCTAATCCAAAGCATAAATATAGCAAAAGTTTGTTTTACACTCAAAAGGATAATGACTTCGCAGAACGTAAATTTTAACATTTTTGTGTGCAAACCTTTCCAAAAAAGAAAAATTGCCACACTTTTTGTGGCAAACTTATCTAAACAAATCACTTTGCACACAAAAATGTTAAAAAAATAACCCGAGATCGTATTGATTCTCGGGTTATAAATTTTAAACTTATCTAAATAATTAATCTACATTATCGTATTTGATATTAAGAGGAGGAAGCCCAGTGGGCTTCAGGTTCATGAGCTTTAGCTCATCTCTTAATCAACATTATCGTGTAAGAACGAATTGTTCGAACGCAACTGAGTATCGTCATTACTATCTGTTCCAATAGACATTCTGGAGTTGTTATTGGCTTGGGCATTATGTGACAAGTCAATTCCGGAACGTCTGTAAGCCGGCTCTTTTTCCATCTCCTCAATTTTTGAAGGATTGTTATGGAACTTATAGTTGAACTCCTTTAATTTCTTTCTTCTGTCGTCAGCTCTGTGTTTCAAAGTTTCTTCGATAGTCATTTCAACCGGAGAGATATCTTCAAATTGGCTTACTAATGAAGTTGGTTTTTCAATTGAATCTGATTTCATCGTGATATTCAACTCAGGTGCAATTGGCTCTTCGATTGGAGCTGCAGCAGCTGGTTTCGAATTCAACAAGTCGTTCTCCAACTCCATGTATTCCTCCAAAGAATATTTGATGATTCCTTCTTCGTTAAGCTCTGTTACCGGTACAAATTCTACTGGTTCGTTAACAACGATTTCGTTTACCGATTCTGATAAATCAAAAAAGATTTTAGTTTCCTGAACTGCTTCAACTGGTTTCACTTCTTCTACTCTTTCGAATGTTGGCATAGCCGGGATATCAAAAGTGAAGGTGATCTGCTCTTCCTCGCTCTGAACTTGTTTCAGAGTCTCATCCTTAATAGTCTGAGGCTCAATTACCCTCATTTCCTTCACTTCCGGAGTGGTTACCTTAAAGTCGATGTCATTGATTGGTGAAACGATTTCGAAAGTAACATCAAGGTTCCTGATGAAGTGATTCATGGCAATCAATTCGTTTTCATTGATAACAGCAGTCGGAGTCAAAACTTCGGTTTCTATTTCGGCCACAATTGGAGCTTCTATTTCCAATTCGTCTTCAATTAATTCGAAAACGATTTTCTCTTCAGAAACTTGTTTTGGAGTTTCCATTTCAGCCTGGAAAACTTCCACAGCTTTCTGTGTTAGATCGCGAACCAATTTCTGGTCATCCTCTAAAGCGTGAACGATTTTCTTAACTTCTGTATTTACGATGCCGTTTTGTTGTTCTACGTTAAATCCCGTAGCAATAATGGTAACCGCGATAGCTTCTCCAAGAGATTCATCTTCACCAACACCCATGATGATGTTAGCATTGTGTCCGGCTTCTGACTGAATGTGGTCATTGATTTCTCCAATTTCGTCGATAGTGATTTCGTTAGAACCTGAAACGATAAGCAACAATACGTTTTTAGCTCCTGAAATTTTATTGTCATTCAACAACGGTGAATCCAAAGCAGTAATAATTGCTTCTTTAGCACGGTTATCGCCTGTAGCAACTGACGAACCCATGATAGCTGTTCCGCTGTTAGATAAAACTGTTTTGGCGTCTTTTAAATCGATATTCTGAGTATAGTGGTGTGTAATTACTTCCGCAATTCCGCGTGAAGCCGTAGCCAACACTTCATCCGCTTTAGAGAATCCGGCTTTGAAACCAAGATTTCCGTAAACTTCCCTCAATTTGTTATTATTGATAACAATCAAAGAATCTACCTGTTTCCTTAATTTTTCAACACCCAATAAAGCCTGCTCAGCACGCACTTTCCCTTCAAACTGGAACGGAATGGTTACGATTCCAACAGTAAGGATGTCTCTTTCCTTAGCCAATTGAGCGATTACAGGTGCTGCACCAGTTCCAGTTCCACCACCCATTCCTGCGGTAATGAAAACCATTTTGGTATTGGTATCCAGCATCTTCTCGATGTCGCCAATGCTTTCAATGGCAGACTGTTGTCCAACATCCGGATTTGCTCCTGCACCAAGACCTTCAGTAAGGTTTACACCCAATTGAATCTTATTTGGCACTGGGCTGTTTTGAAGTGCCTGAGAGTCGGTGTTACAAACAATGAAATCTACGCCTTTGATTCCTTGCTGGAACATGTGATTGATAGCGTTACTTCCTCCGCCACCAACTCCGATAACTTTTATAACATTTGATTGATTTTTTGGTAAATCAAATGAGATGTTTCCAAATTCTGAGTTGCTTATCATACTTCTTGGGTTTATTAGGTATTATATATTCTAATTTCTATTCTGTCTTGTTTCTGCTTTCTGCTTTCTGAACGCTTACTCAGCGTTATCTAAAAAGTCTTTGATCTTCTCCACATAACGGTCAAAAAAGGATCTTTTGATTTTATGCTCTGTCGTTTCGGTTTCCAGATTGATTTCTTCTTCTATTGCTTCGCTGGAAACTTCCTCTATTTTTTCTTCCACTGCAGCGGCAACCGGTTGTTGAACCACTTGTCTTGGAGCTTCTGTAAAAACTTCTTTCAATTCAATTTTATAGGCACTGTTCGAATTATTTTCGATGCTGTTCATTACCAATCCAACGGCTGTGGCGAATAATGGACTAGAAATCTCTTCACTTGAATTTCCTGCCAGATGCTCATTCGGATAACCAATCCGGGTATCCATTCCGGTGATGTACTCTACCAGTTGCTTGATGTGTTTCAATTGCGAACCACCACCAGTCAATACGATTCCGGCAATAAGCTTCTTGCGCGGATCTTCGTGTCCGTACGCTTTGATTTCGGTGAAAACCTGCTCAATGATTTCAACCACTCTGGCGTGGATGATTTTAGATAGATTCTTTAACGAAATCTCCTTTGGATCTCTTCCTCTTAATCCCGGAATCGAAACAATTTCGTTGTCTTTATTTTCACCTGGCCACGCTGAACCAAATTTTGTTTTTAATAATTCGGCTTGTTTTTCTATAATCGAACAGCCTTCCTTGATGTCATCTGTGATCACATTTCCACCAAAAGGAACTACTGCTGTGTGACGGATGATGCCATCCTTGAAAATAGCCAAGTCAGTTGTTCCACCACCAATATCAATCAGCGCAACACCTGCTTCTTTTTCTTCCTGGCTCAAAACGGCATCTGCTGAAGCCAATGGCTCCAAAGTCAATCCCGATAATTCAATCCCTGAACTCTGGATACATCTTCCCACATTTCGGATAGATGATGCCTGGCCAACAACAACGTGAAAACTTGCTTCCAGCCTTCCTCCGTACATTCCGATTGGCTCTTTAATTTCAGATTGCCCATCGATTTTGAATTCCTGTGGCAATACATGGATGATTTCCTCTCCAGGAAGCATTGCCAATTTGTTTACCTGGTCAATCAATAACTGGATATCCCTTCCGCTGATTACTTCTTCCGGGTTAGTCCGGATCACGTAATCCGTATGCTGAATGCTGCGAATGTGTTGTCCGGCAATACCCACCACCACATCGTTTATCTTATATCCTGAATTTGCTTCTGCCTCAATAACTGCCTGCTGAATCGATTGAATGGTTTGAGTAATATTGTTTACAACACCACGCGCCACACCAAGACTTTTGGATTTTCCAACACCCAAAATTTCCAACTTCCCATACTCATTTTTCTTGCCAATCATGGCAACAATCTTCGTTGTCCCAATGTCTAATCCTACTGCAATATTCTCTTTTTCCATAATCTTCTATTTAATGCAAACCACTTGCTTAGTAAACTTCAGGTTAATCCTTTTGTATTTCGTCAGTGTACTGTCTGAAACTGCCTTCTGAAAAAACGCCTTATAATTTTTAAATTTCTTCTCAATGTTAATACTTCTGCCAAAATCGATTTTGTAATCGTAATTACGGTTCGCCATAACCAGGCTTCCGTTAGGCAAAACCTGCACACCAATGATATTTTTTTCAAAAACTCATCCTCCGCAATCATCCTTAAAACCTCAGATAATTTTTCCTTTTTTACTACCGTAATTTCCCCTGATAAAAGTGGCACTCTAGCCGTATAATTATCCGACAACGGCATCTTATTTCCCTCATTGTCAATATAAAAAGAACCCGTCTCGTTAAACACTCTTCCAATTGGTATTTTTTGTTTTACCACCGCTTTAAGAACGCCATCTACACTAACAAAAACATCCGCTTTCTGGATCATTTGCTGTTTACTGATAGTCGTCTCCAATTTCCTCAAATCTAAATCAACTTTATGGATTGTTTTTAGGTCGCTATTTTTTTCTATTAACAATTTATTAACCATCTCAGCCTTTACAAAAGCAGTGTTTTCTCCTACGAAAACAACCTCGGTTTTTTTGATTTTCCGATGCTCATTTCGGTAAGAAGTGAACGAAAACAGGAAGATTACCGCGATAATCATCAATCCCAATCTTATATTTGTCCAGTTGAAAACTTTCATGATAAAGCCTGTTTAATTTTCGGAACTAATTCACCTATATCTCCCGCTCCGATTGTGACAATTATTTTCGAATTGCTTTCTAAAATTGCGGCAATTAAATCGGTTTTTGAGACTAATTTTTTATTGCTGTTTTCGATTTTTGAAAGCAGCCATTCTGACGTAATTCCTTCCATCGGTAATTCCCGTGCCGGATAAATATCCAACAGCAAAATTTCGTCAAATTGCGATAAACTTTTGGCAAAATCATCGGCAAAATCCTTAGTCCTGCTGAACAAATGGGGCTGAAAAATGGCTAGCACTTTCTGATTCGGATATAATTCGCGAACCGCCTGATGCACCGCATTGATTTCGGTCGGATGATGCGCATAATCATCAATATAAACGAGGTTTTCATTTTTAATCTGATACGAAAACCTGCGCTGTATTCCTTTGAATGATGCCAGGGCTTTAGCAATGGACTCGGTTGGGGTACCATAAGTCTTAGCCATTGCTAGAGCCATCAGGGCATTCATTAAATTGTGCCTTCCGGGCAAACCGAATTTTAGGTCTTTCATGATTTCGGATGGCGTCTGCACATCAAAAACATAAAAACCGTTTTCGATACGGATGTTGAAAGCTTTGTAGGTTGAATCCTCTTCTATTCCGGCAGTCAAACCCTTTAAAGGCAGCCCTTTCGGAACAAACAAATTATTTTTATCTTCTACTTTATCAGCAAATTCGCAGAACGAATCCTCAATGGCATTCTTGTCGCCATAAATGTCCAAATGATCCGCATCCATAGACGTTACACAGGCAATATTAGGATGCAGATGCAAAAACGAACGATCGAATTCATCCGCTTCGACAACGGTCACTGTTTTTCCGCTTCCGATTAAATTGGAATTGTAATTTTCTACGATTCCACCAATAAAAGCAGTAACATCGGCACCACTTTCATACAAAATATGACCAAGTATGCTTGATGTTGTTGTTTTTCCATGCGTTCCTGCAACTGCGAAACAAAAGGTATCTTTCGTGATAATTCCCAAAACTTCGGCGCGTTTTTTAACCTGATATTCCCTTTCGATAAAATAATTCCATTCCGAATGTGAAATTGGAACTGCCGGAGTGATAATTACCAACGTATTTTCTACATAATAATCCTGTGGAATCAAAGCGATACTGTCTTCAAAATGAATCGATATTCCTCCCGCAATCAATTCATCTGTAAGCATGGTCGGCGTTTTGTCATAACCGGAAACATTTTTGCCAATGTTCTGGAAATAACGGGCAAGGGCACTCATTCCGATGCCTCCGATGCCTATGAAATAAACGTTATGTATCTGACTTAAATTCATTTTTTAAAGTTGCAAAGCCGTAAAGTGGCAGGGTTGCAAAGTTTTTTATTTTATTAGTTTTACTATTTGTTCTACTATGTCTTTTGTTGCGTTTGGCTTTGCGAGTTTTTTGATATTTTCGCTCAGTTCCTTTTGTAACTTTTCATCAAAAACCAAATTCGCAAAAGTGTGTTCAAAGGTGGCATCCAATTCACTTTCCTTGATTAGAATCGCACCGTTCCTCTCTACAATTGCTTTGGCATTTTTGGTTTGATGGTCTTCAGCTACATTCGGTGACGGAATGAATATCACTGGTTTTCCTACCAAACACAATTCGGAAACCGAGGAAGCTCCGGCACGTGAAATCACGAAATCGGCAGCTGCATAAACCAAATCCATTCGGTCAATAAACGAAAGTACCTGTACAATCTGACCATCATTAAAATGGTTATAATCGTGGTAATACAGTTTTCCACATTGCCAAATAATCTGGATATCTTTGGAAACGATATTGTAAATTTCCTTTTCAATTAATTGGTTTATCCTTCTTGCACCAAGGCTTCCGCCTAGAACCAAAAGTGTTTTTTTATTTGGATCTAAATTGAAATAACGGAGGGCTTCCTTTCTTTTGGAATCGATTTCCAATAAGTCCTGGCGCACCGGGTTTCCTGTGAATACGATTTTCTCTTTTGGAAAAAAGCGTTCTAAATTTTCATAAGCCACACAAATCGCTTTCGCCTTTTTGCTCAATATTTTGTTTGTAATTCCGGGATACGAATTTTGTTCCTGAATTACGGTTGGGATATCCAAACTGTTTGCCATTTGCAATAATGGTCCACTGGCAAAACCTCCAGTTCCTATTACAACATCTGGTTTAAATTGCTTGATTATTTTCCTTGATATTGTCAGACTGCTAATCAGTTTCAGTGGAAACATCATGTTTTGCAAGGTTAGCCTTCGTTGCAGGCCGGCAATCCAAAGTCCTTCGATCTTATACCCTGATTCTGGTACTTTCTGCATTTCCATTTTATCCTTTGCACCTACAAAAAGGAATTCGGCATCCGGAAAACGCAATTTCAATTCATTGGCAATAGCGATCGCTGGGTAGATATGTCCACCCGTTCCGCCACCACTTAATATGAATTTATGATTTCCCATTTATTTTTTGTTTAAAACAGCATCCATCGGATTGGCAGCATCCACAATTGAAAAATCTTCCAATTCTGCTGCTTCATCTTCTTGTAGTTGTTTATCGATAAGCTTTTGCAAAGCGTCTTCACGTTTTTGTTTTTCTTCTAACTCGGCTGCAACTTCCTCTTCTTTTTTGGTTACACTCAAAATAATTCCAAGCGCAATACAGGTCATCCAAATCGAACTTCCTCCGCTACTGATTAAGGGTAATGTTTGTCCCGTTACCGGAAGTAATTCTACCGCAACTGCCATATTGGTTAACGCCTGAAAAATTATGGGGAAACCCAATCCGACGACGACTAATTTTCCGAAAAGGGAATTGGCTTTATGCGCAGCCACAACGAATCGGAATAGCAATAAAATATACATTCCTAAAACCAATAATCCACCAACCAATCCGTATTCCTCTACAATAATCGCGTAGATAAAATCGGATGAAGATTGTGGCAGGAAGTTTTTCTGTATGCTTTTTCCAGGGCCAAGTCCGTATATTCCACCAGAAGCTATGGCAATTTTTGCCTTTTCAATCTGGTAGTCATCTTCATCGGGTTTGTCGCTGGTAAAATTATCGATACGGGCAATCCACGTATCCACACGATTAGGGAAAGCATCCGGAAAAGCTTTGGCTACCAGTATGAAAAAGTTAGTCCAATGATTCCGGCTCCAACGATTAGTCCAATATATTTTAGAGGATATTTTCCAATAAAAACCAACATCAACACCATCGAGAATATCAAGGCTGCCGTAGAGAAATTCGCCGGAAGGATAAAAATCAGTGTTATAAAAACTGGCGTCCACAGTTCCCAAAGCGAGTTTTGGAATGTAATTGGCGTCTCTCTCTTTTTGGATAAATATCTGGCCACAAAAACATAAAGCACGATAGCTGCTAGTGTTGAGGACTGAAATGTAATTCCGATAAACGGAATGGAAATCCATCTACTGGCATTTGCACCTTCAATAATGGTTCCTTTTAACAATGTGTATATCAACAAGATCCACACTACTGGCAATAGGATTTTGGATATCGTTTTAAAATAGTGGTACGGTACTTTGTGGACTTTGTATAAAATATAAAATCCAACCAAAACCTGAGCGGCATGTTTCAGCAAATAGGTAAAAGCATTGCCCGAACCGTGGCGCATGTAAGCCAAATTACTACTGGCACTAAAAACAGGCATAAACGAAAACAGTGCCAACAAGGCAACGAATGCCCAGATGACTTTATCTCCATGTAAACTGTTTATTAGTTCTTTCATTTTTTGAGCTTTTAGCCATTAGCAGTTAGCTTCTAGCATTTTTAATTTCTATTTTTTGCTGATAGCTAATTGCTGACAGCTGACCGCTTTTATAAATTCTTCACCGCTGCCTTAAATTGATTTCCTCTGTCCTCATAGTTTTGAAATAAATCGAAACTTGCACAGGCTGGAGATAATAAAACGGCATCTCCTTTTTCTGCGATATGTTTGGCTGTAATAACGGCGTCGCGCATATTATCTACTTCTACCATCATATCTACCACATTACCAAAGGCATCGATTATTTTTTTGTTGTCGACACCAAGGCAGATAATGGCCTTTACTTTTTCCCTCACCAACGACATTATTTCGCTGTAATCATTTCCTTTATCAACACCACCGACAATCCAAACGGTTGGTACAGTCATACTGTCTAAAGCGAAGAAAGTGGCGTTTACATTGGTAGCTTTGCTATCATTGATGTATTGCACGTTTTGGATTTTGAGCACTTTTTCCAAACGATGCTCCACACCTTGAAAATTGGACAGGCTCTCACGAATGGTCTGCTTTCTGATTTTCATCAGCTGCGCAACAGAAGTGGCTGCCATAGCGTTTTTCATGTTGTGCTTTCCTTCCAGGGAAACTTCTCCTGTTTTCATTTCGAATTCTTCGTTGTTGATGATGATGTCCATAGTATCGTTTTTTATAAATGCTCCGTTTTCAAAAGTTTTTGTCAGTGAAAATGGAATTAATTGGGCTTTTGTTTTATTTTTTTGAACCACTCAGAAATTGCTGCGTCATCTGCGTCATAAATGAGAAAATCATTCTCAGTTTGGTTCATTGTGATTCTAAATTTTGATGCGATATAGTTGTCATAATTATAGTCGTATCGGTCCAAATGATCCGGACTTATGTTTGTTATTATTGCTATATCAGGTCTGTAGGTTAGGATTCCGTCTAATTGGAAACTGCTCAACTCCAACACATAGCAATCATAATTCTCTTCGGCAACCTGCCACGCGAAACTCTTTCCGATGTTTCCTCCTAATCCTACGTTCAATCCGCCTTCCTTCAGCAAATGATAAGTAAGCATTGTGGTGGTTGTTTTTCCGTTGCTTCCTGTTATTCCGATGGTTTTGGCCTTGGTAAACTGCACTGCAAATTCAATTTCAGAAATTACCGGAATTCCCTTTTCCATAAGCTTCTTCACGATGGGTGCTTTCTCCGGAATTCCGGGACTTTTCATCACCACATCAGCATTCAGGATTAGGTTTTCGGTATGGGTTTCGTCTTCCCATTTAATCTCATATTGTTTAAGAACTTCTCGGTATTTATCTTTTATCTGTCCAAAATCTGAAACGAAAACATCGTATCCATGTTTCTTTCCCAAAATGGCTGTTCCCACACCACTTTCTCCGCCACCAAGTATTACCAGTCTTTGCATTATCTCAATTTTAAGGTCACAATGGAAACGATGGCTAACAAAATGGCTACAATCCAGAAGCGGGTTACGATTTTACTTTCGTGGTAGCCCTTCTTCTGGTAATGGTGGTGCAATGGTGACATCAGGAAAATCCGTTTTCCTTCTCCGAACCTTCTTTTGGTGTATTTGAAATAAGCAACCTGCATGATTACGGATAGATTTTCGGCAAAAAAGATTCCACACAATACCGGAAGAAGCATTTCCTTACGAACCGAGATAGCTAATACTGCAATGATTCCACCGATGGTCAAACTTCCTGTATCACCCATAAAAACGGATGCCGGATAAGAATTATACCAAAGAAAACCGATTAATGCTCCAACAAAAGCGGCGATGAAAACCGTCATTTCCCCCGAATTTGGGATGTACATAATATTCAGATAGCTGGAAAGGATAAGGTTACCCGAAACGAAAGCAAAAATTCCGAGTGCGAGTACTGATATTGCTGAAGTTCCGGCCGCTAAACCGTCGATTCCGTCAGTAAGATTTGCACCGTTTGAAACTGCGGTAATGATAAAAATTACGATTGGGATAAATACCAGCCACGCCCAATTTTCATAGCCATCGCCAGTCCATTCGATGATTTTTGCATAATCCAGTTCGTTATTTTTTGTAAACGGAATTGTGGTTATTGTCGATTTGATTTCAACCGGAGATTGTGTAATCTGAGCTTCTGTCTGATTAAAATTGACTGTTTTATTAGATCTTTCTATTACCGTAACAGTTGGATTAAAATACAATACAGAACCCACGATCACACCTAAACCAACCTGGCCAATTACTTTGAAAATCCCTTTTAACCCCTGCTTGTCTTTTTTGAAGATTTTGATATAATCGTCGATAAAACCGATGGTTCCCATCCAAAGTGTCGTCACGACCAAAAGGATGATGTAAATGTTATTCAATTTGGTTAATAACAAAACCGGAATTAATGTTGCTATGATAATTATCAATCCACCCATTGTTGGCGTACCTGCTTTTTGGGTCTGACCTTCCAAACCAAGTTCCCTTACCGTTTCACCCACCTGTTGATTTCTTAGGAAAGTGATGATTTTTTTACCATAGATAGTGGAAATCATCAGCGAAAGTATCAACGCCAACGCCGAACGGAAAGTGATGTATTGGAAAACTCCAGCTCCGGGAATGTCCATTGTTTTGTCTAGGTATTCAAATAAATAATATAGCATAGTCGGTTATTTATTGAGTTGTTCTAAAATTTCCTTTACAATCTTCATATCATCAAAATCATGACGAACGCCGTTGATTTCCTGATAGGTTTCGTGGCCTTTTCCCGCAATTAGGATAATATCATTTGGACCTGCGAGTTGACATGCCGTTTTGATGGCTTGTTTCCTATCGACAATTGATAACGTTTTTCTTTGATTCTGTGCTTCAACACCAGCTTCCATGTCTGCGATGATATCGATTGGATCTTCTGTTCTTGGATTATCAGAGGTTATAATAACCTGATTGCTTAATGTGGTCGCAATGTTTGCCATGATTGGTCTTTTCGTTTTATCCCTGTCGCCGCCACAACCTACTACTGTAATCAGTTTTTCATTATTGGTACGAATGTCATTTATGGTTTTCAATACATTATCCAAAGCATCAGGTGTATGTGCATAATCGACAATTGCTGTGATTTTGGAATCAGAAACTATGAATTGGAAACGGCCTGAAACGCTTTCCAGTTCTGATAATAATCGCAAAGCTTCCAATTTGTCCAAGCCTAATTCAACTGCAGTCCCAAAAATTGCCAGTAAATTATAGGCATTAAATGTTCCGATTAATCGAACCCAAACTTCATTTTCATTGATCTTTAGCAACAATCCCGATAATTGATTTTCCAGAATCTGAGCCTTGTAATCTGCATAAGATTTTAGAGCATAAGTCAGTTTTCTTGCTGCGGTATTTTGTATCATTACCAAACCATTTTTGTCATCAATGTTGGTCAATGCAAAAGCTGATTTTGGCAAATGATCGAAAAATGATTTCTTCACATCGCGGTATTCCGCAAATGTTGGATGGTAATCTAAATGGTCGTGAGAAAGATTCGTAAAAACGCCACCTTCGAAATGCAAAGCTTCGGTACGCTTTTGATGAACGCCGTGTGAACTTACTTCCATAAAGCAAAACTCAACACCCATTTCGCTCATTTCTGCCAGATAATAATTGATGGTCAGTGAATCCGGCGTTGTATGTGTTGCCTTGTATTCTTTGTCATCAACCATGATTTTTACGGTTGACAACAGTCCAACTTTATAGCCTGCTTTTTGGAAAAGCTGATATAATAAAGAAGCTATTGTAGTTTTCCCGTTAGTTCCGGTAATTCCGATTAATCGTAAATTCTGTGATGGATTGCCGTAAAAATTGGCTGCCAAAAATGCTAAAGCCGAATTAGTATCTTTCACCTGGATATAAGTTACTCCGGCAGCAATAACTTCGGGTAACGTATCGCAAACGATTACTGTTGCGCCGAGTGTTATCGCTTTTTCAATAAAATCATGACCGTCAGAAACAGTGCCGCGAATAGCCACAAAAACGTCATTCGACTCCACTTTTCTGGAATCAAATTCAATTTTATTAATAGTCATTTCCGTTGAACCTTTTACAGCTTCGATGGCGACTTTGTATAATATGTCTTTTAAAATAATCACGATAATTCGAGTATGATTGTTTTGTTTTTATCTAATGCCTGACCAGGTTGAATCGATTGTTTTTTTACTTTTCCAACGCCGATAACTTTCACTTTCATTTTTAAGTTCCCCAAAAGCGCTACGGCATCCATTCCGCTCATGCCTTTTAGATTTGGAATTACTTTTATTTCAGAACTCGCTTTGATTTTGTAATCGTCATAAGCTACTTCCTGTTTTGTTATCTTTTTATTCAGGTTTTTAATTTCATTGGTGGATGGTGAATCGGTGAAAATCTTTTGGGCAATACGTTTGAAAACCGGTCCGGCGACATCGGCACCGTAATAATTATTTCCTGAAGTATTGGGTTTGTGAACCACAACAATGCAGGAATATTTAGGATTTTCAGCAGGGAAATAACCAACGAAAGAGGAGATGTAATATTTATCAGAACCTCCGTTTTTAGCGTAATTTGCCTGAGCTGTTCCTGTTTTGCCTGCCATTGAAAAATCTTTGGAATACAGTTTTAATCCGGTTCCTCTTTTTACCACATTCAGCAGCACTGCTTTCAGTTTTTTGATGGTTTCGTCAGAACAGATTTTTGGATTGATAACCTGCTTATCGTATTTTTTTATCGTTCTGTCCCATTCCTTTATTTCAGAAACGAATTGCGGTTTTACCATTTCGCCGTTATTTGCCACAGCGTTATATAAGGTCAATGTTTGTAGTGGAGTTACCGAGACGCCATATCCGTAAGCCATCCATCCCAATGACAACCCACTCCAATGTTCGTCATTGGGTTGCGGAATATAAGGTTTGCCTTCTCCCTGGAATGGTAATCCTAAGGGTTTGTTCAATCCCATTTTATCAATCCGGTCAACGAATTCCTTTGGGTTATTTTTATAATTTTCATAAACCGCCTGAACCATTATCGTATTGGACGAAACCTCAAAACCACGAGCTAATGAAATTCTACCGTAACCACCTTCATGAGAGTCACGCACTTTTCTTCCTTTAAAGGATGGATAAGTAATTATTCCGCCTTTACTGTCATAAACGGCACTTGTATCCACTTTATTATCGTCAAGCAAGGCAATCATATCGACCAATTTGAAGGTAGAACCTGGTTCGTGCGATTCGGCAATCGCATAATTTGTGGTTTCGAAATAAGTAGAATCTGATTCTTTTAGTTTTCCTAAATTCGAAATGGCTTTGATTTTTCCGGTTTTGGTTTCCATAACGACTACACAACCGTGTTCTGCTCCGTATTCCTCCAACTGCTTTAGCAAAGCGTGGTGTGCAATATCCTGGATATAAACATCAATCGTCGAAATCACATCATAACCATCCTGAGGATCTACTTCATTGACGTCGCGGATAGGCTTCCATTGGCCTTTTGCGATTTTCTGTTTCATTACCTTTCCGTCTTTTCCGTTAAGGTATTTTCTGAACGACCATTCAATTCCTTTTCCAACGCGGATTCCCTGTTCATCGATTCGGTCATAACCAATGGTTCTTTCTGCAATTTTTCCTATTGGATGTTCACGCACCGTTTCCTGTTCGGTAATCATTCCGCCTTTGTTGGCTCCCAAATTGAAAAGCGGGAAACCTTTCACTTTGATATATTCTGTGTAACTCAAATCGCGTGCAATCAGCAAATACCTGTTCTTATTAGAACGTGCAGTTCTTAGTTGCGTGTGATAGAAAGAACTTGGTTTGCCTAACATTTTTGACAAAGAATCGGACAATGGCTGAACATTTTTTTCGAATGCTTCTCCTTTTGGAGCTACTGCATCAAACCGGATGTTGTAATTTGGAATGGATGTTGCGAGCAAGCTTCCGTCAGCCGAATAAATATTTCCTTTATTGGCTGGAATCACGAAGTTTCTTACGGTTCTTTCCTTCGCTAATTTTCTATAATAATCACCTTCTGACCATTGGATTTTAGTCAATTTGAAAGTAACCGCCATAGTCATCAGGAAGATGCTGAACGCAACCAGATAAATTCGGTAAGAGATATGTTTATCCTCTATTGCCATAGTTTTTGAAAGAAACTTTTTTCTGCGGGTTTTTTAACTTTTATCTTTTGTGGCGGAACTGACGATGGAAAAATTTGTCTTTCCTCCATTTTTTGTGAAACTGTCGATTCCATTTTTAATTTCATTAATTCCGAGCGTTTATCTACAAACTCGGAGCGTAATTCCTTTACTTCATTGGTCAGCTCTGTAATCCGAAAGACCTTTTGTTCGAAACGGTGTGTATTGGCAATCATCAAAAGCGCTAACAGAAACAGAAACACTATGAAACGCCAATTTCTTGTAGCATCTTCATTGACTAAAAACCGAGCTTTTAATATACCGTAAACTCCTTTTTTCATTTGTTAAGCGATTAGCTTTCAGCATTTAGCCGCTAGCTTTTATTTTTTTCGGCTACACGCAGCTTTGCACTTCTAGCCCTGTTATTTATTTTTATTTCTGCGTCGGATGGAACGATTAGTTTCTCAATGCTTTTGAACGGAACTGAAAAATTTCCGAAGAAATCGCGTTCCGGTTCGCCTTCGAACATTCCGTTTTTGATGAAGCGTTTTACCAATCTGTCTTCTAATGAATGGTAAGAGATTACGCTTAGTCTTCCTTCCGGCTTCAATATTTCAAGTGATTGTTCCAAAAATTCTTTTAAAACATCCATTTCCTGGTTCACTTCAATTCGGATAGCCTGATAGATTTGGGCCAGGATTTTATTTTTGAATTGTTCCGGCAAATATTTTGACAAAACAACTTTTAATTCATCGGTTGTACTGATGGCTTTCTTTTCACGCGCTTCGATAATTGTCCTTGATATGACTGGAGCTGCTTTTAATTCGCCGTAATCCAAAAACACTCTTTTTAAATTGGCTTCATCGTATTCATTCACTACTTTGAAAGCGTCCAATTCATTTTTCTTGCTCATTCTCATATCGAGATCCGCATCGAAACGGGTAGAGAAACCTCTTTCCGGCACATCGAACTGATGGGAAGAAACGCCTAAATCGGCCAAAATTCCATCAACGCTTTTTACGCCATGAAATCTTAAAAATCGTTTTATATATCTGAAGTTTTCAGGTATCAACACAAACCTTTCATCGGGCAAAGCATTTGCAAAAGCGTCTTCATCCTGATCAAAGCCAAACAGCTTTCCGTTTGGACCTAATCGCCTCAAAATCTCTTTGGAATGCCCACCACCTCCGAACGTTACATCCACATAAATTCCGTCAGGTTTGATATTGAGTCCGTCTACAGTTTCCTTTAGTAAAACCGGGTTATGATATTCCTCCATTGTCGTCATCATTTACATTTCCCATTACATCTTCGGCTAAGTCTGCAAAATCAATATCATCGCCAGCGATTGACTTTTCATATAAATCCTTATCCCAAACCTCAACAATGTTAACAGCGGAAGAAAGGACAATATCTTTTGAAATCTTTCCGAAGGCGACTAAATCTTTTGGAATCAACAATCTTCCTAAATCATCCACTTCTACCATTTTTACTCCGGCAGTGAATCGACGTATGAAGTCATTGTTTTTCTTTACAAAGCGGTTCAGTTTGTTGATTTTTTGCATCATCAGATTCCACTCTGTCATTGGATACAACTCTAAACAAGGTTGAAAAACGGAACGCTTCAGGACAAAGCCATCCTGAAGAGAACTAGCGAGTTGCTTCTTCAACGCCGAAGGAATCATCAATCTTCCTTTGGCATCAACTTTACATTCGTATGTCCCGATTATTGTGTTCAATTGGTTTTGTTTTCGTTACGAGCAAAAATATAAAATATATTACCACATTTTACCACAAACTACCACTTTGTTAATAAGTTTTACCTCTTTAAACCCTTTTCGATGAAAACTTTATGAGATTCTTACAATTAGCATTTTTAGCAAAACATTAAGAGCTATTGTGAATTCAGTAAAAGATTGGAATAGTAGAACAGATAATTCGTGGAGTTGCAGAAATATTTTGATTATAAAAATTTTCTTATTTGTTGATAATTACCGCTTTATTATGATCCAAAAAGTGATTATTGATTTGTGAAATTTTGTAGTAAATAATCTTTATATAACGGGTTTTTATCTTTAAAACCATATATTTGCCCACGAGGTAAAAGCCGAAAATAACATGGAAGGAAAATTTAAGAAAGAAGGAAGATATTCCTATTTTGAAGCCGGAGAAGGAACGCCAATAGTTGTCCTTCATGGACTTATGGGTGGATTAAGCAACTTTAATGGAGTTGCCGATTATTTCTCCAATAGAGGTTACAAGATTGTTATTCCTGAATTGCCAATTTACACCCAGAACATTTTGAAAACCAACGTGAAAGCTTTTGCAAAGTATGTGAAAGACTTTATCACTTTTAAAGGTTTTGACCGTGTTATCCTTTTAGGGAATTCGCTTGGTGGACACATTGCTTTGTATCATGCCAAAATGTATCCTGAAAAGGTTGCCGGACTTGTAATTACAGGGAGTTCTGGCCTTTATGAAAGCGCTATGGGAGACAGTTATCCAAAACGTGGCGACTACGAGTATATCAAGAAAAAGCAGAAGCGGTTTTCTACAATCCTGAAGTTGCTACAAAAGAAATAGTTGACGAAGTATTTTCTGTGGTGAATGACAGGATGAAAGTGATTAAAACACTGACAATTGCCAAAAGCGCCATTCGCCATAATATGGCAAAGGATTTACCTAAAATGCACATTAAAACCTGTATAATCTGGGGTAAAAATGACCAGGTTACACCGCCAGATGTTGCAGAGGAATTTCACAAATTAATGCCGAATTCATCATTATATTGGATTGACAAATGTGGTCATGCCGCTATGATGGAACATCCTGACGAATTTAACCGTTTGCTTGAAGAATGGCTTAAGGAAGTTCATTTATAAACTTAAAGTCCTTTTCTAGGGACTTTTTTATTTTAAAAAACATGAAAATTAACACTGCCGAATTTGTTATCAGCAATTCTGATGTAAGTAAATGCCCTTTGGAACGTTTGCCGGAATATGCTTTTATTGGCCGTTCCAACGTTGGAAAATCATCTTTGATTAACATGTTGACGAACCACAAAAATTTGGCAAAAACTTCAGGAAAGCCCGGAAAAACACAACTAATCAATCACTTTAAAATCAATTCGAACTGGTTTTTGGTCGATTTACCCGGCTATGGTTATGCCCGCGTTTCCAAAAAAACCAAAGAAGTTTTTCAGGAATTCATTACCGATTATTTTGAGAAACGAGAACAGTTGGTTTGTGCTTTCGTGCTAATTGACATCCGATTGGAAGCACAGAAAATTGATTTGGAATTCATAACCTATTTGGGTGAAATCGAAATTCCGTTCTGCATCATTTTTACCAAGGCAGATAAAATAAGTAGAGGAAAAATTGATTCCCATATTGCTGCTTACCGAAAAGCGCTTTTAGCCAATAACTGGGAAGAAATGCCACAACACTTCGTGACATCAGCCACCGAAACAACAGGAAGAGAAGCTGTCTTAGATTATATTGATGCGGTAAATGAAGAAGTTTTTAAAGACTTAAATCAGTTTTAAGACTATTGCTTCAATTCCAATTTTTCTGCAAAGTAATCGCAGAAATCCCTCATAGTATCCGCCATTTTTTCATCCTGAGTAGCTCTTTGAAAAGTATCAGCCATGGCAACAAGTGTTTGGTGGAAGAACAATTTCATTTCGTCTACCGGCATATCTTTTGTCCACAAATCTATTCGAAGTGTTTCCTGTACTTTACTATCCCAAATCGAAAGCATCATCGCTTTTGCTTCTTCTAATTCCACTCCACCATCTTGTGCAGACCAGGTTAGTTTTTCGGGAACGCGGTTTTGGTCTAATTCGACAACAAATTTTATTTCGGAAGTTATGGTTTTACTCATCGGTCTTTTTGGGTTTGTATTTTGATTTTTCGAATATTTCTTTGGCGTTCATTTTCAGCATATCCTGCAGGGAGACTTCGTTGTTTTCCATAAAGGAACGCACAATCTGCCATCCAATCCATTGACCAACCCTTCCCGGAGATTCGTTGTCAATTTCTAAATAGAATTTTGAAAAAGGCGCCATATTAGTGAAGCGATTAGGCAATTTGGAATCTGTATCGTATAACAATTCCTTTTCAATAAAATAGCGCCAGATGTAACTTTCGTTCTCCTGACACCAGGTAATTTGTTCCGGCAGGTATCCTATTTTCTCCGCATCATTGTATTCAGGCAGCAACTGGTCTTTTAGGTACAACTGCTTTCCATAATAGATCATTTCTCCCAATAGTGTTTTTTCATTATCAGGTGGAATTTTACTTAAGGAAAAACTTGTAACAATATCCGGCATCATTTGTCGCTCTTCGAAATTCTGTTCTATATATTTTGCTTCTGTATAAAATTTATGGTCTTTGCCAAGATACAGTTCCAATGCAATTATCAGTTTATCATTGGCATAAATAGCTTTGCTGTGATAATCCATATTAGCGATAACCGTGTAAACTTTAGGCATTGTTGCCGTTGGAAAATAATATTTTATATGTTGGAATAAATCCTCAATCTCAGAAGTCTGTTTTCCGAAATCGGAATATTTTTTTCCACTTCTTTGTACAATTCCCTCCATTGCGGATCTTTCATTTTATCAGTCCACACTTGATCCGGAGTTCCTTCGGGAAAGAAAAAAGGATATTCGGCTTTTAAATTAGCTAACTCGTTTGGCGGTGTTTCGAAAAAAGCTTTGTCGAATCGATATACTTTTAAGGAAACTGGTGGAGTTTCTTCAATAGCTTTCTCTTCTTTTGACTTTTTGTCGCAGGAAATAGCAGCAATAAGCACTAAAAACAATACTAGGTATTTTCTCATATAAAAAAATTAATCTGAAATAAATCAACTTAAGAAACCGCTGATTTTTTACATTTGCAAATATACATTTCAGTTTCTAAATACTTTCATAACAAATGGCTAAAAAAAGTACAATCCAGGTAGAAAAAGTAAATCAGCACATTGTAAATTGGTTAAAGGAATATGCTTTAAAAGCCCATGTTAATGGTTTTGTAATCGGAATTTCTGGCGGAGTCGACTCGGCTGTGACCTCAACCCTTTGTGCACAAACCGGATTAACAACCTTGTGCATAGAAATGCCAATACATCAGGACGAAACACAAGTCAGCCGCGGAAGAGAGCATATAGAACAATTGAAAAAACGCTTTCCGAATGTAAAAAATGACATTGCTGACCTTACATCAGTTTTTGAAACATTTAAAATTAATGTACCATCAGGTGATGACAATATCCGATTGGATTTGGCTTTGGCTAACACAAGAGCAAGGCTTCGAATGACAACTTTATATTATTTTGCTGGAATCTATAGACTTCTTGTTGCAGGAACAGGAAATAAGGTTGAGGATTTTGGTGTGGGTTTTTACACCAAATATGGAGACGGCGGCGTAGATTTAAGTCCGATTGCGGATTTAATGAAAAGCGATGTTTATGCGTTGGGTTCATTTTTAGATATTCCAAAATCAATACAAAATGCCTCCCCAACCGACGGTTTGTTTGGAGATTCCAGAACCGACGAAGAACAGATTGGTGCAAGCTATGATGAATTGGAATGGGCAATGCTTATGACTGAGGGCAATAAAAATCTGGCCCATTTCAGCGAAAGAGAAAAAGAGGTTTTTGATATTTATACCAAACTAAATACTATTAACCAGCACAAAATGAATCCAATTCCTGTATGTATAATCCCAATAAATTTAAAAATAACTGAAATTATATAACATTTTTGAAGAATATTTTTTTAACTTTACAGTAGTAAAATTTCTATTAATTTTTATCAAATACCACAATTATGATAAATTTATGTATCGCTGATAACTTTCCGGTTGTACACTTCGGAATGAAAGCATATTTTAAGGATCATCCTGAAATAAATGTCGTTTCGAACGTAGGAAATTTTTTTATGGTTCCAGATGCCTTAAGAAACAAAGAGATTGATGTCTTAGTCATTGATTTAGAACTTGAAGGATTAAAGAGTATTTATGAAGTCAAGTCAATCATCAAAAATTTTCCAAAAACTAAAGTTGTTATTTTTAGCAGCCTGTCAGAACACATCTATGCGCCAAATGCTATAAAAGCAGGTTGTGCAGGATATGTCCACAAGACATCAAAACTTGAGAATTTAGGAATTGCAATTGTCAAAGTAAACCAAGGGCAAATCATCCTAAATGAGGAAATCAAGAAGAATTTAGCACTTATTGCTAAACAAAACAAGTCAGAGCGGTTGTACCGCAAACTTTCCAATCGGGAAATTGAGGTGCTCCGATTTCTGAGTGATGGTAAGAAAAACAACGAAATCGCTAAAATTTTAGCCCTTAACGAAAAAACTATTAGTACTTACAAACTTCGTCTTTTGACGAAACTGAATGTAACCAATTTGGTCGACCTTGTTAATAAAGCTAAAACTTTGGAAATCGTTTAAAAATTAAAAACCCGTCTAATTCAAGACGGGTTTTTTATAGGTAAGTTGAACGTATTCGTCCTATTTTATTAGTCAGAGTGACTTTTAGCTTGTTATAATCGTTAATGGTAGATTTTAGTTCCTCCAAATCCATTTCTTCTGCTTCACTGCTGTAATTGTTCATTAAATCCATAATCAATTTATTAATCAGGTATTCCCGCAAGGAAACTATAGTTTCAGAAACATATTGAGAGACATTTTGATCTTTTGTCTTTACATAAATATGTTTGGTTTCCCAATTGTGAAGCAATTCTTTTTCTTCAAGCATCAAAATATCAGTAACTACCTCTGAATGTTCAACGGATAATTGCATAAGATAATGCTCAATATTAAACTCTTCGTTCTGGTTATAATAGTTAATTAGGTCATTGTAAATTTCCTTAAAAAGCGGATTGGCCAATTCGACTTCGTCTTCCTGTAAACTGAGGTAAATGCGTTGATGCACTTTACTGGTGTTGGTTTCCTTTTCCTCAATCATTTCGCCTTCTTCATTTGCCTTTAGGATAAAATCATCGAAATCGGCTTCCTGGGACCCATAAAGCAAGAGCATTTCAATAATCTTACGTTCCAATTCGTAAATAATATTTACTTTTTCCTGTGAAGATTGTGGTTCACTCTTTACAACTTCTAAGGCTTTATACTCTTGTTTAAGTTTTTTTCCTGCGTCTGAAATATCTTTTTGAAACAGTTGTGCTAAAGTATTTAGCAATATCTGTTCGGAAATATCCATAATCCTGGACGTTTCCTGAATGTAAATTTGCCTTTTGATGCTATCCGGAATCTTCGATATACTCACAACCATATCTCGAATCAAATCGGCTTTCTTTATCGGATCGTTTTTGGCTTCATCCATCAAAAGCGAGGCTTTGAACTGAATAAAATCTTTAGCATTATTTTCAAGATGGTTAACCAATTCCTCATAGGAGTTGTTCTTGGCAAAACTATCCGGATCTTCACCAGCAGGAAAAGTGCAGACTTTTACATTCATGCCTTCTTCAAGAATCAAATCTATTCCACGAACAGAAGCTCGCAATCCAGCAGCATCGCCATCAAAAAGGACCGTGATGTTTTTAGTCAGCCTGTTTATTAAACGAATTTGATCCGATGTTAAAGCAGTTCCTGAAGAAGCAACTACATTTTCAATTCCGGCCTGATGCAATTGGATTACATCGGTATACCCTTCAACTAAATAACAATTATTCTGTTTGGCGATGGCTTGCTTGGCATGGAAAATTCCGTAAAGGACTTTACTTTTATGGTAAATTTCGCTTTCGGGCGAATTGAGGTATTTGGCGGCTTTCTTATCATTAGTCAGAATCCTTCCTCCAAACCCTAAGTTTCTTCCGGACAAACTCTGAATAGGGAACATCACTCTTCCTTTAAATCGATCAAAGTGCTTGCCGTCTTCTCTTGTAATAGTCAATCCAACTTTTTCTAAATACTCTAATTTGTATCCTTTCCCCAATGCTTCTTTGGTAAAGGCATCCCAGGTTTCCGGCGAATATCCCAAACCAAATTTGGTTATCGTTTCATTGGTAAATCCTCTTTCCTTAAAGTAGGATAAACCAATGGCTTTGCCTTCTTCCGTTTTTAAAAGCGTGTCGTGGAAATAACTTTTGGCAAACTCCGAAACCAGGTACATGCTTTCCTTTTCGTTGGCTTCGAGTTTATCTTCCTGCGAAACCTCTGTTTCCTCAATTTCGATATTGTATTTGTTGGCCAAAAACCGAATCGCTTCCGGATAGGTGAAATGCTCATGCTCCATCAGGAAAGTCACAACACTTCCTCCTTTTCCGGAACTAAAATCCTTCCAAATCTGTTTTACGGGAGAAACCATGAAAGACGGTGATCGTTCATCCGAAAACGGACTTAATCCTTTGTAATTGCTACCGGCACGTTTTAGCTGGACAAAGTCGCCTATGACTTCTTCCACACGTGCGGTTTCAAAAACTTTATCTATGGTTTCGCGGGTAATCAAAGTAGATTGTTAAATGGTTAGATTTTCAGACATTTTAATCCAAAAATGAAAGAGGGTAAAAATACAATTCAAAATTTAAAATTTGGAATTTAAAATAAAAAAAGATGCTCCTTTGCAGAAACATCTTTCCAAAATATAAACTAACCTAATCAAATTATTTTAATTCAAGTCAAAACGAACACCTAACGATATGTTGTTTTGTTTTACTGCATTGTCTTTAAATAATGGATTTAAATCGTATTTCAGATACAAACTCGTTGCTCCATAACCAAGATAAGTGCTTACTCCGTAAATAAAATCATTGGTATTGAAACCTCCTTTTTCTTTTACAGTCACATCGTGTCCATCGTCGCTAAATTTCAAAATCTGTTTTGATTTTACCCTGAAACCTGCATAACCACCGATTCCGAAACGAACACTTTCATGGGTTTTGAAAATCTTTTTGCCTTCGGCGTTGGTTTTTGTTTTTGTGAAATCAAACTCCAAGTGAACCGGCGCAGTGACATACACATTTCTGAAACGGGATTCTTTAAGATTAACCGGGCTTGTCTCTAAATTGGTTTGGTCACCATTTACTACAAACATACGATTGTCCGTCGGACGAAGATTATTGTACATTACAGAAAACCCGTATTTCAAATGAAGTAAATTATCATTCTTAAAAAGTCGCGTGTTAGCCGTAAATCCCCATTCGTAAAAATGTGAGCCCCAATATCTATAGTCAGAATTTGCAACTGCTTTATCGGTAACCAAATTGTTTACACCGGCAGCAAAAACAAACTGTGAGGTAGTCCTTCTTTCGCCTGCATTGGCTAAAGAATCCCTGTATTTTTGGTATTGCTCTTTATTCTTACCGTTAGATTTAGAGAATACAAAAAAATAAGTCCTGTTATCTTCCTTCACCTTTCCGTCCACTTTTTGCTGCACCAAATCTTTTAATTCTTCCTGAGCCTGTGCAATTTTGGTTTCGATATTTTTTGAGCGCGTTTCTGCCAACAGCATCTTTTTGGCATCTGCCTGGGTTTTGTTAATGGTTCCGGCTTCAAGCTCCTTGTTTACTTCTTCCAGTTCTACTTTCAAGGCAGCTTTTTCCTCTTTGGTTATTTGTTCAATCTTGTTGGAAATAAGTTTTACTTTCCATTCAAATGTATTGTCATTTTTCTGCGCAGATAGTTTTGCTGCGAAAAGGCTTATAGCAATTGCTAAATAAAGGGTAAATTTTGTCATGGTGAATTGATTTTAAAATTTTGATTAAGATGATTATTCGTTATTCCTATTGGCCAAAGCCACTTTAACTTCTTTGTAGTTTTTGTTTACTTTACTGATTACTTTTTCACGGAACGTCATTTCTAATTCTCCGTCAACCTGAGAAAGCAGGCTTTTTGCGTCAACTTTCACTCCAGACTTTTTATTCGTAGATTGGCTTGCCGTTTTGTCTAAACCTGCTAATAAAAATTCGTCTGATTTATTGTTGCTCGGAATGAATTCTTTGCTGGTTTCAATTTTAGGAAGGTCTTTTAAGGCAACATCTGATGTGTTTTGGAATTCGATTTGTTTTTCACGATTGATTAAAGGATTGTTTGATTGTTTTTGATTGCTTTTGTTTGGATTGATGATTGAAACTTCTTCTTGATTATTGGCTTGATTTTGTGATTTTGGATTTTGAGTTTCAGCGGAAACAGCTATTTGATTTTCTTTATTTTCCTGTATTTTATTTATTGGTGTCTGGAATTTACTTCCTTCTTTTTGGATACTGTCCTTTTTAATATCGGTTTCTACAACAGTATTTTGAGTATTACCTTCTGTATTTATTTGAGTGAATAAAAACATACCAACAGTTAGCAAAACCATAATACTTGCAGCAATGTACAACCAGCCAAAAGATCGTTTTGTTTTTTTCTTCAGCAACTGAAAGCATTGCATCCAATCTGTCCCAAGCTTGGGCGGAAGGCTGAATTTCTCTCGAATTCAACTTTTCCTTTATCTGATTTTCTAATTTATTCTGTTCCATTGGTGTAATTTTTTTGTTTGCTAATGTTGTCCTGAAGCATTTTTCGTGCGTGTGACAACTGCGATTTCGATGTCCCTTCATTTATTCCGAGCATTGCTGCTATCTCCTGATGTTTGAAACCTTCTATACAATAAAGATTAAAAACCATCCTGTAACCATCGGGCAAATTGTCGATCAAAAACTGAATATCTTCTACCGAGAATTTGCTTTCGATGTCGTTATGCCTTTCTTCAAAATATTCTTCGTCTTCAATGAACTTTACCTTTTTCTGAACCCTGATGAACGAAATGCATTCGTTTATCATTATTCTTCTGATCCAACCTTCGAAATTTCCTTTGTGCTCAAAATTCTTCAGATTGGTAAACACTTTCATAAAAGCCGTAATCATTATATCTTCTGCCTGATGTAAGTCTTTTATATATTGACGGCAAACGCTTAACATTTTTCCGGAATACTTCGAATAAATCTTTTGTTGTGCGTGACGATTGTGTTCGACAGCCAATTCGATTAGTTCTTTTTCTTCCTGATGTAAATTAATTACTTTCAAAACGTTTGGTTAGGTGTTCTATTAGCATAGACGAGACTCGTTGCAAAATAGTTGTATGAGGTATTTCTTTTTTTATAAAAAATTTAAAAATCCTATAAAAATCAATGCTTTACAGATGAAAAAAATTACTTCTTTCTTTCGATAACGTAATTCACCATCAGCGAAAGAGCATCTTTATATTCTGATTGAGGGAAATTTTCAAGGATTTGGAGTGCTTCCTGCTGGAATGCTGCCATTTTTTGTTCGGCGTAGATCAATCCGTTTTTGTCTTTTACAAATTGAATGACTTCCTTGACGCGTTTTTTGTCTTTGTTGTGATTCTTAATCGAATTGATGCACCAGCTTTTTTCTTTTGGAGAACAATTGTTCAATGCATAAATTAACGGAAGAGTCATTTTTTGTTCCTTGATATCGATTCCGGTTGGCTTTCCAATGGCATCATCGGTATAATCAAACAGGTCATCCTTAATTTGGAATGCCATTCCGATAAGTTCACCAAACTTTCGCATTTTCTCAACAAGGATTTCATCTTCTGAAACCGATTTGGCACCTAAGGCACAACAGGAAGCAATCAGCGTTGCCGTTTTCTTTCGGATGATTTCATAATAGATATCTTCTACAATGTCTAATCGGCGTGCTTTTTCAATCTGAAGCAATTCGCCTTCACTCATTTCCCGAACCGCTACCGAAATGATTCGAAGTAAATCAAAATCGCCATTGTCAATAGAAAGCAATAAACCTTTCGACAATAAATAATCGCCTACGAGAACGGCAATCTTATTTTTCCACAACGCATTGATAGAGAAAAATCCGCGGCGACGGTTACTATCATCTACAACATCATCATGAACCAAAGTTGCCGTGTGTATTAATTCGATGACACTTGCTCCGCGATAAGTGCGTTCGTTGACTTCATTGGTTTCGGAAAGCATTTTGGCTACCAAAAAACAAACATTGGGCGCATTTGCTTACCTTTCCTGTTTACAATGTAATAAGTGATTCGATTGAGCAACGCAACCTTTGAAGTCATTGACTCGTAGAACTTTTTTTCAAAAAGTTCCATTTCTTTTTGAATGGGCTGTTTTATTTGCGAAGTGGTATTCATTCTTTTCATTCCCGAGTTGCATCGGGAACCAAAGATACAATATTGCTATCGTTTGAAAAATTTTTTTACTTTCGATTAAACCTTTAAGGAAAATTTAACTCAAAGACGTGAACCAAAAAATTTAAACTATGAAATCGACTAAATTAATTTTAGGCTTTGCATTAGCCTTGACAATCCTAAGCTGTAGCAAACAAGAAGAGAAAAACGGAAAAATTTCTACTGAAGATGCAAAAGTAAGCGCACAGATTGACGCCATGAATGATGATGTATCGAGCATTGTTGAAGAACAGGAAGCAAGTACCTACTCCGATGCCATATCGGGTAAAACCGCCGATTTAGGATTCTCGAAACTTACCAACTGCGCTACCGTTACCAGAGTTCCGGCATTTGGAACTGCACCAAATGTTGGTGATACTGTAACCAAAACAATAGATTTTGGACAAAGCTGTACTTTGGATAGTGGAAATGTGGTTAGCGGAATAATTGTAATTACGTTTGTTTATGATCCTGGTGCTACTTCACACACCATAACTTATTCATTTGATAACTTCATCCATAACGGAATTGAATATGACGGAGACAAAACCTTCACAAGAACAATTATCACAACGGCAGCCAATCCTACTGAACATCCGCAGGTAACCATGACAATAGATGTGACTGCTACATTACCAAGTGGTGGCGTTTATCACAGGGTTGGAACAAGGACAAGAGAAATCATCGAAGGTTTCGGAAATGCAATTTTAGCCGATAATGTTTATGAAATTACAGGAAGCTGGGTTACCACTACTCCAAGCGGAGCGACTCAGAATAGCAATATCACAATTCCTTTGAAAGTAAAAATGAGTTGTGCAGCATTAAACAAGCCACTGATAGTTTATGGAATAATTACAATTGTTACTAATAATTCTAACGCTTCCCTCAATTTTGGTGATGGAACTTGTGATAATTTGGCTGTCCTCACTGTAAACGGAAACAGCTATGACATTGTTATAGGAAATTAATAAGTACTGGATTATTTTAAGGTTGAAAAGTCCCGATGCTGAGTTAGTCATCGGGATTTTTTATGATTTATTGGCTAATTGCCCACAAGCGGCATCAATATCTTTTCCTCTGCTTCGGCGTACTTTGGCAACAATATCATTTTTAGCTAATGCTTTGATGTAGTTATCAATTGCTTCGTCTGATGCCTGTTGGAATTCACCATCATCGATTGGATTGTATTCAATCAGATTGACTTTGCAGGGAACATATTTGCAGAATTTAACTAATGCATCAATAGAAGCCTTATCATCATTTATGCCTTTCCAAACCACATATTCATAAGTGATTTTGCTTTTCGTTTTCTGATACCAATATTGCAAAGCCTCCTTCAAATCGGGCAATTGGAAGTTTTTTGTAAAGGGCATTATATGGTTTCGTGTCTCTTCAATAGCCGAATGCAGTGAAACAGCTAACTTGAATTTCACATCGTCATCTGCCATTTTTTTAATCATTTTGGAAACTCCGGAAGTGGAAACTGTAATTCGCTTCGGCGACATCCCCAATCCTTCTTCTGAAGTTATCATGTCAATGGCCTTCATCACATTGTTGTAATTCATCAGCGGCTCGCCCATTCCCATAAAAACGATATTCGAAAGCGGTCGATTGTAATACAGCCTGCTTTCCCTGTCAATAGCGACAACCTGATCATATATTTCTCCGGGCTCCAAATTTCTCATTCTTTTTAAACGCGCTGTAGCACAGAAATTACAGTCGAGGCTGCAACCAACCTGGCTTGAGACACAGGCCGTGGTTCTGGTTTCGGTTGGAATCAAAACACTTTCTACAATCAAACCATCGTGTAAACGAACTGCATTTTTAACTGTTCCGTCTTCACTTCGCTGCATCTGATCCACCTTGATATGATTGATGACAAAGTTGGTTTCAAGCATTGTCCGGGTTTCCTTAGACACATTTGTCATGTCTTCAAAGCTATGCGACGCTTTACTCCAAAGCCATTCATAAACCTGATTGCCACGAAATGCCTTATCGCCATTGGCCACAAAAAAATCACGCAATTGCTCTTTGGTTAAACTTCGGATGTCTTTTTCTCGATTTCCATGGTGTAAATTTAGGCTAATTTGATTACTTCTTAATTTGTATTTTTGTAAAAAATAAAAACATGCATTTCCTTTCTGAAGAATTAGACACCTACGTTACTGTTCATTCGCAGGACGAACCCGAATTATTGGCTCAGCTTAATAAAGAAACCCATCAAAAAATATTGGCTCCGAGAATGCTCAGCGGTCATTTTCAGGGAAGGGTTTTAAGCATGCTTTCGAAAATTATTCATCCAAAAACGATACTGGAAATTGGAACTTATACCGGTTATGCCACGCTTTGTTTAGCGGAAGGTTTAGCTGAAAATGGAACGATTGACACTATCGATAACGAAGAGGAATTGTTTGATTTCCAAAGAAAATATTTTGACAAATCGCAATGGTCAGGCCAGATTACGCAACATTTAGGCGATGGTTTGTACATCATTCCGAGATTAACAAAAAAATACGATTTGGTTTTTATTGATGCGGATAAGGAAAACTACATCAATTACTTTCATCTTATTGTTCCAATGATGAATAAAGGAGGAATTATTCTTTCGGACAACGTTTTATGGAGCGGAAAAGTTTTGGAAGAAGTTAAGACAAATGACATCACAACTAAAATCCTTTTGGAATACAACAAATTATTGAAAGAAGATGAGAGAGTCGAAACCGTTCTATTACCGATCCGTGATGGATTGACAGTTTCACGCGTTCTTTAGTCTTTTAGAATATATTTCTTATATATTTTGTAGAAAATAAATCCGAAAATTGCTCCAAAAGTATATCCTGTCAATATATCAACAGGAAAATGCAACCCAAGGTAAATTCTGCTGTAGGCAAAAATCAATGGGAATAAAAACAACAAATAAGCATGTTTGTAATATCTCTTTAAAATCATAAAACCAAAAACTGCAGTCGCCATTGAGTTAGTAGCATGTCCTGAAAAGAAACTAAACGACGGACTTGATTTAACAATTCTAATAATCCCTTTTATTTCTTCATCATTACAAGGACGTAGTCTATGGAAATGATTCTTAAAAAGATTCGCTGTCTGGTCGCAGAGCAATATTAAAAATGCGGTAAAAAGGATATAAAAACCAAAATTCTTCCAGCCTAGCTTCTTTTGTAATAAGTAAAAAACAAACAAAAATATAGGTGTCCAGTAGACTTGCTTTGTGATTATCAGCCACAATCCATCAAATGTTGGCGAACCTAAGCTGTTTAAAAAAACCAAAAGTTCCTTATCGAGCTGAATGATTTTCTCTAACATTATAATTGCCTTTTTATTGGACCGGTTAAATCTTCAATATCTTCTTTTAGTTTAGTAGCTTCAGGTAAAATATTAGTATCTAAATTCGACTTCACTTTTTCAACCTCATCCGTAAAAGTAGAGGTTAATTCCTTCATTGATGTGTCCAATCCTTGTGCTTCGACACCTTTCTGGATTTCACTTTTGATATCGTTCGTTGCATTTTTAAACTGAGCCATGGCTTTTCCCATAGTGCGTGCCACATCAGGAATTTTCTCAGAACCAAAAAGCATTAAGGCAATGAAAATGATAAAAATTAATTCTCCGCCGCCAATTCCAAACATAATTTTAATTTTTCTAAATTAGTCGCAAAGTTACTTAATTTGCTATTAGTTTTTTAATATTTCCAAATATTTGACAGCCAAATCAGAGAAGATAAAACGTGACATTATTTTGTTTTTCGAATTCAAGGCTTCTACTAATTTTGGATCTTCGATGGCATAGTACCAAAACCCTCTTAGATAATCTTTCGGGATTTTCAGGTTTTCCAAAAAATACTCTTCTTTGAACATATACTCTATTTTTTGAAGCAGGTATTCTTTTCTTTCCACTTTGAGCTCTTTCTTCAGCATAGCAGTTCGTCCGCTTATCGAATTTATCATTCCATCTACACTCATTCCTCCTAAAGGAATTAATAATGGACTGTACCAATGCAACTCTTCTGCTGTTCTAAGTTTTCGTTCAGCAGGTGTATAAACCTTAGCAGGTTTTTGCAATATTCCCAATGAAACGGCATTGATGTTAGGATATTTTTTGACTTCAACCTCATCTAATAGAATCACTTTACCTTCCAGAGGTATTACAAATAATTTTTTGGCAATATCACTTTCATCAATCCTCTTTTTTTACCTACAATTTGCAAACCTGAAAACTGTAACGTATCGCCAACCTTAACAAACATTGAGAAGCTTCCATTGTTGTCGGTTGTTGTGCTGGATTCCGAACGAAGATTGGTAACATACACCTCGTTTAGTTCCTTTATCTGCGATGTGATTTTTCCTTTTAGCAAAGTTAGTTCTGACTCTGAGCCAAAGTCTGGACAAAAAATAAAATCAGGAATGTCCCTTTAAATAACTTCATTATTCTAAATTTACGATGTAAAAATATCTTTTAGATTACTAAAAGTTTATAATCTTTTGTTAAACTTAAATTTTAGCTCCTGTGAGTAAAAAAATGATCATTGCCAGCACCTCCACAATTCACGGCGGAAACTACTTAGAATATATATTGCCTGCTTTAAACTCACTTTTCGAACAATGTAACGATATACTCTTTATTCCTTATGCTCGTCCTGGTGGAATTTCACATGACGACTACACTTCAACGGTTCGCCAGGCTTTCGCCAAAATTGACAAAACCGTTAAAGGATTACACGAATTCGAAAATCCAATTTATGCAATAGAAAATGCTCAGGGAATTTTTACCGGTGGCGGAAATACCTTTTTGCTAGTAACGCAATTGTATAAAAATAAAGTGATGGAAGTTTTGGCTAAGACAGTACAGAACGGAACGCCTTACCTTGGCTCGAGCGCAGGAAGCAACATTACCGGGATATCAATGCAGACTACGAATGATATGCCGATAATTTATCCGCCAAGTTTTAAAACTCTGGGTTTAATTCCTTTCAACTTAAATCCGCATTATCTTGATGCCGATTTGCAAAGCAAGCACATGGGAGAAACTAGGGAAACAAGGATTAAGGAATTCCATGCGTTTAATGACACTCCGGTTTTAGGCTTACGCGAAGGAAGCTGGTTGGAAGTTACCGGAGAAAAAATAATCCTGAAAGGAGAATTGAGTGCTAGATTGTTTAGACAGAGTCAAACTCCTGAAGAATTAGCAACCGGAACTGATTTGTCTTTTTTAGGGAAATAAATGAATTGGAGTAGATTGCAGCCTCTACTGGAATGACAAGTATTATAAATATAAAAACCTCTAAGGTAAACTTAGAGGTTTTTTTATTTAGAGCGGAAGACGAGGCTCGAACTCGCGACAACCAGCTTGGAAGGCTGGAGCTCTACCAACTGAGCTACTTCCGCATGCTTCACAGTAGGAGTGTTTCCGTTTGTGAGGTGCAAATATAAAGAATAACATTCTTTCGATGCAAGTTTTTTTAAAAAAAATATCTTTCTATTAAATAAAAAAGCATTCAATCATGTAAACTTTACAACTGAATCGTGTAAATCATTTATAATGACAAAGTTGTATTTTTATCATCCCAAATTAATATAACAACCTGCAATGATGGAGATAAAAGAAATTTTAAAAAATGGCATGTACAGAAGGATAAGCGTGGTTCACGGAAATAGAAATACGATGAGTTCTAGAGACGAATCTTCCACTACACAACATTTTGGCTTATTTAATGATGACCTTATCGGAATAATTTCATTATTTGAAAACAGAAATCCAATTTTTCAGGACTCTGTTCAAGTACAACTTAGGGGATTGGATATTCTAGAAGATTATGAATGTCTTCGGTTACGCGAAAGATTAATCAAAAACTGTGAAAAGAGCTTAAAGTCAAAAAAGGATAATCTATTGATTTGGTTCAACGCCAATAAAACAGCCGTATCCCTGTATGAAAAACTAGGCTACAGGACTGTTGGTGATGTTTTTAAAATTAAAGGGATAGGAGAACACTTTATAATGTTCAAAAAACTAGACGTTTAACTTTGCCACTATTTCCTGATTCTTTGACGGGTGGTAAATAAACAAACATGATTTGTTTTTAATCACGTTGATTATTTTTTCATTCATTTCTACAGGAACTGCCGGACAGCCTTGACTTCTTCCCAATCTTTTATTTTGTCTTATGAAAGATTCTGAAACATATTCGGCTCCATGCATCACAACAGCTCTTCCTCTTGCATTATCATTTAGTCCTTTTTCAAGTCCGTCTAATTTTAATGACAATCCGTGTTTGCCATTGTAAATTTCACCGGTAGCATAAAAACCAATGCTGCTTTTGAAAGATTCTGCCTGGTTCGAAAATTCATTAGCAAACTCTTCTCCGGTATTTCTTCCGTGAGCTACTAAAGTTTGAAACAATACAACGTTCTTATTTAAGTCAATAACCCAAAGACGTTTCGTATTTGAAGATATACTGAAATCAACTAAGGTCAGTATATTTTTTTGAACAATACCTTTCTCTTTCAGCTTATGAAATCCATTCAAAGCCAAACTGAAACATTCAAAACTTGGCAATGCAAATGAGTTCGCATCTAATTGATTATAAATAGACGCATTTTTAGAATCCGAATCAACAGTTGTTACATTGCTAATTTTTAGGAGAGTTGTCTTGTTTGGAAGGTTCGTAAACGACATCAATAAGACAACAAAAAACAAAGGAAATAACTTATAATTCATTGATTGAAATAGGTTTAAATATTAGATTTGGTAATACAAACATAACATTAAATTCAAAAAATAAAAATCTTTTTTAAATTCTTAAGACAAATTTAAGTTTTCAACTTACTGTGTTTGAATGTTTTTATTCGCAACGCAGTTGTAAATATAAATTTATTATTTATTTTTGTTCGACTAACCACACCCTACAATGCCTAATTATTACAACTATTTTGTTTGTGTAATACTCCTTATTACGGGCATATCATTTGGTCAAAATCCCAAAAAAACACTTACCACACAATTTACCAAAGAGAAAATCTCCATCGACGGAAAGTTTGATGAAACTATTTGGGCAACCGCAAATATTGCTAAAGATTTTGCTATGATTTCCCCTGACAATGGAAAACCAATTGCTCCAGAAAAAACAACTGAAGTCCGTTTGGTCTATGACAATGAGGCAATTTATGTCGCAGCGAAGCTTTATGATAGTGACCCCAACAAAATTTCAAAGGAATTAGCCCGAAGAGATGTTTTTGGCACCACCGATCATTTTGGTGTAGAACTTAATGGCTATAATGATGGCCAGCAGGAGTTCCGTTTTTTTGTGAGTGCTGCCGATGTTCAGATTGATGTGGTTCTACACCGAATCCAATGGCGAGGATTATTCGTGGAATGCAATTTGGGACAGCAAGGCAGTTACAACCGATTATGGTTGGGCGGTAGAAATGAAAATACCCTACGCGGCACTTCGTTTTTCAACCGAAAGCAAACAAACCTGGGGCTTGAACTTCTATCGCGAAATCAAACGCTTTAACGAAAAGTACACCTGGAATCTCTTAGATAATAAAATCAGTTCTGAAAGTAACCAGGCCGGAATATTGGAAGGAATTGAAAATATAAATACGCCTACCAGATTGTTCCTGATTCCGTATTCTTCTTTTTATTTAAATGCCAGTGATGCCCGAAAGACTACTGGTGAATTCAAAGGAGGATTGGATATTAAATATGGAATAAGCGATGCCTTTACACTGGATGCCATATTAATTCCGGATTTTGGACAGACAAGGTTTGACGAAGTTCAATTAAATTTAAGTGCTTTCGAACAGCAGTTTAATGAAAACCGTGCCTTCTTTACCGAAGGAACGGATTTATTTAACAAAGGCGGATTGTTATACACGCGGAGAATTGGCCAGACCCGAAGTTTCTCCATTGCCGATAATGAAACGGCTATTGATGTTCCCAGCTCTATAAAACTTATTAATGCTGTAAAAATATCGGGACGTACGAGAGGTGGTTTAGGAATTGGAGTTATGAATGCCGTATCGGAAAACACGAGTGTTGTAGTAAAAAATAATGATACCGGTTCAACAAGGCTACAGACGATTTCTCCGTTGACCAACTACAATATCTTTGTTTTGGATCAGCGATTTAACAAAAATTCTTCCGTTGCAATAGTGAATACGAATGTTACCCGTAATGGTGATTTTAGGGATGCGAATGTTTCCGCTTTAGTGTGGGATTTAAAAACCAAAAAAAATACTTTCCAGGCACAAGGAGATCTTGAATATAGCCACATCAACGATGTCAAAGATAAAGATGGTTTTAAGTCTTTTGTCGAATTCAATAAAACCAGCGGGAAAATACGCTTTGGTGCTGGTGGCGTTATTTATGACCAGGATTTTGACAACAATGATTTGGGAATCAACTTCCAAACCGGATACTATAATTTTTACAGTAATGTTAGTTACAGGATATTAAATCCAACAAAAAACTTCAATTCCTTTCGGGTCAACCTAAATACCTACACCGTATATCACACCGAAACAGGTTTGCTGAGAAACGGTAATTTCAATACCAACTTCAATTTCAACGACAAAAAAAATCATTATTATGAAGCTGGAATCAATATTGATCCCTTTGAGACCCATGAATTCGACCCACGGATCAGCATCAATGGCTATAATGTCAATCCTAATAAATATGGCGGATGGTTTTATATATCTACCAATTATAATTACAAATTTGCTTTAGACTTTGGTCCGTCTTACACCAAATATAACCAACAAGGAAGGCATGTTTATGATATTACTATTGCTCCAAGATACCGTTTTAGCGACAGGCTTTTAATGGTCTACAACTTTTACGGTTTTAAATACGACAATGATAATGGCTATGCCACTTCAATCGACACTGACGCTAATTCTGCTACTCCAAATGATGTGATTTTTGGAAAGCGAAACGTAGTTTCCTATTCCAATACCTTGTCTGCACGGTATTCCTTTAACAGTACGATGAATGTCAACATACTGGTACGTCATTATTGGTCATATTCGCAGAATAAAAAGTATCTCTTACTCCAATCTGACGGAAGTTTAGTGGATTATAACAATACGGTTCCGAATCAAAATCAGGATTTTAGCACCTGGAATCTTGATTTAACTTATTCCTGGTGGTTTGCTCCCGGAAGTGAGATTTCCATTCTTTACAGAAACAGTTCCAATTATTTTAATGATGTTATCCGGAAAGATTTCGATAACAATGTAAAAAACCTATTGAATGACAATCTGCTGAGCCACGTTTTCTCTGTTAGTATCAAATACTATATAGATTACAATTCGCTGAAAAATTCCAAGATCTCCAAAACTTTCACTAAACCTAAGGAAAGAATCCGCTTCTAAACTTTATCTTTGTTATTCACCCGAGGCGAAAGCCGAACTGTATGAAATAAAATAACTTCTCATGAACAAAAAAGTAATTCTAATGATATTGGATGGCTGGGGAAAATCTCCCGATCCAAAAGTTTCTGCCATCGACAATGCCAATATCCCCTTTATAAACAGCCTTTATACTAAATATCCAAGTGCCCAATTAAGAACTGATGGTTTAAACGTTGGTTTGCCCGAAGGCCAGATGGGAAATTCAGAAGTGGGCCACATGAATCTGGGCGCCGGAAGGATTATTTATCAAGATCTGGCCAAAATTAATCTGGCTGTTGAAAATAAAACATTCAATAAAGAAAAAGCTATTGCCGATGCTTTCGCTTATGCAAAAGAATATGAAAAACCAGTGCATTTCCTTGGATTGGTTTCCAATGGTGGAGTACATTCGCATATCAATCACTTAAAAGGACTTATAGATGCTGCCTACGATGAAGGTCTTGAAAAAGTTTTCATCCATGCCTTTACTGACGGCCGCGATGTAGATCCAAAGTCGGGTGCGGGCTTTATTGGCGACATCGTAGACCATATTAAAGGCACATCGGTTAAACTCGCAACGATAATCGGACGTTATTATTCCATGGATCGCGACAAGCGATGGGAAAGGGTAAAACAGGCTTATGATTTATTGGTATTGGGAACAGGAACTCACTGCAAAGATGCCGTAAAAAGCATTGAGGAGCAGTATGCCCAAAATATTACCGACGAATTCCTTCCTCCTATTGTACTCACTAATGAAAAGGATGAACCGATGGCGACCATCAAGGAAGGCGACGTTGTAATTTTCTTTAATTTCCGTACCGACAGGGGACGTGAACTTACTGAAGTCCTTTCGCAGAAAGACCATCTCGATTTCAATATGCACAAGATGAACCTGTATTATGTCACGATGACAAATTATGATGATACATTCAACAATATCTACCGAATCTTTGATAAAGACAACCTATCGGATACCTTAGGAGAAGTACTGGAAAGAAACAACAAGAAACAAATACGTATCGCTGAAACTGAAAAATACCCACACGTAACGTTCTTCTTTTCAGGCGGACAGGAAAGCCCTTTTGAAGGTGAAACGCGAATCCTGCGTGATTCTCCGAAAGTTGCCACTTATGATTTACAGCCTGAAATGAGCGCGTTTCAGCTTGCAGATGCTTTGGTTCCCGAATTGCAGAAAAAGAAGTGGATTTCGTCTGCCTAAACTTTGCAAATGGCGACATGGTTGGGCACACCGGTATTATGGAAGCTGCAATAAAAGCGTGCGAAGCGGTTGATAAATGTGTCGAAAAAGTAATTACAGCTGCCTTGGAAAACGGTTATACCACCATCATAATTGCCGACCACGGAAACTGCGAAACGATGATAAATCCTGACGGAAGCCCGAACACAGCCCATACAACCAATCCCGTTCCGATTATTTTAGTTGATCCAGAATTGAAGACCATCCACGACGGAATCCTAGGCGACATCGCTCCTACTATTTTAGATTTAATGGGAGTTGAAAAACCGGCGGCTATGACAAGGAAATCTTTGTTGTAGACTTATATAATTATATCCTGCTCTAAAAGAGATTCATTTTTGGATCTCTTTTTTTATAAATAAAAGTTAAAATTTCAAAATCAATAGTATTACTATTATCTTTGCATAAAATAATATCATTATGGATTCAATTTTATCAAATATAAAAATACAGGTCAACGAAAAAATATTCGTCAAAGACCCCGAAAGCTCAACCCTTGGCAAAAAAATTATTGAAGAAAGTATTATTCTGATTGATGAGATCGGTTTTGAGGATTTTACTTTTAAAAAATTAGGCGAGCGAATTGGTTCCAACGAAAGTTCTATTTACCGTTATTTTGAAAGTAAGCATAAGCTTCTGGTGTATTTATGCTCTTGGTATTGGGGTTGGATGGAATACCGACTTGTGTTTTCGACTTCAAACATTAGTGATTCGATGGAGAAGCTAAAAAGAGCTATCACAATTGTTACCGAAAAAATAGAAGACGATAGCACAACGCTTCATATTAATGAAGGAATTCTCAATCGTATCATCATTATACAATTTACCAAAACCCTTTTAACTAAAGAAGTTGATGAGGAGAACAAAGAAGGTTTCTTTTTAGTGTATAAAAGGGTTATTAATCGAATTATCGATATCATTCAAGAGGTAAATCCAGAGTATGTATTTGCCAAAAGTTTGGCTTCTTCCGTCGTGGAAGGCTCGTTACACCAGCACTTTTTGAAAGACCATTTGAAAACCATCACAAATTGTAACGAATCCAATTCGTCTACTGATTTTTATCTTGATCTGGTTCAGAAAACTTTACGTAATTAATTATGGCACTAACCGCATCACAACGATTAATCAACTTACTCAAATTGGACAGAAAAGATATCTCTCAAATCTTTTTCTATGCCATATTTGCAGGCTTAATAAGTTTGTCATTACCCTTAGGCATTCAGGCAATTATTAACCTAATCCAATCTGGCAGAGTGAGTATTTCTTGGATTGTTTTGGTATTTATTGTCATCGCTGGCGTAGCTTTGGTAGGCATTCTATCTTTAATGCAATTGCGTATTACCGAAAATTTGCAACAAAAAATATTCATCCGTTCTTCATTTGAATTTGGATTTCGACTACCAAAAATTAAGACCGAGGCTCTGTACAATCAATATCCCCCTGAATTGGCGAACCGTTTTTTGATACGCTTACCATTCAAAAAGGCTCATCAAAACTGTTAATCGATTTTTCATCGGCATTACTTCAAATTATCTTTGGAATCATTTTACTGTCGTTGTACCATCCGTTTTTTATCTTCTTTGGATTTCTACTCGTTATTTTATTGTATATCATCTTCAGATTCTCCTATAATTCTGGACTTTCCACTAGTTTGAAGGAATCAAAATACAAATATAAAGTGGTCAGTTGGCTACAGGAAATGGCTCGAAACAATTTCAGTTTCAAAAAAACCACCAACTTTGATTTTGCTTTAACCAAAAATGACCGATTGGTTTCAGAATATCTTGCTTACAGAGAAAAACACTTCGGCATTATTAAAAGACAATTTACCCAATTAATCGTTTTTAAAATCATCATTACTGCGGGATTATTGCTGATTGGAGGCTATTTAGTACTAAATCAGAAAATGAATATCGGTCAGTTTGTGGCAGCGGAAATCATTATTTTATTGGTAATAAATTCTGTTGAAAAAATTGTAATTGGTCTCGAAACCTTATATGATGTCTTAACTGCTGTTGAAAAAATAGGACAGATTACCGATTTGGAAATTGAGGAAACACAATCCAAAAAAGCAGATTTCTGCTATACGAACATTCAGTTAGATGCTGAAAACCTGAGCTATAAATTTCCGGATGCTGCAAATTATGTTTTGGAGAAAATCAACCTAACCATTAATCAATCGGACAAAATATACCTAGAAGGTAACAACGGTTCCGGAAAAACCACGCTTATCCGAATTTTATCGGGATTATTGCAACCCACATCCGGCTCACTTTACATCAATGACGACACGTACAGAAAAATAGATTTAGACCATTATCGTTCCCAAATCAGTACCATTATTACAGGAGAAACGCCTTTTGAGGGAACTATTTTAGAAAACATCACTTTTAACAATACTGTTGTGAGTCAGGAGGATATAAAATGGGCTATTGAAAGTGTTAAACTAGGCGATTTCATCAAATCTTTACCCAAAGGCTTAGACACAAAAATCTTTCCGGAAGGCAAACAATTGTCCTCTTCCAATGCCCAAAAAATTCTTTTGGCCCGAAGTATCATCAATAAGCCAAAAATACTTTTCTATGAAGACGCCTTAGATAAAATGGATGATGAAGATGCCAACGAAGTAATAGATTTCATTACCTCAGCAGAAAACAAATGGACACTAATCGTCTCCTCAAAAAAAGACTATTGGAAAGAAAAATGCAACAGAAGAATTACGATGAAAGAAGGAAAAATTAGTAATGACATCAAACAATAATAGCAATGCTTAACATTTCAAACAACAATAGAATTGGCGAAAGCATAGAGCAATACAGCACATTCAAAACCTTGAGTGAAAGACCGTATTATCGTATTCTAAACAAAATAATCATTGGCGTTTCCGTTTTGGTTTTGATTATACTTTTTTTGCCATGGACCCAAAACATCTCGGGAAGTGGAGCAGTAACTACCTTAAAACCTGACCAAAGACCTCAAACAATTCACTCTGCCATAGCTGGTAGAATTGAAAAATGGTATATAAAAGAAGGTGATTTTGTAAAAAAAGGCGATACGATACTTTTCATTTCCGAAACCAAGGAAGATTATCTTGATCCAAATTTGGTAAAAAACACCGAAAGTCAACTGAAAGCCAAAGAAATGGCCGGAAAATCCTATGGTGGAAAAGTAAGTTCTCTTTCAGCTCAAATCGCTGCTATACAAAACGAACGTCAGTTAAAACTGCAACAAGCCAAAAACAAAATCAGACAATCGATTCTAAAAGTGAAAAGTGACAGTATGGATTTAGTCGCCGTAAGAACTCAAATCAAGATTGCCAATACGCAGTTTAATCGGTCACAATCATTAAATAAAGAAGGTTTAAAACCCATGACTGATGTCGAGGAAAAAAGACTAAAACTGCAAGAGGTTGAAGCTAAAATCATCACGCAGGAAAACAAATTACTGGCCAGTGAAAATGAATTAATCAACGCCAAAGTAGAAGTAAACCGAATTGTAGCCGAATACAATGAAAAAGAGCAAAAAGCCAAAAGTGATCAGTATACAGCTCTCAGCAGTCAGTATGATACGGAAGCTCAGGTCAGCAAATTGAAAAATCAGTATACCAATTACCAAATCAGAAACGGTATGTATTACATCAAAGCGCCTCAAAGTGGTTATGTGAACCGTACGTTACAATCGGGAATTGGAGAAACCATTAAAGAAGGCACTCAAATCGTGAGCATTATGCCTTCTAAATATGACATCGCAGTAGAAACTTTTGTGTCACCAACCGATTTACCATTATTGCACAAAGACGAGAAAGTTCGGGTTTGGTTTGATGGTTGGCCAACCATTGTTTTCTCAGGCTGGCCTGGAATGTCTTACGGAACATTTGGCGGAAAAATCATTGCCATCGAAAACTTTATCAGTACCAATGGAAAATTCAGGGTATTGATAGCTCCTGATGAAAATGAAGCTCCATGGCCCAAACAAATCAGCATTGGTTCGGGTGCACAAACGCTGGCTTTATTAGACAATGTGCCGGTTTGGTTTGAAGTTTGGCGTACACTGAACGGATTTCCACCCAACTATTATCAACCCAAATCAAATCTTCAAAAAGATAAAAACTAATGAAATCATTTGTGTTAGGCTTTCTTTTTCTGGGCTTTTCTGTTTGCGGACAAACCAGTGTTTCCAAAGAGCTCACCTATAATGAGTTTCTGGGTTATGTCAAAAAATACCATCCGTTGGTTAAAAGCGCCAACTTACAACTGAGTGCAGCTCAGGCAAATTTAATGATGGCACGAGGTGGCTTTGACCCAAAAATTGAAGTGGATTTTGAACAAAAAAATTCAAGGACAACGAGTATTATTCGATACTGAACAGCAGTTTCAAAATTCCGACTTGGTATGGCGTGGAAATTAAAGCTGGATTTGACAACAATGATGGCATCTATCTGAATCCCGAAAATACAGTTCCAAATCAAGGACTGACTTCGTTTGGGATTTCGGTTCCGTTGGGACAAGGATTATTTATCAACCAGCGTATGGCCGATTTGCGTAAAGCGAAAGTTCAAATCCGATTGAGTCAATCCGAGCGAAATCTGGAAGCTGTTGCTGTATTGTATGATGCTTCGACAGCGTATTTCAGTTGGAAGCGAAACTTCAGCGAAGTGCAATTGTACCAAAAATATGTAACCAATGCTGATGTTCGTTACCAAGGAATTTCCAAATTGATTGAACAAGGCGACAAACCAGCTATTGATAGTATCGAAGCGGGAATAATCCTCAGAAACCGAATGTTAAGCCTCGAAGAATCAAAATTGAAATTAGCTAAAGCCAAATTAGAGTTAAGTAATTTTCTTTGGTTGGAAAACAATCTTCCGCTCGAATTGCAGGATGATATTGTACCTGAAGAAAACTTGTCAGCAACCATTAGGGAAACCCTTCGCACAAACGATTTGATGCTGGTCAATCCATCGTTAGACAAACATCCGAAAATAAATGCACTTGAAAGTAAAATTGAAATGCTGGACATCGAGCGCAAACTCAAAGCCAATATGTTACTGCCTAAAGTAGATGTAGGCTATTCGTATTTATCCGAACCAAGTTACATCGACAACTATCGATTCCAGGATTATAAAATTGGGGTGAATTTCTATTTCCCGTTATTTTTACGAAAAGAACGCGGCAGTTTACAGTTGACCAAATACAAACTTCAGGACATTAAATTTGATTTAGATTTAGAACGCGTGCAACTCAAAAATAAAATTAAGGCACAGCAGACAGAAATTGAATCTTTAGAGAAACAGCGACAAATTATTGCCAGTTTGGTCAAAGACAACGAAACGATGCTGAGTTCGGAAGACCGGTTGTTTTCTTTTGGAGAGAGTTCGGTTTTTTTAATTAATTCGAGAGAGAACAATTTGGTTTCGGCACAATTATCCCAACTCGCTATCGAAAACCGTTTTTTGGAATCGAATGCCTCTTTATTTAAAATCATGGCGAATCCTGAATAAATAGTGCTAAATGAGTATTTTTACCGTCAGATTTAAAGGAACAATAAACGGAAAGGGGTTAAAATTTTGACTTCCCACTATCCATACTATAAAAAATACAACCATACATTAAAGTGGCTTCATGAAGAAACTTCTCAAGTTTTTAGTTTTAATCTTAACCGGATTTTGTGGCAATGCTCAAATTGTAACAATTCCAGATGCTAATTTTAAAGCTAAACTATTGGCGGCAGACACTACCAATACCATTGCCTATAATGGATTGGTCGCGATAAAAATAGATTCGAACAATAACAATGAGATTGAAGTTAGCGAGGCATTACAGGTCACCGGTCTAAATGTTACTATTGCTGACATATATGATTTAACCGGGATTGGATCTTTTACCACGCTGCGTTCCTTAAACTGTACTCAAAACCATATCACGGCAATAGATTTATCTACTCTGACCAACCTGAAGTCATTATACTGCAGTCTCAATTTATTAACATCATTAGATTTAACTGGATTAACCAGTCTTGTAAATCTCGAATGCGCTGAAAACGTCCTTACCCAAATTAATTTTGCGAATCTAACTAGCCTTCAGACAGTAAACTGCCGCTTTAATTTCCTTACTTCCTTGCAGTTAAATGTACAAACTAATCTTCAGTCCTTAAATTGTGATTATAATCAGTTAACGATACTAGATGTTAGCAACTTAACACAATTAACGTATTTAGCGTGTCAGTCTAATCAGTTTCTGAATCTGAATTTGAGTAATTTGTTGAATATAAATTTCTTAAACTGTTCTTTCAACCAGCTTTCAACATTAGATTTAAGTGGCCTGAATGATTTAACTACCTTAAACTGTTCCCACAACCAAATAACAGCATTGGACATCACCGATCTTTCGCAGCTTAACTTTTTAAATTGCGAATCAAATCTAATCGGCAATGCTTTTCTTTTTAGCGATATGCCTGATCTGCATGCTGTATACTGCCATGAAAACCTAATTCCCTCTTTTGGTTTTAGCAATGTTGAAAATCTTCAGATTTTGGATTGCAGTTTGAATCAGATTTCCGATTTAGATGTCAGTTCATTACCGCAGCTATCGGTTTTAAATTGTAATGATAACACGCAATTAGTTAATCTGAATATCAAAAACGGTAACAATGAGCAGTTTTTAAATTTCTCAGGCAATCCAAACCTTATTTATGTTTGTGCTGATGAAGGACAGCTGACCGATATAGAGAATCTCATAACTCAATACGGATACACAAATTGTGACGTCAACTCCTTATGCGACCTGGCCACAAACATTTTTGATTTAGGCGAGGCTTTCAAGGTGTTTCCAAGTCCAGCTAAAAATTACCTACAGCTTCAGATACAGGTATCCATAACAATCCAATCCATTACGATTTATGATATCATTGGACAAGCAGTAATTATCATCTCGACTACTAAAAATGTTTCTCCTATAGATGTCTCTGGCTTAAAAACGGGAATCTATTTTATCGAATTAACTTCTGATAAAGGAACCACAATTAAAAAGTTCCTAAAAGCATAACAAGCCCATCCAAAACAGCGTGCTTTTTTCATTAACACAATTTGGCAAAAGGCAGTCTTCGAAATCGGTATAAAATAATTACTTTTGCAAACTGACTCGAGGCCACGGGCCGAACAGAACGAAGTTAAATTGAAGAATATGATAATTCCAAAAACAAGAGAAGAAATTGAACTGATGCGCGAAAGTGCCTTATTGGTTTCCAAAACCTTAGGCGAAGTTGCCAAAGTCATTAAACCCGGTGTAACTACGTTGCAGTTAGACAAAATTGCAGAAGAATTCATTAGGGACAATGGTGGGATTCCTGGCTTTCTTGGCCTTTATGATTTTCCGAATTCGCTTTGCATGAGTCCGAATGCGCAGGTTGTGCATGGAATTCCAAATAACAATCCGTTGCAGGAAGGCGATGTGATATCGGTGGATTGTGGGGTTTTGAAAAACGGCTTTTATGGTGACCACGCCTACTCTTTTGAAATTGGAGAAGTTGCTCCGGATGTAAAAAGGCTTTTAAAAATTACCAAGGAATCTTTGTATGTGGGAATAAGGGAATTCAGAATTGGCAACCGCGTAGAAGATGTTGGAAGCGCCATTCAGAAATATTGCGAAGCTAATGGTTATGGCGTAGTTCGTGAACTTGTAGGTCACGGATTAGGGACTAAAATGCACGAAGATCCGGAAATGCCAAACTATGGAAAACGTGGTCGCGGAAAACTATTTGTGGAAGGAATGGTTGTGGCTATCGAGCCAATGATTAATATGGGTACTAAAAACATCAAACAACTAAAAGACGGCTGGACTATCCTTACTGCGGACGGAAAACCAAGTGCCCATTTTGAACATAATGTTGCTTTAGTGGATGGAAAACCCGAACTGCTTTCGACGTTTCAATACATCTATAAAGCTTTGGGAATAACTTCGAATGAAGAAAACGAATTCAGAAAAAATCCATTGATTTTATAATGAAAAAAGCGTTCAAATTCATATTAAATACCATTCCAAGACCCATCTTAATTCGCTTAAGTATTGTGGTTCGTCCGATATTGGCTTTTTTGTTAAAAGGAAACCGCTTTACCGACCCAATTGACGGAAAAAGTTTTAGCATGTTTCTGCCTTATGGCTACGGAACACAAAGAAACAACGTCCTTTCTCCAAGTACGCTTTCGTTGGAAAGACACCGCTTATTATGGCTGTACCTTCAGAATGAAACCGATTTTTTCAATCTGAACTCGATTCAGATTCTCCAGTTACCAAAAACAAACGAATCCAATTACGGAAAGAAGCTGAAACAAGTTCAGCATTAAAAGTCCTTCATTTTGCACCAGAACAGGAATTTTACAAACGTTTCAAAAAACAGGTAAACATAGAGTATACTACAACCGATTTGCTTTCACCCTTGGCAGATGTCAAAGCGGATATCTGCAATCTGCCTTTTGAAGACAACACCTATGACATTATATTCTGCAATCACGTTTTAGAACATATTCCTGATGATACAAAAGCAATGCAGGAATTATACCGTGTCTTAAAACAGGGCGGTATGGGGGTTTTCCAGATCCCACAGGATTTATCCAGAGCAGTTACCTTTTCAGATGATACCATTGTGGATCAAAAGGAACGCGCAAAGATATTTGGGCAATACGACCACGTTCGTGTTTACGGAAGGGATTATTTTGACAAGCTCAGAAGCATCGGATTTAAAGTCATTGAAGAAGATTATACCAATAAAATTGCACCCGAATTGGTGGAGAAATATTGTTTGGCAAAAGGCGAAATCATTCCCATTTGTTTCAAATAAAAATTTTACCGCAGATTCGCAAATAAAAATTATACAAATAAAAATAATTTGCGAATTTGTGGTAGTAACTTAGTACAAAGAATAAAATAACCGCAGATTCACAGATTAAAAATAATTTTAAAATCTGAGAATCTGCGGTTATTTTTTTAGCTAAAACAGTAGAATTACTTTGCCTCTGGCATCAAAACTCCGATTGTTTTATCCTTAGCTAAATATTTTTTGGCCACATCCTGAATATCTTTGGCAGTAATGGCTTTTACATTTTCGGAAACGATTAAGATATCTGCCGGACTTGATCCGTTCACAAATGCTTTCGTGAAGTTTGTCATCCAATACCGGTTTTCCTTCATCTTCTTTTTATAATCTAAAGCTTCCGCTTCTTTGTATTTATTTACATCTTTTTCTTCCGGTCCATTGTCAATGATTTTCTGTAATTCCTTCAATGCCGAGGCTGTTAATTTGTCCGCATTATCCGGTCCGCAAGGGAAACCAATATTGAAATTATAAGAACCATACGGAACTTTATTCATGCTTCCACGAGCGGAAACTCCGTAAACGCCACTTTCATTTTCTCTCAATTGTTCTACTAATTTTATGGTCAAAACTTCACCCAAAGCGGTCAAAGCCGTAGCTTCTTTTACTGAGTAAGGTGCATCTCCATAACACATAATCGTAACATTGCTTTTTGGATCGGTTCCTTTGTTTACTACTTTTTTGATGTCGCCTTTCAGCATCCTGTAGCCCAAATCTTTTGGCTGTTCTTTCACATTGTTGGATGGTAAGGAAGCGATATACTTTTTGGCAAACTCCTGCATTTTGGCATCATCCACATTTCCTACGAAGAAAAATTCGAAGTCACCAGCATTGGCAAAACGCTCTTTGAATTTATTGTAAGCCAATTGATAGTCAGTTGCTGCCCATTTTTCTGCAGTGGGTACAATACCGTTCCATCTTGGATTTTCCTTATTCAGGTAAGTGTAAAATTCTTGTTGAAAATAGAAGTTTGGCTGTGCAATCATATTGTCAAAAAACGCACTTTGTTTTTGCTTATAGCCTTCGAAAGCTTCCTTGTCAAAATTCAAACTTGTAAAATAGGCATGGATCATCTGCATCGCGTATTCTAAATCTTTTGGTGTAGATTCTCCACGTAATCCTTCTGTCGTATTACTGATATAAGGATAAATACTCGCAATTTTCCCCGACATAAATTTATCGATATCGTTTTGTTTCAACCCTGAAAAACCAGCTTCAGACAAGCCTCCGTTGGCGAATTGCGTTTTCTTAATCTCTTCATTAGAATAAAGATTTGAGCCTCCAAAGCTGATGGCTTCAATTAGGATCTCTTCATTTTTGAAGTCGGTTTTCTTGTACGTTACTTTAGCTCCATTGGATAAAGTTAAAGTTGTCGAACCAATCTTATCGTCTTTAACAGTGCTGACAATAGTTCCCGGAGTTGGCATTGTCTTGATCAAGCTTTCAGCAACTGCTTTGTCTTCGTATGGTTTTAAGTCGCTTTCATTTACCTTTAACGCATCTAAAACTTCCTGCTCAGTTACTTTTTTGAGTCCGTCTTTTTCCGGAGCAGTGATTACCACAACCCTGTTGTCATCCTTAATGAAATCCTTGATTAAGCCGTTTACCGCTTTTAAATCGATAGTAGGCAATTGCTTTTTCATGGTCTCAAATGTCCATTCAATCCCAGGCATTGGTTCATTTGTAAGGAAATTGCCTTGGCACGCCCAAACATAATTTTCTGATTCTTTTTTGGTTCTATCATTATAGGAGCTTTCCACTTGGGCAAGCATATCGGTTTTTGCTCTTTTTAATTCGCCTTCGGTGAAACCGAATTTTTTTACTCTTTCGTTCTCTGTTACCAAAACCTTTAATGCAGAAATCTGTTTGTTCTCATCGGTCATCGCAAAAGATTGGTAAGCTTCCTTATTTCTGGCAAAAGTTCCGCCGTGATAAGAAAATCCGTAGGTAAATGGCGGTGTTGGCGAATTGGTTAATTCATTCAGCCTGTTGTTAAGCATGGTTGTAAAAAGTCCTTCAGTAAGTTGGTTTTTGTAATCCGTAAGTGTGACAACTTTTTTAGGTAAACCATAATCTTTGTACTGTAATTGAATCTGGGTTTGGGAAGCTTCCTTATCACTTTCAATGCATACAAATGTTTCTTTGTGATTTGGAACCTCAAAAGTTTTTCTTGGTTTTTCGTTGGCCGGATTTTTATAGCTGTCGAAATGTGCGACTATCTTTCTTTCCATTTCGGCTACGTCAATATCTCCAACAACCACAACGGCCATTAAATTCGGGCGATAAAAATCTTTATAATAACTCACAACTTTGTCATAAGTGAAGTTTTCAAGTATCTCTTTTTTACCAATTGGTAAACGTTTGGCGTACTGTGAATTGTACATCATTTTAGGAATATATCGGTCTTCCATTCTTTTATCAGCACCTAAACCTAAACGGTATTCTTCTAAAACAACTCCTCTTTCCTTGTCGATTTCTTCCGGTGTGAGGTTGGCGTTAAATGCCCAATCTTCGATGATTTGAAATCCTTTTTCCAGTTTTTCCGGATTGTCTGATGGAATCGGAAGGAAATAAACCGTTTCATCAAAGCTGGTATAGGCATTTAAATGTTGCCCAAATTTTACTCCAATGCTTTGCAGGTAGTCAACCAACGTATTTTTTGGGAAACGTTTCGTTCCGTTAAAACACATGTGTTCCATAAAGTGCGCCAATCCTTGCTGTTCGTCACTTTCCAAAATTGAACCTGTATTGATAATCAGTCGCAGATCGACTTTATTTTCAGGTTTCGCGTTCTTTTTGATGTAATAGGTTAGTCCATTTTTCAGTTTCCCCTTTTTGACACTGGAATCAAACGGAATGTTTTCTGATGTCGATTTTTGAGCATTTATTGAAAAAGAGGCAATCAATAAACACAGCAGGATTTTGTGAAGTTGTTTCATGCTTATAAATTAAAGTTGGTTAGAGTATAGCTAACGCTATTTTTGTAAATTTATTATTATTAATTAAAAAAAATCTTTCATTTTAAAATAATTAACACTTTTTTCCGTTCTTCATTAATGGTTCAATTATCAATATTAAAAAATCTTATCTTTACATTCTGATTATATTATTATGTTGAAAAAAATTGCATTCTTAGCACCGCTTCTTTTTGTTTGTCTTTTTTCCTTTTCCCAAGCTGAAAAAGAAATTGCTCCACCATACAATATTAAAACTATTACTTTCGTTCAAAATGGGCAGAACGTAGTTCCTCTTTTTCGATTAGGAGATTCTTTTCAGTTTCAATTTGATGATTTGTATGGCAACGAAGCCAATTATTATTATACGATAACACATTGTGATTACGATTGGAAACCGTCGCAGTTGGTAAAATCAGAATATATAAATGGGTTTGACGACCAAAGAATTCAGGATTACACCAATTCATTCAACACACTTCAGATTTATTCCCATTACCGTCTTTCCTTTCCAAACAAATTCACACAGCAGTTTAGAGTAAGTGGAAACTACATGATTAAGATTTTAAATGACGATAAGGAAGTTGTTTTTACCCGAAAATTCATTTTATATGAAGAATTGGTTAGCGTTCCGATGCAGGTAAGAAGACCGAGAACCTTAAACGTAGCTGATCAGAAACAGAATTTGGATTTCTCGATAAAATCGCCTACTATCAATTTTCAAAGTCCGTTAACGAATGTGAAAGTACTACTCATGCAGAACGGAAAGTTTGATAATGCGATAACCAATATCAAACCACAGTATACTATTGGGAATGATTTGATTTACAAATATGATAGTGAGACACAATTTTGGGGCGGAAACGAATTTCTGTTTTTCGAAAACAAGGATATCCGTGCAGCCAATAACAATATTGCCGGTATCGATTCTAAAAACGGAATATACAATGCTCACCTCTATCTGGCTCAGACAAGAGGAACTCAGCCTTACACCTATTTTCCTGATATCAACGGGAATTTCATCATAAAGAATATTGGCGCGGAAAACAATGAAATCGAAGCGGATTACTCTTGGGTTTTCTTCTCACTTTCTGCTCCTGCTTATTTTGACAAAAAATCCATTTATGTGAATGGCATGTTCAATAACTATGCATTAAGCGAGGAAAACAAAATGGAGTATAACGCAGAGAAAGGCATTTATGAAAAAGCTATTATGATAAAACAGGGCTTTACTAATTTTCAATATGTAATTGCGGACAGTTCAGGAAAAGTTGATGAGAAAAATGCCCTTGATGGCAACTTCCACATAACAGAAAACAATTATTTTGTATTGGTATATTACCGCGAAAACAATCAGCGCTACGACAGGATTATCGGAAGAGGAATTGCCAGTTCACTTGATATAACTAACTAAAAATTAACACTAAAAAATAGTGTTGAACAGTATTTTTTGTAATTTTGGCTTCGGCTAACAATTTTATTTATGGTTACTCAGATAACAAGAGGCATAAAGATATCGGTTCTGACTAGTTTTGAAGGCACTTACTTCAAGAACTATAAGATTCATTTTGCCTTTAGTTATGAGATTACTATCGAAAACCATAGTAAGGATTCTGTTCAGCTAAATACCCGTCACTGGGAAATCCTTGATTCGCTAAATGATCTGGAAGTTGTTGACGGCGAAGGCGTTATTGGTAAAAAGCCAGTTCTGAAACCTGGCGAAAAACACACCTATAATTCAGGTTGCTTATTGTCTTCCCCATTTGGAGCCATGAGCGGTTATTTCAATATGATTAACTTTACTACCACTAAAACTTTTAAGGTTATTGTACCAACCTTCAAATTGAGTGCTCCGTTTGCACTGAATTAAACTACTCGGATTACCTCATTTTTCGCAATGGCATAAACCCTGTCATTTTCATCGGGTTTTATAAAATACTTTCCTGTAAATTCTCCAAATGCCGGAAGTATTAGTTGCTTTTCCCTTCTGAAAAAACAAGCCAGTTTTAAAGACTGCCTGCCTAAATCCCTGAGCTTTATTCCCGGATGAAGATGTCCGCAGAAATTAAAAAACCAATCGTTTTCCACAGGATGATGCGTCAGCAGAAAATCCTCAATGATTAATTCCTGGTAGATTTTGATGTTCAAATCGGAGTGATTCTGTTGCTCAATGATGTCGTGATTTCCTTCCACCAAAATAATTTCCGTTTGCGTTTTATGGACCCAATACGCAAAAAGATTCCATTCGGTATTGATTTTACTGTGGAATAAATCGCCAAGGAAAATAATCTTCTCCGGATTAAACAATACCACAATTTCATCCAACCTGTTGAAATTTTCAACAATAGCATTTTCCGGAATCGCCAACCCATGTTTCCTAAAATGGGCAATCTTTCCCAAATGTACATCAGAAATCAGCAGGATATTTTTCTCCTGCCAAAAAATGCCACCACTTGAATGTAATATAAAGTTATTATTGTTGATTTCGATTTCCATTTATTTCATATAAGATGCGGTCATTTTTGCAATACGTTCTGCCAATGTTTCGCTCGATAATTTTTCCCGAAGCCTGTCCGTAATAATCGGGAAACTGAATGGTGTTGGTTTTTCACATTGCTTCCATACAATTTCCTGCTCCTGAATTCGTTCCATCGACTGCAACAATCTTCCTTCTTCGAGTTGATGCTCGAAAGTTTCGATATAGGCTTGTTGCAAAAGTAAATTATCAGGTTCATAATCCCTAAAAACTTCAAAAAGCAACTGTGAACCGCTTTGAAGATGTTTTGTCTTCACTGGTTTTCCAGGCATTCCGGTGAAAACCAATCCGGCAATCACCGCAATATCCCTGAACTTCCTCCGTGCCATTTCTGTGGCGTTCAGGCTTTTCTGCAAATCATGGTGTAAATGTTCCGAAGAAAATAAATTATTATCAAACACCGATTCCATATCAATTTCCTGATCGGAAAGCAATTCGAATCCGTAATCATTGTAGGCTAGCGAAAAGGTAATCGGCGACAATAAACTAATCCGGTAAGACAGCAAACTTGCCATTGCTTCATGCACAAACCTACCTTCGAAAGGATAGAAAACGGCATGAAGGCCTTCCCTGGTTTTAAAGGTTTCTATCAAAAACTGGTTGGCATTGGGGACGATACTTTCCTTTCTTTGCCTTTCAAACATGGGTTGCAATGCTTTAAGTTCCGGCGTTAAATCAGCTGTATTTGCCTTGTATAATTCCTGTCGGAGCAACTCACTCATCTGTGCCGAAAATGACATCCTTCCTCCCATCCAGCTTATGGTTTTGGACTCCTTTTTGGAATTGGCCTTACGAACCAAAACCTGCATATCCTTTATCCTGTAGAATTCTAGTTTTTTCCCTCCAAAAGTAAAAGTATCGCCGGGTTGTAACTTCGAGGCAAACCATTCTTCAATCGTTCCGATAAAGCCGCCTTTTAGGAATTTCACATTCAGGACCGCGTCGCCAACAATGGTTCCAATCTGCATTCGATGCTGCATGGCTATTCGTCGGTTATTGATTTTAAACTTTCCATCATCTTCGATTTCCACTTTTTTATATTCGTCATACACCTGAAGGCTTTGGCTTCCGTTAACGATGAAGTTCAGTATCCATTGCCAATTTTCCTTTGTGAAGTTCTGATAACAAAAAGTGGTTTGGATTTCGGCAAAAATTTCATCCGGATAAAAACCATCCGAAACTGCTAACGTATTTAGATATTGTATCAACACATCGTAACTGTGCAAATACGGTATTCTATCTTCTACAATAGTTTCGCGGACTGCCTTTTTAAGTGCTGATGCTTCTATGAGTTCTATAGCGTGCGTTGCCAGAAAATAGATGTTGCTCTCTTTTCCCGGCTGATGACCGCTTCTTCCCGCTCTTTGCAAAAAACGCGCAACACCTTTGGGTCCGCCAACCTGTATGATGGTTTCTACGGGAGCAAAATCCACACCCAAATCCAAACTGGAAGTGCAAACTACAACCTTAAGTTCTTCATTACGAATGGCATTTTCAACCCACAATCTGGTTTCCTTACTTATACTTCCGTGATGCATCGCCATTTCCCCTGCGAATTCGGGATAATTTTCCAATAATCGCTGAAACCATAATTCACAGGCCGAACGTACATTCGTAAATATCAATGTGGTTTTGCTTTTCCTAACGATTTTAGCCACTTCATCAATCAAGTGCAGACCCATGTGACCACGCCACGGATAGGTTTCCATTTTTTCCGGAATAATCGAAAGTACATTTATCTTTTTATTGATGTGTGCTTTGATTAAAACTGAGTTTTTAAACGCCTCCGAATTGGTTCCCAATAATACTTCCTGCGCCAGTTCAAGATTTCCGATTGTGGCTGAAATCCCCCAAATCCTCAAATTCGGGGCTATGGTTTTTAATCGTGACAACGCCAATTCCATTTGAACGCCGCGTTTGGTTCCGAGCAATTCGTGCCATTCATCCACAACAATAGCGGAACAATCCTTGAAAGTTTTAGCGTAATCTTTTGAAGCCAATAACAATTGCAGGCTTTCGGGCGTGGTAATCAGTAAATCGGGCATTTTGGATTTTTGTTTTACCCTTTCGCTTTGCGATGTATCTCCCGAACGGATGGCTACCGTTAATTGTGTTCCCAAATCATCAGCAACTCGTTCGGCAGCCTGTTTGATTTCTACGGATAAAGCGCGTAATGGAGTTATCCAGATGGCCTTTAGCCCGGGTTTATGCTTCGTTTTATAATTCGGATTTTCCTTGATGTAATTTAGGACAATCGGAAGCCAGAGCGCATACGTTTTTCCGCTTCCTGTAGGTGCATTCAGGAGTCCATTTTTTCCTTGCAGAAAAGCTGTCCATGCCTGCGTCTGAAAGGCAAACGGTTTCCAGTTTTGCTTTTCAAACCAATCTTCTGCAATGGCAAATAATTGTTCCCTATTCATTTCGTTTTAATTGACAGCATATAAAAATGCCTGTACACCTATTAAAATATGTTAACTCACGTATTAAAAGTGGTTTGAAACCTATTAAAATACGTTCCCTTACGTATAAAAAGTGGTCCTGAACGTATTAAAGTACATTACCATACGTATTAAAAGTGGTCCCGAACCTATTAAAATACGTTACCATACGTATAAAAAGTGGTCCTGAACCTATTAAAACACGTTATCATACGTATTAAAAGTGGTCCCGAACGTATTAAAATACGTCCACCAACGTATTAAAAGTGGTCCTGAACGTATTAAAATACGTTACCATACGTATTAAAAGTGGTTCCGAACGTATTAAAATACGTCTCCCTACGTATTAAAAGTAGTCCTGAACGTATTTAAATATGTCTAACTACGTATTAAAAGTGGTTCGCAACGTATTAAAATACGTTCCTGACAGTCCCTAAGCAATCATTCCTTTCAAATCATCGATAGTATTCGCATCTTCAATCGTTTTGTCATGCCGCCATCTCAGAATCCTTGGGAATCTTGTTGCTACACCGCTTTTGTGCCTTTTGGAAAGCGCAATGCCTTCAAAACCAATTTCAAAAACCAGCTTCGGAACGACACTTCGGACCGGTCCAAATTTTTCAAGCGTATTCATTTTGATAAAATTATCCACTTTACGGAATTCTTCATCGGTTAAACCGGAATAGGCTTTGGCGAAAGTTACGAGTTCTTTTTCTCCGTTTTCGTTATCCTGCCAAAGGGCAAAGGTATAATCTGTAAATAAATTGCTCCTTCTTCCGCTGCCTCGCATAGCGTAGGTTAAAACGGCATCAATAACTAATGGTTCTAATTTCCATTTCCACCAATCGCCTTTTTTTCTTCCTACCTGATAGGGCGAGCTTTTTCTTTTCAGCATTAAACCTTCGCTTCGCATTTCACGTGCGAGCATTCGTTCTTCGGTAACTTCATCCCAGGATTTTAATGCTTTTCTTTCTGACAAATGCAATGGAAGATTTTTATCCTTTACAGATTCGATTAAACTTTCGAGTAGATTCCGCCTTTCCTCATAAGGCAGATTCCGAATGTCTTTTCCTTCCCATTCCAGTAAATCATAAGCTTTTAGAATAACCGGATTTGATTTTAATAAAGCCACCGAAGTTGTTTTCCTTCCAATACGCGTCTGCAAATCATTGAAGGTTCCGATTTCGTTATTGTTGAATGCCAATATTTCAGCATCTATGACTGTTCCGTTTGGAATATTTCCGGCAAGCGGATGAAACTCGGGATATTTATCGGTAACCAATTCCTCACCTCTTGACCACACAAAGATTTCGTTTTCACGGATGATTGTCTGCGATCGGATGCCGTCCCATTTGTGTTCGACGGCCCATTCTTCGGGATTTCCCAATCCGAAAACGTCGCCTTCAATTGGATAAGCAAGATAAAACGGAAAAGGTTTCGATAAATAATCGCTGCTTTGTTCGTCCAAAATCAATTCCTGAAAACTTATGGTATTTGGATTCCAGTTTCCCATCAGCTTGTAGGCCAAAGTATCTTCGTCAACATTTTCGGCTTTGGATAAGGCTTTGGTCATTAGTTTTTGGCTTACGCCGATACGGAAACTTCCTGTAATTAATTTGGTAAAAACAAAGCGTTCATAATAATTTAAGGAAAGCCAATTCTGTTGCAGATAAGCTTTCTTTTCTTCATCGGTTTTAGATTTTAAAGCAATCATTTCACGCAGATATTCACTTAAACTTTTATCCGAATGATCCTTTGCAGCCGGAATAATCAATGCGATAGTTTCGGCCAAATCGCCCACAATATGATAACTTTCCTCAAAAAGCCATAATGGAATATTGGCCAGTTCATTAGCCCAAAGCCTGAGCAAAGTAGTATTCACAGGTCGCGGTGGCCTTCGATGCGACAGGATTGCAATGGTCCACACTTTATCTTCGTCGGAAGCATTTTTGAAATAAGTAGTCAATGCGTCGACCTTGACGTTCGTTTTGTTGGAACTGTCGAGAGTTTTTATGAGTTCGGCGAAGTTTTTCATGATTTGGCTACAATTTCATTAGCAAGCTTTTCATCTTCTTTCGCATCTGATTCGCCTTCATCACCTTCGTATTGGGTTTTTTCGGTTCGTGCGTCATAGCCTATTTCGCGTAAGTATCTGGAAAAAATATCGCTGTAACCATGAGTGCAGATTATTTTTTCGGCACCTGTTTGTTTAATACTGTCTAACAAAGAATACCAATCGCAATGGTCGCTCAACACAAATCCTTTGTCAATCGCACGACGCCTTCTGGCACCCCGAAATGCCATCCAGCCGCTTGCTGAACCGGTTACAAAAGGAGTCATTTTACGAATCCAGGTACTTCCGTGTGCGCTTGGCGGAGCCAGGACAATATTTCCTAGTAAATCTTCCTTTTTCGTTTCTCGGGTTACTAAAGTGGTTGGTGGTAAATCTATCATCGGGCGTAAGACATTGGTCATATTTTCAATCGCTCCGTGCGTGTAGATTGTTCCAATATGGGTATCCAAATATTTTAAAAGCCGTTGTGCTTTCCCTAAAGAATATCCAAATAAAATAGACGTTTTACCTTCAGCTTTGTTTTCTGCCCACCAATTATTTATATCCGCCATAACTTCGGCTTGTGGTGTCCATTTAAAGGCAGGCAACCCAAAAGTGTTTTCGGTAATGAAAGTATGGCATTTTACCACTTCATACGGAACAGAAATACCATCATCTTCGGTTTTATAATCGCCGGTAAAAACCCAGACTTCGCCTAAGTGCTCTACTCTAATCTGAGCACTTCCAAAAATATGCCCTGCGGGATGGAGTGAGAATTTTACATTATTGATAACAAATGTTTCATTCCAGTCTTTTCCGGTAACATTAATCTCGCCAAGCCTGTGACGGATGATTGGAACATTGGTGTGGTGTGTGATATAATTTTGGTGCCCCCAACGCGAATGATCTGCGTGGCCATGGGTAATTATTGCATTTTTCACTGGCCGCCATGGATCTAAATAAACATCTGCCTGTTGGCAGTAGATTCCCTTGTCGTTAAAAGCCAGTAAAGGAGTTTTACTCATCATTTATATTGTCTTTGGTATTCGTGACCCGAGCCATTTTGGCGAACGGATGAAATAATCTTCGATTTCATAAGAATGGGATTAGCAATTTCAAATTTAATTCTAAACTAGCATTTTTGTTTATATTATATTTCAATTAGTTTATCAAATTGCTACTTTTTTATGATAGTCTTTAGAGATATTCAAATCATCCTTTGTACTTTTGTATTCCAAATTGAATAATCCTCAAAAAAGGAATTTTCTAAATTAATATAATCGTCTAATTTTCACTCGAGGCAATAGCCGAACTGAGCGAAGCTAAATTAAAATGATATGCCAAAAGGTTTTTTTCATGTACCGAAAGCGGTAAATGAACCCGTAAAATCATACGCTCCTAATTCTCCTGAAAAAACAGCAGTTTTAGCCGCTTATACAAAAATGTGGAACGAGACCATTGATGTTCCAAACTATATCGGAAGCGAAGAAATCCGCACCGGAAACACCAAAAACATGTCGGCTCCCCATGACCATCAGCACATTGTTGGAACCTATCATCTGGCAGAAAAGAAACATATCGATCAGGCCATTGATGCTGCGTTGGAAGCCAGAAAAAAATGGGCTAACATGGCTTGGGAACAACGTGCCGCTATCTTTTTAAAGGCTGCCGAATTGATTGCAGGACCTTATCGTGCGAGAATAAATGCTGCAACCATGATTGCTCAGTCAAAAACTATTTACCAGGCTGAAATTGATGCGTCTTGTGAGTTGATTGACTTTTTGCGTTACAACGTAGAATTCATGACACAGATATACAACGACCAGCCAAAATCGATTTCTGATGTTTGGAACAGAGTTGAGTACCGTCCATTGGAAGGATTTGTTTATGCTATTACTCCGTTCAACTTTACTGCTATCGCTGCTAATCTTCCTGCAAGTGCCGCTTTGATGGGAAATACTGTTGTTTGGAAACCAAGTGACAGCCAGGTGTTTTCTGCAAAAATCATTATCGATGTTTTCAAGGAAGCTGGTGTTCCTGATGGTGTTATCAACGTAGTTTTTGGAGATCCTGTGATGATTACCGATACCATTTTAAAACATCCTGATTTTGCCGGAGTGCATTATACAGGTTCGACATTTGTATTCAAGGAAATTTGGAAAAAGATTGGAGAGAATATCCATACTTATAAAACTTACCCGCGAATTGTTGGGGAAACTGGCGGAAAGGATTTTGTTTTGGCGCATCCTAGTGCGAATGTAAAACAAGTCGTTACCGGAATTACTCGTGGTGCTTTCGAATTCCAAGGGCAGAAATGTTCGGCTGCTTCGAGAGGTTATATTCCACAAAGTTTGTGGCCAGCTGTTAAAGAACAATTGATTTCGGATGTAAAATCCATGAAAATGGGATCACCGGAATATTTTGAGAACTTCATTACTGCGGTAATCCATGAAGGTTCGTTTGATAAATTGGCAAAAGCAATTGATCAGGCTAAAGCCGATAAGGATGCTGAAATCATTGTTGGAGGAAACTACGATAAATCAAAAGGATATTTCATTGAACCAACTGTTATTGTTACGACAAATCCTAAATACGCAACCATGGAAACCGAGCTTTTCGGACCAGTGATGACTATTTATGTTTATGAAGACAAGAAATGGGCAGAAACATTGGAATTGGTTGACGGCACCTCAGAATATGCTTTGACCGGAGCGATTTTCAGCCAGGACCGATATGCGATAGAAGAAGCAACTTTAGCCTTGCAAAACAGTGCTGGTAACTTTTACATTAATGACAAGCCTACGGGAGCCGTTGTTGGAATGCAGCCCTTTGGTGGCGCAAGAGCTTCGGGAACGAATGACAAAGCGGGTTCGATGCAGAATTTATTGCGTTGGGTTTCGCCAAGAACCATTAAGGAAACTTTTGTAACTCCGGAAGACTATCGTTATCCGTTTTTAGGAGAATAAAAATTATATATCAATAAAAAAACCGTCTAGTTATAAGAACAAGACGGTTTTTTTTATAATATCATTTCACTGTATGGAATCACAACCTCAAAACCCTTCTTTTTAAAATAATCTGTTGGATTTTCTTTTGAAATACTCATTATAAAGTCACCGCCCCATGCGCCTAGGCTTTTTATCACACCATCGAAATCGGGAAATAAGGCTTCCTTAACTGTAGTGACTTCAAGGATATTGCTCATTTCTATTTCGTGGTCGTGTAATGCAATAGCGAACTCCTTTGCAGTTGTTGATTTTATGACTCTTTCTGTAATGGCATCGATTATAGGAATACGTTTTTCCGTGCTTCCTTCCTTTCCGTAATAAGCCGCTATTGATGCTTTGCTGCTTTGCTTTTTATTGAGGTAGATGAAAAATATTTTATCTGTAAAATCGGGTTGGAAGTTAACCGTTTTTATAACGGGTTTATCATTTAGAATTTGATATAAAATGGGCATGTTTTTTTGAGCGCAGGCAATGTCGTAACCGCTGCCGCCAAAACTTGATTTCAACAATTCAAATGCATCAATCTGCAGCCATTGTGCAATATTGTTAATCAAAGTTGATGATGTGCCTAAACCCCATGATTTCGGAAAAGTCAATTCAGTCCTGATATTGTACCCTTTTGAAGAATCGATAAAGCCGGGATTCATCAGCCAGGCTTCGTGCAGGATTTCGATTAGGGTATTTTTTATATTCTTCGCATCATCGAAGCGTTCTTTTCGGGTAATTGACGAAAACGGAATCCTGTCTTCAAACCAAATGCTGCCATCACTATCAAAACTTTTCCAGTCTATGACATTACTGTTTCCCTCTTCGATGATTAGATTCTGTCCAAACTTGGTAGGCAACGCAAATGCTTTGGCGCCATCAAGCACCAAATATTCACCTGTGATCAGCAGTTTTCCGTTGCTGTAGAAAGTTTTGCTCAAGACTATTTTCTTAGGTTTTCTATAAAAGATACTACTGCCGAATGTGAAATGGTGTTATTATCGAAATGCGTTTTAATCATTTTTCGTTCTTCGGGCGTTGTCTGGAATTGGTTTAGGATATTGTTGATGTGCATTTTCATATGCCCTTCCTGGATTCCGGTTGTCGTTAGCGAACGTAATGCTGCGAAGTTTTGTGCCAAACCTACAACGGCGACAATCTGCATTAATTCGGAAGCCGATGGTTTTCCTAAAATCTCCAAAGCCATTTTTACCAACGGGTGTAAGGATGTAAGACCTCCGACAGTTCCAAGTGCTAACGGGATTTCCATCCAAAAAGTAAATATTCCGTTTTCGATTTTAGCATGAGACAGGCTTGAGTATTGACCAATTCGGGAAGCATAGGCATGCACTCCGGCTTCGACCGCACGAAAATCATTTCCCGTTGCCAAAACTACCGAATCCACTCCATTCATTATTCCTTTATTATGCGTCACTGCACGATAAGGCTCTACCTCGGCAATTCGCACAGCCTGTATTAATTTCTCTGCAAATTCCTGTGGGTTTTCTATTTTCTTTTCGGCTAATTCTTCTACTTTACAGGAAACTTCTGCACGCACAATGCAATTCGGCACATAATTCGAGAGTATGCTCATCACGACAGTTATATCATTTTCTACGTCATTAAAATCGGCGTAATCCTGAGCTTGTTCCTTTAAGGTTTTTGCCAATTGCTCCAAACACGAATTGATGAAGTTGGCACCCATGCTGTCTTTTGTTTCAAAAGTAGCATGCAGCTGAAAATAGTGTTCGAGTTCGTTGGTTTTGTTCCGAAGTTCCAAAGAAGTAATTCCACCGCCACGCTTTTGCATATTGGCTGTAATGCTTTCTGTTGATGCAATCAGGTTTGATTTTACTGCTTTGAAGAATTCTTCCAATAGGTCGTGGTTTCCTTTGAAAAGAAAATGTACCTGACCAATTTTTTCGGTATTCAATACCGTTGCCTTAAATCCGCCTCTGGTACTCCAGAACTTTGCCGATTTTGCAGCTGCGGCCACAACCGAACTTTCTTCAATAACCATTGGAACAGAATAATACTTTCCGTTGATTAGGAAATTGGGGGCAATCCCCATTGGAAGATAGAAATTGGAAATGGTGTTTTCTATAAACTCGTCGTGCAGCTGCTGAAGTTTGGCGTCACTACTCCAATATTGTTTGATGGTCGCAACCGCTTCGTCAGGATTGGCGAAATATTCGGTGGCAATCCAATTGATTTTTTCTTCTTTGGTTAGTTTGGAGAAACCTGCAATGGCGTTATTCATTTTTTGTGTAGTTTGTAGCTATCAATTTATTTCTACAAATATAATCTATAACTAAGGTTCTCGATACAATTTTTATGCTGTAATCACTCGAACTGAATTTTCCTATTTTGTAGGGATTAGCGGTTTTGTAGTTTCCGCAGGAGCCTGACTCTCATAATCGGTTTCCTTTAAATCTTCGGACTGTCTTCCGAGACTCACTTTTGGGTTGTCTTTTGTTCCTGTAATCTTCATCGGGATTCCGATAATCCCAAAAGGCGGTAATCCTAATCGCATTTTAATATTCAATGCACCATCAAAACTGGTTTGTCCTTCAATCCTTGGACGGAATCCGGCGACTTTGAATTTAAACCTTTCGATAGTTATGATATTGTTTTTGATTTTGGTTTTGATATCCACTTTGGTTACATCGGGATTTTTGATGGCATCCCTTCCTGTTTTCTGGCTTACGGCCCCAAACATTTTAAAGCCTTTCATCTTGACATTCTTAACCGAAAGCACTCCACCACCAACTATGGATGGATAGATCGGTTGCATATTCGCATCTAACTTTCCGGCAACTTTGTAGTCTAGCGAAATGATTCCTTCAGCATTCTCTGCAGCAGAAGCCATTTCACGGAACATTTTTACTTCGTTGTATGCGCGTTTTACATCAAAATTTTTGGCTAAAACCTTGAAATCGAAAGCTGCTTTTTGTGGGGTTTCATTTTGGTAGGTAATGTCCATTTTTACATTGCTTCCAATGATATCGAAACTGTTGTTTTTCATTACCAGTTTTCCGTTACTGATGAGCATATTTCCGATTACTTTCTCTAAAGCCAGTTCCTGGAAATTTACCTTATTCGCGGTAGCATCAAATTGGATGTCAAAATTTGGCGGAATCACAACAACTCCGGAAGCAGCAGGAGCAGCGACAGGTTTATTATCAATTTGTTTTGTTTCAGATGTCTTATCTGCATTGATGTTCGACATAAATTCATCGACATTGATATAATCAGACTTAAGCGTGAAATTTCCTTTTAAAACGGCTTTATCCGTCAAGGCAAAATCAATTACATTCTGCAGGTAGCCCGACATCTTGAAATCGGATTTTCCATAACTTGCCGAGAAGAAATGGAAATTCATTTTGTCCTGATTGAAGATAAATGTTCCCTGATTTATTATAAATGGTTTTGGCAGATATTCGGATGTAGTTTTGATATTGCGTAATCGAAGTGTTCCGCTGTTATCGAGGTTTTTATAATTGCCTTTCATTGCGTCATCCTGAGACCCTTTGAACGCTACATCTGCAAAAATATAACCTTGTAAATCCAGGCCTTTTCGGGAGAAAACCTTGTAGATCCGATCCAAATTCAGTTCTCCTTTAGCCCTGATGTCATATTTTATATTTTCGAAATTATCCAATCTTGCTTTAACGTAAATTGGTTTTTCTTCAAACAAAAAAGACGCGTTGTGGATGTTGACTTTTAAATCCTTAACCGTTCCTGCTTTATCTGAAACAGTTGCGAGGACATTGATGTTTTTTATTGGATTGGGATAATAAATGCTCTTAACATAACCTGTAATCAATGAGATTTTACCATTAGTTACCGGAATCCTGCTGTTCTTTTTATCATAAATTCCTTCAGATCTTATGTCCATATTAAGCACGCCACGAAAATCCATATTTTGCAATCCGAGCGCTTTATCCATTTTTGCCAAATCAATTTTGGACTGAATCCTGGCTGATATTTTTGGTTTTGATAAGCCTACAGTTTTTACAATTGCCTTGAAATAATCCTTATCAACATTGAAGAAAATCGAATCTAGATTAATCTGCAGTTTTTCAGTATCGAGCGAAGGTAGTTTAGTATCGAAATTTAAAAAGATGTTCGATGCCGGAAAAGAGGCCTCATTGTAATTAATGAATCCATCGCGAATTTTCATGTTGAAAGCCAGATCAGGTTTTTGATTTTTGGAGGCTATGTATTTTCCTTTTAGTGTTAAGAGCAAATCGGTGCTCCCCTTTACTTTGGTTTTATCGAGCCATTTCACATAATGTGGCGGCATGGCTGTGAAGAAATCTTTTAGCTTGCTGTCTTCCGATTTGATATTGAAATCCATATCATAACCATTGCTCAGGAAATCGAATTTACCTTTGAATTCTACAGGAAGCTTATTGATTTTTAGATTATTCTGTTCAAAAACAAATGCCAGGGAGTTTGTGTTGATTTTGGTAATCAGGTCAGCATTTACTTTTTTGTTTTTCAGGTATTGTTCGCCATCATAGGTAAAATCGAAATCTTCGATATCAGCTTCAGTGTATAAATCGAAAATGGCCTTGTCCAAATCTCCGTTTCCGACATAATTAAAACCATTGGCGTCAATCAGTATTTTAGTCGATTTGTCATCATAAATAATATGACTGTTCTCGATGGCAATTTTTTCCAGTTTTAAGGAGGAAGTGTTTGGATCTTCCTTTTTAGGCGTTTCGTCCTCAGAAATGTATACGTTATAATTAGCTTCCCCTTTTGCATTGACTTTAACATTTATCAATGCTTTTGAAACATAAATCTTATCGATGTTTACCTTTTTGTCAAACAGCAGTGACCTAACATTGATCCCGAAAGCTACTTCATTTGCAGAAAGTAAAGTTTCATTTTGATAGGGTGCAGAACCTTTTACTGAGAAATCGGTAAGCGTTAATGTTAATGACGGGAAGTGATTGAAGAAAGAAAGATTTGCTTCCTTAAAATTCAATTCTCCGTTTAGTTTGTTATTGGCAAATGATTTTACTTCTTCGGCAATTTTACCCGGGAATAGAATTGGGATCAAAAACATCAATAATAAGATGGAACCAATCGTAATACCCGTGATTTTAAGGATTTTAAAAACAATCGATTTTTTTGGTTTTTTCATAGGACAAAAATAATATTTATTCATTAAAAAAAACTTATAGGAAGAATTTTATTAAAAAATGAAAAAGCCACATTCCTAAAAACGTGGCTTTAACAAACTAATTATATAAAACTAACTTAACTTATTGTTTGATCAATTTCATGGTTTTGGAACTGTTGTTGCTGTCAATAGCTTTTACAAGGTAAACTCCATTGCTCAGTTCGTTTACATCAAATTGGTAATTCTCCGAAGTTATGTTATCAAAAGAACGCACCATTTGTCCGGTAATGGAGTACACATGAACTTTTGAAACCTGTGCATTTATTGTAAATGTTCCTGAAGTTGGATTTGGATATAGATTCAACTCAGTCATTGGCGTAACATTGATTGTTCCCAAAGAGTTTTGCTGATTACCAAACACCCTGAATCCACCTGCTTCGATAGAAATATTCATATTTGTATCAGTTACATTTACTGTAGAATTATCCATCAGATTGTACCAAGTTCCTAAATATGGGAATCCAGCACCTGTATTTAATGTATTATCTGAAAAGTTGGTTCTGACAAAAACATAGCTTAAAGTGGCACTTGGATTTGTGCTAGTCCAGATATCTAATCTTGGGCTTCCGGTAGCACCTAAATTCCATGCAAATTGACCATTTTCAAAAACATCCTCTGTTTTCTTTAGATCGATCATTTTTGCCCAATTGTTATAGATATTTGCTCGTGCAGCATCACCCAACCAATTGTTTGTCCAATGAAGTTGTGGTTTGGTGTCTAATTTACAGTCAGGTCCGGAAAAAGAAACCACACCATTATTACAGGTCCATAAGGAAGCAGTGTTTCCCAATTCCCCAAAATGCCAAATCATCTTTGGACCCGGAACTAACAAATGTACGGCTCCCATTGCCGGGAATCTTTCCAAAATCTTAGCTAAATTTCCTTGTGTCTGTCCCGCTTCATTGAACGCTTTAAAACCTACCCTTTCTTCGTCATGGCTTTCGGCATAACCTATAAATCTGTTGGTTGTAGCATCAGCAACTCCGTTAAGATCTGCATAATTACCTTTCAGTAAGTTAGCGTAAGGATCGGTCATTTTTCTCCATTGCATGATTCCTTTTGTATCTCCGGAACGAAGGTAATTTGCCCATTCTGCTTCTTCAGCAGCTGACCCACCGTTACCTAAATGTTCAAAAATCACTAAAAAGTTAGGATCATACGACCATTGAATGTCTGCGTATTGTTTCAATTTCCCAACTCTGTCTGCCAAATAGCTGTTCGTACAAGTTTCATCTCCACTGCTGCAGCTGTTGGTAAATCCTTTTGTTAAATCCCAACGGAAACCGTCAATTTTATAATCCTGTATCCAGGTTCTGATTGTTTCGGTTACGTATGGAGTGATTACATCTCCTCCTGGACCTGCAGTTCTGAAATGATTAATATCACTTCCCACGCTATAGGAATGTTTTGCTTCCTGATTGATATATGGATTTTCTGTTGATGTCCTAAAACCAGTACCATTTGCCCAACCATCATTATCAGTATCCAGCATCCACATTCTTTCCAATGCCGAACGTCCGAAAACGTGGTTTAATGCAATATCAAGAATTACAGCTATTCCATTTTGATGGCACACATCGATAAACTCTTTCAATTTAGCAGGTGGACCATATCGCTTGTCTGCCGCCATGTGATAAACGGTGTTATACCCCCAACTCATGTTACCTTCGAATTCCATAACCGGCATCAATTGGATGGCATTGATTTTTAGATTTTTGAAATAATCGATTTTGTCAATCATATCCTGATACGTTCTATTGGCGTCAAAATCACGAACTAAAACTTCATAAATAGCCAAATCTTTTTTCTTAGGCTTAACAAAGTTAGTGGTTGCTGCACTCCATGTGTAATTCCACCAAGCAGTTGGTCCTGTTTGTAAAACGGAAACCTCACGTTGCTGACCAGGAGCTATAGTATTATAATCTGGTAATCCTGGATATGCGCCTAAAGTAATAATTTCGGGATCATCAAACGGTGATAAAACTAATTTTGAATAAGGGTCAGCGGTTTTTACAATAGCTGGTGAACCTGCCGGTACATTTACCACATCACAAACCCAATATTGGTATGCATACATTTGACCTGGTGTTAATCCTGTTAATTCCAGCCAGTATTTAGTAGAGCCTGCTGCTGTATCTTTTTTCATAGCATACCCCACACCAGGTTGCCAGTTATTAAAACTTCCTGCCACATAAACAAAGCTTTTTGTTGGAGCATTGAGAACCAATGTTGCTTTAGTCGGATCGGAAGGGTTGTAATTAATACCGTCTTTTAAACCTGCCGGCATTGCCAGTGAATTTGAACCTGGATTTATAACAACAGAGAACTTTGCCGTAAAGGTTGTTGTTCCCTGTGTAATTCGTAATTCGTAATTCTTATTTATCGTTACATTGGTGTCCGTGTAAGAATACGATGCTGTAGTTGTTGTGTTAATAGTCGTTCCGTTTGCTAAAAGATTGTAAGTAGCACTTCCATTGGTATTATTTGCTGTTACCGACACGTTAGTTCCGCTGGTAATGATATTACTGCTGTTAGCTAAAGGTGCCGTTAAAGTATATTGGAAAGCTCCAACCGGAATAAATGCATCGGCTGTTTGTTGTGAAGCATCGGCACTTCTGAAAATAATACAAATCTGTGTAATGGAATTTGTATTGGCCACTCCGAAATAAGTAAACAAATCCGGTGTGATGGCTAAGCTGTAGGTATTAGCCGTAACCTGGGTCATTTGTGGTTGTGCATTATTTCCCCATATAGCACTTCCTTTAATATTCTGCCATTGAACTCCATTAACCGTTACGCCAACATAGGCATAAATTGTTCCCGAATAGGAAGCAAGCGGAGTTCCGGTTTTGTTAAATGTAATAGTAGCAGGCTGATCTGCGAGAACAGTAGTTGGGGAGGTTGTTATCTGTCCGAAGGACAAACAAGAACACATCATCAGGAATGCTAATATTAAATAGTTCTTTTTCATAACTTAAAAGATATAAAATGGACTGAGAAAAATTCTCAGTCCATTATTAAATTAATTGTTTTTAATAATTTAGTCTACTGAAATAACCTTAGTTATAGAGTTGATTGTAAATGTTCTAAGACCAGTTGGGCCAGTATATCTTATGTTACTGTCACCGTCAAGTGCATTAGTCAATTCAGAGTCGATTGTATAACCGTTTCCTTGATAGTATGGATAGTTTCTGCTTCCTAAATCCCAGCTGTCTCCACCATTGTTTCCTAAAAATATTCTGAATGCTTCACCACTCGTCATTACCATTTTAGCTTCATAGATACCATCTGCAATCAATCCGAATTCAGTTTCGTTATCACCAGACCATGACCATCCTCCAGGAGTAGCAGCACCAACTAACCAGTCAGAATCATCTGCTGTTCCTTTGAAGGCAGTAATTGTTTCCTTGTTTTCATCTATTTTGAAACGGTAAGTCCCAGGTGTTCCTATAAATCGGAAGTTTTGATCTCCATCTAAAGCGTTTTCAAAGTTACCACTGATTGTATAACCCTCAGTAACATAGTATGGAAAGTTTCTTCCTGTAGACCAGTCTCCTGAAGTAGTGAAAATTCTAAAGGCATCATTAGCAAAAGTTACCGTAGCTGACAAAACATTATCATCACAGATTAAGCTTAGAGGAGAATCCCAATTCCAACCTGCTGAAGGGATACCTGCTCCAACTGCATACTGTCCTAAACAACCATAAGCCGTAACTAAGTAAGTTATTGTGTCTGAATAAACTGGCTGAGAACCTGTTGTTCCTGTTGTAGCCTTGATTCTGATATCCACCGGACTTTGTGCGAACGGAGTTCCACCTGCAATCAATACTGCTAAGTTTAAAGCATCTGATTGAACGGATGCAAAAGTACTAGTAGTAGAAGTTAAATCCTGTGCATCTGAGAAATCCGAACCGTTTGGTGCTAACTGAACAGTATATGTAACCTCCGTTGGAGTTGTATAATCCATATCTTCCCACGTTAAGGCAATACCAGGATTATTAGGGGTAGCTTCATTTAACACTATAGCCTCACCTGTTAAGGGAGTTATAATTTTAAATTCCCCTACAGGCTCAGAAAACATTAAATTATCGTCATCAGTACATGAGGCAATCCCCATAAATGCAATTAATGCTAAAACTATTTTATATCTATTTTTCATCTTTTATGTTTTTATATTATTAATATCCTGTATTTTGAGTTAGGTTGGGATTAGACGCTAAAGATTGCTCCGGTATAGGGAATAATTTCAGATTGTTTGAAATAGCGATTCCGTTAGCTCCGTTTCCTTTCCATGCCCAATTGTAGCTACCTCCGGTATATTTACCGAAACGAATTAAGTCTTGTCTCCTATGAGCTTCCCAGTGTAGTTCCCTTGCTCTTTCGTCAATAAGAAAGTCTAAAGTAACGTCACCTGTAGTTACATTAGCAAAATTACCGTCATTAGCTCTTTCCCTTAAAGAGTTGATATAGGTTAATGATTGAGATGAAGCATTAGCAGTACTGCTGCCATTTGTTGCGCCATCATTTCTCATTTGTGCTTCTGCATACATTAGATAAACATCTCCAAGCCTGAACAATGGAAAGTCTGTGTTAACGAATGTAGAATTCTGACCTGGTATTCCAGTTGAACTAATGTTTGAAAACTTACCCAAAATATATCCTTGGTTTCTGTCCAGAACGTCGGTGATGTCTAAGCTTCTTGGCCCGCCACCCATTACTGTCTTCCTGGCGTCAAAATCAAAGGCAACTCCGTCGAATTTCTGAACAAACTGCTTTCTTAAACGCAAAGCACCTCCCCAAGCGCCAGCACCAACTCCAAAAGAAACTCCGTTAGATTCTAATGAACCTACTTGACCGTTAACCATTACTGTTGTTGCTCCATAACTTTGAGTTACCTGGCCATCCGACTGTATCGCGAAAATCATTTCTTCTGATGTATTGTTATCAGCTTTGAAGTTATCAAGATAGTTAGGCTTTAATGCAAACCCGCCATTGATAATTTCAGTACATTGGGCCATACATTCGGCATATTTGTTTGTACCCAAGTATACCTCAGCATTTAAGTAGATTTTTGCTAATACCATTCTGGCAAAAGACTGATCAAGCCTACCTGACTCATTTGTTCTTGGCGCTTTTAGGTTAGGCAAGATTGTAGTCAGTTCGCTTTCAATAAAAGTGAACAATTGTTGTCTGTCGTACTGTGGTCCTGCAAAATTAATAGGATCAGCTTCTGTAACGAAAGGTGCCTTTCCATAAAGATCCATAAGAACGTAATAAGCATAAGCCCTTAAAGCCCTTACTTCGCCTCTATATGTTTCAATCTCAGCTAATAAAGTAGCATCTGTAATCCCTCTTCCGCTTAGTTTCTGTGGAGTTGTCTGACGCAAATACTCATTAGCGAAAGCTACTTCTCCCATAGTCCTACTGAACATACCTAAAATAATAGGATTATCTGCACCCCAAATATTTCTTTGTAATTCTTTTGTCCCAGGGTCATTTTCATAACTCCAAAGTACTTCATCTGTGGTCAAATTTTGCATATACCATAAACATCTGGTAAACTGGCTGGTACCTGCGTCAATCCCTTCAAGGAATGAAGAGCCGGCATCACCATAACCTGTCACTGCCAAATTACCATACACTCCAGCCAAACCTATTTTATAAGCATTAGGTTGAGCAAAAAAGTCTTCTGACAAAAATACATCGTCATCCTGTGGCACTACATCCAGGTCATTTGTACATGAATTAAGCACAAAAAACAAACCCAATAGGTAGATTGCGTTAATTTTTAATTTTTTCATAGTTTTTTTTTAAAATTTCACATTTGCACCAAACTGAATGGTACGTTGTCTTGGATAAATGGTTTGATCTCTACCATCATTATTTATTTCCGGATCAAGTCCTGAATACTCAGTAATTGTGAAAACATTTTGAATGCCGGTATATAGTCTTACAGAAGCTTTACCTTCTAACCATTTAGGGAAAGTATACCCTAATGTTATGTTGTCCATTTTTAAATAAGAACCGTTCTCAATATAAATGTCTGACAATACAACATCAGATGTTGTATTGAAGTCAGTATTTAGAACAGAAGTTGGTAGGTTTGCCAACAGCGCATCAGGTTGTCTTGCATCATATTGCGCTCTTCCAGCATTTACTGCATTATAAATATGACTTCCGATATTTGCCCTCAAATTGAATGACAAATCAAGATTTTTGTAATTAAGGTTAGATGCAAATCCTAAAATTACTTTTGGATCTGGGTTTTTATAGATGTATCTATCATCGCCATTGATAATTCCATCCCCGTTTGTATCAGCATAAGCACCTTCAATAGGGTTTCCGGCGTTATCATACAATTGTTTGTAAACGTAAAACGAGTTTGGTGCAAATCCCTCTCTGTGAATTTGTGCTGTTCCTCCAGTTCCTACTCCTGTACCCCCTAATTGGATGTCCGCACCGAAAGCCAATTCATCTATCCTTCTCTTGAATGACGTAGCGTTCAAATTGATGTTCCAATTAAAATTGTCGGTTTTAACAGCTAACCAGTTGGCAGATGCTTCAAGTCCTTTTGTTGAAAAGGCCCCAATATTTTGATACCCTCTGTTTGAAAAATTTCCACCATCCGGCACTGCCACCTTAGCAATCAAATCTTCCGTCTTTTTATAGAATGCATCAAATGATAAATTAAGCCTGTCATATAATCCAACATCCAATCCAACGTTGTATGTTGTAGTTTCTTCCCATTTCAAATCGGGGTTGTATGGTTTAGACCCTCCTATTGGGAATACAACAGGACCAAAGGTGTACTGGCTTGTACCACTACCCGTAGCATATTGCTGTATGTAATAATTCCTTGCCTCAACATCATCTATTTCCTGTTGTCCGGTTATACCATATCCCAAACGAAGTTTCAAATCCGTAATTGATTTAGTGTTTTTGAACATTGCTTCTTTTAATTTCCATGCAAAAGCAGCTGACGGGAAGTTACCCCAACGGTTATTTGTTGGGAATCTTGAAGAACCGTCTCTTCTGTATGTCAATGTCAACAAATAAGTATCGTCATAACCGAATTTTGCCCTTCCGATATAACCTATAAGTACATTGTCTGTGTCGGTTACTGTGTCAGCATTAGCAGGATCATAGAAAGGACTTACGATATTTGTAGAAAAAGAGTTTTCACTTTGACGGATTTGGTAAGAATAACCAACCTGTGCTTCTACGTCTAATTTTCCAAACACTTTATTATACACTAAATAAGAATCAAATAATTTGTTTCTTCTGGTACTTTCCTCGTATTCATTTTTCCCATAAGGAACATTATTATTACTTGGCGCGCTTGCTGCATCAGCTCCCATTTTTTTAGTTCTTTGCCCGTTAGCTTCATCAAATCCTAAGTTAACAACTGCTCTAAGTGCCGGGAAGAAGTGTAGTTTATAGTCTAGCTCGACATTACCAAAGACTCTGTCATTGATTCCTCGGTCCTGCGTTTGCAATAATTGCGCAACCGGGTTTCTTGTCCCTAACTGTAATGAGCCATCCGGATTGTAGTATTCAAAAAATCCTTCATAAGGAGAAGCTGCGTCATAAACCGGCTGTGTAGGATTGAAGCTTAATGCAGCATTTTCAACTGCATCAGCAAACCTGTTTCTTTCATTAGCATACGTAGCGTTTAATCTGATTTTAAGATGGTCCTTAAAGAAACTTGGATTTAAGGTCGTTGAAATAGTGTTCCTTACAAATGAGTTCGTTAATCTCAATCCTTCCTGATAGGTGTTACCGAAAGACAAACGTGCCGGAATAGCTCCGAACAGGTTACCTCTTATTGATAGGTTATTGTCAACGTAATCAGTCCTTCTGTAAATCGCATCCTGCCAGTCGGTATTGGCTGTCCCTAACAATGCCACTTGTGTGGGCGTACCAATTCCTGGCGTCAGCTGATTTCCTTGGTCGTCAAAAGTACCAGCAATCAAATCACGGTAGGCCTGACCACTAAACATATCTATCGTGTCTATATATTTACCAGATCCATATTGGAAGTTATAGTCAACAGCCAAAGTCTTTCCTCCTTTTTTGTGGTAATGATGATTACACCGTTGGACGCTCTTGAACCATAAATTGCAGAAGCAGAAGCATCTTTTAAAACAGTAAAACTTTCAATGTCATTAGGGTTTAATGAAGCCAAAAAGGAGGTCGAACCCGTACCCGTTTTTGAATCCAAAGGCAATCCATCAATTACGATTAACGGATCGTTGGACGCAAATAACGAAGAACCTCCCCTAATCCTGATTTGTGTGCCAGAACCAGGAGCTCCACCACCTGCATTGATAGTCAGACCAGCAACTCTTCCATTCAAAAGGTCTTCCGCGGTCACGTTAGAACCTTTATTGAATTCTTTTGAAGAAACAGTTGTGACAGCACCTGTAACATCCTTCTTCTTTACTGTTCCATAACCTACCTGCACCACTACTTCCTGTAGTTGATTGGCGCTTTCGTTAAGGCTGATGGATACTGATTTTTGACCGGAAAAGTTAACAGTCTGGTTTTCATAGCCAATAAAAGAGAAGACTACTTTGTCTCCATTTTTTAGTCCGGCTAACTGGAATTTTCCATCAAAATCGGTTGTAGTACCATTGCTGGCACCCTGAACGGTTACATTTACTCCGGGAAGCGGTTGATTTGATGTGCCATCAACTACAACACCGCTCAAACTGTTCTGTGCCAGAACACTAAGAGGCAGCAATAGAAATAAAAATAACAACTTTTTGTAAATTGTTTTCATACATTTTGTTTAGGTTAAAAAAAATTTTGTGCTTATACTTTTGACTTCGAATGTTAAATTTATGTAAAAATTAGGATATACCTAATAAACATTGGTTAAATGTCTTCCGAAAACGTTTTCGTGTTGAAAAGTTTTTACTTTTTATAATTTATTAACGCTAAAATTGATGGAATAAAAAATATCCGCTACCTTTATTCAGAAATCAGTATTTATCAATTTAACAATGATGAGAAAAAAAGTTACTTTAAAACAAATTGCCAAAGAGCTAGATGTATCAATATCTACCGTTTCCAAATCATTGAAAAACAGCCTCGAAATAAGCGAAGACACACGACAAAAAGTACAGGCGTTTGCCAAACTTTACAACTACAAACCCAACAATATTGCCCTAAGCCTGAAAAACAAAAAGACTAAGACAATTTGTATTATTATTCCTGAAATTATACATCATTTTTTTGCCACTGTAATTAGCGGGGTTGAAAATGTAGCCAATGAAAACGGATATAATGTATTGGTCTGCCTGTCGGACGAATCGTTTGACAAGGAAGTAATCAATATGGAAATGCTGGCCAACGGAAGTATTGATGGTTTTATCATGTCGCTTTCAAAGGAAACTCAGCAGAAAAAGGACTTCCATCACATTGTAGAGGTAATCAACCAAGGGATGCCGGTGGTTATGTTTGACCGCGTTACCAATGACATTTTGTGCGATAAGGTTATTATCGATGACAACCTGGCTGCCTTTTCTGCCACTCAGTTCCTTATCGACAAAGGCTTCAAGAAGATTGCCCTAATCACAACCGTTGACTACGTAAGCGTTGGAAAACTGCGAACCGAAGGTTATATCAAAGCCTTAAAATCAAATGACCTGAAAGTAGACGAAAACCTTATATTGAAAATTGAGGACACCGAGAACTTTGAGGAAGCCATAGAAAATTTACTGATCAACAATAAACTCGAAGCCATTTTTGCGGTAAATGAATTGTTTGCGGTAACTGCAATTAAGTTAGCCCGCAAACACAATATTAAGGTTCCCGAAGAGCTCTCAATAATCGGCTTTACGGATGGAATTATTTCTAAATACTCTACACCAAGCATCTCTACCGTCAGCCAGAATGGGATAAAAATGGGTGGTAAAGCTGCCAAAATGCTGATCGAAAGATTGGAATCAGAAGAAGAGGAACAACAAGACGAACAATACAGCACAGAAGTTATCGAAACCGAATTGGTAGAAAGAGAATCGACGATTTAAAACATAATATTGATTATAAAAAGTTGATGCGTCCTATTAACGTCCTATTAACGCCCTATATAAGTGCAACAAACCTGCAATAAGCTTACACGTTACATTACATTGGAGTAGTAGCCCATTTTATCAACAAAAAACGTTTGCGTAAAACTCCGTTGTTAATTTTTTTAAGCAAAACGAACTCAACTTAAATTCTTTATTATCTTTACCACAATTATCAAAGCTTATACTTTTACTTCGAACTAATTAAAAGTTTTGATAAGCACGTAGCTTATCGTATTATAAATCATTAAATTACGATAATGGAAAAGCGTAAATTAGGTTTCTGGGAAATATGGAACATGAGTTTCGGTTTCTTGGGAATCCAGATGGGTTTTGCCCTTCAAAATGCTAATGCTAGCAGAATCCTACAGACTTTTGGCGCCGACGTACATGAGTTATCCTGGTTTTGGATAATTGCACCTTTAATGGGATTAATCGTTCAGCCCATCATAGGACATTACAGCGACAACACCTGGGGAAGGTTCGGAAGAAGGAAACCATTCTTTTTGGTTGGGGCCTTACTCGCTTCTGTTGGATTAATCTTAATGCCACAAGCTGATATTTTTATTGCATTGATGCCTGCCTTATGGGTTGGTGCAGGAATGTTGATGATAATGGACGCTTCCTTTAATGTTGCGATGGAACCTTTTAGGGCATTAGTGGGAGACAATTTACGCTCAGACCAAAGAACCTTAGGCTTTAGCATCCAGACCGCACTGATTGGTTTTGGGGCTGTAATCGGTTCGTGGCTACCTTATGTCTTAACCAATTGGTTTGGGGTTTCAAACAGTGCTGAAGATGGAAAAATTCCACATCATTTGGTACTTTCCTTTATCATTGGCGCGGTTGTTTTAGTGGCATCGATATTGGTTACACTATTTTCAACTAAGGAATATTCTCCTGAAGAACTAGCAAAGTTTGAAGACGAGCAGGCACATTTAAAAGCATTGGCAGACGATGGAGAAACTAAGGAATCTAGCCTGATGGATATCTTTGAGGATTTCAAAAAGATGCCAACAACGATGAAACAGTTAAGCTGGGTGCAATTTTTTTCTTGGTTTGCGCTTTTCGGGATGTGGGTTTTTACCACTCCGGCTATTGCACAACACATCTACGGATTATCCGTAGAAGACCACACCAGTCCAGCATTTCAGGAAGCCGGGGATTGGGTTGGAGTAATATTTGGGGTTTATAACCTTGTTTCTGCTTTAGTAGCCTTGTTCTTTTTGCCAATGTTAGCTAAAAAGTTTGGCAGAAAGAAAACACATTCCATTTCACTAGTCGCAGGTGGTTTAGGATTACTTTCAATGTATTTTATGCCTAATAAAGAAATGTTGGTATTTTCAATGATTGGCGTTGGAATTGCGTGGTCTAGTATTTTATCTATGCCTTATGCCATTCTTGCCGGATCAATCTCTCCTAAGAAAATGGGAGTGTATATGGGAATATTCAATTTCTTTATCGTAATACCACAAATCATCAATGCCTTAATTGGTGGGCCATTAGTAAAGTATTTATATAATGACCATGCCATTTACGCTATAATCATGAGTGGGGTAAGTTTCCTTATTGCCGCTGCATTGGTTGTAAAAGTTAAGGATGTTGATGACGTAATAAAAAATTAAATGAGTAAAAAAGCATTCATATTCGACCTCGACGGCGTTATTGTTGACACAGCCAGATACCATTTTTTGGCGTGGCAGAAAATTGCAGCCGAACTGGGCATCGAATTTACACCAGAACACAACGAAGAATTAAAGGGAGTCAGCCGTATCCGCTCATTGGATATCATCCTGAGACTAGGAAATATCGAAGCTTCACAGGAAACCAAGAACAAATGGCTTACCCAGAAAAATGAGGATTACCTCTCTTATATTGAAAACATGGACGAATCAGAGATTCTTCCGGGCGTGGTTAATATATTGGAATACATTAAAGAAAAAAACAATTGATTGGATTGGGTTCGGCAAGCAAAAATGCCCGTCCCATCCTAGAAAAAGTAAAGATCCTGCATTTGTTTGATGCCATTGTAGATGGAAATGACGTAACGAATGCTAAACCAGATCCCGAAGTTTTCTTAAGGGCTGCAAAATTACTAAATGCAACCAACGAGGATTCGATGGTATTTGAAGACTCCGTTGCCGGGATACAGGCCGCTAATATTGCAAATATGACGAGCATCGGAATTGGAGATGAAAGAATACTACACGAAGCAAAATACAATTTTAAAGATTTTACATTTATGGATACTTCCTTCATCGAAGCCTTCATAAAGTAAAATTGAATGATAAAAGGAAAATAAAAACATCATGAATCAAGATTATATCAAACCAGACAACTGGTCTATCATAGAAGAAGGATTTGACACTGATCAGGTCAAGTCGTCAGAAAGCCTATTCAGCATCGGAAACGGTGCTATGGGGCAGCGCGCAAATTTTGAGGAACAGTATTCAGGCGAAACCTTCCAGGGAAGTTATATTGCCGGGATTTACTATCCTGATAAAACCAAGGTGGGCTGGTGGAAAAACGGCTATCCTGAATATTTTGCCAAAGTACTTAATGCGCCGAATTGGATTGGAATCAACATAACAATCAATGGAGAAAACCTTGATTTAGCGGCTTGCAAGGAAATAAGCAACTTTCGCCGCGAGCTGAATATGAAAGAAGGGGTTTACAATCGTTCGTTTGAAGCCACGTTACAAAACGGGACTCAGGTTTCGGTAAATGTACGTAGGTTCCTTTCTTTGGATTTGGACGAAGTAGGAGTTATTAATTATGAAGTTACTTCTTTAAACCAAGATGCCAAAATAGTTTTCAGTACTTATGTTGATGCTGGAGTCCACAATGAGGATGCCAACTGGGAAGAGAAATTTTGGGAGCCATTAAGCGTTAGTAATTCGGGCAACGAGGCGTTTGTTACGGCAAGGACATTCAAAACCCATTTTACAGCAACAACCTTCATGCAAAATACAATTTTGCTGAATGGTGACAACCAGAATCTTTCTCCGCTAAACGTGGAAAGCTCTAAAGAAAAAGTTCAATTTGTTTATGAAATTTCAGCCACTAAAGGCCAAACTGCTTCGATACAAAAATTAGGCGGTTATACCGTCTCGATGAATCATAAAGATACTCAAAGTGCGGCACAAAATGCCATTACCAAAGCTTTGTCTATAGGTTACGACCAATTGCTTGCGGATCAAATTGCTGCGTGGGCAAAAATCTGGGAGATGAGTGACATTACCATTGAAGGTGACGTAAAGGCTCAACAGGGCATCCGTTTCAATATTTTCCATTTAAACCAAACCTATTTAGGTAAGGATTCGCGTTTGAATATTGGCCCGAAAGGCTTTACCGGAGAAAAATATGGTGGTTCTACTTATTGGGACACCGAAGCCTACTGCATTCCGTTTTACATGGCAACCAAAGACCAGCAGGTGGCCCGAAATCTTTTGGCTTACCGTTATAATCATTTGGATAAGGCGATTGAAAATGCGGCCAAATTAGGGTTTACCAATGGTGCAGCTTTGTATCCGATGGTAACGATGAATGGAGAGGAATGCCACAACGAATGGGAAATTACCTTTGAGGAAATCCACCGAAATGGTGCCATTGCTTTCGCGATATTTAACTATTACCGATTTACCGGTGACTACTCCTACATCCCTGAAAAAGGATTGGAAGTCTTGATCGGAGTAGCCCGTTTCTGGCATCAGCGAGCGACTTTTTCTACTCACAGGAATCAATATGTGATTTTGGGTGTTACAGGTCCAAACGAATACGAAAACAACGTAAATAATAACTTCTACACAAATTATCTTGCCAAATGGTGTATCGATTATGCTGTAGAGCAGATAGCGCGGGTAGAAAAAGAATATAGTTCAGATTTTAGCCGAATCATGGGTAAAGTAAAATTGGATGCCATAGAAATCGGACACTGGAAAAAAGTGGCTGATAATATGTATTTCCCTTTTCTGAGGAACACGATGTGTATTTACAGCAAGATGGCTTCTTAGACAAGGAATTGGTAAAAGTGCACGATTTGGATAAATCACAACGACCAATCAATCAGAAATGGTCCTGGGACAGGATACTGCGTTCGCCCTATATTAAACAGGCAGACACTTTACAAGGATTCTATTTCTTTGAGGATCATTTCAGCAGGGAACAATTAGAAAAGCATTTCGATTTTTATGAGCCTTTTACAGTTCACGAAAGTTCGCTTTCGCCATGCGTTCACTCTATCCAGGCAGCTACATTAGGAAGAATGGAACAGGCTTATACCTTTTATTTAAGGACATCACGTTTGGATTTGGATGATTACAACAAAGAAGTCGAAGAAGGTCTGCACATAACTTCAATGGCCGGAACCTGGATGAGCATTGTAGAAGGTTTTGGCGGAATGAGGGTCAAAGATAACGAGCTTCATTTTGAGCCAAGAATTCCGAAAGAATGGAGTGGCTATTCGTTTAAGATTAATTTCAGAAACCAGATCCTTAAGGTTTCAATTCACCAGAACGAAACTAAATTTGTACTTGAAGGCGAAAGTCCGATTACGGTTTATGTAAACGGAACTGCGGTTTTGGTAGAGCCTAATAGTTTAGTAACAGTTTAAAAAATATAACTTTAACCCTTTCGGAACTTCTCTGAAAGGGTTTTTTATTTATAACCAAATGAGAAAAATACTATTCCTTTTGCTGATATCCCTTTCAGTATCCGCCCAGATTGACCGTGTTGAACCACCTTTTTGGTATGCTGATATGAAGCTGTCGAAAGTGCAGATTATGTTTTACGGCAAAAACATCGCACAATACAATGTGGGTGTTTCGAATAATATTGCCATCGAGAACATCAAAAAAACGGAAAATCCAAACTATGTTTTCGTAACGATTGACACTAAAAACATAGGGGCAACGGAGCTGACTTTTAGTTTTAAAAAAAGGACAAAGTTGTTTTTACCCAAAAGTATCCGATAAAGCAACGTCGCAAAGATTCGGCTTTACGCCAAGGATTTGATTCCTCAGACATGATGTACCTCATTATGCCTGACCGATTCGCGAATGGCAATCCTAAAAATGACAGTACTGCTGAAATGGCGGAAAAAACCGATCGCGCTACACCAGGCGCAAGACACGGCGGTGATCTCGAAGGCATCATAAAAAACCTTGACTACATAAAAGATTTAGGCGCTACCACCATTTGGAATACGCCTTTGTGCGAATCTAATTCCGCCCGCGGCACCTATCATGGTTATGCACAAACCGATGTATACAAAGTCGATCCGCGCTATGGAACGAATGAAGAATATATTAAACTATCTGCTGAACTCCACAAACGCAACATGAAACTTGTGATGGATTATGTAACCAATCATTGGGGTTCCGAACACTGGATGATTAAGGATTTACCAACGTATGATTGGATACATCAATTCCCAGGTTATGGCCAGTCTAACTACAGGATGGCGACGCAATTTGACAGCAACGCTGCAACAATCGACCAAAAATATTGTGTAGACGGGTGGTTTGTAAGGAGCATGCCGGACCTGAACCAAGCGAATCCGTTGGTTGTAAATTACCTAATCCAAAATGCCATTTGGTGGATTGAATATGCCGATTTGGATGGTTTCCGGGTGGATACTTACTCCTATTGTGACAAAGCCGGGATTGCTGAATGGACGAAAACCATCATGAACGAATACCCGCATTTCAATATCGTAGGTGAGGTTTGGATGGATGACCAGGCGCAAATGGCTTATTGGCAGAAGGATTCCAAAATAGGTGCCATCCAAAATTATAACTCCAACCTACCAAGCGTTATGGATTTTACTCTTTTCACGGCCATTACCAAAATATTTAGCGAAGACAAACAAGAATGGGATAACGGCATGCCAAGGGTTTATAATAATTTTGCCAACGATTTCCTTTATCCGGATATCGACAACATTCTTGTTTTTGCAGAAAACCACGATACACAGCGATTCAACCAAACCTATCACGATATCAAAAAATACCAAATGGCAATGACTTTGGTGGCAACCGTTCGTGGTATCCCACAGTTATATTATGGTTCAGAAATTGGTATGGATGGTGATAAAGGTAAAGGTGACGCAGATATCCGACACGATTTTCCAGGTGGCTGGAATGGTGATTCCAACAATGCTTTTACCAAAACAGGAAGAACTGTTGAACAGAACAACTATTATGATTTCACATCAAAATTATTCAACTGGAGAAAAACAAAAGAAGTAATCCATACTGGTAAAACCACGCAATACCTTCCGGAAAATAATGTGTATGTTTATTTCCGTTACAACAAAAAAGAGAGCGTAATGGTTATCCTCAATAACAGCAATGAAACACAGTCTTTAAAAACGAACCGTTTCGCAGAGAATATCCAAAGTCGTCAAAGCGGAAGTGATGTCCTTTCGGGAAAAACGGTTGATCTGAAAAGTGATATTATTATTGATGCGAAATCGGTATTGATATTGGAATTAAAATAAATAAGTCTGGCAAAGTCGCAGAGACACAAATATAAAAACATAAAATGCTTTGCGCCTTGTGCCTTTGCGCGATTAATTAAACAAAATGAGAAAGCTATTATTCCTATCATTAATTACCTCAATTTCGTTTGCCCAAAATGCGAACCGTAAATTCCTATCGATCAAAAACAACAAAACCAATTACACGATTGAAACCAACGATGGAACTTATCAGATTAGGTTTTACTCACCGAAAGTTGTCGAAACCACCTTTATTCCAAAAGGAGAAACTTATATTTCAGGCTCGCATGCAGTGGTACAATCCCCAATTACCAATACGGGTTGGTTAATTAATACCAAAGAAAAAATTGAGCTAAGCCGAGGTGGCATCAGCGTAAGGATCAACAAATCTCCATTCCAGATTTCATACTACAATAAAAATACCCTTTTGGTTTCTGAAAAGGAAGGCTATGCAAAAATCAATGATTCGACCCAGACTTTATCCTTCAATCTAGATAATTCCGAAGCACTTTATGGTGGCGGAGCAAGAGCTTTGGGAATGAATCGTCGTGGCAATCGTTTGCAGTTATACAACCGTGCGCATTATGGATATGAAACTAAAGCAGAGCTGATGAATTTCTGCATTCCTTTGGTTTTATCTTCTAAGTTGTATGCGGTGCATTTTGACAATGCTGCTATTGGCTATATGGATTTGGACAGCAAAAAAGACAATACCTTAACCTATGAAACCATTTTAGGCCGCAAAACCTATCAGGTCATTGTTGGAGATAGTTGGACTGATTTAGTATCCAATTACACTGATTTGACAGGCAAGCAACCATTGCTCCCACGTTGGGCTTTGGGTAATTTCTCAAGTAGATTTGGTTATCATTCACAGGAAGAGGTTGAGAATACGATTAAAAAATTTGAGCAGAACAATGTTCCGGTTGATGCTATAATCCTCGATTTGTATTGGTTTGGAAAAGGAATAAAAGGCACAATGGGCAATTTGGATTGGGACAAGGACAATTTCCCAAATCCGGACAAAATGATTTCCGATTTAAACGCAAAAGGAATAAAAACCATCCTGATTACCGAACCTTTTATCCTGACAACCTCATCCAAATGGCAGGAAACTGTAGACAAAAAAGTTTTGGTAACCGACAAGTCCGGAAAACCAGCGACCTGGGATTTCTATTTTGGAAACACCAGTGTTGTAGATATTTTTAAGCCGGAAGGAAAAGACTGGTTCTGGAATGTTTATAAGAGATTGATAAATCAAGGTGTTGGTGGAATGTGGGGCGATTTAGGAGAACCCGAAGTTTTTCCTTCCAAAGTAATCACAGCTGGAGGAAAGGCGGATGAAGTACACAATATTTATGGGCACAATTGGGCCAAACTAATAGCTGATGGTTACAAAAAGATTTCCCGACACAAAGACCATTTATTTTGATGCGTGCCGGATATTCGGGTTCGCAACGGTTTGGAATGGTGCCGTGGAGCGGAGACGTAAGCAGAAGCTGGGGCGGATTACAAAGCCAGATGGAAATAGCATTACAGATGGGAATGCAGGGTTTAGGCTATATGCACTCTGACCTTGGCGGATTTGCAGGCGATTATTTTGACAACGAATTGTACCTGCGTTGGCTGCAATACGGCGTCTTCAATCCGATATTCCGTCCGCATGCGCAGGAAGATGTAGCTTCGGAAGTAGCCCGAAAAGATGTGGTCACTTTGGCTAAAGCCAGAAAACAAGTGGAATTGCGTTATCAGTTGATGCCTTATAATTATACTTTGTCTTTCGATAACAATCAGAAAGGAACTCCATTAATGCGTCCACTCATGTTTGAAGAGCCTACTTTGACGGCAGTTTCGGGAACTTACTTTTGGGGAAATGACTTTTTGGTAACACCGATTACAAAATCCGGAATAACATCCACGGAAGTGTATTTTCCAAAAAGTAGCAACTGGTTTGATTTTTATACCAATAAAAAATACACTGGCGGCACTACAGAAACCATAAAAGTAAATGAAGATTACATTCCGACTTTCGTTCGTGGCGGTAGTTTTATCCCGATGATTGAAACGATACAGAACACTACAAGCTATTCTTTGGAAAAGTTCAATCTGCATTATTATTTTGATGCAGCTGTTACCACTTCGTCGGGCAAACTATACAATGATGATGGAAAGACTCCGAATGCATTTGAAAAAGGACAATCGGAAATGCTAAACTTTACCAGCACCAACAATGGTAAATCCCTGATTATTAAAATGGCTTCAACCACAGGAAAGAATTATACGGCTACCGATAAAAATGTGTCTGTGCTGATTCACAATATCAAAGCCAAACGCGTATTTGTAAATGGTCAGGAACAGCTTTACAAGCGAATGGCAGAACCGTTGCAGGTCTTCGTAAAGATGACCAAAGAAACCACTCAGGAAGTTAAAATTGAATACTAAAAACATGAACAAGATAAACCTAATTCTCATTTCTTTCTTCATTTGTGGAATCACATTCGCTCAAAAAAGAAGCCAGCAACTCCAAAAGCACCCTTTATTTGGGAAAGTTCCAATGTTTATTTCATCGTTACCGATAGATTTAACAATGGCGATACAAGCAACGACCATACTTTCAACAGGAATAAACCAACCGGAAAATTAAGAGGATTTGAAGGCGGCGATATCCGTGGAATCATCGAAAAACTGGACGAAGGTTATTTTACTGAATTGGGCATCAATGTAATCTGGATGACGCCAGTTGTGGAGCAGGTTCATGACGGCGTTGACGAAGGCACGGGATTCACTTATGGTTTTCATGGCTATTGGACAAGGGATTGGAGTTCGCTAGATCCGAGTTACGGAACCAAAAAGATTTAGCCGAGTTGGTTCAGAAAGCCCATGCTAAAGGGATTAGAATCATGCTCGATGCGGTTATTAACCACACTGGTCCAGTTACTGCTGAAGATTCTGTTTATCCGAACGATTGGGTTCGTACTTCGCCAAAATGCACTTATCAGTCTTATGAAACTTATATCAATTGCACCTTGGTTGAAAACCTTCCGGATGTAAAGACAGAAAGCAATGAGAATGTAGCGTTACCAGCCTTTTTAGCCAATAAATGGAAAAAAGAAGGACGTTATGACAAGGAAGTGGCTTCGTTGGATGCGTTTTTCAAAAAGACGGGCTATCCAAGAGCTCCAAAATATTATATCATGAAATGGCTTGCGGATTATATCACCGAGTTCGGAATTGATGGCTATCGTGTAGACACGGCAAAGCATACTAAAGAAGATGTGTGGGCCGATTTCAAAAAGTCTGCGATCAGGCTTTCGCCGAATACAAGAAAAAAATCCAAAAAAAGTATTGGATGGCAATCCGTTTTTTACGGTTGGAGAAGTCTATGGCTATAACATTGGCAACAAACGTCTTTATGACTTTGGCGATAAGAAAGTGGATTACTTTGCCAACGGTTTTACCGGATTGATCAATTTTGATTTTAGGAATGAGGCCAAAATGAACTACGAAGAATTGTTTTCAAAATACAATAACATTTTGCAGAACGACCTAAAAGGCAACACCGTAATGAACTATGTTTCGTCTCACGATGACGGTTATCCATTTGACAAGAAAAGGGAAAAGACTTTTGAAAGCGGGACCAAATTATTATTGGCTCCAGGAATTTCACAAGTATATTATGGCGATGAAAGCGCGCGTTCCTTAGACATTGAAGGCACTCAGGGCGATGCAACCCTGCGTTCGAATATGAATTGGGATGAAATCACCAACAATGCTGCTACCAAAGAAGTTATGGTGCATTGGCAGAAATTAGGCTTGTTCAGGAAAAACCATCCTGCCATTGGTGCTGGAATCCATACTCAGCTTACGGCTGCTCCTTACGTTTTCAGCAGGGTTTATACCAAAGGAAAATATTCGGATAAGGTGGTCGTTGGTTTGGATTTGCCAAAGGGCGAAAAGAGTATTCCGGTTGGAAGCATTTTCGTAAACGGCACAAAAGTAAAAGACGCTTATTCCGGAAAAACCACAACTGTCTCCAAAGGGAAAGTGAATCTGAACACCGATTTCGGAATTGTTTTATTGGAAAAGCAATAGGATGCTCAAAATAGGCCATCGCGGTGCGAAAGGGTATGCTCAGGAGAACACTTTAATTTCTTTCCAAAAAGCTATTGATTTGGGTGTGGATGGCATTGAGTTGGATGTTCATTTGAGTTTGGATGGAAAAGTAATGGTTATTCATGACGATACCATTGACCGGACTACATCTGATAAAGGTTTTGTAAAAGACATTCTCAAAACTGCTTTGGAAAAAGTAGGCATTCCAAGTTTGGAAACTGTTTTTGATTTGGTTGATAAAAAATGCTTTATCAATGTGGAACTCAAAACCTTTGAAACCGCCGATAAAGTTGCCGATCTGATTGAATATTACGTTTCCGAAAAAGGCTGGAATTACGAACACTTCATCGTTTCGAGTTTCGACTGGAATACTATACAACAGGTGCATTTCCTGAACGATAAAATCCCGATTGGCGTTTTGACTAATACCGATTTGGATTTAGCTATGGCTTTCGCCAAATTCATAAAAGCTTATTCCATTCATCCTTATTACCATATGCTAACTGCTGAGAATGTGATTCAGATGCAGACTAAAAATTTTAAAGTCTATCCATGGACCGTCAATGAGCCGGAAGATATTATCTTTGTCCAATCGTTACAGGTGGACGGCATCATTACAGATTTCCCGGATAGGATATGAACTCAAACTTTGACATCATTATTGTGGGCGGCGGTGCGGCTGGTTTTTTACGGCAATTAACATTGTGGAGAAAAACCCGAAGCTCAAAGTCGCCATTTTAGAGCGGGGAAAAACCGTTCTTGAGAAAGTGCGTATTTCCGGTGGTGGACGATGCAATGTTACCCATGCGTGCTTTATTCCGAATGATTTGGTGAAGTTTTATCCGCGAGGCGAAAAAGAACTGCGTGGTCCTTTCCATCAGTTTTGTTCTGGCGATACGATTGAATGGTTTGAAAAGCACGGCATCGAACTCAAAATTGAAGAAGACGGCAGGATGTTTCCGGTTACAGACAGTTCTCAAACGATTATCGACTGCTTTTTATCTGCCACGCAAAAATTAGGAATATCGGTTTTGACAGGTCAGAGTGTACAATCCGTTTTTAAAGCTGAGGATTATTGGAAAGTAGAAACCAATCATGAAACTTTCGCCTGCCAAAAGTTAATCATGACTACGGGTAGTAATCCAAAAATGTGGGACATGCTGACAGAATTGGGGCATAGTATTGTTCCGCCAGTGCCTTCCCTATTTACATTCAATATTAAGGATGCCCGAATTAAGGATTTGATGGGGCTTTCGGCTTTTGCGAAAGTAAAGGTAAAGAACAGCAAACTGGAAGCTTCCGGACCTTTACTGATAACGCACTGGGGAATGTCAGGCCCGGGAATCCTGCGATTATCGGCTTGGGGCGCACGCGAATTATTCGATAAAAATTACCAATTTATGCTTCAGGTCAATTGGCTGAACGAAGTCGATTTTGACGAAGCGATGGAAACCTTAAAAGAACTCAAGCAGGAACATGCTAAGAAAGCCGTGAGCAAGAAATCACCGTTTGAATTTCCGAATCGTTTATGGGAAAGTTTGGTTTTGGCTTCGGGCATTGAAAGTGAGCAGAAGTGGGCAGACTTGTCTAAAAAACAACTGACCGATTTGGCCAACCAACTTACGAATGGTGAATTCCAGGTAAATGGTAAAAGCACTTTCAAAGAAGAATTTGTTACTGCAGGCGGAATTGATTTAAGGGAAATTAATTTCAAAACAATGGAAAGCAAATTGCATCCAAACTTATTCTTTGCCGGAGAAATAGTTAACATCGATGCTATTACGGGTGGTTTTAACTTCCAAAATGCATGGACATCAGGTTTTATTGTGGCTGAGGCAGTTACTGAAGATTTCAGGTGATTTAACATTGTAGTTTCCTCAAAATCAGTTAAATTTGGTTTCCTTAAAACCAAACCATGAAGAAACTATTACTTTCCCTTTTATTTTTATTGTACTCCTCATTAGGCTTTTCACAGTTAGTTGAAGGTTTTGAAAACACGTCTGGAATAAGCGGGCCACTTCCTGCAACCTGGACGTTAGGCTCAGGCAATTGGACGGTTTTTGAATATAATTCTCCCAATCCAGGTTCCGGAACAGGACAATTCTGGGGCATTAATGCATTTTCTGCAGGTATATTTTATGAAGGCTCTCAATGTGCCTCAGTAAACCGCGAAGGGATTATTGCAGGAAATACTTCGGAAGATTACTTAGTTACTCCACCCATAACTATTGAAAATAATGCTCAACTGCATTTCTACACCAGAATGTTTACTTCGGGCAATCAGGGGACCAAATACAGGATTGTGATTGCTCCGGCTTTTATAGATCCATCAGATCCAGGCTCTTATACATTGATTGAGGAATGGACTGAAGATACGTTACTACCGCCATCCAATTATGATCAGTGGGCTGAAAAAACCATTGACCTATCGGATTATGTGAATATTGGCATACCTGTCTACATAGCTTTTGTCCGCGAATATACTTCGGCAGACGGAACTATTGATGGCGATCGTTGGATGATTGATAATGTACGTATTGATGGAACGATCGATTGCTATATAAATGTATTGGGAACGGCAAACTATTCCTCTCCTACTACAGTAGATTTGTCATGGTCATCTCTTGACACAGTTGAAGTAATGATTTTGCCTTGCAGTGCTACGAATCCAACATCAACAGATAATGGCATAGCTGTTAGCTCAAATACCTATCAATTCACAAATCTCATTCCCGACAGCTGTTATAAAGTTTTCATTAAAAATTCCTGCCCTGTAATCAATACGTGGCATCCTGTATCTTTATCCCATCAATATGCACCGATAAATTTAGTAGCTTTTGTTGACACCAATAATAATGGCATAAAAGATTTGGGAGAACAGCCATTTAGCCAGGGAAGTTTTACTATTAGCAGAAACAATCAAGGAGGAATAGGAAGTGCCTATTCATATAATGGGGCATTCATTTTTATTCCCAACAATATAAATGATACTTTCGACTTTGGATATACTATATATCCTATGTATAGTCAATGCACCAGTTTAGGTTCGTTTAATTATGATGACATTTCTGTTAGTGCACACACACCTCAAACTTTATATTTTCCTGTAGTGCCAGTACCGGGTTGTTTCGACAACATTGTCTATTTATCAGCGTCAGTAAATCCGCGACCGGATACAAACGATTATGATTATTTAAGTATTTATACGAATTCGATTAATTCTCCTGCATCCGGAACACTTACTTACATTAAAGCACCCAATACCACTATTTATTCCACCAGTCCTTCTGCTGGTGTTGTTTACACCCCAACTGGCTTTACCTATGATTATTCCGGCTTAGCAATCGGGCATAGCATTTCCATGAGCATAATGACAAGTGTTCCCCCAATTCCAACGGTTAATCTGAATGACTTATTGACAAGCAGTGCCTCTATTTCATTTTCTCCTGCTGACAATAACCTGTCCAATAATACATCGTCCATCACACAAACAGTACAATCCTCTTTTGATCCCAATGACATCAACGAATCTCACGGACCACAGATTCAGTTTGACCAGTTCAGCCAAAATGACTACCTGACTTATACCATTCGCTTCCAAAATACCGGAAATGCGAATGCCATTAGAGTCCGTGTGGACAATGTTTTAGATTCCCGAATTGACGAAAACAGTATCGAGATGATTGCTGCACGACATGATTATATAATGGTTCGAAGAGACAATACAGTTTCGTGGGAGTTTAATAATATTCAATTGCCTCCGGCTTCTGTTAATGAAGATTTGAGCAATGGGTTTATCACTTTTAGGGTAAAACTAAAACCGGGCTTTGCTATTGGTGATATAATTCCGGCAACGGCTTCGATTTATTTTGATTCCAATCCGGCAATCGTAACTGAAACATTCAATACAGAATTTGTAGAACAATTAGGAAATCCTAATTTCGATAACAGCAGTATATCATTATCTCCTAATCCGGCAAATGATATCGTTACAATAAACAGCAATAGCCTGGAAAAAATCGCGAAGATTTCAATTTACGATGTTACAGGAAAAAGGATTTACAGCCTAAATGATATTTCCGACACCATTGTCAATATAAATGTTTCGCATTTTGCTAAAGGAATCTATTTGGCAGAAATACTATCGGACAGCAATTCTAAAATCACTAAGAAGCTAATATTAAAATAGTTCACTATATTTGAATGTCAAAAACCAACCAACCAATCATGAAAAAACTATTACTCCTTCTGTTCCTATTAGTAAGCATTGGCATTAATGCTCAGCCACCATCTGTAATGCCTGAATTAACTCTGTGTGACGCCAACGGCGATGGCTTTGAGACGTTTAACCTGAGCTCGCAGATTCCCGCTATCCTGAATGGCTTAAATGCGAATACAACTGTGGTAACTTTTTATGAAACTTTCACAGATGCTCAAACAGGTATAAACCCAATTGGATCTACAAATGCTTATACTAACATCTCTCCAAATGAGCAGGTTATCTACATCCGTGTTGTCGATAATACCAATAGCGAAGTTTATTTTTCAAGTATTGTGTTGGCTGTGAGTTTGAATAACGCGGGAGCTGACGGTAGTACAACTGTATGCGATTCAAGCGTTGCTCCTATTAGTTTGTCTGACTTGATAATTAGCGAACAGTCTGGAGGCACGTGGACAAGAGTTGCCGGAACTGGCGGCACTTTCAACGCGACTAATGGAACTTTTACCTCAGCAATTGGAGCCACAACGAGTACATTTGTTTACACTGTTAACTCCAATCAAGCCTGTCCTAGTGATACAAGTGTTGCCACCATTATCATTAATTCCTGTGTCGTGCCTATAGTTTGTGGCGGTACATTTACAGATCCGGCTGGAGCAACTGCTGCTTATGCTAACAATAGTGATTATACAGTAACTATATATCCTACTACTCCAGGGGAAGTAGTAACAGTAACTTTCACAAGCTTTGCTACTGAGACAAATTGGGATGCCTTATATGTTTTTAATGGAAATTCAATAGCAGCTCCACAAATCGCAAGTGCAAATGGCCCAGGAAATGTTCCGGGAGGTTTAGCAGGAGGTTACTGGGGAAATGTAATCCCCGGACCTTTTACCTCATCGAGTGCAGATGGTAGTTTGACTTTTAGATTCAGAAGTGACAACAGTGGAATTGCGGCCGGATGGATTGCGAATGTAAGCTGTGGATCGGTGCCAACCTGCAGTTTTCCAATAGCTCTTAGCACTTCAACAATTACCCATAGTACTGTTACATTAAATTGGACGCAGCCCGCTAATCCTGACAACAGTGTGGCGACAAACTGGCACGTAATTGCCCTACCATGTGGCTCGCCTGTACCCACAGCCAATACCACAGGATTTATTGTGGCTAACACAGGCTCTCCTTTTCTCCTTAATGATTTGAGTCCGGCAACCTGTTATTCTATCTGCATTAGGGCAGTGTGTTCTGATACCGATTTTTCTTCTTGGAATTGTTTTAGTACTTTTACAACAGCAGTTGCTCCTCCTGAATGCGGAGGAAATTTTATAGACAACGGCGGACCTACTGCCAATTACACCAATAATTCAGACAACACTTCTACCATTTGCCCAACTACTCCAGGTGAGTTAGTAACAGTAACATTTGTAACATTTGATACTGAGGCAAACTGGGATGCCTTATATGTTTTTAACGGGAATTCAATAGCTTCGCAGCAAATCCCTAGTACAAACGCTGCAGCAAATGTTCCGGGCGGACTACCGGGAGGATATTGGGGCACTGCAATTCCAGGTCCTTTTACCTCATCTGATGTTACCGGATGTTTAACCTTTAGATTTAGAAGCGATAACACACAAAACAGGCCGGGATGGATTGCCAATATTACTTGTGGACCTGCACCCACATGCAGAGTTCCAAGTGCTCTTTCTGTCACTGACATTAATGTTACTACCGCTACAATTAACTGGATGCAGAGTCCCAATCCGGACACAACTATTGCAACAGAATGGCAATATTTAATCCTTCCTGCGGGAAGCCCAATACCAACTGCAGCAACTACCGGAGAAGATGCTTCAACAAATTCGGTTAATGTAATTGACTTGGCTTCGAGTACTTGTTATATCTTTTATGTTAGAGCGGTTTGTTCTTCAACTGAAACCAGTAACTGGTCTGCCGGATATAATTTTTGCACACAAACCGCACCCCTGTTTGTGGTGGACAATTCGTAGATAACGATGGACCAAGCGCAAATTATACTAATAATTTAGACTCAACAACTACCATATGCCCAACAACACCCGGCCAAATTGTTTCGGTAGTGTTTAATACTTTTGATACAGAGGCCACTTATGATGCCTTGTATGTTTTTGATGGAAATTCAATAGGTGCGCCACAAATTACAAGCACCAATCCAGCAGGAAATGTTCCAGGTGGATTGGCTGGCGGATTTTGGGGAACTGCAGTTCCTGGCCCATTTGTTTCAACAAGTCCCGATGGCTGCCTGACTTTCAGGTTTATAAGTGATAATACTCAAAACAGACCGGGGTGGACTGCCAATGTTGTTTGTGCGCAAGATTCAGATAAAATAGTCCTCGTAGCTTTTGTAGACAGTAACAGCAATGGAATTAAGGATACCGGCGAATTATTATTTCCGCATGGTTCCTTTATTTACCAGCAAAATAGCGATGGAATAAATGTAAATGGTTATTCTCCTACAGGACAATTTGCCTTGTTTGACACTAATCCGGCAAACACTTATTCTTTCAGTTATGCACTACAGTCCCAATTTGCTTCTTATTACAATTCGGGAACAACAACTTACAGCAACATTAGCATTGCTGTTGGAAGCGGACCACAATTTTTATACTTCCCTATTACCTTAACACAGAGTTATAATGACGTTACCGTATCAATTGCTCCTGTAACTGCTCCAAGGCCGGGCTTTACTTATGTAAATAGAATTACCTATAAAAATCAGGGAATTGCAACGGCCAACGGAACAATAACTTTTGCAAAACCGCCGCAAATTACAACTTTTACAGTTAGCCAGGCTGGTGCCGTAAATAATGTAAGCGGATTTACATATGCATTCACTAATCTTTTACCAAATGAAACGAGGACTTTTACTGTGACGATGAATGTCCCATTGGTTCCCACCGTAAACATTAATGATGTAATAACGGCTACTGCTTCAATCACAGCTCCGGCAGATGATATGGATGCTACAAATAATGCGAGTTCCAATTCTCAAATTGTAGTTAATTCATGGGATCCAAATGATAAAATGGAATCCCGGGGTAAAACAATTCCGTTCAATACGTTTACTCAGGATGATTATTTCTTTTACACCATCAGATTTCAAAACAACGGAACCGCTAATGCAATTGATGTAAAGATTGAGGACGTACTCAACGTTTTAAAAATTGACGCTGAAAGTGTCCGAATGGTTAGCGCGAGTCATAATTATACAATGAAGAGAATCAACAACCGACTGGTTTGGGATTTTAAAAATATATTCCTGACAACTTCTACAGCAAATGAAAACGGCAGTAGAGGTTATGTTCAATTTAAAGTTAAACTTATTCCTGGATTTCAGGCTGGTGATATAATTCCAAATAACGCATCGATTTATTTCGACTCAAACCCAGCGATTGTAACTGCAACTTTCAACAGTAAATTCACTGTTCCATTAGCCGTGGAAACATTTGATTCCAATAGCCTGGCTTTATATCCGAATCCGGCAACAAATTCTGTGAATATCGATTTGATTAATACGAATGAACAAATCAGCAGAGTTGTATTTTATGACATCCTTGGGAAAATAGTTAAAGCTGTTTCTACTACAGCTACAGAAAGCTTGACAGTTGATGTTTCTGATTTCCCAAAAGGAGTTTATCTGGTTGAGATAACTTCAGATACCAACATGAAACTGTCTAAAAAACTTGTTATTCAATAATTAAAAAAGTCCCGATCGAATCGGGACTTTTTTTATCTGTTCAACCACCAAATACTGGCATTCAGTATCGTTGCAAAACTGACCCACGCCAAATAGGGAATGAATAAAAATCGGGCAATTTTATTTATTTTCCTAAACTGATTATAGGTTTCAAAAATCATCAGCCAAAGCAAGACAATTTCTACTAAAGCCAATAACGGATTATGCAAACCAAAGAATAAATACGACCAAAGCGCATTCAATCCGAATTGAATGGCAAAAAAACCAAGAGCTTTCTGTATTATTTTTTCATCCGCGTTGCTTGTCCAAACCAAACCCGCCGCAACTCCCATCATTATATAGAGTAAAGTCCAAACAGGGGCAAAAATCCAATTCGGTGGATTGAAGATTGGTTTTACCAAAGTGGGATACCAAGTGTTGATACTGTCGCGGGTAACCATTCCTGATAAATAACCGATGGAAACACACACAATAACGAGCAAAAGTATTTTTAAGATTTTCATAGCTTATGATTTATATCTTCAAATATACTAAACAAAAAACAGTTTGATTTTATAAAATATCAGTTGCTTTTTATAAAAAAAGTATCTTTGCCTTAAATTTCAAATCTATGCTATCCGAAAAGGATTTTATTGCCAATCCACTTACTGCTACAATTGAAAACGGAAATTTTGAATGGAGCGCGCCAAGCAATATCGCTCTGGTAAAATATTGGGGGAAAAAGGAACATCAGATTCCGGCCAATCCCTCTGTTAGTTTTACACTAAATAATTGCAAAACGATTACAAAACTGGCTTTCGCCAAAAAGGAAAACAACGGTAATTTTTCGTTCGATTTGTTATTCGAAGGCAAACCAAAGGAAGATTTTAAGCCAAAAATCCAGAAGTTTTTTGAACGTATTGAAATGTATTGCCCTTATCTGAAATCCTATCATTTCACAATCGGTACTGAAAATACATTTCCACATAGTTCAGGCATTGCTTCTTCTGCATCCGGAATGGCTGCTTTGTCTATGAATATCATGAGCTTGGAAAAAGCGCTAAATCCCGAAATGACTGATAGATACTTTTACCAAAAAGCCTCTTTCCTAGCCAGATTAGGTTCGGGAAGTGCCTGCAGAAGCGTTAAAGGGAGTGTCGTCGTTTGGGGAGATCATGCCGAAATTGACGGCAGTTCGGATTTATTTGGAGTAGCATTCCCATCCAAAATTCATTCCAATTTCAATAATTATCAGGATACCATTTTATTGGTTGATAAAGGCGAAAAGCTGGTTTCAAGCACAGTTGGGCACGATTTAATGCACAATCATCCCTTTGCCAAACAAAGATTTGCTCAGGCACATCAGAATTTATCAGCCATAAAAGCTGTTTTGGAGAACGGAAATTTAAACGAATTCATCAAAATTACCGAAAGCGAAGCACTGACATTACACGCCATGATGATGACTTCAATGCCCTATTTTATTCTGATGAAACCCAGCACTCTGGAAATCATAAACCGCATCTGGAACTTTAGGAGCGAAACCAAAATACCAGTTTGTTTTACTTTGGATGCAGGAGCAAACGTACATGTTTTATATCCCGAAAACGATATAGAAACTGTTTTGCAATTTATTAAAGACGAATTAGTTGGCTATTGTCAAAATGGTCAGTATATTTGTGATGTAATTGGAACAGGATCAATTAAATTATGAAAGGACCATTATTCTACTCAAAAATCTTACTCTTCGGAGAATACGGAATTATAAAAGATTCTAAAGGTTTATCAATTCCTTACAATTTTTACAACGGCGCACTTAAAGTGGATGAAAATCCATCACAGGAAGCCATTAAATCCAATGCGAATCTTAGAAGATTTGTCACTTATCTGGAACAATTACAAAACGAGCAATCAGAATTAGTTACCTTCAATCTCAATGCGCTGAAAGCGGACGTAGAAAGAGGAATGTATTTCGATTCAAGCATTCCACAAGGATATGGCGTTGGAAGCAGTGGCGCATTGGTAGCCGCTATTTATGACAAATATGCCAACAACAAAATTACTGTTTTAGAAAACCTTACCAGAGAGAAATTACTACAGCTTAAAACAATCTTTTCTCAAATGGAATCTTTCTTCCACGGAAAAAGTTCGGGTCTTGATCCATTGAACAGTTATCTAAGTATTCCGATCCTAATTAATTCAAAAGACAATATCGAAGCGACCGGAATTCCGTCACAAAGTGCTACAGGAAAAGGTGCAGTATTTTTATTAGACTCCGGAATTGTAGGCGAAACGGCTCCGATGGTAAACATTTTCATGGAAAACCTTAAAGAAGAAGGCTTCCGCAAAATGCTTAAAACGCAATTCGTAAAATATACCGATGCCTGTGTCGAGAATTTCCTTGGCGGCGATATGAAGTCTCTTTTCAAAAACACCAAGCAATTATCCAAAGTGGTTTTAAACAATTTCAAACCAATGATTCCCGAAGCTTTTCACGGCATCTGGCAACGCGGAATTGACACCAATGACTACTACTTAAAACTTTGTGGATCTGGCGGTGGCGGATATATTTTAGGTTTTACCGAAGACTTGGAAAAAGCCAAAGCATCCTTGAAAGATTATAAATTGGAAGTTGTTTATCAATTCTAATTGCATTAATCTAAAAAATCGCAATTCGTTACTTTACATTAAAAAAAAGAGGTAAATTGTCATAACTTCTTTCTAACAAAGAATTTTATGGCTAGAAAAATATCTCTTAAGAACCTAAAACTCCCAAAAGTTTTGATTCTTTTGAGTGTCATTTTTTTATCGTGTACCTTTCTTATTTTCATCAATTTTTTTACCATTAAAATCTTATCGGCTAACCGTGCCTATGTGAATGGCGAATCACATTATTCCAAAGGACAAAAGGACGCGGCCAGGCACCTTATCAGCTATATCTGCAACGAAGATCCGGACGAATGGAAATCATTCAAAAAAGATCTGGGCATTCCTCAGGCGGATGGTTTAGCAAGAATGCATTTAACCAATAACAGCAATCATGACACCATCAAAAAGTACTTAATCGCCGGGCGCAACCATAAAGAGGATTTAGATGATATGATTTGGCTTTTTAAGAATTTCAACCAAATTTCCTTCTTTAAGAAAGCTATCGGCGAATGGGAAAAAGGTGATACATTAATCAATCAGTTCAATGCGCTTGGCGATAAAATCCATACTAAAGTCCAGGTTAAGCATTTGGATGACGCTTCACGGAATGATTTCTTGTTACAGATCAATGAAATCAGCGATAAGCTGACCATAAACTCAATCAACTTTTCAGGAACACTTGGCGAAGGCACACGCGAAATCAAAAACTACCTTATCTACACCAATATTTTTTTCATCCTGATCATTGTTTGCACCGTAACGCTTTACTATGGCATAACAGCGCAAAAGCTAATACGCTCCAAACACGAAATCGAAACTAAAAATAATGATTTAACACTTGCCAATAAAGAGCTCGACCGTTTTGTATATAGCGCATCCCATGATTTGCGTTCACCAATAAGCTCCCTAAAAGGACTTGTAGATATCCTAAAAACAGAACAAGATCCTGAAGAAGTAAAAAGTTACCTCGATATGATGCAAAGCGTACTCGACAAACAGGACCAGTTCATCAAAGACATTATCGATTATTCAAGGAACAAGCGGACAAAAGACGTAATAAAGAAGGTAAGTTTGGTCCAGATTGTTAATGATGCCATCTCGCAATTGCAGCATATTCAGGAAGTCAAAAAAATCAGCATAACAAAAAAACTGCTCATAGACAAAACATTCAGCGATAATTTGAGGCTAAAAATCATCATCAGCAATTTATTATCCAACGCTATAAAATATGCCGATTTTGAAAAAGATAAACCCTTCATCTCAATCAAAACCTATCCATCCGACAATGCCTTTATCATCGAAATAGAGGATAACGGAATCGGGATCAGCAAGCAATACCTGAATCGTATTTTCGATATGTTTTTTGTAACCAACAAAAACAAAGGAACCGGATTAGGGCTTTACATCGTCAAAGAGTCGGTCGAAAACATGAACGGAACCATTACAGTGGAATCCAAAATTCATATGGGCAGCAAATTTATTGTAAGTATTCCACATCCGAGCGAACAGTAATTTATGTACTTTTGGTATTGAAAAGAACAATTCAAAAAAAAGAAATGCTAAGCCGCAAATCCAAACATCTATTACTGAAAATCGTCAGCATGTTTTCTGTAGTGCGTGGCTATAATATTCCGATTATTGCGCTGGCACAATATTTATCGGCAATTTTCATTTTAGCTCCCGAAAAAAGAGCGCTGGACGTCCTGCTCGATTTTAATTTATTCATAATCGTAATTGCATCAGGCCTAACTATTGCATCAGGCTACATCATCAATAATTTTTACGACAGCAAAAAAGACCTGATCAATCGTCCAAACAAATCAAAACTCGATCGATTAGTTAGCCAAAAAACAAAACTTCAGGTTTATTTCACGGTAAATTTCATAGTTTTCCTAATCGCATTCTTCGTTTCGTTTCGCGCCGTATTATTCTTCTCCGTGTATATTTTCCTGATTTGGTTTTACTCACACAAGCTAAAGAAAATGCCATTCATCGGAAACCTAACGGCATCTTTCCTTGCCGTACTTCCGTTTTTTGCCATCTTATTGTATTATAAAAACCTATATCCTCAGATTTTTGCCCATGCCTCTTTCCTTTTTCTTCTGATATTAATCCGTGAAATGATTAAGGATCTCGAAAACATTAAAGGCGATATCGCGAACGATTACCAAACCATTCCAGTGATGTATGGCGAAGGTTTCTCTAAAAAAATAATTACACTATTAACCGTTTCTACTGTAATTCCAATTTACTTTTTGGTCGAAATATTTGAAGTCCGCTACATGGATATTTACTTCTACACAAGCATGATCGTCCTGATTTTCTTCCTGCAGAAACTCTGGAAATCCAATTACAAACCCGATTATCTTTTACTGCACAACATACTGAAACTCCTTGTGGTTTCGGGCGTTTTTTGCATCATACTAATCAATCCCGAAGTACTGATTCATGGCAAGAGATTATTGCGCCTGTAAATTAGGAGCGGAACTTCATGCGTTTTTAGAACCCTGCTCCCGCTTTCCACTCTATCTTTTTCTTTGTCAAGAAAAAGGATGCCGTTGCAATCGGGGCTATTTAGACGTGCTTCAGTTTTAGAACTGGGCTAAAAACTAACCATAGTTTTATACCTCTTAAAACTATTTGATATTAAGAGGAGGACTGTCAGTGGCATTCAGGTACAGGAACTTTAGTTCCTTTATCCAAAATTTATTCCTTCATTACTTAATCATTTGTACTTCTTAAAACCGTACCTTTGCACCAAATTACAGAATCATGAATAACAAGGAAGGCAATAATAAGCGAAGTGGCTCACGTCCAAATAGTTCGAGACCAAGTTCCAATAAGCCAAAACCTGCAATGGCTAAGCGTGCCCAAGGCCCGAAAAAAGCAAAACCAACTGCAAAACCAACCGCTAAAGAAGAAGCTGCAGCAACAAACAAAATAGAGAAAAAACCAAACCAGGTTGCGAAAAGACCAAAAGCAGCTGACGAAATCCGTTTGAACAAGTACATATCCAATTCCGGAGTTTGTTCCCGTCGCGACGCTGATATTTACATCCAATCCGGAAATGTGAAAGTAAACGGAATTCCCGTTACCGAAATGGGCTACTTAGTAAAACCAGGCGATGTAGTAAACTTTGACGGAGCAACCTTAACGCCCGAAAAGAAAGAATACATTTTGCTTAACAAACCTAAAAATTTCACAACTGCTCTCGACGAAGGCCAGGAATACCGCAACGTATTGGAATTAGTAAAAGGTTCCACCAATGCCAAAATTGGCGCTATCGGAAGAATGGACAAAAATACAACCGGTTTGTTATTGTTTACCAACGACACCGATATGATTAGGAAATTCACTTTACCTAATCAGAAATCCTCTAAAATTTACCAGGTTTCACTAGACAAAAACCTAAAGTTTGATGACCTCGAAAAAATAAGCAAAGGACTTACACTAGACGGGCACAAAGTTCAAGTCCAGGAAGTAAGTTATATCGAAAACGAACCCAAAAGCGAAATCGGTTTACAGATAAAGTCACCCAACGTAAAAGTGGTTCGCGCTATTTTTGAACATTTGGATTATGATGTACTTCGAATCGACAGGGTTGCTTTTGCCGGTTTGACCAAAAAGAACTTACCACGCGGCAATTGGCGTTTCCTTACAGAACAGGAAATTATCAATTTGAAAAACGCTTAAAATTAGTATATTTACAAACAGAAAATCCTCCCGTTAAGGAAAACGAGAGGATTTTTTATTGCCAAACTATGTCAACAGAAAAAAACTTATCGATTGCAATGCTTTGGTTTGAAGCCTTTAACGCTCATAACCTTGAAAAATTATTGTCATTATATGACGACGAAGCCGAACATTTCAGCCCAAAATTAAAAATTCGTCATCCCGAAACTAATGGTTTAGTAATCGGGAAAGACGCACTCAGAACTTGGTGGAAAGACGCTTTCGAAAGATTGCCATCACTTCATTATAAAGTAACTTCACTTACTTCAAATGCTGACAGGGTTTTTATGGAATACATCCGAACTGTAGAAAACGAAGACAATATGCTTGTCGCCGAAGTCCTTGAAATTAAAGAAGGCAGAATCATTGCCTCAAGGGTTTATCACGGCTAATTTTACTATTTTAGTAACAAATTTTTAGAATACAAACTAATAGTTTTACGAACCAATCCATTCAACATGAAAAACCTAAAAACTTTACCTGTAATGATTTTGTTGTCATTACTATTTGTAAACTGCAAATCCGACAAAAAAGAACAGGATTTTGGAGCCATAGCCAAAGCTTATTTTGATGATAAAAATGCATTAGATCCATTAGGGGCAACCCAAAACGGACAAAGCGAATACAACGATAAACTGGTTTTCGAAATGACCGATTCCTATCGCAAGAAATTTGGGGAAGTTTGCGATAAATATGAAAAAGAACTTGCAGGAATTGATGTATCTTCTTTAACGGCTGAGGAAAAAATAGTTATGAAATTATCAAATGGGAGATTTCCGTTGCTAAAAACATACTGAAATGCGACACCAACTTAATGCCAATACAACAGTTTTGGGGAACAAACCTGACTTTAGGACAATTTGCAGGAGGAACAAGCGCACAACCATTTAAAACCGAAAAGGATTATAGGAATTTCCTAAAAAGAATGGATTTATATGCCGTTTGGATGGATTCAGCCATAGTTTATATGAAAAAAGGAATTGACAAAGGTGTTGTGCTGCCAAAAGCGTTAACGGCAAAGGTTATTCCGCAATTCGAAAGCATGGTAACTCCAAATGTAGAGGACAACATCTTTTACAGCACCATAAAATTATTTCCAAAGGATTTTACTGACGAGCAAAAAGAAAACCTGAAAAAGGAGTATACCGCGGTTATCAAAGAAAAATTGGAACCACAGTTTAAGAAAATGACGGCTTTCCTTAAAAACGAATACCTTCCCGCATCAAGAAGCACTAGCGGAATCGGTAGCATACCAAACGGAAATGAAATATACAAAGCGTATGTAAGGCAATGGACAACAACTGATAAAACTCCAGCTGAAATCCACGAATTGGGTTTAAGCGAAGTTGCCCGAATCAAAGCCGAAATGGAAAAAGTGAAAGAACAGGTTGGTTTTAAAGGAACCATCAACGAATTCTTTGAGCATGTAAGGACTAAACCGGAATTGATGTCTTTCAAAAAACCGGAAGACGTTATCGCCAACTTTGAAAGAATCTATAAAACTATTAAACCTAATGTAGACAAACTCTTTTCACTACAGCCAAAATGCCCATTCGAAATCAGAAGAACGGAAGCGTTTAGGGAAGCAACGGCAAGTGCCGAATACAATCAGGGTTCGGCTGACGGGAAAAGACCCGGGGTTTTCTATGTTCCCATTCCCGATGTAAAAGCATACAACTGTTACAGCGACGAAGATTTATTCCTGCATGAAGCAATTCCGGGACATCATTTCCAAATTTCATTACAACAGGAAAATAAGGAATTACCGGATTTCAGGAAATTCAATTGGTTTGGTGCTTATGGCGAAGGTTGGGCATTGTATACAGAAAGCTTAGGTAAGGAACTTGGAGTTTACAAAGATCCTTATCAATATTTCGGAATGTTAGGCGCAGAAATGCACAGAGCAGTAAGGCTTGTAGTAGATACCGGAATGCACAGCAAAGGCTGGACGCGCGAACAGGCTATCAAATATTCCTTAGAAAACGAAGCCGAAAGCGAAGCAGGTATCATTGCTGAAATCGAGCGTTATATGGCAATTCCCGGACAGGCATTATCTTATAAAATGGGTCAGCTTAAAATTTTGGAATTGCGTAAAAAAGCGCAGGACAAGATGAAAAACAAGTTTGACATCAAAGTGTTCCATCAAAAAGTATTAGGCTCTGGTGTATTACCCTTAGCACTTTTGGAAAAGAATATTGACACTTGGATTGAAACCGGTAAATAATAATAAAAAACGCCCTGAATCTTCAGGGCGTTTTTTTAGTTGGCTATCTTACTTTCCATGTTTTTGAAATCTATCGGATTTCCATCAACATCAAAGAATTCGTAATTGTATTTTAGTTTCCCATTTAACTCTTCAATCTTAACGGTCATTTGATAAAAGCCCTGGCTCCATTCTACAATCAAATGATACTCATAATCGGCAACGCCAAAACTGCTCGGAAGGTTGCTCGTATAAATAAGTTTTTTAGATTTCAGGTTAAGGGTATTGACCTCTATATTTTCGTAAACCCCTAACTCATCGCTATCTACTTTTTTGCCTGTATAATCAATATTAGCTCCGGCAGCACTCTTTTTCTTTTTCTCTTTACTTCGGTTATAATCATCTTTCACAGAGAAAATAACATCCTTTAGCGAACTCTTTCCAGCATTTAGCAAAAAGAACCTGATTTGGTGATGGTACATTAACTTGTGTACTTTTTTATCGCCATCTTCATTGGCTGTGCCTTCACTTAAATCGTTATCCGCAATTTCAATAATCGGCATGTTCTGCCCAGCCTGCCCCATTGATTCGGACTTGAAGGCTTTTATTTTTTGTTCTGTTTCCTCTACAATCTTATCTTTTTCTACAATTTCGGCATTCAGGACTTCAATTTGCTTAATGGCGTCATCGAGTTCTTTTTGTTTTTCAGAAGAAAGACCATTACTGGTATTTTTATAAAGCAAATAAACTGATAATGCCAGCAAAATAAATCCAAAAAATGCTAAAACCGCAGTCATCATAAGCTTCTTCCCTTTCATTAGAATTTTAAATTTTAATCAAATTATTTTTGATGTGGTAAAAATAAAGGAATTTTTAAAATTTAAAACACTCAATATTAATAAACTGTAAACATTATTATTAACTAATTCCTAAAAACTAAAAAAGCTTCAACGGTTGTTGAAGCTTTTCTGTGCGGGTAATAGGACTCGAACCTACACGCCTTGCGGCACCAGATCCTAAGTCTGGCATGTCTACCAATTTCACCATACCCGCAAAATTCTGAGTGCAAATATAAACATAAGTTCATACTTTCAAAGGAAAATATTTAAAAAAATTACAAGCCTTTTTTTGTACTTTTGATTCTTATCAAAATTATATCCATGGACAACATAAAAAATTACGTTCAGCAGAACAAGGAACGTTTTATCAATGAGTTAATTGAATTATTAAAAATCCCCTCAGTAAGTGCAGACAGTGCTTATGCTCATGACGTTATTGCTACCGCAGATGCTGTAAAATCCTCACTGGAAAAAGCGGGCTGTAAACATGTAGAGATTTGCGAAACACCTGGTTATCCAATTGTTTTCGGCGAACATATTATCGATGCCAATTTGCCAACCGTTTTGGTTTACGGTCATTATGATGTTCAGCCGCCAGATCCGATGGAACTTTGGACTTCACCTCCATTTGAACCTGTAATAAAAATTACAGAAATTCATCCGGAAGGCGCTATTTTTGCGCGTGGTTCCTGCGATGACAAAGGCCAGATGTACATGCACGTAAAAGCATTTGAATATATGATTGCCAATAATAATCTTCCATGCAACGTGAAATTTATGATTGAAGGTGAAGAAGAAGTGGGGTCAAAAAGCCTTAGTTGGTTTGTAGAACAGAATCAGTCAAAATTAAGTTGCGATGTAATCTTAATCTCCGACACCGGAATGATATCCAACCAACAACCTTCAATTACTACAGGTTTGCGAGGTTTAAGCTACGTTGAAGTCGAAGTAACTGGTCCAAACCGCGATTTACATTCTGGTTTATACGGTGGTGCCGTAGCGAATCCGATTAATGTTTTAACTAAAATGATCGCATCGCTTCATGATGAAAACAATCATATCACCATTCCCGGATTTTATGATAAAGTAGAAGAACTAACGGCTGCAGAAAGAGCTGAAATGGCAAAAGCACCATTCAGCCTTGACAACTATAAAAAAGCACTCGACATTGAAGATATTTACGGAGAGAGCGGTTATGTTACCAACGAAAGAAACTCCATCCGCCCAACTTTAGACGTAAACGGAATCTGGGGCGGCTACACCGGCGAAGGTGCAAAAACCGTAATTGCGAGTAAAGCATTTGCCAAAATATCCATGCGCCTGGTTCCAAATCAGGATTGGGAAGAAGTAACCGAATTGTTTGCCAAACATTTTGAAAGCATTGCACCCAAAGCCGTAAAAGTAAAAGTCACGCCACATCACGGCGGACAAGGCTATGTTACACCAATAGACAGCATCGGATATAAAGCAGCTAACAAGGCATACACTGAAACTTTCGGCGTTCCTGCAATTCCGGTTCGTTCGGGCGGAAGCATTCCGATTGTGGCCCTGTTTGAAAAAGAATTAAAATCAAAAACAATCTTAATGGGATTTGGTTTGGATAGCGATGCAATTCATTCGCCAAATGAGCATTTTGGAATTTTTAATTACCTTAAAGGGATTGAAACCATACCTTTATTTTATAAATATTTTGTAGAATTATCAAAATAAATCTTTTAAAAATCTGCTCTAAACACGCGGATTTTTTTATTTCAGACGCAACCCTTTCAGCAAAGAAACATCAACAAAGAAAACCAACCACCATGAAACGAATTCTATCTTCAACCTTAGCCCTAATTGTGTTTTCTTTATCGATTGGATGCTCCTCAAGCAATAATGACACTCCACCTTTGAGTTGCGGGCGTCAGGCAGAAATCATTAATCAAACTACTTTTGACCAGGTAAACATAACAAATTACATGATTACCAATGTAGCCTTAAATGTGGATTGCCTCGATATAACAATCAGTTCGAGCGGTTGCAATGCAAACAACTGGGATATGAATCTTTTCAGTACAAGTGCTTTTTCGAGCACCAGCATTGCCCAGAAGCAGTTAAAGATTGAATTGATTAATGAAGAAGCCTGCCTCGCGGTTTTTCAAAAGACGGTTTCTTTCAGCTTGATTCCTTATCGGATTGATGGACATAATGAAATCAATTTGATAATTCAAGGATGGAGTACACCGATTAATTACACTTATTGAATAAATTTTTCCATTGATAACAAATCCGCTTTAATCAGGCGGATTTTTTATTTCCAAATGTTAAATTTTTACTCTACAGTTGTAGAATTAAATTATTATTCTACATTTGTAGAGTTAATTCTAAAAACATAGAGCAATGCAGTTATCCAATTCAGAAGAACAGTTAATGGAACATTTGTGGAAACTTGAAAAAGCCTTTATGAAAGATCTGTTGGAAGCTTATCCCGAACCGAAACCGGCAACAACGACAGTCGCAACACTTTTGAAACGAATGATTGACAAAAAATTTGTCGCTTATCAGGAATTTGGAAATTCACGGGAATATTATCCATTAGTAAAAAAAACGGATTATTTCTCTAAACACGTCAACGGATTGATTAAAAATTTCTTTAACGATTCGGCTTCCCAGTTTGCTTCCTTCTTTACAACCTCAACCAATCTGTCAGAAAAAGAGCTGGAAGCTTTAAAAAAATCATCGATGTCGAACTTCAAAAAAAGAAAAAATGATCGATTTCCTAATTAAATCCAGCATTTGCCTAACGACCTTCCTTGTCTTTTATTATTTGATTTTGGAGCGGGAAAAAACGCATCAGTTCAACAGGTTTTATCTATTGCTATCAATTGTAATTTCATTTATTCTTCCATTCCTGACATTTGAAATAATAAAGATAATTCCCGCTGTTGAGGAAGTACAGACTATTACATCTATTCCAGTTGCATTTGAAACTACTACTGAAACTATAGATTATACGCCTCTTGTATTATGGAGTATTTATGGATTGATAACCTTTGTTTTTCTTATAAGATTTGGAAAAAACATCTGGAAATTGGTTTCGAAATCTAAATCAAATCCGATAGTAAAATACAAAAACGCTGAATTGGTTTTAGTTGATGAAAAAACGCTTCCACATACCTTTCTCAATAGCATTTTCATTAATAGTGAAGATTATAACCAACGAAATATTGAAGACGAATTATACACCCATGAATTGGTTCACGTAAATCAGAAACACACTTTAGACATATTGTTTATTGAGTTACTGAAGTCCATCTTTTGGTTCAATCCCATCTTGATTTTTTATAAAAAAGCAATACAGCTAAACCACGAATTCCTTGCCGATGGAAAAGTGGTTGAGTCCCACAATAATGTTCCGTTTTACCAAAGCCTTTTACTGCAAAAAGGAAACGGGCATCAAACGATTTACCTGGCCAGTAATTTGAATTATTTAGTAACCAAAAAAAGATTAATTATGATGACAAAAAACACACCTAAGACAATTGCTGCTTTAAAAAAGGTGGCTGTTATTCCAATCCTTGCTGGCTTGATTTATTTTTTCTGTGTAGAAATTGTAGCGCAAGAAAAAAAGTATCTGCTGAAAATTACAATACAGAAAATCATGCTGTTGCTTATGCGACATCCGAAACAAATAAAAAAACAAACAAAAACAATTTAGAGGAGTATTTTAAAGGTGTTCGAATCAAATATTATGACAAATTAGTCTTAGTTGAAGATGAAACAAAATCTCCAAATACTGTTGGCGCAAAATACCCTAAGTTAATATTTGATAAAAAATACGAAGAACTTACCAAAAACGAGAAAGAAGAAATAGAAATTTCCTTGATTCTCAGTATGCAAAAACCACTTGAAAAAAAATCACCATCTCAACAAGAACTGAGAGAATTCCAAAATTCTAAAAAATTTGCAATATGGATCGATGGAAAAAATGTTGCGAATAGTGAATTAAACAAATACAACGCTAAAGATTTTGCCTATTATTCTGGAAGTGTTATTCTCAAAAACGCACGTACAAAAAAACATCCACAACCGTTTCAATATTGGTTTTATACACAACCTTATTTTGAAAAACAAAATATAGGAAAAAATAAGGACAAATATCCGGGCGATGAAATTGTGATTTTTAAAGAAGGAAGAAATCAAATTATTACACCAACTGAAAAATCAGCAGTAAAAGCAGCAGTTATTTCTTCTGTGGAAGAAGTTGTATCTGTTTCCAAAAATGAAAAACCAAAAACAGTTGTCGTTGGAAAATATGATGAAACGCCTACTTATATTGAAAAAAATAAAAAAGTTGAAGTAGTTGCAATTGGTCAAGAAGCAGATTTGGAAATACCAAGTTTTCCTGGTGGACTTTCGGAATTTTATAAATTTGTAGCCAAGAATTTTAAAATGCCTAAGAATTTCAACAGTAAAGAAAAATTGATTGTATCGTTTATTGTTGAAAAAGATGGAAGTTTGTCCACTTTTGATGTGAAAAAAGATTTAGGTTCAGGCACAAAAGAAGAAGCTATTAGAGTTTTGAAAAGTTCACCGAAATGGATACCCGCAAAACTTAAAAATGAAACTGTTCGTTATCAATATGTGCTTCCAATTAAAATTAGCAAGGAGTAAATGAAATTCCTTCTGACTTTTCTAACTGTATATATTGCAATTGGATTTTCAAGTTGCAAAACCAATAAAACCATAAACCATCATCGTGAAGGAAAATGGATTTATAAAGATAGTGTCAACGATGTTCTGTATAAATCTAAAGGAAGATATAAGAAAGGTTGCGAAATCAAAACCTGGAAATATTTTGAAAACGGAAAACTCGTAAAAATCGAAAAATACAATAACTCCATTTGTACCGTGAAAACTTTTGACACTAAACGACGTCTTACATCAGTTGGTCAATCGATACTGGTTGAAGATAAAGAAGAAATTCATTGGTATCTAAATGGAAACTGGACTTTCTTTGATGATAAAGGCAAAATCATCGGAATCAAAAAATACCAAAAAGGCGAATTGATTTCCGAAAACAAAATGTAACATTTTTGAATTGTTTTTTGTTAAAAATCAGCACCTTACAATAAACTTAGATTTTTGGCGTTATATTTGTGTAATCATCATCATCAAAAAATAATCATCATGTTAAAACGTTTTTTCCTCCTCTGTTCAGGTGTCGATAGTGACATTGTGAACTCTTGTTCCAACGGCGAACAAAACAAGTATGCCGGTATTGGTGCCACTGTTTTCTTTACTGCAGTTATGGCTTTTATCGCCAGTAGTTATGCACTCTACACCGTTTTTGACAATCCGTACATTGCTATTGCCTTCGGACTTGTTTGGGCATTTCTAATTTTCAATCTAGACCGCTTTATTGTTTCGACCATAAAGAAACGAGACAGTTTTATGGACGAATTAATTCAGGCTTCACCCCGAATAGTATTGGCAGTTATCATTGCTATCGTTATTTCAAAACCGTTGGAAATCAAAATTTTCGAAAAGGAAATCAATACGGTTTTACTAAAAGAAAAAATGAAATGGCCATTGCCAATAAAAATCAGGTTGCCAATTATTTCAAAACGGATGTTGATAAAAACAAAGCGGAAATCGACAGCTTAAAATCAGGAATTACCAAAAAAGAAAAAGAAGTAGCCGGCTTGTATCAATCCTATATCACTGAAGCTGAAGGTTCGGCAGGAACCAAAAAAATGGGAAAAGGACCAATCTATAAAGAAAAAGAGATGCCCATGATTTGGCTTCTAAACAACTGGATTCCTTAAAGATTAGCAGTGCAAAATTAATCGCCGACAAAGAATCAAGAGCGAAAACTCTCCAGACAGATTTAGATAAAAAAGTCATCGAAACACAACCTATTATTGATGGTTTTGATGGTTTGATGGCAAGAATAAATGCGTTAGGTAAATTACCTTCACTTCCATCTTTTTTTATAATGCTGTTGTTTTTAGCCATTGAAACGTCTCCAATTATTGCCAAATTATTATCGCCAAAAGGGGAATATGATTTCAAGCAGGAAGATTTGGAAATGGGAATCAAAAACGTGATTTCACAAAACCGTTATCAAAGCGAACTTCAGAAAAAACCGATGCCGAAATTTACGACAAGGTGTATGCCGATATCAAAGAAGACAAAGAACTCTATAATTACAAAAAGAAAGGCGCATTGGAACTACTAAAACTCCAGGCTGATGGTTTTGTAGACAAGCAGAAGAAATCAATGTGATAAATAAAAATCCCTTTCGTTTGAAAGGGATTTTTGTTTTACATAAAACTCAGGATTTCCTTTTTCAAAGCATCATATTCGCCCTGAAGGATCAATCCGTTATCAAGTAGCTTTTTATAATTCTGTAATTTTTCGAATAACTCGTCCTGTGACAAATCTCCTAAACCAGTTTTATCATCGGGGAATTGTTTTTCATCGCGGTAACCTGATTGTGCTACCGGAATGATTTCGGCATAATTGATTACTTCTTCTGTTGGAGTCTCCTCAATAATTTCAGCTTCTTCCACAACTTCCGCAACTGGAATTGTTTCAGCAACAATTGGAGCCGCTTCAACCTTTGGGCTTTTTAGTAAATCTAATTGTTCTTTTGCATAAGTGTATAATTTCCTAGCCTGGTTTTTAGGCAGATAGTCAACGGTATGCGTCAAATCGGAATGGGTTGAAAATGTAAAATCAGCGCCCAGGATTCCTTCCTTAACAAAGCTTGCTGCAACGTCATCCCAATCATAATCAACAAATTCCATTGACAAGCCAAGGTTTTTAGGTTTGCATAAAATAATTCGCTTGTTGGTTACCACAATACTATCGGGGAAAATGTTTACTGCCGGTTTTTTCTGTACCGCAATGTATCCAATTTCCTCATTTGACATCAATAAATTATCAAGCTTAGCCGTTATTTTTTCTATCGCTTTCGGATCTTGGTCTTCGTTTAGTATTTTCTTTAAATTATCTAACATTTTATTCTGAATTTAGTTCAGAATCTTTCGATTCTAATAATATTTTTATTTCCCGCTCTGCAAAAGTAATGCCTAATTCCCACTTTGCAGAATTTCATTCTGGATTTTTTTGGTTAAGCTTTTGAAAACCAAATCATACGAGTGATTAATCAATTCACACATCATTTTATCCGAAACATCGCTGTTAAATTCAACTGTATTCCAATGAACCTTGCTCATATGGAATCCCGGATTTATAGCTTCATACTCTGCACGAAGCTCGCCTGCTCTTTCCGGATCGCATTTTAAATTCAAAGCCGGCGTTCCTTTTTCCCATTCCTTAAGCGAAGTCAGGCAGAACATTTTGCCGCCAACCTTAAAAACTAAAGTATCTTCATCAAATGGGAAATGTTCCGTTACGGCCTTTTTAGAAAGACAAAATTCGTATAGTTGCTGGATATTCATAATTGTTAGTGTTCAGTGTTCAGTATGAAGTGTTCAGATATTTTTAATTGATTTCTTACTGCCAACTAAAAACTGCTTTCTGTCCACTATTTTAACTAGCTTGTCCAAAAGTCAGTAAAGTACCATTCGGATCAATTAATGAAAACTCTTTCTGATGCCATGCTTTGTTTTCCAATTTTCCATTAGGATGTATTTTTACTCCTAAATCCTGAAGCTTTTGATAATATTCTTCAATGTTATTATCTATTCGTAGGTAAATCATAAAATCAGATCCTTGAGGAGCCAATTCCTTAAAGGAAAAAAAGTGCAATTCAACATTTTCCTGATTTAAAATTAAATAATCTCCATAATCCGACATCAAATCAAACCCAAGTTGGTTTGTATAATAATCCAGTGTTTTTTGCTTATCAATAAAGGGCAATTTTGGTATTACAGTTGTTATCATAATCTTTATTTTATTACTTTTTCCATCATTTTTTCGGGATGTGCTAATGACGTAAATCCAAATTTTTCATATAAAAAGTGCGCATCAGAAGTGGCGAGTCGCCAAATTTTCACTTGTTGTAATTGTGGTTCCTTCATCATCGCATCAATCAGTATAGAGGAATATCCTTTTCCTCGGTGCTTTTCATCAATAAAAACATCCATTAAATAGGCAAAGACAACATAATCTGTTATAACCCTGGCAAAACCAATTTGTTCTTCTTCAAGATAAATTCCAAAACAAAACGAAGCATCAATTGTAGTCTGGACTTCTTCGATTGTTCTTCCAGCAGCCCAATAAACATCCTTCAAAAAGTTTTGAATAAATGGAACATCGAGCTTGCTTTTATCTGTGGAAACAGTTATCATTAGTAATCAGTGGTCAGTTTTTAGTAATCAGTTAATAGGTTTTCATGCGTTCAAGTTAAGTTCCAAGTTGTCAGCAATTTTACTGACCACTATTCTCTGAACACTGAACACTATACAGAATTGGTTTACTCGGACTTGCATCATTTTCAAACGAAGCAATCTGAAGATTCAAAATATAACTTCCATCCTTTACAGCATTATCTACAAAAATCATTTCGGTAATTGTGCAATCCAATCGTGCATCTTTATTTAGGCTATTCACATCGGTTACGTTCCAAAATGCTTTATGCGCCAATAATCTGCCTTCATCTTCTTCCCTGTCAACACTTGGCAGATCAATCAACAAATGCTTAATTCCCAGTTTGCGAATGAATGTCGCAGCTTCTTCATGAAGATAAGGCGGATTGGTCTTCGAATAGTTTTTATGCTTTTTATCTTCCAGATTGGGCAGAGTCCTGATAATTAAAGCTTCTTTTGGCACACCGTTCTTTAGTGTCACATCGAGCGCAGTCGAGATGTCTTCCAACGTAATAACGAAATCATTATTTATTTCTTTTGGTGCAACCGAAATCAATTCGGCGGTAAAAAAGAACTGTTTCAGGCATTGATTGATGCTATAGAACTCTTTTGTGATGTGCCCCAAACACTCGGTATGCGTGCCATGTCCGTGCGGATTGAAGAAAATGTTATTGAAATTGGTCGAGCTTCCTTCCGAAACCTTTCCAATCCAATCGCCAAAACGAACCGGTTCCATTTGAGGTTTTTCTATATACCACGCAATCGGATTAGCATCAGTATTCGTCAAAGGAATGGAAATATCAATAGGTTTTGATAAGTCGATTTCGAATGATGAATTAATAATTGCTTTCATAGTTTAACCGCAAAGTACGCAAAGATTTTCACGCAAAGTTCGCTAAGATTTTATAGATTGTTTACTACTCTTTTTATTCCGTTTTTTATTAGAACTACATTAAAATTAATCAGTAAGCCTAATTTGCAATTTGTCAGTTTTAAATAGGTTAATAGTTGTGCAAAATGTACATCATTTAAAGCGTCAACCGATTTTATCTCTAAAATTATTTTATTTTCAACAATTATATCTATCCTATAACCAATATCAAGTCTAACTTCCTCATAAAACAATGGTAATGCTTTTTGTTTTTGAACCTCCAATCCCGTTTTTCTCAATTCATAAAACAAACATTCTTCGTAAGCACTTTCCAAAAGTCCTGGACCAAGCGATTGATGAACTTTCAATGCACAATCAAATACTATTTTAGACAATTCATTTTCTGTCATTTCGATGGCGAACTTTGCGTAGGTCTTTGCGAACCTTGCGGTTAATTATCCCAAATTTAGCAAAAATAAGTCGGACGCAATTCCATCACTCAAAAACTTACCGCTTTTGGTCGTACGTAAAACATCTTCATCTACAAAAAGCAAATGATCTTCAATATACTTAGCGGACTGTTGGTTAAGGTAATCCAGATAGGTTTGACCAAATTCGTTTTCAATCCGTTCCAACGAAACACCCCAAACCGTTCGCAAACCCGTCATTACATATTCGTTGTATCGATCTGTTGTAGTAAGGATTTCGGTTTCGGATGGCAGTTGGTTTTCAGCAATTGACTTTAGGTATTGTGTGTTATTGGAAACATTCCAGCTTCGGGAAACGCCATTATAACTATGAGCTGAAGGTCCGATTCCGATGTATTTTTTACCAAGCCAGTAGCTCGAATTATTCTTAGAAAAATAATTTTCCTTACCAAAATTGGACAGTTCATAATGAACAAAATCATTTTCCTCCAGTTTCTCAACCAATAAATGAAAATGCTCCTGCGCCACTTCATCATCAGGCGGTGGAATGATCCCTTTTTGGATGAAGGTATGCAAAGCCGTTTTTGGTTCAACAGTCAGTGCGTAACTGGAAATATGCGGCACATTGAAAGACAATGCGATTTCTATATTCTGCATCCATTTTTCGTTGCTCATTTCGGGCACACCGTAAATCAAATCGATGGAGATGTTATCAAAATACTGTGTTGCAATTTCGAGGCATTTTTTAGCTTCCGCCGAATTATGGGCACGGTTCATAAGCTTTAAATCGTCTTCAAAAAAAGATTGGATTCCGATGCTCAAGCGATTGACTTTGTTTTTTGACAATTCAATAATTCGTTCTTGAGATAAATCATCCGGATTGGCTTCAACAGTAATTTCTGGATTCTCTTTGACTTTGTAATTTTGATACACAGCATCAATCAACAATCTGATATCTGCAATTTCTAATATACTCGGAGTTCCGCCGCCAAAATAAATTGTTTCAACAACTTCATTGGCAAACTCATTTTTACGAAGCGCAATTTCTTTAGCCAAAGCCAAAACCATTTCGTCTTTCTTTTTCAGTGAAGTCGAAAAATGGAAGTCGCAGTAATGACATGCCTGCTTGCAGAAAGGGATATGGATGTAGATGCCGCTCATTTCAAGTGTTCAGTGTTCAGTTTTTAGTGTTCAGTTACAGAAGGGTTTCATATTTCGTTCTTTTTTGATCCGAATTTTTCAGGGTTTAACAACATATAATTAATCAACTTCCCAACTTCTATACTTTGGGATAATAATTCATTATAAAGTTCATGTGATATATAGTTACAGGAAACCGCAAATTCCAGCCAAACCTGGATCTCTGAATTCTCTCCATCAGAATCGGTTAATTTACTGTAAAAATGCTTTGGATAAATTCTTTTTCTATAACCTTCAGCAATTGTAACACAAACACTTCTGGAAGAACGCCTAATCTGATCCGTTAAAGAATACGTTTCCTCCTTAGGAAACGATTTGGATATCTCAAAAATCTGCATTGCTAAACTAAATGATTTTTATACGCTAATAAATCTTGAAACCTCATATTTGCTTTATTCTATCTTCTACTGAACACTAAAAACTGAACACTATATCCGAACACTGAAAACTGAACACTACAAGACTGAACACTGAACACTACTTCTTCACCCTTTCCTCATTCTGTTTCACAAAAGCATCCCAACCTGTGTAGCTCTTAGCGCCAACAACTTTCCCTGAATTGAAAAAATGACAAACCGCTGCCGCCAATCCATCAGTGGAATCTAAATTTTTAGGAAGCTCCTTTAGTCCGAGGAGCTGTTGCAGCATTTTGGCAACCTGTTCCTTGCTGGCATTTCCGTTTCCTGTGATGGCCATTTTTATTTTCTTGGGTTCGTATTCGGTAATGGGAATTTGGCGCGACAAACCTGCTGCCATAGCAACGCCTTGCGCTCTTCCAAGTTTCAGCATTGATTGAACATTCTTTCCGAAAAAAGGCGCTTCAATTGCAATTTCGTCAGGATGATGGGTTTCGATAAGTTCGATGGTGCGTTCAAAAATGACTTTCAGTTTGGTGTAATGGTCATCATATTTACTCAAAATCAATTCGTTCAGCTGAAGGAATTCCATTTTTTTGTTCACGACTTTAATCAATCCAAAACCCATAATCGTTGTTCCTGGGTCGATTCCTAATATGATGCGTTCGTTTGCCAATTTTTATTTTCGTTATTTTGCAACAATGATTACAATTCCTCACAAAGCTAAGCAATTCATCGTTTTTCTAATCAAACTTTTGATTGTAACTGCCGCTTTTTATTTCATCTACGACCAGTTAGCCAATAACGACAAACTCGACTGGAATAAATTCCTGAATTTGCTTAAGGAAAAGCAATCGGTTATGGGGATTTTATTTTTGCTTGCCTTTAGTGTTGCCAATCGTTTCCTGGAAATTTTAAAGTGGAAAAACCTCGTTTCTTTTATCAAACCAATTTCTCTTGGAGAATCTACCAAACAGGTTCTGGGAGCATTGACTGCCGGGATTTTTACGCCAAACGGGCTCGGAGAATATGCCGGAAAAGCACTGTATTTCGAGAAATCAAAAACTAAGAAAATCATTTTCCTAAACCTTATCTGCAACGGGATTCAAATGATGCTGACCATTGTTTTTGGGACAATTGGCTTATTTATCCTGGGTTATACAAAATGGGCTTTAGCAATTATTGGAATTTCTTTCATCTTGCTTCTTGCTTCTTTTCTCTCTAAGAAGATTAAGATCAAAGGCTACTCTATCGAAAAGCTACTTCACAAAATCAACGAAATTCCGAAACGGATTCACCGCAAAAACAATGTTTTAGCCCTTTGCCGCTATTTGGTTTTTTCGCACCAATACTATTTTTTATTTCTCGCTTTTGATGTAGATTTACCTTATCTAACGATGATGGCAACCATTGCAACCGTCTATTTTTTAGCTTCTTCCTTACCAAGTTTCCAGTTCCTGGATTTTGCCGTAAAAGGAAGCGTTGCTGTTTTTTCTTCGGGAAATTAGGCGTAAACGAATGGATTGTTGTTTTTATTTCCACCTTGATGTGGTTCCTGAATGTGGTTCTGCCAGTCGTTATCGGAAGTTATTATGTACTTAAATTCAAACCAAAATGGGAATAGTTTCAATTGTATTGCTTGTCGTTTTACTGATTTATGTTGTCTTTATCGTCCAATTAAGCGTTGGCTTCAGCAAAATTAAATCTTTCAAAGCAACTGAAGCAGCTCCAAAAACAGCTTTCACAATTGTTATCCCTTTCCGGAATGAAGAAAAGAATTTAGACCGGCTGCTGCAATCGCTTTCTTATTTAAATTATCCTATTTCACTAATCCAGATTGTGATGGTGGATGATTTTTCGAAAGACAATTCGGTTCGTATATATAATAATTGGAGATTAGAGCATCAGTCGGTTGATACTACACTTTTGGAAAACATGATTTTATCCAATTCCCCTAAAAAAGATGCCTTAACAAGAGCCATTCCGATTGCAAAACACGAATGGATTGTTACTACCGATGCGGATTGCACTGTGGGTAAAAACTGGCTGCTGACTTTAGACAATTACATTCAGGCCAACAATCCTGAAATGGTTATCGGAGCAGTAAAATACAATACCAAAAATAACTGGTTCCATCATTTCCAGCAATTGGATCTGATGAGCTTACAAGGAACAACAATTGGCAGTTTCGGGATTGGAAAACCATTTATGTGCAACGGGGCAAACTTTGCCTACACTAAAAATTTCTTCAATGCAATTGGCGGTTTTGGCGGTATTAATGACAAAGCGAGTGGCGATGATGTTTTGCTGTTACAGAAAGCGGTACAATCAAATCCTAAAAAAGTACATTACCTAAAAAACAGTGATTTTATCGTAAATACAAAACCCGAAAACGATTTGTTCAAACTCTTTATGCAACGCGTCCGCTGGGCAGGAAAAACTACGGGATACAACAGTAATTATGGGAAAACTTTAGCAGTCATCGTCCTTCTGATGAACCTGAGTTTGACTATTGCCTTCTGCCTTTTGCCTTTTGCCTTTCTTAGCTGGAAAGTTCTACTAAGCATCTTCCTAATAAAGTATGTTGTCGATTACATCTTACTCTTCAAATCGAATTCCTATTTACGAAAAGGCAGGTTTTTTGTGCCAATAGCGAGCAGCTTTATCTACCCATTATTCTCCAGTTTAGTTGGGATTTATTCGCTTTTCGGAAGCTTCTCCTGGAAAGGGAGGAAGTTTAAAAAATAGAGCTTCAACAACCATTTCGAAATACTAATCTGTATCCACAGATTTTCATTCCGTATAATAAAATCCTAAACCGATATTGCAATGTTTAAACTCCTTTTGGAATATTCTAAACCCATATTAGAACAGTTTAAACTCGTTTTCGAATAATCTAAACCCGTATAAGAATAGTCTAACCCCGGATTAGAACAGTTTAAACTCGTATAAGAACATGCTAAACTCGTATAACATTAGTCTAAACTAGTTTTCGAATCATCTAAACCCGTATTAGAGTAGTTTAAACCCGTATAAGGATATGCTAAACTCGTATAACAATAATCTAAACCGAACAAACAATAGTCTAAACAGAATAAGCTTTCCCTAAACAGATTTTGACAGGGGTTAAACAGAAATTTGAATTGTTTAAACAGATTTCAAAACAGTTTAAACTGAAATTGAAACTTTCTAAACGAAAATTAAAGGAACTACTCCGATTTAATAATCACCGGTAACACAAACTGTGTCTTTACCGGAATTCCTCTTTTGATGGCCGGATTTACTTTTGGGAAGTCGATTAAGCGCGCGTGTAGGATGCTGTCTATTTTTATAGTGTCGTAGGCTACAGAATCTTTTGGAAATTGGGGCTCAAAAGCCATGGTTGCATTGGGAAAAACAGTCACCTTTACTTCAATAGTATCCAATTGTGGGAACATAATGGCCAGTGTATCCACTGCAAGTTTTTGTTGGATTTCTGATGCCAGGAATTCGAAGAAACACTGTTTTTGCTGTTCAACATCGGTTAGCTTTTCGCAATTGCCAATAGAAGGATATTCGTCGACTTCATTCCAATTGATTTCCTTCAGCTGTTTATCGAGCAACTCCTGTTCAGATGGAACCTTCTTTTCGAAGTACTGACAGGACTGAAGCAGCAACAGTAATGCTATTGGGAAGAGTTTTTTCAAAATTTACTTTTTGGAATTTAAATAATCAGAATAATTTTTATCAAACCATTCCTGTTTGGCCCGTTGAGACTCGTCTTTCTGGTCTTTGTACAGAAGGCCTAGTTTTTCGGAGTAGATTGCAATTTTGATGGTATAGGTATAAAATTCTTCCTGGGTAAGCGTTAGTGATGCATCTCTTTGCTTTTTGAAAAAATCTAAAAACAAAGTATCAAAATCCTTCTTATCATAGGCCTGAACTTCCTTTTTGTATTTTTTATAAAAAGTTTCCTTGAGCTGAGCGTCTGGATTGTTTTTTTTTCTTGTGCAGATAAAGAGGTAGCTGCAGCAAAAAGCATAAAAGCAAAAAGAAATATTTGGGTTGTTTTCTTCATAATAGCTCAAAAGTAATAAAAAAAATGAAAGTTCCTAAAAGCAAAAAAGCCATCCACAATAAAGTGGAAAGCTTTTCATTGGTCTAACTACTAAACCGCGCTACGAGTTACAAAGTCGTAGCAAAACAACACAACTAATTTTGAATGACTCACTTAAAGCATTGAGTGCATTTCATTTGCTTTTTTGGGAGCCTAAAATGGACTTAAAAAAATCCTTTTTTGGGCAAAAAAGCACTTTGTTTCCAAAGTGCTTTTCCCAATTTCGCGGTCTGGACGGGACTCGAACCCGCGACCCCATGCGTGACAGGCATGTATTCTAACCAACTGAACTACCAAACCTCTGCGTTATTGCGGTTGCAAATATACAATGGTTTTTGTAATCTGCAAGTGTTTTTTGTTAAAAATAACTTTATCCAAAAATATATTATCCAAACATTTGTTTTTCAACTAAGTATGTAGTCAAAATCTTTTCGAAACTTTCTTCCACAGCCACCGGAACATACTTGATTCGGTTTTGTGCACAAGTCATTGCTAAGGTTTTGAAGTAACTGCTTACCTTTTCCTCATATACCTCCTTAATGGTATCTGCAAAAATATTGATTTGTTCTCCCGTTTCTAAGTCGATGAATTTCCTTGGCGTATTGTCGAAATCGAAATTGACTTCGGTTTTTTTATCAATTACATGAAAGACAACGACTTTGTGTTTGTTGTGTTTTAAATGTTGTAGCGCATTGAAAAGTGCTTCATTATTAGACGTTTGAAACATATCGGTAAACAAGACAATCATCGAACGGCGGTGGATTTTTTCGGCAATCTGGTGCAAGAAAGTAACGGTATCTGTGCTTTTTGAAACTTTCGGATTCTCTAAAAGATCTTCGAGCTTGCTTAAAATCATTCGGTGATGACGGTCACTTCCTTTTTCGGGAGCATAATATTCATAGGTGTCTGAGTATACACTTAGGCCAACGGCATCTCTCTGTTTTTTCAACAGATTCATTAAAACGGCTGATGCTAAAACCGAAAAACCGATTTTATTATGATAAAACTGTTCCTCACTTTTTAGCTTTGGATAATGCATTGAAGAGGAGTTGTCGATAATCAGGTGACAGCGGAGATTGGTTTCTTCCTCGTATTTTTTGGTATACAACCTGTCTGTCTTGGCAAATAATTTCCAATCGATATGCTTGGTGCTTTCGCCGGAATTGTAGACTTTATGCTCGGCAAATTCGGCAGAAAAACCGTGAAAAGGCGATTTGTGCATTCCGGAAATGAATCCTTCTACCACTTGGTTGGCCAGCAATTCGAGATGCTTGAAACCGGATATGACTTCTTTTTGTTCTTCAATCTTCATAAGTCAAATATAGGAATTTGGAAATTTGGAAATTTGGAAATTTGGAAATATTTATGAGGAAAACTACAAAAGTTGTATTCTAGCCCCGATTGGAGTGGAAATCATTTTGATTATCCTGGAGCAGAGCGGAAGGATAATCAAAATATTGAAGCGGAAAGCGGGAGTGGATTCCTTAGAAAGATAAACGACTGCTCCTGAAATAAAAAAAGGCTCAACTTGCGCTGAACCTCTTTCGCTAACTAAACTAGTTACTTTTCTTTTAGAACAATCTGACTAAAGTAACTGTTGATTGTCTTATCCTTGCTTCGGAAACAGCTGTTGGGCTTCCTAAACTTTGCATTTTGACAACTATCTGCTGATTGGAATAAAGTTGCTGAACAATGCTACCTGAGATTTGGCGTGAAGGCAACCGAGGTATAGCCAGGATATATAGCCCGGTCAAAAAGCCAGATGGAAAACTTTAAGCCACAACCTAAAAAAATATACATTTCTTCTTATTTGAGGATACTAAAGCCCATTTTTCGAGCGAGGAAAACTTAAAGATTCTATTTGAAAATCCGGAAAACCTTCAATTGAATACTGATGAAAATTACCTAAAAACCATCATTCGGAATTTAACAGGAAACGCTATTAAAGCTTTAAAAGAAATTGAAAATCCAACCATACTCTGGAAAGCATGGAAAGAAAACAATCAAACTTACCTATCAATTACCGATAATGGCCCAGGTGCAGGTCAGGAACAATTTAAAGCCTTGTATGACGACAAAGAAGTGGTTGGGATCAAATCGGGTTTGGGCCTGCATTTAATACGGGATTTGTGCAGAGCGATTGATTGTGAGATTAGTGTTAATAGTAAGCTCACTTCAGGAACTACCATTACCCTTAAACTAAAATAAAAAAGGCTCAACTTTCGCTGAGCCTTTCCAATTCTTTTCCAATTATTTATGCCAATAATGCGTCAATTGCATCCGTATAAGTTTTCTTTGGTGCTACTCCAACCTGGCGTCCCACTACTTCTCCGTTTTGGAAAACAAGAACTGTTGGAATATTACGAACACCATATTTTGCAGCAAATTCCTGGTTAGCATCTACGTCAACCTTACCAACTGTTGCTTTTCCTTCATATTCAGTTGCGATTTCGTCAATAACAGGTCCAACCATTCTACATGGTCCACACCAGGCTGCCCAAAAATCTACTACTACCGGTTTACTTGATTTCAATACTACTTCATCAAAAGTAGCATCTGTGATTGCTAAAGCCATATCTTTTTATATTTAAATTATTGTGTTTTATTCATGACAAAATTAGGCATTTTATTTCAGTTAGTTATTTCAAAAAAATCAGTTTTGATTATAAAATTATCATCATAACTGATACTTAGTTCAAACTGAATTTAATGTTCATTTTTTCGAGTTCAAACAATAGTTCGTTAGAAATTTTGATTTTAAGTTTCCTACTTGGCAATGAAATCCTGGTCTTAACGATGCTTTCTTCTTCAACTGACGGAATTTCCAGCTCCACTTCCTCGAGGTTTTCTACATCAAAATTTTCCTCATCAGGAACAGCCATTTTCGGAGCTAGTTCAGGCATTACCTTTACTTTATCCAATTCTACGATTTCAAAAGTAACTGTATTCTCTCCTTTATTCGATTGGAAAATTGTATTCAGGTGCTGAATCGAATTTTGTTGCAAATCGACAATATCCATTTTGATATTTAATTTCTTAGCAAATTGTGGCATTACATCCTGAAGTTGTCGGACGTCTGTAAATTGAATCCTTGGGTCTGATTTTTTCCGGTTTCCCGATTTACCCAACCGTCCTTTACCATTACTTTAAAATAAATAAATTGGTTGTTTACCAAAAAATGTCGGTATTTAAGATACTCTTCATCAAAAATCCTAAATTCATGGCTTTCATCATATCCTTCGAGCGTAAACATTGCCCAGTCCTTTCCGTTCTTGGCTGTTCTATATTGGACATTAGTCACAATTCCTGCAAAGGTTAAAGATTTACCGATATAATTTTCCAAATTCTTCAAATTCTCCAATTTGCTGTTGCAGAAATATTTCATTTCAAAACGATAATCATCCAAAGGATGACCAGAAATATATATTCCGACAACTTCCTTCTCTTTGGCTAATTTTTCCATCGTACTCCATTCCTCGCATGGCGGAACAATTGGCTCGGCAATCTGAACATCGCTGCTTTCGCCAAACAAACTTACCTGTGACGAATTCTCATTCTCCTGGAATTTGGAGCCATAACGAACCGCTTTTTCTAAAAAGGTAATTCCTTCTCCTTCAATATGGAAATACTGTGCCCTGTGCGTGTTTTGGAAACAGTCGAAACCTCCGGCCAAAGCCAAACTTTCGAATGCTTTTTTATTCGCTGCTCGCAAGTCTATTTTTTTAGCTAAGTCAAATATCGATTTATAAGGTTCCTCTTTTCTGCTTTGAACAATCGTGTCTACGGCATTGGCACCAACGCCTTTCACGGCACCCATTCCGAAACGAACGGCATAATTGTCGTTTACCGTAAATTTATAAAACGACTCATTCACATCGGGACCAAGAACTTCCAATCCCATTCGTTTGCATTCTTCCATAAAGAAAGAAACCTGCTTGATATCGTTCATATTATTGGATAAAACTGCCGCCATATATTCTGCCGGATAATTGGCTTTTAAATAGGCCGTTTGGTATGCAATCCAGGCGTAGCAAGTTGAGTGTGATTTATTAAATGCATATTCGGCAAATGCTTCCCAGTCTTTCCATATTTTCTCTAATTTATCTGCTGAATGCCCCTTAGTTTCTGCCTGTGAAATGAATTTTGGCTTCATTTTATCCAAAACATCTTTCTGTTTTTTCCCATCGCTTTACGCAAAACGTCGGCATCACCTTTAGAAAAATCGGCTAATTTTTGGGACAAAAGCATTACCTGTTCCTGATAAACAGTAATTCCATAAGTCTCTTTCAGCAATTCTTCACAGGCTTCAATATCATAAGTGATTTCTTCTTCGCCGTTTTTACGCTTGATAAAACTTGGTATATAAGCAATCGGTCCAGGACGATACAAGGCATTCATTGCAATCAGATCACCAAAAACCGTTGGCTTCAATTCCTTCATGTATTTCTGCATTCCGGCACTTTCATATTGGAAAATACCGACCGTTTCTCCGCGTTGAAAAAGCTCGTATGTTTTTACATCATCAATGGGGAATTCATCCGGATTTATGTCTTTTCCGGTTCTGTATTTTACAAGTTTTACCGTGTCTTTTATCAAGGTTAGGGTTTTCAATCCCAGGAAGTCCATTTTAAGTAATCCGGCGCTTTCTACAACCGAGTTGTCAAATTGGGTTACGTATAAATCAGAATCCTTAGCGGTTGCCACCGGAACGAAATTGGTAATATCGCTTGGCGTGATGATAACGCCACAAGCGTGAATTCCGGTATTCCTAAGGTTTCCTTCCAGGAATTTTGCCTGGTTTATGGTATCGGCACACAAGTTTCCTTCTTTGGAAAGTGAAATCAGTTCTTTTACCTTATCGAATTCTTCCGGACGCAGTACTTTTTTGATTGTGGCTTCATCTTCAGATAAAAGTCGAGCCAGATTCCATTTAGAAGGCATCATTCCCGGAATCAGTTTAGCCACTTTATCAGCTTCAAAAAGCGGTAAATCCATAACCCTTGCGGTGTCTCGAATACTCGATTTTGTCGCCATTGTTCCGTAAGTGATGATTTGGGCAACCTGTTTGGAACCGTATTTTTGGATTACATAATCCATTACTTTGCTTCTTCCTTCATCATCAAAATCGATATCAATATCGGGAAGAGACACCCTGTCGGGATTCAGGAAACGCTCAAAAAGTAAATTGTAAAGCAACGGATCAATATTGGTAATTCCAAGACAATAAGCTACAACAGATCCTGCAGCTGAACCTCTTCCAGGGCCTACGGAAACTCCCATTTTTCGGGCTTCCGCAATGAAATCCTGAACAATAAGGAAATAACCGGGATAACCTGAATTTTCTATCGTTAATAATTCAAAGTCTATTCGTTCCTTAATTTCCGGAGTAATTTCAGTATAACGTCTTTCGGCTCCTTTATAAGTCAGATGATGCAGATAATTATTCTCACCACGTTTTCCTTTATCCGACTCATCTTCTGGAACTAAAAACTCACTCGGTATATCAAATTTGGGAAGTAAAACCTCTCGCGATAAATCGTAAATTTCAATTTTATTGACAATTTCTTCCGTATTTGAAATCGCTTCGGGCAAATCGTGGAAAAGTTTTTTCATGGCTTCCGCCGATTTGAAATAATATTCCTGGTTATCTAAACCGTAACGATATCCACGTCCGCGTCCAATTGGTGTAGACTGTTTTTCACCATCGCGGACACAGAGTAAAATGTCGTGCGCATTTGCATCTTCTTTGTTGATGTAGAAAACGTTGTTGGTTGCGACCGTTTTTACATTATGCTTTTTGGCCAAAGCCACCAGTGAAGCATTAACACGATTTTCATCTTCCTGATTGTGGCGCATTAATTCGATGTAGAAGTCATCGGCAAATTCCTGTTTCCACCAAATTAATGCTTCTTCGGCTTGGTTTTCACCGATATTTAAAATCTTGCTTGGGATTTCACCGTATAAATTCCCAGACAAAATGATGATGTCTTCTTTGTATTGCTGGATAGTTTTTCTGTCGATTCTGGGTACGTAATAAAATCCTTCGGTATAGGCTATGGAGGATAATTTGGCCAGATTGTGATAGCCTTTTTTGGTCTTTGCCAGAAAAACGATTTGGTAACCGTTATCCTTTCTGGACTTGTCACTCAAATCATCGCAAACGTAAAACTGACAGCCAACAATAGGCTTGATAATATTTTCGGTTGGATTTTCCCCGTTTTCCTCTGCGGCTTTATTTTTGGCCTGAGCCGATTTATTATGGTATAAAATATCACGCACAAAATGGAAAGCGCCCATAAGATTGGCATTATCCGTCATTGCAACGGCAGGCATTTTATTAGCTACTGCTGCCTTGACTAAATCAGCAACACTTATTGTGGATTGCAAAACTGAAAATTGGGTATGATTGTGCAGATGTACAAAATCTACATCGGCTAAATTGTGCTGAATTTGCTTTTCTTCAGTTGGGATCGAAACTTCCTCTTTCTTCTGAAATTGTTTCCTAATTTCTTCTGAAGCTTGTTTCAGGTTGATGTGCTTCAGTCCGATAAGCTGAATTTCCTGAGGATTATGTTTGCTGAATCTTTCAAAATAATCCGCCGGAACATCTAATTCCTCTTTGGTAAAAACCTGTCTGTTGATTAGTTCTAAAAAGCAACGTGTTGTTGCTTCGACATCGGCAGTTGCATTATGCGCTTCCGAAAATGGCGTTCCGAAAAGATATTGGTGTAATTCGGTTAGTGTTGGCAATTTAAATTTTCCACCACGACCACCGGGTAATTTTAAAAGTGAAGCTGTAACTTCGGTACAGGTATCTAAAATTGGCATCGAACTCATTGGTGACTGAACTCCCATTCGATGGAATTCACAACCCATGATATTGACATCAAAACCTAAATTCTGACCCACAATAAATTTTGCTTTCGATAAAGCGATATTGAATTTCTCTAAAACTTCCTGCAGTGAAACGCCCTGTTGTTGCGCTAATTCTGTTGAAATTCCGTGAATTCTTTCGGCATCAAAAGGAATATTAAATCCTTCGGGCTTTATCAAATAATCCTGATGCTCAATAAGATTTCCTAACTCATCATGAAGCTGCCATGCAATCTGGATGCATCTGGGCCAATTATCAGTATCTGTAATTGGCGCTGACCAGTTTCTTGGCAAACCAGTGGTTTCGGTATCAAAAATTAGGTACATGTTTTTTAGTAATTAGGAAAAAGGCAATAGCCAAAAGTGAGTTCAAGAATGAAAACAAATTTACATTTTAGAGCCCGAAAAAAGAATTTTAGTTATCAACAAAAAACAAAAAAGCCATTTCAATTGAAATGGCTTTTAAATGTTTATTTAGAATGTAGATTAGTATCTTCCTCTATCTCCACCACCGCTGCTTCTGTCATTGTATCCACCACCGCGAGAGTTTCCACCACCACCGTAACCACCACCTCCGCCTGAACGGTTGTTGTTAAAGGTTCTTCTTTCACCTTCTGGTTTTGGCTCAGATTTATTCACTACGATTGTACGTCCTTCTACTGTTGCACCGTTTAATTCGTCGATAGCTTTTTGAGCTTCTTCGTCATTAGACATTTCAACAAAACCAAATCCTTTACTTCTTCCAGTAAATTTATCGGTAATAATTTTAACAGAGTCAACTGTTCCATAAGCCTCAAAAGACTCTCTTAAATCTGCTTCGTCAATACTGAACGGAAGACTTCCAACAAAAATGTTCATATAATTTATTTAAAATTCGAACACAAATGTAGTTTAAAAAAAATGTAAACTGCTATTAATTTGGACTTTATTATATTATTAACAAAAAAACCATCCTAAGACGGCTTTAAATAAAATAGTTAATCCAAAATTATAAAGATGGATAAATCGGAATTTTATAAAATTCTCCGTATTGGAAATTTAAAATTGGTCCTCCAAAAGGGCTATTGTTTACATTAGCTGCATTGAACTTAAACTTACCTGTAACAGTAAAATTTTCTGGATCATATTCCGTAATCACAATTTCTCCATTACTGTTCTGCACATTGGTCACTCTAATTTTACAGTCTAAGTTTCCACCAGAAACTGTAATCAAATCTCCTGCCACATAAGCATTTCCTCGAGAAGAGAGCGTAACGGCAGTTACAACACCCGAAGCGTTTGCCACTATATTAACCGTTAGTCCACTTCCTGAACCACCAGTAGTAGCAACCGAAGTTCCACTAGCATAGCCTGTACCGCCAGAAGCTAACGTTATGCTTCCAACAGGACCCGGAACAGCTATTGTAGCATATTCAAGAGCAACATCGTTAAAATTTGAAGAATACGTTGCTGAATTGAAGGTATTCGTTGTACCTAAAATATAGGTTCCTTCGTTAAAATTAGCGGTAGTTAGAATAACTGTTTCGTATTCTGTAAGCGCTTGTATGGTCAATTTATTATTAATAGGGTCAGCAGACGCTGTTACATCATTAGCTCTCCAAAAAACATCATCCTTTAAACCCTGAAATCCAGGATTGTTGAATTTTACATCTTCCTGACAGGAAGAAAAAGCAATGGCAATTATAAATAGGGGCAAGAATCTTTTCATTTTTCAATTTATTTCTTCACAAAAATAACTTTTTAATGCAAAAAGGCAATTAAATTTCGAAAAAATAATGTTAAAGTCAAAAGTTAAAGACACTTATAATCAAAAACTTTCGTTGGAATTAGTTTGTTTTCAAAAAAAGGCTATCTTTGCACCCTTAAAAATAACGAGGTCGAGTACCTCAAATTAATCAAAAAGATTATGTCAGTAAAGATTAGATTACAAAGACACGGTAAAAAACAAAAACCTTTTTACTGGATCGTAGCAGCTGATGCTAGAGCAAAAAGAGATGGTAGATACCTTGAAAAATTAGGGACTTACAATCCAAACACCAATCCTGCAACTATTGATTTAAACCTTGACCAAGCAGTTCAATGGTTACACAATGGAGCACAACCAACTGATACTGCAAGAGCAATCCTTTCTTACAAAGGTGCCCTAATGAAACACCACCTTGATGGAGGAGTTCGTAAAGGAGCTTTAACACAAGAGCAGGCTGATGCTAAATTAGCTTCATGGTTGGAAGAAAAAGCTGGAAAAGTAACCGCTAAAAAAGAAGGTTTGACAAAAGCACAATCTGATGCTAAAGCAAAAGCTTTAAAAGCAGAAAAAGCAGCTAATGACAAACGTGCTGCTGCCGCTGTTGAAGCTGCTAAAGTAGTGGAAGAAGAAGAAGCTGCTGAAGAGGTTGCTGTTGAAGAAACTGAAGCTCCAGAGGCTGTGACTGAAGTAGCTGTTGAGGAGACTCCTGCTGAGGAAGTTGCTACAGAAGAAACTCCTGCTGCGGAAGAAGTAGTTGCTGAAGTTGCTACAGAAGAAGCTCCTGCTGCAGAAGAAGTAGTTGCTGAAGAAGCTCCAGAAGCTCCTGCTGCTGAAGAAACAAGCGAAGAAAAAGAAGCTTAATCCTTCAGGCAATTATGCGTAAAGAAGATTGTTTCTATTTAGGTAAAATTGCTAAAAAATTTAGTTTCAAAGGGGAAGTCTTACTCTATTTAGATACAGACGAACCCGAGCTATATGAAGATATGGAATCAGTTTTTGTTGAATTCAACAAAAATCTGGTTCCATTTTTTATTGAAAACAGCTCGCTGCACAAAAATGATTTCCTACGTGTTCAGTTTGAAGACGTTGATTCCGAGGAAGAAGCCGATACGCTTTTGGGCTGCGACGTTTATCTTCCGCTAAGCATGCTGCCAAAACTCGAAGGCAACCAGTTTTACTTTCACGAAGTGATTGGATTTGAGATTGAAGACATACGCGTTGGGGTTTTCGGAAAAATCGTTTCCATAAATGATACTACAGCTCAGCCTTTATTCGAAGTAGTAAACGGCGAAGTAGAAATCCTAATTCCAATGATTGACCAGTTCTTGGTAAAAATCGACCGGGAAAACAAAAAAGTCATCATGGATTTGCCCGAAGGCCTAATAGAAATGTATTTATAAATTTTTAGAAGCTAATCCTGCTATCCGCTGCAATCTTTTTCAGGATTGTATTTCCCGTCGAAAACGCCGGGCAATCCTAAAAAGGATTTCCACTACTATCAGGGCTAGGATTATTTTTTACTTTCGACTATAATGTTCCAATTCAAACAATTTACCGTTCAACAAGACCGATGCGCTATGAAAATTGGCACTGACGGAGTTTTGCTTGGCGCCTGGTGTCCCATTGAAAACAATCCTTTTTCGGTTTTGGATATTGGAGCCGGAACAGGAATTTTAGCACTGATGTTAGCACAACGAAGCAATGCCCAACAAATTGATGCGCTCGAAATTGATGAAAACGCCTATGAACAATGTGTAGATAATTTCGAAAGTTCTCCTTGGGGCGATAGGCTATTTTGCTTTCATGCCGGTTTGGATGAATTTATGGACGAACCCGAAGAGGAATACGACATTATCATTTCCAATCCACCATTTTACAGCGAGGATTATAAAACCGAAAGCGAACAGCGTGATTTAGCAAGATTTAAGGACGCCTTACCTTTTGAGGATTTGGTTGAGGCGGTGCAATTACTACTTTCAGAAAATGGCATTTTTGCAGTAATTATTCCGTTTAAGGAAGAAGAACGATTTATCGATTTGTGTGCCGAAGCCGAGTTATATCCCGTAAAGGTAACCCGTGTAAAAGGCACTCCAACATCTGAAATAAAAAGGAGCCTTTTAGCTTTTAAACGCTATGAGTTATCAGTGTTAACCGCTGAAGAGTTGGTCATCGAAACTGCCAGACATCAGTATACGGAAGAGTATATCGCACTGACAAAGGATTTTTATCTGAAGATGTAATTATTTTCTTTTCTCCAACTCTGCCAAAATTGTTGCAATCTGTTGATCGTGTTGTCTTATCTTTTCTTTAAGCTTTTCATTTTCAGCTTTAAGTTCGGTGTTTTTAGCATCAAGTTCTTTTAATGCATTGATAGAAGCTATCAATATCGGGTGTAAATCAAAATTCAAATAGCCGTCAGGATCTGTCCCTACTGCTTCGGGGAAAACCTGTTGCACTTCCTGAGCCAAAAATCCATAAGCTTCCTTATCTAAAACCTTTGGATCAAAAGTCCTCTCGGCGGTATTTTTATAGTGGTATCTGATAGGTTTTAATTGCAAAATTTCGGTCAGCCCTTTTTGATAAACACCATCTACATTTTTCAATCGTGCATCAGACGGAATGATCCAGGTATTTGATGTTGGTTTTCTGCCTTCATTTAACGAAAGTTCAAATTGTCCTCCAGGTGCTGCAAGCCCAATACCCACGTCACCCGCGTTGGTTATCCGCATTCTTTCAGTAAGCAATACTCCATTATTGGTTTTCAATAATAAATACCCCGAACTGACACCAGTAGTAGCTGTTGCCTTTCTACCTTCGATAGAAGCGAATGTTCTCGAGGTTGTACCTGCATCGGTCGTGTTGCCTCCTAAAGTAATCGAGCCTCCAGTATCAATCGCCTGTGCCCCATTGGTCAAAACATTGATCGTTCCTTCTATAGTGGGAGTAGTCGTAACATTTACATCAACTACTTCTAATGCTGTTTGTGGCGAAATTGTTCCAATACCCACATTTACAGAACTCGTAGCTCCGTTGACGCCATTGATGCTTCCCAACACCATTACGTTGTTGTTGCCTGCTGTAGCTTTATAACCAATAGCGGTTGCATTCTCAAAAATCGTAGATGTCAAAGAAGTATCTGCTCCAAGTGCCGTATTATTATTTCCGGCATTAATTGCAGAAAACGCATTAGTTCCAACTGCTGTATTATTTATTCCTGTAGTTACATTGCTTAATGCATTATATCCGGTTGCTGTATTATTACTTCCTGTTGTATTATCAAAAAGTGCACTTCTTCCTATTGCGGTATTAAAATTCCCAGACGTATTTGTAATCATTGCTGCCACACCAAGAGCCGTATTATTGCTTCCAATGGTGTTACCTCCTAAGGCATTAAACCCAGCAGCAATGTTATCAAAACCAAGAGTGTTTACATCGAGCGAGTTACTTCCTATTGCGGTATTATTAAATCCTGTACTTGCCGGATTCAAGGCCGCTAAGCCAAAGGAAGTGTTAGTTGTGCCTATAATTCCGCCCTGAATACTGAATCTTTTAAAAACCAAATCATTATTATCGGTTGTGCCAATAAAATGGGTTGTTGGAGTAGTTCCGGAATTTCCCGTTAAACTCCACTCATTGTTAGGCACGACAGGGATATTTTCCCAGGTTGCCCTTCCATTCACATCACTAGTCAGTACTTTCCCTGCGGCCTGATTGCCGTCTACCATTCTGATATTCCCGGTTATGTGGAATTTATCCAATGGCAATGCGGTTCCAACTCCAACATTTCCGCTCGTTCCAATTCTTAATCCTTCGATATTGTTACTCTTTAATACTAGTGGTTGATTATCTGCTGTACCGACAAAATTTGTTGCCGCATTCGTCCCAGCATTTCCGTTGTGCGCCCATAAGTTTGTGGTAACGGGTGAAGAACCTACAATTCCACCACCGCCATTGGGATCAATAATGGTTAAGGTTCGGTAAGATTTAAATGTTGAACTGTCTAATACGACAACCGAAGCCGGACTATTAAACATGGTACAATTTGGAGCATACCATTGAATCTGCACCGTTTGGGAAATCCCTATTGGCACTGTTATAGGATAGGATATATTAGTATCCCATGAAGTTATATCATCTGAAGAAAAACCAGAAGAATCAACATAAGCCTGATAGGATGATGTCTGCCAGCCCGAAACTGGTATTCCGTTTAAAAGTATCTGAAAGAAAATGGCATTATTTTGACAGGAATCATCTCCACGATGACCAGCCGCGGAAAAATTAACCATTACCACATCATCTTTGGGTGTAAAAGTAATACTCATCTGATCGAGTAATGTAAATGCAGTTGTGCTTAAATCAGTAGTTGTTCCAACCACAGTGTAATATCTCGGATTGTTTTCTCCATCCACATCAAAACGGATCCATTTAATTCCGTTCCAATAGTAAAAACCGGGATACACATTATTAGGGCTGACACCTGCTGTAGCTGTGTTATAAACCAGCGTACTTACCGGCAAAACGCCACTTCTGGGGTTAACAACTGGCGTCTGAACCAGGACACTTGATAAAATCACTCTGGGAATTAAAATTCCATTATCGGTAGCATTAACATCAAGAAGGGCATTTGGCAAAGAGGTTCCAATTCCGGTTGCTCCATTTTTTAGAATAACTAGTGCATCACTTCTTTCGGCTGTATCAACGAAACCATTAACATTTGTATCTATCGCATTGCCTACGACAAATAATCTATCTGTAGCTGCACTGTTAGCAAAGGAAAAATTCGAAATTGGGACATAGGTGGTTGCTCCAATTCCTAGTACTGTTTCCCCATAGCTAAATGTCGAATTATTATATCCAAATGCTGTTGATTCATTTGAATTTGCAATATTTGATCTTCCAAAAACTGTAGATGACTGTCCAAAAGCCGCTGAGCTAGTTCCCAAAGCTGTTGAACCAACTCCTGAAGCGATTGCAAAATTTCCTATAGCTACTGATGCTAATCCTGAAGCAGTACAATTATTTCCCATAGCAACAGAAGCCGCACCCATGTTTACATCATCCGATTGGGTTCCCAAAACTAATCCTGCTCTAAAAGCTGATTTCCTGGGATTCCATACCATGCGCGTTCCTGCCCCACTTGGTGCAACAGCGCCAGTTAATGATACACCAGTAGATACCAAACCATCGGTTCCGTCGATTAAAACTGCTCCGGCATCGGCAGTAATCGTTTTTCCTAATCCTGCTCCGCCAAAATCGTAGGCTTGGTCTAGAGTTCCACTTGTATTGTTTTGCAGGTATTCTTTAGTAACCACTGCTTTACCGTCGGCTGCATTAATCATCGTGTTTGTGGTGGAAGGTAATCGGGTTAATCCATTTTTTAGGATGATTAGGGCGTCGCTTCTTTCTGCATTATCAACAATGGTGTTATTATTGGCATCGATAGCATTTCCAATTACAAATAATCGGTCTGTTGCATTGGCTGTTCTGAATTGTGTATTTCCATTGGTTGAAGGTATATAATCGGTTGCCCCTATTCCTAATACTACTTCTCCTAAGCTTTTTGCACTTTGTTGCATCCCAAAAGCAGTTGAATAATGACCGCTTGCAAAAGTTGACTGTCCAAAAGCAGTTGAAAACGCTCCTGACGCCGATGTTCCATTGCCGAAAGCGGCTGAAAAATCTCCACTTGCTATATTTGCTCCGCCGAAAGCTGTCGAAATCGATCCGGTGGCTCTTGAAAACCAGCCTAACGCCACTGAATGCATTCCAGTTGCTTCTGTACTTTCTCCAAAAGCTATTGAATACTGACCAATTTTAGCATCATCCCATTCGTTAAAACCAACTTTACCCGCCCTAAAAGCTGCCTTTCTCGGATTCCAAACCATTCTAGTACCCGCACCCGAAAGAGCTAAAGCACCACTTCCTATGGTTCCCGTTGAAATCAATCCATCCGTTCCGTCGATTAAAACGGCTCCGGCATCGGCTGTGATGGTTTTTCCGTTTCCGGCTCCGCCAAAATCGTAAGCCTGGTCAAGTGTTACACCATTGTTTCCTTTAATTGGAAGCCATGTTGTTGTTGGATTATCCCAATAATAAAATCCAGGTTGATTTGTTCCTATTGTTGTATTCAGATAAACCAACATTCCTTGCTGTGCAATGGTTGGATTTGCTGTGGGAAAAGCATCTATTTTTGGAATAAGCAAACCATCGGTATTGGATGGCGTAAGCTGATTGCTCGATTTAATTTCGAGTTGGGCTTTAGGATCTGTAGTATTGATTCCGACTTGAGCGGTTATAAATTGACTTAATAAAATAAAGAGAAAGTAAAGCTTTTTCATTTCAGATCATTTAACTGTTTTACAGATAATTAATCGTAAAATTCAACCTTATTTCAACTTGGCACAATACGACATTGTGGGTATACCAGTTGCTTTTAAACAGTCAAAATGAGGATTTAGACAGTTTGTGTTGAAAATATACGCCAAAGTGCGTATTACATAGTTTTTACCTGATTGCCATTGGCAGTCCTCCTTTTAATTTGCTTCGCCAGTTCGCTTCGTTCGGGTCAAATGCTAAAGCGCGTCTATGACTTTTAGTCGGATAACGGAATTTGGATTCGGGTTGACAAGCCATTATTAGTTTCGATGATAATTGTTCCATGCATTTCTTCAACTCTTTTTTGAAGATTTTTTAGTCCGTTGCCAAAATAATGCTGAACCAAAATTCCGATACCGTTATCCTTGATTTCAATCTGTAGATTCTTCCTTTCGATAATGGTAACCGTAATCGTTATGGTATCTGCCTTCGAATGTTTTAGGGAATTATTAAAAATTTCCTTGATGCTGAAAAATAGATTTTTTCGTGTTTTCCCATCAATCAAAAGGTGCTTTTGGGTAGTTTCGTGTTCAATAAACCTAAGTTCCAATGGCGTGCCTTCAAACAGATTCTCGGCATACAGTTTCAGGTATTCCATAAAATCGCGAAGTGTATTGTTTTCAGCGTCAAGCGACCATACAAAAGTGTTGATTCGTTGTGAAACCTCTTTGGCTGTGCCGCTTATTTTATTGAGCAGTACCTTTTGCTTCTCGTCGGACTGACTGTTTTTTTGTAGTAAATCGGAATGAATTAGGATACTCGAAATTCCGCTGCCAATATCATCGTGCAAATCTTTGCTGATTTCATTTTTCTGATTGAGCAAGGTGGAGTTGATTTTGTTTTTCCTGCGGATATACATGACTGCCAAAGCCAAAAGGATTACCAAAAGTACGGCTATCAACAACTGGAAAATGACAATGTCTTTTTGTTTCTTGAGCTTCAACACCTCTAAGGAAAGTAGCTTTTTTTCGTTTCGGATGTATTGATCGGTAAAGGTTTGAAAATACAAATTCCCCTTTGCCTGTGTTTCGGCATCCATTTCAATGATTTTGGTTTGGCTAAAAATGACCTTTTTTTCATCTGAGCCCTTAAAAACCTGAAGCGCTTTCATAAAAAACAATCTTTTATAAGCCGAATTTATGATGTGCTGCTGCATCATTTGTAATCCGAGATTGTAAAATTCTTCACAAAGCATTAGCTCCTCCTTATGACATTCCATCAAAAATCCGTAATCCAGCAAGGCAATATCATAGTACTCGCTTTTGAATGCTGAAGCCAGACTTTTGTTAAAGTAAATTGCCGCGCTGTCTTTCTTTTTTGGATTAAGTAAATTTCACCAAAAGTCTGTTCGGTATTGGGAATTCCTCTTCTGCTATTTGATTTTACTGCAAATTCATACGCTTTCTTATTATACCAAAATGCAGAATCCACCTGCTGAAGCTTTATTTTGGCCTGCGCCAGATTGTTGTAAATATGTTCCTTCTGAATAACGGTTCTGAGTCGTTTAGTGGGTTTGGTATTTGGAAAAACATCCCTTGAAATCCAGAGCGATTGTTCTGCCTCCTTATAGTTGCCCAATTCAAACTGATTGATTCCAAGAAAAAAATAAGCGTCTGCCAAAAGTGCCTTATCCTTGATTTTTTTTGCAACCATAATTCCTTTCCGCGCTTCATCCTTGCCAAACTGGAACAGTCCGTTATAATAAAACAACTCCGACTGCAGGCTGTATACAAAACAATCTGTAGAATCGGTAACTTCAGGGTTTAAAAGGTCTTTTGTGGTATTGAGCCACTTCTGAGATGACTCGATATCATCATTATCCAAATAATATTCTGCCGTAACAAATGAATTTAAAATCCTGCATTTTGATGTTTGGCAAGTCGAGAATTTTTTGCCGACACAGATTGGGGAACAGATTGTGCAATTCCCAAGTAAGCCCAAAAAGAAAAAGGATAATTAACTTAAATTTCATTTTCAGATTATCGTTTCAAATAAAGATTAACCGCTTCAACACGGGTATTTACATGTAGTTTTTCATAAATATGCTGAATATGCTTCCTAACCGTTCCGATGCTGATCTCTAACTCATTTGCCACTTCCTTGTTCATCCTTCCCCTTGCGAGCGAATCAAGGATTTCCTTTTCGCGGAGTGTGAGTGTTGCAACATTAGCATCATTAATATTAACTTTTGAAAAACTAGCTACGACTTTGCGCGCAATGCTACTGGTCATTGGGCTTCCGCCTTCAAAGAGTTCGTCCAATGCATTAATGATCTTTATCGGACCATCGGTTTTAAGGATATAACCGCTTGCACCCGCTTTCAGGCTTTGGAATATTTTATCATCGTCTTCGTAGGAGGTACACATCAGGAATAGCATCTTTGGGAACATCGCCTTCAGTTTCTTAACGCATTCAATGCCGCTATCACCCGGAAGGTTGATGTCCATTAATATGGCGTCTGCATCAAACTCGGGTAACTTTTCTATAGCTTCTTCTGCGTTTTCGAAGGCACTAACTAATTGATAATTCTCGGTAAACTGAATCATCAGGCTCATCGCTTCCCGCAAATCGCGGTCGTCTTCTACAATACTTACTCTTCGTCTCATCTCTAAAGATTTAAAGTACAATGTTAAAGATACTATTTAATTTATGAAATACGTTATTGCGCGTAGGTGTTGGGGCTAATATGCCTTTTCCATATTCCCTTCGGAAATTGTCATAGGTGTGTGCGGTGTGATGTAGCTTTTTATCGGATTGACGCCTTGCATTGAAAAGTTGTAACAAAAAAATGTAACAATCTCAGATGTTACAAAAAAATTGTTACAATATTTTTTAGGAAACCTTCGAAAAATTAAAGCCGTAAAAAGAAATAGCGGCTTTACCTGTTCAAATTGGTAGGAACAACAACACAATTAACAGTTTATTATCATTAAAACAGAAATGGAAACCCTAAATTTGGTAGACAATCAAAGCCAAAACCATGAAAACACTGCTACTTTATTTCTTATCACTAAGCTGCCTTGCCGGCTTTTCACAGACTTCTAAAATTATCCACGGAAAAGTTTCTTATCAGAATAGCTATCAGGGGAATGTGGATGTCATTAATTTCAATACGAAAGAGGTTACCCAAACGAATACTTTGGGCGAATTCAATATTGAAGCTAAAAAAGGTGATGTCCTTATTTTTATGTCGGAGAACTTTGCTGACCAGAAACTTAAATTGACGGCGGGTGATTTAGAAAGAACAACCTTTATCATCAAATTGGAGGAAAAACCTGTTCCGCTGGAGGAAGTAGAGATACAGCAGGTAAAGGCTATTAAAGTTGAAGGTGGTGCCTATAATGCAATGAAGATAGCCAAAATTGAACGCGATGTTGCCCATCCCAGGAACAAGGATGTTTATACTGGTGAAATTGAGAATGGTGTCGACTTTGTGCAGATTGGAAAATGGGTTGGTAAGTTATTCAAAAGTAAAAACCCTAAGAATAAAAAAGCGGAGGAAACATTGCCTTTTAAGGAATATGCTACAACCAATTTCAATCCGGCGTTCTTTTCCAAAACACTGAAATTAAAGCCAGAGGAAACTTCCCGCTTTCTCGAATATTGCGAAGCCGATCCGGCCTCTAAAACTGTAGTAGAAAAAAATGATGAGCTGGCAGTCCTTGAATTCCTTATGACAAAAAAGACGGAGTTCGATAAACTAAAATAGATCCGCTAAGTACTAGCCCAGATAGGAACGGCATCCTTTTATGCCTGACCCGTTTTCAAAAACGGGTCAGGCATAAAAGATATAGTGGATAGCTGGATTAAGCTCCTAAAAATTATAACAATTGTTAATCGGAATTTCGGTTAAGATTCTTTAGCTTTGCAAACGTTTTCGTAAAAGAAAACAACAATTAGTTACAAACAGATTGCTTCGCTGCACTGCGTTGCACTCGCAATGACATATGTATGAAACCAGATTTATTTCAAGCTCCGGATTACTATTTATTAGATGATTTATTGACCGAAGAACACAAGCTAGTTCGTGATTCTGCGCGTGCGTGGGTTAAACGCGAAGTATCGCCAATTATAGAGGATTATGCTCAACGCGCTGAATTTCCTAAGCAAATCATTAAAGGTTTGGGTGAAATTGGTGGTTTTGGACCTTACATTCCAGAAGAATATGGAGGTGCCGGTTTAGACCAGATTTCTTATGGTTTGATTATGCAGGAAATTGAACGAGGTGATTCGGGTGTTCGCTCGACTTCATCGGTTCAGTCTTCTTTGGTGATGTATCCTATTTGGAAATTCGGAACCGAAGAGCAAAAGCAAAAATTCCTTCCAAAACTGGCAACCGGAGAATTCATGGGTTGTTTCGGATTGACAGAGCCTGATTTTGGTTCGAATCCGTCCGGAATGGTAACCAATTTCAAGGATATGGGCGACCATTATTTATTGAACGGTGCCAAAATGTGGATATCCAATGCGCCTTTTGCAGACGTTGCTGTAGTTTGGGCTAAAAATGAAGAAGGAAGAATTCACGGTTTGCTTGTAGAGCGTGGCATGGAAGGTTTTACAACTCCGGAAACACATAATAAATGGTCACTTCGAGCTTCGGCTACAGGTGAATTAATATTTGACAACGTAAAAGTGCCAAAAGAGAACCTTATGCCAGGAAAATCGGGATTAGGAGCGCCAATGCAATGTTTGGATTCTGCCCGTTACGGAATTGCGTGGGGAGCCATCGGAGCTGCAATGGATTGTTACGACACTGCTTTACGATATTCAAAGGAAAGAATCCAGTTTGGGAAACCGATTGGAGGATTCCAGTTGCAACAAAAGAAACTGGCCGAAATGATTACAGAAATCACAAAAGCGCAATTGCTAACCTGGAGATTGGGGGTTTTAAGAAACGAAGGAAAAGCAACTACGGCCCAAATTTCGATGGCGAAAAGAAATAACGTAGACATGGCGATCCATATTGCACGTGAAGCACGCCAGATGTTAGGCGGAATGGGAATTACAGGTGAATATTCGATCATGCGCCACAGTATGAATTTAGAATCTGTGATTACTTATGAAGGAACACACGATATCCATTTGTTGATTACCGGTGCAGATATTACTGGAATTCCGGCTTTCAAATAAGATGAAACCATAGAAAAAATTATACAAAATGCTTCTCAGTTACGGGAAGCATTTTTACTTTTACTCCGCTTCAAAACCTTTGGATTCCTGAAGCCGTATATATAAAAAAACTTGCTATGAATATACCAACAATCAATCAAAAAATACAATCGCATAAAGACGCCTTATTGCAACATCCACTTTACGAAAAAGTAAAAACCATGGATGACCTGCATCAGTTTTTGGAAAGCCATGTGTATGCTGTTTGGGATTTTATGTCGCTGCTAAAAGCATTGCAAAGCAAATTAACCTGTACCACAACACCTTGGTTTGCTTCTCAAAATCCGGAAACGAGATATTTAATCAACGAAATTGTTTTGGCAGAAGAAAGCGATTTGACTTTAGACGGAAAACGTTTGAGTCATTTTGAAATGTATGTGGAGGCGATGCAAAGCTGTGGTGCCCAAACATCAGAATTAGAAACATTTCTGCAAAATGTCATTGCTACCAATAACGTCTTTATCGCCATCAAACAAAGTAATCTACATCCAAAGATTAAAGCTTTTTTAGATTTCACCTTCCGAGTGATTGAAGAAGGGAAAGCACATAAAATTGCCGCAGCTTTTACTTTTGGGAGAGAAGATTTGATTCCGAATATGTTTACCGAAATCCTTAAAAGCTTTCAGCAGAATTTTCCCGAAGCCGATTTATCCAAACTGGTTTATTATTTCGAAAGGCATATAGAATTAGATGCTGACGAACACGGTCCGATGGCCATGCAGATGATTTCGGAACTTTGCCAGGAAGACGAACACAAATGGAAAGACGTTGCCGAAATCTCTATTCTTGCACTCGAAAAACGCATTGGACTTTGGGATGCTATAGAAGAAAAAATAGTCCAAAAACCGGAATTGGTTTAAGATAGTAAGCGGGCACAATAGTAATGAGTCAGTTTTTTTATAACTAAACCGTTATTGGCTTAACTTCGTATATGATATTATGAAGCATCTTATAAAAATACTCTTTACATTCTTTGCTGTATTGTTTCTTTTAGGATGCAGTAGTGAAAATGCCGTGACACAACCAAAAAATTACAAATACCTTGCACTTGGAGACAGTTATACTATTGGCCAGAGTGTTTGCGAAACCTGCCGTTTCCCGGTCCAATTGAAAGACAGCATTGCAAAATACCTAAATCCAAACGATACATTTCTGGTCAGGATCATTGCCCAAACCGGATGGAAAACAACGGATTTAAAATTGGCAGTTGCGGCCGAAAGTCCACCTACAGATTATGATTTGGTTACGCTTTTAATTGGCGTTAACAACCAATTTCAGAACAAGCCTTTTAGTTTATACGAGCAGGAATTTCCCGAATTGGTCAATACTGCTATCCAAAAAGCAAAAGGGGATAAGAATAATGTGATTGTAGTTTCGATACCGGATTATGCTTTCACTCCTTTCGGGCAGGGCTCGTCTACAATATCAGAAGGCATCTTTCAATATAATGAATTTGCTAAAAATTATTGCCTGGTAAACGATATTACTTTTGTCAATATTACTGATATTACCCGTCAGGGTCTATTGGAACCCGAATTAGTTGCTAGCGATGGATTGCATCCTTCCACTATTGCCTATTCCAAATTTATCGAAAGGATTTTGCCTGAGGCGAGAGTCAAAATGACAGATTAAAATGTTCTTTTTTACTGCTCCGGAGCAATCTCAATTTCCAGACCTTCCAAAGCTGACGTGATTGGAATTTGGCAACCCAAACGGCTGTTTTCCTTTACGTGGTAGGCTTCCCAAAGCATTGCTTCTTCGTCTGGATTTCTTTCCAGTGAAATAACATCGTTTAGCACATAGCATTGGCAGGAAGCGCACATTGCCATTCCGCCACAGATACCTATTGTTCCTTCCTCAGCCAATTCATAAGCGCGAATTACCTCCATGATGTTCATATTCATATCGGTTGGTGCCTGAATTTCATGGGTTACGCCTTCGCGATCTGTTATTTTTATGGTAACGTCTTGTGCCATTTTAGCTTTTCAAATAATCAATCAAATACTTTTTTAAATAATCTTCCTTGTTGGACTGCTTTTTGAACTTTTCCAGGAGTTCCGGTTTATCAGATAAAATCTCCTTTAGCCTATTCTTAGTTAATGTGGTTAATTCTGCTGTTGCAAAATTAAAAAACATCGTTTTTTTAGTTTGGTTCGTACCACCGAATTCCATACTTCCAGTCATTGCATCGGTGGTAAACTGGGTATTGTTTGACAAGACATCAAAAATGGCATATTTTAAAAGATATTCCACTTTATAAAATACAAATTTATGCAAATCATTAGGCAGGATAGTTCCATCGGAGGATACAATAAAAATTCGTTTGCCATCGCAAAATCCAAAAACGTTTCCTATTTCACGGCTTTCTTTTTTGGAAATATCGAGAGCGTAAACTTTTAAGGTACTTGTTGCAGAAAGTTCTATCTGTTTATCAATAATTGGATACTCGAGCTTTATGGAAGGTCTGTTATTTTTAAATTCGTTATAATCCCTGTACACTCCTGGTTTCTTTTCTAAGTCAGAAATAATCGGATATTGAGCAAACGCTTTAGCAACTCCTAAAAACAAAATAATTAGAATTAGTTTTTTCATGGCCTATTTTTACAATATTGGTTAGATTGTTCTACAGGATATTTTTGGTCCAAATCGATGTCGTTAAATCCTTTTCCTGTTCCCCAGGAGAATAATTTTTCAAAAAACGGAAGCATCTTATTGTCTTTTATCTTTTCGAGGAAATAGACTTCATGCTCTTTTTCCTTGATTCCCATTTCGTAAAGAATGTGGTCGTATTTTGAAATGCCGAGCTCATTAAAAAAGTGTTTCATCCTGAAATATTCACACACATTACCGCTTTCTAATCGTCCGGCAAAATAAAATGGCATAAACCAGCCTATAACATAACAGCTTCCAGAAATTACTTTACCAATAATATAGAATTTGATTTCGTACCATTTGGAAATTGGAATACCAAAGTCATTCAAAATCTGTAGAACCTCTGCACGGTGATTCCATTCGTCCAGTTCGATTTGATGGATTTCTGCCTTCTGGATTGGATCTTTGACTGAACCCGCATGACCCTGATAAGCAAAAGAAGCAGCTTTCTCTGCGGAATACGCTTTCTTTAATAAATCTATTAATTCAGGATGGTTGAGTTGCATTTAATCTATTGATTTTACTACCGCCTTTTCGGCTTCTTTTCTTGTTCCGTCAAATCCGTCGACGCCAGAAACTGTGGTGTATTTCAACACGTATTTTTTCCTGGATTGATTCGGCTGTATACGCTTTGGCACATTAATGTTGCCTCATGGAAACCACACAAAATCAATTTCAGTTTTCCGGGATAGGTATTCACATCACCAATAGCGTAAATTCCGTCGATATTGGTTTGGTAATCCAAAGCGTTATTTACTTTGATGGCATTTTTTTCTATATCGAGTCCCCAGTTGGCAATGGCACCCAATTTAGGTGTCAATCCGAAAAGCGGAATAAAATAATCCGTAACAACATTCATCCTCGCTCCATTCGCTTCAATATCAACAGATTCAATTCTTTCAGATCCTTTGAACCCTATTACTTCGGCGGGAGTTATCAATTTTATCTTTCCGGCCGATTTTAATTCCTGCACTTTCTCAACGGAATCCAATGCACCGCGGAATTCATTCCTTCTATGCACTAATGTTACGGAAGCTGCAACGTCAGAGAGAAAAATACTCCAGTCCAAAGCCGAATCACCGCCACCGGAAATGACCACATTTTTACCACGGTATTTTTCGGGGTCTTTAACAAAATAATCTACGCCACGGTCTTCTTTTTCATAAAATTCTAAATCTTTTAGGATAGGCTTTCTAGGCTCGAAAGTTCCTAAACCTCCGGCAATAGCAATAGCCTTTGCGTGATGAGTAGTTCCCTCATTAGTAGTGACTATGAAAGTCCCATCCTCCAATTTCTGAATAGTTTCAGCGGTTTCACCAAGGGTAAATCCTGGCTGGAATTGTTTAATCTGTTCCATGAGGTTGTTTACCAAATCTCCTGCTAACACTTCAGGATAGCCCGGAATATCATAGATGGGTTTTTTGGGATATAACTCAGAAAGCTGTCCGCCAATTTGTGGCAGGGCATCAATTATGTGGCATTTTAATTTTAATAATCCCGCTTCAAAAACAGCAAAAAGTCCGGTTGGTCCGGCACCGATTATTAGTATATCTGTTTCAATCATTTTTTTCGTGGCATAATCCAAGGTTTTCGTCCTGACAAAGGTTGGAAAACTCTGGTTCAAATAATATGATTCTTGTCATTTTGTAAATATGAGTTAAGGATTACCTCACTTTACTTTTTATTTTAATTGTGTTCGTAAATGCTATGCACTTGGAGTTCCATGACTACATAAAGCCCAAGATAATCAATATTTTAAACGGTCTCTATTTGTAGCGCTTATTTTTGATTAAACAAATTAATCTTACAATAATTTGTATCCAAAGCTTACTGCCAAAGTATTGTATTTAGCGGTCAAATCTACATATCTTGAAAGTAAATTACGACCAAATTCATACTTAACATCCAAAGTATATCTTTTATTAAACAAACAACCTATTCCTAAAGACGGAGATACGTTTGCCCGAACATCATAATTCTCAAATTTTGAACTTCCTGCTAATCCGTAGGTCATATATCCATTAATAAATAAAAGTGCTTTTGGATTTAAAAGTATGTATTTTCTCAATCCACCAGCTATATCAATCGTTTTGTAATCCGCTTCAATATCTGTAGTACCGAATCCGATGTTACCTTTACTTTTATACTGCTGGTAACTGACTTCAATCAGCAAAGAATAATTTTTTCTTTTATTGGATAGATTAATTTCTGCTTCAATAGCAGGACGGAACTTTGCTTTGCTGCCAAAATCAGCGCTATAGTTTCCGTCATCATATTTAAGACTGGAAATACCAACGCCCGCTTTTGCATATAATTCAAATGTGTTTATTACTTTTTTAGCCCTAAAATCGGTCATTCCTGAAGCTTTGCATAAATTGTATTCCTTAAATAAATCGGACAATCTATCCTTTTCGTACTCCAGATGATTAATATCATCCTGAGTTATTTTGTCGCATTTCAAGGAATTCAAAAGTTCCTGTTTGTAGGTATTATTTTTACCGAATCCACCTTCCTGAGCAAACATTTTAAAGGTAAGCTGTGTAATCGGTGAACCGTTTAGGTTGTAAAAAAACCTTGTGAAATTATCATTTTTGTACGTATACAAATTAGCTTCTCCTTCTATCAATACTCTTAAAACAAGCGTGTCCTCCTCTAGATTCAATGCCTTTCCTGCTGTTAAAGTATTATACTGATCACTTGATTTGTCCAATTTAACTTTGGTTTTAACAAACTTGAATTCGTTAACTCCAAATTCCTTAAATTCACTGAACGAAATTACTTTTGAAGTTGAATTTTCCTCCGTTTTAAGAGTAAATTCTGTTGGATTCAATTCCCAATCTTCATCCCTTATCAAGCATTCAACTCTAGTGTCTTTCGCATCAATATAATATCCCTTAGCGAATGTTTTTTGCGAATATAATTTAGTAAAGCATACTGCAACAACGGCAATGATTGTAAATTTTAATCTCATTTTATTAATTGGTTTATATGGTTAGGCAATATTCTCGACTGTTTCTATTTGTGGCGCATATTTTTTTATAGTTGTTTCTACACCAGCTTTCATAGTGCTAATACTCAAACTACAAGAGGTACATGCACCCTGCAGACGCACTTTCACATGTTTCTCATCTTCAATGGAAACCAGACTGATATCACCACCGTCAGAATTCAGGAATGGCCTGATTTCGTTTAGTGCTTTTTCTACGTTTAAAGTTAATTCTTCTGTAGTCATTTTATTTTCCTTTAACGGCTGAGCAACCAGCCATAGTTGTTATTTTGATTGCTTCTGTTGGCGGAAGGCTTTCGTTGCGGCTTACCGTTTCCTGTACCACATTCCTTGTAATATCTTCAAATACTTTTTCGATTACCGATGCTGTCTGCAGTGCTGCAGGACGACCGTAGTCTCCGGCTTCACGGATGCTTTGCACCAATGGAACCTCGCCTAAAAACGGCACCTGTAAATCTTCTGCCAGGTTTTTAGCACCGCCTTGTCCAAAGATGTAATACTTGTTGTTTGGCAATTCTTCTGGCGTAAAGTAAGCCATATTTTCTATAATTCCTAAAACAGGAACATTGATCGCGTCAGACAGGAACATTGAAACTCCTTTTTGGCATCTGCTAAAGCGACAGCCTGTGGCGTACTTACAACAACGGCTCCGGTAATTGGTAGCGACTGCATGATGGACAAATGAATATCTCCGGTTCCTGGTGGCAAATCGATAAGCATGAAATCCAACTGTCCCCAATCGGCATCAAAAATCATTTGATTCAATGCTTTGGAAGCCATTGGCCCACGCCATATTACAGCCTGGCTTGGAGAAGTAAAAATCCGATAGAAAGTATTTTGATTTCGTAGCTTTCTACAGGTTTCATCTTTGATTTTCCGTTAACCTCAACTGAAATCGGTTTCTCGTTTTCGACATCAAACATGATTGGCATGCTTGGCCCATAAATATCGGCATCCAGAATTCCTACCTTGAAACCCATTTTGGCTAAAGTCACGGCTAAATTGGCTGTAACTGTTGATTTTCCAACACCACCTTTTCCTGAAGCCACCGCAATAATATTGCTGATTCCCGGAATGGCTTTTCCTTTTATTTCATTTGGATTTGCAGAGGTTTCCACTTTGATATTCACTTTCACTACAGCATCTGGTGAGAATTTTTCGTGGATCAGTTTCCGGATATCGTCTTCAGCACGTTTCTTAATGTGCATTGCCGGGGTTGCAATTAGTAAATCTACGATTACTTCGTTTCCAAAAGTCAGTACGTTTTTCACGGCACCGCTTTCCACCATATTTTTTCCTTCGCCTGCAATGGTAATTGTTTCCAATGCCGAAAGGATTTCTTTTCTGTCTAATTTCATTTGTTTGCTTACTGTTAACTATTTACAGCCTTTTATTAAGACTGAATACAGATTGCAAAGATAAGACGAAAAGTGTTGAAACTATCGCTATTGAATTGAAAAATTTTATGCCGAAATAGGCAACTGTGTTTTAAAATGCATTTCCCTGAATGAGGTTGATTTTAAGCGAAATGTATTGTTGTTGCAGTGTGTTTTTTAGCAAATCATATTCAGTGGAAAGCAATTGGTTTTTGACTGCCGAAAAAACAACGGCATCAATAGTTCCGGATGAGAACTTAGATTGTGAAGTCCGGAAAGAAGCATCGGCAAACGATTTCATTTCCTTAAGTTTTGATTCTAACTGAATATAATTGGCTTTGTTTTGGTTTTCGATGTCTATCTGGTTTTTGATTTTTAGCTTTTCCTGTTCGATGACATATTTAGATTTTTCGCTTTCAAGTTTGGATGCTGTTATTCGTTTATTATTTCGGAAACCGTTAAAAACCGGAACATTGAGCTGAATTCCAACCTGGTGATTTTTGTTGTCACTGATTTGCTTGTTGAAATCATCCAAAACAGCGTTCGACTGGTTTAGTGGTTTGTAATAAAATGTAGAAAATCCGTAATAGGTTGTTAGTGTTGGCAGATTATTGGCCTTTTCCAGATGAATATCCTTCCGGCTGCTTTTGTAACTGAGTTCGGCAAATTTGATTTTGGGATTTGAAATGGAACTTGCTTCCTTAGCGAAATTGATTTCGAAAGTTTTTTCCAGAACAACCTCTGTAATAGAAACATTTTCAACATTAATCAACTGAAAAAGCTGTGTTTTTTGAAGTAATGAAAGCTGTTCGGTTTGCATCATTTTCATTTCTTCCTGTGCAAAACTGAGCTGCATATCGTATAAATCGCTTTTGGGTTTGCTTCCGATTTCGACTTCCTTTAGAACACGATTCAGATTAAATTCGGAGTTTTTAAATTGCTCTTTTTGGATTTTCAGCAATTCCTGGGTAAAGAGTGCCTGGTAATAACTTTCGAGAATCTGAAGCTGGTATTCGTTTTCGATTATTTCTAATTCTGCCTTTGCCTTTTCGATGTTGATTTTCGTTTTTTGTGCATTCGCGAAAGCCTTAAAATCGATTAGGTTCATTTGGGCATTCAGATAGAAATTATCATTTTGGATGTTGGAACTTACCCTGCCATTAGTAGCAGGATCGATTGTCGAACCAAAATTATAGCTTTGATTTCCCGTAAAGGAAACCGTTGGCAGCATTTGGTTTACCAAAGAATTATGCTCTTTCTGCGACTTTTTTACATTAAGCTGCTGAATCTTGATTTCAATTGAATTCTTCATCGCTTCCTCGATGCATTTCTGCAATGGCCAGGAATTTTCCTGACCAAATACAGAAGCGCAAAATGTAAATAGAAAAACGATTAAAAAATACAACTTATTCATATTTCAGGTATTTCAAAACATCTAATCTTGTGGCCTGATAAGCTCTTGAAAGCACTACGAGCAAGGTCAGGAACAATAGAACCACAAAACCAATTATAAAAGGAATTAAGCTGATTTCTATTCGGAATGCAAAATTTTCCAGCCACATATTCAGTAAATAATAAACCGGAAATAAGGCAATGGCAAATCCAATCAGACAGAAAACAATGTATTGTTTAGACAATTCCTTAAGTAAAACCGAGGTTTCGGCTCCTAATGTTTTTCGGATGGCGATTTCCTTCATTCTCCGTTGGATCGAATAGGATGCCAGGGCAAACAATCCGAAAAGCGCAATCAGGATTACGATAACATTTAAAAGTGAGAACAGGTTTCTCTGTTTTACATAGGTTTCATAAGTTCGCGCATAAGCCTTATCTACAAAGTCATAATCAAAAGGATATTCTGTATCTATTTTTTTGGTCCAGAATTTCTCAATTTCAGCAATCGTCTGCTCCTTATTGTCTCCACTAATTTTGACATGGATTTTATTTGCGTTCTGAAGCATCCAGTCGATAGTTTTAAAGTGAAAAAATACCATTGGCGGGATATCATCCTGAGGGCCTAAGAGATTGAAATTCTTTACAACTCCAACAATTTTTAACTTATTCCCATTCCAGTCGATTTCTTTTCCGACTGGGTTTTTCTCGTTCATCTTTTTCAGGGTCGCTTCATTAATCAGCATAGAATTGATGGTATCTGAAGCAATTTTGTCAGATAAAAACCGGCCTTCCTTGAGTTCAATCTGCATCATTTCGAGCATACCAAAATCGACACCCATATTTCTGCCCTGAATATTCTCACTGTTTTTATAATTAAATCCCGAAGTAGAACCATTTGAAGAACCAAAAGTAAAAGCACCTGTTGAAACCTGTTCCACCCCTTTGATTTTTGAAATTTCCTGTTTGATAAGATTGTATCTGTTGTAAACTTTAGCCTTATAGTCCTTCTCTTTCCAGTCATACGGATTTCTATAGGAAATAGCTATAACCTGACTGCCCTTGAAACCTAAATCTTTGGTACTTATGTATTGAATTTGCTCATAGACAATATAGGAACCAATTATAAAAAACGTTGCTATAGCGAATTGTAAAATCAACATTCCGTTCCTTAACCAGATGCCGCTTTTACTTCGTCCGAAATTGCCCTTCAACACTTTCAGCGTTTCGAAATTAGATACATAAACCGCTGGAAATATTCCTGCAAAAACAATAGTCAGGATAAAAATAAGGATCAGTTGCAGGTAAAACTGACTGCCATAAATCACCAATTTTTTTCCTAAAAACTCATTGTAATAAGGCAGGGAAAGTTCGACAATGACTAATGAAAATAAAATTGAAAACAATACTGTAATGATGGTTTCAAATAGAAATTGCTTAATTATATTGCCCTTGGAAGCACCAATAATCTTCCTAACACCAACTTCTTTAGCTCTTTTAATAGCATTGGCTGTTGCCAGATTCACATAATTTACAACTGAAAGAACCAAAATCAGGATGGATAAACCCAACATAATCAACAAAAACTGATAGTTCCCTTTTCCTTCTGCAAATCCTTCTGCAATAGCATGCAAACGGGCATCTTTTAGGGAACCAAAAATAATCCTGGTGCGATGATCTCCATTTTTCTTCATCCATTCGGCAGGTGTTAATCCGTCGTCCTTTGCCCATCTCATGGCCCTGTTTTCGTGAAGCAATCTTTCCATTCGGGAAGCAACCTTGTCTTTATCGGCTGGATTTTTCAATTTTAAAAGTAAACCCCAATTAAAATTTCCCCAATTATCCATGTCAAGAATTATTTTGGCTTCGATTAAATTAGTTACGGCCATTGGTGCCATGGATGACTTTCCAGGAATGGTATAAACACCCCTCACGACCAATTGTTTTCCGGCATGCGTAACAATTTTTCCCATCGGATCCTCATCGCCAAAAAGCTTTTGTGCCGTTTCTACAGAAATAGCAATGCTGGCATTATCTTTTAACGCTGTTTTTGCGTTTCCTTTAACAAAATCAAAGGGGAAAAATTGAAAAAAGGTATTTTGTGCGTCGGTTATCTTGACAATTTCCTTTTTATCCTTGTATTTAATGATTTCTTCAGAATACCAATTTTCCATATAGCAATGTGCCTCTACTTCTGGAAAATCTGTCTTGAATAATTTATCAAACGGAATAACATTGCTTGCCCAAAAATCTACCTCACTAACCTTGCTTATCGATTGAAAGATTCTTTCCTTGTCAGGGTTCCATTCGTTATAGCTTTGCTCATCATTCCAATATAAAATTGAAAATATTAACCCGGCAATCCCGATGCTCAAACCCAAAATATTCAATGCCGTAAACAGCTTGTTGTTTTTGATTTGGAATAAAAATATATTTAACCAGTTCTTTAACATGATTTGTTCGTTTTTAGATGATGATGTGATGCTTATTTTTTGTTCACCGAACCTGATGAGCTTTTATCGGCAATAACCTGCGACGGATTTCCGTAATAACTGATATCGGCGCTTGAAGATGCTTTGGCGTCAATAGATTTGGATGCGTAAACAGTAGCATCGGCTGAACTGCTGGCTCTTACTTCTACGGTTTCTGCCAATAATCCTTTAGCATTACATGTTCCAGAGCTACTTACCTTTACTTTTAGGTTTTCTGCTTTTCCATTGATGATTGCCTCGCCAGAACTACTTACTTCAGCAGTTACTGTTTTGGCATCCATACTTCCTTTAAAGTCAGCACTAGAGGAAACATCAACACTTACTGTATTAGCTTTAAATTTTCCCGAAATACTTCCGGATGAGCTGGCGGCTAAGTCTAATTCGTCAGATGTATTTAAGTTTTCTATATTAATATCAGCAGAAGAACTCACTTTAAAAGCAGTTAGCGATGGTCCTGAAATAGTCACTTTAAGGGTTTGGAAACGTATCCCGTTTACGCTTCGGTTTCCTTTTTTAGAGCCTTTATATTTCCCTTCACCAGCATCAACGAAGACTTTTAGGGTTCCGTTTTCAACTTCTGTTTTTATGAATTGCAGTTTTTCCCGATCATCGGTTTCTACCTTTACGCTTTTTGTTTCAGAAACTGTATAGGAAACCTGAACGCTGGTTGCAGCTTTCAATTTAGAAAAATCGGCTACTGTCCTGTTTTCCGATACTTGTGAAAAGGCTATTAAGCTTATTAAAAAAGCGGTTGCTGTTGCGATTACTTTTGACATGGTTTTATTTTTTAAGTTATTATTTAGGATACAAAAACGTCTACGTTTCGGCTGTTAGTTTTTTCAGAAAGTATCATTCCGTCTTTCATGAAAATGGTTCTTTGCGAAAAAGAAGCGTCATAATCAGAGTGCGTTACCATCAGTATTGTTGCTCCATTGGCGTGCAGATCGGTTAACAACTCCATTACTTCATTTCCGTTTTTGCTGTCGAGATTTCCTGTTGGTTCATCGGCCAAAATGATTTTTGGGTCGTTGATTAAGGCTCTGGCAACGGCAACTCTTTGTTGTTGTCCGCCCGAAAGCTGCTGCGGATAATGTTTCAGTCGGTGTGAAATTGCTAATCTTTCGGCTATGGCTTCCACTTTCTGCTTTCTTTCCGATGCCGGAATGTTGTTGTAAATAAGCGGAAGCTCAATATTATCAAACACTGAAAGTTCGTCAATCAGATTAAAATTTTGGAAGATGAAGCCAATATTCTGTTTCCTGATCTTGGATTTTTCCGACTCATTAATGCCTACCATTTCCTGTTGAAGCAATTGATAATTTCCTTTTGTGGCGCTGTCTAAGAGTCCAACAATATTAAGAAGCGTCGATTTCCCGCTTCCTGATGAACCCATAATGGTGACGAACTCGCCTTGATTGATTGTGATTGAAACTTCGCTTAATGCCTTGGTTTCGACTTCTTCGGTTCTGTAAACTTTAGAAAGATCTTTGATTTGTATCATACTATTCGTTTTTTGGTGATGTTATTCAATGTTTAATATTTCGACTTCTTTATAATCTTTATAAGATGAAGTTATTACTTTTTCTCCGGGTTTCAGTCCTTTTGTAATTTCATAATACAATGGGTTTTCCCGACTGACTTCAATAGTTCTTCTTTCGGCTTTATCGCCATTGACTACAAATATCCACTTTCCTGATGTTTCCTGGTAAAAACTGCCTTTTGATAAAATAATCGATTTTGTTTTTTCAGACAAATTCAATCGCACGCTGAAACTTAGACCCTGCCTTAAATCAAGGTTGTCACTTCCTATAAAATTAAGCTCGACCTGAAATTTTCCGGCCTTAATTTCGGGAATTACTTTGGCAATGATAACTTCAACCTGTTGACCATTAAAATCAACTGTTCCTTTATGACCCTGAACTACTTTTGGCAGATAAAATTCATCTATATCAGCCAGTAATTTATACCCTTTCATTACATCAATTTTACCCAAAGTCTCTCCTTGTTGATAGGTTTGCCCTAAAACGGGTTCAAATGATGATAATCTTCCTGAAAGTGGCGCCACAATTAAGAAATTCTTTTTATTAGTCCTTAAGATACCTAAACTTTTTTCCATGATGCCAATCGACTGATTGAGTTGCCCGATTTGGATTTGATTAGCCTGCTTTTCCTTGGTTACACTTTGCTTGATGATATTCATCCGTTCCTTTTGAAAACGAAAATTCTCCTGTGTTTTCTCCCATTCGTTTTTAGCCAAAATTTCCTGGTCAAACAACTTCTTATTCAAATCGTATAAATTTTTGGAATCCTGATAATCGTGTTCGATGGCAATCAAATCTTTTGCCAGATTCAATTCCTGATTGCGCAAATCCAATTTGGCTTTGTTCAGGTTATTAATTTGTTCGATAATCGAAGTTTCCTGCTGCATGTAATTGAGTTCTGTATTCGGATTGTATAATCTTGTCAATGGCTGTCCTTTGATGACCATATCGCCATTGCTGACAAAAATTTCCTGAACCGAACCGCCTTCTACAATATTGACCAACATCGAATTCATGGGCTCCACCCTTGCCTGAAAAACCATAAAATCTTCAAAGAAATCCTGCTCTACGGTTTTTATGCTGATTTCGCTTTTCTTGATGTTTAAACTTCTTTTTTGGTAACCATAGAATACCCCACGTACCCTAAAATTACTATTGCCAATACAGCAATGGTTAGATACTTTTTTTGTTATTTTTACGATTGATGACAGTGTCCATTTTGATTTCTTTGACAGGCATAAATACAATTCTGTGCCAAAGTTTTAAAAACAATAAATTACTGATATTATGTATTTTAAAAACCAATTAATATTTTAAGTGTTCATTATCGAACACCATTTGTACGAAACCGAACACTAAACTGAAATAAATTCAGCTTAAATGAAAAAAACCAATGCCAACATTCTAGTCATAGACGATCAGGAAGATATTCTTTTTGCAGCGAAAATGCTTTTGAAGAAACATTTCGAAACTATTTTCACGCTCAACAATCCAAAAAATGTGCTTCGCCTGTTAGCCGAAAATGAAATTGACGTTGTTCTTTTAGACATGAATTACCGCATCGGGTTTGAGGATGGTCGCGAAGGCTTGTATTTTTTAAAGGAAATCAAAACGCTTTCGCCTAAAACGATTGTGATTCTGATGACCGCATTTGGCAAAGTGGAAACTGCTGTAGAAGGTTTGAAAAAAGGCGCTTTTGATTATGTCCTAAAACCGTGGGAGAATGAAAAATTAGTCGAAACCGTAAAACAAGCTGTTGAGCAAAGCAGAAAAACCAAGAAGAAAGCAGACAAACAACCGATTACAGATTCGTTTTTTATTGGCGATTCCGATGTTATAAAAAAGCTTACGCTTTGGGCGAAAAGGTTGCCAAAACGGATGCTAACGTTCTGATTTTGGGCGAAAATGGAACCGGAAAATTTGTAATGGCACAACACATCCATCAAAAATCGGCCCGACAAAATAGTGTGTTTGTGCATGTAGATTTGGGTTCATTAAACGGCAACATTTTTGAAAGTGAGCTTTTTGGTTATGCCAAAGGCGCGTTTACCGATGCCAAAAACGATACCGCCGGAAGATTTGAAAATGCCCAAAACGGCACCATTTTTTTGGATGAAATCGGAAATGTCCCTTTGCATTTACAATCGAAATTATTGCAGGTAATACAAACCAAAACCGTTACGCGATTGGGCGAATCAAAACCTCGTCCCTTAGATGTAAGGATCATAACCGCAACCAATTTGAATCTGAAGGAAGAAGTCGCGCAAAAGAATTTCCGGGAGGATTTGTATTATCGCATCAACACTATGGAAATCACGTTGCCATCACTTAGAGACCGCAAGGAAGATAAAGTAGCTTTGGCACAATTCCTTTTGGAAAAAATCATTGCTAAATACGATCGAAACGAAATCATTTTCAATGAAAAAGCATTGGAACAAATAGAAAAACATGCCTGGAGTGGCAACATCCGGGAAATGGAAAACCGAATTGAACGCGCGGTAATTTTATGCGAAAACAATTTGATTTCGGCATCTGATTTGGATTTGGATCAAATAACTTTTTATGAAAATCGGGATGACCTTCCACTTTCGGATGTAGAGAAAAACACTATTGAAAAAGTATTGGCTAAACATCAATATAACATCAGTAAATCGGCTGAAGAACTGGGATTATCACGCGCAGCCTTGTACAGAAGAATGGAAAAATACAATATCAGCAATTCGTAATGTTTAAAAACCAAAAGATATACCACTTCCTTTTTTTAGGCTGCTGTTAATTTTATGCAGTGTTGGCCTGAGTGTTTTCTTTTTTTCGAAAGGATTAAAGTATACCGGATTTTTTATTGGTTTTCTTTCGTTTTTGCTGCTGGTTGAAATCTATTTTTTCCTTAGAAATGCTTTCTTATTGTATGACCGTACAATCGCTTCCATTTTACAGAATGATTTCTCTTCCGATTTTTCCAAACATAAATCCTATGAAAACTACAAAAGCCTTTTTCAATTGTATGGAAAACTTAAGGAGAAACAGCACGAACAGCTTTCAAAAGATATTATTTACAGCTCGATCTTAAACAATATTGAAACCGGAATCATCATCCTGCAAAAGGAAAAGGAAGAATGGAATATCTTTTTGATGAACGATTATTTTTCCAACTATTTTGCGGTACCGAAGGTCTCCAAATGGCATTATCTGAGAAATCAACTGCCATCACTTTGCGAAGTTATCGAAGAACAAAACTTTCAGGAAATGAAAAGTTCGCTGCAAATCAGGGTCAATAAACAGGATACGCAAACCTTTATCCTTCAAACGTCGGCGACAAAAACCTTTGGTCAGGAATATTATATCATTTTGCTGGACAGCATCCAGAAAGTGGTTGAGAAAAAAGAGAAAGAAGCATGGATTAATCTGATGAAAGTCATCTCACATGAACTTTTGAATTCGCTTACGCCTATTCGTTCGCTTTCGCAGAATTTGAATGAATTGGTGCAACAGGAAAGCCTTTCGGCAGAAGATTTGGACGACATTAAACAAAGTGTTGCTACCATGCACAACCGAAGCAATCATTTGCAGGAATTTGTAGAAAGCTATCGAAAACTCGCGATGCTGCCTTCGCCTAGAAAAGAAAAAACCGAACTGTCGGAACTGGTGGAAAATTGTATTCAGATTATGAATCCTTTATTCAAAAAAGACAAGATTTCTGCTACCAATTCCATTGGATTTAAACGTTGGATAATGGTGGACAAAAATCAGATGGAACAAGTCCTGATTAATTTGCTAACCAATAGCATGTTCGCTTTAGAAGATAAGGAAATCAAGGAAATAACAATTAGTGCCGAAGTCAGGGAAAAGCGAGTATACCTAATAATCACTGACACCGGAAACGGGATTGAGCCGGAAATTGAAGACAAGATCTTCCTTCCGTTCTTTACCACAAGAAAAGATGGTGCCGGAATTGGTTTGACCTTATCCAAAAATATTATCGAAGCGCATGGAGGTTACCTGGCCTTTGAAAATGGTGAGCATTACACGAAATTTACGGTTTGCTTGCTGGAGTAAAAACGGCTTACAGACCACTAACTTCAGGTTGCCAAAAGTGCTTTTCGAAATCTACAATTTGATTATCTACAACTTTGATACCTTCGTTTTCGAGTAACTGCTGCATTAAGTTTGTGCCTTCGAAATGATGCTTTCCCGAAAGCAGTCCTTTTCTGTTAACAACCCTGTGTGCCGGAACATCGTCCATATTGTGTGAAGAGTTCATTGCCCAGCCTACCATTCGCGCAGAGCGAGCTGTTCCTAAGGCTTTTGCGATAGCCCCATAAGAAGTAACTTTTCCTTCCGGAATCTGTCTTGCGATAGCATAAACCCGTTCGAAAAAATTGGCTTCCATTATTTGTACAGCAATTTGAAAAGCGTAACAACGGCCATAAACGTGGTTACCGAACCAATAATTATATTGATATTCCGCATTAGGAATTCGGTTTTCTTTTCGATTTTTTTAAAGGCTACAATGTAAATGTAAAAAACGGCGAACGAACCCAAAACTACACCAATCACAAAGGAGGAAACCGGAATCTTATCAAAACTAAAATAACCCGAAGCCTGCAAACTCATACTCGCAAATACATAGAACGGAATGGGCAATAAATTTAGGGTAGACAAAAGCATTCCCAAAAAGAACCTATTGGATTTTCCCTTGACTTCCCGATTGGTTTTAAATTTCTTTGGCTTTTCTGCAATAAAGAAAAAATAAACGCTCAGCAATGAGAAAACGAAAATACCGATTTCCTGGAGTGTCGTTACAATTTCCTCATGGTTATTGATAAAACTGGCAAAAAGTACTGCGGTAAATGTTTGAAAAAAGATAATTATAGAAGCTCCAACAGCAAAGCTGAGTGCTACATTCCTGCTTTCCTGTGTGCTGATTTTCGCTGCAGTCATGTTGATTAAACCCGGAGGAATAACCGCCAAAAAAGCAATGAAAAAGCCTAAAACAAGTGGCAGAAAATAAAGCATCTATTTGATTTTAAAACGAATATACGTAATTGCCTTGTTGATTTCCAAATATTGCTTTTCGTAAAATGTCTGGATTGCTGTTACGACTTCGGGGGAACCTTCATTTTTATATACATTGTGATTGGCATACAAAACTTCGTGGCCTTCGCCATGCAGTAATCCGAGCGTGTAGCCATGCATGAATTCGCTATCTGTTTTGAGATTTACGACACCGTCCGGCTTCAGAATCTTTTTGTACAACTGCAGGAATTCCGAATTAGTCATTCGGTGTTTGGTGCGTTTGTATTTGATTTGCGGATCGGGGAAAGTAATCCAGATTTCATCAACTTCGTTTTCGGCAAAAATGTAATTGATTAGCTCGATTTGTGTTCGGACAAAAGCCACATTGTACATTCCGCCATCAACAGCAGTCTTGGCACCACGCCAAAAACGTGCCCCTTTTATGTCGATTCCGACAAAATTCTTATCTGGATAACGTTCGGCCAAACCGACTGAATATTCGCCTTTACCGCAACCTAATTCTACGACAATCGGATTTTCATTTTTGAAAAACTCCTTGTCCCACTTTCCTCTTAACGGAAAATCTCCGCCTACAACTTCTTCTCGCGTTGGCTGGAAAACATTTTCAAAAGTTTCGTTTTCCTTAAACCGTTTTAATTTATTCTTACTTCCCACAAACTTAATTTTTTGGTAAAATTAAGGAAATATAAACTATCCGAAATCTTTTTTACTTTACAAAGTTAAATCCGTAATTTCACTAAGTGGAAAATTCAACAAAAAACATTTTGGTTGCTCCTTTAAATTGGGGCTTAGGCCATGCTACACGCTGCATTCCGATTATTCGAGAGTTGGAGAAAAATGGCTATACTCCTATTTTGGCTTCAGATGGTGTGGCGCTGCAAATCCTTCAGAAAGAATTTCCACATTTACAAGCCTTAAAACTGCCTTCCTACGAAATTGAATATGCCAAAGATGGAGCGGATTTTAAATGGAAATTAATTAAAAATAGCCCGAAAATGATTGATGCCATTTTTACCGAAAAGAAAATGGTAAAAAAATGGGTAAAGGAATATAACCTTTTCGGAATCATCTCTGACAATCGATTGGGCGTTTACAGCAAAAAGATTCCGAGTGTTTTTATTACACATCAGCTGAATGTCCTTTCGGGAAAAACAACCTGGATTTCGAGCAAACTACATCAGCATTTCATCAAAAAATTTACCGAATGCTGGATTCCTGACGTTGAAAGAGACCCAAATCTGACAGGGAAATTAGGCCATTTAAAAAATACTGAACTCCATCTTACCTATATTGGCCCGCTAAGCCGATTAGAGAAAAAGGACCTGCCAATAAAATACGATTTAATGGTGATTCTTTCCGGACCGGAACCACAACGCACCTATTTGGAACAAAAGCTTACCAAGGAAGTTCAACAGTTTGAAGGAAAAGTAATTTTCATAAAGGGCGTCCTTGAACCCGAACAAAAAAACGAAAAGGTGGGAAATGTGACTTATTACAATTATATGACTTCTGAAGAAGTTGAAACTGCCTTTAACGAAAGTAAAATGGTGCTCTGCCGTTCGGGTTATACCACTGTAATGGATTTGGCAAAATTAGGAAAGAAAGCCCTTTTTATCCCAACACCAGGTCAGTTTGAACAGGAATATTTGGCCAAAAGATTTAAGAGAAATGGATTGGCTCCTTATGTTAAACAAGATAATTTTAAAATTGAAAATTTAGAAGACATCAATTTGTACCAAGGTTTGCCCAAGTTGGAAAAACAAATTCACTGGAAGCAGTTACTGATGCTTTTCGAGCGTGAATGAGAATTCAGACCCTTTTCGGAATTCGCTTTCTATGTAAATTTTTTCGCCGTGCGCTTCGATGATGTGTTTTACGATGGAAAGTCCGAGACCGGAACCACCTTCGCTTCGCGCGCCACTTTTGTCAACACGGAAAAAACGCTCAAACAACCTTGGAATATTGTGTTTTTCAATTCCCTCTCCATTATCCCTTACCCTGACAATTAATTTGTCATCCACCAAATCCTCGATGGTAACTTCTGTAGTGCCGTCTTGTTTTCCGTATTTAATCGAATTCATTATTAAATTAGAAAGTACCTGTTGAATCTTTTCCTGATCGGCAAAAACCATTTCAGGGCGATTGTATTTTCGGTCGAACATTAGGATAATATTCTTTTTATCGGCAGTCATTTCGAGCAGATCGAAAACACTTTGGACCAATTCTACAATATTGAATTTGGACAATTCGAGGTTTACATCACCCATTTCGAGTTTGGAAATCATGTCTAAATCCTCTACAATGTAAATCAGTCTTTCTACCCCTTTTTCGGCTCTTTCCAAATATTTTTTACGAACACTTTTATCGTTTATGGCACCATCAATTAATGTGGAGAGATAACCTTGTACAGTGAATAAAGGTGTTTTGAGTTCGTGCGAAACATTTCCAAGGAATTCACGACGGTATTCCTCACGGACTTTTAAGGTTTCGATTTCGAGTTTTTTGTCGGTAGCGAATTTTTTTACCTGTTTGGTCAGGGTTTCCATATCGGTTGTAATCGGTTGATTTCGGAAAGAAGTGGATTCCAACAAAGAAACATCATCATAGATTTTTTTAACCCTTCGGTAAATGAATCTTTCGACACGGTATTGAATTACAAAGAAGGAAAAAGTAAAAATAGAGATAGCGAAAAGAAAAATTATAGGCACTGAAAATTCATGGAAAAACCCCAATAAAATCGCAAGAAAACCTGTAGAAAAAGTGGTAATATAAGCCGTTGAAACTAAAGCAAACGTATAGGTTTTCTTGAATTTTATTTTCATTTACACTTCTAATTTATAGCCAACTCCTTTGATGGTTTTAAATAATTCCTCACCAATTTTTTCGCGGAGTTTTCTAATGTGCACATCGATTGTTCGTCCGCCAACGATAACTTCATTGCCCCAAACCTTATCCAAAATTTCTTCGCGTTTGAAAACCTTTCCAGGTTTGGATGCTAACAGGTAAAACAATTCGAATTCCTTTCTGGGCAGTACAATTTCCTTGCTGTCCTTGATGATTTTATATTCTTCCCTGTTGATTTCGATGCCGCCAACATTTAGGGTTTCGGAAGCGTGTTCGTCACTTTTCAGGCGACGTAATAGTGCTTTTACCTTACTTACCAATAATTTGGGCTTGATTGGCTTTGTAATATAGTCATCGGCTCCGGCATCAAATCCGGCGACTTGAGAATAATCTTCGCTTCTTGCCGTTAAAAATGTAATGATTACATTACTCAATTCGGGCATTTTTCGAATGTTTTCGCAGGCTTCCATTCCGTCCATTTCGGGCATCATGACATCCATAATAATGAGTTGTGGCAGCTCTTTTTTGGCTTTCGCGATTGCTTCCTTTCCGTTGGTAGCGGTTACAATCTGATATCCTTCCTGAGAAAGATTATACCCTACAATTTCCAGGATATCCTGCTCGTCATCTACTAATAAAATCTTAATGTCTTTCTTTTTCATATATGTGACACAAATGGTTTTTGTGGATGTAAATGTAAAGATAATACAAAATGAATTGATAAATGAGAAGTGAGTTAACCGTAATTTAATCTGTTAACAATTTAGTAATGATAAACGAACAAAATGGTAATAATTGAGTAACATGACCTTTACATTGCGATGGTTTCTTTGCACCAAAATTAAAAACAACAAAATGAAACTTAAACTAATTGTTACTTTTTTACTTATAACTGTTATAGGTTTTGCTCAAAACAAAGGAACTATTACAGGATCTTTAACCGATAAGGATTTAAATAATGAGAGCTTGCCTTTTGCAAATGTTGTACTAAAAGGAACAAGTATTGGAGTTACGACGGATGAAACCGGAAAATATTCTATTAGTGCTGAATCCGGAACCTACACTATTCAGTTTAGCTTTTTAGGATATGAAACCATTGAGGAAAAAGTGGAAGTAAAAGCTGGTGAAACTGTTACTATTAATAAAGCATTGGGTTCGGGAAGCTACCAATTAAAAGATGTTGTTATCCAGAATACGGTAAGCCGTGAAAAAGAAACTACGCTTTTAATGGAACAAAAAAAGGCAGTTGAAATCAAGCAAAGTATAGGCGCTCAGGAAATGTCGAGAAAAGGAGTGACAGATGTTGCTTCGGCTGTAACTAAAACAACAGGAATTACAAAACAGGAAGGTTCAGGAAACATTTATGTTCGTGGCTTAGGAGACCGATATAATTCGACAACTATGAACGGGTTACCATTACCTTCAAATAATCCGTCAAAGAAAAATATTAAATTAGACATTTTTACTACAGATATTGTTGAATCTATTGGTATTGACAAGACATTTAACTATAAGAATTTTGGAGATTTTGCCGGAGCAAACATTGATATTGTTTCGAAAAACTATAAAGGAAAGGGAATGTTTGAAGCTGGTTTTGAAGTTGGAATGAATACATTGGTAATTAGCCAAAGTGATTTTTACCTTCAGGACGGACCAAATTTCACTGGATTTACCAACAACACCTATCCATCTGATCCTTTTTCTTCCTACAGTTTTAATACTAGTTGGAATAAAGAAAGAAAAACTCCTGTTAACAACTCAGTATTTCTTAGAGGAGGAGACACTTATACAATTGGAGAAAATGGCAAGCTTGGCTTTTTTGCCAATGCATCCTTTGAAAATGAATATACCTTTAGAGAAGGAATTTCAAATAGTTCTATTAATGCGCAAGGAGTTCCGAGAAGAAGTTTCACATTCGAATCATTCAACTACAATACCAATACTACTTTGATGGGTAATATTAATTATAAAATTAACGCTAAAAATAGTTTGCGTTTTAACACTATGCTGATTAATTCCAGTTCTCAAAAGCATGATGAATATATTGGGGTGATAGATATTTTTGATGCCGCAACAGAAGGTGGTGGTTTTGTTAGAAGGTCAAATTTTGACAGAACTACATTAAATGTAAATCAATTGTTGGGGGACCATAAACTAACGGATAAAATAAACTTTAATTGGGGTGTTTCCTATAACACTGTTGACAATATCGTTCCCGATAGAATGTTCAACACTTTTATTCCAATAGACGATAATAATATTTCTGTTTTACAAATATCTAACAATAATAGCTCTGAAAACCATAGATATTATCAAGAGTTGAATGATGATGAATTGGCGGCAAATTTTGCTGTTGATTACAAATTCAAAAAAGATACCGAAGGAGAATATAAGGGAAAAGTAACTTTAGGCTACAGTGGCCGCTTTAAAACAGTTGGTTTTGAAGCAGTTCAATTGAATTTCAACGTTAACCAGTTGGTAACGCAACCAGTTATTGATTTAAACAATATTGATGGGTATTTTAATCAAAATAGTATTGATGCCACTTACTTTGAAATAACTTCATTCAACGGAGGATTAACGCCTCAAACTTTTGATGGCGAACAGAATATTCATGCTGGTTTTGGAGCTATTGAATATCAATTTTCACCAAAATTAACGGTGATTGTAGGCACAAGGGTAGAATCTGTTTATCAGTACCTAGAATGGTATACTAATCTGAATCCAAATGGAGAAAGCACTTATGAAAAAATTGAAGTAATGCCGAGTACTTCTATAAAGTATGCATTGAATGACAAGCAAAATTTAAAGTTTGCCGCCAGTAAAACCTATACTATGCCGCAATTTAAAGAAAGAGCACCATTTCAATTTGAAGATGTAAACGAAAACTTTGTTGGAAATCCAGATTTATATGCTTCCACAGATTACAATGTTGATCTAAAATGGGAATTTTTTCCAAAAACAAGCGAACTGATCTCAGTGACAGCATTTGGAAAATATATTCAAAATCCTATTAATGAAGCAACTATTGCCTCAGCTGCAAACGATATCTCTTATGTAAATACAGGAGATAAAGCCATAGCAATTGGCGGTGAGTTTGAAATCAAAAAAGTGCTTTTTGAAGTTGATTCGGATAATAAGGAGTCATTGACTGCAGGATTTAATGCTTCATACATGTACAATAATCAAGATTTTAACAGTGATAAAGTTATTGATGAAACTGACCTGAATGTGTTTTTTACAGAAAAAGAAGGAAAACTAACAGGCGCATCTGATTTATTATTAAATGGGGATGTCAGCTATTTTAAAGCATTTTCAAACAAAAGAGATTTTCTTGCGACAGTTACCTACAATTACTTCTCTGACAGGGTGTACGCCATTGGGACAAATGCAAGAGGAAGCCTTGTTGATAAAGCTGTTGGCACCTTGGATTTAATCCTAAAATCTAACGTTAGTGAAAACATTGCTTTGGGATTATCTGTAAAAAACATATTAGACCCAACGGTTGAAAGGATTCAGGAAACTCAGGATGTTATCGTTGAAACCTACAAAAAAGGAATGAACATAAAATTCTCTGTAACCTACAAATTCTAAACTTTACAATAGAATAACATTATTTACCATGATTTAACTATTTGATAATTATTAGAAAAACATTTGTAAAAATTCCGGAAGTAAATTTGCCTAAATTATTTAAAATAAAAAAAACAACAACAATGAAAAAATTAATTTTATCTATGCTAGCATTGGCAGCATTATCAATCACTTCATGCAGCAGCGACTCTGATGGAAATTCAGACAGTGTAGTAATCGATGCAAACAACTTTAAAGGTACATTAGAAAGTGGTGAAGAAGCTACTTTAGATCCTTCAAAAGTGTATTTGTTAAACGGTCCATTTATAATCAAAGATGGCGCTAAATTGACAATTCCAGCAGGAACAGTTATCAAAGCTACCGAAGTTTTAACAGGAGATACAAATGGCGTTAGATATATTGCCGTTGCCCAAGGTGGAAAGATTTTTATTAATGGTACTGCTTCAAACCCAGTTGTAATGACATCTAACAAAGCCGTTCCGACGTCAGGATCTTGGGGAGGATTAGTGATTTGTGGAAAAGCAAATACTAACAAAGGAGGTTCTACAGGACAAACTGCTTCTGCTGAGGTATCTGAATTGACTTATGGCGGAACTGTTTCAAATGACAACTCGGGAGTTATCAGATATTTAAGAATTGAGTATACAGGATTTGCTTATAATTCTTCAAAAGAATTTAACGGATTATCACTTTTTGGAGTTGGTTCAGGCACAACAATTGAATACGTTCAAGCATACAAAAATGGTGATGATGGAATTGAATTTTTTGGCGGAACTGTAAACGGAAAATATTTAATCTCTGTAGATAGTGAAGATGATTCTATTGATTTCGCAGATGGTTGGGCTGGAACAGGTGAATATTGGTATATCAAAAATACTGCGAAAGCTGGTATTGAAGGATCAAACAATGGAGATAATGGCGCTGCAACTCCAGTGACTAACGCTACCCTAAAAAACATCTCTATTGTAAAAGGAACTGGTGCAGGTTCTGAACAAGCAATGTACGTTAAAGAAGGTGGTGGAAAATGGAATTGTCAAAATATTTATGTTGACGGATTTGCAAAAGGGATTAAAATATCTGCTACTGATGCTCCTTCAAATGATAATATCACAAATGGTTTTGTAACATTCAATCCAATTCAATTTGTGAATACTCCAATTGTATCAGAATACGCAGGAACAAACACAACATATGTTACCCAAGGAAATAACACTGGTGCTGGAAACAGTGCCGGAACTCCATCATGGGCTGCTGGTTGGACATTAGGTTTATAATTAGTATTATAGTAATTAAGATATCCCGCAATTAATTTTTCGGGATATTTTTTTTGGTACAGTATTTGAAATACTATTTTTTGTATATTTGTCTTAACCAAATTGTTGTCATGGCTAAAAACTACTTTTATATTGTTTTATTCTTTCTTGCCTTTTCTTTCAGCGGCTTTGCCCAGGATGGAAAACCGCAAGGCGAAACTTTAGGATTTTATCCTAACCCTGTCAGCAATGGTAAAATCTACATTACTTCAAAAACTACTTTAGATAAGGAAGTTATAATATTTGATGTTTTGGGTAAAAAAGTATTACAGACTACGATTTCATCCCGAGAATTAAACATCTCTTCTATTCCTCCTGGAGTATACATCATCAAAATTACAGAAGCTGACACTACTGCTACTAGAAAGCTAATTGTCAGGTAATTTAATAATCATTCGCTTTACTTTTATTTAATCATTTGTTTATACTCGTTTTTTTCAAAAATATAATTTGTCTATACCTTTGTGTGACAATTAAATGAAAAAAAATGAAAAAAATTTACTCTTTATTATTACTATTCGTAATAAGCTATTCGTCCTTTGCACAGACTGTCTTTTCTGAAAATTTTGGAACTGATGGTACAGCAGCGTTCCCGTATCCTTTTATAGATCAATACACAGGATACCAAAACCCATCATCAATGTTCAATGCCTCTCCGACTGGCAACGGTTCTATCAGAGAATCCGGAACTTTATCGACTGGTTATGCAGGAGCTTCAGGTGAAAGCCATGTCTATTTAGGTGCATCGTCTTCGCCACAAAAACTACAAATTACCGGCATAAATACTTCTGCATATTCTGCAGCCGGTCTTCAACTTTCTTTTGGGTATTTAAAAAATGTAGTTGCAAATGCACAATTAGTAGTAGAAAAAAGTACTGACGGAACAACATGGACACCTTTAACTTTTACAGATAACACTACGACCGCCTGGACGTTGGTTACTATTAGTGGTGGCCAGATTCCTTCCTCTGCAACTTTATCATTACGATTTACAAATCCGATTGTCGGTACTGCTCAAATACGAATTGATGACGTTAAAGTATTTAATGTTAGTGCAGGATGTGGCTTAGTATTAGGAGTACCTACTGTTTTGTGTAATGCATCAACAGGTGCAATAGATACTTATACCGCTACAATTCCATATACAGGTGGTACGCCGGGGGCTTATACAATTACGCCATCTTCAGGAACTGTTGGCGGAAACAATCCGGCTACAGTTGCAGCAGGGAATATAGTTGTTTCAGGCATTACTGAAGGAACTAATTTCACATTGCATATAGTAAATGGATCTTGTACATACGATGCTAATGGAAATTCTCCTGAATGCAAACCAATCAATTCGCTACCTTATGTTGAGACATTCCCATATGCACCAGGTTCGTCATTAAGTGCTTCACAAAAATGGACTAATATAAATTCAGGTGATAATATTGTAGGTGCTTCTGGCAGTTTAAGCTATTCAGGAATGTTTTCCGCAGACAATTCAGTTACGTTCTCAGGTTCTGGCATTGATTGCTTCACACCATTTACAAGTACTACTTCCGGAACTCTATATGCTTCCTTCATCATGAAGGTTACCGATTTATCAAATGTAACCGGAATAAATTTTCCTCCTGAAACTTATTTTCTTGGTTTAACAACTTCTACACAAGCATACAGAGGCAGGATATTCCTGAAAGTCGATCCTTCTTCCGGGAAATATCAATTAGGCCTTGATTCCGCATCGACAACTTCAAATTATGAGACTACTTTAAGAAATCCTGATGATGTAGTATTAGTGGTAATCGGTTATGATTTTGGCAGCAATGTTTACAACTTATGGATCAACCCTAACCTCGCTACCCTAACGCCTTCAACACCACCTTCTTTATCATTTAACGCAGCTCAAACAGTAGATAATTTTGGAGGGATTATCTTAAGGCAGGACGGTGCAGAGACAACTCCTACAATGGTTTTTGATGAATTAAGGATAGCTACGACAATCTCTGGTTTATTATCAGTTAGCCAAAATAATGCTATCGCTGGATTAAAAATGTATCCAAACCCAGTTTCAAACGGAACTTTATTTATCGAAACTGCTGCTAATGCTGAAAAATCAATAACTGTTTTTGACATATTAGGAAAACATGTTTTAAGCACTACAACTTCCGGCAACTCCATAAATGTAGGCACATTGCATGCAGGTGTTTATATTGTAAACATTACTGAAGAAGGAAAAACTGCTTCAAGGAAATTAGTTATTCAATAATTAATTTTACATAATTCCAAAAGCCCCAACTAATTGGGGCTTTTTTTATACCTATTATTTATTCATTAAATGAAATTTGTCGTTATCTTTGTGTAAAATTAAATTTAAAAAAATGAAAAAAATTTACTCTTTATTATTACTGGTAGTAAGTACTGTGTCTTTTGGACAGACTGTTTACACAGAAAACATGGGAACACCAAGTGGAACAACGCCAATTGCAACTAACGTTTTCCAAAACGGTGCACCTATCGTTTATTCAGGTACAGGTGACGTAAGAAATACTTTGATTTCTTCTGGATACAATGGTGCTTCAGGTGGCGGAAACGTCTTTATAAATGCTGTTGATGAGTATTTTCAGATCGACGGTATCAACACTTCAACTTTTAACACATCTGGATTACAACTTTCGTTTGGCGTTAACACACCATCTCCTATAACGAATGTGTTGACTGTAGAAGTAAGTACAAATGGAACTGCATGGACACCATTAACTTACACACCAAGCTCAACTGGATGGTCATTGGCTACAATTACTTCAGGAATACCATCTTCAACTACACTTTCAATTCGTTTTTCATCTGCGACAGCTCTTCAATATAGAATTGATGACGTAAGGGTTTTCAATTTAAATGCTTCATGTACTTTAGTTTTGGGAACTCCTACTACTTCTTGTAATGATGCAACTCAGGGAATTGACACTTATACTACATCTATATCATTTACAGGCGGTGGATCAGGCAGTTACACTATTACTCCATCATCAGGAACTGTTGCTGGTACCAATCCTGGTTCTGCTGCAACTGGTACAATTATCATAAATGGTGTTAATGAAGGCACAAATCTTACTGTAAATATTGTAAGTGGTGTATGTTCATACCTAGCAATTGCAACTGCGCCAGAATGTAAAGCAATAAACCCGTTACCATACTACGAGCCATTTGCTTATGCTGAAGCAAGTTCGTTAGGCACAAGCCAACAATGGTCTAACGTAAATACAGGAGACAACATTATAGTTGCAGGTGGTACTTTATTACCAGCTTACCCAGGTTTAACGCCTAGCACTACTGGTTATGCAATTTTTGACGGAGCAGGAATTGATTGCTCTACTTCTTTTACATCAACAACTACTGGAACTGTATATTATTCATTCATAATGAATGTTAATACAATGGCAGGTGTTACTGATCCCAATGGTGGTTATTTTGCAACATTAGGTTCAAGCTCTAATAATTTTGGCGCAACATTGTGGACAAAAAGAGTTGATGATGGCGTTTACAATCTTGGGGTTGAAACTAGAACTGATGCAGCAGGCACAACTTTTGACACTACAGGTTTAGTAGTTGGCTCAACTTATTTCGTTGTAGTTGGTTATACTTTTGGTGATAACGCATCTGATGATACTGTTAATCTTTGGATAAACCCAACAATAAACGGCGCTCAACCTGCAGCAACTATTACAGATTCACACGCAGGGACAGATATAACTGCTATCTCTAACTTCATTCTTAGACAAGATAGTACAACTGAAACTCCATCTATGAATGTTGACGAGTTAAGAATCGGAACTACATGGGCACAGGTTACAAATGGTACATTGGCTACAAACCAAAACACAATTGCTGGTTTAAAAATGTATCCAAACCCAGTTACTAACGGAACATTGTTTATCGAAACTGCTGCTAACGCTGAAAAAACAGTTACTGTTTTTGACGTATTAGGTAAAAAAGTTTTAAACACTACAACTTCTGACAATGCAGTAAATGTTAGTTCATTACATGCTGGTGTTTACATCGTAAACATTACTGAAGAAGGTAAAACAGCTTCAAGAAAATTAGTTATCAAATAATTAATTTCCCAAGCATATCAAAAAGCTCTAACGAAAGTTAGGGCTTTTTTATTTTCATTACTTTTGCATTCATTTTCAACTTGTTTCAGAACCTCAATTAATGATAAATCCGCAAGACATATTTACAATTTCATCGCACAAGCAATTTGAAAAAATGGCGTTGAAGGTTTTTCGTTTTCAACACGAAAATAACGTGGTGTATCGCGAGTTTTGTAACTTCTTAAATACAGATATTCAAAAGGTAAAATCTCTTGAACAAATTCCGTTTCTGCCAATTCAATTTTTTAAAAGCCATGATGTGCTTTCCGATTCAGAACCAATTCAGGAAACATTTACAAGCAGTGGAACAACCGGAATGATTATGAGTAAACATTTAATCACTGATGTGTCGCTTTACGAACTAAGCTATCGGAATGCCTTTTCGGAGTTTTACGGCAATATCGAAGATTACGCCGTTTTGGCTTTGCTTCCATCCTATTTAGAACGTGATGGCTCTTCCTTGATTTATATGGTAAAGGATTTAATAGAACTTTCCAACAATGAAAACAGCGGCTTTTATCTGAATAACTACGATGAGTTAATTTCCAAATTAGTTGAGCTAGACAATGCAGGTCAAAATACAATCCTGATTGGCGTTACTTATGCTTTATTGGATTTAGTTGAAAGACAAAAATTTCAACTAAAAAACACCATTATCATGGAAACAGGAGGAATGAAAGGCAAGCGTAAGGAAATGATACGTGAAGAGCTACACGAAATCCTATGCGATGGATTTGGAGTGGAAAGCATCCATTCAGAATATGGAATGACCGAACTTTTATCGCAAGCCTATTCTCTCGGTAACGGAATTTTCGAATGTCCGGCCTGGATGCAAATCCTAACCCGCGATACCGAAGACGCTCTAAGCTATGTTGATTATGGAAAAACCGGGGGAATTAACGTAATCGACTTAGCTAATTTTAATTCCTGCTCCTTTATCGCCACTCAGGATTTAGGCAAAAAATATCCCAACAATTCTTTCGAAGTATTGGGACGTTTTGATAATTCTGATATCCGCGGTTGTAATTTGATGGTTATTTAACCCTGATTACAAAATAATTCTTCTTTCCACGTTGCAGTAAAACAAACTGATTGTTAATCAAATCTTTTGCTGCCAGCTGAAATTCTTCAGTTACTTTTTCTTTGTTTACCGAAATCGAATTCTCTGTCAAAGCCCTTCTTGCTTCTCCGTTTGATTTTAAAAATCCTGATTTTTCATTCAGAACATCAACAATATTAATTCCTGCTTCGATATCATCTCTTGAGATTTCAGCCTGCGGAACACCATCAAAAACCTCTAAAAAGGTAGCTTCATCCAAGTTTTTTAAATCTTCAGCAGTGGCATTCCCAAACAAAATATTAGATGCCTGGATTGCTTTTTCCAATTCTGCTTTTCCATGAACCAAAGTCGTAACTTCTTCTGCTAATCTTCTTTGCAAAACCCTTAAATGTGGAGCTTCTTTATGCTCTGCGATTAATGCATCAATCACATCTTTTTCTAAAAACGTAAAAATCTTAATGTATTTCTCCGAATCTTCATCCGATGTATTCAGCCAAAACTGGTAAAACTTATAAACCGAAGTCTTATCGGCATCCAACCATATATTTCCACCTTCAGACTTTCCAAATTTAGAACCGTCAGCTTTAGTAATTAAAGGCGTTGTCAAAGCAAAAGCCTTAGCTTCTGTATTTGGATTCATCCTACGTACTAATTCTGTACCAGTCGTAATATTTCCCCACTGATCCGAACCGCCCATCTGTAAAACACAATTATAATGTTTGTGCAAATGATAAAAATCGTACCCCTGAATAAGTTGATAAGTGAATTCCGTAAACGACATTCCGTCTCCAGCTTCACCAGACAAACGCTTCTTAACGGAATCTTTTGCCATCATATAATTTACGGTAATCCGTTTTCCAACTTCACGCGCAAAATCGATAAACGAAAAGGACTTCATCCAATCGTAATTGTTTACCATAATTGGTGCATTAGCCTCAGTCGAATTAAAGTCAAGAAATCGCGACAATACACTTTTAATTCCAGCCACATTCTTCGCCAACTGCTCTTCATTAAGCAAATTACGCTCATCCGATTTTCCCGAAGGATCACCAATCATTCCCGTCGCGCCACCCACCAAAGCAATCGGTTTGTGCCCAAAATTCTTCAAATGAAGCAGTAAAACAATCTGCACCATACTGCCAATATGCAACGAATCGGCCGTCGGGTCAAAACCAATATAAGCGGTCGTAACTTCCTTAAGCAATTGTTCTTCGGTTCCGGGCATGCTGTCGTGGTACAATCCACGCCATTTCAATTCTTCTACTAAATTCTTCATTGGTAATTTATTTGGCGCAAATATAACAATTCAGCAGAAGTTTTAGAAGCGAAAGGCTTGGGATTTATCAGTTGTCCATTTTCCTGCTTTCCGTTCCAATCTTTTTCTTTATCAAGAAAAAGGATTTCCACTACAATCAGGGCTGAAGAAAAACTTTGGCATACTTTTTCTCAAATCCAATCATCTAAAAATCTAACAATCTAATTATCTTTACAAAATGATATTAGTCACAGGCGGAACGGGTTTGGTCGGAGCACATTTGCTGCTGCATTTGGCAGAAAATGAAACCGCTGTCCGTGCCATTTACCGAAGTCCGGGCGGCATTGAAAAAACAAAATCACTGTTTAAACTTTATAAAAAAGAGCATTTGTTTTCCAACATCGAATGGCTTCAGGCAGATATTATCGATGTTCCTTCACTAGAAATCGCTTTCAAAAACGTAGACTACGTTTACCATTGTGCAGGATTGATTTCATACGACCCAAATGATGAAAATTTACTTCGCAAAATCAACATCGAAGGCACCGCCAATATTGTAAACTTTTGCCTTGCCAACCAAATAAAAAAACTCTGTCATGTGAGTTCCATTGCCGCCTTAGGAGACCTTGCATCGCACGAACCAGAAATCACCGAAGAAACCGAATGGAATCCTGAAAGTCCCCACAGTGATTACGCTATATCAAAATATGGTGCTGAAATGGAAATCTGGCGCGGACAGCAGGAAGGCTTAAACGTGGTAATTGTAAATCCGGGAGTTATTTTTGGTGCTGGTTTTTGGAATCAGGGAAGTGGTTTGTTTTTTTCCTCGATAAAAAAAGGATTTCCTTTTTATACTAACGGTTCAACTGGCTATGTTGGCGTGACAGATGTAGTAAAAATAATGGTTCTGTTGATGAAGAGCGATATTGTTGGCGAAAGATTTACCTTTGTATCTGAAAACCTAAGCTTTAAAGAAGTTATTTTCAAAATAGCCGAAAATCTACACGCAAAAAGACCTAAAATAGAGGCAAAACCCTGGATGACATCCTTGGCTTGGCGTTTGGACTGGTTTTTTCAACTTTTTTCAGAACCAAAAGAAGACTGTCAAAATACAGCGCCAATTCTATGCATTCTTCTGATTTTATTTCCAATGACAAAATTAAAAATGCCCTGAGTTTTGAATTTCAGAGCATAGAGGATGTAATTAAGGAAGTTATTTCCATCCAGAAATAACTACTGCACCTGCGGAGTATCTGAGTTTAAGGTACTATTCGGAACTGGCGGTACTGTCCCTCCATTTTTCTTCACTTCAGCTTCTATTTCTAAGGTTTTTTTATTTAATTTTTCCTTGACTGCTTCAAACATACTCTTATATCCTTCAAGGTCGGAAGCATAATATTTATTGCTTTTCGTAAACTGAATGCTGTCAATCTTATATTTTTTATAAATATAGTCATTGCTCATTTTACTGCTCATTCCACCATTGATATTCTGCGTTTTGATGGCTTCCAATAACGATATATCATATAAAATATCAATCATTTTATCTTTGGCAATGAGGTTATCCGGCTTTGGGACACCATCATTACAGGCAGTAATTGAAAACACGCAGCAAAATAATATTATAACTTTTCTCATCTTCTCTGATTTTTATCTTTCAAAAAGCAAACGCTTTCCAACACGGATGTCTTTTACTTTAAAATTCTGGTAAACCAATTCTCCATTTACAAAGGTATGTGTAATCCTGGATTTAAAATTATAGCCTTCAAAAGGCGACCAGCCACATTTAGCCAATATATTTTCCTTTTTTACATTCCATGGCGAACTTGGATTCACAATCGCCAAATCCGCATAAAAACCTTCTCTGATAAAACCTCTTTTCTCAATTTTAAAAATCTTCGCCGGATTATGGCACATCTTTTCCACGATTTTTTCAACAGAGATTTTGCCTTGGTGATTGGCTTCAAACATAGCCACTACAGCATGCTGAACCAATGGACCGCCAGATGGTGCTTTCAAATAAGACTGCTTCTTTTCTTCGAGTGTATGCGGTGCGTGATCGGTTGCAATGACATCAATCCTGTCATCTAGCAGTGCTTCCCACAATGCTGTTCGGTCTTCAGCAGTCTTTACTGCAGGATTCCATTTAATAAGATTTCCTTTTGTCTTATAATCCGCATCCGAAAACCAAAGATGATGTATGCAGACTTCGGCTGTGATTTGCTTATCTTCTAACGGAATTTTATTGGTAAACAATTCCATTTCCTTTGCTGTAGAAAGATGGAATACATGCAGTCTCGCTCCTGTTTTCTTAGCCAATTCAATAGCCTTTGAAGAAGACAGATAACAAGCTTCAGCACTTCTGATTAAATGATGGCATTCCACCGGAATATCCTCGCCAAATTGGATTTTATACCTTTCTAAATTATTTTTGATTGTTTCCTCATCTTCACAATGAACCGCAATAAGCATCTTTGTAGAAGAAAATATTTTCTCCAGTGTTTCTTGGTCGTCGACCAGCATATTTCCTGTTGAGGAACCCAGAAACAGTTTGATTCCGGCAACATTCCTTGGATTTGTTTTTAAGATTTCTTCGAGATTGTCATTGGTTCCGCCCATCATAAACGAATAATTGGCGTATGAGCTTTCGGCAGCGATTTTGTATTTTTCCTCCAATATTTCCTGGGTAACCGCATTGGGAATGGTGTTGGGCTGTTCAATAAAAGAAGTGATTCCTCCGGCAACGGCAGCAGCACTTTCTGATGCAATATCGCCTTTGTGGGTTAAGCCTGGTTCCCGAAAATGAACCTGGTCATCGATAGCGCCCGGGATAAGGTAATTTCCTTCGGCATCAATAATTTTACAATTTGAAGATTTTGGGCTGATGCTTTCGGCAATTTCTGTAATGAATTCATTTTCAATCAGGACATCGCCTTCAAAAATGCTTCCCTCGTTTACTATTCTGGCATTTTTAATTAAAAAGATACTCATTGCTGCGATTTATAATTGGTTAAAAAACTTCCTGAATCTAAGGGAAATGACTCCAAAAATAGCTTCCTTAATAATGGAACCACTCATTTTGGATTGCCCTTTTGTCCTGTCGGTAAAGATAACAGGGACTTCCTTTATATTAAATTTTTTGGCAAAAGCCCGGTATTTCATTTCAATCTGAAAAGCATAACCAATGAATTTTATTTTGTCTAAACCCACTTTTTCTAAAACTTCCCTCCTATAACAGATGAATCCGGCTGTCGCATCCATGATCTTCATTCCTGTAATCATGCGGACATACACTGAAGCGAAATAAGACAACAGCACCCTGCTCAATGGCCAATTTACAACATTAACGCCTGTTACATAACGGGACCCAATAGCTAAATCCGCTCCATTAAAATGGCAGGCTTCATATAATTTCTCTAAATCATTTGGGTTGTGCGAAAAATCGGCGTCCATTTCGAATATGTATTCGTAATTGTGTTTCAGTGCCCATTTAAATCCGTGGACATATGCTGTTCCCAACCCCGATTTTTTCTTTCTGACTGCCAAAAACAACCTGTCCTGAAATTCCTTTTGCATCTCCATGACTTTATCGGCAGTTTTATCTGGCGAATTATCGTCCACAACCAGGACATGAAAGCTTTTATGCAACGAAAACACAGCACGGATAATGCTTTCAATATTTTCAATTTCATTGTAGGTTGGAATAATTACAATACCGTCATTCATAGTAAGGATCGTCAAACTTCGTTGCAAAAATAAACTTTTTATCAGCGCAGTATCTTAATAATTTTATAATAATTTAACAATTAAAAATTAGTAATTTTGTCGTGATTATGATAGAAACTGTTTTACAGCCAAGAATTTTAGAACCCAAAGATTGGGCAACTTGCCTTTTCGTTTTATCGTTTGCATTAATAGCGGTTACCAGGACTGCTTTTGAAGGAAGGTTTAGTGAATTCCTCAGGATTTTGGTTTCTGACAAATACATCAAAGTTTACAAAGACACTTCGCACCTAATGAGTGGTTTTACCATATTGTTGTTCATCGTTCAGGTTATTTCATTTTCGTTTTTCATACAATTATTGCTTCACTATTTTGGATATGTGTCCAAAACAGATTGGGTAATTTTTCTGCGGATTTTTACCTTCTTTGGAGTATTTGTTCTTTCGAAATTCCTGATAGAAAAGATTGTAGCTGCGATTTTCAATATAGAAGAATTCACCGAGCAGTTCAATTTACAGAAAGTTAGTTATCGTACTTTTATTGGCCTTATCCTACTTCCTATAAACATCTCCCTTTTTTATAACAATAATCTATCAAATGTTTTGATTTATTGTATTATTGGTGTGATTTTAATAATAAACTTGTTTTCTTATCTTGTTTCGTTAAAGATTTATCAAAACTTAATCATCGGCAAGTTGTTTTATTTTATTTTGTATCTTTGCGCACTTGAAATAGCGCCCTACTATTTTATATATTATATGATTACAAAAAATCTAGCACATTAGAATGTCAAATTTGAAAGTGAAAACAATTTTGGTGTCACAGCCAGAACCAAAAGTAGAGAATTCTCCTTATTTTGAGTTACAGCAAAGACATAAGGTAAAGATAGATTTCCGTCCATTTATACACGTAGAAGGTGTTAGCGCTAAAGATGTTAGGGCTCAGAAAATTGACCTCAATAACTTCACGGCAATCATTTTAACGAGTAGAAATTCGGTCGACCATTTCTTTAGGGTTGCAGAAGAAATGCGCTATAAAGTTCCCGAAGATTTAAAATATTTCTGCCAGTCGGAAGCGATTGCTTTTTACCTTCAGAAGTATGTGGTTTACAGAAAGCGTAAAATTTATGTGGGACAAAAAGATTTTGTTGATTTGTCTCCGTTGATAAAAAAATATAAGGAAGAAAAATTCCTTTTACCAGCTTCTGACCAATTGAACTTTGACGTGCCACAAACATTGAACAATCTGAAAGTAGATTGGACACAGGCTACTTTTTACAAAACGGTAATGAGTGACCTGTCTGATTTGGCAGATGTTTACTATGATGTTTTGGCTTTCTTTAGTCCAACCGGAATCAAATCATTGTTCAAAAACTTCCCTGATTTCCAACAAAATAATACCCGTATTGCTGTTTTTGGAAGCACAACTCAGAAGGAGGCTTTAGAGCATGGATTAAGGATTGATATTTTGGCACCAACACCGGAAACACCATCCATGACAATGGCATTGGAAAGATACATAGCCGACGCTAACAAAGGAAAGTAATATATACCACCATTAAAAAAGCCATTCTCAATTAAGGGAATGGCTTTTTTATTTGGTTAGGTTTGCTCTTTATACTTGCGGCCCGGCTTTTACTAAACTCTGGCCTTCATTATTGTCTGTATATTGTTCGAAATTATTGATGAAAAGCGAGGCTAAATTATTGGCTTTTGAATTCCAGTCAGCCGCATTTCCATAAGTATCCCGTGGATCTAAAATTGCCGGATTCACATCGTGCAAAGATGTTGGGACTTCCAAATTAAAAACAGGAACCATCTTAGTTTCTGCATTCTCAATAGACCCATCAAGTATCGCATCAATGATGGCACGTGTATCCTTTATGGAAATACGTTTTCCTGTTCCATTCCAGCCTGTGTTAACCATGTAGGCTTTTGCCTGGTTCTGTTCCATTTTCTTAACCAATTCCTCTCCGTATTTTGTGGGATGCAAGGATAAGAATGCTTTTCCGAAACAAGCTGAGAAAGTTGGTGTTGGCTCGGTAATTCCACGTTCCGTTCCGGCTAATTTAGCTGTGAATCCGGAAAGGAAATAATATTTGGTCTGTTCCGGAGTTAATTTAGAAACTGGTGGCATGACTCCAAAAGCATCAGCTGTTAAGAAGATGACTTTATTTGCATGACCCGCTTTGGAAACAGGTTTTACAATATTGTGGATATGATAAATTGGATAAGAAACCCTTGTGTTTTGAGTAACTGAAGTGTCTGCAAAATCTATTTTCCCATCAGCATCAACGGTAACATTTTCTAATAACGCATCTCTTTTGATTGCTCCGTAAATATCCGGTTCATTTGCTGCGCTTAAATCAATGGTTTTGGCATAACATCCGCCTTCAAAATTAAAAACACCGTCATTATCCCAACCATGCTCATCGTCACCGATTAATTCACGTTTTGGATCAGTAGACAAAGTTGTTTTTCCTGTTCCTGAAAGACCAAAAAACACAGCAACATCGCCGTCCTTTCCTTTATTCGCAGAACAGTGCATTGAGGCTATTCCCTGTAACGGCAAATAATAATTCATCATCGAAAACATTCCCTTTTTCATTTCGCCACCATACCAGGTTCCTCCGATAATCTGGATTTTCTCGGTTAGGTTGAAAGCAACATAGACTTCAGAATTCAATCCGTGTGATGCAAAATCCTTGAAAGAAGTTTTTGAAGCATTCATTACAATGAAATCAGGCTCTCCAAAATTCTCCAATTCCGCTTCCGTTGGACGGATGAACATATTGATTACAAAATGTGCCTGCCAGGCTACTTCCATAACAAAACGGACTTTTAATCTTGTATTTTCATTGGCTCCACAAAAAGCATCAACAACGTATAATTTTTTTCCTGATAACTGACTCGTGGTAGTATCCTTTAACGCATTCCAGGTGTTTTTCGAAATGGGTTTATTGTCATTGGCTGCTTTATCTGAATTCCACCAAATGGTATCCTCAGTAATGCTGTCCTTAACAATATATTTATCTTTTGGTGAGCGGCCGGTAAAAACCCCGGTCATAACATTTACAGCTCCAAGTTCGGTTAGCTGTCCTTTTTCATATCCGGTTAAATTTGGATTTAACTCATCATTATATAATTTTTCGAAGGAAGGATTGTGAATGATTTCGTGAACATCTGTAATCCCATATTTCTCTAACGAAATCGATTTCGTTGTTTGAGCGTAGTTCTCCATAGAAATTAGTTTGTGTTGCATTATAAATTAGACGCCAAAGGTAAAAATTATATTTCAGAAACTATTTTTTTTATTGAAATATTATGTTTTCGCTTTTCGGATATTCCAAAACAAAAGACCCCAAGCCGCAATTAGCATGGCACCACCGATTGGAGTTACAATTCCGATAAACTTAAAATCAATCCCCGACAAGGCTTTTGTAGCTAACAGATAAATAGAACCTGAGAAGAAAATTACTCCAAAAATTGCCAATTGAAAAATTATTTTTTTGGCTTTATCACTTATTAAAGCAGTAAATCCCAAAAACAGTAAAAAAAGCGCATGATACATTTGGTATTTTACTCCGGTTTCAAAAGAGCCCAATTGCTCAACCGATAAATATTTTTTCAGGGCATGAGCTCCAAAAGCTCCTAAAATTATTGCTGTCAGTCCCAACAAAGCTGCAACAGAAGTTATTTTTCTTTCCATTTCTATAAGTCTATACTAAAACACAAATTTATTCGTTATCTAAATACCATTAAAGAAATTTCACGTTTCTTTTGGCAGTTGAACCATTTTAAAAATTTTATATTTGCACTATTATTTTAAAATTATGAAGAAAATACTTTTTATACTTTGTTCCATTTTTGTTTTCACTACAGCCAATAGCCAGTCTATCAAGGCGGGAGAAAAACTTGTTTTTGCCGGTTCCTATAATATGAGTGGCCTTATGACGCAACTGGCACAGGTAACTATGACAACAGAAAATGTAAATACTGCTAAAAATAACTATCTGCATTTAAGCTGCGAATTGTCTACCTACAGCAAATGGGATTCGTTTTTCAAAATAAGGGATATTTATGAATCGTATGTCAATCCGGCTAACCTGAAACCAAGTTTGTATAAAAGAAGTATTGATGAAGGCGGTTACACCAAAAAAGAAAAATATGCTTTCAAGGGCAACACCGTAAACAGCACAGTAAAGAAAAGAAACCGTCCCGAAACCAAAAAAACCTTTACAATTGGTAGTTCAACGCAAGATGTTGTTTCTCTTTTATATAAAGTACGGACAATGGATTTATCCAAATTCAAGGTTGGACAAACGCAAAATCTAATGATAGTTTTTGATGAGAAACAAATTCCCGTTACCTTAAAATACATGGGAAAGGAAACTATTTCCTGCGGAAATCTAGGCAAAAAAGAATGTTATAAATTATCAATTGGCGCCAAGACCGATGCCTTGAAAGGAAAAGACAAAAACTTAATCTGGCTTACTGCCGATAGTAAAAAAGTTCCTGCTTTACTAAAATTCAGCATTCCTGTAGGAACCGGACAATTGGCTTTAACCTCAGCAAGCGGAATCTAAATTATGAGAAAATTATTTTTAGTTTTAGCAATAGCATTTACAGTTTTAGCAATCGTTTTTTCGGCATTACCACTTGACACCATTGCCTTTTTACCCATTGGCCTTGCTTTGGTATTTTGTCTTTTATTGCTTAAAAAATCAGAAAACAATCAAAAAATGCTCCCAAAAATCCTGCTTTTTATTTGTACCCTTTCTTGTGCATTCGTAGTAGGAAAAGCACTTTTGATAAAAGATGAAGTTGTGGAGGACACTCAATTTGAGCAGCAAAAAATCGAGACCAAACAGGAAGCCAAAAAAGAATTGGAAGAGTTGGAAAACGATTTGGAATAATCAAAAATAATCAAATGAGAAACATTCTAATCATTGGTGCCGGACGTTCAGCATCATCCCTGATACAATATTTATTGAATAAGTCCACTCAGGAAAACCTGCATCTGACTATTGGTGATTTATCGTTAGAATTGGCGCAGCGCAAAACCAATAATCATCCAAATGCAACAGCAATTGCTTTAGACATTCATAACATAGCTCAACGCCAGTCGGAAATCCAGAAAGCGGATATCGTCATTTCGATGCTTCCGGCCCACATGCATATTGACGTTGCGAAAGACTGTGTGACTTTTAAAAAAATATGGTAACAGCATCTTATGTTTCGGATGCAATGCAAGCTTTGGATGCGGATGTAAAGGCAAATGGCTTGGTTTTCATGAATGAAATCGGGCTCGACCCGGGAATCGACCATATGAGTGCCATGAAAGTCATTCATGAAATTGAGGAAAAAGGCGGAAAAATGATCTTGTTCGAATCTTTCTGTGGCGGATTGGTGGCTCCCGAATCTGACAATAATCTTTGGAATTACAAATTTACCTGGGCACCAAGAAATGTAGTCTTAGCAGGACAAGGCGGTGCAGCAAAATTCATTCAGGAAGGAAAATACAAATACATTCCGTATCACAAATTGTTTAGGAGAACCGAGTTTTTATATGTGGAAGGATTTGGGAAATTTGAAGGTTATGCTAACAGAGATTCTTTGAAATATAGAAGTGTTTATGGTTTGGATGACGCGCTGACAGTATACCGCGGAACCATCCGTCGTGTTGGTTTTTCAAAAGCTTGGAATATGTTTGTGCAATTGGGAATCACCGATGATACTTATGTTCTTGACGATTCTGAAAACCTGAGTTACCGGGATTTTATCAATCTGTTTTTACCCTATTCTCCGACAGATTCTGTAGAAATCAAAACCCGTTTACAATTGGGAATCGAACAGGACGACATCATGTGGGATAAATTACTCGAACTCGATTTATTCAATCCACACAAAAAAGTCGGCCTAAAAAATGCTACTCCGGCACAAATCCTGGAACACATCTTAAATGATAGCTGGACTTTGCAGGAAGATGATAAAGACATGATAGTGATGTATCATAAATTCGGTTACGAAATCAACGGCGAGCGCAAACAAATCGATTCCAAAATGGTCTGCATTGGCGATGACCAAACCTATACTGCCATGGCAAAAACCGTTGGGCTTCCTGTAGCAATGGCAGCAATCCAAATCCTGAACGGAAAGATTACAACTCCTGGGGTTCAATTACCCATTAAGAAAGAAGTTTACGAACCCATCCTGAAAGAACTTGAGGAATTTGGTGTAATCTTTAAAGAAACTGAGATGCCTTATATTGGTTATAATCCGGATAGGCTAATAGGAAATTAATCATCCACAAAAAAGTAACCGCAGATTCGCAGATTTAAATAAATAATAATCTGCGAATCTGTGGTTATTGCTTATTCCGATTTTAGGTAACAATTTTAAACTAAATCATTACTTTTACTTTCAAATATTTAGTTATGAAAATTAATCAGTTACAAATCGAGATTGACGGACTAGACAAGGAAATCCTTCGCAACCTGATGGAAGATGCCCGAAAACCCATATTACAGATAGCCAATAAAATCGGGATTTCAGGTGCTGCCATTCATCAAAGATTACGGAAACTGGAAGATGCCGGCGTGATTGCCAGCTCTAAACTCATTGTAAACAACAAAGTTTTAGGCTATAAAACCATGGCTTTTATTGGGATTTACCTCGACAAGGCCTCGAGCAATTCCGAAGCCGTGAAGGAACTCAAAAGATTCCGGAAGTCTTAGAATGCCATTACACCACCGGAAACTGGAGCATCCTAATTAAGATGATTTGTCGTGACAACGAACATTTAATGCAGTTGCTGAACAAAAAAATACAGCCCATTGAGGGCGTTTCCAGAACAGAAACGTTTATTTCATTGGAACAGCAGATTGAAAGGCAGATTCAGTTATAGTTATACTTTTATGTGACCCCAATTCTCACCGCGTTTGATTCGGTTTACCTGCATTTCGCTGATGCCGAATTGTTTGGCCAACATTTTTATCCGGGTCTTGTTATTAGGATTATTGAGTAGTTTTTTTAAGTGAATGACATTGGTCGAAGTGAGTTTGCGCCCGTCAGCCTTTATATTGTGCTCTATCAGTTTCATCTTTGAATTGATTACGTGCGGACTTTTCCTGTAATGAGCCATTTTTTCTTCATAAGTAGCCCATCTTAAATTCTTAACCGAATCATTATCCCGAACATAATCAAGATGCAATACATACTGCTGGTCTTCAGAATGTTTTTTGATAAAAAGCTGCGCTACCAGTTTGTAAATAAAAAGAGTTTTATAAATCCTTTTCCCATTTTCAGTTTTTCCATAACGAAATCCTTTATATCCATCGGAATAAGAACCTTTTAATAAGTTTCCGTCATTAAAATTATCTGTAAAACTGATAAGCCTGCCTCTATTGGAAACAGCGTATCTGAATTTCAATGGAAAATCTGTTTCGATTTCCCGAAATTCTTCGCCTGCATAAAGTCTGATCATTATTGTGGTATTTGAATCTCAAAGCTACGAAAAAAAATAGAATATCAGATTCAAAACTACCGAAAACAAGGTGTACGCAAAATAGATTATAAAAAATGCTGCCTATTGAGATCAAATAAAAAGATCCGCTATTTAAAGCGGATCTTCTTTTTATCTTCTGCTTCCGAAAACCTGGAAGGCCCAGTAAAGTAGCGAAGCCAAAGCTCCGATTGCAGCGACCACATAAGTTCGGGCTGCCCATTTTAGCGCGTCTTCTGCCCCAGCGTATTCCTGTTGGCTCAACATGTTTTTATTCTTCAGCCATGCTAATGCACGATTACTCGCGTCATATTCTACCGGTAAGGTAATAAAGGCGAAAACGGTTGTAAGCCCCATCAATATTAAACCAGCCACGGCGATATAAAATCCAAATCCGAAGTGCATAGCAGCACCGAGAATCAATCCTCCAAAAATTAGCCATTGTGACAAAGTGGAAGAAACATTCACAAGAGGAACTAGCTGTGAACGTAACTGCAACATACTGTAGGCTTTTGCATGTTGCACCGCGTGTCCACATTCGTGAGCGGCTACAGCGGCTGCGGCTGCATTTCGTTGGTTGTATACTCCTTCGCTAAGGTTTACCGTTTTATCGGCAGGATTGTAATGGTCGGTTAACTGACCCGGTGTTGAAATAACCTGCACGTCATAGATTCCGTGGTCGTGTAGCATTTGTGTTGCTATTTCGGCACCACTCATTCCGTTGCGCAGATGCACGTGTGAGTATTCTTCAAATTTACTCTTCAGTTTTGAGCTAATGGCCCAGCTTACCAAAGCTATGATTCCTAATAATATATAATATCCTAACATAATTTGTTGTTTTTAATGTGATAACGATGCATCAAATTGTACGCCAATCCTAAAAAAATGACAGCTTGTCATTTATCGGCAAATGGTGATAAAAGCAATCAGTTCCCTTGCTTCATAATAAGTAAAACTGACACTTACAATTTCATAACCTGCATTCACCTTTTCATTAAGAAAGTGCTCTACCTTTTCGGTTAATTTTTCTTTCATACTGCTGAAACCTGCTGTTTCAACAATAGTATGGATTTCGTGTTTCTTCATGGTGTTTGTTTTTCTTTCTTATACGATGAGATTGGTAATTGGTTACAACGGAATTTCATTTTTATTATAATAATTCATATGTCACTACTAACTTAGTTATGTGTCTCTGCTAACTTAGTTATGTGTCTCTGCTAACTTTGTTATGTGTCTCTGCTAACTTAGTTATGTGTCTCTGCTAACTTTGTTATGTGTCTCTGCTAACTTTGTTATGTGTCTCTGCTAACTTATCTAAGTGTTATTATTAATTTCAATTGTCAAAGAAAATCCCAAACTCTTTTGGAATTTGGGATTAGCCCTTCGACTGCGCTCAGGGTGACAATTTCATCTCTTTATCCTACGAGGTTAATTACTTTACCCGGCACAATGATTACTTTATTTGGAATCTTACCGTCAAGTTGTTTTAGGGTACGTTCGTCAGCCATTACGATTTCCTCTATTTGTTTTGGAGTTAGGTCTAACGGCAATTTGATAGTAAACCTCATTTTTCCGTTGAACGAAACCGGGTATTCCTTTTCGGATTCCACTAAATATTTCTCTTCATATATTGGGAAGGCAACTGTTGAAATAGAACCTTCGTGTCCTAATTGTGACCACAGTTCTTCAGCGATATGCGGTGCATAAGGCGAAATGGTAATGGCCAGTGGTTCCAATATTTTTCGGTGATGGCATTTTAGGGCTGCCAGTTCGTTTACACAAATCATAAACTGCGACACCGAAGTATTGAACGAGAAGTTCTCGATATCCTCAGTTACTTTCTTGATGGTTTTATGCAGTGATTTGTACATATCTGCTGTTGGGTCTTCATCAATAACATTCAAACCTGTATTGTCATCAAAATACAAGCGCCATAATTTTTTAAGGAAACCTGAAACCCCGGTAATCCCGGCAGTATTCCATGGTTTTGCCTGTTCTAATGGGCCAAGGAACATTTCGTAAAGACGAAGGGTATCAGCGCCGTAATCGTTACAGATATCGTCTGGGTTTACTACGTTGTATTTTGATTTGGACATTTTTTCTACTTCGCGGCCTACTATGTATTTGCCGTCATTACCTAACACCTCACCATTTTCTCCAATAAATATTGCATCCTTATATTCCTTATACATGGAACGAGTTCTGAACTCTTCAATGTCTAATTCATCTGAAATATTTACTATAGATACATCTATTGGAAAAGGGGTTACAAAACCAGTTGCGTTATCTGACACATAATATTTCTGATCATCAAAAAACTGCTTATCTTCTTGTTTACTATTATTAAAATAGTGTTTTGTATTAACATCAAAATACAACTCACTAATGTCCATTGCTTGCTCTTCTGTTAATTTTCGACTTTGTCTAAAGCTTATTGGACTCCTCCAACCTTGAGAGAAAAACATTGGATTTACTAATCTGATTGAAGTTACAAAATCTCCTTGCGCAGGAACTTGCGGACCATTTTCATCACCTAAATAAATCTTTTTATAAACCGCTAGCTCTTCAATTTTATACGCGAAAGCACTCATCCCCAAAATCATCCCCTGATTAATCAACTTCTTAAAAGGTTCTTCCGTTGGCGCGTAACCTCTGTCTTTTAGGAATTTGTTCCAAAAACGCGAGTATAATAAATGCCCGGTTGCGTGTTCGCTTCCGCCTATGTATAAATCTACGTTCTCCCAATATTTTAAAGCATCTGCTGAGGCAAATTCGGTTTCATTGTGCGCATCCATGTAGCGCATCCAGTACCAGGAGCTTCCTGCCCAGCCCGGCATGGTGTTTAGTTCGAGTGGATAAACCCCGTTATCCTGCCCTTCGTCCCTCGACTGCGCTCGGGATGACACGCTCAGGGTGACAAATTCATTGGAGACTATTTTGTTGTTGACAGTGTCCCAAGCCCAATGGGTGGCGTTGCCTAAAGGCGGCTGCCCGTCTTCGGTTGGGAGGTATTTTTCTACTTCGGGTAAAACGATTGGTAAATATTTCGAATCAATCATCTGCGGCAGGCCATTTACATAATATACCGGGAACGGTTCGCCCCAATATCTCTGGCGTGAGAAAACAGCATCACGCAAACGGTAATTGGTTTTGCCTTTTCCGTGGTGGATAACCTCCAGTTCTTGTATGGCTTTCTTGGTAGCTTCTTTGTAGCCTAATCCGTTAAGGAAATCGGAGTTTTGGAGCGTGAAGCCTTCTTTATCTGCGTAAGCGAAATCCACCCCTGCTATAGGATTTTCCACCCCCCTTCGGGGACCCCTCAAGAGGGGAATTTAAAGAGAAAATGTTTTTGATTTCCGGCATTCCGTTCTGCCCTTTGAAATGATTGGCGAAAGCATAATCCCTTTCATCTCCGGCAGGAACCGCCATTACAGCACCTGTTCCGTAACCAGCCAAAACATAGTCACCAATCCATACCGGAATTGGTTCTTTGGTAAATGGATGTTTGGCATAAGTTCCGGTAAACACTCCCGAAATGGTTTTTACATCAGCCATTCTTTCTCTTTCTGAACGTTTTGCTGTGGCTTCTACATAGGCATCAACCGCAGCTTTTTGTTCGGGTGTTGTTATTTGGGAAACCAATTCGTGTTCCGGAGCTAATGTCATAAACGTTACGCCGAATATCGTATCAGGTCTTGTAGTAAATACAGAAATTCGCCCTTCTGCGTTCTGCAGTCTGAAATCTACTGAAGCTCCAACTGATTTTCCTATCCAATTCCGCTGGCTTTCCTTTATTGATTCACTCCAGTCGATGGTTTCCAATCCCTGCAGTAATCTTTCGGCATAAGCTGAAATACGCATTGACCATTGGGTCATTTTTTTCGGATAACAGGATGACCGCCACGTTCAGAAACTCCGTTTACGATTTCGTCGTTTGCTAAAACCGTCCCCAATGCCGGACACCAGTTTACTTCGGTTTCTGCGAGATAAGTCAGGCGGTATTTTAAAAGGATTTGCTGTTTCTCTTCATCGGAATAAAAATTCCATTCAGAAGCGAAAAAGATTTCCACATTGTCATCACAAACTGCGTGAACTGTCGCGTTTCCTGCCATTTCAAAAATGGTAATCAGGGTTGAGATATCTTCGGCCTGATCGGTGTCCTTATTGTACCAAGAGTTGAATAATTGGATGAAAATCCATTGTGTATGTTTATAATAATCTGGATTTGAAGTACGCACTTCCCTACTCCAATCGAAGGAGAAGCCTATTTTGTCTAACTGCTCACGGTAACGTTCGATGTTTTCACGGGTTGTTTTTTCGGGATGCTGACCCGTTTGAATTGCGTATTGCTCAGCCGGAAGCCCGAAGGAATCGTAACCCTGAGGGTGTAATACGTTAAAACCTTTATGGCGTTTGAAACGGGCCACAATATCAGAAGCGATGTAGCCTAGCGGATGGCCAACATGGAGTCCGGCACCGGAAGGATACGGAAACATGTCGAGCACGTAATATTTGGGCTTATCAGAGTTATTTGTCGCAGCAAAAGTTTGGTTTTGAGCCCAATATTTTTGCCATTTTTCTTCAATCTTTTCGTGGAAATACTTCATTCTTTTTTATTGTTGTTTCCTACACCTGTCAGGTTTTAAAAACCTGACAGGTGTAAAATTTAAGCGCCAAATTTACGTTTATTATAATAAAGTTAAAAGTTTGTACGTTATAAAGAAGAAAAACAATTTTCTTTATTATTTTTACCACATCAAAATACAGTTTATGTCATCATCATTCGATAAGTTTCAGAAACGCCGCGTTATTACCTCGTATTTCTCGGTGGTGCTGAGTATCTTTTTAGTCTTGTTTTTATTGGGGATTTTGGGACTGTTTGTCATCAATTCCAAGCGATTATCAGATAATTTCAAGGAAGAGATTGCGATGACGGTCTTCTTTAAAACTGAAGCCTCAGACTCGACGATTACTGCCTTTACTGAAGAACTGAAAACGGCAAAATTTGCCAAATCGTTTGAATATGTTTCCAAAGAAAAAGCGGCCGAGAAGCACATGAAGGTAATCGGTGAGGATTTTATGCAGTTTTTGGGTGTGAATCCGCTGCAGAATTCCTATGATATCCACCTGAAAGCCGAGTATGTTACCAATCAGGGCATTGCCAAAATCGAAAACCGACTTCGTAAAAATGAGATGATTGCCGATGTGGTTTATGACAAGCAGTTAGTGACTTTAGTAAACGACAATATCAAAAACATCAGTATGTGGATTTTGATTATCAGCGGTGCGTTTGCTTTCGTTTCGGTATTGCTGATTAACAGTTCGCTTAGACTATCCATTTTTGCCAATCGTTTTATTATCAAAACCATGCAGATGGTTGGGGCAACAAAATCGTTTATCCGTAAACCGTTTATCCAACGCAGTGTTTTCCTTGGATTGATTGGAGGTGCTTTGGCGATTCTGGCTTTGATTGGTGTATTGGTTTATATCGAGACAACGTTCCCGAATCTTGGCATTTTGGAAGATAAACTTTCGATTACGATTGTGCTTGGAGGTGTTTTAATCTTAGGGATTGTGATTTCGTGGATTAGCACTTATATCGCTACGCAACGTTTCCTTAATTTGAGAACGGACGATTTGTATTAGAAACAAGAGACCAGAAACAAGAAGCAAGAAGCAAGACAAAAAATAATATTCAGCTGAGAGATGCTGAAATAAATTCAGCATAAATGAAAAATAACGAGCAAAAACCTGATTTTCTTTTTGAGAGCCTAAACTATAAAATCCTATTGATTGGTATTGGAGTCATTGTTTTAGGGTTTATATTGATGAGTGGTGGCGGAAGTGATGACCCAAAGGTTTTTAGTGAAGATGTTTTTAGCTGGAGAAGGATTCGTTTGGCACCAACTGTGGTTTTAATTGGGTTCGGGATTACGATTTATTCTATATTTAAGAAAAAGTGATTAGTAACTAGTAATTAGTGATTAGCTAAAATCACCTGATTACTTGACTAATTACTAACTACTAATTACTAATTACTCTAAATGGATTACATTCAGGCCATTGTACTGGCAATTATTGAAGGAATAACCGAATTCCTTCCTATTTCTTCGACTGGCCACATGATTATCGCTTCATCTTTTTTGGAATTGCGCATGACGATTTTACCAAATTATTTACGGTTGTAATTCAGCTTGGCGCGATACTTTCGGTGGTGGTTTTATATTTCAAACGCTTTTTTCAGACGCTTGATTTTTACTTTAAGCTATTTGTCGCTTTTATTCCGGCGGTCTTTTTCGGATTGCTTTTTGGCAAAAAGATTGATGCCTTATTGGAAAATCCGGTAACGGTTGCTGTTTCGTTGGTTCTTGGCGGAATCATTTTATTAAAAGTTGATGATTGGTTTACACCAAAAGAAGAGACACAGACCACAGACAAAATCAGTTATCTGACTGCCTTAAAGATTGGATTGTTCCAATGCCTTGCGATGATTCCCGGAGTTTCCCGAAGTGGCGCTAGTATCATCGGTGGAATGTCGCAAAAACTATCACGGACAACGGCTGCTGAATTCTCTTTTTTCTTAGCCGTTCCGACTATGCTTGGCGCGACTGTAAAGAAATGTTATGACTATTACAAAGACGGTTTTGTATTGTCCGACCAGCAAATAAATTTATTGATTATTGGTAACATTGTAGCGTTTATTGTGGCGATGTTAGCTATCAAATCCTTTATCGGATACTTATCCAAACACGGTTTTAAAATGTTTGGCTATTACCGAATTATCGCAGGAACAGCCATCCTGATTATCCATTTCTGCATCCTAAAATTAACCACAATCTAATGACTGCAGAAGATTATTTGGAAGGCCAGGTACTTCTGATTGACAAACCACTAAAATGGTCTTCCTTCCAAGCGGTAAATAAATTGAAATACATTTTAAAGCGCCGATACGATCTTCCGAAGAAATTTAAGATTGGCCATGCCGGGACTTTAGATCCTTTGGCGACTGGTTTACTTATCGTATGCACGGGAAAATTTACCAAAAGGATTACCGAAATCCAGGGACAGGCGAAGGAATATACAGGCACATTTACTGTTGGGGCTACAACTCCATCATATGATTTGGAGACAGAAGTTGACGCAACTTTTCCAACAGAACATATTACACCCGAATTAATTCAGGAAATGGTAAAACAGTTTATCGGAGAGATTGACCAAAAACCACCCGTTTTTTCAGCCATCAAAAAAGATGGGAAACGTTTATACGAACACGCTCGTGCTGGCGAGGAAGTTGAAATTGCATTCAGGAAAACTACAATACATGAATTTGAAATAACCCGGATAGCACTGCCGGAAATCGATTTTCGCGTAAGCTGCAGTAAAGGAACCTATATTCGATCGTTAGCCTTTGATTTTGGAAAGGCATTGAATTCAGGTGCTTATTTATCGGTTTTACGCCGGACAAAAATTGGGGATTATTCGGTTGAAAATGGAATTACACCTGAAGATTTTGAGAAATCCTTATCCAATAACTAAAATTATCACTTTCTGTTTTTGAGTTTCTATTAAAAACAGAATATGTTTATATTTGCAACACAAAAAACAGAATCTTAAAGATAAGATTCTGAAATAAATTCAGAATAAATGAAGTACAAAAGAATTCTTCTAAAATTAAGCGGTGAAGCTTTAATGGGCGACAGACAATACGGAATCGATCCAAAACGCTTGGCTGAATATGCCGATGAAATCAAGGAAATCCATGATAAAGGTGTACAGATTGCCATCGTAATTGGCGGCGGAAATATTTTTAGGGGAATTGCCGGAGCCAGTAATGGTATGGACAGGGTTCAGGGCGATTATATGGGAATGCTTGCAACCGTTATCAACGGAATGGCGCTTCAGGGTGCCTTGGAAGATAAAGGAATGCTGACCCGTTTGCAGACTGCTCTGAAAATTGAAGCGATTGCAGAACCTTATATCAAAAGAAGAGCCGTTCGTCACTTGGAAAAAGGAAGAATTGTTATTTTTGGTGCCGGAACAGGAAACCCTTATTTTACAACCGATACAGCTGCCGTTCTTCGTGGAGTTGAAGTACATGCTGATGTTATCCTAAAAGGAACGCGGGTTGACGGAATTTATGATTCTGATCCTGAAAAGAATGCCAATGCGGTTAAGTTTGACAACATCACTTTTGAAGATGTAATCAAAAAAGGACTGAACGTAATGGATTCGACGGCATTTACGCTAAGCCAGGAAAATGAGCTGCCAATTGTAGTTTTTGACATGAATACTAAAGGAAATTTATTGAAAATATGTAACGGTGAAAATATTGGAACCGTGGTTAAAATATAGACTGCAGAAATTAGAAGGCAGAAAGCAGAATTTTAACTGCAATCCCTGCGTTCTGAAATCTGTGTTCTGAAATCTTTAAAAAAATGGAAGAAATAGAATTTATTTTAGACAGTGCACAAGAATCAATGACAGGTTCGATTGCACATTTAGAAAAGGAATTTTTAAATATCCGTGCCGGAAAAGCATCACCACAAATGTTGGGAAGTGTTTTTGTAGACTATTATGGCTCACAAACGCCGCTTTCGCAGGTATCGAATGTGAATGTTCCTGATGCCAGGACGATTACAATCCAACCTTACGAAAAAAGCATGCTGCACGCTATTGAAAAAGCCATCATGATTGCGAATCTTGGGTTTAATCCGATGAACAATGGTGAGAATATAATCATCAATGTTCCGGCATTGACTGAGGAAAGAAGACGTGATTTGGTAAAACAGGCGAAAGCAGAAGCAGAAGATGCCAAAATTGGAATCAGAAATGCGCGTAAGGATGCGAACACTGATATCAAGAAATTGGAAAAGGAAGGAACTTCAGAAGACATTTGTAAAACTGCTGAAGACGATATCCAAAAACTTACTGACGGTTTTATTCGAAAAGTAGAGGAACACTTAGCGGCGAAAGAAGCCGAAATCATGAAGGTATAAGTTTGTTAATTCAATATTAAAATCCGTTTTGAAGTATCGAGACGGATTTTTTTATTCCTATTTTTGTTAAAATTTTGTGCCAATAACTTTCTAATGAAGCGTCTTTCCCTGCTATTTTTCTTTTTTACGCTGTCACTTCAGGCACAATTCCAGGTTAATGGAATCATTAAGGATGCCAAAACCAAAAAAGCACTTCCGTTTGCAAACATTTCCACTGAAAAAGGCATAAAAACTATTTCCGATGTAGATGGAAAATTCAATTTCATATTGCAAAATTCGCAGCCCGAAGCTTTGACTATTTCCTACGTTGGATACGAGCCTAAAATCATTTCGCATTACGAGTTCAAGTTCTTTTTTACCATATATCTTACACCGAAAGTCGATGCATTGCAGGAAGTTACCATTTCCAATATAAATCCGGCCAATGCAATTATCACCAAGGTAATTCGGCAAAAGGACAACAATAATCCGCAAAAGAAATTTCGCAATTTTCAGTTTAAATCCTATAATAAGTTACTGGTAACCGCCAATCCTGATTCGATTGACGGCAGGATTGATACCGTATTTGTTAACGCCGTGACAAAGGACAAAATCTCTAAAATAGATTCATCTGATTATAAATTCAAGAAGATTATTGACAAACAGCATTTGTTCCTGACGGAGAAAGTTTCGCAATTTCAATTTGAAAAACCCATATTAAAAGAAACCATTCTGGGCACAAAGATGGCCGGTTTCAAAGAACCTATTTATGAATTTTTAGGTTTTGGATTACAGTCTTTTTCTATTTATGACGACAAGTATGAATTGTTTGAAACCAAATATAAAAGCCCTATTTCTGACAATGCACTCAAAGAATACCGCTATAAAATACTTGATACTACTTCGATTGGCGGTCGGAATGTGGTCGTAATTTACTTTAAGAATAAAAACAAAAAAGGTTTGGAAGGTCTTTTGTATGTTGACCAGGAAAATAATGCCATCGCAAAATCGGTCATGCGGATACGAGGCGTTTTAGACATTACCGGAATCCATGAATTTAAATATCTTCCAAACGAAAAAGTGTGGTTTCCTATCCGAAAGGACTTTAAAATCGTAAAAGGGAAAAGCAAGGAACCTACCAAAATTTTGGGTGGCCGAATTGAATTTTCTGCCGAAGATGATGAAACAACTTCTAAAAAAACCGCCTCTGACTACAGTTACCTTATTTCAGAAATGGATGTCTTAGACTTGGTAATTAACACTGATCTGAAAATAAAAAAATCTTTTGTTGCGATTGAAGTGAAGAACAACGCGATTAACAGGGACGACATATTCTGGAAACAGAACAGGCCTGATAGCCTTGATATTCGTAGCGAAAGGACTTATGTTGTGTTAGACAGCGTAGTCGACAAAAAAATATCGAGCGTAAAATAAAATTAGGGCGAAAGTTTATTAACGGTTATGTTCCGGTTGGCTTCTTTGATTTCGATTTGCGTTATCTTTTGAGTTACAATAATTTTGAAGGTTTCCGTATCGGAATCGGTGGCATTACCAACGATAGGCTTTCGAAAAGATTACGTTTTGAAGGCTATACGGCTTATGGATTGAAAGACGAAACCGTTAAATACAATTTAGGCGCGGCGATTCGGATTGGCAATTTTTCCAATACTTGGGTTGGTGGCTCTTACACCGATGATGTTCGTGAGATTGCGAGTACCAGTTTTGCCACCGATAAACGGGTTTTTAAAATCTATGATCCGCGACCAATTAACATTAGCACATTTTATAATCACAAAACCTGGCGCGGTTATATTGAAACGAAAATCATTCCGAAAACCGAAACCATCTGGCAGTTGTCGCATAGTGAAATAAGGCCGTTGTTTAATTATACTTTTGTTTACGATGATCATTTGTATCGCGATTTTACGATGTCAACTGCGATGGTGGCCATACAATGGAATCCGTTTAGCGATTATATGCAAACGCCAAATGGTAAGATTGAATTTGAAAAACGATTCCCAAAATTCTCTTTTCAGTTTACCAAATCGTTGCCTAATTTCTTTGCCAATGATTTTGATTTTGGTAAAATTGACACACGGATTGAATATGAAAAAAATACCTAAACGGACATAAATCAGCAGTTTTGCTCCAGGCTGGATATGCTTTCGGAGCTTTGCCGTTGACGCATCTGTACAACACATCTCCCAATAACCTGACGAAAGACAAAATCCTGCAGCGACTGACGATTTCCGGGAAAAACAGTTTTGAAACGATGTATTTCAATGAATTCTTTTCGAGCGAATATGTTATGCTTCAGTTGAAACACGGTTTTAAAAGAGTGGAATTATTCCGAAAAGTCAAGCCATCATTTGTTTTGGTCAGCCGAATGGCTTGGGGAAATCTTCAGAATCCTGAGCGTCATATTGGGATAGATTATAAAACGCTTGATCGTGGTTTTTTTGAATCGGGAATTGAACTGAACCAGATTTACAAAGGTTTTGGACTTACCGGATTTTATAGATATGGCCCAAATCAGTTGCCGCGCTTTGAGGATAATTTAGCGGTAAAATTGAGTTTTGTGTTTGATTTTGGGTTTTAAGCATCACTATTTCAACTTGAATATAATGACGTAAATCCTGTTGTTATCAAAGCGCTTCAAAACAGTATAATTTTTCAGCATATAATCATAGACTTCATCGTCAACATTAAAAATATTAGAATAGAAAATGTATTTGCTGTTATTTCCAATGGTAAAATTATCAAAACTTCTGTTATCGTTCTTTAAATCAATTTCTGCTATCGGATAATAATTGGGGAAAAAAGTGTCTACATCCTTAAAATCTACACCACTTGAATCCAGATATTTGATAGCTGATAATCTCAATTTATAATAGGGTAAATGAGCAAGTGTAGCATCTGATCCTTTTGCGATTTTAGGAGGATAAATCCATAAATTGCCCGTTGACGCGATGATTATCCAAATAAGGATTAAAACAATCCTCAACCTTCTTTCAACAAAATCAGAAAACAAAATCGAAGCTGTAACCAAGGAAAAGGTTATGTAAATAGGAATCAAATATCTATTTCCCATCAGGTTTTTGGCCCAAAGCATGTTTAAAGGCAAAAGAATCAGAAGAACGATAAAAAAATAATATAGGGTGTGATTTTTCTTTTGTTTATAAATTAGGGATTTATACCTTATAAACAATATCCCAAAAACCAACCAAACACCAATCCTGCCAAAATCAATTATTCGCCAACCTAAAAAAGCAATATTCCTCACGAATCCTTTGAAGTCCACTCTTTCAAAACAATCCGCCCAAGGAGAATCTTTGTGGTAGCCAATCCATCCTGCTTCCTGATAATGATAAAGGCTAAATGCTATAAAGAGCAATAATGCCGGGAAATATAAAATTGCCATTTTTAAGAATACCAATATATATTCTTTGGTTATTTTCTTTTGAAAGCCATAATTCACATATACGTCTAGAAACACTAGGCAAACCGACAACATCATACCTCTCATACTCGTCAAAAAGAGGCAAAATACACTTATAGCTATAAATGTTTTCCTGTTACTGAAAACCGAATTTAAAGCCCATAAAAAGAAAAACATCAACGGAACATCAGGAGAAACCAATGTTATCTGGCTCATTAAAGTGGCATCAATGAAAATCAGCAGAAGAGCAATTCCGACAAACTTCTCAGGGATAAATCTTTTACATAAAATTTGAAGTTGCCAAACGATTCCAAAGGCAAAAGGCAACATAGCAAGATGGCTGACTTCTATCGATTTTCCAAAGATTTTCCAAATCAGCGCTAAATACATGCCAAAGGCCGGAATATGGCCACTATCTAACCAAACCGGCAAAAGTAACTTTGAAAAATTATTGTTATAGTAAAAACTACCGTGCTCTGAAGCTAACTGTATCGTATCCCAAAAAAAAACATTTTCCTTATTAAGAAAGACTAATAAAAAGACCAAGATATTCGTTAAAACGAAATAAATGCTATTGATTGTTTTACTGGTCATTTCCGGAACAGATTCGATTGATAGATTTTATTTTTACTTAAAAAATACGCAATGGATGTTTTCAAAACGCCTAATCCATACTGTAAACTTCTCCTAAAATTGATGGATGATGCTTCTTCAAAATATTTTGTAGGGCATGTTATTTCAGCTATTTCAAAACCATTGTAGAATATTTGGGCTAAAAACTGATTATCAAAAATAAAGTCATCTGAATTAGTATTGTAGTCAATCTTTTCCAGAACTGATTTAGAGTAGGCACGATAACCTGTATGGTATTCGGATAACTTTTGATTCATCAAAACATTTTGGAAAAAAGTCAAAAACCGATTAGAAATATATTTATAGAGTGGCATTCCACCCTTTAAAGCTCCTTTACCCAAAATCCTCGAGCCAATTACCACCGGATAAACATCATTGGCAATTAAATAACTCATCGAGTGAATTAACTTGGGAGTATATTGGTAATCCGGATGAAGCATTATTATAATATCGGCTTTCAATTCTAATGCTTTGTTGTAACAACTTTTCTGGTTTCCGCCATAACCCAAATTATTGTCATGCCTGATAATATTCTTGATTCCAAGTTGGTTTGCAACCTCAACAGTATTATCTGTACTATTATCGTCAACAAGGATTACATCATCAACTATGTCGAATGGGATTTCATTATAAGTGTCTAATAGCGTTTTACTTGCATTGTAAGCGGGCAGGACAACGATAATTCTTTTGCTATCAATCATTTATAAAATTTAAATTTTATGCGGATTCGGTTTTATTTAAGGCTTAATAATCAACACCGAAGGAATATCTGTTAACCAGGATGTTTCATCATCAACCAGTTTTTTCCAGGTTTCGAGGCTGAAAATAATCAAATCCTGTTGCTGCAGGAAAGGCTTGTTAATTTCATCGGGATGAATTACCTCAATATTATCCTTGTAATTTTTCTGTACGGCTGACAAGGCATTTTCGACAATGAAATTATTTTTGGTATGTTCGTTGTTGTCCAAAAGGGTTATGTGCGAATCGTTGTTATAAATCAGTTTTTGCGCATAATCAATCAGGAACACATCGCCAACGCTAAAAATTCCAACAAAGACTTTGTCAATTTTTTGCATGTCTTTATCAATCAAAATGCCTAGCGGAGTTTTGGTTTTAGAAATTATCAAACGCGTCCTGTCATCAAAAGGCGAGTTTTCGAAAAGACCTTCCTTTCCTTTAAATTTATCCAGCAATCTATCCGGATTAATAATTCGGGTCGTGAATCCAAGTACTTTTCCAAGCAGTGTTCCTTCAAAGATGGATTTTCCCAAACCAACCAACACCAAATCATATTTGCCTTCATGCGCAATGTCGGCTATATCGGTTTCCATGTCGTTCGTCGCTTTGAAAATAGTGGTTATTTTCTGTGACAATTTCTTGGATTCCTTTACAATAGGCTCAAAAGTCATATTTTCGTATTCGAGTAAATTATAGGAATGCATTTCATCACTCATCGTTAAGTGCATCGCAGTAATATTCGCCGTATCGGTTTCCTTTTTTATTAGGCTGTTGGCCAATCGCAATAATGACTTCCCTTTTTCGTTATTCCCGAATGAAATAAGTATGTTAAAATCGGAACTCCTTTTGACTTCAGAAGGAATAATGGCGTCTTTGGTTTTGAAGATAAAATTGATGATATCCAATGCCGGACCAGTCATAAATGTTGTTACTAATGCCATGATTACCATCATCGTAAATACTTTTGGCGAAAGTACTCCCAATTCATAACCAATGTTTAGCACTACTAATTCCATCAAACCACGCGTATTCATCAATGCTCCGATGGTTAAACTGTCGCGCCAGCTCTGCCCGACGAATCTTGCCGCTAAGGCACTTCCGAGAAACTTACCGGCAACTGCTACAAGAATAATAAATCCGGTCACTTTCCATAAATACGGTTCGTTGATCAATCCGATTTCGGTTCGCAATCCGGTAAAAACAAAAAATAACGGCAACAATAAAATAACCGACACATCTTCGACCTTTTCAATAAATATAGTCCTGAATTTTGCTATATCCGGCATGATTGCGCCTGTCATAAAAGCGCCGAACAAGGCATGGATTCCAATGATTTCGCTCAGATAAGAAGAGATGATTAATGTGAGGAAAAATATGGCTACAACCGATTTTTTGATGTTATCCTTTTTGGCATACAAATCGCCCACACGTTTCAAAAATGGTTTTACTATAAAAAGCATGGCCAAAACATAGACAAGAGCTAACCCAATTACATAAATTGAACTCACAAAACTACCGGCTTTAACTATGGCTATTACGACTGCCAAAATACACCAGGCCGTAATATCATCTGCAGCAGCGCAGGTTATGACAATCGTTCCCAACTTCGTTTTATGAATGCCACGTTCCTGGACAATCCTCGCTAAAACAGGAAATGCCGTAATACTCATTGCGATTCCCATGAACAAGCTGAAGGAAAGAAATTCAACACCTTCAGGAGCAAACTGATGATAGATATAATAAGACAATCCAATTCCTAAAGCAAAGGGGATTACAATACTGGCATGGCTAATTACAACGGCTTCATTGGCTTTGTTCTTTAGGACTTTTAAGTCGAGTTCCATCCCAATAACAAACATAAAAAGTATCAATCCGATCTGACTGAGCAACTGAAGGTTTCCAAGAGATTCGACAGGAAACAATGCTTCTTTCATGTCCGGAAAATACATTCCGAAAAGCGATGGCCCGAGAACTATACCGGCGATGATTTCCCCAATAACGGAAGGCTGTCCGATCTTTCTAAAAATCCAACCAAAAATACGGGCAACCAAAACAATGGTAATGATTTGGAAAAGCAATAGCGCTAATGGATGCTGTAAATTGTGAAATAATGAGGACAGGAACTGAACCCATTGACTGTCTGTGGAGGATGGAGAAACTATTTTTCTGCCTACTTCTAACAATTTACCCTGTTCTACAATTCTATACATCAGGTAAGTAAATCCACCTGTAATAATTATATAAAACAAAGAATTTTTTAAATTTCTCATTCAGATATAGTTGCTGCTTATGCATACAAAGATGCTAAAAAACAATGTATTTTTTTTGTTTTTTTACCGCTAATAACAATTAATTAAACTAAGGTATTTAATCTGTTATTATTTAAGCAAATCTTTATACAAAGGGCTTACTTTTTTGAGGTTTTGATTACCTTTGCAACCCATTTTAGGTCTTATGAAGAAGTTGTTAGGTATTGGGTTTTGGGAGTTAATTGCTAGAATTATCTTAAGGAATCGTGTTGCGATTATCATCGGCATTCTTGTAGTTACCGGACTGTTTGTTACGCAATTCCAACACATCCGATTTACACAAACCGAGGCTAACCTGATTCCGGCTGATGATAAGGTAAATTTAGATTACGATAAGTTCCTTGGGCATTTTGGTGAGGAAGGCAATCTTATCGTTATCGCAACCAAAGACAAAAAGTTATTTACACCAAAAGTGTATGCTGCCTGGCACGACCTTATGAATACCATAAAGTCGAGTAAGGAAGTAAGCTTGGTGGTTTCGGTTGATAATTTACAGAAACTGACCAAAAATGATTCGCTCGAAAAATTCGAATTAAAACCTTTAGTTGATGAAAGCAAGATTCAGGATCAGCAATATCTGAAACAAATTCAAAAAGAATTATTTACACAATTGCCTTTTTATGAAGGATTGTTGTTTAATCCGAAAACAGGCGCTATTCGCTCTGCGATTTATCTGGACAAGAAAATCGTTAACACCAAAGCCCGAAAAGAGTACGTTTTACATAATTTAATTCCGGCCATAAAAAAATTCCAACATGCCACCGGAGTGGAATTGCACACTTCGGGAATGCCTTATATCCGCACGCTGAACGCCAAAACAATCATTGACGAGATCGGTTTATTTATTGGCGCTGCTTTGCTTATTACCTCGTTGATTTTCTTTTATTTCTTCCGTTCCTTCCGGGCAACGATGGCGTCACTTATTGTTGTTATTATCGGTGTCGTTTGGTCTTTCGGAATCATTGGTGCATTGGGTTACGAAATTACTGTATTGACAGCTTTAGTTCCAACATTGGTTATCGTGATTGGGATTCCGAATTGTATCTTTTTTATCAATAAATACCATCAGGAATACCATAAACACTCTAATAAGGCAAAAGCTTTACAACGTGTAATTACCAAAACCGGAACAGCCACACTGATGACTAATATAACAACAGCCGTTGGTTTTGCTACATTCATCATGACCAATAATGTGCTTTTAAGGGAATTTGGAGTGGTAACTACCATCAATATCCTGGCAATTTATCTGTTGAGCCTTTTGATCATTCCAATTTTCTTCAGTTATATTCCGTCGCCAATTCCGAGGCACCTTGGGCATTTGGAACGGGAATCGCTGACGTCTTTTTTGAAGTGGATTGTAAACACGGTAAAATACAATCGTGTTGGTGTATATATTACTTCGGTCTGTTTGCTCGTATTTGGGATTGTTGGAATTTATAAAATCAAGGTTTCCGGAAGTATTTTGGAAGACATGCCAAAAAAGACAGCCTTTTTTGAGGACATTCGTTTCTTCGAAAAAGAATTTGATGGTGTCCTTCCATTAGAGATTATGATTGACACTAAAAGGAAAAACGGCGCCATGAAGCTTTCCAACCTAAGGAAAATGGAAGAATTGGAGCATACCATTACCGATATTCCCGAACTTTCAAAACCATTGTCGATTGTAAATATTGCCAAAAGTTTCAATCAGGCTTATTACAATGGCAATCCGGAATTTTATACGCTGCCTTCCTCTCAGGAAGAAATATTCCTGTTGCCCTATATCAAAAATTCGCTTAAAAACACCAAAGATAATCAGCTGAAAAGCTACATTACTTCCGATGGAAAAATAGCGCGGATGACAACGTTCATAAAAGATGAAAACGGAGAACGAATGGATGCCATCGAAGCACATATCCGCAACAAAGTGAATAAATTATTCCCGTCTCCGAAATATGAAGTTATTATTACCGGAAAAGCCTCCGTATTTCAAAAAGGGACAAAATACCTTTTGGACAACTTATTATCATCACTGCTGTTTGCTTTTGCCTTAACAGGAGGATTAGTCGCGCTGATGTTCCGCTCGTTCAAAATGGTTTTGGTTTCTATTATTCCAAATTTATTACCATTGTTGATGACTGCCGGATTAATGGGCTTCTTAGGCATTCCGTTAAAACCTTCAACTTTATTGGTTTTCGGAATCGCTTTCGGAATGTCGGTAGATGATACGCTGCGGTTTTTGGCGCAATACCGACTCGAGTTGTCCCGTAACGAGTGGAAAATCAAAAAATCCGTTTTTGCCACATTTGACGATGCCGGAATCAGTATGTTCTACACTTCGATAATCCTGTTTTTTGGATTTTCGGTCTTCATGCTTTCGAGCTTTGGAGGAACAGTTGCGTTAGGCGGATTGGTTGCATTGACGTTGTTCTTTGGAATGTTGTCTAATTTGGTACTGCTTCCGTCTTTGGTTCTGACCTTAAACAAAAGACTGGCTAACGAACAGGATTTACCGGAACCTATTATCAATATTCTGGAGCCGACAGATGAAGATATTGATGAATTAAAAGAAGAAAAATAATTTATATTTGCAACGATACTATTAAATATCAAATTTAAAATACTTGATATCTAAAATTAAAATCTACTATTTAAATGAAACATACAAAAGTTAAAAGCTTACTAAACAGTGAAACTACGATTCCAGAGGTAAATGCAAAAGGTTGGGTAAGAACTTTTAGAAACAATCAATTTATTGCGTTGAACGATGGTTCGACCATTAATAATATCCAGTGTGTAGTTGATTTTGAAAACACACCAGAAGAAACCTTGAAAAGAATAACAACCGGAGCTGCTGTTTCGGTTACCGGATCTTTGGTAGAAAGCAAAGGTGCCGGTCAGAAATATGAAATCCAGGTTTCTAAGTTAGAAATCCTTGGCGATTCAGATGCTGAAAAATTCCCAATGCAGCCAAAGAAACATTCCCTGGAATTCCTACGTGAAAATGCACATTTGAGAGTTAGGACTAATGCGTTCGGAGCAATTATGAGAGTACGTTCGGTATTAGCTTTTGCAGTTCATCAGTATTTTCAGGAAAAAGGTTTTGTCTACGTAAACACGCCTGTTATTACAGGTGCCGATGCCGAAGGCGCAGGAGAAATGTTCCAGGTAACTTCACTGCCTTTGGACAATCTTCCCAAAAATGAAGAAGGTAACATAGATTACAAAAAAGATTTCTTCGGAAAGCACACTAATTTAACGGTTTCAGGTCAGTTAGAAGGCGAAACTTTCGCTATGGCTTTGGGTCAGATTTATACTTTCGGACCTACTTTCCGTGCAGAAAATTCTAATACATCCCGTCATTTAGCAGAATTCTGGATGATTGAACCGGAAGTGGCTTTCAATGACTTAGATGACAATATGGATCTGGCTGAGGATTTTATCCAATATGTGATTAAATACACGTTGGAAAAATGCCAGGACGATTTAAAGTTTTTGGAAGGCCGTCTGACGGAAGAGGAAAAATCAAAACCCCAAGCCGAAAGAAGTGAAATGTCTTTATTGGATAAATTAAACTTCGTGCTGGAAAACAAGTTCAAACGGGTTTCCTATACCGAAGCTATTGACATATTAAGGGATTCAACTCCAAATAAAAAGAAGAAATTCCAATACATCATCAACGAATGGGGTGCTGATTTACAGTCAGAACACGAAAGGTATTTGGTTGAAAAACACTTCAAATGCCCTGTGATTTTGTTCGATTATCCGGCAAATATCAAAGCGTTTTACATGCGTTTGAACGAAGATGGAAAAACCGTTCGTGCGATGGATATCCTTTTCCCGGGAATCGGGGAAATCGTTGGAGGTTCACAAAGAGAAGAGCGTTACGATGTCTTGGTCGAAAAAATGAAAGCGCTCGGAATTGACGAAGAAGAACTTTGGTGGTATTTAGATACGAGAAGATTCGGTTCGGCAGTACACTCCGGATTCGGATTAGGATTTGAAAGACTGGTTTTATTTGTAACGGGAATGACCAATATCCGCGACGTAATTCCGTTCCCAAGAACACCACAAAATGCAGAATTTTAATTTTTTTGAGTTGAGAGTTACAAAGTAGCAGAGTTGCAAAGTTTGTAGCTGTAAATCCAAAATAAATAAATAATTTTAAACATAAATAAGAGAAACTTAGTCACTTTGCGACTTTGCCACTCTGCAACTTAAAAGATGTTAAAGCAGTTCCTAAATCTAAAATTATCACAAAAACTATCGCCTCAGCAAATCCAGTTGATGAAGTTGATACAATTGCCTACGCAGGCTTTTGAGCAACGACTTAAAGAGGAAATGGTAGAAAATCCTGCATTAGAAACAGGCAAGGAAGAGGAGGAATTGTATGAGAAAGATGAATTTGACAACAACGACGAATATGATGATTACGAAGGAAGCGAAAACATTGATGCCAACGAAATCAATATCGACGAATACCTAAGCAACGACGAAACGCCTGATTACAAAATGCAGGCCAATAATTATAGCGATGATGATGAAGAGTATTCATCGCCATTAGCAGCACCAACCACTTTTCACCAGGACTTAATCAATCAGCTGAATACTTTTATCTTAACGGATGAAGAACGCGAAATCGTAGAGTTTTTGGTAGGAAGCATTGATGATGATGGTTATCTGCGAAGAGATGTTCAGGATATTGTGGACGATATGGCATTTACCCAAGGCATTTACACCGATGAAAAAACGGTTGAAAAAATGTTGCACATTATTCACGATCTGGATCCTCCAGGTGTAGGCGCAAGGGATTTGCACGAATGTTTATTGCTTCAGTTACGCCATAAAACACCGAGCGAATCCGTTGATTTGGCAATCAATATCATAGAGAATGAATTTGATGCCTTTACCAAAAAGCATTACGAAAAATTAATGGCCACTTATGAGATTTCAAAAGACCAGCTCAAAAAAGCCATTGAAGAAATAGAAAAATTAAATCCGAAACCAGGCGGTGCTTATGACAGCAGCAATCGTACAGTAGAACAAATTGTACCCGATTTCGCTATTCGGATTGTTGACGGCGAGCTCGAGCTTACCCTGAATGGAAGGAACGCACCATCATTGCACGTTTCCAAAGACTATCAAGAAATGCTGCAGACCTATAAAGTATCAAAAGATAAATCGAACCAACAAAAAGATGCTGTGCAGTTTATCAAACAAAAGCTTGATTCTGCCAAATGGTTTATCGATGCTATTCGCCAACGCCAGGAAACACTTTATGTGACGATGAATGCTATTATGCATTTCCAGCAAGAATATTTCCTTGACGGAGAAGAAACCAAACTCAAACCTATGATCCTAAAAGATGTTGCCGACATGGTTGGTTTGGACATTTCTACGGTTTCGCGTGTGGCTAACAGTAAATATGTTGAAACGCCTTATGGCACCAAACTCATAAAGGAATATTTTTCAGAATCGATGAAAAACGATCAGGGAGAAGATGTATCTACACTGGAAATCAAAAAAATCTCAAGACGATTATTGAAGAAGAAGACAAAAACAAGCCTTTGACGGATGACCAATTAGTCGAAATCCTAAAAGAAAAAGGATATCCAATTGCCCGAAGAACTATTGCTAAATACAGAGATTTGCTTGATATCCCTGTGGCCCGAATGAGGAAGAAGATTTAAAAAACCAAAACAATTTGAAAAAAATACTTCCTTTTTTTCGTATTTCTTCCACCCTCTTTTCATTCCGCTTTTAGGAACTCTTTTTTATGTTGTTCTGGATTCGCATTATTTCACGTTCCCACAATACCTAATCCTTTTTTTGCAGATTATCATCATCACGATTTTACTACCCGTAGCTTTTTTCTATCTGTTAAGAACATTTGGAAAAGTTGAAACCGTAATGCTTTCCGATATTTCACAGCGAAAGATCCCGTTACTACTACAGCTAATGCTTTTCGCGGTTTTGATTGAAAAAAGCATAACCTTTGAACGGTTTCCCAGTTTGTATTTCTTTTTTTAGGTGGTATGTTCAGCACCATTTTTGCCTTCTTTTTACTGTATTTAAAGTGCAAAGCCAGCATCCACATGATTGGAATCAGTTCGTTGACGGTCTTCATCATTGGGCTTAGCATCCACAACCAGGTTAATACTATTAATACTGTAGCTTTTTTTGTAATAATGAATGGTGTTGTGGCTTCTTCCCGTTTGGCCATGAAGGCACATTCGAATAAGGAGTTGGTAATTGGATTTTTGTGTGGGATACTTCCACAAACGGTCTTACTTTACTTTTGGCTATAGGATATAGAACATTAATCCAAAGTTAGTTGCATGCATATCAAGAGGCTGACCATCAATCTTCGCAGATGATTTAAATAACGGATTTAGTCCGTAATACGCATAAAAATTCCAAGTATTCCATCCGGCTGCTAAATAGACTCCGTATTGAAATTGGTTAAGATCTTTATTGTTGGATATTTTAACGGTTCCTGCTGAAGTAGCCGATTTATACTGGTCGTAAAAAAGATAGCTAAATTTCAAGCCTGTATAAACCCGCCAGAATATATGGCTTTCAGGTGTCGAATCGCGCCATCTGAACTCTATTGGCAAATCAACAGTATGAAGGGAAATCTTGTTTTTGGAAAACGATATATCCGAATCCAAAACCTGATAAGTATTGACTCCGTTTGTTTGTGAAATTCCTATATTCTGATTGTATACTGATAACGAATAGCCTAAACCTGCCGCTAAAGCAATAGTTCGTTTCTTATTGATAGGCATATCCCTCAAAAAACCAAAAGCAATTCCCGGAGAAAGTTTGTTTTGCGTAATCCCAACCGGACGTTTTTGAAGTGCATTATAAGTGATATTCAGATAAAACTGATCCTCGCGATACAAAGAATCAACCGCATCAAAATTGATCTCATCCTTAACTTCTGTCTTAATTTCATTTTCCTGAGCAAAAGTGCCCAACGTTGTAAAAAAAGTTATGATGAAAAGATAGGCTCGCATAAAAATTGGTATTTCAAAAGAAGTTAAATCCTTTAAGCGAAAGTACACCTTTTCATTTGAATACACAAAAATGGGAATTAGCTGTAATAATGGAAGAAAAGAGAACCAAAAAAAATGCGCTTCTAACGAAACGCATTTTCCTTGCAGAAAGGATGGGATTCGAACCCACGTTATGTTACCATAAACACGCTTTCCAAGCGTGCGCCTTCAGCCACTCGGCCACCTTTCTTAATAAGTTGCAAATAACAGTAAATTTTTCGAGTAAAAAAAGTTAGTTTGGTAATTTTATTACTGCATTTCCCCACGAAGCGAAGTCTCGAAAATAGTCTTGAAAACTGCCGGAGCCACATTCTGCCCTAACAGATACATCAACTTCGTAACAGCCGCTTCTGTAGTGATGTCCTTTCCGGATATTACGCCAATTTTTTTGAGCTGCGAACTGGTTTCATATTGTCCCATATTGACACTCCCACCCGAACATTGCGTGACATTTATAATATGCAATCCGTTTTTAAGTGCTTTCTTTAAAGTTTGGATGAACCAATCTTCTGTCGGTGCATTTCCTGAACCATAGGTTTCCAGAATTATACCTTTAAGATTGGGAATAGCAATGATGGCAGACAAAACTGATTCATTTATGCCGGGAAACATTTTTACAATCATCACATTACCGTCCATGTTCTTATGGACTATCAATTTTTGGTGGATTGTTTGGGCAGAATCAAATTCGAATTAACATTCAGATGCACTCCCGATTCAGCCAAATGCTGGTAGTTTGGTGAAGCAAACGCATTAAAATGTTCGGCGTTTATTTTAGTTGTTCTATTGCCTCGGTATAATTTGTATTCAAAATAAAGGCACACCTCATGAATTACAGGTTTTCCTTTTTGCTGCAATGAAGCTATCTGTATGGCGGTAATTAGGTTTTCTTTGGCATCAGTCCTTAAATCCCCAATTGGTAACTGCGAACCTGTAAACACAACCGGTTTGCTTAGATTTTCGAGCATAAAACTCAAAGCCGAAGCGGAATACGACATAGTATCTGAACCATGAAGCACTACAAATCCGTCAAAGTGGACGTATTTATCTTCAATGATTTCCGCAATTTCGACCCATTTTTGTGGATTGATATTCGAGGAATCAATTGGCTTTTTAAACGAGACCGTTTCAATATTACAATCCAGATGTTTAAGTTCCGGGATTTTCTGAAGTAGTTTTTTAAAGTTAAATGCTTTCAATACACCTGTTTCAAAATCCTTAATCATACCGATAGTTCCACCAGTATAAATCAAAAGTATGTTCGGCTTAGACTGCATTCTCGTATTTAGATTTATTGACCACAGGATTGGCATACATGGCAAGGAAACTTTCCCTCATCTGAGGATTATCTTCGTCGATTTTCATCTCGAGCCTCCTTTCAAATAATGACTTTTCATTTTCAGTATATAAATGGCTGTATTGGTTGGATTTATTCAATAAATCGTAAGCAATATAGTTTGTCGGCCATAGTTTATAACTTTGTAAAATAGAGTCATCAATTGCCTGAGTTACTGCCTGAATCTGATTGTTTTTGTTGTCAATTTCAACAGTTATTGTGTCTAATTCTGTATCGAGTACGTCGCCGATATGGATGTGGATTCGCTTTTTCTGTCCAATAATCCCACTCAATAACGTAATGAAATCTTCGTTTTTTTCCTTGATGTAAATCTCGTTTTTGGCTTCTGCAATCAACTGCGGCATTTTCAGAGCGTCAGTTGGGTCATATTCATACGAAATGGAAACAGGAACAATTTTTATCTTTTTGAAATAATCCATAAGGTTCTTTTCATCAGAACCCATGGCCAGCATTTTCAATACGCCTGAATGTGTGGCATCATTACCGTCTTTGGTTCTTCCTTCGCGTTGTGCAATCCATACAGAACGGTTTTCACGCAATAATAATTGCCCAATATATTCCGCCATCAGCTTCGAACTTTCCAATAGTTCCCTTGGTGGCAAACCTCTTTGAACCAAAAAATTCCTGTTGAGTTTTGATAAGGTTTTAAGAAATGACTTTGTAACCAGATTGTCGCCAATTGCAGATGCTGTCATTACTAATCCATGGTCAAAAAGTGCCACGTTTAGTAATGAAGTATCCAATATAATGTCGCGGTGATTGGAAATAAAAAGGTAGGAAGTATTGGGGTACAGTTTTTCAAAACCTGAAGTTGTCAGTCCTTCGGAACTTTTCGCCAAGACTTTTTGTACCGATTGATAAATGAAATTGCATTGAAAATCCCTAATGGAATGGGTTTTCCTTAATTGGTTTTTCCATTCTTCATCATCGACATCGGGGAATGTAAAATCCATTAACGCTTTCATCATCGGATGATTAACAGCCGACTGAATTGCTTCGTTTACTTCGGCATCATAAAAAGGACGGATTTTGTCAAATTTCTGCATCTTGGCTTACATTTTTGAAACACAAAAGAACAAAAAAAAACTCACTTTTAGATGATTAAAACATTAAATCCCAAAAATCGCTTTGGAATTTTCAGTGGTAATTCGGGCGATTTCTTCTATTGGCAATTGATAAATCTGCGACAGTCTTTCGGCAACCAATTTGGTGTAGCTGCTTTCGTTTCGCTTACCGCGGAAAGGAACCGGAGCTAAATAGGGCGAATCGGTTTCGAGTACAATATGCTTCAAATCGATTTCGTTTAAGAACTGGTCTATCTTTCCGTTTTTGAAAGTGGCAACTCCGCCAATTCCGAGTCTCATGTTCAAATCTATTGCTCTTTTGGCCTGACCGAAATCTCCAGTAAAGCAATGAAAAATCCCAAATAAATCGAGCGCTTTCTCACTATCTAAAACTTCGAAAACTTCATCAAAAGCATCTCGGCAATGAATATTTATGGCTAATTTGTATTTTTTAGCCAATTGGATTTGGTGTTGAAAAGCATGCTGCTGTTGTTTCAAAAAAGATTTGTCCCAAAATAAATCTATTCCGATTTCGCCGACAGCGTAGAACTTTTTCTTATCCAATTCGGTTTCAACGTGTGCTAATTCCTCTAAGTAATTTTCCTTTACATAGGTTGGATGCAATCCCATCATCAAATGAATATTCTCCGGAAACTGCGCTTCCAAATCATACATTTTCTGTGTATAATTGGAATCAATCGATGGCACAAAAAATCGCGAAACGCCAACACCAATGGCGCGCTGAATCATTTCGGTTCTGTCCTGATCAAATTCTTCGGAATAAAGATGGGTATGGGTATCGGTAAGAATCATGAAAAAGTGGAAAAGTTACAAAGTGCAAAGTTACAAAGTTTGCTGTCGATTTTTGGATTACATTTGACATCATTTTACATTTATGAAACAACTTCAGGAAGTTCTCAAAAAAGAGAAATATAAGAAAATCAGCTTTAAGGTTTCCAAGACACAGCATTTATTAATTAAGGCAGACATTAATGGCATATCCGGAAATTTTATTTTAGACACTGGAGCTTCCAATAGCTGTGTTGGTTTTGAAGCCATTGAACTTTTTAACCTTAAAGCGGGAAGGTCGAAAACCAAGGCTTCTGGTGCTGGAGCAACAGGAATGTTTACGAAACTCGCTAAAAACAATTCGCTACAAATCGGGCGTTGGAAAACGGAAGACTTACACCTAATTATTTTTGACATGGCGCATGTTAATGAGGCTTTACGTCAATACAAGGCCAAACCCGTTCACGGTATAATTGGTGCCGATATTTTGTTGGAAGGCAAAGCGATTATTGACTACTATAATCACTGCCTTTATTTGAAGTAAAATGTTTTTTTAGTGAGTAAAATGCAATAATTGTACTGACCAACATTAAAATCCCTCCTAAAATAAAAGGTGCTCCAGGCAACTTGAATGGTGCATCATCGTGGGTAAAAAAGTAAAATACATTAGTCATCATAGGTGGACCGATAATTGCCGAAGCGCTCATTAGACTCGCTAATGTTCCCTGAATTTCGCCCTGTTCGTTAGCCGGAACCTTTGAAGAAATAGTTGCCTGCAAAGCCGGACCTGCAATTCCACCTAAGCAGTACGGAATTAAAAACACAAACATCATCCAACTTTGTGTGGCAAATGCAAAAAGCAGCATCCCGACTGAGTATAAAGCCAAACCAATGTATATGCTCTTCTCGTTACCTAATCTTGGGCTGGTCCAACGAACCAATCCGCCTTGAACTAAACCGACTAAAAGTCCGACTACGCCCAGCGAAATCCCAATCATTTTTTCATTCCATCCGAAACGATAAATAGTATAGAAACTCCAGTTGCTATGAACAGCATGCGAGCCAACATACAATAGAAAAACAGAAAGAATCAAACCAATTAAAGTTGGATGTTTTCTTAATCTTAAAAAGGCATTTATAGGGTTGGCACGTTTCCATTCGAATTCCCTTCTGTTTTTCTTAGGTAAGGATTCGGGTAAAATAAAATAGCCATATAGGAAATTCAACAAGCATAAAATTGCTGCTGCATAAAACGGAACTCTGGATCCGTATTGTCCCAAAAGACCGCCAATGACTGGCCCTATTATAAACCCAAGTCCAAAAGCTGCGCCGATCATTCCGAAGTTCTTCGCCCTGTTTTCCGGAGTACTTACATCGGCAATGTAAGCGGAAGCTGTGGTTATGCTGGCACCCGTTAGTCCAGCGATGATTCGCCCAATAAAAAGCCATCCAATAGTTGGAGAAAAAGCTAACAAAAGATAATCCAATGCAAAAGCAAAAAGGGAAATCAGGATTATGGGTCTTCGCCCAAATTTATCACTAAGGTTGCCTATTAGTGGCGCGAACAGGAATTGTGTAATCGCGTAAGCAAAAGTCAACCATCCGCCAATCTTTGCTGCTTCGCTGATATCGGCATTGATGAGTTCCTTGATTAATTTCGGAATTACCGGGATGATGATTCCCCAGCCGGTAATATCGATTAGCATTGTGATAAAAATAAATCCTATTGCAGCCGGTTTTTGACTTTTTTTCATAGCATTAAAAATGTAAAACAAATAAACGAAAAATCCTGTCTACTCTATTATGAAGGAATTTATTTATATCCACTCTATTTTAAATTTTAAGAAATATTTAATAGTTAAAGTTTTAGGTTTTACATGAATAAAATCTATAAAAGACTTGCATAACTGAATTAAACTTATAGTTTTGTGAAATAATTAACCTAAAAACAAAACAAAAAATGAAAAAATTATTTTTATTCGTATCAGCAGTGGCATTAACTGTATCGTTAAATTCTTGTTCAAGCGATAGCGACGGTGGTGGATCTATGAGCATGAAAGTTAACGGAACTAAAAAAACATTCAAAACTATTGCTTACAATTCTGGAAGCGTGAATTCGGTTTACGGTTATATCGGTAACATCGATACGCCTACTGAATCTATTGATTTCGATCTTGCAACTGGAACTGGAGACAAAGTCATTAATTTTGAGTATTCTTCTGATGGTTCAAACACATATATTGATGGAGCTTTTACTTCAGACGTAACTACAAACAGCACTAGCTCAGTAAAAGGTACTTTTTCCGGAACTCTAGTGAAAATTGGTGGTGGAACTGATTTAACTATTACTGAAGGTACTTTTTCAGCAAAAGTTGTTTCTGAATAATCCAATTCAACGCATTAAGAAAAGCCGTTTAGAAATTCTAAACGGCTTTTTTGTTTGAAACAATTAAAATACTTATAGATTTGTATTTAAAATTATTCCAAACAAATAATATGAAAAAATTACTTTTATTTATTTCGGCCATTGTAACAGTTGCATCCTTACATTCATGCTCCAGTGATAGTGGGAGTGGACAGTCACTAAGCTTTAAGGTAAATGGCGTTCAAAAAAGTTTTAGGGTAGTTGCTGAATATGCCAATAGTAAAACGTATATATATGGTTATATTGGCAATGGTGTAAATCCAACCGAAGTCGTAGAATTCAATATGCAGGTTGGCGACACCACTAATCCTGTTGAAGATTTTAGCTATCATAATAACGAAAGCAATGACAATGGAACTGCAACTGTAATATCGAATGTAACTTCAAATACTTCCAATAAAGCTGAGGGGACTTTCTCCGGTACAATAATTCCATCTGGAGGTGGTGAAGCAATAATTATCAGTGACGGTAAATTTTCGGTGACACCAAAATTTGCAGGTTAAAAAATCCCGCTTCCATAACAGAAGCGGGATTTACATATATAGGCACCTCATCCGAGGTGGAAAAAACTTTATAACTCTAAAGCTCTCTTTACATTGCCATCCATCAATAATTCTTCCGGTTTTTCTAAGGCCTCTTTTACAGCAACCAGGAATCCAACCGACTCGCGCCCGTCGATGATTCTGTGATCATAAGAAAGTGCCACATACATAACCGGTGCGATAACAATCTGGCCATTTTTAACGATGGCTCTTTCAACCACGTTGTGCATTCCAAGAATACCTGATTGTGGTGGATTGATGATAGGCGTGCTCAACATACTTCCGAAAACACCACCATTTGAAATGGTAAATGTTCCGCCAGTCATTTCGTCAACAGTAATTTGTCCGTCACGGGCACGTAAAGCCAATCTTTTGATTTCAGCTTCTACACCACGGAAAGATAGCGTTTCTGCGCTTCTCATTACCGGAACCATCAAGCCTTTTGGCCCTGAAACAGCAACAGAAATATCACAGAAATTGTATGAGATTTTTTCCTGACCGTCAATCATTGAATTAACATCGGGATATAATTGTAATGCTCTTGTAACCGCTTTCGTGAAGAAAGACATAAAGCCCAAGCCTAAACCGTGTTTGGTTTTGAATTCTTCTTTATACTGCTCACGTAAAGCGTAGATTGCTGTCATGTCTACTTCATTAAACGTAGTTAACATGGCAGTTTCATTTTTCGCAGAAACCAGTCTTTCGGCAACCTTACGACGTAACATTGACAATTTTGTTCTTTCTGAACCACGGTTTCCACCTGTTGGCGTTCCCATTGATGGCACTGCATTTACAGCGTCTTCTTTGGTAATCCTTCCGCCTTTTCCGCTTCCTGCAACATCAGTTGGCTGAATATTTTTCTCGTCTAATATTTTTTGGCAGCTGGCGATGGTGTTTGTGCCGCATAGGATGTTGCAGCAACCGGAGCCGGAGCCGCTTTTACTTCTTCTTTTTTAGGTGCTTCTGCTTTTGGAGCCTCGGCTTTTGCCTCTTCTTTTGCCGGTTCCGAAACTTCGGAAGAACCGCTTGGTTTAGAAGCTGACGTATCAATCAGGCAGACAACTGCACCAACGGCAACTGCATCGCCTTCTTCGGCTTTAAGTGTAATGATTCCGCTTGCTTCTGCTGGTAATTCTAATGTTGCCTTATCAGAATCAACCTCAGCGATAGCCTGGTCTTTTTCTACATAATCGCCGTCTTTTACTAACCATGTAGCAATTTCAACTTCTTTGATTGACTCGCCTGGTGATGGCACTTTCATCTCTAAAATCATAGTTCTATATTTTAGTTTATGTTTTGTTTTATACTTTCTCTAGCCCCGATTGTAGTGGAAATCCTTTTTATTTTTTCTTTAAAAATAAAAAGATTGCAACGGAAAGCGGGATTAGCTCCTGAAATAAATTCAGGATAAATCCTAATTATCTAAATAAATCTTTATCAAATACCATTCTGATAGCATCTGCGTGGCGTCTTCTATCTCGTGTATGACTTCCTGCTGCCGGTGCTGCGTAGGCCTTAAGCGATGCCAGTCTCCATTTTACCAAATCGAAATTCATCAGCATATAGCTGTAAGCTCCCATATTCTTAGGTTCTTCCTGTGCCCAAACGAAATCGTCGGCATTTGGATAGCCTTTGATAATGGCTTTCAGTTGGTCAACCGGCAATGGGAATAACTGCTCAATACGTACCAAAGCTACATCATTTCGGCCTAAATTCTCTCTTTCGGCTAAGATATCGTAATAGAATTTTCCGGTTACGAAAACCACTGTTTTTACTTTTTCTTATCTACTGAATTGTCATCGAATGTTTCCTGGAATTGACCTTTGTATAAGTCCTCACGTGTTGAAACGCATAACGGATGTCGCAGTAAGCTTTTTGGTGAAAACACAATCAGCGGTTTACGGAATTTTGTTTTCATCTGCCTTCTGAGCAAGTGGAAGAAATTGGCTGGTGTTGTACAATCAGCGACATACATATTGTGTTTTGCACAAAGCTGTAAATAACGTTCCATACGTGCTGAAGAGTGTTCCGCTCCCTGACCTTCATAACCGTGTGGCAGCAACATTACGATACCGTTTTGGTTGTTCCACTTGTCTTCACCACACGAAATGTACTGATCGATCATGATTTGGCAACCATTGGAGAAATCTCCAAACTGAGCTTCCCAGATGGTCAATGCGTTTGGATTGGCTAAGGCGTAACCATAGTCGAAACCTAGAACGCCATATTCTGAAAGCAGGGAATTGAAAACATTGAATTTTCCTTTCTTGCCTTTAACTGAATCTAATAATACAACTTCTTCTTCGCTGTCTTCCACCTTTACTACAGCGTGACGGTGCGAGAATGTTCCTCTTTCTACATCCTGTCCTGAAATACGAACATCGTAACCTTCGGTCAATAGTGAACCATAAGCCAAAGTTTCTGCTGTTCCCCAATCGATGACATCATTGTCATACTGGGTTTTTCTGTCGGTAACGATTTTGGAAATTTTGCTTATGAATTTCTTATCAGAAGGCAATGTAGAAACCGAATCAATGATTTCATCCAGTTTCTTTTTGTCGAATTTGGTGTCGACTTTTTTCAGCATTTCGTCATCTGAAACCTGAACGTAGCCCTGCCATTCGTCCTGCATGAAAGGTTTGATTATTGTCAAGTCTTTTTTACGGGATTCCTGTAAATTCTGATCTAATTTATCTTTGTATTCGTTTTCGATTTTAGTTATATAAGCCGCATCAACGATACCATCTGTGATTAATTTCTCTGAATAAATATCTCTTGGGTTTTTGTGACGGGCAATCAGTTTGTATAAAACCGGTTGTGTAAAACGAGGTTCATCACCTTCGTTGTGTCCGTATTTCCTGTAGCCTAACAAATCGATAAAAACATCGCGGCCAAACTGCATTCTGAAATCTAAAGCAAAAAGCATGGCGTGAACCACAGCTTCCGCATCATCAGAATTCACGTGAAGTACAGGAGACAAAGTAACTTTGGCAACATCAGTACAATAAGTTGAAGAACGTGCATCTAAATAATTCGTAGTAAATCCAACCTGGTTATTAATCACGATATGGATTGTTCCACCCGTTTTGTATCCGTCAAGCTGTGCCATCTGGACAATTTCGTAAACGATTCCCTGTCCGGCAACTGCGGCATCACCGTGAACGGCAATTGGCAATACTTTTGAGAAATCGTCAGGGAAATATTTATCCTGTTTAGCCCTTGTAATTCCTTCAATCACGGCACCAACTGTCTCCAAATGCGAAGGATTTGGCGCCAAATTTAGGTTGATTTTTTTGCCTGATTGTGTTTTTCTTTCGGCCGTTAAACCCAAATGGTATTTAACATCGCCGTCGAAATATTCTTTGTCATAATCTTTTCCGTCAAACTCAGAGAAAATGTCCTGTGTAGCTTTTCCGAAAATGTTCGCCAGGATATTTAATCTTCCCCTGTGCGCCATTCCCATTACGAATTGCTCCACTCCTTTTTCGGCTGCAGCTTCGATAAGGGCATCTAAAGCTGGGATAATGCTTTCTCCTCCTTCGAGTGAGAAACGTTTCTGACCCACATATTTTGTGTGCAAAAAGTTTTCAAACGAAACCGCTTCGTTCAGTTTCCCTAAGATGTGCTTCTTTTGGTCGTTGTCGAAGTTTGGCTGATTATCGTTTATGTTTATTTTATCCTGAACCCATTGAATTACCTCTGGGTTTCTCATATACATGTATTCGATACCAATATGCTGGCAATACACATTTTTAAGATGAGCGATGATTTCCTTCAGCGTTTTAGGCTGGTGGCCCAAAATTTTGGCTGCATCAAAAACGGTATCTAAATCCGCAGAAGACAATGCGAAATTTTCAAGTGCTAAATCTGGAGAATAAGTCCTTCTGTCGCGAACCGGATTGGTTTCGGTAAACAAATGGCCACGCGTTCTGTAGGCCTCAATTAGTTTAAGAACATTAAATTCTTTCTGAACCTTATCTGAAACCTGTCCATTAGCCGGAACGTTAGCGGCGTAGTTCGCCAATTCCTGAACAGCATTCTCTTCATTATAGGTCGTCATTCCAAAGTCGAAACCTTGAAAAAATGCTCTCCAACTTGGCTCTACGCTGTCTGGATTTTGAAGATATTGTTCGTATGAAAGGGCGAAAAATTCGGTATGTGCTGCGTTTAAAAAGGAAAACCTATCCATAAATATAATTGTATGTCCTGATTTGTATACTAGTTTGGCAAAAGTACAATAATTGGCAGAAATTAATAATTATTTTAGATACTTTTATGCTTTTAAAAATTTAAGAAATCAAATGATGAAATCTTCTTTTCTGACAAGTTCCTATAAAGTTATTTTTTTACTTGTTTTTTCAGTGTTTTCAGGTTTTGTTTATGCGCAGGACAAAACCTTGCCCACAGCAAAAACCGATTCATTTTGGGAACGTGTAGATGTCGGTGGCGGTTTCGGCCTGTCTATTAGCAATGATTACACTGATATTCTTGTTGCGCCAAGCGCTATTTATAATTTTAATGATTATTTTGCTTTAGGTGCTGGTCTGCAATACAGTAATCTGAAACAAAAGGATTATTATTCCTCCAACTTGTTTGGCGGAAGTTTGATTGGCTTGTTCAGTCCAATCGAAGAAGCACAGGTTTCAGTTGAATTAGAGGAAGCCAATGTAAATACCAAATACATGGATTTAGGAGGCAATCTAAAAAAGAGTTTTTGGAACACCGCTTTGTATATTGGCGCTGGCTACCGACAGGAAAATGTGACTATCGGCGGAAGGGTAAATGTGCTTTTCGATAGAGACAAAGACATTTACGGCAGTGCCTTTATGCCATTTGTAAGAGTATTTTTTTAATATCCTTCTATTGACCTTTTACAAATTTCATTATATTTGAAATGATGGAAAGCAGTCAGTATCATTTCAATATCTACAACAGCATCGTTCTCGGAGGAATAATCCAGGGACTGATTTTTGGCGTAGTCGTGGCGACCTCAAAGAAATACCGCGATACCAGCACCTTGCTTTTGGCAGTGTTAATCTTAGTCTTTTCGTTAAACAATCTTCAGTATTACCTTTGGTCCACCGGACTTATGGATGAAGCTTTCGGATATGAAGTAGTCTGGACGCACGGACAGCTTATCATGGGAGCGCTGTTTTATCTTTATGGCTTGAAATTGCTATATCCTGAAAAGGCGATTCCCAAGAAAACGATCATTTTGCTTTGCACACCTTTTGTACTTGGAACGATTGCCATCACTTACCTGAAGATTTCCCAAAGCTTTGCGGAACACAGCATGGACTTCTATTTACTTGAAGCCTTTTTAGAATTCACCAGCATCGCATTTACAATGATTGTTGTTGTCAGTCTGTTTTTTGAAACCCGTAAAGCCCAAAATGCGGCTAAAGGTTTAGGGTTTGATAAAGTGCTGCCTAAGCTACAGTGGTTCCGGAATATACATATTGCTTTTTTTGTTATTTGCCTTGCATGGCTTACCATTATTACAATGATGGTTACGAGTGGCGTTCAGGACTGGGCTTTTAATATCATTTGGATTTCGCTGTCAGTAATGATTTACTGGATGGGGCATGTTGGGATTTATAAGTATGGTATCATGGAAGAACGCAAAAAAATCAGAAACCATACGCATGAGCGCAGCAGCATTATTGACCTTTCAGACAAAAGCAAAAGTGAACATCTTGTTGCATTTGAAAATCTTTTGATTGAAAAAAATATTTCCTCGACGCTGAACTCACTTTAGATAAGGTTTCCGATGAACTTAACTTAAGCAAAAGCCATTTATCAAGGCTAATCAATACCGAATTAAAAACAAGTTTTCCTGATTACATCAATCAATTGCGAATCAAGGAAGCCCAATATTATTTGAAACACCCCGATTTCTCGAATTATACTTTGGTCGCTATCGGACTTGAAGCTGGCTTTGCTTCAAAAACTACTTTCAATAACACTTTCAAAAAAGTAACCGGAATGACACCTTCGGAGTATAAAAACTCAAGTCGGTAACTTTAGGGTTATTATCTAAAATAAGGAGCAGAACCCTTTCTTTCTTTACACATATCCTCCCGCTATCCGCGCTACACGATTTGATATTAAGAGGAGAATTTCCAGTGGACATTAGGTTTTCATATGTTTTTTTGCTAAAGCAAAATACCTGACTGCCACTGGCAGTCCTCCTCTTAATATCAAATTATCGGGGCTAATGAAACGCCCGTCTTTTCAAAGACACCACTAAAAACTTTAATTGCGGGTAAAATATGTTCCAATATAACGCAAATCACAATTTTTGGAACATCGCTATCTTAAGGCAGGTCTACTTTTACACTGCCCTTCAAAACTATGTTGCCTGCTGAGCTATAACCAATCTGTAATTTAAAAAACGTTATACTCATGAAAAAAATTCTACTACTCATTTCCTGCCTCGCTTTCTTCGGGGCAAACGCACAGGTCAATGTTTTTACTGGTGGCATCGACACCACATGGAACAATCCTAACAACTGGTCCCTTGTGGCAGTACCAAGTTCTACGACTCAGGCAAACATTCCAACAGGCAAAACGGTTGTACTCAACGTCAACACCTCTATCAGTTCCATCCATCTTGAAGGTACAGCTATTTTAATTATCCAGGCCAATCTCGCTATTGGCCAATCTCAGGAATCGAATACCGGTCCGCTATCAACTATAAATTGGGGAAGTGGAATCCTTAGCGGCGGCGGAACTCTGAACATCCTCGGTTTACTGAATATTATTCCGGGCGGAAAACAAATTGCAGGTGGAACTACCACTATAAACCTCTCCGGAAGAATGATACAGGATACCGATTGGGGTATTGATATTGTTGACGGAACTTTCAAGAACATGCCCGAAGGAATTATTGAATTTCAAGGGCCACAAAGGAATATCGTGGGTTCGGGTAACGGAAATCATTTGTTTTACAATTATGGACTTATTAAAAAAACAGGCGCTGGAACCTCAACAATAGCAGCAGCATTGCAGAATACCGGAACTATAACGGTAGAATCGGGATCGATAATCCTGAATAGTGCTCAAACTGTCCTTACCAATGGAACTTATAATACCTTTAGCGGAACCAGTTTGATATTCAATGGTACACAAACCATTTCAGGAACCATTTCAGGAACAAATTCCGGACAAATGCACTGGTCCGGGACTATGAATGTACCAACTGCAGCTACTCTTAATTTATCAGGCAATGGGCTTTTCAACTGGGGCAACGGACGTTTGAAAGGTGGTGGCGTTTTAACTAATTCCAATTTGCTTTCGATGACTGGGGATTTTTTTGGAAACAAATACATAGAAGAAGGAACTACTTTAAATAACAGCGGAACCATAAGAATCGCAACGGATTGGTCGCTTGATATTACCAACGGAACAGTTAATAATTTCGCTTCAGGTGTGATTGATTTTAACATCTCGCAGGTGCAAATCCTGGGAACGGGAACTGGCTTACATTTAATCAATAACTCAGGACTGATTCAAAAAACGTTGGGTGGAGGCACTGCACAAATTTTGGCACAGCTTAATAATACGGGCAACATTTTGGTTGAAGCCGGAAATATCACCCTCACTAACCCATTGACTACATTGAATGGCGGCGTTTACAACACTTCAGCCGGATGCTATATCTTTAACTCGGCTCCTGTGACCTGTTCCGGAACTCTAACAGGCGTACTTAATGGGAGCTTTAACTGGACTTCAGATATCAATGTTCCAGTCGCGGCGACCTTTAATTTCACCGGAAGTGGTCTGAACAATTGGGCAGCCGGAAGTATAAAAGGCGGAGGAACACTAACCAATTTAGGCATTCTTGAACTTTCCAGCGGATGGGTCGGCAATAGGTTTTTATCCGAATCAACCACAATTAACAATGTCAATACCATCAAGGTGACTTCCGATCAGACTGTCGTAATGAACGGTGGAACAATTAACAATTTGGCCGGCGCCACTTTCGACATTCAAAGTCCTGGTGCACTTAAGGCTGGGACAGGTACGAACATCATCAATAATAACAGTCTTCTGAAAAAAAGCGCTTCAACAGGAACTTACACAATTGGAGTTACCATCAATAATACTGGAATCATTCAGGCAGATGCCGGTGTATTGGCTCTTGGTTCTTTAAACAATACAACTACCGGAACAGTAAAAGGCACGGCTGCGATACAGCCTCCAACCGCGGCTAACTTTACTAATAACGGAATCTTCGCGCCTGGCGGAGAACCCGGATCGCTTTACATTGCGGGAGGTTACCAGTCTACTGCCAGTACCCGTCTACAGGTTCAGTTATTCGGACTTACGCCCGTAACACAATACGATTTTTTATCTATTTATGGAAATGCTGTGATGGCGGGTTCTGTTGTACCTGAACTGCATTTCGATCCTGTAATTGGAACTTCATTTATAGTAGCACAAACTCCTTCCACTATTACATCCTGCACCTTAGCTCCGACTGCAACAACCATATACAACGGACAGCAGTATACTTTTTCGGTAAGTTGCCAGGATGATAATAAAGTGGTATTGACCCTGACGCAAAAAACTTTGGCTAACGACGAATTTAATTTAGTCAAACAAATTGTTCTGTCTCCAAATCCGGCCAAAGCCTATATTTTAATTACGAACAACAGCAATGTTGTTTTGAATGAAGCCTTAATTTCTGATGCTTCAGGAAGAATTATCCAGATGGTCAAATTGAATAGCAATGACAACAGAATTGACCTAAGCGGCTATTCGGCCGGACTGTATTTCATGAAAGTGAATTCGGCTGAAGGCAGTGTTGTCAAACGTTTTATCGTGGAGTAATGCGTTTTTTTATTTTAATTTGGGAAAGCCTTGCCTACGCAGGGCTTTTTCTTTTTTAGTATTTATTCCTAAACCAAACCTTCATCCATTCGCGTTTTAAAACCAGGAAAGCGATCTGGTTCTGAAAGTTCTACAGTATCGCTGCCGTCTAATTGTTTGACATTATCTTCAGGCACATCAATGATATAAAGCAAATTGAGTAATTCTGCATATTTATACTGTATGAGTCGGTAGATTTTTTCGTGAAGCTGCACCTTGAGTTCATACGGAGTCGTGCTTTGTGGAAAATCTATGGCTTCGTTGGCAAAATTGAAGTCTTTGTTAATCTGTTCAATCAATTTGGAATACAGATTTTCCTTTTCGGCTTCCGAAAGCAAATCATCTGTCGTTATCGGTGCAAGGAAACTAGACATTTCTATTCATTAAATTGTTACCAAATCCTCTTAGGATTTCTTTTTTATCAAAACCAATATTCATTTTTTCCAAAGTCTTAAAAGCCAAAAAAGTATATTCCTGAATGGCTTTCTGTGTAGCATCGGAAGCTCCGGTCTGATTGAAAATTTCCTTAACGGAATGGATTTTATCTGTATTATCAGTTGGTTGGACAGAAAATAATTGCAGCAATTGTTCTTTTTCGTCAGCAGAAGCAAATTCCATTGCCTTTAAATACAAATACGTTTTCTTATTTTCGATAATATCACCTCCAACCTGTTTTCCGAAAGTTTCCGGATTGCCAAAAGCGTCTAAATAATCATCCTGAAGCTGAAAGGCTATTCCCAAATTCAGTCCGAAATCATAGATGCAATTTGCATTTTCTTCCGAAGTTTCGGCAACTATAGCTCCCATTTTCATCGCTGCACCAACCAAAACAGCAGTTTTGTACTGAATCATTTTGAGGTATTCCGGAATGGTAACATCGTCACGGGTTTCAAAATCGACATCGTATTGCTGTCCTTCACAAACTTCTAAGGCTGTTTTGCTGAATAATTTTGCCAGTTCCCTAAAAATTGTTGGTTGATATTCCTCAAAATACTGATAGGCCAAAATAAGCATCGCATCACCCGAAAGGATTCCGGTATTGATATTCCATTTTTCATGAACGGTTTCATGGCCTCTTCTCAGTGGCGCATCATCCATAATATCATCATGAATCAGCGAGAAATTATGGAAAACCTCAACTGCAGTTGCTGCAGGTAATGCTTTTTCAGCAGCCACATCAAAAACTTCCGTAGCCATTAAAGTCAGCACCGGACGAAGCCTTTTTCCGCCAAGGGAAAGAATGTAGCGAATGGGTTCGTATAAATTATTGGGCTCATTTTTTAAGACTAGGCTCTTGAAATGGGCCATGACTACGTCCTGATAATGTGGTATAGCGTGCATAAAATATTTTCGGCTAATTTAGGTTATTCCAGCCGCATTACAAAAGTGCGGATTTTTCATAATGTTAAATTTACGTTAATACTTTGGAAACTATTTTAGTGTTATAAGTTTCCGATTTACTTTTGCGCTATAATTTTAACATATCATGAAAGATAAAATCATCAAAAAAGCTACAGACATGTTCCTGAAACTTGGTTTCAAGAGTGTTACTATGGATGATATTGCAGGCGAGATGTGTATTTCCAAAAAACGATTTACAAATATTTCAGCAATAAGGAAACCTTGATTGAAGAAGGTACTGAAGTGGTGCATCAAAAAATCCATGCACTTATGGAAGAAGTGATCTCTCAAAACCACAATGCCATTGCCGAGAATTTCCAGATGCGCGAAATGTTTAAACAGATGTTCCAGTCCTTCGACCAATCGCCAGCCTATCAACTAAAAAAACATTATCCTGAAATCTACGAAAAAATGATGGCCAATGAAATTGAAGACTGTAGCCATTTTTTCCGCAGCAACATCGAAAAGGGAATCGCTGAAGGATTTTACCGCAAGGAAACTGATATTGAATCAGCAGTCAAATTTTATTACACGCTTATTTTTTCAATAAATGAAAATACAATGATGGAAAAAGATGCCTACGAATTGGAAAAAAGGCTTTGGAATATCATACACGCGCCATAGGAACACCAAAAGGGATCACAGAACTCGAAAAACACTTAAATTCTATCTAACTATATATAATCACAATCTATGAAAAACAAATTTTTAATCACTCTCCTGCTACTCGTTAGCATTCTACAGGCGCAGGACAAGCAGGAGTCTTATTCCTTTAGCTTGCAGCAGGCTATTGATCACGCATTGGAACACAACTATACTGTTATAAACGCCAATCGGGATATTGCTTCCGCAAAACAAAAAAAATGGGAAACAACCGCAGCAGGTTTGCCACAAATTAATGGTGCTGTCGACTATCAATACAATTTCGAATTGCAGAAATCCATTGTTCCGGCTGAATTCTTTGGTGGAAACCCAGGCGAATTTGCAGAAGTTGCTTTTGGCACCAAACAAAACATGAATGCTCGTGCCACTTTGAGTCAGTTAATCTTTGATGGCTCTTATATTGTAGCGCTACAGGCATCCAAAACATATCTGAAATACTATGAAAATGCCAAGCAGAAAACCAATCTTGAGATAAAGGAAATGGTTATCAATGCTTATGGTAACGTTTTACTGGCTGAAGAAAGCATTGCTATCCTTGAAAAAAATAAGACGATTCTCTCTAAAACTTTAAGCGACACCGAGGAAACCTTCAAAAATGGTTTGATTGAAGAGGAAAATGTAGAGCAATTGCAGATTACTTTAGCCACAATCAACAGCAATTTAAATAATGCTAAGAGATTAGAGGACATTGCCTTAAAAATGCTAAAGGTTACCCTTGGAATTGACATCAGTACCGAATTGAAACTTACTGATAAACTAGACAATCTTACTGTATCCAATTTGGATTTGACCTTTAGCCAGACTGAATTTGCCGTTACAAATAACATTAATTATCAAATAGCCACCAACTTCACTGAGCAACGCTCGTTAGAATTGAAATTGCAAAAAAGCAAGGCATTACCAACATTGTCTGCCAATTATAATTTTGGCTACAATGCTTTTAACGACCAATTCAAATTCTTTCAGCAAGACCAAAAATGGCTGAATTATTCAAATGTTGGCTTGAGTCTTAACGTTCCTATTTTCAGCAGCTTTGGAAGACAAGCCAGGACACAACAAGCCAAAATTGCTTTGGAACAAGCCAAAACCCAGCTTACAGAAACCGAACAGCAATTAAAGCTGCAATACGAAAAAGCCAAAAGCGAATACGAATTTGCTGTCGAGGAATATGCTACTTCCAAAAGCAATCTAAACCTGGCTGAACGGATTGAAAGCAAACAACAAACGAAATTTACCGAAGGTTTATCCTCAAGCTTTGACTTTAGCGAAGCGCAAAGACAACTGTATACTGCACAACAAAGCTATTTGCAATCAATGGTGAACATCATCAATAAAAAAGCTGCTTTAGAAAAAATATTAAATAAAAACTAACCTTTCACAAATGAGAAAAATAATATTATTATCCGCATTATCACTAGTACTTTTTGCTTGTTCCAATGGCGCAAAGAATGAAAGTATTGACGATCTAATCAAAGCCAAAAATGTCAAGGCTTTGAACGAAAGAAAAACAGCTCTTCAGGCTGAAATTGGCAAAATCGAAGCTGGTTTAGCTACTTTGGATGTAAAAACCGAAGAAGCATTGGTTTCTGTTTTGACCGTTAAGGATACTGTCTTCATTCACTACCTTGACATCCAGGGAAATGTTGATACCAAAGAAAATATCCTAATCCAACCGGAAATGAGCGGAACCTTAACTTCACTAACGGTTAAAGCCGGAGATCACGTTTCTAAAGGACAAATACTTGCAAGGGTTGACGACGCCGGAATGAGTTCGCAGTTAGCCAGTGCCGAAAACCAATACAATCTGGCCAAAACTACTTTCGAAAGACAAAAAAATCTTTGGGATAAAAAAATCGGCTCTGAAATTCAGTATCTACAGGCGCAAACCCAAATGGTTTCTGCACAAAAAACGGTAGCGCAGATTAGATCACAAGTAGCTAAATCGGTTATCCGCGCTCCATTTACCGGATCAATTGATGAAGTTTTCGCTGAAAAAGGACAGGTTGTTGCTCCAAGTGCTCAAGGCTTGATGCGAATTGTAAATCTTTCCAATATGTATGTTTCGACTTCGGTTCCGGAAAGCTACATCGGGAAGTTAAAAGTTGGCGATCAGGTGGATGTATTCTTAACGTCATTAGGAAAAACTTATAAAGGAAAAGTACGCCAGGTTGGGAATTTCATCAATCCAAACAACAGAAGTTTCGGAATCGAGGTTAGCGTTCCCAATCCGGAAAATCTATTGCGCCCTAATCAGGTGGCCAAACTTAAAATCATAGATTATACTGCAAAAGATGCGCTTGTGGTTCCAACCAATGTAATACAGGAAGATGGTAAAGGCGACAAATATGTGTATGTTGTTGAAGGAAGTAACGGAAAAACAGGAAAAGCCAAAAAAGTACTGGTTTCTGTTGGAAAATCATCCGATAACGTGACCGAAATCTTAAGCGGTTTGTCTGCGAATGACATTATTGTAACAGAAGGTGTGAACAGCATTTCTGACGGAATGAAACTTAATTTCTAAAATCGAAGTATGTCACATCAAAGTAAAGAATTCAGTATATCCAGTTGGGCTGTCGACAATCGTGTCACGGTGTACATCCTAACTTTCCTAATCGTAATTACGGGTGTTATGGCCTATGTGACCATGCCGCGTGAAGATTTCCCCGAAATCATCGAAAACAAAGTATACATTTCATCTGTTTTCCCAGGAAATTCAGCCGAAGATGTAGAGAAATTAATCGTCAAGCCACTCGAAAAAGAAATCAAAAACATCAGTGGTGTTGATAAAGTTACGGCAAGTTCATTCCAGGATTACGGAATGATCGTAGTCGAATTTGCCGATAAAATCGGAATTGAGGAAGCCAAAACCAAAATCAAGGACAAAGTCGATATCGTAAAAGCAGATACCGATTGGCCTAATTTGGACAACGGAAGTAAAGTAGAACCAAGTGTTTTCGAATTGAATATTTCGGAAGAAGTGCCGATTCTTAACATTAATATGCAGGGAAATTATACCACGCAACAATTGAAGGACTACGGCAAAAGACTCCAGGACGATATTGAGGAAATTCCGGAAGTTAAGAAAGTAGATATCCTTGGTGTGGATGATAAGGAAGTTGAAATTGCGGTCGACATCTTCAAAATGACTGCTGCACAGGTTACCTTCGACGACATCCAGAATGCCGTGAAATATGAAAACATGACGCTTTCAGGTGGAAACCTGACGTCACAGGGTTCGCGAAATAACATCCGTATCGTAGGTGAAATCAAAGATCCGAAAGAACTTGAAAACATCATTGTAAAACATAACGGCGGAACGGTTTACCTTAAAGATATCGCTGTAGTTTCCTTTAAGGAAAAGGAAAAAACTACGTATGCGCGTGAAAAAGGACAGGAAGTGGTGATGCTTAACGTAAAAAAGCGTTCCAATCAAAATATGATTTCTGCCATCGAGCAGGTAAAGGAAAAAATCAAACTGGCTCAGGAAAATTACCTGCCAAAAGATTTATCTCTAAAATTAACAAATGACCAGTCTTCTCGTGTTGAACATCAGGTAGATGAATTGTCCAACCACATCATTTTTGGAATTGTATTGGTAATGATCGTATTGATGTTTACCATGGGATTGCGAAACTCATTGTTTGTTGGAGCGGCGATTCCGTTGTCTATGATGATGGCATTTACGATTCTTTCCGCCTTTGGATTAACGTTAAATACTATGGTTTTATTCGGATTGGTAATGGGATTAGGAATGCTTGTGGACGATGGAATTGTGGTCGTCGACAACGTTTTTGCCAATATGAAAAAGGGAATGCCTCGAGTGCAGGCCTCCAAAATCGGTATTGGTGAAATTGCGTGGCCGGTTATTTCTTCTACAGCAACTACTCTGATGGCGTTCTTACCTTTCGCCCTTTGGCCAGGAACGATGGGTAAATTTATGAAGTATTTCCCAATTACATTGACCATTACATTAACGGCTTCGTTATTCGTAGCGATGGTTGTAAATGCGGCGATGACGGGTGGTTCGATGGATATTGAGGATAAAAACGTCAGTAAAAAATCGGCTAAAACCTATTCTATAATATTCGCAATCATTGCTGTTATATTTGTCGTTCTTGGTCATGCTTATGATTCAAAATTCGCAAAAGCAATTGGTCACTTAGCTATCATTTCGCTTGGATTAATGTGGTTGTACAAACTCAAATTATACCAATGGACGCAAGATTTCCAACATAATTTTTTCCCAAAAATGGAAAGAAAATACCAAAACTTCCTGGCAAAAATATTGGTTGGAAGAAGAGCGTGGTTTGCACTGGTGGGAATTATTGGTTTATTATTTTTCTCCTTCATCCTTCTTGGAATTTTCCCAAGAAAAGTATTGTTCTTTCCGGATAATATTCCGAATCAGGCAATAGTGTATATCGAATATCCGCAAGGAACTGATATCGAAAAAACAAACAAAGCGACCACATTTGTAGAAAAACAGGTTATTAGTATTTTGAGCAAATATGTAGATGAGAAAACCAAGGAAAACTTCTTAGCGGAAAGTATTGTTTCGCAGGTAGGTATCGGTGCCGGAAATCCAAATGTGGACGCCGGGAATTCCTCCGAAACACCCTTTAAGGGGAAAGTGACAGTGAATTTCTCTGAGTTCAAATTCAGAAGAGGCTACAGTACTTCTGACGTTTTAGAAGAAATACGTGCCAAGGTTAAAGGAATCGCCGGAGCCAATGTTACCGTCGAAAAAGATGCCAACGGTCCGCCAGCTGGTTATCCAATCAGTGTGCAGTTAACCGGAACCGATTATGATGTAATGCTGAAGGAAGCTGACAAAATGATTGCGTTCATCGACTCTAAAAACATTCCCGGAATCGAAAAATTAAGCGTAGACGTTAATAAGGAAAGTCCGGAGCTGGAAGTAATAGTCGATCGTGTAAACGCAGGAAGTGTAGGTGTTTCTACAGGCCAGTTAGGTTTTAATCTGCGTCGTTCGGTGTATGGTCAGGAAATTTCGACTTATAAGGAAGGCGACGACGATTATAATATTGTGGTCCGTATGCAGGAAGACCAGCGTAAAAATGAAAATACGCTTTTCAATCAGTCGATAACTTTCAGAAACCAAAGTAACGGGCAAATCGTTCAGGTTCCGATTTCGGCTGTATCCAAAACCGAAAAGGTGACGACTTATAACCAAATCAAAAGAAAACAGTACAAACGAATCCTAACGGTGTATTCCAACGTACTGACGGGCTATAATGGGGACGAAATTACCAAGCAGATCGCCACCGAATTAACCGGCTATAAAATGCCGAAAGACGTTACCTATTCGTTTTCCGGAGTTCAGGAAGAACAGGGGAAAAACCAAAATTTCCTAATGTATGCGCTCTTCTTAGCGTTGGCCGGAATTACGATAATCATTGTATTGCAGTTTAATTCGGTTTCGAAAACGGTAGTAATCCTGTTCACGGTAATACTGAGTTTCAGTGGGGTTTTCTATGGCTATGTGATTGCCAATATGGATTTCGTTATCCTGATGACGATGATGGGAATCATTTCCCTGGCGGGAATTGTAGTGAAGAACGGAATCGTATTAATGGACTTCTTCGTGTTGCTGCTCGATAAAAAAGTAGCCGACAAAGGAGTTGAATCACACAATGATTTATCGCTCGACGAAATCAAAGATGTAATCATCGAAAGTGGAAAATCGCGTTTACGTCCGGTATTATTAACAGCACTTACAGCCGTTTTAGGTTTGATTCCACTCGCAATTGGATTAAACTTTGACTTCTTCGGATTGATTACCGATTTAAATCCGCACTTATATATGGGTGGTGACAACGTAATTTTCTGGGGACCATTGGCCTGGACCATCATTTTCGGATTGACTTATGCTACCGTACTGACCCTGGTAATGGTTCCGGTAATGTTCTATCTGGTTAAACGAACCAAATATTGGTTACGCGACAGAGGAAATGCAAGAAAAGAAGTGGAAGAAATTGGAGCAAATTAATTTCATTCATATAGTAAAAAAGGAACTCATTTTGGGTTCCTTTTTTTTATCTTTTATTTTCAGGAGCAGTTCGTTTGTCTTTCTTTCCAACTATCTTCCCGCTATCCGCGCTACATGGTAGCCCGCTCCTATCGGGGCTAACGAGAACGTATTTCTTTCTTAAGCTAAGAAAATACCGATAGCGCGATTTGCACACGAGCGAAGCGACTGCCGAAGGAATCCGTGCTAAAATCCGAACTCTATCCTATTATCTTCTTCAAACAGAAAATTTTTGTGTGCACTTTTTATGTGGTCATTTTTTTGCACACACTCTTTTTGCGCACACTTTTTACCGCGCTACTTTTACCCAAACTTATCCAATAAAAAAAGGGAACCCAAAACTGAGTTCCCTTCTGACATTATAAACAATTAAATTTTATTAATTCTTTGCCAGTGCATCCTGTTTCCAAGACTGTATTTTAGCTACCCTGCTTTTTGAGTAGTCCACTTCGCTTAGTGATTTGTTGCTCCAAAAAAACCATTTACCTGTTTTCTCTCCGTTGCTGTATTCACCAATTGACTTTTTATTTCCGTTAGTATCATAAGAAACCCAGCTTCCTTCCAACTTACCATCCTTAAAATAACCTTGTTGCTGAATCTGTCCATTATCATAGTGGTAAGTAGCTTTAACTAAGTTACCTTCTTGTTCCAAAACTGGTTTAGTGGTTTGTGCAAAAGTCATCGCCGAGATTACTAAAGCTCCTAAAATCATTATCTTTTTCATATTGTAGGTTTTAAATATTCATAATTACATAACAAATGTATCAATTATTTTACATTAAAAAAACTTTTGCTTAACAATTTGGTAACATTGAATAAAAACTTAACATTGGAAAATAAAAAAGTCCCGATTTACGGGACTTTCAAGAGTATCAGTGTTTTATCTTATTTCAGTAATCCATCCAACTGTTGTTTTAATTTTGGGTCTGAAGGTCTTGCTGCATCAGCATCTACCACAGTACCATTAGGGTCAATTAATATAAATCGTGGAATGGTATTTACATTAAATGCCGTAATGAAATCAGAAGGGGTTTTGCCGGCATATAATTGAATGCCTCTCAATTGTTTTTCCGTTACAAAAGCCTTCCATTTATCGTGGTCTTTATCGGCATCCACAGAAATACTGACAAATTCGATATTCTTACCATGATAATCCCCTTCCATTTTCTTTAAGGATGGAATTTCCGCACGGCAAGGTCCGCACCAGGTTGCCCAAAGATCAACATATACATACTTTCCTTTTAGGCTTTCCAAAGTCGTTTTCCCTTCTTTGTGGTTTTCATAATCAAAGTTCGGCGCTTTTGAATTGTTCATTTTCTTCTTAGCCATCGATGCAAAATAATATTGCTGCACCTGAAGGATACCTCCGTCAATCTCTTGCTTAAGTAAAGTAGCTAAATTAGCATCAATCTTGGCCGTTTCCAAACTGGAAACCTGGGCTGCCTTTAAGGCTTCTATTTCTTTTTTAAAACCCGCCTCGTCTAAAGCAACCATTCCTTGAAAATCAATTTTGGCATCATCTAAGGTTCTTTTGGCTAAATAATTGTTTTCCTTTGCTCCTTTCCCTTCAAACCTAATGGACTCATCAAATTTAGAGGCATCCATTGTCATCTTTAAATCATACCCATTTTTCAGGAATAGCTGAGCATATTCTACACCATCGAAGAGTTGATACTTTCCTTCCTTGATTGGGAACTGCCCCTGAAACACGCCTTTATCGTTTAGTTTTATTTCCTGAACTGTCGCCCTGCCCTCTTTGATGTAAAGGATATCGCCATTTTTATTGGCTATTTTAGCCTGAAAAGCCATATTTTCCTGAGAAAATCCACTGAAAGCAACCAATGCCGTTATCAACAGCGTAAAAAAGTTCTTCATAATTGAGTTTTTGAAATTTAATTTACCCAAAATTAGTTTTTTTTAATTACCGATTAAAAAGTTATGTTAAACTTGATGAAAAGTTCCCTTAGTTTATTGCGTTTTGTTTTTTACTTTTGCAAAAACATTTTTTATGTACAGAAGTCATAATTGCGGCGAGTTAAACGCCTCACATATAAATACAGAAGTAACACTGGCAGGCTGGGTTCAGAAATCCCGTGATAAAGGATTCATGGTTTGGGTTGATTTGCGCGACCGTTACGGAATTACACAGTTAATTTTTGACGAACAAAGAACAGACAAAGCCGTATTTGAAAAAGCAAAATCACTCGGAAGGGAATTTGTAATTCAGGTAAAAGGAACAGTTATTGAGCGTGAATCAAAAAATTCCAACATGGCTACAGGTGATGTTGAAATCCTCGTTTCTGAATTAAACATCCTAAATTCTGCCATCACCCCACCCTTCACCATTGAAGACGAAACAGATGGTGGCGAAGATATCCGAATGAAATACCGTTATCTGGACATCCGTAGGAATCCGGTAAAAAATGCGTTGCTTTTCCGTCATAAAGTGGCGATAGAAGTTCGTAAATATTTATCCGATTTAGATTTTTGCGAAGTGGAAACTCCGTATTTAATCAAATCTACTCCCGAAGGCGCAAGGGATTTTGTGGTTCCAAGCCGAATGAATGAAGGGCAGTTTTATGCATTACCACAATCGCCTCAAACTTTCAAACAACTATTGATGGTTGGCGGAATGGATAAATATTTCCAAATTGTAAAATGTTTCCGGGACGAAGATTTACGTGCCGACAGACAGCCCGAGTTTACGCAAATCGATTGCGAAATGGCTTTTGTTGAGCAGGAAGATATCTTAAATATTTTTGAAGGATTGACAAGATATCTGCTGAAAACGCTAAACGGTGTTGAAGTAGATAAATTCCCAAGAATGACCTACGAACACGCCATGAAAACCTACGGAAACGACAAACCGGATATCCGTTTTGACATGAAATTCGGAGAGTTGAATTCAGTAGCACAACATAAGGATTTCGGAGTATTCAATTCCGCTGAATTAGTAGTTGGAATTGCAGCTCCAAATTGCGCTTCTTTCACCAGAAAAGAAATTGACGCCTTGATTGACTGGGTAAAACGCCCTCAGGTTGGCGCATCCGGAATGGTGTATGTGAAATGTGAAGAGGACGGTAGCTTTAAATCATCTGTAGATAAATTCTACGATCAGGAAGATTTGAAAAAATGGGCTGAAACCACCAATGCAAAAGCTGGAGACATGATTTTTGTGCTTTCCGGTCCGGCAAATAAAACACGCGCACAACTTTCGGCACTTCGTATGGAACTCGCAACCCGATTAGGTTTAAGAAAACCCGATGAATTTGCTCCGTTATGGGTTGTGGATTTCCCTTTATTGGAATGGGACGAAGAAAGTGGCCGTTACCACGCAATGCACCATCCGTTCACTTCTCCAAAACCAGAGGATATGAAATTGATTGAAACTGAGCCTGGAAAAGTCCGTGCCAATGCTTATGATATGGTTATTAATGGTAATGAAATCGGTGGCGGTTCCATCCGTATCCACGATAAGGAATTGCAAAGCCGAATGTTCTCCTTGTTAGGATTTACGCCGGAACAGGCCGAAGATCAGTTTGGTTTCCTTATGAATGCGTTCCAGTTCGGTGCTCCTCCTCATGGTGGATTAGCCTTTGGATTGGATAGATTAGTTGCTATACTTGGTGGTCAGGAAACCATCAGGGATTTTATCGCTTTCCCAAAAAACAATTCAGGAAGAGATGTTATGATTGACGCTCCAGCGGCAATTGATGACGCTCAGTTAAAGGAATTATATATTAAATTGGATTTGAAGTAATTTATATCAAATTCACATAATTTTAAGAAGCAACTGTTGAAATAAATAAAAACAGTTGCTTTTTTTATACCTAAATTTAAAATCCCGCAAGTATTTCTTTATCAAGTTTTTAAACTAAGAAGGGAATTTTAACAAATTTTTAATTATTTATGGATGAAATGCTTGTTATGTCGCCAAAAAATTTATCTTTGACCATTATTAATAATTTTTACATTACAAAATGCGCACAGGAACAGTAAAATTTTTCAACGAATCAAAAGGTTACGGTTTTATCACAGATGATGAAACTGGAAAAGACATTTTCGTACACGCTACCGGAGTTAAAACTGAAAATTTAGCAGAAGGAGACAAAGTATCTTACGAAGAAGAAGAAGGAAGAAAAGGTAAAGTAGCAGCTCAGGTAGTAGCTATCGAAGACTAATATATATTATTTTTTGATTACCTAGATTTAATGACGTCCCGAAAATATTCGGGACGTTTTTTTATGTTTAAAAACCACTATTTAAAATGAATTTAAATAGTCCTTTTTGCTAGCTAATTAACAAAGGTTTATCCGTTGCTTTTTGCGAATTAAATAATGCGATGTATATTTGTGGCTATTTAAATTACTTCTAATTATACCCGTTATGCAGTCCAATCAATTAGATTATTTACCGATACTCATGCAGGCTGGTTTGGCCATAGGATTTGTGGTCATGACCATTATTGGCTCGAATTTCCTAGGCCCAAAAAGGCATTCCAAAAACAAAGATAAAAACTTCGAATGCGGAATTGAATCTGTTGGTAACGCAAGGATTCCTTTCTCCGTTAAGTATTTCCTTGTTGCCATCCTTTTTGTTCTGTTTGACGTCGAAGTGATTTTCCTATATCCTTGGGCCGTTAACTTCAAAGCATTAGGAATAGAAGGAATGATAAAAATGGTGATTTTCATGATGCTGCTTTTGGTGGGTTTCTTTTACATCATCAAAAAGAAAGCACTGGAATGGGAATAAAGAAATTATTTTAAATTATAAATTTTGAATTTTAAATTGGCGATGTGGATGAAAAATACAATAATTTAAATTATAATTCAAACCCGAGACATTTGATATTAAGAAAATAATTAATATGGAGCGTAGCGGAATAAATTCAAAATAACAAAAATGAGTACAAGAACACAAATGGTTGCTCCGCCCGAAGGAGTTTCTGGTGAAGGATTTTTTGCTACGAAATTGAACGATGTTGTTGGATTAGCGCGTGCTAACTCGCTTTGGCCTTTGCCTTTTGCGACTTCCTGTTGCGGAATCGAATTTATGGCAACTATGGCTTCTCATTACGATTTAGCGCGATTTGGTTCTGAAAGAGTTAGTTTCTCTCCACGCCAGGCCGACATGCTTATGGTAATGGGAACTATTTCCAAAAAAATGGCGCCAATCTTACGTCAGGTTTACGAACAAATGTCTGAGCCTCGTTGGGTTATTTCTGTCGGAGCCTGCGCCTGTTCAGGCGGTGTTTTTGATACGTATTCCGTTTTGCAGGGAATTGACAAAGTAATTCCGGTTGACGTGTACGTTCCGGGATGTCCACCAAGACCTGAGCAAATTGTTGATGGTGTAATGCAGTTGCAGGAATTAGTAAAAAACGAATCCGTACGCAGAAGGAATTCACCTGAATATAAAGAATTATTAGCTTCCTATAACCTATAAAAATGGCTTTAGCGATAACAACAATACAAGAGAAATTAACACATCAGTTTGGTGTAAAGGTTTTTGCGTTCGAAATGCAGAGGGACTTCTTTACGTTTGAAGCCAACCCAGAAAGTATCCATGATGTAATCAAATTTCTTAAAGAAGACGAAGATTTCAACTTTCACTTCCTAACGGATTTGGCAGGAATACATTTTCCCGATAATGACGACCAACACCAATTTGCCGTTTCTTATCAACTACACAATTGGGTTGATAATACACGCATCCGTGTTAAAACCTATTTGCCGGATGATGCCGAAGTTGAAACGATTACGGATTTGTTCTTATGTGCCAACTGGATGGAAAGAGAAGCATGGGATTTTTTCGGAATCCGTTTCAAAGGACATCCACAGCTTAAAAGAATCCTGAACATGGACGAAATGATTTCGTTTCCAATGCGCAAGGAATTCCCATTGGAAGACAGCGGAAGAACCGATAAGGACGATAGATTTTTTGGAAGAACAGTGTCAAATAAGTCAACATTATAAAATGTCAGAACTATTATTACCACCAGAGCAGCGATATGCCCGAATAATTGAGGAAAAAGAAACGAAGACGGAAGCGAGTATTCTGTCCTGAATCTTGGCCCTACGCATCCGGCAACTCACGGAATTTTTCAAAATATCCTGTTGATGGATGGTGAAAGAATCCTTGAAGCCGAACCAACAATCGGTTACATTCACCGTGCTTTTGAAAAAATTGCAGAAAACCGCCCGTTTTACCAAATCAACGTATTGACAGACCGAATGAACTATTGTTCTTCGCCTATCAATAACATGGCATGGTGGATGACGGTTGAAAAACTATTGAATATAGAAGTTCCAAAACGCGCTCAGTATTTAAGGGTTATCGTAATGGAATTAGCACGAATAACAGACCACCTAATCTGTAACTCAATCCTTGGAGTTGACACCGGAGCTTACACCGGTTTCCTTTATGTATTTCAATTCAGGGAAAAAGTATATGAGATTTATGAAGAGATATGCGGTGCCCGTTTGACCACAAACATGGGGCGAATTGGCGGATTTGAAAGAGACTGGAGTCCAAAAGCTTTTGAATTGCTAAATACTTTCCTCGAAGAATTTCCGGTTGCCTGGAAAGAATTCGAAAATCTTTTCGAAAGAAACCGAATCTTTATCGACCGTACGGTAAATGTTGGTGGAATTACCGCTGAAAAAGCAATGCAATACGGATTCACTGGCCCAAACCTTCGTGCTGCCGGAATCGATTATGATGTTCGTGTGGCTATGCCTTATTCATCTTACGAAGATTTTGATTTTATCGTTCCGGTTGGAAAATCGGGAGATACTTACGACCGTTTCTGTGTTCGTAATGCCGAAGTTTGGGAAAGTCTGAGCATCATCCGACAGGCATTGGCAAAATTACCTGAAGGTCCGATACATGCTGATGTTCCCGACTATTACCTGCCTCCAAAAGAAGATGTTTACAATAATATGGAAAGCTTAATCTATCACTTCAAAATTGTAATGGGTGAAGTTCCGGTTCCGGTTGCTGAAGTATACCATTCTGTTGAAGGTGGAAATGGCGAACTAGGGTTTTACCTTATTTCTGACGGAAGCAGGACACCTTACCGATTGAAAATGAGAAGGCCTTGCTATATCTATTACCAGGCCTATCCTGAAATGATACAAGGCGCAATGCTTTCTGATGCTATCGTAATATTATCAAGTTTAAATGTAATTGCGGGCGAATTAGACGCTTAAAAAATAAGATTGCAGAATGCAGATTTTAGAATGCAGATTGAAAAAATCTAAAATTTAAAATTTAATATCTAACATTAGAAATGGAAAGATCACATATCAAACAAGAGATAAACATCACTGATGCCCTGATGACCCGGATCAATGAATTAATCAGCCATTATCCAGAAGACAAAAGAAAATCAGCTTTGTTGCCGGTTTTACACGAAGTTCAAGATGCTCATGACAACTGGCTTAGCACTGACTTGCAGATTAAAGTTGCCGAAATTTTAGGAATACAACCCATTGAAGTTTTTGAAGTGGTGACATTTTACACGATGTACAACCAAAGGCCAATTGGGAAATATATGTTCGAATTTTGCCAGACTTCTCCATGCTGTTTGAACGGCTTGGAAAACCTAATGGATTATACGTGCAATAAATTGGGTGTGAAAGTTGGAGAGCCAACAGCTGACGGACTATTTGAAGTTCGTGGCGTTGAATGCCTTGGCGCCTGTGGTTATGCCCCAATGATGCAGTTGGGTGATTTTTATCAGGAACATTTGACAGAAGCAAAAATAGATCAGCTGATTACAGACTGTAAAGACGGAAAAATCACTTTACACGATAAATAATATCATGGGAAGAAAAATATTATTAGACAAAATTAACGTTCCGGGAATCAAAACCTACGAAGTATACCGTAAAGAAGGCGGTTATGCCTCTGTAGAAAAAGCCCTTAAAAAAATGACTCCTGATGAAGTAGTTGAAGAAGTGAAAACTTCCGGGCTTCGTGGTCGTGGCGGCGCAGGTTTCCCAGCTGGAATGAAATGGAGTTTTATTGACAAAAAATCAGGAAAGCCACGTCACTTGGTGTGCAATGCCGATGAATCGGAACCTGGGACTTTTAAGGACCGATATCTGATGGAATACATTCCACACCTTTTGATTGAAGGGATGATTACGTCAAGCTATGCATTGGGCGCTAACCTATCCTACATCTACATCCGTGGTGAATACATGTGGGTTTACAAAATTTTGGAAAGAGCCATCGCCGAAGCAAAAGCTGCCGGTTGGTTGGGTAAAAATATATTAGGTTCCGGTTACGATTTAGAATTATACGTTCAGATTGGTGGCGGAGCTTACATCTGTGGAGAAGAAACTGCATTAATTGAAAGCCTGGAAGGGAAACGTGGAAATCCAAGGATTAAACCACCATTCCCAGCTGTTTCGGGACTTTGGGCTAATCCCACTGTAGTAAATAATGTTGAAACTATTGCGGCTGTGCCTTGGATTGTAAACAATTCGGGTGCTGATTATGCTGCGATTGGAATCGGACGTTCTACAGGAACCAAATTAATTTCTGCTTCAGGGAATATCAAAAATCAGGGTGTCTTCGAAATAGATTTGGGATTATCTGTATACGAATTCATGAATTCAGATGAATATTGTGGTGGAATGCAAACAGACAGACCTTTGAAGGCGTTAGTTCCTGGAGGAAGTTCTGTACCAGTTTTACCGGCACATTTAATTTATAAAACTGCAGCTGGTGAAGATCGTTTGATGACTTACGAAAGTTTATCAGATGGTGGATTCGCTACAGGTTCCATGTTAGGTTCAGGTGGATTTATTGTGTATGATGACAGAGCGTGTATTGTTCGTAATACTTGGAATTTCTCCAGATTTTACCACCACGAAAGCTGCGGTCAATGCACACCTTGCCGCGAAGGAACAGGCTGGTTAGAGAAAGTTTTGTGGAGAATTGAAAACGGACAGGGACGTGAAGAAGATATCGAATTGTTGTGGAGCATCCAGGCAAAAATTGAAGGAAACACTATATGTCCTTTAGGCGACGCTGCTTCATGGCCTGTAGCTGCGGCAATCCGTCATTTCAGGGATGAATTCGAATATCATATCCGTTTCCCGGAAAAAGTAAAAAATAGAGAACACTTTGTAGCTGAACCTTTTGAGAAAGTAAAGCATTTAGTGGCAAAACAAGAAGTTTAAAAATAATTAGGAGCGAATGGCTCGGGCATATTATGCCATCCATTTTCCCGCTTTACGTTGCAATCTTTTTGCATTTCCCTTTCGCTTAGCTACAGGGCAATGCAAAAAAGGATTTCCACTACAATCGGGGCTAAAGAGTAAACATTAGTAATAAAAATACTCCGTAGGAGTAAAATATTGGTAAATGAAAGTAACTATAGACGGTCAGGAAATAGAAGTAGCTCCAGGAACAACCATCCTGCAGGCAGCTCGTATGATTGGTGGGGAATCTGTCCCGCCAGCCATGTGTTATTATTCTAAATTAAAAGGAACCGGAGGAAAATGCCGTTGTTGTTTGGTTGACGTAACCAAAGGCAGCGAAGCCGATCCAAGACCAATGCCAAAATTAATGGCGTCATGTGTAACAGGCTGCCAGGACGGAATGGAAATCGCCAGCAAATCTTCTGACCGAGTGAAAGAAGCCAGAAATGCGGTAACCGAATTCCTTCTGATCAATCACCCGCTGGATTGCCCGGTTTGTGACCAGGCAGGCGAATGTGATTTACAGAATTTAAGCTTTGAACACGGAAAGCTGCAACAGCGTTTCATTGAAGAGAAAAGGACTTTTGAACCCGAAAATATTGGCGACAAAATTCAACTGCACATGAACCGCTGCATTGTTTGCCAACGTTGCGTGGAAGTAGCAGATCAACTAACAGACGGAAGGGTTCACGGGGTTTTGAATCGCGGAGACCATTCACAGATATCGACTTGTATTTCTGCCGCCATTGACAACGAATTCTCCGGAAACATGATTGATGTTTGCCCGGTTGGAGCTTTGACAGATAAGACTTTCCGATTCAAATCGAGGGTTTGGTTTAATAAGCCTTTTGATGCACACAGGGAATGTACAACTCCTGGTTGTTGCGGAAAAACGACGCTTTGGATGTTTGGAAACGAAATTCAAAGAGTAACAGCACGTAAAGATGTATACCATGAAGTGGAAGATTTCATCTGTAACACCTGCCGTTTCGACAAAAAAGAAGTTACTGATTGGGTAATTGAAGGACCTAGAAGATTCGAAAAAGATTCAGTTATCAATCAGAATAATTATACCCGAAAATTAGAGAAGGTTGAAATCGCTACCGAAAAAGGAATCCTTATGGGAAGGGATATCGACCGCAAAAAAATAAGTATGCCTGAGATTGCCTACAACGAAAAAATAGACGGAAACCCAGTAAATTCTAACAATAATGGATAGTGCGTTTATAATAGAAAAAGTCTTTTCATCGTAACCATTTTTGCGATAACGATGATTATGGCCATGTATTCTACCTGGGCTGAACGAAAGGTTGCGGCATTCCTGCAGGATCGTGTTGGGCCAAACCGTGCGGGTTGGGGTGGATTATTACAACCTCTTGCGGATGGAATGAAGTTATTTGCCAAAGAGGAATTTGAACCTGATACCAAAAACCGATTTTTATTCTTCGTTGGGCCCGCAGTTGCGATGAGTACGGCCTTAATGACCAGTGCCGTAATTCCGTGGGGCGATAAGTTAGAGATTTTTGGGCGAACTGTTTATCTTCAGGCGACGGATTTAGACGCTTCCTTGTTATATATTTTCGCGATACTTTCTGTTGGTGTTTATGGAATCATGATTGGTGGTTGGGCATCTAACAATAAGTTCTCCTTAATGGGAGCTGTTCGTGCCGCATCGCAAATGGTTTCTTATGAAGTAGCCATGGGATTATCTGTTATCGCATTGATAATGATGACCGGAACCTTAAGCTTAAAGGAAATTTCAATGCAACAGTCGGGGATGAACTGGAATGTTTTCTATCAGCCGGTTGGATTCTTAATCTTCCTAATTTGTGCATTTGCAGAAACCAACAGAACGCCTTTCGACTTAGCGGAATGCGAATCAGAATTGATTGGTGGTTACCATACCGAATATTCATCCATGAAAATGGGATTCTACCTATTCGCCGAATATGCCAATATGTTTATCTCGTCGACTATAATAGCCGTACTTTATTTTGGAGGCTATAATTATCCGGGAATGCAGTGGATGGTTGACAATGTTGGAGTGAACACAGCTAATGTTTTAGGAATCGGAGTTTTATTTATCAAAATATGCTTCTTTATTTTCTTCTATATGTGGGTTCGTTGGACCATACCACGTTTTAGATACGATCAGTTAATGAATTTGGGATGGAAGATTTTAATTCCACTTTCAATTATCAATATTATTATAACAGGAATTTGCATTCTAGCTTTTAAATAAGAAAAGAAATTATGTCAGCATCAATACAAAGTATATCGCTTTCCGGTAGAAAGAAACAGGTTTCCAATAAGGAAATGACGTTTTGGGAAAGGTTGTACCTAATTGCCATCGTTAAAGGATTGGCAATTACCATCAAACACTTTTTCAGAAAAAAGCTACGATTCATTATCCGGAGCAGGTTCGTGAATTCAGCCCGGTTTATCGTGGACAACACATGTTGAAACGTGACGAATTAGGGCGTGAAAACTGTACAGCCTGTGGATTGTGCGCCCTTTCCTGTCCGGCGGAAGCCATTACGATGAAAGCGGAAGAACGCAAACCAGGTGAAGAAATGTTGTACCGCGAGGAAAAATACGCATCGATTTATGAAATCAATATGCTGCGTTGTATTTTTTGTGGTTTATGTGAAGAAGCCTGTCCAAAAGACGCTATTTATTTAACCCTTTCAAAAGAATTGGTTCCGTCGCAATACAACAGGGAAGATTTCATTTTCGGAAAGGATAAATTGGTTATGCCTTTGGAAATGGCTATGAAAAATGCTCAACTTAAAAACGCAAACTAATGTCATCTATATTAATTGCATTCTACATCTTATCAACCATCACACTGGCTTCAGCGTTTTTAACGATTTACAGTAAAAACCCTATCCACAGTGCTATATACCTAGTAATTTGCATGGTTACGATTGTTGGGCATTATCTAATGTTCAATGCACAATTCCTTGCGATGGTTCAGCTTATTGTTTACGCCGGTGCGATTATGGTCCTGTTCTTATTTACCATCATGCTTATGAACCTGAATAAGGAAGATGAAGTCCATAAACCCCGTATTACCCGTCTTGGAGCAATTACTGTTTTCATTTTGATGAGTGTGGTATTGGTAACCATCTTCATCAATTCTAAAACGATAATGGGTGAATACGATTATACCGGCGAAGATTTCCAATCCATCAAAACGCTTGGACAGGTATTGCTTAACGAATATATGGTTCCCTTTGAATTTGCTTCCATCCTATTATTAGTAGCGATGATCGGTGTTGTTTTATTGTCTAAAAAAGAAAAAACGGAGAAGAAATAATGAATAATATTTTAAATGAAATAGGTATAGAAAACTACATTTTCCTTTCGGTACTGTTATTTTGTATCGGGGTTTTTGGAGTATTGTACAGAAGAAATGCTATCATCGTTTTCATGTCAATTGAAATTATGCTGAATGCTGTGAATTTATTATTCGTAGCTTTTTCAACCTATCATCAGGATGCCGAAGGACAAATATTTGTATTCTTCTCGATGGCAGTGGCTGCGGCCGAAGTTGCCGTTGGACTGGCAATCCTCGTTTCTGTATTCAGGAATGTTGGGTCTATTGATATCGCTAATTTAAAGAACTTAAAAGGATAATCTGGGATGGATACAAATTTAGCTTTACTACTACTCTTATCGCCATTTGCTGGATTTCTTTTCAATGTTTTCTTTGGAAAAAAAGTAAGCAGGAATGTGTCAGGAGCAATCGGAACAATTACGGTTTTGGTTTCCTTCCTATTGAGCCTTTGCTTTTTTGCACAATTGCAGCAATCGGGAAAACCAATTCAAATCTCTTTATTTGACTGGATTTCGGTTAGCAATTTTAAATTGGATTTCGGATTGCTGTTAGATCAATTATCATTGCTTTGGCTGTTATTCGTTACCGGAATTGGGTCGTTAATCCATTTATATTCCATCAGCTATATGCACGATGACGAGAATATGCATAAGTTCTTTGCTTATCTAAACCTGTTTGTATTCTTCATGATAACACTGGTTATCGGAAACAACTTATTGGTAATGTTTATTGGCTGGGAAGGCGTTGGATTATGCTCTTACCTACTGATCGGATTTTGGTATAAAAACCAATCTTATAATGATGCCGCAAAGAAAGCTTTCATCATGAACCGAATAGGGGATTTAGGTTTCCTTATCGGAATCTTTATTCTTGGAAGTCAATTCCATACCCTGAATTTTTCTGAATTGAAAGTGGCGCTTTCTGGCAATCTTTCCTTATATACCAACCTTTGCCTTTGCATTGCTGCTTTCTGCTTATTTATTGGCGCTTGTGGAAAATCGGCACAATTACCGCTTTATACCTGGTTACCCGATGCAATGGCCGGACCAACCCCGGTTTCTGCCTTAATACACGCTGCAACTATGGTAACTGCGGGAATCTTTATGGTTACGCGAATGAATTTCCTATTCGATTTAACTCCGGAAGTACAAAATATAATTGCAATTGTTGGAGCTGTAACGGCTTTGGTGGCTGCTTCTATCGGACTTTTACAAAACGACATCAAAAAAGTACTAGCATATTCAACGGTTTCCCAATTGGGTTTAATGTTCCTGGCTTTAGGTATGGGAGCATATAATGTTGCCGTATTCCACGTAATCACACACGCATTCTTTAAAGCCTGTCTGTTCTTAGGTTCTGGTTCGGTTATCCACGGATTGCACGGTGAACAGGACATGCGAAAAATGGGTGGTTTGCGCAAAGCGATGCCAATCACGTTCTGGACGATGATGATTTCTACATTAGCCATTGCCGGAATATTCCCGTTTGCGGGATTCTGGTCAAAAGACGAAATTTTGATGGTGGCTTTCGAACACAATAAAGTATTATGGATTGTAGCTTCTATTGCTTCTATCATGACTGCTTTCTATATGTTCCGCTTGATGTACCTGACCTTCTTCAACGACTTCAGAGGAACGGAAGAGCAAAAACATCATTTACACGAAAGCCCAAAACTGATTACAATTCCATTAATAATTTTAGCAATTTTAGCTGCAATCGGTGGAGGAATTAACTTACCGGGAAGTGGCTGGTTAAATAATTACTTAGAACCAATTTTAGCGGCAAAACACGAAGAACATCATTTAGGGACACAGGAATTTATGTTAATGGGAATTGCATTAGCCGGAGCTATTTTAGGAATTCTTTGGGCGTATGCGAAATACATCAAACAAGGATTTGTTCCAAAAGAAGATTCCCAAATCGTTGGTTTCAACAAAACAATTTACAACAAATATTACGTAGACGAATTTTACACTTTCCTAATCGTAAGACCAATAAACGGTTTGTCCAATTTCTTCAGATCGACTTTGGAACCCGCTTTGGGAAAAGTAGTTTTCAGTTTAGGAACAGTCGCAAACGGACTTGGAACGCAGGGTAAAAAACTACAAACCGGAAGCGTTGGACTTTATTTATTCGCTTTTGTAATTGGCGTTGTGGCCATCGTATCTTATTTATTTATAGCTCAATAATTTTTACATAATGGATGTAACTACTATATTAATTTTACTTCTCGGCGGTTCAATAGCCACTTATTTCTCTGGAGATAAATTAGCTTCAAAAGTGGCACTTATATTTAGCTTGGGTGCACTTTTAGGAACGCTGAAACTACTATCGGATTATTGCAATGGCGTTGACATCGGTTTCAGTGCTGATTGGATTGATGTTCCAAAAGTGGTTTTTGCCTTAAAGGCTGACGGACTTGCCATGGCCATGGTTTTACTGACTACGGCATTAACACCGCTGATTGTCTTTTCATCGTTCGGGAATTCATTTAAAAATGCCAAAAATCTATATGCTTTAGTGCTTTTCATGGCTTTCGCAATGACGGGGACTTTCTTAGCCGCTGACGGATTACTGTATTATGTTTTCTGGGAATTAGCCTTGATTCCAATTTACTTTATAGCACTGATTTGGGGAAATGGAGATGCCGAAGCACGTAAAAAAGCCGTCGTGAAATTCTTTATTTACACTTTGGCTGGCTCATTATTCATGCTAATCGGATTTGCTTATTTGTATTCAAAAGCAGGCAGTTTCCTTTTGGAAGATTTATACAAACTGGATTTATCGGAAGGCGAGCAGTTTTACATTTTCTTCGCTTTTTTCTTAGCGTATGCTATCAAAATTCCAATCATCCCTTTCCATACCTGGCAGGCAAAAGTGTACCAAAAAGCACCAACAATCGGAACAATGCTTTTATCGGGAATCATGCTTAAGATGGGATTGTACAGCGTTATCCGTTGGCAGTTGCCAATTGCGCCATCTGCTGCTAGAACCTATATGCCAATCTTAATCGGATTGAGCGTTGCCGGGGTAATCTATGGTTCGATAGTAGCTTTACGTCAAAAGGATCTGAAAAAATTATTGGCTTACTCTTCCCTAGCCCACGTTGGATTAATCGCTGCAGGTTGTTACACTCTAACACTTGACGGATTAAGCGGTGCGGTTTCCCAAATGATAGCCCACGGTTTTGTAATTGTTGGATTATTCTTTGCCGCAGAAATCATCTTCAGAAGATACGAAACCAGAAAAATTAAGGAAATGGGCGGAATTCGTTCTCAGACACCTAAGTTCACTTCTATGTTTATGATTCTAGTTTTAGCGTCAGTCGCTTTGCCGGGAACGTTTAACTTTGTTGGAGAGTTTACAGTATTGTACAGTTTAAGCCAAATTAATTTCTGGTTTGCAATTTTAGGTGGAACTACTATCATTCTGGGAGCATATTATATGTTAAAGATGTTCCAAAACACAATGCTGGGCGAAACCAATACTAAGGTTTTTGCAGACGTTACAACTAGTGAAGCGATCACATTAGTCGCCATCATTGCGTTTTTACTATTCTTTGGATTGTATCCAAAACCATTGGTTGATTTAGTTACACCAAGTTTGAAAGTCATTTTAGAAACTATAAATAGATAAAAGTCTAATGAATACATTAATTGCCATATCAGGTTTAGGTGTTTTTTGCCTTATCGCTGAAATCTTTAATTTAAGGAAACTATTGGTTCCCGTTGCCGTATTGGGACTTTTAGCCATTCTTGGACTTACAGTTTCTGAATTTGATTACCCTTCTTCTCACTATAATAATATGATTGTAGTGAATAATTTTTCGGTATCCTTTTCAAGCTTGTTTATCGTTTTGACTATTTTCTTAGTAGCCTTGAGTGGCGACTTTTATAAGGATCATCCCACCAAGATTTCCGATTTTATTGCTATCAAAATTTTCCTTTTAGCCGGAGCAGTTGCAATGGTGTCGTTCGGGAATTTATCAATGTTCTTCCTTGGAATTGAAGTGCTTTCCATTTCATTATATATTTTGGCAGCCAGCCGAAGATTAGACCTCAAAAGTAACGAAGCCGGAATGAAATATTTCCTTATGGGTTCCTTTGCCTCCGGATTTATCCTGTTCGGAATTTGTCTGGTTTATGGTGCGACAGGTTATTTTGATATAGCGGAAATCCACGATCTATCTCAGGGAATAGGAATTCCGGTTTGGTATCCAATCGGGATGACCTTAATCATTATCGGAATGTTATTTAAGATTGCCGCTGCTCCTTTTCATTTTTGGGCTCCGGATGTTTACGAAGGTTCTCCTTCCATGACAACAGCGACCATGAGTACATTGGCAAAAGTGGTAGCGATGGCAACATTATATAAGCTTGTAAATGATTTAGGATTGCCTGCTGATTTGGTGCCTATGTTCCAAACGATTATTGTGGTTATTTCTATACTTTCAATGACTGTCGGAAATATTATGGCATTGCGTCAGAAAAATGTAAAAAGAATGCTCGCGTTTTCGGGTATTTCCCACGCCGGATTTATGGTTATGGCTTTGTTAAACATGCCTACAGCCGGTTCTACATTATTGTATTACACAGCAGCTTATGCTTTGGCAGGAATTGCATCTTTTGCGGTAATTATTTATGTTACCAAAGACAAAGGCAACGAAGACATTTCTAATTTTAACGGCCTTGCAAAAACACATCCTTTAATGGCAGCAATACTTACAGCTTCATTATTGTCAATGGCTGGTATTCCTATTTTTTCTGGGTTCTTTGCTAAGTTTATCTTATTTGCAAACACTATACAAACAGGTTATTTAATAGTCGTTATTGCAGCCGTAATTAACTCTATAATCAGTGTTGGTTACTACTTCAAACTGATTTTAGCGATGTATACCAAAGACGCGGTCGTGGAAGAAAAACAAAGCATTCCGTTTGTGTACCCTATTGTGGCTGTACTTGCAATCCTGCTCAACATCATCATTGGAATCTGGCCTTCATTAGTGACCAATTTATTGAGTTAAACCCAAAATGAAATATACTTTTTTACCGAATACTGATATAAAAGTCAGTAAAGTTTGTCTTGGCACCATGACTTTTGGCGAACAAAATTCCGAAAGCGATGCACATTCCCAATTGGATTATGCTGTGGAAAAAGGGATTAATTTTATCGACACTGCTGAAATGTATCCTATAGCTGCGCGAGAAGCCACACTTGGTAAAACCGAAAAATATATCGGAAGCTGGTTGAAAAAATCGGAAAAACGAGAAGACTTAGTTATCGCTACAAAAATCGCAGGACCAAACAGAGGAATGGCCTACATCAGGAATCCGTTGGATTTTTCGAAAAAGAACATTCATGAAGCGGTTGATCTAAGCTTAAAAAACCTTCAGACCGAGTATATCGATTTATATCAAATGCATTGGCCGGAACGTGTCATGAACATGTTTGGGCAGCGTGGTGTTTCCAAAATTGATACGGAATGGCAGGAAAATTTCTTCGAGGTATTAAGCATCTATGACGGTTTAATCAAAGAAGGAAAAATAAAGCACATAGGAGTTTCCAATGAAAATCCGTATGGTGTGATGAAGTTCATAAGCGAAAGTGAGAAACATAATTTACCCAGAATCGTTACTATCCAAAACCCATTCTCCTTGTTGAATCGATTGTATGAAGTTGGTCTTTCCGAAATTGGAATGCGTGAAAATGTTGGTTTATTGGCTTATTCTCCTTTAGCCTTTAGCTTTCTTACGGGCAAACATCTCAATGGCAATTTGCCTACTTCCCGCTTGGGATTGTTTCCTCAATTCACTAGGTATTCTAATGAAAATTGCCATAAAGCCACAGAATTGTATAAGGAATTAGCCGAATCAAGCGGATTGACCTTAACCCAAATGGCCTTGGCTTTTGTGAACCATCAGGATTTTGTTACCGCAACAATTATAGGCGCGACAACAATGGAACAGCTTAGTGAAAATATTGAAGCTTTTGATACCGTTTTGTCTTCTGAAATTATTTCAGGAATTAATAAGATTCAGGAATTGATTCCGAATCCTGCACCTTAAGATTAGTAGTAAATATCTAAGAGAATAGCCTTTTGACTTGTATAGATAATTTTTTCAATCCGCTTGAAATAAATTTCGTTTACCATTGGGCAACCATAACTATTGCAAACAGGGTTAATCTGTTCTTCATAGGGCATTTTGCTGAATTTATGAAGAACTATATTCCTGCTATAAGCATTGCTATTTGACTTATCCAAACCATAGAGTTTGTAGGCTTTTCCAAATTGCCCGCTATAACTTTCGCCAATAGAATATTTCCCTAAAGATGTCGCCAAAGAATTATTGATGTTGCTAAACTTCAACTGATTTTCGATTTCGGTTTCAGAACCTACGCCATGTGCAACCAAACCCTGATCGATGATTTTGTTTATATTTAGATCATAAATGAAAAACCTATTCCTGCCGGATACTATTTTCATGTCGACAAGAAAGACGATTTCTGAATTGTAATCGGGCTTTTTACGAAGAAAATCCTTTACAACCTTGACTTCTTTATTAACTCTCTCTTCTATTGTCTCTTTTGGATTTAAGGCCTTTGGGGAAAAAGTAGCATTATTTCCTGACAATGAACTATAACCCCAGTAAAACAATAATAAGAATAAAAGAACAATAAAGATTTTCTTCATCATTTACTCAACTATCAGTTTGGATTTATATTGGTTTCCTGTCAAGTCTTCGATAGAGATTAAATACAATCCACTCGATAATGCACCAATAACGATAGAAGGCGTAGCTTCATTCGCCACTGATTTAGTCAATATCAGTTTGCCTGCTAAATCGAAAATTTTCACATTTGAAACTGCTGTTTCAGTTTCGTTTTTTATAAAAATTTCTGTTTTGGCAGGATTTGGATAAAAACTCAAACCCGCTTTATTGAAATCATTCATTCCAAGGGAAGAATCAATAGTTTTGTAAATAGTGCCACTCACAATTGCGTAAAGTTCGCCATTCATATCTTCTCCAAAAGTAGTAATGCTTCCTGCTGGATTCAACGCCCATGTGATTGTGCTTGAAGTTCCTGATAGATATCCGATTTCCGCTGTACAATAATCGGCAAAGAAATATTTATTAGCAAAATTTGGATACATTGTGCCGGTATAAAAATATCCTCCGGTAATAGAGCATCTGCCTGAACCATGTCCGTATTGGGTAACTGGTGCTACAGTTGAAGCAAAGCCGGGACAATCTCCGGCAGAAGTATCATAAGTAAGGCTTCCCTCGAAACAACGCCAGCCAAAATTCAGGGCAGTATTAGGAAGAGGGCTTGCAATTTTATTGATTTCCTCAGCTGCACTTTGACCAACATCGGCAATCCATAAATCTCCATTCAATCGGTTGAACGAAAATTTCCATGGGTTACGCAATCCTATTGCCCAAATCTCATCATTCCCTGCAACTCCAACATACGGATTAGTTGATGGAATGCCATAAGGCGAAGCGGAATCAACATCAATCCTGAGCATTTTCCCTAAATTATCATTTATGTTTTGTGCCCTATTATCAGGGTCACCTCCAAAACCACCATCCCCCATTCCAATATATAAAAATCCATCAGGTCCAAATTTTATAGTTCCACCATTGTGATTAATGGCTGGTTGGGCAATAGTAAGTAAAACCATTGCACTAGTAGCATCCGCTATATCAGGATTAGCAGAAACTGAATATCTTGCAATAACAGTGGCGCCATCGCCTGCTCGGGTATAATTTACATAAAAGAAACCATTAGTTGCATAATTTGGATGGAAGGCCAAGCCTAATAAACCTCTTTCACCACCGGAAAGAACAGTAGCGCTGGTTAATGTCAAAAAAGGAGTTGCATTCACTACTCCGCTTGGGTTTAGAATTTTAATAATTCCGCCTTGCTGTACAACGAATAGTCGCGCATCTCCAACAGGATGGGCAATTTCTACTGGAGAAGAAAATCCCGTTGCAAAACTTTGTAAAGAAACCGTTTGTGAATTTGCCGAAAATGCAATAAAGGAAATAAATAGTAGTAATTTTTTCATAGCTGTAGATGTTAGTTGAGTAAAGTTAGCAATAAAAACTTTATAATCGTATTGCTGTGCAAAATATACAATCTTTACAAATTTTGCATTTCATAATTACAACTATTTATTTCATAATTACATGATTTTCAACTAGTCCAGCTTTCTTAACTGCGTCTTCAAATCTTCTAAAGTGGTCTTCTGTAATTCCAGGTAAATAGGATCATTAGCCTCAATTACAATATCCTTTAGTACAAGATAGCTTTGCTCTTCGAAAGTACTGAAGGCAACCAGCGTCGCTTTTTTCCCGATGGGAATATTATTAAACACAAATTTTTTATCCTTATCTAAATATCCGGCCATAATAGCATTAATATCCTTAAAGACTAATCGAACTTCGGGCTTGTATTTTAAGTCAGTTTCCACAAATAAATTTATTTTATTTCCTTCCTTATAGAAACGGTCGCAGTTGATCCAGCCTAATTTTCCTGATTCGAGGATAGTTTTATCTAACGTTGCTATTTTTTTCACTGTAGCGGAATCCCGCTTAAAATTTCTCGTTTCCCTGCTTATTAAAGTGTCCGAAATAACGCCATTTTTGTTTTTTCTGACAAACATCATATAACCTCCAACTTCAGTATCGCCTTCTTCAATAGGCTTCATTTTTGGGTTTGTGTTCCAATCAATTTCCTTATTTTTTGGATGACCATAAAAAACCTGCATATCACTCTTATTGTTTTTGGATGCAAATTCTATCGTCATTTTGGAATTCTTTTTTAATTCCAGTTTTTCACCATTGTTAGTGGCTGTAACAGAAATCATCCCACCACTTTCAAGCATTTCCTTGTTTGACATGGTATGCAGGTTTGCCAAAACCATATCCGACTTTTTGTAGAATTCCTTAAGCTCAACTTTAATTTTGCCGACAACATATTTGCCATTCGCTTTTAGTAACGAATTCTTCGGAATCTTGATTTTGGTTCCTTCCTTACCGGTAATTTCTATATCCTGATGGGATTTGCCTTCAAAATTTTGAGTTTCAGCTTCAATTTTGTTGAAGATTGTATTCTCAAATTCTTTTGCTTCAAACTCAAAAACCAGTTCTACCCTTCTGTTTTGCTGCTTGCCCGATTCGATTGAGTTTTGTGCAACAGGTTTGTTTTCTCCATTGAAATTCTGCTTGATTTTATTTGGCTGAATTCCTTTCGAAACCAAATAATCAGATACGGCCTTACTCCTCTTTTTGGACAATTCAAAATTATATCCTAAACTGCCATCGGCATCGGTATTGCCATACAAGGTTATTGCTTTCAGCTTTTCCAAATCCATTTTGGGAATAATGGCATCCAATTTTGATTTAGATTCAGTGGTTAAATTATATTTACCATACTCAAAAAGGATTGTTTCACTTTTGCTTTGTGCATTTGCATGAATGTTCACACAACAAACCAGTACTAAAACTCTAAATAAACTTTTCATAATTACAGGTTTCCTATGATTTTATCCTTTGGATATTTTACTTTATAACTTATCCGGATTTTCTTGGTTTCATTCGGATTTAGTTTTAAGTCCCACGTCAAAATGCCGGTTTCCTTGTTTTCCCTGGCGTTGTTGCTTTCCAGTAATTCAATTTCTGTTTCCTTATCTGTGCTCAGCGGATATTGGTCTTTCAGCAACACAGTAACGGCTTCTTTTTTATTATTCCTAACGGTGATATCATAGGTAAATGTTTGTTCTTTTTTGGAGGAAAGAAAACGAGTTCCCGATTTGTCTACTACTTTCTCCCGTTTGATAGAGATTTTCTTATCCCTTCCCATGCTAAGATTTAAAGTATCCGAAGTTTGGTTTGGATTAATAACCGTTTTACCCACATACAAACCTTCGAAGATGATATTCGCTTCACCCGGCAGTAAATTATACTTCGAATAATCATCGATTTCCGCTAAAAGGAAGGCTTCTTTCTCGACTCTTGGAACCGCATAATACTTATAGGTCGCAGGCAGTTTGATTTCCTTTAAGGCTACGCTGTGTGGTTTCCCGTTGGATAAAATGTCGTACGGAATATCGATGTCAAAGGAAACATTGAGCTGGTTTTCTACAACATTTGCGCTAATAGAACTTACCTGCGAAAATCTTTTCTCTCTTTTGGCGGCATATCCCGTTACAACTACTTCCTCCAAAGTATTAGCCTTGGCATCATTATTACCCCGATAATGATTATAGTCTCTTCTTTCTTCAGCCTGATACCTCAAAAACCACGAACTCAACAATGGCGCCTGATTATTCTGGTTTGGATTTCCTGATGATAAGGTCAAATTCACTTTCTTCCAATCGATTCCGGTGTTTTGAACAACTTGGGCTTTGTACATCATATTGATTGGAGTCGTAATATTCTCTGCGCGCAAATCATAAAAGGGTGTCCAGGAGGCGTTATTGGTGATGTAATTAATATCGAAATTCACCAAACCAGCGATTTCATTCATCACTTGGACAATCAGTTTGCCCTTAGAACTTTTCTCTTCTTTTTTGGTGTTGATTTCGAGCTTGTCGTTTAGGTTTTTCAGCCTGGCATTTAATTTGGTTTCCTTTTCCTGAAGTACGACAATCGTGTTATCTATTTCTGTTCTTTTGGCTTTATAAAAATCGACCAGCTTCATTAATTCGGTAACATTCAAACCCGTATTGGCACCGCCAACATGCTGATTGGCATCTAAAAGTGCAATGGTCTGCTGGTTGGAATAGGTTTCAATCTGAATCTTCTTGATTTCTTTCTGCGTTAATGAAATACTGTCGCGTACTTTTTTAATCGCCGGATTGGTTTCATCGATTTCATATTCTGAAATATAATTTTGTGTAAACTGTACGGATAAAACGGTAACCGAATTTGGTGCTCCAATCTGTACCGTGCTTTCGTTGAGATAATCGGCTACGTTTTTTATAACAATTTCGCTTGTGCCGGATGGAAGATTTACTGAAGTAGTTTGTGATAATTCGGCAGCGTTGAAATAAACTGTTGCTGCCTTTACCTTAGCGGTGGTGAAGATTGGCTTTTGGGCGAAGAGAGTTGCCGAAGCCAAAAACAAAATGGTCAAAAAGAATTTTTTCATATGTTATGGAGTTAGATTGTATGCTAATAGATAACATATAACGCAGAAAGGTTGGAAAACGTATGCGATTTTATTGCAAATAATTCAAAAGTAATTGTAAATCAGATGAAAACAAGTTGTCACAAAAAAATAAAATTTAGAAAAATTGTGACAGAAAGTGTCACAAAAAAATGTTTTCGGAAAAAATTGTGACGGAAGTTTATAAAAAATAAGCAACGTTCTTATTAGCCCCGATAATTTGAAATTAAGAATTTGAAATTAAAAGGAATTTGATATTAAGAATTTGATATTAAGAGGAGAATGTCCGGTGGACATTCGGCTTTAACAGTGGGCTTCAGGTATATGAACTTTAGTTCATTTTCTTGCCATTTTCATTCATTGTAGAAAAACCAAATCTCCTTTCTAGCCCCGATAGTAGTGGAAATCCTGGCATTGCGCAAGACAATCATGATGAGATTGCTTTGTACCCACGCAATGACAGATTGGAACGGATAGCGGGAGGATTGTTGAAAAGAAGCAGAAGAGTCCTGCTCCTAAATCTAAAATTCAAACTCTTCAGTCGAATTCACTTCAATTTCAACAGCAGTTGGCCGTTGTTTTAGGTATGCTTTTGCAGGCCCGGCAATAGAGAAAGGGAAATTACCAATGGTATCATTGGCCACCAAAAGATTGCGGCGGAACATTACATTGGTCATGAATTTTTGCTGCTGTTTGGCGAATGGCTTCAATAAATGGTCATTTTCCAGACGATGCATAAATCCTTTAGGACTTGGAATGATTATGGCCAGGAACAAACATTCATTTATATTCAGGTCGACGGCCCTTTTATTGAAATAAAACTGTGAAGCTTCACCAATTCCGTAAATGTTTGGACCCCATTCGATGATGTTAAAATACACTTCGAGCATTCGTTCTTTCGAGCTGATTCGGTTGTTCTCCAGAATGTAAACCAGCAGGATTTCCTCTAATTTTCGGGACAACGTTTTTTCCCTTGTCAGGAATACATTTTTCACCAATTGCATGCTGATGGTACTGGCGCCACGCGAGAATTTTTTGGTTTTTATATTTTTGGCAATTGATTCCTTGAATGCTTCATTGATGAATCCCCGGTGACTGAAAAAGGATGGATCTTCACTGGTCAGCACGCAGTTTCGCAGATGATGTGAAATTTCGCTTAGCGGAGTATAATCAGGGTTTCCTGAACCAATCAAAATCGGTCGCTGAAACTTTCCTTTGTCAAAAGCGCGATAGGTGAAAGAGCTGTTGATTTTATTCAGGTTGGCTTCACCATATTTGATGATTTTCAAACCTTCTGGCTTTAGTTTACTTTCGAAAACCACTTCTTTTGGTTTATGGTCATTGAATTTGAAATTCAGCCAATAGCTAAAGCTTCCCTGTGCCTCCATGCCTTCAAAATGGCTGAACAATCCGGTTGGCAGCGACGTTATAAAATCGTTGGCTTTCATTTTGGGGATCTTTAACTGAAGAGCGTAAATCTTATCTGTTTCGTTGGTATACGAAACATAAGGTTTGCATTTGATGCTGTTCAGCTGCATGGTAGAAGTACTGTCTAAAGCGATGAATTTTTTGCCTACAATCCAATGATAATCGAAGCGGGCTTTTTTACCACGACATCCTTACTGGCGATTTTGGGATGATTCACCAATAAGTCCTGAATGGAAGAATAGCCTTCAACATGCAGTTCTCCGCTGTCCATTTCTAAATTTTCCAAATTAAAATGAATAGATTTAAAGCCAGTCTTCAGGTTGAATCTTTTATCCAGATAAGGAATTTTGATGGTATCGTTTTTCGCATTCGAAAAAGTAAGATCGGCTTTTCTGTCTCTTGGATCGGCAAAACCGTTGATGGTCCATTGTTGTGAAAAATCATCGGAAGTAACCTGGATTATGGTGTTGAGCTTTTTATCGGCCAAAGCCAAACGATTGAAATCGAAAACAACCTTATTCCCGTTGTCGTTAATCCGGAAAGCAAATCCCTTTACTTCCATATCGGTTGGGACCAAATCCATCAACCTGGACGAAATGCGGTTCAAAAGTTTGGCATAATTTACTTCTGCCTTTTCGTCTTTTCCTTTTTTGGATGCAGTAGTGTGTAGTAATTGCTGCCGTTTTTATCTTTTACCAATTGAATGAAACCTTTGTTGATTTCTAATTTTCCCAACTGGATTTCGCCTACCAGCAATTTCCAGAAGCTAACGTTGGTTTTGAGTTCGTTGATATGAATGAGCGTATCCTTGCCTTTTGGAACCAATGAAATATGTTGCAATCCGACATTTGTCAAACCATGGAATTCGGCTTTTTGAATCGTAAGTTTACAGCTATACTCCCGCTGCATTTTGGCATCGGCGCGGAGAATGACCTTCTCAAGGATAGAATTTCGAAACGCAAAAAGCAACACCACACTCATCAGCATTAAAATGCCGACTACTTTGAGAAGGAGGACTGCTTTTTTTTCGCTTTCTTCATTTTATTTTACGTTTTCAACTTTCAATCCGACTCCGATAACGTTGGGAAGATATGGCCCTTTAAAATTATGCGAAATGGTAATTTTGTACCGGCCTTTCTGCAATTTCGTTTTTTCCTTGATTTTATAAAATAAATCACAAACATCGCCCGAACAATCGGCAAGCTGTTTGCCTGAATCATCTGCAATCTTTAAATCGATAGCTATTTCTTCATTGGTTCCGTCTGGATTTTCAATGGAAACATTCAAGGGAATACTCGCAAACTGATAGCCATAGACATGGCTGAATTGGAAAGTTATGTTGTAGGGTTGGGTTTCATTCTCTATTTCAAATTCGTATGTCTTTTTATCTGAGGCGAGCCAACGTTGGTCTTCTGGTAAAATATCAAACTGACGAAAATGATTATCGGCACACGAAATACAAAGCGAAAAAATAAAAAACAAGAATAGCAATCCTTTCTTCATAACATCTATTTTAAACCTTTTTTGTCGTGTGCGTACCAAATATAAACGTATAAGTAGCTTTTGGATTTATACAATTTGCATAATATTTTATAGAATTACCGATAAATTAACCAAATAACTGCTCCACGACTTCCTCAATTTTGGAAACCAGTACTACTTTTATTCCGGGGAATTGGGTTGCAATCTTATTGTATTTGGAAACGAAAATAGTAGCAAAACCTAATTTTTCAGCTTCCTGGATACGTTGCTCCACACGATTCACAGGACGAATCTCTCCTGAAAGCCCAACTTCTCCTGCAAAACAAACGTCTTTTCCAACTGCAATATCTTCGTTGGAAGATAATATTGCTGCCACAACCGCTAAGTCAATAGCTGGATCATCGACAGAAATTCCGCCCGTTACATTTAGGAAAACGTCTTTGGTACCCAATCTAAAACCCGCTCGTTTTTCTAAAACAGCCAAAATCATATTCAGTCTTTTGGCATTGTAACCCGTCGTACTTCTTTGCGGGGTTCCATAAACTGCGGTCGAAACCAGAGCCTGGATTTCTATCATTAATGGGCGCATTCCTTCGAGCGTGGAGGCGATTGCGGTTCCGGAAAGTTCCTCTTCGCGGTGCGAAATAAGTATTTCTGATGGATTGGAAACTTCGCGTAAACCTGAACCCTGCATTTCATAGATTCCCAATTCGGCTGTCGAACCAAAACGGTTTTTGAGTGAACGGAGAATGCGGTAAACGTGATTCCGGTCGCCTTCAAACTGAAGCACGGTATCGACCATGTGCTCGAGGATTTTTGGTCCGGCAATGTTTCCGTCTTTGGTAATATGCCCAATCAAAATCACCGGAATATTGGTTTCTTTGGCAAATTTTATCAGCTCAGCTGTGGTTTCCCTGATTTGTGAAATGCTTCCGGCAGTGGATTCGATATAGTCTGTGTGTAAAGTCTGAATCGAATCGATAATGACGATATCCGGTTCGGTTTCAACAATATGGCGGAAAATATTCTGGGTTTTGGTTTCCGTCAGGATATAACAATTATCGCTGTTGGGATTGATGCGTTCTGCACGCATTTTGATCTGCTTCTGGCTTTCTTCGCCCGAAACGTATAAGGTTTTGTATGGTAATTTTAACGAAATCTGCAATAGCAGTGTACTTTTTCCGATGCCGGGTTCGCCACCTAAAAGTATTAATGAGCCAGGTACAATTCCACCACCTAGGACACGGTTTAATTCGCCATCATTAGTGTCCATTCGCACTTCCTGAGTGGAATCGATTTCTTTTATTTTTAAGGGTTTGGAAACTCTTTTAGATTCGGTGTTCGAAGGTTTCCAGCTAGCTTTTTCTTCTTTCTGGATAATCTCTTCGGCAATGGTATTCCATTCTTTACAGGAATTGCATTGTCCCTGCCATTTAGCATATTGAGCACCGCAATTTTGACAAAAAAAGTCGTTTTTATTTTAGACATTCGTTAGTTACTTTTTGCTTCCTAATGGGTTTTCTGTTGGTGGTGTTTCAGTGGGTGTTTCAGCTGGTGTTGCTGTTGGTGCTGTTTCAGCAGGTGCATCAGTTGGAACAGTTTCTTCAACAATAGGTTCTTCTTTTCCTTTTTTGCCTTTATCTCCTTTTTTGGGCAATGATTTCTTCAGTTCATCTGCTCTTTCAATCATCATATCTTTTGTTAAATCGCCAATTTCCTCGCGTTGGAAAGCAGCCAGATAGGATTTAACCGCTCTTGCATTATCTCCGTTTTTCTCATACATCTGTCCCAGTTCATAATCAGCAAGCATTGACTTAGGATAGTTTTTTCGAGCCAATTGCGCTAATTTTTCAAACTCATTGTAGGCTTTATTTTTTAGGATAGCCGCTTCAATGGCTTTAAAATCATTTAAACGAATGGGTAATTTTAACGCCAGTGATTTTTCGATAACATCGTATTTCTTTTCTAAGTAATCGACATAACCTGATGGAAGGACAGCGATTTTCTCATTGAACTCTGTAGTAGAAATGGGCTGGTAAACCGAAAATATCTGATACAATGCACTCGGAATCGAATTTAAAACTAATGAATAATGTGATCCTTTAAAATCGTCGTATCTGTAATTGAGTGTTGGCTTTTGAATTTTTTTGCTACTTCATCTAAGGCGATAATACGGTTACGCATTTTCTTGACATCTCCGTCTGCGGTGGAATGATAATAAAAAATTGGTTTCTGAATCGCCGATAACCTGTCGGGGATTTGCTCTTCCATTCCCATAGGTAGTTCCGGGCTCATTGAAATATAAGCATCAAAAACGGGATTGTCTTTGTAGAGGTATAAATTCAAAAATCCCGCAGTAGTATCTAATCCGGCTATCATTTTGAAAGGTGCCGTTCTATATTTTTTTCGATATAGGGAAGCAATTCCATACCAATAAATTCAAAAAAACCTTCTCCCTTTTCCGATGGCAAACCCGTGGTTTCGTCTACCATGCAATCGGCTTCGCGTTCGTTGTTTTTGTTTTGGCTGATTCCAACTATAATCACTTCGGGCAAATCGTCCCAGTAGTATCCATAGCTCAAAGCGCCTTGAAAAGGGTCAAAAAGAAAATCGCCATCGAGCAATACTAGAACTGGATATTTATGACTGGACTGTCTATCGTACGACGGTGGTAAACCTATGGTTATTTCCCGCTCTTCATTTAGCCTTTTGGAATAAATGGAATCCGTAATTTTCTGAGAGAAACCAGCATTGGAACAAATAAACAGCACAAACAGAAGCAGCTTTTTCATGGAATTTTAGTTAGGTTGAAAAATGTATTTTGCTAAAATGATTAGCAAGATAGTAATTTATTTATTCCTATTTAATATCGGCAATAATAAATAAGACAGTAAACCCATCACGATTGCCAAAATAGTTTGTGAAGTCCAAACTAACCATCCGAAGGCGGTTCCAACATCATTTGTAATTCCGTAAAGCGAAAAAATCAACGCGATTGAAAAAGGATAAGCGCCCAATCCTCCATTGGAAAAACCAACTGCAAGGCTGCCAAAAATAAAACCCATCAGCACAATGTCCAAACTGATTTCGGCGGTTTCAGGCAAGGCAAAAACAGCTACATAAAACATGGTTAAATAGGAAAACCAAATAAAGAAGGAATGAAAGATGTACTTCCATTTATCTTTCATTTTGTATACTGTAGTTATTCCCTCTATAAGACCTGAAAGTTTCTTTTTTAATTTAATTATTATCTGCCATTCGGCATAAATCCAGATTAGGATAAAAACCACAAAGATGATTAAACCTATGACTGCATAAAACAGTAGCGACTGAAGGGAAACATTCTGACTCAGCAGGAATTGATATATTTGGTCGAACTGGGAAACAAAACCGACTAAAACAAACAAAAAGAAAATCATTAAATCGACTATCCTTTCCGCTACAATCGTTCCAAATGCTTTGTCGAAAGGTACATTCTCGTACTTTTTCAATAAAGCGGCTCGGGTAATTTCGCCCGAACGCGGAACCGTTAGATTGACTAAATAAGAAACACAAACCGTTAGGAAATTAGTTGAAAATTTCGTCTGGTACCCCAAATGATTCAGGGCAAATTTCCAGCGATAAGCTCTTGACCAATAGCCAATGCAGGCAATGACTAATGACAATAAAATATAATAGTAATTTGCCTTCTCGAAACTTATTTTTATTTTTTCGATTTCATCGGCAGTCAGGGTCGTAAATTGGTAATATATAATCCCGATTCCGATTAAAAGTGGAACAAGAATGGTCAGCCATTTGCCTAGTTGCTTTTTCAAGGTTAGGTAAGGGAATTATTTGTTTCGTTTGGAAAAACCAACCAAGGTTTGAAACTTTTTGCTTCCTCAAAATCCATCAATGCGTAAGACATGATAATTATAATGTCGCCTTTGTGGACTTTCCTTGCTGCTGGTCCATTTAAGGTAATGTCTCCTGAATCCCTTGTGCCTTTAATAACATAGGTATCAAAACGCTCGCCGTTGTTGACATTAACGATGGAAACTTTTTCTCCTTCAATTAGGTTGGCTGCTTCCATAAGGATTTCGTCAATGGTAATACTGCCGATATAATTTAAATCGGCGCCCGTTACTTTTACCCTGTGAATCTTTGATTTTACTACTTCAATTTGCATGGGCCAAAAATAAATTAATTTAATGAAACAGTATCAATCAATCTGATATTATTAACAAAAACTGCTATGAATGCACGGTATTTTTTCCCTTTGCTTTTTCTAACGCAGGGCAATAAGGTCGCTTCGTCAGCAATTTGGAAATATTCCAGCTCGAAATTCGGGTGCTTTTTGAATGTTATGACTACCGATTCGGCTACTTCCTTAGCTGATTTTGAAGCAAACATTTTTTTAGCCTGTGTGATTGTTTTGTAGATAATCGCTGCTTCCTTTCTTTCGGTAGCAGTTAATCTTTCGTTGCGCGAACTCATGGCCAGGCCATTGGCTTCCCTAAAGATTGGACACCCAATTACATTGACCGGCATCTTACTTTTCTCAACCATCCTTTTTACGATTTGCAACTGCTGGAAATCTTTTTCGCCAAAATAAGCATTAGTGGGTTTGACAATTTCAAAAAGCCTTTTAACGATAGTGCCTACACCATCAAAATGACCCGGCCGGAATTTACCTTCCATCTGATTTTCTAGTCCATCAAAATCAAAAGGTGTAGCAACTGTTTGGCTGCCATAAATATCATGTACGCTTGGAGCAAAAACAATTATGCCATCAGAAACTGTTTTGATTTTGGCCATGTCCTCATCTAAGGTTTTGGGATATTTCGCCAGATCTTCGGCGTTGTTAAACTGTGTTGGGTTGACAAAAATACTAATCACGTTTATGTCATTATCCCTCAAAGATGCTTCAAGTAATGAAAGGTGACCTTGATGAAGTGCGCCCATTGTTGGCACAAAACCAATCGACTTTGTTTTGTTGGAAACAGAATTCAGATGAGAAACTAATTCGTTTTGAGTGTTAAAAAGAAGCATTGGCTTTCGGTAAATGAGTTGCAAACTTACCATTTTCATAAATAACTGCATAAATTTTTGTACTTTTGCCTGTTTTTTATTGCCAATAAATAAAGTAGATTAGATTATGGAAGATAAGAGGATATTGTATGTATCATCTGAAGTGGTGCCGTATTTGGCTGAAAATGAGGTTTCTTTAATGTCTTATGATGTTCCCAAAATGATTAATGATCAGGGCGGACAAATAAGAATTTTTATGCCAAGATATGGAAATATCAACGAAAGAAGGCATCAGTTGCACGAGGTTATCCGATTATCGGGAATGAATTTGGTCGTAAATGACTTAGACATGCCGCTGATTATTAAAGTAGCTTCTATTCCAAAAGAAAGAATACAGGTTTATTTTATAGATAATGACGAATATTTCAAACGCAAGGCTACTTTCAGCGATGAAGATGGTGTCCTTTATCCTGACAATGACGAGAGAGCCATCTTTTTTGCAAAAGGGGTTGTTGAAACCGTTAAGAAATTAAACTGGGTTCCTGATATTATACACGTTCACGGATGGATGGCAAGTTTACTGCCTATTTACATGAAGCATTACTATAAAGATGAAGCGCTGTTTTCGGAAACGAAAATTGTAACTTCTGTTTACAGTCAGTCTTTTGAAGGTACCTTAGATGGTGAAATGATTAACAAAGTCAAGTTTGATAACATTCCTCAGGAAGCGGTTCAGGACTTAGAATTGCCAAGTTATGAAAATCTTATAATGTCGGCTATAAAACATTCTGATGGTGTTGTAATTGCCTCTGAAAATGTATCGGCAAGTTTAACAAAATTTATAGAATCTTCAGGGAAACCTTTTTACCTTTCGCCACGAAAGAAAAATTTACCGAAGCATACACTACCTTTTATAAAGGGATGCTTTCTTAAAAAATATTAGTTAGAATTTATGTATAAAAAATCATTTTTACAACCGATTTTATTTGGATTAATTACCATTCTCTTTGTTGCATCCTGCGATAAGGATTTTAATGAACTAGGAACCGACATTGTGGGTGATGACCACTTTGGTTTTGAGGTTGATTCCTCAGGAACTGTTAAGATATACAATCAAAAATTAGGCCCGATTGCCTCTAATAATTTGGCTGTAAATCCGCTTGGTTTTTATAAGAATCCTGCTTTTGGAACCACTCAGGCAAATTTTGTGACGCAACTGGAACTTTCTAGTTTTAGCCCAACATTTAACAATACCACTCCTGCCGATCATCCAAATGGTCCAACAGTTCTTGATAGTGTTATTATCGAAATTCCTTACTTCAGAAAATTTATAGATAAGGATGATGATGTTTCCACTTATCAATTAGATTCCATTTATGGAGAGACCCCATATGATAAGGATATTCCCACCACTGTCAATTCAAAGTTTAAGCTTGAAATTTATCAATCCGGTTATTATTTAAGGGATTTGGACCCTAACGAAGGTTTGGGAGCGGCACAACCTTTCTATACTGATGAGGATAATATAATCAATCCCATTGGTGCACCTCTCAACAATTCCCCTCAGGCTGATATTCCTATAGAAGGAATATTGAATGCTGATGGCCACGAAAACAATAAATTTTATTTTGATAAAAGAGAACATGCTATAAAGGGACTTGCTGAAGATGGCACCCGTGCTGAAGAGCCAACCAGAAGCGTTCCATCAATGCGCCTACATTTAAATAAAGCTTTTTTTGACAATCTTATTTTGCATGCACCTGCTGGGAAATTAGCTGATAATGCCACATTTAAAAACTACATGAGAGGGCTTTATTTTAAAGTGGATCACGGAAGTAATTCTGGTTCAGGGAATATGGCTTTACTGAATTTTAAGGCTGGGAAAATCACACTATACTACAATGAAGACAAAAAGAAAACGGTAAACAACGTTGTTACTTATCCAAGAGTCTTCAAAAATTTTGTCATAAACCTTGGCGGAAACAGCATTAGCCTGTTGCAAAATTCCAATGAAAATACCGATTACCTCACTGCAGCTAACAGTTCAAATGAAGCATCAAGAGTGTATTTAAAAGGAGGAGAAGGATCTATGGCGTTCATAGATTTGTTTGGTACCGTTGATTTAAAAGGGTTAACCCCTAACCCAAACTATACCACAAGCTCACCAGCCAGTCTTATTAATCCAAGATTTATATTAGACCCGGCTTATGATCCAAGTCTTCCTATTAGTGATACCAATCCAAAATATTTGAATACGGGTCCAAATGGAATTTCAGACGAGATTGATAAGATCAAAGCAAATGACTGGTTAATCAACGAAGCCAACTTAACCTTTAATATTGACGACTCCAGATTGGGTACAAATGTCGACAATAGCATTTTTGAACCAGGACGTATTTATCTTTATGATTTAACAAACAAACAACCTATTGTTGATTATTCTTATGACTTAACGGCCAATGGTACTTATCCAAAATTTAACAAAATCACTTTTGGAGGTTTGCTTGCAAATAATAAAGGGTTTTTAGTTAAACAGATAAGGGGCACTGACGGCTATGTATCCAATAAAGGAAGTAAATACAAGATCAGAATTACAAACTACGTTAGAAACTTAGTTAAAAATGATTCTACTAATGTGCGCCTTGGTTTATCGGTAACAGAGAACATCAACACTTTTGGTTTTTCAAAGCTTAGAAACCCAAATAGCAACGTAGACAGAGCACCTGCAATGTCAGTAATGAATCCGTTAGGAACTATTTTATATGGGACTAACATTCCTGTAGCACAAACACAGGAATATAAGAAAAGATTAAAACTTGAAATTTATTATACAAAACCTAATTAATACCTAAAATTATGTGTGGAATTGTTGGCTATATTGGATTTAGAGAAGCGTATCCAATAGTAATTAAAGGATTAAAAAGACTAGAATATAGAGGTTACGACAGTGCCGGAATCATGCTTTGTGATGGTAACGAACTTAAAATAGCAAAAACCAAAGGGAAAGTTTCTGACCTTGAGGAAAAATCGAAGGATATAGCGGATTCGAAAGCTACCATTGGAATGGGACACACTCGTTGGGCAACCCACGGTGTTCCAAATGATATTAACTCGCACCCACATGTTTCGAATTCAGGAAATATATCAATCATCCATAATGGAATCATTGAAAATTATGAGCCATTAAAAAAGGAATTACTCAAAAGAGGTTACACATTTACATCTGATACAGATACAGAAGTTTTGGTAAACCTTATTGAAGACGTAAAAAAGAAAGAAAAAATAAAACTTGGAAAAGCAGTCCAGATTGCACTAAACCAAGTTGTCGGAGCTTACGCTATTTGTGTTTTCGACAAGGAAAATCCAAATGAAATTATTGTGGCACGATTAGGAAGCCCAATTGCAATTGGTGTTGGTGAAGGCGAATTCTTTATTGCGTCTGATGCTTCTCCTTTTATTGAATACACTTCCAATGCCATTTATCTGGAGGATGAGGAAATGGCCATTGTCAGACTTCATAAACCGTTAAAAATCAGAAAAATAAAAGACGATTCTTTAGTAGACCCTTATATTCAGGAACTTCAAATGAATTTGGAGCAGATTGAAAAAGGTGGTTATGATCATTTTATGCTTAAGGAAATCTATGAGCAGCCTAATGTTATTAAAGATACCTACAGAGGAAGGCTTTTGGCCAATCAGGGAATTATCCAGATGGCAGGTGTTGAAGACAATTTAGAAAAATTCCTTCATGCAGACCGAATTATTATTGTGGCCTGCGGAACTTCATGGCACGCTGGATTAGTAGCAGAATATGTAATTGAAGAATTTGCCAGAATAAATGTTGAAGTGGAATACGCATCTGAGTTTAGATACCGAAATCCAATAATCAACAAAAATGATGTTGTAATCGCAATATCCCAATCAGGTGAAACTGCTGATACTTTAGCCGCCATTAAATTAGCGAAAGAAAAAGGAGCTTTTGTTTTTGGTGTTTGTAATGTGGTTGGTTCGTCAATTTCAAGAGAAACTAATGCGGGTGCTTATACTCACGCTGGTCCTGAAATTGGAGTAGCCTCTACAAAGGCTTTTACCACACAAATTACGGTATTAACAATGATTGCTTTACGTTTGGCAAAAGCCAAAGGAACCTTATCCAATTCTGATTTCCACAGGTATCTTCAGGAGCTGGAAGTTATTCCGGAAAAAGTTGCTGAAGCATTGACATCCACCAATGAAACAGCCAAAGAAATAGCTGCAAAATTTAAGGACGCCACAAACTGTTTATACCTTGGAAGAGGCTACAACTTCCCAGTTGCATTGGAAGGTGCCTTAAAGCTAAAAGAGATATCGTATATCCATGCAGAAGGTTATCCTGCTGCAGAGATGAAACACGGACCAATAGCCCTTATCGATGAGCAGATGCCAGTTATCGTTATCGCTCCAAAACAAGGGCATTATGATAAAGTGGTAAGTAATATTCAGGAAATAAAATCCCGAAGCGGAAAAATTATAGCTATCGTTACCAAAGGAGATACTCAGGTAAGAGGATTAGCTGATCATGTTATCGAAATTCCTGAAACTTCAGATGCCTTGTCGCCATTAATTACTACCATTCCGTTACAATTGTTATCCTACCATATTGCTGTCATGAGAGAATGTAACGTAGATCAACCAAGAAACTTGGCAAAATCGGTTACGGTAGAATAATTTTCGAACAAAATATTCATAAAAGCGAGGCACTGTCTCGCTTTTTTTTATGCTAATTTTTATGATTAATTTATTAAACACCTTGTTTTATATGTACGCATAGTATTTTTTTCATAAATATTGCCAAATCCTTAATAAAAACTTAAAAAATGCGCTAAAACACTATTGTTAATAAAGAAACATTAAAATAAATTATTGATAAAAATACACGTGGTTTTTTGATAATGTAAAAAAAAATATTGTATTTTGGCTTCATAAACCAACAAAATTAAAACCAAATGAAGATTTATTTATTTATCGTTTCATTGTTTTTTTGCGGAATTACCTATGCGCAAACTTCAGTGTCGGGTTCGGTAAAAGACAGTCAGAACCAACCAATTCCTGGCGCCAATGTTAAAGTATCTGGCGAGAGCACTGGTACAATAACTGACAGTGATGGAAATTTTAATTTATCTACCACTAAACAGCCTCCATTCAGCCTTGAAATTTCAAGCGTAGGTTATGGAACAGGAAAAGTGAGTGTAACATCCAATAACCAAAAAGTGAGTGTTGCCTTAGAAAACGAGGAAACACAACTTAATGAAATCGTCGTTTCTGCATCGAGAGCTCCGGAAAGGGTTAGAGAGTCTCCTGTTACTATCGAAAGATTTAGCACAAAAGATGTTAAAAAAGCAGCTGCTCCTTCTTTTTACGATGGTTTAGAAAATCTAAAGGAAGTACAGATGAATACCAGTAGTTTATCTTTCAAGTCAATTAATACGCGTGGATTTGCTACCGTTGCTAACTCAAGATTTTTACAGTTAGTTGACGGAATGGACAACTCTTCTCCGTTATTGAATTTCGTATTAGGAAACCTTATTGGTGTTTCAGAAATTGACGTTCAGAGTGTTGAGTTACTTCCGGGTGCGTCTTCTGCGCTTTATGGTGCCAATGCATTCAACGGAATTTTATTCATGAACAGCCAGGATCCTTGGAATCATCAGGGAATTACAGCTTATGTAAAATATGGTCAAACCCGTCAAAAAGCAGCCGGGACCAATAATTTTTATGATTATGGAGTAAGAGTTGCTCACGTTTTTTCTAAACATATTGCCGGTAAAGCTAACTTCACTTTTATGAAAGGTAAAGATTGGTATGCTACCAATTACGATGATATAACAGTGGAAGGAAGAGACAGAAATGATCCAAGTTATAATGGTATCAACGTGTATGGTGATGAAGTTGCGATCAACCTAAAAAGCAGAAATCCTTTTGGATCTACAGCCTATAATATTTTGCCAAACATAGATATCAGCAGAACAGGATATAATGAAACAGACTTGACTGAAAGTAGGGTTGAAAATGCAAAAATAGATTTATCACTTCACATCAAGCCATGGGCAAATGATTTTGAAATTATCTGGCAGTCTAAATTTGGTTTCGGAAATTCAATTTACCAGGGAGCAAGTAGATACAACCTTAACGGATTCTTCATGCAGCAACATAAATTGGAATTGAAAGGTAAAAACTTCTTCCTTAGAGGGTATACAACATCTGAAGATGGTGGAAAGTCTTACGACATGACTTTTACAGCAATAAACATTAACAGGTTGTGGAAACCGGATACACAATGGTTCGCTGAATACGGCGGAGCTTATGGCGCAGCTACATTAGGATTGGTTCCAGGCGTAGGCACAACTCCTGCCGAAGCACACGCTTATGCAAGAACTACAGCTGATACAGGAAGACTGATTCCGGGAACGCAGGCATTCAAAAATGCATTTAATCAGGTAATCGCTGATCCAAACGTGTTAACTGGTTCGAAACTGGTTGATAATTCAAAAATTTATCATTCTGATGCAAATTACAACTTTAGAGATTTATTCAAACCTGCCGAAATCCAGGTTGGAGGTTCTTATAGATTGTACGAATTGAACTCTTTCGGTAGAATATATACTGATGCTGACAGTGCAATCAACTTTAATGAATATGGTGTTTACACGCAAATTCAGAAAAAGTTAATGCAGGACCGATTAAAATTAACCGGATCTGTACGATATGATAAATCTAAAAATTATGATGGTAATTTTTCTCCAAGAGTCTCATTCGTTTATGCTTTAGACAAAGAGAAAAATCACAATTTCAGAGGTTCATTCCAAACAGGTTTCAGAAACCCAACTACACAAGATCAATACATCGGATTTAATATCGGAAACAGAGTTTTAATTGGTTCTGCTCCTGACAACTTAACACGATTCAGTGAAGATTTGGCCATTTCTGCAGCCGGTGGTGGTGGAATTGCAACCTTAAATGGAGAAAGCGCTTATTACAAATCATTTACAAAAGACTCTTTTGACGCGTTTGATGCAGTATATAGGTCTGGACCACCTTCCGGAATAGATGCCGCAGCAGATTTATTGGTAAAGGCAAATGTAGATTTGGTAAAACCAGAACAGGTAAAAGCCTTCGATTTAGGATATAGAGCTAATCTTAGTGGATTCTCATTAGATGTCAACGGATACTATAATATCTACAATGACTTTATTGGAAATGTTAACGTGATATCTCCATATTATGGAACAGCAGAAACTAATCCAGCTGACACTACGCCAGGAAGTGCTGCCAACGCACTTGCTAATAGAGACTACAGAGAATACCAACTATATACGAATACGGATCTTGAAGTTAAATCGTATGGTTTTGGTGTGGGATTAACTAAAAAAGTGTACAAGAATTTTGAAGTTAGTGGAAACTACAACTATTCTAATTTTGATTTCGATCAGGCAAAAGACCCAAATTTTGAAGCAAGTTTCAATACTCCAAAGCATAGAGTTAAAGGGACTTTGGGGAATGATAAATTGATAGGGAATTTAGGTGTATCGGTTAGCGCAAGATGGAATTCTGAGTACTTATGGGAATCTTCTTTTGCTGATGGTATTATAGAAGAAGCAACCGTTATTGATGTTCAGGCAAACTACACTATTAAGTCATTGAAATCAATCCTTAAAGTAGGAGCAACAAATATTGGCGGTAAAGAATACGGACAGGTAATCGGAGCAGGACTTATTGGACAACAGTATTTTGCCTCTTTGACCATTACACCATAAAAAAACCAATAATTAAAATTATAATATTATGATAAAAAATTTCAAATGGCTATTATTGGTTTCTTTAACCTTAGTAGCATGTAGTAGTGATGATGAAGCAGTGGTCAATCCAGATTCATCTGACGGTTTGCCGCTAACAGCAGGTTCAGCAGATTTCTCAAAATATGTTGCCTTAGGCGATTCTTTTGCAGCCGGTTTTAGTGATAACGCATTATTTATTGAAGGACAAAAAGGAGCCTATCCTAACATTTTAGCGCAACAATTTGCTCTAGTCGGCGGCGGTGAATTTACAACACCATTAATGGCAGATAACGTTGGTGGTTTTTTAGGAAGTTCTACTTATTTTCCAAGATTATATTTAGCGCCTCCAACAACTCCAGGAGGTTCTCCTTCGCCATCTTCTGTTGCTTTACCACCTTATAGCCAAACTTCTTCTACGACTTTTGCTTCTTTAGGCAGTACCTTTAATAATATGGGTATTCCTGGCGCAAAAGTTACGCATTTATTGGCTGCTGGTTACGGAAGTTCTGCAGGAAACCCTTACTTTGCTCGGTTTGCTTCGAACCCAGCAACAACTGTTTTAGCAGACGCTTTAGCTCAAAATCCAACATTCTTTTCGCTTTGGATTGGCGGGAATGATGTATTAGGATACGCAACCTCGGGAGGTTTAAATCCGGCAGACATTACTGCACCATCAACATTTGATACTGCATATAATACATTAGCAAGTCAATTAGCTGCAGGTGGAAGAAAAGGAGTAGTAGCTAATTTACCGTATGTAAGTACTTTGCCATATTTCACAACAGTTCCTTACAATCCTGTTCCTCTAGATGCCGCTACCGCTGCACAGTTGAATGCTGGATACACCACTTACAATAATGGATTATTATTTGCTCAATCTAATGGTTTATTAAGCGCTGCCGAAGTTGCCCAAAGAACTATTTCGTTCTCGGCTTCAAGCACAAATAAAGTAGTAATTGTAGATGAGTATTTGACTAATCTAACAGGTTTTGGAATCCCATCTTACCGTCAAGCCACTAGCGAAGATTTAATCGTTTTATCTGCTAGAAATTTTATTGGCACAACTGTAGGTGGAAATCCGCTTCAGGTTAATGGAATTTCTGTTCCCTTAGCGGATCAATGGGTATTGTCTAAAAATGAAATAGAGGAGGTACGAATTGCAACCGATGCTTACAATCAAACTATTCAAACTGCCGCTACGAATAACGATTTAGCATTTGTTGACGCGAAAGCAATTATGACTCAATTGAGTACAGTAGGCATTACAGCCAACAATTTTACCTTAAATTCTACGTATGTAACAGGCGGTGCATTTTCTCTTGATGGAGTTCATCCAAGCCCAAGAGGGTATGCATTAATAGCCAATGAATTTCTAAAATCTATAAATACTAAATACGGTTCTAATATAAAAGGCGTAAGTTTTGCGGATTATAGAATAATGTTTCCTCCGGTTTTACCATAACCTAAAAAAACAAGTTATAAAACCACCTTTTTTAGGTGGTTTTTTGTTTTAACTCAATAGCAGGAAAAATGAGTTGATTTCTCTTTTTAGAAAAATCTTCTTTTTTTATAAAATATTTATTGATTTTTAGATTTATAAAAATTATCTTTGCACTCGGAAAAAAGAGGTGCTTTTTTCAAACCTAAATAGCTATTTAATAAATACATAAACAATGTCAAACGCAATAGGAAAAGTTTCGCAAATCATTGGGCCAGTAGTAGACGTAGTATTTGATACTAAAGATGTTGAATTACCAAAAATTTATGATTCGTTAGAAATCATTAACGCAGATGGTACAAAATTAATTCTTGAAGTACAATCGCACATTGGTGAAAATACAGTTCGTACCATCTCAATGGAAGCAACAGACGGATTAAGCAGAGGAAGAGCTGTAAATGCTACAGGTTCTCCAATCCAGATGCCAATCGGTGCTGATATTTACGGAAGATTATTTAATGTAGTAGGAGATGCTATCGATGGTTTGGGAGATTTACCAAAAGAAGGTGCTAACGGAATGCCAATTCACAAACAAGCACCAAAATTCGAAGATTTATCAACTTCTACTGAAGTTCTTTTTACAGGAATCAAAGTAATCGATTTGATTGAACCTTACGCAAAAGGAGGTAAAATTGGATTGTTCGGTGGTGCCGGTGTTGGTAAAACAGTATTGATCCAGGAATTGATTAACAACATCGCTAAAGGTCACGGTGGACTTTCTGTATTCGCAGGAGTAGGCGAAAGAACACGTGAAGGAAACGATTTGCTTCGTGAGATGTTGGAATCAGGAATTATAAAATATGGAGACGATTTCATGCACTCTATGGAAAATGGAGGATGGGATTTATCTAAAGTGGACAAACCAGGATTGAGAGAATCTAAAGCTACTTTCGTTTTCGGTCAGATGAATGAGCCACCTGGAGCTAGGGCACGTGTTGCTTTATCAGGATTGTCTATCGCTGAGTATTTCCGTGACGGAGCTGGTTCTGACCAAGGTAAAGATGTATTGTTCTTCGTTGACAACATCTTCCGTTTTACACAGGCAGGTTCTGAGGTTTCGGCTCTTTTAGGCCGTATGCCATCTGCGGTAGGTTACCAACCAACATTAGCAACTGAAATGGGTGCGATGCAGGAAAGGATTACTTCTACAAACAAAGGATCTATTACATCTGTACAGGCGGTTTACGTTCCTGCGGATGACTTAACTGACCCTGCTCCTGCTACAACGTTTGCTCACTTAGATGCAACAACAGTATTGTCACGTAAGATTGCTGAGTTAGGTATCTACCCAGCGGTAGATCCACTAGATTCTACTTCAAGGATCCTTACTGCTCAAATCTTGGGTAACGAACACTATGATTGTGCGCAAAGAGTAAAAGAGATTCTTCAGAAATACAAACAATTACAGGATATCATCGCCATCCTTGGTATGGAAGAGTTATCAGAAGAAGATAAATTATCCGTATCAAGAGCACGTCGTGTACAACGTTTCCTGTCTCAACCTTTCCACGTTGCTGAGCAATTTACAGGTATTCCCGGAGTATTGGTTGACATCAAAGATACCATCAAAGGATTCAACATGATCATCGATGGAGAATTAGACCACTTGCCGGAAGCTGCCTTCAACCTTAAAGGAACTATTGAAGACGCTATCGAAGCAGGACAAAAAATGTTAGCGGAAGCTTAATATAGTTATAAGTTATAAGTTATGAGTCATGAGTTTTTTACTCTAATTCATAACTCATAATTCATAATTCATAACTCAAAAAATTATGATTTTAGAAATAGTATCACCAGAAGCTACATTATTCAAAGGCGAAGTTACTTCGGTTACTTTACCGGGTGAAGTTGGTTCCTTTCAAATATTGAATAACCACGCGCCTATAGTTTCCATCTTAAAACACGGTGTGGTTAAAATACAGGCACCAAGTTTTTCAATCCATAAGGAAGTGGCTGACAAGTTTACTAAAGTAAATGACCAGACTTATCTTTTGGAAATCAATTCAGGAACTATTGAAATGAAAGACAATAAAGTAAATGTATTAGTGGACTAAGACATTTCAAAATAAAGAGAAAGCCCAGCCATTATTGTTGGGCTTTTTTATTAGGAGCTATTTCCAGCTTTCCACTATATCTTTTTATTCCGTTTGGTAAAACGAAATAAAAAGGATGCCGTTTCAATCTGGGCTATTTACTATCTTTGACCCGAACCTTGCATAAGCGAGGTGAATTGACGAAGTAAATATGGAAAACTTCCCAAAATCATTACAACAAAAACTCCAACAACGCGTAGAGCAAAATGCTCTGCGAAAACTTCCGATTGCCAACGATTTGATAGATTTCGGATCGAATGACTACATTGGTTTCTCCAAAAATGAAAACATATTCCATCAAACGCATCAATTTCTTTTAGATAAAAATATCAGGGCAAACGGTGCCACAGGTTCTCGTTTATTATCAGGAAATCACATCCTCTATCAGCAAGCAGAAGTCTTTATTGCAACTTTTCATCAGTCAGAAGCATCGCTAATCTTCAATTCGGGTTACGATGCCAATGTTGGCTTTTTCAGTGCTGTACCGCAAAGAAATGATATAATCCTGTATGATGAATTATGCCACGCTTCCATTCGTGACGGCATCCAAATGAGCCATGCTAAAGCTTATAAATTCGGCCACAATGATTTTGAGGAATTGGAGAAACTACTACAGAAATTCACTTCCGAAAGCAACGAAATTTACATTGCCACCGAAAGCGTATTTTCTATGGATGGCGATTGCCCCAATCTCGAACAACTTGTTTCCTTATCTCAAAAACACAACGCTTATCTGGTAATTGATGAAGCTCATGCTTTGGGAGTTTTTGGGAATAACGGAGAAGGCTTAGTTCAAAGCCTGGGTTTGGAAGACAAGGTCTTTGCCCGTATCATGACTTTCGGGAAAGGACTGGGTTGTCATGGCGCAGCGATTTTAGGTAGTGACGCACTGAAAAGCTATCTGGTCAACTTTGCCCGAAGTTTTATTTACACAACCGGACTTTCACCACACAGCGTCGCTACTATTTTACAATCCTATAAACATTTGACCAAAGAATCGGAAGCTTTGGAAAAACTTAAAGGCAACATCCTATTTTTCAACCAGGAGAAAATGCGTTTGGGATTAAAACCAATGTTTGTCTATAGCAAATCGGCAATTCAGTGCGCGATTATTCCAGGGAATGAAAAAGTAAAAAGTATTGCAGCTCAGTTACAGCAAAAAGGTTTTGATGTGAGGCCTATTTTATCACCAACAGTGCCCGAAGGACAGGAAAGACTTCGCTTTTGCCTGCACAGCTATAATTCGACAGCTAAAATCTCTACTATCTTAGAATTGTTGGCTACTTTTGTATTCTGATATGGAAGAAGAAAAATTCACCTTACTGCGCCGTTTTCAATATTCGAGTGAAGCTACGATTTACCAGGGCAAATTAGAAAGCCAGGGTATAGAAGTATTTCTCAGAGATCAGTTTACCATTGATTCAAATCCGTTTTACAGCAATGCATTGGGCGGAATAAGATTATTTGTTAAAACCGAAGATTTTAAAAAAGCCAGCGAAATTTTGGATGAAGTGAGTTTATATGCTGTTGAAGATGACAATCAGGTAATGAAATGCCCTCAATGCGGAGCAGAACAAATCGAAATGGAAACATCCATCAGAAGCTGGAAAACTTTATGGAATGTAATATGGTTGGGATTTTTGGCTTCCTTATTTGAAAAACATAAATACAAATGTCAAAACTGTAAACACGAATTCGATTAAATGAAACTATTCATCACAGGAATTGGCACCGATGTTGGAAAAACCATCACTTCTGCAATTGTCGTTGAAGCCCTTGAAGCTGATTATTGGAAACCAATACAAGCCGGGGATTTAGACCATTCCGACAGCCATAAGATTAAGTCGAAAGTTGAAAGCCGAAAGTCGAAAGTTCATCCAAATGCTTACGCGCTTAATACTCCTGCGAGTCCACATTGGGCTGCGGAAATCGACGGAATCACAATCGATTTAGAACAAATCGTTGAGCCAGAAACGGATAATCACCTGGTAATAGAAGGCGCTGGTGGCGTTCTGGTTCCGCTGAATGATAAAGATTATGTTATTGATTTAATACAAAAGGATTACAAAGTTATTGTAGTTTCACGCCATTATCTGGGAAGCATTAATCATACGCTATTGACTATAGAAGCGTTGCAGAACAGGAAAATCGATGTGGCCGGAATTATCTTCTCAGGTGATGAAAACAAAAGCACCGAAGACATCATCCTGAAAAAACCAAAGCAAAGTTCATTGGAAGGATTGAAAATGAGCCATATTTTGATTCGAATGTTATTGGCTATTATGCTGATAAATTCCGTGATAATCTTTTAAATTTATAAGAAACAAGAGCAAAGAAGCAAGAAGAAAGATGTCTTATCTTTGTAACTTTAATTTAGAAAGAACTTCAGTCTTTTCTCTTGCTTCTTTCTTCTATCTTCTTAAATAATGAACCTTTCCGAAAGAGATAAACTATACAACTGGCATCCTTATACACAGCATAAAACAGCTACCGATTTCCCAGCTATCGTAAAAGGGAAAGACGCTTTGCTTTGGGATGAAAATGACAAAGAATATATCGACGCGATTGCTTCTTGGTGGGTTAATCCTTATGGTCATTCCAATCAAGTTATTGCTGATGCGATATATGAACAGCTTACTACTTTGGAGCATGTTCTGTTTGGAGGATTTACGCATGACAAAGCAGTTCTGTTAGCCGAAAAGCTGATGACAATCTTACCTGCCAATCAGAAGAAACTCTTCTATTCCGATAATGGTTCTACTGCTGTAGAAGTGGCCCTGAAATGCGCCTTGCAGTATAACTATAACAAAGGAATTAAGAAAACAAAGATTATAGCTTTTGAGGATGCCTTTCACGGAGATACTTTTGGCGCTATGGCGTCGAGCGGAATTTCCTTCTTTACCGAGGCTTTCAAAGGTTCGTTGTTGGAAGTAATCCGGATTCCGGTGCCGACATCGGGTAATGAAGAGGAAAGTTTAAAGGCTTTGCATGATTTGGTTTCGACCAACGAATATGCGGCCTTTATTTTTGAACCTTTAGTTCAGGGAGCTGCGGGAATGGTAATGTATCGACCTGAAGTATTGGATACGATGATTCTTATCTGTAACCAAAATAATGTCTTCACTATTGCAGACGAAGTAATGACTGGTTTTGGCAAAACAGGAAAGACTTTCGCTACCGATTATTTGATCAACAAACCCGATATGATGTGTTTGTCTAAAGCTTTGACAGGTGGAACAATCCCGATGGCAATAACGACTTTCACTCAGGAAATCTTTGACGGCTTTTATGATGATGACACTAATAAAGCCTTGTTTCACGGACATACTTTTACGGCAAATCCGACGGCCTGTGCTGCGGCATTGGCTAGTATAAGTTTACTGCAGACTGAGGAGATGCAGCAAAATATTGTCAGGATAAACCAATCGCACTTAGTTTTTGAAGAAAAGATAAAATTACATCCAATGGTAAAAACCACCCGCGTTTTAGGAGTTATCCTTGCTTTGGAAATAGTATCTGAGGGGCAGGAAAGCTATTATGGCACAATGCGCAACAAACTCTACAATTTCTTTATAGAAAACGGCGTAATCCTTCGGCCTGTGGGGAATATTGTGTATGTTTTACCCCCTTATATCATCTCTGATCTTCAACTTGAAAAAGTGTATGCTACTATAGAAAAAGCGCTCGAAATAGTGTAGTTTTGCAGTAGAAATGCTTCTATGAAAACACCAGTTGCCATAACTTCGATTGCTTCTTTTTCTCCATTGGGAAAAACACCGGCGGAAGTGTGGAATGAATACCTGAATCCTAGAACCTTAATCACGGCTAAACAAATTGGGGACAATCATAGTCTGGTTGCTCCTATTTCGGAAGCTTTGGCAGAAAAGGTATTGGCATTGCGGATCTCTGATGCTAAATACAAATCGCTTGATAATTCGGTGCTTTTTGCCATCCTTGCTTCGAGGGAAGCGGTTAAAAACGCTGGGTGGAGAGAAGCAACATTTGGGGTAAACATCGGTTCCTCGCGTGGGGCCACTCATCTATTCGAAAAGCATCATCAGGAATTCCTTGAAACCGGAAAGACTCCAACCCTTGCATCTCCAACAACTACTTTGGGTAATATCTCTACCTGGGTAGCCCATGATTTAAAATCCAAGGGTCCCGAATTATCCCATTCGATTACCTGCTCTACTGCCCTTCATGCCGTATTGAACGGAATTGCATGGCTACAGGCTGGAATGGCTGATAGGTTCCTGGTTGGTGGAAGCGAGGCACCGTTAACACCTTTCACGATTGCACAAATGCAGGCATTGAAAATATATGCTAAAGCAGATTCTGGCTATCCGTGTAAAGCTTTGGATTTGGATAAAACCAATAACTCTATGGTTCTTGGAGAAGGTGCTGCAATGGCCTGTTTGGAATTGGGAGAACAAAAAAATGCTTTGGCTTACATTACCGGATTTGGCTATGCTACCGACGATTTGCAGCACAGTATTTCAATCACTGATGAGGCGGACTGTTTTCAGAAATCGATGAAAATGGCTTTGGGAGATCTCAATCCTAACGAGATTGATGTGGTTGTAATGCATGCACCAGGAACCATCAAAGGCGATAAATCGGAATATAATGCGATACAAAAAACCTTCGATACCCTTCCGATGCTGACTACGAATAAGTGGAAAGTGGGCCATACTTTTGGTGCTTCGGGAATGCTGAGCCTTGAAATGGCAATCTTAATGATACAAAACCAACAGTTTATCGGCGTACCATTTGTAACAGAACAAAATCCCCGAAAGGGAATCCGAAACATACTAATAAATGCTGTTGGCTTTGGCGGGAATGCGGTTAGCATTTTGATTAGCAGTACTACCTAATTATAGCCTATCCTTATTGCGGTCAGCATCGTATCAGCATGCTGTATGAGTTACTATATAGTTACTATAAAGGTACTATATATTATCTGCAACAAGCAAAGAAGGACAGGTTGCAGGCATAGTAGAAGCGGTGTGTGGGCGAAATGTGATTTTCTAGGTGTTTATTTCAAACTCCTTGAGTTTATCGTAGACTTTATTGCTTTCCCATCCTTTTCGGAGCAGGTAATCACAGAACTTCTTTTTCTTCTTTTGGATGTTGGTTTCCCTAATGGTTTCCCAATGCCTTTCGGCCACTTTATCTAGAGTGTCCTGATATTGCTCGTCGGAGATTTCGGTCAGGGCGCATTTTATGTTGGGTGCTGAAATGTGGCGTTGCCTAAGTTCGTTAACGATACGGATCTTACCCCAGGATTTTATGCGGTGTTTACCACGGGCGAAGGCACGGGCGAAGCGTTCTTCGTTGAGGAAATCATTTTGGATGAGATGGACCACTACGTCATCGACTTCGGGTTTTGTCATTCCCAGTTGTTTTAGTTTATCGACGACCTCTAAATGACAACGTTCCTGGTAAGAACAATAGTATTCTAATTTGAGCCGGGCTTCACTGAGGGTTAGTTTTTCGTTCATTATGGATGGCAGATGCTGACCAAACAAAGTTAGGGAATAACATGGATAGTTGGATATGATTGTATTTTTTAGGATTAAACCGATGAAAAACAAGATGTTGAAACCCTGACAGATTTTAAAAACGTAACTAAGGCTAGTTGTTGTAACTTTTATTAATAATAAAGAAACATTAAAAACACAATTAGTTAATATTTATAAAGCAAAACCGTTGTGATTTAGTAATTTAGATGTAGTTTTGTAAGCCCATTTTTCTACCTGTTACATCTTGGCCTTTTTTTTGCGCAAAAAATAGGCTGTATTACTATGAAAATTAATAAGATAACATAATTCATTTTAAATGAAAATCAGAATACTTTTTATTGCGTTGTTGTTTAGTGCTTTTTCGTGGGGGCAGGTAAATATTGCTGCGTTTGGCACCAACTATACTCAAGATTTCAATACGCTGACAACAAGTGCACCCCCTATAACCTGGACTGATAATTCCACTTTGCCGGGTTGGTATGCAAGAACTGATGCTACCTCTCCTATCGGAACTAATTATGGCGCGAATAATGGATCGGTTAACACTGGAGGATTGTATTCTTTCGGAACTACAGCCGCTGCTGACAGGGCTTTAGGGATGGCTTCATCTAACACATTCACTGGTCCCACACCTGGAGTTAACAAAGGATATTACGGCTGGCGATTGAGGAACACTACCGGAGCTGCCATTACTTCTTTAACAATTACCTGGACCGGAGAACAATGGCGAGCGGATAACACGAACGCACAAACTTTAAGCTTATTTTATCAGATTGGAACAACGGTAACGAATCTAACTGGGGGAACCTGGACAAGTGCTTCTTCTGTATTTACTACTCCCAATAATACTACAATACTGCAGATAGATGGTAACGTTGGAGGTAACAGATCTGTAGGAATCTCTACCACAATTTCTATAAGTCTCGCTGCAGGCGATGAAATCATGCTGCGTTGGGAAGATTTAAATGATGCTGGTAATGATCATGGTTTAGGTATTGATGATGTTACTGTTGTTGCAAATGGTTTATACACGGCAGTTGATAACGGTGACTGGAATACGCCAGCCACTTGGGATAAGAATGCGGTTCCTCCTGCCAGTGCCAATGTATTGATACCGTCTCCTTATACCGTTTATTTGAATGGTACTACCAGTACTACAACGCGTAATACCGGAACAACCACTACAGTGGATGTGGGCGGAACTTTATCTACTGCTAATGTGGGAGTTGCCAATACCAATTCTTATGTAAATAACGGTACAACAACCATTAACGGAACCTTCAGGCTTGAAGGAAACAGTACAGCATCAGGCAATAATTTTGTTTATGGCGCTACGACCGGAACTTTGAATTTTAGCAATACTGCTGCAAAAACAGTTGTTAATACAGACGTATTTTGGCCAGCTGGCGTTGGGTTTAGGCCTTATAATGTGAACGTCCTTAATGGAGGCATCAATATGAGCAGTGGTGGTACTGCCGCTCCGAGAACTGTGAACGGTACATTTTCAACAGCTAACAAAGGCGCAACAACAGGAGTAACCACAGTGGCAGCTTCTGTCCTTACCCTCAACGGCACAATACGTATCGATGCAAATGGGCAGTTCGCTACAGCAGCTTCGGCTCCTATTTATGGATCATCTTCTACTTTGATTTATAATTCCGGAGGAACTTTTTTACGCTTTCGTGAATGGGATGCTGCGGGTGCAGGAACGATTGGCACAACTCAAGGCTATCCTAATAATGTGCAGATAAGCAATGGAACTACGCTGGATTTTAGTGGTGCTGGGATTTCCAGAGCATGCGCGGGTAATTTTACTATTGATGCTGGCTGTACTTATACTATGCCAGCTGCTACAACCGGTGATTTGATTGTTAGGGGGAACTTAATTAATAATGGGTCATTATTCCTTTCAAATATAGGTACAACAGGGGGCATTTAAAACTAGCAGGTAATTTTACCAATGGTGTTAATGGAGCATTTACAGGATACAGCCGAGGAGTGTATTTCTCAAAAGCAGGGACTCAGACCATTCAGAATCTCTCCGTAACACCTTTGACATTCCCTTCTGTATTAACCACAGGAACAGGAACCACCGTTCAGTTATTAAGTGATTTGACCATTGCTGCTCCGACAGGAACTACAGGAAGTGTTGCTCTTAATTTTGGCAATGTCGCCGATATTTTTGACATCAACGGAAGAACATTAACTATAGGATCAACTGTAGCTAATACCATTGCAGGTACCGGAACTATTAAAGGAAGTACAACATCTAACCTGACTTTATTGGGAACGGGAAGCATTGGGACTTTAAGCTTTACTACAGGTTTTCAGAATTTAGGAACTTTCACGATGAACAGAACTGCTTCGGCGGTTGGTTGCGTTATGGGCTCACCTTTGACTATCAATACCAACTTGGTATTAACGAGTGGCCATGTTGATTTGGGAGCCACTACAATGACGTTGGCGAATGGTGTAAATCCTACAGGTTCGGCTAACAGTCACGTGATTGCGGATGTTTCCGCTGGGGGAATTTTGAATAAAGTGGTTACTGCTACAGGAACAAATTATGTTTTCCCAGTTGGAAATGGTGGTGCCGAATATGCACCTGCGACCGTAAACTATACGGCAGGAACCTTTGCGACTGCCACTTTAGGAATGGCTGTCGAAAATCCACCTTTAGGTCATCCAAACTGGTCTACTGCGTCTTCTTACATAAGACGATATTGGTCATTAACGTCATCAGGGATTACAGCTCCAACCTATAATTTTTCTGCTACCTATCCTGCTTCGGATGTAATTGGAACTATTACTGCGGATTTCAAATCCAACCAATGGGACGGTACTGACTGGACTAATGGAGGAACCGTAATTACCTCAGGAACTATTTCAAAAACAGGATGTACCCTTAATACGGGAACCAACCATATATCGGCAGCCATCCGCGACCAGGAAATTGAGGTTAAGAGTGGCGTGGCCGGAATTACGATTCCAAACGGAACTACCACTACTGCAGCCTTTGGTAATGCAGCTTATAATACTGTAAATATTGGCGGTAATTTAGCCCATACCTTTTCCATTTACAATCGGGGAAGCGTAGGATTGAATTTAACCAATACGCCAATAGTTGAAATCCTACCCGGAAATCCAACGGGAACAGAAATAGATTTTGCAGTAACTATACAGCCATCAGTGGCTACAGTTGGTGCTGAGTCAAGCCTTACTTTTCAGATAACGTTCACTCCAACTTTTGCGGGCTACAGATCGGCAACGGTAAGAATATACAATAACGACGCAGATGAAAACCCTTATACATTTATTATTGACGGGAATGGGAATTGTGCAGTCGCGGCTACCAATACCATCACGCCTACTTCAGGACCTGTTGGAACAGAAGTGACTATTACGGCAACATCAGGAACATTAACAGGGGCTTCGGCATCTTTTAATGCTTTATCTGCTACGGTTACACCAATAGACGCTACTCATATGATTGCAACTGTTCCATCAGGAGCAGTTTCGGGAACTTTAATAACTACCAGCGCGCAAGGTTGTCACGCATCGAATGTTTTTACGGTAATAGATAATGTTTCGACTTCATGTGAGGGAGGGACGACGGTTGGAGGATTATTCATTAGTGAAGTTACTGACTCCAATGCGGGGCAACTTTCTTATGTTGAAATCTATAACGGCACGGGAAGTAATATTCCTAGTTTAGCCAATTATTCACTTAAGGTGGCTAATAATGGAGCGGCCTATTCCTTTACCCTGGCATTGAGTGGCTCTTTGGCAAATGGTGCTTCCCACGTGGTTGCTTTAGGAAATGACAGCTTTTGCGGAACTCCTGGAGCTAACGGTTCTTATGCCGCACAGACTAATGCATCGGGTTCCATAAATTTTGCAACTAACGCACATGACCATATCGGATTATTTAACTCTGCTGTCAGCGCTACAGTGCCTATTGACAGTTGGGGGACTTTTGGAAGCAATAATTGGGCACCGGCCTCAATAAGCACAGAGGGAGCGTCTTTCAGAAGAAAAAATACGGTAACAGTCCCAAACACTACTTATTCGAATTCTGATTGGAATATTGTAGATTTTCTCGGTACTGGAGCCGGTAGTTGTTCTAACAATGATTATTCAAACATAGGTACGTTTAATTTCATGGCAGGACCTCCACCTACTGTAACTACGCTTACCTATACTGCAACCTGTAAAGCTACAACTTTGACTGTAACGGGAGTACAAGGGTTTGCCGGAGGTTTGGGATTACAATTTAAATGGTATGCTATTGCCAATGGTTCGAACATTTGGAACTTAATTGCGGACGGCGGAATTTACTCGGGTGCCAGTACCAACACGCTATCTATTTCTGATATCTCCACTATAGTGGATTACCAATTTTATTGTGAAGTTTGGGAAAACACGAATACTTGTTATAAGGCGAGTAATGCTGTTAAGATAATACCTTCTTTAAGCACAACATGGACCGCTGGTGGCTGGAGCAATGGGATCCCTACAATAAATAAGGCTGCGATAATTAACAGCAATTACGACACTAATAATTCGGCTTCGTTTCCATTCCCAGTGAGTTTTGATGCCTGTAGCCTAACCGTTAACAGCCCGGCAGTAGTGACTATCAAAGCGAACGATTACATTAATATTAAAAATGACCTTACTGTAAGTGCGGGAGGAACACTGAATATTGAAAACAACGCTTCCTTAGTTATGGTAGAAGAAAATGGTATTGTAACCAATAGCGGAACGACTAATATTAAAAGAACCACAACGCCTTATGAGCGCTTTGATTATATTTACTGGTCATCACCGGTTGCAGCTGCCAATGCCAATATCGGTTCTACCTTTACAGGATGGAGAACTGATTATAGTTTTGAGTTTAATACGGCCAATTTCTATGATTCGAGAACCATCAACAGTGCGGGAACGGTAACATCAGTTACTGCAGATAGTTTCGATGATGTAGCTCCATTTGCCTGGCAAAACTATAGTGGCAATATGACGAGTGGTAAAGGGTATGCTATTATGGCTCCTACTTCGGTTGCCTTTACTCCTTCGGCACCACCGGTTACTGTTACTTTCTCAGGAAGGGTCAACAACGGTATAATTCCATTAGCATTGGTTCAAACCGCCAATACAGATGCGGGTTTTGTAGGTGTCAATAACCCGAATGATGATTACAACTTTGTTGGAAATCCGTATCCATCGGCATTATTTGCTGATAAATTTATTCAGGACAATGGTTTAAATATATCGGGAACATTATATTTCTGGACACATGTGCTTAATATTTCCAATAGCAATCCGGGACCAAGTGCTTATAATTTCATTTCAGACGATTATGCGTTATACAACATGACCGGAGGAACGCGAGCCAGTTTAACAACACCGGCAAGTGCTATTCCTTCAGGTTACATTGGATCGGGGCAGGGCTTTTTGTGGAAGCACAGAGCACTAATAATTTGTTATTTAACAATACGATGCGAAGCAAAACGTATGCAAATACTCAATTTTTCAAAACCTCAGTGGATGGAATTGAAGAGAAAGACAGATTATGGCTTAATCTTATGAATGCAGATGGAATGTTTGGCCAACAACTCATAGGGTATTTTGACGAAACCACTTTAGGGTTTGACTGGGCTTATGATGGAAGGGTAAATCAATCCAATAATTATGTCAGCTTTTATTCTATAGCCGGTAATGAAAAATACAAAATTCAGGCAAGACCTTCTTTTGACCCTTCGGATATTGTTCCGTTAGGGTATTTTAGCGCAGTTACTGGGGAATTTACTATCGGGATTGATAAGAAAGAAGGAATTTTCAATCTGGAAGAAACACCGATTTATGTGGAAGATAAGGAGATGAATATTATCCATAACCTAAAAGAATCCCCTTATACCTTCACCACAAACTACGGAAGATTCGAAAACCGATTTGTGTTACGATATACCGATGCCGCTTTAGGCAATCCTGATTTTGAGACATTGGACAGCAGTGTATCTGTAGCCTCCAATCATGGGGAGTTGCTTATTAAGTCGCATATCGAAAACATTGAGGATGTTATTGTTTATGACATTTTGGGCAGGCAATTATTTGAAAGCAAAAATATCGCTAATAATAACTTCACGGCATCCAATATTTCTAACAGTAAGCAAACCCTGATTGTGAAAATCAAATTGGCCAATGGATTTACGGTTTCCCGAAAAATCATCTTATAGAAACAAAAAACAAAGTATAAAAAAGAGCGGTCCCGTATAAGTAACGAGACCGCTTTTTTTATGATGGTAAATTTTTATTTCCCTTTGCCTGATGCTTCTAAATTTCTTTCGATGGTATGGCCTGGACGTGTCCATTTTGGTTTTTCACCTAAAGACTGGAACTGCGAATCTGCTGCTTCTACAGTTTTAGGCTGCATTATCTTTATGAATGGTTTTTGCGCCACTAATCCAAGTGTTTCAAACATTTTCATGTCTTCGTTGACATCCGGGTTTGGCGTAGTTAATAATTTATCTCCTGCGAAAATTGAATTTGCTCCGGCAAAGAAACACATAGCCTGTCCTTCTCTCGACATTTCAGTCCTTCCGGCAGATAGACGCACCTGTGTTTCCGGCATAACGATTCGGGTAGTGGCTACCATTCGGATCATTTCCCAAATTTCTACAGGTTTCTCATTTTCCAATGGAGTTCCTTCCACAGCTACTAATGCATTGATTGGTACGGATTCCGGTTGTGGATTTAAGGTTGAAAGGGCAACCAGCATTCCGGCTCTGTCTTCGATGCTTTCTCCCATTCCGATAATTCCACCACTACAAACGGTTACGTTAGTTTTGCGGACATTCTCGATGGTTTCCAAACGGTCTTCAAAACTCCTTGTAGAAATTACATCTTTATAATAATCTTCAGAGGTATCTAAATTGTGGTTGTAGGCATATAGACCTGCTTCCGCTAATCTTTGTGCCTGGTTTTCGGTTATCATTCCTAATGTACAGCAGACTTCCATATCCAGTTTGTTGATGGTACGCACCATTTCAAGTACCTGATCAAACTCCTCACCGTCTTTTACATTTCTCCAGGCTGCACCCATGCAAACCCTTGACGAGCCATTTGATTTTGCTCTTAAAGCCTGAGCCTTTACCTGGCTAACCGTCATTAAATCATTTCCCTGAATATCGGTATGGTAACGGGCTGCTTGTGGACAATAGCCACAATCTTCTGGGCAACCTCCGGTCTTGATGGATAATAAAGTGGATACCTGAACTACATTTGGATCGTGTTGTTCTCTATGGATTGTAGCTGCTTCGTAAAGCAAATCCATCATAGGTTTATTGTATATTGCGATGATTTCTTCCTTGGTCCAATTGTGTTTAGTAATGCTCATAAGTGCCATTTTAGATTGCATCAAAAGTAACTAAATTGTATTTAAGTTACAATTTTGTGACCGATTATGAACAAATAAAAAAGCCCCAGTATTTTGGAGCTTTATATCTTGTCGTAATAACACTGAAATATCCTATTCAGGAGCCATTCTTCTTCTCCAATATTGTACCGAAACAAAAACAACAATTAGTGCGGAAGCAATTCCTTCAAATAATATTCCGATGCAGTATTGATTGGCGCTTGGTTTTCCACCAAATAGTAAATCCTGTGAAAGATTGTTAACATATTCGTCACCTCCTCTTATATGGATATAGGCAACCAAACCAATAATAGCAAGGAAAACCCCGAGAAAAGCTGTTGCTCCGGCGGAAAATAAGTTATAGGCATAATCTGTTTTTCCGTGTGTAACATTATAGTTAAGGGTTCTCGTAACTCCGTACCAGACAAATAGCACATTCAGCATCCTTAACCATAGAATGTCTGATAAATTAAGTAAATCGATGAGTAAAAAGTAAGCAGATATTCCGGCAAATATTATAATTGCATTGACGACTTCTTTTGGCAGTTTCATAATGGTTTTTTTAGCTAGTTAAACACTTTTTCATAAAGTTAAGAAAAAAATATAATTGAACAAGAAAACCTTTAACAGAAAAACACTAAAATAGTATAAAGATGTAACGATTGAATGCGAATTCTATAAATGGCTTATAAATTCCTGTGCCGCAGCCTTATCAATGCCTAATTGTTTTTTCAAAGCATCAATCGATTCAAACTTTTGTTCTGAACGCATCCTTTTGAGCAATGAAACCGTGATTTTCTGATCGTACAAATCCTGATTGAAATCAAAGAAATTAATTTCTATGGTTTGTGTGGTGCCATCGACAGTTGGGCGAGTACCGATGTTCATCATTCCGTAAATGAGTTTGCCATCGATGATGCTTTTGGCAATGTAAACTCCGTTTTGTGGAATAAGTTTGTAATTTTCGTCGATTTTGATGTTTGCCGTAGGATAACCGATTGTCCTTCCTAGCTGTTTCCCTTTTGAAACGATTCCGGTTAATGAATAATCATATCCTAGATAATCTGCAGCCAATTCTACATTACCTTCTAAGAGCGCATTCCTGATTTTGGTGGAACTGATAGAAACTTCATTAATTTGCTCGACTGAAATTTGCTCTACGTCAAAACCATAAATTTCTCCAAAAGTGATTAAGTCATCAATATTAGCCGTTCGGTTTCTTCCAAAACGGTGGTCGTGGCCAATGACAATCTTTTTGACTTTAAAGATTCCGACTAAAACTTCCTTTACGAATTCTTCCGCGGTCAAGCGTGAGAATTCTTTGTCAAAAGGATGAATGACCAAATTGTCGACACCTAAATTATCCAACAAACCGATTTTTTCATTCAGCGTGTTCAATTGCTTCATCTCGGTATCTTCCTGAAGGACCATTCTTGGATGTGGGAAAAAGGTAAGTACAAGGCTTTCGCAATTTGAGTTGGCTGCGTTGTTCGTAATTTGTTCGAGTATTTTCTGATGCCCAAGATGAACACCATCAAAAGTACCAATAGTAACAACGGTTTGTTTATCGGATGAAAACGATTTTATGGATTGGAATATCTTCAAAAATGTAGGTAAATATATTATAGGCAAAAATATGTTATAGAAATTAAAAACAACACATTTCGGCCTCAAATTATAAACCAATAAACCAAAATATATTTAACCAGTTGCTTTTATTGTTACCGCCAATCGGAAAGTTATCTAAAATTCTAACTCTTTAATTTATTAACTTAATAAATTAAACATCCTTTAAATAAAGGGAATTAAAGCTCATTAGTAAAGCTATTGAGTGAAGTCATTGTTATTTTTAAGTTATATAATTTGCAGTTTCTTCAAACATAACTATCTTTACCTACTATTTTTTAATCAACAAATGCCATGAAAAAAACATTACTTCTTATTGTGATCTTATTCTCAATAGGACAAACATTTGCTCAAAACGCACTATGGAGCACAAAAAAGCTTCAGATATCACTGATCTGAAAAGAGAAAGAGAAGAAGGTGCTTGCGAGGGTGAAATGTATTTTAGCTTAAATTTAAATGCATTTCGACAAACACTTATTAACGCCCAGGACAAATTCTCTAATACTCCGGGAGTTCAGATAACACTTCCTAATTTAAATGGAGAATTGGAAACCTTTTTGGTTTGGGAAAACTCCAATTTTGATCCTGAATTGCAACTTCGTTTTCCACAAATAAGAGCTTATGTAGGTAAAGGAATTGAAGATAAACATGCTACCGTAAACCTAAGTATTTCCCCAAAAGGAATCCAAACGATGGTCTTTAGGGCAGACAATGGAACAGAATTTCTTGAGGCTTATGACAAACAGGCTACGGCTTATGTATTGTTTAATTCAAAAAACAGGATTAATGGGAAATTACCCTTTAACTGTAGTACGGATGATGTAGCGTTAGCTGATGATGTTTCAGATAAATTCGAAAACACCACTTTAGCCGATAATGCCCGATACAAAACTTTTAGGTTAGCAATATCCTGTACAGCTGAATATGCAAACTTCTTTGGTGCTTCGAGCAGTGCTGAAGTAGCTTTAGTTTTGGCGGCAATGAATAATACCATGACCCGTGTTAACGGTGTAATGGAAAGAGACTTAGCCGTTCACTTAAATATCATTCCTGAAAATGATCAGGTAATCTTTTACGATTCTAGTTCTGATCCTTATTCTTCGACTGTAATAATAGGTGGCGAGGAATTCGCTCCTGATACTTGGAATGATGAACTTGCCAGTACATTGCAATCAACCTTGGGAAATGCTGCCTTTGACATTGGCCATTTATTTGGTGCTTCAGGTGGTGGTGGAAATGCGGGTTGCATTGGATGTGTATGCAGTAATGATGTAGATGAATACAAAGGTAGTGCCTATACCTCACCAAGCAATGGTGTTCCTGCCGGAGATACTTTCGATATCGATTTTGTGGTGCATGAAATGGGACACCAATTAGGTGCCAGCCATACTTTTACTTATAATTTTGAAGGATCAGGAGTACAGACAGAACCTGGTAGCGGGACTACAATTATGGCTTATGCAGGTGTCGCTTTTAGCAATTCAGGAACAAGCTTTAACGTTCAAAATAATTCTGATGCTTTATTTAGCTACAAAAGCATCAATCAGATTCAGGTTAATCTGAATACCTCTTCTACGAATTGTGCTGTTACAACCCCTTTAGGAGGTATTAATGCTACACCAACAGTAGCAAGTGGAGGAAATTTTACCATTCCAATAAGTACTCCATTCGTTCTAACGGGTAGTGGTTCAGACGCTGATGCTACAGACTCGCTAACCTATATTTGGGAACAGAATGATGTAGGAACAGCGGCTACGACTCAGGCAAACAGCAGGGTTTTTGGCACCAAAACTGCAGGGCCGATTTTCCGAACCTTTACCCCAACCGCTGCTCCAATAAGATATTTTCCTCAATTGCTTAAGACATTATCAGGAACAATAGTAATTCCATCAAGTACCAATGCCAACTGGGAATCGTGTTCGAGTATAGCCAAGACTACCCGCTTTGTTATTACAGCTAGAGATAATCATCCAGGCATGGGTCAAACCAAAACAGCTTCCTCAACCGTTAATGTGGTTGCTACTGCCGGGCCTTTTGCTGTAACATCACAAACGACTACCGGAATTTCATACACAGGTGGTTCAACGCAAACCATTACGTGGAATGTTTTAGGCACAGACCTTTTAGCCGGTGCTTCAACCGTAGATATTTTACTTGCTACTAACGTAAATGGAAATAACACCACCTTTAGTACAGTGCTGGCTACCGGAGTTCCAAATAATGGTTCTGCAACCGTGGTTATTCCTAATTTACCAACAACCTCTACAACCTGTAGATTCATGGTAAAAGCTTCCGCCAACATTTTCTTTGCTTTGAATAGTAGAAACTTTACCATTCAGGCCAATCTTGGGACAGAGGATTTTGGATTTAATGATTTTACTCTTTATCCTAATCCAAACAAAGGAAGCTTTAACATTCAATTCGATTCTACTACCGGAAATGACATACAAGTTGACGTTTTCGATATGAGAGGTAGAAAAATATTTGGAAACCAATATTCCAATCAGGCTACATTTAACGAAAACATACAATTGAACGGTACACAATCAGGTGTATATTTGGTTTCCGTTTCGGATGGCAATAAAAAAGTAGTAAAACGCTTAATTATTGAATAGGCATTTGACTATTAAATAGTTAAAAGAGGTAAATCTTTAAAGATTTACCTCTTTTTTTGTTAAAAATTAGTTTATGTAGTACATTTGACTACTTTTGACAACTCAAAAAATAAAACCCCATTAGAATGAAATTAAAATTATTATTGGCATTACTTGTTTTCCAGGTTGGCTTTGCGCAAAATAGAACCTGTGGTTCCAATCAATTGATGCAAACAATTATGGATAACCCTACTAAAAGAGCTGCGTATTTAGAGCAACAGGCTAAGTTTGAAATTGAGATGCAAAAATTAGAATCTAATACGCAAAGAAATGTCAATAATGCCATTAGAATTCCAGTCGCAGTTCATTATCCAACAGGAGGTTCTCTATCAGCAACGGTAAAAACTTGTCTTCGCCGATTAGCACAAAGACAAGTTGCCATATTGAATGCCGATTATAACGGAACCAATACCGACATTTCCAACTGGGCCTCGGTTAGTGATAACTATCCCGAAACAACGACAGGAAGCTTGAATGTGGTTTTTGAAATAGCCACCCAAAACCATCCTGACGGAACAGGTTTAGTCAATGGCGACTTAGCGGTTACTTTTGGAACGGATTTTATTGGTTCGGGCGTAATAAATTGTCAGGACGGCTGCAATGAAGATTTAACATGGAGTGGCTATATGAATATAGTAGTAACTAATATTGCTAATAACATATTAGGTTTCTCACCTCTTGGAGGTTCTCCCGCCGCTGGTAGAACCGTTGTTATAGACAATAATGCTTTTGGCGCAACACTCACCGGAAGTCCAACTTCATGTACGGGTTATGTTCCTGGAGTTCCTTATAATAAAGGAAGAACATTAACTCACGAATTAGGACATTTTTTTAATTTAGCCCACACTTTTTCCGGTTGTAACGAACCAAATTGTGCTGTATATACTCCATCTAATCCTCGGGGAGATGGTGTTTGTGATACCCCGATTACCGATCAACCTCGTTATGATTGTAATGCTGCTGATAATCCGCCTGATCCGGCAGTTTCAGGTCAAGCCATAAGTACTTGTGGTTTTCTGCAATTAACTATGAATTATATGGATTATGTGCAAGATGCGTGTATGTATATGTTCACTGCTGGTCAAGCTGCCAGAATGCAAGCTTGGTATAATACAATTTCCAGCCAATTTACAACTACGGCTTTAGCCAAAGAGGAATTTTTACAAAATCAATTTACGCTTTATCCTAACCCAAGTAAAGGTAGTTTTACGATTGAATTTAAAGAATTAACAAATAATTATTCCGTTGAAGTATTTGATGTAACCGGCAAAACCATTTATGAGAATAACTTTGATCAATCGGCTAATTTGACTCAGGTTATTGCCTTAGACAAACCGGCTAGCGGTGTTTATTTTGTAAATATCCAAAGTGATAAAGGACTTGTGACTAAAAAACTAGTTATTCAATAAGGTTCATTTCAGATAAAAAAGCCTCTCAACAATGTCGAGAGGCTTTTTTATTTTCCGTTGTAACTGTTCATCGTTTCGTTCAATCCTGCCAAAGCAAAAGACTCGACAATTTCCCTTGCGACTTTATATCTTTCGGTAAGCTTTGCTTTCTCCTCTTCATTCCATTCGCCCAACACATAATCTACTTGTTGTCCTTTCTTAAATTCGTCACTAATTCCAAAACGAAATCGCGGATATTCTGAAGTATTTAAAATAAGCTGGATATTTTTCAATCCGTTATGCCCACCATCAGTTCCTTTTCCTTTGATACGGATAGTTCCAAAAGCCAGATTCAAATCATCTGTTATTACCAGGACATTTTCTTTAGCGATATTTTCCTTATCCATCCAGTATTTAACTGCTTTGCCGCTAAGGTTCATATAGGTATTAGGCTTCAATAAAATTAATTTCCGCCCTTTCACAGAATATTGAGCCACTGCTCCAAGCTTTACAGTTTCAAATGATACGCCTGCATTATCTGCGACATAATCGACTATTTTGAAACCAATATTATGGCGGGTATTTACATATTCGGCACCAATGTTTCCAAGGCCTACGATTAGGTATTTCTTCATGGGTTCTGAGTTTTCAGAGATATTGTTTCTATTAAACAGATTCTTAATCCAATTCATTTGGCAAAAGTAAGCGAATTTGAAAATTTGAAAATGAGATAATTTGAAAATTTTAGTTTTCGACATAAAAAAAGCACCAGTAAACTGATGCTTTTTGGTATTGGAAAAATAAATGGATTATTTTTTCTTTTTGCTGCTCCTTTTTCTGCTTTTGCAGCTTCCTGAGCCGCTTTCATAGCAGCACGTGAAATCTTCACTTGCGCTACAACAGTGTTGTCCGGGTGCATTAATTTGAAGTTATCTGCAGGTAACTTAGTTACATACAATTTGTTCCCCATCTGCAATTCAGAAATGTTTGCTTCCACAAAATCAGGTAGATTTTTTGGCAAAGCTTTCACTTTTAATCTTCTTTGGTTCAGGTTCAAAACACCTCCTAAAAGTACACCTGGAGAAGTTCCGGTTACTTTTACAGGTACTTCCATAATGATTTCCTTGTTTTCATCCAATTGAAAGAAGTCAATATGGTTGATTCTGTCTGAAACTGGGTGAAACTGAATGTCCTGCAAAACTGCATTGGTAGTTTTTCCATCCAAATCTATCACAACTGTGTGCGCGTTTGGAGTGTAAACCAAGCTTTTGAATGCTTTTTCTTCTGCTGCAAAATGTATTGGTTGTTTTCCTCCGTAAATAACGCAAGGAACCATTCCAGCATTACGTACCGCCTTAGTCGCAACTTTGCCTACGCTTTCTCTTTGTGATCCTTTAATCGTAATCGATTTCATTGTAAAAAATATATAATTAATAATAAAAATTCTCTTTTGGGCGTGTCCCTTCGGGCCGGGCTTTCCGCATTATCTTTTTTTCAAAAAGGATACTCGCTCCAATCCCTCACGCAATTTCTTGCTTCTTTACTCTTGTTTCTTGCTTCTGAATTACATCAAAAACTTTCCGCTGATCGAGTTGTTGTGCTGCACCATATTCATTACTTCTGCAAAAAGAGGGGCACAACTTACCACTTTTATCTTTTTGGATTCTTTCTTTAACGGAATAGAATCGGTAACAATCAATTCCAATAATTTGGAATTCTCTATTTTTTCATAAGCTTCTCCCGAAAGGATGGCGTGTGTGCAAATTGCCCTTACGCTCAAAGCTCCTTTTTCCATCATCAGATCTGCTGCTTTCGCTAATGTTCCTCCGGTATCAATCATATCATCAACCAAAATCACATTCCTTCCTTTCACTTCACCAATCAGTTCCATCGTATCAATCACATTGGCTGCTTTTCTTTGCTTGTAACAGATTACAACATCTGATTCCAGGAACTTAGAATACGCATAAGCTCTTTTTGAACCTCCCATATCCGGAGAAGCGATAGTTAAATTGTCTAACTGAAGACTCTTAACATACGGCAAAAAGATAGTCGATGCAAACAAATGGTCGACCGGCATTTCAAAGAATCCCTGAATCTGATCGGCATGTAAATCCATCGTCATGATTCGGGTTGCTCCTGCAGTTTCTAATAGTTTTGCTATTAGCTTTGCTCCAATCGGAACCCTTGGTTTGTCTTTTCTGTCCTGTCTTGCGTAACCAAAATACGGAATTACGGGAGTAATGTGCCTGGCCGATGCTCTTTTGGCAGCATCAATCATTAACAAAAGTTCCATTAAATTGTCGGCACTCGGAAATGTAGAGCAGACAATAAAAACGCGCAAACCTCTTATTGATTCTTCAAAAGAAGGTTGAAATTCACCATCACTAAATTTTGAGAACGTAACTTTACCCAGCTGAACACCATAGTTTTCGGCTATTTGTTCGGCTAGATAGACGCTTTGTGAACAAGCAAAAATCTTTGCTTCCGGTTCTTGTTGCGACATTATAATTTTGTTGTTTTTATCCGTTTCGTTCCTTGCGGAAGTGTCTCGAATGTAGTTAGTTAGTTGTTGTTCGTTTTACCGAGGTGCAAATTTAGAAATTAAATCTAACTCTGAAAGGATATTTTAGAGTATTTTTTTTAGAAAATGATATTTTATTTTTTACATTTGCACCGTGTTTAAAAACAAGCAGTCTATTTGACCCTTGTTTTTCGCGATAAGCCAACTGTTGTTGGTTTTGTCTAATCAAGTCAAATGACCATAACTTTATTGATTTTTTATAAATTAAACAAGGAAAAGTCATTTGTAAAGAGCCCGGATGGCACTTCTTTAATTAATTTTTTCTAAAAATTAAACTGAAACCATTCAAGGTAAACGCCCGGATGGCGGAATTGGTAGACGCGCTGGTCTCAAACACCTGTGGGCAACCGTGCGGGTTCAAGTCCCGCTCCGGGTACAAAAGCTCTTTCTTTCGAAAGAGCTTTTTTTATTTTCAGGCTTCATCTTCTCTCATTTTATCTACATTAGAACAGAGGCAGTGCAGAACTGCATCTGATATTGGTCTCATTCATTTAAAAAATTAATATCGGATTTCAATCCGAGATAATTAATAATTTAGGAATTTACTTTGTTAGCATGAAGAGGACAAATCGTAAAATAGTTGATTTCATTAATAAAGAATGGATTAGCCAGGCTAAGTCCTTAAATTCTTTTGCGGTTGAGCATAGTTTAGACGAAAAAACAGTACGCCGTATAAAAAACGACCCCAATTATATGATAAGCTTAGAGACTATTAACAAAATATGTGAAGCCAAAAACATAAAGCTTTCTGAATTCTATAAGTTAATAGGACTTTAAATGTGAAGATTTAAGAATTGAACACTGAAAAAAATAGAACAATTTATACTCTTTTACCATCAGAGTAAACTCAAATTAAAATAAACTGGGTATGGCAAAATACAGAATTTCTGGAGTATGGAAAGATAACAAGAATGACGTTACCGCTTATGCTATTCACCAAATATTTGAGGGCATTACCGGCAGGGCAGAAAAAAAGCAAGGAACAGGTGATATCTCTTTTAGAGACACCAGGCGCAACTGCCACAACCTGGATATGGAATTACTCAACAGCTAAATGGAATGTAGGCGAAAACATTACACTTGCACAGGACTCAAATGGAAAATTTCTTCGCTCTAACAAAGACAACAAATTAACCAATGACCTAGGCCATCTGATTAATTTGCAGTGGGTTTTATAAAATCCCCGAAAGCAACCTAGTTAAAACCCAAGAATCAATCTTGCAATTCCGAAATAAATGATAATTCCGAAAACGTCGTTAGTAGTGGTAATGAACGGTCCGGTTGCGATGGCGGGATCAATTTTATTTTTGTGAAGGAATAACGGAACGAGGGTTCCAAGCATAGCGGCAAAAAGGATTACCACTATCATTGAGATGGAAATGGCTATTCCTACATGGTATTGTTGGTACACAACCGAGTGAAAAATCAATAAAAAGACAGAAATCACGGTTCCCGAAATCATGGCTACAAAAAGTTCTTTTTTAAAGTAGTTGCTACTGAATTCCTTTAGTGAACCGTTAGCCAATCCCTGTACCACAATAGCTGAAGCCTGAACACCAATATTTCCTGCAGTTGCAGAAAGCAAAGGCACAAAAATAATAAGGGTTTTGTATTTGTCAAAAGCGGACTCGTTTCCTTTTAAGACAAAAGACGCTATGATTTCGATCGCCATTCCTATTAAAAGCCATGGCAGACGTCCTTTTATCATTTCGAAAACGCTGTCGCCAACTTCTACGTCCTGCGTGATACCTGCTGCCATTTGGTAATCCTTATCGGCTTCTTCCTTGATTACGTCTACGATATCATCAATGGTAACGCGGCCTACCAATCTTCCCATTTCGTCTACGACCGGAATGGCTTCGAGGTCATACTTTTGCATGATACGGGCCACTTCTGTATTGGGAGTATCTACTTTTACGTAATCTACTTTTTTGATGTAGACTTCGCTGATTGGTGTTTTGGTTGAAGTCGTCAATAAATCCTTTAGGGACAATCTTCCTTTCAGCCTGTTTTCATCGTCAACCACATAAATAGAATGGACTCTGGTAACGTGTTCGGCCTGGATTCGCATTTCCTTTACGCAGGTAAGTACGTTCCAGTTTTCGTTGACCTTCACCATTTCCTTCCCCATCAAACCTCCGGCAGTGTCTTCGTTGTACCGCAGCAAATCGACAATGTCTTTCGCGTGCTCAACGTCTTCCAGCTCTGAGATTACTTCTTCTTTTTTACTTTGCGAAAGTTCGGCAATAATGTCGGCAGCGTCATCAGTATCTAATTCATCTAGTTCTTCCGCAATTTCTTTAGCAGAAAGACCCTGAAGAATTTTTTCACGGACATCATCCTCTAATTCCATTAGGATTTCAGCCGTAATTTCGCTGTCTAAAATCTTGAAGATATAGATAGCGTTATCAATATTCAGTTCATCAAAGATCTCGGCAATATCGGCATGGTGCATATCATTCAATAAAACTTCCAGTTCCTGGTCATTCCTTTGATCGATAAGCTGCTCGATTTGCTCTAAGAGTTCTTTGCTGATTTTAAACTGCATTGGCTTCTATTTTTTGGGTAAGTTCAATGAATTGTTCTACCGTAAGTTGCTCCGGACGGAGGTCAAAGATAGTGTCTTCTTTTAAATTATCCGAAAGGTTAAAGGATTTTAAGCTATTCCTTAAGGTCTTGCGGCGCTGTTGGAATCCGGTTTTTACTACCGAAAAGAATAATTTCTCATTGCAGGGCAACGTAAAATTTTCCTTTCTACGCAGGCGTAAAACACCCGAATTTACTTTTGGCGGTGGATTGAAAACAGTTGGTGGAACCGTAAATAAATATTCCGCTTCATAAAACGCCTGGACCAAAACTGATAATATTCCGTAGGCTTTAGTTCCTTTTTTTCACAGATCCTTTCGGCAACTTCTTTTTGGAACATTCCTGAAAATTCGGGAACCTGGTGGCGTAATTCCAAACATTTGAAAACTATCTGAGACGAAATATTATAGGGAAATTGCCAATGATGGCAAAAGGCTTCCCTTCAAAAACTTCGTTGATGTTGTATTTCAGAACGTCTTTTGAAATGATCTTTCCGTGCAGTTGTGGATAATGTGCATTCAGGTATTCTACCGAATCGGTATCAATTTCGATGACATAGGTAGTGGTTGGTTTATCCAAAAGATACTTGGTCAACACCCCCATTCCGGGACCGATTTCCAACGTAATGTCGTACCCTTCAAAATTTAAGGTGTCGGCTATATTTTTGGCAATGGATTCATCTGTTAAGAAATGCTGCCCGAGATGTTTTTTGGCTCTTACGTCGTTCATGTAGTCATTGTTTGTCTTTCCGCGAAGGACGGAAGTAAGTGAAATTAATGTTCCGAAATCAGCTCCAATTCCGTTCTAAAAGCCAGCATTTTGTCGCCAAATAAGCGATTGCCTTCTTCCCTTAATCTTGGTGCGTCTTCATCGTAATAGCGTTGTAAGGTTTCTTTGGAATCAGTAAAATACTGGATTGAATAGGTTGTTCCTCCCATTTCTTCTTCGATTAAAACCTTTACCATTCGGGCAGATGAAAATTTCCCGGTGGCCAATACATCGTTGATGTGTTTTTCCTGCATCCATTGCATCCATTGGTCGTGCACGCTTTCGTGGATGTTTATTGTTACGTTGTATAAAATCATGATTGTATAATTTAGCCCTTCGACTGCGCTCAGGGTGACAAATAGTTATAGATTAGTGTCGCCTCTGAGTTTTCGGTATTTGTTCCTTGAATCTACATAGAAGATACTGTCCTGATGTTTGAAAATCATTTCCTCATAAAGCGGTTTGGCTTTTTCCGAATCCTTGAGTTGGATATTGTAAATTTCTGCCGAATAATAAAGCGCTTCGTCTATGTAAATAGTTTCTTTGTGTTTGTTGATTATTTCATCATAAATGGCCAGTGCTTTGATAAAATCGCCCTGTTTTTCATAGATTCTCCCGATTCGCAATAACGTGACTGCTTCAATATCTTCGCCTTTGTGGTCTTTTAAGATGAGTTCAAATTGTGATAATGCGGCAGCCTTTTTATTCTGGTACAGTAAAAAATCAGCCTTTGCGAATTTCTTAAGCGCCACCTGAAGGGAATCTTCGACTGTGTTATCACTGATCAGCAAAAACAGATCCAAAGCATCATTGGCGATCAATTGTGATGAAGCCGATTTCAGGACTTTCAACTGGTGTGATGCCCATTCGAAATCGGTTTTGAAATAACTGGTTTTGGCTGTTTTTAAACTGGCTTCCTGCCCCACGACATCACCACCCATATCTTCATCTATCTGCGAATAATAAATTAATGCCTGATTGAATTTTTCTTCAAACAAAAGGATATCCGCGAGTTCCATTTTGGCTTCTGCCAGTTGGTAACGGTTAATAGGCATTTCCATGGCGCTTTTTAAGATGGTCTTTGCCTTTTCCGGATTATTTAGGTGGAAAGCTTCAAAATCAGCCTGTAGTTTCAATAGTGAAAGTGTGTATGGGCTTACGCCAAATTCCTTTATCAACGCTTCTAGTTGGATTGTAATGGCAGGATAATCCTTCTCTGTGGCATGATCGATTTTCATTTGGATCAAATAGGAATTTGCTTCGATCAGCAGCTCTAAATCTTTGGTGTTCTCCAATACAAAAGTCAAAATTTCCTGTGCCGAATCCTGGTCGTTATCCTCGATTGCCATTTGCCCTAAGCTGACAATATTATTAAATGATTCCGGGTTTCTTTTATAAATCGCTTTTTGCTGAATGAATGCCTTGCCGTATTCTTTTTGTTGGATAAAAAGCCAGCTCAGGAAATCGTTCCAGAAAACATCCTGTGTCTTTTGAGCCTTAAGAAGCAGTGCTTTTTTAGCGTTTCATTAAAGGTAGCATCTTCCTGTTCGGTCATGAACCGCGACAGCTGATTTTGGATTACGGGTAAGTTTTGCGGATTTACAAAAGCCTCATCGAGGAAAGTATCGATCATCTGATTAATGTTGCCCTGTTGACCGTAAAGGACTGCCATTTGAAAATTGAAGCTCAGTTTCGAATCTTTTTCAACAGCCGTTTGGTAAGCCAAAAGCGCAAAGTCGATCAGTGCTTTCCTTTCGAAAACATAGGCAATTCCGTAAACTTCATTGGCATTTTTCTTAATTCGGTCTATCGCGTGATTGTAATATTTGTTGGCCTTCTCCTGATTTTTCTGCAATTGGTAATTGTAACCCAACTCTACCAAAAGATTGCCCTGCCTGTATTTGTCTAATCGGATTTCCAGTAATTTTTCTGCCTTTTCAAACTGCTGCAATTGTTGGTAACATTCGATTACCCGTTGAAAATAAATAGGATTCCCTTCGTTTGATTTTAATAATTCCTCATAACTCAGTAAAGCTTTTTCAAAATCGCCACGGTCAAAATAATTGTTCGCCAACTGCTCGTTTTGGGCAAAAGCCCCAAGCGATAGAAATAATACAATTATTAAAAGAATTCTCTTCATGGTGTATTTAAAAAATCAATGCACTAAAGTAACACTTTTTGTGTCCGATTAGTGCAATGATATGTTAAAAAAGAACTGCTCCCGAAAGGCAGGTTAACTTTTTAGTTTATAATATCAAACCCAGTGTATTTGCGCAGTACTTCGGGAATTACAATACCTTCCGGCGTTTGATAATTTTCGAGTATTCCTGCTAAGACCCTTGGCAATGCCAGGGAACTTCCGTTTAGCGTGTGTGCCAGTTGCGTTTTTCCTTCTTTTCCTTTGAAACGCAGTTTCAGACGGTTGGCCTGAAAAGTTTCGAAATTAGAAACCGAAGATATTTCTAACCATTTGTCCTGTGCAGTTGAAAACACTTCGAAATCATAGGTCAAAGCCGAAGCAAATCCCATATCCCCACCGCAAAGACGGAGAATCCTGTAAGGTAATTTTAGTTCCTGCAGGATGGTTTTTACGTGTTCTACCATGCCATCCAAAGCTTCATACGATTTGTCCGGATGTTCGATTCGAACTATTTCTACTTTATCAAATTGGTGCAGACGGTTCAATCCACGAACGTGTGCTCCGTAAGAACCCGCTTCACGTCGGAAGCATGGTGTGTAACCTGTGCATAAAATTGGCAGTTCGCTTTCCTGCAAAATCACATCCCGGAAAATATTCGTTACCGGAACTTCCGCAGTTGGAATCAGGTACAAATCATCCGTGGCATCGTGGTACATCTGCCCTTCCTTATCAGGCAACTGTCCTGTTCCATAAGCCGAAGCTTCGTTTACCAAATGCGGTACCTGGAATTCCTGGTAACCCGCTTCTGTATTTTTATCCAGGAAATAGGAAATTAAGGCCCGTTGTAATTTGGCTCCTTTTCCTTTGTAAACCGGGAAGCCTGCGCCTGTAATCTTTACACCTAATTCAAAGTCGATGATGTCGTATTTCTTTACCAATTCCCAATGTGGCTGTGCTCCTTCGTGTAAAACCGGAACTTCGCCTTCTTCAAAAACGTTTAGGTTTTCTTCGGGAGTTTTTCCAACCGGAACTATGTCTGCAGGAAGGTTTGGCAGTAAGTACATTTTCTCCAAAAGTTCATTCGCCAAAGTATCTGATTTTTCAGAAAGCTCTTTGCTGGTTTCCTTTAGCTGAACGGTTTTTAGTTTAAGGATTTCCGCTTTTGCTTTTTCCCCATTTTTCATTAACTCGCCAATGGCTGCCGAAAGTTTGTTGGCTTCCGCCAGATTATTATCTAAAGCAACCTGAGCGCTTCTTCGGTTTTCGTCTAACTGGATTACTTCTTCCACGAGTGTTTTCACATCCATGTTTCTTTTGGCCAAAGCCGTAATCACTTTCTCTTTATTTTCCCTGATGTAACTTATCTGTAACATGACATTTTCTTTATAAGGACGCAAATTTAATGAAATGTTTGATATAACGTTTCCGATATAGAAAAACTTAGGCTTAGGGTTCGGTCGATTTTAACTGTTATAGGGTAGTACTTTATAAAATATTTAAGATTAGTTACTGCTGATTATCATTATATTCGCAAAAATTTTGCTATTACCATGAAAAAACCTACCTACTGGCACTTTGTCTTACGATAAGTGCGGCATTTGGCCAAAACTCTAAAAGCCGCAGCCATTCGATTGCTGAAGCTGAAATGAAATCGGCAGCGCAGCTCATGAATATCGAGGTGAATCCCAACACCGCCAATTATGATATTACTTATCATAAACTAGAATTCACAGTAAATCCGGCAGCTGCCACCAGATTTATCTCGGGAAAAGTGACCACTACCTTTACCGCCTTGTCCAATATGAACACCATCACTTTTGATTTGGCGAATGAATTGACGGTAAGTTCGGTTAAAAAAGGTGCTGCCAATCTGACTTTCACGGAAAGTGGCAATAACGAATTGGTCATTACACTTCCGGCAACCCAAACGACCGGGACTTCGGCGACCGTTGAAATTACATATTCCGGTACACCGCCCAATAACGGCATGGGGTCCTTTGAAAGGGACATTCATAATGGGACGCCAATCATCTGGACGCTTTCTGAGCCTTTTGGTGCCCGCGACTGGTGGCCTTGTAAACAGGACCTGAATGATAAGATTGCCAGTATTGATGTCTATATTACTGCTCCTTCCACCTATACCAGCGTTTCCAACGGCATCGAAACTACACCTCCCGTAATTTCGGGAAGCAATAAAACTACTCATTTCCACCATGGTTATCCTATTCCGGCTTACCTGATTGCTATTGCGGTAACTAATTATAGTGTGATTACCCAAACTGCCGGGACTGCACCCAACACTTTCCCGATTATAAACTATGTTTATCCGGAAGACTTGGCTGATGCGGAGTGGCAATTGGAGCAGACACCTCTTATCATGGATTTGTTTGAAAATTTGTTTGAAACCTATCCGTTTCACGAAGAAAAATATGGCCATGCCCAGTTTAGTTGGGGAGGCGGAATGGAACACACCACCGTTTCCTTTATGGCTAATTTTGACCGCGGATTAATTGCTCATGAATTGGGCCATCAGTGGTTTGGAGACAAGATAACCTGTGGAACCTGGAAAGACATTTGGCTCAATGAAGGTTTTGCCACTTACCTTGCTTCTTTGGTCATTGAGAACTTTGACGGACCGGATGCCTTCATTGCCGACAAAACAAGCATGATTGATAACATCACTTCGAATCCGGACGGAAACATATATCTAACAGATGAGCAGGCAACCAACGTGGGACGAATCTTTAGCAGCAGGCTGAGTTATGACAAAGGCGCTATGGTATTGGAAATGCTCCGTTTTAAGCTAGGCGATACTGCTTTTTTCCAAGCGGTAAGAAATTATCTGGCAGATCCTAATTTGGCTTTCAAGTATGCTGTAACTGCAGATTTTCAGGGTCATTTGGAAGCGGTTTACGGAAGCAGCCTGACGGAATTCTTTAATGACTGGGTTTACAACGAAGGGTATCCAACTTATAGTATTATTGCCCAAAACTGGGGTAGCGGACAAGCGAAATTTATAGTGAATCAGACCCAATCGGATGCGTCGGTGCCTTATTTTGAAATGCCGGTTCCAGTTAGGATTTATGGTGCTGGTGGGCAACAGGCGGATTTAGTACTAAACAATACTTTTGACGGAGAGGAAATCCTTATGAGTGTTCCTTTTGCAGTAACTGCAGTAGAATTTGACCCTAATAAACATCTTATTTCCGCTAATTCGGATGTAACCCTGGGCAATGCGGATTTTGATTTGGCTGCCGCTATTGCCATTTACCCAAATCCGGGTTCGGATGTAGTACATATCCAAATGCCTGCAACGGCGACTTTGGAAAAGGTAATTATTTACAATAACCTTGGGCAGAAGGTAATGGAAAGCTCCGGTTTGGATTTTTCGGTGGCTTCATTAGCTACGGGAGTTCATTATGTAGACGTGCAGACTACAGCAGGGACTTTTCATAAAAAATTCATAAAAAAATAATCTTAAACAAATAATTTGTGCTAGAGTAAGGTGGAAACCTTACTTTTGTGCGTTTAAATGAAATCTTTACTATAAGAAATGGAAATTGCAATCAAATTATCTCAATTTTTATTGAGTTTATCAATACTAATTATACTTCACGAATTAGGGCATTTTATCCCTGCTAAATTATTTAAGACGCGTGTAGAAAAGTTCTACCTGTTTTTTGATGTTAAATACTCCTTACTAAAAAAGAAAATCGGCGAAACCGAATACGGTATCGGCTGGTTGCCTTTAGGTGGTTATGTTAAGATATCGGGAATGATAGACGAAAGCATGGACACCGACCAACTGGCACAGGAACCTCAACCTTGGGAATTCCGTTCGAAACCGGCTTGGCAGCGATTGATTATCATGCTGGGTGGTGTAACCGTGAACTTTATCTTAGCGTTTATTATTTATATTGGAATGACTTTCTTTTATGGCGAGCAGTACATCGCCAATAGTGAAGTGAAGGACGGCATTTGGATAAACAACCCTGTAGTAGCGAAAGCTGGACTTAAGACCGGAGACAAACTAGTTTCTATCGACGGTGAAAAAGTGGAGCGTTTCCACGAATCTAACGAGAAGTTATTTTTGTCTAAGGAGATTATCGTTATCCGTGACGGTAAAGAGGAAAAAGTACATTTCCCGCAGAACTTCATCGACCAGCTGATGAAAGAAAAGAGATCTACTTTGGCAGAACTGCGTATTCCTTTCGTGATAAGCCAGGTGGAACCTGATTCCCATAATAAAGACGTTTTAAAGACAAAAGACATTGTAACGAGCTTTAACGGAAAACCGGTAACCTACGCTGATGAAGTGCTAGGTTCCTTGGATTCACTAAAAGGCAAAACCGTTCCGGTAATCCTTAAAAGAGACGGAAAAGAAGTTGCTGCGAACCTAAAAATAAGTGACAGTGCCAAACTTGGAATCGCGTATGCCAGCAGGATTCCTTACAAAGACCTTGAAAAATTAGGCATCTATAACATCAGCAAACAGCAGTTTAGCTTCTTCGAATCTATACCTGTAGGTATCGACAGGGGTTTTGATCAGTTAGGCAGCTACTGGAAACAACTTCAAGCTATCTTCACTCCAAGTACCGGAGCTTACAAAGGCGTTGGTGGTTTTGCTGCTATCTTTAATATATTTCCAAATACCTGGAGCTGGGAAGCGTTCTGGAGCATCACTGCTTTATTGTCGATTATGCTTGGTGTGATGAATTTATTGCCGATTCCGGCCTTGGATGGTGGGCATGTGATGTTTTTATTATACGAAATCATCAGCGGCAGAAAACCTAGCGATAAGTTCCTTGAAAAAGCCCAAATGGTTGGCTTTGTACTACTTATTGCCCTATTATTATTTGCTAATGGGAACGATATTTACAAGGCGATTGTTAGGTAAAAATCTTTTTTAAATTTTATTGATTTTTTATTTGCAAAAAATAAAATTCGCATTATATTTGCAACCGCTTAAAAGACATAAGATCTTCCTCCTTAGCTCAGTTGGTTAGAGCATCTGACTGTTAATCAGAGGGTCCTTGGTTCGAGCCCAAGAGGGGAGCAGACAGAGAAAGCCTTTACAGAAATGTAGAGGCTTTTTTAATTTACTAAGGATACTTTTCTTCAACACGACCATTTAAACAACAGTCAATCTTTTTCCTGCTGTACCATAAAGAGATTATGATACGAATTGTGTATCTGCAGCTCACTATCATCTGGACTGTGGCTCACTTTGAAGCGAAAGCAATGGAGCTTAAAAAAGTCAGTAGGAAGTATCTATGACCGAAAGACCTTTGAGGAGGTTTTGGTTAAGATGATTCAAAATCACAATAGAGATCTAGGAATTAATTGGTCAACTGTAGAATTTTACTTAAACAAGTATTGTAAACTCGATTGAAATATTATCCCTGTTTTTACAGGGAATTTTTATTCTGACAATTATTAAACGTTGCTTTTATGTTCGCAAACACATCCCAATACTCTCTATGTTGTTAAATCTTAATGGAATTTTAGAATTTCAATTCCAGAAAAACTAAAACAGGTTAAAGTCTATCTTAATTTTTTTATCAAGAAGCCTGAGAATTTTTAAGGAATTTTTTTCTTTCCTAATTTTTTTAAAAAAATCAACGTAATCTATTTCTAAAATTTCGAATAATAAAACCATGTGCTTTACTGATAATTCAACTTTTCCAGATTCTATTCTAGCATAATAGCTTTGAGAAAAATCTAGCTTGGAGGCAACATATTCTTGAGAATAATTTTTGGAGAGACGATGTGCTCGAATTGAATTTATGATCCTCTGTACCATAATTAATAGTTTTAGTTTTATTATAGGTAGTGGGGAATACAATATTAACAATAAATAAAAAGAATAAAAAATAATAATAGTTCTAATTTAGAACTTATGGGTTATTGACTTATGTAAGTAAAGTTTTTAAGATTTGTGACAGGTTGGTACTCCCCTGATTCATTGTGCACGTGAACCATTGGGAATCCATTAAAATATTTATTATCTTAAAATCTAAAAACATGAAATTAAGTTTAGACGCACTTAAAGAAAGAGCAGAAGCTACTGCTTCAAATGATTTACTAACGGAAATATCTGGAGGACTAGATAATGCCTGTCATGACGCACCAACCGTATGGACGGTTGACTTCTCAAGCTGCGGACAATCAAACCCTACGGGACAACAGATGTCAATGTCAGCATTTTTGGATGCAGTAGGGCAGTTTTTCATAAGAACTGGCTTATAATATTAATAATATTAAGACTGTCTTTAAGGACAGTCTTAATTAATAATCTATTTCAACTTGTTTGGTTCATCTAAAACTGAAAAAATTATATCGCTGTTATTATTTATGGCTTTATTTGGTTCCTGTACAATATTTAGACAGAAACATGAATATTTTATAAATGAAGCGCTGGAAACAAACTTACAATTAAATGATTCTATCACAATAAATGGAATATTTGATACCGGTTCTTCACTTTTTTGTATTGATTCATTAATAGTTAATAAACTGAAAGTCAAAAACTATTTTTTCCATAATATATCTGGCGTTGGAGTTTCATCTAAAAAAGCCATGATTGTCACTGACACATTAAAAGTTACGGTGGCAAATAATCACTATACGTCATCTATCACAACAGTTACAGACATTAAGCGGTTTGCTGGGAGAAAACTTGATGCAATATTAGGCAATATGATGTTCAGTGAAAATATGGTATTTGTAAGTTCAGAACAGAACTCCCTAGAAATTATAAAAGACAGTTCTGCAATTAATTTTTCAGAATACAAAAAATTACCGTATAAATACATTAACGGTAAATTAATAATAGACGCCAAGATTGATATTGACAATAATCTTTCATTCAATGGGAAGTTCCTTCTTGATACGGGGTTTAATGGTCAGCTATACCTAAACAAAAATTTACAAGATAAGTTTAATATAGAAAGTAAAATAAAGAAGAAAGCCTACTATTGCTCAACCACTAATGGTATTGGGGGTAAATCAGAGGGATTTCTATTTAGTGCAAAGTCAATTCGCTTTGCCGCATTTAAGCTGGATAAAATTGCTGCGGATTGTACAAAAGATACCACTGGAGCTTTTGCGAGAAATAAAGATTTTGATGGCATGATCGGTCATGGGATTCTGAAAAAATTTGATGTGATTTTTGATTTTAGGAATCAGGTAGTATACTTAAAACCGGGTAAAGAATTTACCAAATTATCAGCGAGACCAAAAGTAGGTTTTTCATTTGTTGACAGAACCGATTTAAACAAGGGGTTTATTGTTAATTCAATAGTTAAAGAAAGTAATGCTGAAAAAGCCGGATTGCGGCTAAACGATGAAATAGTTGTTTTTAATGGAGCCAGGGTTGAGAACGAGGGCGTTGATTTTATTAAAGAAATTAATACGCAAAAAATTGTAAAGCTCATTGTTAAACGCGGAACTGAATTTGTAAATATCACATTTAAGAAGTCTTCTCTTTACTAAATTTTATTTAACATTGATTTCTACATCAAGTTTGCTATACAAAGAAAATCCTATAGAATTATTCCATAATGTGGCAGTTTCTTCTTTATAGAGTGCGGGAGTAAAAGTTTAACAAAAAACAACAATAGTTCTAATTTAGAACCAATGTGTTCTTGACTTATGTAAGTAAAGTTTTTAAAATTTGTAGCATGTTGTATTCCTTGATTCATTGTGCACATGAACCATATGGAAAAAGCTAAAATATTTTATAACCTTAAAAATTTAAACATGAAATTAAGTTTAGACGCTCTTAAAGAGAGAGCAGAAGCAACAGCTTCAAATGATTTACTATCGGCAATATCTGGAGGACTAGATAATGCTTGTCATGATTCTGGATCAGGTCAAGGTATCGCTGACTATATCCATGGTGCGCAAACCTTGTCTGACACTCAAATCGTTCGCGATTTCATTAGAATAATGACAGGAAACTAAATTGAATATAAAGCTGAGTCAGGATTATTTCTGGGCTCAGCTTTTTTAGATAAAACACTAATTAATGAAGAGTTTTTTTATAAGTATATTTTATTTCCTTTATTTTTTTACTTCCTGCAACTCATTGATAAAGAAGGATAATCAGTATGCTGCCGTAGACTATGATTATCATTTGTATTTGAATGCAGCCCTAAATGACAGCATAAATCTTAAATTGATTTTAGATACAGGAGCGAATGGGTTTTATATAGATTCCACTTTTTGCAATAAAAATAAAATGAAGGCTAATATATCTTCTATTTATGTTAGAGGCGTTGGAGAAAAAAACAGCAGGTATCAATATTGAATAATCATTCCACCCTTAACCTTAATAATGAAATTAAGCCGTATGATAAAATCCCAATCTTGAATCTAAAAAAGATCATAGGTTCAAAAATAGATGGAATTATAGGCAATGATTTTTTCAGAGATAAAATCGTATTTATAGATTACCATAAAGAAGAAGTTAAAATATCAAATGATATTAAAAATGTTAATTTGAAGAACTTTTACGTATTCCCGTTTACTCAAGATATTACTAAAGGGGTAGTAATAAATCTGAATTTAAAAATTGACAATAAAGACTTTAAAGGGAATTACCTTGTTGATACAGGAAGCCCTCAGTTTTTAACCTTTACAAAAACAACAGCTCTTGAAAGACGTTTAGACACAATAAAGAGCAAGAAAAAATTTACTCCGAAAATTATGGTATTGGTGGAGCTTCTATGGGCTACGTTTTTCCTTCAAAATCATTAATGTTAAACAATGTTGAAATTACTAATCCTGTCTTCGATTTCTCTATAGATAAATCAGGCAGCTTAAGTGGAAGTGAGGATTATTTAGGGATTATTGGAAATCGTTTTCTGGAAAATTTTGTTGTAATAATTGACTATAAAAATTCTATTCTTTATTTAAAGCCTAATAATGACGGCAATAATAAGTTTGAAGATAAATATGCACAACGTTTTCTAGGCTTTTCATCAATTGACAACACATATTCATCCGAAGGATGGATTGTTTCAGGATTATTTGAAAATGAGAAAAATCAAGGATTGGAATTGGGAGATATTATAATAAAAGTAAATAAAGTATCTACCACAAATATCCTTAGAAAGGATTTTTATAAAATGTTTAATAGAACTGTAAATGAATTAGAGATTATAAGAAAGAATCAAAGATTAAATGTAGAGTTTAGAAAAAAATGTTCTATGATGAAAATTGATAATTTATGTCATTCTGCATTTGTAGACACGATAAAGATTCTCTTGTACAAGGAAGAAAATGAAATATTCGAAAAAATAAACTTTGATGAAGACGAAATATTTTTAGACCCATTACTATTTGCTTACCTTAACAATAAAAGAGACACTTCATTCTCGAAAGAAACACTTTTGGAAATTGTACAAGGTCATTACATTAAAGAGGAGCCTCTGCTGATTGATCATTCTTTAAATAAGGATGGAATAGCGTATATTCCAAATCTTGGATATTTTGACAAACAAGGAAACAAGTCTGAAGATATTTTTAAAATTGACAATTTTGAAATTTTAAAGACGATTCATCCTGTTCTAGAAAAATATTTTGTAGAGTTTTACAAAGGTCATATTGTAAACCAAAATCCAAGCCATAAATCTGTTTGGAAAGAAAATTATAAAGAATTACAACATTCTATCCATATTATCAAAGAGCATTTACCAGAATTCTACAAAGAATTACTATTTGCTAACAGAAAAATTTATCTGCATGATAATCCAAAGATTTTAAACTTTGCAACTGTTGAAACATTAGGGATGCTATACTTCTATGTTATAGGAAACAGTAATCTTATCTATTATATTGAAGAATTGATTCATCAGGGCTCGCATAATTTTTTGTATTACGTAGTACACAATAGAAAGGACTATTTCAAAATTGATGTTGATAATATAATAATGAGAGCCTTAACAAAGCAAGACTGGGATTACCGGAGTGTTTATGGTGCTTTTCATGGACTATATACCGTTACAAAAAGAGTAGAGTGTTTTGATATACTGCTTTCCAAAAATGTTTTCTCTGGCAAGGAAAAGCATGAATTACTTGGACGGCTTACAGATCAATTTAGCCGATTTAGAACAGGATTAGAACTACTTAATCTTGACGAAATCTATACCGAAAAAGGAAAATTGTTCTATAATGAACTTGATCAAAAATGTCAATCAATCCTTAGTAAATACAAAATGCTACCATCAATATTTAATCTTAGCAATCGGGATTTAGATTTTAGGTATGAAGATTTCTGCACATTAAACCCAATAACTGAATTTAACGAAAAAGACGAACAAGGAATTTTTAAATTTTAATACTCAAATATGAACAAATTAATGCTTTTGCTGACTTTAGTAATTGGTCAGGCTGTATTTTCACAAAAACAACAAATAGACTATCTATTTACCAATGTAAACATTGTTACAATGAACAATGAAACTATATTAAAAAACAAGGATGTTGCCGTTAAGGATGGGAAAATTACAGGGATCGTAAACACAAAAAAAGGTAGTTATGAGCCTTTAAAAACAATTGATTGCAAAGGAAAATATTTAACTCCAACATTGGCAGATGCACATGTTCATCTTCCAGACGATGAAAAGGAACTTGAAAAAGTATTAACTCTTGATTTAATTAATGGGGTTACAAAAATACGCTCGATGAGAGGAGACATTAAGCATCTGGAATGGAAGAAAAAATATAATGCACCAAATAGTATATATCCAAAAATGTACCTGTCGGGTATTCCTGTTCATAGAAGCCAGGATTTTACCAATGAACAACTTGAACAATATGTAAAAAGCTCAAAATCTGCTGGATTTGATTTCATTAAAATTTTGAGTATTAAGAATAAAGATATTTTTACACAGCTTGATAAACTGGCTAAAGAGAACAATATTAAAATGGCAGGGCATTTTCCTAGTGACCCTAAAGGAGTAGTAATATCGGATGAGATTATTTTCAATTCTAATCTAAATTCAATGGAGCATTTGGGAGGTTTGATAGGAGAACCGGCAAGCTTTGAAAGCAGGATAAAATCAATGAAAGAGAAAAATGTATTTTCATGTCCAACATTAAGATGGTATGAAATTGCTTATGGTGAATTTGACTTAAATCTTGTTCAAAAGCAAAGAGGCATCGAGTACATTGACCCAAAAATAGTTGCATCATGGGTTGATAAGACAACTAAGTATAGAGAAAAAATGGGAGAAAAAGCCCTTGAAGAAGAATTGGATTTGTATGCAAAAGAAATAGATGAAAGACTTAAAGTAATAAAAAGATTGAACTCAGAAGGCATAAAACTTTTACTAAGTCCAGATAGCAGTTCGAAATTTATAGTCCCGGGCTTTGGAATGATGCAAGAAATGCAATTATATAAGAAGGCAGGATTGTCAAATTTTGATGTCTTGAAATCTGCAACTGTTAATTACGCAAATTATACTAATGACTCATCTTTTGGGACAATTGAAACAGGAAAGAATGCTGATTTTTTAATTTTAAGTAAAAATCCTTTAGAAAATATTCAAGCATTGGAAAGTATAGAAGGAATCTTTTTCAATAATAATTATTTAAATAAAACGAAATTAGAAGAGTTAGCTAATTCTGTTTTACCATCCAAGAATTAAATAATGTCAAAGAATAAGTTTCCTCATTACAGGCAGTTGGACTACAGAGATTGTGGTCCAACTTGTTTACGGATGATTGCTAAATTCTATGGTAAGACTTTCTCAAGGGAATTTCTTAGAGATAAAGCAAGCATAACTAGGTCTGGTGTTACAATGGCTGGAATTGCCGAAGCTGCTGAAGCAATTGAAATGAGGACGCTTGGAATGAGGGTTTCACTTGAGAGTTTAGTAAATGAAGCTCCTACGCCATTTATAGTTCCCTGGAGGCAAAAGCATTTTGTTGTTGTCCATAAAACATCAAAAGACAAAATATTTGTAGCAGATCCTGCTCAAGGATTGCTCACTTACTCTCATCAAGACTTCAAAACAGCTTGGACTAATACAACAGACGAAAATGGTTTTGTTCTTTTATTAGAGCCCAATACTAGCTTTTATGAATTAGAAGAGGACAAGACAAAGGCAAAAGGATTTTCCTTTTTATATCCCTATTTCCGACCTTATAAAAAATTAATTAATCAACTCTTTATAGGGTTGCTAGTTGGTACTGCTATACAATTCATTTTGCCATTTTTAATGCAAAGCGTTGTTGACGTTGGAGTTAACAACAGGGATATTCCGTTTATCTACTTAATTTTAATTTCTCAATTTATATTAATCCTGTCGCAGACCTCTGTTAGCATCTTCAGAGAATGGATATTGATTCACATAACCAGTAGGTTTAATATAAAAATGGTTTCAGATTTTCTATATAAAATGCTCAAGCTCCCTGTAAATTATTTTGAAACCAGAAATACCGGAGAGCATTTACAGAGAATAACTGACCATACCCGTATTCAAAACTTTGTATCCTCTTCAACATTGAATATGTTGTTTTCCATGATAACATTTGTCATTTTCAATGGTATATTGGCATATTATGATTTGACTGTTTTCTTAGTCTTTATATTATCCGCAGTTCTATATGTAGGTTGGACATTTTTCTTTTTGAAGAAAAGAGCAGAACTGGATTTTAAAAGATTTGATGAACAATCTCAAAGCCAATCGTCGTTGATTCAAATAATTAATGGCGTGAAAGAAATAAAAATCAATAATTCCCAGCGTAAGAATAGATGGAAGTGGGAGTTTAATCAGATAAGCCTTTTCAAAACATCACTAAGCACTTTGAAATTAGCACAATACCAAGCAATTGGTTCTAACTTTATTAATGAATTTAAGAATATTGTTATTACGTTCTTATCTGCTAAAGCAGTTGTTGATGGTAACTTAACACTTGGAATGATGACATCGATACAATTTATCGTTGGTCAGTTGAATATGCCTTTGGGAAGTTTTGTCGCTTTTATACAAACGTGGCAAGATGCAAAGATAAGTTTAGAAAGATTATCACAAGTTCACACCAGAGAAGATGAAGATGTAATTTCCTCTGATAAGAGTAAAGAATTACCAAAAAACAAATCCATTATCATAAAGGATTTATCGTTTAGATATGGTGGAAAATCAACTCCTTTCGTTTTAAAAAACATAAACTGCATTTTACCTGAAGGTAAAACAACAGCTATAGTTGGAGCTAGTGGAAGTGGAAAAACCACCCTTTTAAAATTATTATTAAAATTCTATGAACCAACTAAAGGTGCTATTTTAATTAATGACAATGATTTAAATAGCATCAACAATGATTTTTGGAGAATGAATTGCGGTGCCGTTATGCAGGACACTTTTATGTTTAACGACACAATAGCGGGTAATATTTCTGAATCAGAACAAAATGAAATCATCGATAGGGAAAAATTAAAAAATGCTGCATTCGTTGCTAATATTGATGACTTTATTGAAAAATTACCAAACAAATTCAACACAGAACTAGGCACATCAGGAATGAGGTTAAGTGGAGGTCAGGAGCAACGGCTAATGATAGCAAGGGCAGTTTATAAAAATCCGTTTTACATGTTTTTTGATGAGGCAACCTCTGCCCTTGACACCAATAATGAAAAAGTCATAATGGAAAATCTGAACAACTTTATTCATGGAAAAACTGCGGTAATAATAGCCCATAGATTAAGTACTGTCAAAAATGCTGATAACATTATTGTCCTTGAGAACGGTGAAATTGTTGAGCAAGGAAATCATATAGAACTTACTAAGTTAAAAGGCAAATATTATGAATTGGTTAAAAACCAATTAGAACTAGGAAATTAATATGGAAGAAACTGATGGTTTAAAAATATATAGTGAAGAAGTTAGAGATGTACTTTCTGACCCACCAAAAGCTATTTTAAGATGGGGTAATACCATATTATTTGGTTTTATTTTGTTGCTGCTTTTAATTTCATGGTTTATAAAATATCCTGATGTAATTAACACACAAATTGTAGTTACAACCAATATCCCTCCTCAAAGATTAGTTGCTCATACTTCAGGAAAAATAGACGCAATCCTGGTTAAAGATAAAGCAATTGTTAAGAAAAACACACCGCTAGCGGTTATTGAAAATTCGGCTAATTATTCAGATGTTTTTTTATTGAAAAGCATTATTGATTCTATCAATATTGAGAAAAGCAGTTTCCCTTTTGAAAAATTAAGTAGCGCACAATTAGGAGATATTGAAAGTAGTTTTGCAGTATTTCAAAAAGAGTATAGCATTAGTGAACTAAATACAAAATTACAACCGTATAAAGTTGAAGGAACTGCTCAAAGTTATGAAGCTGTACAGTTAAGAGAAAGATTGAATTTACTTGAATCACAAAAAAGTATCAATCAAAATGAATTGGTGTTGCAGAAGAGTGATCTAGACCGTTATGAGACTTTATACAAAAAAGGAATCATCGCTACTCAAGAAGTTGAAAAGCAACGTTTAGAATATCTACAGGCACAAAAAAACTATAAAAACCTACTTAGTACTGTTTCACAATTAAAGTCGTCTTTAAACGAATTAAACCGAAATAGTAAAACAACAAAAATCAACGAGAATAAGGAAAATGTAAATTTAGAGCGCAATGTTTTACAGGCTCTCTACGGACTTAAAAAAGCAATAAAAGATTGGGAGATAAATTATTTATTACGTTCCTCGATTAATGGCAAAGTTTCTTATTTACAACTTTGGGCAGAAAATCAAACTGTAAATGCTGGAGACAATGTATTTGCAATAATACCAAGCAATGAAAATGGATACATTGGAAAAGCCAAAGCGTCAGCACAAAACTCGGGTAAAATAAAAGTTGGACAAAAAGTAAATATCCGATTGGCAAATTATCCAGACAGGGAATTTGGAATAGTCCAGGGTACCATTAAAGCCATATCCCTAACTCCCGATAAAGAGGGTAATCTATTAATTGACGTTGCTTTACCTAGCGGACTTCAAACCTCCTATAAAAAGAAAATAACATTTCAACAGGAAATGAGCGGAACAGCAGATATTATAACTCAGGATTTAAGATTGATAGAAAGATTGTTATATCAGTTTAGGGATATTTTCAGAAGATAAATCTTAAAATAACAAGGTTATTATCTTATTTCTGCTCAAACCCCATCAATCGATATAAAGATAATGGAACGGCTTTTAATGCTATAATCCTCAATAGGTTCATTTGGAATTCAAGATCAAATATAACTAATTATCTAACTGTTTCGAGACCAATAAGGGTAACGTTTTATCCTTAACTGTTTAAAAAATAAACTGTTACGGTTCGAGACTCAGTCAGTAGCGGGAGCATAAAAAGAGTAACGTGAAAATGTTGCTCTTTTTTTATGCCTTATACTTTCCTATGCTCCTGATGGTTTTCAGCCTAATACCAGGATTTCCAAAGTTATATTATAATTGCCAATTTATTAAAAAAAGGCATACAATTAGGTTGCAACTTATAATTCTCTGGGTTGCATTTATCATACATAAAAACACGCTACAATGAAGCAGAAGAGTCTATTTGCTAAATCATTTAGGGTATTTAATTTTTAAAAATGTACACAAAAAGTGTACATTTTATAAAGATGAAGTTTTTAATTTTGAAATGTCAACACAAACAAATACAATGAAAAAAATAATTATACTCTTATTTTTAATCACGATAGTTATAGTTTCTTGTAAATCTCAAAATCAAAGAGAATTAGTAGGGCAACCTGTAAAACACGATGTTAATTACATCCCGTATTATTTAAAAGTTTACGAAGCGGATAGTCTGTACATAATAAAAGAATATAGTAAGAGTTATTCAATATTGGATAGTTTATTTAAAGTATATCCACCAGTGAATTTAAATATATACAATGAAGTTTTAAATTATTTGCAATTAAAAATTATTTTGAACAAGAGTGTTGATGATATTGAGCTTTTAAAGCTAATTAGTTATTACGGTTACAAAAAGGAGTTTATAGTTAATGATTCTATTCTTAAATCGTCAAAAAAATGCGCTTACTATTATCAAAATATGATAGTCAAAGAACAATTTATATTGGTAATATTAATTTACGACTCAGAAACGAAATTAAGGAAATGAAGTCACAGGATCAGTTTTACAGAAAAAAGGATTATAAGTCTAACATAGACAAACAAAAAATTATTGATTTAAAAAATCAAAAAAGGTTAATTGAAATTTTTGATAGATATGGATATCCCAATAAAAAGATAATTGGCGGATATAATATCGACAACGACAATGTTGATATAACTGTTATGTTATTACACACTAACGATTCTATAAGAAGGGAATATTTTATGCCCAAAGTATTAGAATACATAAAGCATGGAGAAGCTTCACCTGAATTGTATGCAAATTTGCATGACCAGCTTTTATTATATAACGGTGAAGATCAGTATTATGGTTCTTATGAAAATAAAGTTGACATCCCAACTAACGAATTAAATAAAAGAAGAAGAAAAATAGGGATGCCAAATTATGGATACCAAAAATGGAGGCTCAATACCATATATCCAGATCAAGAATATTAATCAATAAATTATAACTGAGTAAAAGAAAATTATTTTGGCCAAAAATAATAGGAGTAAGCCGAAAAGCCTTTAAGTGAGTAGGTGAATATTTTAATTTAAAGAAAATGACAAATTTCAAAAAACTTTCGAGAGAAGAGTTAAGAAACACTTTTGGCGGAAAATCATGTAAGCTTGTAGTGCCTAATGGTAGTGGGGGTTATGATACTTTAGTGGGAAATTGTGACACTTATACTACTGTAAATTCTATACCAGTAGGTGATTTAATGCCTGGTACCATTACTAGATCGTTTTGTAATGTTGGTAATAACGTATCGTATTCGCTTTCTTCAAATGGGGGAAACTCGAGATGCTAATCTTTTAAAAATTTATGGAGAGAGGCGTATACCTCTTTCCATAAATTAATAAGTGTTTTAAATAAAATAACATGTTGAAAAAAATCAAATCCAGTGGAAACTGGATATTTCAAATTAAGACGAGACAGTATCGTTATTTTCTTCTATTTGTTATAACTATAACTTTTTATTCTTGCAAAGAAGAAAATCAGATAGAGATTAATGGAAATCTATCGAATTTGCCGGATGGAATGATGTACCTGTGCCAGGATAACGGGGTAAATAAAGTCGATAGTGTAAAAACAGTTAGTGGTAAATTCAATTTTAATTACACAATAAAAAACAAAAGTCGAGAACCTGTCTATTTCTGTCTTCATCATATCGATAACGAGGGAAATTTTAAATTTATCAGTTTTCCTACATACGCAAAATACCGTGAAGGAAAGTGGTTTTCATCAATGTTCCTGTCAGATTCAATCGTTACTATCGATGGTGATTTGGTTGATGTCCAAACCATTGGAATAAAATTTGATCCAAAAACAAAAATGGTGCACTGCCCCAACATTATAGGGGGTTATCAAACAAATGCAATGTTTCATGTGAATGGAGATTTAATGGATAATTTTAACAAAAACACCTATGGGAAAATGGTGGAATATATTAAGCAATATCCTAAATCATTTCATCTTTTATATGAGATAAACAACAACCGCAATAGCTTTTCAGCAACTCAGATTGACACTTTACTAAATTTATTCAAGGGACCAATTATGGATAGCGACACTTTTAACAAACTAAAAGACTATAAAGATAAAAGGCTTAGCAAAAAACCTAATGTACCACTACTATCGGATAACGAAGGCAACAGAGTAAATGTTTTGGATGCAAAATTTAAAAAACACATCGTTGTTTTCTGGGCAAGTTGGTGTGGCCCTTGCAGACAGGAAATACCCACATTGAAAGAACTATATCCACTGCACCAAAAAGACATTGAATTTGTTTCCATCTCAATTGATGAAAATGATTCTGCATGGCAAAAAGCTTTAGAAAAAGAACAAATGCCATGGAAACAACTTATATTAAAAGAAAAATCAGCAGAATATGTCAATATGGAAATTATTTTCCAGTTAAGTCCCTCTATTCCATATGTAGCTTTAATGGATAATGACTTTAATGTTGTAAGATCCCATGTCGGGTTAATGACAGATAGAGAAATGGAAATTTTTTGGAAGATTAAATGACTAAATTAAAAATGGATTTATTCTATAGTAAGCTTAACATTTCCAAAGAAGAGTTTTTATTTCAATTTCAGTCTCATCCCGATTATCCTTCTGCATTAGCATTTAGCGATACTTTAGATTTTCTAAGAGTAAAAAATGACATCTATGAAGTAGAAAAGCAAAATTGGCAGGAACTACCAAATGAATTTCTAGCAGTTTATAAAGGTAATTATGCACTAGTTGAGAAACGGAATCAGTATTATTTCGTTTATACCCACGAAAAAGAAAAAGTATCGACTGAGCAATTATACGATAATACAGAAAACATTGTAGTGCTTTTTGAATCTAATGAAGAAGGTGCAAGCAATAAGAATTTTGATTATAAATGGTTTAAGTTGTTCATTGTGTTTTCTGTTTTATTTTTTTCTATTTTAAGCGAGATACAAATTTGCTTGCATTTAATCTACTGAGTTTAGCTGGTATATTTATTTCATTAGAAATATTCAATAGTAAGTTTGGCACAGAATCAATGATAATAAATAGCATATGTAACGGAAATGCCAACAATGATTCTAACACTGTAGATAATTGTAAAAAAATCATAGTTTCTGACAAGATCAATATTCTCGGTTTAAAGCTATCTGATTTTAGTTTGATATACTTTTTAAGCGTATTTATATTGGGCATACTTAACCCACAAAATGCATTTTTTCTTAAAATAATTTCTTATTCAACTACTATTATCATTCTTTACTCCTTGTTTATTCAAATATTCATAGAAAAAGCGTTATGCAAAGTTTGCCTGTTGACTATTTCAATACTAATAGGTCACATGTTTATTGCAAATTTGTTACCAGATACTAATTTCAGTTTCGAATTGCTTTCCATTTCTTTATTTGTATTTGCAACAATATTTTTTAATACTAAATATATCAACGATATACTAAAACAGAAGAATGAATATTACAGTCTAAACATTAAGAACTCAAGGTTCAAAAGAGATTATTCTATTTTCAGAAAAGAGTTATTGGAAAAACATTTTGAATTTAAAAACAAAAGTGATGCCTTTTTATTTGGTGAAAAAAAGGTAAAACTAAATATTACTCTAATTACAAATCCATTTTGTGGATATTGCAAGGAAGCGCACAATATTTTAGAAAAACTTATTATTAAATACCCTCATATTTCCGCTCAGATGAGATTCAACCATTTTAAGGACGAAAATTTAGAATCAATACTTTCAATTTTTAAAAATATTTATGACAAGGAAGGGGGACAAACTCTTCTAAAATCAATTGCTCTTTGGTATGAAATTAATGACACAGACAAGTTTATTAAAAGACATCCCGATTACTCGACAACGACTGACATAAGTGAGATTGTACGATTAAGCGACGAAAATAGAAATTCAGGCTTAACATTTACTCCTGTGTTTTTAATAAATAATTATCAATTTCCTAACAAATATGATAAAGAGGATATTTTCTATTTCATGGATGAAATGTTGGAAGATGAAGAATTCTTAAATGAGAAGTAATAAAACCTTTCCGAGTTATCTACAACCCGATTCCAAAGACTGTGGTGCTACCTGCTTAAAAATTATTGCAAAGTATTATGGTAGGACACTAAATATCCAAACATTAAGGCAATTATCTGAAACCACAAGGGATGGAAGTAGTTTGTTAAGCATATCTGATGCTGCTGAAAACATTGGATTCAAATCACTTGGAGTTAAAATTAGCTCAAATAAACTGCTTGAAGCTCCTTTACCTTGCATATTACATTGGAATAAAAATCATTATGTTGTTCTTTATAAAATTAAGAGAGATACTTTTTATATTTCTGATCCGGGAATTGGATTAATGGAGTATTCTAAAGATGAGTTTCTAAAATTTTGGATAGGAAACAACGCAGAGGAAAAAACTGAAGAAGGAATTGCACTTTTGTTAGAACCAACTCCAAAATTCAATCAGTCTGAATTTGACAATGATAAGGCTAATTCATTTGGATTCTCTTTATTGTTTAAATACCTGATTCCTTATAAATCTTTTGTAATTCAGTTGGCTATAGGTCTTTTAGCGGGTAGTTTATTACAACTGATTTTCCCTTTTTTAACTCAAAGTATAGTTGATGTTGGCATCCAAAATCAAAACATTCATTTCATTTATTTAATACTCTTTGCTCAGCTATTTTTGTTTTTTGGAAGAACAGCTCTGAACTCATTAGAAGTTGGATTCTACTAAACTTGTCAACCCGGATTAATATTTCCCTGATTTCAGATTTCTTTATCAAATTAATGAATTTACCCATTTCATTTTTTGATGTGAGAATGACCGGAGATATCATGCAACGTATCAACGATCACCACCGAATTGAAAGAATACTGACTACATCTTCTTTGAGCGTATTGTTTTCTGTTATTAATATGATTGTTATGGGAGGAGTCCTGGCTTATTACAATCTTAAAATATTTGCAGTATTCTTTATTGGAAGTATACTCTATTTTGTCTGGGTTACTTTATTTTTAAAAAGACGGAAAGAACTTGATTATAAACGTTTTTCAGAGGTCTCCCAAGAACAAAGTAAGGTAATCGAACTTATTAATGGAATGCAGGAAATTAAACTCCATAATGCCGAGAAACAAAAACGCTGGGGTTGGGAATATATCCAGGCAAGATTATTCAGGGTTTCAATGAAAGGACTGGTTTTAGAGCAAACACAAACAATCGGTTCTAATTTTATCAATGAATTAAAAAACATCATTATTATATTTCTCTCTGCCAAACTTGTAATTGATGGTCAGATAACTCTTGGTATGATGATGGCGATTAGTAGTATCGTAGGGAGTTTAAATGCTCCTGTTTCCCAACTAATTGATTTTATCAGGGAAGCACAGGATGCCAAAATATCATTGGCGAGATTATCCGAAATCCATGAAAAAGAAGATGAGACCCAGCAGGAACAAACCCAAACCCACGAAATACCAGAAAATAGTGATATTGTAATTAAAGATTTATCGTTTAGGTACGTTGGTTCTGATGCTATGGTTTTGGAAGGCTTAAACCTTACCATTCCTGCTAATAAAGTAACAGCTGTTGTGGGAACCAGTGGAAGCGGCAAAACAACATTAATGAAACTGCTTTTAAAGTTTTATGACCCTATTAATGGCGAAGTTAAAATCGGTAAAACGCCTCTAAAAAACATTGCTCAAAAATCTTGGCGTAATCACATTGGTTCTGTGATGCAGGAAGGGTACATTTTTAGCGATACTATTGCCAGTAATATAGCCATTGGAGTAGATAACATTGATAAACAGCGGCTGGTTTATGCTTCGGATGTTGCCAATATTAAAGAGTTTATACAAGACTATCCACTAAGCTACAACACCAAAATCGGAATGGAAGGAGTTGGAATGAGTACGGGACAAAAACAGCGATTACTAATCGCAAGAGCGGTTTATAAAAATCCCGAAATGTTATTCTTTGATGAAGCTACTTCTGCCCTAGACGCAAACAATGAAAGAGAAATTATGGAAAAGCTTGATGTTTTCTTTAAAAATAAAACTGTTGTTGTAATTGCACATAGATTGAGCACAGTTATGAACGCAGACCAAATTGTAGTTTTAGAAAAAGGGAAAATTGTGGAAGTTGGAAATCATAAGGAACTCGTTGATTTAAAAGGCAGTTATTTTAAGTTGGTCAAAAATCAATTACAATTAGGCAGTTAATCAATAATATGGAAAATCAAGATACCTCTTTTGAATTAAGAAGTGAGGAAGTACAGGAAATACTTACCCGCGTTCCACATCGATTGATACGATGGGGTTCATCAGTTATTTTTGGTATTCTACTCATCCTTTTCTTTGTTTCATGGCTCGTTAAGTATCCTGATATAGTTTCCTCTCAAATTGTAATTACAAGCAATTTACCACCTCAAAAATTAGTCGCCGTTACCTCTGGAAAAATAGAAGTAATTCTCGTAAAAGATAAAGAGGCGATTTTTAAAGATACACCATTAGCAGTAATAGAAAACACAGCTAATTATAAAGACGTTTTTCTACTAAAAAGTATAGTTGATACTATCAATATAGATAATTGTAGCTTTCCTTTTGAAAAATTAAGCAGTGCTCAACTAGGAGATATAGAAAGTAGTTTTGCAGTATTTCAAAAAGAATATAGCGTATCAGAATTGAATACAAAACTGCAACCTTTTAAAGTGGATGGAACAGCTCAAAGTTATGAAGCTATTCAATTAAGGGAGCGATTAAGTTTATTGGAATCACAAAAGAGTATCAATCAAAATGAACTAGAACTGCAAAAAAATGATTTAGACCGCTATGAAACTCTGTATAAAAAAGGAATCATAGCTACTCAAGAAGTTGAAAAACAGCGTTTGCAATACTTACAGGCACAAAAGAACTATAAAAACTTACTAAGTACCATTTCGCAATTAAAATCCTCTTTAAACGAATTAAATCGAAACAGTAAAACAACGAAAATCAACGAAAATAAAGAGGATGTAAATTTGGAGCGTAATGTAATACAAGCTTTCTATGGATTAAAAAAGGCTATAAAAGATTGGGAATTAAATTATGTTCTCCGATCTTCAATAGATGGGAAAGTATCCTATTTACAACTTTGGGCGGAAAATCAAACCGTAAGTGCTGGCGAAAATGTTTTTGCTATAATACCAACCAATGAAAATGGTTACATCGGCAAAGCCAAAGCACCGGCACAAAACTCAGGTAAAATAAAAACTGGTCAAAAAGTAAATATCCGATTGACCAATTATCCTGATAGGGAATTTGGGATAGTCAATGGTACAATCAAGGCCATATCCCTGACTCCAGATAAAGATGGTAACCTATTAATCGATATTGCATTACCTGATGGACTTCAAACCTCCTATAAAAAGAAAATAACATTTCAACAGGAAATGAGCGGAACAGCAGATATTATAACTCAGGATTTAAGATTGATAGAAAGATTGTTATATCAGTTTAGGGATATTTTCAGAAGATAAATCTTAAAATAACAAGGTTATTATCTTATTTCTGCTCAAACCCCATCAATCGATATAGAGATAATGGAACGGCTTTTAATGCTATAATCCTCAATAGGTTCATTTGGATTCAAAATTCAAATAACTAATTATCTAACTGTTTCGAGACTATGAAGGGTAACGTTTTATCCTTAACTGTTTAACCTCTATCTCTATATTTACCAACAAAACCCCAGCTCCAGCTGGGGTTTCCATTTAAAACAATCTCTTCCCAACCCAACTCCCCCAAAAAATTTTAACATTTCTGTGTGCAAACCACATAAAAAAATAAAAATTGCCACAAAAAGTGTGGCAAACTTTTTGATGCAGAGTGTTTTGCACACACAAATGTTAAAATCTAAACATGAGAAGAAGAACACCTACAATCGCAGCCTTGTTAGGGATTACACAGCGTGAAATGTCATTATTACTGCGGGTAACCCGCGCCCAGTGGTCGATGTACGAATTGGGGAAGCGCAACCTGCCACTTAAGACCAAACAGCTTTTAGCCGAGATGTTGGTCTTTTTAAGAGTTGAGAACAAGGGTCCTAAAGTAGTACAGCATCTAATAGAACAGCAGGAATTGAAGAAAAAATGCCTGGAGAAACTGCTTAGGGAGAACGAATACCAACTGTATGTTATAGGTAAAAAGATAGCTCCCATTGAGAGTAAATACAACAGTAACTTAGTAGCCATAGGAGTTGTAGAATATCTTACAACCAATCCACCTACTACAGAAGCACTAGACGGTGAGCTTCTTAGTATCATATCAGGGAGGGCCGAAAGAACGATAAGGAAATCTGGTTTAGCAGATCTTACGGTGCTCAAAATGAAAGAAGAACTACTTCAGCAGGAAAAATTGTTACTCGGTTCTGCACTCAATAAAGTCACCCGAACCCTACAGGAATTAAGGGACGGACAACTTTCTTACAGTTAAACACATCATAATTAGACTGTTAAATATTTCATAATTATTCACGTTTTGAGAATTTTTGGCATTGCATTTGTCTTTTGGCAAGGCATTATAAACCATTAAATTTTTTTAATTATGATTTATTCAGTTGAAAATTTAACACAGACACTGGATTGTGATGTGTTATTAGCTCTTGCACAACAGGAGAAAGGAAATCTGGATTTCCAAAGACTTTCAGAATCAAGGCAGACAAACCGATATGGGATTACATCGGTAGAACTTGAACTCAGTATTCAGGAGACAATCGCAGACATTGCTGCTGAAGAGTCAGCCATCGCATCTCTTCCGGATGGCAATAGAAAAGATGAACGTATCTTTAATAAAAAACAGTTGGAATTCAAGTTGGTGTCGTTGCAACACCGTAAGAAAAGCTACGGTGTAATAGCCTTACTCGAACAGGAAATGGAACTGGGAAGAGTGCTAAAGGAAATTGAAGAAGTAGATGCCTTCATTGCCGCTGTTTCCGCAAGAAGAGAAGAACTTGCCGCTTAGCTTAAAGTGGTCTAATGTTGTGAAAGCCGTCCTATTGGGTGGCTTTTTTTATGGGTTATAGTGGCATCTCATATTATCATGACAATATTCGCATTAAACTAACCTATGCACCTTCATCCTACAACATTACCCAAAAATACTGTAAAATAATCTATTGCCTATTGTTTACCTTTAATGTACAATCTTGAGCCACCTGACTTATCAAAATAAACTGTTATGGTATTCAAAGACAATTAAAAACATGAAACAAATTATACTAGTATTGGCGTTAGCTACTTTATCCTTAGGCTATGGCCAAAAGAAAAAATATAAGCAAGTTACTCCGACAACCAAAGCGATGAAATCTCCTGTGAATATCATAAGCATTAAGATAGAAAAAACCAAAGACGAGGTATTTAAATTTGCCTCCAATCCCGAGAACTTTCCGCAATGGTTAGCTTTTGTAAAGTCTATTACCAAAATCTCTGGAGATTCCTGGAAAGCCGAAACGATCATGGGACCTGTTGTTATTGATTTCTTTCCTGAAAATAAGCTGGGCGTTATCGATCACAATGTAACGCTTCCTGATAAAAGCGTAGTGCACAATTCGCTAAGGGTTATAGAAAATGGCGCCGGAAGTAAAGTGGTTTTTGTTTTGTTTGAAATGCCAGGCAAAACGGAGGACGACTATAAAAAGGATGCGGATGCGGTGAGAGCAGATCTTAATAAGCTGAAGCAGGTTATCGAATCTGATGTGGCAAAAATTGCGTCTGAATGAAGGTGCTGGCTTTTATCAGGGAACAGATTGAGAAGAGAAGCATTGCTATCTTACGATTCTCTACGGGCTTAATCTATATTTGGTTTGGCGTGCTGAAATTTTTTCCCAAAACCAGTCCGGCAGAGACTATTGTTTCAGAAACCCTTTATTTTATCTCATTTGGAGTATTAGAGGGACGAGTGCCCGTGTTGGTATTAGGCGTACTTGAAATTAGTATTGGGGTAGCCTTTTTATTGAAAAGATTAAAATATGCCGTACCCTTAATGTACTTTCAGATGCTGGGAACTGTGCTCCCGCTATTTATGTTTATTGAGAAAACCTGGGAATTATTTCCTTTAATACCAAGCTTATTAGGGCAGTACATTATAAAGAACCTTGTTTTTATAGCGGCCGCAATCATATTAGGCGCAGAAGCAGGAGGCGCAAAACTTATCATTGATCCTGTTGTGGCAAAGCGGGCTCGTGCCACGGAAAAAAGAAGGAAACTGCAAAAGAACCTGAAATGTAATGGAATGTTCATTATATATGACAAATATGATTTCTATGGTTTTAAAAAGACTTACCTTTCAAAGGATTTCTGTACGCTGTTCAATCCCCATTGAATGAATCAGAATTTATATTTTCAAAGCCTTAAATAGACTTCCTTCACTATTTAAATAAGCGCTGAACCCAGTCCCGACTGAAAATCGCGACAAAATACTGTTGCATTCCTTTCTTATTCGGAACAGGAATATAGCCATGAACACCTGGACATAAATTGACTAAAACGTCATTACTGAAGTAGAAATAGATTTAAAATTAGTACATACCGCATTATGAAAGTGCCAAACTATATCATCGCTATTGGAGCATCCGCAGGAGGTTTAGAAGAGATTACTACCTTTTTTGAGCATACCCCGCTCGATGGCGCAGCCTACGTAATTGTACAGCATCTTTCAAGTGTTTTCAAAAGCCGTATGGTCGAACTATTGGCCAAACACAGCCAGCTCGCGATTAAGGAAGCCGAACAGGGAATGCCACTTTGTACCAATGTCGTTTACCTTATCCCGAACAATAAGTTCATGATCATTAAGGATAATAAGTTATGCTTAACGGATAAAAGCAAAATGCAGGGACCACACCTTACGATAAATACCTTCTTCAATTCGCTGGCCGCCTACAATGGCAAAAAGGCAATCGGGATTATCCTTTCGGGAATGGGTTCTGACGGAAGCGAAGGCATCAAGGCTATAAAAGGAGCGGGTGGGATGACTATTGCCCGAAATCCCGAAACCACGCAATTCAGCAGCATGCCCGCACATGCCATTGCGACGGACATGGTTGATTATATACTGGAACCCGAATTTATGCCAAAAGCAATTGAGGCCTACATCAATCATAATGAAAGCATGGAGGGCTCTAATAAGGATGAAGAAAAAGGGATGGCGCAGATTATTGAATACCTGCGGGAAAAACTCCCCTTTGACTTTTCTGATTACAAAATGACCACCATCCTTCGCAGGACCAAAAGAAGGGCGGTCACCTTAAATATTTACGCTTTGGATAAATACCTTGAAGTACTCAAAGAATCTCCAGAAGAGTTAAAGGCATTAGCCAAGGATTTCCTCATTAGTGTAACTTCGTTTTTCAGGGATACGGAAGCTTATGAAGAGCTTAAGAAAAATGTAATCCCACAGATATTGGATAGCCTTGCACCGAATGACGAAATTAAGATTTGGGTAGCCGGTTGTGCCACAGGAGAAGAAGCTTATTCGATCGCGATTTTACTGAAAGAACAACTAACCGGAAAATTTAAGGACCGGATCGTAAAAATATTCGCTACCGATATTGATGCGGCTGCGTTAATTTCGGCCGGAAAGGGAATCTATTCCGAAGACAGGATGCAGAATGTAAGCGAATCCCGTTTAAAAAACTATTTTGATAAAAAAGGAAATGATTTCATCGTTAGGCCGGAGATACGCAAAATGCTGATTTTCGCCCAACACGACCTTGTCAAAAATCCTCCTTATTGCAATATGCACCTGATAAGCTGCCGCAACGTACTGATTTATATGGCTCCGATCCTTCAGAAAAAAGTATATGCCATGTTACTTTTTGGTCTAAAAACCAATGGCTACCTGTTTCTGGGTTCTAGCGAAAATCCTTTAACCATCATTGATAGCCTAGAAACTGTAGATAAAAAATGGCGCATCTATAAAAGCCTTAAAAACAAACGCAAAGCCACTTTTGAAACGTTTGCCTTGCCGGAAATGCTGGATGTACGCCGTCATAGTTCCATTAGTAAGGAGGATACCGTGAAACACCTGAATAATTCAATGACAGAGAATGTCAACGCTGTTTTAGCAGATGCCATGGGTTATCTGGCTATTTGTGTGGATCAGGAAAACACCGTTGTAAAATCGTATGGGAACACCTCTAAATACCTGATTCAGCAAAATTTCAATACCAATTTGGTCGAACTACTGCCTAAACCACTTGCTGTTGCCTATAATACCTTGAGCAAGGAAGTCTTAAAGACTGAACTTACGGCAAATGTAAAAGGCATACGCGTTAAGCAAAACGACACCATTATGGAAGTTAACCTTTCTGTGAGCCCGTTATTGCTGGATGGCGGACACAAAGGCCTTATTGCGGTTTTTAATGATGATACCTCTCTTCACCTGAACAAAGAGGAATATCCGTTATTTAATGAAAAGGAATACCACAGCAAGTACACGGAAACCTTAGAGGACGAATTGAAACAGGTAAAGTCGGAGTTGCTTTCGGCCTACGACAAATTAGATGCATCCAATGAAAATATGCAGTCCTTTAATGAGGAATTGATTTCGGCCAATGAGGAAATGCAGAGTACCAATGAAGAAATGCAGTCCGTTAATGAAGAACTGCATACCATCAATGCCGATTACCAGTTAAAGAACAAAGAGCTTTTGGAAACCAACGATGACCTAAATAATTACTTCAGGAGCAATATCAACGGACAGTTGTTTATCGATAACGAAATGAAACTGATGAAGTTTTCTCCCGGAGCTGTAAAGCACATCAACCTATTGGATACCGATATCGGAAGGCCCATTAACCACATTTCAACCAACATTAAATTCGATACCATCATTGCAGATACCAAGCTCGTACTCGAAAAAGGTGTAGTCATCACTAAGGAAATAGAAGCCGAAAATGGCAAATGGTACCAGGTCATGATTATGCCCTATCTGCAGGCAAGCCATCGCAATAATGGCGCCATTATTAGCTTCAATGATATTACAGAACTTAAACAAATGGAGTCCGAATTAAAAACGAAAAACCAAAGCCTGACCCGTATTAATGCAGATTTAGATCATTTTATACACGCAGCTTCGCACGATCTTTTGGCACCGTTGGGCCATATTGAAGGCAGCATTGCCCTAATGAACGAAGAAGTACTGGAAACCGATGTAACGCTTCAGGGATACCTGATGGTCATCAACAATTCGATTAAAACGTTTCGTTCGCTCATTACCGATATTGCTATTATCGCCAAGGTGGAAGACGATATGATTGCCACTGAAGCCGTTAACCTAAATGAAATCATTGATAATATTGAGTGGAGTCTGACGGACAAAATCAAGGCTTCGGATACCAAAATTATAAGGAACTTTGACTTACACGACATCCAGTTTTCCAAGAAGAACCTTAGGAGTATCCTTTATAATATGATTTGTAATGCGATAAAATTCCGCAACAGCGAACCGCCCGAAATTACCATTACCTCCTATAGCGAAGGTGAATGCTGCCTCCTTATCATAGAAGACAACGGAAAAGGAATACCGGCCAAAGGAATAGACAAAATATTTGATATGTACGGAAGGCTCAACCAGGATATTGAAGGAAGCGGTATTGGGCTGTACCTGGCCAAAAAGATAATAAATGCCGCCGGTGGAAGTATACGGGTAGAAAGCATACCCAATAAAGGGACAAAGTTTATCATCGATTTGGGCAGCAAGTGCATGGATATATAAACGGGGCAGCATTTTTTTACATTAATCCATTATAACACGAATATGTTTAGCATACAACAAAGTACACTTTCCAAAAGAGGCGGAATGGGCGAAATCATCAGTACGAGTGACTGGAGCGCTTCTCCTGTGGGTATTATTGATATCTGGCCTTTGGGCCTACGTTCGACCTTGGGAATCATGCTGAATTCTAAATTTCCCATGTTCCTGTTTTGGGGCGAGGAATTAACCTGCTTTTATAATGATGCCTGTCATTTGAGTTTAGGCATTGATGAGAAACACAGCGAAATCCTTGGGAAATCGGGTGCCGGATTACTACCGGAAGTATGGCAAACCATATTACCCATCATACAGGAACTAAAAGTGAGCGGAGAGCCTTCCTGGCATGAAGACCAATGGTTTCCAATACTCAGGAAGGGCAAAAAAGAGAACACCTACCTGACATCCAGTTATACTCCGATTAATGACGAGCTGGGAAAACTGGAAGGTATCTTAATTACCATGAATGACGTAACGGATAAGGTAGAATCCCGGAAAAAACTGGAAGATGCTGAAGAACGGACAAGATTAGCCACTGAAATTGCACAGATGGGCACTTGGGATCTCGACCTACAGACCCATAGCATGATTCACTCTGAAAGCTTAGCTGCTATCTTTGGGCATGAAAAAAACATAAAGCTGAGCTACCAGCAAATCATGGAACAATTCGATTATGACGACTTGGTTAACATTGTTGACAAAGCGTTCGAACTGGCTATGAAGACCGGAATCTATAAATATGAGGCACGTATCAATAAGCCTAACGGCGACATTGGCTGGATAAGGTCACACGGAAAAATATTCTTTGATGCCAATGATGAGCCCTTAAAAATAGTGGGAACCCTTATAGAAATTACAGAAGAGGTCAACCGAAGGGAAATCCTGATGAAGAATGAAGCAAAATTCAGGCTGCTGGCCGATTCCATGCCTCAGCTTATCTGGACCGCCGATGCAGTGGGAAACCTTAATTACTATAATCTTTCCGTATTTACCTATACCGGCAGAACCACACTTTCAATGAAAATTGGAGACTGGATAACCTTGGTGCATCCGGAAGAAAGGGAAGCGTATGAAAGCAAATGGGAAACCGCTATGGCAACGGGCGAAAACTTTACATTTGAACACCGCTTACTTTGTCATGACGGGCTGTACAGATGGCAGCTCAGCCACGCCATTGCCCAAAAGGATGCCTTGGAAAACATTCAAATGTGGGTAGGGACAAGCACTGACATTCAAAGACAGAAAACGTTCACGGAAGAATTGGAAAAACAGGTTCAGGAGCGAACGGTTGAACTGGAAATAAACAATGTAAATTTGGTAAAGATGAACATTGAGCTGCAGTCCTTTGTTTATGTTTCTAGCCATGACCTGCAGGAACCTTTAAGAAAGATACAGACGTTCATCAGCAGGCTGACCGATACCGAAGAAATTTCGCTTTCAGATATTGCCCGCGAATATTTCCTGAGGATAAATGTGGCCGCCAAAAGGATGCAATCCCTAATACAAGATCTTTTGGAGTATTCGCGGACCAACTTAACCGATAAGGTATTTGTATTAAAGAATCTTCAGGAACTGGCCGAAGAGGTAAAAGAAGATTATAGCGAACGTATTTTGGAAACCAAGGCCATTATTACGATAAATATTGTGTGTGAGACTAAGGTTATTCCTTTTCAGTTTAGGCAGCTTTTGAATAATCTGATAGGAAATGCACTAAAGTTTACGAAAGCGGGCAGAATACCACATATAGAAATAAATGGGAATTATATTAAAGGGAAAGCATCAAAGAGTTGGGTGCTGACCCTAATGTAACCTACAGCCAAATAACCATTGTTGATAATGGCATTGGCTTCAGCATGGAATACAAACAGAAAATCTTTGAAGTCTTCCAGCGTTTGCATGGCAACGTCGAATATTCAGGAACAGGAATTGGACTGGCGATTGTAAAGAAAATTGTGGAGAACCATAAAGGTATTATCACAGCATCAGCAACCGTTGATGAAGGTGCCGTATTTACTGTTTATATTCCGGAGCTATAAAAACCCTGATAAATATCATTAGTGATCTCGCCAAGAATCGAACTTGGATCTAAAGTTTAGATTTGATATTAAGAGGAATTTGATATTAAGAGGAGAATGTCATCAGACATTCGGTTTTACCTGTGGGCTTCAGGTATAAATCACTTTATAATATAAATTTGTGATCTCGCCAAGAATCGAACTTGGATCTAAAGTTTAGATTTGATATTAAGAGGAGGAAGCCCTGTGGGCTTCAGGTATCAATCACTTTATGATATAAATTTGTGATCTCGCCAAGAATCGAACTTGGATCTAAAGTTTAGGAAACTTCTATTCTATCCGTTGAACTACGAGACCTTTTTAACTACAAAAATAAAAAACCGATACAGAGTACCGGTGCAGTGCAAATATATAAAATTTCTAAAGCCTGATACTATGCATCAGGCTTTTTGATTGGTTTTTTTGACGAAAATTTAAGAAGCCGGCAGATAATAAACCAGTTCATTCAACTGCTGCTGTATATCCATATTCCGTTCTGCATAAAGTTGTTTTTTCAGACTGATTAGGATTTGCTCTTTTCTTTCCTTGTCAAGGTTGTTCAGCCTTCTTTTTAGTAAGTCCAATGTTGGGAATTTATACGGTGTCGATTTAAGACGGTAAATAATGTAATCTGAATCCATGGCGCTATATTTTAGTGTTAATTTAAATGGTTTAAAATTGTACAGCTAAATTAGCGGGATGAAACTTCGTTCTGTTATATTATTTCTGTGCTGACTTATAAGATTAGGTAGATCACCTACAGAAATCCTTCCGTTGGAAAAGGCGCAGGAAAACTGCTCCGATCGAGAAGATTGTTAGAAGTAAAAAACTATAAATAACAAAAAACCCGATACTCTCATATCGGGTTTAAAGACTAATTAAAAAACTACTTCTTGATAAACTTATTCCTAAAGGTTTTATCATTGGCCTTTAGTACCAATAAGTATGTTCCTGCGGCTATATCACTTACATCGATTGGGGATTCCAATGTAAAATTGTTTAGCTGCTTTATTACCTTTCCGTTCATATCTACAATGGTGAAGTCACCTTTGTCGATGGTTGATATCCTTCCAATGTTTAGGAATTGGGTGGTTGGATTTGGGTAAACCCCTATGTTTAATCCGTTTTGTGGATTATCTGTTCCTAAGCTGCAAAATGAAAAGTCACCGAAATTTAGTTTAACAAACCCAAATTCGCCCAAAAACTCGCACTGGTCAGGGCAATAAGTAGTACAGGCATAAAAACCATAATAGCCATCTGTGGTTGCGGTGTAGGTTAATCCGTTTACTCCTGCTATGATGCAACCATCGTCAGGAAGCGGCGGAAGTTCAGAAGGCAGGCATTTAAACCACGTGTGGTGGCCATAGATAGTGAAACCATTTTCCAACACCACCCTGGCACCGGCACAGACATTGAATTCGTCGAAGTTGATTTGTTCAAAGGTATCGGGTTCAAAGGTAGAGATCATAAAGGGCAAACCGTAGGCGTATCCGTCAATCAACTGTATCGGACTGTCTTCTGTACATCCGGCTAAAGTGGCGGCCACCTTAAATTCATATAGGAAGTCACTGGCTCCATTGGTGGCATAGGATTGGCTTGTGGCTCCATCAACTGCAATCCACGGATTCGGATTCGGTGCTTCCCAATGCCATTCCCTTCTATACCACTGATAGGAATCATAGGATTGGGTGCTTAGGGTAATGATGTCATCTTCGCTGCACGCCAATCGATTCCCCGTAATGGTTGGATTAAAATCGCATTGCGCAGTGGCAGCGAAAGCACTCATGAAGAATGCTATCATCGTAAGTAATTTAATCGTGTAATGGTTTTTCATAATAGTTAGATTTTTTACCAAATTTAAGCCATAACCGAGATTGAACCCCAATTTAAAGCGTGACAAAGCGTGACAGCTATTGTGACAAAACAGGACTTTTACAGCGACGTTAGGTAGTCGTAGAGGTTGACATCCTTGGGCAGTTCCATTTTAGAGATGACCCTTTCCTTCCTCTTTCGGCACGACTCCTGCGTAATGTTGAGCATCGAGGCAATTTCCTTAGTGCTTAAGTTCATATAGATATAGGAAATGTACCGAATGTCGTTTATGGTTAATGTAGGGTGCTTTGCCTTTAACGAATCGAGGAAACCCTGGTTCGTTTCCTCAAAGTGGGTGATGAAACTATTCCATTCGTTGTCTTTCTTCAGTTGGCTTTTTAACGATTGGATGTGGGTTACCAGCGTAGTGTCTTTAGAAACCTGCTGCAGGTTGGATAACTCCGATAAAAGTTCCTCAATGATCTGATTCCTGCCAGATAGGTATAACGCTTTCGCGGATAGTTTACGGTTCTTTAATTCGACTTCGTTCTTTAATTTCTCCTGTTCCAAAACAAGTACGAGCGATTCGCTTTTTTCCTTTTCCAGGGCCAGGGCTAAAATCTGTTCGTTGCGTTCGGCAATCAGTTTCTTTTGCTTTAGTTTTTGGGATAGGTTCCAGATGGTCCACAAGGCTAAAAGGATTGCAACAATGATAAATCCGAGTATCGTGTAAAAGGTTTTCCTTTCGTTAACCAGTTTGGCTTCATTAAGCATCGATTGGTTCTTGTAGTTCTGCAACTCAAATTTTATCTTGCTGTTTTCATACAGTTTGCCGTTTTTGATTTCGGTAAGCTTCATCGTAGCATTGAACAATGAATCCTTGTATTGCAGTGCCAAACCATAGTCCTGCTTCCTGACGCTGATTTCCGAAAGCAATTCAAACAGTTTGATCTTTACCTCCAGATTGGGTTTTTTGGCAAGGATCTTATTAACGTAGACCGTGGCTTCTTGCGGTTGATTTTCCTTTAGGTAGCTTTTCGCAATAAGCGTTAACAGATCGATATCAATATGGTAGAAATCGAGATTTTTGGTCGTAACCAATAAATGCTGCGCAGCTTCCCGGGCTTCTTTTGGTTTACCCTGCTGCAAATTGCCATTGGCCAGGCCAATCTTTACAAGGACAATAAACGGCGAATCTTTAGGTAATAACAGTAAGGCTTCGTTATAGTATTCATCAGCCAGTTTAGGTTTGCCCATGTCTGCAGCAAGGTTTCCTAAATTCATGGCATATAAACCCGTTTTGATAGGCTCGTTGTTTTCTTTGGCAATGGCATACGCCCTTTTAAAATAATCGATAGCTTGGCTGTATTTCTTCTCTTCCGAATAAAGGATGGCAATGTTGTTCAACACGATCATTTCATCCTTTGGCGTAAGTTTTTTATGGCCAGTGTGTAGGCTTCGAGGTAATAATTGAGTGCCTCGCCATATTCGAGGAGCTTGTAATAATTGGCTCCGATATTGTTCAGTGCCAAAAACTCCTGATAGTCCCAATCATTGTTTTTGGCCACGGCACGAGCCTTTGTAAGCAGTTCTATCGAATGCGTGAATTGATTTTTGTTCAATGCCTCTACACCAGATTTGATTAGCTTATCGCAGTCTTCTTTCTTAACCGACTGAGCAGAGGCGCTATTGATTCCCACGAATAGAAAAAAGAGAAACAAAACCCGATTTAACTGATAGCTGGACATTTTTGAATTGATAATTATGTTCAAATATAATTATAAAAGATTGATTTAACATTAAGGAGAGGACTGTCGGTGGCGGTAAGGCATTTCTATATAAGTTTAATAACAGAATGCCTGCAGGATATTCCTGCCTTACTATAATTAGCAGAAAGATTTTCTTCCTCTCTACCCGATTCTAAGGCCAAAAAAATCAGATAAAATTGGCTTACAATCTAAAAAAATACTATATTCGTACTACCGTCAACACGTTGCCCTACGTACGACACCCAACCTACAAAAAATAAAGTTTGAACCCAGCATTACTTTTTTTATGGAAGATCAGTCAAGACTATCCGCCAATAGGCGCAGGAGCATGCAGCTGTTTATATTAAACAGCCTTATAACAGAAATAAAGAAGGGCAAGAAAATCGACTTCACCCAGATCCCATCAGAAATACTGGAACTGCTCCGAGAAGAAACAACCAAAAACCAGGAACTAAAACTAGCCCTGGAATCACGGAATAACTAACCCGAAAGAAACAAAAGCCCGATACGAAAGTATTGGGCTTTTTTATCTAAACTAACGACACATAGTCATACTATCAGCAAGTGTAAGAAAGTATTCCCCTCTTGAGGGGTGGCCGAAGGCCGGGGTGGAATCACCGTATCCTATGTTATCTGTATTTATTCAAACCTTATCCAACCCCCTCCGCTTACTAATCCCTATCTCCTTAAAATAAGTCGGAGTCAAACCCGTAATCTTCTTAAACTGTGAAGACAAATGTGCGGCACTGCTGTACTCCAGGGTGAAAGCGATTTCAGATAAGGTAAGCTGGTCATAAATCAACAATTCCTTTGCCTTTTCTATACGCTGTTCTATAAAATAATTCTCAATCGTCCGCCCTTCAACAGCCGAAAACAGGCTGCTTAGGTAAGTGTATTCATGGTGAACCTTATCTGATATATATTGGGAAAGTTTTACTTTTCGTTCAGCATCCGCTACTTCATTCCTTGCCCTTTTAATGACCAGCTGCTTTATCCTTTCAATAAGGCTGCCCGCGTGGTTATCAATCATTTCAAAGCCTATGTTGTAAAGGCTGGTTTTGAGGTAAGCCTTTTTCTCATCACTAAGCGGTCCAGGCAGGTGGATTTCCCCGAAAGTAACCTTATTAAAAGCTATCCCTCCCGTTGCCAATATAGCCTCAACCGCCATCACGCAGCGTTGGCAGACCATGTTTTTGACTACTACTATTGTTGCATCCATAGTGTAAAGTTAGGAAAAAATCGATACCAATAAAATAAGCCGCTCATAGGCTGAACGGCTTATATCCTTTTAAAAAACGATAGCTTATTTACCGGTACCACAAGTACAGTTCGGACCGCAGTTGCAGTCAACACAAGTACAGTTTGGGTTACCACATGAGCTGTTTTTTACTCTCGGTGCACAGTTGCACAATGATGGTGTTTTCATAATGATATGATTTATATGTTATTGATAAGGCAAAGATAGAACGCCAATACCCCCAGCATACTGCATAACTTTGGGTTAGGCTTATATAATTTTGGGGTTGATAAGAGTGGCCTGCTCTTTTAGATTATAGGTCTAAGCAATTCCCCTCTTGAGGGGTGGCCGAAGGCCGGGGTGGGATTACTGAAGCCTGGTGTTTCTCTATAATGCTCTTTGGGTATTATTGGATTAAACACGAAGGATTTGTGCAATAGGTAAGAAAATAACAACCTTTCATAATCATTTAAATTAGTTCGCTTATTGCGAATTTTTTAATGCAAAACATTGAAAATAAACTAATAAAAATAACTGTGTCCTAATTTTATTTTTATCTTCGTGTTGCCCTTTATTGAAATTAATACTACAAAATTTTTGAAAGTCATTACCAAATAGATATTATTGGTAAAGTCTATAATATTAATTTTAGAGGAATAATATATGCCTGAATATAAGATTTCAGTAAACCAATTGGCAAGCTTTTCAATAAGTTCAGATAACAAAAAGAGAAGCATTGTTAAGCAACAAAAGAATCCACCTAAAGTTTTAATTGCCAGATATGGACTTGCTAAAGCACGTATTAGAAAGGCTATTGCAAACTATGGAAATATTCAACCCATCTTAGATGGAATTCAAGAACTAAAAAACAAAAACCCCGAAACACCATTGGCTATCGTTGACAAAGCTGTTTCTATTGAAGCTTTGGAGCGATTTATCAAAATGAAATTGCCATCATTTCTACAAGATAATATCTATGAGATTTTAAAAAAACCTAAAATAAACTCCTTTATAGTTTCAGAAGTTGAAATTATAGTATCAGCAGATTTAATTATCAAAGTTTTTATAGATGGGCAGGCATTTTTAGGAGGTGTAAAAATACATATTGCCAAAGGGAACGTTTTTGATAGAGAACAAGCTAAGTATGTATCTACTTGTTTGTATCAATATCTAGACTTGATGTTTGAAAATACAGGTATTGTTGTACTGCCTGAATTATGTTTGTCTGTTGATGTCTTTGCTGAAACATTTTTCACAGCACCAACAGAAATTGAGAAGACGCTTGAGGACATTGAAACTATGTGTATTGAAATTAAAAGGATATGGCCTAATGTTTAATTGCTACCATTTTTAAACAATTCAATCAATTTTGTACTTTTACAAAAAAAATTATGCAAATAAAAAAATCTTATGACATCAACGAGTTGAGAGATTATTCATCGCTTTTTTCGAGAAGCGAAGTGAATTGTTGGTTAAAATTGGATTTTACATCAATAAATTTAAAGATAGCCCGATACCAAACAGGGGCAAAAAAACATCAAAATTATTTGGATTATTTAAAGCATATATATAAGATATTGGAACGTTATTATCCAAACGAATATATCTACAAAAATGAGTTTTTAAATAAATGGCTATTAAAGGAAATTGGCACAACAAAATCTAAGGTTTTTAACGAATTTCGTATAGGAAAAGCTGTTGCTGACTTGGTTATGTTTAATGGCAATTCAAAAGTATTTGAAATTAAATCCCTACTTGATAAAGAATCTCGCCTTAGCAATCAACTTATCGAATATAAAAAAATATTTAATGAAGTGTATATAATTGTTCCTGATGTGAAGTTAAAAAAATATCTAAGTTTCGATAATACAATTGGTATCATCACATATAACAATGAATTAAAACAATTTTTATTAATAAGATCCGCAAAAAAAAATAATGAGATTGATGTTAATTCACTCATGAATGTTTTTCACACAAAAGAGTATATTAAACTTGTTCAGGATTATTACGGTTTAATCCCTTCTTATACAGATTTTAATAAATTTGAAGTCTGCAAAAATTTAATCTTAAAAATACCTGTTGAATACGTCAATGAGTTTTTCATTCAGACAATGAAAAAGAGGAAAATCAATAATGCTTTTTCGTTTAAAAGCACAAATGAGTTTAATCAGGTTTGTTTATCCTTAAATTTGAATGATAAACAAAAAGAAAAATTATTTATTAATCTGAAGTCAGCAATAACAGCATAATATGTATTATCCGTATTTAAGAGCTAGACAATTTGAACTAATTTCTCTTAGAGAGTTAGTTTCAGAAAATGTTATTCAAAATCATGTAGTCCCGGTTTTAGAACCAGTGCGAGAGGTCTTTAACAATTTAAATCTTGCAGACAAAATTTTCAAAGAAAAAGGTTTTACCGCTTATTTAATAATGAATCCTTTAGTAGGTGATTTACCCGGAGACTCACAAATTTTTTTGCAATATTTAAATAATTTAGAAGGAAGTAGATTTCTTCCTGCTTTCCATTACTCTCAAAATGCTAATTATATTCGACAGAGTGTTCAAGAATATAATTTAACTAACTGCATGCTTGTTTGCTATGATAATTTTATTGAAGAAAATGCTTTTCGTGAATTATGTGAAGAGGAGTTCATAACTCATATAATGCTTTATGAACCCCATAAATATAGGTCGCTAGACCGATACTTAAAACAGCTTGGGAAACAATATATTCGATTAGACGATGTTTTCGAAAGACAAATAAAAAATGCTGATTTTTTAGAAATCCCTGCTCACAAATTTTCAGAAGAACATTTATTTTACATCAATGAAGACTACCAAGGGTTTGCTGATTTTACAGTTCTTCCTAGTGAATATATAGATGGTGGCAGTACACCTCGGGCAGTTGTTATTCATCTTACTTATTTAAACGAACAGGAAGAAGATCAAATCTGGATAAGGCATTTTACTTCAAATACTAATGACTCTATCGTAAACGTTCAAGGAAAGTTTGCAGAAGCTGCTGAAAAAGCAGTTCGCTTTTTTGAAGAAAATGGTTTGACAAACTCAGCTATTGAAGAACTGAGAAGCTACTTTCTTGAAGGTAAATATCCTGGTCTAGGAATAGTAAAGAAGATTTCGATAAAAAACCATTTAAGTGTGGTTTGTAATTATTTAGAAAGTCAAGATGCCTAACGTTTGCAAAGATTGTTTCTCAGACAAAGAATTAAAGGGTTTTATAAATTCTCAATCGATTAAAGGTAACTGTGATTTTTGTGAAAATAAGGATATTGAAATTTTAGAAATTTCAGAGTTATTCGATTTTTTCAAAGAGCTTTTAGATAATTTCAAAAAAGTAGAAGAGGGAGATAGTTTAAAATCAAAAATCCAAGGAAATTGGAGTTTATTTGCAACTCTTGATTCTGCAACCAAAATTTTAAACTTTATCATCGACAAAATTGACACAGAGTTAGCTAGTTCTGACGATATTGTAGAGTTTAATGATGATATTCTTGAGAATATAAATTATTGGGATATTCTGAAAGAGCAATTAATTTGGGAAACCAGATATTTGACAGATATTAATCACATTACTGAGTTAGGTTGGGATGGCTTTTTTAATACTCAAATAATTTTAAATAAAACAACGGACCTATACAGGGCTCGATTGCACAACGTAAGTTCTGACACTGCATATCAGTCACATGAAATGTTTTGTCCACCAAAACATATTTCAACAGCCGGAAGAGCAAACCCATCAGGAATTCCATATTTATATCTTAGCGACAATTCGGAAACTATACTTTATGAGATAAGAGCCTCATATCTTGATGAAGTTTCAATTGGAACGTTTAGGCTTAATGAAGGTTATAATAATATATTCATTGCTGACTTCACAGAAAACCCTACCATTTTTCATCCATCAAAAGTCAATGATAAAATTAAATCAACCCTTTTGAAGCAGAAAATAAGTGCTGATTTATCTAAACCGATGAGACGATATGATTCTGAATTAGATTACATCCCTACTCAATTTATATGTGAATTCATTAAAGTATATACAGGTGTCCATGGGATAAAGTTTAGAAGTTCATTACATAGAACAGGTAATAACATTGTAATTTTTGACCAAAATTTAATGCAATGTACCTCGATACAAAAAGTGAAAGTTAAGAAAGTAGTGATCACTACTTGACCTTACTTCTGTAAGAACCACTACCCAATAAATTCCCCGCTGTCGCGGCGAATCCCTTCGCGTGGTCTCCCAATCCAAACCAAACCCCTAAACTTCCCCACATTTTTTCACGAATACTATAAAATAGCCTGACAATACAGGGCTCTCATTATAAATCATCACATCTTAACCTCCAAATTCGATTTCAAATACACCCCCTTCAACCTCACCTTTTTCTTAACTCCGTCCTTTTGGTCCGGTAGATTTAAAATCTTCGACTTGAAAACTTTTAGATGTTACTTTCGCCAGGTACGATTTATCCCTGCAGAAATTCTTTTTGCTAAATTATTTTCTGTGTATGCCCAAAAGTTTAAATATTTTCCATCCGGATAAATATATTGATACACCATAGTAGTTTTATTTTTGATAACCTTTAAATGCAGGTCATCAAACTTCAACGATTCATCGAAAAAGATAAAGATCGAATCTTCCTCCTTACTTCTATCTAAAGATTGAGCCGAAGATGTAAAGGAAAAAATCAAAAAAAGAAAGAAATAAACTTTGCATCTTTCATAATCTATCGGTTTAGGATTGCGACCATGTTATAAAGATATAGATTTTAATTTTTCAAAAAAGTACACTTTTACTATACTTTTTATTCAAATAAAAGTTTATAAGTTTCACACCTCGCTCTCCCTTGCGGGGTTTTTTTCCACTATGCATCAAACGCATAAACTTCCTACAAATTTTTTTGCCACATAAAAAAAATATGCAATCTTGTGACATCCCTAATCTACATATCCAATAACCCGCAGTATCCCAAAAATGCTGCATAAAACTATAGATGAATGGTAGAATTAGCACTACAGCACATCAAGTCAAAAAGGCTCAGTAAAAACTACACTCAGGAATACCTGGCCAAAAGGCTCAGCATAACACAAACCCAATACAGCCGCATCGAGTCCGGAAAATCATCCGTCAGCCTCAACACATTAATTGCAATCATAAAAGTATTGGATATGGAAGAAATAGAATTCCTGTCAGAGTTAATAGAATCCTATAAAATAAACAATGCCCACACTTCAGGAAACACACACTCAAAATTAAATAACTGATTATATAACATTTAAATTTATCATTATGGCTTCAACTTCAGAAGTAGGACATGCAAAAAACATTGCAAACCTCAATTTACTAAACACACACATCGCCGCACTAGGGGGCATCTATCAACCTAGTAACAACTTACTCGAACTGTCTAATTTACAAGAAGTGTACAACAGTGCTTATATAGAACAGCAGGCAGTCAATACTAATTTAGCTCCTTATACCATAGCCGTTGACGATAGGGAAGCGATCTTTTCCCCTCTTAGCCGCCAGCTTACAAAGCTTCGCAAAGCGTACAAGTCAACAAAAGATGTAAAGCAGCCTCAAATGGAGGACTTCATGACGATAGTCCGAAAACTAAAAGGAAAAAAGAAATACCAAAAACCTGCCGAATCAACAGATAGTGCTGCTGATGAAATAAATCATTCCGTTTCACAGCTAAGCTATGACCAGCGCACAAATAATATGGACCCGCTAATTTCACTATTAGAGAATACACCCAACTACAACCCAAATGAAGAGGAATATAAAATTCCAACATGGACGAACAGAAAAGCACTGATGCTTAGGACAACGCAGAGAGTAGCAGATACGTTCATTCCCCTCAACAAAGCACGCGGCAGAAGGAATACAATAGTATACAATCGCGAAGACAACCTCGTAGACCTCGCTAACGCAGCAAAAGATTACCTCTTCAGTATCCTGGATGTAGATTCCGTAGACTACAAAGCCATTGCAAGGATAAAATTCAAAAAAAGATAATTCCTTTTAAGAGATGCGATACCGCATCTCTTTTTTTATAGATAAAAGGAACAAGCTTTGGCAGAAAGGAACAAGCTTTGGCAGAAAGGAACAAGACCTTGGCGCGAGGGAACAAGACCTTGGCGCGAGGGAACAAGACGTTGGCAAAATGGAACAAAGCTTTGGCGCAAGGGAACAAAGCTTTGGCAGAAAGGAACAAGGCTTTGGCAAAAAGGAACAAGACCTTGGCAAAAAGGAACAAGGCTTTGGCGCAAGGGAACAAAGCTTTGGCAAAAAGGAACAAGACCTTGGCGCAAGGGAACAAAACTACGTCCCGATCCATTATGCATTTGTCCGCCATAAAAAATAAAAACTACATACAAGTACACTTTTAGTATACATTTTTATTTTTAACAACATTCGATAATCAATACTAAAACCAAACAAAGCAGAGATGCTTCCTTCCTCAGCAAGACAAAGTTCATGGTTAAAGTTTTGGTAAATGAACTATTCTTATTTAAATCCTCCAAGTAAAGAAATACATATTTAATGCACCTTCCCACGGCCTAGGGAATCTGATTTGATATTAAGAGGAGGAAGCCCGGTGGGCTTCAGGTACATGAGCTTTAGCTCATTATTTCAATCCAGTTAAAAAACCGGCGGCGAGCGTCAGCGAAGCTTCGCTAGGAAGAAAAGCTGTTTGACCGAAGGGAGTTCTTTTCTTCCAGGTTTTTTAACTGTGATTGTCCGCCGAAGATTCCCAGCCTTGACCTTTTGTTTCTTTTGGGTCAAGCCAAAAGAAAATAAAACGACATAGAAATACACTTTTCTTTTTATCAACGTTCGAATCGAAAACACTTCAATACAAAAAGGACAAAAGAATGAGATGCTTACAGCATGACAAAGTTTGTGGATAAAGTTTTCGAAAATGAACTACTCTTCTAAGTAAATTAATACTCCTTTGATGCACTTTCCCACGGCCTAGGGATCTGGCAGGCGGCTTCAATCCAGTTAAAAAACCGGCGGCGAGCGTCAGCGAAGCTTCGCTAGGAAGAAAAGCTGTTTGACCGAAGATTTGATATTAAGAGGAGAATGTCCAGTGGACATTCGGTTTATAGGCTTCTACAAAATACCTAACCCCCGAAGATTCCCAGCCTTGACCTTTTGTTTCTTTTGGGTCAAGCCAAAAGAAAATAAAACGACATAGAAATACATTTTTCGTTCCATCAACATCCGAATAAGATACACTTCAATACAAAAATGACAAAAGAATGAGATGCTTACAGCATGACAAAGTTTGTGGATAAGGTTTTCGGAAATGAACTACTCTTCTAAGTAAATTAATACTCCTTTGATGCACTTCCCTCGGCCTAGGAATCTGGCAGGCGGCCTTCAATCCAGTTAAAAATCCGTTGCCGAGCGCCAGCGAAAAGGCAATAAAAAGAAAAGGTCGCTAAACGTGAATGTGTAGCCATCAACAAAAGTATCTTTTCTTTTAGGATTTTTAACTGTGATTGTCCACCGAAGATTCCCAGCCTTGACCTTTTGTTTCTTTTGGGTCAAGCCAAAAGAAAATAAAACGACATAGAAATACACTAAAACTATACATTTTACTTTCAAAAAAAATCAAACCACTTTACTCAATCATAATTTACAATTTACAATAAGAAAATATGGAGGTAAACTGTTAGTAATATATAATGCTAATCTTTGTATGATTTTGATTTTCAGATTCTTTTAAAATAAAACCCCCACAATTTATGTCTAAGATTATTACTAAAAACCATTACTTTTCGTTTATAGCATTCCTTTTCTTAGGATTGGGTACTGCCCTGGGGCAGAACATTGCCATAACGCAAAACAACACACCCGTAACTACTAATTTTAACGGATGGAACGGAACACTCCCAACGGGATATTCCAAAGTCGGAGCAAATTACGTCGGAACTTCAGCATCTACTACCGGAGGGCTTTATGCTGTTTCCGCCAGCGGATTTGGATACCAGCCCAGCAGTACTTCTCCCAACAATTCGGTGACACTGAGCGGTAGCTATATCAATACTACCGGCACAGCCATTACTTCCCTTAAGGTAACTTATAATGCATTTAAGATTGTAGACCGCTCTTCGAGACTGCCGGGTTGGGCAGTTACAGTTAACGGTGCTCCTGCCAGTGGCTTAACCTGGGCTTATAATTCAGCCGCTTCCAATACCAGCCCCGATGTAAAGACCGCTACCTTAACAGGGTTAAACATAGCAAATAATGCAGTCTTCACTATAAGCTTCGCCTCCGACAGGGGAACCGGATCAGGAAGTTCTCCCATGATAGGCCTAAACAACGTAAAGGTAGAATCAGTAGTCACCACGCCACCTGCCATCCATAATTCAGAAAATTTCCTTGCTGATTTTGGTGATGTGATTATCGGAAACGTTTCTATGGTGAGAAGCCTCACCTTTGATGCTGAAGCGTTAACCGGTGATGTGACCGTGATCGCTCCTGCCGGATTTGAGATCAGTGATGACAATATCAACTGGTATCCCGGAACAGATGTATCTCCAGTTGGCGGTATGTTAAATGATGTTGAAATCTATGTGCGGTTCAAGCCTACTGCTGTCGGACCTTACTCAGATGTCATAACACTTATGTCTCCTGGTGCCACTACCAAAACGGTTTCGGTTACAGGAAACGGAATCCCGGCTTTATCGCTTTCGGTTACACCAACTTCCATTACTTCTTTAAGCTATCCTGAAAACGGTGGGCCTTCACAATCTTTTCAGTTAACTGGACTGGAAAGCGTTGGGCTTATTCCTGCCCAGGGTGATATTACCATTTCGCCTGCTTTGGGCAATGCTTCAAATTATGAGGTTTCAATAGATGGTACAACATGGGCAACTTCAGTATTGTATCCTTATACTTCAGCAGATAATAACATCACAAATCCAACAATCTTTATACGTATAAAGGCAGGTTTGACTGCAGGGCCTGTTGCCCAGGAAACCGTGAATGTTACCGGTGGAGGATTAAGCACCACTTTCACAGTTAGCGGAACAATCAACCCGGCCAGTACCATCACCGTTACTGATACGGAATTAGGGCCATATTGCAACGGAACAGCTATAACTTTTGATATCCCTTTTACAAACAACGGCGGATTCATAAGCCCGAACTATTATGCCCAGCTTTCCAATATTGATGGTACTTTTCCAAATACCGCAACCAATATTGTAGGAACAGGTACAACAAGCCCCATTGCCGTAACCTTACCGGCAGGGACACTATCTGGTGCAAACTACAGGATACGTGTATATAATGACAGCCCGCTTACATTCAGCACCAATGACAATGGCCACAATATCGTTATCAATGATGCTCCTGTTTTGACAGGAATTACGACAATGGCTGCCAGTATCTGTGCCGGCAGCGAGGCAACATTCAACCTTACTGGTTTACTGCCATCAACTACTTTTGTTTTGAATTACAATATTAATGGAGGAACAACTATAACAACTCCTTCCATCACGGCTAATGCAACCGGTGATGCCAGTTTCACTATCCTGCTGGCCGAAGAAAACAATGGGCAGTTATTGACCGTTACCAGTATCGAAAGAACAGATGTTACACCATCATGTACGTTAGGCTTAACCGCCAACAATACTATGACATTAGGAGTAAATCCTCTACCGGTTGTGGCGGATGTTGAAGCTTCTGTAGTATGCGGGGATGGAGAATCAACTACCATTACCCTGACAGGCTTACTTCCTAATAGTACTTCTAATGTTGATTATACTATAAACGGCGGTGCTGCAGCCACAGAAACCAATGTTACCGCCAATGCTTCAGGAGAAGCAGCTTTCACTCTTCCTTTGTCTGTTGCAAATAACGGACAGGAACTTGAAATAGTTTCCCTGACCCGTACCGACATCGCTCCCAACTGTACAAATGCTGTTACAGGGATTTCTGCAACATTAACTATCAACGAAAGACCTACTGCAGTAATCAGTGGTGACCAGTCAATCTGCTTTGGTACACCATCTTCCGATATCAGCGTTGCCTTTACAGGAACAGCCCCATGGAACCTTACTTATACTGATGGTACTTCGACTTATAATGCAGGCAATATTACTGTAAGTCCTTATACATTCACGGTTAATATATTCGGAACTAAAACCTATACCATAACAGCGGTGGAAGATGCTCACTGTGATGCTATCCCTTCTGGAATTACAGGAAGCGCTACAGTTACTGTAAGCCAGTTCAGCAATGGCGGTACCATTTCCGGAAGTACAACAGTTTGTGCCGGTTCAAATTCAGGAACGCTTACATTAAATAATAATGTTGGAGATGTTGTAAAATGGCAGTCATCACCTACTATTGATTTCAGCACCCCGGTTGATATTGCGAATACAACCACCTCTTTAAATTATACAGATCTTCCGGAAACAACCTATTTCAGGGCAGTGGTTTCTAATGGAACCTGTGCTTCAGCAAATTCTGCAGCAGCAGTAATTACATTGAATACTGTTCCGGCGCTTATTACCCAGCCACAAACCTTTTGCAATGAAGGCCTTGTGTCGGATTTATTCCCTTCAGGCACCGGAATCAACTGGTATTCGGATGCTTCAGCAAATACAGCCTTACCTTTAACCGACGCCTTAAGTGCAGGTGATTATTATGTATCACAAACAATCAATGGCTGCGAAAGTGCAAGGACGATTACTGCTGTTACCATAAATAATGTATCAGCTCCTCTAACAACACCTCAGGAATTCTGCAATCAGGGTACTGTTGCCGATTTAGAGCCATCTGGCACAGGAATTAATTGGTATTCGGATGCTTCTGCAAATACAGCCTTACCTTTAACCAACGCCTTAAATGCAGGTGATTATTATGTATCACAAACAATCAATGGCTGCGAAAGTGCAAGGACGATTACTGCTGTTACCATAAATAATGTATCAGCTCCTGCAACAACACCACAGGAATTCTGCAATCAGGGTACTGTTGCCGATTTAGAGCCATCTGGCACAGGAATTAATTGGTATTCGGATGCTTCAGCAAATACAGCCTTACCTTTAACCAACGCCTTAAGTGCAGGTAATTATTATGTATCACAAACAATCAATGGTTGTGAAAGTGCAAGGACTTTGACTGCAGTAACAATCAGTACACCTGCTCTTCCACAGGGAATACCTACGCAGGAAATCAACGAAGGCGGCACATTAGCAGATCTTAACGTGACCGGAACAGGCTTAAACTGGTACCAAAATATACCCGATATAGCAGCAGGGAATATTTTACCTGCCAATACGTTGACCGTAAATAACACCACTTATTATGTGACGCAAACGGTAAACGGCTGTACAAGTGAACCACTTGCTGTTACGGTAACTGTAGTGTTAGGTACCCCTGAATTTGATGAAACATCTTTCAAATATTACCCAAATCCCGTTCAGGATATATTACATATTGACGCAATCGAAAATATAGACAGCATAGCTATATATAACATTGTCGGTCAGCAGGTAATGATCAGGAACAATAATGGTAACAACTTACACCTTGACATATCTAACTTAGCCACAGGAACGTATTTAGTTAAGATTGGGATTGGTACTGCGTCAAAAACATTTAAGGTAATTAAAAATTAATCCTTTTACGATATAATAGAATCGCTACTTCATTTTTCAGAGTTGGAGAAAGCAAAAATCAGAGCCCGGTACTTTCGTATCGGGCTTTTATAGTAAAAGGAATTTGATATTAAGAGGAGACCCAAGGTCGCAGACCGACTGTATGGAGCTTTAGCGTAATAAATGTCCAGTGGACATTCGGTTTTTCAACAGTAGGTTTCAGGTATACATTCCAACAAAAAAATCCCAAACTCCATAACAGAATTTGGGATTTAGCATACTACTTTTATTCAACTACTACTACTCTTTTATAATCTTTACTGTCTTTATCTTTCCCTCTGATTGGATACTTACCAGATAAGCCCCCGAAGCTAAGCCCGACATATCAATACCGGCTTCATTGGCGTCCGGATTTTTTGTGATTACCTGCTGCCCCAAAAGATTGTAGACAGATATGGCGGTAACCCCTTTATCATAGGAGATATTTAAAATATCCTTTACGGGATTTGGATATACCATCATCCCGGCCAGTTCATGATGTGCATTCCCAAGGGTAGTCTCTATATAGACGCTGTTCTTAAAAACCGGTCCCCAATTTCCTGTATTGTCTTTCATACGTACATTAAAGGTATGTAGCCCAACCGGATTGACAATTGCAATGCCGTCTTGGAAGAACTTTTCAAAAGCACTGTTGAAGTTTCCGTCAGTCGCCGTCATTGGTGTGGCGTTCCCTTCTCCCGGATCTGTATCCCAGAAGCATTCGGCCTCGGTGAGGCTGACCGGTATTGGAGTTGTAACGGCTTCCACAGTAATAACATTTGTAAAGGCCGGACTCCAAACTCCTGGTTATCTTTTATACGGATATTTAGCGTATGCATACCAACAGCCGCCATCGTAATGCCTGAAACTGCTATTTTCTCAAAGGCGCTGTCAAAGCTGGCATCGGCTGCCGAAAGTGCGGTACCATTTCCTTCTCCCGGATCGGTATCCCAGAAATACTCGGCCTGTGCAAGGCTTACAGGTGTTGGGGTTGTCGTTGCCTCTACTTTTACCACATTAACAAAGGCGGGGCTCCAGGCACCTGTATTGTCCTTTATGCGTACACTGAACTTATGCAGGCCAACACTGGGCGCTCCTAATCCGGTTGCTGCTATGTTTTCAAACGCACTGTTGAAATTACCATCGGCTGCAGTTAATGCTGTTCCGGCTCCTTCCCCGGGATCGGTATCCCAGAAATACTCGGCCTGGCTCAACGAAACCACCTGTGCGGAACACATTGTTACCGTAAGGACAGCCATAAAGCTATAAATATATTTTTTCATCTTATTTACTGCTGATTATTTAGAATTACCCGCGCCTGTTGCGTTCATTGTGGTAGTTCCTGAGTAAATTCTTCTTGGTGTGTTAAGGTAATTTACCTGCGGTTTGTTACTTGCTGCCGGCCAGTAATTGCTCCAGCTGTCTGATCCTCCAAAGTTGCCTATGTCATTTCGGGTCAGGTCGATATCTGCATATTCATCCTCAGGATAACCTGCATTTGAATTGGCACCTGTAGTGGTATACGATGCTGTATTTATCGAAATTATTGCATTCCCGATATTATTGCTTGCGCTTGTCACACCAATTGTTGTAAACCCAGAAGCAGACATGTTATAAAAAGCATATACAGATGCAGTTGCAACACCACTTACATTTTGTATTTCTGCATAGGTTCCCGAACTTGAACTGCTTGTCAGTATATTATTTAGTATAGAAATGAATCCTGTACCTCCCGATGCTAAATTAATGCTGATAGCAGAAGTCAGTCCATTGTTTATAACATTATTACGAATCTCATTATTGCTTCCTGTCTTTAATGAAGAGATACTCACTTGACTCGAGGTTAGGAAGTTATTAAGTATTTTGAAAGCATAGTTTTTCTGATCCATAACAATCCCCGCACCCGTCGAAGTAATGGCGTTGGCAATAAGCTCAATATCATCAGTTGCCGGATTGGTATCAATACCCTGGTTATCGATTTCTATCTGCAGGCATTTGTTTCCTGTTATCCTTCCATGGTATAACGCAATTATACTATTTACAACACAACCTGAAACATTAAGCGTCGAATTTAACTGCCTTGCGCTTACAGCATTGACAGTAGAATTAAAGACATTAACGGTAGTGCGCCCACCGATGGTTTCGTCAGAAATTGCAATGTTATTGGTTAAGCTCAGGTTGTTTATGGTAACTACCCTTCCTGCAAATGGTGTAATGGAGATGCTTCCCTGCACTATGTATTTTGCAAAATTATTCTCGCTGACAAAAGTCAGTGATTTGTCGATGGTTAAGTTTTCCAGATAAGGAACTCCACCCGATTTAGGCTTGATAATGATACGGTCTCCATTACTGGCAGCTGTTATTGCCGCGCTGATAGTTGGGTAAGCGCCACCAGCACCAAAATCCCGAACATACAAATCTGTTGCTGAAGCTATAGTGGTAAATAAACCTGCCATAGCCATAAAAAGTAATTGTTTTTTCATTGTTTTATTTATTATTGATTAATCTAAAATGGAATTAGAGTACAATAATAAATCAATTGCAAATCAGAATTTTAGCGAATGAACTAACGCCGTTTAAAAGGATATTAACGCCATAAAACAGCGGATTAACGTTTTTGGGGATTCGCAGTTAAAGGCTTTCCAGCGAAATAAGGAACTCTTCTTTCTTGCGGATGGAAAGCGGGATTACCGTTTTATTTTTCATGACAATGGTGTTTCCGCCATCGGCCTTGACAAAATGGTCAAAGTAGGCCATATTGATTAAGTGTGATTTATGTGTGCGGAAGAAATTATAAGGCCTCAGCAATGTTTCATACTCCTTAAGCGTAGAGGAAACAATAAGCTTGGGAGCGTTTATAAACTGGAACGTAGTATAGTTTTTATCTGCCTCACAATTGATAATATCCTGGATATTTACCGAGTATATTTTGTCTGCGGTCTTAAGCACTAGTTTCTGAAGGTCTTTAGGGCGTTCGAGGTTGGCAAATAGATTGTGGAGCTTCATATCAAAGACTTCTTTGGTTAGCGAGTCTTGCGCTTTCTTGACAGCTTCCTTTAATTCTTTCGGATCAAGCGGTTTGAGTAAATAATCAATAGCAGAGAAACGGAATGCCCTGATGGCAAAATCCTCATAGCCCGTAATGAATATTACCTTGAAAGAGATTGGGCTTAACTTCTGAAGCAGGTCAAACCCGGTTCCGTCGGGCATTTCAACATCAAGGAAAACAAGGTCGGGCAATAATTCCCTGATTACCCTTATTCCCGATGCCACAGAATCTGCCTGTCCCACAATAGCAATTTCAGGGAAACCCGATTTTATTATGCTTATGTTTTCCTTTCGGATGCTTTCAATATCATCAATAACGACGGCTCGTAACATAGGGTTTATTTTTCGTAAATATAAGGTATTTCAAAATGGACTTTTGCTCCGGCAATAGTACCATCGATACCTGTAATGTTATCCGTTTGTATAGAAAAGTCCTTGTTTTTTGTATAATGCGTCAATCTTTCGCCGGTAATTTTCATCGCCATCGATTTGTGGCTGCTGCTCTTTGTGCCTTTGCCAAAACCTTTGCCGTTATCAAGCACCTCAAAGAAAAGCCTGGCTTCCTTAAGGTAAAACCGGATGCTTATCCTGTTGCCTTCACCCGTGTCGCCTAACCCGTGCTTAATGGCATTTTCTATGAAAGGCTGTGTGAGCATCGGCGGTAAAAAAACAGATTCGGTATCAATAGCTTCATCAACTGTAATGTCAAATTCGAATTTGTTGCTGTACAGAAGCTGTTGGATAGACAGGTAATTTTCAATCATCTCTACTTCTTCGTCCATTGCGATATAATTTTCCTCAGAGTTTTCAAGCACCTGCCTTGTAAGCTTAGAGAATTTATCAAGGTAATCAACTGCGGCTTTTTCCTGTTTATCGTTAATTAAACTCCTTATGTTTTGCACCGAATTAAAAATAAAGTGTGGGTTCATTTGCGAAATAAGGAGTTTTTGCCTGATCTGGTTTTTTCAAGTACAGCTATCGCCTGCTTCTGCCGGTTGGTTCCTGTAATAGAAATACACTCCCAATATAAGTGCCAGCAGTATTCCCGAAAGCCCAATAAGCCAGTTGTTCTTTGCCGCAGCTTTCTTTTCTGCTATCAGTTTCTGTTTCATTTCCTTCCGCTCAAAATCATATTTCAACTGTTGCTGCGCAAGCCTGCTTTTGGATTTCTCACGGGCAGTTTTCTTTTGTGATGCAAGCCTGATTGATGATACTTTCTTTTCCCTGTCGAGCTCAACGGCAGTTAATTCCTTTTGCTGGAGTATCTTTTGCTGAAGCTCTTTTTTCTCAAAATCATATTTCAGCTGCTGTTGGGCAAATTCATTCTTGGATGATTCCAGGCTTGTTGAGTCTTTAATAGTGACTAAATCTTCATGCATTTTGAGTGCCTTGTCATATTGCCCGGTTTTCTTATATGCCAAATAAAGTAATTTACTCAATCCCGCCATTGCCCTGAGATCCCTTAATTTCTTTCCTATGGCATAACTCAATTCTCCATATTCAGCTGCCTGGGGATAATTTTTACTCTTATAAGAAATCACCGCCGCATTACCATAGATGTCCATCTTAGAGATTTCATCCTTAGACAGGGCCAAAGCCTTCTTAAAATAGTCCTGTGCTTCGGCAGCATTTCCCAAATCATTACTGGAATTTGCCAGCTGGACGAGTATAGAAGACTCCGACCGGGGGTCATTATTCATTTTTATAATTTCATAGGCTTTAAGATAGCACTTATGGGCTTCAGGATAGTTTTTAAGGTGTGTGTAAGCCGATCCGATATTGTTATGGATAACCGCTATTTCATGCCGGTCGCCAATAGTCAGGTTTGCAGGTGGTTTATCATAATAGGGCAGTGCCTTTTTTAGGTAAACGATTCCTTTTGCATAATCACGCTGCATTATAGCAGTAGTTCCAAGCTCCATATTTAAAGTGGAAAGCCCTGATTCGTATTGTGCACTTTCATAATACTTAAGAGCCGCAAAGAAACATTTAAAGGTGTTAGGCCAATCCGCAATACGACGGTAATAGGTACCTTTTCCCACTAATGCCTGCGACATTGCATTATAATCCTTAGAAGCCTTCAAATACTTAATTGCCTCATCAAAGTGAACTGGTGCCTTATCATCACCATCATTGGTTTCCTTTTTGGCAATATTGTAATAATAAGCCCCGGCAGCATGTAAATATTTGTTTTTGACTTTAGGATGAAGGTTTTTCAGCTTTAGGCCTTTAGTAAAAATTGGCAGCAACTGATTGTTGAGCGCCATACATTCTTTACTGAACCCTACCGTCTTATCCATTGCTGCAATAATACTATTCAGACGTACTGTATCGTTAACTGTATGGCTGCCCTGTATCGGTTTTTGGGAACCAATAGTGATGTCCTGTGAATAGGATATTGAAAAAGCGAAAAGCAAAGCAAGCAGGGAAGCTAATCTCGTAATTTCGGACATAACAGGCTTCAATTGATATAATGGTTTAGAATAAATAATGATTTAACTTCTGTAAATATATAGATTTTGCAATAACAAAATTTTCATTGTATGTTACCAAATTAAAATTTGAATTATAATCAATTATCAACTAATTCAGAAAGAAAGAAAGTATAATCGCTACTTTAAGAAACCTTTACGACCACCATCCCTCGTAATTTCCTAACTTTACATTATGGAAATAGGAATAGACAGTTTCGCATCAGCCCTCTACGGAGACAAAAATGAATTAAGCCCTGTTGCTGCAATGGAGCAGCTTCTCGAGCGTATTGAGCTGGCCGACCGTGTTGGGCTTCATGTATTCGGTATTGGCGAGCACCACAAAAAAGAGTTCCTCGATTCGGCAACGGCAGTGATACTAAGTGCTGCAGCATCAAGGACAAAAAACATAAAACTGGCAAGTGCCGTAACAGTACTAAGTGCATCAGATCCGGTGCGGGTATACCAAAGTTATGCTACACTCGACCTCATCTCAAAAGGAAGGGCAGAGCTGGTGGTCGGACGCGGATCTTCAATAGAGGCTTATCCCCTTTTTGGTTTCGACCTAAAAGACTACGATGCACTCTTTTCCGAAAAACTGGATTTACTGTTAAAGGTGCGCGACAATGAGTTCGTAACCTGGTCGGGCAAATTCCGTCCGTCTTTAAATAACCTCGGTGTTTACCCACGCGCATTCCAGGAAAAGTTACCAATATGGCTGGGTGTTGGTGGTACGCCACAATCCTTTGTACGTGCCGGTTCGTTAGGCTTGCCATTAATGGTAGCCGTCATAGGAGGCGAAACACATCGCTTCCGTCCGCTTATAGACTTATACCGCCAGGCAGGTGCAGCAGCAGGCTACAAACCCGAAGAACTAAAGGTAGGACTCCATTCACCAGGTTATGTAGGCAGCAGCAGCGAACAGGCAGTAACCGATTACTACCTGGGCTACGCAGAACTGTGGACTAAGTTAGGTAAAGAACGTGGCTGGCCACCGGTAACAAGGCCGCAGTTTGAAAGCCTTATTGACATGCGGGGCGTATTGGTAGTAGGCGGCCCGGAACAGGTAGTCGAAAAGATATTACGCCATAGCGAATCGCTTGGAGGCATTAACCGCTTTACCTTCCAAATGGATAATGCCGGACTTACACACGATCAGTTAATGAGCTCTATCGAGTTGATAGGGACAAAGGTGATTCCGTTGGTTAACGCCTAACAAAGGCAGTCATTAAGGCCTCTTCTCCGTCAGATACCTCCAATACCGTTTAGGCACATGGCGAATATGGAGTTTCATATTTTTCCGCGCTACGATGTTGGTGCATATGAAGTAATCTTTCCATAATAATCCGTAGAGTTCTTCCTTGCCATGCAATAAATCTGATGGCGTCTTTATGGCTGGTGTTTCCTCAAGGAGGATTTCTTCTACTTTCTGCAAATCAGAATAAAGGCCGTAGTTTCTTTTTAGGTCGTAAATAATCCAGCGTTGGTCGGCATAACGGTTTTTGAAGAATTGAGAAATTAAGGGCAAGACGTTAAAATCGGGTTCTATAGAAGCATAGAAGATTCCGTCAGCAGTTTCCTGAAAACGAATAAAAGCTTTCATCCGATGCTTTTCCCGGTTTACGCTTCTTTCCATTTGGGTAACGGCAAGCACTGCCGGATGCCCAAAGTTATTTTCGGCTCCTTTTGGATTGTTAAAAATATAACAGGCAAAATGAAACAGTTGCTGAAAGGTCGCTGCATCTTCTGACAAAAATGCTTTATAAAACCGAAGCAGCCATTCACCGCCAATCTTTTTCTTTAGCCCTTCCCAAACGCGTTTGGCTTTGGTTTCGTCGCTGTCTATTTCGAGCACTTCATCAATAAGTACGGGTTCAAAATGCTGCCGTGCAATTAATTGTATTGAGCTGGGTTTGCGTTCATTAAAACTCAAAGACAGCCGTAAGTAATCCTTCTAAAGAACCATCAAAGACATAAATGGTCATCAGAAAAGGCTTAATTGGTTTTGTGGAATCTTGAGGTATTGGCTGTTGCTTTCAGAAAGGATTAAGCCTTTTACCTGTATGGCATCGGGAGTATTGAGCTGGAAAACACTATCGGCACAACGGATAAAATGCTTGGCGCGATTGTACGCAATTCCAATCTTCTGTAATTGTTCGGAACGCAGTTTGCCAAACTTACGGGCCATAACAATCTTTTTGGCAGAAGTCACTCCGATACCCGGAACGCGCAGGATCATTCGGTAATCGGCCGTGTTGATGTCTATCGGAAACTGTTCCATATTGCGGAGCGCCCAAGAGAGTTTCGGGTCAATATCGATATCCAGATGCGGATTTTTGACGTTTAGTATTTCGTGCACATCAAAACCATAGAAACGCATAAGCCAGTCGGTTTGATAAAGTCTGTTCTCCCTAAGTAAGGGCGGCTGGCTTCCAATAATTGGCATTCGATCATCATAACTTATAGGGATATAGCCCGAATAATACACACGCTTCAAATCATAATCCTTATAATATTGATTCGCACTATACATGATCTCCATATCGGTTTCAGGAGTGGCGCCAATAACCATTTGGGTACTCTGCCCTGCCGGTACAAATTTAGGCACGTGTTTGATTAACTTCTTTTCATCCTTTAGCGCTATGATACTATCCTTGATAAAGCCAAGTGGTTTCTTTACATCTTCGTGGGATTTGTCAGGCGCGAGTAATTTGAGTCCGGCTTCGGTAGGCATTTCGAGATTGATGCTCATACGATCGGCATACAATCCGGCTTCGGTGAGTAGTTCCTGACTGGCACCGGGAATAGTCTTTAGATGGATGTAGCCATTGAAGTTATTTTCGAGCCTTAGCTTTTTGGCAATGCGTACCAATCGTTCCATCGTATAATCGGCATTTTTGAAGATGCCTGAGCTTAAGAACAGTCCTTCAATATAATTCCGGCGATAAAAACCCATAGTGAGTTCCACTACTTCATCCACAGTAAAGGCAGCTCTTTTAACATCATTGCCCTTTCGCGATACACAGAAAGCGCAGTCGAATATACAATGGTTCGTTAAAAGGATTTTAAGAAGTGATACACAGCGTCCGTCTTCGGTATAGGTATGGCAGATACCGGAACTGCTGGCGTCGCCAAGGCCTTTGGTGGTATTCTTGCGGTTACTTCCGCTTGACGAACAGGAGACATCATATTTAGCAGCATCTGCAAGGATTTGCAGCTTTTCACGGATTCTTTCAGACATGGGGCTTTTTCATTTAATAGCAATCCTTAAAGATACTAAAGCCTGTATTGACCTTTTACTGAACAAATGTTAATGTGAGGAATTGTCACACATCCATCTGTACAAATACAACTGTCTTACTTTAATTTGCTGATTTTATAAAGGTCATGCCTACGGTCTTTCAAAATCCGGACGCTTCCGTGTTCGTGCAGTTTTTTCAGCAAATCCAAATCCACATCAACAATCAGTGTCATCTCGGTATTTGGAGTAGCTTCGGCTTTAATACCATTGCTTGGGAAGGCAAAATCAGACGGTGTAAACACAGCAGTCTGTGCGTATTGAATATCCATATTGTTTACCCTTGGAAGATTGCCGACACAACCTGCTATGGCAACATAACATTCATTCTCGATGGCTCGTGCCTGTGCGCAGTGTTTGACACGTGTATAACCATTCTGTGTATCTGTCAGGAACGGTACAAAAGAATTTCCATTCCTTCATCGGCCATCAAACGGGACAATTCAGGAAACTCTACATCATAGCAGATCATTATTCCTATTTTACCACAATCGGTATCAAAGGTCCTGATTTCCGATCCGCCTTTCATTCCCCAATACTGAACTTCATTAGGCGTTATATGGACTTTAGTATACATTTCCGATGTACCATCGCGTTTGCATAGGAATCCAACATTGTAAAGATTGCCACCTTCCATATAAGGCATGCTGCCGCTGATAATGTTGATATTGTATGAAATGGCCAGTTCCTGGAATCGCTTTCGGATAGGCTCACAATACTGTGCAATTTCGCGAATAGCATCTGATTCGGAAAGGTGATTAAAATCGGCCATCAGAGGCGCAATGAATAATTCCGGGAACAAAGCAAAGTCACTTCCATAACCCGAAACTACATCAATAAAGAATTCACACTGCTCAAACAAGGCTTCGATATTCGCAAGCGGACGCATCTGCCATTGTACCAGGCCAAGACGGATAACAGATTTGCGGACATTGATTAGCGTTGGACTCTTATCGTAATAGATGTTGTTCCACTCCAGCAAAACCGCATAATCCTTAGATGCTGCATCGCCAACAAGATAGTTCTTCATAACACGGATTACGTGAAATTCATTGCTAAGCTGAAACGAAAGCACCGGATCATACAACTCCTTAAGCCTTACTTTTTCAATATATTTCTTTGGAGTAATAGTTGCGGCATGCTCTGTATAATTAGGAATACGTCCGGCAAAGACAATAGCGGAAAGATTTAACTGTTCGCATAGTTCCTTCCTGGAATCGTAAAGTCGGCGTCCGAGTCTTAATCCGCGATAGTTGGGATGAATAAAAACATCAATACCGTATAGCACATCTCCTAAGGGATTGTGTGTGGAGAAAGTATAATTTCCTGTAATATCTGTATAGGAATGATTCGCAAGCACCTGCTCGTTGGTCACGATAAGCGAAAGGGCTGAGCCTACAACTATATCGTCAACAAGGATGACCAATTGTCCTTCTGGGAAAATCTCAAGCAGTTTCCTGATATGATGTTCTTTCCAATATGAACCTTCCATCTCGCTGTAGGCCTGAACCATCGAGGATTTGAGTTCGTTATAATCTTCGAGGCGGAGGTTGCGGAGTTCGACTTTGTTTATCTGGGGCATATCTCTTGCTGCTATTTATTGGGTAAATTTAAGAAAAATTGGCTTCACTACCGGCTCCAAACCTGATAAAGGATACTCTTCAGCTAACCAAACTAAGAATAAAAGCCACCATCTCATTTGGAGACAATACATAATCCGGAGTAAGATGTTTTAAAGCATATTCGGGCATAAACGGAACTTCTGCGGTCTCTGGTGACTGCACTATTACAACGCCTTCACTATCTTTTACAGCAAGTAAACCATCAGTACCATCATTATTGGCTCCTGAAAGCAAAATAGCTATTAATTTATTTCTGAAAACATCTGCGGCCGATTCAAACCCAACATCAATACTGGGCCGGCTGTAATGCACCTTTTCGGAAACGTCGAGGGAGAAAGTCAGATTGGTTTCAAAAAGCAGATGGTAATCAGCTGGTGCGACATAAACACGTCCGGACTGAATGGCTGTTTTGTCCTCAATTTCAATAACACGAAGACCACTTTTCATTCGGAGTAATTCTTCCAATACATTGTCATCGGTATTGCGACGGTGAACAATTAGGACAATGGCTATTGAACTGATATCCTGCAACTGTGGAAGCAACTGAAGGATTACCTCAAGACTGCCTGCAGAGCCTCCGATGACGACTACTCTTTCAGGAGAATTTAGTTGATTTTCTTCCATATTTTCTCTCTCCTAAGTTGTTCGTAATTTTTCTGAACGGCTGTAAACTTTATGGTTTCCTTAGTTCCGAGTGCAAGATATCCTAATTTGGCCATACTGTCGTCTAAAAGATGCAGCACTCGTTCCTGCAATTCCTTATCGAAATAAATCATAACGTTGCGGCAGAGGATTAAATCGAATTCGTTAAACGAACTATCAGATACTAAGTTATGCTGTGAAAATACCATTTTTTTGGAAAAGACATCATCAAACTTCGCGAATCCGTAATTGGCTATATAATATCCCGAAAAGTCTTCCTTGCCTCCTGAAGCCCTATAATTCTCGGCATATTCCTTCATCAGCTTTAGCGGAAACAATCCTTTTTTCGCCGTTTCCAGTACGGTAGCATTAAGGTCGGTAGCATAGATAATTGATTTGTTTAACAAACCTTGCTCACTCAATAATATTGCCATCGAATAGACTTCCTGGCCTGTCGAACATCCTGCATGCCATATCCTAATGAAAGGTTTACTGCGAAGTGCCGGAAGGATTTCTTCACGGAGTACTTTATAAAAGGAAGGGTCACGGAACATTTCGGTAACATTGACTGTGATTTCCTCTATGACATAGGTCAGGTAATTAACATCGGTTTTTACCTTATAAAGGAATTCCTGAAAGCTTACAAAATCGCCCAACTGATAAACACGTTCCAAACGGCGCTTAAACGATGCATGCGAATAGCCTGCAAAATCGTAGCCATATGCTTCATATATTTCGTTTATGAATGTCCGAAGGTGTGAGTCATCAAACATAATCAAAGGGTTTCTAACAGCCTGAACAATTGATCAACATTCACTGGTTTGGATAGATAGCCATCGGCTCCAGCCGCAAGGCATTTTTCCTTATCACCAGTCATAGCCTGAGCGGTCACGGCAATAATTGGTGTGCCGTTATGCGAAGGAATCTGTTTAATAAGCGGAATCGCTTCGTAGCCATCCATTTCGGGCATCATCATATCAATCAGGATAGCATCAAAAGCGTTGTCTTTTTTTAAAAGATTTATTGCTTCTGTGGCGCTATCGCAGGAGTCGGTTTGATAGGCTTTTGCCTTAAGGGTTGCAACAAGCGCAAAGATGTTACGTGGATCATCGTCTATAATAAGTATTCTTTTCATACGATTATGCATTGTAAAGCCAAACACGCAGCAGCGACAACAGCTGGTCTACATCTACTGGCTTGGTTATATAATCAGACGCTCCGGCATTGATGCATTTTTCGCGATCGCCGGTCATTGCCTTAGCAGTAACTGCTATTACGGGAAGGTTTTTCCACTTTTTGTTTACACGGATAAGTTGTGCGGTTTCATATCCGTCAAGGTTTGGCATCATCATATCCAGCAAGACTACATCTGTTTGTGGATGTTCCTTTAGCGACTTTAATGCTTCTGCTCCATCAATAGCGGTAATCACTTTCATTTGGTGGACTTCTAGGGCTTTAGTCAGCGAATAGATGTTACGCACATCATCATCGACGACTAATACGGTTTTATCCTTTAGTACATTGTCGAGTTGATTTTTTGAATTTTCTCTCTTACTACCCGCTTTCTTATCTTCTACAATGTGCAGGAACAATGAAACTTCATCCAGCATACGCTGATAGGAATGAGCCGTTTTCACAATAATCGAGTCAGCATATTTCTTGATCTTCATTTCCTCATTCATCGAAAGGCTCTTTCCGGTAAATACAATAACCGGGATATTTTCAAGATCGCCATTCTGTTTCATCCTTTCCAGGATTTCATAGGCTTGTTTATCGGGCACACCCATATCGAGAATGACACAGTTGATATCGTCACGTTGTAAGGTTTCAATACTGTCTGCTATTTCGCTGCTTATTTCCGATGTAACGTTATTGCTGTCTAAAAATAATGACAGGGCTTCGGCGTGTTTCGAATTGTCTTCTATTATTAATACTTTCTGTGATTCACGGTTAATGATTTGTTCGATACGTTGAAATACTTCTGGAATCTGTTCGAAGGCAGCAGGTTTGTCGAGGAAGTTAATCGCACCTTTCAGAAGGCTTTCCTGACGCAGCTTGTGCGAGGACATAATATGCACCGGAATGTGGCGTGTAACCGAATTCGATTTCAATTCTTCCATCACTTCCCAACCCGATTTAATAGGTAGCTGGATATCCAAAAGCACGGCCACCGGTTTGTAATGAGCTGCGAGATTAAACGCTTCATCACCGCGGACTGTTACGATACCTTTGTAGCCTCGTTCCCTCGAAAATTTAAGCAACGCTTTGGCGAAAGGCCTGTCATCTTCTACAATCAGCATGGCTTTATCCCCGGGTTTAATGTCATTTCTATCATCCGGCACAGCTTCCGGAATAGTGTCACTGAGGTATTTATTACCTACAGGAAGCGGAGTTATCGGGGTTTCTTTTACAGGAGTATTTTCAATATAAGCTGTAGTGGCTGATGTTAATGTAATCGGAACAATCAGTGTAAATGTACTGCCTTTGCCAGGTTCACTTTCAAGCATAATTTCTCCTTTTAATAATCGTGCGAGCTCACGGCTGATGGATAATCCAAGTCCGGTACCGCCATATTTGCGTTTGGTTGAGCCATCGGCCTGTTGGAAGGCTTCGAAAATCAAAGGCTGTTGGCTTTCCGGAATTCCGATTCCGGTATCAGTCACGGCAAAGGCAAGGAGATTTTCGCTTTTGTTGGGTTTGGATATGGATAACGTAACAGAACCTTTTGCTGTAAATTTAATCGCATTGGAAATCAGGTTTTTGAGAATCTGTTCCAAACGCATCTTATCGGTTTTGATTACCAGTGGCGCTTCTTTGATGTCGATGGTAAACTGTATGTTTTTTTCTTTAGCGACTTGCTTGAATAGATTGTTGAGTCCGTCTGTAATTTCCTGTACCGGAACCTCAATAATTTCGAGATCCATTTTCCCGGCCTCTATTTTGGAAAGGTCTAAGATTTCATCTATCAAACCTAATAAACCGTTACCCGAACTTTGGATAACGTTGGCAAATTCTACTTGCTCTCCCGATAGGTTTTTTTCATTGTTTTCGCTGAGAAGCCTGCTTAACAGAAGTATCGAATTCAGTGGTGTCCGCAATTCGTGCGACATGTTGGCAAGGAATTCCGATTTGTATCTTGTGGACAGTTCTAAGGCTTCGGATTTTTTTGGATTTCAAGATTTTGCTCTTCCAGCAATACACTTCTTTCGTTTAGTTCTTCATTGGTTTGCTGTAGTTCTTCCTGCTGCACTTTAAGTTCTTCTTCAGAAGCTTGTAGTTTTTCGGTCTGGACTTCCAATTCGGCGTTCATACTTTCGAGTTCGCTGTGCTGTGTTTGAAGCTCTTCCGACTGCGATTGGGTTTCTTCCAATAATTCCTGAATACGACGGCGGTTTTGAGCCACCTGAAAAGCAATAGCAATATTTTTGGACATGGCTTCGAAAAAGTTGATTTCTTTATTTCCGTATTCTGAAACAGTAGCCATTTCAATTACACCTACCATGCCATTCGCCTGTAAAGGCAGGGCAACAATATGCTTGGGTAATGCTTCGCCCAAAGCGTAGGATATTTTTATGCTATCCGGTTCAGGAGTCTTGATTTCGAGTAGTTTCCCTGAGGCTGCTGCCTGTCCTGAAAGACCTTCACCCGGAATTAATTGCTTTTTTACGGCATCGGAATCATACCCGTAACCTGCCGTGAAAATCAAGTTTTCATTCTGCAAAAGATAAAATACTCCGGCCTGGCTTCCGGTATAGTTTGCTATAAAATCGAGTACAGTCCCTGCAAGTTCTTTGATGTCACGGTCTCCAAGCATCTCATTATTCAATCGTGCCACACCAGACTGAAGCCATTCACTGTCGGAGAGATTGGTAAAGGATTCATCGAGTGACTGCGCCATTTCGTTAAGTGAGTCCGCTACTTTGCCCAGCGCATCTGTTTGGGTGTTGTCTACCCTTGTTTTATAATTCCCTAAAGCAATTTGCGATGCGATGTTGCTGATTACCCTAATTCTTTCGGCTGTTTCACGATCCTTTTTCTCCAATTCGACCTGAAGCGCTGTACGAACCCTATAATCTTTAAGAATTCGGGCAAAAAATATTCCACTGATAAGAATTGCAATCAGAGCTGCAGCAACAATCAGAGCTGAAGTATAACCTCCGTAATTCGCAGCAGTTTCTGTTCGCTGTTTGAGTAATTCGGCTTCCCGATTTTCCATTCGTTGAAAATAAACCCGCATTTCACTCATTAGTTTTTTGCCTCTTTCCAGGTCAACTGCCATTACCAGACGGCCTTCTCTTTTATCCTGTATTCTGCGTTCCAAATACCTATAAAATCCGAAAGCGGCTGTTTTAAGTCTTTTTACATCAGCCTGTTGTAGTTTATTATCAGCTGTAAGCGTTTCTAAATTATCAAGGAAAATACGGGTACGCGTTTCGGCATTTTTATAGTCCTCTAAAAATCCTCACGACCTGTAACCAGATAGCCGCGAAGATCATTCTGATCGTCAGTCATAGAGAATCTTGCTTCATTAAGATTGTAAATAACCTCATGTGTATGGCTTACCAAATTGTTGCTCTCGACCAGGGTTCTGATACTGAGATAAGACGCAACCGAACTTACAATCAGTATTACTATTGATATAGAAGTGCTTACTATAAGGTTTCTTTTAAAATTGCCGTTCATAGCTCTTGATTTGATGTTATTGGAAGAAGGATTGTAAAACTCGCTCCTTCTCCGTCTTTGCTTTGGGCGGTAATTATGCCCTTATGTTTTTCTATAATTTTTTTCACGATGGCAAGGCCTATACCGGTTCCTTCATAAGCATCCCTATTGTGCAGGCGCTGGAAAATCGTAAATATCCTTTCTTTGTACTGTTCTTCAAATCCGATGCCGTTATCTGATACTATTAATCGATGGTAAATACCATCTTTAGAAGTTGGTGCTTCAGGATCGGGAGAATCAATACGGTCAGCAACCATAGTAATTTCGGGTTTTATATCTCCTTGGGTAAACTTGAGTGAGTTGCTTATCAGATTTTGAAACACTTGCCTAAATTGACTTCGAACGCCACTAACATTAGGCAATTTACCAATGATATTCAGCTTTCCTTCGGTTTTTTCAAAAGCATACTCGAGATCGGTTGTAACCTCATTGATGATATCATTTAAATCAAATGTTTCCAAAACAGGTTCAGAAGAAAGTCTTGAAAAAGACAGCAGGTCATTTATTAGGTTGTTCATTCGTTCTGCAGCCAGAATCGTTCGTTGCACATAGAAGGGTCCGTTTGGCTCCTCGTTCAGACAGCGTTCGCCTAATAGCTTTACAAATGTCTCTATTTTGCGCAATGGTTCCTTTAAATCGTGTGACACTACCCAGGAAAATTGTTGTAGTTCATGGTTACTCAGTTCCAGTTCAGCATTCATTTGCTGTAGTTCAGCGGTACGTTGTGTCACTTTTTCCTCGAGGTTTTGCTGTGCTTCCTTGCGGATGGAAATTTCCTTTACCAATAAATCCCGCGTATCCTTAAGTTCGTTTTGCTGCTGATAAAGCTGCATAAAAGTTTTAACCCGAAGAATAAAGAGTTCAGGATCTACAGGCTTTGTGATATAATCTACACCGCCCGACTGATAGCCTTTTGTAATATATTTTTTTCTTTGCTGATTGCCGAAAGAAAAATAATGGGAATGTCTTTCGTACGATTACTTCCTGCCAGCGCTTCACCTACTTCAAATCCATCCATGCCGGGCATTTGAACATCAAGAATTATAAGCGAGTAGTTATTTTGAAGTGTCTTTTTAAGGGCTTCTTCGCCAGAATAGGCCTCATCCGACTCGAGATTGTGGAGTGCCAGGATTTTCTTTAGAGGAAGTATATTTTCCCTTTTATCATCGACTATTAATATCATTTTTTCTTAAAGCGTTTTCTTAGCATAAATACTATTAGTAGTGAAGAAAATAATTACCTCTTAGCTAAAGAAATAACTTCCATGCATAATAGGCAACCGCCAAAGCTAAGCTACACAAACAAGAATAACTTACATAATTTTTAACAGAAGTTATATAATTCCCACTTCAATGTATTTCCTTAATTAAAATAAAAAAACCCACAATTAGTTATACTGTGGGTTTTTTATGAGAAGTAATAAAGAAGTTATTCCTCGTCAGCCTGTTCTGCCTCAAAGTTGATGTTATTGTAGGCTGCATCCGTAAGAGTGCTATCTGCATTTTTTTCTTCGGTAAGCGTTTCCTTAAGTATCTCAGCCACTCTAACTTCTCCCAAAGTTCCGGCAAAGGCTACGAGAGTTCCGTAGGTCGCGATTTCGTAGTGTTCTACTTTTTGTGCGGCAGCTATGATTCCGGCATCGCGTACAGCTCCTGGCTCTGTTTCTTCTAAGATAGATTCTCCTTCTTTAAGTAGTCCTTCCATGGCGTCGCATTTTTTGGCTACTGCTTTTTCTCCCATCAGGCTGAAAACTTCTTCTAAACGAGCCACTTGTGTTTCTGTTTCGTTTAGGTGGTTGAGGATAGCAGTTACTAAGTTTGGCGTTGTTGCGTTCTTTGCCATTTTAGGCAATGCCTTAACCAATGCTTTTTCAGCCCAATAAATGTCTTTAAGTCCATCAACGAACAAATCCCTTAATCCTTCGGCGGCAGTTTTTTTAGGTTTTACCTTTCCTGCTGAAGTTGTTTTTTTAGCTGCATCCGTTTTAGCAGCTGGCTTTTTTGTAGCGGTTGTTGTTTTCATAGTTTTGAATGTTTTTAGAACTTCAAAACTACAATATGCATGACCTTAACTATTTATAGAATTTTTATAGGCATTTATATTATTTCTATACTTGGAGCTATTTGATATAATACCTGTTTTTCAGGCACTATCCATGCTTCATACTTAAAATTACTATGAATATCAATTGATTTAAAAACAAAAGTGGAGCCTGTATAGGGAACTCCACTTTTTCAATTAATGCACTACTAAATGCAAAAACACACTTAAAATCTAAAAAACTATCCTTTTACTTCGCTGTGTTTCTTTTGGCAACAAGGAAGGCACATAATCCTGCTATTACTACCGGTACTCCCGATAGCAATGCTAAGGTACGGCTTGGTAGTCCTGAATATTCGCCTCTTTTTAAATCGGGTGAGATGAAATACGTCGCCAGTAACAGTATCACCGAAGCAATCAGCAATTGCTGTGAAAGCTTTAAATTGGTTCGGAATAAGAACACCCCAAATGCCAAAGCAAGAACCAATAATGCTGCAATCAGCGCCTGGACAATTGTATAAGTTGTAGCAGACGGAATGGAATTGATGGCGGCTTCGGCTTCGGCTACCTTTTTATCCATTTCTACTTTTGACTCACCAGTCATGGTGCTTGCCATTTCCTTTAGCGTTATCAGCTGTTTCTGAGCTTCTGCCAGTTCGGTCTGTCCTTCTGCAAGATCTTCCTTATCTAATCCTGCTCTGTAAATAGACATCCCACAGGTAACTAAAGCTATTACAATGGCAAGGATGCCAAAAATTCTAAATACTGTTTTCATTTGGTTTTGGTTTTTTAATTACACTCAAAAATAGGATAAACCCAGTAGCAATTCCAGGTAAATGCACAAGCGATGGCATTGGATGTATATTCGTAGCCAATGACAGAATAAGTGCTTTTGGAATGCAATAAAAAAGCCCGATACTTTCGCATCGGGCTCATCTAATAAGAAAACTAATTATTGCTTGATAACCTTTAAAGTCCTAACGGCATCGGTTGCATATACCTTTACCAAATAGGTTCCCGAAATTAAATTCGAAACATCTATGCTGGTTTCATTGGCATTTGGCGTCTTTACAATCATCTCCTGGCCTAATAAGTTATAGATAGCTACGGATGCTATTGTAGTATCAAACGAAATGTTTAAAATATCCTTTACTGGATTAGGATACACCGCAACATTCTTCAAATCAAAGTCAGCTGTTCCTAAAGTGGTCTGAACACTAACCACATTCCTGAAAACCGGTCCCCATTGTCCTGTATTATCTTTTACACGAATGTTGAAAACGTGCAGTCCAAGTGCAGGTAAAGCAATTCCGGATCTTGTCAGTTGCTCGAATGCGCTGTTAAAGCTTCCGTCTGTTGCAAGAACTGGCGTACCCAATCCAAGTCCCGGATCAGTATCCCAAAAATATTCCGCCTGGGCGATTGCCATTATAGCTGAACCTCCCTGTTGAACCTCAATAATATTCATAAAAACCGGTCCCCATTGTCCCGTACTGTCTTTTACACGAATGCCAAATTTGTGCAAACCAACACTTGGCAACACTATTCCTGTTCTTGAAAGCTGCTCGAAAGCGCTGTTAAAATTCCCATCCGTAGCCTGCACTGCTGTTGCAAGTCCTACACCCGGATCTGTATCCCAAAAATATTCTGCCTGTGATAACGTCATCTGTGCATTACACAAGATTACCGTTAGGAAAGCCGTTATACTATATATGATTTTCTTCATCTTATTGAATTATTTAGAATAGGCAGAACCTGTAACGTTAAGCGTAGTTGTGCTAAGGATTGCTCTTGGAGTTACCAGGTAATTTACCTGTGGCTTTCCTCCATTATCTGCAGGGAAATAATTAGACCAGCTGTTTGATCCACCATAATGACCCGCGTCGTTTCTTGTTAAGTCTAAATCTGTATAAGCTACTGCAGGATTTCCGGCATTTACGTTTCCACCAGTTACCGTGTATTCAGTATTATTAAAGTTCATATTTACAGCACCAGTATTGTTGCTTTGCGTAATGGTCCCTTCGGTTACAAAGGCATTTGTAGATACGTTATAGGTTGCCGTTACTGTAGCTATTCCATCGGTTTGGATACAGGCATTGGTTTGGGCAACCACAAAAGAAATTGCATTGTTCATGATTGCTACGTTTCCGCCACTGCCCGGGTTTCCATTTCCAGTGATATAGATTGGCGCCACGTCTCCGCCATTAGGATCATAAACCGTATTGTTTACGATTTCATTCGATCCGCCTGGTTTGGTCGCGTATACTCCAAATCCTGACGTAAAGTTATTGTAGAACTTAAAATTATAGCTAATCTGTTGATTCGCAATTACGGAATTAGACGCATTTCCTATAATTTCAACATCACTTGTTGCTAAGGAAGTGTCAGAAGAAGTGTTGTAGGCTGTCATTCTCCCCACGCTGTTTCCTGTCACCCTTCCATGTGAAAAGAACACATAACCACTAACAGTACATCCAGACATGTTTGTTGTGGTGTTTGCCGGAGTGCCATCAACATTATTCAGGTAACAGTTATATAGGTTTAAAGTCGTTCTTCCGCCTGTTGTTGCACCATTAACAATGACATTATAGATAGTAAAGTTACCTGAGCTAAGGCTGCTGATAGTTACCACTCTTCCTGCTGCCGGAGTGATGTTAACAGTTCCGCGTATGAAATATTTGTTATAATTGGTTTCTGAAACGAAAGTCAGCGATTTGTTGATGGTAAGGTTTTCCACATAAGCACTTCCATCTGTTCTTGGTTGGATGATGATACGGTCACCATTGGCCGCTGCGGTTATAGCTGCGGATACAGTTGTGTAGGCTCCACCGGCACCAGTTGGCCTAACATTTAAATCGGCTGCTGAAGCCATACTGCTGAAAAATCCAGCAATAGCAATAAAGAGTAATTGTTTTTTCATTTTGGTTTATATTAATTGTTTGTATAAAAAAAGCCCGAGGTTTTAAATCGGGCTTTATGTAAAAGTTTAACCGATTATCGTTTAATCATTTTTTTGTTGAAAGTAAGGCCTTCGGGAGTAGTAACTTTCAGGATGTAAGTTCCGGTTGCCAATCCTTCGATGTTTACTTCATTGTTGGCTGTTGAAGTGGTCATTAGCCTTCCGTTAAGGTCAACAACAATTACGCTTTCAATGTCTTTGTTGAAACGGATTACTGAAGTTGCCGGGTTAGGGATAAAGTAATAACTATCCGCCATTGTATTAGGGTCGACGCTTAATACAGTTTCGATGATTATAACCTGCTTGTTAACTGGTCCCCAGTTACCCGTATCATCTTTAGCACGCACATTAAATACGTGTAAGCCAACTGGGTTTACGATACCAACATCACCTTTAACAAAGTGCTCTATCGTACTGTCAAATCCTGCATCGGCAGATGGGAATGCCATTCCGCTTCCTTGTCCCGGATCTGTGTCCCAAAAGTATTCTACTGCTGCAATTGTAGGTACTGCATTAGTTCCCAAAAGAGCATTACTTAAATCAATAACCTGGTTGTTAACTGGTCCCCATTGGTCGTTAGAATCCTTTACCCTTACGTTAAAGGTATGAAGCCCGCTAACAGTAGGAACAGTAATATTATTTTGCAATAAGCTTTCAATCGTAGCATTAAAGTTCGCATCTTCAGCAGCAAATGCTGTTGCGTTTCCTACACCCGGATCGGTATCCCAAAAATATTCCGCCTGTGCTAATGTAGGTACAGCATTGTTCCCTAGAAGTACCGGACTCACGTCTATTACCTGTTTGTTAACCGGTCCCCAATTGTTATTAGAGTCTTTTGACCTAACGCCAAAAATGTGTAAGCCTGTAGTAGCCGGTACTGAAATATTGCTTAGCGAAAAGCCTTCAATACCACTGTTGAAACTTCCGTCGGCTGCCGTGAAAGCAATCCCATTTCCTTCGCCTGGATCAGTATCCCAGAAATATTCTGTCTGAGATAACACCTGCCCCCATGAGTCTATTGAAAAACACATCAGGAGAAGTATTATATATTTAATTTTATTCATGTCGTAAATTATAATTTAGTTATAAATAAAATTATTTTGTCGTAGCACTTCCGTTTGCAGAGAAAGTAGTTGTTCCGTTGTAGATAGTTCTTGGTGTATTAAGGAAAAATACGTGTGCCCTGTTTGTGATTCCTGTCCAGTAATTGCTCCATGCATAAGATCCGCCTGTTGGCCCAACATCGTTTCTTGTTAAATCGATATCCGCATAAGTGTTGTCCGGATTACCTGCGTTAAGGATAACTCCAGTCGCAATACCTGTTGATGAATTAAAGACATAAGATCCGGCCGAATTGTTATTACTAACGTCTAAATTATTTCCTGCAAACGAACCTGAAGAAGAATCAACTATGTTATACTGCGCTACTACGTATGGAGTAGAAGAAGCATCAACTGTGAATGCTAATTGACCATTGTCAAAAGCGTTATTCAGGATATAAACAGTGGCAAGTGCATTACCTCCAACATAAATTCCCTGAGAGTTACTATTACTAAAATAAATAAAGTTATTTGCAATTTCATTGGTAGTCCCTACTTTCATATTACTGATAGCTATAGCATTTCCTCCTGCGTTATTAATAAAATTGTTTAAGATGTGGAATTGGTATTTTGTTGTAGCAAAGATAATAGCAGGCGATTCTGTAACTCCGTGTGCCGGATATACAATTTTGTTTGCAATTAAATAAAGGTCGTCGTTTGATGGTGAAGCACCGTTATCATCAGTAATCGTTATTTTTTTAGTTACAGTCGAAACCACTTTACCGTGTACCATAGTAATCATATCACATTCAGATCCAATAATATTAGCAGTTAATCCTCCTGCAGTCATAAGAATGTCGTCAGAAACTATACAGTTTAGGACATTTACCGTCATTCTTCCTGTTAAAGAACTTCCACCTGCGCCTATATCATTATTGTTTACCATTGCCGCATCCTGTATGGTTACTACCCTGTCGTTAGCAGTAGTGATGGTAATACTTCCATTGATTTCATATTTATCTCCTGCAATCTCTGTTACGAAAGTCAGCGATTTATCTACAGTAATGTTTTCCTGATAAGGAAGATTACCCACTTTTGGGCGGATGATAATCCGGTCGCCATCGTTTGCTGCAGCAACAGCCGCACTAATTGTTGGATAAGCTCCACCAGCTCCACCATCTCTTACGATTAAGTCAGCTGCAGAAGCCATTGAGGTGAATAAACCTGCAACAGCCATAAAAAGTAATTGTTTTTTCATTTTGGTTTGTTTTGTTTTAATCTGAATTCATTTCAGATTTAGTTAATAATTGGTATTTGCATTCCTTTCGGAAGATTTTGACATTAGTCTCAAAAAACTAGCGTGCAAACTTATACTTATTATTTTCTTTTTCAAGACCTGGGATAATATTTTTATGTTAAAAAATTGAACAATTTCCTGTACATGAATTTTATCTGTTTTTTGATGCCATTCGTCGGTATTGTTATGATTTATTTTGAATCTTATCAAGACAAACTATCCGGGAATTCCAATCGGATAAAATCGTAAACTTCTTTTTCAATTGCTTCAAACTTTGGCTTGTAGGCAAATAGATAAACCGCCATTGGAATAACGATTCCTCCAACAATCAGTATTCCAACTGCCATCATTAGACTGCTTATTGTTGGGAAAGTACCATTGATTATCAGCCGTTTTTTTGTTAATATCAATTTACACCCAATCGTCTTATCCTTTGCGATGGTAATCTCATTCCGGTGATTGTTTGTCACGCTGTATTTGGAACCGAAATGCTGATTTATTTTTTCGGTTAGGCCGTCAATCTTAAAGGTGTCTGGTTTTATTTTTAAGGTTTTCATTCTATTTTAAAAATTTGAGGCATTCCTTATTCACTCTTTTGCCTTCGTCAAGGGTTGAGATATCTGCATTGGCATATACGATTGCTTCTTCATATTTGGAACCGTCATATTCTTTGTGGAAAGTATACCAATCATACCAAACCTCATCTCCTTTTTTGAAAACAATAGTTGCGTTGAAGCTTTTCCTAAGGATTACACCTGTATATTCCTGCCTTACGATTTTCATGTCGTGTTGAGTTAATATCACTTTAAAGGCATTCGGAGCACCGTTCTTATAGAATTTTTTCATTGCTCTCATAGCTTCTGCTTCCAGTTTTGGATCAGAGATAGCCTTTTTCGGGAAACAGTCACTTTCATTTAGCTTGAGTTGTGCCGGAACAATAAGGTCAATCTCTCCTACTGCAATTGGCTTGAAATTGAAATCTGCTCCTAGTCCAAATGTTTTTCTTGGTACCACTTCAATTTTCAGTTTGTGTTTACCAGGTGTCAGCATGTCCTGCTTTTGGAGTAAATCTTTGTAAAGTGATTTACCAAAATAATTTTTATCCGTACTATCGTGGAAATCAGCCCTTACACTCGGAACCGTTAAAAGTGGTTTTTGTTCGTTATCCCAGGCATAACTTGTATTTGAAATCTTAACTCCGTCAAGGTACATGAATAGCATCACCCTGCTTTGCCCATCAAAGGAATCCCTGGTCGCATTGATTTCCTTTGCTTTTACTCCGCTTTCCAAGAGTTGTTGCATCATCATATTTACAGGTGAATTAGGAAGCCAGGCACGAAGCGCTAAATTATCACCCAAGGTGTAGCTCTTTATGTATTTGGATTCGGGTAATTCGCGCTCGAAATCATCGTTGGAAAACATAAGTTGACCCGCATATTTGGTCACTACCTCAAGGTTTATTTTTTCTTCTTCATACAGCTCCAGTTTTCCGCCTTTACCAACGCCTTTAACTTTATTGATCAACCCACCTAATTGCGCCTGGCTGCTCAGTGAACTCACTAAAAACGCTGCTAAAATAATTTTTTTCATGATTGCTTTATTGTAATTATGAGCCAAACTTAAAGCAAATGAACATGTCAATTTTGGCCAATGTACATACGTCGGCGTTTCAACTAAATTCGTAGAAATTTAAGGTAAATTCGTTTTTAGGGAAATAGGAAAATTAAATATTCTCAAGCAGGACCAGGAATTCTTCCTTTTTACGGACAGAAAGTGGAATGGTGGTTTTGTTTTTCATTACGATTGTATTCCCGCCATCCGTTTTAATGAAATGATCGAAGTAGGCCATATTGATCAAATGCGATTGGTGTGTCCTGAAGAAGTTATGCGGAGAAAGCATCGCTTCATATTCCTTGAGGTTGGTGGAAACGATAAGTTTTGGCGCATTGATAAAATTAAAGGTCGTATAATTTTTATCCGATTCGCAATTTACTACATCCTGAATATTGACAGAATAAATCTTATCTGAAGTTTTGAGGATTAGTTTTTGAAGGTTTTTTGGTCTTTCGAGATTGGAAAAGAGATTGTTCAGCTTCATATCGAAAACCTCTTTACCCATAGAATCCTCTGCTTTCTTTACGGCTTCAACCAGATGATTGGCATCGAGTGGTTTTAATAGGTAATCAATTGCAGAAAAACGGAATGCCCTGATGGCAAAGTCTTCATATCCGGTAATAAAAATTACCTTAAACGCAAAGGGTTTTAGTTTCTGAAGCAAATCAAAACCGGTTCCATCGGGCATTTCTACATCCAGGAAAACAATATCAGGTGATAGTTGGGTAATCAGTTTTATTCCCGATTCTACCGAATCTGCCTGTCCGACTATAGAAATATTTGGGCAGCTGGCCTTAATTATTGTAAGATGCCTTTTTCTAATAGTCTCTATATCGTCAATGACAATGGCTCGTAACATAGGGCTCTAATTTTCGTAAATATAGGGAATTTCAAAAACAACTTTGGCTCCAACCACCTTCTCATCCTTATCTTTTATGTTATCTGTCTGAACAACAAAGTCTTGGTTTTTGGTATAATTAACCAAACGCTCTTTGGTGATTACCATAGCCAGCGATTTGTGGTTGTCTGTTCGTTTTGATGCATCAAATCCTTTTCCGTTATCCAAAACTTCAAAGAACAGTTTGCCTTCATTTAGGTAAAAGCGGATGTCAACCATACCGTTTTCATCCTTGCTGGACAAACCATGCTTTATCGCATTCTCTATAAAAGGCTGGGTTAACATTGGTGGTAAAAATATGGTTTCGGCATCGATGGATTCTTCAACATCGATGGTAAAGTCAAATTTGTTGCTGTACAAAAGCTGCTGAATGGCCAGGTAATTTGCAGTCATCGCTACTTCTTCCGATAAGGAAATATAATTTTCATTGGAATTTTCGAGGATCTGCCTTGTAAGGATTGAGAATTTGTCCAGATAATTGACCGCATCCTTGTCCTTCTTATCATATATCAACTGCTGGATGTTTTCGATGGAATTAAAGATAAAGTGCGGATTCATTTGCGAAACCAACAGTTTTTGTTTAATCTGGTCCTTTTCCAAAACGGTGATAGCCTGTTTTTGCTTGTTGTTTCGATAGTAAAAATACAATCCGAGCAGGACTAACAGCAAGACTCCCGAAAGCCCTATGAGCCAGTTGTTCTTGACTGCGGTTTTCTTTTGTGCATCTAGTTTAACTTTTTCTGCATCGAGTTTGATTGCGGATACTTTCTTTTGCTGGTCTATCTTTTGATTCAGTGCCTTTTTCTCAAAGTCGTAAGCCAGTTGCTGTTGCGCGAGTTTGTTTTTCGATTCCTGTGCTGCGGTTTCCTTTTCGGCCTGAAGCTTGAGTGCCGCGACCCTTCTGGCCTGCATCAGTTTCATCCTCGACAACTCTTTTTCCTGTTCTATTTTTTGCTGCAATTCCTTTTTCTCGAAATCATATTTTAGCTGTTGTTTGAGCAGTAGGTTACGGGAATCGGTTTCCTTTATCGAATCGCGGTACGTATTATACAGTTCGAACATTTGCGCGGCCTTATCAAATTCTCTGGTTTCGGTGTAAAGTCGCGAAAGGAACCTGGTGGCCTTTACCTGCCTTTCCCAGGACTTCAACGATTTATCCTTCCGCCCCATTTTCATGGCTAACTTCAGGTATTCTTCCCCTTCCTTGTATTTTTTTCCTCGATGCAAAATTCCCCTAAGGCGATATAGATGTTCGATTTATACAAATCACTTTGTTTAAGAGCTAATGCCTGCTTCATCATATCGTAGGCCACTTCAGATTTACCCTTGACAAAATTGATGCGGGCCAGGCTGGTAAGGTTAGCACTCATCTGCAACTGGCTCTTATTTTTTGTTGAAAGCTTTAGCGCTTCCTGATGGTATTTTTCAGAAAGGTCGAATTGTTTTTTGCCCAAATAAATATCCCCCAGCCTTGTGTTCAGTTCGGCTATGGCCATGACCTCTTGGACCGATGGGCTTTTAATTGACTCGTTATAGGCCAATGCCTTTTTATACAAGTCTATGGCTCCGTCAAGATTTTCCTGGTCTTCATAAAGGCTGGCGATAGACATCTGCGCATAGGCAACTCCGGCTTTATCGTTGGCCTGATCCATTAACTTTATCCCTTTGTATAAGCTTTCTATGGCTTCCTGAGGCCTTTTCAACCTTTTTAGCGCCAAGCCCCGGCTTACCAATGCGTTGGCTACCTGAAGATTATCCTTAACTTCCGTAAAGAGTTCAATTCCCTTATCCATGTTTTCCAGCACGTCATCCATCTGGTTGCCTTCGAAGCCCTTTTGGGCTTTAGTCATATAATATTGGGCAGCATAGGCTTTCCAGAAATTCACTTCTTTAGCGGAAGCTTCTTTCTTTTTCAGGTTTTTATCGACTAAGATTTTTAATTGTTCAAGGTATTCGGTGTATTCCTTATTCTGTGAAGGCAGGTTCGCAATAAGGTACACAACAGCTCTTGCACGATTGGAATCAAACTGCTTGGGGTTGTTGAAAATAGCCTTAAGGGAATCAATATTATTTTGGGAATAAGAGACAGCGGAGATGAATAGTAATAAAACTATGGCCGTCAATCGGGTAATCTTAAACATAATTAATTGGGGTTGGATTATAACTTATTGCCCAAATGTAAACAAATAAATAAGAATATTTTGGAGGTAATAAAATTGCAAACAACATTTAACACTTCCCTTTTTAACTTTCCTTTACCAGTAAGCCACATATATATGGCCTATTTTTGCAACATGCCTGCAATGAGATTCATATCGTTTGGAAAGTTATTGGCCCTGTTGCTGTTGATCAGTTATTCGGTTGCTGCTAAGGTTTCTATCGCTACTAATGAATTTCAGGATACCCGAAAAGCAATTGTAGATAAGGCGGAAAACTTTTTTCATAAAAACATGCTGCAACCCCAAGTAGTACATGTTGGCATGACGCCTGAGCATTCGGTTAAGACAGTACATTCGGGTTATTTTGGCTTACTTTTTAGTGACGGCAGTCCTTTAGTGCTAAAGCCTTTTGGACAAACCCAAACCATCCTACAGGATATGGATCGCTGCGAAAGCGTTTCACGCCTGTTGTTTCCGTTCCATTATTTTTGGTAAAGCTTTTTCCTTTTTAGATTCTAAAATTGATTTCGTCGCCTCCTTTTCTGGAAAGCGATACTAACTTTATTAAATTATAATATTATGGATACTCCAATCATGATTATTGGCCTTTTATTGATCGTAATAGTGGCCCTTCCTCTTTACTATGTAATAAGAGCAAACAAATTAGACAATTCCCAAATTAAGTCCCTGTTTTCACAATACAGCCAGGGCAACAAATACCAGTTCCAACTGATAACAAACCACGGCCGAAAGGTTTTAGGCATGGATCCGCAACAGAAAGGACTGCTTTTTATTGATTTCAATCTAAAAGAACCTTATGTAAGTTTCCAGGATCTGAAAGGAAGCAAAAAATGCGAGGTCGCAACTTCAGACCCGCAGGGAAAAACGAATGCCCTGAAGAAGATTGAAATGATTTTTACCTCGAAAAGCGGTAGCTATAAAGAGGATGCCGTACTTTTTATGATGCCAACCGAAACTACATCGTTCCGGTATATGCGCACGAAGAGTTGAAGCTGGCGCAGCAGTGGCAGGAGACGATTCAGAAACATCTTTAAAATGGAAGCGGGCTTAACAGTCCGCTTTTTTTAGGATGAAATTTTAACATTTCTGTGGCAAATTTGTCATTTTTTACAAATTTGCCACACTTTTTGTGGCAAATTTCAAAATTTAAAGTGGTTTGCACACAGAAATGTTAAATTTTTGGGAAGGAGAGAGTATTAGGTAAAAAATCACGCGTCACAAATTCGGTTTTTGGAATATTTTTCGAGGAAAACACAAAAGGAATGGATTGCTTCCTTCGTGTAAAAAGAATAGGATCAATTTCAAATTTTATAACGGCTGGCGAAAATCATATAACAGCTTCTACAGTAATCGAAGTAGTTTTGGCATAAGGAAATTAATAACAAACAAAACACTATGAGCACAACAGAAACTAACATCGACCCGTCTTTATGTGCGGCCACTAGCCAGGAACTTACCGACAACTATATCGAAGACCTTTTTGATGATGAAGGTGCCTTTGGTGAAGCGGATTGCGCAGGGCTATAGGGCACATATAAAACACCATCAAATTATGGATACGACACAACTCTTAGGACTTTTAGCCGCGGGATTTACCACTGCCGCCAATATTCCGCAGACGTATGTCATTATCCGTGAGAAATCGGCACGGAATATTTCGGCCGTAACTTACAGCCTGCTTTTGCTGGGCGTATTGCTTTGGGTTGTGTATGGCATCCTTAAATCAGATTGGCCTATAATTATTGCTAATGGGATTTCGTCGCTTACAAGCATAATGATCCTGATCCTAAATTTCTCTACACAAAAAACAATCAATAAAATACACGACAAGGTCATCCCCGAGACTGTTAAAAAAGAAATGAAAAAGAAATGAAAAACCCGTCAGAGTAATTCTGGCGGGTTTGTATTTTATTGTTGCCTGATTATTTACCTCTTCACAAACCTCCCGAATCGGCTACCCGCTTTCAAAATGTAAACTCCTGAAGGCAGATTGCTGACATTAACTGTATTGGCATTTATTTTTGCAGAAAGTATTTGCCTTCCAGTCAGGTCATATACGGAGATAGCCAAATCATTTTCCAGTCCTGTGTCTTCAAAATTTAGTTCATTCTGAACCGGATTTGGAAATATCTTTAACCCGTTTGCCATAGTAAATTCGGGATTAGCGAGCGTTGAAAACTGAAAAGTTGCACTTACAGGCACGTGATCGGAGGTAGTGTTGAAATAATTAGTGATTCCCTGAATTGCCGTTACTTCCTGCGCTGCGCTGTTGGCAACATAACTTGAGGACAGTTCATTCGAAAACATAATGTTCTCAATAAGCTCATGGTTCCAGTGGTAACCATTAAGGTATTGTGTCGTTGCCGTGTAATTGGCAGTGTCATTCATCAAATTCTGATAAGGAGAAACTGTACATCCACAGGCAGTACTCGTTGTTCCGATAAGGTAATCATTGAAATCTCCTATCAGTATAAATTTTTTGTACTGTAATTTGCCCCGTCAAGTATTGTTTTGAGCGCTTGAGAAGCACCAAGCCTTCGGGTATAGCTATCAGCATCGCCATCTTCTGATTTGGCATGTATATTTACAATAGAAATAGGCACCACGTTAGCACCAGCAATCAGATTTACATTATATAAGGCAGGGAATCGTCCGCTTGACCAATTGTAATAATAAGAATTACCCTGTGCAGAATTCCCGCTGCTTAATAGGCCTGAGTTTACAAACTGCACCCTTGCCTTTTTATAGATGATGCCCTGTCGCTGTTCGCAATCGTCAGTAGTAGCAGGGACCAGTCTGCCTTCCCATTGGTCATTGCCCAAAAGGGTTACTAAGTTTGTAAAGGCCGCAACTGATACTGGATTGGTAACTTCCTGCAGGCAGAAGATGTCTGAATTCATCGCCAGCATTGCCGAAGCTACATTATTTAATTGTAAAGTTTCATTGGTTGGCCCGAAAGAGGTACATCCAAACCATTCTATATTCCAATTTGTAATCTTGAAATTAGCTATATCGGGATTTATCGGCACTTCGCCCTTAACCTTTACATTTTTAATCTCCCAGGTTGCGCTCTGTGTGTTACTGCTCATATAACGGAAAGCGATACGAGAATTAGCAGACTTTGCAGCTTCCGGGATAATAATTTCTCCGGAAGAAATATATTGCCAGGCCGTAGTAACGGTATGATTGACTCCTGTGAGTTCAATCCACTGTGTAGTTGCTACATCGCCAGTGTAGTTGTCCGTGGCATAAGCTTTATACCAGCCTTGGGAAACGCCAACATTCACAACACTTGCACTTCCTCGCGTATGGTTAAAAGTAAGTTTAACGTTATTTACACCAGCCAAATTCATTGTTGGGCTAATCAGCCAGTCTTCATTTTGAAAATTTTGTGCTGTTGCATATCCACTGCATACAGCACCATAGGAAGAACTAAAAGTCCATGTTTGGGCACCGGTAACGCTAACGGCTGTAAAGGAATTAAAACTTGCCTGTGTGAGCAGGGTCTGGTCAAGGATTGTAGTTTGCGCCTGTAAAAAGTTCACGCAGGCAATGGCCAACAATATGGTATATCTGATGCATTTTTTCATTTTCTTGTGGAGATAATGTTAATTTCGTGGTAAACATACAAAAAAACTACTACGGTTATATGTTAAGAAATCATATCCCCTTTATTACGTAAGTAACAATTCCCCAGACGATAAACTGGTTTGATTCGGTGACCTGGATTGGTTGAAAGTCCTTGTTTTCGGGGATGAGATAAATGCCGTCTTTGTTTATTTTTATACGCTTTACTGTAAATTCGCCGTCGATGCAACACACTGCAATCTTATTGTCTGCCGGTTCGAGGCTTCGGTCGATAATCATGATATCGCCATCATCAATCCCGGCACCAGTCATCGAATCGCCATCTGCTTTAGCATAAAAAGTGGCCTCATGGTTTTTGACCAAAAATTTATCCAGGCTCATCTTATTATCTTCAAAATCGATGGCAGGCGAAGGAAATCCTGCTTTGATTCCACCTGCTACAAAAGGAAGTTCCAGTGCATTTTCAAGATTGGGGATAAAAAAGGAAAGTTTCTTTTTTACTGGCATTTTATTTTCAGTATCTGATTAAAATCGGTAGTGTATTTTGGCGACAAATGGTCCTGCCTCATTTTCCATGTATGTTGTAAATCCTGGTTGCCCAGGCGTATTTTTCTTTCACCTGTTTTTTGATGAAAGGCATCTATTACCTGCATCAGTTTGATGTGTTTTGGATTTTCATCTTCAAACAAATGGAATTGCTTTTGGTTTTCGGGAATGATTCCGGTTACGATAACGCCTGCTTTTGAATAGCGTTCGCCTTCTTCATAAATTTTTTTCAGAAGTGCAACTGCAGTAGTACTGATGGTTAAAGTTGAATTGCTGGCAAAAGGAAGTGTTTCCATCTGATTGAAATAAATCCGCTTCCTACCATTTTCATGCTCATCTTGTTTTATCAAAAGTACAATTATGCTATGGCAGCAGGATTTTTGCTTCCGTAATTTTTCGGCGCAGACCGAAGCAAATGTTGAAACACGTTCCTTAATTTCATTAAAATCGGTAAGCTTGTGCTTAAACATTCGCGTAATGGCGATACTTTTTTCTTTTCTTCGAGTTCATCTTCAATCATCAGCATTGGTTTTCCTTCCAACTCCATTTTTAGGCGAAGACCGGTAATGCCCATTACCATTCTTATAAAAGCTTCATGTTGTGGCAAAGTAAAATCATAAGCTGTGATGATATTCCTTGCCTGCATTTTCTTCTTGAGGCGGAAACCAATTCCCCAGACATCTCCAATTTTGGTCCATTTTAATGCCTTGATTCGTTTCTCCTCAGTGTCTATAACATAGACTCCGTTGGTTTGTTTGGGATATTTCCGGGCGATTTTATTGGCAACTTTTGATAATGCCTTACTTTCTCCAAATCCGACACAAACGGGGATGCTGAGCCATTTCATGATGCGGAGTTTCATCTGGATTCCATATTCGTTGAAACCATCTACCGCCACACCATCAAAATTCATAAAAGCTTCATCAATGCTGTATTGTTCAACATGGGGCGTAAAGCCTCTAAGTATTTCCATCACACGATTGCTCAAATCGCCATACAAAGGATAATTGGATGAAAATACTTGGATACCTTTCTCTTTAAGTTCACTACGCACTTTAAATTCGGGTGCGCCCATCGGAATACCTAATGTTTTAGCTTCGTCGCTTCGTGAAATAATACAACCATCGTTATTGGATAGAATAACAATCGGTTTGCCATTCAGCTTAGGCTGAAAAACACGTTCGCAGGAAGCATAAAAATTATTGCAGTCGACTAAAGCATACATGGGGTAAATTTACAAAAATGGCTTCCTTTTTTATCTGTACCAAAAAGTTAATTTTATCAAATGTTGATAAATAAAAAACCCATCAAATTTCTCTTGACGGGTTCTAATAATATCCTGAAGGCAATGTCATTTTTGTGACAGTTCATCTTTTATAAACATTTTTAATTCTTCCAGGTCTTTAATCATTCTATTGATTTTCCTTATTGGATTTATTTCATAGTCTGTTGTGGGTTCATTCATCTGGTTCTTATCATCCATCCAATCTTCTACGTTGGCTTCGGGAAAATACTTTTTGATTTTTAGGATAAATGTTGCCGATATTTTATCCTGATTAAGATAACGCGAGATTAATGATTCGCTGTAATTATCCATCCTTTTCGATATTCCTCTGTTGTCAAGGCCTAAGTCATTATAAAAATATGCTTTCGCTTTATCTGAAAAACCCATATCAATTATTTAGGAAGATTTAAAAAAATTTGACTATTTGTAAAATAATTCATAGTAAAGTTTTACCTTTGATAAAAGTTTCATATAAATTTGTGATAGATATATATAAATTAAGTAAAACTTATGACAAATATAAAAGAAAAAGTAACAGTTTCAAATGTTAAAGCACACATTGAAAAAGCTTTTGAGATTATCAATGAGTTTCTGCCTTCACCTTATGTTGATAAAGTATTGGCTCTTCTTCCGGAACCAAAACCTAAAAAAGCTATATCAGGAATGTGAGGTACAGGGTTACAGCATCACACGATAACCGCATAGATATAATAAATGCGCTATTGCAGGTTGCAAAAGATAACAAAGCAGCGATTGAAAAGTTAATTGAAAATACTTCGGAGGAAGAGTGAGCTTAAGTTCAACCAGCTTTTAGAAGAAAATAAAGAAGTGCTCACATGAGCATTTATATATAATCAGGTTATGCCCTGATGAAATTTGTTCCCGCCGGCTTTTTGATATAAACATTTATGTCAAATCCATAAAAACAATCCCTAAAATGTTTTTAACAGGAACGATTAAACGTTTACGAGACGAATCCCACAACAGTCTAAAGTAGACAGCTATAGCGCCATAGGGCGTCATGGTCATTATTTTATGCGTTAAAATTTTTGCCTATTGGCAAAACATGGAATATTTAAAAAAATGGATATGCAATAATCAATTAAAAGGAGAAAGCCACTACGGGATGTAATGGCTCTCACAGCTAAAAAACAATCTCTTACAAAAGTTTAATTTAACATTATCAAAATTATGAAAAACAAATTTAAAAACACCTTAGGATTAACTATTATCTGCACTCTTACGTGCATCACTTTCAGTACAATTTTCTCATTATTTACCTCTTGTTCAAAAGATAACGGTGATGGCATGCAAAACAAGCTGGCATTATTTGAAATCCACCTGAAGGACAAGAAAAGTTTGGGCAACACCTATTCAAAGGCTCCATATACTGAAGAAACGGTAAAGAATAAGAAAAACCAATATGACTATGAAGGGGAATTAATCCTGAAAAAACACAGAAATATCGAGGACCATGCTGAGGCAAGAATGGCTTTGCCAAATACAACATTTGATAATGATTTAGAGCCATTTATCAGCCAGCAAACCTCAGATTTTAAAAAATTTCAATGAATGATTTAAATTCAGATGAAAAAAGCTGCTGGAAAGTTTCGAGGAAAATTTTATACCATCTATAGAAATGATAATTGATTATGAGAATTTTGTATATGAAAACTATCCCGATCAATCAAAAATGAGGAACTTTTTGACCATCATAACCAGAATAAAATACAATATCTTTATCACCAACTCTGATATCGCAAGCAAAAGGACATTATCTGGCTGGGAAAGTTGTCTTGTGCAATGCTTAGGACATGTGTATGGCTCCTATAATGCTATAAAATGGATTCAATTTGGAATCAATCCAGGAGGAGATATCCTATGGGAAGCAGCTTCTTGCGCATGGGACTGTAGAGTAGCAGGGTATTATGGACACTAAATTTATTAGCATGGAAACAATAAAAAACAAAACCTATATAATATACCCACTTATAATATCATTAATAATGGTATTGGTATTTCTGGTTGATCAAAGTTTAATTCCGAGGTATATGCTTTTTTGATTTCGATACTTTTGATGGGACTTACACTCTACCACATTCCATATCGATTAATGAAAAGTTCTGAAACCTTTATTTCAAGGCGCGTAGATATTATTTCAAATCTTATATTAGGCGTTACTTGTGGGTATGTTAATATTCTATTATTTTCTAACAGTCCATCTGTAATCACTTTTGGGAATGTTCTGGTAATTGTAAGCAGCCTTTTTTCCTATTATATTTTATATATTAACAAAGAGAGGTCCCGAGAAATTTTTATATCACACTTTATAATTATTTTCTTTCTGATAGGGCTCCTCAAGTTTATTATAAAATAAACCTAGTATGAAATTTTGTTGTAGTTTTCTTTTATCGGCCTTGTGCAGTTTATGAAATAAGGAAATCTTACTTTAATAAAAAACCCGTCAAAATTGCTCTTGACGGGTTTGTATTTTATTTTTTGAATCGCCTAAAACTCGTTCAGCATTCTTGAAATCTCGTCTAATTTTGGCGTTAAGATAATTTCAATCCTACGGTTTTTAGCCTTTCCTTCCTGAGTGTCATTGCTTAGGATTGGAGCGAATTCGCCTCGACCGGCAGCAGTTAGGTTTTGTTTTCTGATGCCGTTGTTTTCTGCCAGGATGTTTACGATAGCTGTGGCTCTTTTGGTCGATAAATCCCAGTTGCTTTCAATACCGCCACCAATGTTTCCTAGTATTTTATCGTTATCGGTGTGGCCTTCAATCAACACTGTAATGTCTGGATTCTGTGCGAGTACTTTTCCAACTTCCACGACTGCTCTTCTTCCTTCCGAACCTACAGCCCAACTTCCGGTTTGGAACAATAATTTATTTTCCATCGACACATATACTTTTCCGTTTTTCTGCTCCACGGTAAGTCCTTTGCCCTCAAACGCATTTAGCGCTTTTGACAAGGTATCTTTCAGTTTTCTCATAGCTGCATCTTTGGCCGCAATCATGCTTTCGAGTTCGTTAAGTCGCTTGGTATTAGACGCCAGTTCACTGTTGAGTTTATTCAGCCTGTCCTGTTCAGCAGCCAATGCTTTTTCCTTTGCATCTAACTGCGCCAGTAATTCGCGGTTTTTGGACATATTGGTTTCGAGCGCGTCGTTGCTGTTTCGTTCCAAAGCTGCGTATGAATCCTGCAATGTTTTTAGGTTATTGCTCGTTGCGGTACAGTCAGCCTGAAGTTTGGCTTTTTCTGCTTTGAGAGCGTCCAATTCTGCAATAAGCGATTTGTTTACCGAATCGAATTCGGCGTTAGCTTTGTGCAGTTCGTCATTTTCATCGGTTAAAAACCGGTTCTCTTTTTTAAGTCGGTGTATTTGTTTTCCAAATCGTTATAGATTTTTTAGACACACACGATGTCAGCAAACTCATGACGGCTAAACCAAATATTATCTTTTTTATCATACTTTCTATTTTCTATGTTCTATTCTCTTGCTTCTTTCTCTAATCTATTTCCACCAAAATCGGGCAATGGTCTGAATGTTTGGCTTCAGGTAAAATGACCGCCCTACTCATCCGGTCACGTAAATTTTCGCTCACCAGATTGTAATCGATACGCCAGCCTTTGTTATTCCCTCGAGCTCCGGCACGGTAACTCCACCAACTGTAATTGTGTGGTTCTTTATTGAAATGACGGAAGCTGTCGATAAATCCTGATTTCATAAAGTTATTGAGCCACGCGCGTTCTTCCGGCAAAAATCCGGAAACGGTCCGGTTCCTTATCGGATCATGGATGTCGATTTCTTCGTGGCAGATATTGTAATCCCCACAAATGATCAGATTTGGAATCTCGTTCTTCAACGCGTTGATATAATTCTGGAAATCATCCATGTATTTGAACTTGTGGTCCAAACGATCCAAATTGGTTCCCGAAGGCAGGTACAAACTCATTACCGAAATATCGTCAAAGTCGGCTCTAAGGTTCCGTCCTTCGAAATCCATGTGCGTTACTTCGGTTCCGCGAACTACTTTGTTGGGTTTGGTTTTGGATAGGATTGCAACACCACTATACCCCTTTTTTGTGCTGAAAAATAATACTGATAAGGATAACCGGCAGCGGTAATTGCTTCGGTGGGAATCTGGTCTTCGGTAGCCTTAATCTCCTGAAGGCAAATTACATCGGGGTTTGCCTGCTGTATCCAATCTAAAAATCCTTTCGTTATTGCGGCACGAATACCATTAACGTTATAAGAAATGATCCTCATATTGTCTCTAAATTTTTTAACTTCGTTCAATTCGGCCTAAGCCTCGGGTCAAAAGTAATGATTTGTCGTTTAAGATTAACAATTTAAGATTACAGAAATTTTTCGGCTTCAGAAATCAAAAATCGTCAAACGGCAATCTTCAATTCATCAGAATTGTTATCTTTGTTTCGTGCTCAAAAAAACAAATATTACATGGGTTTAGTTACCGCTAAAGAAGTTGCAAAGGCAATAAACGCTGACAAATACGGCGTTTTCGGCACTTTTTGTGGCTGGCTGCTGATGAAAGCCTTAAAAATATCTACGTTAAACAAAATCTACGACCGAAATAAACATTTGAGCGAAGTGGAATTCCTAAATGCTATTCTGGACGAGTTTCAGATCAAATTTGAAATTCCGGAAGAGGATTTTAAACGGCTTCCGAAAGATGGTGCTTACATTACTATTTCGAATCATCCACTAGGTGGCATCGACGGTATATTATTGTTGAAATTAATGCTTGAGAAGGAACCCGATTTCAAGATCATAGCCAATTTCCTGTTGCACCGCATAGAGCCGATGAAACAATATATCATGCCGGTTAATCCTTTCGAAGACCGCAAAGATGCGAAATCGAGCGTGATTGGAATTAAGGAAACACTACGGCATTTGAGTGATGGCAAACCACTCGGAATGTTTCCGGCAGGAGAAGTTTCGACTTATAAAGACGGCCAGATTGTTGTAGATAAAGTATGGGAAGAAGGCGCTATCAAAGTAATTAGAAAAGCACAGGTTCCTGTAGTCCCGATTTATTTCCATGCCAAAAACAGCCGCTTTTTTTACCTTTTATCCAAAATCAACCCAACGCTCAGAACCGCCAAACTTCCTTCTGAATTGTTGACACAAAAAGATCGGGTAATTAAAGTGCGTATCGGAAAACCTATTTCGGTTGCCGAGCAAAACGAACACAAAACCATCGAAGAATATTCCGATTTCCTTAGAAGGAAAACGTATATGCTGTCGAATTCCTTCAATAAGGAAAACACTATTTTTGATCCCCAAAACCTCAACCTCAACCTGAATCTCAAATCGCCAAAGAGTCCGAAACAGATTGTAAAGCCTGCGAATCACGACAAGATACTGGAAGAAATTGCCGCCTTGAGAGACAGTGACCATCGTTTGCTGCAAAGCAAGAACTATTTGGTTTTCCTCGTTCCTGCAGATAAGATTCCGAACATTCTCCACGAAATTGGGCGTTTGCGCGAAATCACTTTTAGGGCGGTTGGTGAAGGAACAAATGAGTCTATCGACCTAGACCGATTTGATTCCTATTATCAGCACATGTTTTTATGGGACGATGAATCGCAAATGATTGCAGGTGCATACCGAATGGGATTTGGCTCGGAAATTTTTCCAAAATATGGCATTGAAGGTTTTTATCTTCAGGATCTCTTCCGATTTGAACCCGAGCTATATGGCATGATGGAACAGTCGATTGAAATGGGAAGGGCTTTTATCATTAACGAATACCAGCAGAAACCGATGCCGTTGTTCCTGCTTTGGAAAGGGATTGTACACACCACTTTGCGTTATCCGGAACATAAATTCCTTATTGGCGGTGTGAGTATCAGTAATCAGTTTACCGAATTTTCTAAATCGCTGATGATTGAATTTATGAAGTCGCATTATTACGATCCGTATGTGGCGCAGTATATCCATCCAAAGAAAGAATTTAAGGTAAAACTAAAAGATGCAGACAAGGATTTTGTTTTCAATGAAACCGAAGCCGACCTGAATAAATTTGATAAAATCATTGACGAGGTAGAACCCGGAAGTCTACGTTTGCCTGTACTGATTAAAAAGTACATAAAACAAAACGCGCGTGTTGTAGCTTTCAATGTTGATCCGATGTTTAACAATGCGGTTGATGGATTAATGTATATCCGCATCGCAGATTTACCTGAAAGCACGGTAAAACCAGTAATGGAAGAATTCCAGGCGGAACTCGAAAGAAAAGAAAAGAATTATAAATAAAAAAAGCCCTGAAGTTTTGGACATGCCCCAAAAAGTTAGACACTATTTGGGGCATTTTTTATGGAAAGAAAAGTAAAGTATGATTATGCATTTAAGTTAGAATGTGTAGAATTAGTATTAAAGAAACATTATTCAGATGGATATGTTTCAAAATTGAAGCAAATTCCAAGATGGAATATTCGCAAGTGGGTGAGCTTTTACACGACTTATGGTAAAATAGGGTTATTGCCAAGGATAAATCAAAGTTATTCCACTGAAATTAAATTAAAAGTGGTTAAAGCCATAGAAAAAGAATCTCTTTCATTGATGACAGCTGGCATTAGGTTTAATATCCCTAATATTTCCATAATTTTAAAATGGAAAAAAGATTTTGCTAACTTTGGAATAGAAGGATTACAGCCAAAGCAAAGAGGCAGACCAATTTCTATGAGTGATAAACGTAAAAAAAGCAAGTCAGGCAAACCCCTAACAAGAGAGGAAGAACTATTAAAAGAAAACGAAAGACTTCGCTGTGAGAATGAATTGCTAAAAAAGCTGCAAGCCTTAATTCAAGCCAGGAGAAATCCCAAGCCATAATGGAGTTAAGGCATAAATTTGATTTAGGATTACTTCTGGATCTAACAAATATGGCACGCAGTAGCTTTTATTATCATCAAAAGCAGAATAAATTACCTGATAAATATGAAGAAATCAAGGAGTTGATTAAAGCCATTTATCAACGGCATAAAGGGCGCTATGGTTACAGACGAATAACCGATGAACTTCAAAATAGAGGAATCCCCATCAACCATAAAACCGTTTTAAGATTGATGAAGCTATTAGGATTAAAAAGTATTGTCAGAATAAGAAAATACAAATCTTATAAAGGCGAAAATGGCAAGATAGCTCCAAATATATTGGAAAGGAATTTTAAATCCGAAGCTCCAAATCAAAAATGGGCAACCGATATAACAGAGTTTAACGTATCTGGAGATAAGTTGTATTTATCGCCGATAATTGACTTGTTTAATCAAGAAATAATCAGCTATGAACTGACTGAAAGACCAGTGTTTGATCAAGTAGTTATGATGCTGAAAAAAGCATTTAAGAAAATACCAAATAATACAAATTTAATACTTCATTCTGACCAAGGCTGGCAATATCAAATGAGGCAGTATCAACATCTATTAAAGAAGAAAGGGATTATACAGAGTATGTCAAGAAAAGGAAATTGTTTAGACAATGCTATTATTGAAAATTTCTTTGGAACACTAAAATCTGAAATGTTTTGCACGCAAAAATTCAAATCAATTGAACAATTGAAAAAAGAAATCGATAAATACATTATCTATTACAATAACGAAAGAATCAAATCAAATTTAAACAAAATGAGTCCGATAAAATATCGGACTCATTATTGTCAAAATTAATTATAAATTTGTCTAAACTTTTGGGTGCAGTCTATTTCAGGGCTTTTTTATTTTGATAAGTAATTATTCCATTCCAATTTCGTTGATTTCTTCACCAACTCCTTTTGGATCCGGACCATACTTGTTTGGTCCTCTATCACCTTCGGTAAAAAACAGTATCAGCATCCATATACCTATTGCAAATATTCCTAAAAGAGGAATGATAAATGCCGCTCCATAGTCTATTCCACCCATGCCTGTTGCAAATGCTGAGGCGAACATCACTGCCCCAAAAACAATAGCTGTGCCATACAATATTAATAAAAGCCAACCGCTTTTCCCTACATCATGTAACCTCCTTACTGCGACAGCCATACTGGGAATAAAAATCAGAAGACTGTAAATAGTTTTCAATATCCCTGAATTCCCACTTCCAAATGTTAGGCCCAATCCGTTATCCAGTAACGTTAAAATAGTTACAATAATAACGTGCGCTAATGTAAACCACCAGTATTCCGAACGTCGTGCACGTCCATTGAAATTTGCGTAGTTTTCGAATACTACTTTTTTGTACCAATCAATCATAGTTTTTAGTTTTTGGTTAGATATTCAAATATATAGAATTTTGGCAATAATCACTTTCTTATCCAAAGGCACTTTATTTCCAAATGGTTTCCTTTAAAATTTCGGAAAAAGAGTGTTCCTGAATAAAATAAAACAAACGGACAATGTGATAGATGCCAATAAAAATGGCCAAGCCATAGGCTGTTTTTTTGCTGTAGAGGTATTGATTGAAATAGTCCTTATTTGTTTTAAGTTCAATTAAAAGCAGTACAATAGTAAATACACAAAAAAATACAACTGCCGGTCCAAGGATGTGATAGGAAATACTCGTAATAACATCTCCCTGATAAAAATAAACTACAGATTTTGTAATTCCGCAGGAAGGGCACGGAAATCCGGTTAGCATTTTAATCGGACAAAAGGATTGGTCTCCTTTCAGATGGTCATCCTGATTGGTAAGCATCAAAAAAAACGGCAGTATCAGTGTAAGGGTAGCACCAATAATACCGTAGATTTTGTATTTTGCTTTTTTTCTATTTGTATAATCTGTTAATGTCTGCCTGAACAATCATGGCAGCAGCCATTGGAAATAAAAATCCTAATACGATAAGTAAAGTGGATTCATCTTTCTGTAATTCGCCAGTAAGTCTGTAAACTTTTGGCAAACCTTCTTTCCCAATTAGGTAATAGAAATAAATGTGTACCGGCAGACAACATCCTGAAAACACCGCTAAAGGTGTTGAAATAATTTCCCTTTCGGCCACCGCGTTGAAAACTTCGGCTACTTTGATATTCCAATAAATTAAATACAATCCACAGGTCAGAATACTAAAAACTAGTACTAAAATTGGGTCTACTTTAAACTCAGGTATGTTATTAGGCCTGTTCCAATTTGGGTTGGGTGTGTCAATTACTTCCATAATTTGTTTTGGTTTTAAGTTGGTTAGAGATGCTAAAATATAAAAAAAATATAGGAAAGCACTATCAATTGGCTCCTAAAGTTCGCTTTTATTTCCTTTATGGAAATTATTACTCATATAATTTGATGATTTTATCTGCTATAACCTTCGCCAGTTTTTCATGGCTTTCGAAAGTCCAGCCTGCAATATGCGGTGTTAGCAGTACATTTTCTGCCTCTAATAAATAGTCAAAGGCTTTTGGTTTTTCGGTATCGATAAATAGATTTTCAAACGATAACTTTTCGTATTCTAAAACATCCAGTCCCGCTCCGAGGATTTTACCGGATTGCAATGCTGTAGCCAAATCATCTGTCACGACATTTTTTCCACGTGAGGTATTGATAAACCAAAACGGTTTCGCAAAAGCATTAATGAAATTAGCATTTATCATTTTATCTGTTTCCCCTGTCCACGGAATGTGCAGGCTCAAAACATCTGCCTTGGACTGCAATTCGGGCAACGAAACCTGTTTCGCATTTTCATCGCCAATATTAGGTAGAATATCATAACACAAAACTTCAACTTCGAATCCACGCAGTTTCTTGGCGAATGATTTTCCCATATTGCCATAGCCAATCAATCCAATCGTTTTACCATCCAATTCGTGACCACGATTTCCTTCCCGAACCCAATGCCCTTCACGTACCATTTTATCGGCACGGTTGAGCTTATTCAGTAAGGATAAAAGCATTCCCAACGTATGTTCACCAACGGCATTCCTGTTTCCTTCGGGAGCTGCAATCAGATGAATGTTTTTGGATACGGCATAATCGCAATCGATGCTTTCCAAACCAGCACCAACCCTGGCTATAAATTTTAGGTTGGTAGCCTTGTCTATAAACTCTTTGTCTATCTTAAATCGGCTTCGGATAACAATTCCCTGATAATTTTGGATTTTGTTTTCGATTTCTGTTTTGGATGAATCAAAATCGGCTTCATTCTGAAAACCAGCTTTTTCCAATTGATCCCATAACAACGAATGATTGCTGTCGATGTGAAGTATTTTAACGTCTTTGTTGGACATAGTTTTGTGTTGAAAAAGTAAAGATAGCATTTATTAAGATATTCTGAAAAGCTACTTTAATCCTTTGCCTTGTTTCATCAGCAATACCCCTAATACACTTTTTCCAAAACGGGAATCGCAATCTGATTCACTTCCGCCTTATAAAACTCAAGTTGATTTTTGATGGAGCTTCTTTCCCTACTAAAGAAATCAGTATTGGCAAACATGTCAAAATAATATTCAATCCCTATTAGCATGTTGTTTTTAAAGGAATTCCATTTTTTGAGCTGGGCTGTGGTAAATTCTTCGGTATGATTTTCCAGTTCGTTTTTCAGATAATCCACATACATTTTCAATTCGTTGACAAATATGTTCGGGCGAACGGCATTGGATAGTACATTGGCATTTCCATAAATATGCTTTACCATATCGGCTAAGGAAACCTGTTTGTCAAAATAGGCCAGGTTTGGCCCTGGGCAAATTACGACACCTTGCTGCTGTCCTTTGACTTCAATACTGTTTTCCATATAAGAAGCATTGGCCAAACCTACGCAGAGACAGGATTTTTCGAATATCTTCGCTTGTTTCCTCTGGAGTTCCAACTCAGACAACTGATCTCTTTGAGCCTCCAATTCGGTTAATTTAATATCCTGGTATTTTTTGGAAGCGGTACACAAGCCTTGTGAATCGTATTCCTTGCTCAATGCCAAAAGTTTTTTGGGACATGAACTTCCTGCCTTGTTTTGGTCAATCCTTTTTTGCTTCCATAAATCATTGCTCATGCCTTTTACCGAGTTAAACGGAACGCCGAGTGGAGAAATATCACTCAGGTAAAAATCCTCTTCTTTAGCTTTCGCCAAAAGCGTTCTGGTTTCGGCATCAACCGAAGTGGCTTCCGGAACCAAAAGAAAGGGCGAACCCCATCCTACAGAATCGATTTCAAAGTAATTCAATAGAAAATTATGTTCTTCCGAAGTTCCAACTCCTCCCTGAGCCGTTATGATTAAATCGAAGGGCTGAGCAGGAACGAATAGGTTTTTGGCTTCCAAAGCCTTAATTATCAAGTCGTGTGCTGATTGTACCAACTGTTCTTTTTTGGTTTTGAATTCCTCTAAAATAGGACCCATCAGAAAACCATCTGTAGCAAAAGCATGCCCACCACAATTCAATCCCGATTCGATACGGTATTCCGAAACCCACAGTCCTTTTTTAGCCAGGAAATTTCCCTGTATCATCGCTGAGCGGAAATCGCTTACCTTAAGGATAATCTTTTTTGCAAGTGCCCATTGGCGTCGGGATAAAACACAGGAAATTGTTCAAAATAGCTGTACAGCCTCGGATTCATTCCGGCCGAAAGCACTACTGAAGAACTCAAATTACTCTCGGCAAAACCCCTCAATGAAGCATGGGCATCATTGAATTCGACCGGCAATTGTCCCTTTTTATCAAAATTATCTTTGTCTACTTTGGTCATAATATTTACATCAATGCCACCTGGAGAAAAATGATCGGATAAATAGTTTTTAATAGTTTCCTTTATCAGCAAGCCTTCATCTATGAACTTCTGTAGTCCCTTTTTGAGTTCTGATTTATTAGGCAGCATAGCAATATAATTTTCCAAAGCCGTTTTATTTTCGGCGAGTTCGCTTTTGAAATTTTCGAATTTTCCTTTAACGATAGTGTCTACCAGATTCAGGTAATGTTTAATCCGCTCCGCGCGGTAATCATGGCATTTTTGGGTAATTTCCTTATAAGGCAGGCTGAACTTTTTACTGTAAAAAGCACGCATTTTTTCAATCAGTTCATCATCTGTAATCGATATTACTGAAGAAATCCCGTATTGCGCCACCCGAATCGGACTGTCGATGGTGTAGGCCAATCCCATCACCGGTATGTGAAAAGTATGAGCGTTTTTTATAGTAGTCATGATACCCTTTTTTAAATAAAGGGCGAATTTTAGAAAATTAATTCAGATAAAATATGATGTTGGTCATCCCAATGAATATATGGGTGTAATTCAAACTTTATTTATTGATAATCTGCTGGACCGTTCCCAATAAAACGTTTGCTCCAAGCGCCAAATCTTCATAAGAAGAATATTCCAGCGGATTGTGGCTGATTCCGTCTTTGCAGCGCACGAATATCATTCCGTAATCGCAGACGTAGGACAATGCCAACGCATCATGGAAAGGTCCGCTCATTAGTTCGGGGGCGTCGAGATTTAGTTTTTCACATTCGGAATGGATGATTTCCTTAATCCAATCAGCGCAATATCTTGGATCGCTTTTGGTATCTTCTGAAATGGAATAGGTAAGATTATGCTTTTTTGTAATGGATTCTATTTTGTCGCGAAGCTGTTTTTCGTAACGATTCCTTCTTTCTAAATCGATGTCGCGCAGGTCGACGGTCATCGTAACTTCTTCAGCGATAATGTTTCTAGAGGCTGGAAAAACATTCAGTGTTCCCACCGTTCCAACTGTTGGATTTCCCGGAACCTGGGTTGCAATTTCGTTTAATGCAACAATAATCTCGGCAGCTCCAACCATAGCATCCTTTCGGATTGGCATTGGAACAGAACCTGCATGGCCCGCCATTCCTTTTAATTTAACTGTCCACCACAATGGTCCCGAAATTCCTGAGACTACTCCGATTGGTTTGTTTGCCATATCCAAAACCGGTCCTTGCTCTATGTGCAGTTCGAGAAAGCAAAAAATGCTACCAGGTTTATATTCTGAGTCTTTGAACTTAGTGATATCACAGCCAAAATCCTTTAACGCCTGTTCACGTGTAATGCCGTCCTGGTCTTTTCTTTGTAATTCGCCTTCTTCCAGTTTGCCTAAGATTCCTCGTGAACCGAATAAGCCTTTGTTGAAACGCCAGCCTTCTTCATCTGCAAAAGAAATTACTTCGATGCTTCTTTCGGGAACGATGCCGTTTTCATGTAAAGTCCGGACAACTTCTATCGCACATAAAACTCCGGCAACTCCGTCAAACCGGCCTCCGTAAGGTTGTGAATCTAAGTGAGAACCCATCATTAAAACGGGTAAGTCGGGATTTTTCCCTTCCAGTCTTCCGATAAGGTTTCCGAAATTGTCGATGCGTGTTGACATTCCGGCTTCTTTCATCCATGAGGAAGCGATTTCGAATCCCTGTTTCTCCAATGCGGTATGCGCTGGGCGACAGGTTCCGGTTTCTCCGATTTTGCCTATTTCAGACATGGCTTCAAAATAAGACTGAAGCCTAGACGAATTTATTTTCATATATCTTTCTATTTTAAGAGGACGCGTGAGGGATTCCTTCGGCAGTCGCTTCGCTCGTGTGCAGTGGAAATCCTTTTTTGTTTATAAAAGGCCCTTTAAAAAACCGAAAGCTTCGCTTTCTCCTCTTAATATCAAATGCTCAGGGTGACAAACAAAAAAGATTGGGGCGGAAAGCCCGACCCGAAGGGGCACGCCCAAAAATCTTTTCTCTTGCTTCTTGCCTCTATTTTCTAATTAATGATCGTTTAACGGACGTCCTTCCCTTTGCCAGTCTTTCCAGTTCACATATTCTGGTGCCACTCGGTGTTCTTCCATTGTGATGCAGTCTTCAACCGGGCAGACTAATTTGCAAAGATTACAGCCCACACATTCCTCGTCTTTAACTGTATAATTGTTGTATGGATTTCCCCTGTCAATGTTGATTGCTTGGTGTGACGTGTCTTCGCAGGCAATGAAGCACAATCCGCAGTGGATGCATTTTTCCTGGTCGATGTTGGCTATGTGATGGTAATTGATGTCCAAATCTTCCCAATGGGTGATTTTCTCTACCGATTTTCCGATAAAGTCGGTGGTTTTCTCGAAGCCTTTTTCGTCCATCCAGTTGCTTAATCCTTCGCACATATCTTCTACAATCCGGAAACCGTGATTCATGGCTGCGGTACAAACCTGAACGGATGTTGCTCCGAGAAGCATGAATTCGACTGCATCTTTCCATGTGCTTACACCTCCAATTCCGGAAATAGGAACTTTAGATGTGATTGGATCCTGAGCCACTGTCGTTAACATTTTTAGAGCGATTGGTTTCACAGCCGGACCACAATAACCTCCGAAAACGCTTTTTCCCGCTACATACGGATTTGGAACTAGTGTATCCAAATCCACTCCGGTTACACTTTGGATAGTGTTGATTAAACTCAGTGCATTTGTTCCGCCTTTAACTGCGGCTTGCGCTGTTGGTACTACTGAATGCACATTGGGCGTAAGCTTTGTAATTACAGGAATTGTTGCTTTTTCCATGACCCATTCGACCACCATTTTGGCAATTTCCGGATCTTGTCCTACTGCTGCACCCATGCCTCTTTCGGTCATTCCGTGTGGGCATCCGAAATTTAATTCGAACCCCATCGCTCCGGCATCTTCGGCCTTCATGATGAGTTCGTGCCAGGAGTTTCGGTCGTTATCCGCCATAAGCGAAACTATCATAGCACGGTCGGGGAACATTTTTACGACTTCGTAGATTTCCTTTAGATTAATTTCCAAAGGCCGGTCACTGATTAATTCGATATTGTTGAAACCCATCATTCGTTTTCCTCCATAATTCACGGAAGAATAACGCGAAGAAACATTTTTTACCTGAGATCCTAATGTTTTCCACACGACTCCGCCCCAGCCTGCTTCAAAAGCACGGACTACATTGATTAATTTATCTGTTGGTGGCGCGCTGGCTAACCAAAATGGATTGGGTGATTTTATGCCTAAAAAGTCTGTAGATATATCTGCCATCTTTTGTTATTTTAAATTTTGAATTATAAATTTTAAATTAATTATTAAATGCGGGCTTTAACTCCGATTCAATAATGTAATCCGGACTGATAATAGATTTTAATATCGCTGCTGCTCCGTCTTTCCCTGCCTGGACAGCATCAACCACTTCACGCCCGCCATTAACGCAATCGCCACCGGCAAAAACAGTGTTCAGGTTCGTTTTCGATTTGCCCTGAACTGCTACTTTTCCGTTATTGTTTTCAATACTTTCGTCATTAACCATTTCTAAAAACGGCATCTGTCCTGCGGCTTTGATGACCATATCTACATCTAAAGTGAATGTTTCACCCGTTTCGATTGGGCTTCTTCTTCCGCTTCCGTCTGGTTCACCTAATTTCATTATATCACAGACTAATTGGGAAACTTTTTCGCCATCGCCGATGATTTCTTTTGGAGCGGCAAGCCAGATTATATTACAGCCGTCGAGTTTGGCAATGTTGAGTTCCTTTTCGGTACAAGGCATTTCTTCCTGTGTCCTTCTGTACACCAAATGTACTTCGGAAGCACCTAATCTTTTGGCTTGAGTAGCGGCATCAATAGCGGTCATTCCCATTCCGATAACGGCAACTTTATCTCCAACAGCTATGGTTGAAAGGTCGTTATTACGCAAATCATAAATGAATTTTATGGCATCGGTCACACCGAATAAATTCTCGCCCGGAATATCCAACTGACGTGCCTTTCCAACGCCAAATGCCAGATAGACTGCATCGTAATTACGCTGCAATTCTTCTACAGAAATATCCCTTCCCAGTTCATGATTGTATTTGATGGAAATTCCGCCAATAGAAGTAATATAATTCACCTCATCTTCGCAGAATTCAGGTGTTACTTTATAGGCTGCAATTCCGTAAGTCATCAGACCACCGCCTTTGGCTTCCTTTTCATAAATCGTTACTTCTATCCCTTCGCGGCTCAGGGTGTGTGCGCAGCTTAATCCGGCCGGACCGGCACCAATGATGGCTACACGTTTTCCTTTAGATGGCTTTCTCTCGAATAATTGCCATTGGTTATTCATCGCTTTTTCGGTAGAATAACGTTGCAGGCGTGCAATGTTTATAGGCTCTTCGTGCATCATATTATACACGCAGGCACCTTCACATAATTTTTCTACGGGACACACTTTGCTGCATCCGGCACCCATTATATTGGAGGAAAAGATTGTATGTGCTGAACCTTTAATGTTATCTGTTGCGATCTGTTTAATGAATTTTGGCACATTGATGGAGGTTGGACACGACTTCATGCAAGGCGGGTCATAACAAAACAGGCAACGGTTGGCTTCTGTTAACGCCGCATCCTTCGTTTCAAAAGGCGGATGGATATCGGCAAAGTTTTCCTGATATTCAGCGGAGGTTAAACGGTTATTTTTGATACTCATATTTTGGTTGGTTTTTGTTGTAGTTAAAGTTTTACCGCAAATTCGCAAATTGTTTTTTTAAATTTATTTAGTTCATTCATAAAATTTGTGAATTTGCGGTTGATTCTATTAAGGCGCTGTAATTTCACTATATGTCTCTGGTCTTCTGTCTCTGTAGAATTGCCATTTGCTTCGGACTTGTTCAATTAAATCTAAATCAAATTCGGCTACGAGCAATTCATCCTTGTCTTCAGAAGCACAGGCGAAAATTTCACCCAGTGGATTTACGAAATAAGATGTTCCGTAAAATCTTCCGAGATTCCATGGTTTTTCGATTCCGACACGGTTGATGCAGCCCATGAAATACCCATTGGCAACGGCGTGTGCGGGTTGCTCTAGTTTCCATAGATATTGCGATTGTCCGACAGTTGTGGCAGAAGGGTTGTAAACGATTTCGGCTCCATTTAACCCAAGGCATCTTGCTCCATCAGGAAAATGCCTGTCGTAGCAGATGTAAACGCCAACTTTAGCATATTTCGTCTGGAAGACAGGATATCCTAAATTACCTGGTTTGAAGAAATACTTTTCCCAGAAACCACCGGTTTGCGGAATGTGGTTTTTTCGATACTTGCCTAAATAACTTCCGTCGGCATCAATGACTGCGGCTGTATTATATAAAACTCCGGCCTGGTCTTTTTCATAAACCGGAACGATAATAACCATATCGTATTTCTTCGCATAAACCTGCATCCTTTCCGTAGTTGGACCGGGCACACTTTCGGCCGAAGCATACCAGGCTGAATCTTGTCCCGGACAGAAATAAGGCGTATTGAAAATTTCCTGGAAACAGAGTATCTGAACACCTTGCTTACCCGCTTCTTCAATATAGGGAATGTGCTTTTGAACCATCGCTTCCATTATTTCAGGAATCGTTCCTTCGCCTTCGGTTTTGGCCAAACTCAATTGGATTAGGCCTGATTTTACTATTCGCATCTTTTATTATTTTGAATGTTGAATGTTGAATTATAGCGCTCATTTAGCATTTAACATAATTATATCTTTTTTGTCCGACCCTACCCTAAACCTCGGCTGACGCACCTTTGAGCTCCGTTGCCGCACCTTTGAGCTCCGTCCCCGCACCTTTAAGCTCCGCCTTCCCACCTTTGAGCTCCGTTGCCGCACCTTTGAGCTCCGTTGCCGCACCTTTGAGCTCCGCCTTCCCACCTTTGAGCTCCGTTATCGCACCTTTAAGCTCCGCCGTCCCACCTTTTGAGCTCCGTCCCCGCACCTTTAAGCTCGGTCATCCCACCTTTGAGCTCCGTCGTTGGAGGTTTTAGGTGGGGAGGGGTACCCTGGGGGTGGGGGTGGGTACCTATATAGGTGGGGTCCTGCCTATATCTTTCCGGTTACCTTTTTCCGTTTGACAAACTGGCCGTAACCTTTTTGCACTTTGCATTCGTTATTATCAATTACGACTTTTCCTCGAAGCAAAACGGTTTTTACTTTCCCAGTAAGTTCCCAGCCCTCGTAACCGCTGTAGTCTACATTCATGTGATGTGTTTTTGCCGAAAGCGTGTGCTTTTCATTGGGATCAAATAATATAATGTCGGCATCGCTGCCTATTGCTATTGTTCCTTTTTTAGGGAACATTCCGAAGATTTTTGCCGCATTGGTTGAAGCCACTTCTACATATTTATTCAAGGTGATTCTACCTTTATTCACACCTTCACTAAATAATAATTCCATTCTGTTTTCTATTGCCGGATGTCCATTTGGGATTTTAGAGAAATCGTCTTTTCCCATTAATTTCTGTTCCCACATGAATGGGCAGTGATCGGTTGCTACAACCTGAACCAAACCTTGATTCAATCCGGCCCAAAGTGTTTCCTGGTCCTTCTTTTCGCGTAATGGTGGTGACATAACCCATTTCGCTCCTTCGAAATTTTGTTCGTACAGACTCGCATCCAAAAGCAAATATTGAATACAGGTTTCAACGAAAAGATTTTGATTCCTCCTGGTTGCGTTTCGAACTGCGTTTAATGCTCCTTCGCAGGTAAGGTGAACAATATAACCCGGGCAGCCTGTGTAGTTAATCATATCAACAAAGCGCTCGCTGGCTTCAGCTTCTGTCACTTCTGGTTGCGATAGATAATGATATAGCGGAGATAATTTCCCTTCTTCCCTATGTTTTTGGATTAGATAATCTATCATGTCGCCATTCGTAGCGTGGACATTGATTAATCCACCGTGTTTTTTCACTTCTTCCATCAGGCCGATCATCTGTCTGTCGTCAATCATTAATGCGCCTTTGTAGGCCATAAATGTTTTGAAAGATGTGATCCCTTCCTGCTCTATGAAATGTTGGATTTCCTTTTTGGTTTCGTCATTGAAATCGGTTACCGCCATGTGGAAACTATAATCGCCAACTGCATTATTATCGCTTCTGCCTTTCCATTCCTGCAAAGCCGATTGTAAACTTTTGCCCTGCGTTTGTAGAATAAAATCGATCACGGTAGTTGTTCCGCCAAAAAGTGCGGCACGCGTTCCGGTTTCGTAATTGTCGCTGGAATAGGTTCCCATAAAAGGCATATCCAAATGTACGTGTGGATCAATTCCGCCAGGCATTACCAGTTTTCCTGAGGCATCAATGGTACTATCAGCCTGAACATTTAGGTTTTTACCAATGGCGGAAATCGTTTCGCCTTCGATAAAAATATCAGCAACATAGTCGTCTGTTGCTGTTATGATTCTTCCGTTTTTAATTAAAATACCCATTTTGAGTTATGAATTATGAGTTATGAATTATGAGTTATGAGTTATGAGTTATTTGGTTTCTTCATTAGTAGCCAATAAACCAATCCGCTTAGCGTGAATCCTACGAACCAGGCATAACTGTATAATCCGATTAGCCAGTTTGGAAATAAATCGGCCTGAAATACTTTTATTGTTGTAAAAAAACCCGGGACATTTGGGGCGATTCCAATTAGCAGCGCAATAATCGCTTTGTAATTAAAGCCATTCGAAAAGGTATACATTCCTTTGTTGTTGTATAAATCCTCTATTTCCAGGGTTTGTTTTCTGATGAAATAATAATCTACGATCATAATTCCGCCGACTGGTCCGAGCAAACTTGAATAGCCAACGAGCCATGTAAAAATATAGCCTGTCGGATCTGCAATCAGCTTCCATGGAAAAATTAGGATTCCGATGATTCCTGTGATGTAACCACCTTTTCTGAAATCGATTTTTGATGGCGATAAGTTTGCAAAATCGTTTGCCGGGCTAACAATATTCGCGGCAATATTTGTAGCTAATGTTGAAATGGCTACTGCTATCATTGCGAGGCTCACTAATAGTTTGCTATCAAATTTTCCGGCCAAAACCACTGGATCCCAAATCATGGTTCCGAAGACAATTGTGGTTGCTGATGTAACTACGACTCCAACAAAAGCAAATAAAGTCATTGAGGTTGGCAAACCATAAATCTGTCCTTTTATCTGTGCTTTTTGAGAAGTGGCATATCGGGTAAAATCGGGAATATTCAGTGAAAGCGTTGCCCAAAAGCCAACCATTCCGGTTAGTGCCGGAAAGAAGAATGTAAAGAAATCGGAAGTGTTTGTGAATTTTGAAGGCGTATCTAATATTGGGCCTAAACCATTGGCGGCGCTTAATGCCCAAAACAAAAGTGCTAATGCAGCAACCGGTAAAAAGATGGCTTTGAAAACCAATAGCTTTCGGATGCTGTCGACACCTAAATAAACTACATACATATTCAACAACCAAAACAGAATGAAGCAAATTGCAGGTCCGGTTTGTAATCCCCAACTATCAGGAAAGATTTGTGGTAGGGTTTCTATAGAGGGAATCCATAAACGAGCCATTTGATAAATAGCAAATCCACCAATCCACGTTTGGATCCCGAACCACCCACAAGCTACTATAGCTCGCAATAGAGCAGGAATATTAGCCCCTTTTGTTCCAAAACTTGCCCTTGCAAAAACGGGGAACGGAATTCCATATTTGGCTCCGGCATGGCCGTTTAAAATCATCGGAATCAGCACAACAGTGTTTCCTAAAAATATTGTCAAAATCGCCTGCCACCAATTCATTCCGCCTTCAATCAATGAACTCGAGAGCATGTATGTTGGAATACACAAGCTCATGCTTATCCAAAGTGCAGCATAATTCCATGTCGTCCACGTTCGGTTTTTTGCCGAAATTGGAGCCAGGTCTTCGCTATACAAAGTGGAATTTGTATTCATTGTTTTTGAATGGTTGGTTGGTTTATTTATACTAAAGCTTCGTCCGAAATCTTTAAGGCTTCACTTATTATCGCTAATCCTTCGTCGATTTGCTCTTTGGTTACGCATAATGGCGGTGCGATGAAGATGTATCCCCAACGGACGAATGTGTACATTCCGAGTTGCCTTATTTTAGCTGCGATTTGATTTGATACTTTCAAGTCATCTGCGGCAGCGTTATATGGAGCCATCAATTCGCCGGTCGCTTTATTTTTCAAAACATCCAGACAGCCTAAAAGTCCGGTATTCCTGAATGCTCCCATACTTGGATGCTGGCTTCTCATCTGCTCAATCCTTGATTCGAGATACCTGCTCATTTCGCGGGTATTTTCAATCAGTTTATCACTTTCGTAGATGTTGATTACTGCTAAAGCTGCGGCTAATGCAACCGGATGACCATTATACGTCAGGCCAATCATCATTGGGGTGTTTTCGAATTTTTCAGCAATTTTATCCGAAACCATCAAACAACCTAATGGCAGATAAGATGCTGTCAAACCTTTTGCCATGCAGACCATATCGGGAATGATGTCGTGGTTTTCAAAACCGAACCATTTTCCGGTACGGCCAAAACCGCTCATTACCTCATCGGCAACGAACAGGATTCCGTATTTCTCGCAAAGTGCTTTTACGCCTTTTAAATAACCTTTTGGATAATGCAGGCAGCCTGAAGACCCACTTTCACCTTCAAAAATGAAAGCCGCAATATTGGTTTTCCCTTCCAGATGAATGATTCTTTCTACGTATTCTAAGCTTAAACTCAATTTCGTAGTTTCATCTAAATCCTTCATTCCAAAGAAATAATAAGGATCATCTAAATGGACTGCATTGGGCATTTGTTGGGAATCGTTTGCTAGTTTCCTTGGGTCGCCACCGACTGTCATTCCACCGATTGAACCTCCGTGGAAGGCTCTGTATCTTCCTATGATTTTATGTCTTCCTGTGTACAATCTGGCGAGTTTGATTGCGTTGTCGATTGATGAAGTCCCACATAAAGTGTAGAATGCTTTATTCAAATCGCCCGGACAGATTTCGGCTAATTTTTTAGATAATTTAGCTCTTACTTCTGTTGTGCAACTTGGCGTTACAAAACTCACTTTCTGCATTTGCTCTACTACCGCTTCAGTTACACGCTGGTCGCCATGACCAATATTTACCGACATTAGGCCAGAAGAAAAATCGATAATCCTGTTACCGTCGTAATCGTATAAATAAACGCCTTCGGCTCTTTCTATTACAATTGGGTTCACTGCAGCCTGAGCCGACCATGAAAACAAGCTGTATTCTTTGCTGTCGTTGATGATTTGTTCCTTGGTTAAGGATTGCTCTTTTGTTATCATGCTTTGTTCTATTTTGAATTTTAAATTTTGAATTTTAAATGGGTTTCCTAAATAATCAAAATGCCTTAGCCCCGATAGAAGGGAAAATCCTTTTTTGTTTTTACGAAAAGCCCCTCGACTGCGCTCGGGGTGACAGAAACAAAAAGATTGGAATGATAGCGGGATTAGCTCCTAAATAATTCAAAATTCAAAATTTATAATTTATAATTTAAAATAATTCTTTCTTAGCTCATCCAGTTTACGCCTGCTTCGGCATTCCATTTGATAGTGCTTTTTTCAATTTGGTCCAAAACTCGATGGAGCTTTTTCCTGTGATATCACCAACTCCGAATTTGCTTTCGTTCCAACCACCAAAGCTGAACGGCTCTCTCGGAACCGGAACTCCAACGTTCACACCAATCATTCCGGCGCTGGCCTTATCGATGATGTAACGCGCCATTCCGCCGTTTTGGGTAAATACGCTTGCTGCATTTCCGTAGGGGTTTTTATTCTCGATTGCTAAGGCTTCGTCAACTGTTTTGGTTCTTATGATTGAGATTACCGGCCCGAAGATTTCTTCTGTGGCTACACTCATTTCGGGAGTTACAAAATCTATTACGGTTGGCCCGACATAGGTTCCGTTTTCCTTTCCGGCTACTTTGGTGTTTCTGCCGTCAACCAATATTTTGGCGCCATCTTTTTCAGCCTGAGAAATATAACTTTCAATTCTTTGCTGGGATTCTTTATTGATAACCGCTCCGAGATTTTGCCCCGGAATTATTTTTCGTGCTTCATCACATATTTTAGCCACAATCGCATCTACATTTCCAACGCCAATCATTGCAGAAGCCGCCATACAACGCTGTCCGGCACAACCTGACATGGATGCCGCTACGTTCTGAGCGGTCATATCCGGAATAGCATCCGGCAGGACCAATAAGTGGTTTTTGGCACCACCCAGCGACAGGCATCTTTTGTAATTTGAAGTTGCACGCTGATAGACAATCTTCGCCACTTTGGTAGAACCGACAAAAGAAACGGCTTCTATATTTGGATGATCACAGATAGCATTTACGATATCCACATCGCCATGAACCACGTTGAAAACCCCATCGGGCAAACCAGCTTCTTTTAATAATTCGGCTAATCTTCCGCAGCTTAAAGGCACCTTTTCGGAAGGTTTTATAATCATGCAGTTTCCTAATGCGATTGCGTTTGGAATTGTCCAGTTCGGAACCATTGCCGGAAAGTTAAAGGGTACAATTGAAGCTACTACTCCAAGTGGAACATGTTCAGTTCTACATTCAACCCCTTTGCTTACTTCTAATAATTCGCCGGTAATTAATTGTGGTAAAGATGTTGCGAATTCGGTAAGTTCGATGCATTTTTCTATTTCGGCTACAGATTCGCCGTATGTTTTTCCGTTTTCTTCGCTGCAAAGTTCCGCCAGTTCCTTTAGGTTTTCCTCTAATAAGGTTTTGTACCTGAAAAACACTTGTACTCTTTCCTTTATTGGTGTTTTGCTCCAGCCGGGAAATGCGGCTTGGGCTGCTTTTACAGCATCATCTAAATCTTTGGCACTTGACATTGGAACTGTGGAAAGATGATTGCCATCCAAAGGCGAAATAACATCCATTGTATTGGTGTTGGAAGCGTTGACAAACTGGCCTCCGATATAATTCTGTATTGCTTTGTATTTCATTGAAATCGTAGTGTTTTTGGTTATTTTAAAAAATTCCGAACATCTAATTTGCTTATTTAATTGAAATAAAAAAAATAATCCTTTGCTTTTTTTGTTAAAACATCTTATTTATTTTCATTTTTAATAATTTCAATGCCTTTAAATTCATAATATACTCGTTAAATAATTGAAAAGTCTTCATTTTAAGAATTTGATAAAATAATGGAAAGCCACAAAAAAACCCGTGAATTACTTCACGGGTTCTGATTTATTTTAATTGACTTTTCTAATATCCTGCGCCAGCTCCTGCAATTACTTCAATGGGATGCCATGTAGTTTTAGTTTCCTGGAAATCATTTATTAGGTAAGGTGATTCGTGTTTATCATCAAAATAATCTCCGTCTTCGCGAATGATAACCCGTTTTAGATTCTCGATAGCTAAATCCTGGATTTTCGCAATCATCTCTGAATCCTTTCCGCAGTATAAAATTGCATTCACATCTTTGTGGGCTGCAAATTGCGTAAGTAATTCTGTTTGGTTTCCGGTAAGGATATTTACAACACCGCCCGGAACATCGGAAGTTGCCAGCACTTCTCCAAAAGTAACCGCGCATAAGGCCAATTGTTCAGAGGCTAAAACCACACAGGTATTTCCACCTGAGATGATGGAAGCGATCTGTGTTACCAATCCCAATAATCCGCTTTGCTGTGGCGCAAAAACCGATACAACACCGGTTGGTTCAGAAACTGAAAAGTTAAAGAAACTTCCAGAAACCGGATTCACCGTACTGAATAATTGGGTGTATTTGTCACACCATCCTGCATAATAAATCAGGCGGTCGATGCTTAGATCAACTTCTTGCTGCGCTTTTGCCTTGCTCACTCCCTGCAATTCCAGTTCTTCCACAAACTGCGCTTTTCTTCCTTCGAGGACTTCTGCGATTCTGTAAAGAATCTGGCAACGGTTGTAAGCCGTTTTGTGTGACCATCCGCCCTGAGCGCTACGGGCTGCTACAACTGCATTCCTAAAATCTTTTACAGACGACCAGCACATGTTAGCGATTGTTTTTTTGTTCGCTATGAGCGGATAATAACGCCCTGATTCGGTTCTTGGAAAACTTCCGCCGATATATATTTTATACGTTTTCAAAACTTCTATTCTTGACATAATGTTAGTTTTAATCAAATTTTAAATAAGGTTCCAATCCGTGTAAACCGCCTTCCCTTCCGAAGCCGCTTTCCTTGTAACCTCCAAATGGAGAAGCAGGATCGAACTTGTTGAACGTGTTGGCCCAAACCACTCCGGCTCGCAGTTGCGATGTCATGTTGAAGATTTTCGAACCTTTGTCTGTCCATACACCTGCTGATAATCCGTAAGGTGTATTGTTGGCTTTTTCGATGACCTCATCCACAGTCCTGAAGGTTTGAATAGCCAAAACCGGCCCAAAGATTTCTTCCTGTGCAATTCGGTTGGATTGGCTCACTTTCGTAAAGATTGTCGGCCTGCACCAAAATCCTTTTGAAGGTAAACTGCAGTCAACCTGATACATTTCGGCACCTTCATTTTTACCGATTTCAATATATTTACTGATGGTATCTAATTGCTTTTTGGAGTTGATGGCTCCAATATCAGTATTCTTATCTAATGGATCGCCGACGTTTAAGGAGTTCATTCGGTCTTTTAATTTCTGAACAACCACATCAAATACGGATTCCTGCACATACAATCTTGAACCTGCACAGCAAACGTGTCCCTGGTTAAAGAAGATTCCGTTTACGATTCCTTCTACAGCCTGATCTAAGGCGGCATCTTCAAAAATGATATTGGCAGCTTTTCCACCTAATTCCATGGTGGATTTTTTAGGTGTTCCGGCAATCGCTTTCATAATGATTTTACCAACAGCGGTTGAACCCGTGAAGGCAATTTTATTGACATCGGGATGATTTACTAAGTGTGAACCCGTAACTCCGGCACCTGAAACTATGTTTACCACTCCGGCTGGCAATCCTGCTTCCTGAATGACTTCAGCCAATAAATAAGCGGTTAATGGAGTAGTTTCGGAAGATTTCAACACTACTGTATTTCCTGCTGCTAAAGCCGGTGCTATTTTCCAGGCTGCCATCAATAATGGGAAGTTCCATGGAATGATTTGTCCGGCAACGCCTAATGCTTTTGGAGTTCTGTTTGGGAAAGCGTATTCCAATTTATCAGCCCATCCGGCATAATAAAAGAAATGAGCTGCCGCTAACGGAACATCTACATCACGCGATTCCCGAATGGCTTTTCCGCCGTTTAGGGTTTCCACCACTGCAAATTCCCTTGCTCTTTCCTGTATGATTCTGGCGATTCTGTAGATGTATTTTCCTCTTTCCTTTCCTGACAATTTTGACCAGGTAGTATCGTATGCTTTACGGGCTGCTTTTACAGCGGCATCTATATCTGCTTCGTTGGCTTCGGCGACTTTAGCCAAAACTTTTTCAGTTGCCGGATTTATAGTATCAAAATACTTTCCTGATTTGGGTGCCACAAACTTTCCGTTGATGAACAGGTCGTAAGTGTCCTTCAGTTTAAAGTGAGTTGTGCTTTCCGGTGCCGGTGCTAAATTCCAGTCGGAACTAAAATCTATTGTATGTTTTTTTCCATTCTAATTAAACTTTAGAAATATAATCATGTGATTGGTAAATGCCTGTTTTCTGTTTGGCAATTTGTAGCAAAACATCATTCGCTAAACTACTTGCCCCGAAACGGAAATACTCATTGTTGAGCCATTTCCCGCCAAGGGTTTCCTTTACCATTAATAAATATTGCAGTGCCAGTTTTGAAGTGGAAATTCCGCCTGCAGGTTTCATTCCAATCATGATTCCGGTTTTGTAATAATAATCTCGGATGGCTTCGAGCATTACCAAAGTTACCGGTAATGTTGCAGCTGGTTTGATTTTCCCTGTAGAGGTTTTGATGAAATCAGCTCCTGCATACATGGCAATATCGCTTGCCTGTCGCACTTTATCTAATGTTCCGATTTCACCTGTTTCGAGTATGACCTTTAGCCTTACGTCCTTTCCGCAGGCTTCCTTAATCATTGCAATTTCATCGAAAACAAAATTATATTCACCACTATGGAATTTCCCTCGGCTGATGACCATGTCTACTTCATCGGCACCGCTATCTACTGCGATTTTAGTGTCGAGTAATTTTATTTCGGCACTGGATTGCCCGCTTGGGAAAGCTGTTGCGACTGAGGCTACCTTTACGCCGGTTCCCTTCAATTCATTTACGGCAAGCTTAACAAAATTTGGGTAAACACAAACCGCCGCAGTTGTTGGCAGCCCGGGGATATCATCCATTAAGTGATGCGCCTTGAAGCAAAGCTGCTTTACTTTTTCATCGGTATCAGCGCCTTCGAGTGTCGTTAGGTCAATCATGCTTAAGGCCATTAGAAGGCCCTGCATTTTTGATTCCTTCTTTATGCTTCGGGCTGTAATCCTTGCAATCCTGTCTTCGATCCCGACTTGGTCTATTCTTGGGGAATTTAAAAAATCAGTATTTCTCATTTATATTTCAATTAAATCGATGGCTTCCTATTGATTTTAAATCAACACCAACAAACAAATATATAAATAAGTTAATTAGAATAGTGTTCAGTGGACAGATTTTAGTGTTCAGTGCCTTAAAGCAGCTAAACGTATCGCTAGCCCCGATAGCAGTGGAAATCCTGGCATTGCGCAACATAAATGGGATGAGATTGCTTCGTTCCCCGCAATGACAGATTGTAGCGGATAGCGGGATGTGAACATCCTAAATAAAATAGATGCCGTGCTCCAAACAACAAATAATTAAAAGACTGTAACAAACGTATAGTTAGTGATGTCTAACGTTTCATTAACTTATTATCGGCTATTTTTTTTATTACCTTAGCGGATTAACTAACAAACCAATCAATGAAAAACATCAAAATGGCTATTTTAGCGTCGGCCTTAGTAATGGCTTCGTGTGCTAAAAAAGAAGAACTTACATCAGGTATCAATACAAAGAATATGGATACCAAAGTAAAACCAGGCGATAACTTTGCCAATTATGTAAACGGTGCCTGGCTAAAAACCATGAAGATTCCGGCTGATAAAGCTTCTTATGGTGCTTTTGACATGCTATACGACAAATCACAAAAAGACGTAAAGGCGATTATTGAAGCGGCGGCAAAAGGGAACATGCTGACGGCAGTGACGAACAAAAAATCGGCGACTGTTATTCTTCTTTCATGAATCGAAAAGACAGGGATGCCAAAGGAATAAAACCTATTGAAGGTGAATTAAAAAATATAGATGCCATTGCCAATTATAATGACCTGGCAAGCTATTTTGGAAGAGCTAACAGAATTGGAGGTTCGGTTCCATTCAACATTTCAGTGTATACTGATTTTAAAGATCCAACTAAATACACCCTAATCACATGGCAGGCAGGATTGGGTCTTTCTGAACGGGAATATTATCTTTCCACTGATGCCAAGATGGTAGATATCCGTACAAAATATGTCGCTCATGTTGAGAAAATGCTGCAAATGTGCGCTATTCCGAATCCGACTGAAAGTGCGGCAAAAATCATGGCGTTGGAAACAAGCCTCGCTGCACAGCATATGAAAAAAGAGGATACTCGTGATATGGTTAAATTATACAACCCATATGCAACCGCAGATTTGAAAAAATTGATGCCCGATTTTAACTGGACAGCCATGCTGACGGAAGCGAAAATCGAAAAAGAAAAAAACATTGTAGTAACTCAGGTGGAGTATCTCAAAAGTTTAAACAATATTATAAAAAGCACACCAATTGACACTTGGAAAACGTATCTTAAATGGGGATTAATCAATACCTCAGCCAGCATATTAACTACTGAGCTGGACAAACAGAATTTCGATTTTTATTCCAAAACACTAAACGGAACAGAAAAACCGGAAGAGGATTGGAAACGTGCTGTAGGTACGGTAAATGGTAGTTTGGGTGAGATTGTTGGAAAAGTATATGTTGAAAAACATTTCTCTCCCGAAGCAAAAGAGCGTATGGTTGGCATGGTAAAAAACCTTTTAAAAGCCTATGCTGAAAGCATCAAGAAATTAGACTGGATGAGTCCGGCTACCAAAAAAGAAGCACTTAGCAAAGTAGATAAATTTATGATCAAGATTGGCTATCCGGACAAATGGAGGGATTACTCTACTTTGAAAATTGCCAAAAATGATTTGTATGGCAACACCCAAAGAGTTTTGGAATTTGAATACAAAAGAAACCTGGATAAATTGGGCAAACCTGTTGACAGGGCTGAATGGGGAATGACACCACAAATGGTAAACGCCTATTACAATCCTTCGCTTAATGAAATTGTTTTCCCTGCTGCAATTTTACAGCCGCCTTTCTTTGATTTGAAAGCAGATGACGCTGTGAATTATGGTGCTATTGGCGCTGTAATTGGCCACGAAATTGGCCACGGTTTTGACGATCAGGGAAGCACATTTGATGGTGATGGTGTAATGAAAAACTGGTGGACACCAGCAGATTTAGCTGCCTTTAAAGCAAAAACCGGAGCTTTGGTTGCACAATATAGCAGCTTTAAGGCATTCCCGGATTTGAGTGTAAACGGCGATTATACTTTGGGTGAAAACATTGGTGACCTTGGCGGATTAAGTATAGCTATTAAAGCTTATAAAGAAAGCCTTGGCGGAAAAGAAGCTCCGGTAATGGATGGTTTTACAGGAATGCAGCGTGTGTTCTTAGGCTGGGGACAGGTTTGGGGAGAAAAAACACGTGAGGAAGCACTTAGAAGCCAGATTGCACGTGACCCACATTCACCGGCTAAATTCAGGATTAATGGTGTAGTCAGAAACGTTCCTGAATTTTATGAAGCTTTCAATATCAAACCAACAGATTCCTTATACCTTGCTCCGGAAAAAAGAGTTAAGATTTGGTAATATTTGAAATAATAAATGAGAAGCCCAACATTACTGTTGGGCTTTTTTTATCTTAATAGTTTATGCTTCGTCTTTGGTGTTTTTTACCAAACCTATGCCTGATATAAAAAATACGGCACCTAAAATTCCAAAGATAATCAATCCCCTAATGTCTCGTTCCCCACCCGATGTAGATGCGAAAATTACCGCTGCATATATCAATCCGCCAATTCCCAATAGGGTTAAGATGGCTCCAAATGTTCTTTTTAAATTCATACTATTAGTTTTTAAGTGATGTAAAAAGCTGAAGTACGAAGTTGCTGATTCTATTGCAAACGATGTTATATAGTTATAATGAAATGTTATAGGATTAGGAGTGGAAATTCACAACTATTCCTCTACCAACATGGCTGCCAACTGTATGTCTTTCCCATAAATATCCTTATAGAAATTAATGTTGCCTTCTTCATCAACTAAGGCAGTAAAATAACCAATATACACCGGAATTTTTTCTTTTAGTGTATACCATTTTTCTTTGTTTCTGTGCATGGCTGTATCTATCTTTTCAGATGTCCAGTTAGGATCATTTTCCAGAATCAAATTGGCCAACTCCTTTGGTTTTTCCACACGGATGCAGCCATGGCTAAAGGCACGTTTCTCTGAACTGAACAAACTTTTAGACGGTGTGTCGTGCAGGTAAATATTGTTGCTGTTTGGAAACAGGAACTTAACCAGCCCTAGAGAATTCCTTGGCCCGGGCTTCTGTCTTACGGCTCCGTTATTCCATTCCATATTGTGTTTCGACAGATAGTTATTATCCTTCTTCATTTCGGGTATGATTTCGTTCTTTATGATACTGGGTGGAACATTCCAATACGGACTAAACACAATATAACTCATCATGCCGCTGAAAACGACCGTCTTGTTCATCGTAGTTCCGACCACGACATTGCATCGCAACGCTAATTTTTCATCCTTAAAATAACTCAATTTATAAGATGGTATATTGACAAAAATATATTCTTTGGCCTTAGTTACATCGGTCGAAACCCATCGGCAGCGCTCCATATTTACAACAATGGTTTTGATGCGTTCACTAATTGGTACGTTCATTTCATCTATATGTTTGGGAAGAATGGTCTTGTCCTTTGTAAAACCCATCCGTTTCTTGAATTTCAATACTGCCTGCTGGAGTGAGAATCCGTATAACTGCCTGCCCGAGTCTTCGGAAATATCTCCGGTAAGGAATAACCTGTTCCTGATTTTGGCCACGACCGCTGAACTATCTCCAGGCTTGATGGAAACAAAATCCTTTGCAACGGTAATCGAATCCCAGCCACCTTTTTGTTCAATGTCCCTATATTTTTGCAGGACTGCCTTAAGCTTATAGTACTGATCTATTTGTTGATTCTTACTCTCCAGTAATTTTGGGTCGACCAGCAAAGAATCAAGATAACCTACATAGGACTGTTTTTTTCTCGGAAGGTACCATCCTAGTTCTTCTATTTTCGTACTGTCAATTCCCTGCAGTGTTTTATTGACATAAAAGAAATAATAATTGGACAGGAATAATTCGGTATCCACATCGGGTTTTGTGTTATTCTTTTCCAATAGCTGGTCAAGCATTTCCTTGTAGGGTAATTTGGCCTCAACACCTTCATGAGATAAGTTATTGATTTTATTGTAAATAACGTCTGCCGTTTCCTTCCTTCCTTTTTGATCATACCATATAAAGTCAAAGTTGTTTTTTTGATATAGAGAAACTACCTGTTTTTTGTATAAAACCAACTTTGGATACTTGGCATAAAAAGTGGTAATCAGGGAACTGTCGAAGGAAACAGCAAAGGTCACAGTCTTCTTTTTGGCCGCAAGGTCCATGTCCTTTTTCTTGTCGCAAAAGGAACTGGTCAGAGAAACCAGCAGCACTAAAACCATTGAAAATCCATACCCTTTTGCCTTTTTCATAACGATGTTAATTTATTTTATAAAAATACGAAAACTACTATTACGGTAAACAGTATATTTACTTGCTGGTGCAATGATAGTCAAACTACAATACATACTATTATGAAAAATTTACTTCTTTTTATACTAATCCCATTTTCCATCACTAACGGTAATGCTCAGTCTGGACAGGAAACAAAAATAAATCAAACACTTGATGGCTGGCACAAAGCAGCTTCGGAAGCAAACTATGAGAATTATTTTGACGTAATGGCTGATAATGCAATTTTCATTGGAACAGACGCTACAGAAAACTGGACAAAACCCGCTTTTGAGGCTTATGCTCAACCTCATTTTGCCAAAGGTAAGGCGTGGAGTTTTACATGTTTGGAAAGGAATATTTATTTTAATGCCGATAAAACCGTGGCTTGGTTTGATGAATTGCTTGACACGCAAATGAAAATTTGCCGTGGCTCAGGTGTAGTGGTATTACAAAATGGAAAATGGAAAATAATGCACTATGTGTTATCAATGACTATACCAAATGATACTTCTGACGAGGTGGTTAAAATAAAGTCTCCCATTGAAGAATCCCTCATAACAGCGCTGAAAAATAAAAAGGAATAGTTTTAAGTGATTATTGTGAACTTAAGGTATTTCAACATTCTTTTTTCCGAATGTCCACCGGACATTCTCCTCTTAATATCAAATCCTAAAACCATAATCTTTTTTTCTCGTAACTAAGTTATGACCCCCAAATTCAAAGATTATGGATATCAATAAAAAAATAAATAATTTATTCGGCGCCGTTACTTTTATAGTCATGATTGCTGTATTCCTTGTATTTTATTTAGCACTGTTTGCTCCAGTTTAAAAACAATAAGCCAATGCCTTGTTAAGAAATCCAAGTCAGCAACCCTAAAACTACTTGATGTTTTGGTTAGTTTTGTTTAGAGAGAAAAGCGCTGTTTTATGTCAAAAACAGCGCTTTTTGTTTTTTAAATAGCTTAAGCCTTATAAAGAAATAATCTAAATAGCCGAAAATTCAACATTCTACAAAACCGCTCTTTTTGTTTTGCCGTAAATCAATTTACAAACAAAACCTAAAGATTATGAAAGCAAATGAAAAACCCGCGATGACAATCGGTAAGAAGATAAAAATTGGAGTACTAAGCATACTTGGATTTTTAGTATTGATGTTTATAATATTAGTCTACCACATTGCAAATGCAAGACCGGTAGAAAACGCAACAATTCAGGTAAGCCGAATAGATTTTGACAAACCGTTTGACTCAATGGCAGCCGTCGACATCAGACAGAAATTGCATGATATCGAAGGCGTAAAAAGCGACATCATTATAAAAAGGAATGTGGTCGTTTATTTTCATGATAACAAAGTTGCCGATTCGAAAAAGGTATATGATGAACTAATGGAAACGGGACATTATAAAGCAGAACGCTTTTTATTACCCGAAAGCATGGCCAACAAACAGGTTTGTCCGGTAATGAATGAGGATGGGATAAGTTATAAGTTTACCAAGTTTGTCCAACGTGTATTCAATTAATCTTAAATATAAAAACTATGACTAAGTATTCAAAATTTGCACTAGTTGCATTAGTATTTGGAGCATTGGCATTCACATCTTGCAGTAAAGGTGATGATCCTGCTCCACCAGCCTCAATCTACGCGAGATTAGGAGGCACAACATTGGTTGATGATCCGGACAGTTCGGATCCGGCGGTAAAAATCGAATCAGGACGATTAGCTTACCGAAAAGTGATCAACACTACCGTTGGTCTAATTGTAGCCGACGTACAATCAGGCGCATCAGGAAATTTAGGAGCACATTTTGCACCGGTTTTAACTGAAGTAGGTGCCGGGAACACAACAAATTTAGCCACACTGGTAGATAATTTAACTGATTTTTTCTCTTTTAATACAGGAGGAACCAATGCAGTTAATACTTATAGTGGTTTGGATATGGTAACCGCTCACAATCCGGCATTAAATAACCGAATGGGAACTACTTCTACCAATGCCGACTTTACAAAATTTGAAGGTTATGTTGGTGCTGCAGCTGTACAAAATGGTGTTGCAGCAAACACACAACTTTACACCGATATTGTAGCAGTATTGGAATCATTGAGAGATCCTGTCGTTCAATAATAAGGTTTTTGTTTTTGTTTAAAAGAAAAACGCTACCTGTCTTTGGGTAGCGTTTTTTTATTATAGTTATTTTAAATTCTCAAGCATTTCATCGGTCATTAAATCCAAATCGAATTTGTGTTTCCAGTTCCAATGTTCTGCTGCGCAACTATCGTCTATAGAGGCCGGCCAACTGTCAGCAATCTTTTGACGGAAGTCAGGCTTATAGCTTATTGTAAATCCCGGAATGCGTTTCCTGATTGCTGTTGCAATTTCGGCCGGTGTAAAACTTACGCCTGACAAATTATAAGAAGAACGTATTTTTATAGCTTCACTCGGTGCCTGCATAATTTCTACGGTAGCTCGAATGGCATCATCCATATACATCATTGGCAAAGCCGTATTTGCAGAAAGGAAACATTCGTATTTTCCGTCCTTCAAAGCTTTGTGATAGATATCTACAGCATAATCTGTCGTTCCTCCGCCCGGTTCGGTGGACCAGCTAATCAGTCCCGGATAACGGATGCTTCGAACGTCAACGCCATATATATTGTGGTAGTATTCACACCATCTTTCACCTGTCTGTTTACTGATTCCGTATACCGTTGTTGGTTCCATGATTGTAAATTGAGGTGTATTCTCTCTGGGTGTTGTTGGTCCAAAAACTGCAATGCTTGATGGCCAGAATATCTTTTTGATTTTTCCGGCTTTCGCCAGATTTAAAACATGAAATAAGGAATTCATATTCAAATCCCACGCAAATGCCGGATTTTTTCTGCAGTCGCGGAAAGCAAAGCGGCCATCAGATAAACATCGGTAATCTGATACTGCTCGATTAAATGTTCAATCTGATTGTAATCCAAAGCATTGACCACTTCGAAAATTCCATTGTTAACAATATCGTTGTTTAGTTTTCTGATGTCAGAAGCAATAACATTATCATTGCCGTAAATGCTTCTCAGTTTTTGTGTAAGTTCGGTTCCGATCTGTCCACATGCACCGATGATTAGGATTTTTGTATTCATTATAGTTGTTTGTTTTTTGCTCCACAAAGATAGCATTTTTCAGAAAGTTAACTTCTTTAAAAAAGCCTTACTATATAAATTTATAATCCCTTTAACTACATCCTACTGATGTTTACTTTTACCTTTGTACCTTTGTTGCTTTAATTCATTGCCATGAAATTATATTTTTCCTCATTCCTGTTATTAGTGTTGTTGGCTTCCTGTCAGGACGATCCAAAAGCACGTGCCATTGAACAGGAAAAAGAAACGCAGAAAAGAGAAGTGATATTTACCAATATCAGCAATGGGTGGAATTTTAATTCGATGCCTACCAACCAAACTGCACGGGATTTAACCTTACAGTGGAACGAATGGCGTGTATTTCTTAATGAAATAGGGCAAAAACCAAAAAGTACTATTGGTGCCTTTAAGCAAAAGGCAAAAACCCTTTCTAAAAGAGCCGCCGAACTGAACAATAACATTCCGATTCAATATAACATTCCCGAGGTAAAAAGCAGGATAGCTGTTATCATAACTAAGATCAATGCCATTAATCTGTACATTCATTTAAATCAGATTCCCGATAAAAAGATCGTGCAGTTGGTTCAGGAAGTCAATATTCAATTAGCTTCAATAAACGCACAACTGGATGAAATCAAACGCATAAAGGAAATCAAGATAGAAGATGGCGAAGGCGATATGCTGCGGATGTTAGATACTACAAGAGCGATTCCAACTAGTCCAAATCCAAAAACTAAATAAGTTTGAGCTTAGCTTCTTTATACAACAGTTATTTACATTCGACGAAAGTCAAGCAAATAGCCGACACACTCGAAAATCCGTTAGCCAAACTACAACTAAAAGGTCTTTTAGGTTCATCGTTTTCGTTTGTATTCCAGGCCATTTTCAAAAAAAGTGACAAGCCGTTTCTGTTAATTTTCAATGAAAAGGAAGAAGCAGCTTATTACCTAAATGATCTGGAACAACTGATTGGCAATAACGATGTGCTTTTCTATCCAAGTTCCTATCGTCGTCCTTATCAGATTGAGGAAACCGACAATGCCAATGTTTTATTGCGTTCCGAAGTACTGAACCGAATCAATTCGCGCAAAAAACCAGCCGTAATTGTAACCTATCCCGAAGCACTTTTCGAAAAAGTAGTTACCCGGAAAGAACTCGAAAAAAACACCCTAAAAGTTTCAGTAGGCGAAACAGTTTCTATAGATTTCATCAACGAAGTATTATTTGAATACGAATTCAAGCGCGTAGATTTTATTACCGAACCAGGAGAATTCTCGGTTCGTGGCGGAATCTTGGATGTGTTTTCTTTTTCGAATGACAATCCGTATCGGATCGAGTTTTTTGGCAACGAAGTCGACAGCATCCGAACCTTTGATGTGGCGACACAACTTTCGGTAGAAAAGCAGAGCAAGATTACAATTATTCCCAATCTGGAAAACAAATTCATTAAGGAAAACAGGGAAAGTTTCTTGGAATATATCAGCGACAAAACCGTAATCTGTATTGAGAATACGGAGTTCCTGACCTCTCAGTTAGAAAAGCTTTTGGGAAAGCCATTGAAACTTTCGATAAGCTTTCCAAAGATGTCAAACATGCAGAACCTCAGCATCTATTCCTGAATCAGGAAGGATTTTTACGGAAAGCACTGGATTTTTCCATCATCGAATTATCGAACAAACCTTTATTTAAAACGACAAAGACTTTTGAATTCCACATACAGCCTCAACCGTCCTTCAATAAGCAATTTGATTTGCTGCTGAACAATCTGAGCGACAATCATTTTAATGGCTATACCAATTATTTATTCTGTTCGAATGAAGGGCAGGCGAATCGTTTCCATGATATATTCGAAAGTATTGATGAAGAAAACAGCGAGAATATCCGAAAGCAATATCATACGATTGTCTCTTCTATTTACCAAGGTTTTATAGACGAAGAGAACCAAGTTGCGTGTTACACGGACCATCAGATTTTTGAACGTTACCATAAATTCAACATCAAAAACGGCTATTCCAAAAAGCAGACGCTCACACTAAAAGAACTGAATTCGCTTTCCGTTGGTGATTATGTAACACATATCGACCACGGAATCGGGAAGTTTGGCGGACTGCAGAAAATACAGGTCGAAGGTAAAACCCAGGAAGCCATTAAACTGGCTTATGCCGATAATGATATCGTATATGTGAGCATTCATTCGCTGCACAAAATATCAAAATATACCGGAAAAGACGGAGCGCCACCGAAAATTTACAAGCTCGGTTCAAATGCGTGGAAAACCTTAAAACAAAAAACAAAAGCGCGTGTCAAACACATTGCATTTAACTTAATCCAGCTGTATGCGAAGCGTCGTTTGGAAAAAGGTTTTGCGTGCGCACCGGATAGTTACCTGCAAAAAGAACTCGAAAGTTCCTTTATCTACGAAGACACACCCGACCAGATTACAGCCACTCAAGACGTAAAAGCCGATATGGAAAAAGACCGTCCGATGGACCGATTGGTTTGTGGCGATGTAGGTTTTGGAAAAACGGAAGTTGCTATTCGTGCAGCTTTCAAAGCCGTTGATAATAGTAAACAGGTTGCCGTTTTGGTTCCCACTACGATTTTGGCCTACCAGCATTACCGAACGTTTTCTGAACGATTAAAAGACATGCCTGTCAACATTGGTTACCTCAACCGTTTCCGAACGGCCAAGCAAAAAGCAAAAACCATAGAAGATTTAGCTTCCGGAAAATTGGACATATTAATCGGAACGCATCAGTTGGTTAGCAAAAATGTCCAATTCAAGGATTTAGGTTTGTTGATTGTGGATGAAGAACAAAAGTTTGGTGTAAACGTAAAAGACAAACTCAAAACGATTGCTGCTAATGTTGATACGTTAACATTAACCGCAACTCCAATTCCGAGAACGCTTCAGTTTTCATTGATGGCGGCTAGAGATTTATCTGTAATTACGACTGCTCCGCCTAACCGTTATCCAATCGAATCGCAGGTTGTTGGTTTTAGCGAAGAGTTGATCCGTGATGCGATTTCATATGAAATCCAAAGAAACGGGCAGGTTTTCTTTATCAATAACCGAATAGAAAACATCAAGGAAATTGCCGGAATGATTCAGCGTTTGGTTCCCGATGCTCGTGTCGGAATCGGTCACGGCCAAATGGAAGGCAACAAACTCGAAGAACTGATGCTTGGTTTTATGAATGGTGAATTCGATGTTTTGGTCGCCACCACCATTATAGAAAGTGGTTTGGATGTACCTAATGCCAATACTATTTTCATCAATAACGCTAATAATTTTGGGCTTTCTGATTTGCATCAGATGCGTGGACGTGTTGGAAGAAGCAACAAAAAAGCATTCTGCTATTTTATCTGTCCACCGTATTCGGTAATGACTGATGATGCCCGAAAACGTATTCAGGCATTGGAACAATTCAGCGAATTGGGAAGCGGATTTAACATTGCGATGAAGGATTTGGAGATTCGTGGAGCCGGAGATTTATTGGGCGGAGAACAAAGTGGTTTCATTAACGAAATTGGTTTTGATACCTATCAGAAAATCATGAATGAAGCTATTGAAGAGTTAAAAGAAAATGAGTTCAAGGATTTGTATGATGACGGAAATGAAAAGGAAGATAAGGAATATGTAAAGGAATTACAGATCGATACCGACTTTGAATTGTTATTTCCTGATGAATATATCAATAATATTACCGAACGTCTGAATTTGTATAATGAGCTTGGAACTATAAAAGATGAAGCTGGTTTGTTGGCTTATGAAAACCAACTGATTGACCGTTTCGGCCCGTTGCCTAAAGAAGCAAAAGCATTACTGAACAGTATCCGAATCAAATGGATTGCGACGCAGATGGGCATTGAGAAAATCATCATGAAGCAGGGCAAACTAATTGGGTATTTTGTGGGTGACCAGCAATCGGATTATTACACTTCGAAACAATTCAGGCAGATGCTGCAGTTTGTTCAAACGCATGGTAACATCTGTAAAATGAAAGAGAAAGAAACCAAGAACGGATTACGCCTGCTGTTAACGTTTGAAAACGTAAAATCCATAAACAAGGCTTTGGAATATATGGAAATGTTGAAACAATAAAAAACCCCGATTTCTCAGGGTTTTTTTATATGATTACATTTTCAGGATTTTAAAATTGGCCTGTCTTTCGTTGAATTTCAGTTTGAAGAAATAAGTTCCGGTTGCAAATTGTGAGATATCTACGTTTGTAGTCAAATCATTCATTTTTTGATTGAACAACAATTGCCCCTGAAGATTGTATACTGCAACTTCAGTAATCATATCCTTAGAAGTGATGGTTACCCTTCCTGTAGTTGGATTTGGATAATAACTGTAATCTAAAAAACCGGCATCTTCCACACCCAAAGTTCCCGTGCAAGTTACAATAGCATTCCATCCTGCAGTCACAGTTCCTTCATCGGAGAAAAACCTAAAGGTTAATGACCCGTCAGGAGCGGTCGAATTGAAGACTCCCGGGTTTGAAACTCCTGTTAATCCATCTGGTGTTAATGAAGGCGAAAACTCATCCATACCATTATAAATATATAAAAAGTCCCAATTGGGTTCAACATTAAAACTTGTGAAATTAACTCTCAGTTTTAATCCCGCGTTATTAGGAGTCATGGTTCTTACCCATGATTCATTATTAGTGTAACTTCCCGATGTGCCGCCAGTATCTGTAAAAGGAACACTCGCACAGGCATTGGTAGGAAGTGTAGCAATTATCCTTTCCCGTCCTGCAGGTTCTACACCATCACAAAAGGGTCTAACCCGAATCCTGTAGTAAGTATTTGGATTTAATCCTAAAGCTGTGAATGTTGGATTTCCGGTAACGGTTGTCCAAACAATCGTTGAAGATGTCATTGGAGTTACGGATATCTCCCAACTTGTGGCGCTACCAATGTCAGACCAGTCTACAGCTACCGAACTAGTAGTTATGTTGGATACATTAACTTCGATTATCGTATTAGGACAGCTTTCACAATTTAGGCTCAGACAGGTTCTGGAATTTACATTATTAAAAATCAGGTCGGCTGGCTGTTGTCCAAATCCGTTGCTGAAACTAATTCCAACACCCGAAACCAAATGACAATAACTCATTATGGTACCTTTTTCTTCCGATGACGGAATTGGACCTAAACCACAATTCCCTTCATCGTATCCTGCAGCAGGGCCACAGCCGTCTATTCTGGTATTATCGCCATTCCATACACAGGCATGAGTGTGGCTGGAACCTAGGGAATGTCCAAATTCATGTGCAATAACCTGAACTGTCCAAGAGTAAGTTGGTACCGTATTGAAAGTGAAATTAACATCCGAGTAAGCATAATTATTGCTACCGCAAAGTGTATTTAGATAAGCTACACCTCCCAAACCTTCTGGATCAATTCCAACTAACATACCAACATCGCCATCAAAAATAGGCACGTTTTGTCTGAACGCACTTAGATAGTCAATAGATCCTGTTCCGATACCTTCGTACGGATCTGGATTGTTCCAAACAAATATGGAACTGAGTCCCACGGTGATGTCGTAGTTAGCATATAATGTCTGCACTTCGTTGAACACCGAAGTCATCCAGTTGATTGTGGTAGTGATGTTACTTCCGTTCTGTATAAATAAATTGTTGTCCACTTCAAAATAAAAGCCAACACATCTTTCACTGTTTACGTTTCTGTTGGTTTGATTGTTACTTTCGACCGATTCACCTTCATTTTTAATATGGCAGTCAAAGTCGTTCAGCACTTTCATTTTAGCATCCGAATAGACAATATAATCGCTTTGATTGTTTGGTTTAGCTAATTTCCCAACAACAATGTTTCCCAATCCTTCGCCCGAAACTATACCGTTAAACTCTCCGTTAAAAAAATTGAAAGCAGCAACAGATGTCGTTTCCCCTTTAATGATTCCGCGGTAATAAACGCCTTTTTGATAGGCAACGTTCTTGCCCGTATTGGTATCCACATGGAAGCCTTCCTGAAAGAGGTTAACTTTATATAACAGCACCGCTATATTTTGGTTTTGATAAGGAATTTCCAACTCTATAGTCTCATATTCATTGACAACAACATCATTGATTTTCTCTAAATTTAAGGTAGCCAATGTTGCGCCATCAACCACTTTATTTACATCGGTATCCACGACATTTTGAGTAGGAGTCAGCACAGAGATTGATTTAAAATTGGCTCTCAAAACCTTAAACTCTCCAACTTTATTAGCAATTTTGTTCTGTGCCAACAAATTTGTCAGACAAAACAATGCGGTTATCAGTAAGTGTTTTTTCATATTTAATACTATTGAATTCTTGTTAGTAAAGTTATTGAAATTCAGCGAAGTAATTCTTATGCTGAAATTTTAAAATTCTAGTGATCAGAAATAATAAAAGGCTTGTTGAATATGATCGATTTTATATTCTTTGTCCTCTTTGTAAATCGCGATGATATCAAAACGTACTTCAACATCTAAATCATTGGAAACCACATATTCATTTACGGCTTTGACCAACAACTGGATTTTTTGGGCTTAACAAAATCCTGCGGCAGCCCAAACTCTATGCTCGATCGCGTTTTAACCTCAACAACAGCAAGGATGTTTCCTTTTTGTGCAAGGATGTCAATTTCTGCTTTTTGAAACGTCCAATTGGTTTCCAATATAATATAACCGTTTTGTTTCAAAAAACCCTCAGCCAGTTCTTCGCCAAATTTTCCAAGTTCATTATGTGCTGCCATTTAATCAAAAGTCACTTTACTTTCCTTCGCATTCACTTCTATCGAAACCTGTCGCCCAAAAATCAAAGCACGGTTGTCTCTGATGTGCCCAGCCGGGAAATTATAGATGATTGGTATATTTAAGCCTTTCACTGTATCTTCAATTATTTCCAGTGCATTTCTTCCCCATGGAATGTCGTTATCCTTCATCTCAGTCATGGCGCCAACAATGATTCCTTTCAGGCTCGACAAACAGCCATTGCGCTTCAGATTCATCATCATTCGGTCGATGTGGTATAAATATTCGTCCAGATCTTCTATAAAAAGGATTTTATCATTACAGTCTATTGCAGATTCAGAACCCAATAAACTATACAAAATGGAGAGATTTCCACCAACTAATTCGCCTTTGGCTTTTCCATTATGATTTAAAGCATCGCAATCTAAAGTGTATTGCAGTTTGTCATTAAACAAAACAGTACACAAAGAATTTTTAGCTTCATCCGTAGCTCTCGGTATGGCGACAGGCATCGTTGCGTGTATGGATTCAATTCCCATTCGGTTCAGATGGCTGTGCAAAACCGTTACATCGCTAAAGCCAATAATCCATTTGGGATTTTGTTTGAATTTGGTAAAATCCAGTTTGTCAATTATTTTTACCGTTCCATATCCGCCACGAACACACCAGATTGCCTTGATATTCGGGTCATCCATCTGTTCCTGGAAATCAGCCGCGCGTTGGTCATCTGTTCCTGCTAATTGATAATAATCAAGCCCGATTGTCTTACCTATCTTTACATTCAATCCCCAACCTTCGAGCAAGGCAATGGTTGGTTTTAAATTGTCGTCAATATTTTTTCTTGCGGTAGAAACGATGGCAATAGTGTCGCCTTTTTGGAGATAAGGTGGTGTAATCATCTTTTTTTGAGAATGAAGATTTAAATAAAATAAAGATAATAGAATAAAGAATACAGACTTATTGTTCATTTTTGAAAATGATATGAGCAAATATAATCAAATTATGGTTTAAGAAAACCAATGCCATAGCCCAGATTACTTCACAATGTATTTATTTTTATTTGAATTCAGTGAACTACGTTTGCAACGGAAATCCTTTTTATTTTTTCTTTAAAAATGAAAAGATTGCAGTGTAAAGCTGGACCCGAGCTCCAAAAGAGCGAATTGGCTAAGCAAATAGCTTCAAATAAAAAAGCTATTGCTTATTTTTGCAAATTATACACCGAATTTATCATGTTAGAATATCCAAAAAGATATACCATCACAGCCGCTTTGCCGTATACCAACGGCCCAATCCATATTGGCCATCTCGCAGGCGTTTATGTGCCCTCCGATATATATGCCCGTTACCTACGATTGCAGGGAAAAGATGTTGCATTCATCTGCGGAAGCGATGAGCACGGCGTTGCCATTTCGATGAAAGCCAAGAAAGAAGGCATCACGCCACAACAGGTTATTGATAAATATGACGGAATTATTCGTCAGTCGTTTATCGATTTTGGAATTTCATTTGATAATTATTCACGAACTTCCTCTAAAATCCATCACGATACCGCTCAGGAATTTTTCAGAAAGTTATACGATAATAATGATTTTATTGAAGAGGTTACCGAGCAACTATATGATGCCAAAGCGGATCAGTTTCTGGCTGACAGATTCGTAACAGGAACCTGTCCGAAATGCGACAATCCCGAAGCTTATGGCGATCAATGTGAACGTTGTGGCTCAACTTTGAATGCGACCGATTTGATCAATCCAAAATCAACCATCACTGGAGAAACTCCGATTTTGAAATCGACTAAACACTGGTTTTTGCCTCTTGACAGGTATCAGGATTTCTTAACGAAATGGATTTTGCAGGACCATGCGAAAGACTGGAAAGTAAATGTCTTGGGCCAGGTAAAATCATGGTTGGATGACGGGTTGAAGCCTCGTGCTGTAACCCGTGATTTAGACTGGGGAATCGACGTTCCTGTTGAAGGCGCAGAAGGCAAAAAATTATACGTTTGGTTTGATGCACCTATTGGATACATATCAGCTACCAAAGAATGGGCAGCGCGTGAAGGCAAAAATTGGGAAGATTACTGGAAAAAAGACGATACCAAATTGGTTCATTTTATCGGAAAGGATAATATCGTTTTCCACTGTATTATTTTCCCGGCGATGCTAAAAGCGGAAGGAACTTACATTCTACCTGATAATGTTCCGGCAAATGAATTTTTGAATTTAGAAGGAAATAAATTATCGACTTCCAAAAACTGGGCAGTCTGGCTGCATGAATATTTACAGGATTTTCCGGAAAAGCAGGATGTATTGCGTTACGCGCTTACAGCAAATGCGCCCGAAACCAAAGACAACGACTTTACCTGGAAAGATTTTCAGGCAAGGAACAACAATGAATTAGCTGCGGTTTTGGGGAATTTTATTAATCGTGTTGTTGTTTTAACCAATAAATATTACGGCGGAATCATTCCAACCCCAAATGAATTAACCGAAGTAGATGAACAAACCTTAGCCGAATTAAAAGCCTATCCAGCTGTCATTTCGAGTTCAATTGAACGCTACAGATTCCGTGAAGCACAAGGCGAATTGATGAATGTGGCTCGTTTAGGTAATAAATATTTAGCCGATGAGGAACCATGGAAAATGGTCAAAACCAATCCGGAAAGGGTACAGACACAAATGTATATAGCGCTTCAGATTGCGGCAGCCTTACAAGTGTTATGTGAGCCATTTTTACCGTTTACATCCAGCAGGCTGAAAACAATCCTAAACAGTAAAACCATAAATTGGAATACGGTTTCGGAAACTTCCGATTTGCTTGCTGCCGGCCATCAGATCGGTGAAGCACAGATTTTATTCGCACAGATTGAAGATGCCGAAATCCAGAAACAGATAGACAAATTAGAAGCTACCAAAACATCAAACGCAATGGAAAATAAAGTAACCGAACCACAGAAAGAAATCGCGACTTTTGATGATTTCTCAAAATTGGATTTGCGTGTCGGAACCATAATTGAAGCAGAAAAAATGCCAAAAGCCAATAAACTTTTAGTGTTGAAAGTAGACACAGGTTTGGATACAAGAACTATCGTTTCGGGAATTGCCGAACATTTTTCGCCTGAAGAAGTCATTGGAAAACGCGTTACGGTTTTAATCAACCTTGCTCCAAGAGCCTTACGTGGCGTTGAAAGTGAAGGAATGATTTTGATGACCAACAACGCTGAAGGCAAATTGGTTTTCGTAAATCCCGATGCTGATAGTGTTGATAATGGTGCGTTGATTAGTTAAAAAACAATCAAAGGTTAGAAAAGTGAAGCAATTTATTTTTTAACTTTATAAAAAATACAGAAATATGTTATCAAAAAATATAGAAACCGTTTTAAACAAACAAATCCGCATTGAGGCTGAATCTTCGCAGGTTTATTTGTCAATGGCCTGCTGGGCAGAAAACCAAGGATTGGAAGGCGTTGCATTATTTATGTACAAGCAGTCTGACGAAGAGCGCATGCACATGCTCAAATTGGTAAAATACGTTAACGAACGTGGAGGTCATGCCGTTGTAACCGATTTGAAAGCGCCAAAAACCAAATTTGGAACCATGAAAGAGATGTTTGAGGAATTGTATACTCACGAATTATTCGTTTCAAATTCTATCAACGAGTTGGTACATGAAACCTTTCAGGAAAAGGATTATGCTACCCACAACTTCCTGCAGTGGTATGTTGCCGAGCAGATTGAGGAAGAAGCCCAGGCCAAAACCATTTTAGACAAAATCAATCTGATTGGTGATGACAAAGGGGGATTGTATTTATTTGACAGGGATATTCAACAAATTACCGTTACAAGCTCTATCGGAATTACCCAATAATACGAAAATCTCTCCTTTGAGTAATAAAGAAAAACATAAATCGAAAAAGAAGCAGGAAAAAGTACTTCTTAAACTTCACACGATTGCCGAAAAATGCAAGTCAAGTTGTTGTGAGAAATATAAAAAAAGGAAAGCAAACGTTGCAAACGATGCCCAATGTTTGACTTATTGAAAAAATACAAAACTCCTTCTAAATGATGGAGTTTTTTAATTAAAAACTATGGATTTAAAAGTAATTGCTTTCGATGCTGACGACACACTTTTTGTAAACGAGCCTTATTTTCAGGAAACTGAAGAAAAATTCTGTACTTTAATGAGCCATTATCTTTCTCACCACAGTTTGTCACAGGAATTATTCAAAACCGAAATTAACAATCTCGATTTATACGGGTACGGAATTAAAGGCTACATACTTTCTATGATTGAGGCCGCTATGAAAATTTCGAACAACACTATCTCTGTGGAAATCATTGGAAAAATCATAGAATACGGAAAAGAACTGCTTGAAAAACCAATCGAATTACTGGATGGTGTCGAAGAAACTTTGGAAGCGCTGAAAGGGAAATACAAATTAATTGTGGCGACCAAAGGCGATTTAAAAGACCAGCAAAGCAAACTGCACCGTTCCGGCTTGGGCCATTATTTTCATCATATTGAAGTGATGGCAGATAAACAGGAAATCAATTATCAAAAATTATTGGGCCGTTTGGAAATTGGACCGCAGGAATTTATGATGATTGGAAATTCCCTTAAGTCGGATGTGTTGCCTGTTTTGGGAATTGGTGGTTACGCTGTTCACATTCCGTTTCACACCACCTGGGAACACGAAAAAATAAGTCATACCGTTGAACATCCAAACTTCAGGACACTCGATAACATTTCAGAAGTGTTGGATATTTTATTGAAATAAATTGAAACAAAAATTAGATATAAACAGCTGGAAACGCAAGGAACATTTTCAACATTTTATACAAATGGAAGAGCCGTTTTTTGGTGTTACCGTTCCGATTGATTGCACTAAAGCTTACACCAAAGCAAAAGAATTAGGAATTTCATTCTTTACTTATTATTTACACAAGACTTTAGTTGCAGTAAACGCTACGGAAGCATTTCGTTACCGGATAATTGAAAATGAGGTTTATCTTTTTGACCAAATTGACGCTTCTGCGACGATTCTTCGGGAAGACAAAACATTCGGTTTTTCATTGATGGTGTACTCGGAAGATCTTACTGAATTTGCTGAAGCAACTAAAACGGAGATAACCCGTATTCAAAATACACCAGGACTCATCACTCTTAAGTTTTCAATAAACCTGATCCATTTTTCGGCAGTTCCTTGGATAAATTTTACATCCTATTCGCATGCCCGTAGTTTTACTTTTCCAGATAGCTGTCCAAAAATTTCTTTTGGCAAAATGATGGATGAGAATGGAAAGAAAACCATGCAGATGGCTGTTCATGTCCACCATGCTTTGGTAGATGGCTATGATGTAGGTTTGTTCGTCAGCTCTTTTGAAGCGTTAATGAATAGCTGATTTTAAAAAATATAAGTCCAATTTGCACCGTCGCTGATCGCAATTACGGTTTTCAATATTGCGTTCGCTGGCATTGAGAGAGGAGCAACTGTTGCAGTATTAGAATCTTTGGCATAGAAAGCACCACCAAAAGTATAAATCCTTGCGGTAATTGAATTCGATATATTTCTCAAAACATAAATCCGTCCAGGAACATTGGCAGCGTTTGGCAAAATGAATTCATCATTTCCTGCGGTTGGAGTTAGTGAAATGTAAACGCCATCATTAATTGGGGTTGCGCTTCCGATTGGTCCTCCATTGAAGGTTGCTGAACCGGCAACATTGGCATTGACAATTCCGATTTCCTTTATGGTTAGATTTCCATTAATATCTAGTGTGCTTAATGGTGTAGTGGTGTTTATTCCAACTTGTGCTAAACCAGAATTTACAGCACTAATGGCTGTAATTAAAATCAATATTAATTTTAATTTGTTCATGTTTTGGGTTGGTTTGACATTTTAAATGTAACTTAATTGTTGAATAAATGTTAATCAGATAGTTACAAATGACCGGCGAAAACGTTTTCGTGTTGACAACTTAAACTATTTTAAGTTAAATTTTTACAATACTGACAATAAAAAAGCGGCTAGAGTTTAACTTTTGCCGCCTTAAGTTCACAATCCTTTTAGGATTAAAGTGCATTCAATACTGATAGTATTTCATCTCCATACTTTTCAGTTCTTGATTTCCCAAAACCGGGAATATTCTCTAATTCATCCATATTTTGAGGATTGACTTTGGCAATTCTGATTAAATGTGAATTATGGCAAATCCTGTATGAAGGCCAGTCAAGCTTTTGAGCGAGCGTATTTCTCCATTGGCGCAAGGCATTAAATATATACTTTTCATTTTCCGATAAATCTTCTTCTGAAACCTTGGCTTCCGATTTGGTTTTCCCGTTGCTCTTTGGCAGATAAAAAACTGCGGCCGACCAAAGGTCTGTATTTCCGTTTGTGACGAAACTGGTTGAAGTTAATTTTACTTCTACCGTATCCAGGAATTCATTCATTCTATCCTGATCGTGTTGACAAAATTCTTTCGCCAGGCGAATATTGAAGACTTTAATATTCATGGCTTTTTAAATTATTTACTCAATAACAGGATGTCATTGGCAACTACTTCGGTGATGTAGCGTTTGTTTCCATCTTTATCGTCGTAGCTTCTGTGTGATAACTTTCCTTCTACAGCAATTTCCTTGCCTTTATCTACATATTTCTCAATAATATCGGCCAGTTTCCCCCAGGCAGTCACTCGATGCCATTCTGTTTGTTCAACTTTTTCTCCTTTATCGTTGGTGTAATAATCATTTGTAGCAATAGTAATGTTTGCTACTTTTCTCCCTCCGTCAAAAGTTTTGATTTCCGGTTCTGTCCTACGTGGCCAATTAATTGTACTTTGTTTCTCATTGCATTCATGGCGTTTAAAATTTAAATGTGTTATAAATATCTTGTTGTTTCTGTGTTGAGTTACTGAAACAATTTCAGCATAAACAACGAGGCAAAGTTGAACAGGTTTGCATAAATTATCCGTTTGTTATCCGTTTACTTTCGGTTGTAATTATTTGTAAGCGTTTGGAAACTCCAACTATTTTATTATATTTGATTGAGAAAAGGCTGACAAACACACACGGCTAAACCCACATAGCCCCGATAGCAGCGACACGTAGTATAGCGGATAGCGGGAAAATGGAAACCAAAAATGCCCGAACGATTCGCTCCTAAAAAAGAGAATATGATAAAAGTTTGTTTGGAATGTGGGGACAAAATTATAGGCCGCGAGGATAAAAAATTTTGTAGCGATGGTTGTCGCAATGCCTTTAATAACAAAATAAACAAGGACAGCACAAATTATATGCGGAACATTAATAACAAGTTACGCAAAAATTACCGTATTTTGTCTGAGCTTAATGTGGAAGGAAAATCGAAAGCACCCAAATCGAAGTTGATTAATAAGGGTTTTGATTTTGATTTTATGACCTCTATTTTGCATACCAAATCTGGCAATACCTACTACTTTGTTTACGATCAAGGATACATGGTCTTGGATAACGATTTTTATATTTTAGTTAAAAAAGACATTAAATGAGAAAAAACTATACTCCCATTTATTCCCTGTTAGTGCTTGCTGCATTGATTTTCGGCATTTTCTTTTTTATGATGCCTCAGAATTACGATCAGACCGAAGCTCCGCTTTCTGAATTTTCTACCAAAAGAGCTTTGGAAACCGTAAAGGAAATTTCGAAAAAACCACATTTTCTCGGCTCTAAAAACCACGAAGAAGTAGCGCAATATCTTCAAAAGGAATTGCAGCAATTAGGTTTGGGGACCTCGATTCAGGAAGGTTTCACTATGACTGAAAAAGGCACTTTGGTAAAAGCCAAAAATATTATAGCTACGGTAAAAGGTTCTAAAAATTCCAAATCCTTATTGCTTCTTTCCCATTATGATTCGGCTCCGCATTCCTATTCAAAAGGCGCCAGCGATGATGCTTCAGGAGTAGCAACAATCCTGGAAGGAGTTCGGGCATTTTTACACAGTAAAACCCAACATAAAAACGATATTATTATCCTATTTACGGATGCCGAAGAAATCGGGTTGAATGGTGCGGCTCTCTTTGTTACTCAGCATAAATTGGCTAAGGATGTTGGTTTGGTATTGAATTTTGAAGCGCGCGGCAGTTCAGGCCCAAGTTATATGCTGATGGAAACGAATGACGGAAATACTAAAATGGTCGATGCCTTCAAAGCCGGAAATGTTGATTATCCTGTCTCTAATTCTTTGATGTACAGCATTTATAAAATGCTTCCGAATGATACCGATTTAACCGTTTTTAGAGAGAAAGGAAAAATACAAGGATTTAATTTTGCCTTTATCGACAGCCATTATAATTATCATACGGCTCAGGACAAATTTGAAAATCTTGATCCAAAAACGCTGGCACATCAGGGAACTTATTTGTTTCCGTTGCTGAATTATTTCTCGAATACTGATTTGACCGATTTAAATTCAGCCAAAGATGATATTTATTTCAATGTGCCCTTTGGCTTTTTAAGTTATCCTTTTGGATGGATAATCCCAATGTTGATTATTGCATTTGGTTTGTTTTTCATCTTTATATTTGTTGGTTTGGGCAAGCGCGCCTTACGTTTGGACGAAATCATAAAAGGATTTGTACCGCTTTTAGGTTCACTCATCACTGCTGGTTTGGCTACGTATATTGGCTGGATAATGTTAAGGAATTTTTATCCCCAGTATGATGATATCCTTCCCGTTTTTACTTATAACGGCCACGATTATATCTATGCTTTCGTTTGTTTGACTTTAGCAATTTGCTTCTTGTTTTACAACAATAACGGCAAACGAAATCCTGAAATGAGCCAACTGGTTGCTCCATTATTTGTGTGGTTACTAATTAATCTTGGCGTTGCATTTAAACTTCAGGGTGCAGGATTTTTGGTGATTCCGGTTATTTTTAGCACCTTAATGCTCGGATTTTATGTACTTACACAAAAGTCGGGCTGGATATTGAATTGTCTTTTAGCCATTCCAACTTTGGTTATTCTGGTTCCATTCATTCAGATGTTACCGATTGGTTTGGGATTGAAAATCCTGGTTGGCAGTGCCGTTTTAACGGTGTTGAGTTTTACCTTATTATTGCCGATTTTTGGCACTTACACTAAAAAGGGAATTTGGGCTGCCGCTTTCTTTATTGCAGCTATCGGATTCTTTGTTAAAGCGCATCAGGCCGCGGCTTACACTAATCAACAGGCCAAACCGAATAGTTTGGTTTATATCCTGGATTCCGATTCAAATAAAGCCAATTGGGCAACTTATGACACCAATCTTGACGAATGGACAAAAGCCTATTTAGGTGAAAAACCAAAAGAGGGTTCAGCCTTAAACTCGGTTAAATTGTATAGCAAATATGGCTCGCAATATACTTTTATGGCAGAAGCTCCATTCAAAAAAATAGCGAAACCCACTATTGAATTCCTTCGTGATACTGTAAAGGGAAATCAGCATTTATACCGAATTAGAATAACGCCAAACCGGAATGTGAACCGTTATGACATTTTTTCAAACAATGATATCCAAATTAATAATTTCAGGGCAAATGGTGTGAAATCGGTTGATTTTGAAAGTAATATTGCATCCAAAACTTCGGGCAAATTATTGACTTATTATGTTGTGGATAATTTTCCGTTGGAAATGGAATTCTCTATTTCCAATTCACAAAAATTGGATTTGGATTTAGTCGAAAGCTCGTTTGATTTACTGGCTAATGCTTCGATAAAAATGATGCAGCGAAAAGCCGGTATGATGCCGAAACCATTTGTTCTAACTGATGCGGTTATCATCAAACAAAAAATAAAACCATCGCCAAAAGTTTCGAAAACAACTCCAGCAATAAGAAGCTACAGATCGCGGAGAGACAGTCTTAGTATTGCGGCTGACACTTTAAAACGATGAAACAAATTTCTATTTTAGGTTGCGGCTGGCTTGGTTTGCCGTTGGCCAAATCTTTGATTGAAAAAGGTTATTCAATAAAAGGATCCACAACTTCTGTTCAAAAGATTCCCATCCTGAAACAAGCCGGGATTGATGCTTTTGAAATTGAAGTATCAGAAGCTGGAATTAGCGGCAAAATGTTATCCTTCCTTGAAGATTCCGAAATCCTGATTATCGACATCCCGACAAAACTAAGAGGCAATTCGGGTGATAATTTTGTCAAAAAAATTGAAAACCTAATTCCGTTTATCGAAAAATCAACGGTAGAAAAAGTTGTTTTTATAAGCTCAACTTCTGTTTATGCTGATGACAATTTGGTAGTAACCGAAGCCACAAAGGAAAATCCTGAAACAGAAAGCGGAAAGCAATTACTAGAGACGGAAAAGCTTTTGTTAAAGAACACTAACATTAAAACTGTTGTAATCCGTTTTGGCGGACTGATTGGTGACGATCGACATCCGATTCATTTTTTATCGGGACGGAAAAATATTGAAAATCCTGAAGCACCAATTAATCTGATCCATCAGGTTGACTGCATCGGAATTATAGAAAAAATAATCGAGCTGGAATGTTGAACCAAACCTTCAATACGGTGGCGCCTTTTCATCCGACAAGAAAAGAATACTACACCCATAAAGCAATGGAATTAGATTTACCTTTACCAATGTTTAGCGATGATGCGAATTCTTATGGAAAAACCATACTCAGCAATTTGGTAGAATCGGAGTTACAATACACATTTCAAAAACCCAATTTATGAGTACAAAACAGTTTTTTTTACTATTGCTAATGCCTTCTGCCATAATTTTAAATGCACAGCAGAATAAGAATTTAGTGATTCCTAACGAAAATCTGATTACCGAAAATATTCCGGAAATAACAAAAGAATTATCCAATCGGGTAAAAAAATATACTGAATCCCGCGGTGCTTCTTTTGTCACTGCTCATCCAATAAATGAGGAAATTATCATCTCCACACGTTTTGGTGCTACAACGCAATTCCATAAAGTTTCACATCCTTTAGGTGTCAGAAAGCAAATTACTTTTTTGACGAACCTTTGAGTGGCGGGAAATATGAGCCTACAAAGGGTGACTATCTTGTTTATTCAAAAGATGTGGGCGGAAATGAATTTGGCCAGCTTTACAGCCTTAACCTAAAAAGTTTAGAATCTACTTTACTGACCGATGGTGGAAAATCTCAAAATAGTGATGTTACTTGGAAAAAAGACGGTTCCGGATTTTATTTTTCATCTACCAAAAGAAATGGCGGTGACCGTGACATCTATTATATGGATATCAATAATCCTAAAAGCACCAAACCGATTTTACAGGTTAAAGGCGGTGGCTGGGGAATTGGAGAGCTTTCATCAGATGGCAAAAAACTGTTGGTAGAAGAAAGCATTTCCGCTAATGAATCGCATCTTTGGATGTTGGATCTGGAAACTTCCCAACTATCAGAAGTAACGAATAGAACCGATAAAAGTATTGTTCAGTATAAATCAAAATTTAAAGCTAATCCCAATGAAATCTGGTTTGTTACCGATAAGGACAACGAGTTCCAGCGATTGGCTTCTATGGATTTAAAATCGAAAAAAATCACTTATTACACTTCGGCAATTCCATGGGACGTTACATCATACACTCAGACGGAAGACAAAACTAAATTAGCATTTGTAACTAATGAAGGCGGTGTGAATAAATTGTATCTGATGGATGTAGTATCGAAAAAATTCAACGAAGTAAAGAATATTCCAATCGGATCAATTGGCAGCATAACATTTACCAAAAATGGAAAATCTTTGTTTTTCAATCAATCGACTGCAGATTCCTCTTCTGATGTTTATCAGCTTAATCTAACCTCATCTGAAATCGTTCGATGGACCGAAAGTGAACTAGGCGAAATGCAAAAAGAAGACATGTCCAAGCCCAAACTTATTGAGTGGAAAAGCTTTGACAAAATGAAAATTTCCGGGTTTTATTATCCCGCTTCGGCTAAATTTTCGGGCAAACGTCCTGTTATTATCCAGATTCATGGTGGACCGGAAAGCCAGTCTGCCGCCTCATTTTTGGGTCCGAATAATTACTACACCAATGAAATGGGCATCTCCATTATTTATCCGAACGTTAGAGGTTCTTCGGGTTTCGGAAAAACATATATTGCTAAAGACAACGGATTTTTAAGAGAGGATTCTGTAAAGGATATCGGTGCACTTATAGACTGGATTGCGATGCAGCCCGAATTGGATAAAGACAGAGTCATGATAATGGGAGGAAGCTATGGTGGTTACATGACATTGGCAACAGCCTTTCACTTTGCGGACAGAATCAGATGTTCGGTTGATATTGTAGGGATTTCAAATTTCAACACTTTTCTTAAAAATACGGAAGAATACCGCAGGGATTTGAGGCGTGTAGAATATGGTGATGAAAGAAATCCGAAAATGTATGCTTTTCTGGATAAGATTGCGCCTTTAAACAATACCGAAAAAATCAAGAAACCCATGTTTATCATTCAGGGCACAAATGATCCGCGTGTTCCGTTAACTGAAGCTTTACAGATGCGTGACAAGCTGAAAACCCAGGGAAATACGGTTTGGTACCTGGAAGCAAAAGATGAAGGCCACGGATTTAAGAAAAACCAAATGTGGATTTTCAGCGTTTGGCAGTTATCAAGTTTATGGAAGCTTATTTACTCAACTAATTATGAATACAACAGATATTATCGGAACCATTGGAGTTAGTTTAATCCTGATTGCTTATTTCCTGAATATTTTTTCACTGATAAAAAAAGACGGCTTACTGTTTTATATCCTAAACATTTTTGGAGGAGCGATTGCCTGTTTTTCTTCTTATCTGATTAGGTTTTGGCCATTCGTCATACTCGAAGGAACCTGGTCAGTCATTAGTATTGTTGCCTTACTGAAAAGCATAAAAAAACCTCAAGAATAACTTGAGGTTTTTTGTTTATTATAATTATTGATTACCAGATTTTAACACGTTTTGCCGGTTCCACATACATTCCGTCTCCTTGTTTGATATCAAACGCCTGATAGAATGTATCCAAATTTAATAACGGAACATAAGCTCTGTACATACCTGGCGAATGCGGATCAGTTTTTACCTGATTTTTCAATGCTTCATCACGCATTTTACTTCTCCAGATGGTTGCCCATGAAATAAACAAACGCTGTTCAGGAGTATATCCGTCGATTAATCCTGGGTTTTTATTTTCTTTCAGGTATAATTGCAATCCATCATAAGCTGCATTGATTCCGCCTAAGTCTCCAATGTTTTCACCTAAGGTAAATTTACCATCCACACGAACTCCAGGCAATGGCTCCAAAGCGGAATACTGATCTGCTAAAGCTCCGCCTAATGCCGTAAACTTCGTTAAATCATCTGCTGTCCACCAATCGATAAGGTTACCTTCAGCATTATAAGTCGCTCCCTGATCATCAAATCCGTGAGAGATTTCGTGTCCGATTACAGCACCGATTCCACCATAATTAACGGCTTCGTCTGCTTTATAATCGTAGAAAGGCGGTTGTAGGATTGCTGCAGGGAAAACGATTTCATTATAAGATGGATTGTAATAAGCGTTAACCGTTTGAGGAGACATTCCCCATTCTGTTTTATCTACTGGTTTGCCTAATTTCTCTAAATCTTTTTTCCAGCTCCATTCTGATACATTTTGTAAGTTCTGATAGTAACTTCCTCCTTCTTCAGGACTTTTGGTTACTAATGCAGAATAGTCTTTCCATTTATCAGGATATCCAATTTTAATCGTTAGACTGTTTAATTTTTCAACAGCCTTTATTTTAGTCTGAGGTGACATCCAGGTTAGGTTGTTAATTCTAAGCTCATAAGCACGCATAACGTTTCTGATCATTTTGTAGGCTTTGTCTTTGGCTTCTGCCGGGAACATTTTCTCGACATATAATTTTCCTAATGCTTCTCCAACAGTTCCATTAACTACCTGAAGTGCTTTTTCGTGACGTGGTCTTTGTTTCAATGCACCTGTCAAAGTTTTGCCGTAAAACTCCCAGTTGGCAGTTTCGATATCTGTAGATAACATTCCGGAAGCGCTTCTCAATAAGTTCCAACGCATATAAGCTTTCCAGTCCTCTACTTTGTTTTCAGACAAAATAGTTTGCAAAGCAGCCATATATTTTGGTTGGGAAACGATAACCGTATCAATTTTTGTAATTCCGATACCTTTTAGATAAGTATTCCAATCAATGATTGGCACCATTTTCTGCAAATCACCAATTGCCGTTGGATTGTATTGTTTTTTTGGATCTCTTCTTTCCACCCTGTCTAATCTTGGACGCGATAATGCTGTTTCAAAAGCAAGGATTTTTTCAGCATCTGCTTTTGCCTTCTCAGGAGAACTACCTAAAAATGCTAACATTCGGGCAACATGCGCCTGGTATTTTTCACGTTTTTCCTTAGAATCCTTATCTTCTGAGATATAATAATCCTTGTCTGGCAAACCAAGTCCGCCAGCGCCAAGGCTAACTGAGTTTTTCTTGCTGTTTTTATCATCAGCACCAATTCCGAATCCGAAGAATCCTGCGTTACCGCCTTTCGACTCAGCATAAATCAACAAATTTTGTAAATCCTTGACATTTTTAACAGCGTCAATTTTTGCCAAATATGGTTTTATAGGAGTAATTCCCTGTTGGTTCCTTGCCACAGTATCCATCGCGGCTTTATACATACTAATTGCTTTTCCCTGATCGGTGTTTGAAGCATACTTCGGATTTTTAGCAGCTTCCTTCAAAATAGCTAAAGCATCTTTGTCTGTATTTTGACGCAATTCATCAAAACTTCCCCAACGGGTTTTATCTGCAGGAATTTCAGTGTTCTTTAACCATGTTCCATTTACGAATTGAAAGAAATTATCTTTTGGACTTACCGATTTGTCCATGAAGGAAGTGTTAATTCCGGAGGGCTTTTGCTGTGCGTTCATATGAAGAACACTTGTAATTACAAGTGCCGTCAACAACGTTTTTGAGCTGGAAATGAAATTCATATTGTCATTTTTTTGTTAGTTGGTACAAATTTATCGATTCTACTTAAAGAAATCATTTTTTAACAAAAAATAAGTCTGAATTACTTTGAAATTGTTACAAACAATAACTTGCTTTTGTACTTTTGCAAAAAAAAATAATGCTCGATTTTATAAAAAAATATAGAATTTTCATTGGTACTTTTCTACTTTTTTCGATTATAACCATTTCGTTGTTTTACAATGTTTTAAAACCAGGGAAAACACTACCAATTTATAATCCCGCGGATGTCAACCCGGAATTGGTGGATTCAACAGTACAATATATTGCAAGAGAACACAAAATTGCCGACTTCTCTTTCACAAATCAAAACGGTAAAACAATTACCCAAAAAGACTACGAAGGCAAAATTTATGTTGCCGATTTCTTCTTTACCACCTGTGGTTCAATATGTCCTATAATGACTACCAATATGGTCGATGTTCAGAAAGCATTTCTCAACAATCCGAAAGTTATGCTTTTATCACACACTGTAACTCCTGAAATCGACAGCGTTCCAGTTTTGAAGAAGTATGCTTTGGAAAAAGGGGTTGCCGATTCGAAGTGGAACTTGGTTACCGGTGACAAAAAAGACATTTACAGCATGGCACGGAAATCTTACTTGGCAGTAAAATTGGGTAAACCAAGTGAATTGTATGATATGGTCCACACCGAGAATTTTGTTTTGGTCGATGCTGAAAAACGTGTCCGTGGATTTTATGACGGAACCAAAAAAGAAGAGATCAAACGTTTAATTGACGACATCAATTGGCTTCTTGAAAATGATAAAAAGTAGTTAAATGATAATTATCATTCTCAGATGTTTTTTTTATACTTACTTTTACAATCTTAATTCAATCTAAATAAGCATTGAAAACCACTGTTGATTTATTAAAAGTTGGAGACAAGGCCACAATTACCAATGTTGATTTGGATAAAATTCCACTAAAACTTTTGGAAATGGGATGCTTGCCGGATAATGATTTGGAAGTAATCCAGATTGCGCCGCTGGGCGATCCAATGTACCTGAATATAAACAACGGTTCTCATCTGGCCATCCGAAAAGAGACAGCTCATGAGATTGAAGTTGAACTCCACGAGAATAGTCAAAAATGAGCATTCAAAACATTACTGTAGCGCTTATTGGAAATCCTAATACCGGGAAAACTTCGGTGTTCAATCAGTTAACAGGACTGAATCAGCAGGTTGGAAATTATCCCGGAATTACCGTGGAGAAAAAACTGGGTTTCTGCAAACTGCCCAATCACGTCAAAGCCAATATCCTTGATTTACCGGGAACATACAGTTTAAATGCAAGCTCGATTGATGAAAATGTCGTCATCGAATTGCTGCTGAATAAAAATGACAAACTTTATCCCGATGTGGCAGTTGTCGTTACCGATGTTGAGAACCTGAAAAGAAACCTACTGCTTTTTACACAGATAAAGGATTTAGAAATCCCAACCATTTTGGTCATCAATATGACGGATCGAATGAAACCAAAGGGAATTTCGCTCGATATTCCCCATCTGGAAAAAGAATTAAAAACTAAAATTGTTTTAGTCAGTACAAGAAAGGGAATTGGAATTAACGATTTAAAAAATCAGATTGCTGATTATAAATCATTGTCTACAGAGCCCTGTTTAAGTGCATCGAGCATTGATGCAGACTATTTCGATAAACTGCGCAATGCTTTTCCGGATCAATTGTTATACAAACTTTGGCTGGTTATTACGCAGGATGTGAATTTTTTGAATCTGGAACGGATTGAAATCAATAATTCCTTTACAAAATCGCATTCCGAATTAAAACGACTGCAGCAAAAAGAGACTATTAAACGCTACCAGTTTATAAACGACACGCTGAAAATTGGTCAAACAATAGATGCCGGAAATGCTTCCGATTTGCGGTCAAAATTAGACAGGATCCTAACGCACAAAATTTTTGGATATGTGATTTTCTTCGGGATTTTACTGTTGATTTTCCAATCTATTTTTGACTGGTCAAGCTATCCGATGGATCTTATCGATACTGGTTTTGCCGATTTGGCGACCTACACCCAAAAGCATCTTCCGGCTGGCGAATTCACTAATCTGATAAGCGAAGGAATTATTCCCGGAATTGGAGGAATCGTGATTTTCATCCCACAGATTGCCTTTCTTTTCCTGTTTATCTCTGTACTCGAAGAAAGTGGTTATATGAGCCGCGTGGTTTTCTTAATGGATAAGATTATGCGCCGTTATGGCCTTTCCGGAAAAAGTGTCGTGCCATTAATCTCAGGAACTGCCTGCGCAATTCCAGCGATTATGAGTGCCCGGAATATCGAAAACTGGAAAGAACGATTAATCACAATATTGGTTACGCCTTTCATAACCTGTTCAGCACGATTACCCGTTTATGCCATTCTTATTGCGCTTATAATTCCGAACAAACGCCTATTTGGTATTTTCAGTTTACAGGGATTAACACTGATGATTTTATATCTTTTGGGATTCGGAATGGCTATTTTTTCAGCATTTATCTTAAACAAAATCCTGAAGCTAAAAAGCAAATCGTATTTCGTAGTTGAAATGCCCAACTATAAGTTACCGCTTTTTAAAAATGTTGGAATTAATGTATTTGAAAAAACGAAATCTTTTGTTTTTGGAGCCGGAAAAATCATTTTAGCAATTTCGATAATGCTTTGGTTTCTAGGTTCTCATGGCCCGCAGGATACTTTCGGAAAAGCAGAAAAACTGATGACTGAAAAATATAAAAATGTTTCCGATCAAAGAATAATCGAAAACGAAATCAGTTCCTACAAACTGGAAAACTCCTATATCGGAATTATCGGAAAAAGCATCGAGCCAGCTATAAAACCTTTGGGTTATGACTGGAAAATTGGAATAGCGGTGGTCACTTCGTTTGCGGCTCGCGAAGTTTTTGTCGGAACATTAGCTACTATATACAGTGTTGGAAACAGCGACGATGAAGGTACTATAAAAAACAAAATGCAGTCGGAAGTGCATGATGACGGAAGTAAGGTTTTTAATTTTGCTACAGGTGTTTCCCTATTGCTGTTTTATGCGTTTGCGATGCAATGTGCGAGTACTGTAGCAGTAACGAAGAAAGAAACCAATTCCTGGAAATGGCCATTGGTTCAGCTGTTTTTCATGAGTGGATTTGCCTATATAACTGCGCTGCTGGCGTATCAATTTCTGAAATAATGGATATACAGCAAATCTTGGTTTATATTACCGTTGCTATTGCACTGCTATTTATAATCCACAAGTTTTTTGGAAAAGAAAGACAAAGAAAAACTGTGGCGATGACGATTGTAGTTGTCACTAAACCATTTTCACATAAAGATTGTTAGCGATAATATTTGAAATCGTAACCGTTTTCCCTTCTACCTTTATTTTAAGCGACAGATCGAATTCTTCCTTTGATACTACTTCAATATTAGAACCTAAAGTGATTTGATTTTTATCGAGGTATTTCAGAAACTGTGTTGATGAATCCTTTACGCCGGTGCAGATTGCTTTTTGGTTTTCATTGAGTTCTGCCAAAAGGATCTTTTCGATTTTGCTGATTTTACCATTGGCATCCGGAATAGGATCGCCGTGTGGATCTTCGGTTGGATTGCCTAGAAAATCGTCTAATTTATTGATTAGTTTTTCAGATTTTATGTGTTCCAACTGTTCAGCGATATCGTGAACTTCATCCCATGGGAATTGTAATTTGTTTACCAGGAAAACTTCCCACAAACGGTGTTTCCTGACAATCATTTTGGCCAGATGGCTTCCTTTCGCAGTTAATAAAACGCCTTTGTATTTTTGGTAGACAATCAGTTCCTTTTCAGCCAGTTTTTTTAGCATATCGGTTACTGAAGAAGCTTTGGTTTCCATTTTTTCAGCAATGGCATTGGTACTTACCTCGATTCCCGATGACGATGTAATGTGGTAGATTGTCTTTAAATAATTCTCTTCTGAAAAAGTCATAGTGTTATGTAATCTGATTTTTAGCCCAGATAGCAGTGGAAATCCTTTTTAGTTTGCTGAAAAGCAAACTAAAAAGATTGCAACGTATAGCTGGAAATAGCTCCTGAAATTAATTCTTTACGAGGAACAAAGGTATGGTAATTTTGTGACGGACATTGTCGACTGTGGTTCCAAAAATTAAATCCTTGAAACCTGTGTGGCCGTGAGTTCCCATAATCAACAAGTCATACTTGCCTTCATTGACTATTTTGGGGATAATCTTTCCGGGCTTTCCAAATCCTAATTTTACATCAATATGAAATCCTCTTTCTTCGAGGAGTTTTTTATAATCCATAAGGAATTGTTCATCAATTGAGGTTTCATGGTCGCGGACTTTATTGCCATACATCATGGCTCCTACTGTTTCTACAACGTGTATCAACGTATATTTCGCTTCAATGCCGCCAATGTCAAAAGCATGATTTAAGGCTTTTTCGTCTGCCGATGAAAAATCTACTGAAATGGCGATATTTTTCGTTTCATAATTCCGTTCCGTATTGAGTTTCAAAATCATATTGTGAGGGGAATGATTTTCGATTACCTCTTTCACACCACTCACAAAGGGTTTGAAAATAATGTATAGAAGCAAAATCAGGAATCCGAACGCCAATGGCACTACTGTAAGCCATAAAACTATTGGGTTTTCCGAAGTTTCAAGCCAACCCTGTATTTCGTTGTAAACTAATTTAGCATTTAATGAAACAATGATAATTGCAATTATCCAGGAAGCAATCTGGGTAGCCCTGCTAATGTGAAACCCTTTCATTTTAGTTTTGTCACTTACAAAATGAATTAAGGGAATGATTGCGAAACCTAATTGAAGGCTCAAGATTACCTGGCTTAAGATCAGCATCTTTCCTGTTACGCTTTCGCCATAAATTAAGATTACAATAACCGCCGGAACAATAGCGATCAATCGGGTGATTATTCTTCTTACCCAAGGCTGGATTCTTAAATTCAGATAACCTTCCATAACAATCTGACCTGCCAAAGTTCCAGTAATTGTTGAGCTTTGTCCAGCTGCAATCAAAGCGACTGCAAATAATATCGGTGCCCATTTTGTACCTAAAAGCGGTTCGAGAAACTTGTGAGCATCCTGGATTTCGGCAACATCAAACATTCCGTTTTGATAAAATACCGCTGCACCCAATATCAAAATAGCCGCGTTTACAAAAAATGCGAGGTTCAGTGCTATTGTAGAATCTATAAAATTATATTTCAATGCCTGTTTAATTCCAATCTCTGTCCTGTCAAATTTTCGGGTCTGTACCAATGAAGAATGCAGGTAAAGATTATGTGGCATAACTGTAGCTCCAATTATTCCTATTGCAATATATAAAGCTTCTTCATTTGGAAGTGACGGAATTAGTCCGGTAAATATCTTGTCTATTTCGGGTTGTGCAAAAATCATTTCAAAGATGAAGGAAAATCCAATAATTGCAACCAGGGCGATGATAAAGGCTTCCATTTTCCTGATGCCTTTGTTGATTAAAAAAGTAAGATGAAAGTATCCAAAACCGTTATTAATACACCCTGAATCAAGGAAATATCAAAGAGTAGGTTCAAACCTATCGCCATTCCTAATACTTCGGCTAAATCACAGGCAGCTATGGCAATTTCGGCCAAAAAATAAAGGATATAATTTATAAACGAGGAATAGGTTTCCCTTGATGCCTGTGCCAAATCACGCTGCGTAACAATTCCCAATCGCGCACTCAAACTTTGAAGCAATAACGCCATGATGTTACTCATTAATAAAACCCAAAGCAAGGCATAACCAAACTGGCTTCCACCTGCAATGTCTGTGGCCCAGTTTCCTGGATCCATATAACCCACACTGATTAAATACGCCGGGCCGAAAAAGGCTAAGATTTTACGAAAAACCGATGTTTTGTTTTGCGTCGAAACCGACTCATTAACTTCTTCTAACGACTTGCTCATTTTAAAAAATTTCAACAAATATAAACAACATTTTTTGTTTTGTAAAAACTATTTTTTAGTTTTGTCTAAAAATTAATTTTGCCTAATGGAAAAATTTATAAGCGCTGTATTTTTAATTGCTTGCTTTTGTTCAAATGCACAGCAGCAAGACAGTCTGGTTGTTCCTAAATCAGAAAACAATTTAGATGAAATTGTAATTTCAGGAACGCTGAAACCTGTTTCCCGCCTTGAGACTCCAGTTCCGGTAGAAGTTTATAGCAGTGCATTTCTGAAAAAAATCCAACTCCAAATATATTTGAAGCGCTACAAAATGTTAACGGCGTCCGTCCGCAGCTCAACTGCAACATTTGCAATACGGGCGACATCCACATCAACGGATTGGAAGGTCCATACACGATGGTTACTATTGACGGAATGCCCATTGTCAGTGCGCTGTCAACTGTGTATGGCTTGTCGGGAATTCCAAATTCGCTTATTGACAGGATTGAAATTATTAAAGGTCCAGCCTCAAGTTTGTACGGAAGCGAAGCCGTTGGTGGGCTCATCAACATCATTACGAAAAAGACCAAAAACGCACCTTTGTTTACCGCTGATGTTTTTTCGACTTCGTGGTTTGAAAACAATATTGATTTGGGTTTCAAGGCAAATGTTGGCAGAGCTGCGGAATGTTTGGTGGGAATAAATTATTACAATTACAATTATGCCATCGATAACAATCATGATAATTTTACGGATGTAACGCTTCAGGACAGGATTTCGGTTTTCAACAAATGGAATTTCATCCGAAAAAGCCAAAAGGAATTTACCCTTGCCGGAAGGTTTTTCTACGAAGACCGTTGGGGTGGTGAAATGCAATGGAATAAAAGTTTTCGTGGTGGAAATGAGGTTTACGGAGAAAGCATTTACACAACGAGATTCGAATTGTTGAGCAAATACCAATTGCCTGTAGAGGAAAATATGTCGATTTCGGTTTCGGTGACTTCACACGACCAGAATTCGGTTTACGGAACGACCTTGTACCTCGCGCAGCAAAAAATTGCATTCGGACAGTATCTTTGGGATAAAAAGTTAAACCATCATAATCTTTTATTTGGCGCAGCATTTCGCCATCAGTATTACAATGATAATACGACTGCAACCCTTACTTCTGAAAAGACAAATATTTACAGCGCGTTCATTCAAGATGAAATAAAACTGGCAGAAAAACATTCTCTTTTGCTAGGTTCAAGATATGATTATAACAACAATCACGGAAATATTTTCACGCCACGGATTGCCTACAAATGGAATCCAACCAAAAACGATGTCTTCCGAATCAATGCCGGAACCGGATTCAGGATTGTGAATTTATTTACTGAAGAGCATGCGGCACTTACAGGTTCACGTGACGTCATCATTACCGAAAACCTAAAACCCGAAAAATCATATAACATCAATTTCAATTACCTTAAAAAAATTAGGTTTGCTGATGCTACTTTTTTAGGGCTTGAAATGTCGACCTGGTACACTTATTTTACAAATCAGATTATTCCGGATTACGACACCAATCCAAATCAGATCATTTACCAAAACCTGAATGGCTATTCGGAAACCGTCGGAATAAGCGGCAATATTGATTTGGTAACTCCATACGGAATAAAAACACTGATTGGCTTCACTTACCTCGACTCGAAAAATGTGAAAGACGGAATCATTTCCCGACCAGTCCTGACGGAAAAATTCAGCATGAATTGGGCTATAACCTATGACATCCCGAAATGGTTTCTCTCCATTGATTACACCGGAAATCTTTACGGGCCAATGCGATTACCGTTGCTTGGGCCGCTTGATCCCAGAGACGAGTTTTCAAAGCCATGGAGTATCCAGAACATTCAATTTACTTTTAAAAAATTCAAAAATTTAGAACTTTATGGCGGAATCAAAAACATACTGGACTGGACGCCCAATAAAGGAAATCCGTTTATTATCGCCCGTGCAAATGATCCTTTTGACCAGAATGTGGAATATGACCCTAACGGAAATGTATTAGCTACACCTTCGAATCCGTATGCGCTGACTTTTGATCCAAGCTATGTATATGCGCCAAATCAGGGCATCCGTACATTTTTCGGAATGCGGTATACTTCGCGTTAAAGAAGTATATTTGCGTTACAGACAAATTTATGAAACACTATCATTATATTTTTACGGGTTCCGGTTTATCGGCTTTGATGACCGTATATGAAATGGTGCGTTCCGGAAAGTTTGAAGATAAATCAATATTACTTATTGATGAAAATCCAAAACAAACCAATGACAGAACCTGGTGCTTTTGGGATGAAAATAATCTTTTTGAAACCATAATTTCCAAAAAATGGAACTTGGCGCTTTTTGCTGATAAAGACTTTCAAAGAGAATTAAACCTCAAACCTTATCAATACAAAATGGTCAAAGGTTTGGATTTCTATAACCTGGTTTTTGATGAAATCCGCAAACATTCCAACATTCTTTTTGTCAATCAAAAAGTCCTGGATTTTCAGGAATTGGGAAATCACTGCGTTGTAAAAACTGATAGTGAAAGCTTCACCTGCAATAAGATTTTCAATTCGCTTTTTAATCCTGAAGTAGTAAAAAGCCAATTCAAATATCCTTTTTTGCATCAGCATTTTATAGGTTGGTTTATCAAAAGTAAGGAAGCTGCATTCCATCCGGATTGTGCTACGTTCATGGATTTTTCTGTTGAGCAAAAAGGTAATACCCGATTTATGTATGTACTGCCAACTTCTGAAACCGAAGCCTTGATTGAATATACTTTGTTTTCCAAAGATTTATTGCCGAAAGAAGAATACGAATCGGAAATCCGGAATTACATTCAGAAACTCGGAATTACTGAATATGAAATTATAGAGAAAGAACAGGGAAACATTCCGATGACTTCTTATAAATTTTGGAAACACAACACCAAAAATATACTAAACATTGGTTCTGCCGGAGGTTGGACAAAAGCAAGTACAGGTTTTACTTTTAAAAATACCATCAAAAAATCCAGAGCTTTAATTAAGTTCCTAAATACCGAAACCGATTTTAGGAAATTCCATAAAACCGACAAATTCTGGTTTTATGATTTACTTTTTTTAGATGTTTTAGACAGAAGAAATGACAAAGGTTCTGAAGTTTTCTCAGCACTTTTCAAAAAGGAAATCCCAATTTGATTTTCAAATTCCTTGATGAAGAAACGTCGCTTTCTGAAGATTTACAGATAATTTGGAAATGCCCGAAAGGACTTTTTGTTAAGGCGCTGTTAAGTCGTATTTTCAAGTAGTTCACTTTTATATCTTTATTAAAAAAATAGATGCAAAAAATACTTTCTCTTTTTGTTTTGTTATCAATGGCTTCTTCCTTTGGTCAGGAAAATAAAACAAAGGAACAGGAAAAAATAATTGAAGAATATTTAACCAATTGTGCCCAAAAATACAATTATACCATTCAAATGGCAGAATGGCAAAACTGCCTTGATGAAGGCCTGAAAAAAGACAGCACTATTGCCTATTTATGGCAGCAAAAGGCAATGCCTTATTTTAAAGCCCGAAAATATGAAATTGGCATGCCTTTTCTTGACAAAGCCGTGCAGTATAATGCTGAAAGATGGCAGCCTTACCGCGGATTCATGAAATGCATTTTCTCCAAGTCATACAAAGATGCTATTGCCGATTTAGAGGATTGCAAGAAAAAATTCGGGAATGGATACGTAATGGATCATTCCTATGATTTTTACATTGCAATATCTTATCTACAACTTGATGAATTTACAAAAGCAGAAACCTATCTGGAGAATTATGTAGATGAAATGTTTCAGAAAAGACAAGGATTAGAACATCCAACAGCTTTATTTTACTTGGGAATTGCAAAGTATGAATTAGAAAAATACGACGAAGCAATCGCAATTTTTAAGAGAACGCTAAAGTTGTATCCCAATTTTTCCGATGCAAAATTTTATATGGGAATCTGCATGGCGAGAGTCGGAAAATCTGATGAAGCAGAAACACTACTCAAAGAAGCTAAGGAAGATTACAAATCAGGATATACACTCAATGAAGACAATACCATATACGAAACCTATCCTTACCAACGAAAATGGAAAGAATGAATTATCCGGGAATAGTAATTCTTTATGATTTCTTTAAAATTTAAACAGATAAAACTTTGTAACTTTGCGACTCAATAACTTTGAAACTTTAAGAATATGTATCCAGAAGAAATGGTAAAACCAATGAGAGCTGAACTTTCAGACGCTGGTTTTCAAGATTTATATAATGCAGAAGATGTAAAAAATGCTATCAAGGCAGAAGGAACAACACTTGTGGTTGTAAATTCGGTTTGTGGCTGTGCAGCTAGAAATGCACGTCCGGGAGCAAAAATGAGTTTAGACGGAGCTAAAAAACCAGACCATTTGGTTACGGTTTTTGCCGGAGTTGACAAAGAAGCTGTTGATGCAGCCAGAGAAGAAATGTTTCCTTTTCCACCATCATCACCAAGCATGGCTTTGTTCAAAGATGGCGAATTGGTTCACATGTTAGAACGTCACCATATCGAAGGACGTCCTGCAGAAATGATTGCCGAAAACCTGAAAGACGCTTACGCCGAATTCTGTTAATCTGCTAAAAATATTTTTATAAAAGCCTTTTAGAATTAATTCTGGAAGGCTTTTGTGATATTGGTCATTTTTCCAAATCATTATATTATTTTACCTTTGCGCCGAATCCTTCCATTTAGGATTCAAATTTATTCTCTCACTTAAACGTTTATAGCATGCAACTGTATAACACCTTAAGCGCAGAAGAAAGAGCCGAGCTTATTGACCAAGCGGGCAAGCAACGACTAACCTTGTCTTTCTATGCGTATGCCAAAATTGAAGATCCAAAACAATTTCGCGACAATTTATTTATCGAATGGAACAAACTCGATGCCCTTGGCCGAACGTATGTAGCCAAAGAAGGAATCAACGCCCAAATGTCTGTCCCTGCCGAAAATTTTGAGGCTTTTCGTGAAACTTTGCAAGCATATGATTTCATGAAAGACATCCGCCTGAATGTTGCTGTTGAACATGATGATCATTCATTTCTGAAATTGACTGTAAAAGTTCGTAACAAAATTGTGGCTGATGGCCTGAATGATGAAACTTTTGACGTTACCGATATTGGCGTTCACTTAAAAGCCAAGGAATTCAACCAGATTTTAGAAGACCCAAATACCATTGTAGTTGATTTCAGGAATCATTACGAAAGTGAGATTGGTCATTTTAAAGGCGCAATAACTCCCGACGTTGAGACTTTCCGTGAAAGTTTGCCCATTATCAACGAACAACTTCAGAATCATAAAGAAGATAAAAATCTCGTAATGTATTGTACTGGTGGAATCCGTTGCGAAAAGGCTTCGGCTTATTTCAAGCATCAGGGTTTCAAAAATGTATACCAGCTCGAAGGTGGCATCATCAATTATGCGAAACAGATCAAGGAAGAAGGATTGGAAAGCAAATTCATCGGTAAAAATTTCGTTTTCGATCATCGTCTTGGCGAAAGGATTACTGACGATATCGTTTCACAATGCCATCAATGCGGAAAACCCTGCGACAATCATACGAATTGTGAAAACGAAGGCTGTCATTTATTGTTCATCCAATGTGACGAATGCAAATCGGCAATGGAAAACTGCTGTTCTGCCGAATGCCAGGAAATCATTCACATGTCACTGGCAGATCAGGTAAAATTACGTCGCGGCGTGAAAAACGGCAACATGATTTTCAGAAAAGGAAAATCTGATAAACTTGTGTTCAAACATTCGGGCGAACTTTCCGACAAACCTTTGGCAAGAGCCGAAAAAACACCGGACATCCGTCAGAAAATCAAAATCAAGAAAGTACTTATTGGTAAAGCCGAACATTTTTATGTAAAAGCTGGTGTTGGACTTTTTATGATAGAGAATCAGGAATTAAATAATGGTGATAGGATTTTAATTTCTGGTCCAACAACAGGAAATGAAGAAATTGTAGTAGATAAAATGTTTGTAAACGGAACTGAAAATTCCATTGCCAGGTCAGGTGATAAAGTTACGATGGCGCTGCCATTCCGAATTCGTTTGTCTGATAAACTCTATAAAATCATCTCCTAAACTTCTCTAGTTTTAAAATAATAAATCCCTAATTCTGGTAAAAAACGACACCCTGAATTTGGGATTTTTTTATTGGAATTTATTTTTTAAAATACTATCTTTACCAATTAATCGTTTTATGAATTATAAGTTGCTTTTCGCAACACTCTATATATAATTATGGCTTGTCAAAGTTGTTCAACTTCAGATGGTAGTGCACCAAAGGGTTGTAAAAATAATGGAACCTGCGGCACCGATAGCTGCAACAAATTAACCGTTTTTGATTGGTTGGCCAATATGAGCCTTCCAAATGGCGAAGCACCTTTTGATTGTGTTGAAGTCCGTTTTAAGAATGGAAGAAAAGATTTTTATCGAAATACAGAAAAGCTGACCTTAAGCATTGGAGATATTGTAGCCACCGAAGCTTCTCCCGGTCATGACGTGGGAATTGTTACTTTGACTGGTGAATTGGTAAAAATCCAAATGAAGAAAAAAGGGGTAAACCACACAAGCCCTGACGTTGCCAAAATATACAGAAAAGCATCACAAAAAGATATCGATATCTGGAGCGAAGCCCGTGATAAGGAAGCGCCAATGCAGGTAAAAGCCCGTGAACTGGCAATAGTCCACAAATTGGAAATGAAAATTTCTGATGTTGAATTTCAAGGTGATGGTTCTAAGGTTACGTTTTATTACACAGCAAATGACCGTGTAGATTTTAGGCTTTTGATTAAGGATTACTCCCGAGTTTTCAATACCCGAATAGAGATGAAACAGGTTGGGTTGCGTCAGGAAGCATCACGTCTTGGCGGAATTGGTTCCTGTGGAAGAGAGCTCTGCTGCTCGACTTGGCTAACTGATTTCAGAAGTGTAAATACTTCGGCCGCACGTTACCAGCAATTGTCCCTGAATCCTCAAAAATTAGCAGGGCAATGTGGTAAATTAAAATGTTGCCTAAACTATGAATTGGACACCTATATGGATGCCTTAAAAGGTTTCCCTGATTTTGAAACCAAACTAAAAACGGACAAAGGCGATGCAATCTGCCAGAAACAGGATATTTTCAAAGGATTAATGTGGTTTGCCTACACCGATAATTTCGCCAATTGGCATGTGTTAAGCATAGACCAGGTCAAAGAGATAATGGCTGAAAACAAGCAAAACAAAAGGGTAAGCTCTCTTGAAGATTTTGCTATCGAAACGGTTTCAGAACCTGAAAAAGACTTTAACAATGCCATGGGGCAAGAAAGTCTAACCCGATTTGACCAGCCAAAAAAGAGCAAAAACAAAAACAGGAACAAAAGCAAAAACAAAGTTGCTATCCAGGCATCACCTGACCCAAAGGGGAACAGAGCACAGCCAAATCAAAATTCGGGGCAAAATCCAGCTGAGCCAAAGGCTAATGTAGCGAAGTTAAACCCAAATCAAGGACAAAAACAAGGGCAGAATCAAGCCGAGCAAAAGAATAACGGTCCGAGACCAAACCAAAAACAAGGGCAAAAGCAAGAACAGGATCAAAAGCCTAAACAAGACAAAAAACCAATAATCATAAAAAAGAATGAAAATAAAGAATAGCATCCTTTTCATTTTAATGCTGCTCTTGATTATTTCCTGCGATAAAAAAAGAGTTTTTGACGAATATAAATCTGTTGGAAATGCATGGCACAAAGACAGTATTGTAACTTTTGAACTTCCTAAACTGGATCCGAAAAAGTCTTTTAATCTGTATGTGAATGTTAGGGATAATGATGACTATCCATTCAATAATTTATTCCTGATTGTATCCTTAGAACAGCCAAACAGGCAGGTAAAAGTGGACACCTTGGAATACGAAATGACCAATCCGGATGGCACACTTCTTGGAGATGGGTTTTCCGACATAAAGGAAAATAAGCTTTTTTACAAAGACAAACAAAATTTTACCCAAAAAGGAATTTATAAAATCCACATCAGACAGGCAACACGACAAACCGGAAAAATAGAAGGTGTTACGGCACTTCCCGGAATTTCAGATGTTGGTTTCAGAATAGAATCTACAGAATAAAAATTATGGCACAAAAGAACAACACCACCGTCAAAGACATCAACTACTACAAAAAGAAATTTTGGAAATTGTTTTTTTATGGATTAGGTGTCATGGCACTGTTTTTTACATTGGCTTCCTGGGGCTTTTTTGGAAATATGCCTTCCTTTGAAGATTTAGAGAATCCTGAGTCCAATTTAGCTACCGAAGTCATTTCTTCTGATGGTGTAACGATTGGGAAGTTCTATAACGAAAACAGGACGCCAATCAAGTACGAAGATTTACCACCACATTTAGTAAAAGCATTAGTTGCCACCGAAGACGAGCGATTTTATGAACATTCCGGAATTGATGCCAAAAGAACATTTGGAGCTGCCTTAAAATTAGGCTCCGATGGTGGAGCGAGTACGTTAACACAGCAATTAGCCAAACTGCTATTCCACGGTGAAGGTTCAAGTTTCAAGCCTTTCCGTATTATCCAAAAAGTTAAGGAGTGGATTATTGCTGTTAAACTGGAACGTCAATACACCAAAAACGAAATCATTGCGATGTATTTAAACAAGGCAGATTTCGTAAATACCGCCGTTGGAATCCGTTCAGCTTCCAAAGTTTATTTTGGAAAAGAACCAAGAGATTTGACCATCGACGAAGCTGCCATGTTTGTTGGGATGCTGAAAAATCCATCGCTTTATAATCCGCTGCGTCGTGCCGAAAAAGTCCGATTAAGAAGAAATACAGTCTTGGATCAAATGGTTCGAAATGGCATTTTGGATCAGGCAACCAAAGATAAATTAGGGCAACAACCCATCGTTTTACATTTTCATCCGGAAAGCCACAAAGAAGGAACAGCTACATATTTCAGGGAGTTTCTTAGGGAATACATGAAAAATTGGGCCAAGGAAAACAAAAAAGCCGACGGAAGTGATTGGGATATTTACAGTGATGGTTTAAAAATATACACCACAATCGATTCAAAAATACAGGAACCATGCGGAAGAAGCAGTGCAAGCCCACATGAAAAACCTGCAGAAACAATTCTTTGAAGAGCAGAAAGACAACAAAAATGCACCCTTCCTAAAAATCACTCCGGAAGAAACGAAGCGAATCATGGATAAAGCCATGAGGACTTCAGAGCGTTGGAGAGTAATGAAGGATTTGGACAAAACAGAAGATGAAATAATTGCCTCATTCGACATCAAAACAAAAATGAAAGTCTTTTCATGGAAAGGTGAAATCGACACTTTAATGACGCCAATTGATTCTATCCGCTATTACAAACACTTCCTCCAGACCGGTGTAATGTCGATGGAACCTCAGACAGGTCATATCAAAGCCTGGGTAGGTGGAATTGATTACAAATATTTTCAATACGATCACGTTGGTCAAGGAGCAAGACAGGTTGGTTCTACTTTTAAACCCTTTGTTTACGCTACAGCGATAGAACAATTAGGCATGTCTCCGTGTGATTCGATCATTGACTCCCCTTTCACAATTCCGGTTGGAAGGCATCACGTTACAGCAGACTGGACTCCAAAAATTCAGATAACAAATATCGTGGAATGGTAACGCTTAAAAAGCCTTAGCTAATTCCATCAATACCGTTTCAGCCAAACTAATGGACAAAGTTGGCCCGGAAGCTGTCGTTGCCTTGACCAAAAAACTAGGCGTACAGTCTGAAATTCCAAACCAGCCCTCTATTGCGCTTGGTGCGGTTGAGATTACGGTACAAGATATGGTGGCGGCTTACAGTACTTTTGCGAATCAGGGCGTTTATATCAAACCCCAATTTATCGACAGGATTGAAGACAAAAATGGAGTTGTGCTTTACGAGCCAGTACCTGAAACACACGATGTTTTGAATAAGGATATCGCGTATGCTGTCATTAAACTTTTAGAAGGAGTTACCGAAGAAGGTTCTGGTGTTCGTTTAAGAACCCAAGGTGGTGGTAGCGGCGATAATCGTTGGACAGGCTATCCGTATATGTTTACCAATGAGATTGCAGGAAAAACAGGAACATCCCAAAATCAATCCGATGGCTGGTTTATCGGAATGGTTCCCAATTTAGTGACCGGAGTTTGGGTAGGATGCGAAGACCGTTCTGCGCGTTTCAAAGGGATTACTTATGGTCAGGGAGCAACCGCTGCCTTACCAATTTGGGGTTATATGATGAAGAAATGCTATGAGGATAAAGACCTGTTAATCTCAAAAGACCGATTCGAAAGACCCGATAACCTCTCCATAAAAGTAGATTGCTGGGCACCTAAAAAGGTAGAAGTCGATTCCACTGCATTACCTCCGGAAGAAGAACAGAATACAGATGAATTTGGATTGTAATTAGGAGCTTAATCCTGCTGTCCGCTGTATCTTTTGCAAAAAAGCAAAAGGATGCCGCTTCCATCAGGGCTATTTGATATTAAGAGAAGAATGTCCAGTGGATATTCGGTAAAATAAAATACAACAGAATCTGACCCGGGCAAAGCGAATTGACGCTAGTAAAAAAGTTTAGATTAAACAACGAACCATGATTAACAAAAAAGTAAATTCCGTTCAAGAGGCACTTCAAGGCATCGAAGACAATATGACCATCATGCTTGGTGGATTTGGCCTTTGTGGAATACCTGAAAACAGCATTGCCGAATTAGTAAAAAAAGAAACCACAAACCTAACCTGTATTTCCAATAATGCCGGTGTAGATGATTTTGGATTGGGTTTATTGCTTCAAAAAAGACAAATCAAAAAAATGATTTCTTCCTATGTGGGTGAAAACGCAGAATTTGAACGTCAAATGCTTTCGGGAGAATTAGATGTTGAATTAACGCCACAAGGAACCTTAGCCGAAAAATGCCGCGCTGCCCAAGCAGGAATTCCAGCATTCTTTACTCCGGCAGGTTTCGGAACTGAAGTAGCAGAAGGAAAGGAAAGCCGCGAATTCAACGGAAAAATGCACATAATGGAATTAGCTTATAAAGCTGATTTTTCGATCGTAAAAGCATGGAAAGGCGACGAAGCCGGAAACCTTATCTTTAAAGGAACCGCAAGAAACTTCAACGCCTGTATGGCCGGTGCCGGAAAAATTACTATCGCCGAAGTGGAAGAATTATTACCGGTTGGTTCATTAGATCCAAATGAGATACACATTCCGGGCATCCTGGTACAGCGTATCTTCAAAGGAGAAAAATTTGAAAAGAGAATCGAGCAACGTACCACAAGAAAAAGAGACTAGTTATGGCTTTAGATAAAAACGATATCGCAAAACGAATAGCCAAGGAAGTTAAGGACCGCTATTACGTAAACTTAGGAATCGGAATTCCAACCTTAGTGGCCAACTATGTCCGCAACGACATTTCAGTAGAATTCCAAAGTGAAAACGGAGTTCTCGGAATGGGACCATTTCCATTTGAAGGCGAAGAAGATGCTGATGTCATTAATGCCGGAAAACAAACCATAACCACATTACCTGGCGCAAGTTTTTTTGACTCCGCTTTCAGTTTCGGAATGATCCGAAGTCAAAAAGTTGATTTAACCATTCTTGGTGCTATGGAAGTGGCCGAAAATGGTGATATTGCCAATTGGAAAATCCCAGGAAAAATGGTAAAAGGAATGGGCGGCGCAATGGATTTGGTAGCTTCTGCTGAAAATATCATAGTAGCCATGATGCACGTAAACAAAGCCGGAGAAAGTAAAATCTTGAAAAAATGCACCTTGCCTTTGACTGGAGTTGGATGCGTCAAAAAAGTAGTAACTGAGTTAGCTGTTTTAGAAATAACGCCAAAAGGCTTCAAACTTCTTGAACGCGCACCAGGTGTTTCTGTTGAACATATCATAGCCTCGACAGAAGCAGATTTGATTATCGAAGGCGAAATTCCTGAAATGATTATCGATTAAGGTACTCCAGCAAAACTTCTGAGGCATTACCAAAGGTATTCCCTTGTTCCGTGATATTGACCGCGCGCTTTTTATTCAGTTTATAAACCAAATCAAATGCCGTCGTGAATAATATTGCAGACAGGAATGGATTGTTTATATACTTTACCAAAGTATCACGGGCATTATCAATGGTATGGATTTCTATTTGCTCTTCCTGCTGGAACTTGTACTTGAGTTCCATTTTTAAGACTCCATCTTCAATAATCGGACGAACGTAGATATTCATCAAATCGGTGTTCCCGATAGTTTTGGCCATCGTTAATTTGGCAAAGGTTCCATCAGCTAAACTGGCTTTGACTTTGTTATAAAAATCGGAAAAGGATTCGTTAAAGGGCATTTTACTATTTGTTTTATTATACAAAAAACCAGCTTGCTACAAATATAGCGGTAATAACGCAAATCAAATCCACCAAAAGCATGGTGGCTAAAGTGTATCGTGTGTTTTTAACATTGATGCTTCCGAAATAAACCGCAATTACATAAAAGGTAGTTTCAGCACTGCATTGGAAAATACAACTCAGTCTTCCGGTAAAGGAATCGGGTCCAAAGGTGCGCATCGAATCAATCATAAATCCTCTTGAACCACCTGAACTAAACGGACGCAGCATCGCAACCGGCAATGAATCTGTAATTTGTTTGCTTACGCCAATATTCGAAAATACGATTGAAATCCCGTCACTGATAATCTCGAACAAACCACTATTCCTAAAGAATGAAATCGCGACCAACATTCCCATTACATAAGGGAAAATCTTAACTCCCGTTTGCAAACCCTGATTAGCTCCGGTTACAAAGGCATCGAAAATCGTTGTGTCCTTTTCAACAAACTTTTTCTCGTGAATGAATGAAAAAACCAATGTAAATCCAATTATGGCAACAAGCATTAATCCGGAAAGATTGGATGTAAAAGCATTTTTACCAATTAAATCCAATCCGTTCACATAAAATAACAATCCAACTATTGCGGCAATTATAGTCATCAATGCAACAACTAGTGAAGCACTTTTAAAATTAATTCTTTGTCTGATTCCAACAATTAAGAAAGCAGCAATAGTTCCAATAAAAGAAGTGATAATACAAGGCAGCATAACATCTGCTGGATTACTCGCGTTTTCAGCTGCACGATAGCCAATGATGGATGTTGGAATCAATGTTAATCCGGCTGCGTGCAGGCACATAAACATAATCTGTGCGTCGCTGGCTTTGTCTTTTTCGGGATTGAGTTCCTGTAAACTCTGCATGGCTTTCAATCCAAAGGGTGTTGCAGCCGAATCCAATCCTAAGAAGTTGGCAGCAAAATTCAATGTCATATAGGATATCGATTCATGGTTTTTGGGAATCGACGGAAAGATTTTAGAAAAGACAGGGCTTAGTTTTTTGGCCAATTTTTCAGACGCACCCGAATCTATAAGCAACTGCATCAAGCCACAGAAAAATGCAAGGTAAGCAATTAAAGGAAGGATTAAATCCGTTAAGCTGTTTTTGCAGGTTGGCAACAATCCGTCTGATTTTTGAACTCCGGAATAAATTTTAACAGTCTTTGCCTTATAAACATAGGTAGTATCGGCATTCAGTGTATCCCTATTGATTATCATGGTTTGTTCGGGTGCATTTTTGATGCTGTCCATTACAAATTTTGGCACTTGATCTATATATTTTTCAGAAATTAAAATTGGGTCATCTTTCTTTCCATTTAATACATTATCAACAGTATAGCTGTTTCCGACACATAAACTAGCTATAACAAATACGATAGAGGAAACAAAAATAACCAGCCAAAATCTACTTAAAACCATACCTTGTTTTTTTGTAAATATACTATTTATCAATTTTGAAATAAAAGTACGTTCCAATTTTATTTACAGGATTTATTAAAAAGTATACGATAGGTGGATTTTTATGATTATTAGGAATCTATATTGAAAATTAATACTGCGTTTATATATATTTGCTAACTTTATTAACATACAACCCCATTCTATAATATTATGAAGACTAAATACTTATTATTGTGTTTTTTCATATTTGCCTCCTTCTCAATTTTCGGACAGTCAAAAGAAGACATTAAAAAAATAACTGCTGACTATGATATGCCAAAACTTAAACAAAAGGAAGCTTATTATAGAAAAAAAGCCAGTGCAGAAAAACAGAAAGCGCTCGCGGCAGCTTATGCTAAAAAATGGCCAATCTATACAGTAAAAGAGGACGGTAGTATTTCAGAATTAATGAAACTTACTCCTGACGGATTTCCGATTTATTATTCTACTGACAATGTAAATGCTGCAAGATCAACTAGAGCGAATCATTTAAATACAGGAGGATCCTTAGGTTTAAACCTAAACGGACAAGGATTAACGGTTAGAGAATGGGACGGTGGAAATGTAAGAACTACCCACAATGCTTTTGGCGGAAGAGTTACTGTTGTCGATGATCCTGAAAACACAAACACAATTTCACACGCAACGCACGTTTGTGGAACTCTGGTTGCTGGTCCTTCACCAGGAACAGTAAAAGGGATGGCTTGGCAGGCAAATGCCCGAACATTTAACTGGACTGATGATGATGCTGAGGCAATTTCTGAAGCCCAGCTTGGAATGCTTGTTTCGAATCATTCCTATGGCACACCGATTACCTCTAATGGCGTTACAATTCCGGCCTCTTTTGTGGGTTCTTATTCTGGTGATGCTGCTATTTGGGATGATATTGCCTATAGTGCTCCCTATTTTTTAGCTGTAATGTCTGCCGGAAATGATGGTGAAGACGAAAATAATGCTGAACCACTTAGCTATGGTTTTGATAAATTAGTGGGGAACAAAACGGCGAAAAATAATTTAGTTGTAGCCAGTTGCGCCGATGTAGCTGTGGCTAACGATGGAACCGTTAATCCTGCCAATATAAATATTAGTGATTTTAGCAGCGAAGGACCAACAGATGATCTCAGGGTAAAACCAGATATTACCGGAAACGGTGAAAATCTAACTTCAACAAATAATACCAGTAACACTTCAACATTAGCTATTTCCGGAACTTCAATGGCTTCTCCAAACGTAGCGGGAACTTTGGTTTTAGTGCAACAGCATTATAAAAATGTTACCAATAGTTTTATGCGTTCGGCAACTCTTAAAGGTTTAGCATGCCACACAGCTGATGATGCCGGAGATGTTGGTCCGGATCCCATTTTTGGATGGGGATTATTAAATGCTAAAAAAGCTGTAGAGACCATCAACAATAATGGCTTAAGTTCATGGATTTCTGAAGAAAACCTAAACAATAATCAGGTTTACTCGATGACCGTAAATTCTCCGGGAGGTATTCCGCTAATTGCTTCCATAACATGGACAGATGTCCCGGGAGAAGCTCACAATTTGCTTGCTAATGATCCTACTCCAGCCTTGGTAAACGATTTAGATATTAGAATTACCCGAAACAATACGACGTATCTCCCTTGGCGATTAATCGATCCTACAAGTCCGGCTAGCAGACTTGGAGATAATGATATTGATAACGTAGAGCAGGTAAAAGTTGACTCGCCAACTGCGGGCCAATATACAATTACCGTGAGCCACAAAAGAAATTTAGTAACAGGAAATCAAAAATATTCTTTAGTAGTAACAGGGCTAAGCTCTGCCTTTGCCATTAACTCAACTTCTGATAATTTATCCATCTGTTCAGATCAAAATGCTGTGTTTACCTATAATTATACTCAGGTTGGTTCCGGAACAACAACATTCTCAGCGGTAGATTTACCAAGCGGTGCAACGGCTTCATTTTCTCCAACAACATTAAGTGCCAACGGAACGGTAACAATGACTATAACAGGTTTATCAAACATTACTCCAAATGAATATTTTATTGGAATAAAAGGAACTAGTGCTACAGATACCGAAACGAGATATAAATCTCTAAGGGTTTATAACGGAACTTTCCAGCAGGTTGTATTGCAAAGTCCAACCAACGGTCAACAGGCTTTATCTCCTACTACTAATTTAAACTGGGTTGCTCAGCCAAATGCACAAACCTACCGTGTTCAGGTTTCATTAGATAGCAATTTTTCAACTTTTATTGTAAATGATGTTATAACTGATAATGAATATGCTGTTTCTGGCCTAGATGAAGCAACGAGATATTACTGGAGAGTAATCCCTTCAAACTCTTGTGGAAACGGACAAGCTGCTAATGCTGTTGTTTTTTCTTTTGCCACAGGTACTTTAGCTTGTAATAATACCTTTACCGCAAATGATTTTTCCAATGCAGTAATTGCGGATGTGCCAAATTCTGAGGCTTCTGTTCCGGTAACGGTTACTGGTGGGTTTACCATTGGACAAATGAGCTTGGATATAGATATTACGCACACATGGATTGGAGATATTACAGTAACTCTTGAAGGTCCTGCTTCTATTGGAAGCCCAATTATTACTTTACTGGATATACCATGTGGAGACGATATGGACATCAATTGTACTATGGAAGACACTGGTGCAACTCCGGATTGTTCAGGTGTTCCTGCGGTATCTGGCAGCATTGCACCAATGGATCCATTGAGTTCTTTAAATACTTTACCTGCAGATGGCGACTGGATTTTAAGGGTTTTAGACCATAATAATGAAGATGGCGGAACTATAAATAATTTCAGTATTAATTTATGCAGGGTTGAAAGTGCTTTAGCTGTTGTAACAAATCCTATATTAAATAGTAGTGTTTATCCAAATCCGACTAAGGGAATTGTAAACGTTTCTATCCCATCTTTGATAGATACGGCAACTATAAAATTATTTGATTTGCAGGGAAGGCAAATCCTTTCAACGGAAACTAACCAAGTGGATACTTCATTCGGTATTGAAAGCCTTCAGGACGGAATATATCTAGTAAATATAGAAAGTGGACAGGCTTCTGTTTCTAAAAAGATTATCCTTAGAAGAAATTAATCATTCTATAACAAGTAAAAGTCCTCTCGTTTTTGGAAACAAGAGGACTTTTTTATACATGGATAATTTCATCGTCAATCAATAAGTCTTCGCGCCGCAGTCGAAGGAAGATTTGTGCCACTGCAATTACATCTTTCTCACAATAGATAACTATACGATCGATGTCTTTTTCAATATAAAAAACATGTGCTACCTGACTTCCGTCTATATCTCCTTTTGAAGAAGGAATTCCGAGAATTTTTGTCAATAATTTTAAGGAAGTAAAATGTTTGTAATCGCCAAACTTCCATAATTCCAAAGTATCCAGATGTGGAATTTCCCATGGTTTTTTACCAAATAAATTCAGTTTATTTGGAATTGGAATACTATTAATAATCATTCGTCTGGCGATAAACGGGATATCAAATTCTTTGGCATTATGTCCGCAAAGAACATGCTGCGCCTGATTGAAATGAGTTTCAAGTAAATTAGAGAAATCCTTTAAGATCTTTTTCTCATCACCAAAAAATGAAGTGACCCTAAAATTTCTAATATCACTCTTATTGGCAAAATAACCCACCGAAATACAGACTATTTTCCCAAACTCGGCCCAAATTCCCGCGCGTTCATAAAAGTCTTCGGGCGTATATTCATCGCGTCTTTGGTATTGGGTTTTTTGCTCCCAAAGTTGTTTCATATCGTCATCCAGAATATTGAAATTTTCGGCTTCGGGAACGGTTTCAATGTCGAGAAATAGAATGTTGTTGAGATTTATCTTTTCTATCATCTTTAATAAATTTAAGAATTTACCGACTTAAAAGTAAGCATTACAAATTAAATATGAAAGAAATTTTTTAAAAAAGTGATTGCTGTTTTGACGGACTTTCGTGTTCGAGCAACCATTTCTTGCGCCATAATCCTCCGGCATATCCGGTCAATGAACCATCAGTTCCGATAACTCTATGACACGGAACGACTATCCAAAGTGGATTTCTTCCATTGGCCGATGCTACGGCACGAATTGCTTTTACATCACCCAGTTTTTTGGACAAATCAAGATAAGATACCGTTTTTCCAAACGGAATATTCAATAACTCCTGCCATACTTTTTGCTGGAAATCGGTTCCTTGGGGATTGAGTTTAAAATCAAAATGCTGGCGCTGGCCATCAAAATATTCCCGAAGTTGGGAAACACAATCCTTTAACGGAATTGGAATTTTAGTGGTTTTTTTACCTTCACTCAAAATCGAAATTTCAGCAATGCCATTTTCATCACCAACTATTTTGGTTATTCCGAGTGGCGATTCTATAAAGGCTGTTTCCATTTGATAAAGTTATCAAATATTATTTTGAAAAGCTATAAATATAATCTTCCAGAGCCTGCAGCTGTTCATCGCTCATTGTTTTCGTTATGGCGAAGTTGGTTTTCATGATATCGTATTGGCTTGGGTCGACAATTGGTTCACTTTCTTCTTTTAGGAACAAAACGATGTTGCCTTTTTTGGATTTGTAGATTTTGGCTATTTCTTCAAGGCTTGGACCCACAATTTTCTGGTCGGGTTTATGGCAGGCGATGCAGTTTCCTTCACCTTCAAAGAGTTCCTGGCCGGAGACTTTTACTGATGTTTCATCTACTGAACCTTCTGCTTTTTCTTCTTTGGATTTACAGGAAATTAAAACCAGTAACGTTATAATTAAAAATAGTTTTTTCATGGTTTACAAAAATTCAATACGTTTTTCTATTAGCCCCGATTGGCGTGGAAATCTCCCGATTTATCGGGAATTGGAACAGAAAGCGGGAATATGGACAACTGATAAAGCCCGAGCCTTTCGCTTCTGAAATTTTACCTCAAATTCATAAATTAAAATTTGCGAATTTGTGGTCTGATTATTTGTTTAATAAGATTGCTGCTTCCTTAGCAAAGTAAGTCGAAATCAGGCTTGCTCCGGCACGTTTGATGCACATCAATTGTTCCATCATGATTTTGTCGTGGTCGAGCCAGCCTCTTTCTGAAGCTGCCTTAATCATAGCATATTCGCCAGAAACGTGAAAAACCGTAACGGGAACATTTACTGCGTTTTTGACTTCGCGAACGATGTCCAGATAGGCGATTCCTGGTTTTACCATGACCATATCGGCACCTTCCTCGACATCCATCAAGGCTTCTTTTACGGCTTCGATTCGGTTTGCGTAGTCCATTTGGTAAGTTTTTTTGTCTTTTGGGACTTCGATATCGGCTTCTCTTGGAGCGCTATCCAAAGCATCCCGGAATGGCCCATAAAATGCTGAAGCGTATTTCGCAGAATAACTCATGATTCCAACATTGGAAAATCCTGCAGCATCCAAACCTTGCCTTAGTCTCAAAACACGTCCGTCCATCATATCGCTTGGTGCTACGAAATCGGCTCCGGCCTGTGCGTGTGAAACTGCCATTTTTACCAAAGCTTCATTGGTTGCATCGTTGGCAATATCTCCGTTTTCAATAATTCCGTCATGGCCATAAATTGAATATGGGTCGAGTGCTACATCGGGCATTACAATCATTTCCGGGCAGGCTTTTTTGATTTCCCTAATAGCATTCTGCATCAATCCGTTTGGATTCCAGGCTTCCTTGCCTGTGTTGTCTTTTAGGCTTTCATCAACCTTCACATAAATGTTTACGGCGCGGATTCCCAATGCGTAAATTTCCTTTACTTCCTCAACTGTCAAATCCAACGAACGGCGGAAAATTCCCGGCATTGATGGAATTTCAGATTTATAATTTTCGCCTTCTGTAATAAACATTGGGAACATGAAGTCGGTTGGACTTAACGTGGTTTCACGAACTAGCGAACGAATGCTTTCGTTTATTCGTAATCTTCTGCCTCTTTGTAGTGGGAACATATTTATAGTTTTTTAGTTAACGGTTTACAGTTAACAGTTTATAGTGTTGCGTTTATTTTTTTTATTAATGAAGCTAACATCTTCTTTATTTCTATTAGTTCTGAAATAAATTTTTCAGATTTATCTTCCTGAATAAATTTTAAATCTGTTGAAAGTAAAATTAAATATTCTAATTCGTGTGCTGAACCTGATGAAATATATAAAAATCGATTAACTCTTTTTGGGTTTGTCTTCCGCAACCTTCAACAATATTAGTTGGAATTGAAACAGCAGCTCTATTTATTTGGGAAACCAAATTGAATTGCTCAGTTTTTGGAAATTAGCTGTTATCAAATATACCTCAAGCACTAACTGATGTGCTTTTTGCCAAACGTTATATTTTTTATAATCAATCATAAACTGTAAACCGTTAACTGTAAAACTGTAAACTCTTAAATCCAGTCAATCGGATTTTCCAATACTTTTATCAATCTTTCTTCTGCACTTCCTGCATCAGGATGATGGTCATATACCCACTGAACGTGTGGCGGTAAACTCATCAGAATCGATTCAATCCTACCGTTGGTTTTTAAGCCAAAAAGTGTGCCTTTGTCGTGTACCAGATTGAATTCGACGTAACGGCCGCGACGGATTTCCTGCCAGGTTTTTTGTGCTTCCGTGTACTCTAAATCTTTTCTTCTTTCAACAATCGGAATATAAGCTTCCAGGAAACTGTTGCCAACTTCGGTTACAAAGTTGTACCAGTCTTCCATTGACATTTCTTCATTTGCTTTGCAATAATCGAAAAATAATCCTCCTATTCCTCTGGCTTCATTTCGGTGTGCGTTCCAGAAATAGGCATCGCATTGTTTTTTGTATTTTGGATAAAACTCAGTGTTGTGTTTGTCGCAGGCGTTTTTACAGGTTTGATGAAAATGTTTCGCATCTTCTTCAAACAGATAATATGGTGTTAAATCCTGACCGCCGCCGAACCAGGAATTGATTACGTTCCGTGAACCTGTGCTGAGCGCAGTCGAAGTATCATACATTTCAAAATAACGCCAGTTAGCATGAACCGTTGGTACCATCGGATTTTTGGGATGAATCACTAAACTTAGTCCGCAGGCAAAAAAATCGGCTTCACCTACGTTGAACATTTTCTGCATGGCTTCCGGTAACTTTCCGTGAACTGCTGAAATGTTTACGCCGCCTTTTTCAAAAACGTTTCCGTTTTCTATCACACGTGTTCTTCCACCACCTCCTTCAGGACGTTTCCAATTGTCTTCACGGAATTTGGCCTGACCGTCGATAGCTTCAAGACCAAAACAGATTTGATCCTGTAAATATTGTATGTATGAAAAAAACTTGTCTTTCATCTATGATTTATATTCCTTAACCGCTTCAATAAAAGCTTTGGCATGATCTACCGGAATGTTTGGTAAAATTCCGTGACCAAGGTTTACGATATAACTGTCTTTTCCGAATTCATCAATCATTTCATGGACCATTTTCTTTATGGTTGGAATTGGAGATAATAATCTTGACGGATCGAAATTTCCTTGTAATGTGATTTTTCCACCAGATAAATACCTTGCATTCCTTGCTGAGCAAGTCCAGTCAACTCCAAGTGCAGATGCTTTTGATTTTGCCATGTCATTCAACGCAAACCAGCATCCTTTTCCGAATACGATAACCTTTGTATCTTCGGCTAACGCGTCAACAATCTGGTTGATGTATTTCCATGAGAATTCCTGATAATCTACTGGTGATAACATTCCGCCCCAGGAATCAAAAATCTGGATTGCGTTGCAGCCGGCATTTACTTTCTCTTTTAAATATAAAATTGTTGTATCTGTGATTTTTTGCAATAAAGTGTGAGCTGCAACTGGGTTTGAAAAACAGAATCCTTTGGCAGTATCAAAACTTTTGGAGCCTTTCCCTTCAACGGCATAACAGAAAATCGTCCATGGTGAACCTGCAAATCCAATTAATGGAACCTCATCGTTCAGCATTTCCTTCGTTAATTTGATAGCGTCAAAAACGTAGCCTAAAGTTTCGTGAACATCGGGAACAAATGTTTTATTTACATCTTCCATAGAGCGAATCGGATTCGGGATAATTGGCCCCAAATTGTCTTTCAACTCTACGTGGATTCCCATTGCTCTTGGCACTACCAAAATATCAGAGAATAAAATCGCCGCATCAGGTTTTACGATTCTGATGGGCTGAACCGTAATTTCCGCTGCCAATTCTGGGGTTTCACAGCGTGTAAAAAAATCATATTTGTCGCGCAAAGCCCTAAATTCGGGTAAATATCTTCCTGCCTGGCGCATCATCCAAACTGGCGGACGTTCTACAGTTTCGTTATTTAATGCTCTTAAGAAAAGGTCGTTTTTGATCATGTTTTAGCTTTTAGCTGTTAGCAGTTAGCTTTCAGCATTTATTATTTTTTATAATGTTCTATACATCTAATTACCACGCTTTCGATAGTTGGCTGGTTGGCAATTATCCTGTTTGGTGTTATTTCCCGTAATGCTTCTGAGGTTGTGTTACCAATGCAGAAACAGTTTTCATTTTCAATTTTATTTTCCTGCAGATAACTTTGAACTCCGGAAGGGCTGAAAAATAATATCCCGTCCGGTTTGAAATCGATTTTATGCGATGTTAGGATTGTTTCGTACACTTCTATTTCTTCTAGCTTAACCCGGGCTAAACGCAAGGCGTCTGGCAAAAAGTTCCTTCGCATATTCCCGCAAAAAAAAGTAAAACTGATTTTTGGATACTGGTTGCAGATTATCGAAGCTAATTCGGCTGCATATTCAGCATGTGCCAAAACTTCAAAATCATTTTCAATCAATAATAACCTGGTATTTTCTCCCACACAAAAACATTTTTTAGTCTTTAGGTGTACAATCTTTTTATTTCTCAGAACACTTTCAACTGCATTTTTACTTGTGAAAATTAGGCAGTCACTTTCGTTCTCAATCTTAAAATCCTTGCTTTGAACGTTGATAAAATCATCTTCAAAAACCGAAAAATCCGCACTCAACAATTGCTGCTTTTGCTTTTCTGAAAGCTTCTTTGTTGACACTATGCGAATTGGATGCTGCATTATTTCTTTAGTTTATTTTTAATTTTCCCCATCAGCTCCGCTCCACCATTTGTTAAAATTTCCTGAGCTGAATTGAATCCTAGCTTCTTCCACTCTGAAATATCCACTTTCTTATCGATTTCCAGTTTTTGTTTTCCGTCTATGGATAATAAAACACCTTTGAAATCTATAGAATCTTCTTCTTCGTTGTAGGTTGCTAAAGCTCCGATTGGTGCGGTACATCCGCCTTCAAGTGTTCGCAAAAACTGACGCTCAATATAGGTGCAGATTTCGGTCTCAATATCGTTAAGCTGTGAAACGGCATCGATTGTAAACGAATCATTTTCCATAGCAACAATAACCATTGCACCTTGTGCCGGCGCGGGAATCATCCAATTTAAATTGATATGATTGTCTGGCTTTAAATTTATCCGTTCCAAACCTGCCGCTGCGAAAACAGCTCCGTTCCAATCGTTATCCTTTAGTTTCTGCATTCGGGTATTCACGTTTCCGCGTAAATCGACAACAGTATGGTTTGGATATTTATTCCACCATTGTGCCTGGCGTCGAAGGCTTCCGGTTGCGATTGTGGCATTTCCGTTAAGGAAATCGACATTTCCTTCATAAACCAAAATATCGAGCACATTTGCACGTTCTAAAACGGCAGCCTGCACGATTCCTATTGGCAAAGCAGTTGGCACATCTTTCATCGAATGTACTGCGATATCAACTTTACCATTTATCATGGCAATGTCTAAGGTTTTGGTAAAAATTCCGGTAATTCCGAGTTCATACAATGGCTTATCGAGAATAATATCGCCATCTGATTTAACGGCAACAATTTCGGTTTGATACCCTAAATCCTGAAGTTGTTTTTGAACGGTGTGTGCCTGCCAAAGTGCCAATTCGCTATCACGGGTTCCTATGCGTATTGTTTTTTTAGTCACTTTCTTTATGGATTAATTTTTTTCGCAGAGACGCAAAGAAGCGGAGTTTTTAAAAAAATGATTTCTCTTGTTCTAACTGGAATACTTTTTCAATCCATTCAATTCCTTCGTCCATTGAGTCGCCATCCTTGAGGTGATTTACAAAGTGATTGGTAATTTTCTGTATGATTTGGCTGCTGATTAATTCGGCCTGAGCTTCGTCGAATTTGACATTTTTCTTGCGTTGTTTGTTCAGCTCGCCGTCTTTGATTGCGTTTAGTTTTTCCTTTAAAGCCTGAATGGTTGGAGCAAATTTCCTATTTTTTGTCCATGCCATAAATTCTTCCTTTATTTCCTCAATAATAGCTTCAGCCTGCGGAATATGAAGTTTTCGATTCTCTAAGGTTTCGTCTGTGATTTGCGAAAGATGATCAAGGTGAATTAAGGTTACGCCTTCAACATCGGTCACATTTTCATGGACATTCTTCGGAATCGATAAATCTAATATCAGTAATGGTTTTTTCAGATTCAATATCGCTTTGTCAATAGTTGGATTTTGTGCTCCAGTGGCTACTACAACAATATCTGCCTTTTGTAATTCTAACTGTAAGTCGGCGTAGTCTTTTACGATTAAGTCCAATTTCTTAGCTAATTTTTCAGCCTTATCCTTAGTCCTGTTGATTAATGTGATTTGCTCGTGTTTGGTATGTTTAACCAAATTTTCGCAGGTGTTTCTTCCGATTTTACCGGCACCAAAAAGTAAAATATTCTTATTGGCAATGTCTGCCACATTTTTTATGATGTACTGAACAGAAGCAAATGAAACCGAAGTTGCTCCGGAAGAAATTTCAGTATCTGTTTTGATTTTTTTGCTGGCCTGAATTACGGAATTAATCAATCTTTCCATGAAGGAATTTACCAATCCGTTTGATTTGCTTTCGGCGAACGCGATCTTTAACTGGCTGATGATTTCAAAATCTCCCAGAATCTGGCTGTCTAAACCAGTTCCAACCCGGAACATGTGGTTAACGGCTTCCTGGTTTTTATAAATGTATGCCACTTCTTGAAATTCTTCTACTGTACCCTTGCTGTTTTCACAAAGTAATTTTATTAACTCATAAGGATGATTGGCAAAACCATAGATTTCGGTTCTGTTGCAGGTTGATGTAACGATTAAGGATTCGATTCCTTCAGCTTCTGCCTGTATTAAAATTGTCGATTTAGCTTTAGCGTCTAAACTGAATTTACCCCTAATGGTAGCATCTGCTTTTTTGTAACTCAAACCTAAGGCGTAAAAAGAAGTGTGTTTCGACATATTAAAATTTTCCATAGTATACTTTCCTTAAAAAGTTCAACAAAACTATTACTAACTACTTTATAAAAGTAACGCTGTAGGGACTTTTTGTATCGCTTAGAGATATTTTAATCCAAAATGGTTCAAACAACGTAATTTCTATTAAATTTGTACTGAAATCAAGCGTTCGCAATTTCTTTATGTAGACTCGTTCTAAATAAGATTTTTGCCTGACTTCAAATACATCTACGAAAAAATATCGCTATGGGTTCTCAAGAAGAGATAAAAATTGAAAATGATTTTATTTTGATTCGGTTTCAGAATGACGGAAATGAAAACTACCACATAAAAAGACCTATTGCACAAGGGCTTATCCAGTTTCATTTTGGCATAAAGGGAAAAGCAAAATTTGTCTTTAACGAAGGAACTTATGCCTTGGAATTAAAAGATGAGAAGTCACTTTTATTTTATAATCCGCAGAAAGAATTGCCGTTAAATTTAGAATTAGCACCTAATTCATGGGTGATTTCAGTTATTATTTCGATTCAGAAGTTTCATGGATTGTTTTCAGATGATGCTAATCATATTCCGTTTCTGAGTGAAGAAAACAAAGACAGGAAATATTATAAAGAGAACGATATAAGTCCCTCAATGGCGATAGTACTGAGCCAGCTATTCCATTACAATCTCAATCCATCCATAAAAAATCTTTATTATAAAGGTAAAGGCTATGAATTACTTAGTTTGTATTTTAACCGTTCCGAAGATCCCGATGCCGAACAATGCCCTTTTTTGATTGATGAGGAAAATGTATTAAAAATTAGGAAAGCCAAAGAAATCATTATCGCCAATATGGCTGAACCACCAGGTTTGGAAGAATTGGCGGATAAAGTTGGCCTAAGCCTGAAGAAACTAAAAATGGGTTTCAAGCAAATTTACGGTGACACCGTTTATGGTTATTTATTCGACCACAAAATGGATTATGCCAGGCAATTATTAGACAGCGGTTCTTATAATGTAAATGAAGTTGGCTTAAAAATTGGCTACAGTACCGGAAGCCATTTTATTGCGGCTTTCAAAAAGAAATTTGCGACTACGCCAAAGAAATATTTGATGTCTTTAAACAATTCGTCAATTTGAAAATTTGGAAATTTGAAAATGGCCGGCAAACCTAAATCACATTTCCTTTTCTTCAAAAATAAAATTTTAAATAGTTATAAATAAAACAATTCGTGGTTTTTGAATAGTATTTCATTTTCAAATTACCACATTTTCAAATTTTCAAATTCAAATCCATGAAAGGAGTATTATTAGTAAACCTGGGTTCACCCGAAAGTCCGACACCAAAAGATGTAAAGCCTTATTTAGATGAATTTTTAATGGATAAATACGTGATTGACGTTCCATTTTTATTACGCGCATTATTAGTTCGGGGAATAATTTTACAGACAAGGCCAAAAAAATCGGCCGAAGCCTACGCAAGAATTTGGACCGACGAAGGCTCTCCGTTGATTGTAATTTCCAAAAGAATGCATAAAAAGGTGCAAGGCCTGGTAAATATTCCGGTTGCCCTGGCAATGCGCTACGGAACGATTACCATCCTCAAAGGTTTACAGGAATTACACGATAAGGGTGTTACTGAAGTGATGCTTTTCCCTTTGTATCCGCAACATGCAATGGCATCTACTACTACAATCCTGGTTTTGGCAGAAGAATTACGGGCAAAACATTTCCCTGAAATGAAATTTACGAATGTTCCCGCTTTTTATAACAAACCGGATTATATCAAGGCTTTGGCAAATTCCATCAAAAAACATTTGGATACTTTTGAGTATGATCATTTATTATTTTCGTACCATGGGATACCGAAGCGCCATATCCGTAAAACCGACATCACAAAATCGCATTGCAAAATTGACGGCTCGTGCTGCAATACACCATCGCCAGCACATGAGTTTTGCTATCGCCATCAATGTTATGAAACCACAAAACAAGTGGTAGCATTTTTAGGTATTCCTGAGGGTAAATACAGCCAGACTTTCCAATCGAGATTAGCCGGTGACAAATGGCTTACGCCTTACACCGATGTTGAAGTCAACAAAATGCCCGAAAAAGGAATTAAGAAACTCGCAGTTGTAACTCCGGCTTTCGTTTCCGATTGTTTAGAAACACTCGAAGAAATTGCCATGGAAGCCAATCATCAGTTTAAGGAAAATGGCGGCGAAGAATTCCTGGCAATTCCGTGTATGAATGATGGTGACGAATGGTGTGGCGTTGTAGCTGATTGGATCAAGGATTGGGCTAAATAATTATTGAAAAACAGTATTTTTACCGCAGATTCGCAGATTACAAATAATTAAATCTGCGAATCTGCGGTTTATAAACTCATTTATGGAATATTACAATTACATAAAATCACTGCATCTCATCTTCGTAATCACTTGGTTTGCGGGTTTGTTTTACATTGTTCGACTGTTTGTTTATCAGATAGAAGCCAACGGCAAACCATCGCCAGAGAAAGAAATCCTGCAGAAACAATACAAAATAATGACTTATCGCTTGTGGTACATTATCACTTGGCCAAGTGCCGTTTTAGCTATTATTTTTGCCTTTTGGTTATTGATTTTGATGCCCGTTTGGTTGCAACAACCTTGGATGCACGTGAAATTGGGATTTGTAGTTTTACTGATTGCCTATCAGATAAAATGCCATTTGATATTTAAGGAATTACAAAATGACATTGTCAACTATTCTTCCAACTTTATGAGGTTATGGAATGAAGGCGCAACTATTATTCTGTTTGCGGTCGTTTTTTTAGTAATTTTAAAAAATGCCTTCAACTGGATTTACGGCGTAATCGGAATTGTTTTATTTTCTGTTTTGATAATGTTGGGCTTCAAATTTTACAAAAAAATTAGGGCTAAGAATAAAAGCTGAATACTGCTTTCTGAACACTGAACACTATGATCAACGGATTCAAGATGTCAATGCTTTCGCTTCGTATTAGGATTTTCCTATCGATGATTATATTGATTGTAATTGCTTCCGTTTTGATGGCTTCGATTTCGATTATCCAATTTAAGAATGAAGCCAAGGATTACCATCAGGAACGTTTGGATCGAAAGGAATTTGCTATAAAGGAGCACATCAATTATGTACTTTCCAACACCACTTATCCGTTAACGGAACGAAACCTTCCACTGATTTTCAAGGATAAAATCCATGAATTGGCCGATATCCATAATCTTGAAATCAATATTTATGGCCTTAACGGAAAGCTGTTAAAATCTTCCAAAGCTTCATTTTCTGTCGATAAGGTTGCACCTCCCGTTCCGAATTATGTATTAAAACTGGTGCAGTCCTCTGTTGAGAAAAGATATGTTGATATCAAAAATGTAAATGGCGTTAAAAACCGCGCTGCCTATAGTCAAATCAAGGATGACAAGTTTAAACCTTTAGGGATTTTAAACATTCCGTATGTTGAGGATGATGGATTTTATGAAACCGAATTGCGGCAGTTCCTTTTGCGTTTGAGCCAGGTTTATTCGTTCATGCTCATCATTGCTTTTGCGTTGGCTTATTTCCTTTCGAGTTATATTACTAAATCGCTTAAAACCATTTCAGACAAAATCAACGAAACGAGCCTGAATCAAAAAAATGAAAAAATCGTCATTGAAGCCAATAGTAAGGAAATCAATTTATTGATAAAGTCTTACAATCAAATGGTCGATAAACTGGAAGACAGTGCTACGATGCTTGCCCAAAGTGAACGGGAACAAGCTTGGCGCGAAATGGCAAAACAGGTCGCTCACGAAATCAAAAATCCGCTTACGCCAATGCGTTTGACGGTGCAGAGTTTCCAACGAAAATTCGATGCGAATGATCCCGAATTAAAGCAAAAACTAAACGATTATTCCAAAACCATGATTCAGCAGATTGATACGATGAGTGCTGTGGCTTCGGCATTTTCAAATTTTGCTTCGATGCCTGCCCAACAAAACGAAACGCTTAATGTGGTTCAGGTGGTTGAACTGGCTTTGGATATTTTCAACGAAGATTTTATCGTTTTTGAAAGCAACAAAGAATATATAATTTCGAAACTCGACAGGACACAATTAATTAGGATTATTACTAATTTGGTGAAAAATGCTATCCAATCCATTCCGCAAGATCAGGAAGAAAAACACGTTTTAGTTGCTGTGAATGAAGTGGAAGACAACGTAATAATTGCTGTAAAAGATAACGGAGTTGGCATTTACCCGGAAAATAGGGAACATGTTTTTGAACCCAAATTCACCACCAAAACAAGCGGAATGGGATTAGGTTTGGGAATTATAAAAAATATCATAGAAAATTACAAAGGAACTATTACTTTTGAATCTGAACCCGGAAAAGGATCAACTTTTATGGTTTCGCTTCCGATTGTGAAATAGAACACAGATTGCACAAATTATCACATATTGTTGTATTTAAAAAAATAAACCATGACTTTCGAAAACATACTAGTTGCTGTTGAAAACGGCATTGGACAAATTACCATCAATCGTCCATCAAAATTAAATGCACTGAATGTTGCCACAATTCAGGAACTGCACGATGCCTTTGAAGCATTAGAAAACAAAGAAGAAGTTAGAGTAATCCTTATAACCGGCGAAGGCGAAAAAGCTTTTGTTGCCGGTGCTGATATTTCGGAATTTGCCAATTTCACGGTTCAGGAAGGCGCGCAACTTTCGGCTCAGGGACATGAATTGCTTTTTGATTTTGTAGAAAATCTGAGAACGCCTGTTATTGCTGCAATAAATGGCTTTGCTCTTGGTGGCGGATTAGAATTGGCCATGTCCTGTCATTTCAGGATTGCTTCCAACAATGCTAAAATGGGTCTGCCCGAAGTTTCACTTGGCGTGATTCCGGGTTATGGTGGAACACAGCGTTTGCCACAGCTAATAGGAAAAGGACATGCAATGGAAATGATTATGACCGCCGGGATGATTTCTGCTGAAGAGGCTTTTCGCGTAGGTTTGATAAACCATGTTGTGCCTCAGTCCGAACTTTTGGATTTCACTAAAGGCATTGCGGCGAAAATCATACGCAACTCTCCGTATGCAATTGGCAGGGCAATAAAAGCCGTCAATGCTAATTTTAAAGATGGTGTGAATGGTTATGAAACTGAAATCAGGAATTTCGGAAAATGTTTTGGCACCGAAGACTTTAAGGAAGGAACGACAGCTTTTTTAGAGAAACGGAAAGCTGAGTTTAAAGGAAAATAATCACTGTTTTTATGAAAAAAAATTTCTTCTTCCTAATTTTTACTTTTGTATCGACTATTACACAGGCTCAGGATATAGCTTATTCAATTTCCAAAAGTGATGTTTTTCAGGATGAATTCAAAAACTCTGTCATTATTTTATCTGAAACCAATTCCAAAGGAGAGTTGCTTTTAGTTCGCTCTTACAAAGGAACAATGTTATCTCAAGGAGAAGGTTTTTACATAGAGAAATATGATGATAACTTCAAATTAAAAAGAGCATTTGATTTTGAAATGAAGCATCCGAATTATCAAAAATACAATTTGATTGTCGGAGTTTTTTCCATGGAAAACAATCTTCATTTTGTTGAGATTTATTACGATTTAAATGAAAAAGCATTCATTTGTTTCGACAATATAATGTCAGAAGATTTTAAGATTACCACTAAAGAGCTTTTTAGGTTGTCCAAGGAAGAAATGAGTAGTTTTGGAACTTTCAATTTGCAGCAAAAATTTTATAACAGGGCAAAAGAAACTTGGACAAATGATAACTCGGGAATCATTAATTCTGAAAATGAGCTTGCAAACTTAAACACTTTTCATAAACTTTTCTTTTCAAACAACAGTAACAATAATTTAAGTTATAAAAATATTTTCGAAAATGAAAAGCACGGAAGTGGTTCTGACATCCTACTGACTGTTAACGAAACCAAAACGGCATTTTCTATTGTTATTGATGCAAACAGCAAAGAAAATGATGGTCTAAAATTGTACTTATTTGATAAAAATCTGAATAAAAAACTTGACCTATTTTATACCAATGAAATAAAGGATAAAAAATGTTTTTTTCAGAATATCCAGGTTTCGCCAGACGGCAACGCAATTTATTTATTAGCTAAAGCATATACTAAGGACTTAAAGAAAAAGAAGAAGGCGGAAAATATTATTATGAATTTTCTAAGATTTCCGAAAAGGAAATAATATCGCAAAAGCTCGACACTAAAAATCATTTTCTGGGTTCACTAAAAACGTATTTCCATAAAAATGAGTTAGTCACTATTGGCTTTTATTCAGATTCGAAAGATTTTAAATACTCCGGTATTTGTTGCTTTAAATCTGACATTAATACATTGGAGCTAAAAGCCTCAAATTACAATCCGTTTACATCACAATTCCTCTTTGATAAATACGGTAATGAAAAAAGTAAAGCGTTAAAAAGCATTAAATTTAAAAAGGTTTTTTTACTGAGACCAATGAAATTATCCTCAATGCCGAAGAATCCTATATTACCGAACAATATTACGCAAGTAGTGGAGCAGCCGGAATGGGTTTTGGTAATTCTACAGCCAAGGTTGATTACAATTTCGATGATATTGTAATAGCTAAATTAAATGCTGACGGTAATCTGGCATGGGCACGGAATATCAATAAAAAGCAGGCCACAATAGATGATGACAATTCGTTTATTTCTTTTACTTCCACTATTAACAAAGGTAAAAATTACATTTTTATCAACACCAAGGATAAAATCAAGAAGTTAAAAAACGATCGGATAGAATTTGGCCAAATCAGGAAAAACAAATCCAACCTCAATATCATACAGGTAGATGCAAACGGAAATTTTGAATACAAGGAAATACTTGACGACGAAGAAAACGCAGTGCCTTTTATGGTTGCGAAAGGTGTCATAATTGACAACTCTGTTTATTTTTTAGGACGTCGCGGTAGTGAAAAACAACTTTTGAAAGTCACTTTATAGTTAAAGGAAAATCATTTTTTATTTCAAATAATTCAAAAGCAATAGTAAATCAGATTTTTTGAAAACTGTCACAAAAAAATTCAATTTAGAAAAATTGTGACAGAAAGTGTCACAAAAAAAGCGTTTTCGAAAAAATTGTGACAAGAATTCCGAACGAAAAATGGCTCTCCTTTTATTTTGCTCCGTTCCATTCCGCGAAAAACTGCGAAAGAAAATCTTCCATATATTGATGTCGAGCTTCTGCTATTTTTTTACCGGTTGGTGTATTCATTTTGTCTTTAAGCAGCAATAGTTTTTCATAGAAATGATTCAGCGTAGGCGAATTTGAATTTTTGTATTCTTCCTTGCTCATCTTTAAGTTTGGAGCAATCTCGGGATTATATAACGACCTGTTTTTGAAGCCGCCATAATTGAAAGTCCTTGCTATTCCGATTGCGCCAATTGCATCCAGTCTATCAGCATCCTGGACGATTTCAAGTTCTATGGAATTGAATTTCCTTTCGAAATTGCCGCCTTTGAATGAAATGTTTTCAATGATATTGATTACATGCTGAATAGTTGATTCGGCTACATTTTGACTTTCCAAAAATATCCTTGCCGTTTTGGGCCCAACGGTTTCGTCTCCGTCATAGAATTTGCTATCAGCAATATCGTGAAGTAACGCTCCTAATTGTACAACCGTTAAATCACAATCTTCTTCTTTGGCAATGAGGAGGGAATTTTTGTAAACCCGTTCAATGTGAAACCAATCGTGTCCACCTTCGGCGTTTTCGAGTTTTTGTTTTACAAAAGAAATGGTATTTTCAATTAGTGACATGCTTTCTTTAATTTAAAAATCCTCTCTTTTCAGAAAGGATTTAAGTCTATCTTTTTTTCTATTATCTTATTAAAGCCGGTTCCACCCACTTGAAAATGGTAGACTCAGCCGGAATAACCAATCTTTCAGACACTTTCGCCATTCTTGCCGGAAGCTTCATTAGATAATCGCGTGCTTTTTCAGCTTCATCCGTCAAGCCGGAAAGTTTATCGATTTCCCATTTTTCAATGAGTTTCTGCATGATATCAACATAATCTGCAGCGGTGTAAACTCCGATTCGTTGAGCAGAATCCGAAAAGTTTAAAAAAGCCTCTCCTATTTTTTCGCCTGATTCTCTTAGGAATTGTGCCGGCATTACGATTTTTTGTTTCATCATAAAGTTAAACGCCAATAGCATTTCACTTGGGTCAACCTTAAAAATTTGGTTTACGAATTCGCTGTAAGCATGATGGTGGCGCATTTCATCACCGGCTATCATTTTACATATTTTAGACAATTTCTTATCGCCATATTGTTTGGCAATCTGCGAAACCCTGTTATGCGAAATGTAAGTTGCTAATTCCTGAAAGCTGGTATAAACAAAGTTTTTATAAGGATCGCGTCCTGTACCGATATCAAATCCATCAGAAATTAAGTGCTGTGTTGTAATTTCAATTTCACGCATATTTACACGGCCTGACAAATACAGGTATTTATTAAGCAAATCTCCGTGACGGTTTTCTTCTCCGGTCCATTGGCGAACCCATTTACTCCAGGGATTATTTTCAACCTGGCCTACACCATCTACATCCATAAGCCAGGATTCGTAGGTTGGTAAGGCTTCTTCGGTAATCATATCTCCAACCAAAGTCACCCAGAAATCATAAGGCAAATCTTTAGCGATCTCTCTTAGTTCCTTAACCTCTTCAAAGAAATTCTCATCTTCAGAATTAGGTAAAAAATCAGAAGGCTGCCAAATTTTATCAACGGGAATCAGGTATTCGTCCATGAAGCCCTCAATCTTGTTTTCCAGAAAGTGCATTACTTCCAGGCGGATATTCTTTATTGACATTGTATCGAAATTAATTTATAATAGATTGGGTTACTGATTTTTCTGTTTTCTTCATTAATTCTTCAAATGAAATTCCTTTAACCGGAATAGCCTCGTGAATGATAAATTGCAAATGATTTCCCAAACCCATTGGAAACGCACCAAATTTAACCATTTTCCACGAATTATTAATGGTAATTGGCACAACATACGCGGAAGGCGCATATTTGCAAAGGATTTTTAATCCGCTTTGCGCGAATTCTTTGGGTTTTCCATCTTTACTTCTGGTTCCTTCCGGAAAAATAACTGCGGAGCGTTTGTACTTTTCTATGTATTCGGACAAACCTTTTATCAGTGGAATGGCTTGTTTGGGATCTTTCCTGTCAATAAGAATAGAACCGCCATGCCTTAGATTATAAGACACACTCGGAATTCCTTTTCCAAGTTCCTTCTTACTGACAAATTTGGCATGAAATCTTCTTAAATACCAAATAATCCCAATGATATCGTACAAACTCTGATGATTGGAAACAAAGATTATCGGAACACCTTTTGGAATGGCATCCCTGTTTTCAAAAGTATATCTTGTTCCTAAAATGTTTGTGCATTTGGATAAAAAAAAGTTCAGGTAGTCGACACTTTTCTTATGTGCCTGATAGCCGAAAACATTTAGGCATATCCATTGAATCGGATGGAAAATAACCAGGCATAAGCCAAAGCAGAGATAATATATTATCGAAATAGGATACGAAATTAGCTTTTCCATAGCGTAAAAATAGATAACAAAAATAAGTAAAATCAAAGGATGAATGCAAAACAGTCCGGAAAAAGATTCTGAAAGTCTAATAAAAATATACACTTTTACTACACTAATTTAAAATCAAACCCTTATAACTTTAACGTAATGAAATTAATCTCGGAAGACTTAAAATAATTTGTTCAAAACTCCTCCGATTTGTATTCTATGACATTAAAAAAAGCATTATTTTTATGCCACAAAATTTAAAAAAAATGAGTTCAGAAAAAGAAGCAAAATTAAAAGCATTACAATTAACGCTGGATAAATTAGACAAGGCATACGGAAAAGGAACCGTAATGAAAATGGGAGATAAAGCCGTTGAAGAGGTAGAAACTATTCCTTCGGGTTCACTTGGCTTAGATTTAGCTTTAGGAGTAAATGGTTATCCTAGAGGAAGGGTTATTGAAATATATGGTCCGGAATCTTCTGGAAAAACAACTTTAACCTTACATGCTATTGCGGAAGCACAAAAAGCGGGTGGAATCGCAGCTTTTATTGATGCCGAACATGCTTTCGACAGGAATTATGCAGAAAAATTAGGTGTTGATATCGAAAATCTAATCATTTCACAACCTGATAATGGTGAACAGGCTTTAGAAATTGCCGAAAACCTAATCCGTTCAGGTGCTATTGATATTGTTGTAATTGACTCGGTGGCAGCTTTAACACCAAAAAGTGAAATTGAAGGTGAAATGGGTGATTCTAAAATGGGATTGCACGCCCGTTTGATGTCACAGGCTTTGAGAAAATTAACCGGAACAATCAGTAAAACAAACTGTACTGTATTTTTCATCAACCAGTTAAGAGAAAAGATCGGGGTTATGTTTGGAAATCCTGAAACTACCACTGGTGGAAATGCATTAAAATTCTATGCTTCGGTTCGTTTGGATATTCGTCGTTCTTCTCAGATCAAGGATGGAGAAAACGTAATAGGAAACAGAACTAAAGTAAAAGTGGTAAAAAACAAAGTGGCGCCGCCTTTCAAAACCGCAGAATTTGACATTATGTATGGCGAAGGTGTTTCAAAAACCGGAGAAATCCTTGATTTGGCTGTAGAGTTTGAAATTATCAAAAAAGCAGGCTCCTGGTTTAGCTACGGTGAAACAAAATTGGGCCAGGGACGAGACTCTGTAAAGGTTTTGATAAAAGACAATCCGGAATTAGCAGACGAATTAGAACAAAAGATAAAAGACCTCATTAAAGAGAACAATGCTTAAATAAGAAAACCCGTCTAGTAAAACTAAACGGGTTTTTTTATTAAATTAACGCAACCATTTTTTAAAAAAAACATCATAACAACAAAATCATTTATAATCATGAAAAAGATAATTTCTCTTTTTGCACTGTTTTTCATCCTTAACAGCTGTTCCTTGGATGAAGGTGGTCCAAAATATACTTTTGAATTAACTCCAATAGTAAGTGTAGATATTCCTACAGAATTTACCCTTGGAGAAACTTATCCTATAACTGTACATTATAACAGACCTACGACCTGCTATTTATTTAATCAGTTATACTATGAAAAAAATTTAAACATAAGAACTATTGCCGTCGAAAATGCAATAAAAGAAAGCGATTATTGTACTGATTTAACAGGTGACGAAGCCGCTGCCGAATATACTTTTAATTTTTATGTGACCAGTAATGGCTCGTATATCTTTAAATTTTATCAGGGAAAGGACGAAAACGGGCAAAGCCTATTTTTAGAATACGAAGTACCGGTAACAAATTAAATAACAATCAATTTTTGAAAATTGGATTTAAATCAACTCATAAATGATTGCAAAAACAACGATAGAAAAGCACAAGAACAGTTATACCGATTATACTCGCCAAAACTGTTTGCTGTCTGCTTAAAATATTCGCGCAATTATATTGAGGCACAAGATAATCTTCAGGATGGATTTCTACTGATTTTTAATAAGATTGAGCAATTTTCGTTTAAAGGTTCTTTTGAAGGATGGTTAAAACGGGTCATGATTAATAACGTTTTGCAGCAATACCGAACACAGACTTTTTTAAGTTTAGTAAATGAAGATATTACCGAGGAGACTGAAATTGAAATTGATGACGAAAATATATCACTGGACTATTTGTTAAAGATTATTCAGGAATTGCCGGACAGATACAGGTTAGTATTCAATTTATATGTCAATGATGATTATTCACATGCCGAAATAGCCGAAATGCTATCGATAAACATAGGAACATCTAAATCAAATTTGTCTCGCGCAAGAATGATTTTAAAAGATAAAATAGAACAATACAAAAACGAAGAAAATAAAAAACTTCCATCTGCAAGATGAGTGAAAGAAAAAACATAGATCGATTGTTTCAGGAAAAGTTCAAGGATTTCGAGGTTAATCCTCCGGAAGGAACTTGGGCGAATATTGAAGCAAAGCTCGATGAAAAAAAGAAAAGAAGGGTAATTCCGTTTTGGTGGAAATTATCTGGTGTTGCGGCTGTTTTCCTGGTTGGCTTTTTGATATCTAAATCAATTTACCAAATAGAAATTACACCTGAAAATCCTATAGTCAACGAAACCAATTCCAATACAACAAAAGAAGTTGAAAGAGGAAATATAAATAAGGACGCAACAAATGAAAAAATAATTAAGGCAACTAATCCTATTGTTAAGGATAACAAACCAAACCAAATAAAAGGAAAAAGTTCTGAAGGCATAAACAAAAAAAGATTGGAAAATGGCACATACAAAAAATCTTCTGAAGCTGTTGCAACTACCTTTAATGAAGCAAATGATAACACAAATTCCGAAAGGGGAAATAAGTTGAAAAAAACAGCTTCGTCTGCAAAATCTATGGTTGCCGAAGGAAAAATCCGAATCGTCGTTCCTCAAAAAACAAAACAAATTTAGAGAAAAACAAAGCAATAGCGACCGGGTCATTTTTTGAAAAATCAAATAATGAAATGGCTCAAAACAATAAAAATACTAATCAATCAACTGATGATAAACAAGTTGTCCAAACCACAAATGACAATAAAGTTACAACATCATTTGATCAAAAAAACATCAATCTTGATGGTTTAAAAGGGGAATCTAATTCGAATATTATTGCACAGGAAACTGTGAAAAAAGTAAACGACACTAATGCTATGAAAAGTGTTGTTTCCAATGCGTTGGAAGAATTGCTAAATGAAAAAGAAAGCAAAACAAAGCAGGAATCTAAACTAAATAGGTGGCAGCTGACCTCAAATGTTGCCCCTGTTTTTTTAGGTTCGGTTTCCAATGGTTCACCCATTGATTCCACGCTCTCTAAAAATTCAAAATCCTATAATACCAATGTAGGCTTCGGACTTGGCGTAAGTTATGCCGTAAATAAGAAACTTTCTGTTCGAACCGGATTGAACAAAGTAAGTATGAGTTACAATACTAATGATATTGTATTTTTTACCGGAATTCAATCGAAAAGACTGGAAAATGTTTCGCCCACATCATCAAGTGAAATGATACACGTTGAAGTCTCCAATCCAACTACCGCCAACAGTTCGCCTGAAGCCGGGTTAATGCCTTTTGAAAACTCATTCACGCACAAAAATAATGGTTACCTAAAACAGGAAATAGGCTATTTGGAAATGCCAGTCGAAATGACCTATAATCTTCTTGATAAAAAATTTGGCATAAAAATTATTGGGGGATTCAGTACGCTTTTCCTACAGGACAACAGCATTACCATTGTTTCCGCAGAAAGAGATACTGCTCTTGGAAAAGCCAATAATTTAAATGATGTTCATTTTAGCACAAACCTTGGTTTAGGCATCAAATATGGTTTTATGAAATCTTTTGAGTTCAATATAGAACCAACCGTAAAATATCAATTGAATACATTTAGTGATAACGCCGGTAATTTCAAACCCTACCTTTTTGGGATTTACAGTGGAATCAGCTATAAATTTTAGTTTGTTACTTGTTTAAAATTAGTTAAGGTGATGTTATTGCTTTCGAGTAATAACTGGAAAAGAGTTCCAAGTTTTGGGACTCTTTTTTATTGCCCGTAGGCCTTAAGCTGCTTTAGGATAACCTGGCGGACATCTTCCTTAAGCGTTTTTTTAGATTCCTGCTTTAGGTTTTGCGTTTCAAAAAATGGATGTACTTTCACTCGCATTTCTCCAGGGCTTCCACTAAGGAAAGTATAAGAAAAACGTTTTTTGTTGTCTCCAAAAGTAATGGGTACAATGGGTAAATGATGATCAATAGCCAATCGGAAAGCACCGTCTTTAAACTCATCCAAAATAACTGATTCGTCAGACGGAACGCCGCCTTCCGGGAAAATGCAGATGCTGAATCCCTGATTGATTTTCTTTTGAGCCCTTTCAAAAACCTCCATTCGGCTTCTCGAACTCTTACGATCCACCAAAATACAGGTTCTCTTATAGAAAAATCCGAAGAGTGGAATCTTGGTCAACTCCTTTTTCCCGACAAAAACAAATGGGTTTTTAACCACGGCTAGCATCAGCATAATATCAGTCATCGAAGTGTGATTGGAAACAAACATATAGCTTTTGCCTTCGATGATTTCTTCTTCCCTTTCTACTTTTGGGAAAAATCCCATTCCGAACAAAATCACTTTGGCCCAAATTCTTGCCATGATAAAAAAATACGGATACCATTTTTCTTTCAGAATAGAAATAAACAGAAAAGGAAACATTATGATTATTGGAACACCCATCAAAATATAGAACCAAACGCGATAAAATATCCAAAAAACGATTTTCAATGCTCTCATGTTGTCAAATGTACTGAAAGGTATGCAATTTTTAATACAAAGGTTTAACTTTGCGATTAGAAAAAATTTGAAGATGTCAAAAATATTAACCGGAATTCAAAGTACAGGCACGCCACATTTAGGAAACTTATTGGGCGCCATTCTGCCTGCCATTGCCTTATCAAAAGATCCAAAAAACGAATCATTCCTTTTTATTGCCGATCTGCATTCGATTACACAAATAAAAAACGGCGATGAGCTTCGTCAAAATACTTATAGCACTGCTTCGGTTTGGTTAGCTTGCGGATTGGATGTCAGTAAGGTAATTTTTTACCGTCAGAGTGATGTGCCTCAAACGGCAGAGTTATCATGGTATTTGAGCTGCTTTTTCCCTTTTCAGCGTTTGACTTTGGCACATTCTTTTAAAGATAAAGCTGATAGATTAGATGATGTTAATGCGGGTTTGTTTTCTTATCCGATGTTAATGGCGGCTGATATTTTATTGTATGATGCCAATTTTGTTCCAGTTGGAAAAGACCAGTTGCAGCACATAGAAATTACACGCGATGTAGCTTCAAGATTTAACCATCAAATGGGCGAAACATTCGTGATTCCGGAAGCAAAAATTGCAGAAGAAACTAAATATGTTCCGGGAACAGATGGCCATAAAATGAGTAAATCCCGTGGTAACCTGATCAATATTTTCCTTGATGATAAAGCATTACGCAAGCAAATCATGAGTATAGAAACAGATAGTACTCCATTAGAGGAACCCAAAGATACTGATACTTGTAAAATTTTTGGCCTTTATAAATTGTTGGCAGATGGAGAACAGATTTCTCAAATGAAAACAAAATATGCCAACGTTAACAGGGATTTCGGTTACGGCCACGCCAAACAGGAATTGTTTGAATTAATCATTGACAAATTCAAAACCGAAAGGGAAAAATACAATTACTACATGAGTAATCTTCCCGAAGTGGATGCTTTGCTAAAACAAGGCGCTGCAAAAGCGGGAATTATTGCCGATGGCGTTTTAAAGAAAGTTAGAATAAAATTGGGATTCGAATAAAATTTAAATAGCCTCAAACAATTTCCCCGGTAAAGGCCGAACAACGCCTTTTAATTCCATGTTCAAAAGGATTGAAGAAATCTTAAAAATTTGGAAATCGCATTCGAGGGCAATAATGTCCAGCAATTGTTTTCCGTTTTTCTGAAGGTAATCGTAGATTTTTTGTTCGTCATTATCCAACACCACAAACAGTTGTTTCTGGACAACCTTATTGTCATTCTGAGCTTGCGAACGAACCTCCCAATTCAGTATATACACCAAATCGGCAGCAGAAGTCATCAAATTGGCGCGTTGTGTTTTTATTAGATTATTGCATCCTAAACTAAATTTATCCGAGGTTCTTCCGGGAACGGCAAATACATCGCGGTTATAATCATTTGCCATAATTGCCGTGATTAAGGATCCGCCTTTTTCGGCACTTTCAATAACAATCGTAGCTTCACTCATTCCGGCGACAATGCGGTTCCTTTTGACGAAGTTTTCCTTTTCTGGATTAGAATTGCTCCAAAACTCGGTTAGGAATCCGCCATTCTGCTCCATTTTAGCGATGTACTTCTTGTGCGTCTTTGGATAAATTTGGTTTAAACCATGAGCCAAAACTCCAATAGTCTGAAGATTGTTATCCATTGCAGCCTGATGTGCAACTATGTCTACGCCATAAGCAAATCCGCTGACAATTATCGGATTGAAAACCGCTAAATCTTCAATCAACTGTTTGCAGAAAGCCGTTCCATACGAAGTAATTTCACGGGTACCGACAATGCTGATTACCCTTCTGTTTTGAAAGTTCAGGTTTCCCGAAGCAAACAATAAAACCGGTCCGTCAATACAATGCTTCAGCCTTTCAGGATAATCATCATTTTGATAGTAAAGTACATTGATATTTTCTTTTTGGATGAACTCCAATTCCCTTTCAGCTTTTTCAAAAATGGATTTATCTTTAAGCTTTTTAATTAAAGCATCGCCAATTCCATCAATAGCTTTTAGCTTTATCGGTTTTGCATTAAGTACATTCTCTGCTGAACCGCAATGATTTATTAGTTTTTTGGCAACGACATCACCAACTCCCTCTACCTTTAATAATGCTAAAACATGCAATAATTCAGTTGAATTCATATAAGTAATTTACTACGCAAATTAAATGATTTTTTATCGGATTTGTTAATAAATATTGTGAATAATTTTTTGATACTACTATTGTTTCTCTAAATTTGTTGACATGAAGATTGAGCAGTACATTTCCCAATTATTATATCGTTATCAATGTGTTACCGTACCAGGTTTTGGTGCATTCCTGACGGAATTCCAGTCGGCGCAATTGGATGAAAACTCTCATTCCTTCTATCCGCCCAAAAAACTGGTGTCGTTTAATCCGTTCATTAAAAACAATGATGGTTTACTGGCAAATCATTTGGCTTCAGCCGAAAAAATATCATACGAAATTGCGGTAAATAACATTCAGAATGAAGTAGCCAACTGGAAAATGAAAATCCAGGAATTCGGAAGCTTTTCCATCAAAAACATTGGTGATTTTTCACTGAATTCTGAAAAAAACATTGTCTTTGTTCCTACTGACCAAATCAATTATCTAAAGGAATCTTTTGGTTTGAGCACGTTTGTTTCGCCTTCTGTAAAACGCGAAGTTCACCGTGAAATTTACAAAGAAGAAGTTGAAGCCCTTGAAGAAACTGCGCCGATTATCTTTACGCCTGAGAAAAAAGAAATTTCAGCGTCTTAAAATACGCTGCTGTTTTTCTTTTAACAGCCGGAATTGCCGGAACTGTTGGTTACAAATTCTATGAGAAAAAAATAGCCGAAGAAACACTTTTAGTTCAAACTAATGTTCAGAAAAAGGTAAATCAAAAAATTCAGGAAGCAACGTTTTATATTTCCAATCCATTGCCATCAGTTACGCTTACAGTTGCTTCGGATAAAATGCCTTACCATGTTGTTGCAGGAGTTTTCAGGATAGAGAACAATGCGGAAGAACATTATCAAAGACTGCTCAAATTAGGGTTTAAAGCCATAAGGCTGGCTCCAAATAAACATGGCCTATTCCCGGTGCTTTATGGAAGCTATCCAAGTTATTCTGATGCTCAACACGCCATGAAGGACATTCATAAGCTAGATAACAAAGATGCCTGGCTTTTGATACAGGAACCATAAAATTATCCCGTTAAGTCGGGATTTTTTGATTAACGTCATTACCTTTGCAAAAAAAGTATGAGTCCAAAATTTCCTTCCGAATCATTGACCGTTTTAACCGATTTGGTTTTGCCAAGTGAAACCAATCCCTTAAATAACCTTTTTGGTGGCGAATTACTAGCCAGAATGGACAGAGCAGCAAGTATTGCAGCCAGACGTCATTCGCGTAGAATTACGGTTACGGCTTCTGTAAACCACGTTGCCTTTAACCGTGCCATTCCGTTAGGAAGTGTGGTTACAGTTGAAGCAAAAGTTTCGCGTGCATTCAACACCTCAATGGAAATATACATTGATGTTTGGTTGGAAGACAGGGAATCGGGAATTAGATCTAAGGCAAACGAAGCTATTTACACTTTTGTAGCCGTTGATGAAACGGGGAATCCGGTTCCGGTGCCGCAAATTGACCCACAAACTGATTTAGAAAAAACCAGATTTGACGCAGCTTTACGTAGAAAACAATTGAGTCTTGTATTAGCCGGAAAAATGAAACCTCACGATGCAACCGAATTAAAAGCATTGTTTTTATAATAAAAAAGGCAACCTAAATGGTTGCCTTTTTTATACTCTTATCTTCCGGATAGCCACCCTGAAGGGTTAAAGAAAGTGTTGTTTTGCGAAATCAGAAATTTAAGCACTGTCCTTCCATCACCGTCAGTTTTAACTTTACCGAGTGTTTCTTTTGCCGAAACTTTATCTCCAACTCTCACATTAACTGAACTTAAATTTTGATAAGTCGTAAAGAAATCTCCATGCCTTATTACTATAGCTTTTTTTAGTGGTGTAAGTTGCTGCACTTGTGTAACTTCTCCTGAGAAAACAGCTCTTGCAGTAGCGCCACTTTCGGTAGAAATTTCGATACCGCTATTATGGACCATCAACGATCTGAAAACAGGGTGTGGCTGATCTCCATACCCTAATGAAATGCCTCCTTTTTCAACCGGCCAGGGCAGTCTTCCTTTATTAGCCTTAAAGTTATCTGAAACCAATCTTCCTTCAGGAGTTAAAACGATGCTGGTGGAATTTTCAATTGCTTTTTTCTCTGCCGAAGTGATTTTTGGATTGGCTTTAGCACTCGCTGCCGCAGTTTTCCTATTAGCCGCTGCAATCGATTCGCGAATCATTTTCTTGATTTGGCCGTCTATTTTTTTGGTTTCCTGTTGTTTCTTTTTGATTTCGGAAACGAGTTTGCCTTTCTCTTTTTGAATTTGGGCCGCTATTTTTTCCTGTTCCTTTTTTGCTTTCTCGAGCTCTTCTTTCTCTTTTTCATTCTCCTTTATAAGCTTTATCTTTTCATCCTTCTGCACTATGATTTGATTCGTGTAACCCATTAACTGTTTGGTCTTTCCTTCAATTTCCTGTCCTTGCATTTTTCTGTAGCTAGCGTACTGCTTCATATACTGAGCTCGCTTATAAGCCTGCAGAAAGTTTTCGGAAGACAGCAAAAACATCGCACGGCTTTGCTCTGAACGGCTTTTGTATGATTTTAAGATCATGGCAGCATAATCTTTTCTGAGTTGTTCCAAATCTTTGTTAAGCTGATTAATCTTAACTTGATTGATATAGATGTCGTTATTCAGCAACTTCGTTTGTTTCTCCGTTGTTTTGATAAGTTTTTCCTTTAACCCAATTTTCTCTTTTTGGATTATCATTTCAGTAAGCACTGATTTTTCCTGTTTCTTTACAGATTTCAACAACTGCTCCTTTTCCTGGATTTCTAACTGGATTTTAGCTTTGCGCTCTTCAAGCTGTTCCTGCGTTGGCTGGCTCCACATTTTAATTGTGAAGCAGAAGAACAGCAATACGGTTAAAAGAAACTTTGGCATATTTTTTATTTTGGCGATTCTATTTTATAAAAATTCTGTCATATCCTTCGGGAACACTGTACGGAAAAGTAAGTTCCTCGTTGAAGTTTATTGAATTATAATCTATTATAATGGTTGTTTTTACTTCTTTCTGAAAGGCATTTATCGTTAAGCTCGCTGGTAAAATCCCTAAAGGATAACTTTGAAAGTTTGGATAATTGGCTTCAAAACTTCGTTGTTTTTCCGGCTGGATGACTTCTTGCTTTTTCAATAAAAAATGTTCCGCTTCAAATGAAAATGACTTTTCTGTTCCTCCATTATTGGCGTTCAGTTTATAGAATTTATCGGTTTCGGTAAAGGAATATTTATCTTTTGACAAATCATCTATCGGCTTTCCGATTAACATATTTTGAATTTTAACAAAATCCAAATCCGTTCCAAGCCAACGGCTTAATGATTCATAATTCCCTTCAAAATAATTCCCGTTTAGCTTTTCGTAATACTTCACTTCCTTTGGCGTAATCAATGCTTTTGCCATTGTTATTCCAAGAAACCGAATGCTTACCAAAATTTGCTCATCCTTTTTAATCCTGATTTCTGCCGTTACGCTTTGCGAATCATCTTCGTGTTTGTATTTCGCGCTTGCTTTAATGTATAACGTCGAAAAATCAACTTTATTACTGTAATGACTCTGAATTATTTTCTCGGAGGTTACCACTGTATTGTCGGGAACGCTTGTTGGCGGTTTAGTTTCCACAAATGCCGCTTTTGATTTACACGACAAAAATGTTATGCAAACAAAGAAAATAACCGTTACACTAACTAATCTCTTTTTCATTATTTCTTTTGTTTTTTAATCAGCTCATTGGCCTTGGTAAAGTATTTTTCTTTTTTAGTGTTATCGCCCAAACCATTATAAGCTTCTCCCAACTGAATATTGAAATTGATTTCCAAAGCCTGATCGTCAATGATGAAATCCAATCCTGATTCTAAGTAAGTTGTTGCTTTTTTGTAGGCTTTAAGTTGATTATTAGCTAAGCCAGCATAATAGTAAAACTGTGGCTGTGTCGGAAACAACTGTGTTAGGTTATCGGCTTTTTTACTTAATGCATCAAACTGTTGATTTTCGGTGTACGCCTGCATTAATATTAGCTGAATTTCAATATCATCATCTGCATTCTTTAAATGCATCTCCAAATACTTGACAGCTTTCGGCCAATTGGCTTTTGAATAATAAAACTTGCCTATCTCTTTAGCAACCCTTACCTCTTTATCATTATCAAAATAGGAAATCGCTTTGTCTAAATCGGCTTCGTATTTAGGATTGTTTTTGGTAAAAATCAAAAACTCATTCAACATTCGGTGTTTGATCTTTGAGTCTATTTTTTTACTTGGGAATACAATATTCATAGCTTTTACAGCATTGTCTCCGTCGTTATTATTCAGATGGAATTTAAACAGACTGACTTGTGCCCAGTCGGAAGTTGGAATTTCCTTTTCTAATTTTTGTGCGATTTCCAAAGCTTTCTCTTCCTGATTGCTTTGTGAATACATGTAAATCAAGGCAATATAATTGGATTCTTCTTTTGGAAACTTCTTGATCTGGTCTAACAGATTGAATTTTTCTGCCGATTGGTATTTGGAATCCTTTAGTATATCCGCTTTATACAATTCGCGTTTGTCTGACTTTCCGAATTTTGCATTGAGTTCATTTATCAGATCCAAAGCTTTATCAAACTGTTGTGTATTCATATACAACGAGGTCAGATCCTCTTTGTAATCTTCCTTGAAGGTTACCAGTTTTTCAACGATTGGAATCGCCTTATTGTAATCTTTGGTTTCGTAACAAACATCATACATTCCGACCCAGGCCCAACGGTTTTTGGGATCCATTTTGGTGACTTTTTCAAAGTTTTCGTAAGCTTCCTTATATTTTTTCTGAGCGAAATAATTCTTTCCCAGTTCAAAATAAATTACAGGATTCTCTGGTTGAATCACTTTCCCTTTTTCTAAAGCCGTAATTGCTTTGTCATAGTTTTCGATACTCCTTTGTTGAATCGCATCGTAGAATAAATCCTCAAATCCATCATCTATCGTTACGACATCATTCGTAGGTTCATTTTGAGCCACGGCAATGTTTGGAACGCATAACATTCCAAAAAATAACAGACAATAAACTTTTAATTTTTTCATTTTATTCTAAAACAGAGTAATCTCCAATGCTGATACTTTTGAAATTACCATTAAAATTAGCATGATTTCCAATCATTGCATTGTCTAAATCAGCATTTATGATATGAGCGTGTGTTTGGATTAGGCTGTTCTTAATTTTTGAATCTGTAATGTGGGTTCCTCTTCCTAAAGAGACGTTTGGCCCAACAGTTGAATTAATCAAAATCACATCTTCTCCAATATAACACGGAGGAATGATAGTAGAATTCTCCTGCTTCACGCCATAATCTATCAAATGTTCCCCATCATTATGCAAAAACCCTAACATTCTTGAATTGGTATCAACAGTTACATCTTTGTTACCGCAGTCCATCCATTCGTCGACCTTCCCCGGTACAAATTTCATGCCCTTTGCCATCATTTGTTTGATTCCGTCGTTAATTTGGTATTCGCCACCGTGTATTATGTTATTATCCAAAACGGACTGTAGCTCATTTCTTAAAACGGAAACATCCTTGAAATAGTATATTCCAATCACCGCAAGGTCTGAAACAAACTCCTTTGGCTTTTCTACCAATTCTACAATTTCACCAGCTTCATTAAGGTTAATTACCCCAAAAGCTTCAGGCTGATCGACTTGTTTGACCCAGATAACGCTGTCTGCCGTTTTGTCTAGATCGAAATCGGCACGAATCAAGGTGTCAGCATAAGCGATTACAGCTGCGCCGCTTAAGGAATCCTTTGCACACATGATTGCGTGACCAGTTCCGAGTGCTTCATTTTGATAATAAATTGTTCCTTTTGCTCCCAACTTGTGAGCTATGGCGATTAAATCCTCCTCAACTTTTTTCCCAAAACTTTCATGGATTATAAAGGCAACTTCGTCTATTTCCTGGTTCAATACGCCTGCAATATCTTCAACTAATCGGTGAACTATTGGTTTTCCTGCAATTGGAATTAATGGTTTTGGAATGGTTAATGTATGTGGTCTTAATCTGGAACCACGTCCTGCCATTGGTACTATTATCTTCATTATTCTGAATTAAAAATTTAAAATTCTAAATTATTTTTTGCTTTCTATTTAACTCCTGTGCTCCCAAATCCTCCTTCGCCTCGTGATGTTTCTGAAAGCGTTTCAACCGAAACCCATTCTGCTCTTTCGTGTTTGGCAATGATTAATTGGGCAATCCTTTCGCCATTTTCAACGACAAAATTTTCATTGGATAAATTTACTAAAATCACACCAATTTCCCCACGATAATCGGCATCAACCGTTCCAGGCGAATTTAATACTGTGATTCCCTTTTTAGCAGCTAATCCGCTTCTTGGTCTAACTTGCGCTTCGTATCCTATCGGAAGCTCGATAAAAAGCCCTGTTTTAACAATAGTTCTTTCTAAAGGCTTTAGTTCTATAGGTTCAGACAGATTAGCCCTTAAGTCCATTCCTGCTGAAGCAATGGTTTCATAGTTAGGCAAATCGTGTTGTGATTTATTGACAATTTTTATGGTCATTTTGATTTTCTTTTTATGATTCTAAGTAAGGTTTCCTTTTCGCTGTAATAAATAAAATATAAAAATAGGGCTAACAAACCGAATTTCACCAAGTAATTTTCCCTTAAAACCGGAATATAAAACGATACCGCCGAAAACAAAATCGTCAATCCCAAATAGCTGAAAATTTTATTGAAATCATACGGAATCGGATAATGTTTCTGACCCATTTTATAAGAGATCACCATCATGCTTCCATAAGCGGCAAGGGTTGCAATAGCCGAACCATAATAACTTAGGGTCGGAATCAAAAGCCAATTCAGCAGTAAGGTAATTGCAGCTCCAACTAGTGATATATAGGCTCCAACCTTTGTCTTATCAATCAGCTTGTACCAAACGGAAAGATTGGTATAAATCCCGAGGAAGAAATTGGCTAACACAATCAGCGGTACAACTTTTATAGCATCCCAATATTCCTTTCTTGGTACCAAGGGCTGTTTCAGTAAGTCGATAAAAACGATTACAAACAGGCAGATGAAAGATCCAAAAATCACAAAATATTTTGTAATGGTGGCATAGGTTTGTTGTGCATTTTCATTCGCAGCATGGCTGAAAAAGAACGGTTCGATTCCTAAAGTGTAAGCGGTACGAAACAGCACCATAAACATTCCTATCTTATAACAGGCCGAATAGGCTCCGATGTCTGCCAACGGAACATGCATCCAGTCTAAAAGTATTTTATCGAAATGTTCGTTGATGGCAAAGGCGATTCCGGCAAATAGGATTGGCAATCCATAGGTCATCATCTTTTTCCAAAGCACTTTATCAAAGGTCCAGGAAATCTTGGTATAGTTAGGAATTAAGACCAGGAATGTTGTTAAACTCGCCATAAGCAGGGAAATAAAAATATACCCAATCTGAAAGTTTTCGAAGTAAATGGTGCTGAAAAAACCTTCCGGATTTAGTTCCACCAATTTGGGTAAAATGGCTAAGAAGAAAACGGTCATCAGTAAACTTATGCAGGCATTACTCATTTTTATCACCGCATATTTCATTGGCTTTTTCTCTGCACGCAACTTCGAAAAAGGGATGATTGTTAAGGCATCCAATGTCAGGATCCAAATGGTATAAGTAATATATTCTACCCTAACGCCTATCCATCCCGCCAAGGTATTCCTAAACAATAAGGCTATGCATAAAAATCCTATCGATGACCAAAACAACGAAACGGTTGACGTTGAAATGACCTTTTTCTTATTGTCTTCGGAATTATAAAATCGGAAGAAAGCGGTTTCCATTCCATAAGACAATACCACATTGAAGAAAACCAGATAGGAAAAAATAATCGAGACTTCACCCATTTTGCTTTTATCCGGCAGATACATAACATACACCGGATTGAGGACAAAAGTGATTATCCTTGGAAAAACAGTCGCCAGTCCATAAATTAATGTCTGTTTAAAAAGGTTTTTATATAAACTCAAGGTGTTAGAATATTGGTTTGGAATTACAACAAAAGTAACCAATTCTTTGATTTATGTCGGGTCGTTTGTGAGTAAAATTTAACGAATTAAAACCTTTTGTTTCCTAGGCTTAAATTGTTTATGATCTATGAGCGGCACTTTCTTTTTCTTTCCAACCATCCTCCCGCTATCCGCGCTACATGGTAGCTAGCTCCTATCGGGGCTAAAGAGAACGCTTTTCATTCTATCGGGTTTTTCATTCTGAGAAAAGCAGGAATGTTAACATGGAGGCTCATCATTTCTTAACTATCTTCGTACTAAAGATTCTTGCTTAACCGAAATCTGGATTTACCATTTGTGAATCCTTTTTTATTGAATCTTTTTACACACAACTATTAAAAAAATGCAAAAAAAAGAGCCAACCTCAGTTGACTCTTTTTACTATATGCTGAATTAAAAATTATCCTTTCAATGCTTCCGCTCCACCAACAATCTCTAAGATCTCATTAGTAATAGCAGCCTGACGTGCTTTGTTATAGGTTAATTTCAATTGATTTCTCAATTCGGTGGCGTTGTCGGTTGCCTTGTGCATGGCCGTCATACGTGCTCCGTGGTTCTGATGCAAACGAATCCCTGATGGCTTTGTACAATTGTGTCTTAAGCATTTTCGGAATCAGGGTCAATACAATCTCTTCTTTCGAAGGCTCAAAAATATAATCTGTTGCTGAAGCCGGTACATCCGAGGCGATTGGCGCTAACGGTAAAAACTGTTCCACCTGAACAATCTGTGTCGCAGCATTCTTAAACTGATTGTAAACCAATTCGATTTTATCGTACTCTCCTGTAACAAATTTTTTAGTCAACTCATCGGCAATCGCAGCTACATTATCAAAAGTTAGCTGATCGAAAACGTCGCTTTTGTTATCGACAACAGTGCTTAATTTTCTGAAAAAGTCATTCCCTTTTTTACCAATAGCTAAAAAGTCAACTTGTTTTCCGGCATACTTATCACTCAATAAAGCCGACTGCTTGATAACATTTGTATTGAATGCACCAGCTAAACCTCTGTTAGAAGTGATTACCACAACCAAAACCTTTTTCACTTCGCGTTGCACAGTGAACTCTCCACCAACATCTCCGTCTAATGTAGCGCTTACATTCTGTAAAAGCTCGGTTAGTTTTTCGGCATAAGGTCGCATAGCTGTAATAGCATCCTGAGCTTTTTTCAGCTTTGCAGCAGAAACCATTTTCATAGCCGATGTAATTTGCATCGTCGATGAAACTGAACTAATTCGATTACGTATTTCCTTTAGGTTTGCCATTTTTATTTTTAAGTAATTAGTAATTAGTAACTAGTGATTAGCTCTTTACTAATCACTAGTTACTCTTCACTTTATTAGTTATATTGAGCTGAAAGTTCTTTAGCTACTTTTTCTAAAACGTCAGTAATATTGTCATCCAATTTACCTGCTTTTAAAGCGTTTAAAGTATCTCTGTGCTTATTGTTTAGGTAATCAATATAGCTTCTTTCGAACTCTTTGATTTTGTTTACCGGAACGTTTCTCAACAAGTTTTTAGAACCTGCGTAGATAATGGCAATCTGATCTTCCACTTTGTAAGGATCGTTAACGGATTGTTTCAATATCTCCACGTTTCTTCTACCTTTTTCGATTACGTTTAAGGTAACCGCATCAAGGTCAGAACCAAATTTTGCAAACGCTTCCAATTCACGGAATTGCGCCTGGTCTAATTTTAAGGTTCCAGATACTTTCTTCATTGACTTAATCTGAGCATTACCTCCAACACGAGATACAGAGATACCTACGTTAATCGCAGGACGAACTCCAGAGTTAAACAAATCCCCATCCAGGAAAATCTGTCCGTCTGTAATCGAAATTACGTTGGTTGGGATATAGGCAGATACGTCACCCGCTTGTGTTTCAATGATTGGCAAAGCTGTTAACGAACCCCCACCTTTTACGATTCCTTTTAAGGAATCCGGTAAATCATTCATGTCTTTTGCAATTCCGTCATCCGCAATTACTTTACAAGCTCTTTCTAACAAACGAGAGTGTAGGTAGAATACGTCTCCAGGATAAGCCTCACGTCCTGGTGGTCTTCTTAACAAAAGAGAAACCTCACGGTAAGCCACCGCTTGTTTTGATAAATCATCATAGATAATCAAAGCAGGACGACCTGAATCACGGAAATATTCTCCGATTGCAGCTCCGGCCATTGGCGCGTAAACCTGCATTGGAGCTGGATCAGAAGCATTAGCAGCAACAATTGTTGTGTAAGCCATAGCTCCTTTTTCCTCTAATGTTTTAGCAATTCCCGCTACTGTCGAAGCTTTTTGCCCGATAGCAACATATATACAGAACACTGGATTTCCAGCATCGTAAAATTCTTTTTGGTTTAGGATGGTATCGATACAAACTGTCGTTTTTCCAGTCTGACGGTCACCAATTACAAGCTCTCTCTGTCCTCTTCCAACTGGAATCATCGCGTCGATAGACTTGATACCTGTTTGTAACGGTTCAGTTACCGGCTGACGGAAGATAACTCCAGGAGCTTTTCTTTCCAATGGCATTTCATAAAGTTCACCTCCGATTGGTCCTTTACCATCGATTGGCTCACCAAGTGTATTCACAACACGTCCTACGATTTGCTCACCAACTTTAAGCGAGGCAATACGTTGTGTTCTTTTTACATTTGAACCTTCTTTGATTCCAGTTGATGGCCCTAAAAGTACAACTCCAACATTGTCTTCCTCTAAGTTCAAAACGATAGCCTCCAATCCGTTGTCGAATTGTACCAACTCACCGTATTGCGCATTGGATAACCCGTAAACACGGGCAATACCATCACCTACCTGAAGTACTGTTCCAACTTCCTCTAATGTTGCACCGGATTCAAAACCGGATAATTGTTTCTTTAATATTGCTGAAATTTCAGCTGCTTTAATTTCTGCCATTGTGATATATCTTTAATGGTATTAATTACTAAATTCTCTTTTAATTCCTGTAGCCTGTTCGCTAAGGAAGCATTGTATTGTTTGTCACCAATTCTCAAAATAAATCCGCCAATGATAGCAGGATCTACAATGTTCACAATGGTTACTTTTTTATCTGATATCGAAGCCACTTTCTCAAGTACTTTTGCCTCTAACTCTCCAGTCATAGGAATAGCTGTGGTTACTTTCGCAATTTCAACTCCATTCAATTCGTCATGTAATCCATTGAATTCATGAGCAATTGCACCTAAGATTTCAAATCTCTTATTTTCCTGAAGCAATCTAAAAAGCGAGCTTGTCTGTGGCTGAACCGAAGCAAAAACTTCAGACAAAGCGTTCTTCTTCGTTTCTGAAGAAATTACAGGGCTAGACAAAAATTCTTTTAGCTCAGCACTGGAATTCACCGCAGCAACGATAGACTTCATATCCTCGTTTACCTTATCGGTTGTTCCGTTTGCAATGGCAATTTCAATAATTGCTTTCGCGTATCTAATCGCAGCTCTTGACATAACGATTAATTTAATTTAACATCACCTAACATTTTCTCCACCAATTTGGTCTGAGCTTCTTTGTTAGATAATTCATCTTTTAATAATTTTTCAGCAATGTCTAATGACAAAGTCGAAACCTGAGCTTTCAATTCAGCCATTGCTGCATTTTTTTCGCTATTGATAGCTGCTTTAGCCTGCTCGATCATTTTCTGACCGGCAACCTGAGCTTCTGTTTTAGCGTCAGCAATCATTTTTTCTTTGATTTCACGAGCTTCCTTCATCATGGTATCACGCTCTATTCTGGCATCAGCTAATAATTTTTCATTATCTGATTTTAGATTTTGCATTTCTTTCTTAGCATTTTCCGCAGAAAGCAAAGCATTCCTGATTCCTTCCTCTCTATCGCTAACAGCGTCAAGAATAGGTTTCCAAGCGAATTTTCTAAGTATAAATAGTAAGAATAAAAAAGTAAGTACTGACCAAAATATTAGTCCAAGTCCGGGTGTTACTAAATCCATTTCTTTATGTTTTTTTTAATTAATTTAAAAGATACAGTAGCAACCAACCGTTGCTACTGTAGTCTTGTTTTCTTTTTGGATTATCCTTGCAATAACGCAACAACAACACCAAATAAAGCTACCGCCTCAACGAAAGCTGCTAAGATTAGCGCAGATGATTGAATCTTTCCGTGCATTTCTGGCTGACGAGACATAGCTTCCATTGCTGAACCACCAATCTTACCAATACCAACACCAGCTCCAATAGCTGCTAAACCAGCTCCAATAGCTGCAATTCCAGTAATAGTCATAATATAAAATTTAAATTAATTAATGATGCTCTTCTTCTGTTGCCATTCCAAAATAAAGGGCTGACAATATTGTAAATATGTATGCTTGTATTGCTGTTACCACAATTTCGATTACCGTAATGAATAATGAAAACGCTACGGATACCGGTGCAACGGCAATACTCTTGAATATAAATATTAACGACATTAATGCTAAGATGATAATGTGTCCGGCTGTAATGTTAGCGAACAATCGGATCATTAACGAAATTGGTTTTGTAAAAATTCCAATTAATTCAATAGGCATTAAAAATATTTTCATCGGAACCGGAACTCCTGGCATCCAGAAGATGTGTTTCCAGTAATTTTTGTTTCCGCTAAATGTTGTGATGATGAAAGTGAACAAAGCCAATGTCATAGTAAACGCAATGTTCCCACTTAAATTGGCTCCGTTAAGGATTGGAATCAAACCGAAAATATTGTTGATCCAGATGAAAAAGAAAACGGTCAATAAGTAAGGCATGTATCTTTTGTATCTCTTCTCACCAATCATTGGCCTAGCAATCTCATCTCTAACAAATAAAATCAATGGCTCAACGAATCCAGCAATGCCTAATGATTTTTGGTAATCCTTGTTTTTGTATCTTCTGGCTGAAGTAATGAAAACAAGTAAAAGAACTGCAACAGAAATCCACATCATGAATACGTTTCTGGTTATCGATAAATCGAATGGCATGAATGCGTTTTCCGGATGGTGCTCTTCGTTTAGTTTCAATTCGGTTTCACCAGCATTTAACTGATAAATCTTTTCGTGAAGCTTAGCGTATTTGTTACCGTCTTTCTCAACAATATGGCTTCCTGAATCATCGTGGTGGAATTCGCCTGATGAAAAAGTAGTTAATCCATTATTATAAAGTATAATTGGCAATTCCAAAGCAACAGGCTCGCCGTTCCAATCGAAAAGATGAAATGCGTGTGCGTCCTTTACGTGATGCATGATCATTTCCTTTGCATCAAATTTCTTGTCTTCAGCACCTTCCTTATGTTCAGAAGCGTGTATAACTGATGACGTAAGTATAACGATTATTGAATAAACGGCTCTTTTTAGGTTGCTTAATTTCATTTTTTTTTATTAATTATACCTTTTCTTAAATTTTGTGCAAATGTACATACATTAAAACAAAATGTCAAAATATTTTTTACTTTAATTTAATCCTAGCTTTTCAACACAGTTTCAGGTGTTTATTTCTGTTTCTGAAGTAGTTTGGTGATTACAAAAACTTCAAATGCGAGGTAGATGAAATAAGGGATGAAAAAATTGACTGCATCATAGTTCCTGTTTTTTACCTCTGAAAGAAATACAGGCAGTAAAAAAACCAATGCCAATATCATTTTAACAAAGGTAAATAACATAAACACATTGAATACATTACTGTCTTTTTGCAAGCTCTTATAATTCACGGCAACAATAACTACTGTAGTTACAATCAGATGAAAAAGATAGATTTTATATAACGGCAGTATCAAAATTACTTTGGGAAAAGCAGTTGAAACTACAGTATTGTGTATGAAAAAAAGTACTGCGGTAATCAAAATAGCCTGCGCTACAACCAGCAGCTGTGATTTTAAAAATGATTTCATTCTTGTTCTTCGGATTCTTTTTCTTCTTTAGCTATAGCTAGTATCCTTTTGATGACATAATAAATGGCTATTATGACTGATCCCAAAGAGAAAAAAACGGTGTATAAATTGTGTTTGTTAGGAAAATGGGAATCGAGTTTTACTCCGGCAAAAGTCCCTAATCCTATTATCAAAAGCATTTGTAGTCCGATGCCTGAATATCTTGCATAGGCAGAAAACTGTTTTTTGTTTTTATTATCTAACATTCAGGCTGTTTTTTCTTCTGAAGTCTTTCCGTCGCTTACCATGTTTTTTACATGCGGTTTCATTACGCAGGTTGCGCTGAATTCAGCTCCGGGTTCCACCGATAATTTACCACAGACCACATCACCATTTATATGTGCTTTGGATTTTACGTTCAGGATTTCCTGCACCTGAATTTTACCATCGAACTTTCCTTCAATGTCTGCATTTTTGCAGATAATATCTCCTTTAACGCTTCCGGCAGGACCAATTACAATTTTTCCTTTTGATTGAAAATTTCCAACCAAATGCCCATCCAACCTGAAATCTGCAGGTGAATTGATGTCCCCCGTAATCGTAGTTCCCTCAACAATCCTGTTGGTTTTACCTAAAAGATCCGTATATGCTTTTGGACTTTTCTCAAACATCGCTTTTATTTTTTTCCTCCTTTAGTGGGAAGTTGTGGTGACGGTGGTGGTCCATATTCCTGTTCTTCTGACATGGGCTGATTACCATTCGAATTCTTCTTGATTCCCTGAGGTTGATCTTGTTCATTTCCCACCGGCTGTTGCTGTTGTTTTTGCTTTGGCTGCTCCTTTACAGGCTCGCGTTCTATAGTTCCGTCCCAATTGGGTTGCGTCGGATTTTCAGGTATAACACCATTGATGTAGTCGTTTAAATTCTTTTTGATTTGGACTACAGTATAATTTTCAGCCGAAATGATTATTGGTGTTTCCGGAACTTTATATTCTTTAAATTCTTTCAGTACCGAAGCAACTCCTTTGGCTAAATCTTCTGAATTCATTCCGTGTATTACAACAAAATTATCGGTCATCGTGTAAATATCCAAAGAAACTGAGAGCTTTTTCAACTCTTTGTCTTTAATGAATTTATCGATTTTTTCGCGAAGTTTTTTAGTCGATGCGTCTTCAAAGTCCTGAGTAGGATAAAGGATTTTCCAGTTTGTTGATGGAGCTTTCGATAGCTGTAACGCTTCGAGTTTTGGCAAATCTACAGCAATCATTTTTTCGGCTTTCTTTCCTTCATCAACGTTTGGATAATTTAGGGCAACATAATTCAATGCTGTCTTTAATTCACCAAGACCTCCCAGTTTTCCGGCGATACTTGCTTTTAGTAATTCGAATTTTGGAATTATCTCATCTCCGGTAAATCTGTTTATTGCATTTTCTACAGCCGCTATGGCTCCTTTAGGATCACCGCTTCTGTTTTGTTTATAGATTTTTTCATAAACCGCATTTGGGGAATCGCTTGATTCTTCGACTTCGCTTGACGGATTCAATAAAATTTGAGCATAGCGCGATGTCGGATACAGTCTAATGATGTTCTGTTTCATTACCTCCGCCTGCTCTTTATTTAGGATTTCGTATAGCTTGTACAAATTATACATCGATGGCAATACCAATCTTTCTTCTAGGCTGTCGCCTAATAATTTTTCAAATTTATTCACAGCCAACTGATATTCCTTGAATTTCTCTTTATAAATTACTCCCAATTGGTAATTGGCAAAGTTCCGCTCTTTACTAAGACTGTCAATAACGGTTTGTGAACTTGGTATTTGATTGATATAGAAATCTGGTGTAAATCTTTCCTCTACGGCCAAATCTTTTGAAGCATTATCCTCTGAATCTTTACCGTCGGCATCTTTATCTGTTATATCACCTCCTTTTTCTGAAAGTGACGAAACACGCCAGTTATCCTGCAAAGTCCTCTTACCCCAGTTTTTGGCAAATTCTACTTTACCATAAGCAACAGTTGTGGTATTGTAAAAATAAAAAGCACTTCCGCCACCTGAGGCAATTGTTGATCCAAAATCATTGGTTGCTTTTTGCGATGCTGTCTTTGATTTCTTAGATCCGGAACCGCCATCCGGAGCGTTAATATCGCCATTGCTTCTTTCCTGATTTTCCTTTATTCTGGCTTCTTTTTCAGCTAACTTTTTTGCTCCTCTTCTTCCTTTTTGAGTTTTACGATATACTTGTCGAAATAGGCTGTCCTGTCTGCACCCGACATATTGTAAAGCGAAATAATGCTGTCATTCCTTTGGGAAATACCTTCATACTTAATAACATCTTCTAGGTTTTCCCTTTTCTTTTTTATCAGATTGAATTCACGTGTCCTTGGTTTTAACTGAACTAAGGTACTATCATAATATTTTCCGGCTTTGACAAACTTGGATTCAATGAAATAGATATCCGCCAGGTTCCTGTAGTTTGATGCAATAAGGTAGTTGTCTCCTTGCGTTTTCTTTTTTAACGAAAGATTATACTCTTTTTTGCCAGTTCCAGATTGTTGGTTTTTTCACGAAATATTGCTAATTGATGATGTAATACATCCAGGAAAGGCCTGTTTTCCCTGTCCTTCAGTAAATCTGAATATTTTTTTAGGAAAGCAGTAGTATCGCCCTTTTCATAATCAAACTGCGCAGCCTGTCTTGCATGAGCATGGATGACATAGGATTTCGCTGCTCTTCTATGCATATCTATTACCGTTTGATAACTGGCATAAGCACTGTCTTTGTAGCCAAGCTGTTCATAAAGCTGGCCTAAAATAAAATTGTATCTTGATACTTCTTCATTGGATTTGGTAAAATCCCGGGCGATTTTAAGTTTGGCAACCGCGCTGTCTTTTTCCTGCAAATTAATAAATGCCTGTGCCAGAGTAGCATTCGCATCAGAAAAACCTGGTCCTTGAACTTTATTTCCTTTAATAATTTCCTAAGGTTATTCACTGCCAATGCATCGTTGTCGAGACGCATATTGGTTTTCTCTCTCCAGATTTTTACAATGTAAATTTTATCGCTGTTTGGAGATTTATTCAGCACATAATTAAAGGCGTCTAAAGCCGGTACAAATCGCTGGTCATAATATCTTGCCTGACCAAGCATTAGGTAGGCTTCGTCCATTTGTGGGTTTTTCTCAGAACCTCCGATGTTCATGGAGTGCTTTTGGATTGCTTTGGTTGCTTTGGTTTCGGCTCTTTCAAAATTGGCATTCTTGGCCTGTCCGGGCATGATGCTCTGTTCGGAAATCTGCATTCTTTCTACCGGAAGGATTTCCCAAAAATTGTCTTTATTTTGTGCTTTTACCTCTGCAATACCTTTATCTAAAGCGATTCCACCATTGTATAAAATGTTGTCTTTAGTACTAAGTGCATGTGAGTTTCTGGAAAGCCATGTGTTCCTCTTGGTAGAACAAGCGATTAAAAAAATCAATAATCCCGAGAAGATGAAATATTTAATGGTATTGGTTTTCAAAGCAAAACGTTTAATGTTATAACGCAAAAAAGGCGTAAATAGTATACTAACTGGTAAAAATACGTTTCTTTTTGATATAGCAAAAAAATAAGCGGTAAGTTTTTACCATTAATGATAAAACCTACCGCCATTATTTGAAAAGTGATTTCTTAAACGGCGAAAAATGCTTCCAGTTCCTTTAAGGTTTCTGGTGAAGTTTGGATGTCTTTTACCACTTCGCCCAGATGAAGCGCTACAATCCTGTTGCAAACCTCAACGGTGTGAACCAAATCATGCGAAGAAACCAATACGGTAACATTCGGATCGGATGCCAATTCCTTGATGATTATTTTCAATCGGTTAACGGTTGTGGGATCAAGATTGGCAAAAGGTTCGTCGAGAATAACCACTTCCGGATTTCCAATGAGCGTGGCAATGATGCCGACTTTTTTCATATTACCTTTCGATAAATCCCTTAAATATTTTTTGCTCTTAAGGATTTCCCCATTGAAGAATACTTCATGTTTTGAAAGCAAAGCATCAACATCTGCTTTGTTTTGCCCGCGCAAATCGCCAATGAAATAAAAATATTCCTCAGCTGTCAGATAGCCAATTAAGAAACTTTCATCTATAAATGCCGAAGTGAATGGCTTCCATGCTTCACTCTTGTCAACCTGAACCTTATTGTTGATTATATGCCCAGAACTTGGCTGTATTAAATCTAATAGCAAACTAAAAAAAGTGGTTTTCCCAGCACCGTTGTTTCCGACTAATCCAAAACTTTGTCCTTTCGGAATTTCTAAGTTTGGAATATTTAAAACCATAGTTCCCTGAATGTATCTTTTGGTTAAATTATTTACTTGAATCATTTTTTTGAGTTTATGAGGTTTATTATGGTTATGAGGTTTATTGTAAACTGCTCTTCAAGACTAATTCTTCTGTTTGTAGGCAGCTATGGTTGCATACTTTTCAGTCTTATACACTTTTTCGATTTTGGCAAAAACCATATTCCTGAAAGTGAAACCAAGAATTCCTGCTAAAGCCACAAAAAGGTAACCGATATTGGCAGAAAAGAGATAGAATCCTAATGCATATAAACCCATGGGAACTAACAGTTTTGGTATGAGCAGCAACATTGTCTTGGCATTAAAAGCCTGTTTGTCTCCAAAAGCCTTATTGGCCATAGTCAGGTCGATTGGTGTTTTTACAAAAGCTCCGCCAAGCATTACCAAATGCGAATTGACACCAATATTATATATAGCTCCAACAATAATGAGCAGGTAAATCTGCCAGCCAAAAAAGAACCAATAAAATGATGCAATAACAGTAGCGATCACAGTCCCAATAACCATTAGCCACCATTTTGAACTAATATATTCACGGTACTGGATATTTTGGCTCATCATCAGTTGATAATAAGCACTGTCCCAACTTGGGATAAACTGACCAAAAGTGAACAAAAATCCTCCGGTAACAAAAATTCCCGCAAACACCTGAAAGGCTGGGCTTCTGTATACTTCAATGGCGTCCGTATAAAAAAGCAGTCCGTAAAAAATAAACAGGAAACTCATAATTACCGTAGTTCTTGAACGTTTGTTTCTCTTTAGTAGCTTGATGTCGTTTTTAAGAAAGGTTCCCAAGGTTCCAAACTGATTCAGCCAGGTTAGGTTTTCGGTTCTGGCTTCTTCGCTTTTCTTTGCCAAACCTGTATCCAGGTTCAGATTCTTTTGAAATAATCAAACGAAAAATAATAGGTAATTGCTGCCAGAAGTAGTGGAATCAGGAACAAATAAAAAGTCGTATACATTCCGTGGAAGAAGGGTTGCGTATAATTGGTTACATCAAAATACTGATAATACTGAGCCGCTCCCAATCCAACCACAATCAATAACAACGGATAGAAAACAATGTTCTTATTATTGATTAAGATGTTGATGAAGTTATTGAAATAAATCATCCCCATTACACCCAAACTCCATAAAAAAGCCTGAAATCCATAACCATGCGCCAACAGAACAATAGTAAACGGAATAAAGAAAAAGGCATGCAGGATATTGAAAAACGAAATCATCGTTTTGCCTAAGGAGAAATGCACTATGGTGCTTCTTTTTATGGGCAGGTTCAGCAGGGGTTTGATATTAGTAACAGGCATTTTCTGGAAAAAATACCGGATAACCAAATCGAAAACCCAATAATAAATGAGGAATTTATTGACTGCCGCCAAAGGATCCATATGGGTTTCTTCCTTAACAATAAAGAAAATAGCAACGCCGGCCAGAATAAAGATTCCTATGAAATATAAAGCCGCCAAACCCATTAGGATTTTTATCACCAGATTAGCTGCGAAAGAGGCAGATCGGAAAAAGGCTTTCCATTCGAGAGAAATAAAGTGTTTAATCATAGTTGGTTGTTTAGGTTTCGCAATTAGTTTCTAAATGTAGAAAATTGTTACATACTTTCAAAGTTTGTTTACTTTTCTAATCGTTGCTATTTCTTACCTTTGCCAAAAATAAATTCCATGCATTCATTTTATAAATTACAGATTAAGGAAGTAAAACACGAAACTGCCAACGCAATTTCTGTTACCTTTAATATACCTGCCGAATTAAAAGCGGCTTATCAATTTACAGCCGGTCAATATGTAAACCTCAAATTAACTTTGGATGGCGAAGAAATCCGACGTGCTTATTCTATTTGTTCTTCGCCAAATAGTGGAGATTTACGCATTGCCATCAAATCGGTTAAGCAAGGTCATTTTTCCAAATTTGCCAATGAAAATCTAAAGGTTGGAGATATTTTGGAAGTGGGTCAGCCCGAAGGAAAATTTACTTTTGAGCCAAGTGCTGAAAGACTGAAAAATTATGCTGCATTTGTTGCCGGAAGCGGAATTACTCCAGTCATGTCGATATTAAAATCGGTTTTGGAAAGCGAGCCAAAAAGCACTTTCGTTTTAGTTTACGGAAACAAATCGCCCGAAGAAACCATTTTCCATAATGAATTACATGAGCTGCAATTGAAGTATGTGGGACGTTTTTTGTGCACTATGTTTTCAGCCAGGCTAAAACAGATGAATCACTTTTTGGCCGTATCGAAAAATCGGCTGTCAATTTTGTGCTGAACAACAAACACAAGGAGAAAGAGTTTGACAAGTTCTATTTATGTGGGCCGGAAGAAATGATTAATTTGGTTTCGAATGTATTGACAGAACATAACGTTCCTGAAAAAAATATCAAGTTTGAATTATTCTCGACTTCAACAACCAATGACAATCCAAATGCGGAAACACATACGGGCCATACTAAAATAACTGTTTTAGTGGACGATGAAGAGGCTACTTTCGAAATGTCACAAAAGCAAACGGTTTTGGAAGCTGCCTTAAAACAGGGAATTGATGCGCCTTATTCCTGCCAGGGAGGCATCTGCAGTTCCTGCTTGGCGCGAATTACTAATGGAACCGCCGAAATGAAAAAGAATTCCATTTTGACCGACAGTGAAATTGCCGAAGGACTAATTTTGACCTGCCAGGCACATCCAACTTCTCCGGAACTTTATGTGGATTATGATGATGTTTAGATAAAACACGTCTTTGAAATAAACCGCAGATTCGCAGATTAAAATAAATTCTTAATTTCCGAATCTGCAGTGTGTTTTTAAATGGTTTCCTGAATTTTCTCTACAACCGTTTCAACCGAAATCGTGCGCATGGCATCTTCGTAACCTTCCACTTTTTTATTTCCGTAAACGGATGTTGGCAGCATTGGGTACTTTTCCCTATCGGAAACCAAACAGTTTTCCAGCGGTTGATTGAAAGGCGAAAATCCGGCAAATGGATGTGTGGCGCCCCAAAGGGTTACTACTTTTATGCCCAACATGGCTGCAATATGGGAATTACCGGAATCCATTGAAACCATAATGTCAAGATTAGAGATTAAGTCCAATTCCTGCGGAAGCTTGAGTTTTCCTGCTACATTGATGACATTTTCCTTTCCATTGGATAATGAATTTAGGATTTCAATTTCCTTATTTCCTCCGCCAAAAAGGAAGATTTTAGCATTGCTATCTGATGCCAATCTGTCGATTAGCTGCTGCATTAGATCCTGCGGATATACTTTGCTATCGTATTGTGCAAAAGGAGCAATTCCGATCCATCTCTGATTTGTTTTTTCTCCGGTGAGCTTTACTATTTCCGAAGATAGATTCGCCTTTTGTGAAAATTGGGGATTCGAAATATCAACCTTGAAACCTAGCTTTCCGAAAGTTTCCACATGGCGTTCCACCATCTTTTTTATTGGTTCGAAGATTTTGTTTTCAGGTCGGGTCAGCGCTTTTTTATCGGCTCTTCCTTTATCCGTAAAGGCAACTTTTTTCCGCTCAAGGCAAATAAATTCCGGATGATTTGAGAACGGAGCACATTATGCAAATCGGCCACAGCATCAATATTCAGTTTCTTTAAATCAGAATATAATTTCAACAATCCCGCGAAACCTTTATGCCTGCCATTAACATCCACAGCAAAGAAATCCACATTCGGGATTCCGTCAAAAAAGGTTTGAAGAAAGGCCGTGAAACAACCGTAGTCTTCACCTCCGGATTTTGGGAAATAAACGCTCTGATTACCGGAACTGTCATTGCCACATCCCCCATTGCAGAGAGACGTATAACAGCTATATGTTGAATGGGATTTGACAAAAGGTTGTCGGTTATTTTTTATTCTGATAAAGCACCGGATTCAAATCGTCGTCATTGTACATTTTCATCTGCTTGTACACTTTCATGAATTTATCTCCGTTTTCAATATCGGTCAATAGATCATCAATTGCGGTTGACAGATCGCTTCTTTGTTCCAACAGCACATTTAATTTTACCTGGCATTTATCCCTATGGTCTTGAGAAGCTTCAGGACGGTTTGCCTCTTCATTCATATGGTAAATCTTTAAAGCCAAAATGGACAGTCTGTCTATAGTCCAGGCCGGACTTTCAGAGTTTATCTTTGCGGATGGCTTTACCACAACTCCAGCATATTTCTGCAGAAAATAACTATCAATATACTCTACCATATCCGTACGTTCCTGATTGGAAGCATCAATTCTTCTTTTCAGGGTCAAGGCAGCAACCGGATCGATATTTGGGTCACGGATGATGTCTTCAAAATGCCACTGAACGGTATCAATCCAATTCTTGAAATACAACAAATGTTCTATCTGATCTTTTGGATAAGGATTATTAACCGGTTGGTCAACATTGTCATAAACATGATAATCCTTTATCGATTGTTCAAATATTGTATAGGCTAATTTTGAAAACATACTCTTTTGATTTTATATTATTTAACTTTGTTCCGTTCGTCGCGTTGGAGGCTCAGATAATAAAATTCGACCCAAAGGCCTCGGGTGCAAAGATAGTTTTTTATACATTTACCTAAACATACAAATTCCCACATTCATGCATCTTCACAATATTTCGCAAAACAACAGCATCCTCAATCATTTTTTGGCGCAGATACGCGACGTAACCGTTCAAAAAGACAGTATGCGTTTTCGAAAAAACATCGAAAGGATTGGCGAGATTATGGCTTATGAATTGAGCAAGACATTAGAATATAAAGCTATTGATGTGCAAACGCCGCTTGGTATTAAACATACTACAACAATTGCCGACCATGTGGTTTTGTGTTCTATCCTTCGTGCCGGATTGGCCTTGCATACCGGTTTTATGAACATCTTTGACAATGCAGAAAATGGCTTTGTTTCGGCTTATCGCCATCATTATGACAACGATGATAAATTCGATATTTTAGTGGAATATCAGGCCGCTCCTTCATTTGAAAATAAAATCCTGATTTTGATAGATCCGATGTTAGCGACAGGACAATCGATAGTTGCTGTTTTACAAAAATTGCATTTAGAACAAAAGCCAAAGGAAATCCATATTGCGGTTGTAATTGCAGCACCTGAAGGAATTGAATATTTAAAGCAAAATCTTCCGGATAGCTGTCATCTCTGGATAGCTGCGATTGACGAAAAACTCAACGAGAAAAACTACATAGTTCCGGGTCTTGGAGACGCCGGTGATTTGGCTTACGGGAGCAAATTATAAAAACCATTACTTGTTACGAACTAAAGTTCGTGTACCTGAAGCCCACTGGGCTTCCTCCTCTTAATATCAAATCCGGACTAGGAGATGCAGGCGATTTGGCTTACGGGAGTAAATTATAAAAAACCATTGTTTGTTACGAACTAAAGTTCGTGTACCAGAAGCCCACTGAGCTTCCTCTTTTAATTTTCACATTCTTAATATCAAATCAGGTCGTGGAGACGCTGGTGATTTGGCTTATGGAAGCAAATTATAGTTGTGTAAAAAAGCTGAAAAAACAGCCGATCATCATTAACAGCAGCACTATTTCCTGATACATCTTGCTTTGTGAATATTCGATATTGGTCGTACACATTACTGATAGTGGCATAAACGTAAATATCAGTGTGGTATTATTTTTTTCGGGCGAAATGAGGAATATGGTTACGCCAATTAAAAATCCGAAAATCATTTTTTTGTAGGATGCCTGCAAAATCAGCGGCTTATGTGGTAGTGAAAAAATCATGGATATCAGAAAGTAAAGCGAAAGCACAACAAAAAACGACAGGGCTATATTTTGATAATTATTGGTAAAATAATCGAGCTCAAAATTGGTCTGCGTCTGAGTTAGGATATGTGTAATCCAGGTTTTATCGAATGCTAAAGCAGCAAACATAAATATAATAGCCGTAACAAAAAACGCTACAAACGGAAGCAGCCAGTTCCTGTAATCCCTTGAAACATGGAAAATTATTGAAATGTATACGAGAAGAATAAAAAGGATACACCAAAAATGAAAAAGGCTGGCGATAAAAATCCACATCGAGGCATCAAAAATCTTTTCTTTAGGCGATTTTAATGTCTGAAGCGAAATCAACCTTCGTATCGCCAACAGCAGAAAAAAATTGGCAAACAACAAACTGGTACTGCTAAAAACCGTCGGGAAAATCAGCAGGAATAACAGGAAAAATAAGATTGTATAACTGTTGTCCTTTGTCAGGTTGTTCTTTTTTACCGTAAAATTCACGAGGAAAAAAGAAGCTAATAATAAGAGAAAAAGTGTCGCTATTTGTGGAAATCCCTTAACAGAAGTTGCTTTCAACAAATCGCTTGTCTGATATAAAAAAACAAAACCAACAGCGAAACTACAATCAAACTGTAATTAACTATGGTAGATTTTTTAAAAACACTTGTTATCATAAGTATATTTTATACATTTGTGCTTGTAAATATAACATTTTATAAAATGAGATCATTTTTTGAAGGCATTCAATCATTATTTGTAGATTTTTTATTCGCTCCTCTTGATGTTTTACGCCATACTGAAAACAATACTGGTTATTGGGGATGGTGGTTTGCTAATATCTTCAGCTGGATTGCAATTGGTGTTTGTGCCTATTTTGTTGTTTATTGGTGTAAACAACTAAAAATCCATCAGGACAATAACGAAGAAAACCAAGATACTACGGCTCATTCTTTCTTAAAGTAAGTCGAACCCAATATCTTTTCTAAAATACATCTTATCGAAATTTAGCCTGTCTATATTTTGGTAAGATTTTTTTATGGCCTCCTGGAAATCGTTTCCAAACGAAGTAATGGCTATAACCCTTCCTCCATTGGTCACCACTTTTCCGTTCTCCAGTTTAGTTCCGGCATGAAAAACCAAAGAACCTTCTATTGCATCCAAGCCTGAAATCTCAAATCCTTTTCCGTACTCTTCCGGATATCCGCCCGAAACGACCATAATGGTGGTAGCGCTTCTTTTATCAATTTCTAATACAATAATATCCAGTTTTCCATCGGCAACAGCCTGGAATAATTCCACCAGATCAGACTTTATTCTCGGAATTACAACTTCGGTTTCCGGATCGCCCATTCTAACGTTATACTCTATAACTATTGGTTCGCCTTTGACTATTATCAATCCAATAAAGATAAAACCTTTGTATTCAATTCCGTCTTTTTGAAGGCCTTCAACGGTTGGCTTTACGATTCGGGTTTGGATTTTTTCCAACAAAACGGCATCCGCAAAAGGTACCGGAGAAACGGCTCCCATTCCACCTGTATTCAGTCCAGTGTCGCCTTCGCCTATTCTTTTGTAATCTTTGGCAGTAGGTAATATCTTGTAGTTTTTTCCATCGGTTAACACAAAACAACTCAATTCGATTCCGTCAAGGAATTCTTCAATAACTACTTTGGCACTTGCTTTTCCAAATTTGGCATGCACCAACATGTTTCGTAATTCGCTCTTTGCCTCTTCCAAATCCTGAATAATCAAAACGCCTTTTCCGGCAGCCAAACCGTCAGCTTTCAAAACATACGGCGGTTGCAAGGTTTCTAAAAATTTACACCCTTCTTCAACGGTTGCTGCGGTAAAACTATCGTAAGCCGCTGTTGGGATTTTATGTTTTACCAAAAATTCCTTAGCAAATTCCTTACTGCCTTCCAATTGTGCCCCAACTTTTGACGGACCAATAACCGGAATATGATTCAGCGCAGCATCATTTTTAAAAAAATCATAAATGCCCAATACCAAAGGGTCTTCAGGACCCACAACAACCATATCAACTTTTTCAGCAATGGCAAAGGTTCTGATGGCTTCTAAATCGGTGTAATTTATTGGAATGTTGGTAGCTATTGCAGCAGTTCCGGCATTTCCCGGAGCCACAAAAAGGGTATCGCATTTCGGACTCTGAAGTAATTTAAATGCCAAAGCATGCTCCCTTCCGCCAGAGCCTAGTAATAAAATTGTCATTGTAGTTGTGTTTATCCTGAATTTATTTCAGGATCTTTAGTAGTGCAAAAATAAGGGGATTATTTTTTATTTTGAGAAATAAATATAAATAATCTGTTTTAAGTAAGCATGAAAATATGTAGCAGCCCGATTTCAATATTTTGACAAAATAGTTATGGTTTTTTCCGTTTTTTGAATACAGAATTCAATTCGATGATGGGCTTTATAAGCTTTTTGCATTGTTAAAGTTTCCCAAAAAAACACGCTTTTCTTTTTTATTCCCTGTTTTTTAGTAATTTAGTTGACTTAAAATAATAAAAACCTAAAAACTATGAAAAAATTATTACTTTTTTTCTCTTTAATTGCCTCATTTACAATAAACGCACAGTGGACATCGCAGGGAACTGGATTTTCTGCAGAATCTAGAGGATTAAACGAAATCAAAATTGTTGATGCCAACACCGTTTGGGCGTTAGCTTATGATGGCTCAGGAGATGATGCCAATGTTCAGGAGATGACACTTACTACAGATGGTGGAGATTCATGGACTGCAAAAGTTATTGAGCTTTTCAATCCAGATTTAGAAATAAATAACTTAAACCCTGTTAGTGCTACTACAGCCTGGGTTTCTGCTTTAATTCCTACAGAAGGAAATGGTGTTATCTTCAAAACTGAGGATGGTGGAGATTCATGGACTCAGCAATTGTCTGAAGGATTCCAAACAACTGGTGAATCTTTCATCAATGGAGTTCACTTTTTTAATGCCAATGAAGGTGTCGCTTATGGTGATCCTCTTGGCTCTGGTGCTGCCAGAAGGTTCGAAATTTACACAACTACTGATGGTGGTGAAAGCTGGACTATGATTCCTACGGGAAACAGCCCTCAAGCACAAGCTGGTGAATACGGATACAATAATTCACCGATAGTAATTGGTGATACGATTTGGATGACCACAAGTAAAGGACGTTTATACAGATCTAGTAACAAAGGTTTAAACTGGGTTGCTTATCAGGTAACTTCACTTGCCGATTTTGGGGTTACTCTACACCCACACAAACTGGAACTGCTATTTTCAGTGATGTAAATACTGGTTTTTGTTTAAAAAATGTAAGAGCTGGAGTTGACCCTGATTTTACTTATACCCGTACTTTCGCAACAACAACTAACGGAGGTCAGACTTGGTCTACATTTGCTCCTTTTACAGGTACAAGATTCCTTTTAAATTATATACCGGGAACTACTACTATCCTGGCAACTTCTGCGGAAACGCCAACCGGATCTGGAACTTCGGTTAGTCCTGACAATGGAAGTACATGGAATGAAGTGGAAGCGGAAGAACAAAGAGGTGTTTCTGCTATCTTAAACGCTACTACTATGTGGTGTGCTGGTTTTAGTGACGGTGATCCTGTGGGAACTTTAGGTATCTTTAAATTAGACGGTCAATTAGCAACGCCAACCGTTGAGGCTACTAAATTTAGTGTGTATCCAAACCCTGCAACTTCTATAATAACTATTGCTACTGCTGATGTTGATGGTTATAAATTATCAGTAACTGATTTATCCGGTAAAACAGTGATGACTAAATCATTAAACGGAATAGAAAATACGGTAGATGTTTCTTCATTGGCTACTGGTGCTTATTTCTTCGAACTAACTTCTGACAGCAAAAGAGAAGTTGTTAAGATTCTTAAAAACTAATTCCAAATAAAATAGTATTTTTAAGGGCTGACATTGTTAGCCCTTTTTTTATCTCTATATGTTCAATCTTTTCAATTTATCGCTTCAGCTAAATGGTTTCCCAATAAAGGAAGCATCCATGGAATTGGAAAGAGTAAATGCAATCGCCGAAGATGCTTTTGAGGAATATACCCATCAGAAAAAAGGGAAATCGTTGCTTATCATCTAAAGCATAATAAATATTATCGCGAATTTGTTGGAAAAGATTCGGTCAACAACTGGAATGACCTTCCGGTAATGACTAAAAAGGAATTCCAAAAACCTTTAGCAGACAGACTTTCTGAAGGATTTACTCCAAAAAACGTTTACGTTAATAAGACTTCAGGCTCAAGCGGAGATCCGTTTATTTTTGCCAAGGATAAATTTTGCCACGCATTAACCTGGACCAATATCTTCCAACATTTTGGCTGGTTTGGAATCGATTTCAATGCTTCATTGCAAGCGCGTTTTTACGGAATTCCGCTTGATTTTATCGGGAATAAAAAAGAGCGTATAAAAGATTTTCTAAGCCATCGTTACCGATTCACCATTTTCGATTTATCAGATGCTGTTTTAGAGAAAGTACTACTGAAATTCCAACAAAAAAAGTTTGATTACATAAACGGTTATACCTCATCAATAGTATTGTTTGCTAAATTTTTACAGAAAAAAACATTATTCTAACAACGGTTTGCCCAAGCCTGAAATGCTGTGTTGTAACTTCGGAGATGTTGTTTGAAGACGATAAAGTCTTGCTCGAAAGGCAATTTGGCGTTCCGGTTGTGAATGAATATGGCGCTTCCGAATTAGACCTGATTGCTTTTCAAAACCCTGAAGGTGAATGGCAGGTAAATTCCGAAACTTTGTTCGTAGAGGTTTTGGATGAAAATAACAATGTCCTACCGAACGGAGAAGAAGGCCGGATTGTCATTACTTCGCTCTACAATAAGGCACATCCATTTATCAGATATGACATTGGTGATGTTGGAATTTTGGATGGAAAAAGCACTTTCAAAAAACCAATCCTAAAGAAGCTTATTGGCCGGACCAACGATATTGCAATTTTGCCAAGCGGAAAAAAATCGCCCGGACTAACATTTTATTATGTTACTAAAAGTATCATTGAAGACGACGGAAATGTCAAGGAGTTTGTGATAAAACAAACCAAAATCGATACTTTTGACATTGAATATGTAAGCGGATTAGAGTTGACAAAAGCCCAAATCATACAAATCGAAAAAGCAATTACCACTTATTTAGAAAGTGGCCTAACTTTTTCGTTTACAAGAAAAGAAAAACTAGAACGCTCCAAAAGCGGAAAACTGAAACAATTTGTTTCCTTAGTCAAACCATGAAAATAACCATAGTCGCCGGCGCAAGGCCCAATTTTATTAAAATCGCTCCCATCATTAAAGCCATTGAAAAAAGGCAAGACGAAGGAGCAAATATCTCGTACCGATTGGTGCACACGGGTCAGCATTATGATAAAAACCTCAGCGACACATTTTTTGAAGAACTGAATATTCCGCATCCGAATGCTAATTTAGACGTAAAAAGCGGATCTCAATCCGTTCAGACGGCTGCCATTATGATTGCTTTTGAACAGGAATTACTTCAAAATCCATGCGATTTGGTTTTAGTCGTTGGCGATGTCAACTCGACTATGGCCTGTGCTATTGTAGCCAAGAAATTAAATGTAAAAGTTACGCATGTAGAAGCCGGAATCCGTTCAGGAGATATGACGATGCCTGAAGAAATCAATAGAATTGTAACCGATAGCATTACCGATTATTTCTTCACAACCTCAACTTCGGCTGGCGAAAATTTATTGAAATATGGTGCAGAACCTTCAGCTGTGCATTTCGTTGGGAATGTAATGATTGATACTTTACACCAAAACCTCCATCGGATTTCCCTCCTTCCTTTTGGACAGAATGTCAATTGGAAACTGGAAACTACATAATACTCACTCTACATCGTCCCGCAAATGTAGATGAAGAGCAATCACTAATAAATCTGTTGCAGGGAATTGATAAAATGGTAGGTGGCAAAAAGATTATTTTTCCAATCCATCCTAGAACCAAGGCAATATTGGGCGAAACCAATCTCAAACTCAAAAACATTTTCTTCGTTGAGCCACAAGGTTATCTCAATTTCATGTATCTGATAAAAAACAGTTTTGCCGTGATTACAGATTCGGGTGGAATTTCCGAAGAAACTACAGTGTTGGGAATTCCTTGTTTTACGATGCGAAATAATACCGAAAGACCCGAAACACAAACCATAGGAACCAATACTTTAGTGGGCACATCGATAGAAAATCTGGAAAAAATCTTTAATGAATTCTTGGAAAATGGCCTAAGAAAAGCTGGTATTCCTGAACTTTGGGATGGTAAAACGGCAGAACGTATTATAGCTATTTTGCTTTCAAAAAAATAGTGGAAGATATTCTCATCATATCAAATTATTATCCACCTGAAAAGGGTGCTGCTGCTAATCGGATTGAACAGTTAGCATTGAAATTACATCAGAATAATTATAAGGTGTCGGTAATTTGTCCACTCGGAAATTATCCAAAAGGAGAACTGTTCCCCGAATACAAAGGCAAATTTTCAGTACTAGAGAATCGCGATAACGTGACTGTAAAGCGACTTTGGATTTACCCAAGTGTTAGCAAGAATTTGCTGGTTCGGATTGTTTCTGTCCTGTCGTTTTCCATGAGTTTGTTTTTTTATTTATTGTTTAGAAAAACGCCAAAGAAAGTTGTGGTGCAGTCGCCACCGTTATTGCTTTCGTTTATTTCGGTTTTAGTGCTTTCGCTGAAGAATAAAAAAATTATCCTGAACATTTCCGATTTGTGGCCTTTGGCTGCCATCGAATTGAATGCCTTGAAAAAAGATTCGCTTTCCCACAAGTTATCTTTGTTTTTTGAACGGATTATTTACAAAAAAGCGACTTTAATTTTGGGTCAGTCACATGAAATTATTACACATGTCCATTCCTTATTTCCTGAAAAAAAATGTTTTTTATACCGAAATTTTCCAGACCATAACGTTTCTGAAATGGAACTCAAGACTGAAAAGAGCCAGCCGATAAAAATCTTCTATGCCGGACTTTTGGGAATTGCACAAGGTGTATTCGAATTATGCCAAAAAATCGATTTAAAAGACCTAAATCTGGAATTCCACATCTTTGGCGATGGTGCCGAAAAAAGTCAAATAAAAACCCTCCTTTCGCCTGAAAAAGAAATGCAAATCTTTTTCCATGGTATGTTGGACCGAAAGGAACTGCATGAACAATTAAAGTCTTTTGATATCGCAATCGTTCCGCTAAAAACTCGGATTTATGGCTCAGTGCCTTCCAAGATTTTTGAATATGGATCGCTAGGTTTTCCTATATTGTATTTTGGCGGTGGGGAAGGCGAAAATCTTGTTACAGATAATGATTTGGGTTGGGTTGCTGACGTTGGTAACTATGAAGATTTAAATGAAAAACTCCAATTAATTTCACGATTGAATAAATCAGATTTGGATTCCATGAAAGGAAAGATTTTCGAAAAGGCTGGGGAAGTATTTAATCTCGATAGTCAGATGAAAATACTGATTGCACAAGATGTATTCTAATAGGCTTTATCCTCGCCTTTGAAAATATTGAATACCGTTTGGAAAATAATTTTTATATCCATCACTAAGGACCAGTTTTCGATATAAAAAACATCGAGTTTTATACGATTTACCATGTCTTCCTCGGTTTCTATTTCACCTCTGAATCCTTTTACCTGAGCTAATCCTGTTATTCCCGGCTTAACATAGTGCCGAACCATATATTTCTTGATTTTGCTGGCGTAGGCTTTATTTTGTGACCACAAGTGCGGTCTTGGACCTACAACTGACATGTCTCCAAGCAAAACATTAAAAAACTGGGGCAATTCATCCATACTTGTCTTTCTCATAAATTTGCCCATTTTGGTAACTCTTGGGTCATTTTTAGAAGCCTCTTTTTCAGTAAAACCATTTACCTGCATCGAACGGAATTTATAACAAAAGAATTCTTCCTCGTCAATTCCGGGTCTTCCCTGTTTGAAAAAACCGGTCCTTTTGATTCTAATTTTATCAGGATAGCTAAAATCGGAATTAACCATGAGAGGATGAAAATGATTACGAATAGAGAAAAAAATAGGTCAAATGCACGCTTAACACCTTTAATCAGTGGATTATGTAGTTGTGTTTTTTGAAGCGAAAGCACTGGGAACAACTCGTAATAATCAACTTTTAGGTTTTTAGAGAAGATTTCCTTTGTATCAGGAATAAATTTTATGGTCTTATTGGTTTCATCCGCGAATTCAACTAAGTCTTTTAATTTTTCATTGGAAATTTCATTAAGCGAACAATAAATCTCGTCGATTTTGTTATCAATTGTATACTGCTTTATTTCATCTATTTTACCAATGATATTTGGGTTTTGCTTTTTATCCGAAAAATAACCTGCAAATCGGTAACCATAATCAATCCTTGTTTCAAAAACTTCCTTTAATCGAATGGCTTCTGGGGTATATCCGATAATGATTGCGCTTCTGTAATTGCTTCCGGTAACAATCCTGTATTTTTTTAGATAAATAAATAAAAAGTATTTAAAGGCAATAATGACACTAAAACTTACACATATAAAAATGGCGACAGAAGAAACCACTAAAAACAGCGGTTTTGGCAAAAGGGAAAAAGGCAATTACAACCAATAAAAAAACACTGAATTGTTTCATCAGTTTTGAGATAATTTCTACCGGTGTTGTAAATCTGAAGATTTCGTAATAGCGTACTATAACTGCAATTAAAATCCAGCTAACTGTTTGGTATGTCAAATAATACAACATGTTGAGCCCTAAATCCCTGAAGAAGTATAAGCTTAGTGCTGTTATTACAATTAGGTCGAATAGTATGCTAATCGGCCTAATATATTTTGAATACCTCCCTGTATGCTGTGCAACCATAGATACTAGTGGATATAACTTTTAAAGTCTTTATGCTCTTCTTTTAAAAGCTCTTCAGAAGAAAGAGATTTAAAATACTCATATGTTAGTTTCATTCCTTCTTCTCTGGAAACTTTTGCTTCCCAGCCTAAAATATTCCTGGCGCGTGTAGTGTCAGGTTGGCGTTGCATCGGATCGTTTATTGGCAACGGATGGTACACTACTTTTTGGTTTGTACCGGTAAGTTTTATGATTTCATCCGCAAAATCCTTGATGGTAATCTCATTTGGATTTCCAATGTTTACCGGCTGTGAATAATCGGAGTGCAGCAATCTGAAAATACCTTCCACCTGATCTGTAACGTAACAAAAGGAGCGTGTTTGGCTTCCGTCGCCAAAAATGGTTAAATCCTCACCTCGTAACGCCTGACCGATGAAGGCCGGAATGACACGTCCGTCATTGAGTCTCATTCTTGGCCCGTATGTGTTGAATATCCTAACTATTCTGGTTTCTACACCGTGAAATGTATGATAAGCCATTGTTATTGATTCCTGAAAACGTTTTGCTTCGTCGTAAACGCCTCTTGGACCAATGGTATTAACGTTACCGTAGTAATCTTCTGTTTGTGGATGCACTAAAGGATCACCATAAATCTCTGAAGTTGAGGCAATAAGAATCCTAGCTTTTTTAACGCGGGCCAATCCAAGAAGATTGTGTGTTCCAAGAGATCCTACTTTTAAGGTCTGGATTGGGATTTTTAAATAATCTATCGGACTTGCAGGTGATGCGAAATGAAGGATGTAATCTAAATCTCCTGGTATGTGCACAAATTTGGTTACATCGTGATGGTAAAATTCGAAGTTTTTATGTTTGAATAAATGTTCGATGTTCTTTAAATCACCCGTTATCAGATTATCCATTCCAATTACGAAATAACCTTCGGCTATAAAACGATCACAAAGATGAGAGCCCAAAAATCCGGCTGCACCAGTAATTAGTATTTTTTTCATATAAATTTTATTCTACTTTGGGGGTCTTTTGACCAATCCCGGAATTAAAAAGACAATACATCACCGTAAAAAACACAACCCCTCTTTGCCTCCATAAAAATGATTCGGTCAAAAATAAACTTATCATTAGAAATGCAAAAGCAAAATGGACAAAATCTTTTGATTTCATTGCATTTTTAACATTCACAATCAGCATTATTAATAATAAGATAAAACCAAACACACCCAATTCGGCAAAGTTCTGAACATATTGATTGTGAAAATTCATTTTTTGATAGCCATCAGTTGACTCATCGCCTTGATAAACATGGTAGGCAATACTTTTCTCCTCAATTTTTGGATAGGAAGCATTCAAACCATATCCCTTCCAGAAAATACCATCTTCCTGCAGCATTTCTAAAAATATCCTGAATTGATATACCCTAAAAGCTGTTCCCGGAAAAAAATCGTTTGGATTAAATGTATCATTTGTCCAGGCCTGCTTTATGCTGACGTTATAAAATGTTGAGTTATTTTCTTTGGAAATGACGTCATTAACAGTACTGTCTGTCATTATGGTTTCATATTCCTGACGCAATTTATCTTTAAGGACTCCAATAAAAGCAAACGATAAGATCAACAAGAGTAAGACAATAAGATTCTTTAAACGCATTTGTTTCGAAAGCTTAGAGTAAAACAAATGGTAAACTATTATCAAACCGATAAAAGCAGCGATAATATTTGTAGATGAAAGTAAAATAACCATTGCCAATAAAACCGCAATACTCAGAAAATCGATTAATTTCTTTGCAGGTTTTGTATAAAAATAAAAAAAGGAAGTGGCCATATAAACCGAAACATGAATGGCATTTACATCTTTGGTTACCAGTTCGTGGTAAAAGAAAACATTGATATCATTATTAGCAAAATACCTTATTGCCGCCTTTATGAGATAGAACAAAGCATATAGTAAAATCCCATAGCTATAACACTTCAGCACAAATTGTTTTTGGGTTTCCGAAACCTTTCCAAATACTATAAAACATAACGGAATAATAAATAGAGACAATTCTTTTGACAGTGCGGGCAATGTTTCACTTTTATCGATTGTCCAAAAATAGGACAGCAACATCAGGAAATAAAGTAGCATAGGGAATGCTAAAGTCCATGTTAGCTTAAGATTTTGTTTTTTAAAAAAAAGAAAGTGGAAAGCACCAACGCTGCTAAGCAAATACTATTAACCGTATGCGTTAGCGGAATAGAAAGTAACACTAAGATTAATAAAAAAACCGGTGTTTCTTTGTTAAATTCCTGATTTGTATTCTGAGAAAAAAACTGAAAAAATGTATTGTTATTCTTCATTTATTTTATTCTTGTCTCTGGCAAGTTAGGATTTTTTATTCTGTTATTAAAAATATTTGCCAAACAAATCGGTGTCAGATGAAATTTAGGTTTTGCCTGTAGGGAAAATAAAATAAAAAACCTCAAAACCTGTTAGGCTCTGAGGTTATATTTAGCATCAAGTTTAGTTATTTTTTTACTTCCACCTGGATTTGGCTTTCTATCCAAGCATACGTTTTTTTCATTCCTTCAATTAATGGCATTGACGGTTCCCACTGCAGCTTTTCAAGCAAGAGCTTATTGTCTGAATTTCTTCCTCTAACACCCGTTGGCCCAGGAATATTGTTGATTTTTAAATCTTTTCCTGAAATATCAATTGCCATCTGTGCAAAATCATTGATGGCAATCATCTCTTCTGAACCAATGTTAACCGGTCCTGTAAAATCGGAATTCATTAATCGCATAACAGCCTCGATACATTCGTCGATGTATAAGAAAGAGCGGGTTTGTTTTCCGTCTCCCCACACTTCGATGCTTGTTTGGTTTTCAGCTTCTGCTGCTTTTCTACACATTGCTGCTGGTGCTTTCTCTTTACCGCCATTCCATGTTCCCTGTGGTCCAAATATATTGTGGAATCTTGCGATTCTTACTTCGATTCCGTAATTTCTATTGTATGACAGGTAAAGTCTTTCGCTAAATAATTTCTCCCATCCGTATTCACTATCGGGAGCAGCTGGATAAGCTGAATCTTCAGAACATTTAGGATTGCTTGGATCCATTTGATTGTATTCAGGATACATACAGGCTGATGAAGAATAGAATATCTTTTTCACGCCTTCTTTTTGAGAGGCTCCCAATACGTTAAGGTTACACAAGGCTGAGTTATTCATTACATCTGCATCGTGGTCTCCGGTAAAGATATACCCCGCACCACCCATATCGGCAGCTAACTGATAAACTTCATCCATTCCTTTTACGGCATTTTGCGCAACGATTGGATCTCTTAAATCACCTAATATGAACTCATCAGAATTGTTGTTTCCATATTCATTTTCCTTTAAATCAACACCTCTTACCCAAAATCCTTCTGACTTTAATCTATTTACAAGGTGTCCTCCAATAAACCCCCTGCACCACATACTAATATTTTCTTCATTTTAAGTTTAATTATCTAAATTATTGTTTTCAAAGTGCGAATTTAAGAATTATTTTTATAAGTTATTTGTTATTAACAATTACCTTGTTAGCTTTATTCGTTAAAATCATACTTAAAAGCTTAAAACCACTAAAATAACGGGGAATAAAAACTTTTGGGTTTGAGATACAGCGCAGTAACCAACCCATATAGATATAATCTACCCAAACCGGCATATTTACCTGTCTGCCTGTTTTGAATGCCAATGCTGCACCTGTACACAAAATTGCAGGCGAATAAGATAGGTTACTCTTTAGGAACAATCCCAGTTTTTCCTGGGTTCCACCGCCAATATTGATGAATATCCATTTTGGTTTTTGCGCTTCGATTAATGCCAAAAGTTTTGTGTCATTAACGTTTCCATTGTAAAATGGTGCTGTATAAATATCTTGTTCTTCTATTTTCAGTCCTTTGCTGTTTAGGAAATCCTTATTTATTTTTCCGTCTACATCTGAAGGGTTTACCAAAAAAAACTGTCGTTTTTGAATTTATCAATATTGTCCATGAAAAAATTGATGAATTCAAGTCCTGAAATCTTATTTATCTTGTTTTTGAAAAATGAATTCCAAATCAATACCATATAACCACTATCGGGAATCACAACATCTGATCCTAACAGCGCATCATAATATTCCTTATCGCGATTCACTGTTACCAGTGCCGGAGCGGCAGGAACCGTCATTAAGCCTCCCTTATTGCTTAAAATATTAAATACCTCTTCGGTCTTTCCTTTAAAGAATTGTATTCCTAAAATTTGAATTGTCATTAAAAGTAATTTTATAGCAAATATTCTAATTTTTCTTCAACCAGGAAGCGGTTATTGTAACTCCTTCCTGTAAAGAATACGGTAATTCTCCGCAAAGTTTCTCTAATCTTTGTGTATCATAAACCATATTGGTAATTAAATTATTTAACCTGAAAGTCGTTAGTGGTGGATTTTGCCAGCCTAGTTTTTGGAGCAAATCTCCCGCCTTAGAAGCTATTTTCAGGAAAGGCATTGGAATTTCTGTAGTTTGTTTTATTCCAAATTCCTGAGAAACCATATCAGCCCATTCCTTCAAATCAAGTGGTGGGTAATCCGTGAGATAATACGTTAAATCTAAATTTTCTTTGGGTTCAAAAAGCATTTTCTCCAACTGGAAAACCGTATTTAATACAAAGCCAAATGATTTTTTTGGATTGTGGTTTTCAGGTAAAAAAAACATTCTTTTCCTTACGGTATCAAAAAAAGTTCGGTAAGGAATCTCAAAATAGGGCCCCCAAATAGAAGTTGGCCTCACCATAACATAATCATGATTTGCGGAAGCTTTTACCTTTTTTCTCCGATAACCTTGCTTTCGCCATATAAATTTGGCGCGCAATAATCATTAAAATCCTTAGGGATATAATCTATCCGGCAAACCATCCTGCTTGATGCGTAAATCGTTCTCTTGATATTTGGAAAAGAATTGATGATATCAATCATGTTTTGGACACCATCGGTATTGGCTGCATAACCGGCAATTGATTTATTTTCATTTAAATCGGTCCTGGCGGCCAAATGAATAACGTAATCCGGATTGAAATCGGTGAAACATTTTAAAAGCTGGTCCTTATTTAGGATATCGCCTTTCACCCAGTTCTTGCTAAACTGTTTGTTTTTCGGCTCTTTGATATCGAAATTGATTATTTCATGATTTCTGGAACAGAAATACTCAACCAAATTAGTGCCTATAAAACCAGATCCGCCTGTAACAAGTATCTTTGCCATACTAATTAATTCTTATCTTCAACTTTTTTATAAAGCAAATCGATTTCAAATGACGAAAGGGAAAATAGATTTCCCCGTAACAGGTGTAAAATCCATTTCGATTTTGCAATGATAAACTGTTTGATTAGGGTTGGATATTTCATTTAATCTTAAATTAGGGCTTTTTAGCAATTTATTTTTGTCTCGCAAGATATGAAAAAGGTTAATTAATCTGTATTTTTCGATGAAAAAGATGTTTCCTGCTTTAGAAATGAAAATCAAAAACATTTTAACTTATATCCTCTATAAAAAAATTATATTTGTGTGCTTGGAAGAAAATAGTTTGGGTTTTCAGCATTGTAAACAAAATAAAGCCAAACCAATAATTTTAACAAATAACTTTTAAATGATACAGAAACTTTCGGTTATAATACCTGTCTATAACGAAGAAAAAACCATTGATCTTTTACTGAACAAACTCAAAAATGTTACTTTATTGAATGGCATCAAAAAAGAGATTATAATAATAAATGATTTTTCTAAAGATAATACCGAAGGAGCCATTTTCAATTACATCCAAAACAACTCAGAATTAAACATTCAATATTATAAACACGAGGTCAACAAAGGAAAAGGGGCTGCCCTTCATACCGGAATTCAAAAAGCAACGGGCGAGTATTTGATTATTCAAGATGCAGATTTAGAATATGATCCCGAAGAATATAATTTTTTACTTAAACCTATATTAAAAGGCTATGCGGATGTGGTTTTTGGTTCGCGATTTATTGGGGGAAATCCACATCGAGTGTTATTCTTTTGGCATACCATCGGAAATAAATTTCTTACCACATTATCAAACGTGTTTACAAACCTAAATCTCACAGATATGGAAACCTGTTACAAATTATTTGATACAAAAATGATACAAAATATAGTGCTGAAAGAAAATCGTTTTGGTTTTGAACCAGAGGTTACCGCAAAAATTTCTAGAATACCCAATATTCGAATATATGAAGTTGGTATTTCCTATTATGGCAGGACTTATGAAGAGGGTAAAAAAATTGGATGGAAAGACGGTTTTAGAGCCATTTATTGCATTTTGAAATATGGATTATTTAAATTTCGTTAATTATGTTTGTAATTTTATTTTGCTTTTTAGCTACTAGTTTTATTTTTGCTATTTTAGGCAAGAGTTTTGTATTACAATTTGATAAAACAAAACAAGATAATTATACATTTACAGATTCTTTTTTTATTGGTCTTTGTTTAGCAGGGTCTTTTTTAAACATATGGTCTTTATTTTTGCCAACTAACTTTTTCTCATTACTTTTTTTAAGTTTTTTAAGCTGCTTTTTATTGTATATTAATTTTAAAATTCTAAAAAAAGAGTTTTTAAATAATATAAAATGGTTTTATTCTGAAAAAAATGGTTTTATCTGATAGTCATTTCTCTTTTTTTAGTCTTATTGTACGCATTGGTTCTTCCAAGGAATTATGATTCTTATTTATATCATATTAATGCAATACAATGGAATGAATTTTACCGAGTAGTTCCAGGATTAGCAAATTTTTACGACCGATTAGGATTTAATTCCTCCATATTTGTTTTAAGTGCCGGTTTCTCATTTTCAAATATCTACAATCAATATATTTTTATACTAAATTCATTATCTTTTTTTATTTTTTTATTTGGCTTTTAAAACAAATTTATTTTAAAAGAGGTTTTGTTGGACTTTTTTCATTATTTTTTTTATATTTATTTATAATTCAGTATGCTGAATTTATGTCGTCTCCCGGAACGGATTTATTACCAAATTTATTTGTTGGTTTTCTGTTATTAACATTATTATTTTATAAAGATTCACTCAGCGAAAAAGGCTTAATTTATATAGTTTTGCCTATGTTTTGTATAACACTAAAATTATCAACGTTTCCAATTATACTTATAACTTTGTTTGCTATTTATGTTAAACAACAAAGGTTTTTAACTTCGTTTAATAAATTATTTTTGTTTGGCACTTTATTTATTGTGCCTTGGATTATAAGAAATATAATTTTAAGTGGATATTTGATTTATCCGAATGTTTTTTTAGATTTTTTTAACTTTGATTGGAAAGTACCAAAAGAAAAAGTAATTGTAACCCAAAGCTGGATTTATTCATTTGGAAGAATTCCATTTAAATATTATGAAGAAGTTTTAAACATACCATTCAAGGAATGGATTGTGGTTTGGTGGGATGCGGCTCTATTAAAAAATAAATATTTGTATATTTTAGCGTTATTATCCCCATTGTTTTATAGCTTTTCTATTTTGATAAATAGAAAAGAGAAGAACAATCAAATAACATTGGTTCTTTTTGTAGCATATTTAAGTTGTTTTATTTGGTTAATTACAGCTCCAGATATTAGATTCTCAGCATCATTTGTAATAATTTTGGCTTTGTTCCCGCTTTACTTAATAAAAAATACTGTTGATAGATATAAAAGAAGTACAAATGTTATTTTATTAATGGGTTTTTCCTTTGTGTTTTTTGTTTTTACTAAAAATGGATTTAATTTTTTCGATGAAGATTATAACATAAGAAAAATATCAACATATGTCTATTTACCTTTAGATGTTTCGGAATTAAAAGATAAAAAATTAATTCCTTTTAAAGAATTTGATTTAGTAACTAAACGCCACGAATCTATTAAAATATTTTCATCAATTGGAGATTCTCAAACTTTTGACAAATTCCCATGTACCGTAAACTTTTCGTTCGGTTGCGGGTTGAGAGGAAACTCATTGAGCGATGGTTTTTACAGCAAATAATTTTAATTTTTACAGCAGATTATAAAAAAATTCTAAAAAAACTTAAACAAAAAAGTTGAAAATCTCAATAAAAAGATACCTGATTTACTCCTCAATATTCGCAATCTTTACCGAGGCATTTTTCTTTAATTTTATCATTGATTGGAAACTTCTTTATTTAATTTTATTAGTAAACTATGTTTTATTAATTAAAATTAAGAAACTTACCGTAAATATCTATTTCGTTTATTTAATGCTTTTATTCTTAATTCACGGATTAATAATGTATAGCATTATTGGAATTACCCCTAATTATTTATTGTCGCAAATTATGGGTATTACGATAGTTAGCACTTATTACTACAACTTCATACCTCTTTATAATAAAGAAGAAATTATAAATACTTATTTAAAAATGTCTGTTTGGATAGCTGCCATCGGCTATGTTTTTTTTCTTTTAAATATTAATGTAAATGATGGGCGTTTACAAAGTATATTCAAGGAACCTGCTCATTATGCTATTGTCGTCGTTCCTGCATGTTATTATTTACTTAAAACAAAAAAATATTTGTCATTTGCAATAGTTTTTGGATCCCTTATTTTATCGCAATCCTCTATTGGTTACATGGGTTGTGCGCTAATGTTTATATTACCTAACATATCATTAAAAAGAATAAAATATATAATAATAACTATTCCAGTATTAGTTATAGCTTTTTTTGTGGTTTATAATAATTTTTCATTTTTGAAATTAAGAGTTGATGATACAGTAGAAACATTAAACGCAGTAAATAACGGCAAATTTAAAACATGGACTAACCAAAGCAGTTATGCCTTATTGAGTAATGCCTACATTGCTAATAAAAATATTCAAGACCATCCTTTTGGTAGTGGACTTGGCAGTCACTATCACATGCACACACAGGTGTATTTAAAACAAATGCGTCCGCCACCTTATTTAGTAACTTTAAAATCCGAAAAAATTAATTCCCAAGATGCCGCTTCACTTTTTTTGAGATTAGTTTCAGATTTGGGTTTAATCGGAATTGTGTTAATTGTTTATTTAATGTATTTGAGTTTTAAATCGTATAGATCGAACAAATATTTTTTTGCTCAAGGTGTAGTAATATATTTGCTTCTGAAACTTTTCAGAGATGGTCATTACTTTCCTCCCGAACTATTCTTTTTTATATGGATAATTTACTATGAGTTAAAAAAAAGACCTTTAGAAACAATATCATAAACACAAATTAATTTTATTAAATATTTTAAATGAAAATTTATCATTTTGTAGAAAACATTTCTTTAGAACGAGGTGGAGTAAGGACAGTAGTTGCTAATTTGGATAATTATTTAAATGAAAGCCATCCAAACTGTTCCGTTATATTAACAAATGCAAAGGAAGAATCAGACCCATATTTAGAATTTACTTCAACAAAATTTAAAGCCTGGGCCTACTCAAAAGAGCTAAAAGAATATGCTGAAAACATCCCAATAAATAATGCTGTTTTTCATTTGCAAGGCGTATTTATGCATTGTCATTACTTAGCTAGTAAAGTGGCGCAAAAACGTAATATTCCATATATTGTAACCTGTCACGGGATGATAGAACCCGTATACTTAAAAGAAAAAAGACTAAAAAAGAAGATCTATATGGATTTGTTTTTGAATAAAATTTTATCTAAGTCAACTATTTTACACGCAATAACACCTCACGAAAAAAATAATTTATTTAAACTCTCTGGACATAAAAACATTATCGAAATCCCTAATTTTATTCATCATTCCAGTTTGCCAAAAGATTTAACTTTCCAACCCGAAGAGGACTATTTGCTGTTTTTAAGCAGGCTTCATCCTCAAAAAGGACTTGATTTACTCCTAAATGCAATGACAAAAATAAATGACAAAAAAATTAAATTAAAAATTGTAGGTACTCAAAATGAGTATTCCAATGAACTACAAAATAAACTCAAAAATTCTAATATTGAAAATAGAATAGAATTTGTAGGCAGTGTTTATGGTGATGAAAAATACAAAATCTATGCTAATGCAAAAGCATTTGTTGTACCTTCTTATTCTGAAGCCATAGGAATGGTAAATCTTGAAGCAGCAGCATGCAAAACCCCTGTAATAACCACTTTTAATACTGGAATTAACCCCGACTGGAACAGTAATGGTGGATTAATGATAAATCCAAAAATTGAGGAATTAATTGAAGCTATAAACCAGGCTACCTCATGGTCTGCGCAAGAAAGAGAAGATAGAGGAAATAGATTATCCAACTTTGTTGTAAACAATTACAGCTGGGAAAAAAAGGGTACTTATGGGATGAACTTTATGGTACTTTACAACAATAAAAAAGGAGCGAAAATCGCTCCTTTTGTTATCTGTTATTCTTGAGAACTCTCAATTATTGCTTTTAACATTTCGTTACCAGCAAGACCAGGGCAGTAAGTCTTGTCGTGTTTCAATTCATGAATTCCTGTTTTGAGGTTCATTACTAACTGATCACCGTTTGCAAAAAATCTATCTGTTTTTTCACCATTGCCTCCAATAATCGCTTCACCATTATTAAGTATACTTATTCCTTTTATTTGAAGTGTTTTTTGTTCTTTGTTTGTGCTCAATGAAAAACAAATATTAGAAAATTCTAAACCTGTAGGTATTTTATAAACAACTCGCTGTACTGTAGGAGAACCTTTTACATTTACATAAACCCTTGAGTCTAACATGTCTTTACCATGACGATCGTAAATATTCAAGTAAGTACTGTCATTTTTTTCATAAACAGCGTCTAAGTAAACAACAAAATCACTTTTTACAGTTTTTTCAGTTTTTTCAACATCTTCTTTCTTTTCTTTTCCACAAGAAACAATTACTAAACTTATTAACGATAATAAGACTATTTTTTTCATCATATGCTTTTTTAAAATTTTTACAAATTTAATGTTTTATACTAAAACTTTCAAATTATCATATAAAAACATTAACATATATTTGCGTTTCTTATAACTTAAATTACATCTGTTTTGAATAGGACAAAAATTGAAAGATTAACCCGGCTAATTTTTCCAATATTAATTTGTTTTGTAATGACATTTCCAATTTTAAAGGAAAACGTATCAACTTTTAGCATTATTTTGCTCTGCTTAAATTTAATAATATATAAAGTTTCGTCCAAAGATTTTAGTTTTATCAAACTTGATACTTTATTATTAACAATTCCTTTTTGGATTATTTTATTTACTTCTTTTTTCTACTAATTTAGAAATTAGTTTTATTCACATTCAACACGCTTTGTTTTTCTTACTAGTTCCAATAACTTTTTTTTAATTCCAAAAGAATTTTTTACTTCAAAAAAAGTGAATTTATATATTTCTTTTTTAAAAAATACTTGTGTTATAATAACCATAATTTATATTGTGTCTTATTTTCAAAGCATTACTTTTTGGAAATTTAAACTCGGTTATTATGAGTATTCTGATTTTAGAGATTTTGTTTATAATGAGTTTAAAGTATTTAAAATTCATCCTAGTTATTTTACTTCAATTCTAATTTTGTGTACAGCACACAGTTATGAATTAGTTTTAAAACAAAAAAAATACTTTCATTTGATTTATGTTTTTGTTTTTATGATTATCACCTTTCTATTATTGACAAGGTTAAACATTATCGTTTTCATTTCTTTGTTATTTTTAATGACTTTTTTAGAACTTCTCTCAAACCAAGTTCTCGTGTAGCTTTTGGTTTATTTTTTTAGTGTTTGCAGCCTTACTGGTAGTTTATGTGCCAGGAATTAGAATGAGGTTTGCAGAAACAATAAATAGTTTCAATGTTAAACCAAAGGATTTAGACTATGACTCTACCAATATACGGAAAGCAATATTAGACTGTGACTTGAGCTTAGTTAAAGAAAACTGGAAAACCGGAATAGGATATGAAAACCTTCAAAACAGCTTAAACGATTGTTATAAATCAAATTATAACTCTAGTTTTTACTTACAAGATAATTATATGACTCATAATTATTACTTGTATATTTTTATTTGCAGTGGCTTTTTTGGCTTTATTTTATACCTATTTTATCTATACAACCTAGTAAGAATTTGTGTCAAAAAAAATATTTTCTTGTTGAATGTGTTAGTTATAAGTACTCTAATTATTTGTTTTGTTGAAGATTATTTATACAGACAATACGGATTACTATACTTCAACTTGTTACTTATGATTTTTATTAAATATGATGAAAATAAAAAACAAAAAACTACAGAAAACGGTATTTAATTTTTCGCGCTTTTGCTTTAAGGTGCGCTAAATAAAACTCAAAATAACATTGTAAATTAGAAAAACGTTTGTATTTGAGATGTAATTGGAGATTTTCTTTTAATACAGCATTCACCAATTGATTACTTACACCACCGTTTAACATTCTAACCATTTTTTTATCAATAAATCCGGCATTGATGTAATGGTCACATCTAAGGAAAAATTCATAGTCACCTGCAATTTTGTAATCAGTATCAAAATTGCCATATTTATTAAACAAATCTATATGATGAAATGAACCCACGTGCCCGATATTCATATACCTACTCATCTGTTTATAATTGAACGGCTTTCCTATTATTTTTAAGATTTTATTATTCTCGTTAATTAATTCAACTTTGCTGGAAATATAATTTATGTTTGGAAATTTATTCATTTCATCCACGTAATTTTGCAAAGCAAATGGATAATAAGTGTCGTCAGAAACCAACAAAAGCAATCCATGATGAATTTACTTTTTTTAAAGATTTATTCCAAGCATCGTAAATTCCTGAATCTGGTTCAGAAGTCCAATAATATGGTATATTTAGATCCCGGAATTTTGATACGTTTTCTTTTATTATGTCAACCGTTTTATCTTTCGAGGCTCCATCCGCCAAAATCACTTCAAAATTTTTGTAAGATTGATTTAATAACGAATCTAATGTTGCTTGTAGTGTCTTTTCGGAATTATAAGTTGCAATAATTATGGAAAGTTGTAGGCTCATTTTTTATTAAGTTTGTTGAACTAATCTCTAAAAAAGATTGCGTCAATTTCTAACAATTGACCTGTTTTTTCATCTTCAAAACCGTCTTCCAGAGAATATAATTTAAATCCGGAATCTTCTAAAATCTTAAAAATTTCTTTAAAATTTGGAGCTCCTTCATAGGTTGGTTTGATTGCTAATTCTATTTGAATTCCTTTAATTTTCTTTAACGATTCGATAGATCCGTTAAGAATGTTTTTTTCATAACCTTGGGTGTCCAGTTTTAAGAAAACAATGTCGTTTGAATCGCAAATTGTTTCAAAAATAGAATCTAAAATTTTAATTTCTACTTTTTCCTGACTTATGTATTCTGTGTGCTTTGCATTTTTTTCCATGTATTCGGTTCTGGAGAAAAACGAACTGGAAGCAAGGTTTTTTGCAATATTTATGGTTTTGGTTTCATTTTTATCGCCTAACGCAAAGTTTTTTGTTAAACAATTTTTGTCCTTCCTCAAATTATTCTTTAATTCATTAAAGACACTTGTTATAGGTTCAAAAGAAATGATTTTTCCTGTATATTCTATTTTTCGTAATTCCAAAGCATATTGTCCTGTGTTTGCACCAACGTCCAGGATTTTCGTAATCCCAAAGTGTTTCAGTAATTTTTTTCTTCTTCTTAATGGCTTGTTCAGCCTGTATTTTATTTTGTCTTTTATGAACCTAATCATTTATTACGTTTTTTATTCTTTTGTTAATAATATTGAATGCTTGTATCGGTAGAACAATGCATAGCGGCAGTATACTTATGCAAGTTCCAACTACAATACCGGACACACCCAAATTGGTTTTTATTAAGGCAATACAAATTGGAATGTTAATAATTGCTCCAAAAATTGTAAGGCCCAAAGATAAGTTTATTTTGTTTACTCCATTCAAAAAATAATTATACATCGCTGTAAAGGATCTAAAAGTAATGTAAAGTGATATTGAAATTAATAATTCCGACGGAATTTTTAAATCGGTTTTAAGCCACCAGAAAATAATTTTTTCGATAATAAAAAACAATATAATGGTTCCCACGATAAATATTAAAAAACAAAAATTATAGATTACTAAAGTTCTTTTGATCCATCTGTATTGTCTCTCTGCAAATTTTTTGGAGAATATAGACCAAAAAGGGGCAAGTCCGGATATAACTAATAACATTGGAACCTGATATATTTTTAGAACGATATCATAGTTTGCAACTTCTTTCGGACCGAAATATTTCTCAATTAAAAGATAATCAGTGGAAAAAATAATTATCATACATATGTGAATGATAAAATATTTAATTCCAATATTTGACTTTGATTTTAGTACATTCAAATCAAAATATTTTAAAGAAATCTTAATGTTTTTATTTGTGTAGAAAAAATATATTGTAAAGCATGTACTCATCAATATATTCACGGAGCCAAAAACCAACGATACTATCAGTACCTTAGAGTAGCCGTGAAATAAATCATATTTACTAAGTAAAAAAATAAATATCAGTATAAATAACTGAATTACCATTAGCGAAAATTCGACCAAATGTGATTTTAAAATACCAACAAATAATGATTTGTAATTTCCTATTAGTAAGACAGATAAGGAAAATACTAGATTTAGGAATAAAATAAAATTGAAATTAATGACCTTAGAGTCTATATTTAAAAAATCACTGACCGAAACAAACAGACTTAAAAAAAGATAAATAATCAAAATAAATAATGCCACTATTCCAATTCCCACGTAAATCGTCGTTATCAATGTATTTATTTTACCTATTTTGTCCTTAGTGATTGTTGGTAACTCCGTTTTAATAATATTAGAAAATCCGAAATCCAAGAGATAAACCCATGAAATAATAGAATATATAGTTGTCCAAATACCGTAATCGCTTTTACCCAAATACTTAAAAGTAATTGACGTAGTTACAAAAACCAGTAACATCGATATAAACTTGAAAAGTATGCTGTAAATTAATTGTGAATGTATTTTTGTTTCCAACTTTATTGATTTTTTGTGTTCAATTAACTATTGTTTGATATTTAGACTTTCAAACTTTCTTCCCAATTTTTTATTTCCAATCCAAAAACCCTTTTTATTTTTGTTTTATCTAAAACACTATATCGTGGTCTTTTTGCCGGTGTAGGGAAGTCAGAAGTTGGAATGTCTTGTAAGTCTATATTGATATTATTAACTTCAAAAATTTCTTTGGCAAAATCATACCAACTGCATTGCCCTTCGTTGCTGAAGTGATAAATTCCAAAACTGCTGCTGTTGCTTGTAATGATTTTAAGCAAAGCCGCTGCTAAATCTACCGCATTTGTTGGCGTGCCAATCTGGTCATTTACCACTGAAATCGAATCTCTTTCCGAAGCCAACCGCAACATCGTCTTCATAAAATTATTTCCAAATTGTGAATAAACCCATGAAGTTCTAATGATATAATAATCATCAAAAACCGACTGAATGGCTTTTTCTCCATCTAATTTGGTTTGTCCGTAAACGCCTTTTGGATTAGGAATATCATTTTCTGAATAAGCTTTTGAAGTGTTACCATCAAAAACAAAGTCAGTAGAAATATGAAGTAAAATAGTTGAATATTCTTTGCAAACCTCAGCTATATTCCGGGCACCAATAACATTAATTAAATGTGCTTTTTCGGACTCACTTTCGGCTTTGTCAACAGCCGTGTAAGCTGCAGCATTTATACAATAATTGGGTTTTATTTTAGAAAATACTGTTTTGCAATTTTCTAAATTTGAAATGTCTAAATCTGTCGAAGAACAAAAAACAAAATGGATTTCAGGATAATTAGGCGCAATAAACCGCAGGCTTTGTCCTAACTGTCCATTGGCTCCGGTTACTAAAGCTACCATGCCTTTTTGGCATTTTCAATTGTTGGCTGTATTTTATCTTTTTCGGAAATAATCAATTCTGATATTGGAAATTGCCAATCAATATTTATCGATGGGTCATTAAAAATAATGCCTCCTTCCGATTCCTTATTATAAAAATTATCGCATTTATAAAAGAAAGTCGCTTTCTCACTTAATACCAAAAATCCATGTGCAAATCCTCTTGGCACAAAAAGCTGTTTTTGGTTTTCTGCCGATAAAACTACTGCTTCATATTTTCCGAAAGTTGATGAATTTGGCCGAATATCAACAGCTACATCCAAAACTTCGCCTTCCAAAACGCGGACTAATTTTGCTTGAGCATGTTCTCCGGTTTGATAATGCAAACCTCGTATAACACCTTTTGAAGAAAGCGATTGGTTGTCCTGAACAAAGTGAACACGTTGGTTAATTCCTTTCTGAAAAGTACTTTCGTTGAAGCTTTCCATAAAATAACCGCGTTCATCGACGATAATTTTGGGTTCAACAATAAAACATCCTTCAAGTTTGGTTGCAATAAAATTCATATTTTAAATCAAGCTAAGTAAATGCTTTCCATAACCGCTTTTTAGCAAGGGTTCGGCTAATTTTTCTAACTGTTTTGTATCAATAAAGCCCATTCTGTAGGCAGCCTCTTCAATAGCACCAATTTTTAATCCCTGACGCTCTTCTATTACCTGCACAAATTGTCCGGCCTGCATTAACGATTGGAACGTTCCGGTATCTAGCCAGGCAGTACCTCTGTCCAAAATGCTTACTTTGAGTTTTCCTCTTCTTAAATATTCTTTATTAACGTCCGTGATTTCGATTTCACCGCGGTGACTAGGTTTAATATTGGCAGCAATTTCTACTACATCATTATCATAAAAGTAAATTCCGGGAACGGCAAAATTTGATTTTGGCTGTTGTGGCTTCTCTTCTATTGAAAGCACTTTTCCGTCTTTGTCAAAATCTACAACACCATACCTTTCCGGGTCATGAACGTGGTAGGCATAAATGATTCCACCATCCGGATTGTTATTGGCTAACAATAATTCAGATAATCCGGTTCCGTAAAAATGTTATCGCCCAAAACCAAGGCAACCTTATCTTTTCCAATAAATTCCTTTCCGATGATAAATGCTTCCGCAAGACCATTTGGATGTTCCTGAACAGCATATTCAAATTTGCAGCCTATGCTTTTACCATCTCCTAATAATTGTCTGAATAATGGTAAGTCGTGTGGCGTTGAAATGATTAATATTTCATTGATTCCAGACCATATAAGTGTTGACAATGGATAGTAAATCATTGGCTTATCATAAATGGGCATAAGTTGTTTACTTACCGCTAAAGTTAATGGGTGCAACCTTGTTCCAGAACCTCCTGCCAGAATAATCCCTTTCATAAAACCTTATTTTGTTGATAATTTTGTAGCCTGTCTTTTATAAAAACTTCTAAATAAATATACTCCCAGATAAACGAAAATTAAAAAAAACGGAAGGATTATTTTCATTTTATTGTTAAGTCCACTTTTGTTTATTACGTTAAGTACACTACTTGTTTTTGTGATTACATCCTGGGAAGTTATTAACTCAACTTTTAACGCACCTAATTCATTATTAAGTCCATTCTTGGTTTGAAGCATTTGGCTTACTTCAGTATTTTCATTATAATATACCAATTTGTCGCTTTTTTGGCTATCATTCATTGCTTTCAAAATTTGATCTAAAAAACCATCAACTTCTTCAATAACTGCTTCATCATGTTTAACTTTTTCCTTGATATTACTTATGTGTGCTTTATGCAATTTTTGGAAATATTCATTCTGATTCAAAAATGATAATAGCGGATCTACCATTTCCTTGTTAGAAATTTTTGCTTTTGTAGAAATGATAAGGGTGTGTCGTCCATAATTTTTACTCGTAATCTTATCAGTAATTACCTTATTAATATCACCGTCTTCAGAGAGTAATTTTATTAATTCAAAATTTTGTGTATTCTGAGCGTTACTTACATTCGCAGTATTGCTGCCGACAAAATTATAGATATCAATAATCGGCTTTATTTCTATGCCTGCAATTGATTTTGGATTTTTAACACCAATTGATTTAAAAAACACAGTATCCTGCTCATTAAGTTTTGACTCTAATAGTCCAACTTTGGCATATAAATAATCGACGCTGCCAAAATTTGGGCAAACTATAACCTCACTTTTATAAGATCTTCCAGATCTATCCAAATAATATCCTAAAACCGCGCCGATTATAAATAATGCAATGAAAATAATCAATCTCTTTTGGACGAACAAAATCCCTCTGAAAATTGAATTAGATATTCCTTCAAAAAAATTATTGATTTTCTTTGAGATTTGTGATAAATCAATTTCCTCGTTGTCTATGTTTTGAGGTTTTGCACTCATAATAAATACTTATTTTACGTTAAAAATTTGTTCTAATATTTTAATGGTAATCAAATAGGTCGGCTTCACACCTGTTGTTCCCAAGCCTCCCGAAGCCAGTGTACTTCCTGTTTCAAGCGGATTATCCGAAGCATAATAAGCGTACCTTACTTTTACATTTTGCGGAATGCTTTTCCTGATTTTGGATGCCGATTGAATTGCCTTCTGATAATAAGCGCCCTCCATTTCAAGTCCAATTACTTCCCATGTCGATTCGTGGAAAAACTTCAGCAAATCCTTATTTTGAAGTGAGGTTCCCAAAACAGTAACCATTGGTCCGGAACATACCGGAATTCCATTTCCTTCAAACATTTCCAAAGTCAACTCGTTTTCAAACGGATAATTATCTGCAGTTCCTTCATTGATATGTGCTGAAGGAATCATAATATCTCCTTTTCCGCCTTCCAGAATTCCAGCCTTACCCATAATCGAAACCGATTCTACATTTAGGAAAGTCCTGTTTTTTCCTTCCTTATAAGGTTTTAATAATTCGTCAATAGTTTCAAATGCCTGTTCGCCAAAAGCATAATCCATTACAATCAATACAGGTGCTTCCTTACCAATTACAGCTTTTGGAAAACTCGATTTTGCCCAGTCAATTTTGGCTGTATCAAATATCTGTACATCAATATTGGTTCCCGACATAACATCAGGAAGCGATAGCATTCCTTGCTTAAGCGCTACTTCTTCTACTTTATTTCGAACATCCTTTGCTCCAGATTTACTCAGTTCTTCATAAACAAAGAAATCTGATTTGTCTTTAAACTTTGTTTTTAAGACATTCGTTGCAAAAATAGAATTCATTACACTGTGCATATTCGCACTGATAATATGGATTGGCCTTTCTAATAGATTGTTCTCCTTAAGAGCTTCCTTGATATTGTTAGCCCAGATTTCCCCGTGGATATGATGGCCTAATCTTTCCCTTAAAATCGGGCTGAAAGTAATGGTTCTTTTATTATTGTTGATGGTCTCATCTATCGCTAATTTTCCCAACCAATAGATAACGTGTAAAAAACGGTCTGGTTTTTCTTTGGTTCCAAAATCATCATAAATAGCCAACACTTCTGAAAAACTTCTTCCCAAAACATTCGCTGCATGCGAAATGGCAATTTCTTTTTCCTTAAGTGTCATTTTTTTATTCTGTAAAACGGCTTCTTCCAGTTTTTCCCAATCACGGGTTAATTCTACCTCCATTTCGTCAAGTAAAACCCTGTTTTTTATTTTATGGGATTCTATGAAAATAAAAGTCAAATGCGTCAGGATATCATAAATATCCGAACGTCCACGCGTGATTTCCACATTCATCTGTTCGTCATCGATACGGTAACAGTTCCTTCTTCTTTTGGCGGAACAATTGGCGTGAAATGTGATTTGGAATACCCTTCGTCTGAAGTTAAATTGATGAATCTGCATTCCTCAATGCCCACCGGAAGCCTTTCAATTACATAAAGCAAACCGCTGAGTTCCACTTTTTCTTCTGCAATGCTTCCGTAAATTTCCGGTCGCAGGGAAAGTAATGCTTCCCTTAAAGTTTCTCCTGAAACACCCATTGGTTTATAGAAACCTCTGTTAAATAAATGCCTCATGGTAATGTACAATCGTTCGATAGCTGCCGACGATTCTTGCGCTCGTGAGCGCGAAATGTTTTTAATTTCTTTCATTAAATTGTTTTTTCTAACCTGCAAATATAGGGTTTTTGTCGTTAGTTGGTTAGAATTAGGTTTATTGCGGGTTCATATACCCTCATTTTATCCGAAGGATTATTAATGTCTTCCTTAGTCTGACGATTCCATTTTCCTTTAGAGAATGTATAAATAAACTCCCTTTCTACATAATTATAAAGCACATAAGGGAAATACAATTTCTGAATTGTAGTTGCTTTTGTATTTGAATCAATCACTTCCTTTTCCAATTTGTTTTTTTCGATGATTAGCTTTTCAAAGCCTACGAATAGTCCGGTCTTGGGCATTCTTAAATTGAAATCCACAACATTGAAATAGCCTTTTTTGACTCCTTTCCTTACCGAAACCAGATAGTCTTTCTTAAGTAGTTCTTCTCCTGGTGAACCATCTGGATTAACCGCATAAAAGTGGATTTTAAAACTACTGCTTTCCAATTGGCTATCGGTAATTATTGCGACTTGCTTTATGTATTTGGTCTTTTTGTATTTTGGGTCGTATGGAAAAAATTTGGCATCAATCCGAGGTCCGTTTTCAAATGCCTGGTAACTCTCGATTTTTACTTTTCCGATTTCGTTTTGCCTAGTTTCAAATCGTTTTGCGATGACCACTTCGCTTAGTTCGAAGGCGTTTATTTTTAGGGTTACATTATCGGATTCTGAAGCTTTTACTGTCTTTTTTTCATACCCTAAAGCTGAAAAAATCAAATTCTTATCAGGCAGGCAATTGATTATAAATTCCCCATTTTCTTCCGATGTGGTGCTGTTGTTTTCATTTTCAACCCAAATATTCACATAGGAAACGGGCTTTTTATTTTCATCAATAACAATTCCTTTTATTTGAGCCGAAACAGCAACAGATATAAACAGCATCAACCACAACAGTCTTTTTTCTTTCATCTTTATTTTTTTCTTTGCAGTAAATCTGCAATTTTCCTGTCATTACTCAGCCTTGGAATCTTATTCTGACCACCCAATTTTCCAATGGATTTCATGTATTCCTGAAAACCGTTTTTGGAAACTTTTGAAATAACTAGTGTTTTCAGAACCTTTCCAACAATCAAATCGTCGTAATATACATTTTGCTTTCGCATGGCATTGTCGATTTTTAGGGCGAATTCTTCCAGGTTTTCAGCTTCATTTTCAAACTCAATAAACCATTCGTGATACGGCAATCCTGAATCAGGCGCAATTTGAGGTGCTACTGTAAATTCGTTAACCCGAATGTTTGTGTTTTCCATCGCTTCTTTCAACGCATGCTCCACTTCCTTACCAATCACGTGCTCACCAAACGCAGAAATATAATGCTTGATTCGTCCAGAAACTATAACCCGATACGGTTTCAGGCTTGTGAATTGCACAGTATCACCAATATTGTAAGCCCAAAGTCCGGCGTTGGTAGAAATGATTAAAACATAATTGGTATTTAATTCTACTTCGCCAATTGTATACCGCCTTGGGTTTTCGGTGAAAAATTCATCTGATTTCACGAATTCATAGAAAATTCCTGAGTTCAAAAGCAGCAGCATTCCCTTTTCCGCTTGTGAATCCTGATAGGCAAAAAAGCCTTCCGAAGCCGGAAATAATTCGATCGAATCTACTTTTCTTCCGATAAGGTTTTCAAATTTGGCGCGATAAGGCTCATAATTTACGCCACCATAAATAAACAAATTGAAGTTTTTGAAAATATCGCCAACTGGTTTATTTCCTTTTTGTTCCAGTTTTTCAAAGTACATCTGAACCCAGGAAGGAATTCCGGAAATGACAGTCATATTTTCATTGAAAGTTTCTTCCACAATGGCGTCAACTTTCGTTTCCCAGTCTTCAATACAGTTGGTTTCCCAGCTTGGCATTCTGTTTTTCTGTAAATATTTCGGAACAAAATGCGCTACTATTCCCGAAAGCCTTCCGAGTTTTATTCCGTTTTTTTCTTCCAAAACAGGGCTTCCCTGAAGGAAAATCATTTTACCATCAACAAAATCGGTTTTTCCAGTTTCGTGAATGTAGCCGAGAATAGCATTCCGTGCCGCTTCAATATGAAATGGCATCGATTCTTTGGTTAGCGGAATATATTTGGCTCCGGAAGTGGTACCCGACGTTTTGGCAAAATAGATTGGCTTTCCTTTCCAAAGGATATCCGCTTCACCTTTTACAACGCGATCTACATAAGGACGAAGTTCCTCGTAATCCCGAATCGGAACCTGTTTAGCAAAGTCATCAAAAGATTTTATCTCAATAAAATTGTGATCTTTACCAAACTGAGTCTTATTGGCTGAAGCCAAAAGATTCCGAAAAACTTTCTGCTGTGTTTCAATCGGATTCCCAACCCATCGTTGGGTTTTATTGTGAATGACCTTAGCAAATATTTTGGCGGCTGTTGTTTTTAAAGACATATGTTATTCAAATTCAATAAAAATACTTGGATCGATAGGATAACCATCTTTCCACAATTCAAAATGCAGATGAACTCCAGTTGATTCCTGACCGGTTGAGCCTGCTAAAGCAATGACTTCTCCTGTCCTGACTGCGTCATTTTGTGAAACCGTTATTGAAGCTGCATGTTTATAAACCGAAATAAATCCGCTATTATGCCTTATAATGACTACGTTTCCGGTATTTGGTGTCCAATCAGCGAAAATCACTCTTCCGCTCAGGGTAGCTTTTATTGGAGTATTTTTAGGCAAAGCAATATCTACAGCATAATGCTTGTTTTTGGGGTTGAATTTTTCGGTTATCATTCCCTTTACCGGCGGAAATAAAACAGTACTTACTTTTGGTTTTGCCTTTTCGAAAAGATTGTATTTGTCTTCTCTTTCCACTTCCTCGCGTAGCTTTAAATCAGCTTTGGAAGGTTTTAGGTTTTCCTCTGAAACGGCTTCGGAAGCGGCTGCCATAATGGAATCCTTGTTAAACTTGGCGTATTCGAGATCACCTGTCAATACTTTTTTTATGGATTGTATGTAAGCTTCATTTTTCTTGAGCGCGTGACTTAATGAGTCTGATTTCAAGGCTAATTCTGTAGCATCTTTTTTAAGTTGTGTTGAAGCATAACCCGGAATAAATTCGCGTAAAGGTGTAAAGGCAATTATATAAGTCGTAACGAAAATAATCAGTAAAGCACCAATTGTTGCGACTACAAAAACATTCATTAAAGTCAGGCGAAGCGAAAATATTTCCTCAAATGTGTCTTCGTTCAAAATAACCAATCGGTTTTTTGTGAAGAGTTTTTTCTTGATTATTTTTCGCTTGAGTCGTTTTTCAGACATAGTAGTTTGGAATGTTTTACAAATATAGAAAATAAGTTGGCTTAGCCTTTTTAGAGTAAACGATGTTTAACGTATATTTATTATAGTGAAATTCAAAAGAATGTTATTTTCTTTTTACCTTTGCATCAGTTTTATAAAATAAAATCTGCGAAAGCATAAAATTATATATCATGGGAAGAATAGGAATGCCTGAAATATTAGTTGTTCTAGTTGTTGTTTTATTACTTTTCGGAGGAAAAAAATACCGGAATTAATGAAAGGATTAGGCTCTGGAGTTAATGAATTCAAAAAAGCATCCAAAGGAGAAGACGACGCAAATCCTGCTTCTAAAAAAGAAGAAGAAGCTAGAAAATAGTTTACCTTGAATACAAGAAAATAATACCCAAATTCCATTTATGGTGTTTGGGCTTTTTTTTGCCTTTAATAAATTTTAAACATTAATTGATGAAAACAACCTTACTGACTATTGCCTGCTTTTTATGCTTTTTCAACTTATTCAGCCAGGAAATTATTGGCTCTTGGGTAGGTGAACTGGAAGTTCCGGGAGCTAAACTTCCTTTAATCTTCAATATCCGACAAAATGGAAGTGAATTAGTTACGACTATGGACAGTCCGATGCAGGGCGCAAAAGATATGCCAACAGAAAAAACATCGTTTGTCAATAACGAATTGTTTGTAGACGCCAAAAAATTAGGAATTGCCTACAAAGGAAAATTGGAAAACGGAAAAATAATAGGGTCATTTATTCAAGGTGGCGCTTCAGTTCCGCTAAACCTTTCCAAAAAGAAAGAGGGAGAATCGGTTTTAAAAAGGCCTCAAATGCCAAAACCTCCCTTTAATTATACTATTGAAGAGGTAACTTTTACCAATCCGACAGATAAAAATATTCTTGCCGGAACCTTAACTACACCAGCTAATAAAAAGGATTTTCCGGTGGTGGTTTTAATTTCAGGTTCAGGACAACAAAACCGGGATTCAGAAATTTTCGGTCACAAATCCTTTTGGGTAATTGCTGATGATTTTGCCAAAAAAGGAATCGGCGTTTTGCGTGTTGATGATAGAGGAACCGGTGGGTCTAATGGTTTAAGTAAGAATGTAACCACTCAAAATTTTGCCGGAGACACTAACGCTGCCGTTGAATTTTTAGCCCAAAAAGGATTTAAGAATATTGGTTTGATTGGTCACAGTGAAGGCGGAATCATAGCTCCAATGGTGGCTTCCCAAAATGCGAAAGTAAAATTCATTATCTCAATGGCTGGTCCGGGAGTTCCAATAGAGGAATTGATGGTATTGCAGGCCAACGCAATTGCAAAAGCTTCGGGAGCAACGGAAGAAGAATTGAAATCGGGAGAGGAAACCAACCGAAAAATCTATTCGCTCATCAAAAGCTATAACGGAGATAATCTAACCGGAGAAGTCCAAAAATTGTTTGCTTCGGAAATGCAGAAATTACCCAAAGAACAACAGCCTGATGCTGCGGAAATTGAAAAGATAACCTTATCAGAAGCCAAAAAGGTAACTATTCCGTGGTATATTTATTTCTTAAAAATCAATCCTGATCTATACTGGAGCCAACTGAAAATCCCTATATTGGCAATTAATGGTTCCAAAGATCTGCAGGTAATTTCAAAAGAAAACCTCAACGGGATAAAAGTCTCTTTAGAAAAGGCCAAAAACAAGAAATCTGAAACTATGGAATTTCCTAATCTGAATCACTTATTCCAGGAAGCAAAAACCGGAACTGTTGAAGAATATGGTCAATTGGAACAAACAATTGCTCCACAGATTTTGGATAAGATGAGTTCGTGGATACTTACTTTATAGCGAATTGCGTCTCCAAGTTTACCAGGAAATTTATCGGTGAAATGATGCTGTAAATCAAACCGGCTTCTACTCTATTTTATTAAAAATATCACGGAAAATTTCTGATGAAATCAGTTTTGACAGATTGTGTGAAAAAATTTATTTTCAAGAAATTCACACGAAAAGTGTGTGAAGAAATTTATTTTTACAATTTTCACACACTTTATGTGTGAAAATTTATTTTTGAGAAACTTTCACACCAAATAAGAATTTGTTTTTTGAGGATTTTACAACACCATCGTCAGCTGAATTCGCTTTCTCTCCTCATCAACCTCAACGACTTTTACCTGAACATGCTGATGCAGCTTTACCACTTCATTTACATCGGAAACAAAGCCTGCTTTGAGTTGTGAAATATGAACCAATCCGCTTTCCTTAATACCGATATCAACAAAGCAGCCGAAAGCCGTAATGTTGTTGACAATTCCGGGTAAAATCATTCCCGTTCTTACATTTTTTATTGTGGTAACTGAAGGATCAAATTCGAAAACCTTAGCCGATTTTCTTGGGTCTAATCCTGGTTTTTCGAGTTCTTTAACGATGTCTTTCAGTCCAAGTATTCCTATTTCGGGCGTGATGTAGTTTTCTAATTTTAGTTGCGAAATCTTCTCTTTATTGGCGATTAACTCATTGGTTTTTAAACCCAGATCTTTGGCCATTTTTTCTACGATTGGATACGCTTCGGGATGCACAGCCGAATTATCGAGTGGATTTTTTCCGTTGTGGATTCGAATGAAAGCTGCGGCCTGTTGATAAGCTTTGTCTCCTAAACGCGGAACTTTTTTCAATTGCTTCCGGTCTTCAAATGCTCCGTTTTCCGAACGGTAGGCGACAATGTTTTCGGCCATTTTTTCCCCAATTCCTGAAACATAACTTAATAACGATTTACTGGCTGTATTGATATTGATTCCGACTGAATTCACGCAGCGTACCACTACCGTATCCAATTCTTCCTTGAGTTTGGATTGGTCGACATCGTGCTGGTATTGTCCTACCCCAATTGATTTTGGGTCAATCTTTACCAATTCAGCCAAAGGATCAGCCAAACGACGTCCGATAGAAACCGAACCACGAACCGTTACATCAAACTTCGGGAATTCCTCGCGTGCAATTTTGGAGGCCGAATAAACCGAAGCTCCGGCTTCTGAAACGACAAAAACCTGAATTGGTTTATCAAAAGCAATTTTCTTGATAAAGAATTCGGTTTCCCGGCTTGCCGTTCCGTTTCCGATAGAAATCGCTTCAATGTTATAGGCATTTACCATCGATCGGATTTTCTTCATTGCCATCGCGCTTTCATTCTGTGGCTGATGCGGATAGATGGTTTCGTTATAAAGCAAATCGCCTCTTTCATCCAGGCAGACAATTTTACAACCCGAACGAAATCCGGGATCGATTGCCAAAATCCGCTTTTCTCCCAATGGCGGTGCCAATAAAAGCTGGTTTAAGTTTCCGGCAAAAACGTCAATGGCCTTGATGTCGGCTTTCGCTTTAGCGTCTTGTAAAGTTTCATTAGAAATTGCAGGTTCCAATAATCGTTTGTAGCTGTCTTTTATTGCTAATTCAATATGCTCTGTGGTGTCATTCTTGGCTTTGATAATTTCGTTTTCGATAAAGTCGATTGCTTCCTCGTTTTCGATATCAACATTCAACTTTATGAATCCTTCGTTTTCAGCTCTAAGCATTGCCAATAACCTGTGTGATGGTGCTTTCGAAATTGGTTCAGCCCAATCAAAATATTGCTTGAATTTTTGTGCGTCTTCCTCATTCTCCTTCTTCTTAACAACCTTTGTTGAAACGATAGCTTTTCGCTGAAAAATTCGTCGCAGATTTTTCCGGATGAAAATATTTTCGTTAATCCATTCGGCGATGATATCCCGTGCTCCTTGAAGCGCTTCATCTTCGTTGCGGACTTTATCGTTAAGGTATTGCGTCGAAATATAATCGACATCGTCTTTGCCTTGTGCGAAAATGATTTTGGCCAAAGGTTCCAATCCGTTTTCACGGGCGACATCAGCTCTTGTTTTTTTCTTCCTTTTATAAGGCAGGTACAGATCCTCTATTTCCTGTAAATCGAAACTGTCTTTTATTTTTTTAGCTAATTCGGGCGTAAGCTGGCCTTGTTCTTCGATGGTTTTAAGAATGGAATCTTTCCGTTTTACTATTTCATCGTATTGTTTCGAAAGTTTGGCAATGGTCTCGATTACGACTTCGTCAAGATTTCCGGTTTGGTCTTTCCGGTAACGGGAAATAAAGGGTATTGTGCAATCTTCGGAAAGTAATTTTAAGGTTGCTTCTATGTTTTTTGGTACAGTATTTACTTGCGTTTGGATGAATTGTATGCTGGTCATTGTGAGAAATTAATTTTGAATTTTTTTGAAAGATTTTCCAAGGTTTTCTATAACATCGTTAATCAACATGCTTTCGGGGCTTTGGGTTTCTAATGTTATATCGGCAGCTAAGCCATGGAGGTAGACTCCAAGTTTTGATGCATTTAAAGGTTCATATCCTTGTGCCAATAAAGCCGTAATGATTCCGGTCAAAGCATCTCCGGAACCTCCTTTTGCCAAACCTGAATTACCTGTAGTATTTTCAAAGCTTTCGTCTCCGTTGGTAATAAATGTTTTATGTCCTTTTAAGACGATGATGAGTTTTAACTCGCGGGCTTTTGCGATAGCAGTCTGCCTTCTGTTTTCATCTGAAACATGCTCTCCAAATAATCGGTCAAATTCCTTTGGATGTGGCGTGAAAATAGATTGGTCTGGTAAAGACAGCATATACCCTGGATTTTTAGCTAAGATGTTTAACGCATCAGCATCAAAAATGATTGGAGAATCTACATTTTTTATCAATACTTTCAGTAGGTTTTCTGCCGCTTTATCCGTTCCGATTCCGGGACCAATGGCAATGGCATTATAAATGTTCCAATGGTTTTCTTCTTCGCGGAAGGATGTCATTATTTCAGGAATCGAAGCAAAAACAGCAAATCTTTCTTTTTGGGAATGTTTAATGTGACCAAACCTGCTCCTGTTCTCAAACAAGCTTTAGCTGCAATAATGGCTGCGCCCATTTTGGATTGGCTTCCGGCGATAATGAGGGCATGCCCGTAATTTCCTTTATGGGAGTCCGGAATCCTTTTCTTAAAGATTTCTTGGATGCTATGGATATCAAGCGTTGTCATAAATTTAATCCTGAACGATAAAATCTTTCGGGTCTTCTTTTTAAATTCCGGTTGGATGTTGATGTGGTTGATATGGAATTTATTGAATAATAGTATTTCTATTTCATTAAGTAAAACGTTGAATTCGCTCATCTTTATATCATCGGCACAATCAAGGTGTGCTTCGAGATGCAGTTCGTCATCATTCAGATGCCAAACATGGATGTGATGCAGCTTATTAACTCCTTTTATCTTATGTACTTCGCGTACCAGTTCCTTAATATCAATAAAATCTGGTGTGAAGAGCATTAGCATTTTGGTAGCCGATTTTATCAAATCATAACTTACGTAAATTAAATACAACGCTATCAACAACGTCATTACGCTATCAACCCAAAACCATCCATAAAGTTTCATAAGGATCCCGCCAATCAAAACAGCAACGGAAGCCAGCATATCTGTCAATAAATGTAGGTAAGCCGATTTCATATTAAGGTTGTGTTTGGAGTCTTTTTTGAGTAATAAAACCGAGCTTCCGTTTACGGCAATTCCCAATATGGCCAACCAAATAACCAACGTTGATTCGATGGGTTGCGGATGAAATATCCTTGTAGCTGCTTCATAGATTAAAAAAGGGCTACGATAACTAAGGTAATGGCATTGATAAAGGCAGCGATTAATTCGGCGCGTTTGTAACCAAAGGTGTGATCTATGGATGCTTTTCTTCTGGATAATTTATGGGCGCCGTAACTGAAAATCAACGATAAGACATCGGAAAAATTGTGTAGTGCATCAGAAATCAAGGCTAAACTGCCTGAAATAATTCCGCCAACAATCTGCGCTATGGTTATGACAAGGTTTAGAAAAATAGAAATAACTAAGTTCTTTCCTTTCACTTCATGTTTATGGATGTGAACGTGGTTGTGCTCCATCAGTTATTTACAGGCTATTTTATTAACTCTGGTTGCGTGCCTTCCGCCTTCGAAATTGGTATTCAAAAAAGTATCTACCATTTCAACTGCTTGTGGTATTGAAGTAAATCGAGCCGGAATACTTATGATATTAGCATCGTTATGCTGTCTTGCCAAAGCCGCAATTTCCTTTGTCCAACATAATGCCGAACGAATGCCTTGGTGTTTATTAACTGTCATATTAATTCCGTTTCCCGAACCGCAGATTACTATTCCAAAATCTGCTTTTTCGGTTTCAATATCTAAGGCTACAGGATGACCAAAATCCGGATAATCAACACTGTCAGAAGTATCTGTTCCATGATTCAAAATCTGATGTCCTTTTTTATTTAAAAAGTCGACGATTGCTTTCTTATATTCTGGTCCTGCGTGGTCGTTTCCGATGGAGATTTTCATAGTGTTGTCTTTTGTAATTTGTTGTACAAATTTACGCAAACTATTGGATTGATTTTGGTTTATTATAACTGTTTGATTTTTAAATGATAGTAATTTTAAGGTTTTGCCTTATTTTTATAAGTGACTGAAAATAATTGCGTTATACCTAATTTAAATGTTAAAATTTTAGAATGTTAATAGCTTTTCGCAATTCGTTGATTTTCAGTTAACCTTAAATTAACATCAATTGTTAACAACTTCGGATAGAATTTTAGAAGTTTTTCTTGGTTACCCACTTTAAAATTGTAATGCAAAACCGGAATGAAAAAAACAAATTTAGTTTGCGGAATTTTTGGAAAAGTTATCAATATAAAAATTGCTTTTCTTAACCGAAATCAACAATCAAAGTTATTTACAAAATTTAGGCATTGTTAGTTGTGAACAACTGTTAACTAAATTTTAAAAAGACTTAAAAATGAACCTTTTAATCTCTTAAAACTATGTTGATAAATCGATATAAAAAACGATAACTCTAAAATCTAATTTTAAAATATAAAGTTATTGTACAAATCAACACCCTATAATAACCATCATAAATTTAAATTTAAAAATCTTTTTTTGTTTTTGTTTTTAATATGTGTTGACAACTTTTATGATTTAAGATGTAAACGAATATATTTAGATTATCTACGCTTTTATCCTAAATCATTACGCTTGTGTATTTATTAAAATAAATGAATTTAATTATGTTCTTTTGCCAAAATTAAAAAAATTAAAAATGAAGAAAATTTACTTTTTATTACTGTTAAACTCTGTAATTTCTATAGCTCAAACTCAAATAGGATCAGATATTAATGGAGAAGCTGCAGATGATTGGAGTGGTTGGAATGTTTCCTTATCATCAGATGGTAATATTATGGCTATTGGTGCTAAGAATAATGATGGAAATGGTTCTAATTCGGGACATGTACGTGTTTATCGAAATGTATCCGGTGTTTGGACCCAAATAGGTTTTGATATTAATGGAGAAGCTTCAGATGATTGGAGTGGTGATAGTGTTTCCTTATCCTCAGATGGCAGTATTGTAGCTATTGGTGCTTCCCGTAATGATGGAAATGGTAATAGTTCCGGTCATGTACGCGTATATCGAAATGTATCTGGCGTTTGGACCCAAATAGGTTCTGATATTAATGGTGAGGCACAATATGATGACAGTGGTGAGAGTGTTTCCTTATCTTCAGATGGCAATATTCTGGCTATTGGTGCTTCTTATAATACGGGCAATGGTGCTGGTGCTGGTCATGTTCGTGTTTATCAAAATATATCTGGCGTATGGACCCAAATAGGCTCTGATATCAATGGAGAAGCCGCAGGAGATCGAAGTGGTTTAACCGTTTCCTTATCTTCAGATGGCAGTATTGTAGCTATTGGTTCTCCCTATAGTAATGCAAATGGTACTGAATCAGGTCAGGTAAGAATCTTTCAAAATGTATCTGGTGTATGGACAAAAATAGGATCAGATATTAATGGAGAAGCTGATACTAATTTTGGTTATGGTGTTTGCTTATCTTCAAATGGTGCCATTGTAGCTATGGGTGCTCCTTTCAGTAATGAAAATGGTAATAATACCGGTCATGTACGTGTGTATCAAAATATATCCGGAGTTTGGACGCAAATGGGATCTAATATTGTTGGAGAAGCTGCAGGAGATCGAAGTGGGTATAATCTTTCCTTATCTTCAGATGGTAGTATCCTGGCTATTGGTGCATACCAAAATGACGGTAACGGTGCTAGTTCCGGTCAGGTACGTGTCTATCAAAATGTATCAGGATTTTGGACCCAAAGAGGATCTGATATTGATGGTGAAGCGACTAATAATTATAATGGTTATAGTCTTTCCTTGTCAGCAAATGGAAGTATCCTGGCTACAGGAGCTTATCTAAATAGCGGTAATGGTGCTAATTCAGGTCATGTAAGGGTATATGATTTAACAGCTATTTTAGCTTCCGATTCTTTCGTTCAGTCTAACTTTTTGATCTATCCAAACCCTTCAAACGGAATTATAAATATTGCTTTGGAAGACAGTTTACAATTAGAAAAAGTAAGTGTTTATAACCAATTAGGTCAATTGGTAAAAAAAGCAGAAACTAATATATTGAATACGATTGAATTAGCACAGGGAACGTATTATATAGAAGTTGTTACTAACCAAGGAAAAGCAACAAAGAAAATCATAGTAGAATAATTTTAAAATTTAAATATTTTTAAAAGGTTTACTTTTTCTGGTAAGCCTTTTTTTATTTTTAAATGTTAGATTTCTATTAAAACTAAGCGCTAATTACGGTTAACTGATTACTATTTCGTAATTTTCAGCATTAATTAGAAAATGAATAATGAGTAAGAAACCAAAAAAGTTCGGGAAAAATGAGAAAACCTTTTCCGAAAAGATATTTAAGATACTATCAAAGAACGCCAATAAGCCTTTTAACTACAAACAGATTGCTGCTATTTTAGAATTAGATGATACCAAAAGCAGGAATGAAATAATCAAGGATTTAAAGATATTGGCAGCCCAAAAATTAATCATAGAATCAGAGCCGGGAAAGTATTTAGTCAAAGCTTCCAGCCAGCAATATTACGAAGGTACAGTCGATATGACTTCGAGAAAGTCAGGCTATTTTGTTTGTGATGAATTAGAAAACGATGTGTTCATTCCGTTCATAAACCTCAATCATGCTTTAGATAAAGACAAGGTAAAAGCCTATGTCTATAACCGAAGAAGTTCCCGGAAACCCGAAGCGGAAGTAATAGAAATCATAGAAAGACACAAAACAGAATTTGTGGGTGTAGTTGATATCCAGAAGAATTTCGGATTTGTAACTACGGCAAACGCCAAAATGTATACCGATATTTTTATTCCGAAAAGCAAATTAGGAGATGCCGAACATGGAGATGTAGTTTTGGTAACCCTGGAAGATTGGCCTGCAAAAGCCGATTCTCCATTCGGATCAGTGATAAAAGTGCTTGGAAAACCAGGAGAACACAATACCGAGATCCATGCGATTTTAGCCGAATATGGTTTACCGTATGATTTTCCAATAGAAGTGGAAGCTTATGCTAACAAAATTGATACTTCCATAACTGAAAAGGAAATAGAAAAACGTCGGGATATGCGAAAGGTACTGACGTTTACCATCGATCCAAAAGATGCAAAAGATTTTGATGATGCTTTATCATTTCAGGTTTTGGATAATGGAAACTTTGAAATTGGTGTCCATATTGCCGATGTTTCGCATTATTTACAGGAAGGAACTATTTTAGATGATGAAGCCTATAATCGCGCGACTTCTGTGTATTTAGTAGACCGTGTTGTTCCAATGCTTCCTGAAGTATTATCCAATTTTGCCTGTTCGCTTCGTCCGTATGAGGAAAAATATACATTTTCAGCCATATTCGAATTAACGCCAAAAGCTGAAGTAGTAAATCAATGGTTTGGAAGAACGATAATTTATTCCGATCAGCGATTTGCCTATGAAGAAGCACAGCACATCATTGAAACTAAAGGCGATATCATTCCGGCTGAAATTTCATTGACCGGAAAAGAATATAAGGTTCCGGCCGAAATTGTGGCTGCTACCTTAAAACAAGACGAATTAGCCAAAATACTCAGAAGGAAAAGAATGGCTGATGGCGCTATTTCATTTGATAAGGTGGAAGTAAAATTCAATCTCGATGAAAATGCAGAACCGGTTGGCGTTTTCTTTAAAGTATCAAAAGATGCCAATCATCTTATTGAGGAATTTATGTTGTTAGCCAACAGAAAAGTGGCCGAATTTATCGGAAAACAAAAGAAAACCTTTGTCTATCGTATTCACGATGAGCCTAATGAAGATAAGTTAATCAATCTGCAGACAGTGATTTCTAAGTTCGGTTATTCCATTAGTATGAAATCCAAACAGGATATTTCTAAGTCGTTGAATAATTTATTGAATGACGTTAATGGAAAAAAAGAACAGAATTTGGTGGATACTTTAACAATTAGAAGTATGAGCAAGGCCAAGTATTCGACCGAAAATATTGGGCATTATGGTTTGGCTTTTGATTATTACAGTCATTTCACCTCACCAATCCGTCGTTATCCCGATGTAATGGCGCATCGATTATTACAGTATTATTTAGACGGAGGAAAATCGGTTGATGCAGAAATTTACGAAGAAAAATGTAACCATTCCAGCAATATGGAAGGTTTGGCCGCGCAGGCTGAAAGAGATTCTGTAAAATACATGCAGGTAAAATACATGCAGGATCACAAAGACCAGGAATTTTTAGGTGTGATTTCCGGAGTTACCGAATGGGGAATTTATGTTGAAATTGTCGAAAACAAATGTGAGGGAATGGTTCGAATCCGAGAGATAAAAGAAGATTATTATACTTTTGATGAAAAGCAATATGCCTTGGTAGGACAAGCGACACAAAGTATTTTGCAGCTTGGAGATGAAGTTTTTGTAAAGGTAAAAACAGCCGATTTGGTTAAGAAACAATTGGATTTCCATTTTATCAGAAGAAACGTTTAATTGATAAAGTTATGCTTATGAAAAAATTAGTTTTTAGTTTATTGTTAGTTGCTTCAATTTCGTTTGGGCAAATTGAAAAGAAACCAGGCGATTTTCACAAGGTGACTTCGTTTGACAGGATTGATGTGATGTTGGTTCCGGGAAACGAAAATAGAGTTCAAATTGAAGGAAGCAAAGCTGAGGATGTTGAATTAGTCAATAAAAATGGCGAATTAAAGATCAGGCTTCCACTGTTAAAAATGCTTGATGGCGATAATATTTCGGTGACAGTATATTACACAGATATCGATGCCGTTGAAGCGAATGAAGGTTCCCGAATTGCCTGTGGCGATAATATAACCGGAACTTCCTTTGATATCATTGCCAAGGAAGGTTCAGAGGTAAAACTAATCCTGAATGTAGATAAGTTAAAGGTAAAAGCTGCCAATGGCTCGACTGTAACTGTTGATGGCGCTGCCAAAGTTCAGGATATTGTAATTAATTCGGGTGGAATTTATGAAGCAGAGAAGTTCGAAACCGAACAAACAGTAATCGCATGCAATGCCGGTGGAGAAGCCCATATATTTGCAACGGATTTAGTGGATGCAAAAGTTAGGGCTGGTGGTAATATTACCATTCATGGAAAGCCAAAACAAATTAACCAAAAGGTGGTTGCTGGTGGAAACATCAGGGAAGCCAAATGATTTTTACATTAAATTCTAAATTTTGAATTTTAAGTTTTAAATTGCAGGGTCAAAATTTTAACAATGATTTTACTTCAAGATATTCTATCTGCCATTCCGCTAGGTTTCTTTCTGAGTTTTATGATTGGACCGGTTTTCTTTGTATTACTTGAAACCAGTGTTGTAAAAGGATTTAGAGCCGCAGTAATGTTTGATTTAGGTGTGGTTTTGGCCGATATTGTCTTTATTACCATCGCTTTTTTTAGTAGTTATCGCCTAATCCAAAGCATAAAGGATGATCCCGCATTGTTTATTTTTGGCGGAATCGTAATGCTGACTTACGGTATTATCTCATTTATCAACAACCGAAAACAGGAAAAGAAAATCAATATAGACGCCATTGATCCAAAGGAATTAGCAAAGACCAATTATCTTTCTTTATTCATTAAGGGTTTTTTCCTCAATTTTATCAATATTGGCGTACTCGGTTTTTGGCTCGCCATCCTGATTACTATAGGTCCACAACTAGAACTGAAGACCTCAAGAATGCTGACGTTCTTTACCACATTAATCATAACGTATTTCATTACCGACCTGTTTAAGATACTTTTAGCCAAGCAATTAAGAAAACAACTCAACCAAAAAAACATCCTGTTAATCAAGAAATTCATAAGTATTGTTTTGATTGTTTGTGGTATTGTTTTGCTTTCTCAAGCCTGGTTTCCACGGGAACAAAAGATTGTGAATAAGGCAATAGAAAAACTCGAGCATGAGCAATAATTATGATTCAAACCCTTCAAATAGTCACTTTACTTCAGGGAATATTTTTACTTGTAATACTTTATAAGAATAAAAAAAACTATACCTACAACAACTATTTTTACTTAAATGCGACTTTAATTTCCTTATTGATTTATTTAATAGGAGATAATAACAACAATCTATTTATTTCTGATATAGATGTCTTTTTAGTTGATAATACCTTGTTTATCACGTTTTTTTTGTTGTTTCTGAAAAACCTCAGAAATCAAAAACCAATTCAGTTTTCTGAGATATTCTATTATTCAATTCCGACCATTTTATATAGCTGTATCGAGGTGTATGAACTCGTTTTTAGGGAAACGGAAACCATCGAAAGAATGGAATACCTGTTGTACCTAATTTTTGTAATTTATCTGATAAGAGCCTTTTTTTACACCTTAAAATTATCGGTTCCCCTACTTATAAAAACGCCTTTTTATTTATTGATTATCTCCTTATTGATTAATTACAGCACAATTTTTTTCACCTTTGATTTGCTAAACGTCAGAAACTTTCATGCCATCCTAATTTTTGTAATTGCTTTTGTCTTTTATTATTTGACCTATTTGTTTGTATTAAAATATGATTTTATAACTAAGCCTGTTGTGGTTAATAAGTATAAAAACTCGTCCTTACATCTTACTGATGTTGAAGCTTATAAAAAAAGGATTATCGAGGCGATGGAAACGGATAAAGTCTTTACAGACGCGAACCTGTCATTGCAAACGTTTAGTGAAAGTGTAGCTATTCCGAAACATTACATTTCCGAAATCCTTAGCGTTCATTTAAATACTAATTTCCAGGATTTTGTTAACGAATACCGGGTTGCCGAATTTATAAAATTATATTCCAATCCGGATAATGATCATTTTTCCATTCTTGGACTTGCCACTTCAGCTGGATTTAAAAATAAGGCTACTTTCAATGCTAACTTTAAGAAAATCAAAGGTGTATCTCCAACAGAATACAAACTTAACCATCAGCCATAATCGGTCTATTAGTCCATTCTAATTATACCTTACCTCTATTATTAGCATACGGTTTTTTTAGCTTCTACTTTTGTAATCACTTCTCTCCATAAGTGTTTTATCTAAAAAAGTAATGAAAGAAATATCTCGAAACCGCTATGCGATCCTACAAAACTTTATTGCCGTTTATTGTTCTTTAGGCTTTGCCATAAGACTGATTCTGTTTATCATGTCGTTTAAATCTATCGATTTTTCTATACTGATTATTGTTAAGATATTCGGAATGGGATTGCTGTTTGATTTTGGAACAGCCGTGTTTTTTATTTTGCCCTATGCTATGTATATCTTGCTCTTTCCCTCTAAAAAAACTGGAAATGCAGCCGATAAAATCCTTACTTATAACATCTTGTTTTTTACATTTTTTATTACGGTTTTCTCCTTTTTGGCTGAGTTTCCGTTTTGGAGCGAATTCAACACCCGATTTAATTTTATTGCAGTTGATTATTTGATTTATACTTATGAAGTAGTTGAAAACATAAATCAGTCTTATCCGTTGCCAATACTGATTCTTTTCCTGCTGGCACTTACAGGTTTATTCTTCCTTTATTTCCATAAGACAAAAAAATTTCAATTTACTTTTTCGAACCCAATGGCTTTTAAAAGTAAAGTTGCCTACACTTTGGTTTTAGCTTTTATAAGCTTCATTTATATCCAATTTGTAACCAATGATTTGGCTGAGTATGGAAGGAATCAGTATGGGAATGAGCTGTCAAAAAATGGTGTCTATTCTTTCTTTGCAGCTTTTCGTTCCAATGAATTGGATTACGAAACTTTCTATCAAAAATTACCGGAAAAAGATGCATTTTCACTTGTCAAAAAAGACATTAAACAAAGCAATCAAGATTATCTTTCCAATACCATGACAAGCCTGGAGAGAAAGGTTAGCAATTCGGGAACAGAAACCCATCCTAACATTGTATTGGTCTGCATAGAGAGCTTCGGTGCTGAGTTCATGACTGCATTTGGCAACACGCAAAACCTAACGCCCAACCTTGATAAAATGGCGGAAGAGAGCATCTTTTTTACCAATCTTTATGCTACAGGAACGCGAACTGTAAGAGGAATGGAAGCGCTGACACTATCTGTTCCGCCCACACCTGGAAATAGTATTGTAAGACGTCAGCATAATGCTAATCTATATTCTATTGCAACTGTTTTAAAACAGAAAAAATACAATTTGAATTTCATTTATGGTGGCGATGGCTATTTCGATAATATGAACACGTTTTTTGGCGGCCAGGGATTCAATATTGTAGACAGGAATCGGGGAAATCCTCTTGCAGATGATATAAAAACCAAGCGAATCAATATTGAGGACGATGAAGTTACGTTTGAAAATGCCTGGGGAATCTGCGATCAGGATATCTATAATAAAACCCTGAAAATTGCTGATGCCAATTATAAAACCGGACAGCCTTTTTTCAATTTCATCATGACTACATCAAACCACAAACCTTATTCCTTTCCCAAAAACACCATTGATATGCCTCAGGGAAAACGGGAATCGGTTATAAAATACACCGATTATGCCATTGGAAAATTCATTAATGAAGCCAAAAGCAAACCCTGGTTTAAAAATACCGTATTTATTTTTATTGCCGACCATTGTGCCAACAGCGCCGGGAAATGGGAAGTGAATATTGATAAGCATCACATTCCGGCAATGATCTATAATGCCAATATAGCTCCGGAAAAGGTAAGTAAGTTGGTTTCCCAAATAGATATTATGCCAACGCTTTTTGGATACCTGAACTGGAGTTACAACACTTCATTATACGGAAAGGATATTCGTCTAATGCAGCCCAATGAAGAACGTGCTCTGTTAGGAAATTATAGAACCATTGGTCTTTTGCAGAACCATACTTTCACAGAAATCAACGATAAAAAGCAATGCCACCAATACTCTTGGAATACCGCAACTAAGGAAATGAAAGCAATAAAAACTCAAAATAATGTTTTAAAAAACAGTACAATAGCTAATTATCAGACCGCGAGTTATCGTTTTAAAAATGGTTATATGAAGGTAAAGTAGATATTAGTTCTACAACCTTTGTAACAATTTTTTTGTAACATTCTATTTTGTTACAGTTTTTTTGTTACAAATTCCTACCTGATTTTTTCTCGGTAAATAACGTCTGGATTTGAATACTATTTTACTAAAGATTTACAATAAAAAAACCTCCAATTTTCCGGTGATCTTGTCGGATTCTACACTAACTTTCTAAATTTTACAATAAAAAACCTCCAGGTTTCTTTAACTTTTAGGAGTTCTCGTCCGAATTCGAACGAATATCTTTAATTAATTTTTCTTAAAAATTAAAAATAAAAAAACCTCTAGGTTTCTTTAACTTTTAGGAGTTCTCGTCCGGATTCGAACGAATATCTTTAATTAATTTTTCTTAAAAATTAAAAATACAAAAACCTCCAGGTTTCTTTAACTTTTAGGAGTTCTCGTCCGGATTCGAACGAATATCTTTAATTAATTTTTCTTAAAAATTAAAAATAAAAAAACCTCTCACAGGGAGAGGTTTAATTTCTGAGGCATCGTCCGGATTCGAACCGGAGTAGACGGTTTTGCAGACCGGTGCCTAGCCGCTCGGCCACGATGCCGTTGTGCCGGCAAATATAGACTTTTTTTGAAAGTTGCAAAGATTAAAGGATTATCAGCAAAAAAATACTTTGTAATCCAGGATGTAATTAGCACTTAACTTCTGTATTCTTCCATTTCAATAGTAACGGCTTCAACATCACCGCCAATTGGAGGATTGAGTTTGGAAACCGCTAAAAGAATTCGGGAAACCGATGGTATTTCCCTGAAGATTCTATCAAGTATTCGGTGTGCAACATGCTCTAATAATTTGGAACGTATCGCCATTTCCTCTTCTACAATCCGGTTTAAAAGCACATAATCAACGGTATCTTTGAGTTCATCAGAAAGCGCAGATTTCCTTAAATCGGTTTTAATTTCCAAATCTACACGGTAATCAGAACCAATACGTGCTTCTTCTTCTAAACAACCATGAAAGGAAAACGTTCGGATATTTTTAAGTTTTATGGTACCCATATTTATAGTATTCAGCCACAGTATTCCAGTTAGAGTATTTAGTTTCACAAGAAAACTGTAAACCGTAAACCGAAAACTGTAAACTTTTTTATCTTTGCTAAAATTACAAAAATAATGTCAACAGAAGAGAAGTCCCTTAATTTCATTGAACAAATAATAGAGGAAGATTTGAAAAATGGTTTGTCCAATGACAAATTACGTTTTCGTTTTCCGCCTGAGCCTAATGGCTATTTGCACGTGGGTCATGCCAGTGCGATTTGTTTAAACTTTGGCTTAGGAATTGATTATCAGGCGCCGGTAAACCTGCGTTTTGACGATACGAATCCCGCAAAGGAAGAACAGGAATATGTAGATGCTATTAAAAGGGATATCGAATGGCTTGGTTATAAATGGAATAACGAATGTTACGCCTCTGATTATTTCCAGCAATTATACGATTGGGCTATCGAGTTTATTAAAACCGGAAAGGCTTATGTTGACAGCCAGTCTTCAGAAGAAATGGCCATCCAAAAAGGAACCCCAACAACTCCCGGAACTGATTCACCCTTCAGAAACCGATCTGTCGAAGAGAATTTGGATTTGTTTACACGAATGAAAAATGGAGAATTTCCTAACGGAACCCATATCCTTCGTGCCAAAATAGATATGACGCACAACAATATGCTGATGCGTGATCCAATAATGTACCGAATACTGCATGCGCATCACCACAGAACCGGAAATGACTGGTGTATTTATCCTATGTATGACTGGGCTCATGGTGAAAGTGATTACCTGGAACAGATTTCACATTCCTTCTGTACGCTTGAGTTTTTGCCTCACAGGGAATTATATGATTGGTTTTTAGACCAGGTTTACGATAGCAAAAAAGTAAGACCAAAACAAAGGGAATTTGCACGCAGGAACTTGTCGCATACCGTAGTTTCGAAAAGGAAGCTATTGCAATTAGTTGAAGAAAAACACGTTACCTCTTGGGATGATCCTCGTATGAGTACCATTTCCGGAATGAGAAGGCGTGGTTATCCGCCAATGGCTATCCGAAATTTTGCGAATACCATTGGAATTGCGAAGCGAACTAATCTTATTGATGTTTCGCTTTTGGAGTTTTGCGTTCGGGAAGATTTAAACAAAACGGCACCAAGGGTTATGGCCGTTTTGAATCCGGTGAAGTTGATTATCACTAATTATCCGGAAGGAAAGGAAGAAATCCTCGATGCAGAGAACAGTCAGGAAGATCCAAGTTTAGGTTTCAGGAAAGTTCCATTTTCAAGGGAATTATATATCGAAAGAGAAGATTTTCAGGAAGAGGCCAATAAAAAGTTCTTCCGATTGACATTAGGAACAGAAGTCCGTTTGAAAAATGCTTATATCATTAAAGGAGAATCAGTTGTAAAGGATTCAGCCGGAAATATTACCGAAATTCACTGTACTTACGATGAAGATTCCCGAAGTGGAAGCGGTTCTGAAGCCAGTCAAAGAAAGGTAAAAGGAACGATTCACTGGGTTTCTATCAATCATGCCCTTGAAGCAGAAGTTAGGATATATGATCGTCTTTTTACGCATGAAAATCCGGATGGAGATAAAGAGGTTGATTTTAAGGAATACATCAATCCCAATTCATTGGAAGTTATTAAAGGTTATTTGGAACCAAGTCTGGCCACAGCCAAAAACGGAGAACGATTCCAATTCCAACGTTTGGGGTATTATTGTGTGGATAAGGATTCTTCTGCAGAAAAATTGGTTTTTAACAAAACAGTTGGCTTGAGGGATACTTGGGCAAAAGTTGAAAACAAGGAATAATCTAAAATAGATTTTATTAATGTAAAGCTCACTTTTATAGTGGGCTTTTTTATTATTTGTAAAACTTATAGAGATTTTAAAACTTATCATTTTAAACAATCAAAATCGGCTTTCATAAATGATTTTTATTGCACTTTTAAAAATCCTGAAAGGAAAACTACAATTCACTGAATAAACTTTCGGGAATTCGCCTTAAAATAAGTTTTTGTTGTTTAACCCGTTTTTAACACAACATTTAAAGGATTTTTTGTAAATTCACTTAAATTAAAAATTATAATATTATGTCAGGCAATAACGGAAATGGAGTTTTAGCACTTTTAGCAGGTGCTGCAATTGGAGCAGCGTTAGGAATTTTATTTGCTCCTGAAAAAGGTTCAAAAACCAGAGAAAAAATAAAAGATAAATTCAAGGATGGAATCGACGATTTAAAAGATCGCGCAAAATCAAAATGGGATTCATTTGATGATGAAACCAAAGAGAAATTTTCGAACACTAAGGAAGTACTTCAGGAAAGAGTGGAGGATTTACTTTCCAGTACAAGTTACAAAGCCGAAGAAGCGATTAGTTATCTGGAAGAGAAATTAGCGGAGCTTAAAAACAAAACGCCAAACTTCAGAAATAATGGCCTTAGAAGAATTAAAAGATAATGTAGAGGACATTCAGGAAAATACAAAAGCTTATATAGAAGATACAATTGCCTACTATAAGCTTTGGGGTTTTAAGGTAGCCATGAAGTCAACGACCTTAATCCTTAAATTTACGCTGATTGCTATTTGCCTTATGATTGTTTTGCTATTCGTTTCCGTTGCCGGAGCTTTGGCTTTGGGTAATGCTTTTGATAGCAATGTTTTAGGATTTTTAGCTGTAGCCGGAATTTACCTGATATTGGTTTTACTACTGTTTTTGGTAAAAGACAAAATAGTGGAAGGTCCAATCCTGGAGAAATTCTCAGAAATATTTTTTAACGAAGACTAATTATGGAACCGAAAAAATATGCATCCTACGCTGAAATCGATCACGATTTAAAGATACTGAAAGTGGAAAGGGAAATCCATTACCAGAAAATAATTTTGAGTATTGATAAAACCAAAGAAACGATTATGCCTTCAAAATCGGTTTCCTTTGTTGGCGATGTTTTGCAAAAAGCAACCACAGGACCAATAGGAACCATCTTAAAGATAGCTGTTCCTTATGCAATCAATTGGTATATAAACAGAAAAAGAGGCGATTAAGCCTCTTTTTTATTTTAAACCTTTAAAGATTATTTCTTTGGTGGTTGTGGTGGTTGCGGTTTTGTATCTTCAGGATTTGAAGTATCAGACGGATTGTAATCTAATGCAGTATGATTTCCTGATTTCTTTGGCTTTTTAGGCTGGTTTCTCATAGTTTCAGAAACTTGGTTCGAAGCAGCAAAACTGGCTACCATATTGTTCAACATATCACTTCCTGCCTGAGGAGAATTAGGTAACAAAATCAGGTTCGAATTGGTATCAGCACCAATAGCCTGTAAAGTATCATAATGCTGGGTAACAACAATTAGCGCTGAAGCTTCATGAGAACCGATTCCAACTTCGTTTAAAACAGCAACACTTTCTACCAATCCTCGTGCAATTTCCCTACGTTGATCGGCAATACCCTGACCTTGTAATTTTTTGCTTTCTGCTTCTGCTTTTGCTTTGGCTACGATTCTGATTCGTTGTGCATCTGATTCGAACATTGCAGCAGTTTTTTCTCTTTCAGCAGCATTGATACGATTCATCGCATTCTTAACCTGGATATCCGGATCAATATCTGTTACCAAAGTGTTGATAATGTCGTAACCATAAGTCGTCATCGCTTCGTTTAGTTCGCGTTTTACAGCAATAGCAATATCGTCTTTTCTGATAAACACATCATCCAGAATCAGTTTTGGAACTTCAGCACGAACTACATCAAATACATAAGCTGTAATTTGGTCATGAGGATATTCTAATTTGTAAAACGCTTCATAAACGTGTTCCGGAATTACTTTAAACTGTACCGAAACTTTCATTTTAACAAACACATTATCTTTGGTCTGCGTTTCAATGATAACGTCTAATTGTTGAATTCTTAAGTTCACACGGCCTGCAATCCTGTCAATTATAGGAAGTTTAAGTTGCAAACCTGAATTTCGGATGCTTAGAAACTTTCCAAAACGCTCAACAACCACTGCAGTTTGTTGCTTGACAGTGAAGAACGAAGAAAACAGGATTATTAAACCAAAGACCAATAAAGCAATTAAGATTGGATTCATAATTTTTTAAATATTAAGGTTAGTAAAGTTGTTGTACGAAAAAAATGTATGTTTGTTACAAATTATAAGTTACTATTTTATGAATAAGAACATCATAATCTTATTGCTGTTACTTTCAACATCAATCGGATTTGCCCAATATGGTTACCGCGATGGAAACCGAATTGGAATTTCGGCCGGACTTTCCCAAACAACTTTATTCACCAATAATTTTGATGCCAAACCGGAATTGGGTTTTTCAGGTGGACTTTCGGTTAGAGGGAATTACTATAACAACTGGAGCATGATTTATGGCATGCAGTTTTTCTCTAACAATTTTTCTTTGGAATCTGCTTCAAACCAAAAATTGAAATACAATATACAAGGTGTTAAGGTCCGAATTTTGTTCAGCTACAATATAGTGGAAGACCACGTTTCGCTAGATTTTGGCCCAGTACTTCAAATCAACGGAAAGTTAGGCGTTGCTGCTTCAGACGAAGATAAGATAATCAAAGGCACTTTGTTAAGAGCAAAAGATATTGAAGATGTTTCAACAGTAAGCGGTAACTTTTACCTGGGTGTTTCAGCCGGAAATAAAACCGTTCGTGCCGTTCTTTTTTATGAATACGGATTCACGAATTTCCTGAACAAACTTAATAAGAACGAAGATTTGGAAGTGTTGAATAACGGAGACGAATTCAAAGGAAACTTGGGAACGATAAACGCACAAGTGGTATTTAATTTATAACCTAATCTACACCTTATGTACAGAAATTTGAAAGTAGTAGCATTAATGTCAATATGCTTTAATTATTCTTTTTCACAACAATCTTTCCTAGAGCCCAAAGACGGCAAGAAAGTAAGCGTTGACGGAAGCAGTGTTGAATTGTTGGATTCACAAGAAAAGTTTAAATATAAGGAATCTAACAGCCAAAAAGAAAATAAGATAAGCCTTAATCAAATCAAGACTGCTGTTTTAGGGAATTATCATATTGAAACCTTTACCATTGATAATAAGCCTGAAGTTTGTTTTGTGATTGCTGAATCCAATGGAAAAAAATTAGTTGGGTTTAATAAAACAAAAAACACAAGTACAACAATGTCCAGCGGCTTTTCCACCATTTATTACTATTATGTTTTGGACAATAACAATAATCTAATCGATAAAATGAAATTTGCCAGCGATGATTATGGCGGAACTACCAAAGAAAGAGATGATGCAGAAGCGATTATTAGAAAACATTTTTCTGACTGCTCAGGATTAATATGGAGGCTTAATGAAAACGATACTAATAAAATGGATTTAGATAATGCATCAAAAACGGCCAAGAAGTTTGCGAAAAAATTTGATGAAGGAAATGCCAAAATGATTTTGCTTTTTAGCAACCCAAAGTTTTCTTCGTGTAGTATATCAGAGGAAGCTCCAATCAAAAAAGATATAACCGAAACGGTTACTATCGCAAACCAAGATTATGCTTTCGGAAGTACCACGATTGATGTTACAGGTAAAAATAATAAGATGTCTATGAAAGGAACTCTTTCCGTAAAAGACGGTTATTTTTGTTGCGTAACGAAATACAATTCAACCAAATACAAAATAACCAGTTATAAGGAGGGAATAATAACCTGTTTAGATAGTGAAAGAGATTTAGAGTATACTGTATCAATTGTGCCCGAAAATGGAAAAGAAAGTGGATTCGCATATGATACAAAGATTATTTTTATTGTAGATAAAAAAATGGGAGGTTCAACCTCTTATTATTGGTGTAAAAAACAGTAAAAAAAAGCCCCGAATCATTCTAGACTGCACCCAAAAGTTTAGACAAATTTATAATTAATTTTGACAATAATGAGTCCGATATTTTATCGGACTCATTTTGTTTAAATTTGATTTGATTCTTTCGTTATTGTAATAGATAATGTATTTATCGATTTCTTTTTTCAATTGTTCAATTGATTTGAATTTTTGCGTGCAAAACATTTCAGATTTTAGTGTTCCAAAGAAATTTTCAATAATAGCATTGTCTAAACAATTTCCTTTTCTTGACATACTCTGTATAATCCCTTTCTTCTTTAATAGATGTTGATACTGCCTCATTTGATATTGCCAGCCTTGGTCAGAATGAAGTATTAAATTTGTATTATTTGGTATTTTCTTAAATGCTTTTTTCAGCATCATAACTACTTGATCAAACACTGGTCTTTCAGTCAGTTCATAGCTGATTATTTCTTGATTAAACAAGTCAATTATCGGCGATAAATACAACTTATCTCCAGATACGTTAAACTCTGTTATATCGGTTGCCCATTTTTGATTTGGAGCTTCGGATTTAAAATTCCTTTCCAATATATTTGGAGCTATCTTGCCATTTTCGCCTTTATAAGATTTGTATTTTCTTATTCTGACAATACTTTTTAATCCTAATAGCTTCATCAATCTTAAAACGGTTTTATGGTTGATGGGGATTCCTCTATTTTGAAGTTCATCGGTTATTCGTCTGTAACCATAGCGCCCTTTATGCCGTTGATAAATGGCTTTAATCAACTCCTTGATTTCTTCATATTTATCAGGTAATTTATTCTGCTTTTGATGATAATAAAAGCTACTGCGTGCCATATTTGTTAGATCCAGAAGTAATCCTAAATCAAATTTATGCCTTAACTCCATTATGGCTTGGGATTTCTCCTGGCTTGAATTAAGGCTTGCAGCTTTTTTAGCAATTCATTCTCACAGCGAAGTCTTTCGTTTTCTTTTAATAGTTCTTCCTCTCTTGTTAGGGGTTTGCCTGACTTGCTTTTTTTACGTTTATCACTCATAGAAATTGGTCTGCCTCTTTGCTTTGGCTGTAATCCTTCTATTCCAAAGTTAGCAAAATCTTTTTTCCATTTTAAAATTATGGAAATATTAGGGATATTAAACCTAATGCCAGCTGTCATCAATGAAAGAGATTCTTTTTCTATGGCTTTAACCACTTTTAATTTAATTTCAGTGGAATAACTTTGATTTATCCTTGGCAATAACCCTATTTTACCATAAGTCGTGTAAAAGCTCACCCACTTGCGAATATTCCATCTTGGAATCTGCTTCAATTTTGAAACATATCCATCTGAATAATGTTTCTTTAATACTAATTCTACACATTCTAACTTAAATGCATAATCATACTTTACTTTTCTTTCCATAAAAAATGCCCCAAATAGTGTCTAACTTTTTGGGGCATGTCCATTCGGGGCTTTTTTTATTTATAAACTTTCAATTGCTTTCTCCAATCGCTCAATGGTTTTTTCCTTTCCGATCAATTCTACAATGTCAAAAAGATGCGGGCCTTTTAAGGCTCCAACCAAACTCAAACGGAACGGCTGCATTACTTTTCCCATTCCAATTTCGTTTTGCGTCATCCAGTCTTTAACGACAGTTTCTATGTTTAACGAAGTGAAATCGCTGATATTTTCCAATACTGAAATCAATTCCTGCATTAATCTTGGCGTTTCCTCTTTCCAGTTTTTGGCTGCTTTTTCATCATAAGATGTCGGTGCTTCAAAAAAGAAATTGCTCATCTCCCAGAATTCGGAAACAAAGTTCGCTCGCTCTTTTATTAAAGAAACTATTTTGACCAATGATGTATAATCGATATCAATCCCTTTTTCGTAAACAGTAGGAGCAAAGGCTTTCGCTAAATCGTCATCAGATTGTTTTTGCAGGTATTGATGATTGAACCATTTGTTTTTCTCCGGGTCAAATTTGGCTCCGGCCTTGTGAACACGATTCAAATCGAATTTCTCAACCAGTTCTTCCAACGAAAATAATTCCTGTTCTGTACCGTCATTCCATCCCAATAAAGCCAGAAAGTTGATTACAGCTTCTGGTAAAAATCCATTCTCTCTGTAACCGGATGAAATTCCTTCTTCCGATTTCCATTCCAATGGAAACACAGGAAATCCTAATTTATCTCCGTCGCGTTTTGATAATTTGCCGTTTCCGACAGGTTTTAAGATCAATGGCAAATGCGCAAATTCAGGAGCTTCCCATCCAAATGCTTTGTATAATAAACTGTGTAATGGCATTGAAGGCAACCATTCCTCACCACGGATTACGTGTGATGTTTCCATTAAATGATCATCAACAATGTTGGCCAAATGATAAGTCGGCATTCCGTCAGATTTAAACAAAACCTTATCGTCTAACAGATTCGTTTCAAATTTAATATCGCCACGAATGATGTCATGCAAATGCAAAGTTTCATCCACCGGAGTTTTAAAACGGATTACATAATCTTCACCGGAAGCAATTCTTTTTTCGATTTCGGCTGCCGAAATGACTAAAGACGTATCCAGTTTTTCACGATTGTGCCAGTTGTATATGAATGTTTTTCCTTGCTCTTCGTGTTGTTTTCTATGCGCATCCAACGCTTCAGCAGTATCGAAAGCATAATACGCCCAACCTGAATTTATCAGTTGATCAGCATATTGTTTATACAATTGTTTTCTTTCCGATTGACGGTAAGGGCCAAATTTTTCGTTTTTTCCAACCGTTTCGCTTGGGGCAATTCCAAGCCATTCCAAAGCTTCAAAAATATATTCTTCAGCTCCGGGAACAAAACGGTTTTGGTCGGTATCCTCTATTCTCAGATAAAAAACACCGTTATTTTTTTTCGCGAATAGATAATTGAATAAGGCAGTCCTAACTCCACCAATGTGTAAAGGTCCGGTTGGACTTGGAGCAAAACGAACTCTAACAGGTCTTGACATTTTCTTAAATTTTGATGCAAAGATAAACAGAAGCAAGAAGTAAGAAGCAAGAAGCAAGAAGTTTTTAGTAAGGTTTAAAGCAACGAATTTTCTTTAGCAAACTTTTAACGCTTGGGTATTCGGTAAAAATTGTACATTTATCGGTTATAAATCAGAATTACAAAAATTGGACAATTCAAAAATCATCTATCAAAAGTTAGAAGACTTTATTAGGAAGTTTTACACCAACGAATTGCTGCGGGGAACCATTTTCTTTGTAGGGATTGGTTTGCTGTATTTTTTATTCACACTTTTCGTGGAATACTTTCTTTGGCTTAAACCAACAGCCAGGACAATTTTGTTTGGAACCTTTGTTCTTGTTGAGCTCTTTCTAATATTTAGATTTATCTGTTTTCCGCTATTCAAATTATTCAAACTTCAAAAAGGCATTGATTATGAGGAGGCTTCGATAATTATCGGAAATCATTTCGGTGAAATAGAAGATAAACTGACTAACTTTTTGCAGCTTTCTTATGATAGCAACAAATCGGAATTGTTAGCCGCATCGATTGACCAAAAAGCAAATACGTTGCAGCCGATTCCGTTTGGGAATGCTGTTAATTTTGGTAAAAACAAGAAATACTTGCCGTTGGCGATAATCCCCATTTTGTTTTTTGCCTTCTTTTATATTTCCGGAAACAGTGCTTTGATTTCGCAAAGTTTGAATCGTGTGGTTAATTTCAAAAAACAATTCTTACCGCCGGCTCCATTCGAATTTGAAATCCTGAACAAAGATTTGCAAACCGAACAGAACAAGGATTTTCTTTTGAAAGTAAGGACGGTTGGTAAAGTAGCGCCAGAAAATGCAGTGATTTTCATTGATGATGAAAGCTATTTTATGGAAAGCAATAAACAGGGAGAATTCGAATTTGTTATTCCAAAACCTTCTGAAGATGTCGAATTCCACATTGAAGCAAATGATGTTTCCTCTCATGATTATGAATTGAAAGTGGTTACCGTGCCATCAATCGCCAATTTTGAAATGGTATTGAATTTCCCAAATTACCTCAATAAAAAAACAGAAGTTATCAAAGGAACCGGAAATGCGATAATTCCCGAAGGCACTCAGGTAACCTGGAGAATGAATACTCTGGCAACCCAAAAAGTAGATTGGGTCAATGAGAATGCAAAATATACTTTTGCTAAAAACGACAATATGTTTACATTGTCAAAAAGCATCCTCCAGAATGTAGATTATCAAATCCTGACATCGAATAACAAGGTTCAGAATTACGAAAAGCTGAATTACCAAATTTCAGTAATTAGGGATCAGTTTCCAACCATTACAGTAAACAATGCTCCTGATAGTTTGAAAGTCAATAAGAACTTTGTTTTAGGCCAGGTTTCTGACGATTACGGACTTTCAAGACTTCAAATTGTCTACTATCCTAAAGCAACACCAAACATTGCTAAAAAGGCAGCTATAAACGTTAAGAGAGATGTTTACGACCAGTTTGTGTTTTCATTTCCAAGTAATCTTCCGGTAGAAGAAGGAGTTTCTTATGAATACTATTTCGAGATATTCGATAATGATGCCATCCACAATTACAAAAGCACAAAATCATCAGTATTCAGTAGCCGAATCGCAACAGAAACAGAGAAGCTGGACGAACAAATGCAACAGCAGAATGAAAACATCAATTCATTGGCCAAATCATTAAAAGCCCAGGACAAGCAATTATCTGAAATGGATAAACTGCAGAAAATGGGCAAAGAAAAAGAGAATCTCGAATACAAAGACCAACAGAAGGTAAATGATTTTATCCAGCGTCAAAAGCAGCAGGATGAAATGATGAAAGAGTTCTCAGAGAAGATGAAGGATAATTTGGAGAAATTCAAAACAGAAAAGAATGATGAGAAAAAAGAAGCACTTCAGGATCGACTTGAAAAGTCTAAGGAAGAAATAGAAAAGAATAAAAAGCTGTTAGACGAACTTCAGAAACTGAATGATAAAATCAGTAAGGAAGAATTGTTTGAAAAGATGGAGAAATTCCAACAGGCAAGCAAGAATCAAACGAAGAGTTTAGAACAATTAGTTGAACTTACTAAACGTTATTACGTAGAAAAGAAAGCACAGCAAATCGCTGACAAAATGGATAAGCTAGCTGAGAAGCAGGACAAATTAGCCGAAAAGACAGATGAGAATAATGCCGAAAAGCAGGAAGAAATCAACAAGGAATTTGATAAACTTCAGGAAGAACTAAAAGACCTGCAAAAGGAGAATAATGAATTGAAATCTCCAATGGACATGCCTAAAACTGAAGAAAAGGAGAAAAGCATTGATGAGGATTTAAAGAACGCAAAAGACCAATTGCAAAAGCAACAAAAGGACAAAGCCAAGCCTAAACAGAAAAGCGCTGCTAAGAAGATGAAACAGATGAGCCAGCAAATGCAGGAACAAATGGAGTCGGGTGAAATGGAACAAATGGAAGAAGATGTAGCCATGTTGCGTCAGATTTTGGATAATCTTTTGGCTTATTCGTTTTCTCAGGAAGATGTGATGAAACAGTTTAAGAACCTTAAACGTGGAGCACCATCATTCAACAAAAACCTAAAAACGCAACAGGATTTAAAACAACAGTTCAAACATATTGACGATAGTTTGTTTGCGATGTCATTGCGTAATCCAAAAATTGCCGAAGATGTCACTAAAGAAATTGGTAACGTTCAATATTACGTAGATAAAGCGATTGAAAATTTAGCTGAAGCTAATGTTCCGAAAGGAAATTCACATCAGCAATATGCGGTTTCCTCTTCCAACAAATTAGCAGACATGTTGAGCGATATGCTGAATGGCATGCAGATGCAGATGTCGGGTTCAGGCGCAGGAAAGCCAAAGCCGGGACAAGGACAAGGCGCTGGAATGCAACTTCCGGACATTATCAAAAAGCAGGAAGGTTTAGGCGAAAAGATGAAAAAAGGCATGAAGCCAGGAGATAAACCAGGCGAAGGTAATGAAGGTAAACAAGGAGAAGGAAAACAAGGCGAGGGCGAAGGTCAGGGACAAGGTCAGAATGGCAACAAAAGCGGAAAGGGAGGCAGTGGAAAAGGAAGTGGTCAAGGCAATGAAAAAGGCGGAGAAAACGGTCAGGACGGAGAAGGCGATGCAAAGGCAATAATGGAGATTTACAAAGAGCAGCAACAGTTGCGCGAGGCTTTGGAAAAGGAGCTTAAGAAGCAAGGTGTAGGCGGTAACGGCCAAAACGCTTTAGACCAAATGAAACAGATAGAGAAGCAATTGTTGAATAAAGGCTTTAATAACGAAACACTTCAAAAGATTCTCAATGTTAAGTATGAGCTGTTGAAATTAGAAAAAGCGGTTCAGCAACAAGGCGAAGATAAGAAGCGTCAATCGGAAACGAATAAGAAAGAATTTAGCAATCAGGCAACTGCATTGCCATTGCGTCTTCAAGAATATTTGAATAGTATTGAAATTTTAAATAGACAAAGCTTACCTTTGCGCTCCAATTTTAACCAGAAGGTTCAAGAATATTTCAAAACCAATGATTAGTTTTAATTACGAGTTAGATTTCAAATTAGAAGATGAAACCGCTTATTCAGACTGGATATCCAAAGTCATTAGCTCTGAAAATAAGCACGAAGGAGAGATTAACTATATCTTCTGTGATGATGACTATTTAATTGAATTAAACCAGCAGTATTTAAGCCACGATACCCTTACGGACATTATCAGCTTTGATTATTCTGAGGGAAATCACTTACAGGGTGATATTTTCATTTCAATCGAAAGAGTACGTGAAAATGCCGAAGACTTCAAAGTTCCTTTTAATGAAGAGTTGAAACGGGTTTTAGTTCACGGTGTTTTACATTACTGCGGATATAAAGATAAAAGCGAGGAAGACGAAAAACTCATGCGTCAGAAAGAAGAGGAAAAAATGAAGATGTTCCACGTGAAACATAACTAATAAATGTTTTTAGAAAAATACGACGTTATAGTAGTAGGTGCCGGTCACGCCGGATGTGAAGCCGCGGCAGCTTCAGCCAATTTAGGCTGTAGTACATTGTTGGTTACAATGAGCCTGCAGAACATTGCACAGATGTCCTGTAATCCTGCGATGGGCGGAATTGCCAAAGGGCAAATTGTTCGCGAGATTGATGCGCTTGGCGGATATTCCGGAATCATTTCAGATAATACCGCTGTGCAGTTTAAAATGTTGAATAAATCTAAAGGACCGGCAATGTGGTCTCCAAGAGTACAGTCAGACCGAATGCGTTTTGCTGAAGAATGGAGATTGCGTTTGGAACAAACGCCGAATGTTGATTTTTATCAGGAAATGGTCAAAGGTCTTTTGATTAAGAATAATAAGATTGAAGGCATAGTTACTTCACTCGGAATCGAAATTAAAGCGAAAACAGTTGTTTTGACTAATGGGACATTCCTTAACGGATTAATCCATATTGGCGACAAACAATTTGGCGGAGGAAGAGCAGGTGAAAGTGCGGCTTACGGAATTACAGATGATTTAATTAAAGTTGGTTTCGAAGCAGGAAGAATGAAAACAGGAACGCCGCCAAGAGTTGACGGACGTTCTTTGGATTATTCTAAAATGAGAGAAGAACCGGGTGACGATGTTCCGGATAAATTTTCTTATTCTGATGAAACTAAACCTTTATCGCATCAATTGCTTTGCCACATGACTTATACTTCAAACGAAGTGCATAACATACTTCGTGAAGGTTTTGACCGTTCGCCTATGTTCAACGGAAGAATTCAAAGTATCGGACCAAGATATTGCCCATCTATAGAAGATAAAATTAATCGCTTTGCAGATAAAGACAGACACCAGCTATTTGTAGAGCCAGAAGGGTGGAATACGGTTGAGGTCTATGTAAACGGTTTTTCAACTTCTTTGCCAGAAGATATTCAGTTTAAGGCATTGCGATCAGTAGAAGGATTTGAAAAAGTCAAGTTCTTCCGTCCAGGATATGCCATTGAATACGATTATTTCCCGCCAACACAGCTCAAGCATACACTCGAAACTAAACTCGTTGAAGGCTTGTATTTCGCCGGACAGATTAATGGAACCACAGGGTATGAGGAAGCAGCGTCACAAGGAATGATGGCCGGGATAAATGCTGCCTTAAAAGTAAAAGAACAAGGACCAATGATCTTACGTCGCGATGAAGCTTATATTGGAGTCCTTATAGATGATTTGATTACTAAAGGAACCGAAGAGCCATACAGGATGTTTACTTCACGTGCTGAATACAGAACCTTATTGCGTCAGGATAATGCTGATTATAGATTAACGCCAAAGTCTTTTGAAATAGGTTTGGCGTCAGAGAAAAGATTACGCAGAATGGAACACAAGTTCAACGAAAGTGAAAAAATGGTCAATTTTTTCAAGGAAACGAGTGTTACTCCAGAAGAAGCAAATCCCATTTTAGAAGCCAAGGAAAGTTCTCCAATGGTTCAATCGGATAAAATGTTTAAAGTCTTTTCTCGTCCGCAAATTGATCTGGATGATTTTATGAAATTTGACAAAGTAAAAGAATACATTGCTGGAAATGATTTAGACAAAGAGATTATCGAGCAGGCAGAAATACAGGTTAAGTATTCTGGTTACATCGAAAAGGAAAGAAACAATGCCGAGAAGCTGATTAGGTTAGAAGATATCAAAATCCCTGAGAATTTCGATTACCATAAAATCAAATCAATGTCGATTGAAGCAAAGCAAAAACTAAGCAAAATACGTCCGGTAACCATTTCACAAGCATCAAGAATCAGTGGAGTTTCTCCGGCTGATGTTTCAGTTTTATTAATTTATATGGGAAGATAAAAAATCTGTTCCACGTGAAACTAAGTTTCGCAAGCCTTATCAATAAAGAGTTTTATGAGTTTCCAGAACAATATTTTTTTTAAGAAAGTTAAAGACTATTCCGTTTCAAAAGAGATTTTCGAATTGCACCACAATCCGGAATATGATCTGTTAATCACATTTCCAAAACCAAGCCTGGAGAAATTACCAAGCTATTACGAAAGTGAAGACTACATTTCACACACCGATGGCAAGCGTTCGCTATTCGAAAGAATGTACCATCTTATTAAAAACATAGCACTTAAAAAAAAATTAAATTAATTAATGCGCAATCTCAAAAAGGAAGACTTTTAGATATTGGTGCAGGAACGGGTGACTTTTTAGTAGTAGCCAATAAAGACGGCTGGGATACAACAGGAATTGAGCCAAGCGAAAAGGCAAAGACCATCGCAATGAATAAAGGAGTGGCTTTTGTGGGTAGTCTTTCCGACTTAAAAGATCATTCGTTTGATGTAATTACCATGTGGCACGTTTTAGAACACGTTCCGAATCTAGAGGAGTATATTGTAGAATTAAAGAGGTTGTTAAAGCCTACAGGTACAATTCTAATCGCAGTGCCAAATTTTAAATCCTTTGACGCAGAATACTACGGAAGATTTTGGGCAGCTTATGATGTGCCGAGACACATTTGGCATTTTTCGAAAACAGCTATCAAAAAATTATTTAGCGAAAAAGAAATGAAATTAATCGAAGTGCTTCCAATGAAATTTGACAGTTTTTATGTGAGCTTATTGTCCGAGAAATACAAAACAGGAAAGATGAATTTCATAAAGGCTTTTTTCGTAGGATTAAAATCAAACAAAAGCGGAAAACAAACTAATGAGTATTCTTCACACATTTACGTTATAAAAAACGAGTAAAAAGCAATACAGAAGGTGTATTTTGGCGATTATACAACTAAATGACTGATAAGATGCCGAAAATAAGAAGTCCTTTTAAAGCGCTTTATTTCAAGCCAAAAACAATAGTTAAATGGTATTGCTAATTTTTATCCAATAAATAAAAACTATAATTTAAAAATTACTAAAATTCAGGCTTAGATTATTGAATTTTATTTTTATACTTTTGAAAACCATAAATAATTTACAAATCATAATGAAATCGAAGATTCACGAATACCAAGTAAACAATATTATAAACATGAGAAAAAAAACAGTTATCCTTTTTGCAATTGCAATTGCAATGATCTCCTGTAATAAAACAGCAGAAACTAAAGAATTTAAAACGGCCTATATTGATACATCCAAATTAATGGAAGAATCTATAGAAGCTAAAGATATCGAAGCAAAATATAAAGATAAAGCCAAAGTAATGGGCAACCAATTAGAGGTTGAAGTGGCAAGATTCAAATCCGAGGCAGCGAGTTTCAAAGACAATGCACAAAAAAATGGACAGGCTTGGGCTCAACAAAAAGGATCGGAATTGCAGCAGACTGAGCAGCGATTAAACTATGCCCAACAGGCTATGTTACAACAACTGCAGCAGGAAAGCGGCGTTGAAATGGATTCACTGGTAAAAACTTACAGAAATATTATCAAGGATTACGGTAAGCAAAAAGGATACGAATATATCTATGGAACAGGTGAAGTAGCATCGATCCTTTATGCAAAAGACAGCTATGATATATCAAAAGAAATTATCAAAATGATTAACGACAAGTATAAAGCTACCGGCAAAAAAGAAGATACACCAACTGAAGAGAAAAATAATCCTGCAGTTAAGAATATTGAACGCCTCAATTTGAGGCGTTTTTTTATTGCTTTTTTTGACGTAAAAACTTACATTTGTTTTTCAATTAATATAGTATGGAATTATCAGCCGAAGCCAATTATGTATTGCAATTTATTAATCAGACGAATCGTTCCATCTTCCTTACCGGAAAAGCCGGAACAGGAAAAACGACACTGCTTAAGGAAATAATTTCCACTACACACAAAAAATGTGTAGTTGTGGCGCCAACGGGTATCGCCGCATTAAATGCTGGCGGAGTTACAATTCATTCGATGTTTCAATTACCTTTCGGCGGATTTATTCCCGATAATTCTATACCTCAGTTCTCAGAAAATTCCAAGTTTGAAACAAAAGCTACATTAAGAAGGCATTTCAAAATGAGCGGTTTAAAAAAATCTGTGATTCAAAATATGGAATTGCTTATTATTGATGAAGTCAGTATGCTCCGCGCCGATCTGATGGATGCCATCGATTTCATGTTGCAGTCTGTCCGAAGGAAAAGCCAGCCTTTTGGAGGCGTTCAGGTGCTTTTTATTGGCGATTTATTACAGTTGCCTCCAATCATCAAGGAAGAAGAATGGCGCACATTGCGCGCTTATTATAAAGGAAAATTCTTTTTTCATTCCCATGTAATTCAACAAAATCCTCCATTGTATATTGAGTTATCTAAAATCTTCCGACAATCAGATGAGCAGTTTATTGCTGTTTTAAATAATTTGAGGAATAATCAAATTTCTCAAAACGATATTCAAATATTAAATCAGTTTGTACAACCCAATTTTGATCTGAAGGCAAACAAAGGTTATATTACTCTGACTACCCATAATCTCAAGGCAGATGCTATAAATACTCAATCACTACAGGATTTAAAAGGAAAATCTATGGTCTACAAAGCTTTAATCGTAGACGACTTCCCAGATAAGATATATCCTGTGGAAGAAAATTTAGAATTGAAAGCAGGAGCACAGGTCATGTTTATCAAAAACGATTTATCCTTCGAAAAAAATTACTTTAACGGAAAAATGGGTCTAATCCAATCGCTTTCCGAAGAAGAAATACTGGTTCATTTCCCCGAAGAAAAGAAGACAATCGAAGTAGAACGATACGAATGGCAGAATATCCGTTATTATGTTGATCAAAATACCAAAGAGATAGAAGAAGAAGTATTGGGAACTTTCACGCATTATCCAATAAAATTAGCTTGGGCCATAACCGTTCACAAAAGCCAGGGATTAACTTTTGATAAAGCTGCGCTTGATGTTTCGCAGGTTTTCCTTCCCGGGCAGGCTTATGTGGCACTCTCCCGATTACGATCGCTAAATGGCCTCGTGTTGCTTTCTCCGCTACAGATGAACGGAATATCGAGCGATCAGGATGTTATGGAATACGCAGAGAATAGGGCTGACGAAACTCTTTTGGAAAATTCTTTGAAGCTGGAAACGAAAAATTTTATCCATAATTATCTGAAATCAAGCTTCGACTGGGCAGATTTAGCACAGGAATGGCGTAACCACCAATTTAGCTATAACGAAAATGCAGAGCTTTCAGCCAAATCAAAACATGCTGAATGGGCAAAAAAACAAACAGATGTTATTGAAAATCTTTTGAATCCATCAAAAAAATTCATCGCCCAGCTAAACACACTTTTTAGGGAAGAAGACGTTGATTTTAAATTTGTTTTCGAAAGGATTGAAGCTGCCTATGCCTATTTCCTACAGCCGCTAGATACATTGGTTCATGAGATCTTGTGGAAATTGGAAGAGGTAATCCGCATTAAAAAAGTCAAAGCATTTTATGATGAGCTGTCAGTCTTGGAGGAAGCTCAAATAAAGGCGGTTTTGCAACTAATGAAAGCCAGGTTATTAATAGAAACTGTAATGAAAGGCGAAACCATTTCAAAGGAGAAATTATCTTCAGAAGCCATTAAGTATTACAAAATCAGGAAACTGGAAAGTATCAGGGAAGAATTTAAAAACACAAATGTCACGCTTATCGAAGACGAAGTCGACCTGGAACGTTACACCAAAAAGAAAAAACCGCTAAAGAACCCAAAAAATCAACCGTTCAGGAAACCTATGAACTGTGGCTGCAAAAGAATTCCATCAAAGAAATCGCGGCCATCCGAAAACTCACGACCCAAACAATTGCCGGCCATATTGCCAAACTTATAGAAACCGAAACTATAGCAATTACAGATGTCTTGCCGGAAGAAAAAATACACGAATTGGCAGAGGCTTTCAAAGGCTACAAGGAAGAAACCCTTAACGGATTGAAAGAACAATATGGAGACAAATTTACTTGGGACGAATTGAAAATGTTCAAGGCAAGTTTGTAAACTATGTAAGCCAGAAAACCGCTAAAACAGCCGGCACAAAATAGATTGCTATAGTCCTTGCACCGTCATAATCTTTTGCCAATCGTTGGCCCAATAGTAAAAAAATCAATGTAATACAGGCTAAAACAGCACCGTAGTAACCAAATACCCGGTCACCATTGATTAACAGTTGTGCACAGCCCACCAAAGTCAAAACACTGGTAGCTAATTCTAATAGCAAAATAATTCCAAGCGCAAGAGGAACATTATTCTTAAGTAGTGAGGTATTAGCAAAATGGCCTTTAAGCCACTCCACATTTCCCTGCCAGCCAAAAACCTTATCATAGGCAGATTGCACAAAAGTCACAGCAAGAAAAAGCAAAACAAGTATAGAAGCAGTTATAGTCATAATTTTATTTTTTATGGATTAAACGGGTAAGTTTTATAGATAAATCGGTTAATATAATCTTAGGATTTCCGTTGCGCTCAATATGGTAAATAGCATCCGAAAGTTCACTAAAAATAGAATTTATATTGTTGCCATTTACAAAAGGAGCAAATTTATCAAAAGTGAAATTGGCAACAGTAGGCTCGATGTATACTAGGTTTTTAGTTTCATAATTATGCAGCAAAGCCTGGCGGAACATAACAATGCAATAGTTTAGGAACTGCTTTTGCCCCTCACGGCCCAAGCCGGCAATTTCTTCGCTCCAGCTTATCAGATCCTGAATCGCCGCCGCATTTCCTTTTGCTCTGAAAGCAGCGCGAACCCAATCCACAAACCACTTTTCAAAAGGTAAATCTTCAGCGTCATTATTCACAATATGCATCGCCTTATTATAATTTCCCTGTGCCTGATGAGCCACTTTGCTGGCCGAAGAATCATCTAAAAAGTATTTCTCCTTCAACGCTTTTGTAATTACAGCTTCTGGCAAAGCACCAAAATGAAGCACCTGGCAACGCGAACGGATAGTCTGGATGATATCTTCCTCATTTTCAGAAATCAACAGGAACAACGTTTTTTCAGGTGGCTCTTCCAGCAATTTCAATAGTTTATTTGACGCCGCAATGTTCATTTTGTCCGCCATCCATACAATCATAATCTTATAACCGCCTTCATAAGATTTCAACGCCAAAGATTTTAAGATATCCTGAGCATCTTCAACCCTGATTTCGCCCTGTTTGTTTTGAACGCCCAAATGTTTGTACCAGTCAAATAAGCTGCCATACGGATTTCGAAGAACAAACTCTCTCCAATCCATAATAAAATCGGCACTCTTAGGTTTGGTCTTAATGTCTTCGTTAGTAACATTCGGATAAACAAAATGTAGGTCCGGATGCGAAAGAGACTGAAATTTTAGATTGCAGCTTTCATTTCCTCCATTATTCTCGTTGCCTGAATTATTGCAAAGAACAAATTGGGCATAAGCAATGGCCATAGCCAAAGTGCCACAACCTTCAGGGCCGACAAACAATTGCGCATGCGGAATCCTTCCTGATAACGCACTCTTAACCAGATGGTTCTTAATATAATCCTGTCCAAGTATTTCGGAAAACTGCATAAGGCAAATATAGAGGAATATTTTGCTATCTGAAAACGTTATAAGACAAAGGCAGTCAAAATAATCTAAACCCGAAAACCAACATTTTAAAGAGATATTAAATAAGTTTAAACCGAACAAGAGATAGTTTAAACCGAATAATTAATACTTTAAACCCAATAAGCAATAGTCTAAACCCAATAAACAATAATATAAACCGAACAAGCAATAGTCTAAACTCGAATAGAGATTATTTAAACTCGTATAACGATAGTTCAAACCCGTTTTATAATTGTCTAAACTCGTATAGCTTCCTGCTGAACTAATATAGCTTCTGTCTAAACCCGTATAAGCTACTGCTAAACCCGTAATGATGTTATCTAAACTCGTATAACAAATATCTAAACTCATTTTATAATACTTTAAACTAATTTTAAAACATTTTAAACCGATTTTAAAAAATTTAATCGTCAATCCATCTTCTTAAATCAAAAACCTATAGTCATTAATAAAAAAATAAATATGTTTGTTCAAGTCACAATGGCCCCAGACATTTGAAATTGTAATTATTAAAAACAACAATAAAAATGATTAAACTTAACCTAAGGCATGCACTAAAAAGCAAAGGCATAGAAGACGCACACAAGTTCCTGAAGCAATGCGGGCTTACTTATCACTCAGCAAGTAAGATGCTGAATAACAATACCGAAAGCATAAACTTCAATTACCTCGAAAAGATCTGCCTGGAATTAAACTGTACCATTGATGATCTTGTAATCTGGATACCGGATAGCAGTAATAAGCCTCACGAAAGCCATCCACTATACAAATTGCAGCAAAAAGGGTCAAGCGAAACAATAACCCAAAAAATAAGGAAACTCCCTTTCGATAAGGTACAGCAGATAAATAATTACATCGATAATATAAATACACAGGGCCAATGAGTCCTGTTGTTTTTTTATAATCCATTGAAAATTAAAACAATGAAACTTAAAATTTCCTTAAAAAACATCGATAAAAGGTTAAAAACAGTCGGTAAAATTAAATTTTATTATATTTGCAAGGATTCAAACCTTTTAAATTACTAAATGAAAACACTTCAGGATTTCAATTTCAAAGACAAAAAAGCTATAATAAGAGTTGATTTCAATGTCCCTTTAGACGATGATTTCAATGTTACAGACGACACGAGGATTGAAGCCGCAAAACCAACCATAGATAAGATCCTTGCTGATGGTGGAAGTGTAATTTTAATGTCGCATCTAGGAAGGCCAAAAGGAAAGGAAGATAAATATTCTTTACGCCATATCGTAGATAAAGTTTCAGAAGTTTTAGGCGTAAAAGTTCAATTTGCAACCGATTGCAGAGGAGAAATTGCAGCAAATGCCGCAAAAAATCTTAAACCGGGCGAAGTTTTATTATTAGAAAACCTTCGTTTTTATGCCGAAGAAGAAGCCGGCGATGAAAATTTCGCAAAAGAGTTAGCATCATTGGGAGACATTTATGTAAACGATGCCTTCGGAACGGCACACAGAGCACACGCATCAACAACAATCATAGCTAAATTTTTTCCAGACAATAAATGTTTTGGATTGCTTTTGGCAAAAGAAATAGAGAGCTTAAACAAGGTTTTAAAAGATTCAGAAAAACCGGTAACAGCAGTTCTTGGAGGCTCAAAAGTTTCTTCAAAAATCACGGTTATCGAGAATATTTTAGACAAAGTGGATCACATGATTATTGGTGGCGGAATGACATTCACTTTTGTAAAAGCCCTTGGCGGGAAAATTGGAGATTCAATCTGTGAAGATGATAAGCAGGAACTGGCTCTGGAAATCCTACGCCTGGCAAAAGAAAAAAACGTTCAGATACATATTCCGGTTGATGTGGTCGCAGCAGATGCCTTTTCAAATGACGCCAATACAAAAATAGTAGACGTTCGCGAAATTCCGGATGGATGGCAAGGGTTAGATGCAGGGCCAAAATCATTAGCCAATTTCAAAAAGGTAATAATGGAATCCAAAACAATTCTTTGGAATGGTCCGTTAGGCGTTTTTGAAATGGAAAATTTTGCTAACGGAACAATAGAATTAGGAAATTATATTGCAGAATCAACAGAGAATGGAGCCTTCTCATTAGTTGGAGGCGGAGATTCAGTTGCTGCCGTAAAACAGTTTGGGCTTGAAGATAAAATGAGTTACGTTTCCACTGGTGGTGGCGCAATGTTAGAAATGTTAGAAGGAAGGACTTTACCCGGAATCGCGGCAATTTTAAGTTAAAAAAGTTAAAGTTTTGATACTGAACAATAATAAACCGTAAACTGCGTTATCAATTGGTTACAATTAATAAATAGAATTTGAAATATAACACTTTACAAAAATAAAGTTATGACTATAAAAAAAATCACATCACTGGCACTACTCCTGGCTTCGTCTGCAATATTTGCACAGCAGGATTCCATAGTTGCTACAGCTGTAAAAAAAGAACCACTAACCCGAAGAGAAGTTCTTGATTCGATCAAGGCTACTTTTGTTCATGACAACATAGCTTCCTGCATCGACAGTTTATGGATGAAAGAAATGGTTAGTCTGGATTTGTATAACGACTTAACAACAGATATCAAGAATATCGACGTTGACCAAAAAGTAGATTACGAATTGCCAACAGAACTCCTTAAGGAACGACTGAAGAAGATGGACGAAAAATCGCCATTCAACATTGAGTATAACGTTGGTTTAGAAAACGTTATCAAATCATTCCTAAAAAACAGAAAAAGAGCGTTCGAAAGATTAATGGGCGTTTCTCAATTCTATTTTCCTTTATTTGAAGAATCTCTCGCCTCAAAAAACATTCCCCTTGAAATTAAATATTTAGCAGTCGTTGAATCAGCATTGAATCCAAGAGCGGTTTCAAGAGTTGGAGCAACGGGATTATGGCAGTTCATGTACCAAACAGGAAAACAGTACGATTTAAACATCAACTCTTATGTTGACGACAGGAATGACCCTCTAAAATCGAGTAATGCGGCTACACAATACATGACCAATATGTACAAAATATTTGGCGATTGGGATTTAGTATTGGCGTCTTATAATTCTGGTCCAGGAAACGTAGCAAAAGCAATCAGACGTTCAGGAGGACAACAAAATTACTGGAACATCAGAAAGCATTTGCCAAAAGAAACTCAGGGATATCTTCCGGCTTTCTTAGCTACAATGTATATTTTCGAATACCATAAAGAACACGGAATTAAGCCAGATAGAGCCATTGCGAATCATTTCGCAACCGATACCGTGATGATAAAAAACGCCATGACATTCAAACAAATTTCAGAGTTGTTAGATGTTCCTGTTGCTGAGTTGCAGTTCTTAAATCCGTCGTACAAAAGAGAAGTAGTACCTTACATCACGGGAGAAAATCATTTCTTAAGATTACCGGTAAATAAAGTGGCAGTATTCACTTCGAACGAAGATAAAATCTATGCTTTCGTAAAATATGAATCCAATAAAAGGGAAAAACCATACGAAAGTATGTTGGCTTCCAGAAATTCAAATGATTCAAATAACGGAACAGTTTCAAGAGTTAAATACCATAAAGTTAGGAAAGGCGATAGCTTAAGCGAGATATCAGATAAGTATGGTGTCACGATGACGGAAATTAAAAAATGGAATCATCTGAAAAGCAGCAAAGCGCCAATGGGTAGAAAATTAAAAATCTACACTACCGAAGCTGTTGCTTCAAATAGCAGAAAAGTAACAAAACCAGATACGACTTTCGTTAAAGAATCAACCGCTTTAGCTTCAAATTCAACAAAGACATATAAAGAAGAAAAAGTTGTTTCGTATAAAGATGTTGTTAAATACCATAAAGTAAAAAGAGGCGATAACCTTGGAGAAATCTCAGATAAATACGGAGTTTCTGTTGCAGAAGTAAAAAAATGGAACAAACTTAAAGGAACCAATATCGTTCCCGGAAAAAGTTTAAAAATCATCCGAAACGAAAGAGTTGTAACTACCGTTAGAAGAGAAGTGAAAGCTGATAAAAATGCTGTGGAAACTGCGGTTGCTTCAAACGAGGAAGGAAAACCAAGCGATTTCTATGTTGTTGAAAGAGGTGACAACCTGTTTAGTATTGCTAAAAAGTTCAACGTTAGCTTGGAAGACCTTAAAAAATGGAACAACCTTGAGGACTTAAATGTAGATCAGGGAATAAAATTAACTTTAGCCGATACAGGTAATTCTCCAAAAGAAGCCACAAACAAAGCGGAAGTTAAAGTTACTGAGCATGTTGTAGAAAGAGGCGAAAACCTTGGAGCAATTGCCAGAAAATATGATGTAGCCGTTTCTGATATCAAAGACTGGAACAATTTGGAAGACAATAATATTCAGCTGGGTGCTAAATTAATTGTGGGTAAAAAATACATGATTTCTTCAGAAAACAGTAAAAGCGCCAACACCAGAAAAGAAAGCATAGCTGTTAATAACAGAGAACAGGTAAAATTATACTACGTTAAAAAAGGCGATTCATTGTACAGCATTTCCAAAAAATATCCTGGAGTTACAATTCAGGATCTGAAAAAATGGAACGGAATCAAAAACGAGAGTTTAAAAACCGGGATGAAATTAAAAATTAACGGTTAATCCGAAAATCTTCTATAAATTTGGGTTTTATTTCAGTTATGAGTAAAACCCTTTTTTATGGCTTTTTGTAACGTTTTTTGTGAGTTCCTGCTCCTTTAAAAAAGACGAGCCTGATCATGAAGGTTCGACGGAAATAAATACAATTTCCGTAATCATTGATGACCAGCTTTGGAACGGAGAAGTTGGTGACAGCATCAGGAATAAGTTTGCTTCACCGGTTTTAGGTTTACCACAGGAAGAACCTTTGTTTACCATAAACCAATATCCAGTAAAACTTTTCGAAGGTTTCTCCACCAACAGCCATAACATTATTATTGTAAAAAAGGGAAATGAAAATAAATTCGAATTTAAGCAAAACGAATTTGCAACACCTCAAAATGCATTTCATATCACCGGGAAAACATCGTTTGAAATAATTGAGCTTCTGGAGGAAAATGCTCCGGAGATTATCAAAAAAATGAGAGCCATCGAAGTCATCCATAATCAGGAAATCTTCAGGGATTCATTATTGGATACCAAAAAATCCAAAAAAATTCAATATTGATTTGCTGATTCCGTCCAAATATGAATATGTAATGCGGAGAAAAAATTTCATTTGGCTCAAAAGTGAAATCGTCAGCGGGAACACAAGCCTTATAATTTATGAAGTTCCTTGGAAAAGTATCCGACCTGCTTATGCGGTTACTGATATTGTAATAACTAGGGATTCTATAGGGAAGGCTTACATCCACGGATCTGATTATGGAACTCAAATGGTATCCGATCAGGCGTATTCTCCTTATTTTTCAAAAACAATGTTGGCCGGAAATAAAGCCTACGAAACCAAAGGAACCTGGCAAATGAAAAACGACTTCATGTCGGGACCGTTTATAAATTACGCCATCTTTGATAAGGCTCACCGGAGGATTTTAGTGCTGGAAGGATTTTGTTACGCACCTTCAAAAGAGAAACGCGATTTGATGTTTGAATTAGAATCCATCATCAAATCCATTCAGATAAAAAAATAGACATGGACTTAAAATGGAAAATAAAGCGATTTGAGGCACTTTCTGTAAGTGAGCTATATCAATTACTGCAATTGCGCAGTGAAGTCTTTGTAGTGGAGCAAAATTGCGTTTATCAGGATGTTGATGGCAAAGATTCAAAAGCATTACATCTGATAGGAGAAGATAATGGTCAAACAGTAGCTTACGCGCGATTGTTTAAGCCCAACGATTATTTTGATGAAGCATCCATCGGAAGAGTGGTTGTCAAGCAAGTATACAGGGAAAAGAAACTGGGACATGTCCTTATGAAAGAAGCGATTGATACGATCGTATCAGAATTCCATGAAACCAAAATAACGATTTCAGCTCAATTATACTTAAAGAAATTCTACGAAAGCCACGGATTTATCCAAACCAGCGAAACGTACCTGGAAGACGATATTCCGCATATTCAAATGAAAAGAAGTTAGGTTTTGGTAATAACCAATTCCACTCTACGGTCATATTGTGTTCCTTTACCCAAAGGGACGGTGTTCCCATAACCCTTAAAAGTCATTCGTTCTTTTGGAACTTTCTTAAAGATTAAATATTTGTAAACAGCCTGAGCACGGTTGATAGACAATTGACGTTTTTTGGTATCCAAATCGATAGCTTCCTTTTGATAAGGCGGCGTGCAGCAAACATGGCCCTGGATTTCAAATTCGAGGTTCTTATACTTCAACAACAAACGCGCAATTTTATCCAAATCGGTTTTGGATTTGAAAGGTAATTTACTGCTTCCTCTTTCAAATAAGATATTGTCGAGATAAATATGGTCTCCCACAACATGGTTTTTTTGAATAGTGTTGTAAAAGCCTGGAATTATAATCTTTGGCAACGGCTTCAGATTTAAAACTACATCCACACGGCGATTTTTTGAACGCTTTTCTGGAAGGTTTTCAACAACGTCATCGTCAATCAAAATTCTTCCTTTGCCTTCAATGGTTACAATGATTTTGTTTTTAATGCCGTTTTCGATAAACTTAGTCTGGATGGCTGTTGCTCTTTTAGTCGAAAGCTTGAAGTTGTAGGCATCTTTGCCAACATCATCTGTATAGCCATAAATCTGGATAGATTCGATTCGGGTAGAATCAGTTTTTTTATAAAATCAACTACTTCGTTTACCTGTTTTTCGTTTAGTGCAAACTTGTCAAATTCAAAATAAACCGAGTGAACCACTTCTTCCTGAGCCTGAAGAAAACCAAAAAACAATAGGGGCAAATATTTTAATAGCTTCATATTAAATCTTCAAAATCTTATTATACTGTGTCTTGTCATTTAAGACTTCTATCGACTTTTTAATCTCAAAATTATTTTTGATATAATATTGATACAAACCTTCCTTGTACTGATATCTTTTAATGATTTCGTCCAAAAGCAAGTTCTTGATTTCCTTCTGATTTTTGTCAATTAAGGTCTCCTCACTTCTTTCCAAAGCCGTTTGCAACTGCTGATATTCTGTTGCAATAGCTAAATCTACATTTTCTTTCTTGGCTTTTTCGAGCAAGGTTTTCAAAGCCACTTCGGTTTCGGTGTCCAAAGCTATTTTTTCTCTTTTTATGAACAATTTAAAATCAGCAATATCACCATCGGAAATTGTTGGAATCTTATCGCCCAAAGTCGGATTCTTATAGAAATAGTAAGTGCCATAATTAAAAATAGCATCGTTTTTTTGCAAGGCTTCGGCAATGGCGCTGGTTTTTGTGTTTTCCAAAACTACATCCGGCAAAATTCCGCCACCATCATAAACTGTTCTCCCTTTTTGGGTTTTGAAAGCATTATAGTTCTTTTCCTCAGTTCGGATGGCTTTTCCATTTTTGTCTTTATGCCCGTAATCCAAAGCCTGGATGCATCTTCCTGACGGCGTGTAATATTTGGAAATGGTAACTTTAACCTGAGTGCCATAAGTCATGTCAATTGGACGTTGCACTAATCCTTTACCGAAACTTCTGCTGCCTACAATTACAGCTCTGTCTAAATCCTGCAGAGCACCGGAAACAATCTCCGAAGCCGAGGCACTTTTACCGTCAACAATTACCACTAAGGGAATTTCAGTATCAACTGGCTCCTTTGTGGTTTTATTGGTGTTATTGTATTTAGAATTTTTGGATTTCGTGGTTACGATGACTTCGCCTTTTGGCACAAATAGATTACAAATGTTAACCGCTTCGTGTAATAATCCACCCGGATTTCCGCGTAAGTCTAAAATGATTTGGGTGGCGCCTTCTCCTTTTAATTTTTCCAATGCTTCTTTAGTTTCAGAGGAAGCTTTGGCGTTGAATTGGGCCAAAACAATGTAACCTGTTTTATCATCGGCCATTCCATAAAAAGGAACCGCTTTTATTCCCACTTCATCCAGAATTAACTGCGTAGATAGTAGTTTTCCCTGACGCAGGTATTTGATATCGATTTTAGTTCCTTTTGCTCCTTTGGTTAATTGCGAAGCATCATCCTTGAAATCAGCAAGCAACACATCGCCAATCTGGATAATCTCATCACCAGCTCTTAGCCCGGCTTTATCCGCAGGAAATCCTTTGTAAGGTTCTCTGATGATAAGTTTGTCTTCCTTACGCGTAATCATCGCTCCAATTCCAGTGTATTCTCCGGTGTTGTTTATCTTGAATTTGATTACGTCCTGTTCGTTGAAATAATTGGTATACGGATCCAAATCAGCCAACATGCTTTTAATGGCTTTATCCATCAGTTCGGCCGGATTGGTTTCGTCAACATAATTTTGATTGACCGTCTTAAAAAGCGTGGTGAAGATTTCTATCTGTTTAGAAATTTCAAAAAAATCGTCTTTAAAGCTGACTCCGACAAAGAGAAAAACACTCAGGATTGCCGTGATAAAATATCTTTTTTTAATTTTCGGTAACATCTTTTTTATATTTTCTTTTTAATCGTTTTCTGATTAGTAGGATTAAGACAACTAAAGTAACAATAACTGGCCAAACTAAAACGGATATTGTCCTTATTTATTGTGTATGGCAATTTCACTAAAGATTTTTTCCTTCCTGAATGGTTTTGATGAACTTTTCAAAAAGCTGGATGGTCTTTTCATTTATTTCCTGATAGTTGAGCCTTTCATTCGTTTGATAAAAAAACATGCAGCAGTATTTTGTATCGGCATTTTCGGTCAGCAATTGTTTATTAAGTCGATAACATTCGCGAAGCAAACGCTTAAAGTAATTTCGGTCAACCGCTTTTTTGAAGTATTTTTTGGAAACGGAAACTCCAATTTTAATCGGAACATTTTCCTCAAAATCATGGGCGACGTAAACCAGCCTTAACGGATATTTACTTACCGATTTACCTTTTGTAAACAGCGAATCGATAATCTTTTTGCTTTTGAGTTTTTCCGTTTCCGGATAAGAAAAATCCATTATTCCTTCAACTTGTAAATATTGTAAACAAATTTCACTTCATTGTAGGTGATGTAAAACTGAATCCTGTCGTCTTCCTTCTTTTTGGTAATGATTAAAATGGTACACTTTGAAAATTTATTGTCAACGCATTCAAACGGGACAATATTCACTTCCTCATTATCTGTAATTTCACCATACGCTTTTATTCTGAAAGACTGAATCTCAGAAGAATTGACGGTAATCAAATCTTTCTTGGCATCAAGGGTTATCAAAACTTTAGCCGGAACAAAATCCGACCATTCGTTCCAGTCGCCATTGTCTTTCTTGTCGGTAAAACTTACGCTTTGTGTTTGAAAAAGAATAGGCTGCGCATAACTTTTTGCAGACCGAAGTTTACTGCCACTAATAACAAAAAGATTTTCAAGTAGTTCATGGTGAAAAATATTTTGGGTAAATCTACAAATTCTATTCCAAAAAAACGAACCCTAAAGTTCGCTTTTTTATTTACTTAATTTCCAAAACATTATTCTCCCTTTTCACGTCGGTCATTAAACCGCTTGGGTCAATGGTTATCTTTTTGATGGTAGTTTTTCCTTTTGGAATTTCAAAGAAATAAGTTGGCTGAGCCCAAGTCCAAGCTGGTAAAACCGTGCGTTTAATTTCGGGAGTTGGATTTTCCTTTTCAAAATTCATCATTCGCAACGGAATGTAGAAAGTCTCTTTTTTGCCATCGTTATATTCCACCAAAATATCCATTGGCATTGGAATTCTCCCAATTCTTTCTAACGAAACGCCTGTTCTCTGAACACCATCAGTGGCTCCTTCAACATTTTTAATTGCGTAATCCACAGTATTCAAAGTTTGCGTCCAGTCGGTTAAATACCAATCTAGGTTTGCACCCGAAACCCGTTCTGCAGTCCGTTTGATATCGTTGGGTGTTGGATGTTTGAATTTGAATTCGTTGTAAAAACGTTTCAGGGTTTTTCTTGTGTTTTCCTTTCCGATAAGATATTCTAATTGTGATAGGAAAAGGGAACCTTTGTAATAAGATCCAATTGTATATGCCCGGTTTATATCATATCTGTCGCCTTGAGTTGACATGGGCTGTTCCTTTCCAGTCTTTACAAAGGAGTAATAAGCTGAATAGATGGATTCAAAAGGGTTTTCGGCTTTCTTATCCGCAATTTCATTCAGTGCCAAATATTCAATATAGGTTGAAAATCCTTCATCCATCCATGGATGTTTTGATTCGTTTGACGCTAAAACGTGCTGAAACCAGGAATGTGCCAATTCATGTGGAGCCGCTTTCAACATTGCCTGTACAGATCCTGTCCCCAATATTAGCGTACACATAGCATATTCCATTCCGCCATCGCCACCTTGGATAAATGAATATTGTTTATAGGGATAATCGCCAACAATCTTGTTGTAATAATCCATAACCCTAACCATTAAAGGCTGAAGGTTTTTCCAGTTTTCTATGTAATCCGGATTGTTTTTATAAAGAAAATGTAAATCGACATTGTTTGGGCCTTTAACTACATCGTGAAGATAATTCCTATCGGCAGCAAAGGTAAAATCGTGGACATTTGGCGCTATGAAATGCCATGTTAGGGTTTTTGATTTTGGATCTTTCTTTACTTCCTTTCCTTTGTCTTCATAGCCAAAACCAATTTCGTTTTTGTTTTGCAGATAGCCTGTCCCGCCAAGGATATAATTTTTATCGATAGTAATGGCTACATCAAAATTTCCCCAAACACCATGGAACTCCCTGGCAATGTAAGGATCGGCATGCCAGCCTTCAAAATCAAATTCGGCTATTTTTGGATACCACTGTGCCATCGACAATTCGACACCAACCGAATTAGTCCTGCCCGAACGGCGAATCTGAACGGGAACCTGTCCGTCAAAATCTAAAGTCAAAGTAGTAGATTTCCCCGGAAGGATTGGTTTTGCCAAAGCGACCTCCAAAATAGTTCCAGCTACTTTTGTTTTGGCTGGAGCTCCGTCCTGGTTAAAGTTTGAGATTTTCAGATATCCAATCTCATTTGGCTGAAGCTTTGCAATTCGGCTTTCTACAATTTCCTTGCCATCAGTTCCTTTGGAAACGGTAACAAAACGAACATCAGGGTTTTCAATAGATTGTACCCGCATATCCATTTCGCTTCCAGGCTGAAACGCATTATTGTACAAATGATAATAAACGGTTCGAAGTGTATCTGAGGAATTGTTGGTGTAGACCAGTTTTTGTTTTCCTTTATATTGATAAGTTTCCATATTGATGGAAACCTCCATTTTATAATCTGCTTTTTGTTGCCAATAGCCTTTCGGTTGAGCAAAAACAGCAGTAAAACTGAAAAATATAAAACCAAATAGAATTTTGTGCTTCATGCTGAAATGAAATAAAAAAAGGAAGGTTTTACGCTTCCTTTGTGTTTATAATTTAGGGTTGTTCTTTATCGAATTGGACATTTCCTCGGCCATTTTCAGTGCGTTGTAGGCGTTGACAATTTTGCCTGAAACTGAAGCTTGTGAAAAAGGGATCTTAATTCTTTTCTCGTCAACCAAAACCTCAAGATTCAAAGGAGTTCCCGATTGCATTAAGATTTGTTTTACCTGCGCCGCTTTCAGATTTGGATAATACTCACGGATTAAGGTGGCAACACCAGCTGCATTTGGAGCAGCCATTGATGTTCCCTGCAAGTATTTGTATTTGTTACCAGGAACGGTTGCATAAATCTTTACCCCAGGAGCATAAACGTCTACATTTTTCTGTCCGTAGTTTGAAAATTTTGCAATTACCTTTTCACCATATTCATAATTTAAGGCACCAATAGTCAATAAGTTGTCTGCAATTTCAGCACCATTTACTGCATCAGTCGGGAAATTTGGCTCCTTGTCTATGTCTTTGGCATCATTTCCTGCAGCGTGGACAATTAACACATCTTTACTTGCCGCATATTTTATAGCATCGTAAACCCATTCAGCATGTGGAGAGAAGTCTTTTCCAAAGCTTCCATTGATGACTTTTGCACCATTATCAACCGCATAACGAATGGCAAGAGCAATATCTTTGTCGTATTCATCACCATTTGGCACTGCACGAATGGCCATAATTTCTACATTATCAGCAACACCATCGCCACCAAGTCCGTTATTTCTCGCCTGAGCTATAATTCCGGCAACATGTGTTCCGTGAAGGTTATCTTTACGTTCTTTGGAAAAGACAACATTATTGCCATATTTTTTGTCATTGATGTCTTCCGGATTGTCTCCAACCAATTTTCTTGCGTTGAAATCTTTGTTAAGGTTATAATCCAATTGGTCATAAACATACTCCTGATAAGATTTTAAATCATCGTGAAAAGTATCGCCTTTCTGATTTGCGTAAGATAACATGATTCTTTTGGCATCATACAATTCGAATTTAACCGAAGGCATGTCTTTTAATTCACTCAATGTATAGTTGTCTTTTTTCAATGCTTCGCGAACAGCCTTATCGGCTTTCAATAAAACATCCACATTCTCCTTTGCATCTGTAAGATCAGCAATTTTCGCATTATAATCAGACAAAGCCTTTTTATAAGTTTCTGAACCGTCGTCCGGTTTTTTCAGGATACGTGTCATTTCAAGGTTCTCAGCATTTGAATCTCCTAAGAAATTCCATCCGTGTACATCATCTATGAATCCGTTTTTATCATCGTCTTTTCCGTTGTTTGGAATCTCTTTTTTGTTGGTCCAAATCACAGGCTTAAGGTCTTCCTGATTGATATCAACACCCGAATCAACTACACCTACTATAACCTTCACGCCTTTTTTACCTTTTAGAAGTTCTACGTATGCTTTGTCAACACTCATTCCCGGAATTGAATCTTTTTCCAGGTCAAGATGGCTCCAACGTTTTAACTGCTGGTCTGTTAAAGGTGCTTTTTTGGTAAAGTTTTGACTCGTTCCCTGAGCATAGATTGTCAATGAAAACAGTGACAACAGTAAAAATTGTAAAACTCTCATGTTTATAAATTTATTTTCTGAATTGGTGTAAAATTAAAATGTTTTGTTACAAATTAGAAATGATTAACACTACGTTAAGATATCATCACAATGTAAAATTTCCTTTAAACGTATGCCTTTTTCGGTGTTTTCAACAGTTATGATTTGATTATGGGCATCGTGTTCTAACCATAAATAATAATTGTTTTCTAATGCCGAATGTAGGAATTTCGATTTTTCGGGCATCGTCAGAAGCGGTCTTGTATCGTAGCCCATTACATAAGGTAACGGCAAATGGCCGGCAGTTGGGATTAAGTCTGCACAAAAAACGATGGTTTTGTCCTGAAATTTAATATGTGGTATCATCATCTTTTCGGTATGCCCGTCGACATAAAAGATGCCAAAGCCTAATTCATCCGAAACACCAAAATCACCTTCAGGCCTTTTGATAAAATTTAATTGACCGCTTTCCTGCATTGGCAGGATATTTTCTGTCAAAAACGAAGCTTTCTCACGGGCATTGGGTTTTGTTGCCCATTCCCAGTGATTTTCATTTGTCCAATATTTAGCATTTTTAAAGGCTACTTCATAACCGGTTTTATCGGTATTCCATTTTACGCTTCCGCCGCAATGATCGAAATGCAGATGCGTCATAAAAACATCTGTAATGTCATCACGGTGAAAACCATATTTGGCTAATGATGCATCGATGGAATGATTTCCCCAAAGTGAATAATAGCCAAAGAATTTTTCCGACTGTTTATCTCCCATACCTGTATCAATTAGGATTAATCGGTTTCCGTCTTCAATGAGCATGCATCTTGCGGCGATGTCAATCAGGTTATTGTCGTCTGCCGGATTGGTTTTTGACCAGATGGTTTTAGGCACAACGCCAAACATAGCGCCGCCATCGAGCTTAAAATTTCCGGCTTCTATTGGGTAAATTTTCATTTTTTAATCTTTTTACAAATTTATAGAATTAAAAATCATTTTTCTCTATTCTTACATTCGTTATAAAAATGTTAGAGATTCTTGAAAAAAGGATATTTGTAGTAACTTTGCGGTTAATTTAGACAAAATCAAAATAGACATGATTAAAGTATCTGATGACGCAAGTAAAAAAATCGTTTCGATGATGACGGAAGACGGTTTTGATGCAGCCAAAGATTACGTTCGTGTAGGCGTAAAAAGTGGTGGTTGCTCAGGCTTGTCGTATGAATTGAAATTTGACAAAGAACTTGGCGAAAATGATAAGGTTTTCGAAGATAATAATGTGAAAATAGCCGTGGAAAAAAAATCGTTTTTGTACTTAGCAGGAACCATTTTAGAATTCTCAGGCGGATTAAACGGAAAAGGATTTGTGTTCAACAATCCGAATGCGAGCAGAACTTGTGGGTGCGGTGAATCGTTTTCACTATAAAACTAAAACAATCAAATGGCGAAATACACGGAGGACGATTTAAAAGTTGAACTCGAAAGCAAAGAGTATGAATATGGATTTTATACCGATTTTGAGTCGGATACTTTTCCTATTGGATTAAACGAAGATATTGTTCGTGCCATTTCCTTGAAAAAGGAAGAACCACAATGGATGACTGACTGGCGTATTGAAGCTTTTCGTGCATGGCAGGAAATGATTGAACCAAATTGGGCTAACGTAAATTATGAAAAACCCGATTTTCAGGCGATTTCGTATTATTCTGCCCCGAAAACAGTTGATCCCAACAAAACATTGGATGATGTTGATCCGGAACTTTTGGAAATGTACAAAAAGCTCGGAATTTCATTGGACGAACAGAAAAAGATGAACAATATTGCAATGGATATTGTAGTGGATTCGGTTTCTGTGGCAACAACATTCAAGAAAACATTAAACGAAAAAGGGATTATTTTCTGCCCGATTTCTGAAGCCATTAAAGAACATCCTGAATTGGTAAAGAAATATCTCGGAACCATCGTTCCGCAGAAAGACAACTTCTACGCAGCATTGAACTCAGCAGTTTTCTCTGACGGAAGTTTCTGTTATATACCAAAAGGCGTTCGTTGCCCGATGGAACTCTCAACCTATTTCCGAATCAACCAGGCCGGAACAGGGCAATTTGAAAGAACACTTTTGATTGCCGATGAAGGAAGTTACGTTTCCTATCTGGAAGGTTGTACGGCGCCAAGTCGCGATGAAAATCAATTGCATGCTGCTGTTGTTGAGTTAATTGCTTTAGATGACGCCGAAATCAAATATTCAACGGTTCAAAACTGGTATCCTGGAAATAAAGAAGGAAAAGGCGGAGTTTTCAATTTCGTAACCAAAAGAGGTTTGTGCGAGAAAAACGCGAAAATCTCATGGACGCAGGTGGAAACCGGTTCGGCTATTACGTGGAAATATCCTTCCGTTATTTTGAAGGGTGATAATTCAATTGGTGAATTCTACTCGATTGCGGTAACCAATAATTACCAGCAGGCCGATACGGGAACGAAGATGATCCATTTGGGAAAAAACTCAAAATCGACTATCATCTCTAAAGGAATTTCAGCCGGAAAATCGCAAAACAGTTACAGAGGTTTGGTTCAGATAAGTGCCCGTGCAGATAACGCGCGTAACTTTTCGCAATGCGACTCGCTTTTGATGGGAAATAATTGCGGCGCACACACATTTCCATACATCGAAAGCAAAAATTCATCTGCTATAATCGAACACGAAGCCACGACTTCAAAAATTGGTGAAGACCAGGTTTTCTATTGCAACCAGCGTGGAATACCAACCGAAAAAGCAATTGCCTTAATCGTAAACGGTTTCAGCAAGGACGTATTGAACAAACTTCCGATGGAATTTGCCGTGGAAGCCCAAAAATTACTTGAAATCTCTTTAGAAGGTTCAGTAGGATAATCATAATAAAAAACACATTCAAAAAATGTTAAGCATAAGAAATTTACACGCAAGTGTTGAAGACAAAGATATTTTAAGAGGAATCAACCTGGAAGTCCACGCTGGAGAAGTCCATGCAATCATGGGGCCAAACGGTGCCGGAAAAAGTACGTTGGCGTCTATCATTGCCGGAAATGAAAAATACGAAGTTTCAGAAGGCGAAATCCTTTTGGAAGGTGAAGATATTTCAGAATTGGCTCCGGAAGAAAGAGCGCACAAAGGTGTTTTCCTTTCCTTTCAATATCCAGTAGAAATTCCTGGAGTTTCGGTAACGAACTTCATGAAAACAGCTATCAACGAAAGCCGGAAAGCCAATGGAAAAGAAGAAATGCCGGCGAATGAAATGCTGAAATTAATCCGCGAGAAATCTGAATTACTGGAAATCGACCGTAAGTTTTTGTCACGTTCGTTAAACGAAGGTTTTTCGGGTGGAGAAAAGAAACGTAACGAAATCTTCCAAATGGCCATGTTGGAGCCAAAACTGGCCATCCTTGACGAAACCGATTCAGGTTTGGATATTGATGCATTACGAATTGTTGCCAATGGTGTAAACAAATTGAAAAGCCAAAACAATGCAGTAGTTGTAATTACACACTACCAACGTTTATTAGACTATATTATTCCAGATTTTGTTCATGTTTTGATGGATGGAAAAATTGTAAAATCTGGTGGAAAAGAACTGGCTTACGAACTGGAAGAAAAAGGATACGACTGGATTAAAAGTGAATTGGTTTAAAAATTTGTTTAAGGTTTAAGGTTTAAAGTTGTTGCAGATAACTTTAAACTTTCGAAACTTTAAACTTTAAACAAAAGAAAAACATGGAATTAAAAGATAAATTAATCTCGTCTTTTATGGCGTTTGAAGAAAGCATTGATGTTCACAATGAACTGCACGATGTTCGGACTTCGGCTATAAAGAACTTTGAAAATAAAGGTTTCCCCACCAAAAAAGAGGAAGCCTGGAAATATACTTCGCTGAATGCAATTTTGAAAAATGATTATTCAGTATTTCCGAAACATGAAAATACCATTGAATTTAAGGATGTAAAGAAATATTTCCTGCACGAAATTGACACACACAAAGTCATTTTTGTGGATGGGAAATTCAGTTCATTCTTATCGGCAACCACACATGACGGAATCGACGTTTGTCTAATGTCATCGGCATTGAATAAGCCAAAATATAAAATGGTAATTGATGAGTTTTTCAACAAAATTGCCAGTAAGGATGAAACTTTGACAAGTTTAAATACGGCTTTCGCTAATGAAGGAGCGTATATCAACATCCCGAAAAGCAAGGTTGTAGAAAAGCCGATCGAAATCATTTATTTCTCAACTGGCATCGAAAGCGCTTTGATGCTTCAGCCAAGAAATTTGGTAATTGTTGGAGAAAATGCCTTGGTTCAAATCATTGAAAGACATCAGTCGTTAAACGAAAATCCGGTATTGACGAATTCAGTTACTGAGATTTTTGCACAAAAAAGAGCGATTGTCGATTACTATAAAATCCAAAATGACCTTCAGTCGGCAAATCTGATTGACAACACCTATATTTCACAAAAACAGGAAAGCAGGGTTTCAGTGCACACGTTTTCTTTTGGCGGAAACATTACGAGAAACAACCTAAATTTCTATCATTTTGGGGAAAGAATCGATTCAACCCTAAAAGGAATTACAATCATCGGCGACAAGCAGCATGTAGATCATTACACTCTGGTAAATCACGCAACACCAAACTGCGAAAGCCATCAGAACTATAAAACCATTTTAGCTGACAGTTCAACCGGAGTTTTCAACGGAAAGATTTTTGTTGAAAAGGAAGCGCAGAAAACCGATGCTTTCCAACAAAATAATAACATTCTGTTAGGCGATAAAGCAACTATAAACGCAAAGCCACAATTGGAAATTTTTGCAGACGACGTAAAATGTTCGCACGGTTGTACCATAGGGCAATTAGACGAAAATGCTATGTTTTATATGCAGCAGCGTGGAATTCCGAAAAAGGAAGCCAAAGCTTTATTGATGTATGCTTTTTCAAATGAAGTCATAGAAAGCATCAAAATCCCTGAACTGAAACAAAGAATTACCAAAATCATTGCTAATAAGCTTGGTGTGAATTTAGGTTTTGATTTATAAAAAAGTCCCGAAATTTTCGGGACTTTTTTGTTGTTATTAGTGAAGATCGTAACTTGTAAGGTATCTTGTTTTAGTTATATTATCGGTGCTCATTGTAGCACTATCGTATATCAATCCAATATCTTTTGCATACCAATTTTCACCATCGATAGTTACGGTTTGCGAATTTACTTTCTCAGTAACATGCATTTCCGTTTTTATAACATTAGTGTATGTTACACTACCTAAAGTAACGCTTACGTCCCTTGCAATAATCTTTCCTTCGTAATTTATGGTTGCAGTTGTACTGCCCGAACTAGAACCTGTATAAGTTACTTTCGGTTTAGCAGAACCGCTCCAGGTTTCACCAACCTGAAGGTCATCCTGTAACATCTTCATTTCAAATCCGGCTATAGTAATGAAAAGCGAGCCTTGAGTTTGGGTTGAAGGTGATGCTTTCTGATAATAGGAAGCTCCTCTTTTATTCATATAGGTTTGAATATCTATTTGACTGTCGGCATCAGTATCGGTCATTTCATAATAGGTTTTCCCTCCAAAAGTTGTAGTTCCTATTAGTTTAATTTCAGTGGCATCTACATCATTAGAATACTCCCATTTGTTATTTACTGCCATTGGGAAATAGTCTCCGGTTGTTGTTCCGTTTGATTCTGCCGCCGAATCATCGCTGCTGCAGGAAGTAAATGAACAGGCAGATAGAAATAGTAAGCTTAAGATTTTAAAAGATGTTTTCATATAAAGGTTTTTAGTGTAGATTTCAAATATACAGATTTTAGTATGGATTTTATTTTTTAAAATTATTTCTTCAAACTTCCAACAACATCTCCTAATAATTCATTAAAATTAAACTCTTCACTCAATCCCATTCTCACAATAACTAAGTCGTGGCTTGGAAAAATTGCCACCATCTGTCCCTGGTAACCGCTGCAATAATACATGTCTTTAGGAACATCAGGAAAATAACCGCCGGCATTCAGCCAAAACTGAGCGCCATATCTTCCATTGGAAGTATTGGTGGGTGTTGATGCATATTTAGCCCAGCTTTCGTCAAAAATCTGCTCTCCATTCCAATTGCCATTATGCAGATAAAGTAAGCCAAATTTTGCCCAGTCACGCGTATTTGCCCAACCATAAGACGAACCTACAAAGTTTCCAGCCATATCGGTCTCAATAAGTGCTGAATTCATTCCGATTTTATCGAACAGACTATTATACCAATAATCTAAATATTCCTGATGCGTTTTGAATTGTTTTCTCAAAATTCCGCTAAGAAGGTTTGTCGTTCCGGATGAATAATACCAATGAGTGTTTGGTTTGTATTTGGCTGGTTTTTCTATTTGTGATTGGCTCATGTCTTCATCCTGGAAAAGCATTTTGGTTACATCCGAAATCTTTCCATAATCTTCTTCCCATTCCAATCCCGAATTCATGTGCAATAAATCGTTGATGGTAATTTTCGAACGCTCATCCTTTTTCCATTCCGCTATTGGTGCTGGATTCAGAATATTTATTTTGCCCTGTCTCTGAAGGATGCCGAAATAGGTTGCAGTTATGCTTTTCGTCATTGACCATCCCAAGATTTTCGAGTTTTTATTGAAACCATCAGCATATTTTTCAGCAATGATTTTGTCTTTATAGATTATAATTACTGAACGTGATCTTTTTTCTTTTCATCTTTTTTGTCAAACGCATTATCCACGGCTTTCTGCAATCTTTCATAATCAATGTTGTCAAAAACGGTATCTTTTGGCTCAAGATTTCCATACGGAAAAGGAAGACTGTTATTAAGTTTAGTTCTTTTTGGAATTTCGTAAGGTTTGCTGAGGTCAAAATCATCGTTGATTAGGGTCACACCCAAACCTTTCCTGTAAATTGCTTTTCGTTCCTTTAAACCATAAACGGTTGCCGTCGAGAATTTTTTGGCTTCATCGATTTTGTTGGTTGCCCAATCCACTTTCGGAATGTCGTTGTCACCTTGTTGAATAGTTTCGAGATTCCGTCCATCAATAAAATGACCTGAAGCCACACTTTTGGCAGAAAAACCGGAGATTAAATCGAGCTGAGGATAAATGGCAATCCGTAAATAAACAAATAGAATTAGTAATAAAGCAACGAGGATTTTGAGGAATTTTTTACTCATTTTTTTAAAATTGTTTTTTGGGTATTCGTGAATCTTCGATTTCATTATAGGTTTAGATTATGTGCAGATAAGTAAAAGTAAAAAAAGATAGTGTTCCAAAACGCTTAATTAGCTATTTTTGTATAGAATTTTTCTAAATAAACAAATGCTGGATATACAAAAAATAAGAGCCGATTTCCCGATACTTTCGCAACAGATAAACGGAAAACCGCTCGTTTATTTTGATAACGGAGCGACTTCGCAAAAACCTCAGGTTGTTATTGATGCCATTGTGGATTATTATTCAAGGTACAATGCCAATATCCATCGCGGTGTTCATTCATTGAGCCAAATTGCGACCGATGCTTATGAACAAGCACGAAATAAAATACAGAAACATTTTAATGCCAAGCATAGCTACGAAATAATCCTAACTTCGGGAACGACCGAAAGTATTAATCTCGTTGCGAATGGTTTTGCATCATTACTGAAAGCTGGTGACGAAATCATTGTCTCTGCATTAGAACATCATAGTAATATTGTGCCGTGGCAGATGTTGTGTGAACACACAGGAGCGAAGTTATTGGTAATTCCGATGAATTATGATGGTGAATTGCTGATGGATGAATATGAAAAATTACTTTCGGATAAAACGAAACTGGTATTTTGCAACCATGTATCCAATGCATTGGGAACAATCAATCCGATTAAATTTATAATAGAGAAAGCACATAATGTAGGAGCCGCTGTTTTAATTGACGGTGCACAGGCGTGTCCACATTTAAAACCCGATGTGCAGTTATTGGATGTAGATTTTTATGTTGCTTCGGCGCATAAAATGTGTGGCCCAACCGGAGTTGGAATGCTATACGGAAAAGAAGAATGGCTGCGAAAACTGCCACCTTATAAAGGCGGAGGCGAAATGATTGCAACGGTAACTTTCGAGAAAACGACCTATGCAGATTTGCCACATAAATTTGAAGCGGGAACGCCTAATATCTGTGGTGGAATTGCGTTTGGGGTTGCCATTGATTACCTAAACGGAATCGGTTTTGACACTATTGCAGAGTACGAAAATGAATTGCTGGCATACGGAACCAAAAGGTTGATGGAAATAGAAAACATGGAAATTTACGGTCCAAAAGACTTGAGTCATAAAGCATCCGTAATTTCGTTTAACATCAAAGGAATCCATCCGTATGATGTTGGTACAATTATTGACAAGTTGGGAATCGCAGTACGAACCGGACATCATTGCGCACAGCCGATTATGGATTATTATAAAATTCCGGGAACAATAAGGGCAAGCTTTGCTTTTTATAATACCAAGGAAGAAATCGATCTAATGATTGAAGCGCTGAAAAAAGCACAACTAATGTTGTCATAAAATAAAAAACATGAAGATAGTAAGCTTACTTTTCCTGACACTTTTGATGAGCAAAAGCTGCTCCAACCAAGCCCAGAATGACTTAAAAAATTCGGTGGTGCAATATACCGCCAACACCAGAGGCTTTCATTTACAGATTTTAGTGGTTAATCAAAAAGCTACAATTTCTCAAGGTAGAGGAACAGAAAACCCGTCACAACAGATTGCAATTTCTGATGCTGACTGGAAAGAATTGATAACGGAATTTGGAAAAATAAATTTAGAGGAAGTTCCAAATCTTAAAGATCCGACTCAAAAACGTTTTTATGATGGCGCAGCTATTGCCGGGTTAAAAATCCGTTATCAAGATAAGAACTATGAAACCGTTGCTTTTGACCATGGATTTCCACCAGCTGCGATTGAGAATTTTGTCAAAAAAATAGTGTCATTAGCCAAAGAAAACGAATGAACATAAAAGATATACAAAACGAAATTGTCGATGAATTCTCTATGTTTGATGATTGGATGCAGCGCTACGAATATATTATCGATTTGGGAAAAGGATTGCCGTTGATTGACGAGCAATACAAAACCGAAGACAATATTATTAAAGGCTGTCAGTCCAAAGTGTGGGTGCACGCTGAGATGATTGGCGATAAGATAGTTTTTACTGCCGATAGTGATGCGATCCTGACTAAAGGGATTATTGCGGTTTTGATTCGTGCTTTTTCCAATCAGAAAGCAACAGATATTTTAAACGCTGACACCCATTTTATTGACGAAATTGGACTAAAGGAACATTTGTCGCCTACACGTGCAAACGGTTTGGTTTCGATGATAAAAAAAATAAAAATGTACGCTTTGGCATTTAATGCTAAAAATTAAAAATTATGGAAGAATTTAAAGACGATATCAATTTAGGAGAAAGTGTGGTAAAAGTACTGAAAGGTATTTACGACCCTGAAATTCCGGTTGATATATACGAACTGGGATTGATTTACGATGTGATGATTAATGAAGACAACGATGTTAAGGTACTGATGACATTAACATCACCAAATTGTCCTGTTGCGGAAACGTTACCACGTGAAGTAGAAGAAAAAATCAAGAAAATAGACAACGTTAAAGACTGCGAAGTAGAGATTACTTTTGATCCGCCGTGGAGCAAGGATTTGATGAGTGAAGAAGCAAAATTAGAATTAGGAATGCTCTAAAATGCAAGAAGAAATTATAAATAAAGTGGCCAACTCAGCGCTAGAAGTTTTCGATTTGGAAGATTATTATCCAAACGGAATCCGAACGCAACTTGATATTTCGCAATGGCTTTATGAAGGTTTCCTCTTGAAGGAAAAAGACTTTCGCGAAGCCTTGAAAAATCAGGATTGGAGTCAATATGAAAATCATTATGTTGCAATCAATTGCTCCACGGATGCTATAATTCCGGCTTGGGCAACGATTTTGGTTACGGTTTATCTTGCTCCATTTGCCAAAAAAGTGGTTACCGGAACACTCGAAGATTTAAACACTGCCTTATATCAGGAAATCCTCCAAACTATAGATTACTCCATCTATCAGGACAAGTCAGTTATCTTAAAAGGTTGTTCCAAAAAACCGGTTCCTGAAAGTGCCTATGTCATAGCAATTCAAAAACTGCAGCACTACGCTAAAAGCATTATGTATGGCGAAGCATGTTCTGCTGTTCCGTTATTCAAAAAGGGGAAATAATCCACTTTTCTCATTCCTTTTGGTTTAGCCAAATGTATTCTTACCTTTGCACCCGAAAATCTTAAAACCAAACGAGATGAGAAAAAGTATACTTACGGGAATTTTAGCATTTGCCTTTACAAGCGTATTTGCACAGGTGAATGAAAAAGAGCTGATGAAAAAACCGAAGAGGCGGTTGCCAAAATCAAGGAAGAAAATCCAATGGGTTGGCAGAAAAAAGGAATGTTCACGGTTTTATTGAATCAGGCCAACTTTAACAACTGGCTTGCTGGTGGACAAAACAGCATTTCCGGTAATATGGGAGTGAAATATGATTTCAATTACAAAAGTGAAACCTGGACCTGGGATAACAAATTGTTTGCGAATTATGGCTTGACAAAACTTCAGGGACAAGACCTTCAAAAAACAGATGACAGAGTTGAATTTAATTCGCTTTTAGGTAAAAAAGCAACCGGAGAATGGTTTTATTCAGCCTTTTTCAACTTTAAGACGCAATTTGATTCGGGCGTTGATCCCGCAGATAATACCATGAAAATTTCGCATTTCTTTTCTCCGGCCTATTTCCAGCTGGGAATTGGTATGTTATGGAAGAAAAGCGATAACCTAAAGATAAATGTTGCGCCAGCGACTTCTAAGTTGATTATGGTGCACAAACATTTCACGGATTTGGGACCATCTTTTGGTGTAGACCAAGGTGACAGCTCGCGTTTAGAATTTGGAGCGGCTTTAAATGGATATTACAAATTCAATATTATGGAAAATGTATCCGCTGAAAATATCTTAAACCTGTACACCAACTATCTTGAAGATGCACAAAATGTAGACGTTGATTACACTTTGAACATTGTAATGAAAGTGAATAAATTCATGTCGACCAACCTATCGTTCCAAACAATTTATGATGATAACGCTTTCCGCGGATTTCAGACAAGGGAAGTTATCGGAGTTGGTATAAACTACGGATTTTGATAAAAAAACCAAATAAAAAAGCCGATCCATTGAGTTGAATCGGCTTTTTTATTTTTTACTAATTAAATTTATAGACTTATTCTAGGAGTTGCAGTACTTCTTAAAGCTATACTCTTAGGCTTCACAGCCTTGCCTTTAGATACCGCAGTATAAGTCTTAGATGTTGTTTTTGAGGTTGAGGTGTTTTTGGTTTTGCTTACATAACCCAACCTTGATCCGTAACCACTAGAACTTGCCTCATCTGGTAGCTTTGTGAAGGAAAAAGCTTTTGCGCTAAATAATATCAGCAAAAAAAGGAACAGTTTGAAAGCATCTTTTGGGGTAATTGTTTTCATGGGTTCATATATTTTAATTATACAGCATAAACTTACTTAATAATCGCTAAAAGAGCAAATATAATCGATAAAATACACAATTATAATCAAAAATTGCAATTTTTCTTATAAAATTATAATTTCTATTTTATTAAAACAAACAAAAAGCCCCAATAAAATGGAGCTTTCTTAATAATTACATTTATTGATACAGTACTCTTCTAAAAAAGTATTTTTTTGGTAATTATATTGCCATTGTCCAGGGTTATTTTTACGATAATTACTTGCTTGGCAATGTTCAGTTCAGCGGTTTTGAATTGGTTCGAATTAATATCTTTTTCAAAGTACAAGGATTTTCCAAGCAAATCGAAAAATTGTATTTTATCTATAGTAAAGTTATTTGCAGTAACTTCAATATGTTTTCCAGTTTTTACAATTTTAATATCATCTTCTAAAGATATCGGATTGTCTGTCCCCAATGTACCATTATCGAATCTCAATTCGAAACGGTCATTATAAGTTCCGGTTGCAATGTTGAAATCGAATGGAGCCGTTTTTAAATCATGATAAATTCCAGTTGATTTGTCCAATAAAAATACGTTTTGGTTTTGGAATAATCCATCAAAATGTTCCAGGCTAATGCTAAAATCCCCGGAAATAGTTGTAGTGATACCAAGGGGAACAATATCATTTTCATTAAAAGGCAGCGCACGACCTTGTATGGCATAATTGGCAGTATCCAAAATAGAATAAAGAGATACCACGTTGCCTGCGGGGAATGTTTTTCCGTCATACAAATTATCAAAATCGTTTGTAGCACCTGTAATATATCCAACCAAAGCTTCGTCGTATGCACCAGTGGCATTAGTAATATTCAACCAAACGCGGTTTTTTTGTAGGGCAGAAACAACTCCTGAAACAGGTTCTTCATTTCCATTCGCAGGATTTATTTTAAAGAATTGATTATTGTTATTGGCAACCCGCATACTGTTGTTGAATATAGCCGAATAGGTTCCGGCTGCCAAAGCAGTATTCGCTTCAATAAAGAAACCTTGTCCGGCTGCCACTTTACCTGTTGGTTCAGAACCACCGGTAATAGCTGAAGATGCCGTCTTTACACCACCGGTAATATTATATTTAGCATAATCATCACGGGTATAATTATACATGCCTGTTCCAACGGTATTGGCAATTCCTGTGTTATGTGTCCAAAGATAAATTGTTCCGTTTACAACTCCTGAATTTGTAGGATCAAGCAAGAATGCATCAATATCAATTGCTGAAGGGTATGGGTTTCCAATTAGATTAAATGTCCCCGTGCTTTTAATGATTGGTGTACTGATGATTCCATTATTTGGGACACCGGTAAAAGTAATGTTCAGTACCTGAGGCGTTGCAAAGTTCAAATTGTTTGGTACTCTTGAGATATATCCTTTAGACACATCCATAACCGTAGCACTTGTTGCAGCAGCCCAGTTATTTATATTTGGGTCAAAAGCATAAAATAATGACGGCGTACCTAACTGGTTTAAAGTTTGTCCGGCTAATGGAGAAGACCAGTACGTGTAATCATATTGTTTTAGTGGTGCCGAGTTTCTTTTAAAGGTAATATTCCCGACATCAGAAGCAGTGTTACTTACCTGAACCAAACTTCCATTATTTTCTATAACCAGACTTGCAGTAGATGCTACCGAAAGGTCATTCTGCACAATCAGACTTAGATTGGAAGGAACAGTAACCACAGCTGTATTTGTTATTTGACAAGAGCATACATTCAGGTTACTGCTTAATGTTAAGTTACTCGAAATGATTACCGGAGTTGTATTTGTAGGCGTTCCATTCCGGGAACCATTGCTGTAAGTAATTGCAGTTGGGACAATAATCCCTATTGATGGGGTATTGACGACGGAGCAGTTTGCATTCTGAACCACTGCACGGTAATATCTTGTTGCTGTTAAATTTCCGATCGTTGTACTTGATAAAACTGTTGCAGTTGAAGCAATATTGGTAACACCTGAAGTGAAAGCCGAATCATTTGCATATTGCCATTTGATTACATTTCCGGTATTACCACTTAATGTTATTGCATTAGGAGCTGTATTCCTGCAGATTGTCGTTGTTGTTGTACTCAAACTTCCGGCTACTGTTGCTGCAGTTACGTTAACTAATTGGCTTACGCCAGATGTTGTATTACCGCAAACAGAATCTTTTCTCCTAACCCAGTAAGTAGTATCCGAACTTGGCGAAACAATAATAGAAGCTGCAGTTTGTCCCGATATAGGATTAGTTCCGACAACATTTCCTGTTCCCCATTCATAAGATCCAGTTGTTCCTAAAGTTCCACCAGTAGCGGTTAAAGTTACAGACGAACCGTTACAAACAGAGGCTGTTCCCGAAATAGCTGTTGGAGTTGTAGAAACGACATTGGTGTTGGTCAAAGTGAGGCTCACATTAGAAACTCCGGTATTTTCCCTGACGCGTACCTCAATTTCTGAATTTGAATCTAAAGTATAGGAACCTACAGCGACATTGAAATTCCCGTCGCCACTCCAGTTATTATTCGACCAAATCATAGTTCCGTTCAAATAAAGTTGTGCGGAATCATCCCAGTTTTGCATAGCGATAGTGTACGTTCCACACGGAAAGCCTTTTCTTTTTGCAACCATAGTAAAATTATCTACAGGCACAGTACATCCCGACCAACCTGCCGAACTTGATGGAGATGCCGCAGAATTCCAGCTGTTTGTGCCATTTTGGGTATCGAAATTTAGCGTGCTTACTGAGTAATATCCAGCATAAACTGCCGAAGTTAATGATATATCCGCGGTAGAATATCCGTAAAGATTCCAAACATTATTTCCAGCCGTGGCAGGATTTCCCGGAGGTGCTGTTATCGTAACAGTTGTAGTTACGCCACCCGTATAAGATGTGCATGAAGCATCATATCTTCTTACCCAATAGGTTGTAGTTGCTGTTGGAGAAACTGTAATTGAAATTCCATTTCCTGCAATAGGATTTGTTCCTACAATGCTACCTGTTCCCCATTGATAGGTTGAACCTGTAGCAGCTGTTCCTCCTGATGCTGTTAAAGTATAACCGCTTCCTGAACAAGAGGCAGAACCTGCTCCGCTTATCGAGGTTGGTGCTGTGGAAGCATTATTTACGGTTATGGTAGTTGTGATATGCCCTGTCGCAGTACTACAAGGTGCACTATCTACCCTTCTTACCCAGTATCCTGATGTAGAAGTTGGGTTTATGGTAATCGATGCTCCTGATTGTCCTAAAATAGTGTTGACACCAGCATTGTATCCAGTTCCCCATTCATAAACACCGTTACTTCCCAAAGTTCCTCCAGACGCCGTTAAAGTCAAACTGCTTCCTGAACAAACAGTCGTATTATTTGGTGTTATAGTTCCGGGTTGTGTAGATTGAGTAGCGACGTTTACTGTAAAAACATAGCCACCACTCGATTGGTTACACGGACTTCCATCCACTCTTCTTACCCAATAGGTAGTAGTAGTAGCCGGATTGATATAATAGCCATTATAAGTTGCTCCCGCAATCGGATTTGTTCCAACAACGCTTCCGGTTCCCCATTGGTAGGTTGATCCAGGAGCCGCATTACCGCCTGTTGCTGTTAAGGTTGTTCCGCCTTGTCCGTAACAAAGGTTGGTGTTTCCCGTTATTCCTGTTGGAACTGTAGAGAAGTTGGTGCAGGAAGTATAATTAAACAATACTCTAGAATTTGTAGCTTGTTCATAATATTCCAAAACCAAGTTGACATTTCCACTTAAATAAATTGTTGCTGAGGTATATGTTGCGTAACTATGATCAACAAAACTATTGATTATATAGGTTGACCCTCCATCTAAACTCAAACGACATCCGTCATCTCCACCAACAGTAAACGTATAATATCCGGCAGTGAAATTTTTAGTCATTTTATAACGGATGAAAAATTGATCTGCATAAGTTCCACATAAATTTCCTCCCGAAAGAGCTGCAGCATCTAGATTTTGATCAAAGATTTCAGGTTGTGTTATATAACCTCTGTATGGAGCGGTGGCAATATTGCTCGGAGGATTTGAAGTATTTAACCCAGAATACACATAACCAATCCACGTATTATTTCCATAAGATACTTGGTCTCCTGATGGAGTGTTTACATTTACTGTAGTTGATATTATCGCTGTAGAATTTGAACATGGTGTAGGGTCAACTCTTCTTACCCAATATCCTGTTGTAGCTGTTGGACTTACGGTTAATGTTGAAGCCGTAGCCCCTGATATCACATTAATCCCTGCTGTATAGCCTGTTCCCCATTCGTAAATTCCATTGGAGCCCTGCGTTCCACCAGAAGCAGTTAATGTAGTACTATTTCCTAAACAGATAGTTGTTGTCCCTGTGATGGATGTTGGTGCTGTTGACGCCGTATTTACGGTTACTGGCTGAGTTACACCATTGGTATTAGCATTACAAGGCGCAGAATCTACCCTTCGTACCCAATAAGTTGTAGAGCTGGTTGGAGAAACTGTTATTGAAACTCCGGTTTGCCCAGTAATTATATTATTCCCGACTGTTCCCGTTCCCCATTGATAAATTGCTCCTGTAGCCAATGTCCCGCCTATAGCTGTTAATGTTGTAGATGAGCCAGAGCAAATAGAATTAGTTCCTGAAATACCTGTTGGCGCCGTAGAAGGATTTGCGCAATTAGCATAGGAAAAGGACACTCTCGAACTTCCGCCCTGTTCATAATATTCTAAAACCAAATTGGTGTTTCCATTTAAATAAACCGATGTGGTGGTGGTGGTTGCATATCCGTGATCTGTCCAATTTGTTACCGGAAAAGTGGCACCACCATCAAAACTTAGGCGATAACCGTCATCCCCTCCAACAATAAAACTATAATTACCCGCGGGAAAGTTTTTCATCATCCTGAAACGAACCGAAAACTGATCTGAGTAAGTTCCGCAAAGATTAGCTCCTGAAATCGCTCCGGTACCTAAATCCAAGTCAAAGATTTCAGATTGTGTTATATACCCTCTGTAGGTTGTAGAAAAAACATTAGTAGGTGGATTGGAATTATTGACTGCATTATATACATAACCAATCCAACTGCTTGAACCATAACTATTTTGATCTTCGGGAGGAGTAGGACATTGCCCAATTGCTTTGGCGCTACAAAGTATAAAAATAAAAAGGATTAATTTTAAAGAGTTTTTGATAGTAGAAATTTTCATGGGATATTTGTACGTTGATTTGACGTTACAAACTTATTACCAAAAAATCAAACAAATCGATAAAGTGTACAAAATAATCGACTAAATGCATTATATTTATATATTTAGATACCTTTTCCTACTTTCACGAAAACGTTTTCGAAACAAATATTTATATTTAAATAACTGATTTTTAAATATTTGCGATCATGAAAATTGAAATATTCAAAAAAGTAAGAAAAAACACTTTTTTAAGAAACTGTAATGCGGACTTCGCATTTTGCCATAAAAAAGCCAGGTAAAATTATTTTAGACTGCACCCAAAAGTTTAGACAAGTTAATAATTAATTTTGATAATAATGAGCTCGATATTGTATCGGGCTCATTTTGTTTAAGTTTGATTTAATTCTATCGTTATTGTAGTAGTTTATATATTGTTTGATTTCGTGTTTGAGTTCTTCTACACTTGCAAATTTCTGTATGTAAAAGAGTTCTGATTTTAGTATTCCAAAGAAATTTTCAATTATAGCATTATCTAGACAATTTCCTTTTCTTGACATACTTTGAGTAATTCCTTTCTTCTTTAATAAATATTGATATTGTTTCATTTGATATTGCCAACCTTGATCAGAGTGTAAAGTGAGATTGGTATTATTTGGTATTTTCTTAAAAGCCTTTTTAAGCATTATTGCCACTTGATTAAACACAGGTCTCTCCGTTAGTTCATAACTTATAATTTCTTGGTTAAACAAGTCAATTATTGGTGATAAATATAATTTCTTTCCAGACACATTAAATTCAGTTATATCAGTAGCCCATTTTTGATTGGGAGCTGTTGCCTTAAAATTACGTCCTAAAATATTTGGAGCAATTTTGCCCTGTTCTCCTTTATAGGAATTGTATTTTTTGATTCTTATGATGCTCTTTAATCCTAATGATTTCATTAATCTTAAAACCGTTTTATGATTGATAATTATTCCTTTATTATTAAGTTCGTCCGTGATTCTTCTATAACCATAACGCCCTTTGTGCTTGTGATAAACGGATTTAATCAATTCTTTAATTGTCTTATATTTATCAGGTAATTTACCTTGCTTTTGATGGTAATAAAAACTACTCCGTGCCATATTAGTTTGATTTAAAAGGAGATTTAAATCAAAATCATGCCTTAACTCTATTATAGCTTGCGCTTTTTGGCTTCTTCTTCGGCTTGAATTAAGGCTTGTAACTTTTTTAGCAAAGCATTTTCACAACGTAATGCTTCATTTTCTAAAAGAAGTTCTTCCTCCCTGGTTAGGGGTTTGTCTGATTTACGTTTTTTTCGATTGAAGTTATCCATAGATTTTGGTCTGCCTTTAGGTTTTTGAGTTAAACCCTCAACCCCAAAGTTAGTAAAATCCCGTTGCCATTTCGCAATTATACTTCGTGTCGGAATATTAAACTTCACATAAGCCTGGTGCAATGATAGATGCTGCTCAGTAATAGTTTTTAAAACTTTCAATTTAAAATCAATAGAATAATCCTGATTTTTTCTCGGCAATAAACCATCAGAAACCATAGGCATTGTAAAACCTTAACCACTTACGAATAATCGATTCATGAACGCCTTTTTGTGCTGAAACTGATTCACAGGAATGATCCTGTTCAATAATTAATTTTAAACATTCAATCTTGAATGTATAATCATACTTGACTTTTCTTTCCATAAAAATACCCCCAAATAGTGTCTAACTTTTTGGGGGCAGTCTATTTCTACCTGGCTTTTATTTTTTAATGAAGATTATTTATCTGAAAGCCTGCTCAAGATCTGACAATAAATCGTCGATATCTTCAACACCAGTACTCAATCTTACTAAGTCATTAGTAATACCAATTTCCTTTCTTTTATCTTCAGGAATGGAAGCGTGGGTCATCAATGCCGGATGATTGGCAAGGCTCTCAACACCGCCAAGAGATTCCGCTAAGGTAAATACCTTTAATTTTTCAAGGAAAGCAACTGCGTCTTCTTTTTTGCCTGATTTGAATGTGAAGGAAACCATTCCGCCAAAACCACTCATTTGTTTTTTGGCAATATCATGAAACGGATGACTTGGTAAACCAGGATAATACACAGTGTTTACTTCTGGATGGTTACTTAGGAACGCCGCTACTTTTTCGCCATTTTCACAATGTCTTTGTACTCTTAAATGGAGTGTTTTTATTCCTCTTAAAACTAAAAAGCTATCCATTGGGCCCAATGTTGCTCCAGTTGCAAATTGTTTGAAATGCAACTCATCTCCCAAATCTTTATCTTTTATAATCAAAGCACCTGCAATCACATCGGAATGTCCGCCCAAGTATTTTGTAGCCGAATGCATTACGATATCGGCACCTAAATCCAATGGTTTTTGTAAATAGGGTGTCGCAAAAGTATTATCAACGGCGAAAAGGATTTTTTTGCTTTGGTAATTTTGGCGATTTCCTGAATGTCTGCTAATTTCATCAACGGATTCGTTGGCGTTTCCACCCAAACCAATTTGGTATTTTCATTAATAAGCGACTGGAATTTTGCAATATCGTTCATATCCACAAAATGGAATTTGATACCGCTGTCTTTGTATAATCTTGTAAATAGCCTATAGGTTCCGCCATATAAATCATCCATAGCAATGATTTCGTCACCGGCTTTGAACATTCGCAGTAAACAATCGGTAGCGGCTAATCCTGATGAAAAGGCAAGTCCGCGTGCACCGTTTTCTATTGAAGCTAAAGCATCTTCCAAAGCTTGTCGTGTTGGGTTAGCAGCTCTTGAATATTCGTAATCCCCCACAGGTTTTCCCGGCGATGTTTGAGCGTATGTTGAGGTTTGAAAAACTGGAGGCATTACCGCTCCCGTTACTTCTTCATGGTGTTGTCCACCGTGTATGACTTTGGTGTTGAATTTCATTTGGTTAAATGTTTGTTGTAATTTTTGGCAAAGATATTTTAATTTTCTGGTTGCCGAAATTAGTTTAACGTTATATAAACTTTCTGATATTCATCATAAAGCCAAAGTGCAATCCCTCGTGATAATTATTGAATTCCAAAGCGTCCTGCAGGTTTGCCAAATGATATCCGGTACCGGTTGTGTATTCATTGTAGGTGACGAATTTTCCATTGGCATAATCCTCTTTAGTCTTTTCTATCAACAAAAAAAGAAGGTTTTTTAGCTCATCAATCTCGGCTTGGGTTGTTCCTGTTGGTTTTGTGCCGTTCATGTAGGTGTTCCTCATTTCATCTGAAATGTACATGGGCAATCCCGAAAGGCGGTAGATTAAGCCTTGTTGTGCAACAATAATATGGCCTAAATTCCAGGCTAGATTGTTACTGAAACCTTCCGGAGTTTTATTTAATTGCTCTAAAGAATAGTTTTCTATAAGGGTCAGATAATGGTTCCTGTTGGTTTCCCAAATTTTGAAAGTTGTATCCATTTTTAAATTTTTGATAAAAATACAGATTATAAATCTGAAATGATTTTCCTTTGCAAAAAAGAAATCACATGACTAATAAAATCTACTATTTAGCTTCCTGCGATACGTGTCGGAAAATTATAAAATCGTTGCCGAATCCCGATAAACTCGAATTTCATGACATCCGTCAAAATCCGATTACCGAGAAGGAACTGGACGAAATGCATTCGCTTGCCGGAAGTTATGAAGCATTGTTCAGCAAAAAGGCACAGCTTTATAAATCGATGGATCTGAAAAACAAATCGCTTACCGAAGCTGATTTTAAGAAGTATATTTTAGAACATTATACTTTTATAAGCCGTCCGGTTTTTATCATTGACGATAAAATTTATATAGGAAACAGCCAGAAGAATATCATCGAAGTTGTAAAGGCATTGTCATAGTATTTACTAATTACTTTCCTTATATTTGAAGTCTATTAAAAAATACCAATGATACAATCAATGACTGGTTTTGGGAAAGCGACCCTGCAATTACCAACAAAAAAAATTACCGTAGAAATAAAATCGCTGAACTCTAAAGGTTTGGATTTAAATACCAGAATGCCGTCGGTTTTCAGGGAAATGGAACTCGGATTGCGCAATCAGCTTTCCGCTCGTTTGGAACGGGGAAAAATAGATTTCTCTCTTTACATAGAAGCTACAGGCGAAGAAACTTCTTCGAAAATCAATGTTCCCATTGTAAGAGGTTATATCAACCAGATGAAAGCGGTAATTCCGAATGCGGATGAAACCGAATTGATGAAAATGGCTGTCAGAATGCCGGATGCCTTAAAAACAGAAAGAGACGAAATCGATGAAAACGAATGGAAGAAAATCCAGACCGTTATTGATGAAGCTATGGAAAATATCGCCCAATTCCGAAAAGACGAAGGGGTTTCCTTAGAGAGGGAATTCCTGCACCGTATTGCTAATATCATGACTTTGATGAATAGTGCAGTAGCGTATGATGCCGAAAGGGTTGAAACGGTAAAAACCAGATTGCGTACGGCTTTGGATGAGTTAAAGGAAAACGTTGACGAAAGCCGTTTTGAACAGGAGTTGATTTTCTATTTAGAAAAATATGACATTACGGAAGAGAAAGTGCGTTTGGAAAACCACCTGAACTACTTCATTGAAACCCTTGCCGGAACAGAGGCCAACGGTAGAAAGTTAGGTTTTATCACTCAGGAAATGGGAAGGGAAATCAATACCATGGGTTCCAAATCCAATCATACCGAAATGCAGAAATTAGTGGTGATGATGAAGGATGAATTGGAGAAAATCAAGGAACAGGTACTGAACGTTTTATAAGCCTAACAACAGCACAATGAACGGAAAATTATTAGTATTCTCAGCGCCTTCAGGCTCAGGAAAAACAACCATAGTAAGGCATTTGTTGGCTCAGCCCGATTTAAATCTCGAGTTTTCGATTTCGGCTGCAACACGCGAAATCAGAGGAGAGGAAATTGACGGAAAGGATTATTACTTTATGTCGATTGGAGACTTCAAAAGGCACATCAAAGCTGATGATTTTATCGAATGGGAGGAAGTCTACCGCGATAATTTTTACGGAACATTAAAAAGCGAAGTGGAAAGAATCTGGGCGAAGGGCAAAAATGTAATTTTCGACATTGATGTATCAGGCGGATTGCGGATAAAATCCAAATTCCCAAAAGAAACCTTAGCCGTTTTTGTAAAACCACCAAGCGTGGACGAACTGAAACGCCGTTTGAAGGAACGCTCTACCGAAAGCGAGGAAAAAATTAATATGCGAATCGCCAAAGCCCACGTAGAATTAGCAACAGCGCCACAATTTGATATAATTATCAAAAATTATGATTTGGATGTTGCGAAGAAGGAGGCTTACGAATTAGTAAAAGAATTTGTGAAATAAGATCATATAAGGATTTATTGATTTGGCAAAAGGGAATTAAAATAGTAACTCTTGTTTACCAATTGGTCGATTCATTTCCAAAAGATGAAATCTATGCTTTAACTAGCCAAATTAAAAGAGCTGCAATTTCTGTTCCGTCTAATATTGCAGAAGGTTTTGGTAGAAATGCAGATAAATCATTCAGTTATTTTTTAGATGTTTCAAGAGGTTCACTATATGAATTGGAAACCCAATTGATTATAGCAAGAGAATTAGGATTTATTAAGAATGAAAGTTCATTGATAGAAATTCTAAATCAAATAGTAGAAGAGTCTAAAATGATTAATTCCTTTTCAAAGACGCTTAAGAGCTAATCACTAATTACTAATCACTTTAAAAATGAAAATCGGCCTCTATTTCGGAACCTTCAACCCAATCCATATTGGGCATGTGATTATTGCCAATCATATGGCTGAACATTCCGATTTGGATCAGATTTGGCTGGTGGTAACACCACATAATCCCCACAAGCAAAAAACAACATTACTCGACGATTACCAGCGTTTCCATATGGTAACCCTGGCGACCGAAGATTTTACCAAAATAAAACCTTCCGATATCGAATTTAAACTGCCACAACCTAATTATACGGTACATACTTTAGCGCATTTAGGCGAGAAATTCCCGCAACATGAATTTGCTTTGATTATGGGTGAAGACAATCTGAATTCGTTGCACAAATGGAAAAATTACGAAGTCATTCTTGCCAATCACAGTGTTTATGTCTATCCAAGATTAAACTCGGGCGAAATTGATGAACAGTTTATAAACCATCCTAAAATCCATCGTGTTGGTGCGCCAGTAATTGAGCTTTCGTCAACGTTTATCCGGGAAAGCATCAGGAACAAAAAGAACGTTTCGCCAATGTTGCCTCAGAAAGTTTGGGAGTATATCGACAGTAGTGCTTTTTATAGGAAGTAGTTTCAACTTTAACTGTAGATATCATTTAAAAATCATTATTTTTGAGTTTCAAATCGATTAAAATGAATAAATCTCCAAAATTTGCGGTGATTGGCGGCGGAAGTTGGGCTACAGCCATTGCGAAAATGTTATGCGTCAACTTGGACGAAATTGCCTGGTACATGCGCAATGAATCGGCAATCCATCATATAAAAACCCAAAAACACAACCCAAATTATTTAAGTTCTGTTGAATTTGATAATAAAAAGCTTAAGCTGACTTCGGATATAAATGAAGCGGTTGCTTATGCCGATTATATCATTTTTGCCATTCCATCTGCCTTTTTGAGTGCCGAATTGGCAAAACTGACCGTAAGCCTGAAAGACAAAGTTATTTTCTCAGCGATTAAGGGTATTGTTCCCGAAACATCATTGATTGTCGGCGAACATTTCAACAAAGAATACGATATCCCCTTTGAAAATATTGGCGTAATTACTGGGCCATGCCACGCAGAAGAAGTCGCATTGGAAAGACTTTCCTATCTGACAATTGCCTGCGGTGATTCCGAAAAGGCACAAGTTGTTGCAGATGTTTTAGCCGGGAATTATATCAAAACCAAGATCTCTGATGACATTATCGGAACAGAATATGCCGCAATGCTGAAGAATATTTACGCCATTGCAGCCGGAATAGCGCACGGATTGGGCTATGGAGATAACTTTCAGTCCGTCATTATGAGCAATGCCATCCGCGAGATGAAAAAGTTCATCAGGAAAGTTCATAAAATGAAACGAAATATCAACGATTCAGCTTACTTAGGCGATTTATTGGTTACAGGCTATTCAGTTTTTTCGAGAAACAGGATGTTTGGTAACATGATTGGCAAAGGCTACACGGTAAAATCGGCAATGATGGAAATGTCAATGGTTGCTGAAGGCTATTATGCCGTAAAAAGTGCCTATAAACTAAATCAGGAATACAAAGCCAAAACACCAATCATTGATGCAGTTTACGAGATTTTATATGAAGGGAAAGACGCGAAAAAAGTATTTAAGAAACTAACAGAAAAGCTAGATTAGCATGAGCGAAAGATGGAAGCATCAAATTAAAACCGGCATGCCTTTCGGGATTGTAATGCCTATAATAATGACCTTATTTGATTGGTATGGAACTTCAGCTACGTTTACTGAAGCATTCTTTACGTTGAAGTTTTTGATGAAGTTCATTGTTTTTATGTCAATGGGAATATTAGTAATAGGGTATTCCAATTGGAGGGAAAGGGCAAAGAACGAAATGTACAATAAGAATTAATTACCTTACAATAACACCATCCACAAACAGGATGGGCACTTCTTCCACATAATCCGGAGTTATGCTTTGCGCTTTGAAGGTAAACTTTTTATCGTACAGCGTGCTTCCGATGAAATAGGTAACCATGAACTCGTTGTTAAGACGAAGCACGCTTGTTTCAACCATTTCTATCTTGACAACTGATACTGCTGGAACTTGTGTAAATGCGTGGCGCAGAAGCGACGTTTTTTTCATTTCCCCATCAAGAGTGCCAAAAGCTTTGGAAACGACCATCACAGAGTCTAAATCGTAGTCAGAATCATTTACTAAGTATACATACCAAACCTTTTCCATAAAATCATCACTCCATTCCTGGACTGCTGCAAGGAAAACGTTTTCTACTTGTGGTATTTCGATGTCTTTTTTCAATGAATATTTTTTAGAAGCTATTTCCCGCTTTACGTTGCAATCTTTTGTTCCGTTGCACTCCACAAAAGGATTTTCTCTTCAATCGGGGCTAGGGCATTAGTTATATACTTAACTTAAACTGCTCTAAGAAACGCACATCGTTTTCGTAGAACATTCGGATGTCGCCAATTTGGTAAAGCAGCATTGCAATACGCTCAATTCCCATTCCGAAGGCGAAACCATTGTATTCTTCCGGATTGATACCACAGTTTTTCAAAACATTTGGATCTACCATTCCGCAACCCATGATTTCCAGCCAGCCTGTTCCTTTGGTAATACGGTAATCGGTTTCGGTCTTTAAACCCCAATAAATATCCACCTCAGCACTTGGCTCAGTAAACGGGAAATAACTTGGCCTCAAACGTATTTTCGACTTGCCAAACATTTCTTTGGTAAAATATAAAAGCGTCTGCTTCAAATCGGCAAACGAAACATCTTTATCAATATACAAACCTTCCACTTGATGGAAAATACAGTGCGAACGCGAAGAAACCGCTTCATTCCTGAAAACCCTTCCAGGCGAAATCGTACGGATTGGTGGTTTGTTATTTTCCATATACCGCACCTGAACGGATGAAGTATGCGTTCTCAACAAGACATCCGGATTGGTCTGGATGAAAAAAGTATCCTGCATATCCCTTGCCGGATGGTATTCCGGTAAATTCAAAGCGGTAAAGTTATGCCAGTCATCTTCAATTTCCGGACCGTCGGAAACGTTGAATCCGATGGTGGAAAAAATATCGATGATTTGATTTTTTACAAGTGAAATAGGATGACGGGAACCAATAATTGCAGGCTCAGCCGGACGAGACAAATCGCCATAAATGCCTTTAATTACTTCCTTACTTTCCAGTTCTTCCTGGATAGCTTTAGTGGTGGTTTCACAGGTTGTCCTCAACTCATTGATAACTTGCCCAAAGTCCTTTTTCTGGTCGTTTGGAATATTCTTCAATTCATTGTAAAACTCTTTCAATAAGCCTTTGCTTCCCAAATATTTGATTCGAAATTGTTCTAAAATGTCAGCGTTATCGGTATGAAATGTTTTAGCTTCTTCTATATGTTCTTTAATCTTATCTATCATCGTTCGATCTTTGAAGGTGCAAATTTAGGCTTTTTTTACCAATTACTCAATCACTTCTTTCTCCAGAAAGTAATTCACAATCGCTTCTTTCATCAAAACCGATTGTTCTCCGGCTTTTAATGCAGGCAATTCTTCTTTGACTTTATAATGTGGCCAACCGTCTTTATCTACGAAATCAAATTCGTAGTAACCATAAGGCTCCAACAAACGGCAGATGGCGATATGCATCAGGTTCAGTTTTTCGTCCTTTTTGAAGGTTTGGTGTACCTTACCTAGTTCCTGCACACCGATTAAGTATATTATGGCGTCTAAATCCAATACATCACCTTCGGCGAATTGATTGGATAGTATTTCTACGACTTTGTTCCAGCGGTTCTTTAATTGTTCGTCTCTTGACATTTCTTGAGTTATGAGTTATGAGTTTTGAATTATAAGTTAATTCAAAATGTCAGTCGGCAAAGATAGTCATACTGAACACTAATTACTGAACACTGAAAACTAATTCTTGATTTCCTTAATCGCGCTGTCTTCAATCCAACCCGTAGATTCATCGGTTAGTTCTACTTTTTTCCAGTTTGCGATGCTTTCCAGAATATACACTTTTGTTCCTTCGTGAAGAACAGTGGTGTCTGGACTTCCTGTTTTAGGTTCACTTTTCAGCGGCGCATTTTCGGCAAAAACAATGGCAGGTCTTTCGTTTTCATTTCGGCTTTTTTCATAAAATCCGGAAGCTGCACTTAGGAAAATAACGATCAGCCAAAGAAACATACCAATGAAGAAAATTCGTTTTAATATTGTTCGCTGTGAAAAATAATATCCCACAAAAAATACCAAAAATAGAAATGCAAAACTCACCGCAATCCAAGCCCAGGTGTCATAGTAATATTTCGAAGTGAAATCCGAAAGCAATTTGCTGAAACCTACTTTTGGAATAACTTTAATGTCGTCGATTGCCATTTTTCGGGCAAATTCGAGGTTTGTTTTTATCTCGGTATCGTTTGGACTTAGCAATAACGCTTTTTCATAATTGTAAATCGCTGGTGCAACTTTGTGTAATTTGTAATAAGAATTTGCCAAATTAAAATACACTTCAGCCGATTGTTTTCCGGAGTTTATTATGCTTTCATAACTTGAAATGGCAGCATCATAATTCTCTTTTTCGTAGTATTTGTTTCCCTGTTCAAAAGCCGTCTGCGCCCAAAATGACTGAGAAACAAGTAGCAATAAGACCAATATTTGTTTCATCGTTTTCATTATTTTAATTGCTTTTCAAGTTCAGAGATAATGACCACAGCCTTATCATAATCGTTTTGGATGGCCGAATCAGAAGATTGTGCATATCGAGCCAACTCACAGTTTTCGGTCAGTTGAATAAAATCAGAAACGGTTTCCGGATTTGCTTTTCGCGAAAGCAGGATTTCAGTTATTTTTTCCTTGCTCATTTCTGATGTTTCTATGTTCAGTTTAGCCTTTAGGAAATTGTGCATGGCTTTTTCAAGCGCAATATAAAATGGTTCTTTGTTGCCCAGATGTTTCTTTGCTTCGCCCAGGTATTTTTTGGCCAAAGCATTCGATTTTTTGATTTTGTTACCAACGACATCATTATCTGAAGCCTCTTTCCGCCTTTTACCAATTACGAAAAACGGAATCGCTAAAAACGGTAAAACAACCAAAGAATAAAACAATCCCGAACCAATGAAATCCTCTTTTGCAATAGGTTTTAAGGTGGTTTTCTGTTTGATGTAAGCAAATGATTTTGCCACTTCGAGTTTGGTTTTGGCCACATCATTCGGATTTGTTTTCCCGGAACTTGCCACACTCGGACCATCCAGAACATTGATGGTTATTGGTTGGGAAGTGATGGTTTTGTAACTGGATGAACCCAAATCAAAATAAGTAAAGCTCATAGGCTTGATTTGGTAATTTCCTTTGTATTGTGGAATTATGGTGTATTTATCAGAAATCCTTCCTGTCATTCCCGTTAACGGAGTTGTAACGTTTTCATCGTGAACCGGATCATACATTTCCAAAGCAGAAGGCACGACAGGTTTTGGCAGTGTAAATAATTTTAGGTTTCCTGCTCCAACTACACTAACGTTCAAATCAAGTGATTCGCCATTTTTCAATACAGTTTTGGATGGTTTTACCTGAAAATCAAAACGACCCACAGCTCCTGAAAAATCCTCAGGCTTTCCTTTTTCCGGCAAAGGGCGAACATTGATTACTTTGCTGCCTGCTGAAACACGTTTACTGTCTTCAGTTAGCAGCTGTTGTCCCCAAAAATTTCGTTTGTTGGTTGGCACCTGGCAATCGATATCCAAAGAAAGTGGCTCTATTTCAAGTTTCCCGGATTTTTGTGGATACAATACCGTTTTCCTCAGTACTACATATCGAAAACGTTCGCCTTTAAAAGTTCCATCTTCAGCTTTTAGCTGTTTGATGTCTATATTCTGACTCCAGAAATCATTGTATTTTGGTTTATTCAGCTCTTTCCAGTTGGAGATTCCGATGTTGTAGCTGAAGTATAATTTATAAACAACCGTAATTGGTTCGTTGAGGTAAGGATTGGATTTTGAAATATCGGCAACCAGATAAATGTTATTATCCGCACTGATTGTAGGCACTTCATTGGGATCTTTTGGAATTTCAACGGCATTGGTCACGTTGATTTTTACAGGCGATGTTTTGTAAACCTGACCATTAATCTCAATCGAAGCTTGTCTAAGTGTCAACATCCCTTTTTGCGTAGGCAGTAAAATAAAGGTATACGATTTATTGAACGAACTTCTGCCGTTAATCCACGATTGGCTTACTGATTGGCTTGGTCCACCGACAACCTTAAAACCTGATGCCTCAAAATTAGGTGCCACAAAATTATCGCCATCAGCATTCATAGTAAAATCAATGCGAAGACGCTCATTTAATCCCAAAGTTGTCTTGCTCACTTTTGCCTCAAACTGCACCTGGGCAAAAAGTGATGAGCTAATTAGCAAAACCGTTAAGATTATTATCCTTTTCATTTTCAAGCTTTTCATTTTCAAATTTCCAAATTGACTAATTTCCAAATTATTTACCAGTCTTTCTCTGCTTTTTTAGGATTGGCTTGCACTTTTTGTTTGTTTACCTTATCCTGAACTTTCTTTTCTTCATTGTTTACGGCGTCGAGCAAATTCTGTAAACGCTGTTTCGAAATGCCTCCAGGTTGCGGTTTCGGCTGTCCCTGATCTTGATTTTTATCCTGCTTGTCTTTATCCTTGTCGCCTTCTTTTTTATCTTTGTCCTTGTCTTTTCCGTCTTTCTTATCGTCTTTTTTATCCTTGTCTTTATCTTTATCTTTGTCCTTGTCCTTATTTTTGTCTTTATTCTTGTCGTTTTTGTCCTTGTCTTTTTTATCGTCTTTCTTTGGCGGATTCTCTTTCAGCATCTTTTTGGCCAAAGCATAATTGTATCGGGTTTCATCATCAGCCGGATTGTTTCGCAGTGCATTTTTGTAAGCTTCAACTGCATTGGAATAATCCTTGTCTTTCATAAATGTGTTTCCCATATTATGGAATGCCCGATGCTTTTCTTCTCTTGTTTTGGCTACTTTCGCTGCTTTTGCATAATGATACTTAGCTTCTCCAGACTGATTCTGCCTATAAATGGAGTTACCTAAATTATAAGCAGCAATCGATTTTTTCGGATTTTCGGATTCCGATATCCTATATTCTGCTTCAGCCTCGGCGTATTTTTTTCGGTAAAGGAATCGTTCCCTTTTGGTAAATCTTTATCCTTTTCCTGAGCATTAACAGCAAAGAAAAACAGCGTAAAACTATATAAAAACAACTTTTTCATTTATTCCTTTTCATTAAATAAGTTCATCTTTTTCACCCATTTTGTCTTTTTCTCCAAAAGGAAAACATCCAATAATAACAGGAAAAAACCAAAGCCTAAAAACCATTGGTATTGTGATTTGAAATCGGCCATTTGCGTACTTTCAAATTCCGTTTTCTGAATGTTATCCAATGCATTTTTTACATAATCCAAAACTGCTTTGGTCGAATTTCCGTCAACATAACCACCACCGGAACTTTTCGAAATGGCTTTCAACACCTCTGCGTTTCTTTTGGTGATAACAACATCACCGTTTTGATCACGCTGGAAACTCTCGACAATTCCGTTTCGTTTCAAAGGAATCGTTCCGCCTTTTTCAGTTCCGACACCAATTGTCAATATCTTTAATCCTGCTTTCTTAGCTTCTTCTGCCGCTTCTTTGGCGCTGTCGGAATGATCTTCACCATCGGTAATGATAATCAAAAGCTTATTGGTTTTATCTTTTTTATCAATGAAAGTCATGGACAGGTTTATCGCCTGGTCAATTGATGTTCCCTGAGAGGAAATCATTCCGGGATTCATGCCCTGCAGGAACATTTTGGCCACACTATAATCGGTTGTAATTGGTAAAACAGGGAAAGCGCTTCCGGAATACGCCACAATTCCGATACGGTCGCTGCCGAGGTTGTTTATGATTTGCGAAACTAACTGTTTGCCCTTTTCCAATCGGTTTGGCGCTACGTCTTCGGCGAGCATACTTTTAGAAACATCGACAGCAAAAATGATATCGATTCCTTCGCGTTTTACGGTTTCCAGTTTGGTTCCGATTTTTGGATTGACCAAACCGATTATCAGGCATGCCAAAGCCAATAAAACCACCACTAATTTCAACACCGGTTTGAAAACGGATTTTTCGGGACTTAGTTTCTTAATCAATTCCAAGTCACCAAACTCGCGCTGTTTCTTTCTTTTCCAGAATTGAATGTACCCGAAAAGCATTGCCATTACCGGAATAGCAATCAGGAAATATAAATACCATTTTTCTTCTAACTCGTACATAATTCTTTAGATAAAACTTCTGTAAACTGTGTTTCGCAGACCAAATTCCAGTAAAATCAATATTCCGGCAATCCAGACAAATGGCCTGTATCTTTCATCATAATCGTAGAATTTCAATTCCTGTATTTCGGTAGTTTCCAGTTTGTTGATTTCGTTATAAATCGATTCCAGTTTACTATTACTACTGGCACGGAAATATTTTCCTCCAGTATTTCGGGCGATTGTCTGTAACAGATTTACGTCAATTTCCACAGGCATCATTCGGAACAGAAATCCACCATTTGGTGCATAAGCATAAGGGAACATGGCATTTCCGTTAGTTCCTATTCCGATAGTGTAGACTTTGATTCCGTATTCCTTTGCAATCTGCGATGCGGTTTCAGGTTCGATAAATCCGGCATTATTCACACCATCCGTCAGCAAAATAATCACTTTGCTTTTGGCTTTGCTGTCTTTCAAACGATTAACGGCTGTTGTCAATCCCATTCCGATTCCGGTTCCATCCTGCAAAACGTTATCATATTTTATACTTTGGATTGCCTGTTGAATAATAGCCTTATCGCTCGTAACAGGAGTTTTTGTATAAGCTTCGGAAGCATAAACCACAATTCCGATTCTATCATTTGGCCTTCCTTTCACAAAGTTTTCTGCAACCGATTTCAAGGCTTCCATACGGTTTGGCTTTAAATCTTTGGCCAGCATACTTCCCGAAACGTCTATTGCCATTACAATATCAATTCCTTTGGTTGATTTGGTCTGGCTGCTGATGTCTACTTTCCTTGGTCGCGCCATGGCAACGATCAGGGAGCTCAAAGCCAATAATCTAAATACAAACAAGATTGGTTTTAGCTTTGCCAATAAAGACTTTTGCGCTTTGAAACCTCTTACCGAACTTATTTTCAAGGTTGCCGACTGCTGTTTTCTTTTCCAGATAAACCACACCACAGCTGCCGGAAGCAATAAAAACAACCAGAAGAATTCAGGATTTAAAAAACTTACTTCTTTCATTAGGGTGTAGTTTGTAATTCGACTGAGTTCAACATTCTTTCGGCAATCTGCTGTCCGTATTTATCTTCTTCGCGATGCATTACTAAAATGGTCTGTAATCCGCCATTTTGGCTGAATAGCAACAATTCGTAATACATTTTGGTTGATTTCCCTTTTATCTTATTCAAAACCGTCATCGTTCCGTAAGCTTTCTTACCTGATATTCCTTTTTGGGTATCAAAATCTTCGGTTTTAACTATAATATTTTGAGCGCCCTGTGATTCCATTATTTTCAAATAGCCTTCAGCGGTTTTGTCCAAATCTATCTGAGTTTCCTGTTTGTAAGTTACCGTAGAAACCGTGATATAAAAATCTTCCAATAAGCTTCCATAACCGAAAGTCTGCATTTCCTTTATCAACGCAGCAGCATCTTTTGGAAGCATTTTAGCAGCGTCAATTCGTTTCAGGACTTTAGGTGTTTCTACTTTTACACCCGGATTTCCATATTCACTGTAAATCCATTTTCCTTCCACCAATTCTTTGGTTGGATGGCCAAGAATGTTGTCTTTCACATAATCCAATCCTTTGAAATAAATCAGTCCACACATAAAAAGGAACAACATACCAAATAAAATAGCAATGGTAGAAATGATTCGGTTGCGTTTTTGTCTTTTCAGTTTTGCTAAGCGTGCGAGTTCTTTCTGTTGTTCGTTCCAAGCCGTCAATTCATCATCAACTTCAACAACTTCCGGAATCGATTTATGAATGGTTACGATAGAATTTGAAATACGTTTTTTGTCTTCCTCGATTTCAAAATCAAGCGGTTTTACTTTGGCAAATTTCACTAAATCGGCTTGTTTTAAAACTTTTTCTAAATTTTCAACTGTCTCGTTTGAAAGTTTTAATTTCTGTTGTTTTGCGGCTTTTCGCAAAGCTTCAATCAATTCAGAAGTTGTGCTTTCCATGGCTGGAATATGGATTTCCTCTTCAATATAATTACGCGCAATGTCGGTCAGCTCTGAATAATAATATTTGATTTCGCCTTTCTGCCAAAGCTCTTTTCCTTCCAATTGCTGTAACAATGTAGTTGCTTTTTCAAGCGGCGATTTGAAAATAATGGCTTCTTCCTTAGGTTCGCTTTGTCTCTTTTTGATGTATTTATAGATAAAGAAACCGGCAACAGCAAGTACCAACAGTACTAAAATATAAATCCACCAGTTTCCTAATGGGCTATCAACTTGGGCGATGTCCTTGATGTCGTACATTTTTTGTTTTAATGTATCGACCTGTATGTTGTTCACTTCAACCTTGATGCTGTCCGAAAACGAAGGTTTTCCGTTAATTAAAACCGGAATTCTTGGGATTGTATATTTTCCACTATCAAATTGCGTTAGCCCATAATTTTTAATCAGTTGGTAACGCGCACCGTTTTTAACCGTATCGATTTTATACGATTGGATAACTTCCAAAGCTCCAAAATTCTTAGCCTCGGGGAATTTTACTTTTGATAAAGTATCAACATCTGTTTTCAGTGTCAACTTAAATTCCGCTCCGATTTTATTTTTGGTAACATTGACCGAAGTCGTCACTTTTTGGGCAAAAAGCGAAGTTGATAGCAGAAAGAAAAATATATATAATTTGAATTTCATTGTCTTATCTGGATTTAAAATAACCCAATAATTTTGTCACATAACTTTCGTCAACGCGAGTATTTACAGTTCCGGAACCGCATTTTGAAAAGATTTCCTTAAAATAATGTACTTTGTCCTGGTATTGCTTTTCATAGCTCAATCGTGCTTTTTTAGAACCTGTATTGACTACTAAAATTTCTCCGGTTTCGGCATCTTCCATTTCGACCATTCCGATGTTTGGCATTTTTTCTTCACGGATATCGTACACTCTGACTCCGGTGATGTCGTGTTTTTTGCTGGCAATCTTTAGGGTTTTTTCATAATCGTCCTCCACCATAAAATCAGAAATAACAAATACGATTGCTTTCTTTTTCTGCGTTCCTGAAAGGAATTTCAGGGCTTGGGATAAATCGGTGTTTTTACTTTTAGGCTTGAACTCGATCAGCTCACGAATGATTCTCAACACGTGTGATTTCCCTTTTTTGGGCGGAATGTATAATTCGATTTGGTCTGAAAATAGGATTAGTCCAATTTTATCGTTGTTTTGCGTTGCCGAAAAAGCCATCGTTGCAGCTATTTCAGTGACAATCTCACTTTTCAGCTGATTTTTGGTACCAAAACTTTCTGAACCTGAAATGTCAACCATCAGCATCATCGTCAGTTCGCGTTCCTCTTCAAAAACTTTTACATAAGGTTCGTTGTAGCGCGCGGTAACATTCCAGTCAATCGCACGGATATCGTCCCCAAACTGGTATTGGCGCACTTCAGAAAACGTCATACCACGGCCTTTGAAAGACGTATGGTATTCGCCCGAGAAGATATGATCGCTCAGTCTTCGGGTCTTGATTTCGATTTTACGAACTTTTTTTAATAAGTCTTTTGTTTCCATCTTTTTCAGATTGCAGAACGCAGAACACAGATTTCAGAAGTGTTATTACTGCCTTCTCAAATCTGCCTTCTGTTATCTGAAATTAAGGTACTTCTATTTCGTTTACGATTTTGTTGATGATGTCAACAGAAGTGATGTTTTCTGCCTCAGCTTCATACGTAACTCCGATTCTGTGACGAAGTACATCGTGAACCACGGCACGAACGTCTTCCGGGATTACATAACCACGGCGTTTGATGAAAGCATAGCATTTGGCAGCGTTTGCCAGGTTGATACTTCCACGCGGAGATGCTCCGAAACCGATTAACGGCTTTAAGCTTTCCAATTTATATTTTTCGGGATAACGAGTTGCGAATACGATGTCTAAGATATATTTCTCAATTTTCTCATCCATATACACTTCACGAACTGCTTCCTGGGCTTTTAGGATTTGTTCAACGGTTACAACAGGGTTTACTTTTTCATAAGCTCCTTTCAGGTTTTGTCGGATTACCATTCGCTCTTCATCCATTTTTGGATAATCGATAACGGTTTTTAGCATGAAACGGTCGACTTGTGCTTCCGGTAACGGATAAGTTCCTTCCTGCTCAATTGGATTTTGTGTTGCCAAAACCAAAAACGGCCTGTCTAATTTGAATGTAGTATCGCCAATAGTAACCTGTTTTTCCTGCATCGCCTCAAGCAAAGCTGACTGCACTTTTGCCGGAGCACGGTTAATCTCATCCGCAAGGACGAAATTAGCGAAGATTGGCCCTTTCTTTATCGAGAATTCGTTGGCTTTGATGTTGTAAATCATGGTTCCGACAACGTCTGCCGGTAATAAATCGGGTGTAAACTGAACACGGCTGAAAGTTCCGTGAACCGCCTGTGATAAAGTATTTATGGCTAATGTTTTTGCCAGTCCGGGAACTCCTTCCAGCAAAATATGACCCTGGCCTAAAAGTCCAATTAACAATCTTTCAACCATGTGCTTCTGACCTACAATGACTTTGTTCATTTCCATAGTCAGCAAGTCAATAAAAGCACTTTCTCTTTCAATTTTTTCATTAATTGCCCTAATGTCTAAAGCAGTACCATTTTCTTCCATAGTTACTCTATTTATTCTAATATGTGGTGGTTATAATTTTAACATTTCAAAAGTGAAAATTTAATCCCTTATCAGATGTTAACAATGCGTTAAAACTTTAGAAAACATCCCCATTTTAAGGATGATTTATGATTTTCTTTTTATAATTTTAAGACCTAATCTGATTTAGGAAATTTTCGACGGCAAAATAGTAAAATTTTCGAAATTCCAAAACCTACTTCATCAAACCTAAATAAACAAAAATGAAAACAAAATTATCACCCATCGTTGCCGGAACAATGAATTGGGGAATTTGGGACAAAAACCTATCCACTTCAGAAATGGAGCATCTAATGCAAGTTTGTATAGAAAATAAAATCACCAGTTTTGACCACGCTGATATTTACGGAAACTATACTACCGAAGCCGATTTTGGAAAGGCATTTGGGCAAAGTAAAATCGACCGGGAAAAAGTGCAGTTCATCTCAAAATGCGGAATCCAACATGTAAGCGGAAGGGACAATGCGATAAAACATTATGATTATTCGAAAGACTACATTGTTTGGTCGGTTGAAAACTCCTTAAAAAACCTGCAGGCAGATTATTTGGATGTTTTGCTGTTGCACCGTCCAAGTCCGTTGATGGAAGCTGATGAAATCGCCGATGCAATTTCAAAATTAAAAACGGAAGGCAAGATTATAGATTTTGGGCTTTCGAACTTTACACCATCACAAACCGAGTTAATCCGCCAGAAAACGGAAGTCAATTACAACCAGATACAGTTTTCGGCAACCCATCATGAACCTATGCTGGACGGGAGCTTGGATTATATGCAATTGCACAACATCAGGCCAATGTCATGGAATCCACTTGGAACCGTTTTTAGGGAAGACACCGATCAAACCCGAAGGCTGAAAAAACTACTGGCGCAATTGGTTGAAAAATATCATTTAGGTTCCGATTCAATACTTTTAGCGTGGATTTTAAAACATCCAGCTCAGGTTATTCCCGTGGCAGGAACCGTAAATGTAGCCCGAATCCAGGCATTAATGAAAGCAGTGGAATTGGAATTGGATAAACTCGATTGGTTTGCCATCTGGACGGAAAGCATGGGAAATAAAGTGCCTTAAAAAGTATTCAGTGTTCAGTAATTAGTTGGCAGCAACTGAACACTAAAAACTGAACACTGACCACTATATGATAAACAAGCGTTTACTTATCAAGAACCTCTTAGCTCACAATGATGAGAGTAGTTTTTATGATAAAAAAAGACAGCTTAATCTCCATACGAAAGAAGGAAAAGCGAAGTTCTTAAAACACATTTGTGCCCTTTCAAATTCCAATCCTTCAAATAATTCCTATATTGTTGTTGGTGTGGAAGATCACGATAATGATATTGTAGGCGATGACTTTTTTGACGACAGCCGGATTCAGAACCTGGTTAATGCCTATCTGGAAAACCCGCCAAAGATCCAATATGAAAATGTACCGTTTCCGAATCTTCCCAAAGATAAAGTGGTTGGGTTGGTAACGATAAAGCCAAAGCACAAGACTTCAAGTTTCAAAAAAACATTCATACCATTTTGGCAAATACAGTTTTTGTAAGAGTTGGAAGCAATTCGATGCCAACGGAAGATAAAATCCCCTATTCGAAAACCAATATCGAAACGGTAATCAGTATAGAAAATAGTTCACGTAACAGTATTGCCCACACGTTAGATGGGGTTATGGATTTTATGATCGAACGCCATGGGGAAATGATATCACAATACAAGGTTTTTAAGGAATTGTTCGTAATTTGCTGGGCGGGAAATCCAAAGAAAATTAGGGAGACGGTTTATCTTTCGAGGGTAGATATCGAATTGATTAACGAACAGGTCAAGCTTTTTTATTCGGCTTTGGATGTGGTTTCGATTGAATATGACGAAAAAAGCTTCACCATTACTGAGCATGTTCCGCTCGGACTGAATGACAAAACGAGCTATTATGCATTGGAGCAGCAGAAGATTTCCTTTTTTGATAATGGGTATTATAAAATAGAAAACCAAATGCTTTTTGAGCCACCTGTTTATAACAGGAAAGTACTGCATCATATTTATAATTCAAATGTGGCATTGCTCAATAAGCTGCAAAAGGGAATAAGCATTTCAGAGCGTGAGGAAAAAGACCTCGAAAATCTTCCCTCCACTTTAATGATTTGTTACCTTAACGGATTTGATGATGCAAAACAGAAATTAATCAATGCGAAACCTTATCTGAAAGCACAAAAAAATGCAACGGTTTATCTTAGTTTTAAGGAAGCGATGCGGATTTTAAGGAAAATGAAATACAACGAAAACAATGCATAGAACATTAGTAATAGGCGACATCCATGGCGGACTGAAAGCACTACGCCAGGTTTTGGAAAGAGCTAACGTCACAAAAGAGGACACTTTAATCTTTCTTGGAGATTATGTTGATGGCTGGAGCGAATCACCTCAGGTTTTAGACTTTTTAATGGAATTAAGGGAAACTAATAATTGCGTTTTCATTCGTGGTAACCATGATGAATTACTTTTGGATTGGTTAACCAATGACAATAAAAACATTGATGAAGGAATGTGGTTTAAACACGGTGGAAAAGCTACGGTTTTAGCCTATGCGAGCGTAACAAATGAAAAAAAGCAAATCCATATGGAATTCCTCAGACTTTTGAAGGATTATTATCTCGATGAGAAAAACAGACTTTTTATCCATGCCGGCTTTACCAATATGAACGGTATTGAACATGAGTATTTCCCGAGAATGTTTTATTGGGACAGGTCACTGTGGGAAACAGCTCTGGCGTTAGATGAATTAATTCCAAAACACAGTCCGTATTATCCAAGAAGGCTAACGTTATATGATGAGATTTACATTGGACATACGCCCGTAACCAAGATAAATGAAACTGTTCCCATTCAGAAAGCCTGTGTGTGGAATGTGGATACAGGAGCTGCTTTTATTGGTCCTTTGACGATTTTGGATGTTGATACTAAACAGTTCTGGCAAAGCGAAACATTGCCCGATTTGTATTTTAATGAGAAAGGAAGAAATTAATTTAGCTATTTTTGCATAAAATAAAAACAAAATGAGAAAACTAATTACACTAGCTGCCATTATTGCAGTAAGCATGGCAAATGCACAAGCATTTAAAGGAAAGGGCGACATCAAAGCGCAGGTTGGATTAAACGTTCAGGATCACGGAACAGGAATCAACGTTTCTGCTGATTTCGGAATTGGAGAAAACATGTCTTACGGATTTGTAGCATCCTACCTACTTTCAGTGGAGGAAGCTGCAGGCGTTAAACCGGAATTTGCAGACAGAGCCGATGCAAAAGTGCGTTTCAATGCTAATTTAGGGAATGTATTTAAATTAGACAAAGCAATGGATATCTATCCTGGACTGAATTTAGGAACAAGAAACTTTGGAGCGCATTTAGGTTTCAGGTATTTCTTTACCGAAGGTTTTGGCGTTTATACTGAAGCCGGAATTCCATTGGCGAGATATGATTCGAATGTAGAAGGTTTTGACGAATACAATAACCAATTCGTGTTTCAGATTGGAGCATCCTTTAATTTATAGACATGAGTGTTATAGACCAAAAATTAAACGAAAGAAGCGGTTCCCAATGTGAATTGTGTGGTTCAACTGAAGACTTAAGAATCCATTTAACCAAAGAGGAAGCCATATCATTAGACAACTCGATATTGGTATGCGCTACCTGCAAAAGCCAAATAGAAAATACGACACCAATGGATCCCAATCACTGGAGATGTCTCAGTGACAGTATGTGGAATGAAAACAAACCCGTTCAGGTTGTTGCCTGGCGAATGCTTAACAGATTGCGTGCTGAAGGCTGGCCTCAGGATTTGCTAGACATGATGTATCTTGATGAAGAAACTTTGGTTTGGGCTGGTGCAACTGGCGAAGGAGAAGACGAGGAAGGCAAGATAGTGCATAAAGACGGAAACGGAAACATCCTGAAAGATGGAGATTCGGTTGTCCTAATCAAGGATTTGGATGTAAAAGGCGCTAACTTCACTGCCAAACGTGGTGCTGCAGTCCACAACATAAAATTGGTTTGGGACAATGCCGAACAGATTGAAGGAAGAGTTGAAGGGCAGCATATAGTGATATTGACTCAGTATACTAAGAAGACTAAGTAATTTTCATAGTTAATACAAATAAAAAAGCGTCTCGAATTTCAGGGCGCTTTTTCTTTGTTTTTTAGCGAAGTGGTCTTTATCATAGCGTCAAAATTTATTGCCATGTATGGATTTTCAATCAAATTTGTATATACTTGTAGGAACTTATCAAGTAAGACCAACTAAAAAACAAATTAATCTGACCTAATTTAAATTCATTATGATAAAAAAACTGTGCATTATCCTATTACTACTGTCTTCATATTGCTACAGCCAGGAAGTAAATACCGATATTAGAGAGTATGCAACTTTCAAGGAAGGAACGACCTATTTTATAATGTCTAGTGATAAAAAATACAATCAGATTGTCAATGACATTTTGGTGAAATATTGGAAAGTCAATAAATTTGAAATGATTCCTTCCAAGCAAATTGAAAAGTTAAAAGGCGAAGGTTCCTTTTTTGTGGATCAGGTTGAGTATAGTTTTTCGAGAACCGCAGGTACAACCGGAGCGCTGAATATGAATTACGGAGTGACAAAGTTAGCTATGTTTAAAGACTATAAAAAAAACACTCCGAAAGATGTTCTGTCCTTGGTACAGCTAGATAAAATATCTCCTGTGGAAATGCTTTTTTCCATACTGATGATGCAAAGCGAAATTAATTTTGTTTTAGATTTGAATAAAAAAAAGGATCTTGACCTAAAAGACTATCTGGACGAAGTAAACGAGAAAAACAAAAAAAGGATACAAAGCAAAACTCTTTATGTAACCCGTAATGGTATGAAAGATGACATTGACCACGAAGAGGGTTTGAAAAAAGTATATGATCATAAATTTATTTTCACAACCCGTGAAAACATAGAAAAAGCCATCGAAGATCAAAATGAGGATGCTGTATTCCTAAAAGTTATTAATTATAAAAATTTAAAGTTCGTACTCTTTATCGCTGCGAAAAACAGTGAATTACTATATGGAAGGGTAATGACCGGATTCAATCAGGCAGAGATAGGACCTAAATTTTTCAAGGATATCAATGAATAATCAGTAGCATTAAAAATAAAAGCGTCCCGAATCAGGACGCTTTTTTTATTCTTGCAGCGAAGCGATCTTGCTTCTTTTCTCTTAAAGATCAAATTTAATTCCCTGTGCCAACGGAAGGCTGGTGGTATAATTGATCGTATTCGTTTGTCTTCTCATATATACTTTCCAGGCGTCTGAACCTGATTCACGGCCGCCGCCTGTTTCTTTTTCACCACCAAAAGCACCGCCAATTTCAGCTCCTGAAGTTCCAATGTTTACGTTAGCGATTCCACAATCGGAACCTGCTACTGATAGGAAAGCCTCAGCTTCACGAAGGTTGTTCGTCATGATGGCAGATGATAATCCCTGCGCAACACCATTCTGAACATCGATAGCATTGGTTACATCGCCTGAATATTTCAATAAATACAATACCGGTGCAAATGTTTCGTGCTGAACGATTTCGTATGAATTGTTGGCTTCAGCGATTGCCGGTTTTACATAGCAGCCACTTTCATAACCCTCGCCTGAAAGAACACCACCTTCTACAAGGATTTTTCCACCTTCTTCTACCACTTTTGATAAGGCTTTGTTGTACATTTCTACTGCGTGTGTATCGATAAGTGGACCAACATGGTTGTTTTGATCCAATGGATTTCCGATTCTTAACTGTCCGTAAGCACCAACGATGGCATCTCTTACTTTGTCATAAATACTTTCGTGGATGATTAAACGACGGGTTGAGGTACAACGTTGTCCTGCAGTTCCAACAGCACCAAATACAGCTCCGATAACCGTCATTTTGATATCGGCATCAGGAGTTACGATGATGGCGTTGTTTCCGCCTAATTCCAATAAAGAGTTTCCTAAACGGGCTGCACAAGCCTGGGCAACAATTTTACCCATATGGGTTGAACCTGTAGCCGAAACTAGAGGGATTCTTTTATCGTGTGTCATTAGTTCACCTACTTTATAATCGCCGTTGATTAAGCAGGAGATTCCTTCCGGAAGGTTATTTTCTTTTAATACTTCGGCAATGATGTTTTGACAGGCAATTCCGCATAACGGAGTTTTTTCAGAAGGTTTCCAAACGCATACATCACCACAAATCCAGGCTAAAGCCGTATTCCAAGCCCAAACTGCTACCGGAAAGTTAAATGCAGAAATGATTCCGACAACTCCAAGCGGATGGTATTGTTCGTACATTCTATGGCCAGGACGTTCTGAGTGCATGGTTAATCCGTGTAACTGACGAGACAAACCAACAGCGAAATCACAGATATCAATCATTTCCTGAACTTCTCCGTAACCTTCCTGTAAGGATTTCCCCATTTCGTAAGAAACCAATTTTCCAAGAGGTTCTTTTTTCTCGCGTAATTTTTGTCCAAACTGGCGTACGATTTCACCACGCTGTGGCGCCGGCATTAAGCGGAATGTTTTAAAAGCTTCGGTGGCGGATTGCATTACTTTTTCGTAATCTGCTGCTGTGGATGCCTTTACTTTTCCGATAAGTTGTCCGTCTACTGGTGAATGGGAATCGAAGGTTTCGCCGTTGGAAAACCATTGGTTTCCGGTAGAAGTTCCTTCGTTTATAGCTTTTACTCCAAGAATTTCCAGAGCTTCGGTCATGCCGAATTGTTGAGCAATTGTTGACATTGTAGTATGTAAGTTTATTTGTTTGTATAATTTATGACTGCAAAAGTAATGGTTTTTACTTAATTGCGATGGGTGACAGAAAATAGAATGTAGAAAATAGCCTATAGACCAATTACGTCTCGTTAGCCCCGATAGGAGCGAGCTACCTCGTAGCGCGGATAGCGGGAGGATATTTCCTAAATAGCAGATTAGTGCCGCTTCCTGTTAAGAATTACCGGGCCGTAAACCTTGGGTCGGATTCCATTACTGTACCACATTTTTCACAGGTTCGGAGTTCTTTGGAATTATAGAAATGGTCAAAATGCTGCAGGAAATCTTTTTCGATATCCGTTAGCGGGAAATAGACTTCGTAAAGTTTGTTGTTGCAGTTATCGCAGAACCACAGTAAACCATCCTTGGCATCCGATCCGACTCTTTTTCTTTCTATTACCAATCCAATTGATCCTTCGCTTCTATTGGGAGAATGCGGTGTTTTTGCCGGATGGAGGTACATATCGCCTGCCGAAAGTGTCATCGCTTTGCGTTCTCCGTTGTCCTGGACATAGACTGTAATTTCGCCTTCGAGCTGGTAGAATAGCTCTTCGGTTTCGTTGTAGTGGTAGTCTTTCCTTGCATTCGGACCGGCAACAACCATTACGATATAATCTTCTGAGTCGACGTATATATTCTTATTGCCAACCGGTGGTTTTAATAGGTGTCGGTTTTCTTCAATCCATTTGGTAAGGTTGAAGGGTTTTGGTATTGCCATGGTAAAACGTTTTTATTTAATTTCGTTCAGTTCGCCATCTTGATGGCTCGGGTCGTCAATTCGACCGAAAGGTTTTGGGTGACTAAGTTACAAAAAATAAAAAGGTTAGCTCTCACTAACCTTTATATAACTATTATTTTGCTTCCTTAATTAGGTAGATATAAGATGGGAAGTGGTCACTGTATCCAATTTCTGTGTTGCTGTGCCGAAGCGGATAGCCTTTGTATTGGCCAGACGGTGTTATCATATAAGGTCTGTTGCAAATTCCGGCTTTCCAATAACGGAAAGACGAAAAATCTTTTTTAAGGAATGTTTCTGAAACCATGATCTGGTCAAAAATATCGCCGGCATCACGGTAGAAAAGTGTTGCATTCCCTTTGTAGAACATTTCCTCAAACGGATTATATACACCAAATTCCTTTACTTCTGACTGTTTTCGTTTGGCGCCAATGCCTTCTTTTACACTTTTATTGTAGCTTCCGTCGTTTAAGTCGCCCATGGTTATGATTTTGGCATTGGGATTAATCTTGTAGATGGAATCCATTATTTTTCGGTTTAGCCTGCCTGCCGCTTCACGGGAAGGAGAACTTTTTTCTCACCACCCGAACGGGAAGGCCAGTGGTTTACCAAAATATTAACCTCTTCACCATCAAGGAAACCTGTAACTAATAAGATATCACGAGTGTATATTCGGTCAAGATTTTTATCTACTTCTGATTTGTCATCCGAGGCATCATCTGAGGTGTTTTTTTCTTTAGCATTGTTATTCAGCTGATTTTTATAGATTAACAACGGAATGTTTTTATAACTGGTAGGTTTAAAATGTTTCTTTTGATATAAAAAGCCAACATCAATCCCCCTACGGTCCGGAGAGTCGAAATGAACTATACCATAGTCCTTATTAATAAGGAGTGGCTCTTTTACCAAATCTTCCAAAACCCTCCTGTTTTCTATTTCGCAACATCCAATCAATGTTGGGGAATTGCCTGGGTTTTCACTGGTTCCTATTTCAGAAAGTACTCTTGCTAAATTGTGCAGCTTTTGTTTGTATTTGGCAGAAGTCCAGCTTTGTGCTCCTTTTGGAAGCCACTCTTCATCATTGTTTGTACCTTTGATTGTGTCGAACAAATTTTCCAGGTTATAAAAGGCAACCGTATGCACAATATACTTTTTTGCCTGCGCATTTGCCCCTGAAATTGCGAATAAAACAAGGAAAACGGCTATTAATTTTCTAATTCTCATAATATGTATATTAATTTAATGTCAAGTTTTTTACAAACTTCGAGCCAAAAGTAGTATATATTATTAAAAGATGTACATTTGTCGGCTGTTAAGTTTGTATTAAGCTTACAGTCAGAGAAAAATTAACTTTATTTTATTTATGAAAAAACTTGTTATTAGTACATTATTCGTAATGCAAGTGCTTTTTAGTTTTGCACAGACAGCAACCGGAATTACAGGAAAAGTTGTAGATTCTAAAACTCAGAAGCCACTACAAAACGTTGTCGCTTCTATTCAAAACACCAGTTTGAGTGCCTTGACAGACGCTACCGGAGCCTTTACCTTTAAGGAAGCACCAAATGGCAGCCAATTACTACAGATTAAAAGTGCCGGATTCAAAGATCAGTTACTTACAGTAGATGTGGTAGAAGGAAAAGTATTGGACTTAGGGGTTGTTGTTCTGGAAGAGGACATAACATCAGAGCAGCAGTTAAGTTTGGTAACGATTACCGAAAATGACTTGGGTGATGATAACAGTGGATCTGAAAGTACTTCAGGATTGTTACAGGCAACAAGAGACGTTTATCAACAGGCCGCTGCGTTTAACTGGGGACAATCCCGTTTTAGGATCAGAGGTTTAGATAATGAATATGGAGTTACCATGATTAATGGTGTCTCAATGAATAAACTATATGACGGAAGACCGCAATGGAGCAATTGGGGAGGTTTAAATGATGCTACACGTAACCAGGAATTTACGATGGGTTCTGCTCCTTCAGATTATACATTCGGAAGTGCGTTGGGAACTCAGGAAATAAATGCCAGAGCCTCAATTTACCGTCCGGGATCAAGAATCTCAATGTCGGGAACTAACACAAACTACAGTTGGAGAACCATGGGAACGTACGCCTCTGGCTTAAACCAAAACGGCTGGGCTTTTGTAGTTTCTGCTTCAAGAAGATGGGCTAAGGAAGGTTACTTCGAAGGAACTGACTATAGTGCGAATTCATTATTTGCAAGTGTTGAGAAAAAATTCAACGAAAAACACAGTTTAAACTTTACCTCTATCTACGCTGAAAACAGCAGAGGGAAATCATCACCAAATACAAAAGAAGTAACCGATTTAATGGGAATTAAGTACAGTTCCTATTGGGGATGGCAAGATGGTAAAAAACGTAATTCAAGAGATAAGGATGTAAACGAGCCAATGGTGATATTATCCCACTACTGGAAGTTAACAGACAGAACCAACCTGAATACCAATTTGGCCTACCAAACCGGGCGTATAGCTAACTCTAGATTGGAGAATCCGATAGGAAATAATCCGGATCCAACTTATTATAGAAAACTGCCTAGTTACTTTCTTAATGATCCTACACAATACGTAACACTTCCAGGTTCTACAGACCCAATCAATCCTAATGCAATATTGGCAGAACAAGAGTTTCGTGCTAACAGCCAAATCGACTGGAACGCAATGTACATTGCCAATCAGAATACTGCATTCCAAGGACAGGCAGCTTATGCATTGACCGAGCAACGTAATGATGACGATACCTTTACAGCTAATATGTTGTTAAACAGTTCTTTGTCAAACAACATCAGCTTTAATGCCGGTGTAAACTTCAGAAAACTGAAATCACATAATTATGCTGTTATTACCGATTTATTAGGAGCAGATTATTTCCTGAATGTAGATAGCTTCTATACCGATATCAATAACATGCAGTTTGACTTAAACAATCCGAATGCCCGAATCGAAGAAGGTGGAACTGCCGGATACAATTATAATTTATTTGCGAATGTGGTCGATGGGTTTACCCAATTCAAATTCAACTACAGTAAATTTGATTTCTACCTGGCTCAAAATTTTTCAAGGTCTGAATACCAAAGAGAAGGTTTGTACAAAAGCGGAAACTATGCAGAGAACTCTTTCGGAAAAGGAGACTCTAAGGTTTTTGAAAACTTTGGATTTAAAGGTGGTTTAACTTTTAAGGCATCAGGCCAACATTACTTCGATTTCAATGGAATGTATATGACAAAAGCACCTAACCTTAGAAATACATTTTACAATTCTAGAAGAAGTAATGAATTTACAGAAAATCTCGTAAGTGAAAACATAGTGAGTGCAGATGCAAGTTATATCTTGAGAATGCCTAAATTTAAGGCAAGGATAACCGGTTTCTTCTCGAGAGTTAAGGATGCTACCGAAATTGCATTTTTCTATGCAGAAAATGTTAGTGATAATGAAGGTGATGAAGATTCATTCATTACAGAAATTGCAACAGGTATCCAAAAACAAAATCTTGGAGGAGAGTTTGGTGTGGAGTATCAAATTACTTCTACCATTAAAGCAACAGCGGCGGCATCTTATGGACAGTACATTTACTCAGGAAATGCTAAATTGCAGACAAGTGATGACGCTTTAGCAGCCGCAGGACAAAGCCCGTTGACTGATTTTGGAACCGTTTACCTTAAAAATTACCACCAACCTGGAATGCCACAACAGGCTTATTCCTTCGGGTTAGAATACCGTGATCCGAAATTCTGGTGGATTGGTGCCAATGTGAATTACTTATCTGATAGCTATATCAGTGTTTCTAAAATCATGCGTACCGATAATTTCAGTATTGATAATGCAACAGGAGACAATTATTCGGGAGCTACACCTGAAACTGTTAGAGACATATTAAGACAGGAAAAATTCGACAGTTTTACATTAGTAAACCTTACTGGTGGAAAATCATGGAGAATCAGCAGCAAAAGCAGAGATACATTCGGATTATTTGCTTCTGTAAATAATATTTTTGATGTGGATTACAAAACAGGTGGATTTGAACAATCAAGAAAAGCCACTTTCCCTGATTTGCAGGCGGATAATGCTAATGGAACACCATCATTTGGTCCTAAATATTTCTATGGTTATGGAAGAACATATTTCGTTAACTTCTACATTAACTTCTAAAAAAAATACTATGAAAATTAAATTTTTAAAAACAATGTTCTTGTTCGTACTTACTTCAACGGTATTAACAGGTTGTGTAGGAGAGGATGATTACGCAATCCCTACAGTCTTTGATTACCACTTTAGCGAAGGGTTTTCTGATTCGCCAATCGGTAGTGGTTCTAATGAAGTGCCAATTGCTTTAGAAGGATGGGTTAATTATAATGCAACAGCAACCCGTTTATGGCATGCAAGAGCATTTTCAAATAACACTTACGCTGAGTTTTCTTCATTTTATTCTGCAACAGGAAGTAATGATGTTGCCTGGTTAATTACGCCGGCCATTGATTTAACAACAACCAGCGGCGAGGTTTTATCGTTTATTACTAAAACAAGGTTTGCAAACGGATATCCACTAACCGCTTTTGTTTCTACAGATTATGATGGAACAACAGCTGGAATTGCAACAGCAACCTGGACAGCCATTCCTTTTACAGCGCCAACAGCGGACGATGTGTTTACCAATAGTGGAAATATTGACTTGAGTGGTGTGGCGTATGATAGTGATAATGTTAGAATTGCATTCAAATATACCGGAAGCAAAGCAGGTGTAACTACCACGCTTCAATTAGATAATATTAAGATTTCTAAAAACTAATAGCTATGAAAAATTTAAAACTACTGTTAACCGCAGCCGTGTTTGCTACTTTTGCAAGCTGCATTAACGATGATTATTATGAAGCACCTGATTTGTCAGGCGATTGTGTAAGCATTCCTAAAACCAAGGAAGTTGCTGATATTACAAATGCCGCTACAGCTTCTGCACTACCTTACACTACAAGTGAAACAGTTATAGATTACATCGAAGCTTATGTTACTTCAAGTGATGAAGGCGGTAATTTTTACAAATCAATATCTATGATGTCTTTAGACGGTACAAAGGGATTCAGTATGCCGGTGGATAACTATAACCTGTTTAACGAATTTGAACCAGGCAGAAAAGTGACCATCAAGTTGGATAAAAACAGGTACATCAACAAACAACACGGATCAACTGTAATCGGTTCTGTATACAGCGGTGGTGTAGGTAGAATTTCTGGAGTAGAATATAAAAATGTAATTTTAAGGTCATGTGAAGATGTTGAGGAAAATACTATTGTTAAAAACCTTACCGTTGCACAGGCAAAAAACGATCAGTATTTAAACATGCTGATTGAATTTGATGCGGTTCAGTTCACCGATCCATCTTTAGGTAAAAAATATTACGATGCTTCTTTAAATAGTATTGGTGGTGCTACTAATCACGAAATAACTGATCAATTCGGAAACAAGGTAATTGTTAGGGTAAGTGAATATGCAAAATTTGCTGGAGGAAAAATTCCTCGTGGCAATGGTAAGCTTCGCGGTGTAATGACAAAATACAACAGTGATTACCAATTTATGATCAGAACGTTAGCAGATGTTAAGATTACTGACGAAGGAAGATTGGATATCGATTTAGCTGCTCCAATCGTTGGTACAGCATTAGTTTATGGTGGATCAATGACTGAGAGTTTTACTTCTTATGCAACAAACCTACAGATCTTTCCTAAGTACATCAATGATGCAGCAATAGGAAGCCGTTACTGGCAGGTTAAAACATTTGGTGGTAACAAATACATCCAGATGTCCTCTTTTGGAGGAACAGCAGAAGCTAACCGATCTTTATTCATAGTTCCTGTGGATATGGGAGCAGCTAGTACGATGACATTTAAGACGTCTGCAGGGTTTGATAACGGAAGTGTTTTGAAAGTATATTATACTACAAATTATACACCGGGCGCGCAGATTACCACAGCAACCTTGACAAACATTACTTCCAGCTTTACAATTCCGACCGGACCTGCTTCTGGGTATGCTACAGGATTTACAGCAGCGGGAGTATACAATATCCCGGCAGCGTTGTCTGGAAATGGATATTTTGTATTTGAATATGTGGGTAACGGAAATGGTGGCCCAACAACAACAATGCAAATTGATGACATTGTTATAAACTAAGATTTAAAGACATTTTTGAATATAAAGGGCTCCGAATTTCGGGGCTCTTTTTTTATACCCGTATTTTCTAGTTTTAAAAGCGTTTAATCAGCGATAGTTATTGAAATAAGGTATCCTGTTAAGGATTACCCATTAAGCGCTTTATATCAGCCGGCATGTGTCGAGTTTTATACAACTATATTCGGCCAGAAGTATCTCCTTTACTCAAAGGGTGGTCAGTACGGGGCTGAAGATACTTAACCTCCGGTCTAAAGGTGGTTCTAAGGTGTCTATAGGTACTTATACAGGTGTCTAAAGGCCCTTGGTAAGGTACCTAAAGGGGTTCTATAGCTACCTCGAGCTGCTTATATACCTACCTCGAGGTACCTGTGTAGCCACATCCAGGCACTTATATAGGGGGCTCGAGGGGGTAAGAAGGGGGTATAGGGGCCTGCCCAGGGGGTAATTTGTCTACTAAGAAGTAATAAGAAAACGAAAGGCTGAAGTCAAAAAAATGACAGTCATAATGGATATAGATACCATATTGCCAACTCATTCGCTTAACACTAGCAAGCCAGCCCTTTCCTAACCTTAGTTTTCTACAATCCGTCCATTTTATAAAGTGACCTACCCTAATATTATTTCCACTTCTGTAAGTATGATTTGAGTTAACCACAAAAAAATCCCGCCACAATTAAGCGGCGGGATTTTGATATTTATTTTATGCTGATGCTTATTTCACAATCAGGAATTCAGAACGTCTGTTTTGAGCATGTTGCTCTTCAGTACAGTCTTTACCGCAATCTACTTTAGGCTCTAATTCTCCCATTCCTTTAGCAGAGATTCTGCTTGGATCAATTCCTTTAGAGATTACGTATTGTCTTGTCGATTTAGCTCTTCTGTCAGACAGCCTTTCGTTGTATTTTTCAGTTCCTCTGTTATCGGTATGTGCTTTAGCTATGATAACCATATTGCTGTTGGTTTGCATTACCTGAACTAATTTGTCTAACTCAAATGCTCCTTCTCTGGTAATATTACTTTTGTCATATTCAAAAAGATTGGATTTAACACCACTTCAGTTGTTTTGATAATATCTTCTATCGGAGATAATGCAGCGTCAACTTTTGCAGTTGGCCCTTTACTTTTATTAACCGCAAAAGTATTTCCTTCGAAACCATCTTTTGAAGCCTGAACAACATAAGGTTTGTCGCATTCCACTCTGTAAGTAACCTCACCTTTAGCATTTGACATTTCCGTAGCGATAACATTTTTCTTATCGTCAAGTATAGATACACTTGAGTTTGTTAAAATAGCACCTGTTTTAGCGTTAGTAACAACCACTAATACATCAACACCACAAATTGGGCTTACCGCAAAGATATCATCGTTACCGTTTCTGTTACTGGATAAGAACCCTGCATTTTTAACAGCGTTAAAAGTAAATGCAAAATCATCTTTTTCAGTATTTACGGGTGCTCCTAAGTTAGAAGCATCGCTACCATTTGACAAATCAGCTTTATAGACATCTAAACCACCTAAACCTTGTTTTCCTGCAGATGCAAAGTACAATGTTTTGTTGTCATCTGCTATAAAGGGGAAACTCTCATTACCTTCAGTATTTACTTTGACTCCTAAGTTTTGAGGCTCTCCATAAGTTCCATCATCGTTAATGGCAACTTTCCAGATATCGGTTCCACCAATACTACCAGGCCTGTTAGAGGTAAAATATAATGTCTTACCATCTCTGCTTAAGCTAGGGTTACTATTAGAATAAGTTTTATCATTAAAAGAAACTTCTTCTATATTCCCCCATTTGTCGCCAGTTTTGGTGGTCTTAAATAAGTAAACCTGACTGATTTTAGCGTTCGCTTTTTTGTCTTTCTGAGATTCTTTTTCTTTGAAACTTTCACTCGAAAAATACGCAGTTTTACCGTCAGCGCTAATAGTTATTGGACCATCATGCCATCTGGAATTTAAATCACCTACTGGGGTTGCATTGGTAACCTTTCCATCGGAGTCATAATCTGCTCTGTAGATATCCAAATAAGGCTCATCTGTCCAGCCATAGGTTTTACGGGCACCATTTCTTGCGCTGGTAAAATAAACGGCGTTGTCATAAAGTACCGCTCCAAAGTCAGATTTATCACTACTGATATCTGAAGGATTAACATTAAATAATTTTGTCTTATCTAATAACTTCGGAACATAATTAGGATTTTGCTTGAATGCAATAGCACGTGAATCCGAAGGTGCTGCCGCAGCAAATTTCTGCATTTGCTTGTTGGCTTCTTCATACTTTCCATCTGCTTTTAGCATTTGCGCGTAACGGTAGTACGTTTCAGCATCCTGATTTGTATCGGTTACTTTAGCATACCATTTAGCCGCTTCTTTAGTATTAAAAACGTTATAGTAACTTTCGGCCAATTGCTTATAAACATAAGAATCGCCTTTATCATTTTCCACCAATCTGAGGTATTCTTTAGCAGCATCAACATATTCAAATCTGGCGAATAGTTTGTCTGCTGCCGCAGTGCTTTTATTTTGAGCCGATATTGTAAAACTAATGGCTACAAAACTTAATGTTATATATAGATTTTTCATTTTTAGGATTGCTTTTATTAGGTTAGAAATATCTTGGTGAACGTGATACTTTTTTCGGGAAGTTCAAATCAAATAATATCATTACCTCGTGAGAAGAACTAGCTACTACATTTAAATCTGAAACAATATGGTCATAAGCATATCCTACTCTTAAATTTGGAGTTATGGCAAAGTTTACCATCGCTCCAAAGGAATCTTCCAGTCTATAAGTGGCTCCTAATTCTAACTTGTCATACAACAAAAAGTTAGTAGAAAGATCTAAAGATGTTGGTGCATCTACTGACGACTTAATCATCGCGAAAGGTTTGAATTTTAAGTTCGGATTAAGATCAAATACATAACCTCCAGTTAGGAAATAGTGCATAACGTCTGTTCCGTACTCTCTTCCGTTAAAATCCAAATATTTAGTTTTTAACATATTCGGAACCGATAGCGCGATATAGTATTTATTCGTGTAATAGAATAAACCTGTCCCGATGTTCAAAAAGGTATTATTTGGGTTTGATGCATAAAACGGATCTGATGTAGAAGGTTGCGGCAACGTTGGATATATAGTTGCAAAATCAATTTTATGCATGGTTAAACCAGCTTTCAGACCGAAAGCTAGTTTATGTTCACCACCTAAATTTAAGGTATAAGAGAAATCTCCATATACATTGGTTTCCTCAACAGGTCCAATCTTATCTGAAATAACAGAAAGACCAAGACCCACATTTCTGCCAACTGGACTGTGGGCAAAGAAAGTACCTGTTTCCGGAGCGCCATCTATACCAACCCATTGAGCTCTGTATAGCAAACCGCCGGATAAACTTTCTTTTGAACCAGCATAAGCCGGGTTTATTACACTCATGTTGTACATGTATTGAGTGTAATGGGGATCTTGCTGTGCTTTTAACTCGTTAATCGCTAAAGCCAATATCGCAATGAAATATATTTTCTTCATTTTGTTTTGTTTTTTTGAATGCAAATTATATAGTTGTTATTGTGCTCTATTGATGTAAATCCAACCTGTTTCGGTTTTACCTGCATTCATGTCTATGACATAGAAATAAGTTCCGTCCGGTAATTCGTCGCCGTCATCAGATTTTCCTCCCCAACTGTTAACATAATTAGCTTGTGAAAATACTTTCATTCCTAATCTGTTAAAGATAGTCAGTTGCTTAACATCAAATCCTGTAAGATCGAATGTGTCGTTGAAACCATCGTTGTTCACAGAAATACCTTTCTGAATCTGACAGGCAATTGACGCAACATCAAAAGGAGCAGACTGTGTAGAACAACCATCAACAGTAACCGTAAGGGTATAAATACCTGCCGCTGGTACGTTTAGGCTTTGATCTGTTCCTACTTCAGTGCCTGCTGCATTTTCCCAAGAGAATGTAGCATTTGGATCAAAAGAACCAGTAGCTTCTAGTACATAAACGCTTTGACATCCACCATTAAGTGCGATTACAATCGGACTTAACTTGGCTATTGTTGCAGTTTGACTTCCCGCATTCTGACATAGACCCGTATTGATAGGTAATGTATAGGTAATAACAGTTGCCGGCGCTCCAGGGGTTAATAGAGATACATTAACTTCACCCGTTACTGGATCAACTAATGGTGTTGGTCCAAAGGTTCCACCTGTAACAAATCCTGCAGCTAAAATAGGCATCTGATTTACTGTATCTCCAGCACATACCGGAGAACTATATTGGAAACCTACCACTGGGTCGGTAGCCGGAGTAATAACAATCGGAGCTGTGTCTGTGGTTATATCCTGACAAGTGCTTGCATTAGCAGCAACTGTATAAGTTACTGTGTAAGAACCAGCGGCACTAAGAACTAAATCAATTACGCCCGTTGTTGGGTTAATTACTAAACCTGCCGGAGAAAAGGTAAATGTTCCTCCTGGTGTAAAGTTGGCATCTAAATTTGGTGCTAACGTTGCCTGAGCAATTTTACAGATAGGTGTAGTATAATTAAATTCTACTGTAGGAGTAGTAACCGCTCTAATTTCAATGTCAAAGGTACCAACATCAGCAGCCTGACACGTTATAGGGTCGAATAAAACTTCATATTTAATTCTGTGTATGCCAACTGATGATGAAGCTAAATTCACTTCGCCAGTCGAGGCATTAATTACTAATCCTGTTGAAAATGCAGTATCTTCTGAATACGTTCCACCAGAGGTAAATCCAGTAGCTGATGTATCAGGAAGCACTAGTGTTGCAGAATCCTGGCATACAGGTGTTGTATAACTAATTGTTGTTACAGTAGGAACTGTACCTACAACTGGTCCAACAGTTACATCGAATGGCAATGAGAAACATCCGGTATCTAAATTGTGAACCGTAATAGTATGTGGTCCTGTAGCAACACCGGTAAATGTAGTAGACGATTGGTAAGTACCACCATCTAAACTATATTCGTATGTCGCTGAAGCTGGAGTAAATTGTCCAACACCGGTATACTGTTCCGGATCGTGAATTGTCCAGTCCGCAGCATTAAATGTTGTGCTCGGAGCTACAGCGGTGTTATTTCTTTCATAGTTGTATCCATTCTGGCCTCCAGGTGTAAATATTGTTCCGTCAGTCATTCCCCATATATCAATATCGACATCAGCCAATGTTGACAATCGGATGTTGTCATTATTATTAACACCAGCACAGGTAGGGAAAGAAAGAGCTGGAGTAATACCGCCTTCATTTGCGGAGTTACTAACGCTAATCACAATAGTGCTGTTATTGTTTAAAATTCCTGAAAGAACGTTATCACAATTAGTAGAAGGTGCGGCACCTCCATTGTTAAATGTTCTTAATTTGTAATTACTCAAATCTACCGGTGCTCCAGTCCCATTGAAGATTTCAATGTAAGTCATTGACTGTGCATTAGCATCAGTTACTTCTGAAATGAACAGGTTAGTTGGTAAGTTAGTGGAATTAAGCGGACTTGTAACCTCAATTGTTCCAGTGGATAAAGTACATGTTGGATCCGTTACAGTAACTGTTGGAGCCGGTAATGTTTCGAATGAAGCTACACCAGTTGCAGGAGCCGAAGTACAGCTCAAGGCAGATATTGAAATACTGTCTAATAAATTTCCAATACTTGGGCTTCCTCCTGTACTAGATACAGAAACGAAGCGTAAAGTATAGTTATTTCCACTACCTGTTGGTATGGTATAGTTAACTGTATGTAATGCCCATGTAGTTCCATCAGTAAAGTTTCCTAAACTAACATACGGTCCTCCCACTGGTCCTATCTCAACTCCAACGACATCATTGCCCTGACGGCCTCTGTGCGCAAAAGAAACGGAAATAGTTGTTCCGGGAATGACAACAAACTCTTGGAATAATGTACCAACAAGGTTAGCATTTAATTCAGCAAGCTGATTTCCTGAATAAGCGGTTACACTTTCAAATCCTGGAGGCCATAATTCAATTATTCCATCTGAAGCTGTGGTATCCCAACAAGGGACAAGGTTTTCATTAAACAAGTTTGGGGTATTACCAGTTGCTGTAGGGGTTTCAAAATCTGTATTACAGAAAGTGGTTACCTGATCGATAACAACAGTATAATTTCCTGGCACTGTTGTAGTAAACGAAGCTACGTTTCCAGGGTCTGCAACTCCGGCAGGTACTGTCCATGTATAAGTGTAAGTACCAGGAATTGCTGGAGTAGCAACTATTGTTCCTGAAGAACCAGGACAGAACGTTGGATTATTTACAGTAACTACTAACGGTGGATTAACAACGATAGTTAAGGTTGTTGTTAGTGCACATTGTCCTGTATCAGGAGTAAACGTATAAGTAGTTGTCTGGGTATTGTCTAATGCTGGAGACCAAACACCTGTTATGCCATTATTAGATGTTGTTGGCAAAGGTGTAATCGCACCATTTGGACAGATAGGTGGTACCGCATTAAAGGTAGGTACAATCGTTAGTGGTAAAACTTGAATTGTCATACTCACTGATCCTACACAATTTCCAGAAGTTGGTGTAAAGGTATAGGTCGTTGTTTGTGTATTATCCAATGCTGGTGACCAAGTCCCTACAATAAAGTCCGGAGCGTTAGATGTCGTTGGTAAATCCGCTAAAGGAGCGCCAGGACATATCGGCGCCACTTGAGTAAATGTAGGTGTAGTTGACCCCACACCGATTGTCATGGTCGTTGGCACAGCGCACTGACCAGGTGTAGGTGTAAAGGTATAGGTAGTCGTTTGTGTATTGTCAATTGCCGGAGACCAGGTTCCCGTAATTGGCGGACTATCATTTGAAGATGTTGGCAAATCAGCCAACGGATCATTTGGACAGATTGGTGCCACCTGAGTAAAGGTAGGCTCTGGCGCATCAATGATTGTAATAGTACGTGATGGATTACTTCCTATACAAACTACACCGCCCGGTAAAGCATAAGTAACGGTATAAACTCCAGGTGAACTGCCACTTGGTGTAATGGCACCCGTTGCTACGTTAATGGCCAAACCACCATTTGGAGATGCAGAAAACGAACCTCCTCCAGTGCCTGTTAAAGTAGGTACTTGTGGCGTAGTTATCACATTACAAAAGGATAGCGCATCATAATCAAAACTCGCTGTTGATGGTGCTGTGATATTGATAGTATAAGATTTTATCTTTTCAACACAAGTTGGATCAGTTGTAGCTGCAACTGTATTAGTTACTACATAATTTCCTGGTGCACTCGCCATAATATCTATTTGCCCTGTTAATGAACCTGAGTTAGTTCCTGAATCAACAAATACTAATCCTGGTGTTATAGTTGAAGAGAATACGCCAGCTACCGAACCTTGTTGTATTATAGGAAGCGGGTTAGGAGTACTTGGGTCTTTACAGAATGAGGCAGGCACATAACTGAAAAATGCGTCCGGACAACAGTTGGTTGTTCCGCTTCCTGGAACAGTTGCATTATTTTGCGTCAAACTGATGAATCCAGGCTGATTAGAGAAATTAGTAATCAGGATGATATAATATTGACCCGCCACGGCGTTGGCAATATTTAACGTTTCTGTAGGAGCAGCAGAGAAGCTACATCCGGTTAGTTGTGTTACTGGTACTCCAATTCCAGGAGGAGCATAAGGTTGGGCTGAACCAATGAAAAGACAAGCCGCATCCTGATCGGTGAAAGGACCCCATGCAGCATAATCCACATCACGATCCGGAGCACCTCCAGGTGTTGAAGATTGCGTCAAGGTGTAATTTATAGGTCCGCTAGTAGCAACCTGAATGGTAAAATATGCTGGATTAGGAGAAGAATTTAAACATCCTATAGTTCCTAACCCTGGTACTACACCTACCGTATTGGCATAATCTGTAAGGCTACAAACCGTAGAGGCAGTAGGACAGGTTGACGGAGTGGAGATACATAAGTTAAAGTTTACCGTTTGTGGAGTGTTACCATTAGAGTAAATCCGTATATAATAGGTATTTCCTATTGTCAATCCATTCAACACGCCCGAAACAGCATTCGCTGCACTACAAAATATTTGTGTTAATGTACCGCACACTCCTGAATAAGCTGCGAAATTTAAATTAGTAGTTGATCCTGTGATACTTTGTACGGAAACGTTGAGATAGGAATTCGTAGCTACGAACTGGAACCATACATCATCATCTGCAGTTCCTACGCATGGTGCGATAGGAGCAGGATTTGATGCTGTAGCACCGGTCAAAGTACCAGGCGTTACCTGTTGGCAAACAGCTGCAGAGTTTACTGGTGCAAAAATAGCCCCGTCACAATTATCATTGATTATTAACGTTGCAAAAGTAGCTCCATTAGACCACAAACTGGTTCCGCCCGCAGGACAAACGGATCTCACGTAAAAGGTATATTGAGTTCCAGGCGTTAGTCCTGTAAACTGCGCCGGATTAGTAGAAACTGTTACCCATCCTGTAGTGGTGGTAGGAAGCGGAGCAGGTTGGCCTGCTAGTACTAGATATACCTGCCATTGCGTCACGTTCGGATTTAATTCAGTCCACCCTAAAAGTGCGGAAGTTGAAGTGATGGCTTCGGATGTCAATGTTGTTGGCTTAGGACACTGTGGTGCCGGAGAACAGGTTACATTAGCTAACCATCCATCACGAACTCCGGAACCGTCACTTCTGAAAACAAACGTTAAACATCCGGTAGGACTTGATGATGTAAACGGACCAGGCAGGTTAGCTCCCGTTAAAGGACCCCAATAGGCACCGTCTAAAGCAGCAAGAGGGCCATTACCATCTGTATTAGCACTTGGAAGTAGAACTGACGGAGCAGCGATTCCGTTACCGTCATATACATAAAGTCCATCCCAGGTTGCCTCGGTGTTGAAAGAAGTAAAGGTAACGGTAACTGTTTCACCAGGAGTAGTTGGGCAAATAACCGTAGTAATATTTTCACCGTCGTCATAGACAGCGGAAGGGCCTCCTGAGTCTACGAAGTTTCCACCGCAAACGGGTGGAGCAACAAGCGTTGTTATGGTTACAGGAGCACAAGTCCAGTTGCTGGTTGAAGTTCCGCAATTAGCTCTTACATATATGTCGTAACATGATACAGAATCTAATCCTGTAAGTGTGTAAGGTGGTGCAACTGTAGTAGATACATTTGGTACTGTGGCTGCTGTTGGAGCAGGAGATCCACAGTCTACGTAATAAATATCCCATGCATTAGCTACTGAAGCATCAGCATTGGCAGGTTGCGCCCAGTTTAGTACAGCAGAATTATGGGTAATTGTTCCCGCTGTTAAGCTAATTGGCATTGCACAGGTTGCTGGTGGAGCACAGGTTACGCTGGCTACCCATCCGGCATTTTGTACGGTAGCATTACTTCTGAAAACAAAAGTAAGGCATCCGTCAGCTGATGTTGAATTAAATTCACAAGGTATGGTAGTTCCCCAATATCCACCTGTTAAGCCTCCAGGTACAGTTCCTGCACCGTTGGGACTTGCAATTAAATTGGCAGGAATCGCACTGTTTCCATTGTAAACATATAAGGCGTCAGCATTAGCTTCTGTATTGAATGAGCTAAAGGTTACGGTAACGACATCTCCAGGGGTAGTAGGACATATGGTAGTTGTTTGGTTTGTATTGGCTCCATAATTAGCAGCAGGCCCTCCAGCATCAACAAAGGTGCCTCCACAAACAGGTGGTATAGGTCCGGTTGTTACATTTATTGGTAGACATGGCCATTGACTTACAGAAGTTCCACAATTAGCCCGTACATAAACATCATAACATGTTAAAGGATTTAAACCCGTTAATGTGTAAGGTGGCGCAAGTGTAGTAGATGCATTTGGTATTGTGGCTGCTGTTGGAGCTGGTGATCCGCAGGTCACATAATAAATATCCCAGGCAGAAGCTACACTAGCATCAGGATTTGCCGGTTGCGTCCAGTTTAAGATAGCTGAGTTATGTAGAATAGTATTTGCTGTTACTGCAGTAGGGAGAGCACAAGGTGCTGGTGGGGCACATGTAATATTGGCTACAAATCCGGGGTTTTGTACCGATGGGTCACTTCTGAAAACAAAAGTCAAACATCCACTAGCATCTGTAGAGGTAAATGGACATGGAATTGCAGTTCCCCAATAAGCTCCGGCTAAAGCACCAAGAGGTCCGGTAGCACTACCTGTCGGATTGGTACTAGGGATTTGAGGTGATGCAGCTGAGTTTCCATTATAAACATAGATACCGTCCCATGTAGGCTCAGTATTGAATGCTGTAAAAGTTACAGTTACAACCTCGCCAGGCGTAGTCGGGCAAATAACAGTAGTAACATTTGCATTGGCAGTATAGTTTCCTGCTATTCCTCCGTTATCAACATAGTTTCCACCACATTCCGGCGGAGCTACCAATGTACAAACGTTTCTTACAGGAAAAACATTCCACGAACTATTATTTGATGAACCACATATAGCCCTTACATAAAAGTCATAACAGGTATTAGGCGCTAATCCTGTAAATGTAAAGCTTGAATTCGTAGCAGCATTAACAATGATACCTGTAGCTGGGTTTGGTCCAGGTGCAACAGAGCCTGTAAGTAAAGCTATAGCCTGCCATGCTGTTGCCGTTGAACTATCAGGGTTTGCCTGTTGTGTCCAGTTAAGAACGACAGAATTGTGTAAAACAACACCGCTTGTTAAAGCAATTGGAGGTGTACAGGTTGCCTTCGGCGCACAAGTTACATTCGCTAACCATCCTGGTGCAGTTCCCGTAGCATTTGATGAAAACACATATAGTAAACATCCTGATGCTGCAGTTGACGTAAATGCAGGAGGAAGTGTTGTTCCTGTAAAAGTACCTAACAAAGTAGCGCCAGTAGTATCGCCGTCATAGATAGTCATAGTGTCACCAGTCGCAAGATTGAAGGCAGTAAATGTTATTGTTACGGCATCTGCATTCGTCGTAGGACATATCAATGAAGATTCTGTAACACCATTGCTATAGTTGCCACCGGTACCTCCACTATCAACATAGTTGCCTCCACAAATTGGTGGCGCAACTAAAGTACATACTCTTGTCGCTACGGTATTCCATCCGCTATTCGTGCCACATACAGCTCTTATGTATACATCAAAACATGTTCCCGATGCCAAACCAGTAAGTGTATATGATGGCCCTGCATCCGCAGTAAAGTCATCTACAGTTGGTGTTGAACCTGAATTAGGTACAGTACCAACAGGCAATACAATTAAATCAAAAACAGTCGCAACTGTTGTGTCAGCATTCGCAGGCTGTGTCCATGTTAAAGTGGCGCCTGTAGTTGTAAGTGCAGAAGTCGTTACGGCCGTAGGTATTCTACAATCAGGTGCGGGTGCACAAGTAATATTGGCTTCATAACCAGCAGCATTAACGGTTCCGTTTGAGGTAAATACAAATGTTAATTCACCATTTGGAGCAGTAGAAGTAAATGATGTTGGTAAGGCTGTCCCTGATAAGCTAGCTAACAAAGGAGAAAGTACGTTAGGACCATCATATATTCTTAAAATATCCGCACCTGCTTCAGTATTGAAGGCAGTGAAAGTAACTGTTACTACCTCTCCAGGGGTTGGCGTCACGGTTACAGAAGTATTTTCATTAATACCGTAATTGGCTCCAGTACCTCCGCTATCTACAAGGTTACCACCACAGACCGGTGGTAGAACCTGAGTAGTAAAACAGGGTGAGGCAACCGACCAGTCACTGGAAAAACTAGGGGCACATACCGCTCTGATATATACGGTATAATTGGTATTTGGTGATAATCCCGTTAAGGTATATGGTGATGAACCAGTATAAGGTGGTTGGTTTGGAATTCCTGTTGGAGTTCCTGTACAAGGAACAACTTCAAATTCATAATCACCGGATCCCGCAGGAGTTGCCCAGGCTACATTTGCAGTTGTTGATGTTACAGAAGCAGTAGGTATAGTCAGGCCCGTAGGTATTTCGCAAGCGGTATTGATACTTACAGCATCCACTAACCAACGGTCTCCATCTAAGTTATCGTCAGGTTGGGTATATACTCTGACAAAAGCTACATAAACATTTATGCCCAGTGTTGCAAAAGAATAATCAGATAAATCAACTGATTTTTCTGTCCATACATTATAATTGGTTGTAGGGACAATCAATTCCGGTTCTGTCCACTGTTTAACCAGTGTGTAAGATGATGCAAGAGCTGGATCAACGCCAGGAAGGTCTGGTGCAATCATAATTTTATAAATGGTTCCATTATTTCCACTGGTAAACATCCTGGTCATAAAATGCAATTCACCGTTGGTTGGAATTTCTACTGACGGTGTAACCAGGTAATCTTCAGAGGTACCTCCGGAGCCGATTTGTTCTCTGCTTACCGAGGCGCACTGTTGGCCTTCGAATGGAATTGGTGATGCAGCAAAGGGATTTATTCCCCAGCTTTGACCACTCCCGACGGTCGTCGGGGTATTGTTTTCAAAAACCGTCCAGTTTCCGGTTCCTAATGCCCAGGTCTGCGGAAGTGTACCTGGTGGAATTCCTGCAGTGTTTTCAAAACCTTCAAAAGCTAACTGGGAGTAACCGCTTATTGAAATGAATAAAAACAATAGTAGTAATGTAATTTTTTTCATAAAATGAAAATTAGTTGTTGGATAAAAAGTTTTTAGAATTTTGAAGTCCAAATTTAGTAAAAATTATGAAATAATTAAGAATATTAATTTTTTTCGTCAAAATCATTAGCATTTATACCGTAATCATTGAGGAATTATGTGTTAAATTAAGTTTCAAATGATTAATTTTGCCAAAGAAATAAATCAAAATGCTAGAAAAAGAAGTAATAAATTTTGAACGGACAGTAATTGTTGGCATAGTTACCCAAAATCAAAATGAGGAAAAATTAACCGAATATCTGGACGAATTAGAGTTTTTGACTTTTACCGCAGGCGGCGAGGTAATCAAACGCTTTTCGCAAAAATTAGAGCGTCCCAATCCAAAGACTTTTTTAGGAACCGGAAAGATGGATGAGATCAGCGTATACATCAAGGAAAAGAACATTTCAACTGTAATATTTGATGATGAATTATCACCATCCCAACAGAAAAATATATCCAAAATCTTGGATTGTAAAGTATTGGATAGGACAAATTTAATCTTAGATATTTTCGCACAAAGAGCGGAAACCTCCTATGCAAGAACTCAAGTAGAGCTAGCACAATGTCAATATTTATTACCAAGACTTTCCGGAATGTGGACCCACTTGGAACGTCAAAAGGGGGAATCGGACTTCGTGGTCCGGGTGAAACTGAAATCGAAACGGACAGAAGGATTGTTCGTGACAGAATTGCACTATTAAAAGAAAAAATAAAGACCATCGACAAGCAAATGTCGGTGCAAAGAGGGAATCGTGGCGCAATGGTTCGTGTCGCTTTGGTCGGATACACCAATGTTGGAAAATCGACCTTAATGAATGTAATCAGTAAAAGCGAAGTATTTGTAGAAAATAAATTATTCGCAACATTGGATACTACCGTTAGGAAAGTGGTGATTAAGAATTTGCCTTTTCTATTGTCGGATACGGTCGGATTTATCAGAAAGTTGCCAACCCAATTGGTCGATTCGTTTAAAAGTACCCTTGACGAAGTTCGGGAGGCCGACTTGCTACTGCATGTGGTCGATATCTCTCATCCTGATTTTGAAGAGCATATCAGTTCGGTAAACCAGATCCTGTTGGATATAAAAAGCAATGACAAGCCAACGATAATGGTTTTCAATAAAATTGATGCTTACAAAAATGAGGTGATAGAGGAAGACGATTTAATGACCGAAAAAACCACGAAACATTATACGCTTGAAGAATGGAAATCCACCTGGATGAGTAATGTTGGAGAAAAGAATGCCTTATTTATTTCGGCAACCAACAAAGAAAATTTTGAAGAGTTCAGGGAAAAAGTATACGAAGCAGTGAGGAAAATCCACATTACACGATTTCCTTACAACCAATTTTTATATCCGGATTATAAAGATGCTGTCGAAAAGGAAGATTCTTAAATACTATTGCAGATAGTAGATGTAACCGACGTTAAACCAAACATTCCAATCGTTTGCCTTGTTTTCGGTGTAAATAGTTGGATCTGGATTCAATCCGTCAACCCAGTTTGAAAAGTAATACTGCATTCTGAGGTCAACCATTAAATCTGATAGCTCGGTCAATTTATATCTGCATCCAACACTCGAAACGATAGACCAAACGTTTCCGCCACTGTTAGTAGTTGCACCCAAATATTTAATAGGTGTTGTCGTTGGATTGTCTAAACTTCCATCTCCAAGTAAAGAATATGCCTCTGGATCGTAAAAACTGAATTGCCCGCCTAAACTTATAAACGGCGCAAACGAACCTATCGTAGCCGTAAAATCTCTAATACTTAAGGGAAAAAATTCTAACTGCATTCCAACATTGGTCACAGCGGTGCTTCCCCTCATTGCTCTTAACTGATTAGCAATTTGACCGGTTCTGCTTGCATCAACCCATTTTCCGAAATGTTGTAACTCTGTTTTGTTGTAAGACAATTCACTTCTTAATTTAAAGTGATCATTAAAATAGGTTTCCGGAGTATAACAATTACACTCAGCTCTGTAAGAGAAATTCAGGTAGTGAATGATACCAATTCCATATCCGGTATTACCCATATTGGTTGAGAAATCATGACGCTCACCATAATCTGACTGAAAAGCTACCGGGCCAAGTATAGCCCCGATTTCGTGAGAAAAACCAAACTGGGCATTGGCGCTATTGGAAAGACCAAATAACAACAAGAAGGCAATGATAAAATTTTTGGGCATTTGCATACTAATTAGTTCAAATCTCGACAAATATATAAAAACATCAATCAGTTCTAAAATAAAATAAAAAATTGTTCGGATATATACAAAAAAATTAATATTCAGTTTCAATCATCGGCAAACTATTACGTTTATTCACGATTTACAAAACGTCATTTCTGTTTCCTTTAAATCAATTAATTCAATCCTGGAAACTGTTGACTAGTTTTGATTACTATTGACTACTCTTGATTAACGTTGAATATTAAAATGGGCTTTTTTAGATTGTTCTTCGGGTGTTGTTCGGATCATATTCGGGTTTTGTTCGCAAAAGCGGCCTTTTTTGTGAACAAACTATGGAGAAAGGTGGAGTAAAACATTTCAAATTCCTTAAAAACAAATGAACTAAAGTTCAGATACCTTTTAATTTCAAATGAAGAATCTGCGGACAAAGCCCAAACAACGTGCTATACTGAAATAAGATAAAACAATGAGAATTAAAAAAAAATTGTTATGCTGTTTTTGAATAAAATGTATATTTGTCCGATTTTAAGAAATCGATTTCGTAAAAAATATAAATAGCTAATTTTATGTCACAAAGTATCAACGCATTTATGGATTTGGTAGCCCAAAGAAATGGCCACGAACCAGAATTTATGCAAGCAGTTATGGAAGTTGCAGAAACAGTAATTCCATTTATCGAACAAAATAAAAAATACCAAAACAAAATGCTTTTGGAGAGAATGGTGGAGCCGGAAAGAGTAATCATGTTCCGTGTTGCCTGGATTGACGATGCCGGAAATACTCAGGTTAACCGCGGATACAGAATCCAGATGAATTCAGCTATCGGACCCTACAAAGGAGGAATCCGTTTCCATCCATCGGTAAACCTAAGCATTCTGAAATTCCTGGCTTTTGAGCAGACTTTCAAAAACAGCTTAACGACATTGCCAATGGGCGGTGGAAAAGGTGGTGCTGATTTTGATCCAAAAGGAAAATCAGATATCGAAATCATGAAATTCTGCCAGGCGTTCATGACAGAATTAGCGAAACATATTGGTGCTGATACAGACGTTCCTGCCGGAGATATTGGTGTTGGTGGAAGAGAAGTGGGATACATGTTCGGACAATACAAAAGATTAAGAAATGAATTTACCGGAGTTTTAACGGGTAAAGGAATCACTTTCGGTGGCTCACTAATCCGTCCGGAAGCTACAGGATATGGCGATGTTTACTTCGCGCAAAGCATGCTGGCAACCAAAGGACAAAGCTTTGAAGGTAAAACGGTAGTAGTTTCAGGTTCCGGAAATGTGGCTCAGTACGCTTGTCAAAAAGCAACCGAATTAGGAGGGAAAGTAGTTACACTTTCTGATTCTGCAGGTTACATCTATGATGCAGACGGAATCGACGCTGAAAAGCTAGCGCACGTAATGCAAATCAAAAATGTAGATTATGCACGTATCAGTGAGTACACTAAAAAATATCCAAACGCTAAATATATTGCAGGAAAACGCCCTTGGGAAGTGAAATGTGATGTTGCCTTACCTTGTGCAACCCAAAATGAACTAAACGGCGACGAAGCAAAAACACTTATCGCAAACGGATGTATCTGTGTTGCCGAAGGTGCCAACATGCCTTCTACCCCGGAAGCTGTAACCGAATTCCTAAAGGCAAAAATCCTTTTTGCTCCAGGAAAAGCTTCCAATGCAGGAGGTGTGGCGACTTCAGGTCTTGAAATGTCGCAAAACTCATTGCGTTTAAGCTGGACTTCGGAAGAGGTTGACCAACGATTGAAAAACATCATGGCCAACATTCACGAAGCCTGTGTAAAATATGGTACAGATGCCAACGGATATACAGATTACGTTAAAGGAGCCAATATTGCAGGTTTCGTAAAAGTTGCCGATGCTATGTTAGCACAGGGAATTGTATAATAAAAATAAACCAACCAATAAAAACCGAAAAAGGCCATCAGCAATGATGGCTTTTTTTATGGACATATAACAAATTGATAGTTTTTACGTTTATACTATATTTGTATATTAATTTCTTTTCCAATGAAAAAGTGCTTTTTGTGGTTTCTAATACTCTTTTTTCAAATAGGTTTCTCCCAGCAAAATCTAAAATGGAAAGGCTATTTCTCCTATAATGCTATCAAGGATGTTTCCGAATCAAGCACCCGTTTATTCGCTGCTGCAGAAAATGCGCTGTTTACCAAAACCATTGCGTCCAATGAGATTAAAACCATCAATACGATAGATGGGCTTTCGGGACAGACCATTTCGGCAATGTATCACAGTGATACTTTTAACAAAACGATAGTAGGGTATCAGGACGGACTTTTAATCGTAATCAATGATGCCGACGGAACCATGCTCAACGTTGTAGATATCATCAATAAAAACATTCCCGCTAACATCAAAAAGGTAAACCACTTTATGGAGTTCAACGGTATCCTGTATATCTCCTGTGATTTTGGAATTGTACAATACAAATTAGCAACCCTGGAATTTGGAGACACCTATTTTATTGGGCCGAACGGACAGGAAATCAAAGTGTATCAGACGGCAATTTTCAATAATGATATTTATGCCGTTACCCAAAATCATGGCATCAGAAAAGCAAGTATCACCAACCCAAACCTAATTGATTATGCCCAATGGCAGGTTTTTGACGCTGGTTTCTGGACAGGATTGGTTACGTTCAATAATCAATTGGTTGGGATGAATACCAACAATATAATTTACAGGCACAACGGAACGAGTTTTCTGCAAATAGCGAATCTTGGTCAGGCTGGTATAGACATCAGAGCCACTGCAAACCATTTAGTGGTTGCGGGCGCAAGCAGGGTTTTAATTTTTGATGCGTCTTTCGCTCCAATAGTCTCCATCCAAAATGCTCAGATCACGGCCATTCCGGTAACTTTTACCTGCGCTACCGTAATCAATTCTGTTATTTATATCGGAACAAACGAAAATGGAATAGTTTCTTCTGCGATCAGTTCGCCAACAAACTTTGAATTTATTATGCCAAATGGGCCCTCAAGGAATTATATGTTTTCGATAAATACTTCTTCGTCCAACTTATGGGCAGTTTATGGCGGTTATGATATTACTTATAATCCGTATTTGTTCAATGGAACTAACCTTGCCGAATTTGGAATTAGCAGATATAACGACGCAGAAGGCTGGGTGAATATTCCTTACAGTAAGATGCTGGGAGCTAAAGCCCTGGTTAGGCTTGCGGTAAATCCAAACGATGAAACAGAGGTTTATATAGGCTCTTATCACAGTGGATTACTAAAAGTAAAAGACGATATGGGCGTGACTCTTTATGACAATAATAATAGCACATTACAGATAAGTGTAGGAAGTGAAATTTGGGTAAACAGCACCACTTTTGATAAATCAGGCAATTTGTGGATGACAGACAGTAGAACTCCAAGAGCATTGAATGTTTTAAAAGCAGCAGGAACCTGGCAGTCTTTCGATATGACAAGTATCCTGACCGATTTTGCCAGTAATGATTTTTGTAAAATAGCCATTGATAAAAGCGGTGTAAAATGGATAGCCTCGTATAAAAACGGAGTAATAGCCTTCAACGAAAATTCGAATGTAGGATTCAAAAAAATCACAGAAGGCGCTGAAACTGGAAACCTTCCTTCAATTGATGTGCGTGCCATCGCGGTCGATAATCGGAATCAGGTTTGGATCGGAACGAACAAAGGGTTAAGGGTTTTGGCAAGTGCAGGTAGTTATAACAGTGAGCAACAAATGAAGGCAAACCCTATAATAATCTTAGAAGATGGCTTAGCGCAGGAACTTTTGTACGAACAGTTCATAACCGATATTGCAGTAAATGGCTCCAATCAAAAATGGATTGGCACAGCAGATTCAGGCGTTTTCCTTGTGTCTTCAAACGGTCAGGAAACTATATACCATTTTACAAAAGACAATTCGCCACTGCCAAGCAATGTGGTTACCGATGTTGATATTAATGCCACATCTGGAGAAGTTTTCTTTGCAACCGACAAAGGATTGGTCTCTTTCCAGGGGACATCCACAAGGCCAGCAGACAATCTGGAAGCAGTCTATGTCTATCCCAACCCAGTACGTCCGGAATTTGTCGGAACCGTTAAAATTGCAGGCTTAATTGCAAAAGCCAATATCAAAATCACAGATATAGAAGGCAATCTGGTTTACGAAACCACTTCCGAAGGCGGAACCATCGAATGGGATACCACAGCTTTCGGAAAATACAAAGTCGCTTCAGGTGTGTATATGATTTTCGTTGCTGCCGAAGATGCTTCTGAAACAACTGTTAAAAAGGTGATGATCATCCGATAAAAATTTATTTATGAGTTACATATTCATTGTAATTCGTAATTTGTAATTCGTAATTCAAAATGCTCGTCAAAACCAAAGCCATCGTCATTTCATCGCTAAAATACCAGGAAAAAAGCCTGATAGTAAAATGCCTGACGCAATCCGATGGTTTGAAAAGTTATTTTGTTCCCAATGCCTTTGCCGCTAAAAAATCCAATCAGAAGATTGCCTACTTCCAGCCGCTTTCAATTCTGGAAATCGAAGCCAACCATAAGAATAAAGGAACGCTGGAACATTTTAAGGAAATCAGGTTGGCACATGCCTATCAAACCATTTCCACCGATATTGTCAAAAGTACCATCGTCATTTTCCTTTCCGAAATCCTTCACCACAGCATTCACGAAGAGGAACAAAATGAAAAGCTGTTTAATTTCCTGGAATCCGCTTTACTTTGGCTGGACGCCCATGATGAAATGGCAAATTTCCATCTGATTCTGATGATGGAGATGACAAAATTCCTTGGGTTTTATCCGGATAATTCTGAGATAGATGGCAATTTTTTTGATGTAAAAGAAGGCATCTTTTCTACTTTTCATGGAACCAATTGCCTTTCCGAACACGAAACTTTTCTGTTCAAAAAGCTTATCGATTTAAAATTCGACTCCGATCAAAAAGTATTTTCAGCCAACGAACGCCAAATCCTATTGAAAATCCTGCTGCACTACTACACTATTCATCTTGATGGATTCAAAAAACCTAAATCCCTTGAAGTTCTGAAAGAGGTTTTTGCTTAAATTATATGGGCGTTTCCCTTCGGGTCGCGCTTTCCGCTGCAATCTTTTTTGTTTTGTCACCCTGAGCGCAGTCGAAGGGCTTTTTATAAACAAAAAAGGATTTCCACTTCAATCACTAACGCAAAAACTTATCACTCATAACTCATAACTCATAACTATTTATTACTTTCGCAGACTGATTTAAGAAAACGATAAAAATGAGTACTAAGTTTACTGAATACAAAGGACTTGACCTGCCGACTGTGGCCTCTGAAGTTCTTGATTTCTGGAAAAAAAATAATGTCTTTGAACAAAGCGTAACTTCCCGTGAAGGCGCTACGCCATACGTGTTTTTTGAAGGACCGCCATCAGCTAACGGTCTGCCTGGAATTCACCACGTAATGGCTCGTGCGATTAAGGATATTTTTTGTCGTTATAAAACCCAGAAGGGCTTTCAGGTAAAAAGAAAAGCCGGTTGGGATACTCATGGACTGCCTGTTGAATTAGGCACCGAAAAAGAATTAGGAATCACAAAAGAAGATATCGGGAAGACCATTTCCATCGAAGAATACAACGAAGCGTGTAAACGTACGGTTATGCGTTACACAGACGTGTGGAACGACCTTACCGAAAAAATGGGTTATTGGGTAGATATGGAAGATCCGTATGTAACCTACAAATCCAAATACATGGAGTCGGTTTGGTGGTTGCTGAAACAGATTTACAATAAGGATTTACTATACAAAGGCTACACTATACAGCCTTACTCTCCAAAAGCCGGAACCGGATTGTCTTCACACGAAGTAAACCAACCTGGAAGTTACCGCGATGTGACAGATACGACAGTGGTAGCACAGTTCAAAACCAAAGAAGAAACACTTCCGAGCTTTTTACAAGGTTTCGGAACGGTTCACATTTTGGCCTGGACAACAACGCCATGGACATTGCCAAGCAACACTGCATTGACGGTTGGCCCAAAGATAGATTACGTTTTAGTAAAGACTTTCAATCAATATACTTTTGAAGCCGTTAATGTTGTTTTAGCTAAAAACCTTGTTGGAAAGCAATTCGGGAAAGGATTTTTTGCAAGTGAAAGCGATGAAGATTTCACCAATTATAAAGGCGGAGATAAAAATATTCCATTCAAGGTCATAACCGAATTAAAAGGAAAAGATTTAGTCGAAATCCGTTACGAGCAATTAATGCCTCTGACATTACCATACCAAAATTCGGAAAATGCTTTCCGTGTAATTTCAGGAGATTTTGTTACTACGGAAGATGGAACCGGAATCGTTCATACTGCGCCAACTTTTGGTGCTGATGATGCTAAAGTTGCCAAAGAAGCCAAACCGGAAGTGCCACCAATGTTGGTTTTGGACGCCAATGGAAATCCAGTACCGTTAGTTGATTTACAAGGAAAGTTTATTCAAGGCTTGGGAGATTTGTCTGGTAAATATGTAAAGAACGAATACTACGATGCCGGAACTGCACCCGAACGTTCTGCCGATGTCGAGATTGCTATCCAATTAAAAGAAGAAAACAAAGCCTTTAAGGTTGAAAAATACGTTCACAGTTATCCACACAGTTGGAGAACAGACGAACCATTATTATATTACCCGTTGGATTCGTGGTTCATCAAAGTAACCGAAGTTAAGGACCGAATGTTCGACCTGAACGAAACCATCAACTGGAAACCAAAAGCAACTGGTGAAGGCCGTTTTGGAAACTGGCTTAAGAATGCCAACGACTGGAACCTGTCTCGTTCAAGATATTGGGGAATCCCATTGCCTATCTGGAGAACTGAAGACGGAACAGAGGAAATGTTAATCGGTTCGGTGGAAGAACTGTACAACGAAATAGAGAAATCAATCGCAGCAGGTTTCCAAAAGGAAAATCCATTCAAAGGTTTTGAAATTGGGAACATGAGCGAAGAAAACTATGATTTGGTTGATTTGCATAAAAATGTAGTCGATGCCATTACATTAGTTTCACCTTCTGGAAAACCAATGAAACGCGAAAGTGATTTGATTGACGTTTGGTTCGATTCGGGTGCCATGCCTTATGCACAATGGCATTATCCGTTTGAAAATAAAGACAAAATCGATCAGAATAAAGATTTTCCGGCAGATTTTATTGCAGAAGGTGTTGACCAGACACGTGGTTGGTTTTATACATTACACGCCATCGGAACTTTGGTTTTTGATAAGATAGCGTACAAAAACGTAGTATCAAACGGTTTGGTTCTGGACAAAAACGGACAGAAGATGTCCAAGCGTTTAGGCAATGCTGTTGATCCTTTTACCACTTTGGCAGAATATGGTCCGGACGCAACACGCTGGTACATGATTGCCAACGCCAATCCATGGGACAATTTGAAATTCGATATCGAAGGTGTTGCTGAAGTGCGCCGTAAATTCTTCGGAACCTTGTACAATACATATTCGTTTTTTGCGTTATATGCTAATATTGATGGCTTTAAATACGCGGAAGCGGAAATTCCGTTAAACGAAAGACCTGAGATTGACCGGTGGATTTTGTCAGAGTTACATACTTTGATAAAAGTAGTTGATGAAGCTTACGCCGATTACGAACCAACTAAGGCAGCGAGAGCTATATCTGACTTCGTTCAGGAAAACCTGAGCAACTGGTATGTTCGTTTGTGCAGAAGAAGATTTTGGAAAGGCGAATACGAGAAAGATAAAATTGCGGCTTATCAAACATTGTATACTTGTTTAATAAACGTAGCCAAACTATCGGCACCAATTGCGCCGTTCTTTATGGACAAACTTTACAGAGACTTAACACAGGCAACACATACAGAGGAATTTGAGTCAGTACATTTGGCGAAATTTCCAAATTCAGTTGAAAACTTTGTTGATAAATCACTCGAAAGCAAAATGATGAAAGCACAAACGGTTTCATCACTGGTTTTATCGCTTCGTAAAAAGGAAATGATTAAGGTACGTCAACCGTTGCAAAAGGTTATCATACCTGCATTTGATGCTAATTTTAAGGCTGAAATAAATGCGGTTTCCGACCTGATAAAAGCAGAGGTAAACGTTAAGGAAATTGAATTGCTGGATGATGCGTCTGGTGTTTTAGTGAAGCAGATTAAGCCCAATTTCAAGGCTTTAGGACCTCGTTTTGGCAAGGATATGGGATTGATTGCCAAAGAGATACAGAATTTTTCAGCAGACCAGATTACGGAACTGGAAACAAAAGGGGAGCTGATGCTTGTTATTTCAGGAAATAACATAATTTTAACAACCGAGGATGTAGAAATTTCTTCACAGGATATTCCGGGTTGGTTGGTTGCAAACGCAAATGGAATAACGGTTGCATTAGACATCACACTAACGGAAGAATTGGTAAAAGAAGGAATAGCAAGGGAATTGGTAAACAGGATCCAGAACATCCGAAAAGATTCGGGATTTGAAGTTACAGATAAGATTAAGGTGCATCTGCAGGATAATGAGGAATTGAAAAATGCGGTCCTGGCCAATGAAAACTATATCAAATCGGAAACATTGACAGAAACCTTGGTTTTTGAAACCGATTTGAGTAACGGAACAGAAATAGAATTCGACAATATAAAAACAAGAATATTAATCTCAAAATAGCATAAAGATGGTAGAAGAAAAAATGAGATACTCAGATGCAGATTTAGCAGAGTTCAAAGAAATTATCATAAATAAAATGGATAAGGCAAAAGCCGACTTAGAGTTGATTAAAAGCGCCTATATGAATGACTTAAACAACGGGACTGATGATACCTCACCAACGTTCAAGGCATTTGAAGAAGGTAGCGAAACTATGTCTAAAGAAGCCAACTCCCAGTTAGCTATCCGTCAGGAGAAGTTTATCCGCGATTTGAAGAATGCACTTTTCCGTGTTGAAAATAAAACCTATGGTGTTTGCAAAGTAACAGGGAAGCTTATCTCTAAAGAAAGATTGCGCGTTGTGCCTCATGCAACAATGAGTATTGAAGCGAAAAACCTTCAGAGATAATCAATTTACTTCATATTACGGGAACTAATAAAAATAATGAAAACGCATTGAGACGATGATTTTGCACCTTGTACACGACGAAAAAATCATCAACAGAACAATTGATATTTTTGAAACCGTTACTCCCGGCGACAATCTGTATGTTGTATTTACACGTCATAAACCTAAATTTGTAAAGCAACATAAAAGCGTAATTACATTTAAGGAATATGAAAGCTACAATGGAATTAAAACGTTTTCATCGGTAATCGTACATTACCTAAATTCAAGAAAAATCCGTTTTGTTCAAAAACACATAAAAAATCATATCCCCATTTATTGGATTATTTGGGGAAATGACCTTTACAACAAACTGCTTTATCCCAAAGGATTTGAATTATGGGACAAAGAAAGTTCTTATTACAAGAAGAAAAATTTTGCTGGCAAACTAGCCGAAAAAATAATAAGCAGAATAAAAACCCGTAAAATAGAGTCTTTTGTTTCTAAAAGAATAAGTGCTATCGCTACCGATACTACCGAAATCGACTATGACATGCTCATTAATTACTATCCAAAGCTGAATAACATCCCTTGGATGGATTTTTTCTACTATCCTATTGAGATGATTTTGGAGCAAGAAATGATGCAAAAATGGGTAGATGGAAATAACATCCAAATTGGAAATTCGGGCTCAACAACCAATAATCATGAATATGCCATGCGCTTTCTTTCTAAGCTTGAATTGCAGGACAGAAAGATAATGGTTCCGTTAAGCTATTCCGGAACAAAGGATTATAAAGAAACCGTCAAGAAAGCGGGTAAAATATCATTTGGCGACAACTTCATTCCACTCGATACTTTTCTTCCATTGCAAGAATACAACCAATTGATGATAAGTTTTGGAGTTGCAATATATGGGAACTGGCGTCAAGAGGCAATTGGCAACATTTTAATTTCTTTATATCTTGGAGCAAAAATATTCCTTCCAAGTGTAAATCCTGTGATGCAGTGGGCCAAACATCACAAACTGGCAGTATTTGAATTGGAATCTATTTCACAATATGAAATTGACACCCCTTTAGACGAAGCATCACGCATCCATAATAGGGAAATCCTACTCCAGCTATACAATTTAGACAGGCTTAAGTCGTTAATTACTTCGAATTTTATTAAAGATACAGCGGTAGTTCCTGCTTTGTAGAGTTTTAATGATAAGAATAGACTACATTTTAAAAAATAAATTCTATTCTCAAAACATCTGATAAAACTGATTTTTTTCTAAGAAAAAATCAAGCAGGGTGGTTACGATTGCAGCCGAATTTAATTCGTAAAAGAGTGGTAGCCTTACTAAGGTATCTGTAAATTTATCAGCCTCAGGCAATTCATTCCCTTCATATTTAGAGAGATAGAATGGGCTTTTATGCAAACTGATATAATGGAAAGTTGCCGAAATTTGATTTTGTTTCAAGTACTCCAACAAATGGGTTCTTTGCTCTAAACTTTGACAGACCAAATAGAACATATGAGCATTGTTTGTAGCGTAATTGGGAACCTGAGGTAACTGGATTTTATTTTCATAAGCCCATTTCTTTAATTTAATCTCATAATTATTCCAATGGGATTTCCTAACCTTTTGTATTTGCTCTAGATTTTCTAATTGCGCCCAAAGAAAAGCGGAAATCATCTCTGAAGGCAAGAAAGAGCTTCCCACATCTGTCCATCCATATTTATTTACTTCCCCTCTAAAAAATGAGGCCCTATTCGTTCCTTTTTCCCAGATTATTTCGGCTCTTTCAATAAACTGTTCGTCATTAATAGCCAGTAATCCTCCTTCTCCTGAAATAATGTTTTTTGTTTCATGAAACGAAAAAGTTGCCAGATGGCCTATAGATCCAAGAGCTTTTGTAATTCCATCCTTTGCAGTATAATAGCTGTCAATTGCCTGGGCAGCATCTTCAATTACATACAAATTATATTTTTTGGAAATTTCCAGAATTGTATCCATTTCACAAGCAACTCCGGCATAATGAACAGGGACAATAGCTTTGGTCTTTGATGTAATTAAAGCTTCTATTTTGGTTTCATCAATATTTGGATGGTCTTTTTTACTATCTGCAAAAACAATTTTTGCACCTCTTAAAACAAAAGCATTTGCCGTGGAAACAAAAGTATAGGAAGGCATTATTACTTCATCGCCTTCTTTGATGTTTATTAAAATTGCGGCCATTTCCAATGCATCCGTACAGGAAGTGGTGAGAAGCGCTTTTTTTATGCCATAATTCGATTCAAAGAAAAGCTGGCATTTTTTAGTAAAAGTATTATTACCTGATATTTTGCCCGTTTTGATAGCTTCTTCAATATATTTTATTTCCTTCCCTGTAAAATAGGGCTTGTTAAATGGTATCACTTGTGTTCTAAAATATTTATTATTGTCTTGACAATCATGCGCTTCTTTTCTTGTTAAACAAAGAAAGAGTGCCGTTTTAATCTTGTATTGAATTATAGATTGCATCTATCATCTGATGTTACAAAACAAGAGAATAGAATTAATTTTTTTCAACTTAATTGGCTTTTGATTTTTTTTACAGATTCAAAAAATAGAATTTAGTTGCGTATGTAAGTAAAATTTATCTTTCTTTTTTAGAACATCCATAAAATGAATAGAATGAGATTTATAACAAAAATATTCTGTCTATTGTGTAATAATATTGTTATTTTTGCGACATTAAAATCATAATAATGTCATTAAGAAATTCCGTTTTAATCATTGCAATCATTTTGCTTGTTGACCAATTTGTCAAAATTTATATCAAAACGAACTTTGTATATGGTGAAGCAGGCCAGATTGATGTTGCCAGTTGGTTTAAAATTTTGTTGATTGAAAACGAAGGAATGGCCTGGGGAACTAGAATCCCTGGTGAATACGGAAAACTGATACTGACGGTATTTAGGATCTTGGCTGTGTTTGGTATTGGATATTGGCTTTATGATGCCAGCACAAAACACAGTTCTCCATATCTATTGGTTGCCATTGCGCTGATATTTGCCGGTGCTGTTGGTAATATTATTGACTCTGTTTTCTACGGGGTTATTTTTGATGACAGTTATGGGCATGTAGCGACTTTGTTTGCTGAAAAACCTTCCGGAACGTGGTTTCATGGAAAAGTGGTTGACATGCTGTATTTCCCAATCTTTGAAGGAACCTTCCCTAAGTGGATGCCTGTTTATGGCGGAGAACAATTCAAATTCTTCAACGCTATTTTCAATATCGCCGATATGGCAATCTCCACCGGAGTTGGAATTTTAATTGTTTTCAATAAAAAAGCTTTCGCTAAAAAGACGTCTATCGGAAGTCATAGTTAGTCGTTGGAGTTATGCAATAATCCAAGCGGATGTCACTTTCATAAACATCATCAATAACTTCTTCAGGTTCAAAGAAGGAAACACCAATCTTTATAACGTCTTCCCTGCATTTGGATAAGAAGGCATCATAAAATCCTTTGCCATACCCAACCCTGTTTCCTTTTTTATCATAAGCCAAAAGCGGAACAAAAACCACATCGATTTTAGTATTCGGAACTTCAATTCCATCAACCGGTTCATAGATATTGTATTCATTTTTCTGGAACTTGGTGTTATCTGTCAATAGGTAATTGGTCATCCCGCAACTTTCGAAATCGCATTTAGAAACCAGGATTTCCTTATCATAGCCGGCTAAAATCTGGAGAATGAATTCGGTTTCCACTTCTTTCATCTCCTCAATAGTCAGGAATAAATGGAAATAGGTTTTCTCCCAAACGTCAAGCTGAAGCATCCGGTTGGCAATGGCCAGGCTTTTGTCTTCAATTTCTTCAGTTGATAATTGCTGGCGGAGGGTTTTGTATTTCTTGCGTAAGTCTGATTTGTTCATACTTCAAAGTTATTCCTTTTTCTTCTTCTTTCCCGTTTTTGGAAAAAACTGCTTAAGCTTTTCTACCTTCAAAGGATAAGCCGCTGTATCGCCAAATCTTGCCCTATAGGCCGCATACCCGTAATCGCGGAGCGCATCTGCCAGGTTATCGCGGTCATGCAATATCTTAATACACAAAAACTTCTGAGCTATATTTTGCAGGTCGAGGCATTTCATTTCGGCGTATTTACGCGTGTTGTAATCCGCATTAAATTCATCCCAATCGATATCAGGTGAAGCCAGTTCAGGCTGGAAATCATACATTTCCTTTACCGCATTAAGGAGCAGCTTTTTCTGCTCACCAACCTTGCCAAAACGGGTTCTTTCTTTCGGGCTCAGATTATATGTTTTTGGCGTTACAATAGCCAGGATTGTGTTCACAGCTTCATCTAATTGTTGTTTTTCGGCGTCGGTAAAATGATATTTCCCTAAGTTTTCTAAAGGCATGACAGACAATGATTAAATTTAAAGGTAAAATTAATAATTTTAATTAAAATATAAATAAAATGAATTAAATTTTTAATGCTGATTTATTAAAAATATATTTAATATTCATTTAAAAATTAAATAGTATCAATAATATTTTAATATGTATAATTATTATTTCAATAAATATACATTAATATATAAATGTTTTATTATTAAAAAATTAATGACAACCATTAATTTTAGTATTTATTTTAGCTTATTTGGTAGGTAAAAGATTTAAAGTTAAATTTGTATAGAATAAAATCATAATCAAGTCTTTATTCTTTACTCTTTTTTCTATTCTCTAAAAAATGGAAATCCCTTCTATCGAACTTCAACTACAAACGCTGCCGGATAATCCCGGCGTGTATCAGTATTATGACAAGGAAGGTAAAATCCTTTATGTGGGCAAAGCCAAAAACCTAAAAAAAAGGGTTGCTTCCTATTTCAATAAAATCCATGACAATGGCAAGACGAATGTTTTGGTCCGAAAAATTGTCCTGATTAAACACATTGTAGTTTCTTCTGAACAGGATGCACTTTTGCTCGAAAACAATCTGATAAAGAAACTCCAGCCAAGATATAATGTGCTGCTTCGCGATGACAAAACCTATCCTTGGATCTGCATCAAAAAAGAACCATTTTCGAGGATATTTCCAACCCGCAGGATGATAAAGGATGGTTCGGAATATTTTGGCCCATACACTAGTTTCAAGACCGTTCATACTATCTTGGGGTTGGTTAAGGAATTGTATCCATTAAGAACCTGCAATTATGACTTAAGTGAAGCCAATATCAAATCACACAAATATAAAGTCTGCCTCGAATACCACATTGGCAATTGCAAAGGGCCATGCGAAGGATTGGAAACTTTGGAACATTATCAAAACCAGGTGGATGCGATACGTCAAATCCTAAAAGGGAATTTTAAGGACAGTTTGCGCGATTTTAAGAAGCAGATGAATCAGTATGCCTTTGAAATGAAGTTTGAGCAGGCACAGAAAATCAAGGAAAAAATAGATGTACTCGAGAATTATCAATCCTATTCCCAAGTTTTGAATCCGAAGATTTCGAATATTGATGTGTTCTCGATTGTATCGGATGAAGCTATGGCTTACGTGAACTTTTTACAGATATCTCATGGAGCAATAATCCGATCGTTCACTTTGGAACTCAAAAAGAAGCTCGATGAATCGGATGAAGAGTTATTGGAATTAGCGGTGGTCGAACTTCGGGAACGATTTCATCTGACTTCGAAAGAAATTATTTTGCCTTTTGAATTGAATTTTGGCGATGCCATAAAAGTTACAGTGCCACAGCTGGGCGACAAAAAGAAAATCCTCGAACTTTCGGAAAGAAACGCAAAATACCAACGATTGGAACAACTCAAACAAATCCAGATTGTCGATCCGGAACGCCATACGAACAGGATTATGGCCCAGATGCAAAAGGATTTACGCCTTTCGGTAGAGCCAAGGCATATCGAATGTTTTGATAATTCCAACATTCAGGGAACCAATCCGGTTGCGGCCTGTGTTGTTTTTAAGGATGCAAAGCCCAGCAAAAAGGACTATCGCCATTTTAATATCAAAACGGTGGAAGGCCCAAATGATTTTGCTTCGATGGAAGAAGTGGTTTACAGAAGATACAAGCGGCTTTTGGAGGAAAACCAACCTTTGCCACAACTTATCATTATTGACGGCGGAAAAGGACAGTTGTCTTCGGCATTGAAAAGTATTGATGAATTAGGCTTACGCGGAAAAATAGCGATTATCGGAATTGCAAAAAGGCTCGAAGAGTTGTTTTATCCCGGTGATTCGGTTCCGTTATATTTAGATAAGAAATCGGAAACGCTCAAAATCATTCAGCACCTGCGAAACGAAGCGCACCGTTTTGGAATCACGCACCATCGGGATAAACGAAGCAAATCGGCACTGGCTTCTTCGGTAGAAACCATTCCGGGCATTGGTGAAAAAACCATGCTCACGTTATTAAAACATTTCAAAAGTGTTAAAAGATTGAAATTAGCCACAGAAAAAGAAATTTCTGAGGTTGTCGGAGTATCAAAAGCAAAAAAATTACCGACTTTTACAAAAAAGAAGAATAAGTGTATAGAGAGCGATTAGCATTTAGCCATAAGCCATTAGCAGTTAACAGTAACCGGTTAGCAATACCAACCGTTATCGTTAAAAAAGTTACTGCTTTTGCCTATTGCCTATTGCCTGTTGCCTTCTTACTTATTTCCAATGTAACATTTTCCCAAGAGAAAGATAAACGCCCTAAAATCGGACTAGTGCTTAGTGGCGGTGGCGCTAAAGGATTTGCGCATATTGGAGTTTTGAAAGTGTTGGAACAAGCTGGCGTAAAGATCGATTACATTACCGGAACAAGCATGGGCGCTGTTGTTGGCGGTTTGTATGCTTCGGGTTATAGAGCCACGCAAATCGACTCTATTTTTTACAATACTGATTTTGATGAACTGCTTCAGGATTATATTCCACGGTCTTCCAAGAGTTTTTATGAAAAGCGCAATGATCAGATGTATGCCATTTCGTTACCCTTCAATAAACTCAAAATCGGAATCCCAATTGCACTATCGAAGGGAATGTATAACTATAACCTGTTGTCAAAACTTACGCATAAAGTAAGGCATATAGATGATTTCAGTAAACTTCCGATTCCGTTTTTATGCATTGCCACCGATATTGAAAAAGGCGAACAGGTAATTTTGGATCATGGTTATCTGGCGCAGGCTATGTTGGCGAGTTCTGCGTTTCCATCCTTGTTTTCGCCGGTAGAAATCGACGGGAAACTATTGATAGATGGCGGTGTTGTGAATAATTATCCGGTTGATGAAATTCGGAAAATGGGTGCTGATATTGTAATTGGTGTCGATGTTCAGGATGATTTGAAGGATAGGAATTCGTTAAAGGATGCCACGCGGATTTTGGTTCAGATAACGAACCTGGATATGATTCGGGTGATGAAAGACAAGCAAAAGCAAACGGATATTTACATAAAACCCGATGTTTCCAACTACGGCGTGATTTCTTTTGATGAAGGAAGGGAAATTATTAAAAAAGGCGAGGAAGCTACATTTCCATTATATGAACAGATTAGAAAGTTTGCTGATACTTTAGGGAATTATAAAGTGGAGAAGATGAAGGTTGTAAAAGATTCACTTCAGATAAAAAATATTTCGATAAACAAGCTCGATAACTATACAAGAGCTTATGTTCTGGGGAAATTGCAGTTTAAGAACGGCAGCAGAATTTGTTACGAAGATTTGAAAACGGGAATCAATAACCTGAATGCGACCCTTAATTTCAGTAGAATCAGTTATACTCTCGAAAATAATCAGGGCGAAGATGAGTTAAAGTTAAGCCTGACGGAGAATCCGACAAAGACTTATCTGAAATTTGGCATTCATTATGACGGGCTCTACAAAAGTGCTGTTTTGGCGAATATCACCCAGAAAAAAACACTGTTCAAGAATGATGTCCTTTCCCTTGATTTGGGACTTGGAGATAATATTCGGTACAATTTAGATTATTATATTGATAATGGATTTTACTGGAGTTTTGGTTTGAAGTCTCGTTACAATACGTTCAATAAAAATTCGACAACCGATTTTAAAAATGGTCAGTTGCTGGGATTCTTGGGTTTAAACAGCATCAATATTGATTTTCAGGATTGGTCAAATCAGGCTTATATGCAGACTGTCTTTATCCAGAAATTTCTGCTCGGTGCCGGAATTGAGCATAAATACCTGAAAATAGAATCGGATAATTTAATTGGTACCAATCCAACATTTGAAAACAGTAGTTACCTGAGTGTTTTTGGTTACATGACTTATGATTCTTATGATAACAAGTTATTCCCAAAAGAAGGCTGGATGTTTTCAGGAGATATTCAGTCGTATCTAAATTCGTCAGACTATACCAAGGACTTTAGCCGATATTCTATTGCCAAAGGGGAATTTGGCGTGGTCAAATCGATTTATAAAAAACTAACACTGAAAGTTCAGTCGGAAGCTGGATTCAAGATTGGAGAAGACAGTGTTCACTTTTTCGATTTTGTCTTGGGTGGCTACGGATTCAACACCATCAACAATTTCAGGCAATTTTATGGTTATGATTTTTTAAGCATTGCTGCTGATAGTTATATCAAATCCTGTTTTACCTTGGATTACGAGATTTTCAAGAAAAACCACATCAATTTTGCTGCCAATTATGCCAATGCTGAGGATGGTTTATTCGAAAGTGGCAACTGGCTTTCTAAGCCAACCTACAATGGTTATGCAGTTGGATATGGACTGGAATCGATTATAGGACCAATAGAAATTAAATATTCCTGGTCGCCCGAACTCAGAAAAGGGTATGCTTATTTTTCAGTAGGATTTGCATTCTAAAACCAATCCGATTACTTTTTTAGCAGTATTAAAATAAAAAACTATATTTGAAACCATTAAACTTCTAACTAAAACCACAAAATATGTCTATTTGGAAAAGAAAACCTTTGAATCAGTTGCTTGCCGAAGCATCAGATTCTGAAAAAGGATTAAAGAAAACATTAACAGCATCAGGATTAGTAGCTTTAGGAATTGGAGCTATTATTGGTGCGGGATTATTTTCGATAACAGGTTTGGCAGCATCGATGAATGCTGGTCCAGCCATCACAATTTCCTTTCTTGTAGCCGCATTCGGATGTATTTTTGCAGGTCTATGCTATGCTGAATTTTCATCAATGATTCCGGTTGCAGGAAGTGCTTATACTTATTCATTTGCCACAATGGGTGAATTTATTGCCTGGATTATTGGATGGGATTTAGTTTTGGAATATGCAGTGGGCGCCGCGACGGTCTCCATTAGTTGGTCAAGGTATCTTGGCAAGTTTTTAGGAGGCTACGGGATCCATATCAGTGATTCTTTTATGTTGTCTCCATTTGAAGGTGGAATAATCAATCTTCCTGCTGTAATAATTGTAATGATAATGTCGTTGATTTTAATTCGCGGAACCAAAGAGTCAGCATTCGTAAACGGAATCATAGTTTTATTAAAAGTTACCGTAGTTTTAGTATTCATTGCTGTAGGATGGCAATATATAAAACCTGAAAACTACACTCCATATATTCCGGAAAACACAGGAAAATTTGGCGAGTTTGGATTCTCAGGAATTATTAGAGCCGCTGCAATCGTATTCTTTGCCTACATTGGTTTTGACGCTGTTTCAACAGCAGCTCAGGAAGCTAAAAACCCAAAACGTGATATGCCAATTGGAATATTATTATCATTGGGAATCTGTACCATCCTCTATATTCTTTTTGCCCACGTAATGACTGGTGTTGTAAATTATCAGGCATTTGCCGGTAAAGACGGAATTGCTCCGGTTGCGATTGCTGTTGAAGCTATGGGAACTACGGGTGCTGACGGTATGATTACTCCGGCTTATCCATGGTTAAATACAGCTATTTTATTGGCCATTTTAGGAGGTTATGCTTCGGTTATCTTAGTAATGTTGATGGGACAAAGCAGGGTATTTTTCTCTATGAGTAAAGATGGTCTTATGCCAAAAGTGTTTTCAGAAGTACATCCTAAATTCAGGACTCCGGCAAAAAACAATTTATTGTTTATGGTTATTGTGAGTCTTTTTGCTGCATTCGTTCCGGCAAGAGTAGTCGGTGAAATGACTAGTATCGGAACATTGTTTGCCTTTATTCTAGTTTGTATCGGTGTTTTAATCATGCGTAAGAAAATGCCTGAAGCTCCACGAGCCTTCAGAACTCCTTTCGTGCCTTTCGTGCCAATTGCAGGCGTTTTGGTTTGTTTGTTTATGATGGTCTTTTTACCATTAGACACTTGGATTAGGCTTATTGTATGGATGATGATTGGTTTCGATTTGTATTTATTCTACGGAATGAAAAACAGTATATTGAATAAAGGAGCTTTTAGTTTAGGAAACTATAAAACTGTCGCAGGTTCAGGATTAGGAATGGTTTTAGCATTAATCGTTATTGCGTATGTTCATCATTCCGATCCAAATATTGACGATGTTTTCTTATTCTATTTCTCTCTGGCATTCGCAGCTGTTGCATGCCTTGATTTATGCTTACAGCTTTAAAAAAGCAAGATAAATCCAAAAAATATTAAAAAGGTATTGAAAGATTGGCAGCAGTTTTTCAATGCCTTTTCTCTTTTATAAAAAATTGATAAATATCATTTTTAGAATTTATATTTTCCCGATATTTGTGTACATGAAAACTACTTGGGATAACTTATTAGCACATTTAAAATTCCTCATCAAGAGAAATCCGGAATGAATTTACGACACCTTATATCGTAAATTAATGTCTAATATTTAAACACATAAACATATGCCACTATATCATAAACTTGGTGATTTCCCGCAAAAAAGACACATACAGTTTGAAAAACCAAACGGCGGTTTGTATTACGAACAGCTTTTCGGCACAGAAGGTTTTAACGGGCACGCTTCCCTTTTATATCATGTCCACAGGCCAACTCAGGTTAAGGAAATTGCCAAATCCTATTCGGTAGAACCCAAAATTGCCATTGGCAAAAACATTAAATCATTGTTGCTAAAAGGTTTTGAATTAAAGCCCGAAGACGATTTTCTTGACAGCCGTAAAGCCATGCTTCTCAACAAGGATTGCGTTATCGGACTTGCCGCTCCAAGAAAATCTCTGACAAATTATTTCTACAAGAATGCCGATGCCGATGAAATGCTTTTCATCCACAAAGGAAAAGGAAGCTGCGAACCATGATGGGAAATATTCCTTTTGAATACGGTGATTATCTTATCATTCCACGCGGAATAATTTATCAAATCGAATTCGAAACGGAAGATAACCGATTATTTTATGTTGAATCCTTTGCGCCTTTTTATACGCCAAAGCGATATAAGAATGCATCAGGTCAGCATTTAGAGCACGCTCCATTTTGTGAACGTGATTTTATTTTGCCAACCGAATTGGAAACCCACGACGAAAAGGGTGATTTCACCATCAAAATCAAAAAGGAAGGCATGATGCATGAAGTCGTTTATGCCACACATCCTTTTGACGTTGTAGGTTGGGATGGTTATAATTTTCCTTACGGATTCAGCATACATAATTTTGAACCGATAACCGGAAGAGTACATCAGCCACCACCGGTGCATCAAACATTCGAAACATCTACTTTCGTAGTTTGTTCGTTTGTGCCAAGATTATACGACTATCATCCAAAAGCAATTCCGGCACCCTACAATCACAGTAATATCGACAGCGATGAGGTTCTGTATTATGTAGATGGCGATTTCATGTCGCGTAATAATATAGAAGTAGGCCATATCACTTTGCATCCAAAAGGAATTCCACACGGACCAGCACCTGGCGCAATGGAAAGAAGCATTGGTCACAAGGAAACTCAGGAATTAGCTGTTATGGTGGATACGTTCCGTCCATTAATGGTTACAGAAGAAGCCATGGGATTGGATGATGGACAGTATTATAAATCCTGGGTGGAATAATTAGGAGCTATTTCCTGCTGTTCGCTATATCTTTTTGTTTAAAAAAACAAAAAGGATACCGCTGCCATCAGGGCTAAAAACGTACAATTAACAACAACTATTTCGGTTAATCAAAGCAACGAATAACCGAAGCAACAAATAAATATTATGTCAAAAGAAATTAAATCCGTTGAATACGGACTGGAAAAAATATTTGAAGGCGCACAGGATTTCCTTCCGCTTTTAGGAACCGATTACGTAGAACTCTATGTGGGAAATGCTAAACAAGCGGCACACTTTTACAAAACAGCTTTTGGCTTTCAGTCATTAGCTTATGCAGGATTGGAAACGGGCGTGAAAGACAGAGCATCTTACGTATTGAAACAAGATAAAATCCGTTTGGTCTTGACAACAGCTTTGAAAAGCGATTCGCCTATCGGAGAACATGTAAAAAAACATGGTGATGGCGTAAAAGTAATTGCGCTTTGGGTGGAAGATGCACGTTCTGCCTTTGAGGAAACTACAAATCGTGGAGCAAAACCTTATTTTGAACCAGTTGTTGAAAAAGATGAAAATGGAGAAGTAGTACGTGCAGGTATTTACGGAGCATATGGGGAAACCGTTTTTGTTTTTGTTGAACGTAAAAATTACAACGGAATCTTTTTACCCGGATACAGTGAATGGAAATCTGACTACAATCCGAAACCAGTTGGATTAAAATTCATAGACCATATGGTTGGAAATACAGGGTGGAACAGAATGAATGAAGCAGTAAAATGGTTTGAAGATGTGATGGGGTTTGTGAATTTCCTTTCGTTTGACGACAAACAAATTACTACTGATTATTCCGCTTTGATGTCAAAAGTAATGAGTAATGGCAATGGACGAATCAAATTCCCAATTAACGAACCGGCAGAAGGGAAAAAGCGTTCTCAAATCGAGGAGTATTTAGATTTCTACGAGGGCGAAGGAGTTCAGCATATTGCGGTTGCTACAGATGATATTCTAACAACAGTTGCTGATATGCGTTCTAGAGGAATAGAATTCTTAAGTACACCACCACAAGCTTATTATGATGCGATTCCAGACCGATTGAAAGATCACATGGATAAATTTAAGGAAGATATAAACGAACTTCAGAAGCTAGGTATCATGATTGACGCTGATGAAGAAGGATATCTGCTTCAGATATTTACAAAACCTATTGAAGACAGGCCAACTTTATTCTTTGAAGTAATTCAGAGAATGGGCGCAAGAGGTTTTGGCGCGGGTAATTTCAAAGCATTGTTCGAATCGATTGAAAGAGAGCAAATGTTGAGAGGAACGCTATAAAAACAACTTTTTATTGAACATAATTCAAAAACGCATCAATAATCAATCTATTTTTTATTAATTTAGTGTTAAAGTTAATTTTTCTCTTGCAATAATGCAACCAGTTGAATTATCTTTGCACCATCAAAAAAACGAGGAGTGGTTTCCTCAGATTTTTGGATAAATTTTCATAATTTATAGTTTTTTGGTTGGTTAATAGCATAAAAACTCAGTCATAATTTGACTGGGTTTTTTTGTTTTGGTACATTTGGAACAGATATTGTAAATACAGTATAAAAACAATTGCACAACATGAAAAAATATTTGTTATTATTACTGGTTTTTATCACTGTAAGTTTTGATTCCCAAAAGCCTGAAGCCTACGACTCGGGCGAATGGTTTAAGTTTAGGATACATTATGGTTTTGTAAATGCAGGGTATGCAACCCTTGAAATAAAAGATGCTGTCAGAGACGGTAAAAAAGTATACCATGCTATCGGCAAAGGATATACTGTCGGAATGTCACGTTTTTTCTTCAAGGTTGATGACACTTACGAAAGTTATTTCGATAAAGTAACAAACAAACCCTATCAATTCGTAAGAAAGATAGATGAAGGCGGCTATACCAAAAATCAGGAAGGTTTTTTAACCAGGATGTGAATAAAGTCTTAGTAAAGGATTATAAAAACAAAAAAGAAAAGACTTTTTCAGTCACCGAAAATGTTCAGGACATCATCTCTACATTTTATTTTCTGAGAAATCATCCAAATATAGACAAACTAAAGGTTGGCGAATCTATTGTTGTAGATATGTTTTTTGACGATGAAACATTTAAGTTTAAGTTAAAATTCATAGGGAGAGAAAATTTAAAAACTAAATTTGGAACCGCACCAACCATGATATTTAGGCCGATTGTTCAATCAGGAAGAGTGTTCAAGGAGGAAGAAAGCTTAACAGTCTGGATTTCCGATGATCAGAACAAAATTCCATTGAGAATAAAAGCAAGTCTTGCCGTTGGTTCGATAAAAGCCGATATTGATGGCTTTAAGGGATTAAAAAATCCATTTATGGTTAAACTAAAATAATTAATGAATAATAACACAAATTCAGCCGATTCAATATTTGAAGCATTAGATCAAAAATTTGATGCCATTAATCAAAAAACCGAAACCCATCTTGAAGGTCTACTCTGGTCAAAACCAATAACCTATTGGGATTATATTCAAACGGATGCCTTGCTGAATTTGCAAATACAAAGAACAGTTCTGCCTGATGAAATGGTATTTATCATGTATCATCAGGTAAATGAACTGCTATTTAAAATGATACTTTGGGAAATTAACCAATTGTGCCATACAGAAAAACCACAAACAGACTATTTTACAGAAAAACTCAGACGAATCAGCCGATATTTTGACATGCTGACAACCTCTTTCGACATTATGGGCGATGGAATGGAAGTGGAGCAATATATGAAATTTAGAAATACATTAACTCCAGCAAGTGGATTTCAAAGCGCACAATATCGTTTAATAGAGTTTTCATCTACTGACTTAATAAACCTTATCGATTATCGTTTTAGAGCTACAATTGATAGAGATACGCCTTATTCACATGCCTTTGAGCATTTGTATTGGCAGGCCGCAGGAAAAGATCATGCTACGGGAGAAAAGTCCTATTTGATTTTAGCATTCGAGAAAAAATACCGTGAAGAATTTCTTCGCTATATGGAAGAATACAACACGATTAATATTTGGCAAAAATTTAAACAATTGCCTCAGGAAGATCAGAAAAACACAGAATTGGTAAAAGCCATGCGACATTATGACCATACCGTTAATGTGACATGGGTGATGGGACACTTAAATGCAGCCAGAAAATATATCGATAGCGGAAAAGGTTCAGGCGAAGCAACCGGCGGAAGCGATTGGAAAAAATACATGCACCCCAAATTCCAAAGAAGAATATTTTTCCCCGAACTTTGGAGCGATGACGAATTAAAAAACTGGGGCGAAGGATATTAAGTTAAGCATGATGTCAAAAATCTTTCAAAAAATAATCACAATCATCCTTCTCGCTTCATTCACGATATCTTGTAATAAATCTAAAGAAGAAGAAATTATTGTTCCGAAGACCAAACCAAAAACGGTCGAATTCGGATTCAATCTGCACGATTTTAATATTGTACACGACACCATTCAATCCGGCGATACTTTCGGAAGTATTTTAGACCGTCAGAATCTTGACGGAAAACAAGTGTATGACATTGTTGCCAAGGTGAAGGACTCTTTTGATGTGCGCAGTATCCGAAAAGGTAAGCCATTTGCCATTCTCAGAAGCAAAGACAGAACGAACAAAATCCAGGTTTTTATTTATCAGCCAGATAGATTGAATTATTACGTAGTAGATTTTAGGGATTCCATTACGGCTTATAAAAAGACGCGACCTCTCACTTTCAAGTCCAGAACCATTGCCGGAGCATTGAACGGTTCGCTTTCGGAGACACTTCAAAACCTAAAAGTAGATCCATCATTAGCACCCAAAATAGCAAAAATTTATGCTTGGTCAATTGACTTTTTCAAGCTTAAAAAGGGCGATAAGTTTGGACTAAAGTTCACAGAACGCTATATCAATGATACTATTTATGATGGTGTTGACAGTTTGAAAGCAGCCTTTTTTGAATACAAAGGCAAAAAAATATACGCCTTTCCTTTTGCTCCGGACGAGAATACAAAAAAACAGCAATACTACGACGAAGAAGGAAAACACTTAAAAATTTCTTCCTAAAAGCCCCACTTAAATTTGTCAATATCACTTCAAGATATACCAAAAACCGATTCCACCCCGTTCAGAAAATATGGAAAGCTCATAACGGTACAGACTATGCCGCGCCAACCGGAACACCAATTATGACAACAGCCGCGGGAGTAGTAGAACAATCAGGTTATACAGCCGGAAATGGAAATTTTGTAAAAGTTAAACATGACAAAACATACTCTACGCAATATTTACACATGTCAAAAATACTAGTAAGACGGGGTCAAAGAGTAACGCAAGGACAGGTTATCGGCAAAGTCGGAAGCACTGGCTTGGCAACAGGGCCACACGTTTGCTATCGTTTTTGGAGAAATGGAGTACAGGTTGATGCCTTGAGACTAAAATTACCAACCTCTACTCCGATGGATTCGAAATACAGGACAAAATTTATGGAATACATGACGCCTCTTAAAAGAGAATTGGATAGTGTTGCTTCTTCGAACGCTCAAAACTAAATTATTTTACCAACTACAACGTTAGCGTAAAATATTCCTGAATTTTATACCAATCATATTTGTAAATTTGTCATTCAAAATTTAAGAAATGGCTTTACCAAATATAAATCCAACGACTACAAACGCCTGGAAAAGACTAAATGAACATTTTGCGCAACTTGAAAATGCTTCCATGCAGGAAATGTTCGCAAATGATCCAGCCAGAACAAAAAAACTTCATATCCAATGGAATGATTTTTTAATCGATTATTCGAAGAATATTATCAATCAGGAAACTCTATCATTGCTTCACGATTTAGCTAAAGAAGTAGGTTTGAAATCTGCTATTAATGATTATTTTTCGGGAGAAAATATCAATCAGACTGAAAACCGGGCTGTACTCCACACTGCTTTACGCGCACCGCTAACTTCAACCGTTTTAGTTGAAGGAAAAAATGTAATACCCGAAATTTTTGAAGTAAAGAATAAAATAAAAGCCTTCTCAAATGAAATCATTTCAGGCGAAAGAAAAGGTTACACCGGGAAACCATTTACAGATGTTGTAAATATCGGAATCGGTGGTTCAGATCTTGGTCCGGATATGGTTGTAGAAGCATTGCAATTCTATAATAATCATCTAAACGTTCATTTTGTTTCCAATGTTGATGGCGACCATGTAAACGAAATCATTAAAAAATTAAACCCTGAAACGACGCTTTTTGTCATTGTTTCCAAAACATTCTCAACGCAGGAAACACTTACTAATTCGGAAACTATCAGAAGCTGGTTTTTAAAATCAGCAAAGCAGGAAGAGGTGGCCAAACATTTTGTCGCCGTTTCAACCAATATCCAGAAAGTTACCGATTTTGGAATCAATGCTGACAATATTTTCCCAATGTGGGATTGGGTTGGCGGTCGATTTTCACTTTGGAGCGCTGTAGGTCTTACAATCAGTTTAGCTGTCGGATTTGATAATTTCGATGATTTGCTGAAAGGTGCTAACGAAATGGATGAGCATTTCAAAACCGCAGATTTCAAACAAAACATTCCGGTAGTCTTAGCTTTATTAAGTGTTTGGTACAACAACTTTTTTGGCGCAGAAAGTGAAGCGTTGATTCCATATACACAATATCTTCAAAAATTAGCACCCTATCTCCAACAGGGAATAATGGAAAGCAACGGAAAAAGCGTCGGGCGCGATGGAAAGCCGGTTAATTACCAAACAGGAACCATCATTTGGGGAGAACCCGGAACCAATTCACAGCATGCTTTCTTCCAGTTAATTCATCAGGGAACCAAATTAATCCCTACAGATTTTATCGGATTTGTAAAACCACTTTACGGGAACCAGGATCATCACGATAAACTGATGTCTAACTTTTTGCACAAACAGAGGCTTTATTAAATGGAAAAACTGAAACTCAGGTTAAAGCCGAATTTGAAAAACAAAACATAACCGGGGAAAAAGCAGCTTTCCTACTGCCATTTAAGGTTTTTACGGGCAATAAACCCACAAACACCTTTTTGATAGAAAAACTCACGCCAAAATCTTTAGGTTCCTTAATCGCTTTGTATGAGCATAAAATTTTTGTTCAGGGAATCATCTGGAATATTTTCAGCTATGACCAATGGGGTGTTGAATTAGGAAAGCAATTGGCCAATTCTATTTTGGACGAAATAAATTCAGGTTCAGTAAATAAGCACGATTCCTCCACCGAATTTTTACTCAGACACTTTTTGGAAAACAAATAATTATCAAAAAACGGCAATCTAAGTTGCCGTTTTTTTATGCCTTTTTCGTTATATTTGTTATTCTAAAAACCAAAATCATGTACACTTTTATCCAAAAATTCCATTCAGGCTGGGCTTATTTAGCATTGTTGTTACTATTCGTTGCGGTTATAAATGCTGTTATCGGAATGTCTTCCAAAAAAGAATTCACTCCACGAGACAGAAAGATCGCTCTTTTTGGATTGATTGCTACACACCTACAATTAGTGGTTGGATTGATTCTTTATTTCGTTTCTCCACTAGGAAAAGCGGCCTTCGGGAATATGAGCGATGCGGCCACGAGACTGACTTCATTAGAACATCCGCTTGTCAATCTTATTGCTATCGTCTTAATAACTATTGGCTGGTCAAAACACAAGAAAGCTGCAACAAGTGAAGCTAAATTCAAATCAATTGCCATTTTTTATGGATTGGGATTGGTGTTAATCCTAAGTCGCATTCCCTGGAGCCTTTGGTTCTAAGAATTAAAAAGAAGTCCTGACAAAAGGGCTTTTTTTATCTAGGTACACTTTTTGAGAGGTAAGTTTCATCTTAAACAGAATTCATGAAAAACAGCATATATATACTTTTTTTGACCATTGCCACTTTTTTTGGAAGTGCCATGGTTGACGCAAAGCCAAAACAAAAGGACAAAAACAAAGAGAAACCTGCAACAACTAAAGCTCCGGAAACCAAAGTTACCGACAAAGTAATTACAGCTACAAAAATAGATACTTCTAAAACCAAGCTTCAGACAGGTTTGGAAATAGATTCCTTAGATGTCAATAATTTTAATTTCAAGTCACTCAAAAAGAACGCGCACGCTTCTTACTATCATAACAGATTTAACGGGAGAAGGACTGCCAGCGGAAAGCGATTTGACAACAACGGCTATACAGCAGCACATAAAAAATTACCTTTCGGGACAATGGTTCGCGTTACAAACGAAGCCAATGGAAAATGGGTAATTGTCGAAATTACTGATCGTGGACCATTCTCAAAAGCACGGGAAATAGATTTGAGCCGAAGGGCTTTTATGGACATCGTTTCCAATAAAAACTCCGGGATGGTGATTGTAACTTTAGAAGTTATCGAACCTAAGTAGTTACCAATTCTTAAAAGGTTTTTTACTCAGGTAAGCATTGTAAAACCGCTCATCGTTGGTTACTTCCTGGCCAAGCCAAAAGGGCTTTTCGAAAACTTCATCTTCCGATTTTAATTCTATTTCAGCCATAATCAAACCTTGATTTTCTCCGGCAAAAACATCAACTTCAAAAGTATGTTTACCAATTTTTATCTCATAACGGATTTTATCAATAATTCCATCTTCACAAATTAGTAATAATTGCTCAGCATCCAAAACCGGAATTTCAGTTTCCCATTCCAAACGGGTAGTTCCCGATTCGTTGCCTTTCCCTTTGATGGTTAAAAATGCTTTGTCTTCCTTTATCCGCACTCGAACTGTTCTTTCCGGATTGGAATTCAGATAAGCCTGCACAATTCTCTTTTTTGAAAATGCTTCTGCTATAAAATCATTCGAAAGGACTAAAAATTTGCGTTCTATTTCTACCATTTTTTGGGTTTTCTCTGAATTAATTCTGGAGCTATTTCCAGCTTTCCACTATATCTTTTTATTGTTTTGAGAACCAGAGTGCAGTCGAAACGCAATTTTAAAAACAATAAAAAGGATGCCGTTGCAATCTGGGCTATTTCCACAAATGCGAGGCACCAATCATAAATTAAATACTTGGTGAGGTAAATATATTATAAATTTGTGATATGGCTGAACCAATTCCAAACAGAAAGATTATTCATATCGATATGGACGCATTCTATGCTTCTGTCGAACAAATGGATAATCCTGAACTCAAAGGAAAGCCATTGGCTGTTGGCGGAAACGAAACACGTGGCGTAGTTTCGGCGGCGAGTTATGAAGCCAGGAAGTTTGGAGTCCGTTCTGCGATGAGCGGTGTTCAGGCAAAGCGAAACTGCCCCGATTTAATCTTTGTCAGGCCGAGGTTTGAACGCTATAAGGAAATCTCAAAACAAATCCGAAAGATATTCCACGAATATACCGATTTAGTAGAACCATTATCGCTGGACGAAGCCTATTTAGATGTAACCCAAAACAAAAAAGGAAATCCGAGCGCCAGTTTGATAGCGCAGGAAATTCGGCAACGCATTTTTAATGAAGTAGGCTTAACAGCATCGGCCGGAATCTCAGTCAACAAATTTGTGGCTAAAGTTGCCAGCGATTACAATAAACCCAACGGGCAAAAAACAGTTAATCCGGAAGAAGTTGAGGAATTTCTGGAGAACTTAGACATAAAGAAATTTTATGGCGTTGGCAAAGTAACGGCAGACAGGATGTATCATCTCGGAATCTTTACAGGAAAAGACCTCAAATCAAAATCGGCTGAATTCCTAGAAGAGAATTTTAATAAAAGCGGATTGTATTATTACAATATCGTCCGTGGAATCCATAACAGTCAGGTGAAACCCAATCGCATTGCGAAATCGGTTGCAGCCGAACATACCTTCAACGAAAACCTAACTTCAGAAATTTTCATGCTTGAAAAACTAGAACGAATAGCATCGGAATTAGAAAATAGATTGAAAAAACACAATATTTCGGGAAAAACAGTCACGCTCAAAATCAAATACAGCGATTTTACGACCCAAACACGCAGTAAGACCTTGCCTTACTTCATTTCGGATAAAGGATTGCTTTTAGAGGCAGCAAAAGAACTGCTGTTTCAGGAAAGGATGAAAGATTCCGTCCGACTCCTTGGAATTTCTTTAAATAACTTAAATACTGAGGTTAAGAAAGCAGTTGTGGTTCAGCTGAGGTTTGAGTTTTAGGGAAGATGGAAGTAGCGTTTTACCTTATTTTATGGAGTTTCTGAAAGTGATAAATTAGTTACGGAAGATGCAAAACTACCTGCTACATGTTCGCGGGAACTGCTAAAGGATAAAAATAACTTTTTGGTTACTACAATTTATTTTCTGAAATACAAAATAGAATTTCTGAAACATGAAAATTGGCTGCTATGTATAATAATTTAATTTCTGAAGCTTGGAATTTATCTGCTAAAAGGTAAAATTGAATTTCTAAAGGTTAGATGCGAACTGCTAAGGATTTTAGATTTTTAGATTAAAAAAAGCTGTCTTAGTATAACTTCAAGACAGCTTTTTGATTTATGGATTACTTAATTATTGAACAAAAGAAAGTGTTTGTTTGCCTTGCCAAAATCCTGCGGAAAAGTTTTGTTGAAAGTGAAAATGTACACTTTTAGTGTACTTCCGTTAATATTTCAAATATTAATTTGGCCCATCATTAAAAGTGGGCAAATAGAATGATAGGAGTATACCGAAAAGCCTTTTAAGTGAGTAGGTAAAAATTTAAATATTTAATTTATGAAAAAATGTTTTTATGCTTAGCGGTGTTTATGGTTACTGCTAGTTCGTTTGCCGCTTTTGATGGCGTGGTTAAAACTTCATGTGGAAAGATTGTCCGTTTTCACACAGCAGCAAGCGGAGACCATTTAATTGAGCAGATAAAAATTGTTAACGCTGTAGTTTGTCCTGGTGCCGGGCCCGTAACTGTTACAATTGACTTCAATTAGTTTTTAAGAGGATGGATATTATATCTTATCCTCTTTCATTCTTTAATTTTTCAAAAATGAAATATTTATCACTTTTCTTTTATTTAATTATAATTTCTACCAATGCACAACAAAAAATGGATATTTTAAATGAATGTAGGTATGAATTAAACTTCAAGGAATATAAAAAGCATACGCCTGAATATGGAATTAATAACTTCATATTGTTTTTTAATAAAAAGAAAGCTTTTTCAAAAACATCAATGTTTATGTAAAGGATTCACTAATTAAGTACGGTAAGATAAAATTGACTGGTGATGACGCAATTGATTTAGCAATTAATTCCAAGTATTACACAGAACTCCCAATAAGCATATACAGAATTTCTAATGAAATAAATTTTGCCCAAAAAATTGGAGACAATCCCTATAGATATTTCGAAACAGTAGAATTTAAATGGCACGTAACTAAAGAAATAAAAATCGTAAATGGTGTTAAATGCATAAAGGCAACTACAGAAAAATGGGGTAGAAATTGGGTAGCTTATTATTCGCCAAAACATCCTGTACCTTATGGTCCTTACAAATTTTATGGATTGCCAGGACTCATTTTTGAGATTTACGATGATAAAAATGAATATACATTTAAACTATATAGGTTTAAAAACAGAAGAGCAAATAATTTTATGTTATTTAATTATCCTAAAGCAAAGAAAGTTACTAAAAAGCAATATAACATAATACGCCATAATTATGCAATTGAACCAGAAACAGATATTTCGTTAGAAGGCGTACCTGATATTCAAAAAAAATGAATGCCTATAAACTAGAACAAGAAAAAAACTACAATCCAATAGAACTGACAGAATAGTAATCAGATAGTATTGATTTATACACCTACAGTACCCTCAATTTGGATGTAGCGGAAAATAATTTTTGTTGAAGTAAAATGTACACTTTTAGTGTACCTCTATTAATACTTCAAATACTAATTTGCCCTATCATTAAAAGCCGGCAAAGATGATAGGAGTACCTCGAAAAGCCTTTAAGTGAGTAGGTAAAATTTTAAGTATTTTAATTTATGAAAAAAATGTTTTTATGCTTAGCGGTGTTTATGTTTACTGCTAGTTCTTTTGCTAATTGGGAAGGAACATTTTATCCCTCATGTGGCGGAAGGTATCACGTGGTTGCATATGGTAATACTGAAGCGGAATGGACTGCTGCATTACAGCAGGCAAACCTTCAGATTTGTGGAACAAAGAGTGTGAAGATCATATTCTTTTAATTTTTATATCATGAAGAAAGTGTATTTATTGTTAGTTGTATCTTTAATTTCAGCTAATTCGTTTGCATGGACTGGAACTTTCCATACTAGTTGCGGAATTACAGTATTTGTTAGAGGTACTGATGGGGAAAGTAGTGTTATTAAATCATTACAAAAAATCAATGGCATTTTTTGTGGCACTGAAAATGTAACCATAACATTCTATTAAAAATTAATTTAAACAGCTTAAAGGATGTGTCCTTTAAGCTGTTTTGCTTAAAAAATGAGATATGCCTAAATATTTTTATTTTATTTTATTATTTAAATACGCTACGGTTTTTGGTCAGCAAAAAATAGACATTACCAATGAAGCGCGATACGAACTGAAATTTAAGGAGTATAAAAAACAAAATCCCGAATACGTTACAAACACTTTTATTTTATTGTTTAATAATAAGGAAAGCTTTTTTAAGAATATGAGTCTTTATGTAAGGGACTCCCTGGTTGATAATGGTAAGATTAGAAGGACAGGAGACCCGCAAAAGGATTTTCCTGTTTTTGGGAAATATGTTCCAGACCTGCCTTACACAATTTACAGAAAGGATAAAACAATCATTTTCTCTAATGAGATTGTATTTTCAGGAGAATATCAATATGCGGAAACGATAGATTTTAAGTGGAAAATATCAAAGGAAATGAAAGTTGTAAATGGCGTGAAATGCATAAAAGCTACCACAACAAAATGGGGTAGGAATTGGACAGCCTATTATTCTCCTAAGCATCCCATTCCCTATGGACCATACAAATTTTATGGTTTGCCAGGATTGATATTCGAGGTGTATGATGATTATAAAGATTACACGTTTTCGCTATACCGATTTAAAAAAGAGTAGCCAGTAATGTTTTAATGCACAACTATCCTAAGGCAAAAAAAATAACAAAGGCGCAATATGAAAAGACAAGAAAAATTGCTGCGTTAAAACCTTCGGCAATAGAAGTTGAGGGATATCCTGACATGAATAGGAGAATTGATAAATATAATGCCGAAAAAGAAAAAAACTACAATCCTATTGAACTGACAGAATAGATTATGATATGATGAGAAAAGTATTGATTATTTTATTCCTATTTGCTATAGCCTCTGCACAATCACAAATCATTATCAAAGGCAGGGTAACAGATAAGGATAATGTTGCTATTGATAATGCCAGCATAACCCTTGAAGATACGAGCGATGATAGTGTGACTGAGTTTGCGATAACTGATGAAAAAGGGAACTATAAGCTGGAAACAGAAAATGCCAATGCAAAATTAAGGATTGTGGTTTCGTCGATGAACCATAAGGAAATACGGCAGGAAATCGTCTTTAAATCGCAAACTCTGGATTTTATCTTGCGGGAAGAAGCAACCCAGCTGCAGGAAGTTAAGATAGACTTCAAAGCAATACAACAAAAAGCCGATACGCTTTCCTTTAGCGTAGCTGCCTTTGAAGGCAAGGAAGACAGGACACTCTCGGATGTTTTGAAAAAGATTCCAGGTATTGAGGTAGACCCGTCGGGACAAATAAAATACCAGGGCAATGCCATAAATAAGTTCTATGTAGAAGGTAAGGATTTGATGGCCGGAGGATATGGTACCTTGACCAACTCAATGCCAAAGGATGCTGTTACCAAAGTGCAGGTATTGGAAAACCATCAACCTATTAAAGCCATACGGAAAAATGTTCCGAGTGATAAGGCTGCCATCAATATAAAGCTAAAGAAAGACATTACGCTTACCGGTAGAGCTGATTTGGGGGCGGGCTTTTCTCCGTTTTTATGGAGTGCGAAAATTACTCCTATGGTATTTACCAAAAAGTATCAATACCTTTTAAATTATAAATCCAATAATACCGGCGAGAATGTGACAGAAGAGCTTCAGGTATTTTCGTTTGATGGCGGCTTTGAAGGATTTACAATGGACAATCAAACGGGGTCTTGGTTAAACACTGATCAGGCAGCACTACCCAAAATTTCCGAAAACAGGTATTTGTTTAATAAAACCCAGCTCTTTTCTGCCAATCTGCTTACCAGCCTTTCGAAAGATTGGGAAATTAAGACGAATGTGAACTTCTTTAATGATAATATTTCCAGAAACGGAAGCCAGTTTACAAGGGTTAATTTTTTTGATGATAATGGAAATATTACCAATTATGCAGAATATAGTCGGGATAATTCAACCAGTCAAAATAATAACCACCTTCTTTCCCAATTGATATTAACCAAAAATTCAGACAAGAGTTTCCTTAAGGATACCTTTACCTATAAAGGAAACTGGAATAAGGCTTTTGGACCTGCATTGCTCAATTCGGATGTGGTGAATCAATACCTTTCTTCTCCCGGGTTTTCTTTCCAGAATTCGCTGAGCGCAATTACGCTTCTGGGTAAAAAGGTAGTTAATATTAAATCGACCTTAAACTACATTAATGATCGTCAAACCTATGGTGTTTCACCTTACGAAAATATTGATATTGCTGAACTTCCTAACAACAATGCTGAAAGGATGAAGCAGGATGTATTCAATACTACCCTGAATCTTAATAATGAGTTGTCCTTTATTTTCTCTATAAAGAAGTTTTCGATAATCCCTACATTGGGATTTGAAGTAGAAAAGAAGAAATTAGCTACTTCCCTTTTTGGGTATGATGCGACCGACGATAGGATTGAATTTGGAGACGATTTCAATAATAACCTGAGTTGGAAAAAACTGGTTCCGTTTTCTGGTTTTGCTGTAAATTATATAGATGATTCCTTTAGCCTGAATGTAAATTTGCCTGTAAGGTATAATTTAATGCGGGTTGAAGATGCTGCTATTGATTTTGAGAAGAAGTTGGACAGATTTACTTTTGAGCCCGCCTTTACTGCAAAATACAAATTTACCACCGAATTGTCTAAAACGCTTTATGGATCAATAAGCAATGGGTTTGGTGATATAAGTTCGGTGTATCCTTCCTATATTTTTTCTGCGCTTAACCTTACCCGGCAGAATTCAGACATTCAACAATCAATGATAAAAAGGATTGGGGGCAACTTAGAGTATAAGCTTATTTTGTACAATCTTTTCCTAAATCTCAATTATGAGCTGAGCCAAAATAAAGCAAGCAATATTGTTTCGCAAAATGTTTCACAAAACGGACAGACTGTTTTTGAACAGCTGCCAATTGAAAATTTATCGAATACCAAATCAGTAAATGTTGAAATCAGTAAATATATTCCAATTGCTAAGTCGAAAGTTGCTTTAGGATATGGTGTGACATCAAATGATAGTAACTTAATCCTTAATAGTGTGAGCAGGACTGTTTCCTTATTTGGCAATAGGATTAACTTCAAAATGAACAGCAACTACTTTTCATGGCTGACATTGGATTGCAATTTGAATTATTCCGTAAATAGAATGATTGGTTCAAATCCTACAGAAGTATTTAACAGTGACATAAAAGTATTATTTTATCCTGCTGAAAATCAATCAATAGGAATATACAGGGAAGATTATGTTTATAATTTCAACAGCCAGAGATTTAAAAATCAATTTTTGGATTTGAGTTATCAATATACTTTAGAGAAAAGAAAGATTGATATTGAGTTGAAATGGACTAATATTTTAAACACCAAAAATTATCAAGAAATACTGCTGAATAGTTTTGGTTACACTTCAAATATTTTCACCATTCGGCCATCGCAGGTTTTGGTGAGTGTTAGGTTTAATTTTAATTAGCATAAAAAAGCCACCCTAAGGCAGCTTCTAATTTTTATTTCAATATTATAATAATTTTATTTCTTGTTAAGTTTTGATAACAATCTAAGGAACTCAATGTACAGCCAAACTAAAGTAATCATTAGACCCATTGCGCCGTACCATTCCATGTACTTTGGCATCCTTTGTTGTACTCCTTTTTCAATCTGATCAAAATCAAGGAACAAATTCAATGCAGCGATAATAATTACGAAAACGCTGATTCCAATGCTCATCAGGGAACTCTCGTAATGAACCGGCTGAAAGCTTGTAAATAGGGTCAATAGCCAGGAAACCAAATAATAAGTTGCAATGGCTAAGGTTGCAGCAAGAACCACCGATTTAAACCGCTCTGTTACTTTTACGATTTGATATTTATACAGTGCAAAACAAACTACAAACGTTACGAAAGTACAGCTAACAGCCTGAATTACAATTCCAGGATACATTACTTCAAAAATTGCCGAAATCCCACCAATGAAAAGACCTTCAAAAATGGCATATCCAGGAGCCAAATAACCTGATAAATGAGGTTTGAATGTAGCAATCAAAACCAATACAAAACCAACAATTGCACCACCAATTGTAAATACCATAGGATTTTGACCGTTATAAGTCATCGTCCAGGTAACAGCAGCGCTGGCAATTAACAAAATCAACATCAGGAAACTTTTGTTCATAGTTCCTGAAACGGTCATGGTTTCGTTATAATCAATAACAGCAGAATCGCGCGTTATTACATTATTCTCCTTAAAAGATTTAGTTTTAAAAAACGGATTGTTAGAATTCATAAAATGATATTTTTAAAAAAGTAAATATAATTATTCTATCTCAGATACTCTCAAAGTATTCACCATTCCTTTATCTGCCACGGGCATGGCTGCCAAATTGATGAGCATATCACCTTTTTTAACGTATTCTTTTTCTTTAGCAATTTCGTTTACATCACCAACAGTATCATCGGTACTAACAAACTTATCGTAGAAGAACGCATTAACGCCCCAAAGCAAGCTCAGCTGTGTTAAAATCCTTTTGTTAGAAGTGTAAACCAAGATATGTGCTTTTGGTCTCCAGGCCGAAATCTGGAAAGCTGTGTAACCGCTGTTTGTTAATGTAGAAATAGCTTTTGCCTTAATTTCATTGGCCATAATTGCAGCATGGTAACAGATAGATTTGGTAATAAATCGTTTTGTCCTAACATGAGGCGGATTTTGCGGCACGATGATCAAAGGAGAATCTTCTACTGCTTCAATAATCTGGGTCATTTTTTCGATTACTTCTACCGGATAATTTCCAACAGAGGTTTCTCCGGAAAGCATCACGGCATCTGCACCATCCATAACCGAATTGGCAACGTCATTTACTTCCGCACGTGTTGGAGTTAAGCTGGTAATCATCGTTTCCATCATCTGCGTAGCGACAATTACAGGAATTCTGGCAGTCTTCGCTCTGTGGATTAATTTCTTTTGGATCAACGGAACTTCGTGAGCCGGAATCTCAACACCCAAATCACCACGGGCAACCATCAATCCGTCACAGAAGGCAACGATTTTATCAATGTTTTCAACCGCTTCCGGTTTTTCTATTTTGGCAATAATCGGAATTTTATAAGAAGAGTGTTTTGCAATAAGATCCTGCAGTTCTTCCAAATCTTTTGGTGTTCTAACAAAGGAAAGCGCTATCCAGTCTACTTCCTGTTCAATAGCAAACAGTGCATCCTTAATGTCTTTTTGGGTTAAGGCAGGAAGCGAAACCTTTGTATTCGGAAGGTTAACGCCTTTCTTTGATTTCAATGGCCCGCCTTGGATTACCTTACATACAACTTCTGTCGTACCGTTGGTTTCCAGAGCTTCGAACATTAGTTTACCATCATCTAAAAGGATTTTTTCACCTGGATTTACATCTCTTGGGAATTCCTTATAGTTCATGTAAACGCGTTCCTTAGTTCCGGGAATGTCTTCTGCAGTTTGGAAAGTGATGATGTCGCCAGGATTCACTACTACATCTTCCTTCATTACACCGACACGGAGTTTTGGCCCTTGTAAATCTGCTAAAATGGCTGTGTTGTATCCGAATTCGTCGTTCAGTCCACGGATAATGTCTATTCTTTCTTTAACATCAGTATAATCGGCATGAGAAAAATTAACACGAAATACATTCACTCCGGCATCAATCATCTTCAATATTACTTCTCTCGAACTACATGCAGGACCAAGTGTCGCTACAATCTTAGTTTTTTTCTTGTTGGCATTATATTTAAAAAATTAAATTATTTTTTGACTTCATATTTTCTACTTCCACTGCATAAACAGTGCTGATTCGTTCTATTTTTTTAATCTGATTGGCAATTTCCGAAACATCAACAGTTTCTGAATCGTTTTCAATTTTCAGGAAATAATCCACTTTCTTAAACTCGGGGATAAAATAGATTTTTGTTGAAAATTTGTTATTTGTTTCAGCAAACAGTCCTTGATTTACCTGTTGAGAAGAAAGAAGCATATCATTCTTATTCTGAATCAAATCCCAGGTGATACCGGCTTTTTCATCTTCATAAATAAACCTGGTAAATTGAGCTTCACCATCTTTATTGCTAATCTGAATATTGCAGTCGTTCTTTCTGAGGTTAATCGGTAAATTTTGATTAATGTAATAAGCCAATCTATAATCTTCCAAAGAAGTATGGATTGCAATCAGATGATAATCTATTTCATCAAACTCCTCGTAATGCAATTTGTGAACTGCCATATATTGCAAAATTAGTTGTAAATATAGTTTATCTGTTACATATTTTTACAAACTACAATTTAGGTTAACGTTAATTTATGAACGAAAACGTTGTAGTTTTTTAAGAATTTGCATTATTTATTGTTAATTTCTTCCTGAAATGCAAAATATGCTCGTTGCGAGGCTTTTTCTTCAGCCTTCTTTTTGGATGTTGCCCTTGCTTTTGCAATTACTTTTCCCTCGATGCTGAGTTTCACCCCAAAGTATTTTTGCCCATCATTTCCATTGTCATCGAAAACATCATAATTAAAAGACTTTTTTCTTTTTGACACCATTCAATCAGTAGGCTTTTATAACTAATAACCTTTCCTTCTAATTTGGCAATGTCAACATAAGGTATGATGACACTTTTCTGAATGAACTTTTCACAAAAAGTATAACCCTGATCCAGGAAAATGGCACCAACCAATGCTTCGAATATATTACCATGAATGTTTTCGCCAAAGTGCTGAGTAGGAACCTTACTGTCTACAAACCGTATTAGGTCCAAGTCTCTTCCCAATTCATTTAAGTGATCGCGACTTACGATTTTTGAACGCATTTTGGTTAGGTAACCTTCATCTCCAGTTGGAACTTCGTTGTATAAGTGCGCGGCAATTACAGAGCTTAACATAGCATCACCCAAGAATTCCAAACGTTCGTAATTCATCGGATTTCCTTTGGAATCCATTCGATTAGTCGAACGATGGGTAAATGCTTTTTCGTAATAATAGATTGACTGTGGTTTGAAACCTATTATGGTTTGAATTTCTTTAAAAAAATCCCGTCCTCAGTTGAACGGGAATTTTTAAATATATTTTTTAAAATTTTCATTCTAAAATTAAGATACTACTTTTTTGAACAATACGCAGGCATTGTGTCCGCCAAATCCAAAGGTATTGCTCATTGCTACATTAATCTCTCTCTTCTGGGCTTTGTTCAATGTTAAGTTCAAACTTGGATCAATATTCTCATCGACAACAGTGTGGTTGATTGTTGGAGGAACAATTCCGTGTTTCATAGCCAAAATCGAAGCAATAGCCTCAATAGCACCGGCAGCACCCAATAAATGACCAGTCATCGATTTGGTAGAGTTGATGTTGATATTTTTAGCATGGTCACCAAAAACAGCACTGATAGCCTTTAATTCGGCAACATCGCCAAGCGGAGTTGAGGTTCCGTGGGTATTGATATGATCCACTTCTTCGGGCTTCATTCCGGCATCGCGAAGCGTATTGTTCATAACAGCAATAACTCCAATTCCATCCGGATGCGGAGCGGTTAAGTGATAAGCGTCAGATGACATTCCGCCACCGCCAATTTCGCAGTATATTTTGGCACCACGCGCTTTTGCGTGTTCGTATTCTTCTAAAACCAATGCTCCTGCTCCTTCACCCAAAACAAAACCGTCACGGGTTGCATCAAAAGGTCTTGAAGCAGTTTCGGGGCTTTCATTTCTTGTGGATAACGCCTGCATCGAATTAAATCCTCCCATTCCGGCAATAGTAACTGCCGCTTCTGAACCGCCAGAGATAATGACATCGCACATTCCTAAACGAATGTAATTGAAAGCATCAATCATCGCATTGGCAGAAGACGCACAAGCTGAAACAGTGGTATAATTAGGTCCCATGAAACCATTTCGCATCGAAATGTGGGCTGGAGCAATATCGGCAATCATCTTTGGGATAAAGAATGGATTAAAGCGTGGAGTTCCATCACCTTGTGCATAGCTGATTACTTCTTCCTGGAAAGTTTCCAATCCGCCAATTCCTGCGCCCCAGATTACACCTACTCTTTGCTTGTCAACGTTAGTGTCGGTAATTCCTGCATCGGCAATGGCTTCCTGGCTTGCTGCTACAGCATATTGGGCGAACTTGTCCATTCTTCGTGCTTCCTTGCGATCCATATACTCTTCAATGTTGAAGTTTTTGACCTCGCAGGCAAACTTTGTCTTATGCTTTTCGGTATCGTAATAGGTAATCGGAGCAGCACCGCTAACGCCATTGATAAGTGCGTTCCAATAGTCAGCGATGTTATTTCCGATAGGTGTAATTGCACCTAAACCTGTTACTACAACTCGTTTTAACGTCATAATTTATTTTTTAGAATTGTATTTAAACAAATAATACCCATGTTTTCTTCAAATATAATAAATTAAAGAGACATGGGTATTTCAATATTTTGAGATTGAATGTCAATCAGTTTTACTCTTTTAGTAAAATTTACTCTTTTAGTAAAAATAATAAAAATCCGTGAAACTGTTAGGAGTTTCACGGATTAGTAATTATTATTTTTTTGCTTCTTCGATGTAAGAAATAGCTTGACCTACAGTAGCAATGTTCTCAGCTTGGTCGTCTGGAATCTGAATATCGAATTCTTTTTCGAACTCCATAATCAATTCCACTGTGTCTAATGAATCAGCTCCTAAATCATTTGTGAAGCTAGCTTCTGTTACAACTTCGTTTTCATCAACGCCTAATTTGTCTACAATAATCGCTTTAACTCTTGATGCAATGTCTGACATAATTTCTATTTTTAATTTTTAATTTGTTGGCAAAAATAAAAAACTTTATTTTAAAACAACATTTTTGTTAGTAAATGTGACAACGAAAATAAAAAATTTATTTGAGATTCTTACATATTCATGCTTTTAATTCGGGTATTTATTCTTTTTTTTGTGCTGTAATTTTGTTTCGAAAGAAATAGAAGTCGCCAATTGACAATAATATTGAAGGCGATTCCGTATTCCTTTGAAAAACCAATGTTATCTTCCTATGAAAAAGGTTTTGCTTTTTGCTTCGGGTACTGGTTCCAATGTGGAAAATATTATTCAATACTTCGAGAATAACCCTGATATTATCATAGTCGGTGTCTTTACTAATAATGCTCATGCCACAGTTTTAGACAAAGCAGCGAAATATAACATTCCAACCCTTATCTTCAATAAAGAAGAGCTTTCCGAAGGTTTTGTATTGAGCAAGGTTTCTGAGCTGCAACCGGACTTAATTGTTCTTGCCGGTTTTTTATGGAAATTCCCTGCAGGTATCATTGCAAAATATCCGAACAGGATTATCAATATCCATCCGGCATTGTTACCCAAGTATGGAGGGAAAGGAATGTATGGTATGAAAGTCCATCAAACAGTTTTAGACAATAAGGAAAAAGAAACCGGAATTACCATTCATTATGTCAATGAACATTATGACGAAGGAGAATTTATCTTTCAGCAAAAAGTAGCTATTGATGATTGCGCTTCGGCAGATGAAATAGTTACTAAAGTCCAAGAACTGGAACACAAGCATTTTCCTGAAATAATTGAGAAACTTCTAACAACTAACACCTAACATCCCGCTTTGGCACACCAAATCCACATATATACAGACGGCGCGGCTAAAGGAAATCCCGGAAACGGCGGTTATGGTGTTGTGATGGAATTAGTTGGAACCAACTACAAAAAGGAATTCTACGAAGGCTTCAGGCATACGACCAACAACCGCATGGAATTACTGGCCGTAATCGTTGGCCTGGAAAAAATCAAAATCCCCAATGCCAAGGTACTGGTGGTTTCCGACTCGAAATATGTGGTAGATGCTGTGGAGAAGAAATGGGTTTTCGGTTGGGAAAAAAAGGGTTCAAAGACAAGAAAAATCCAGATTTGTGGAAACGTTTCCTCAAAATCTATCGCCAACACCAAGTCGATTTCAAATGGATTAAAGGCCATAACAATCATCCACAAAATGAACGCTGTGATGAATTGGCAGTTTATGCTTCGGGTTTGCCGAATTTATCTGTGGATGCTTTTTATGAAAAGGAAGAGCAGAAACTACTTTAAGAAAACTTTGCTGCTTTGCAACTTTGTAACTCTGCAACTTTAGATTATCTTTGCGCCTTTAATTTGAAACACCGATAATGAACAAACTTTTAATAGTAGGAACGGTTGCTTTTGACGCCATCGAAACACCTTTCGGAAAAACAGATAAGATTTTAGGTGGAGCAGGAACCTTTATCGGACTTTCAGCTTCGCATTTTAACCTGCAGTCAGCCATTGTTTCGGTTGTTGGCGATGATTTTCCACAGGAATATTTAGATTTATTAACGTCAAGAAAGATTGATATCTCAGGACTTGAAATCGTTAAAGGTGGAAAGACTTTCTTTTGGAGCGGTCGCTACCATAACGATATGAACTCAAGAGATACCCTGGCGACCGAATTAAATGTTTTGGCTGATTTCAATCCGATTGTTCCTGAGAACTTTAAAAATGCTGATGTTGTTATGTTGGGGAATTTACATCCAATTGTACAAACAGGTGTTTTGAACCAAATGGCACAAAAACCAAAACTGGTTGTGTTGGACACAATGAACTTCTGGATGGACTGTGCATTACCTGAATTATTGGATGTTATCAAACGTGTTGATGTAATTACAATCAATGATGAAGAAGCACGTCAGTTATCAGGAGAATATTCTTTGGTAAAGGCCGCAGCTAAAATCCATACAATGGGCCCGAAATATGTAGTGATTAAAAAGGAGAACACGGCGCATTGATTTTCCATGACAATGAAATCTTCTTTGCTCCGGCATTGCCTTTGGCAGATGTATTTGATCCGACTGGAGCTGGTGATACTTTTGCGGGCGGATTTGCAGGATTCATTACACAACAGGGCGACGTTTCATTCGAGACTATGAAAACCGCTATTATACAAGGATCCAACCTTGCTTCTTTCTGCGTAGAGAAATTCGGAACCGAAAGAATGTTAGAGCTTAATAAAGAGGAAGTGAACAAACGCCTAAAACAATTCAAAGCGTTGACACAATTTGAAATAGAATTAACATAAAATTATGCCTCGAATCGTCGGGGCATTTTTAATTTTGCATACTACTACTAATTACAAACAGAAGCTGAATCAAGTTCAGCTTAAACACAACAACTACAATGAGCGACGCATTAAAACACGAATGTGGAATTGCACTTTTAAGATTAAAAAAGCCGTTAGAATTCTATAAGGAAAAATACGGTACAGCTTTCTATGGTATACAGAAAATGTACCTGCTGATGGAAAAGCAGCACAACCGTGGTCAGGATGGCGCCGGTTTTGCCTCGATAAAATTAGATGTAGAACCTGGCGAAAGATACATTAGCAGGGTTCGTTCCAATAATGCACAGCCAATTCAGGATGTATTTGCCCAAATCAATGAAAGGATTAATGAAGAACTGACATCGCACCCGGAATACCAGGAGGATGTGGCGGCGCAGAAAGCCAATATCCCTTATATAGGCGAATTGTTTTTAGGGCATGTACGTTACGGAACTTTTGGTAAAAACAGTTTGGAAAGTGTTCATCCTTTTTTGCGTCAGAATAACTGGATGCACCGGAACCTGATTTTGGCCGGGAATTTCAATATGACTAATGTTACGGAACTTTTCAATAGTTTGGTGGAATTAGGCCAGCATCCAAAAGAAATGGCAGACACTGTCACCGTAATGGAAAAGATAGGGCACTTTTTAGATGATGCCGTAACCGATTTATACCAGGAATGTAAAAATAACGGACTTTCGAAAAGGGAAGCCTCACCGGTAATAGCAGAAAAGCTAGATCTTCCAAGAATCCTAAAACGCGCTTCGAAAGGTTGGGATGGCGGTTATGCTATGGCTGGATTATTAGGTCACGGCGATTCTTTTGTTTTTAGAGATCCGGCAGGGATACGTCCCGCTTATTTTTATGAAGATGATGAAGTGGTTGTGGTCGCTTCTGAAAGACCTGTAATCCAAACGGTTTTCAATGTAGCTTTTGAGGATGTAAAAGAATTAGAACCAGGACACGCTTTAATCATCAAGAAAAACGGAAATGTCACCGAAGAGGAAATAATTACACCAACGGTTAAAAAAGCCTGTTCTTTTGAACGTATTTATTTTTCCCGCGGAAGCGATGCCGAAATTTACCAGGAACGAAAGGAATTAGGTAAGTTGATCCTTCCGGCAGTTCTGGATGCTATTGATAATGATACAGACAATACTGTTTTCTCCTATATTCCAAACACAGCAGAAACTTCTTTCTACGGAATGGTCGAAGCAGCAAATGATTTCCTGAACCAAAGGAAAAATCAATTCATTCTGAATAACAGAAAGACATTAACGAAAGAAAAACTCGAAGAAATACTTTCGGTAAAAATCAGAACAGAAAAGATAGCCATTAAAGATGCTAAACTGAGGACTTTCATTACAGAAGACAGCAGTCGCGATGATTTGGTTGCCCACGTTTACGACGTCACTTACGGAGTAATTCAACCAACGGACAATCTGGTAATTATCGATGATAGCATTGTTAGGGGAACTACCCTAAAAATGTCGATTATTAAAATGATGGACAGGCTGCATCCTAAACGCATTGTGGTGGTTTCATCGGCGCCACAAATACGTTATCCGGACTGTTATGGAATTGACATGGCAAGATTGGAAGGTTTGGTAGCTTTTCAGGCTACATTGGAGTTGTTAAAAGAGCGTAATTTATACCCTATTGTAGATGAAGTTTATGCCAAATGCAAGGCTCAGGAAAACTTTAAGGATATTGATGTGGTTAATTATGTAACCGAAATTTATAAACCATTCACAGATCAGGAGATTTCAGATAAAATAGCACAATTATTAACTTCTGAAGACATCAGTGCTGAGGTCAAGATTATATTCCAAACGGTCGACAGCCTTCACATTGCGTGTCCTAAAAATTTAGGAGATTGGTATTTTACAGGTGACTATCCAACTCCGGGCGGAAATCGTGTTGCTAATAAGGCATTTATGAATTTTTATGAGGGTAAAAATTCACGGGCATACTAAAATTTTAACATTTCTTGTCTTTTAACGATTATTGTTGTAGTTCGTCTAAATAATTTGTTGTTAGGATTCTATACCTTCTATATTTGTTCCACCATAGCATTAGTAGGTTAAGTTTATGGTAGATTTGGGGCAAAAAGGGTGAAAAGAAATTTTCACCTTTTTTATTTTCTACAAGTTACACTTCCTTCCAAATTCTCTTAAAACCTTTCAAAAATCATCAGAATATTAACTTTAACGATTATTGTAGTAGTTAGTCGAATTATTTGTTGGTAGCGTTCAATACCCTATATATTTGGAGGACCATAGCATTAGTAGGTTAAGTTTATGGTAGATTTGGGGCAAAAAGGGTGAAAAGAAATTTTCACCTTTTTTATTTTATAATTGCCTGAAAATCATCAGAAAAAATGTCATTACACTCGTATTTGCCTATCATCCCAATATATTTTTAACAAAAAACCTTGTTTTTTAACAAGTTGTGATTAGTTTTGTTCTACCATAGTATTTAGTAGGTTAAGTTTATGGTAGATTTGGGGCAAACAGGTGGAAGAGATTCCGCCTGTTTATTTTTTATACTATAGCCAAAATAAAAAAACCGACTGCTTTCACAATCGGTTTCTGTTCTTTAACAAGATATTCTTTTTTATTTTTCTATTGCATATAAACGTGCGACTTCTGTCCAATTGATTACATTAAAGAAAGCTTCAATATAATCTGGCCTGCGGTTTTGATAATTTAAATAGTAAGCATGTTCCCAAACATCCATTCCAAGGATTGGAGTTCCTCCACAGCCAACGCCAGGCATTAAGGGGTTATCCTGATTTGGTGTTCCACATATTTCAAGCTTTCCGTCCTTTAAGCAAAGCCATGCCCAACCAGAGCCAAACTGTGTGGCACCTGCTTTTGCAAACCGTGCTTTAAACTCATCAAAGTTACCAAAAGCAGTATCAATAGCATCTGCTAACTCTCCGCTTGGTTTTCCGCCACCTGTTGGCGACATTACTCTCCAAAATAGATTATGGTTATAATATCCGCCGCCGTTGTTACGAACGGCTGCATTTTTCATATCGAGGTTAATGAGGATATTCTCTATCGATAATCCTTCCAAGTCTGTTCCTGCAATGGCAGCGTTGAGATTGGTGGTATAAGCGTTGTGATGTTTAGAATGGTGTATTTCCATCGTTCTGGCATCAATATGTGGCTCTAATGCATCATAGGCATAAGGTAATTGTGGTAATTCAAATGGCATAACAGGTTGTGTTTAAAAGTTAATAAAATAATTGAATTCAAATTTAATCATTTAACTTCGTAAAAGGAAAAACCTTAATAAATAATTAATATAGAAATATAATGCCATTCGATTTACAGCCTGCTTTTCTAAGGGATGACTTGATTAAATTAGTTCCATTGCAGGAATCCGATTTTGATAAATTGTTCCAAGTGGCTTCTGATCCTTTAGTTTGGGAACAACATCCCAATCCGAATAGATATAAATTGGAAGACTTTACCACTTATTTTAAAGGAGCAATTGAATCTAAGGGCGCATTTCTTATAATTGATTCCAAGACCAATGAAACGGTTGGCTGCAGTCGATACTACGATTATAATGAACATGACAATTCTATTCTGATTGGCTATACTTTTATTGGAACGAAGTTTTGGGGCACAGGATACAACAAATCATTAAAGAAGATTATGCTGGATTATGCTTTTCAGTTGGTAGACAAAGTCTATTTTCATGTTGGAGCATATAACATCCGTTCGCAAAAAGCGATTGAAAAGATTGGTGCTGTTAAAATGGATGAATTTGAGGTCGAATATTATGGTGAAACGAGTAAGCTTAATTTTGTTTATGTAATAAAAATGAACTCCTTATGAAGCATAAAATCCTTATTTTATTCTTTTTGTTTTCGGGAATATTGCAGGCACAGGAATTTTTTACCTATAAACTCAGTAAGCCATATTGTATTTTTAATTTCATGAACACGGCAACAAACAGGCCGGGAACATCTTCAACCCTAAGGAAATATATAGAAACAAAAACAGCAAACGATACTGATTTTAAAAAGCTATGTGACGAATTTACAGCAATAAACCTGCATTATAATATTGAAAGGGATGGATTTCCTGAAAGTAGGAATCAAAACAGCTCCACTTATAATTTAGTAGCCATGAATATGGTAAATGCGGATAATCTCCAGGATTTTAAAGTAAGATGTATTGGAATATTGCCCCTAAATGACAATCAGAAATTATTTGAAGTACTCACAAAAGCGGAGAAAATATACGACAAGGTGCTTTGGAAAGAATATGAAGGGAGAATAAAAAATCAACTCAGGGAACTTTCAAAGTTTGCCAGATACAATTCGGATATTTTTACAATATTTTCCAACTTTTATCAAACAGGATGGACAAAAGATATTCCGTTTCAGGTAGCTATTTATCCAATTCCGGGAAAAACCGGAAATACAACAGCAACACCTCATGTCAATAGCTTGTGCATTGGTGTCCTGACCGATGAAACCAATTACAGTTCCAGAAATGGTGTCGTCTTGCATGAGATGTGCCATATTATGTTTAACGAACAGTCAGCTGAGGTTCAAAATAAAATAGATGGTTTTTTCAATGGTAATCCATCTAGTTATGCTAAAATAGCGTATTCGTATTTCGATGAAGCCCTTGCAACTGCATTGGGAAATGGCTGGGCATATAAAAAGGCAAATGGAAAACCGGACGAAACAAGCTGGTATAACAATGTTACAATTGACGGTTTTGCAAAGGCATTATTTCCAAGTTTGGAAAATTACCTTGACGGGAAAAAGGCAATTGATAAAGACTTTATTGACAATGCAGTAATTCAGTTTGCTGCTAAGTTTCCAAATTCGATTTATGATTATTCAATAAGTTTTAATGCTTTGGTATTATATACGGATAATAATGACAATACCAGGATCCGAACCGATTTAAAAGATGTTTTCTGGGTTTCAAGTTTTAATGTTTCATCACCGATAATGCACCCCTACAGTATCGAAATGATGAATGAAAGTAGGTTGACACAGTTTTTTGTAATTACTGAAAACCATCAGGAAAAACTGGAAAAGTTAAAAGAAATTTTTCCCGAATTAGGTAAACATAGCTATAATAACAAGTCTGAAAATTTAAGTTTTATCGATAAGAAAGGAAGAGTGGTAATTTTGTTAATTTTAACCAATCTGGATGAACTAAAGCGGCAACTTGAGAGAATGAAAGAGAATGAGATTTTTGATCCTCAACAAATAATCCAGAAATAATAAACGAAAGGTGATGATGCAAAAACCAGCTTTCTCAATATACGATGCTTCGGCAGGTTCCGGAAAAACCTATGCTTTGGTAATGGAATACCTGAAAATAATCCTGCTTTCCAAAAACCGGATGCCTATCGCAACATACTCGCTATAACGTTTACCAACAAAGCGGTGCACGAAATGAAAAGCCGTGTAGTGGAAAGCCTTTCGCAGTTTGCCAAAGAAAATCCTTCTGAAAAGGCATTGCAATTGATGCAACACATTCAAATGGAAACTGGGCTAAGCCTGAATGCCATTCATGAAAAAGCCAAAGCCATCATCAAAAACCTGATTCACAATTATGCCGCCTTTGATATTTCGACTATTGATAAATTCACCCACAAAGTAATCCGGGCTTTTGCACACGATTTGAACCTGTCCATTACATTCGAAGTTACACTTGACACAGAAAATCTTCTAACGGAAGCTGTAGATGCCATAATCGCCGAAGCCGGAAATGATGAACAATTAACCAAATTGCTTGTCGATTTCACTATGGAAAAGACAGATGATGATAAATCCTGGGATGTTTCACGGGATATAATGGAAACCGGAAAACTGATCCTGAACGAAAACAACCGTGAAGAAATCACACATTTCAACAATAAGAATATTGAGGATTTTATTCTGATAAAAAACAAGCTTGTAGAGCTTTCAGAGGGTTTAAAATTGCAAAGTGTTGATTTGGCAAAAAGCGCATTACAGTTAATTGAAAATAAAGGTATTGATGAAAAATCATTTTCGGCAGGACATTTTCCTAATCATCTAAAAAGTATTATTGATGGAAAATTCAACCCGAGGAACAAGACCTATCACGAATCAGAGGATGTAAAAATCAATAAGACGGCTGTAGACAGGGAAATAATTGAATCAATAGTTGCTGAGTTGCTTTCGATTCTGGCTTCGGTTTATGCTGTTCATCAGAAAATAGATTTCTATGAAGCTTTCTTAAAAAACATTACACCACTTTCCTTATTGAATACAGTGAGCAATGAATTGAGTAAAATCCAAAAAGAACAAGGCGTTTTATCCATATCGGAATTCAACAAACTGATTTACGATCAAATTCAGAACCAACCTGCGCCCTTTATTTATGAGCGTTTAGGCGAAAAATATAAGAACTTCTTTATTGATGAATTTCAGGACACCTCAGAAATGCAATGGCACAACCTGATTCCGCTAATTGATAATTCACTTTCGAGTGAAGATTTGTCTGGCGAAAGAGGCAGCCTGATGATTGTTGGCGATCCGAAACAGTCCATTTACCGTTGGCGTGGTGGAAAAGCCGAACAGTTTATCGCGTTAAGCAAAGACGATAATCCCTTCAACAATAAGGATAAAAAACTTTTTTCATTAGAAACCAATTGGAGAAGTTATTCCAAAATAATCGAATTCAACAACAATTTTTTTAGTTTTCTATCAGATGGATTTTCCAATGAAGACTATTTAGATTTGTATAAAAACCATAGTTTCCAGCAGGAAAATGCTAAAAAAGGAGGCTATGTCAACATTTCGTTTATTCCTAAAGTGGAGAAAGTAGAGTTTGGAGAAGAGGAAAATACTGCCAAAAACGAGTTGTATCTGGAAGCTACCTTAAGTACAATTCACAAAGTAAAAACGAACGGATTTAGGAACAAAGATATTGTAATCCTAACACGAAAGAAATCACACGGAACAGAAGTTGCCAATTATCTAACTGAAAATGATATTCCGATTCTCTCTTCGGAAAGCCTTTTGCTCGCAGCTTCCTCTGAAGTTCAGGGAATTGTTGCAGTTTTGTCTTATCTGAAAAACAGTAGCGATTTATTGGCCAAGGCGAATTTTCTTTATTATCTCGCATTGCAACAGGATAAGCTGGCAATTCACGATTTCATATCGAAAGGCATGCAGCAAAGCGATGAAACTCAATTCCAGCAATGGTTAAATGAATTTGATATAGATTTTTCGTTTGCCAATATCCGTAAGAAGTCATTATACGAAGCAGCGGAAATCATCATCTCGAAGCTAATTCCAATGCAGAAACGAAACGCCTATGTGCAGTTCTTTTTGGATTTGATTTTGGAACAAGATTTAAAAAAGCAGGCCGGAATTTCGGATTTCCTTTCTTATTGGGACAACAATTCTGAGAAGCTCAGCATTCCGTCACCCGAAGGCAATGATGCCGTTCGCATTATGACAATCCATAAAGCCAAAGGTTTGGAATTTCCGGTAGTGATTTTTCCATTTGCCGATGAAGATTACAGCAAAGGACCAAAAGAAAAGATTTGGCTCGACGCCGATGAAGAACAATTTGGACTGCCAAAAGTTCTGGTAGATAAAAACAGCAGTGTTTCCGGTTATGGAGAAGCAGCTTCAATGATCTACAATCAGAAAAAGCAGGAAGAATTGCTCGATGATGTCAATGTTTTGTATGTAGCGTTAACTCGTGCCGAAGAGCAATTGTATATTATCAGCGGAATGCAGTCTACGAACAGCAAAGGTGAATACCCAAATAATATGGCTTCGTTTTTTATCCGGTTTCTGGAAGATAAAGGTTTTGAAGACAATAAGTTGGAATACGAATTTGGCTCTCCTGAAAAATTGTCTCCAACAACAGAAACAACGGATGAAACGAAAACGATTCCGCAGCTTGCAGCAACCTTAAATCCAAAAAACATCAAAATTGCACAAAGGGAAAGCCTGATGTGGAATACGAAACAGCAGAAAGCAATAGAATATGGAAATATCCTGCACGAAATCCTGTCCTTTATCAATACCAAGGACGATATCGATTTGGCACTTACAAAAGCTATCGAAAATGGACTGATTGTTTCGGATCAAAGAAAAGAAGTTCTGGAGACTATCCAACAAATTGTAACTCATCAGGAACTGGAATCTTTTTTCTCCAATCAGAATAAAATACTAAACGAAAAAACCATCATCCAAAATGAGGGAAGTATAGTAAAGCCTGACCGGATGGTGCTTAATAACCAAAACGAAATTTACTTACTTGATTATAAAACAGGATCGCACCAAACCAAATACCAACAACAATTAGAGGATTATCAGCTCGCTATTGAAAAAATGGGATTTAAAGTCACTAAAAAAGCGCTGGTTTATATTGGGGAAACTTTGGAAGTGGTAAATTTGTAACCTCAGAATAGATAATAGACTAAGACAAATACTTAACTACAAACATTAATCATGTACGGAAAAATTCAGCAACACCTACAGAATGAATTAAATACCATTGAACAAAATGGGATTTTTAAAAAAGAGAGAATCATCACTTCGCCACAAGGCGCGGAAATTACGGTAAATGGCGAAACGGTTATAAACTTTTGTGCCAATAACTATTTGGGATTGTCGTCGCATCCGGAAGTAGTCCAGGCAGCTAAAGATACTTTGGATTCGCACGGATTCGGAATGTCATCAGTGCGTTTTATCTGCGGAACACAAGACATACACAAAACGTTGGAGAAAAAGATAGCCGATTTCTACGGAACCGAAGACACTATATTATACGCTGCAGCATTTGACGCGAATGGCGGTGTATTTGAGCCTTTGTTGGGCGAGGAAGACTGTATTATTTCAGACAGCCTAAACCATGCGTCAATAATTGATGGCGTTCGCTTGTGTAAAGCAGCACGATACCGTTATGAAAATTCCAATATGGAAGATTTGGAAAATCAGTTAAAGAAAGCTGTTGAAGCGGGACATCGATTTAAGCTTATCGTTACGGATGGCGTTTTCTCGATGGACGGATTAGTAGCGCCCTTAGATAAAATCTGTGATCTTGCCGATAAGTATGATGCCTTGGTTATGGTTGACGAATGCCACGCAGCCGGATTCATTGGTGCAACCGGAAAAGGAACACTAGAAGCCAAAGGTGTAATGGGAAGAGTTGATATTATCACAGGAACTTTAGGAAAAGCCTTGGGCGGCGCGATGGGTGGCTATACCACGGCAAAAAAGGAAGTGATTGAAATTTTGCGTCAGCGTTCCAGACCGTATTTATTTTCAAACTCTTTAGCACCAGCCATTGTTGGAGCTTCTATTAAAGTGTTTGAACTATTGGAAAAAGATACTACACTTCGCGATAAAGTAGAATGGAATACCAATTATTTTAAGGATGGTTTGCGAAAAGCCGGAATTGATTTCATTGATGGAGATTCCGCTATCGTACCGGTGATGTTATACGATGCAAAACTGTCTCAGGTTATGGCTGATGAATTGCTTAAAAAAGGAATTTATGTAATTGGATTTTTTTCCCTGTAGTGCCAAGAGACAAGGCAAGAATACGTGTACAACTATCTGCTGCTCACACTCAGGCGCATCTTGACAAAGCTATAAACGCCTTTGCTGAAGTAGCAAAAATGTTAAATGTTGACAAAAAAACATAGTTTTTTCACAATTAGTGCTGAATCCTTATATAATTCACACATTTTAACATTTTGATTTTGATATTAGAATATTACGTGTTACTTTTGTCTCATTATAATTATTATAATCTAATCAAATTAAGTATGAAACATCTTAACAAATTATTCGTTGCTTTGGTAATGTTAGCTGGATTCAGCTCTCAAGCACAAGACAGTAACAATCCTTGGGCGATTTCGTTTGGGGTTAACGCAGTAGATACTAGGGTAAGCGCTGCTTCTAAATTAGAAGATCAATTTTCTCAGTATTTTAATGCTAAAGATAACTGGAACATTCTTCCTTCAGTATCTTATTTAAACGTATCTAAATACGTTGGTAGTAATTTCTCTTTCGGAATTACCGGTTCTGTTAACAGAATTACTAGATTTGTGGAGCCAAGAATTGGTGAAGGTCCATATACAGTAACAAATCCTGGTGACAAAATCTATTATGCTGCTGATGCAGTTATCAACTACAGTTTGATGAGTTTGATAAAATCTAAAACTATTGATCCTTCCCTACATATTGGTGGAGGTTATACTTGGATTGGTGATGATATGAATGCAGGTACAGTAAACGGAGGTTTAGGATTAACTTATTGGTTTACTGAAATGGTAGGTCTTTCAGTTCGTTCTACTTACAAACATTCTTTCGAAGATGTTCGTGCAGATATGCCATCTCACATGCAACACTTTGCTGGTATTACTTTCAAATTTGGAGGTAAAGATACAGACGGTGACGGAATCTATGATAAAGATGACGCTTGTCCGGAAGTTGCAGGTTTAAAACAATTTAACGGTTGTCCTGATACTGATGCTGACGGAATTACAGATGCTAGTGATGCTTGTCCGGATGTAGCTGGTCCAGTAGAATTTAACGGTTGTCCTGATACAGACGGAGACGGAATTGTTGACAAAGACGATGCTTGTCCAGAAGTTAAAGGTTTGAAAGAATTTGCAGGATGTCCTGATACTGATGGAGACGGAACACAAGATAAAAATGATAAATGTATCGACGTTGCAGGTCCAAAAGAAAACGGTGGTTGTCCTTGGCCAGATAGAGATGGAGATAAAGTATTAGATAAAGATGACAAATGTCCAGATGTAGCAGGAACTGTTGCTAACAACGGTTGTCCAGAAGTATCTGATGAAGTTATCAAAAGATTGAATGACTATGCTAAAACTATCTTATTTGATAGTGGTAAAGCTACATTCAAACAACAAACTATCGCAGTATTAGGAGCTATGGTAGGTATCCTTAAAGAATATCCAAACTCTAGATTCTCTATAGAAGGTCACACTGATAGCGATGGTAAAGATGCGGCTAACCAAAAACTATCTGAAGATAGAGCTGGAGCTGTTAGAAGCTACTTAATCGAAAGCGGTATCGCTGCTGATAGATTGACTTCAATTGGTTTCGGAGAAACTAAACCAATCGATACTAATAAAACTAAAGCTGGTAAAGCTAACAACAGAAGAACTGAAGTGAAATTAATCAAATAATTTCTTCTAAAATATTTCAAAGAAAACGCTCCGATATTCGGGGCGTTTTTTTATTTTTATAACATGTCAAAAATAACTTTTCTTCACCAGCTTGCTCAGGAAGTTTTAAAAACCCATTCCGATAAGTTATCAGAACTTACCATTGTCCTCCCCAACAAAAGAGCCAAAGTTTTTTTGCTGGATGAATTAAAATCATTAGTATCCCAAAACGTTTTTGCTCCCGAAATAATAAGCATCGAGGACTTCATTCAGGATGTTGCGGGCGTTCGTTCTATTGACAGCGTGGAACTGCTTTTCGAATTTTATGAAGTCTATCTCTCTATTACAGAAAAGGACAAGCAGGAATCCTTCGAGAGCTTTGCCAATTGGGCGAAAACACTATTACAGGACTTTAACGAAATCGACCGTTATCTTTTAAATCCGGATGCTATATTAAAGTATCTCGAAAACATAAAGGAAATTGAACACTGGTCCGTTGATATCGAAAAAAGGACTGAACTGATTGAAAAACATTTGGCGTTTTGGAAAAAACTCCCCAATTACTACCACACTCTTTATCAATATCTACTCAATAAAAGCATTGGCTACCAAGGATTGATTTACCGCGAAGCTGTTGAGAATCTAAACCACTTTTCGGAAAACAATGCGGATAAGGAATTTGTATTTGCGGGATTTAATGCACTCAATCAAGCGGAGGAAAAAATCATCCAGCACCTTTTAGCATTGGATAATGCAAAGATTTATTGGGATATTGATGAAACCTTATTGTCTGATCCGTTTCATGATGCCGGACTTTTTCAGCGGAGGTTTAAATCGGAATGGATTCATTACAAAACCAATCCGTACGAATGGATTGTAAACGATTTTAAGGAAGAAAAGAACATCCAGGTCATTGCTACATCAAAATCGATTGGACAGGCTAAAATAGCGGGTAGCATTATCGAAAAACATATTGAGCAGAACAATTCCAATCTTCAGAATGTAGCTTTGGTACTTGGCGAAGAGAATCTATTGCTCCCGGTTTTACATTCGCTCCCCAATACGGTCAATGCGCTAAATATCACTATGGGTTTTTCGAGTAAAAATAATCCTGCACAACTCTTAATAGCAAAACTATTCAAACTGCATAGCAACGCCTTGAACCGAAATGCATCGAGTTATGTGATGTATTACAAAGACGTTTTAGATATCCTGACGCATCCTTTGATTGAGCCTTATGTGCAGGCGAACGAGTTGGTCAATCGAATCAACAGGAACAACTTTACCTTTATTACCCACAAGAAATTAGCAGAGCTGCATCCGGAAGGGAACGAACTTTTTCAGTTTCTATTTCAGAAATGGGACAACAGTTCGGTTACGGTTTTAGAGAATCTATCCCAAATCCTGCTTAAGATCAAAGCCAATCTTAGCTATGAAAATGAGGAAGAGAAGATAACAAATGCCTTTGTCTATTCGATATTTAAGGTCATCAATAAAATGATTTCCTATTTTTCGGAACATACCCAGATTGACGATATCAAAACACTACACGCCATTTACAAACAGGTAATCGATGTGGCGGAAGTCTCCTTTGAAGGGGAACCTCTGAATGGTTTACAGCTTATGGGAGTACTCGAAAGCCGTGTGCTCGATTTTGAAACCGTAATCATCACTTCGGTTAATGAAGGTAAATTCCCAGCCGGAAAAAGCACTAATTCGTTTATTCCCTACGATGTCAAAAAGGAGTATGGCTTACCGACCTTCAAGGAAAAAGATGCGATTTATACGTATCACTTCTATCATCTGCTACAGCGTGCCAAAAACATTTACCTGATTTACAATTCAGATAGTGAAGGCTTTGATGCCGGAGAAAAAAGCCGCTTCATTACCCAGTTGGAAGTCGAAAAGCAGCCCAATCACCACCTGTCATTTCAATATTATAATGCTGATGTGCCCAATATCGCGCACCAACCTATCGTAGTGCCCAAAACAGAAAGTGTCATGCTACGCCTCCGCGAGATTGCCGAAAAAGGATTCTCTCCATCGTCTTTAACAACCTACATACGCAATCCGATGCAGTTTTATTTCCAGCGTGTGCTGCGTATTTTGGAAACAGATGAGGTAGAAGAGAATATTGCTGTTAATACTTTGGGGACAATCATTCACGGTGCGTTAGAGGAATTATACAAGCCGTTTGTTGGTAGGATTTTGACGGTTGATGATATCAATCAAAGCCTTGCCAAAATAGACGTTGAGGTTTTAAAACAGTTCCGGGAGATTTATAAAGAAGGAGAAATAAACAAAGGAAGAAACTTACTGGCTTTTGAAGTGGCCAAAAGAAACGTCCTCAATTTCCTGAAATCAGAACTAGAAGCTTTAGAGAATGGGGATGAAGTCCAGATTGTAGCGTTGGAAACCACTTTCGAAAGAACTTTAACCGATGAGCGCCTGCCGTTTCCGGTATTGATTAAAGGTAACGTAGATCGAATCGAACTCCGCAACGGAAAGGTCAGGATTGTCGATTATAAAACCGGAAAGGTAGAGCAACGCAACGTTACCCTAAAAGACTGGAACGGCCTGACTGATGATATCAAAAACGAGAAGATTATCCAGGTGCTTGCCTATGCTTTTATGTATGAAGAAATAGCAAACGGACAGGAAATGGAAGCCGGTATTATTTCATTTAAGAATTTAAAATCAGGATTTTTGCCTTTTCAATTTAAGCAGGATAAAGACATTGCAGTAGTTATTACTCCTCAAATAATGGAGAACTACTTGGAACAGATTGTGATTTTACTTCGGGAAATATTGGATATTGATATTCCATTTGTAGAAAAAGTTTAGGGAGATGTAAAATAGTAAAAAATGTGCACAAAAAGTGTACTTCTAATTCAGATTTCAATAAGAACTTTGCCGGCAAAGAATTATAGATATGACAAAATCTTATTTAAAGGATTTGACTCATCAGATAAACAGTGCTGCATTAGAAGTTCATGAATTCCTCGGCCCGGGATTATTAGAAGATGTTTACGAGAAATGTTTGAGGAAGGAATTAGCTGAAAGGGGAATTTCATTTCAGACAGGGTTATCTGTCCCTGTTAAGTTTAAAGGAATAGAACTCGAAACTAATTTGAAGTGCGGAATATTTGTTGAAAATTGTATAGTAGTGGAATCTAAGGCAATCCAAAGCATAGAATCAATCCATCAGGCTGAAATATTAACTTATATGAAGCTTCTGGACGCGCCTGTGGGCATTTTATTTAATTTCCATACTGTAAACCTGTTCGGTGAAGGTCAGAAAACATTCGTAAATGAAGTCTACAGGAATAACTTTGGGTCACATGGCTAATGCAGTATGCCTTAAATTAAACCTTCTTCAAAAAATCTACCAACACTTTCTTTAATTCCTTTTCATTTTCAATGTGTGACATATGTCCGTCTGCGAAAGTTGTCAGTTCGACTTTTGTGCCTTCTATCTGTTCGATGGTTTCGGCGTAAGGCAATACAGGGTCTTCTTCTCCCAGTACCAATTGTATTGGATAAGGCGCAAAATGAAGCAGTACTTCGCGGTCTTTCCTGATTTTCATGCCTTCGAGTGCAGCCACGATTCCCTGTAGTGGAGTTTTGAGTGCTTCTTTTTGGTTTTCTCGATTTCCTTAGCTAGTCTCTCCCGGTTGTCTTCACTAAATAAGTTGGCGATGGACATGCTGACGAAGTTGGTGTAATCGTGTTTTACACAAACAATCGCGCGGTCCCGGTTTATCTTTCGTTCATCACTATCAGCCCTAGCAGTCGAGTTTAGAAGAAAAAGGCCTTTAACATGATCCGGATACAATTCGGCGAAAGCCAACGCAACATAACCTCCCATCGAATGCCCAACCAACACCACTTTGCGAAGCCGAAGGTAAATCAGGACAGCATAAACCATATCCGCCTGGTCTTCCATAGCGTGGACGTAACCTAAAGATTCGGTCTCGCCGTGGCCCAATAAATCTATGGTAATCACACGATGGTTTTTGGTCAAAGTGTCGATGTATTTGTCCCACATGGATTTATTCTCAAGGAAACCGTGCAATAACAAAACAGCCGTGCCTTTACCTTGGTCGGTATAAGAGATTTTGGTGTTTTTATATACGATTTGCTTCATGGCTCAAAAATAGGGTTTTGAGAGACAAGAGGCAAGAGAAAAGAAGCAAGAATAAAGAAGCAAGAGTAAAGAAGCAAGAGAAAGACAACTTTCCTTCACCATCCAAAACTAACTTCCCTTAATCTTCATCAACAGTTCATTCTGTATCTTAAGGACTTTAATTTCTTCCTGCAGCTGCGCGATCAAAGCATCCCTTTCGGCAAAAATGTTTTCGGTTACAGTATAATCACGTGGCAGTTGGTTAGCAATGTCCTGAAAAAAGTTATGCTTAGTTGCGTGAGATAGATTCAGCAAAATCCTGCTATGAATATCCTTATTTCGGGTATAATTCAGGATAGAAATACCCTGTTTGCCAATCATTCCGCCTAGTTGAGTTTGCGAAATCCTTCTCTCGGCCATAAAATCCTTAATCATCTTCCCAGTGTTTACAGGATTAGTTGTTTGTTTTGCCATATTATATTTTAGTTTTGATATCTACTAATTATTATTTTAGAATTACTATTTATTACTTTAGATATACTATATGTTATTTTAGGTTTAATATATATTATTTTAATAATATTATTAATCATAATTAAATTACTATCTATTTAAAATAAATTAATATGTATTATATATCAATTATTATTTATTATTTTAGAATTACTATTTATTAATTTTAATATAAAAAATATTGATAAATATAATAAATTTATATTATAAAAAATCATTTTGGCATAATCTTGTCATTGTTTGCGGAGATTCTTCCTTCGTCAGAAAGACAAACTAAACGTAGAATTCCTATATTTGAGAAAAGGAATTTAGATGAACAGACTTGTAATTATCGGAAACGGATTTGACTTGGCGCATGGGTTGCCGACAGGGTATTGTGATTTTATTGATGATTATTGGAGAAATGTTTTATTAAATTTTGATAGAAAAATAAATAAGTCAAATTACAGCGATAATCTAATCGATATCTCATATGAATTTATGCAGACTGGCTTTAACAGTGCGGTCAAGAAAATAGAGCAGGTTAAAAACTATCGAGATTTCGCTTCATTTATTGGTGAATATTCTTCGGGTTTTAATACATATCAATACACAGATAAGAATGGATGCCGAATTAATTTCAAAAATAAGTTTTTCAAAAATATTTGTGAATTGCATTCTATCACTAATTGGGTTGATGTTGAAAATCAATATTATCAACAGTTAAAAAAAATAGTTAAGTTGCCCCGTAAAGTTCTCAATGTGACGGAAGAACAACATACTTTAAATAAAAGGGAAAAGGTAGAAAATTTGAACAAAGAATTTGATTCAGTCAAAGTACTCTTTGAAGAATATCTTAATGAAAAAGTAATAAAGCAATATAATTTTGGTAATTATAGAGATCCCGCAGGAGATTGTCTTAAGTTCCCGGAAATTTTTAAACCTACGTTTTTTAAAACGATGTCAACGGAATTATTCCAGTTTTTAAACGAATTCCCCATTCCATACCAAAAAGAACTTGAGGATTTATTTACACATAAAAAGAATATTGTAGATTATGTATCTCGAATTGCTTTGCTCAACTTTAATTATACACCGACTACGAATAAATACGTTAGAGATTTAAATTCATCTGGAGTAGATGCTAAAATTATTCACATTCATGGATATGTAGGAGGAAAAGAGAACAGCATTAACTTTGGATTTGGAGATGAAATGGACGATGACTATAAGATAATTGAAAATATTGACGACAACGAATATTTAAGAAATTTTAAATCTTTCCAATATTTGCATACATCAAATTATAAAGAACTTCTAGACTTTATAGATAGTGAAAAGTTTCAAGTTTATATCATGGGGCATTCATGCGGACTTTCCGATAGAACATTGTTGAATACTGTTTTTGAACATACAAACTGTATTTCTATAAAAGTCTTCTATCACAAAAAAGAAGATGATACAGACAACTATACTGAAATCACCCAAAACATTTCCCGTCATTTCAACAAAAAGAAACTAATGAGGGAAAAGATTGTAAACAAGACCCTCTGTCAACCTTTGCCACAAATACAATTACCTAAAAAAGAATTATAAATACAAACTTCGTCAGAATGACAAAGCTAAATGTAAACTTATCCCGCTGGCAAAGGCGGATAACAAAAAACGACCCACTTCCGTGAGCCGTCATTTAAAATTTAGAATTCAAAATTCAAAATAGAAAATTAAGAATTCATAATCGTTTCAATCTCCTCCACCTCAATCGGAATATTCCTCATTAAGTTAAAAGGTTCCCCTTTTGGCTGGATTACCACATCATCTTCAATACGGATTCCGAAACCTTCGGCCGGAATGTAGATTCCGGGTTCTACCGTGAAAACCATATTAGCCTGCATTGGTTCGTGTAAAAGTCCGTAATCATGTGTGTCCAATCCCATGTGGTGGGAAGTTCCGTGCATGAAATATTTTTTGTAGGCTGGCCAATCCGGGTTTTCGTTTTGCACATCGGCTTTGTCAATCAATCCCAAACCTAATAATTCAGAAGTCATTACTTTACCAACCTCTACATGGTATTGTTTCCACAGATTTCCTACAGTCAACATCTTTGTTGCTTCGTTCTTCACTCTCAGCACGGCATTGTACACTTGTTTTTGCCTGTCAGTGAATTTTCCTGAAACCGGAACCATACGCGTCATGTCACTTGAATAATTGGCATATTCCGCTCCAACATCCAAAAGGATCAAATCGCCGGCTTTGCATTGTTGGTTGTTTTCTATGTAATGTAAAACGTTCGCGTTATTCCCTGAAGCAATGATTGGTGTATAGGCAAAACCTTTTGAGCGGTTTCTGAGGAATTCATGGGCAAATTCAGCTTCAATTTCATATTCCGTTACATTTGGTTTAACAAACTGCAATACACGACGGTATCCTTTTTCGGTAATATTACAGGCTTCCTGAATTAAATCAAGTTCTTCACTTTCCTTAACCGAACGCAGTCTTTGCAAGATTGGATTTGATTTTTCAACTTTGTGTGCCGGATAATTTTCCTTCCACCATTTCACAAAACGGGCTTCGCGGGTTTCCGTTTCGATTGCCGCGCGGTAATGCTCGTTGGTATTGATATACATCGTTTCGGCATAAGCCATGACTTCCTTAAGAGTCTTATGGAAATCCTGCAGCCAGATCACCGATTTGATGCCGGATACTTCAAAAGCCCTGTCTTTGGTTAGTTTTTCACCTTCCCAAATGGCAATGTGTTCGTTAGTTTCCTTTAGGAATAAAATCTGTTTCAAATGCTCGTAAGGTGCATCCGGAAACAACAGCAAAATACTTTCTTCCTGATCCACACCCGATAAATAAAAGATGTCGCGGTGTTGTGCAAACGGTAACGAACTATCGGCAGAAACGGGATAAATGTCGTTGGAATTGAAAACAGCCACACTGTTGGGTTTCATTTGTGCGGTAAATTTAGCTCTGTTTTTAATAAACAGGTCGCGGTCTATCTGATGGTATTTCATAATGGTGAATTGTAAATTGTTTTTCAAAATTACGGATAACTGCACTATGAGAAGTAGCCAAATGGCGTTATTTTTTATTAACCGCAAATTCGCAAATTAAACGGAATCATATAAAATTTCATTTAAAGAAATAAAATTTGCGAATTTGCGGTAAATGTCAACGTACATTTTTCCTTATCCGGCTCATGTGCCTTGTGGAAATTCCGAGAAAAGACGTAAGGTAATGTAACGGTACTTCCTGAAGTAATTTGGGTTCGGTCTGCAGTAGTTTTTTATAACGTTCTTCCGGAGTCAATGTCAGTAAATCAATCCGGTAGTCATCGATTAAACAGATTTGTTTTTCGATTAAATCGTAATAAAACTTATGAAACGCTTTGTTGTTTTCAATCAGGTTTTTAAAGGCTTTTAAATCCACTACCCAAAGTTCACAATCGGCAATGGCTTTTATGCTTTTTCGGGAAGGTTTTTTGTTCAGGAAACTAAAAAGCGAAGAAGTGAATGAGTTTCTAAGGGCTAAATAAGTAGTTTTTTCCTCGCCGAGAATGACTACGGAATGTTGCAAAATCCCGCTTTCGACATAGCAGAAATAGTTGCAGGTTTCATCTTCCTTTACAAAATAGGTGTTTTTTTTAATTTCAAAACCTGAAAGGATTGCATAATGTCCAACCTATCTTTTTCAGAATCTCCAATGGTCGCAGTCTTTATAAATTCGGTAAACATCCAATTGAAATTAATACCCAAATGTAATAAAAATAGCTTTTCGCCGTTAACTGTATTAGAAACCGATAAAATTCGTCCGAAATAAAACCAACCAAACGCGAAAGATGAAGAAGATATATTTAATCCTGCCCTTTATGACGGCGCTTTTAGTGCTTCCATTCGTTTCCTGCTCTAAAGATGCAGATGAGGAACCTATGTTGATTGTCAAGTTTAAATTTGATCCGAATCAGGTAAGGCTGAATAATTTGGGACAACCTTCAACTGTTGCTGCAGGGAATGCCGCACAATCGCCGATTTTCAATTCTATTTCTGCGCACTACATGGAATTAGCTCCTAATGCCAACACACAAATTGGACAGGGCCAGATTATATACCACGCTCCGGAAACTACTATTGGAGGGAGTAATGCTATTGATTTTTCCCAATCAAAACTTGTGGCTCAGGATGAAGTATTCCTCAAGATTCCTTTGAGCCAGGTTACCACCGGAAGTTATGAATGGATGCGGGTATCCTTGTCTTATCAGAATTACCAAATCAATGTCCGTAATGCCAATGTAGATTACGCTGGAACCTTAGCAAGCTTTGTTGGATTTAACACGTATATCGGGACTTTCGATATTGACAATTCTACTTTTCCTGTAAATGGCAACAGAGCACAGGGTTATTGGGCTTTCGCCTTAAATAACTTTCCTTATTCTACTTCAGGACAGGCACCGGCCGGAGCTACTACTGTTCCGAACCCAATTGCTGCAACATCGCCAATTCCCACTGGATCTTGTGTTGTTACCGGAAAATTTGCCAGTAACCTGGTAATTGACGGAACAGAAACGAATGATGTAGTGGTTACGCTTTCACTTTCTGTAAACAACAGTTTTGAGTGGCATGAAGTTACAGCGGACGGAAAATACGAGCCATCTATTGGAGAAAATGTTACCGACATGGGATTGCGTGGTTTGATTCCGTCTTACGTAAAATAATTCGAATATTCCGACTAAAATGGAAGTGTTGTATGTTGATTATCAGCCACAAAGAAACTCACTTTAAATTCATTATAAATTACGGCGAAAAGGTTGTGGTTAATGGCAAATAGCTGTATTTTTGTGTGATTTTTTTAAATAAATTACACAATCTTATGGCAAAATCTTCCGTTTTGGGTTCATCCATTGCAAGAAAGGTTGCAATGGCAATTTCCGGGCTCTTCTTGATTTCATTTTTAGCGTTACACTTTTCCATCAATTTAACGTCAGTATTCAGCGAAGAGGTATTCAACGAATGTTCTGATTTTATGGGTTATAATCCATTAATCCAATATGTAATGCAACCCGTTTTAGCTTTTGGTGTTGTGTTCCACTTTGTGATGGGATTTGTTTTAGAGATAAGGAATAATGCAGCAAGGCCAATCAGTTATGCAAAAAATAACGGTTCGGCAAACTCTTCCTGGGCATCACGGAATATGATTATTTCAGGTTCAGTAGTTTTGGCTTTCCTTGGCTTACACTTTTACGATTTCTGGTTTCCCGAAATGGCTTATAAGTATGTTGAAGGACTTCCACAGGATCCAACAAGATATTATGGCGAATTGGTTCACAAATTTGAAAGTCCCGTTAGAACAGGATTGTACTGCGTGGCTTTTGTGTTGTTGTTTTTCCACTTATGGCATGGTTTCAACTCTTCAATGCAATCGGTTGGATTCAATAATAAATTTTCAAGAAGCTTACATAAATTAGGATATGCATTCGCGATAATCGTTCCGTTCGGATTCGTTTTTATTGCATTGTTTCATCATTTTAATCATTAATTCAAGTAATAAATGACACTAGATTCAAAAATACCGGAAGGTCCAATTTCGGACAAATGGACAAATTATAAAGATCATTTAAAATTAGTTGCGCCTAACAACAGACCGAAAATTGATGTGATCGTGGTTGGAACGGGTTTGGCCGGAGCTTCTGCTGCAGCTTCTTTGGGAGAAATGGGTTATAATGTTAAGGCATTCTGTTTTCAGGATTCGCCAAGAAGAGCGCACTCTATTGCTGCTCAGGGCGGAATCAATGCGGCGAAGAATTACCAAAATGATGGCGACAGTACTTACAGATTATTTTACGATACTATAAAAGGTGGCGATTACAGGGCACGTGAGGCGAACGTTCATCGTTTGGCTGAAGTTTCTGCTAACATCATCGACCAATGTGTGGCGCAGGGAGTTCCGTTTGCGCGTGATTATGGCGGAATGTTGGACAATCGTTCCTTTGGTGGAACGCAGTTGCAACGTACGTTTTATGCTGCAGGACAGACCGGGCAACAATTGTTGCTTGGAGCTTACTCAGCCTTGTCAAGACAAATTGGTTTAGGCCGAGTGGATATGTACAACCGTCACGAAATGTTGGATTTAGTGAAAGTTGACGGAAAAGCACGAGGAATCATTGCCCGAAATTTGGTTACAGGAGAATTAGAAAGACATTCAGCTCACGCTGTAGTTATAGCCACCGGTGGATATGGAAACGTTTATTTCCTTTCTACAAACGCTATGGGAAGTAATGTTACAGCTGGTTGGAAAATCCACAAAAAAGGAGCTTTGTTCGCAAATCCTTGTTTTGTTCAGATTCACCCAACCTGTATTCCGGTTCACGGCGTTAACCAATCGAAACTGACCTTGATGTCGGAATCGTTGCGTAACTCGGGAAGAATCTGGGTGCCGAAGAAAAAGAAGATGCAGAAGCAATTCGTGCCGGAAATTTAAAACCGACGCAAATTTCTGAAGAAAATAGAGATTATTTCCTGGAAAGAAGATATCCGGCATTTGGAAACTTAGTACCGCGTGACGTAGCTTCAAGAGCTGCTAAAGAGCGATGTGACGAAGGTTTCGGAATCGAGGCAAATGATACCAATGAAGGAGTTTATTTAGATTTCTCTACCGAAATCCAAAACAAAGGAAGACAAACTGCTTACGCCAAAGGAAATCATCATCCAACACCGGAAGAAGTTACCAAATTAGGGAAACAATGGCTGGAAGAAAAGTATGGTAACCTTTTCGCTATGTATGAAAAAATTACAGACGAGAATCCATACGAAACTCCAATGAAAATCTATCCGGCAGTTCACTACACGATGGGCGGTGTTTGGGTAGATTATAATCTGCAATCCACAATTCCGGGTTGTTTCGTTGCCGGAGAAGCGAATTTCTCTGACCACGGAGCCAACAGATTAGGAGCGTCAGCGCTGATGCAAGGTTTGGCTGATGGCTATTTTGTATTGCCTTATACCGTTTCAAACTATCTGGCAGATGAAATCAGAACAGGGAAAATCCCGACGGATTCAGTTGAGTTTGTTGAAGCAGAAAACACCGTTAGGGAAACCATCAATAAATTCCTGAGCAACAATGGTTCTAAAACAGTTGACCATTTCCATAAAAGGCTTGGCTTGATTATGTGGAATAAGGTTGGAATGGGAAGAAACGAAAAAGGCTTAACCGAAGCTATTTCGGAAATTGCTGCCTTAAAAGAAGAATTCTATAAAGATGTTTACGTTCCGGGCGCTTCAGATGAATTAAATCCAGAGTTAGAAAAAGCACTTCGCGTAGCTGACTTTATCGATTTAGGCCAATTAATGGCAATGGATGCGCTTCAGAGAAAAGAATCCTGCGGTGGTCACTTCCGTGAAGAATACCAGGATTCAGAAGGAGAAACGCTTCGTGATGATGAAAACTTCTCATTCGTTGGTGCCTGGGAGTATATGGGTTACGATATCAGCAAAGAAATCCTGAACAAAGAGGAATTGAAATACGAGTTTATCAAAATTGCAGCTAGAAATTACAAATAGTAACTAGTAAAGAGTGATTAGTAATTAGCAATTCATTTAGGGCTAATCACTAATTACTTATCACTAATCACTCAAAAATAAAAATTATGTCTTCAGCAAAAAACATCAATATAAACCTTAAGATCTGGCGTCAACAAAATGCCACATCCAAAGGAAGCATGGAAACTTATAAATTAGATAATGTTTCTACTGCCAGTTCATTTTTGGAAATGTTAGACCAATTGAACGAGCAACTAATAAACGAGAGAAAATCGCCTGTAGCTTTCGACCACGATTGCCGTGAGGGAATCTGCGGAATGTGTTCACTATACATCAATGGTAGGGCACACGGACCGGAAACCGGAACTACAACCTGTCAGCTGCACATGCGTAAATTCAAGGACGGTGATACTATTTTTATCGAGCCATTCAGAAGCAAAGCATTCCCGGTTGTAAAGGATTTAGTTGTTGACAGAAGTTCTTTCGACAGGATCCAGCAGGCTGGTGGTTTCGTTTCGGTAAACACTTCAGGGAGAACCATTGATGCGAATGCTACTCCGGTTCCAAAACACGATGCCGACAGATCTTTTGAAGCTGCTGCATGTATCGGTTGCGGTGCTTGTGTAGCAAGTTGTAAAAACGGTTCGGCAATGCTATTCGTTGGGGCAAAAGTCTCTCAATACGCTTTATTACCACAAGGAAAAGTTGAAGCAACACAGCGTGTATTAAATATGGTAAGACAGATGGACGAAGAAGGATTCGGAAACTGTACCAATACCGGTGCCTGCGAAGTGGAATGCCCAAAAGGAATTTCATTAGAAAACATCGCCCGCATGAACAGGGAATATTTAGCAGCGAGCATGAAATAGGCATTAGCCAAAAGACAAATAGTAAAAGTGCGTTCAGTTTTTGGACGCATTTTTTGTTTTTGGGCGTGTCCCTTGGGGCCGGGCTTTCCGCAGTACGCGGTACTTGCTCCAATCCCTCACGCGGGTATTTGCTAACTTCAAAAATTTGTATATTTGAGACATAACAACCAACAAAATGAAACTACAGCTACCAACCTTACTTTTACTGATTACGATTTCGTTTTCTTCTGTTATTTCGGGACAAACCCTAAAATTAATGACCTACAACATCCGTTTAGACCTGGCTTCTGACGGCGAAAATGCCTGGCCAAACAGAAAGGAATATTGGGCATCACAGCTTTCATTTTACGAACCCGATATCTTCGGAATTCAGGAAGCGTTGCCAAATCAGGTCACTGATATTGCCGGTTTATTACCTAAATACAATTACGTCGGTAGTGGCCGCGACGGAATCGGAAAAGGAGAATCTTCCAATATCTTTTTCAAAAAAGACCAATTTAAGGTGCTTCAGGAAAATACATTCTGGCTTTCTGAAACTCCAGATAAAATCTCGAAAGGCTGGGATGCTGCCCTGAATCGGGTTTGCACTTATGTCTTGCTGAAAGATAATAAAACCAAGCAAACGTTTTGGGTTTTCAATACACACTTAGATCATATAGGAGAATTAGCCCGAACGAATTCAATCCAATTGATTCTTTCTAAGATTAACGAACTCAACACAAAGAATTATCCGGTATTCCTAATGGGCGATTTCAACTCAGAACCTACTGAAGAACGCATTATCAATTTAAAAAGAAAATGGATGACAGCCACGAAATTTCGGCAAATAAACCATTTGGGCCATCAGGAACATTCAATGCTTTCAAACACAATGAAGCGGTTGTTAAAAGAATTGACTACATATTTCTATCTCAAAACAGCCCATTTAAGGTTAAGAAGTATGCAGTTTTAAGTGATTCAAAAGACTTAAGGTATCCGTCAGATCATTTACCGGTGTACATTGAAGTTAGCTTAAATTAAATCCATTTTCTATCTTTGGGCTACAAACCAACTACACAATGAATAAATTACTTTTGTTTTTCCTTTTACTGTTTTCGACATTCATTTTCGGCCAAAATTACCATCAATATGTCAACCCAATGATTGGTACTGGTGGCCACGGACACACCTATCCAGGTGCAACGGTTCCGTTCGGAATGGTACAGCTTTCACCCGATACGCGAATTGACGGAAGCTGGGACGGATGTTCCGGATATCATTACGATGATAATACGATTTATGGATTTTCACATACCCACTTAAACGGAACAGGCTGCACGGATTACGGCGATATTATGCTCATGCCTACAATGGGCGAACCCTCATTGAATCCAAAGGAGTACAGTTCAACTTTTTCCCATTCGAATGAAAAGGCAACTGCCGGATTCTATACTGTAAAACTGGATAAGAATCAGGTTGACGTGAGACTTACAACGTCAACAAGAGTAGGCTTTCATGAGTACACATTCAATAAAGCCGGCCAGGCCAATATTATCCTCGACCTAAACCACCGCGATAAACTATTGCAGGGTGAAGTCAGGATTATCGACTTTAAAACCATTGAAATCCTTCGAAGAAGCGAAGGCTGGGCCAAAGATCAATATGTATATGCACGGATAGAATTTAATGTTCCAATGAAAATCAGCAACGTTAGGAATAATGCATTTGCTCCAGCTAAAAACACAGATACGTTCTTCGCAGGAACACAATTAGCATTAAGTTTTTCAAAACAAGTTGCAAAAGGAGAAAAGATTCTTGTAAAAGTTTCACTTTCCCCAACAGGCTATGAAGGAGCAAAATTGAATAGGTCTGAAATTAAGGATTGGGATTTCAATAACGTAAAACAAAATGCCGAACAGCTTTGGGACAATCAATTAGCGAAAATAGAAATAGCAGAAAGCAATAAAGACAAATTAAGCGTTTTCTACACGGCTTTATACCACACAATGGTGCAGCCCAATATTGCTCAGGACATCGACGGGAAATACCGTGGCAGGGACAATCAGATCCATAAAGCGGAAGGATTTGATTACTATTCGGTTTTCTCGCTTTGGGATACTTTTCGTGGAGCACATCCTTTGTATACTTTGATTGAGAAAAAGCGCACAGCCGATTTCATCAATACGTTTTTGAAACAATACGAACAAGGCGGAAGATTACCCGTATGGGAATTAGCGTCTAACGAAACTGATTGTATGATTGGATACCACTCGGTTTCCGTGATGGCAGATGCAATGGTAAAAGGGATTCCCGGATTTGATTATGAAAAAGCTTTTGAAGCAGCCAAACATTCGGCGATGCTGGATCATTTAGGTCTGGATGCCTATAAAAAACAAGGCTTTATTTCGATGGATGACGAACATGAAAGTGTTTCCAAAACGGTGGAATATGCTTATGACGATTGGTGTATTGCGCAAATGGCTCAGCTTTTAAATAAAAAAGAAGATTACGATTATTTCATGAAACGTTCACAAAGTTGGAAAAATAGCTTCGATTGGAATACCCGTTTTATGCGTCCAAAAAAGAATGGCGGTTGGGATAAACCTTTTGATGCACGGGAAATCAACAACAACTTTACCGAAGGCAATTCGTGGCAGTATTCGTTTTTTGTTCCGCAGGATATTCCCGGAATGATTGAAGCTTATGGCGGAAAAGCCCAATTTGAAGCCAAACTCGACGAAATGTTTAACAGCGAAAGTAAAACAACCGGTCGGGAACAGGCCGATGTTACGGGATTGATTGGACAATATGCCCACGGAAATGAGCCGAGCCATCATATGGCGTATTTGTATAATTATGTCGGGAAACCTGAAAAAACTGCTGCCAAAATCCATTTTATTTTAGACAATTTCTACAAAAATGCTCCCGATGGTTTGATTGGAAATGAAGATTGCGGTCAAATGAGCGCTTGGTATGTCCTAAGTTCAATGGGAATTTATAATGTTACACCAGGAACTGCTAAATGGGATACAACAAAGCCATATTTCAAAAAAATAAAACTAAATCTGGAAGGTACAACTGAATTGATTGATAGCGCATCTAATTCAAGATTTCTGGGAATACTGATGCAGCAACGGGAGTTTTTACCCGAAGCTGAAAATATTGTTCCTGTTCCTGTAATTCAGGCAGATAGTAAGGCGTTTAAAGATAAACAGATAATAGAAATACAATCAGGCAATGATTCCGATGCACTTCATTACCGAATTGCTGTCGAGGATAAGGCTCAATTCATAAAATATACGCAACCATTTGAAATAAGCAATTCTGAAACTATTTATGCTTATGCCCAAAATGCCAAAGGGGAAAAAAGCAGGGTTATCTCAGCAACATTCTTCAAAAAGCCAAACAATTATACCATTAACATCAAATCAACTTATAATCCCCAATATCATGCTGGTGGACCGGAAGGCTTGTTAGACGGAATCAATGGTACCGAGAATTGGAGAAAAGGCGATTGGCAGGGTTATCAGGGGCAGGATTTTGAAGCGGTTGTCGATTTACAGAAAGAAATTTCCATCCATTCTATTGCAGCAACATTTTTGCAGGATTCCCGTTCGTGGATTCTAATGCCGGCCAAAGTAGAATATTATATTTCTAATGATAATGTCAACTTCAGTTTAGTTGGAAGTATTCAAAATGATATCGATCCAAAAGAAGGCGAGAACAAAATCAAAAATTTCAGTTTAAGTAAAGAAACAAAGGCAAAATATGTAAAAATCAAAGCCTATAACTTCGGTAAACTTCCCGAGTGGCATCAGGGTTTTGGTGGTGATGCTTTTATTTTTGTGGATGAAATTACAATCAGATAATTATGAAAATAGCCTTAATCCAAACCTCATTAGCGTGGGAAAACCCAATCGAAAACCGAAGCCATTTAGGACAGAAAATTAACGGTTTTATGGAAGATGTAGATTTGATTGTGCTTCCCGAAATGCTTTCTTCCGGTTTTACGATGAATCCGAAAACAGTTGCTGAAACTATGGCAGGCGAAACGGTTTTGTGGCTCCAACATCTGGCGAAAGCCAAAAATGCTGCCATAACAGGAAGTTTGGTTATTGAAGAAAATGGAAACTATTATAACCGCCTGATTTTCGTTTTTCCTGATGGCGAAATGAAAACTTACGACAAAAGGCATTTGTTTTCTTTGGCTGGAGAGCATCAATGCTACACCGCTGGAAAAGATAAATTGATTGTCGAATACAAAGGTTTCAAAATCTGTCCGCTCGTTTGTTATGACCTTCGTTTTCCTGTTTTTTCCCGAAATACGGAAGATTACGACGTACTTGTCTACCTGGCTAATTGGCCAAAAATCCGTACAAATGCGTGGGATATTTTACTAAAAGCACGCGCTGTCGAAAATATGTGCTACACCATTGGTGTAAACAGGATTGGAACAGATGCCAATAATCATGAGTATATTGGCCATTCTCAGGCCGTAGATTTTCTTGGAGATTACATTATGGAACCCAAGGAAACAGATGGCGTTTTTTTATAGAATTAGATAAGGAAAGACTTCTGGAAACGCGAAAAAACTCGCTTTTCTTGAGGATAGGGATAAATTCGAAATTATTTAGCACCTACATCAAACGCTTGTTCCCAATCCCAATTAGCACGCACATCAATTTCTTTGGGAAAGTAAATTACTTCTTCACTCTGTCGTCTTTCTGAAAAACTTCCGGTGTCCCAAACTTTATTTTTATTATCGTCATAGATGATACGAAGGGTATATTTTGCAGGTTCTAAAGCTAAAAACTCAACGTTGGTATCTTTTTCCGTATAAGCAGTTGCTTTGACTTTTCCGTCTTTATCAGTCAATTCTACAATTACAGGAAATCCCTTTACGTTTTCTAAAAGCAGCCTGAGATTCCCATAATCAGAAGTGTTTTTCGTTCCAATTTTATACACTAAAGTATCATTCTGTGCATCGTAAAAATCGGTTACTGCGCCTGGCATCAAGGTAATCTTGTATTTTTCCAACTCTTCCTTCTTGAAGTTCAAAAAGAGCTTTTGTTCGAATTCATCATATTCTGTATCAAAATCTACGGAGACAGAATCCTTATTAAAAACAGACATTTTAGATTTGTCAAATTTGAGTAATGGAATATTGCTGTTGAGTGTAAATCGCTCACGAAGCGGTAGAATTCCAGTAAATTCAGGGCTTATGCTGAGTGTGTCGGCCTTTTGTTTTTTTATTTTTACAATAAAGTCTTTACTGAATTTTTCATCACTCACAACCACTTTTAGTGAATCAGCTTTAACCGGTTTAAACCAAATGTGAAGCGAATCCTTTTTGGGAAATTGGGTGACTATTGAAGGAATCGTTTCCTCCCCATTTTTGACAGCGACTTTTATGTTTTTAGGGCTGCCTTCGTACCCCATCAAAAGCTTGCTTCCTGATGCCAAAGCGGGTTTGATCGCTTTAAAAGGGAGTTTTTCATTAAAAAGTTCTACTTCAAAAATAGTGTCATTTGGAATGGTAATGTATTCTTTCTGAAAGCCAATTTTATCCACATTAGGATTGAATTTGTTATTCCCATTGTCTTTTAAGGCAACCAAAAGATATTTCCCAGCTTTGATATTCTCAAGCGTAACTACTTTTAAACTGTCAAGCGTATTGGTAATATACCTTGGGGATTCTTTGTAAATAGTAGAATCGTTGAATTTTTCATTGATTTCATAAAGCATGACAGAAACAAAATTATCTACTTTATTATCCAACGCATCCTTGATTTTGACATTTATTTTCAATGAATCAATGTATGGCCCAGTTGAAAAGACATATTTGAACTGCGAATACGGATTTCCTTCATTATTGTCTTCGATGCTTTGACCAAAATTAAGGCTGTAAGTCGTATTGGGTTGTAGCGTATCTTTTAGTTTAATCGTGATGGTTTTGCTGGCTACATAAGGTAGAATTTCCGGCTGATTTTTCATTGGCGGCGAAATAATCAACTGCTTATTTATGTTTTTCAGCTTTACATATTCATCAAAAACAAGTTTGATTTCCTTTCCGTTAAAATTGGTGGAAAGATTTTTTGGAAAACTGGCATTCAAAACAGGTGCAAGTGTGTCTTTGGTTCCGCCTGTAATCGAACCACGCTTGGCGCAGCTTGCCATTAGGACAACTAAAATCAAACAAAGAAACCTGAAAATAGATTTTGGCATATTGCTGTTTTTTCAAAGCACAAAATAACGATTATATTTAGTGTGAATGAAATGTTTTTAGGGAAACTTAACAATTGGCCATTATTGCCACGCCACAACTGCCAGTCCCACCAAGCCGCCAACTATTGTTACAGGTAAAGCTGCAGTTTTGACTACAGAGAATTTTCTTTTTTAATGGTGGTGATATCTGTTATTGGGATTTCTTCTTTCATAAAGTTTTTGCGTGTTACGAATATCGAACTGTCGGTAAGGCGATTAAAGGTTACTTTATAATTTTTATGGTTACGTTCAATTTTATATCTTTTGCCCTCAATCATCTTTGATGGGTTGTTGTCCATCGCTTTATAGCTGTAACAGCTTTGAAACAAAAATACAACGGTCAATATTAAAAATAACTTTCTCATTTATAGTAATTTATATCTATCAAAAATAATCAATTTTATAATAACTCACGAATTTTTAATGGCTCAACTTGAGTTAGGTTCGATGCCTAAATACGCTAATTATGTGACATTGCCATACAGACAATACTGATTTTAGCGCCGGGAATCTTGAGTAATGTCCGGCTACAAGCTTCAAGTGTAGAACCTGTAGTCAGGATATCATCAATTAGCAGAAAATGTTTGCCGTGATACTCCTCAGAAAAAGAAATATCGAAAACGCTGTCGATAAGGTCACTTCGGCCTAAAAGGTCTTTCTTCGTTTGGGTTTTTGTGTATAGTTTTCGTTTCAAAACATTAGCGTCATAAGGGATTTTCAAATTTTCAGATAATGATTTTCCAAAGCTTTCCACCTGATTGTAACCGCGTTCCCGCAATCGCTTTTTGTGCAGTGGAACCGGAATGATGTAATCGATGTCTTTAATGTGTTCAACATCTTTCAACTCTGCACTATACCATTTTCCAATAACTTCGCCTATTTCCTCCTGTCCTTTGTATTTTAGTTTGTGCATCATTTCCTGAACAATACCTTTTTTATGGAAATATAGTAACGAAGCACCAAACTCCAACGGAATCCTTCCATAAAACTTTTGAAAGACTTCATTGTTGTCTATTTTATGGTGATTCGTTAACGGAATTTCATGCCGGCATTGGGTACAAATCACGACTTCATCCTGCAACAAAAACGATTCACAACCCGCACAGGCCTTAGGAAAGAATAGATTTATCAGACTCTGAAACATAAAAAAAGAATTTTTCTTACATAAAAGTATAAAAAAAAGTTACTCTAATCGTTTTTTAATCAATTTTTTAAAATCCGTTTTTATATTTTTGCACCATTATGGCAAAACAAGAAGATTTATTTAAGAATGTAGTTTCGCATGCTAAGGAGTACGGATTTATATTTCCGTCAAGCGAAATTTACGATGGTTTGAGCGCAGTGTATGATTACGCGCAGAACGGTGTAGAATTAAAAAAGAATATCAGGGAATATTGGTGGAAAGCCATGGTCCAGATGCATGAAAACATAGTGGGACTGGATGCCGCAATTTTGATGCACCCAACGACATGGAAAGCTTCCGGCCACGTTGATGCATTCAACGACCCGTTAATTGATAATAAAGACTCTAAAAAAAGATACAGGGCCGACGTTTTAATTGAGGATTATGCCGAGAAATTAAACCTGAAGGCTAAAAAGGAAATCGAAAAGGCACGCGAGCGCTTTGGTGATTCTTTTGACGAAGAGCAATACAAAACTACCAACCCAAGAGTAATGGAATACCTTTCGAAGGAAAGGGAAATCCTGGAAAGAATGGGACGTTCTTTAGGTAATGGAGATTTAGAGGATGTAAAAAACCTTATCGAGGAATTAGAGATTGCCGATCCGGAAACGGGTTCAAGGAACTGGACCGATGTGAAGCAGTTCAACCTGATGTTCGGGACAAAATTGGGAGCTTCTGCCGAAAATGCAATGGATTTATACCTTCGTCCTGAAACCGCACAGGGAATATTCGTGAATTTCCTTAACGTACAGAAAACCGGAAGAATGAAAATTCCTTTTGGGATTGCACAAACCGGTAAAGCTTTCCGTAATGAAATCGTAGCACGTCAGTTCATTTTCCGTATGCGTGAATTTGAACAAATGGAAATGCAGTTTTTCGTAAAGCCGGGCGAAGAAATGAAATGGTACGAATACTGGAAGGAAACCCGTTTAAAGTGGCACTTATCGCTTGGTTTGGGCAAACACAATTACCGTTTCCATGACCATGAAAAATTAGCGCACTATGCTAATGCGGCTGCAGATATTGAGTTTAATTTTCCATTCGGATTTAAGGAATTGGAAGGAATCCACTCGAGAACCGACTTCGATTTGAAGGCACACGAACAATTTTCGGGTAAAAAATTACAATATTTTGATACCGAAACCAATTCTAACTATGTTCCTTATGTAGTGGAAACTTCGGTTGGATTAGACCGTATGTTCCTTTCGGTTTTTGCTACGTCTTTGCAGGAAGAAACTTTGGAAGATGGTTCAACCCGTACCGTTTTACGATTACCGTCGGTATTGGCGCCAACGAAAGCAGCTGTTTTACCTTTGGTTAAAAAGGATGGTTTACCAGAAGTGGCTCAAAAAATTATTGAAGACCTTAAATGGGATTTCAATGTGGCCTATGATGAAAAGGACGCTGTTGGAAGACGTTACCGAAGACAGGATGCCTTAGGAACACCTTTCTGCATCACTGTAGATCACCAAACGTTGGAAGACCAAACCGTGACTATCCGTCATAGGGATTCGATGGCACAGGACAGGGTTAAAATTTCGGAATTACGCGGAATAATCAACGAAGAGGTTTCGGTTAGGAACTGGTTGATGAAAATGTAAATTAGTAAATAACGTAATTAAAAGAAAGCCCATTCTCTAAGAGTTTGGGTTTTTTGTTTTGACCTAAACCAAGTTAAGGTTCTCGTTAGCCCCGATAGGAATGGTATCCTTTTTCTTTGTAAAAGAAAAAGATATAATGGATAGCGGGACTGAACTTCCTGAGTAAGCTGATGCCCTGCTACTTAAAAACTATGGGCAACGCTGTTTTGTAGCCATTTCTCTGATTAAAAAACGATATATTAACATACTGACAGTTAATATTAACAATTATACAATTTTGCGCCTCAAATCTATACTTTCGTTTAACGAAAATACGAACGGTTAAACGATTATATTTTTGTGGCTGATTTTTTATGATAATCTTAGCCAAAAGTTTTTAGTTTCCCCAAAACTACCTGCTGATTATACTGATGCTTTCCCAAAATCACAGGAAAAGCATAGATGAGCCACACTTTTATTATTATTGACGACAGTCAGGACGATGTTTCGAAAACTCAGGCAATTGCTGAACGTTTTCGTAATTTGTCATTCCTTGCATCGGCAAATAATTACGATGACGGCGTGAATTTAATCCTGGAGCACCAGCCACATCTTGTTTTTTAGAGATTGATCCTTCTGATAAAAAAAGCAATCTTTCGTTAGCCTTAATCAACGAACTCTATCGCTACCTAACCGTTGTTCCAAAGATTATTGTTACCACTGCCAAAAAGGACCTAGCCTATGAAGCGTTGCAGTATGAAGTGGTGGATTATTTGCTAAAACCTCTAAATATTAACGATTTTAGGAAAGCCGTCCTTAAATTTGACCGTGCGATAAAATCGGATTTGCCTCATATGGAAGTCAAGAATCCGGCAGCGACTTTTGAGGTTTTGGATGAAGCGGAGGTGGTTAGCCTTCAGGAAGAGCTGATGGATGAAAATGTGAACGACATAGAGGTAAACGTTACGCCAATAGTATTGGAAAAGCCAACGGTTATCCAGCAACCCAACCAGCCATTGGTAATCTGTGTTAAGTCTTATGGTGACTACCGTTATATTGATTCGGGCGATGTGCTTTATTTTGAGGCCGACAACAACTCTACTGATATTCATCTTAACAACGGTGAAATGATTACGGCCTTTAAGACCCTAAAACATTTTGAAACGGTTTTGCCATCAAGCCAGTTCCTGCGTATCCACAACAGTTACATTATTAACGTAAACCAGGTTTCGAGAATCCATACGGGTAACACCGTTTGCTATATTAAAAACTCTACGACCAAATTACCGTTCTCTAAATCTTATAAAGAGAATGTCGATTTAATTATCAGCCGTATAGCCGGAGGAAATTATTTGGAGATATAAAGCCTAATTTTTCATCAAATTTGACTGATTACGGAATTTTTCTTGGTTAGCCTATTTACCGTTCATTACATTTTTACTACCGTTTATAACATATAACCTACCGTTTGTTACATTAGTATAGTGTAAAAATTATAAAAGTCGTATTGTTACAATCAAAATTCAATTAAAAGATGAAAGTTTTTGAAACAATAGATCAGTCAGAGGAATCAAATATAGAGATAGAAGTTTTAATGGTTGACGATCATCCTCCAATTATTGAGGGATACAAATCCATATTATCATTTAACTCTTTCGGCTACGTCTTAAATACTACAGAAGCCTTCAATTGTGAGAGCGCTTACTATGCAATTGTTGAGGCGAAAAAATCATTTGACATTGTGTTTCTGGATTTAACACTGCCCCCTTGTTTAGAAAAAAACTCAATTCCGGCGTAGATTTAGTTCCAGTAGTAAAAAAGTACCATCCCAACGCTAAGATAATAATACTAACCTCTCATTCAGAGTCTATTGTCTTGTTTAAAATAATGAGTGAATACAGTTTGAATGGGGTATTGGTAAAAAGTGACTTTCAATCAGAAGAACTGATCACTGCTTTTGATATTGTCATAAAAGGCGGTACTTATCATAGTCATACTGTTTGTAAGCATAAAAAGACTTGGGAGGAAAAGAGTAAGGTGATGGACAATTACAACCGTCAAATACTTACGCTACTTTCTGAAGGGGTTAAAACCAAAAACCTTCCTGACTTATTACATCTTTCAAAAAGTGCGATAGACAAAAGAAAAGCTATTATCAAACAAATCTTCGGTATTGATAAAGGCACAGACGAAGACATCCTTCGTGAAGCTCGTAAACAGGGATTGATTTGAAGTAAATAAGGATTTCGAAAATGTACACTTTTAGTGTATCATAATGTGAAAGCAACACTATAATTTTACCATATCAAAATCAAGGGAGAATCATTTGGTTTGTGAAAAGTAAAAAGACTATGAAAAATGCACTATTTGGCTTTATCTCGATAGTTTTGTTTTCATTAAGTAGTGAAGCACAGGAAAATGAATTTGATCGAAAATTTGAATTTATATCCGGTAGCGTAATAACTACTTTTAATAAGGAAATTATAGAATATAAATTTAAATCTTTAGAGGAATTAAATGAAAGTTTAGACGAAATCACCAAAGAATTTGATTTCGATAGTTCTGAAAAAGGAAAAATGTGTGAAATGAAAATGGAAATTAAAGTAGAGTTAGTTTCTGGAACAACAAAGATTTTGGTTTCAGAAATTGTAAATACAAGCTGTGATAACGAATTATTGTCAGCTGCAGCAAATAGACTTAAATCAATCGCATTGGCTACAAGGAGTTAAGTCAGAACGGAAAATGGATGCATAATTCATTTAATTGTGGGGAATTGGGTTCCGGCTTTTAGCCGGGACTCAATTTATTTTATATTGGTTTTATGGTTAGAAGTATACTTTTTCTTAGCTTTTTTCCCTTATGTTTTTGGTTAGTTGCGACCCAAAAACAAATCCTGCTGTCTCCGATTCAAGAAATGATTCTATTAAGAAGTATTTGGATTTGGCAGGTGATGTGAATTTGGACAATGAGAAAAGGAAGCGTTGGAATGATATTGCCTATTCTTTTCTTGATTTTACTAAAAACGACAGTCTCATCCGTCGGAATTTATATGTTATTGGAATTAATAATGCTAATTTAACACGTTTTGATAGACTTCGAGAAAACGCAAGAGATTTATCTGATTTATCTATCAAATCGAACAATGAAAAAAGCACTGCGGATTCGTACAAATTGAGAGGGTTGTATTTTATGTATAAGTCTGAAAATGAAAAGGCAGTAGAATGTTTTTATAAAGCCAAAAAAATATTTTTAAAATTAAAAGCATACAGACGTTTAATAGCTATAAACAAGGACATTGCCCAGGTTCAAAATTTTTCTAACGATTTCCTAGGAAGTAACAAAACATTGTTTGAAAATTTAAAAAAAATAAAGAAAGAATTGGAATTAAATGGGGATTCATCTAAAACATTAAATCCAGATTTATTCAGAAATTATACAGCTATAGCTTCAAATTTTGCTTCCTTAAATGATTATAGGAGTTCCATTTTATTTGAAAAAAGGCTCTCGAATATGCCGATAACAAATTGACGCGGCATAATATTTCATACTTAGGAATAGCAAATTGTTACACTTTTCTTAAAGAATATAATAAAGCAGAGTATTACATTAACAAAGTATTGGAAAATCCAAAAACTAAATCGGTTGATCCTCCGGGTTTTTATTCTGCAATTGCAATGCAGGCTTGTGTAAACATAAATCAAGACAGGATGTATGGATTGCCCCAAGCTTTTTATGAAGTAGATAATTATTATGCAAATAATGATGATCTAGGAGGACAGAATTTCAATCAAGTAAATCTATCGCTATATTACCTAAAAGTAAAGGATACTATAAATGCTATAAATGCAGCAAAGAAATCATTAATACTTTCTAAGAGCTACAAAAATCCATTAGACATTTTAGCTTGTTTAAATCAACTTGTAAAAGTTGATAGAAAAAACGCATCAATATATGCAGAAGAATATATTCGTGTTAATGACAGTATGCAAATTGCGGAACGTAATTTTAGAGACAAATTTGCAAGAATTGAATTTGAAACCGATGAAATCACACAACAAAAAAATTCCGCCATTAAGCAAAAATGGATTATTTCAATTACATCTGGAATTTTTATATTAGTTATTATACTGATTTTAATTATTACAAAGCAACGTTTTAAGCAAAAGGAGTTAAGGATATTACAGGAACAGCAAATAGCAAATGAGGAGATTTATAATCTTATGCTTTCTCAAAAAAACGCCGAAGATATTGCGCGGCAGCAGGAAAAACAACGCATCGCAATCGAACTTCATGACGGAGTAATGAATAGGTTGGCGAGTACAAGATTTAATTTAAATATCCTTTCCTATAAAAAAGATGAGGAAACTATCAGTAAATGTCTGGATTCCGTGAACGAACTTTGTGATATTGAGCAGGAAATAAGGCATATAGCTCACGATCTAAATTTAGAGACTTTTAACAATGACAGTTTTACCTCATTATTGACAGATTTAGTTGCAACTCAAAATAATATAACCAATACAACTTACCGGCTTGAAATTGACGAATACATCAACTGGATTGATATGCATCCAAGTATTAAAATGAATCTTTACAGGATTATCCAGGAAGCAAGCCATAACATTAATAAGTCTGCCCAGGCGGACAATGCAGTAATCAGTTTCATTCTAGATGAGGGCTATCTTTGCCTTTCGGTTACTGATGACGGAAAAGGGTTTGATGTCAAAAAGAAATCTGGAGGAATAGGGCTTAAAAATATAAAACTGAGAGTTAATAATATGGGTGGGAAATTTGTTATCCAATCCAATGATAAAAGCACTTCTCTTAATATATCAATTCCACTTCCTAATTGAATCAAAAAAGTACACTTTTAGTGTATCAAAATGTAAATGCAACATGATAACTTTGCCTCATGAAAATCAAATAAGTAGTTTTAATGATTAGATAAATCTACAGATAGTTCAGGTTTTCATGTTTGTGAAGATACTAAAATAGATTTAAATTCAACACGTTTGTAAGTTAAGTCAGAACGGAAAATGGATGCATAATTCATTTAATTGTGGGGAATTGGGTTCCGGCTTTTAGCCGGGACTCAATTTATTTATATTGGTCATGGTTAGAAAATTATTCCCCGTTTAATTATTGTGTACTGCTTATATACAGTTGTACTTCTAAAACTGCAGATAAGGAAAGATAATGGACAAAAGATCGATAAATAAATACTTGGATTTAGCAAATGTACTGCTTTGGAACATGAAAAGGAAAACAATATAATGAACTGCCTGTTTTTTGATTTGAACAAGAATGATAAAGATATTATTTGATATTTCATATAAATATTATTTTTAATGAAATGACAAATTCAAATCACCAATAGAAAAATTGATTGTCCCAATAAAAGTAATGATTCATTATATATTGGAAAGACCTATAGGAACTTTGCATTATATTACATCGATATTTCTATTAATGAAGAAGCAATGAAATTTTATTAATCTGAAATGTTTTCTTTAAAGCTTAAAAAAGAGAATATTTGTCATCAAGTTCCACAATAAAAACACTGTCCTAATCAATTCCGATTATCTAAATTAATCATTTTTTTCCTGCATTTCATGCTTTCCGAATGATATGTTATTATTGCCCTCTTAAGTATAATCCATCCAACGTTGCATATAATTGTTACAGTTTTAAATTGTAATTCTCTCTTCAATAAAATTATTATAACTCCAATGGAATATCTAATTATTCATTTGCTTTTTTGATGGTTTAAAATCATTAATCCACTCAGATTTCCGTTTATTCCTTCCAGAAGCTATTTTTTTAAAGTCAACAGGGATAAGCTTTTAGGTAAAAAACGTCAAAAACCAAAAAACCATCCACTCGTATTTGGGTACCATTCACTATCAAACGGTACCATTCTACCATAAAACCCTTTATTCATAGGTGTTGAGAATCATATCCGATATATTTTTACAACGTGAAAAGCAGGTAAGCCTCAAATCGACTTCTTAGCCATCATAAAAAAACGAAAGTAAAACAAAAAGTATAAAAAGTCTCAAATTATGAAAAAATTAGCAACAACATTCGGATTATTAGCATTGATGTTAATCGTTACGTCTTTTACAACTCCATCTGAAATTGGTGGCGGTGGCGGAAAAGGTACTGGCGATGATAAGGGTATAGGTCAAGTTAGCGAAATCGGCGGTGGCGGTGGAAAAGGTACTGGCGATGATAAAGGTATCGGTCAAGTTAGCGAAATCGGCGGTGGCGGTGGTAAAGGTACTGCAGGTGATAAAGGTATCGGACAATAATTAAATCAAATATCAAAATATTTTAAAGCTATCCAGAAGGATAGCTTTTTTTTGAATATATTTGTTTTAACATATGTAAATCACTTACCAATAGTTGAAAAAATTATATTTCATATTAGCATTACTTTTGCTGCTTAGTTCTTGTTCCAAAAGAAAAGACAATCTCAAATCCTCTGCTGTAGTTTCTGATAGTATTGGCTATTATTTAGCAGCATATAATAAAAAGGATTTGCTCGAAGATGAAAAAATTAAACAACTGGATAAAGCACTTATATTGATACAAAAGTCCCAGAATTCATTAAGAATACGCGAATTAAATTATGACTTGATATCAAAATATTTTGAGGTTAATTCTTGGAAAAACTATAAAATTGCCTCGGCGGTTTTATATAAAAAGGCAATAGAGGCCAATGATGAAATTGGCTTAACTAAATCATTCCGTTCTTTTGGTAATTATTATTATCAGAATAAACAATTCGATAGCGCATTTTATTTTTATTCCAGATCTGAAGAAATTTATTTTAAATTAAAGGATTATGATGGATATTCTACGATTCTTCTTAAAAAGGGAGTTATACAATTTAATTCAAGTGATCTTTTAGGTGCAGATTTATCCCTTTTAAAAGCATTTGGCGCTGTTAAAAAAACGAAGGATTTTAGAAAGAAATATACAATCTTAATCCAGCTTGGTCTAAATTCGAATCAGCTTAAGCAATATGGAAAGGCAATTGACTATTTTAATCAGGCTCTGACAATTGTCAAAGAAAATAACCTTAATGATAATTACGAGGAGGCTGTCTGTTTAAGTAATATTGGATTAGTTCATCAAAATTTAAAAGATCATAAAAAAGCTATATTATTTTTTCAACAATCTCTAAAGTATAAAAATCTGAAAGAAGATTTTGCTATTGCATACTCAAATATTATTGACAATTTAGCATATTCAAAGTTTAAAATAAATAGCTTCGATAACTTACCAAATTTATTTTTTGAATCATTTGAAATCCGAAAATATTTAAATGATAAATCAGCTATGGTTACTAGTTGTATCCATATTTCTGAATATTACAACAAATTTGATGAAAAAGAAAAAGCAATAGAATTTGCTAATTTAGCTTTAAAAATTGCAAAAAGCACTAAAAATGCAAGTGATATACTGTTCTCACTGAGACAGGCTTCTTTGGTTGATGATAAACTAGCCGCAAAATATTCAGACGATTATCTTAGGATAACAGATAGTTTACAGGTAGCAGAACGAGATTCCAAAGACCGTTTTGCCAGAATTCAACTTGGTACCCAGGAAATAATAGAAGAAAATAGTGACCTCGAAAACCGAAACAGAACCCTTCTCTACATTTTCGTAATAACGTTTATCTTAGTAGCGCTATTATTTGTAGTAAGAGCCCAACGAGCGAGGACAAGGGAACTCCTCTTTAAACAGAACCAACAAAAGGCCAATGAGGAAATCTTTAACCTGATGATGTCACAGCAATCTATTATTGATGAAAGCCGGGCTAAGGAAAAGAAAAGATTAGCACAGGATCTACATGATGGTGTTTTGGGTAGGATGTTCGGTTTACGACTGAACCTCGATAGCTTAAATTCAAGTACGGATCCAGATGCACAAAGGAAAAGGTTAGAGTTGTTAAATGAATTAAAAACAATTGAACAGGATATACGTGAAATTTCACATGACCTGAATAGGGAAAAATTGGTTTTAATTAATAACTTTGTCTCTATCGTTCATAATTTACTGGAAGAACAAAAATCGCTGCACGCTGCCAAAGTCGAATATCAGATTGAAACCAAAATTGATTGGGATAAAATAGGAAATGCAATAAAGATTAACTTATATCGTATTCTCCAGGAAGGTTTACAGAACATTAATAAGTACGCCAATTCTGGGCTTATCAAGGTTGACATTAGCGGAGATTCAGAAAATGTGTATCTAAGGATAGAGGATGACGGAATTGGCTTCGATGTCAATAAAAAAAGTAAAGGAATAGGAATGCAAAACATGATATCACGAACTAACGACTGCCACGGAATCATAGATATAAGTTCCAAAAAAGGGCAGGGAACCAAAATTATAATTACCGTCCCAACAGAAACCAAACAACTAACCACCGAACAAGCATGACAAATCCAATTAACATTTTAATAGTAGACGATCACCCATTCATTATTCAGGCCTATAGAAATGCGCTTGATAAATACAGCCAGCAAGGATATGAGTTTGTCGTTACACAGGCCAGCAATTGCAAAACGGGTTATGAAAGCATTACTGAAGCCACAACTCCATTCGATGTCGCTTTTTTTGATATTAGCATGCCCGAATATGCCGAAAAAGAAATTTACTCCGGAGAAGACTTAGCAGCTTTAATGAAAACTCAAATGCCAGACTGCAAAATCATCCTGTTAACGATGCACACAGAGTTGCTTAAAATCAACAATATCATTAAGAACATCAATCCAAGCGGATTAATTATCAAAAACGATTTAACGTTTGACGAGTTGATTTTTGCTTTCGATAAAATTATCAATAATGAAAGTTACTACAGCCAAACAGTCATTAAACTAGTAGGCCAGGCGCAATACAACAATATAGAATTGGACGCGTTTGACAAACAAATTCTGTTTCACCTTTCAAAAGGAGTAAAAACAAAAGATTTGCCACAGTATATTCCGCTATCTCTTAGTGCCATTGAAAAACGCAAACTTAATATAAGGGAAATCCTCGAAGTTTCCGGAGGAAGTGATATCGATTTAATCAATGAGGCGAAGATAAAAGGTGTCATTTAACGATTATGCGGGAAACCGTAATCATACTTCAAAATACTTAGCATAAATTGGCTAAAGATTTTAGGGTTATTAATAGATTTTAGCAGTTATAATTGCTTAAATTTATAAAATCAGGGAAAAAGCGATACTTTCGGGTATCGCTTATTTTTTATTCTTCATTCATGGCATCCCAGCCTCGCGCTTTTAAAGGGATTTTGGTATTGGCTCTAGTAATCAAATGAATGCCTTCACTCTCTTGGGTCAAATGCCCAATAACTGTAAAGTTTGGATTGGCTTTTATCTTATCAAAATCATCCAAAGCAATCGTGAATAATAATTCGTAGTCTTCTCCTCCATTTATAGCAACAGTAGTGCTGTCGATATTGAACTCTTCGCATACATTTATGAACTGCGGATCGACCGGGATTTTTTCTTCATATAAATTACAACCAACTTTACTTTGTTTGCAGATATGAATAATTTCAGAAGATAAACCATCCGAAATGTCAATCATGGATGTTGGTTTCACCTCCAATTTCGATAATAATTCGCGAACATCGTGACGAGCTTCAGGCTTTAACTGACGTTCAATCAGATAAGTGTAAGCATCCAAATCTGGTTGATTGTTTGGGTTTACCTGAAAAACCTGTTTTTCGCGTTCCAGAATCTGTAATCCCATATAAGCCGAACCTAAATCACCCGAAACCACAAGCAAATCTCCATTATTGGCACCATCTCTGTAAACAATCTCATTCTCATTTGCTTCTCCAATTGCAGTGATAGAAATAATTAGTCCTTTTTGGGATGAAGTGGTATCACCACCAATTACATCAACGTTATAAAATTTAGCTGCTAAAGTAATTCCATCAAATAATTCTTCCAAAGCTTCCAGCGGGAAGCGATTGGAAACTGCCACTGAAACTGTGATTTGAGTAGCCTTAGCATTCATAGCGCAAATATCGGATACATTTACTACGACAGCTTTATAACCCAAATGACGCAACGGCATATAAGACAAATCGAAATGCACACCTTCTATCAATAAATCGGTGGAAACGATAACTTTTTTGTCTTTAAAATCTAAAACGGCAGCGTCATCTCCAATACTTTTTAAAGTGGAAGGCTGTTTTACATCAAAATTTTTTGTCAGATGTTCGATTAGTCCAAATTCTCCCAATTGTGAAAGTGAAGTCCGTTGAGGTGTTTTATCTTCTAGCATAGTCATTGCGAGGAACGAAGCAATCTCATCGTCCACTTTTTAAAGTTATAAGTTTAAGGTTGCAAAGTTACAAAGTAAAAAAGCAAAACCCTACTTGTTACTCTGCAACTTTGCAACTCTACAACTTTTTCCAAACCTACTGACAAACTGTTGTCACTTGTTGGTTTTAAATTTGTATCAGAAACAATTAAAACCATATATTATGACAGCAACAGCCGAAATCATTAACAAAGAAAAATTAGTAAAGCATTGGCAGGGACATCGTTTTGTAACAAGGCGTGTCATTGAAGCATTTCCCGAAAAAGATTTTTTCGAATTCACAATTGGCGGTATGAGACCGTTCTCAAGCATAACATCGGAATTACTTTCTATTGGAGTTCCCGCTTTGAAAAGTATTATTTCCGGAAAGGAAAATCCGTATACCGAAGAAGGATTTAACTTGAAAACAAAAGCGGAATACCTGCAAAAATGGGATAATGATACAGAAGAAATCAATCGTCTTTGGTCACAAATTCCGGAAGAGGATTTTGAGAAAACATTCAATCTGTTCGGGCAATACGAGTTTCCGATTTATCAGAATATCTTATATTTCATTGACAACGAAATCCACCATCGCGGACAGGGTTATGTTTATTTAAGGGCATTGGGAATTGAACCGCCGTTTTTTTGGGAACGTTGGTAGGCTTTAAAGGGAAAAGTGTATTTTCAAATAGATAAGCCTCGATTTAGTCGGGGCTTTTTTGTAGGTGCATGTGATAGCTTTCTATGAGTTCTGATATGCGTTCTTTCAATCGTTGTGGCTCCAGGATAGTCGCGTAATCAGCATACATCATAAACCATCTTGCAAATCCGTTTTCCAAATCACGTGATAAGAAGTTCATTTCGACCAAATCGCCAACATTTTTCTGGGAAACAAATCCGTGGTATTTTTTTCGGAAGACAAGTATTTGCTGATTTTCCGGTCAACCAAAATCCGGACTTTTGTTTTTGTAGATTCTTCTTCCTTATTAAGGTAATTTTCAAGCGAATCGTGTTCTTTTGTAAATGGAATTTGAGTTTTTTGGATGCCTTCAATCCTGTCGGCACGAAACTGTCGGTAATCATTTCTCAGATGGCAAAATCCGATAACATACCAATTGTTGTGATCATGGAAAACACCAACGGGTTCAATAGTTCTTTTGGAAGCAGCATCAGCTTCAATTGCCTCATAATCCATAATCACCTGGGTTTTATCGGTAACACTTTTAAAAAGAATAGACATAGCGTTTGGGACATTCTCATTGAAAGGACTTCCCATTGAAGGCTGAATTAACACTTTGGTTTCCATATTCGAAACCCAATCCTTATCAGAATTCTGTAGTACCGATTTGAGTTTGAACATCGCCGATTGATAATGTTGGCCTAATTCCTTATCGATGAATTTCTGCATCAATTTTTCAGCCGCAATAAAACTGCTGGCTTCTTCGCGCGTAAACATAACTGGTGGCAAACGATAGCCGTCAACCAATGAATATCCAATTCCGGCTTCCCCATAAATCGGAACTCCGGAAGCTTCCAAAGTTCGAATATCACGATAAATGGTTCGTAGGCTGACTTCGAAACGTTCCGCCAATTCCTGTGCTTTTACAATCTTTTTAGACTGCAGCTGAATCAGGATAGCGATAACACGGTCAAAACGTTTAGGAGATTCGTCAAGCATTTTTTAAAGTAGAAAAGTTTCAGAGTGGTAAAGTTACAAAGTTTACTTTCTAAATTATATACCAAAAGAAAACCCACAACTTCGTTGCTGGGTTTTCTATGTTCTATTTTCTTAAAACTAGTCGTTCAATTTCAAAACAGCCATAAACGCCTCTTGTGGAATTTCAACATTTCCTACCAAACGCATACGTTTCTTTCCTTTTTTCTGTTTTTCTAATAATTTACGCTTACGCGAAATATCTCCACCGTAACATTTAGCGGTAACATCTTTACGTAGGGCTTTGATGGTTTCGCGCGCAATGATTTTCGCACCAATCGCTGCCTGAATCGGGATATCAAATTGTTGTCTAGGAATCAGTTCACGCAATTTTTCGGTCATTTTCTTTCCGATATTGTAAGCGTTACTTTCATGGATCAATGCTGAAAGCGCATCTACAGGCTGAGCATTCAATAGAACATCAAGTTTTACCAATTTAGAGGTACGCATTCCAATCGGCGAATAATCAAACGATGCATATCCTTTGGAAACCGTTTTTAATCTGTCATAAAAATCGAATACAATCTCAGCCAAAGGCATATCAAAATTCAATTCTACCCTTTCTGTAGTCAAATAGGTTTGATTGGTGATAACGCCACGTTTTTCAATACACAAACTCATTACGTTTCCAACAAAGTCAGATTTAGTAATGATGGTTGCTTTGATATAAGGCTCTTCAACTCGGTCTAGTCTTGAGGGTTCAGGTAAATCAGATGGATTATTAACCGTAAAAGGAGTTTCCGGGTCTTTTTTAGTATACGCTAGATACGAAACGTTAGGAACCGTAGTGATTACAGTCATATCATATTCACGCTCCAAACGCTCTTGGATAATTTCCAAATGCAGCATTCCAAGGAATCCGCAACGAAAACCAAACCCCAATGCAGCTGAACTTTCGGGTAGAAATACCAATGAAGCATCGTTTAACTGCAGTTTTTCCATCGAAGCACGCAAGTCTTCGTAATCATCAGTATCAACAGGATAAATTCCGGCGAAAACCATTGGTTTTACATCCTCAAATCCCGTAATCATATTGGTTGTTGGTGTTTTTGCATCCGTTAAGGTATCACCAACTTTTACTTCTTTTGCTTCCTTAATTCCGGAAATCAGATAACCAACATCGCCAGTCGAAATTACATTTTTAGGAACCTGATTTAACTTTAAGGTTCCCACTTCATCGGCAAAATATTCATTTCCGGTTGCCATGAATTTTATTTTCTGGCCTTTTCTTATTTCTCCGTTTTTTACACGAAAAATAACTTCAATACCACGAAACGGATTGTAATGCGAATCGAAAATCAAGGCTTGTAATGGTTCATCAACATTTCCTTTTGGAGGAGGAATCTTTTCTATGATGGCAGCCAGGATATTTTCAACACCAAAACCAGTTTTCCCGGATGCGTGAATAATATCTTCTAATTTGCAACCCAATAAATCAATAATATCGTCACTAACCTCTTCAGGATTAGCACTTGGTAAATCAACCTTATTCAAAACCGGAATGATTTCCAGGTCATTTTCTAGAGCCAAATATAAATTGGAAATTGTTTGTGCCTGAATGCTTTGAGCCGCATCAACAATCAATAAAGCACCTTCACAAGCTGCAATCGAACGCGAAACTTCATAAGAGAAATCAACGTGTCCCGGAGTATCAATAAGGTTTAGGATATAATCTTCCCCTTTATATTTGTACTCCATTTGGATGGCGTGGCTTTTTATGGTAATACCACGCTCACGCTCTAAGTCCATATTGTCTAACAACTGAGCTTTTTCTTCACGTGCCGTAACGGTTTGCGTTGCACCAAGAAGCCGGTCCGCAAGCGTGCTTTTTCCGTGGTCAATATGTGCAATAATGCAAAAATTTCTAATGTGCTTCATCTTCTGTATCTGTCAATTTTCGGGCAAAATGCTTCCGCATTTAATCGGCAAATATAAGGCAAAGTTTTGATTTAAAGGACAGCCTAATAAAATAACGATGAAACCTATTTTTTGTTATTGTTTTTCGGTTTTGGTTTGGCTTTAACTGTATCCTTTTCGGTAGATTTAGAAGTTGTTTTTGTCTTTTGTTTTGGTGTTGGTTCAGGTTTTACAATTACTTCCGCATCTGGTTTAGCAGTTTCCGGAAGCACGGTTACAATTTTTTCCTTTTCCTGCTGTTCTACATATACAGCGTAATCCGCGGGTTCGATGCGGGCACCTGTGTATTCAGCATAAACTCTTGTGAATTCGGCGCCAAAATATAATATCGCAGCAGTATAATACACCCAAACCAAAATTACAATCAGTGAACCGGCAGCTCCATAAGCAGAAACCTGTGTTAGAAGCATCAATATAGAGTCCTATTAAAAACCGCCCTAACAGAAAAAGACAGGCGGTAAAAAAAGCACCTGCCCGAACATCTTTCCACGCAATTTTTGCATCAGGAAGCACCTTGAAAATCACACCAAAAAGTGTCATAATTACTATAAAGCTAATAACGACATTACCGATTTGAAAAATAATAAGCGTAACCTCGGGAAAGTAATTCTTGAGCCAATCGCTTACGGCAAGTAAGGCGCCATTTACCATTAGTGAAACAATCAATAAAAATCCCAGGCCAACAATTAAGGATGAAGAGAGCAATCGGTCTGTAATGAATTTCAACCAACCTCTTTTGGGTTTTGCCTTTACCCTCCAGATAATATTTATGGAATCCTGAATTTCACTAAAAACGGAGGTTGCACCAATAAGAAGCGTAATACCACCAATAATGGCGGCCGTTGTAGATTCGCCCGAAAGTTCCATATTTTTAATGATATCCTGAATCTGAGCCGCGGCATCATTACCAATCAAGCCATTTATTTCTCCAAATACCTGACCCTGAATTGCCTCTTTGCCAAAGAAAATGCCAGCGAGGGAAATCATTAGTAATAAGAGAGGAGCTAAAGAAAAAAGGGTATAATAAGACAATGAAGCACTAAATTTGAGCGCACGATCATCTATAAAACTGTTAAAAGTATCTTTTACTATTCTAAAGGCTGTATGCATGGTAATTCTAGTTTCCATATTTATTTATATTCTACAAAGCTACTCTATTGGAAATATAGAACATTATAGGATTTTTTTATTCTGTTGCAGAATTATTTAAATTTTAATAAAGAAATAAAAAATGATGTAACATGATTTCTTCAATGATAATCAACTTTGTTACTTAAAATTTTACAATAATGGAAAAGCCAAAATCATTTCCACAACAGCATCAAATAACACAGCCTGGAAAGGAGGCTAAAATGCGTCCACAGCCTGAATACATCCGTAAAAATTATAAGGGAAGCGAAAAACTCAAAAATAAAGTGGCCTTAATTACCGGCGGAGACAGCGGAATTGGAAGAAGCGTAGCAGTTCATTTTGCCCGTGAAGGAGCCAACATCGCAATTGTATATCATAATGAAGATAAAGACGCGAAAATAACCAAACAGTTAATCGAGGATGAAGGACGCGAGTGTTTAGTTATCTCTGGCGATATAAAGAAAGAAAAGTTTGCGCGAGATATCGTTGCCAAAACGATTAAAAAGTTCGGACAGCTAAATATTTTGGTAAACAATGCAGCGGTCCAGTTCCCACAGGAAAAGCTTGGCGAAGTTGACAAGGCATATTTGCAGTTGACATTTGAAACCAATATTTTTCCTTTCTTCTACACAACACAGGAGGCACTAAAAAGTTTCAAAAAAGGGGATACTATTATAAATACTGCATCGGTCACAGCTTATCGCGGCAGTGGACATTTGGTAGATTATTCGAGTACAAAAGGAGCTATAGTTTCCTTTACCCGTTCAATGGCAGAACAAGTGATCGAAAAAGGAATCCGTGTAAACGGCGTTTCGCCAGGACCAATTTGGACACCGTTAATTCCTGCAAGTTTTGATAAAAAACATGTGGCGAAATTTGGAAAGCAAACTCCAATGAAACGGGCCGGCCAGCCTTCGGAAGTTGGTCCCGCTTATGTTTTCTTAGCCTGTGAGGACAGCTCCTATATAACTGGACAAATGATTCATGTAAATGGAGGAGAAAACGTAGGAGGCTAGCCTGATTGTTACTTTATTTAAAAAAGTGTAATTTTGCCAAAAAATTACCGCTATGCCAAAAATTGGCAACATACAATTACCTGATTTTCCTTTACTTCTCGCACCGATGGAAGACGTGAGCGATCCGCCATTCCGTAGATTGTGCAAACTACACGGAGCGGATTTGATGTATTCGGAATTCATCTCTTCGGAAGGTTTGATTCGCGACGCTATAAAAAGCCGAATGAAGTTGGATATTTTCGATTATGAAAGACCAGTCGGTATTCAGATTTTTGGCGGCGACGAGGAGGCTATGGCTATGTCGGCCAAAATTGTGGAAACTGTCCGTCCTGATTTGGTAGACATTAACTTTGGTTGTCCGGTTAAGAAGGTTGTCTGTAAAGGAGCAGGTGCCGGAGTTTTGAAGGATGTAGATTTAATGGTTCGCTTGACAAAAGCCGTAATCAGAAGTACGAATTTGCCTGTAACGGTAAAAACAAGATTAGGCTGGGACGAAAGTTCCATCAATATTGATGAGGTTGCCGAAAGATTACAGGATATCGGAGTTCAGGCTTTAACGGTTCATGCAAGGACAAGAGCTCAGATGTATAAAGGAAGCGCCGACTGGTCGCACATTGCGCGCGTAAAGAACAATCCAAGAATTACAATGCCAATTTTTGGGAATGGCGACATCGATTCTCCGGAAAAAGCATTAGAGTATAAAAACAAATATGGTTTGGATGGTATGATGATTGGCCGTGCTGCTATTGGTTATCCATGGATTTTTAATGAAATCAAACACTACTTTAAAACCGGAGAACATTTGGCACAACCAACAATGGCGGACCGAATCGAAGCTGCGAGAAATCATCTGACCTGGTCAATGGAATGGAAAGGCGAACGCGTTGGAATTGTAGAAATGCGCCGTCATTACACCAATTATTTCAAAGGAGTTTCCAACTTTAAGGAGCACCGATTAAAATTGGTTACGCTCGAAACGGCTGAAAGTTTGTTCAGGGCTTTGGATGAAATCCAGGAAGTTTACGCCGATTACCAGTTTGTTTAATCCAGTAATTTTTTATTCACACGGCTACTGGCTATCCAGCTGGAGATAAATCCGAGAGTCACAATTGTGCCAAAAACAATTAATACATTCTGAACCGTAAAAACAACAGGATAAGCTAATGATTCGGTGATCATTACTATTTTAAATTGCTGCTGGATTACCACGATAATGATTCCCAAAATCAGTCCGATAATGCCACCAATGATAGTCAGCAAACTTCCCTGAAGCAGGAATATTTTTTTCAAATGCCCGATTTCTGAGCCAAGATTATAAAGTGTTTTCAGGTTACTTTTCTTGTCTAAAACCATCATAATCAACGCTCCAATCAAATTGAATAACGCAATTATAATGACTAAAGTAAAGATGAGGTACACTGCAATGTTCTCAGTATTTAGCATTTTATATAAGGTGGCGTTTAACTGAGCGCGCGTTTTAACTTCGGTTTTGTTCTGGAAAATGCCATTCAGTTTTTCGGTAATTTCAGCTTCGTTCGCATTGGGTTTCATCTTAATCTCAATAGCAGAAACCTGATTGCGTTTGTATTCGAGTAAATCCTGCGCGATATTTAAATCGGCAAAGACATATTTAGAATCTATATCTTCACTTATCGCATAAATCCCGGTTGGAATCAGTACTGATTTGTTGAATGCTTCTGCTTCGCTTTCTATTACCGCTTTACCTTTTCGAGGAACATAAACCTCAAAGGCATTATTGAAATCGAAAAGCCCCAATGATAATTTTTGCGTGATTCCATAACCTACAACTACTTCAGCCGTATTATACCGAAGCCATTTTCCGTTAAAAAGAGTCTTTGCAACATTATTTATTTTCGTGTAATTCGCATCAACACCCTTTAAATAAGTAACCTGTTCTTTTCCATCAAAAAAGAAAAGGACACGCTCTTCTACAACTTTGCTATAGGAAGCAACGCCATTTATAGCGGAAATCTGTTTTTCCTGTCGAGTTGAAATAATGAAATTCTTTCCGTGAAGCGGAATAACCTTTAAATCAGGATCAATAGTATTGGAAAACGACAAACTGAAAACCCGCAAGCCGCTAAAAACAGACAGCACAACAAACAAAGCAAGCGTTCCGACAATAATCCCCATTGATGCAATGCCCGTAATGATATTGATAGCATTGTTTTTACTTTTGCTAAAAAGATATCGTTTGGCTATGTATAGCGGAAAATTCAAGCTTTAAAATTTCTTGCGTTTGTCTAGAAGGTCGCGGTTTTCTATAGGATTCTCTTTTCCTGACAACGCATTGTCAATCTTTTCAATATAATCCAGCGAATCGTCAATATAAAAAGAAAGGTTTGGCACTTTTCGCAACTGAAGCTTTACCCGTTGCGACAAATCGTGCTTAATTAAAGGAGCATTTGTTTTTATGGCTTCAAGTAATTCTTTTGCCTTATCTTGAGGAAAAACACTCAGATAGACTTTAGCAATAGACAAATCGGTAGTTACAATTACTTTAGATACCGAAATCACCAAATTTGAGATTCCGTTTTTACGTATTTCTCCCTGAAGGATATCCACTAAATCTTTCTGAAGTACACTGCCTATTTTTTTCTGTCTATTCGTTTCCATGGCGCAAAAATACGATTTTTAAGTTGCAAAGTTACAAAGATACAAAGTTGCAAAGTTTTTTAGGAGCAGAACATTAGTTTTCTCAGGATGTAGAGTCCCGCTTTCCATTATATCTTTTCCTTTTTGCAAAAGAAAAAGGATGCCATTACAATCGGGGCTAAAAGAGACGTTTTGCTCTTCCAATTCTTAATTTCAAATTCCATAAATCTTATTTCAAATTTTTCAAAAAAAAATTTTTTGAAATAATTTTAATTTCAAAATTTTCATTTTCAATTTTTTGAAATAACTTTTCAGCACCAATTATTTCGATAATTTCCTCCACTTAGCCGTTTACAAAACGTAGTAATAACAGTGCGATATAAGAAATCCTTATCTTTGAATCTTTAACTGACTTTGCAACTTTGCAACGCTCCGGCTTTTAAACTTAAAAAATGAGAAAAATCGAACACATCGGAATAGCAGTCAATAGTTTGGAAACCTCTAACTTACTTTTTGAAAAACTATTTGGAAATCCACCCTACAAACAGGAAGAAGTAGAAAGCGAAGGCGTAAAAACTTCCTTTTTCATGAACGGGCCAAATAAAATTGAGCTATTGGAAGCCACAAATCCCGAAAGCCCAATTGCCAAATTCCTTGAAAAGAAAGGGGAGGGCATTCATCACATAGCGTTTGACGTAGATAACATAATTGATGAAATAGATAGATTGAAAAAAGAAGGGTTTATAGTATTGAATGAAACACCAAAGAAAGGTGCTGATAATAAATTAGTTGCGTTCTTACATCCAAAAGGAACAAATGGCGTGCTGATAGAACTTTGTCAAGAAATCCAATAAAAACACTTGCTTAGAAATAAAAATAGTAGTAATATTGCAACCTCAAATAAAGCCTTGGCTTTATTCACTGAACACCAAATCAATAGGAATCAGTGAAGAATTAACCGGTCCTATAGCTCAGTTGGTTAGAGCACCTGACTCATAATCAGGTGGTCCTTGGTTCGAGCCCAAGTGGGACCACATTATTTAAAGACCTCTTATGAGGTCTTTTTTATTCTTAATTAAAACCAAAAAGTCGAATACGTCGTTAATAAATGTAAGTTGTCGATTTTTTAACCAGAAGTTTGATTTCGTTGGTGTCCGCACTTGCGAAACATTAATTTTCTATTAACTTTACGCATTAAATATTTAATTTATTTTGGTAAATAGATTTTTTTATACTTTTACGCACTATGAAATTTGTCCCGAATAGAATTGTTATTATTCTGGCTGTGTTTTTCTTGTCAGTAACAAGCGTGTTTGCTGACTCAGGACCACCGCCTCCATCTTCTCCGCCACCGCCACCAGGCTTGCCTTTGGACGGAAGCGTCTTTCTATTAGTGATACTGTCAATATCTTACGGAATATACAAACTGAATAAAATAAAAAAAGCTTCAAATTAATTTTGAAGCTTTTTCATTTTCGGTTATTTTGGGTGTTATTGTCTTAATGAATGTAATTTGGCAACGTATTTTCCCACAACATCGAATTCCAGATTTATTTTTGTGCCAATTTTAAAGTCCTTAAAATTGGTATTTTCATAAGTGTAAGGAATTATAGCAACACTAAATTCGCTTTCCTTAGAATTTACAACCGTCAGGCTAACGCCGTTTACAGTTATTGAGCCTTTTTCAATTGTTATATTGTTTAAGCTCTTATTATAATCAAAAGTGAAATACCAACTTCCATTAGCTTCTTCAATAGATTTGCATGTTCCGATCTGGTCAACATGCCCCTGAACTATGTGGCCGTCGAGCCTGTCGCCTAACTTCATAGCGCGTTCAATATTTAATAAATCACCAACTCTCCAATCGCCTAAATTTGTCTTTTGTATAGTTTCTTTAATCGCGGTTACTGTAAATGCATCATCATTAATGGCAACTACTGTTAGGCAAACACCATTGTGTGCTACACTTTGATCGATTTTTAATTCGTGGGTAATAGAAGAAGAAACGGTTACATGGAGATTATCATTATCCTTTTTTAAATCTTTGATAATTCCAAGGGTTTCAATTATTCCTGTAAACATTGTGGTTTTATTTTACTAAATTTGCACTTCAAAATTAGCAATAAATAACGTGTTCTTCTTATGAAAAAAGCAGAAAATATCATCGTCGGGATTTCTATCGGTGATTTGAACGGAATCGGTAGTGAAGTCATTTTAAAGACTTTTGACGATTCGAGAATGTTAGAACTTTGTACTCCAGTTATTTTTGCCAATGTAAAGGTGTTGTCTTTTATAAAGAAGACATTAGGATTGGAAACAAATCTTCATGGCATTGACCAAATCAATCAAATAGTTATTGGTAAAATAAATGTACTTAACATCTGGAAAGAAAGTGTTGATCTGAATTTTGGAGCCAATGATGATAATGCCGGAAAGTATGCGATAAAATCATTTGTTGCCGCAACCAAAGCTTTGAAGGAAAACCAAATTGATGTTTTGGTAACTGCACCAATCAATAAATACAATATTCAATCAGAAGAATTCAAATTCCCTGGGCACACGGATTATTTAGACCAGGAATTGGAAGGCGATGCTTTGATGCTAATGGTTCAGGATAATTTAAGGATTGGTCTGATGACCGATCACATTCCGGTAAATGAAGTGGCTAAGCATTTAACAGAAAAGTTGATTGTCCAAAAAATACAAACCGTAAAGCTTTCATTGACGCAGGATTTTGGTATTAATAAACCGAAAATTGCAGTGTTGGCTTTAAATCCGCATGCCGGAGATAATGGCGTTATTGGAAAGGAAGACGATGAAATATTAAAACCAGCAATAAAAAAATTATTTGAAAAAGGAACGCTTGTTTTTGGGCCTTTTCCTGCGGATGGTTTTTTTGGTAGCAGCCAATATGAAAAATACGATGCTGTTATAGCAACTTATCACGACCAGGGTTTAATTCCGTTTAAAACATTGTCTTTCGGAAATGGAGTGAATTATACGGCTGGCCTGAATAAAATCAGAACTTCGCCAGATCACGGAACAGCTTATGAAATTGCCGGAAAGGGAGTTGCCGATTTTAATTCGTTCAAGGAGGCAGTTTATACAGCAATCGACATCTATAATTCAAGAATTCAATACCAGGAAATCAGTAAAAACCCACTGAAAATCAAGGAAAGACAGTTATAAACAAAAAAATGTTTATAACGCTTTTGGAATTACAATAATTTTATATCTTTGCACTCCCGAAATGTCGGCTCAAATTGTTGTTTAGATGAAAAGTACGAATGAATATTTAATTCCTTTCATAGGATTAAAATTAGGAAAGCATCAGTTTGAATTTAAAATAAACAAAAAGTTCTTTGACGAATTTGGTTTTGATGAATTCGAAAGCTGCGATATCACAGTAAATGTTGTCCTTGAAAAAAGGCAACCATGCTGGAAATTAGTTTTAAACACAGTGGAACCGTAAATGTTCCTTGTGATCTGACCGGAGAGCAATTTGATTTGCCAATTAAAGGGAAGATAAAATTGGTAGTGACTTTTGGAGAAGAATTCAACAATGACAATGATGAACTGTTGATTTTGCCCCATGGTGAACATCAGATAGATTTAGCGCAATACATTTATGAAATGATTGTGCTTTCTATTCCTCTAAAGAGAATTCATCCGGGAGTAAAGGATGGTACTTTGCAGACTGAAGCATTGGATAAGCTAAAAGAATTGCAGGTTAAAGAAGTAAAGAAAGAAAAAAAGAAGAAGATACGGACCCACGTTGGGACCAATTAAAAAAACTATTAACGGATAAATAATATAGTAAAATGGCACATCCTAAGAGAAAAATCTCCAAAACAAGAAGAGACAAAAGAAGAACTCACTATAAAGCAACTGTTGCTCAAATTGCAACTTGCCCTATAACTGGTGAAGCGCATTTATACCACAGAGCTTACTGGCATGAAGGTAAAATGTACTACAGAGGACAAGTAGTTATTGACAAATCTGTGGCAGTAGCATAATTAAAGTTTTTTACAAAAACAACTCTCACTTTGTGGGAGTTTTTTGTTTTTAAGAATTTTAATAAATATCCAGCCGTAAAACGCTTTAGGTATAATTTTTTTTGTAATTTCCACAACTTTTCAAATCAAAAAAAGTGAAAAGAAAAACCCTATTTTATGAATACAATTACAGCCGCAATCACAGCAGTTGGAGCTTATGTTCCAGAATTTGTACTCTCAAATCAAGTACTGGAATCAATGGTTGACACTAATGATGAATGGATTACCACCCGTACCGGAATCAAGGAAAGAAGACTGTTGAAAGAAAAAGGGAAAGGCACTTCTTTTATGGCAATCAAAGCCGCTCAGGATTTAATTTCAAAAGCCAACATAAACCCAGCCGATATCGATATGGTTATCATGGCGACAACAACTCCGGATATGCCAGTAGCGTCAACAGGAGTTTATGTGGCTACACAAATTGGAGCTGTTAATGCCTTTTCTTATGATCTACAGGCAGCGTGTTCTAGTTTTTTATACGGAATGTCAACCGCCGCCGCTTATATTCAGTCAGGCCGATACAAAAAAGTGCTTTTGATTGGTGCCGATAAAATGTCTTCAATTATTGATTATACCGATAGAGCAACCTGTATCATTTTTGGAGATGGAGCAGGAGCAGTATTGTTCGAACCAAATCATGAAGGTCTTGGTTTGCAGGATGAGTTTTTAAGAAGTGATGGAATCGGTAGGGAATATTTAAAGATTGATGCCGGCGGATCTATACTTCCTCCATCAGCAGAAACGGTAGCCAATGGACAACATTTTGTTTTCCAGGATGGAAAGACTGTTTTCAAATATGCAGTCTCGGGAATGGCAGATGTAAGTGAGAAAATCATGGAACGCAATAACCTGACTAAAGATGATGTGAACTGGTTAATAGCACATCAGGCGAATAAAAGAATCATCGATGCTACCGCAAACAGAATGGGGCTTGATGAAGAAAAAGTTTTAGTAAACATTCAACGTTATGGCAATACTACGTCGGCAACATTGCCACTTTTGCTGAGTGACTTTGAGGACAAACTAAAAAAAGGCGATAACCTAATTTTTGCAGCATTTGGTGGTGGATTCACATGGGGTTCCATCTATCTGAAATGGGCATACAACAAACAATAAAACTAACTAAAAACACTAATCATGGATTTAAAAGAAATTCAAAACCTAATCAAATTTGTATCCAATTCCGGAGTTGCTGAAGTAAAGCTGGAAACAGGAGAAATAAAAATTACAATTAGAACGACATTAGAAGGAAACTCGCCAGATATTACTTATGTTCAACAAGCGCCGATGCAACATGCTATGCCTGCTGCTGCTGCAGTTGCAGCTGCTCCGGCAACCCCAGCAACCCCTGCTGCTTCAGATGAGAATTCAAAATACATAACGATAAAATCTCCAATGATTGGAACTTTCTACCGCAAACCATCTCCGGACAAACCAGTTTTTGTTGAAGTTGGAACTTCAATAGGTAAAGGTGATGTTCTTTGTGTTGTGGAAGCAATGAAATTATTCAACGAAATCGAAGCAGAAGTTACCGGGAAAATCGTTAAGATACTTGTTGATGATATGTCACCAGTTGAATTTGACCAACCATTATTCCTTGTAGATCCATCTTAATTTGAAAAAAGTGTAATCATTTGAATTCATTTTCAAATTTTCAAATTGTTTAATTTTCAAATTAAAGTTATGTTTAAAAAAATACTAATTGCCAATAGAGGGGAAATTGCACTTCGTGTAATCAGAACCTGTCGTGAAATGGGCATCAAGACTGTAGCGGTTTACTCTACTGCTGATGCGGAAAGTTTACACGTAAAATTCGCAGACGAAGCAGTTTGCATTGGTCCTCCGCCAAGTAATCTTTCTTATCTTAAAATGTCGAATATTATTGCGGCTGCTGAAATCACCAATGCAGATGCAATCCATCCGGGATATGGTTTTCTTTCTGAAAACGCAAAATTCTCTAAGATCTGCCAGGAGCATGGTATCAAATTCATTGGTGCTTCACCTGAAATGATCGACAGAATGGGAGACAAGGCATCTGCTAAAGCTACTATGAAAGCTGCGGGAGTTCCATGTGTTCCTGGTTCTGAGGGATTGTTGGAATCTTATGAGCAGGCTAAAAAACTTTCTAAGGAAATGGGCTATCCGGTAATGCTTAAGGCAACAGCTGGTGGTGGTGGAAAAGGAATGCGTGCTGTTTGGAAAGAAGATGAACTTTTGAAAGCTTGGGAAGGTGCCCGTCAGGAATCTGCTGCGGCTTTCGGGAATGACGGAATGTATTTGGAGAAATTGATCGAAGAACCAAGACACATCGAAATACAGGTGGTTGGAGATTCATACGGAAAGGCATGTCACTTATCTGAAAGAGATTGCTCAGTACAACGTCGTCATCAAAAATTAACAGAGGAAACGCCTTCGCCATTCATGACCGACGAATTGCGCCATAAGATGGGAGAAGCTGCAGTAAAAGCTGCTGAGTTTATCAAATATGAAGGCGCAGGGACGGTTGAGTTCCTTGTAGACAAGCATAGGAATTTCTATTTTATGGAAATGAATACGCGTATTCAGGTGGAGCATCCGATTACGGAGCAGGTTATTGATTATGACTTGATTCGTGAGCAAATATTGGTTGCTGCCGGAGTGCCAATTTCGGGTAAAAACTATTTGCCGCAATTGCATTCTATCGAATGCCGTATCAATGCTGAAGATCCTTATAATGATTTTAGGCCTTCGCCAGGAAAAATCACAACATTGCATGCTCCGGGAGGTCATGGAATACGTTTGGATACTCACGTTTACGCGGGTTACACCATTCCGCCGAATTATGATTCGATGATTGCTAAGTTGATTACGACGGCTCAGACCAGACAGGAAGCTATCAATAAAATGAAGCGTGCTTTGGATGAATTCGTGATTGAGGGAATCAAAACTACGATTCCTTTCCACAGGCAACTGATGGATGAGCCGGATTATGTAGCCGGAAATTATACTACGAAGTTTATGGAGAGTTTTAAGATGAACGATCCGGAATAAATAAGAAGCCCTACTGAGAAGTGGGGCTTTTGTTTTTTTTAACGTCTTATAGAAAAGTTAATTAACGTTTTGTAAGTAATATCAGATTTTGATAATTATAGATTTGCCATCTAATCAAAAATGAATAAACATGAAAAAAATTATTTTGGCAATGGCAATCCTTAGTGTTGGAATGACCCAGGCACAGCAAAGAGAAAAAGGGACAATCGAATTAAGTCCTAAGATTGGTTTTACGATTTCAGATTTTTCGGGAAGTGGTGCTTCTGACAACGATGCCGTCTCGTCCTTAAGTATTGGCGTTGGAGCTGATTATTATTTGAATAATCGTTGGAGCATCCGTTCAGGATTGCATTATCAAACGATGGGATCGGATATTGATGATACTATTCTTGGGCTGAGCTATCTGACTATTCCGTTAAATGTTAATTGGCACTTTGGCAAAACAAGAAAATGGAACCTGAATTTTGGTCCCAGCGTTGGGTTTCTAACTTATGCTAAACTGGGAGACGTTGATGTCAAAGATACTTTTAATGAAGTTCAAGTTGGATTGAATGTTGGAATTGGATATAAATTTGAGTTAACTAAAAAGGTAAGCCTTTTAGTAGATTACCAAGGAATGGCCGGATTAAGTAATGCTACAAAAGATGGAAATATTAAAAATAATTACGGTTCCTTAAATGTGGGAGCAGTTTTCAAATTATAATATTTCTTTACAGGCAATTAAATGGATGTGCCGTAATAAATAAGAAGCCCTGCTGAGAAGTGGGGCTTTTGTTTTTTAGGGTTCTCGATACATTTCGAACGGAGTTCGAAACACTCGAACTGACGACCCTCTTATTTCCCTTACTCTTTTTCTTTTTTAGGCTTGTTGATGAATTCTGCGACTTCTTTTAGCTTGTCTAATGGGAGTGTTTTGATTGTTTGTGTCCAGTCGAATGTTGTGGGTTTTGCTTTTAGCTTGTTTAGCGGATGTGTTTCGGGTACTATGTTGGTGCTGCCTGGCTTGAAAACTAACAGGTCATTGGGTTCACAGTGTAGAATTTCGCATAGCTTTTCAATGTGATCTAAGCGTATGGCACGGGAGTAGCCGTTTACGATGTCGTTGGCTGTGTGTGGAGAAATACCGGCTTTTACTAAAAAAGAATAGGGTCTTTCTATTTGGCGGGTCTTGCAGATTTCGGTTACGTTTAAATATAACATGGTATTTTCGTTTAAATGATACTTACTTATTGAGGTAGTATCAAATAGTATTCCAAAACAAGCAAAAACATATAATTAACTAGTAAGCAGTTAGTTAAAATGTGCAATAATTGTAAATAAATGTGTAATATTCATTAAATAAAGTGAATGTTCCTTAAATAAGGCAGTAGTGAGTTTGTATACTCGTGTAAACAGCGGATATAATAATGAAATTAATATCTCTATGTGTGTAACAATTTTATTTATAAGTGAAAGAATACTGTATAAAGTGGAATGTACTTTGATTAAAATCGAATGATTTATCCGAAAGCAGATTTAATAGTAGGGAATTCTATTCTAAAGGATTTTGTATATATTTGGGATTCAAATTATTATTATGAAAAAACTTTACATTCTATTACTTGTTGTGTTTGTTGGATTTGTTGGGAATGCACAATTTAGCTATCCGAGCACTATTTGTATTAATTCTCCAAGTGTTATGCCGGACTTTGCGCCTAACACAAATATGGGCGGTACTTTTTCTTCTTCTCCCGGCCTTTTAATCAATCCTGTGACCGGAGAGATTAATCCCGGTGCTTCAGCTCCTGGGACTTATTTAGTTTTTTATACAGTTACTGCCGGACCACCGGACTTCATAACCCAGACTTATGCCCGAACAGTAATCATAACTCCGCCGGTGGTTTCTCAATTTACTTCCATTGCTCCGGTTTGTTTTGGAGGGGCGGCGCCTATATTGCCTCCTACTTCAATCAACGGTATTACAGGAACATGGTCGCCGGTATCTATTAGCAGTACTGCTTCTGCTACTTATACTTTTACTCCGAACTCCGGTCAATGCGCTGCTTCTACCACAATGAGTGTCACCGTATTTTCGGCCTATGCTCCTTTTATTGAAAGTGCTAGTGGGTTGAACACGGTTTATGTAGATGAGAATAATCAGGTGGTTGTGCCTTTAGAGTTAGTGTCTGAGATGCCTGAGGGATATGGCTATCAATGGTATGAGGATATTACACTGATTCCTGAAGTAACGGGAGCTAACTATACTGTAAATACCGCATCGTTGACGGGAAGCCCGCGTTCTTACAGAATTTATGTCACTCATGCCGATACCGGATGCCACAACTTTTCCAGTCAATTTATGGTTTATCAATCTGGTGGAACACCGCCACCCTTTGCGGACCGCAATCAAAACCTACCTTCGGGAGCTACTTTGGCAGATATCATAGTTTCCGGAACCGAAGTGCGATGGTATGCTTCAGCAAATGACAAGAATAATAACACGGTTAATTCTGTTCCTTTGCCCATGAGTACTCTATTAGTTGACAATGCTACTTACTATGCATCGCAAACCATAAATGGTAGTGAGAGTGTGGAAAGGTTGCCGGTTACTGTGCAATTGGTATTAGGGATTGGAGAAAACGAGTTAGCATCGGTAAGCTATTTTCCGAACCCTGTTAAAAACAGTTTGACCATAAAAGCATTAAATACAATAGATACTATTTCTGTAATTAACCTGCTTGGGCAGGTATTGAAAACAACCACGCACAACCAGGCTGAGGTTATTGAAAATATGAGTGAGTTTGGTGCGGGCACTTATTTTATAAGAGTAAGCTCGGGAAGCAGGACGGAAGTGTTTAAAGTTGTTAAACAATAAAATTCATAGGCCCAGCTTAAAGTTGGGCTTTCTTTTTTGCCAGAATGTTTTACTTATATTTGTCCTTCAAATTATTACTATGAAAAAACTTTACATTTTATTGGTTGTTGCTTTTGTCGGATTTATTGGGAATGCTCAGATCATTAACTTTCCTGATGCGAATTTTAAGGCTAAGCTTTTGTCTGCATCCGCAATTAATAATCATATAGCGATCAGTACAGGAGGAGCATGGATGACGATTGATGCTGATGGTGATGGTGAAATCCAAGTTAGTGAAGCAGCTTTGGTTAGCATATTAAATTTAAGCCCCAATACTGCCAATAGTGAAATTTCTGATTTAACTGGCTTATCTTATTTAACTGGCTTAACAGATCTTGATTGTGGTAATAATACGCTTTTGACTTTTGACAGGAGTGTGCTTGGGGACTACACCAAGTTGGTATCGTTACGTTTACAACTTAACAGTTTGACCAGTGTTAATGTAAGCGGAATGACTAACCTTCGCTTTTTAGAAGTGAATGATAACAATTTAACTTCTTTGGATATAACTGGACTGAATAGCCTTGAATCTTTAAATTGTTTTTATAATCAGATTACAAGTTTGACAGCTACCAGTAACCTTAAGCGTTTAAACTGTAACTGGAATCCTATTACAAATCTGAACCTTGACAACTGTACCAGCCTTGTAGATTTAAATTGTGTTCAAAATCAGCTAAGTTCCTTAAATATAAACCATATCACAACCCTTCAATATGTAGATTGTTATTTTAATCAACTGACAAGTTTGGCAGTCAATAATTTAGACTCACTCGTTGCCTTGAATTGTTCCCATAATCAAATTACATCATTTGATGTCGCTGGTATGAATGAACTGATGAATTTTAGTTGCGCAAACAATTTACTTACAGAACTGGATGTGTCACAAGCACCGAAGGTAAGTGGTCCGAATTGTAGTTACAACCCTAATCTGGCAACATTAAATACTAAGAACGGAAGAGGATCAAGCCCTTATTTTGAAAGCTGTCCTGCTCTGCGCTACATTTGTGTGGATGCTGGTGCACTGGATACTGTTAATAGCCGGATACAAACTTATGGCTATACTAACTGCTTTGCCAATACTTATTGTTCATTTATTCCGGGAGGAACTTTTTATAGCATACTTGGGAAAAACAAATTTGATGCTAATACAAATGGATGCGATGATGCAGATTATGCCATGCCGAATTTGAAAGTCAAGTTTTTAAATGGTTCAACTTCGAGTACTGTAATTTCTGATTACTTTGGAGAGTTTAAACATGATGTACAGTCGGGAACCCATGTATTGACTCCGGTATTGGAGAATCCGACCTATTATACTGTTTCGCCTGCATCAGTGAGCATTGGTTTTCCTGCTACCGCCAGTCCGGTAACGCAAAACTTCTGCATTACTGCCAATGGCAGCCATCCCGATTTGGAAATAGCTCTTTATCCTACCTCAAGTGCACGTCCCGGATTTAGCGGAGGTTATGTTCTTATTTATAAGAATAAGGGAAATGTAATCCAAAGTGGTTCCGTCACTTTTACATATGATGGTACAAAAATGCAGTATGTTTCAGGTTCGGCAGTTATAACGAGCCAGACTGCCAATTCGATTACGTGGAATTTTACTAATCTTAATGCACTGGTTTCTAGGTATATTAATTTAAATTTCAGGGTTAATTCCCCTACCGATACTCCGGCTGTGAATGGTGGAGATTTCCTGAATTTTACCGCAACTGTAACAGGCCTGACGGATGAAGTGCCTGCGGATAATACTACGACTATGAGACAGGATGTAATTAATTCTTATGACCCTAATGACAAAGTTTGTACCGAAGGGCCTACTATCGGTACGGCAATGATTGGGAAATACCTGCATTACATCATAAGGTTTGAAAATAATGGAACGGCAAATGCTGAAAATATAGTGGTAAAGGATTTGATTAACACAATTGATTTTGATATAAACTCGTTAATGCCATTACATGCAAGCCATCCATTTGCAACAAGAATTACAGGCACCGGTATCGTGGAATTTATATTCGAGAATATTAACCTTCCGTTTGACAATGCCAATAATGATGGTTATATCGCATTCAAAATCAAGACAAGGACATCGTTGAACTTGGGAAGTGTAGTGAGGAATTATGCCCAAATTTATTTTGATTATAATTTTCCAATCACTACCAATAATTATAGAACGACCGTTGTAGCACTAGGCAATCAGGATTTTGAATTCAATAATGTGTTTACTCTTTCTCCAGTACCGGCTAAAGAGATGCTTACGATTACTGCTAAACAGGATGTGATCATGAATTCGGCAAGTATCTATAACACACTTGGCCAATTGGTACATGTGATTACAGATCCAAAGGAAAACATTGATGTTTCAGAACTGAATGACGGAAATTATTTTATCAGGATATTTACTGATAAGGGAAGTGCCACAGGTAAGTTTATAAAAGAATAAATTTTCAAATAAAGGAAGAGCCCAACTTTAAGTTGGGCTTTTCCTTTATAGCACTTTATTACAAAGTCTCTTTCAACCATTTGTAGAATTCACGCTGCCATACCAAACCATTCTGTGGTTTTAAAACCCAGTGGTTTTCTTCAGGCAAGTATAGGAAACGGCTTTTTATACCACGAATCTGCGCTGCCTGGAAAGCTTCCTGGCCTTGTCCGATTGGCACACGGAAGTCTTTTCCGCCCTGGATGATTAGGATTGGCGTATTCCATTTGTCTACATAGTTGATTGGGTTGAACTGATTGTATGCTTTTTGTGCAATAGCATTGTCTTTTTCCCAATAAGCACCGCCGAAATCGAAGTAATTGAAGAAAACCTCTTCTGTTGTTCCGAACATGCTTTGTGTATTGAAAACACCGTCGTGAGCAATGAATGTTTTAAAACGGTTGTTGTGGATTCCGGCTAAGAAGAAAGCAGAATAGCCTCCGTAACTAGCACCAACGCAACCCAATCGGGTTTTGTCTACATAGGATTCTTTGGACACATCGTCAATCGCTGAAAGGTAATCATCCATAACCTGTCCGCCCCAATCTTTTGAGATTTGTTCGTTCCAGGCCTGACCTTGTCCGTACATTCCTCTTCTGTTTGGAGCTACAACAATATAGCCTTGTGAAGCCATTAAAGAAAAATTCCAACGGAAAGAATAGAACTGCGTTAACGGAGATTGTGGTCCACCCTGGCAGTATAGCAATGTTGGGTATTTTTTGGTTTTATCGAAGTTTGGTGGAAGGATTACCCAAACCAACATTTTTTTATTGTCGGTTGTAGTTACATATCTTCTTTCATATTTAGGCAATGACAGTTTGCTGTATGCGTCGTTATTGGTTTTGGTAAGCTGAAGGAATGTTTTTTCTTTAGGTTATAAGAATAGATTTCGGCTGCATGATTCATATCGGTTCTGGTTACAATCACATTCCCGCCTGAGAAACCTACGATATCGTGAACATCAAAATCGCCAGAAGTAACCTGTTTCACTGTTACCGCAATTTTTGTCAGGCCTGGAAAATTCACTTCGAATAACTGCATTGTTCCGTCAACTGCTGCTATGAAGTAGACTTTTTTATTATCTGCGCTCCATTTAAAGCTTTCCACAGAACCATCCCAATTGGCGGTTAGGTTGATCGTCATTCCTTTGAAGCTTACGATAATGTCATTTTTATCTGCCTCGTAGCCATCGCGTTTCATTTGTAACCACGTTAAATCCCCGTTTGGAGAGAAGGCCGGATTTGTATCGTAGCCAGGATTGTTTTCGGTTAGGTTTTTGGTTGTTTTGGTTTCGATGTTGTATTCGTAAAGGTCTGTATTTGTTGACAAGGCATAAGCAGTGCCCGATTTCTTTTTACATACATAAATAATGTTCCTGCTGTTTGGAGCCCAAATGTAATCTTCGTCGCCACCAAAAGGTTTTTGAGGAGAATCATAAGGTTCGCCTTTCATGATATCAAAAGCCTTTGCTTTATCGCCTTTATTAAGTTTGCAAAAAACGTGATTGTGTGTTCCGTCATTCCAGGTGTCCCAATGACGATAATCCAATCCGTCATAGATTTGTGCTTGCGATTTGTCTAATTCAGGATAGTAATCTTTTCCCAGTACTTTTTCAACTTTGACTTCCTGAGTGGATAAAACATATAATCCGTCTGGCGATAAGCTTTTGTCTGTCAATAACTCTTTAGTCTGATCTTCGGTGACTTCTAAAGCAGTTCCGCCTGTTAAAGCAACCGTATAAAACTTAGAGTTTGATTTATTTTCTTCCATGGAAGGAGTTGACACCTTATAGACTAAAGTTTTTCCGTCTTTTGAAATTCCAAGAGCTGAAACCCGGCCTAATTTCCATAAAGTTTCCGGAGATAAAACCTCCTGTGCCGATGCTGTGATGCTCATTGCGCTAACGATTAAAAAAAGTATTCTCTTCATTATTTAATATGATTTTTTGAAGGGCTAAAAGTAACAAATATAATTAATAAAAAAGGCCACACTTTTCAGTATGGCCTTTTAGTTTTAGTTAAAATTTATTCCTTGATAAAACGTTTCGTTGTGGTTGAAGATCCGTTAGAAACTTCGATTAGGAAAGTTCCGGTTTTTAACGATCCCACATAAATACTTTCGTTTTCAATTTTACCACTTCCTAATTCCTGGCCCATCATATTGAAAATTTTATAGGTTGAAGGAGATTCAAGATTTGCGATATTCAGAATATCCCCTTTTACAGGATTTGGATATAGATTGAATGCGATTCTTGTATTATTAACCTCGTCAATTCTTGCGGTAGTACCAATGTTGATGGTGTAATCTTCAACCTGTCCGTAGCTAAAAGTTTCACAGGCAGTTGGTGTAGCATTATATTTCATAGAAACCCTCATTCTTGTTGAACCAAGAGTTGCCGATGCAGGTATAGTAAATGAACCTGTGGCCGGAGTAGTTTTAGATCTTGCTTTTGTGAAAACTGTTTCCCCTGAATCGGAGAAGTCGCCATCCTGATTGTAATCAATGAATACCGCGTAGCCTTCGTTATAACTAGTACCTGTCCATGTAGGAGTGATAGATATTGTGTAAGATGTACTTCTTGCCACGTTTGTAGAAAGTGCTGTGAAGTTTTCGTAACCTGCTGTTCCTGTTGAAGGATTATTGATGGTTCCGAAGACAACCCTTCCGATTCTTTCATCAGCAGTGCTATTACCTTGAGAAGCACAATAAGTTATAGTGTTTGCAAGAGTTGTTACACTTACAGTATTGCTATTTGCAGAGGCATTTCCTGCAGCATCTTTTGCTTTTACATTAAATGTATAAGTAGTTGAAGCAGTCAAGCCTGTAACTGCGAATATTGTAGCAGTTGTTGTTGAGCCTAATAACGCACCATTTCTATAAACATCGTATCCGGTTACTGCAACGTTATCTGTTGCTCCTGACCAAGATAGGTTGGTAGTAGTTGAAGTCGTTCCTGAAGCCGATAATGTTGGCGCTGTTGGTGCCGTTGTATCCGGAGTTGGAGTTAGAGTTGTTACACTAACGGTATTGCTGTTTGGAGAAGCATTCCCTGCAGCATCTTTTGCCCTTACTATGAAAGCGTAAGTCGTTGAATTTGCCAATCCGGAAACAGCATAAGTTGTAGCTGATGTTGCGCCTAATAAAACGCCATCTTTATATACATCGTATCCCGTAACAGCAATGTTATCAGTTGCGCCAGACCATGAAAGGTTTGTTGAAGTTCCGGTAGTTCCTGAAGCTGACAATGTTGGTGCAGTTGGAGCCGTTGTGTCAGGGGCAGAACCCGCGGTAATCGTAAAGTTTGTATTAGAAACATCAAAGAAAATGTGATTTGTTCCTTTTACCATGATTCGGTTAGTTGTTCCAGGAGTATTTGGAATTGTAACCGCTTGTGTTCCATCATTTGGTGTAGCTGCCAATAAAGTTGTCCAGTTTGCTCCTGCATCAGTTGAAAGAAGAATGTCAACATTAGCACAGTTTACGCCATTTGCCGTCGTTCCGGCAACATTCCAGGTTACTGTTTGAGAACTATTTCCAACATAAGAAACAGCAGTGTTGGGAGCACTTACAGTAAATGGACCTGCAGTTGCGTTTACGGTAATAACCGTATCGTCGCTATTGTTGGCTGGTCCTCCGGCTCTGTTGTCTCTCACAGTTACCCTAAAGTTTAATGTTCTTGCTACTGAAGATAAAGCTTCAACGGTAAGTTCACTTCCTGCCGTTGTTGTTGCTCCGGTTAAGACAGAAGCCATCCTTGGGAAATATCTTGTTGGAGATGATGTCGAATTATATGATCTGTAATTTACACCCGTAGTTTTTGTTGCGCTTGGCACTGCCGTGGTTGTTTGGGAATTCATTTGCTCCCAGTTGTAGGTAAGAGCATCTCCATTGGCATCCGTTGCCGAAGCGGTTAACATGAATGGTGTGCTTTTAGGAATGGTATAGTCTAATCCTGCATTTGCAGTTGGTATTGCGTTCCCCGTAGCCGTGTTAACAGAACAGGTCTTAGCTTTAATGTTATTAGTTACCTGTTGGATGCTAACAGCATGGAAATAGGAATCGGAATGCGGTTGAACATCTAATGAAGTGATTCCGGCATATCCCATAATAGTTGATCCTGATCCCGGTTCCACCTGAACTCCGGTTCCTTCATTTCCTCCGTGTGTCCATGTGTGGTTAGCTCCCATTTGATGACCAATCTCATGCGCTACATAATCAATATCAAAATTATCCCCCATAGGAACTCCATCATTTGGCGAGGTAATTCCACTTCCTTTTGATCCATTTACACAGATGCATCCAATGCAGCCCGCATTTCCACCACCCCCTGTAGCTCCAAATAAATGGCCAATATCATAATTAGCTTCACCAATAACAGAAGTTAAAGTGGATTGTAATTGTGCATTCCATTGCGACATGCTTGAAGCATTAGCGTAAGGATCTGTTGAAGCACTCGTGTAAATTACAGCATCAGTATTGGCAATAATCATCATTCGTGCACCGAAATCTTTTTCGAAAACGCCATTACACCTCGTAATGGAATTATTGATGGCAGCTAATGCTAACGCTTTTGTGCCGCCAAAATACGCGGTATATTCTCCAGTACAGGACATTGCCAAACGGAAAGTTCTCAAAACGGCGTCATCGGCATTTGGCCTTGCTGTTGATGCTTGAACTTGTGGAGTAGCCGTGTCAATTACGGAGCATTCGAAAGGAGTCAGGGATAGCGCCTTATCTGCTTTTCTGTAAACGGTATAAGTTCCTAAATCAGCGGAAATAGGTTCGATAAAAACCGCAGACTTATCAGGGGAAAGTACCATTGATTTGAAACCCAAAGGAGAAACGCTGAAATAAGCCGTTGCAGTTGGATTATCAATTCCAATCCCAATATAAGATTTAATTTCAGGATACCTTGCCGCTAAAGCAGGATCCATGTTTGAATTTTCATAAACATTGAATCTTTCCAAAACACCATCAGCATTTGGAATAGATAATATTTTATTTGACTTGGATTGGGTATTCCTATCGGGAGCACCGTTCAGGTTTGACCTTAAATTCACAAGATTCAGATCGAAAAGATGATTCTCAGGAAGCTGCATTTTAGCCTCTAAAGGAACCATGTTACTTTTTTTGGTGGTAGTATTCCACAACGTACTTTTGTTTTGGGCAAAAGAAAAACTTGCAGTCGCCAATACGGCAACGAGTAGTAGTTTACGTTTCATAATTTGGTTTGGTTAAAATTAGTGCACCAAAAATAAAATTATTTTTATCAAACTATTTGTTTATTTAATAAAACTATTAACAAATCGATAAACTACACGCTTTCTTATTGATATATGCACAAAGAATAAGAAAAATTCGTAGGAAAATGATAAAATTTTAAATTTTGCTGTCAGATAGCACCGAAAAAAGTATTTTTAGTGAAAAATCAAAAATGAATCTTAGTTATTGGGAACTGAAGAATTGGTTTACATCTGTAGATTTTACTATTGTTGGTAGTGGAATTGTAGGGCTGCATTGTGGCCTGGCTTTGCGCGAAAAATTCCCCAATAGTAAAATACTTATTTTGGAAAAAGGAATGCTGCCTCAAGGCGCAAGCACCAAAAATGCAGGGTTTGCCTGTTTTGGAAGTATATCAGAAATCATAGACGATTTAAAGGCGCATAGTGAAGAAGAAGTTGTGCAGTTGATAAAAAAGAGATGGAGCGGCTTGCAGTTGTTACGGAAAAATCTTGGTGATGCAGCTATCGATTTTAAACCTTATGGCGGTTATGAACTGTTTCTCAAGGATGACGAGAGCAGTTATCATGAATGTCTTCATAAATTGCCTTTTATTAATGAGTTACTGATGCCTCTTTTTAGGAATGATGTTTTTGCAAAGCAAGTGGATCGATTTGCCTTTAATGGAATTCAGGACTATGTTGTCTTTAATCCTTTTGAAGCCCAAATTGATACCGGAAAAATGATGAATGCCTTATTACAGAAAGCAGTTGCTAATAACATTCTAATTTTGAATCAGGTTGAAGTGACTTCTTACGAAGAAAAAACCAATGGAGTGGAAGTGGCTTTGAACGATTTCAGTTTCGAGACGAAAAAATTATTATTTGCCACCAATGGCTTTGCAGGAAAGCTGACCAATAATCAGGTAAAACCAGCAAGAGCGCAGGTTTTGATTACTGAGCCTATTCCGAATCTTGATATTAAAGGAACTTTCCATTTAGACAAGGGATATTATTATTTCAGGAATATTGACAATAGGATTTTGTTTGGTGGCGGAAGAAACTTGGCTTTTGAAAACGAAACTACAACTGAACTAGGTGAGACAGAATTAATACAGAATCGGTTGGAGGAATTGTTAAAAGAAGTAATTTTACCAAATACCGATTACAAGATCGCTCATCGATGGAGTGGTATTATGGGATTAGGTTCAACAAAAAAGCCTATCGTCGAACAACTTTCAGAGAATGTCTATTGCGGCGTTCGACTTGGAGGGATGGGAGTTGCGATTGGTTGTTTAATTGGAAAGGAATTGGCTGAATTAATATAAAAAACAAACGAATGAAAAAACTTTTACTATTGTTGACAGTTCTGGTAGGAATGAATTGCTATTCGCAGATATCTATAGACATGTCAGGAAACTTTACTGTGTCAGGATTCAGCGGTATGTGGTGGAATTATCAATATAAACCCACTAACAGTTCTACTTTTACGATGAGCCCGATAGTCCAAAATTCCAATGCTGCTTTAGTTAAGCTAAATCCTTTCATTTCCTGGGATTTCCAAACCCGTTATTACAATATGTTCGGACAACCCGGTAATTGGGGAAATACAATCCCTGTCAATGGCGCTTATGCAGGCATCAGCCATACTGTTGGGTATTCGTATGATTTTGAAGGCAGCGATATTGCGGAAGGATGGCGGGGCTACAGATTTACGAATACCACTTCCAATACAAACAGCAATGTTGAAGAAGCGACCTATGAGCCTTATGAAGGTCTTCAGACTCTTTATATGGGATGGATTAATTCTAATAACGTGATGGTTGTCTCACCGAAAATAACTGATTTGTCGACTGATAAAAAGTTCTCCATTTTTGCCAGGGGATATCAAGGAAGCTATACTATACAATTAGGAACTATTACAGATCCTTATGACCCTTCTACATTCCACATGCTGAAATCAGTAACGTTGACGGGTAGTAGTTCCCCCTATAATCAGGTTGATGTATTTTTTAACAATTATGTCAGTTCAGACCAATATATTGCAATTAGGAGTGCTGGATCTACCGGTCATGTATATCTGGATAATTTTAGCTATGAACAGTCTGTCAATTGTTATGATGTAACCAATTTTGCAACTTCAAACCTTACTGAGCATTCAGTGCAGGTAAACTTCGATGCACCAGGACAAAATGCTTGGGAATTGTCGGTTAAAAACATGATTACGGGGCAAACAGAAACATCCATTATAAACCAAAATCCCTATGTAATAACGGGCTTAAGTGGGAACACAGCCTACGAAGTCAAGCTCAGGGCCAGTTGTGCTCCTGGATTATACTCCAATTCTACACAGACAATTGCTTTTACAACTCCCTGTGCTAATGTAACTCCGGGATATTACAGCAGTTTTGATGACTATCCTTATTTGGATCCATGTTGGTCAAAAATCGTAACAAATACTACTTACAATGCCACGCTTACTACTTCTACAACTATCCCGGCAGCTTCCGGAACAAAATATATATCTTTGAATGGTACGACGAACTCAACTTATAAAACAATTTTGGTCACGCCGTATGTAGCCGAATTGGATAGTAATAAAAGAATACGGTTTAAGCTTTTGGATAATAAAAGAGATGATTTCCTTAAGTTCCCATTCACGATAGGAACTTTATCAAATCCAGCTGATGCAAGTACCTTTACACCATTAGTAACCTTAAATCCTCTGGATATCAATCCGATTGGTATTTTTGAGTTCAATTCGTTTTGGCAGCAATACATTATCAATCTTTCCGACTACACGATACCTGCAGGAAATCATTACATAGGTTTTAAGATTGAGCCAAACCCACTTGCAAATTCTATCGAGCAGCGTATTATTTTTGATGATTTTTATTTTGAAGACATACAGCAATGTACTGAACCGACAAATCTCCAGGTTATTAAATATGAACATGATTTTGCGGCTCTTTCCTGGAGCAGCACTTCATCTTCAGTTTCCTGGCAGGTTGAATATGGTCCAGTAGGACATGAGCCTGGAACGGGGACAATTGTAAATGCCAGTGCTTCGCCATTTATTTTGAATAATCTGGTTCCGGATATTGAATATAATTTTTATGTAAGATCTGTTTGCTCTTCAGGCAGTAGCAATTGGTCCTATAAAGGCTATTTTAAAACACGGTGTTCCGGAATAACAGTCGATTATGCAACGAGTTTCGAGAACGACAATTTCGATAGCAATGCAGGCTGCTGGAGAAGGCTGACACCGCAAATCAGGGATTATTTTTATAAACCATCGGTTTTTTTGGACATGTTCGCGGGTGCGCAGTTTGTCAATATTACGGCGCATACGGGTACCAAACATATTGGAATGTCAGGCCGGGCAAGTTCTCCCCAAACCGATGAGCAGAACAAAACGATTTTGGTAACGCCAAGATTGATAGATTTTGATAACGCAAAACAATTGTCATTTTGGGCTTATTGTCCAACAAACGCCTATTCCACATTGCAGGGAATTGTAGTGGGGACTTTGTCTGATCCAAATGATTACAGCACATTTGTACCGGTGCAGACTTTTACCGGACCATATGGTCTTGGTGCCTGGAGGAAATATACTGTTGATTTCTCAGGGTATAACGGGACAAACAAATATGTCGGGATTAAACAGATTTCTTCCAATGGCGATTATTATTTGGCTTTTGATGATTTTGAATATACTACAAATCCTTGCAGAAAACCAACAACCTTAACAGCAGCACAATCCGGGCAAACCAGTGCCACATTAGCCTGGTCCTCCAATGTGCCAACGGATGGAAGTACAACCTGGCAAATTGAATATGGAGAGCAAGGCTTTACTCCGGGAACCGGAACTGTGATAACTGTAAATGCAAATCCATATATTTTAACGGGATTGCAGACGTATAAAAAATACCAGTTCAGGGTTAGGAACATCTGCAGCAATAATTTTGTCCAGTGGAGCGATTTGTATGCGTTTAGGATTTCATGTTCTTATAATGCACCTTTTTATGAGACATTTGATCAATATGATGCCGAACAGAATAATAATATAAACGGTTTAGGGATACCTAATTTCTGCTGGACTACCAACAATCCATTTAGAGGCGGAGCTGCATTATATTACATGAATAATATAAACAGTTCGCCTAATAGCGGCTTTGTGCAGAGCTACGACAACGTAGTTGGAACGATAATTTCACCCTATCTGCCTGATTTCGATAATAATAAAAGAATAAAATTCTGGGCAAAAACACAATCACAGGATTATCTTGGCGTTCAGACATTCCTGATCATCGGAACAGTCAGGAATCCGGTAGACGAATCAACTTTTGAGACCTACCAAACAATACCAATGTCCGGAGTTCCGGAAACCGGCAAGGAATTTTCTGTTGATTTTTCACAGTATACGGGAATTAATAAGCATTTTGCATTTAGAATTGGGACTCAGAGCAATGATAATGGCTGGTTAGGCTCTACGGTTTATATCGATAATATTTACTACGACAGCATTCCGGCTTGTTATGAGCCTTTGAATATTACATTTCAGAATACCAATAGCAATTCAACTTTAATACGTTGGGAAAATCAACCCACAGCCCAAAACATCCGAATTGAGTATGGTTTAACAGGATTTACACCGGGAACAGGAACAATACAAAATACGAGCCTTAACGAGATAGCTATAAATGGGCTTCAGGATTCGAGCAATTATGATTTTTATTTTACAACAATCTGTGTCAACGGGCAGTCATTGTTAATAGGGCCCAAAAAAGTTACTACTCCATGCCATGTTGTGCCTTTACCTTGGTCAGAAAACCTAAACAATCTTCCGCAGTACGGATTGAATGTATTGCCTTCCTGTTTTAAGACAATAACAGGTAACGGATATTTTACAGCATATAATGCTCCGTTAGACCTGACTTGGACAAATCAATATGATTATGACCATATATTGCGAGGATTTGATGATGACAGCTATATACGTCTGGCACAAAACTTTGCAACCGAATTCATGACGCCTCAATTTAATATGATTGCGGGTACGACCTACAAGTTAGGAGTAAAAGTCAGAAAAGCTTATGAATATGCAGGTTTAGGAGTTTACGCTTCTGTGGGAAGAAGCCAGGAAGATTATGCTATGGAAGCCGATTTAAATCCTGTTGGAACTGTAAGCGAGTATCAATACCAGGATATGTTCTTTTATTTTACTCCTATTGTTAATGGAGACTACGGTTATAAATTCAGGTTTGCTGCAGGCGGCGCTCTCGACTTGATAATCGATAATTTCAGCATTGACGAAGGATATAACGGTGTAGTCAATACGGCTCGTATCTTTAATTTCAGCGGTGGTGTCAGCAACGACCTGGTTCTTGAAAAAACCCAAACCGTCAGCATAGATTTGATTGATCAAAGTACAGCAAATGCTGCTTTACGTATGAGCGGCTCCGTTTCAGGAATTTTCGATGCTTCGGGAGATAAATGGGAATCCAACCAAAACGAAATCAGTAAAGTCAATTTCAAAGCCAATATAGGTGCTTTACCAGCCTTATACCTTCAGTTTACTTTAAGGCAAACCTATAATCAAAACCCGCAGGAATCTGCTTTTAGGGTTGTCGCCAATGGAATTGTGTTAGGGGATGAAATTTATCCTGCTACTACCAATCAGGATAACTATACAGTATATCAGTATGATTTGAGCCAGTTTATTGGACAGGATTTGAGGATTTCATTACAGCATCTCGGAAAATCATCTTCGGGAAATGGGGATAATGCTTATCTGCAAAATATTACATTGACGCCAAATGCCCTAAATATTGGTTCAAACGAAATCAATAATCTGAGAGTTTATCCAAATCCAACGAAAAATATCATTCATATAAGTTGTGATGAATTGATTACAGGTTATAAAATATGTAATATTAGCGGTCAGAAATTGCAGGAAATGAAAACGAACTTCAATGAAGAAAATATTGATATTTCTAATTACGCGAACGGGATTTATTTTATTACTATCCAGGCAAATGATAAGAATAAGGTTGTGAAAATAATCAAGGAATAAATAATGATAAGGAAAATTTTTCGGTGGATTTGGAAAGCCATGCTTTGGTTTTTTGGGCTGTCTATTTTATCGGTAATTATATTCAAATGGGTCCCGGTTCCGTTTACGCCCTTAATGATCACCAGGATTATTGAGTTTAAGCTTGACGGAAAAGATGCTATTTTCAGCCACGATTGGGAGTCAATAGAAAATATTTCTCCCAACCTTCAGAAAGCCGTAATCGCAAGCGAAGATGGAAATTTCCTAAAGCATAGCGGTTTTGATTTTAAGGCCATGCAAAAAGCCTATAAAAATAACAGCAAAGGTAAAAAGCTAAAAGGAGGAAGCACCATTTCCCAGCAAACTGCAAAAAATGTTTTCCTTTGGCAGGGCAGAAGTTATCTGCGCAAAGGGCTTGAGGCTTATTTTACGGTTTTGATTGAATTAATCTGGGGTAAGGAACGCATCATGGAAGTTTACCTTAATAGCATAGAAATGGGCAACGGGGTTTATGGAGCGCAGCAAGCATCACGACATTGGTACAGCACAACCGCTAAAGAGCTCACACCTCGGGAAGCTGCCGGAATTGCTGCGATTTTACCAAACCCGAGAAAGTTTAAAGCTTCAAATTCATCCTCTTACATCAATAAAAGAAAAGAAAAAATCATGCGGGGTATGAGGCATATCGGAAAACTGGAGTATTAAAAAAGCCGTCCTCAATAATAAGAAGCGGCTTTTTCATTGGTTAAGGTTTAACTCTTTAATAAAACAAAGGCTTGTATTGCGGCCAGTGTTTGAAGATTAATATTCCGTTGAAAACTACAATTACCAGCGCGATGGATAATCCAGGAATGTCTAAAAACAAATGGAAAAGCAGGATATTAATAGAAATTGGAGCCAACAATATTAAGGCAAAAGCTACCCATTTTTTCAGTAATAACATTATTCCAATAATAACTTCAAAAAAACCTACAACGGGAAAAATATAACCAGTGGCTCCAAGTGAATACATAAATTTTCCGGCTTCGGTATTCATGTCGGGCTGATCCATTGGAATAAAATGATGAATCATATTTGCGCCAAAAATCACCAGGGCCAATCCTAAAACTATTCTAACGATTTTAGTAAACAATGAGTTCATAAGTGTAGATTTAAATTGTTAATATGGTAAAAATAGTATTAAAAATTTAATGATTTCTTATAATACAAATCAAATTATTAACAGATTATTGTTGTTTACTATATTTTTCCAAATTCTAATTGGCACTGTAACTTTTTTCGAATAATTTTACTAATTACAAAACTTAAAAACAAAGCACAATGCAAGCACATGAAATAGATTACCAGATATATGGCGAGGAAATGCAATATGTAGAAATAGAACTCGATCCGCAGGAAATTGTTGTAGCCGAAGCCGGAAGTTTTATGATGATGGATAACGGAATCAAAATGGAAACCATTTTTGGAGACGGTTCTCAACAACAATCAGGTTTGTTCGACAAATTACTTTCTGCCGGAAAGAGGGTTTTGACTGGAGAAAGCCTTTTTATGACAGCCTATATCAATCAGAACAATAACAAAAGCAAAGTCTGTTTTGCTTCTCCTTATCCAGGTAAAATCCTTCCAATAGATTTGACTCAATTTCATGGTAAATTTATTTGCCAGAAAGATGCTTTCCTTTGCGCTGCCAAAGGTGTGTCGGTTGGAATTGAGTTTTCCAAAAAATTAGGCAGAGGGCTTTTTGGAGGTGAAGGATTCATTATGCAAAAGCTTGAAGGTGATGGAATGGCTTTTGTACATTCTGGCGGTACTTTGGCAAAAAAGGAATTGGCTTCAGGCGAAGTCCTAAAAGTGGATACCGGTTGCATTGTTGGTTTTACCAAGGATGTTGATTATGATATCGAATTCATTGGCGGAATTAAAAACTCTATTTTTGGAGGAGAAGGCTTGTTTTATGCTACACTTCGTGGACCTGGAACTGTGTATGTACAATCGCTTCCGTTTAGCCGTTTGGCAGACAGGATTATAGCTTCCGCACCAAGAAATGGCGGAAACAGTAGAGAAGAAGGAAGCCTGCTCGGCGGATTGGGAAGAATGATTGACGGTGATAATAGATTCTAAATAAAAAAGCGGCCTGAGCCGCTTTTTTTAATTAATTATAATTGGATATGTAACCTGAGCATCAGTTGCTCCACCAGCATTTGTAATATCTCCACCAGTTACTCCCGAAGCCGATTTATTAGGTAAATGCCTTAATGTGATGGTTAAATTACCAGAACCCGCATTTCCTGTTAAAAGCGAAAATTGAAGCCCAATTGGTTTTCCATTTGCATCGGTATCGTTATAGGTAAAGGTACCTAAAGCACTTGGCGCTTGAAAAAATAACTGATGGTCAACACCTTCTTCAAGTATTTCTGTAGTAATGTTATCAATAGGATCGGCGGTTTCGTTCAAGAAAGAAACCGTGCCGGAGTAAGTTGTATTTGCAGATAAATTGCCAGAGACTGTTATTACAGGCGCATTAGGTCCATCTCCGTCTAAGTCTCTTGAACTAAGAGTAATTACATTGACTCCATTCGTTAATGTAGCGGTAACCGTAGTTATCACTTCTTCTTCATTTACAGGATTATCATCATTACTACACGATGAAAAAGTTATTGCAGTAATAGCTAAAATAAAGAATTTTGTTTTGTTTAAATATTGTAATGTTTTCATTTTTTTAAATTTTAATAGTTAATTTTTATTTGTAATTGAAAGTTTCTACCCACTTCGTCTACATAAAAGCGTTGACGGTTAAGGTAATCTCTGTATTTGGTGTCCATCAGGTTATAAACACTGAATCCCAAAGTAGCAGAGGTATTTTTAGAGGTTAGAAATTTGACCTCTGAGTTAAAATGCAATAAATGATATGCAGATGGCGCAGTACTGATATCAACAACTACAGGAGACAAATTTCCATCAACGATGATATTGGTTGTGAAGTTATTGTTTGGAAATTGAGCTTGTCTTAAAACCCATTCACTCTGTAATTCTAAATTCAAATTGTTCCATTCTTTTTTGTGGAATTGAATTCGGTTATTGATGTTTAAAGGCGGCATGTCAATTAAGGCATCGTCGTGGCTGATGTCTTTTCCTTTTACATAAGAAATGAACAGGCGATGTTGCCATTGTTCAGAAATTTTCCATTCGGAGTCAAAGTCTATTCCGGTCAGTAATGCATTGGTCTGCCTGTATTCCCAAACGGGAAAAGCGCCGCGAATGGTCGTTTCGAATCCGGTAGGAGAGAGATAAATATAGTCTTCGATATAATTCAAAAATGGATTTATACTCACTTTAAAATTTCGCCACTTTTTCTGTAAAGACGAATTCACTTTATTTGACTTTTCCTTTTCCAATCTTAAATCTCCCAGTTCAATCATACCGCTTGAATGGTGAAGGCCATCACTAAAAAACTCCGATGGATTTGGATTCCTGACGGCACGGCTTACATTTAAATACCACTCATAACTTTTTCCAAATGAATATTGAGTTCCAATGCTGGCCGAAAGGTTATGAAAAGAGAACTTCGGTTTGGTATACCATTGATTGCCGGCATCAGAAATAATGAAGTGGTCATATTGAGGGCTATAGTTTCTCTCCTCCCATCGGGATTTTAGATAATACTTAGTGGCTTCAATAGTAGAAAAATCATATCGTAATCCGCCTTCTACCGAAAAATTTTCAGTAATGTGGTTGTCTACAACAGCATACATTCCGGCATCAAACTTATTGTAGCTTGGAATCAAAGGTCTGACACCCGTATTAGGATTTGCCGAATTGTTTTGGAATGAACCCGTCACTCCGGATTTGAAATCCCAGGTATCCAAACTTCTTTTATAATCTAAGTTTAGCGTATGGGTCATTAAGTTTAAATCTAATGCAGGTCTCTTATCAGAAACCCCGGTCCTCAAATCAAATTCCTTGCGGTTGTTGAATTGGAATGCATATTGAAGTGCCAGGCTTTCTCCTTCTTTCTTGTAATAATTGTAATTAATTTTCGCCAAATGATGCTGTACCTTTTGCTTTGGATTGTTTATAGAATAAGTAAAATCATTGATAGCAGAAGGAATTTGATTGTTGATGGAATTATACAAGTCGTTTACATTTCCGATATGAGAAGCACTTAAGATTCCTATAGTTGCAGAATACAAGCTGTAATTTGCCGAAAAATCATAGTTTTTACCCATATACTTCACATCACCCGAAAAATTCGCCTCCCGATTCCCTGTATTTGACAACATGTAATCTGGAGACTGCCGGTCTCCAAAATATTTAAAGCTACCTTGGACATTCCAGCTCCAATCGCAAAAATTCCCTTTGTGTAAACTGGAACTTATAGTACCTCCACGACCATTGGACTCCATGGTCATAATGGTTTTTCCAAAAAGGGTATCATTTTTAATGCTGTAAGGTTCAATCACAACGATACCACCAATTGCATCACCCCCATATTGCAAACCGGAAGCTCCCTTAAGAACAGTAATTTTACCGGCCGAATTCACATCAAAGTTGGGTGCATGTTCCATTCCCCATTGCTGGTCTTCCAATTTAACATTGTTGTTGTAAATAGGAACACGACTGCTGTGTAATCCATTGATAACCGGCTTAACAATAGTACTGCCGCTCTTTAAAATAGAGACACCGGATACTTCTTTCAGAAGGTTGCCCAGTGATTGGCTACTGTATTTTTCTATAGTTTTCTCTTTGATTTTTTGCTCAACAACAGAATGATTGAAATAGTTGTCTTTGTGTTTTACAACAACTTCTTCCAATGCTTCCTTTTTGGGGTGCATTACAAAATTTATCTCGAGATTTCCGGTAACGGCAATCAAGGTGTCAATAGGTTTATACCCAAGATACGTAATCAAGACTTTAGCAGGGCCATTGGCGACATTACGAATTTCGTAATAACCGTCTTTGTTGCTGTTGTCAGATTTAGAACCAATGTGGATATGGCATTTTTCTAATGCCTCTTTAGTATCTCCTATGATTCTCCCACTTATTGTATTTTGACTATAGTTTATACCAAAACACAACAAGCAAAAAAACAAACTGATTTTTTGCATTTTAATTTTTTTGTTTAATACCAATTTAGGTCTAAGGCTTAAACAAAAGGCGGTCCGCGAAGAGAAAATAAAGCTCCTTTAAAAGATTTTTGAGCTTCCTTTGAACCAAGGATGGGTGTTTTGGAGTTAATTTCAATTTTTTCAAATGAGAAAACTTTGAATTGTGATTTAGTATAGTTGCTAAAGGCAAATTCACAAACAAAACATTTTTCTAAACCATCGTGTCCATGATGCAGTTCGGTATGGTGGTGATAAATGTGGTGGCATTTTTTCTGAAAACTGTTCTGCCAAATGCTCAATAGAGTGAATAGATTGCGATACTATTGCGAACAATATCATCAATCCCATCAAAGCATTGGATAAAAGCAGTTTTCTTTTCATCGCTACAAATGTAAAACATTGTCAAAGAAAATACGTCCCATTTTAACAAACTTTAATATTTTTAAAACATGACGAACTTATGGGATGGGAATCGTGAACTATACTAGTTTATTGGCAACCAGATATTCAGCAATCTGCACCGTATTTGTAGCAGCACCTTTTCTTAAATTATCAGCCACAATCCACATGTTTAGCGAGTTGGGCTGGCTTTCATCGCGGCGTATCCTTCCAACGAAAACATCATCTTTTCCTTGGGCATACAACGGCATCGGATAAGTGTAGGTGTCATTATTATCCTGAACGGTAACACCCTGGGTGTGATGTAAAATGTTACGTACTTCATTTACATCAAAGTCATTGGAAAACTCAACATTTACAGCTTCACTATGGCCGCCAACTACCGGAATCCTAATAGCTGTTGCGGTAACCGCTATCGATTTATCGCCAATAATTTTTGGGTTTCGCGAACCAGTTTCATTTCTTCCTTGGTGTATCCGTTTTCTTCAAAACTGTCGCATTGTGGAATTGCATTGCGGTGTATTTGGTATTTATAAGCCATTTCACCTTTTATTCCGGCATATTCATTTTCTAATTGCTGAACGGCTTTCACTCCGGTTCCTGTGATAGATTGGTAAGTGGAAACGATTACGCGCTTGATGTTGTATTTTTTGTGCAATGGTGCCAAAACCATAACCATTTGTATGGTTGAACAGTTTGGATTAGCAATGATTTTATCTTCTTTGGTCAATTCGGAGGCATTGATTTCGGGAACTACCAATTTTTTAGTTGGATCCATTCTCCAGGCAGATGAATTATCAATTACGGTTGTTCCTGCTGCTGCAAATTTTGGAGCCCAGGCTAAAGAAGTTTCACCACCAGCTGAAAACAAAGCAATATCCGCTTTCATATCCACTGCTGTCTGTAAACCAACGACTTTATACTTTTTGCCTTTGAATTCGATTTCCTTTCCAACCGATTTCTCGGAAGCTACAGGGATTAATTCCGTTACGGGAAAATTTCTTTCAGCCAAAACCTGAAGCATAACTTCACCAACCATTCCGGTTGCACCTACAACAGCAACTTTCATATTTATATTTTTATTGATTTATAATTTTTGAATTACAAAAGTATATAGAAATTAGAAGAAAGAAGAAAGAACAAAGGAAAAAGAGTGTGATGGACAGTTGGTGTTCTCGTTAGCCCCGATGGGAGCGGCATCCTTTTTCTTTGACAAAAGAAAAAGATATAGCGGACAGCGGGAGGATTTATCCTAAAACGGATAATGTTGTGCTACTAATTCGACTGCGCAATTTTTTTAGGCGCAATTTTTTTTGCGCACTTATTTTTTGCGCATCTATTTTTTGCTCGTGCTTTTAAAAAGAAAAACCGCCCCAATTAAGGAGCGGTTAAATTAGAATATATAATGTAGCGGTATTATTTTTTTAATAAATCACGAATCTGCATAAGCAATTCTTCCTGAGTTGGTCCGGCTGGAGCAGCAGGTGCAGCTTCTTCTTTTTCTTCATGCTGTTAATGGCTTTTACCATGATGAAAATAACAAAGGCAATAACAAGGAAGCTAATCACTGCCGCCAGGAATTTTCCGTAAAGAATTCCCCCTTCGGTTTTTAAATCGGCTAAGTTTTCAACGTGTGCTGCTTTTAAGGCCGGGTTTAATAATGCCGGAGTAATCACATCGGCTACTAGTGAATTTACAATAGCGCCAAATGCTGCTCCGATAATAACTCCAACAGCCAAATCCATTGCGTTTCCTTTTGCAATAAACTCTTTAAATTCTGATACCATTCCCATAATTGTTTCGATTTTAATTGGTTAGTGATACTAAATTAGTTAAAATTTTAACATTTCAAATTAAATTTAAAATTATTCCCTAAAAAACACCCTTTTGACCCTTTGCGAAATACTGGTCAGAATTTCATAAGGAATGGTATTTAGCTGTTTAGCCATAAAATTGACCGTTGGATTTTCGCCAAAAATAATGACTGTATTACCTTCTTTGCAATCAATATGGGTTACGTCAACCATCAGCATATCCATACAAACGCTGCCTACAATTTTAGCTTGTTTTCCGTTAATAACAACGTAACCAACGCCATTGCCCCAACTTCTGCTGATGCCGTCTGCGTAGCCAATAGGAATGGTTGCGATTTTTGTAGTGGATTCGGACATGAATCTTCTGCCGTAACCCACACTTTCTCCGGCATCGATAGTTCGTATTTGTGAAATAACCGATTTTAAAGTCCCTACAACCTGAAGTTCTTTTTGTTCTTCGGCATCATTTGAAATTCCGTATAATCCAATGCCTAAGCGGACCATATCATATTGTGCATCGCCATAATTAGTGATTCCCGAAGTATTTAAGATGTGGCGGATTGGCTTTATATTAAGTTCTGTAATCAATCGGGAAGAAAGTTTTTCAAACAGTGCAATTTGTTCTTTGGCAAAGGCATCGTGTTTAAGATCATCGCTGGTTGCCATGTGAGAAAGAATGCTTTTAATCTGAACGGTTTCGTTTCCTTTTAGGGTTCGGATTAAATCTTCCAGGTTTTCTTCTTCAAAACCTAAACGATGCATTCCAGTATCGATTTTTATGTGGATTGGAAAGTTCTTGAGTTTTTTTGTTCAGCAATCTTTAGAAATGCCTTTAATCCTTTGATAGAATAAATTTCGGGTTCTAAATTATACTGGATGATGGCTGCAAAACTCGTTGTCTCTGGATTTAAAACCATGATCGGGACAGAAATCCCGGCGTTTTTAAGTGAAATTCCTTCATCGGCGAAAGCCACACCCAAATAATCTACCTTGTGGTGTTCGAGCAGATTGGCAATTTCAAAACCACCATTCCCATAACTGAAAGCTTTGACCATCACCATCATTTTGGTTTTTGGCTTCAGCTTCGATTTGAAAAAATTCAGGTTATGGCTTATCGCGTTAAGATTGATTTCCAGAACGGTTTCATGTGTTTTTTCTTCAAGGATTGAAACGATTTCCTCGAAATGGAAATCACGCGCGCCTTTAATTAAAATGGTCTCATTTTCGAAATTCAGTTTTTCAAAAGCAACGGTAAATTCGGCTACGTTTTTAAACGTCACGCTATTGATAAACTTCTTTTTATATTGTGAAATCGTTTCGCCAATGCCAATGACACGGCTAATCTTATTTGAGATTATCAATTGCGAAACTTGGGAATAAAGCTCTTCATTATTTAACCCACTTTGAAAAATATCTGAAAGGATAAGCGTTTTCTTTTTGTGCTGTTTCTGATTTTCCAGGAAATCCAAGGCAATCTTCAGTGATTGAAAATCGGAGCTGTAACTATCATCGATAATTGTTGAATTATTGATGCCGTTTTTGACTTTCAGCCGCATTTCTACTGGATACAACTGCGACATTCTCGTTTGGATGACTTTGTGGCTGTAACCAAAATAAAGCATTACCATCATGCAATGAATGGCATTTTCAACCGATGCCTGATCCTGGAATGGAATCGTAACCGGAAACGTGTCTTCCCTATAAGTAATGTGTAATTCAGTTAGTTCTCCTGTATTTTTCTTTGTAATGTAAACGTCTGCGCTCTTATCGTCGGAACACCAACTGAATGTTTTAATTTTTGGATTGACAAAGGCAGTGATGCTTTTATTTTTATGCAAAATCAATACGTTTACCGAACTAAAAAGCTTTAGTTTCTCCTTTATTTTTTCGGCAGCGCTTGAAAATCCTTCATCGTGGGCTGAACCAATATTAGATAGAATACCAATCGTTGGCTGAATGATTTTTTGGAGTTTTTCCATTTCATGAGGCATCGAAATTCCAGCCTCGAAAATGCCGAGATTGTGTTTTTCATTGATACCCAAAATAGAAAGCGGCACACCAACTTGGGAATTATAACTTTTTGGGCTTCGTATGATATTAAAATCCGGGCTTAAAAGGAAATTTAGCCATTCCTTTATTATTGTTTTCCCGTTGCTTCCGGTAATTCCGATAATTGGAAAATCAAACTGGCTGCGATAAAACGAGGCGAATTTCTGTAAGGCATCAAGCGTATTATCAACTAAAAGGAAATTAGCTTTATCTTCGAGATTTTTCGAAATTTTGGTCACAACAAAATGCTGAACACCTTTCCCAATAAGTTCTTCTATGTAAATATGCCCGTCGTGATTAGGTCCGGAAAGCGCAAAAAACAAAGTGTTCTTGTCGTTTTGAAACGAACGGCTGTCAATAGAAATAGAGCTAATTAATGCAGTATCATCATTCCCAAACCAATTGGCTTTGATGATGGGAACAATATTTTTTAGGGTTAGTTTCAATTTTTTTGGGATTTATTCTCGTTCTTCAGAAAGATGCTCCGGATCTTTTACAATCATATTTTGGCGTAAGGCATTATAATAAGCGGCACGGCTAAGCGGTTCATATTCTTCAGTTTCTCCGAGCATGACTAATTTATCATTGTCATTTTTTCTAAAACTGTAATGGGCTAAATTTCCGGTTCGGGTACAAACGGCATGTACTTTGGTTACATATTCTGCAGTTGCCATCAGCGCTGGCATTGGTCCGAAAGGATTTCCTTTAAAATCCATATCCAAACCTGCGACAATTACACGTATTCCGGAATTGGCAAGGTCATTACAAACTGCTACGATTTCGTCATCAAAAAATTGCGCTTCGTCAATACCAACAACATCACAGCCTTGTGCTAAAATCCGAATATTCGCAGCAGCAGGAACCGGCGTAGAACGGATTTCGTTTTTATTGTGCGAAACTACCATCTCTTCGTCGTAACGCGTATCGATCGATGGCTTGAAAATTTCCACTTTTTGCTTAGCAAATTGCGCCCTTTTCAACCGACGGATCAGTTCTTCGGTTTTACCCGAAAACATCGAACCGCAGATGACTTCGATCCAACCAAATTGTTCTTTGTGATTTACTGTATTTTCGAGAAACATTTTGTATTTTTCCTGCGCTAAAGATGAATAGTTTTTATTACTTTGTAACAGAAACAAAAATATTAAAAAAGACGACCTTATTCCATAATATTTTCAAACTTATGAAAAAAAGATTAGAAGCCGAATTAATCAGCATTGCACACCGGATTTTAAAACTGAAAAACAAATCGGAGGTTGACCAATTGTATAAGGAAACGCAAAAGTTATACGATACGCTTGCTGTTTTAAAGTTTTATCAGGACAATTTCGAGTCGGTAAAATCAGATGTAACTGAAGCTGTTTTGGAAGAAAAACTCGAGCAATCTAATCAAACCGTTTCAGAGCCAGAACCAAAAGTTGAAATAAAAGAAGAAATTGCTGAACCCGTTGCTGAGGTAGAAGAAATTGAAAGTGCTGACAAAGAAGCGGCAAGTGAACCTGAAATTGAAGAAGAAGCTGAAGCCGAATCAGAAGAAGAAATAGTCGTTTCAGAAAAACCGGAAGACACAGTTGAGGAAGACCCGAGCGAAAGCGAACAGGCGAAGCAATTGGAAGAACCAGCTTTGACAGAAGATTCAGAGGATACTGAGCAAGAAGAAGCTTCCGAAGAGGAATTGGTATCGGAAGAAAAACCTTTATTTGAACCCATTTTTGAATTAGAAGAGGAAGAAGAAGTTGAAGAGGAAAAGGTCAATGAGGTGAAAACCGTTGAAAAACTGGAAGATCATATTGGAAGATATGCAGACCCTGTTTTTGTAAAGCCAAATGACGTTACGTTATTCCCAACTGACTCGAGCGATAGCGAACTGGCGAAGCAAACTACAACGGAAATCCCTGCAGAAACAAGGGAGGAAATCATAACTGCCATTACGCCAGTCGAAGTGCCTAAAACAGCCGCTATGAGTGACGCGATGTCCAAATCAATTGCCATCGGATTGAATGACAGAATAGGTTTTGTAAAACATCTTTTCAACGACAGCAATGAAGACTTTAACCGTGTAATTTCACAGTTGAATACTTTCGATACGTTTGAAGAAGCCAAAACCTTTATAAATGAAATGGTTATTCCGGATTATAACTATTGGGTTGGCGAAGAAGAGTATATCGAACGTTTTATGGCTATTGTGGAGAAAAAATTCCAATAAATGGCCAAACTTTACATAGTTCCCACGCCAATTGGCAATCTTGAAGACATGACTTTCAGAGCCATTAAGGTTTTGAAAGAAGTCGATTTGATTTTGGCCGAAGACACCAGGACTAGCGGTAAACTGCTGAAGCATTTTGAGATTTCCACACACATGCACAGCCATCACATGCACAACGAACACAAAACCGTTGAAAACCTGATTAAGCGTATGCAGGCTGGAGAAAATATTGCACTCATTTCAGACGCTGGAACTCCGGCAATTTCAGATCCTGGATTTTTACTGACGCGTGCCTGTGTTGAAAATAATATTGAAGTCGATTGTCTTCCTGGCGCCACCGCTTTTGTCCCGGCTTTAGTGAATAGCGGTTTGCCCAATGACCGGTTCGTTTTTGAAGGTTTCCTACCCGAAAAGAAAGGACGACAAACCCGATATTTAGCATTAGCCGAAGAAAACCGAACCATGATTTTCTATGTTTCGCCTCATAAATTGGTAAAAACCTTAGCGGAATTTGTACAGTATTTTGGAGCTGACAGGTCCGTTTCGGTTTCCAGGGAATTATCGAAACTACACGAAGAAACGATACGCGGAACAGCAGAAGAGGTTTTAAAACATTTCGAAGCGAAGCCTCCAAAAGGGGAAATTGTAGCTGTGGTTGGTGGGAAATCCTTAAAATAAAATCATGAAAAAAGCCTTTGTTTTAGGTCTCCTTCTAATTTTCTTCATCTCTTGTTCAGATGACGCTAAATACGTGCCTATAAACAACACGGTAAAAGTTATTAACCTTCCGGAAACGCCTTATGATTATGTCAACTTAAATTTGCCACCTCATTTTTTAACAAATGACGGAGGAGCATTTCCCAGTTCTGTCAACGGAATTGATAATAACCCAAGCTCAAATCCGGTTACTGATGCCGGAGCTACTCTCGGAAGGGTGCTTTTTTACGATGTTAACTTAAGCCAGAATAAAACAGTGGCATGTGGCAGTTGCCACCGACAGGATTTAGCCTTTAGTGATTCGCCTGTAAAAAGTTTAGGATTTCTTCTGGTTCCAACACGAAGGCATTCAATATCTCTAGTAAACCAACGCTATTACTCCAGAGGACGCTTCTTTTGGGATGAGCGCGCAGCCACTTTAGAGGATCAGGTTTTACAACCCATACTTGATGTACATGAAATGGGATTAACGGCCAATGAGATTACACAGAAGGTAGCAGCGCGGCCATTTTACAGTCCGTTGTTTCAGGCTGCATTTGGAACAGGGATGATTTCCAATGAAAGGATAGCCGATGCCTTGTCGCAATTTATAAGAAGCATCGTCAGCAGCCAAAGCCGTTATGATACCGGAAGAGCTCAGGTAGCCAACAGGCAGATGCCGTTTCCGAATTTTACTGCCGAAGAAAATCAAGGCAAAACGCTTTTCATGAAACCAGTTAATGAAGGTGGAGCAGGGTGTTTTCAATGCCATGCCACTGAAGCTTTTGTAAGTGTCAATTCGGGACCAAAGAACAACGGATTGGATTTGACATCAACGAATGACTTTGGCGCTTTTGAAACTTTTCCAGCCATTACTGATTTTAAAGGAGCATTCAAAATCCCGACTTTGAAAAACATTGCCTTAACAGCGCCTTACATGCACGATGGTCGTTTTCAAACCTTGCAGCAGGTTATAGAACATTATAACAGTGGTGTAAAAAATCATCCAAATCTGTCACCACAATTGAAAGATATAAACGGGAATCCGCAACATCTGAATTTGACTGCTGAACAAAAAGCGGCGTTATTTTCTTTCTTGAGAACGCTTACGGATGAAAATATCATCCAAAACCAAAAATGGAGCGATCCGTTTATCAATCAGCATCTTTAAAGAGAAGCAAGAGACAAGACAATTCGAAGAATAAATTTTTTTTCTTTTATCTATTTTCTTTTTCAACTTCCAAATCCACAAACGAGAATGAATTTCCGCTGAACAAGCCTTTGTCTGAAAGCTTCAAATCAGGAATTACCAATAAGGCCATAAAGGAAAGCGTCATGAAAGGTGCTTTTAGGTTACTGCCTAATTGTTTAGCCATCGCGTCGATTTCCTGATACGCTTTTCCGGTTTCCCATCCATCCTTGTCGCTCATGATTCCGGCAACTGGAAGCGCCAATGATTTTGATTCCAAACCATTTACCGCACAAACACCACCTTTGTTTTCAATCAAAATGTTGACTGCTTTACAGATTTCCTCGTCAGAAGTTCCAACCACAACTATGTTATGGCAATCATGCGCCACAGAGCTTGCAATCGCACCGCTTTTTAATCCAAAGTTTTTGATGAAGGCAATCGCAGGCTTAGCGTCCTGATACCGATTAACTACAGCCATTTTTAGTATGTCGTTTTCTGTGTCAGAGATGATTTTCCCGTTTTCTATCTTTGGTTTTTGATGGATTTCGTTGGTGATTAATTGCCCTTCCAAGGCTTCAATTACCCTGATTTTTTCGGCTGAGCCAGCAATTTCAAAGTCTTTGATTTCTTTTTGGACGTATTGAAATTATTCGGTTTTTCAAAGGCGATGTGTTTTACAAAAGACTTTCCGTTTTCGGCAACCAATTCACCATCGATGTAGGTTTGAAGTACTTTAAAATCGGTTAAATCTTCAACCACAATAAAATCGGCAGCGTCATTTTTTTGCAATAAACCAATGTTCATTTTGTAATGCTTCACCGGATTAATGCATGCCATCTGCAGTATTTTAAACAGATCAAATCCTTTCGCAACAGCTCTTGCACAAAGCAGATTAATATGTCCGACAATCAAATCATCAGGATGCTTGTCATCGGAACAGAACATCATATTTTCAAAATTATCAGGCAACAAATCGATTAAGGCTTCAAAATTTTTCGCAGCACTTCCTTCACGAATAAGTACTTTCATACCTAATGATAGTTTTTCAGCACCTTCATCGTAAGTAAAACATTCGTGGTCGGTTGAAATTCCGGCAGCAATATATTTTTTAATGGGTTCGCCACCCAATCCCGGCGCATGGCCATCCACAGGTTTATTGTAATGTTTCGCCCAGGCAATCTTTTTCAGGACTTCTTCATCATCGAATAAAACGCCAGGATAATTCATCATTTCAGACAAATAATAAATATCAGGAGAAGCCATCAGTTCCTTAATCTGATCCGAATCAATTACAGCACCAGCCGTTTCAAAAAGGTTGCAGGAACACACGATGGAGCTCCAAAATGAAACTTCAATGGCACTTGCTTTCCGTTTTCAATCATATAATGAACACCGTCTTTTCCGAGCACGTTGGCAATTTCGTGTGGATCCGAAATCGTTCCGACAGTTCCGTGAAGGACAGCTATTTTTGCAAATTCGGATGGAACCAGCATCGAGCTTTCTATATGGATGTGAGCATCAACAAACCCGGGAAGAATATAATTTTTTACACTATGTTCTTTCTCCATTATGGAAGTAATCTTTCCGTTTTCAACAGTAATTTCTCCCGAATATATCCTGCGGTTTGGAATATCGACAATCTGGCCCTGAATCTGCATTTTATAAAATTTTAGTAAATCAAAAATAACGAATATAACGAGGTTTTATCTATAAATTAGAAACAAAAACTATATCATTTTTTCTAAGCTTTCGCGTATTTTTGTCTACAACCATTTAGAATTCAAAATTCAAAATTTATAATAAAAAAAATGCGCTGGACACTCAAACCAAAACCAGATTCCCACAAAGTTAACCATTTGGCTGACCTATTAAAGGTAGACAATCTCATTGCTACGCTTTTGGTACAGCGCGGAATTGAAACGTTTGAACAGGCTCGCGAGTTTTTCCGTCCCAGTTTGGATGATTTGCACAATCCCTATCTGATGAAAGACATGGATAAAGCGGTTTTTCGAATTGAAACGGCGATTGTAAACGGCGAAAATATTTTGGTTTTTGGCGATTATGATGTCGATGGAACCACTGCTGTTTCTCTGGTTTCGTCTTATCTCAAAAGTTATTATCCGAATGTGGCGACTTATATTCCCGACCGTTATGATGAAGGTTACGGAATTTCGTTTAAGGGAATTGACTATGCCGATGACAATGGAATTTCACTAATTATTGCTTTGGATTGCGGCATCAAATCGATTGATCACATTGCTTACGCGAACGAAAGAAACATCGATTTTATTATTTGTGATCACCATCGTCCGGGCGAAAAATTGCCTGATGCTGTTGCGATTCTCGATCCCAAAAGGGAAGATTGCCATTATCCGTATGACGAATTATGTGGTTGTGGAATTGGCTTCAAATTGATTCAGGCTTTGGCCCAAAATAACGGGCAAACGATTGATGACTTGTTAATTTACCTCGATTTAGTGGCGACAGCAATCGCTGCGGATATTGTTCCGATGACTGGTGAAAACAGGATTTTGGCGAAATTCGGGTTAGATGTTATCAATAAAAATCCACGTCCGGGAATTAAGGCTTTGATCCAAAACGTAAAGAAAAAACACTCACGATTACAGATGTCGTATTTATTATCGCACCAAGAATTAATGCGGCAGGCAGAATAAAGCATGGAAATGAAGCGGTCGCTTTGCTAACCGAATATGACTTAGATCAGGCGGAACAATTTGCTTCCGAAATAGAACAGCACAACTCTGACCGAAAGGATTTAGACAAACAAATTACCATTGAAGCACTGGATCAAATTGAGATCAATAATGAGCAGGATGGTTTTACTTCTGTTGTTTATAGCGAAAACTGGCACAAAGGCGTTATTGGCATTGTGGCTTCCCGATTGATAGAAACCTATTACAGGCCAACAATAGTTTTCACCAAAAGCGGTGACAAACTGGCTGCATCGGCGCGTTCCGTGAAGGATTTTGATATTTATAATGCTCTCGAAGCCAGTTCAGAACATTTAGAACAATTTGGAGGCCATATGTATGCCGCAGGAATGACATTGAAGGAAGAGAATTACCTAAACTTTAAAAAGGCCTTTGAAAAAGTAGTTTCAGAAACGATTCCTCCCGATTTATTGACTCCTGAAATTTCAATTGATGCCGAAATTGACCTTACAGATATCAATGAGAAATTAGTGCGGCTGTTGAACCAGTTCGAACCTTTCGGGCCACAGAATATGACACCCGTTTTTATTTCGAAAAATCTAAAAGACACCGGTTATGCTAAGCAATTAGGGCAAAAGGAAGAACATTTAAAATTATTTGTAAAACAAAATAATTCCGAAGGTTTTGGAGCGATAGGTTTTGGATTAGGAAACAAATTAGAATTGGTAAAAAGCCAAAATTCCTTTGAAGCTGTTTATTGCATTGATGAAAACGAATTTAATGGGAATGTAACTGTGCAGTTGAGGTTGAAGGATATTAGGTAATCAGGCAACATCAGGGTTCTTGATGGAATTCAATAGTATTTGATTTATCGGAAGATAACTTTTTGCCCACCAACTTCCCATCTGAAAAGGACAGAGGTTCAAATCCGTTAAAATCTTTTATGTGAATTTGTTTGTTGACGGTATACCATTCATAGGTCTGTTCAGAACTTTTCTCCACTTCTTTTTGGACTTGGCTTGACTTACAATCGGCTTCAGAATTGAAGGAAACGGTTACGGTATTTTTGTCAAATTTCAGCGAACAGTAGGTGTAAATCATGCATTTGCCACCATATTCAGTTTTTGTTTTTACTGTGCTATATAAAGCTGAAAAGGTTTTTCCTTTTAATTTTTTCTGTGAAAAAGACGGAAAAGAAAGTAACAACATCAAAATAGTGATTGTTGTAACAGGCAATAGTTTATAAAGGCTCTTATTCATCATATTTAAATTAGAAAATGGAAAGCTAATATTCTTTCAACTCAAACTTTTCTCCGTCAAAAACACCATAAGTGAAATAGCCAATCCAATCGCCTAAATTGACATATTCAGCGTTTTCGCCAACCTTTAAAACCATTGGCAAATGACGGTGACCGAAAATGAGATAGTTGTAATGTTTGGTTTCGAGCTTGCGTTTTGAATATTGCACCAGCCATTCGTTTTCCTCGCCAAGGTATTTCACATCTGCATCGCCTGAAATCAGTTTGTTTTTTACTGAAAGGTATTGTGCCAGTTTAACACCAATATCGGGATGAAGCCAACGATAAAGCCATTTCGAAAACGGATTGGTAAACACTTTTTTCATACGTTTATAACCTTTGTCGCCTGGACCTTTTCCGTCACCATGTCCAATCAGAAATGTTTTTCCGTTGAACTCATATTCCTGATTATCGTGAAATACCGGAATATTAAGCTCTTTCTGAAAGTAATCATCCATCCATAAATCGTGGTTGCCTACAAAGAAATAGATTGGGATTCCGCTGTCACGGATTTCGGCTAACTTTCCAAGCACTCTGACAAAACCTTTTGGAACAACCGTTTTATATTCAAACCAAAAATCGAATAAATCACCGAGAAGGAATATGGCGTCGGCATCTTTTTTTACTTCGTCCAGCCAGGCAACAAACTTTTGCTCACGCGGGAAACTGGCTTCGGGCGTTGGTGCACCAAAGTGTTGATCGGAAGCAAAATATATTTTTTTATTGGGAGAAATGGTCATTAGAAATTTTAGTTTAAAAGCACTTCGACTGCGCTCAGTGTGACAATTTAATTATCTGAAGCATACCATTCTGCAAAAGAAGTATCCGTTTCCTGTAATTTCAGCGAATGCAATTTGACAGTTTCCGGCAGGCGGTTTTTGATTTTCTGTGCAAAATCAGTAACCATATTTTCACTTGTTGGCTGATAATCTACCAAAATCACATGATGTCCTCGGTTTTTTAGCTCGGTAGCCAATTCAACGTGCGGTGTGTTTTTATTGAAGACAGTTGCATGGTCAAAAATATCAACGATTTCTTCCTTAACGATTTTTTTAAATCTGAAAAGTCTATTACCATTCCAAATTTTACATTCGAGTTATCCGAAATCGGCTGACCGATAACCGTTACCGAAAGTTTATAGCTGTGCCCATGAACATTTTTGCATTTGCCATCATAGCCATATAGTGCATGTCCGGTTTCGAAAGAGAATTGTTTGGTGATTCTGATGTTACTCATTAAAGAAATTTTTACACTGCAAATTTACTAAATAAATGTTATAGGTCGTTTTGTCTTTTTTTGGCACGGTAATAATGAGATAGGCAACTCCTATTAGTAGAGCAAAGGGAAGCACATAACCAATCCAGACGCCAATCATATAGCCATCGTTAGGTGCATTCTTTATTTTTTCATCGATGTTGGCTTGCTGTAGTAACAAAATTAATTTCATACGTTATTTTTTAAATTGGCTTAACGCTTCTTTCGTAAAATCGGAAAGAACTAATTTTCCTGAGATGGCTGCTCTTTCGTATAATAGTTTGTCCCAGTTTTCGGTGCCTTCCCAAAAGACCTTCTTCATTTCTGCTAAGGCTTCGGGGTTATAGGATGCCAATTTTTCAGCAAGATGTTGCGTTGCTTCATTAACTTCCGCCATGCTATCGAAAAGATCGGCGTACAATCCTTTGGCTACTGCCCAATCTGCAGTTTGCCAGATGGTAGGCTGCAACGACATTTCGGCCATAGCGTTTTTGCCAATTTTTCTCGAAACTGCCGGTTCAATCACAAACGGGCCAATTCCAATCGCAATTTCGGATAATTTGACAGCGGCATCCTGATAGGCAAAAGCAAAATCACAGGCAGAAATCAAACCAACTCCGCCACCAACAGCTTTTCCCTGAACTTTTCCTATAATGATTTTCGGGCATTGACGCATTGCATTAATTACATCGGCAAAGCCAGAGAAGAATTTTTTCCCATCCTTTAAATTGGTAATCGAAAGCAATTCGTCGAAAGAAGCTCCGGCACAAAAGGTTTTCCCCTCGCTTTGCAGCACAACGACATTCACTTCAGGATTGGAGGAAATCCCATTTAGTTCCGAAGTCAGTTTTTGTAATAAGCTACTTGGAAACGAATTGCTTGCCGGATGACTAAAAGTAATTGTCGCGATTTTAGCTTGAATGTCTATGGTAATGTCGCCTAGTTCAGAAGTGGTCATAACTTTTTTTATTGGTAGTACAAATTTACATAAAAAAGAAGGCTGCCTTTTGGGCAACCTTTTAATTTTTCTTTTCCTGATTATGGATTCTGCTCAAACGACTGATTTTCATTTTTTTCAGCGGCTCTGGCATTTAAGGCCAAATTATCAGCATTGACGATCATCGCTACAAAACTGATGTTTTCGGGATTTAAAAAGTTAGCCGGAATTGGGAATGAGAACGATTTGGTAATCGTTTGTCCCGCAGTGGTGCTTTCGGTAATTGGATCACCAAGCAAATCAGTTATTTCTTTTCTTAACACATGATTGTGCTCATAACCTTGTACTGGATTTACATTTCCATAGTAGGAAGTATAATTTACCTGATTACGGATTAGGTGATTTTCAAGTGCGTAGACTACAAGCTTTAAGCCTGTATAGTTTTGGGCAAATTTCATGTTAACATCAAGGTTTACGGTTCCGTTTACCACTGTTGATGACATTGCAATTCCCAATCCGGCATTGTTTCCGGTCAGCGCTTTTGCTTGTGCAAGGTTAGAGGGTTCCGGAGAGGTCCATACAATAGTTCGATTTAATCGGGATTGCGGCAATTCTAAATCGGAATTTGGCATAATCATATCCTTCAAAGGTTGAAAGCCTGCAAAATGATAAGGATCATTACCATTGTGAATCGCAATCGTGACTACTTTATCTGACTGTTCAACCATCTGGTCGATAGCATAGGCTACACGCGTACAGTTTCCACACCAGGTTCCGGTGTAATCTTCAATTAAAACTCTTTTTTGAAATAACCCGAAACCGGAGGTGCTGTTTCAGTATCATCCGGAATATTTTCAATTACTTTCGTATCGCTACAGGAATAGAGTGTGATTAATGTTAAAAGAGAAAGGAGGGCTTTTATTCTTTTCATTTCAAATTTGAATTTAAGGAACAGCAAAATAAATAAAAAAACTTTAATCTTAAGCATATTATTTCTTTATTTGTACAAACAAACTAAACTAATATGAAGAACCTACTTATTGCACTGTTATTCCTTACAGGATTTACTGCAATTTCTCAAAAGCAAATGCCAAATGTTTCATTGTCAGATATTGAAGGCGTAAAAAAATCAGTTGTTACAGATTTCATGGAAAAGGATAAAATCTATATTTTCTCTTTTTGGGCTACCTGGTGCACGCCTTGCATTGCCGAACTTGATGAAATGAACGACTTACAGGAAGAATGGAAAAAAGCATTGCCAATCGAAATAATTGCCATTGCTACGGATGATTCCAGGACACAAAAAAGAATTAAGCCATTGGTAAACGGAAAAGGCTGGGAATATAAAGTTTTGTTAGACACCAACCAGGAACTGAAAAGAGCTTTAGGCATTGTTAATATTCCTTACACGGTCGTAGTGAAAAATGGCGTTATAGCTTATATTCAGAATGGATATGTTCCGGGAAGCGAAAGTGAGTTGTTTGAAAAACTTAAGACGCTTTAACCGATGAAGAGCATTATTTTAGTCGGACTTTTCGTTGCATCAACATTAACTTACGGTCAGGAAAAAGAAAAGGATAACGGTACTGTTTCGGGTGGATTTGAATCAAATGCCCAATGGTATTTAAACGATAAAGGGCTTTTGGATGAATTTTATAATCCTGTTGTTCACCCTGAAAACCCAGTACGATCCAATAATTATCTGTTTGTAAACTACAAAATAAAGAACTGGAGTTTTGGTATACAAGGAGAAGCTTATGCTCAGGAAGCGCTTTTGAATTACAATCCAAAATATAAAGACGCGAATGTTGCAACTTATTTTGCCCAATTTAAAAACGATAAGATAGATGTGACGGCTGGTTATTTCTACGAGCAGTTTGGAAGCGGTTTGTTATTAAGAAGCTGGGAAGACAGGGCTTTGGGAATCAACAATGCCTTGAGAGGTCTTCGCGTTATTTACAAACCTGCAAAATATTTTACCATAAAAACGCTTTACGGACAACAGCGTACAGGATTTGATGTTTCGGAAGGGAAAATCTATGGAACTGATTTAGAGCTGTCTCTTTCTGATATTTTTAAGTTTGAAAAAGATGAATTGTCATTTGGACTTACTTATGTAGGTAGAGATGAACAAACAGACATTGTTGATCCTAAGTTTAACAGATTGACGAATGCCTTTGCCGGGCGTTTGAACTATGCCCACGATTCGTTTTATCTTTCAACCGAATTTGATTACAAGTCAAAAGATGCAGTAGTTCAGGTTAGGAATCAAATCGATAATAACCTTATCAAAACTGGAAATGCATTATTGCTTAATCTGGGCTATTCTAAAAAGGGATTTGGTGTTGATGCTACTTTCAGAAGATTGGAGAATATGAGTTTCTATTCGGAGCGTATTGCTAAAGGAAATCAGTTCAACGATATGATCATGAATTATGTGCCAAGTTTGACCAAACAACATCATTTTAATTTAGCTAACATTTATGTGTATCAGGCTCAGCCAAACGTAATCATTAATGATGTCAATTTAGTAAAGGCCGGAGAAATTGGCGGTCAGATAGATTTGTTTTACAACTTTAAGAAAGGAAGTCCTATAGGAGGAAAATATGGAACTAAGGTTGCCGTAAACTATTCTGAATATCACGGCTTGGGAGGAGAATTCTACATCTTCTCGCCTCAGGATTACCATGCCGATTTTATAGGTTTTGGCCAAAAATACTTTTCGGATGCTAATATAGAAATCACAAAAAAATTCAACGATAAATGGCTGACTGGCTTTAGTTTCATTCATCAGTATTACAATAAAAAATACATTGAAGAGACTTATGGCGAAGTTAACACCAATATTTTAGGGGCAGAAGCAACTTATAAATTTAGTGCCAGTAAATCAGTTCGGGTGCAGGCAGAACATCTGTGGGCTGATAGTGACAAGAAGAACTGGGCTGCATTATTAGCCGAATTCAATTTGAGCACTAAATATACAGTATACCTATCTGACATGTATAACTATGGAAATGATGATGCCAAATTACGCCACCATTATTACAGTATTGGAAATGCTTATAGGTATAAATCAACACGAATAGCTTTAGCTTACGGAAGACAAAGAGGAGGTTTGGTTTGTGTTGGAGGTGTTTGCCGTTTTGTTCCGGAAAGCACAGGAATTTCACTTTCCCTCAATACAAGTTTTTAATAAAAGATATCCATAAAAAAAGCCCCATCAATTTGATGGGGCTTTTTTAGTATAGTGAAGTTTTTGTTACTTCTTAATAATCTTTAAGGCTGCCTTTTTGCCCTCTTGGTTGGTGAAGTTCAAAATATAAACAGCAGCATTTAAATTGGACACATCCACAGTATTATATCCGGAGATATAGTTTACTGATGTAACCATTTTTCCGTTGATATCGTAAAGTTCTGCAGTTCCATTAGAAGTAGCATCAAACTCAAATTGTGACTTTACCAATGTTGATGTCACATTGATTCCGGCAGTTTCAAGAGCATTGGATGCAAGGCCTAAGGCTGCGTATCTGTAGGTAATTGTTATAGAGTTACCAAATTCACCTCCAAAATTGTCGACCATATAAAATTTCAACACATACTCAACGGTACCATTTCCGTTAGTACCAGGATTGTTGTTGATGAAGTGATCAAAATTGCCGTTTTGTCCATTGGCAGGTACAACAGAATTTCCGCTGGCAGGATAGGCGTTACCAACTGTAATAGATCCGATGCAAATAGGATCAATACAAAACTGAACGTTGTTTCCGTCAGCATTAGTCATACTGATAAGCCTCATCTTTACATTGATGGCATTAGCAGAACTGTTATAGATTTTCAATCCCAAATAAGCAGGATCTGATGATGATGCCGTTTCAGGATCACCCAATGTTGAAAAAGTGAAAACGTCTCCATTCAAAATAGGCGTTCCATCAAGTTTTTTCATTGTCATTTGTGAAAACGACAAAACCGAATAAAAACAGGCGATGACAACAATTATTTTTTTCATAATGATTAAGTATTGTAGGTTATTAAATTATTTTACTAATAAATGTTTGCTGTAAGAAGTAGTTCCTGTAGCAATATTTACTATATATTCTCCTTTTGCGATTCCTTTGATTGGCAATGAGAATGTTTCATTATCTGAAACCTCTCTTTTGTCGCTTTGGATTACTCTTCCTAGCATGTCATAGATGGTAATCGAATAGCTGCCCCCTTTAAGGTTGCTGATATTGATATACTCACTTGCAGGATTCGGATAGATGTCGAAAGTAGTAGCTGCGTTTTGGTTCACGGCAAGCGTTGCAAGTTCCACTGATTTTGCATTTACAACTTCTCCATTATCCTGGTCAATTAAAAGAATTACAGCATGCATATCGGCAATTGTGCTTGTTGCAGGTACTGTATAATTAAAAGTATAACTTATTGTTTGTCCATCAGTAATGGAAGTAGGAACAGAACCAGCCTGTCCGTTATAACCTCCTAATAAAGCTCTTCCAACATGGTCATACACCATTTGGGATGCAGGCACAGGATTTGGCAGGGATTCGTAACCGCCCATAGGACCGTTATCACCACCTGCATAGTAGTTAGTTTGACTATATGCTGCAGAAGTACCGGTAACGTCATCTTCTGAAATCACAACTGCTAATCTGTAGTTTGCATTAGAAAAAACAGTTCTAAAAGTGGCATCAGCATTAATGGTAACCTGGTTGCCACTAACACCACCGCTTGCAGCTAAACTAACAGGTACAGTTAATAATTTTCTTGTATTTAAATTGCTAACCATATCAGCCTGGCTAACATCAGCACCTTTAACAGATCTGTCTACATTCATTCCGGGAAAGCCGGGAAGAGCCGCTCCAGCATTATATTCATCAAGTTGCATAAGGTCTTTGCCATTATAATTATGAACTGCTACACCAATAAATTCATTTGGATAAGTTGCCTGCATATAAGCCATAGCGAGAGCTCCTCTTGGACACCATCCACACCAAGTACCCGTTCCTTCTTCAAAAAATACTTTTTTAGGTGAGGCCTGGCTTACCGTATTAAATTTTGCGTTTCCGGTGTTATTGGCAGGAACAGGATCTACAGCCCCGTTAACAGCTGTTATGCTTAAAGCTAAATTCTTATCAACAACAGTAGCATAGTTTACAGGAGTTGGATGGTTTACTGTGGTGGTTGCACCTACAGCAATATTTCTATTTACAGTCATAGAATGATCAGTTCCGTCATTCCAGTTGATTGTTAAATTGGTAATTGCATTTAGCCCTACATTTTTAACCGTAAAGGTTAAAGTGTTGTTTGTGTTTTGTAAACTATATCTTTTCAGTTTAGCCGAGACCAATTGAACATCATTATTGGCTACACTTTTTACTACTACGTTGTCAATCAATATAAAATATTCATCTGGCGACTCATAGTGTCTGAATGATATATATATTGTTTGCCCTAAAAAAGAACTAATGTTAACAGACTTGTTAGTATAGGTAGTATTTGTAGGTGTTACTGTTAAAACAGGTGTTGCGGCGTTTATCACAGCTGGGTCATTAGATGTTGTAACATACACAGAGTATTTATCCGGTTCAGCCGGATCACCTAATAAATGATCAAAAAATAAGTACATATTTGACTCGGCTGTTGCGCCCGTTAAATCTATGGCAGGCGAAGTAACAAGATTGTCAGGGTCTAATGCTCCACTGGCTTGTGTCCAGGAAAATGACATTAAAGATCCTGGTACTGCAGAAGCATTAACGCCTGAGGCATTTAAAACACTCCAATTGTTACCATCTCCGTCAGTATCATTAACGGTCCAACCGCTTAAACCTCCTGATTGAAAATTTTCTGAGTAATAAGTGGTTTGTGCAAAACCGAAAAAAGAACAAAAAAACAAAGTAAGTAGTAGTGTAGTTTTTTTCATTGATAAAGTTTAGTTTGTGTTAAAAAAATGTAAAATAAAAAATAAATGCAATTATACAAAAAAAATAATTCTAATTGATTGCATTACAAGGATTTATTTAAGCGTTATTTTTTTTTGTAATCACAGCAAAAAGTATATATTTGCGAACTATTATTGGGGGATTAGCTCATTTGGCTAGAGCGCTTGCCTGGCAGGCAAGAGGTGGTCGGTTCGAATCCGATATTCTCCACAAAAGTCCCAAGTTATTGGGGCTTTTTTATTTTTAATAGCTAAACATTTCTCAGCAATTTTGGATACGTTTTATAAAAAAAGCCTGAAATTTAGTGATTTCAGGCTTTTTAATAAAGCTGTTAATTTAATCTTTTACAATTTTTAAACTTGAGTTAAGGTCTTTACCTGACAATTTTAAAAGATAAACCCCTTTTTGCAAATTACTTAAATCAATAGTTTTGGCTGAATCAAATAAAACTTGATTTTCTTTGTAGACAACCCTTCCATTTAAGTCCAAAACTTTAACGCTTACTTTGTCATTAAAATTCTTTATGTTAACTGTAAACAGTCCTTTTGAAGGATTTGGAGAAACAGTTATTTCATTAGTAGAAATGCTTGCAGTCTTTGGTGCAAATCCGATTAACCTACTGCAAACGACTTCTGAAGAACTATCAAGAATGTTAATTTGCACTCCAGTAATTGTTCTCCCAAATTTAGGTATGTTACAGTTAGAAGTCGTGTAAAAAGCAGTAGCATTACTATATATGAAAATATACTTTAAACTTAAATTTTGACAAAAAGGATCAGTATTGTTATTTACTGCACAAGTTTGAGGAAATGTAGTAACCTTTGTAAAACCAGCTAAACAATCGCATTGACAAGATGAAGTTATCGTTTGTGTTACACTTGAGGAGCAACCACTGGAATTTGTTAACGTTAAGGTTATTTGACCTGGCAATGAAGTCCAGGTTATATTTGCGGTTGCTGATTTTGCTCCTGTAAATGAACTATATGTTCCTCCTGTAACCGTCCATAACGCTGTATGTCCCAAAGGAATAGTTGTTGTGTTGGTTGTTGTGCTGGTTTCAGTAACACAGGCATAAGTACTTCCCGATATTACAGGTGTTGATGGTGCTGATTGTTGGGTAATATTAACTGAAGCAGAACCTGAACATCCCGATGCGTTAGTAATAGTCGCAGTAAGCGTTCCCGGAGAAGCCCAAGTTACTTCTACGCTTGACTGGTTGTTTAAGCCAACAATAGTACCTGTTCCTGAAACACTCCAGACAACAGTCTGTCCCGTTAATAAGGTAACAGAATTATTAGTATTTCTGTGGCCTGACCCTACAGGACAAATAGAAGTGCCTCCTGCAATAACAGGAACCGGATTAGCTATAACAAGAGGAATGTTTGCTAAAGCCGTATTGGTTGAACTCTTCAAATATATAGTGTAGCTTCCTGTTGATGGGAATGTATATGTGATTTGAGTTCCTGAACCAGTAAAAATAATGGCAGAACTACTGTTTCTGATTTCCCAATTAAATGTAGTACCGCAGGCATTGGCAACAAATTTATAGGCAAGACAGCTGCTAGGATAACTACTGATAGATGCTGTTGTAGGAAAAGCCGTTGCTGTTTTGGCGTTGATAAAGTTAGGTAATGCATTATATACCTCGGTATTGGTTATCAGACCATCAACTGTATAATTACAGGCATTTGGATTATCTGTACTGGCTAATGTATTCGGATTATGGACTATGCCTAATCTATTTTTATTCCTTATGCATTGATATAATTTATTGTCTGGACCAATTTGAATCTCTGATGTGTTTCCATAATTCGACGCAACAGTGACCCTGCTGTTTATTATGTTGCTCGAATTCATATTGTATTGATACAAATAAATAGTATCAGGCGATTCATGTCTATTTGGGCCTGAATCCATATACAATAATTTTGAGTCTGGGCTAAAACAAGCACCACTGCATTTTGGTAAAGTAACCGTATTACTTATTGTTCCATTAAATTTATTAAAATCAAATAAATAACTATTATTAAGGTAGTGATAATTAACATATAACAATTTATTGCCGTCAGGTGAAATTTTCAATGAAGATCTCCAATCGAAAAGGGGATCTGGTGATGTTGGCATAAGGAAAGTACTGCTTACAACTGCTAAGCCCGAAGTTGTTAAGGAATAGATGACAATGTATTTGCCTGTACTCGACTTTAATGTGGTAAAAATCCAATATCCGCCGGTACATCTTTCCATAGCAATTACGCCTTCGCCTCCTAAAACTGCCCCGTTATTACCGGTATTGAATCCAGCTGGAATAGTTATCGGAACATTGACAGAAGGAGCCATGCTTACAATTCCCCCACTAACATTGACTAAACTATATCTGAAACCATTTAAACCGGCTGAACCTGTACCGCTGTAATTGGAATCGATTGTGAAAATGTAATACTGGATTGAATTTGCAGGATTTGGTAGAATCAGGACTCCTGACTTAGAATTGCCACTTCCGGTTAAAGCAGTAGAATTGACAGGTGCGTTAATGGAATCTTTCCACACATACCGCCCATTTGTATAAAACAAAACTCCGCCAGATGAATTATTTACCATTGCACAGGATTCATCAAACGTAACGGCCTGAGGAAAGGTTTTGTTTGTTGCAATTGGCACACCCGTACTAAAACTCATAGAATTATTTGTTGAAAAATACCAGGTGCTTTCCTGTCCCGATATACCGGAACAATTCGTGATGAAAATTCTAGCAAGATAAGTTGCTGAATTTGTTCCATCTGAAACAGTTAGGGAAACTGTATATGGTGAATTTGCCGCAGAAGTAAACGAGTGGGTAGGCGTTGTTGCTAATGATTGGTTAGAGGCACCGGAAGCAGTATCACCAAAATCCCATGAATAGGTTAGTGAAGTAGAATTTAAAAGAGGTGTAAAGGTAATTGAATTACCCGCAAAACAAGAATAATAGGTACTTGGGGTAAATTTAGCGGTGATCGTATTTGGATTGATACACGTTACTCCGGTATATATTAAGTTCTCATCTGAAATCAACTCACGGCGGGCAAAGTTTACTGCATCATACATCCTCCATTTTTGCCCTAAAGTGAAACTTGTAACGCAATTATCATTGCCATAATCCATATAATTATTAATCAAATCTGGAAAGTTAGGAGATTCGGAACAGGAGTTGGTTCCTGTTGTACAGCTAAAGTTAGCAGCTGCTACAGGAGGTGTATCACAAACCCTGTCACCTGCACTTAAGCAATTAGAACCCGTCATTCCTGCACATCCTCCTTCAAAAGTATGATACAATCCTAGATAATGACCCACTTCGTGTACCAAAGTTTTTCCTAAATTATAGTTTGGCCTTAAATTAGCATTGCCATTGCCAAATGTATCATAGCGCATCACTATGCCATCAAAGACAGGCGAGGTATTTGGAAACATTGAATATCCTAAAATACCGCTTGAAGTTCCATTAATGCTATTAACAACCCAAATCCTTAAGTACTGGGATCTGGTTATGGTTGGATGTATAGCGTCTAGTAACGATTGCCATCCACTTGCATTAGCAGTATGATCTGTTGCTGTTGTATTATAGTGAATGATTCCTGGTGTATTCTGAATAGCCCAAGCGGGAGTAACAATTGGATTTGCACCTGTTTTAGTTGCCAGGCAAAAGCTTATGCCATAAGCACTGTAATAATTGTTCAAGGCTACTAGCTGATCTAACACCTGACTGTCATTTATGTTTGCGCCACCTCCAAGAGCTTGGTTGTTATGGAGGATATTAATTTGAACCGGAATCGTAATTGAAGGAACAATATCCGTTTTCAATGAAATACGATCGGCCAAATAACTGTCTAGGTTATCAATCTTGATTTTAACATCAGGATCAGTGTTAATTAAGTCGGTAGTTACCTGGTCGGTAAAACAGGGTGTCTGAGAATGAACCGTCAGTCCCAAAAACATTAAAAGTAAAATAAAGATTTTTTTCATAATTAAAATTTTGAAGTTTAGTCCTATAAAAATAATCAGGTTATTCCATTTTCTTACATTTTTTATTTTTTTTATTCTCGAAAGATTTTAATACTTTTACAGTCCCACTATTATTTTTCACTCACACAAAAGGCGTCTCATTAAAACGAGACGCCTTATTCGTTAAAGGCTTTTATACAATTAGAAATTCCTACAAAAATCAATAACTAACAAATCATTATTTTATAAGAATTTACATCCAAACAATACTTAAAGTTTGATAGGGGTTTTGTTCGGGTTTCGTTCGTAATTTGTTCGCAAATGTTTTTCAAAAAAAATAGGTCCTGCGAACATGGTATGAAGCAAGGTTAAGCAAGATGGAATTCTTACAAAAAAATAAGGTGTTATTTTTCTCTTTTCAACTCATCGGCGACTTTCTCCAACTCGGCATACCAGTCTTCGCCAAATTTTCGAATTAAGGCTTCCTTCACAAATTTATATACGGGAACTTCAAGTTCTTTCCCCAACGAACATGCCGGATTGCATATATCCCAACGGTCGTAATTCACAGCGGCAAATTCGGTAAAATCCTTTACGCGGATGGGATACAGATGACAGGAAACAGGTTTTTTCCAGTCAATAATTCCCTGATTATAAGCTTGCTCAATTCCGCACAATGCCGTTTTTCCATCAAAAATTACATACGCACAGTCTTTGTTGTCAATCAGTGGCGTTTCCAAATCCTGATCTGTCCCAACAACCCAGGTTCCCAATCGTTCGATGGCTTCTATTCCTTCCTTGCGAAGAAACGGTTTTACTTTTGGATAGATTTGTTCCAGGATTTGAGTTTCCTCTTTGGTCAATGGCGCACCGGCATCTCCGTCTACGCAACAGGCACCATGGCAGGCCGAAAGATTACAGACGAAATCTTTTTCGAGAATATCTTCAGAAACGATGGTTTTGCCTAATTGAAACATGATATATTTATGATTTAGAGCCGCAAAGGTAAAATCAAAAGCGGTTATAAACGATTAAAAAGCTAATTTTGTAAAAAATTTAAGGAATGAATTTCGATTTTAGAGAGATAGCTACAACTACGATGGTGCTTTTTGCGGTAATTGATATCGTTGGAAGTATTCCCGTAATTATTGGTTTGCGGGCTAAATTTGGGCATATCCAATCGGAAAAAGCTTCGTTAGTTTCGGCCGGAATTATGATCGCGTTTCTTTTTGTTGGAGAAGAAATCCTTAAGCTAATTGGGATCGATGCTAATTCATTTGCTGTAGCCGGGTCATTTGTGCTCTTCTTTTTAGCCTTGGAAATGATACTTGGAATCCGATTGTATAAAGATGAAAAAGCAACATCAGCTTCCATCGTACCCATCGCATTTCCGTTGGTTGCTGGGGCAGGCACAATGACAACATTACTTTCACTGCGTGCCGAATTTCAGTCGATAAATATTATTGTGGCGATAGTCCTGAATATTATCCTGGTTTATTTAGTATTAAAATCATCTGCCAAAATTGAGAAAATGCTTGGAGAAAATGGACTAAGCATCATCAGAAAGGTATTTGGTGTAGTGCTTTTAGCCATTGCTGTTAAATTATTTGCAGCGAATGTTAAAGGCTTATTTGCATAAGACAAATTTTAGTATTTTTGTCCTCTAAATACATTCCATGAAAATTTTCACTACAATATTAATGGTTATCGCGCTGGGGCTAATTATCTTTAATTTGACATTACTAGACTTTAGCAAACCATTTGAAGGTGATAGTATGGTGGCCCTTATTGGAATTGGTGCCGCTTTCTGTGCTATTCTCATCCTTTTGATTTTTAGGATGTCTAAAAAAATCGAAGAGAAACTTAAAAACTAAATCCATGTTTGATGTTTTAATATTTGGCGGAGGCGTTTCGGGAATGTCGTGTGCCTTAGTGTTGGGTTCTGCCTACAAAAAAGCTTTTGTACAGGATAAGAAAATCGGAATTATCACGCATCAAAAAACATCAAATCTTCAGGAAGCTATATTTTACAATGCTTACGGAATCCCAGCCGGAAAATTAGGTTCGGAATTATTGACCGAAAGCACCGAGAATTTACAGAACCTGTATCCGCACATCGAGCAAATCGAAAATGAAAAGGTTATGAAAATTTCCGGAGAATATCCCGCTTTTACGGTTACTACCAATAGAAATTCCTATCATACAAAAATCATAGTTGTTGCCATTGGTTACACAAATACCTTTGACATTGAAGGCTTGAACCAATACATAGAGCCCCACAAAAAAGCAATTGTTGAAAAGCAAAGAATCCAACTTAAAAACGAAGATCACAAAGTCGCAGAAGGAATATACGTGGTGGGAACTTTAGCGGGTTGGAGAAGCCAATTAGCCATTGCTGCCGGAAGTGGCGCCGCAGTTGCAACAGATATCCTAACACTTTGGAACAATGGCATTTCCTCACAAAGCCATGATTCTATAAAAAAGTAGTTATTTCAATACCGCTTTTATCATTGCATCATCCTTTAAAATGACAGTGTAGTATTGGCTTTCACCAAATAATTGCCGGGCCAGTTCAGCAGTAAGGTATTTTTGGACCAGCTTCTTGTTATCGGCTAATTTCAAATCAAGCCCTGTGCTTTTAAGATAGCTTTCAAATTTCGGCACATAACTGAAATCATTTTGCATCTTAGTTAATAACTCAGCAAATTTCAATCCTTTGTATTTCTGGCGGTCTTTGTCTAACTGCTCAAAGACAAAATGGCCAACCAGTCCGGAACTTAGAATGTAAGCCAGGCTTTCTTCTCCTTTTTTGACTTCTAACGGCACAAATATATCCGGAACAATTCCACCGCCGCCATAAACAATCCTTCCTTTTTTAGTCTTGAATTTTAACGAATCGGCGACTTTTATTTTGTCTTTTCCATAAAGTTCTCCGCTTTCAAAGCGGCTTTCGAAGTCATGGCTATAATCATCCCCTTTGCCTTTAGTGTAAGGTTTTTGGATTGAACGTCCGCTTGGCGTGTAATATCTTGAAATCGTTAAGCGGACAGCAGAACCATCATCAAAATCCATTTCGCGTTGTACCAATCCTTTGCCAAATGAACGTCGGCCAACAATAGTTCCGCGATCATTATCCTGAATGGCACCAGCCAGAATTTCACTTGCAGAAGCAGAGTTCTCATCGATCAAGACAAATAGCCTTCCGGTTTCGAAAATACCCTCTTCTGTAGCGTAGGTTTTGTCGATAGTGCCTTTTCTGTTTTTGGTAAAAACAACCAACTCTTTGTCTTTGAGGAATTCGTCGGCAATGGACACGGCTCTTTCTAAATAGCCACCACCATTGTCACGAAGGTCAATAATTAAAGTAGTCATTCCCTGTTTCTTCAGCTTTTCCAATCCAATCCTGAATTCGTCGTAAGTATTCTCGGCAAAACGATTGATTTTGATGTAGCCGGAAGTTTTATTCAGCATTACGTAAGTGTCGACGCTTTTAATCGGAACCACTTCGCGCGTTACTGTGATGTTGAGTTTTTTGTTGGCGCTTTTTCGGTAAACAACCAAATTAACTTGTGTGCCTTCTTCTCCTTTCAATTTGTTAAACAAACTATCAGTTGGCAGTTTGCGTCCAAAAAGTTTGGATTTGCCGGCATAAAGAATCCTGTCTCCTGAAAGAATTCCAGCTTTTGCGGCCGGGCCATTTTCTAAAGGTTTTACAACAGTGACCGTATCGTTATACATATAGAAGTTGACGCCAATGCCTACAAAATTACCCTTCATGATTTCGGCTTCAGAAGATTGTTCGCTTGGAGGAAGATACACCGAATGCGGGTCAAGATTAGACAAAATGCTGTTTACGGTCATATCCACTATAGAATCTGAATTGACATCGTCGACATATTCATCGTTGATAAAATCAATGAGGCGTTCTATTTTAACCTTTCGTGCGTTTTGTTTGGATAGGGTGCGTTTCGGAAAATTAATCATACCGCCAATGACAACTCCCATTGCAACGCAGGAAAAGAGAAGTATTGGTAAGTATTTATCCGTTGCTTTCATTTATGCTTTATCCTGAACTAGTTTCAGGATCTTTTCTTTGTATCTATTTCAGTTAGCCTAAATCAGTAATTTGAGTAACACTAACGCCAGCTTTTTCTAAAAAGGCCAAACCGGTATTGTCGTGGTAGCCATTTTGGTAAACCACTCTTTTTATTCCAGACTGATGGATAAGTTTGCTGCATTCCTTGCAAGGCGAAAGCGTGATGTATAAAGTAGCATTTTCACAGGTTTGTGTAGAACGCGCTACCTTTGAAATGGCATTGGCTTCGGCGTGGAGCACGTACCATTTGGTTAGGCCTTCTTCATCTTCACAACAGTTTTCAAAACCGGAAGGTGTTCCGTTATAACCATCTGAAATTATCATTCGGTCACGCACAATAATCGCTCCCACTTGTTTGCGTTTGCAGTAGGAAAGTTTGCTCCATTCGGTGGCAATCCGCAGGTAAGCTATGTCGTATTTATGTTGTTTTTGGTCTTTCATTTATTCAGAACTTGTTTATTTCGTCTGTTCGCTTTGCTGGGTCAGAATCTTTACTAAGATTCCAAAATGTTAATGGTTTTTCCTTTAGCCCCGATCGCAGCGGCACCGAAGTAGAGCGTAGAGCGGGATTAAGGATAGCAAATATACCCAAACCTTTGGCTCAAAAAAACAATTTTAAGAAACAATTATCTGGTCCAGATTTCACTTCGGATAATCATCGGAATAAGCACACCTGCGACGAATGCGGAAACGATTAGAATCCAATCACGCTTAGTAAATTTTAATAAGGTCTGAACGACGTACGCCAGCAATAAGGCTGCTGTAATGGCTATAATTTGCGACACTGCAAAACCTAAGGCTGATTCAAAAAGCGGCAATAATTTATCGGTTGGTTTGCCAGGAACGACTGTGTTGAAGTAGTTGGAAAAACCCAGACCATGTATGAGCCCGAATAAGGAAGCTACGATGGCAATGAAAGTAATGCTGTCTTTTTTGCCCGATTTTCCGGTAGAAATGATATTGAATAAGGCAACGATAAGCACCATAACCGGAACTATGAAGGCGATGGTATTACTCTTGATCGTGATGACATTAAAGACAGAAAGCATGAGTGCCAATGTATGTCCGGCAACAAATAATCCTATGAGTATCAGGATTTTTTTCCATGCCTTAAATTCATAAGGAACGGTCAGTGCCAAAAGGAATAAAATATCAGTATAGGCGTTAAAGTTCCACAAGTGTTTTAATCCAATTGTGAAGTATATCCAGAAATCTGACATAGCATTAGGTTATTTAGGAACGTAAACTTACAATTTATTTTGTTCGGCGGAAAAAAATAAATCCGAAAATCGATTAAAAACATTTTGATTTGCATTTCGGAAAAACGTTAAATTAAATTATATTTGCACCTTAAAACAACAACAATATGTCATTTTCAGATTTATTTGATAGCGAATTTAAAAGTAGAAATAAAGCTCATTTCTCAGCCATTGTACGTGTTGCCATTGCAGATGGTGATCTGACCAAAGAAGAAAAAGAGTTCCTGGACAAACTGGCGGTTCGTTTAGAGATTTCGACAGCAGAGTACGAAGAGATTTTAGAGAACCCGACCAAATATCCAATCAATCCACCTTACCTGCACACACAACGTTTAGAGCGTTTATATGATTTATCAAGAATGGTATACGTAGATCATGTTCTTGGGCCAAAGCAGAAGGAAGTTTTAATCAAGTTTGCTCTGGCACTTGGATTTACGCCAGGAAACGTTCCTTTCATTGTTGACAAAGCTATGTCGTTATTGGTATTGAACGTTGATTTGGATACATTTGTGTATGAGATGACGCATATGAATAAATAGAGTCAAGACCGCTTTGCTTAAAGAAGCAAGAAAAAGAAAAGGCAGGAAAGTATAGAACTTCCTGCCTTTTTATATTTATGTATTCTTGCTGCGCAGCGATCTTGTTTCTTGCTTCTTTCCTCTATTTGTACTTCGCCATAAAAGACTCCGCTTTCTCCACCATATTATAGCTTCCACAGAAGAATGGTACTCTTTGATGCAACTCAGTTGGTTGGATTTCCATGATCCTTCCTAAACCATCTGAAGCTTTTCCGCCTGCCTGTTCGGCAATAAAGGCCATAGGGTTACATTCATATAAAAGACGCAGTTTTCCGTTTGGAGATTTTGCACTCGTTGGGTAAATATAAATTCCGCCCTTAATCATATTTCTATGAATATCGGAAACCAAACTTCCTATGTAACGGGAAGTATATGGCCTGTCGCCTTCTTCGAGCTGGCAGTATTTGATATAATCCTTAACACCTTGCGGAAAATGCACATAATTTCCTTCGTTGATAGAATAGATATTTCCATCTTGAGAAAACTGCATGTTCGGATGAGATAAGTAAAATGTTCCAATCGCCGGATTCAATGTAAAACCGTTGACTCCGTGACCTGTTGTATACACCAACATGGTTGAGGTTCCGTAAACCACATATCCGGCAGCAACCTGAGCCGTTCCTGGTTGCAGGAAATCTTCAAGCGTAACCGGAGTTCCAACAGCTGTAATCCTTCTGAAAACAGAAAAAATAGTGCCTACGGGAACGTTCACATCAATATTGGAAGAGCCATCTAAAGGATCCATCAGCACTACATATTTGTTGTTGTGTCCTTTGTCCAATCCCTGAACGGTTATGAATTCATCGTTTTCCTCCGAGGCAATTCCGCATACAATTTCACGATTGATAAGTGTCTGGATAAAAACCTCATTGGCATACACATCGAGTTTTTGCTGGTCTTCACCTTGAATGTTTTGTTCGCCTGCGGCTCCGATTATGTCTACCAGGCCAGCTTTGTTTACCTTGTAATTTACCACTTTGGCGGCAAGTCGTATGGCGTTGATGATTTTGGATAATTCTCCTGTAGAATAGTTGTGGTCCTTTTGCTTTTCGATGATAAATTCACCTAATGTACTGTTGCGTTGTTCCATTACGAAATCGTTGTAGTTGTTTGTGCAAATATCGATAAATTCGGGAAAGAAAAATGTATTTCGGAAAGAAATTAATAATTGTATTTTTGCTTCAAAATTGACACCCATGAACATCCGTAAAGGAGAAAAAAAAGACATGAAAGCTGTTCTCGAATTGATTCAGGAATTGGCCACTTTTGAAAAAGAACCCGATGCTGTTGTGGTGACTGTCGCCGATTTAGAGCGTGACGGTTTTGGGGATAATCCATTGTTTCATACTTTCGTAGCCGAGGTTGATGGCAGGATTGTTGGCACCGCGTTGTACTATTACCGTTATTCAACCTGGAAAGGCAAAACAATCCATCTGGAAGACTTGATCGTGAAAGAAGAAATGCGTGGTTCAGGTTTAGGCTTTGCTTTATATTCGAAAATCATTGAACAGGGGAAAATTGACAATGTGCGAAGGATAGAATGGGCAGTTTTGGATTGGAATACACCGGCCATTGATTTTTATATCAAATCGGGTGCAAAAGTATTGGATGACTGGCGCGTGGCACAAATGGATGAAAACGGGATAAAGGAATTTTTAAATAGACAATAGAAGCAAGACCCTATGCTGTAAGAAATAAGAAGTTAAAATTAATAGTGATGAGGATATTTAAATTTGGTGGAGCATCAGTTAAAGATGCCAATGGTATAAAAAATGTATTCAGTGTTTTACAGCAGGTAGGCCATGAAGACACGCTTCTGGTAATTTCAGCAATGGGAAAAACAACTAATGCACTTGAAATCGTAATCAAGAATTATTTTGATAAATCTAACGAACTCCATGCTTCCCTGCAGGATGTTAGAAAATACCATAACCAGATTTTGTTGGATTTATTTGATGACGAAGAACAGGAACACGAAGTTTTTTATGCTGTGAACAGCCATTTTGCTGATTTGGAATATTTCTTACGAAGCAACAAATCGCCTAATTATAACTTTGTTTACGATCAGGTGGTAAGTTTTGGTGAGATCGTTTCAACCACAATTGTCAGTCATTATTTCAATTATGCGGGATTAAAAAACAATTGGATTGATGTCCGTAACTTCATCAAAACCGATAATAATTACCGCGATGCCGATGTGGATTGGGAAAAAACCCAACAGTTCATTTCAAAAGGAATCAGGAAAAAAGCGCTCAATATCACTCAGGGATTTTTGGGTTCGGATGAGAATAATTTCACTACAACATTAGGTCGTGAAGGTTCGGATTATACCGCAGCAATTTTTGCTTATTGCCTGAATGCGGAAAGTGTTACCATATGGAAAGACGTTCCCGGAGTCTTGAATGCCGATCCAAGATATTTTGAAAATGCTATTTTGCTGAACCAAATTTCGTACCGCGAGGCGATTGAGCTGGCTTTTTACGGAGCTTCTGTAATCCACCCAAAAACATTGCAGCCTTTACAGAAAAAGGAAATTCCGTTATACGTAAAATCATTTGTCAATCCGCTTTTGCCGGGCACAAGTGTTTCGAAAGGGAAGGATTTGGAGCCAAAAACTCCGTGCTTCATTGTAAAAAAAGACCAATTACTGCTTTCCTTGTCGTCGATAGATTTCTCTTTTATAATGGAAGAAAACATCAGCGAGATTTTCGCTTTATTGCATCAATACAAATTAAAAACCAGCCTGATCCAGAATTCGGCCATCAGTTTCTCGGTTTGCATTGAAGATAAATTCGGGAATTTCAATGAAGTGAAAAACATACTTTCGAAGAAATTTAAAGTTTCCTACAATGAGAATGTATCGTTATTTACCATCAGGCATTTTGATGAAAAAGCAGCCCAAATGGTCGAAAAAGACAAAAACGTTTTGGTAAAACAAATCTCAAGAGAAACGATGCAGATTGTGACTAAAGAGTAACTTTGGTATACTCAAAACCGCTTTTTTACGTTTATACTATGTATGCTGAAAAAACTCTTTTTACTATTGGTCCTTTTTGGTTTTTCCAGAGTTTCGGCTCAGGAAATCAAATCGTTATATCAAAATAAAAAGGTTGCGGTTTCCAATGATACCATTGCTATTGAAAAAGTAAGCATTAGTCCAAGTTTCTTTAAGCTACAGACTTCAGAGGGTACGGAAATAGATGCCAGTTTTTACAAAATCGATTTCAAAACAGGGAAGCTGGTTTTCAAAAATGGATTTACGTCACAAGATAGTTTAACGGTTCGCTACTTCCGATATCCCGAACAGCTCACTAAAACCTACAGCATTTACGATCAGGACAGAGTAGTTGCCAATGATGGTGGTTTGTATAAAGTAAGCCGTTCCGTCAAAAAATTTGTTCCGTTTGAAGGCTTGAATACTTCAGGAAGTATTACACGAGGCGTTACGATTGGCAACAATCAGAATGCATCGGTAACTTCGAATCTGGATTTACAGATTACCGGAAAGATTTCGGATAAGGTTTCGCTTCGGGCTTCGATTCAGGATTCCAATATTCCGCTGCAGGATGGCGGTTATTCGCAAAAGCTGGATGAATTCGATCAAATTTTCATTGAGTTGTTTACCGATAAATGGAACATCCGCGCAGGAGATTTATTCCTCGAAAACCGACAATCCCGTTTCCTGAATTTCAACAAAAAAGTTCAGGGACTTTCCACACATTTTACTTTCGGTGGCGAACAAAATAAGACCGATATTTTTGCTTCAGCTGCTTTAGTCCGTGGGCAATATGCCAAGAGTTCATTCGTTGGTCAGGAAGGAAACCAAGGGCCGTATAAGCTTCGCGGCAATAATGGTGAGTTGTATGTGTTAGTGATTTCGGGTTCGGAAAGGGTTTACGTGAATGGAATCCTGCGTAAGCGTGGCGAAAGCAATGATTATGTTATCGATTATAATGCCGGGGAAATTACGTTTACTTCTCTATTTCCGATAACCTCTGAAATGCGGATTGTCATCGAATACCAATATTCCGACAGGAATTATACCCGTTTTGTTACTTATGCCGGAGCCAATCACGAAGCTAAAAAATGGAGCTTGGGCGGTTATCTGTATTCGGAAAATGATGTAAAAAACCAACCTCTGCAACAAAGTTTATCTCCGGAACAGGCTGCAATCCTTAGCAATGCCGGCGATAATCAGAGCTTAATGAATGCGCCTTCCGCTTATTTGGATTCGTATTCGGAAAATAAAGTGCTATACAAAAAAATCGTTGTCAACAGTGTGGAAGCTTTTGAGTATTCCAATAATGCTGATGACGAATTATACAATGTGAAATTCACTTTGGTAGGCAATAATCTGGGAAATTACATACTGACCAATTCGTCTGCAATTGGGAAAATTTATCAGTATGTTGAACCGCTTGCCGGAATTCCACAAGGAAATTATGAACCTATAACGCGGTTGATTGCACCTACAAAAATTCAGATTGCTACTGTTTTGGGAAAATACAATCCGAGCGAAAAAACGGTAGTTGATTTTGAAGTCGGCATCAGCAATAATGATTTAAATTTATTTTCGTCATTGGATGATTCGAATAATAAAGGTGTTGCGGGAAAGCTGAATTTTAAGCAGCGGTTAATGACCAAAAAATGGCAGATTGACGCCTTCGGAAATTATCAGTACGTGCAGGAAAATTTTAGGACTATTGAGCGTTTGTTCAACATTGAGTTCAACCGTGACTGGAATTTAACCACTTTAGAAGGAAACCAAAGCCTGATAATTAATGGTTTGGATTTTATCCTGCCGGAAAAAGGAAAGCTGACCTATCAATTTGAAAAGCTGGATTTCTCCAAAAGTTTCTCGGGAAACCGTCATATCCTGAATGGTTTTTTAACCTCAAAAACTGGAATATTTTGCAGAATTCCAGTTATCTGAAAAGCGATGGCAACTATGCCAATTCCACCTTTATCAGAAACAGCAGCAATGTTCGATACAACTTTAAAAAGAACTGGATTGGCAGCAGCCTACGGTTGGAGAACAACAAAGAAAGACTCGTGGCGACCAATCAATTATCGGCTTTGAGCCAAAGGTTTACAGAATACGGCGCCTTCGTAGGACGCGGTGACAGCACTAAGGTTTTTGTCGAATTGGGCTATCTGCAGCGTTTGAATGACAGTTTGCAGAATGGTGTTTTGGAAAGGGTTAATACATCACAATCTTATTATCTGAAATCAAAATTATTGCAAACCAAAACACGGGATTTGTCTTTGTTTGTCAATTACAGGAACCTGAAATATGTTGATGCATCGCGACAAAATGAGCCTTCGTTAAATTCGAGGTTGTTGTATAACGATCAATATTTCAATCAATTGATGCAGGTTACGACTGCTTACGAAACCACTTCAGGAACAATTGCACAACAGGAATTTACCTATCTTGAGGTAGAAGCCGGGCAAGGCGTTTACACCTGGATTGATTATAATGGTAACGGAATTCAGGAACTTCAGGAATTTGAAGTGGCTCCATTTCCCGATCAGGCGAAGTATGTCAGGGTGTTTTTACCGAACCAGATTTTTGTAAAAACGCATCAGAATAAATTTTCGCAATCGCTTACGCTGAATCCGGGACGATGGCAGAATGCAACAGGCTTCAGGAAATTCCTGTCCCATTTTTATAACCAGACTTCTTTTTTAATAGAAAGAAAGGTAAAGCGCAACGGCGATAACTTTGATTTGAATCCGTTTTCAACTTCCGATGAAAATATGCTGGGACTAAACACCAGCTTTAGGACCAGTTTATTCTATAATAGAGGAAAACAGAAGCATTCGTTAACCGGAACTTTTATTGCCAATCAGTTAAAGGCATTGCTTTCTGTTGGATCTCAGGAAAGTATCAATAGGGCACTTCAATTGCAGTATGCCCATTTACTGAAAAAGACCTGGCTTTTCTCCTTGGGAACAGAATTGGCCAAAGCGGATTTACTTTCCGAAAACTACAGCAGCAAGAATTTTGAAGTGAGAAGTTATCAGGCCAATCCCAAAATTTCTTATTTGTTCAACAAAAATGCAAGCTGGGATCTATTTTATGAATATCAGGCTAAAAACAACCTGGTTGGAAACTCTGAAAAACTACTTCAAAACCGATTTGGGACTTCCTTTTCCTATGCCAGTGAAAAGAAGTTTACAGCTAATGGCGAATTTTCATTGTATCAGAATAAATTTGAAGGCGATGCGCAATCTCCCGTAGCTTTTCAGATGCTGGAAGGACTGCAGTCTGGGAGAAATATGACATGGAGATTACTGCTGCAAAAGAACCTAACACAGTTTTTAGATATCAATATTAATTACCAGGGAAGAAAAACGGAGACCAGTCAGACAATCCACACAGGTAATGTGCAATTGAGGGCATATTTTTAAGCAGAATATTTTTTGCTTTGAAAAAATTACTAATTTTAAGTTCAATTAAAAATCTAAACTCATGAAGAAAATCATTTTATTATGCCTGGTATTTGTGTTCTCAAATACATTCTATGCTCAAACTGCAACGGAGAAAAAAGCCAAAACGGAAAAGAAAACCACGACAACCACGACAACCAAACTCAAAAAAGATGGAACTCCCGACAAGCGCTACAAAACAGAATCTAAAGTTGTCTTAAAAAAGGACGGAACAGTTGACAAACGTTATAAAAGCACAAGTACTACAGTAACCACAACAAAGGCAAAAGCTAAGAAGTTGACTGAGGCTGAGGAAAAAGAGGACATGAAGGAAACCGCAGCTTCTAAATCAGAAGAAAAGAAAGTAAAGGATAAAGCAACTGGTTCCTATAAAGGGAAAAAAGTATTCACCGGACCAAGAGGCGGTAAATATTACATCAACAAAAATGGAAACAAAACCTATATCGACAGAGACTGATAACGATAAATTTCCAACAACTTTAAATGCAGTTTTTCTAATCGGGAAACTGCATTTTTTTATGGTCTGAAAAGGCGGTTTTCAGAATGTTTAAAATGTTAAAATTTAAGCGAAGGAAAATTCCTAGTCGTCTCTGTTTTAGGGCGTTTTCAAAATTTTTATATTTATAATTTATTAAAAATCAAATAGTTGTATGTTTTTCAAAAATCGTTCAAAATCGAGGATAATGTTAAAAACTAGAGCTTATTGTGAATAAGTTTAGCTTCCATTTTCCGTTTGGTTTGCCAATCTTTGTAACAGACAGAATTTAATACAAATCACCCAAAAATATAATCCAAAATGGCTGCCATAGAACCAATTTTACAAGAAAATAAAAACCGATTCGTGATTTTCCCAATAAAGCATCATGACATCTGGGATTGGTACAAAAAATGGAAGCCAGTTTCTGGACTGCTGAGGAAATCGATTTGCATCAGGATTTGTCGGATTGGAATAACAAACTGAATGATGACGAAAAGTACTTTGTCAAACATATTTTGGCATTTTTTGCTGCTTCAGACGGAATTGTAAATGAAAACCTGGCCGAGAATTTCGTAAACGAAGTACAATATCCGGAAGCCAAATTTTTCTACGGTTTCCAGATTATGATGGAAAACATCCACAGTGAAACCTATTCGCTGTTAATTGATACTTACGTAAAGGATGAAGCCGAAAAAGCACAGCTTTTCAATGCGTTGGAAGTATTTCCTGCGATTAAGAAAAAAGCGGATTGGGCTTTAAAATGGATTGGTTCTGATTCATTTGCCGAAAGATTGATTGCTTTTGCTGCTGTCGAAGGAATCTTCTTCTCAGGAGCCTTCTGTTCGATTTACTGGTTGAAAAAACGTGGCTTGATGCCCGGATTGACATTCTCAAACGAGTTGATCTCCCGTGATGAAGGCGTTCACTGCGATTTTGCTGTGCATTTACACAACCATCACTTGGTTAACAAAGTGTCAAAATCCAGAATTACAGAAATTATTACCGATGCCTTAAATATCGAGCGTGAGTTTATTACCGAGTCACTTCCTGTGAGTTTAATCGGTATGAACGCTACCCTGATGACACAATATTTAGAATTTGTTGCTGATAGATTATTGGTGGAATTAGGTTGTAAAAGAGTCTACAACTCAACCAACCCATTCGATTTTATGGACATGATTTCGTTACAGGGAAAAACTAATTTCTTCGAAAAACGTGTGGCTGAATACCAAAAAGCAGGTGTAATGAACACCGATTCAGAATCAGGAAAAATCAGCTTCGACGCCGATTTTTAAAATATATTGCTTTTAAATCAGGGTAAATCTAGCCCAGATTGGAGTGGCATCCTTTTATCTCGTTTGCAAAACGAGATAAAAGATAGAACGGAAAGCTGGAAACAGCTCCTAAAAAAGAGACTGAACTTTATTAAATCAGTAAAAAACCTTAACAAATAACCAGAAAATAGGTAAAGGGATTTTCTATTTTCAAAAACTGACAAGCTTATGTATGTAGTAAAAAGAGATGGCCACAAAGAGCCGGTAATGTTCGACAAAATCACGGACAGAATTAAAAAATTATGTTACGGATTAAACGATTTAGTGGATGCTGTAAAAGTAACCATGAGAGTAATCGAAGGATTGTATGACGGTGTAACTACATCAGAACTTGACAACTTAGCAGCAGAAACTGCCGCTTCCATGACTATTGCCCATCCAGATTATGCACAATTAGCAGCTCGTATTGCTATTTCCAATTTGCATAAAAACACTAATAAATCCTTCTCGGAAACCATGAAAGAAATGTACTTTTATGTAAATCCAAGAACGAACCAAAAAGCACCATTATTGTCTGATGAAGTGCACGAAGCGATTCAGGCTAACGCAGAATTTTTAAATTCACATATCATTTACAACCGTGATTTCAATTATGATTACTTTGGTTTCAAAACTTTAGAGCGTTCGTATTTGCTAAAAATAAACGGAAAAATTGTAGAGCGTCCACAACACATGTTAATGCGAGTTGCTGTTGGAATCCACTTAAACGACATGGAATCTGTAATAGAAACTTACGACTTAATGTCGAAAAAGTTCTTTACGCATGCCACTCCAACCCTGTTCAACGCCGGAACACCAAAACCGCAAATGTCTTCGTGTTTCTTATTGACAATGAAAGACGATAGCATCGACGGAATTTACGATACACTTAAACAAACAGCAAGAATCTCGCAATCAGCGGGTGGAATTGGATTGTCAATCCACAACGTTCGTGCGACAGGTTCCTATATTCGTGGTACCAACGGAACTTCAAACGGAATTGTTCCGATGTTGAGGGTTTTCAATGATACCGCGCGTTATGTAGACCAAGGTGGCGGAAAGCGTAAAGGAAGTTTCGCCATTTACTTAGAAACCTGGCATGCTGATATTTTCGAATTTTTGGATCTGAAAAAGAACACCGGAAAAGAGGAAATGCGTGCAAGGGATTTGTTCTTTGCGATGTGGACTTCTGATTTGTTTATGAAACGTGTGCAGGAAGATTCAACATGGACGTTGATGTGTCCAAACGAATGTCCTGGATTGTGTGATGTTTATGGAGACGAATTTGAAGTGTTATATACATCTTACGAAGCTCAGAACAAAGGAAGAAAAACGATCAAGGCTCGTGAGCTTTGGGAAAAAATCCTCGAATCACAGATTGAAACCGGAACACCTTACATGTTGTATAAAGATGCAGCAAACAGAAAGTCAAACCAAAAGAATTTGGGAACTATCCGTTCGTCCAATCTTTGTACGGAAATCATGGAGTATACCGCTCCGGATGAAGTTGCAGTATGTAACCTGGCTTCGATTTCATTGCCGATGTTTGTAGAGAACGGTGAATTCAACCACCAATTACTATACAACGTAACAAAACGTGTAACCCGTAACCTAAACAAGGTTATTGATAGAAATTACTATCCGGTTCCGGAAGCGGAAAACTCAAACATGCGCCACCGTCCAGTTGGATTGGGAGTTCAAGGTTTGGCCGATGCTTTTATCTTGCTGAGAATGCCATTCACCAGCGACGAAGCTAAAAAACTGAACCAGGAGATTTTTGAAACCATGTATTTCGCTGCCTGTACTGCTTCTATGGAAGAAGCAAAAGTGGAAGGACCATATTCTTCTTATGAAGGTTCGCCAATTTCACAGGGAGAATTCCAGCACAATCTTTGGAATATAAAGGATGAGGAATTGTCAGGCCGTTGGGACTGGGGTGCTTTGAGAGAAGACATAAAGAAACACGGAATCCGTAACTCGTTGTTAATGGCACCGATGCCTACCGCTTCGACCTCACAGATTTTAGGAAATAACGAAGCCTTCGAACCGTATACTTCCAACATCTATACCCGTCGTGTATTGTCTGGAGAATTCATCGTAGTGAACAAACATTTACTGGAAGACTTAGTAAATCGTGGACTATGGACCGAAGACTTGAAACAACAATTGATGCGTAACAATGGATCTGTACAGGATTTGGATATTCCACAAGACTTGAAGGAACTATACAAAACCGTTTGGGAAATGTCTATGAAAGACATTATCGACATGTCGCGCCACAGAGGCTATTTCATCGACCAATCGCAATCATTGAACCTGTTCATGCAGGATGCCAACTATGCGAAACTAACGTCGATGCACTTCTATGCATGGCAAAGTGGCTTAAAAACCGGAATGTACTATTTGAGAACTAAATCAGCAGTTGATGCTATTAAGTTCACATTGAACAACGATAAAAAAGCAGAACCAACTGCACAGGTTGCAGAACCGGTAGCCGTTGAGGTTGTTGCACCAACAGAAAACGGTGAAATGACCGCAGAAGATTTTGCCGCAATGGTAGAAAGAGCCAGAAACGCTGGTCCGGATGATTGTGAAATGTGTGGTTCTTAATAGATATAAATAAAAAAAGCTTCAATTGCAGTTGAAGCTTTTTTTAAGAATGTAGATAATATAACAGTAGTTCTATTCTACAGCCAAATAGTTATTAACTTGACAAGCAAATATAACATAATTTGGTAAAAAAAGAACTTCTATAGTATAAATTTCCAAATACACACAAAATGGGTACGAAGAAATCAACAACAGTTGGATACAGAAGCGCAGTAACAGGCAGATACGTTAAGCCGAGCTATGCTGCAAGTCATCCAAGAACTACTGTTAGTATCACTAAAAAGAAGTAGTTTAAATTCAAGGGAGTTAGTAATAACTCCCTTTTTTAAATAAATTATATTAATATTAAGTATATGAAGAATGAATTAATTAAGAGTTTGACAAATGATTTTGAAGATCATTCACAAACAACAGATAACGGAATTGAATTTTGGTTTGCAAGGGATATCCAACATCTATTAGGCTATTCAGAATGGAGAAATTTTAACAAAGTAATATTAAAGGCGAAAACTTCATGTGAAGCTTCTGGAAATCTTGTTTCCGACCATTTTGTTGATGTCAACAAAATGGTCACTATAGGTTCAGGAACAGATAGGGAAATAGACGATGTAATGTTAACAAGATATGCATGTTATTTAATAGCTCAAAATGGAGATCCAAGAAAAGAAGAAATAGCTTTTGCGCAAAATTATTTTGCAATACAAACTAGAAAATTTGAAATAATTGCCAAAAGGATAGACGATTGGGAAAGATTAAATGCAAGACAAAAATTAACTTTGTCTGAAAAAGAACTCTCTGAACTTATTTATGAGAAAACGGGTAACGATAAAAATTTTGGTATAATTAGAAGTAAGGGAGACCAAGCACTTTTTGGTGGCAAGAATACTAGTCAAATGAAAAAAGACTAGGAATTCCAGATAACAGACCTTTAGCAGATTTTTTACCAACGATAATTATCAAAGCAAAAGATTTTGCTACCGAAATAACAGTATATAATACAAAAGGGAAAGGATTAGCAAGTGAAACTTCTATTTCAAATGAGCATGTGAAAAATAATAAAGGTGTTAGAAAATTATTATTGGAGAGAGAAATAGTTCCGGAAAATGTTCCTGCAGAAGAGGATATCAAAAAATTAGAAAGAAGGGTTAATTCTGAGACTAATAATTTGAGTAAAAACCCTGATAAATTATCGTAATTAAAAACAAACTATGTCAAAAGAAAAAAAGGAGTGTATACAGGAATCATCGATAAGGATAACGACGGCAATTATTTCTGCGGCGAATACCTCTTGGATTATAAGTATACCGAAGCTAGTTTTAAGATTGGAGACGAAATCAATATCAAAACGGTCATTGCGAATCCAAGCGATAAAAGCTTTAATAAATACCCAAAGAAGTCACGAAATTTCTTTTTGGCCAACCAAAAGGAATAGCAGCATGGAACAAAACAATCGAAAGCAATTCGAAGTCACCGAAGAGATTTTTGCCAAATTGGGGCAAAGATTCCTAAATTGGCTAGTGGATACCACGATACTCATCGTACTGGTTTTAATTCTAATGATGGTAATCGACAGTATTGCAAAGTCCTACGGGAACAAACAATTAATGCCGTATCTGTTGCTTAACCCCATCGGGCAATATACGTTTGTGACTATCGTTCGATTGGCGTATTACATCTCTTTCGAAACCTTATTCGCCCAAAGCATTGGTAAAATGGTGACTAAAACGATGGTAGTTGAAAAAAACGGAGAACGCCCAAGCCATGAAGTGATTTTGATCCGCAGTTTATGCCGATTGATCCCGCTTTACGAATTGTCATTTTTGCTAAATCCAACCCGAGGATGGCATGATATGATTTCCAAAACCTATGTTGTAGATAAAAGAGAATTAGAAGCAAGAAAACAATCGTTTCATCCTTCGAAATAATACTGTCATGATTACGCTAACAAGAACCACTTCAGATAATCCCGATTTTAAAAGGTTGACACAGCTTTTTGACGATTATTTGGTGGATATTGATGGCGATGAAAAAGACTTTTTGCCCAGTATAACCAAATTTACCTGGATCACGTCATCGTGTATTATGAAAACGGTATCGGCTTAGGCTGTGGCGCGTTTAAGGAATACCAACCCAAAATGGCCGAAATCAAAAGAATGTTTGTGATGCCGGAAGCAAGAGGCAAAGGAATTGCAGTAGCCATTTTAAACGAACTGGAAGCCTGGGCAGCAGTATCCGGTTACGAGTCCACGCTTTTGGAAACGTCGGTCAAACTGGAAAGTGCCATAGCATTATATAAAAAATCAGGTTATCAAACTATAGAAAATTATGGACAATATGTTGGAGTGGAAAGCAGTGTCTGTATGAGGAAAAATATAAATTAAAATGTACTTTTAATAAAGTAAATTGTCACCCTGAGCGCAGTCGAAGGGCGTATATCTAATATTTAAAATTTAATATTCAATGAACTGGGAACAACTATTATCCTTAAAACGCCAGGGCGACACCAGTAAACGTTTACGCATCGAAGAAGCTGATACCCGTTTGGGCTTTGAAGTCGATTATGACCGTATTATCTTCTCGTCGGCGTTCCGAAGCTTGCAGGATAAAACACAGGTTATCCCAATGTCTAAAACCGATTTTGTCCACACAAGATTGACACACAGTTTAGAAGTTTCGGTTGTGGGCCGATCAATAGGGAGACTAGTCGGAAAGAAAATCATTGAAAAATATCCGCATTTAAAAGAAATCCACGGATTTCATATGAATGATTTCGGAGCTATTGTAGCTGCTGCAGCTTTAGCACACGATATCGGAAATCCACCTTTCGGGCATTCGGGTGAAAAGGCGATTGGCGAATATTTCGCTATCGGAAAAGGACAGCAATACAAAGAGCATTTAACGGATAAGCAATGGCAGGATTTAATCGATTTTGAAGGCAATGCCAACGGATTTTCAGTTTTAACGAGTTCGCGTCCCGGAATTAAGGGCGGACTCCGTTTGTCTTATGCTACTCTTGGTGCTTTCACAAAATATCCAAAAGAAAGCCTTCCGAAAAAGCCCACTAAAAACATCGCTGATAAAAAATATGGTTTCTTTCAATCCGATAAGGAATTCTTTCAGGAAGTAGCTCAGGAATTGGGGATGATCTCCAACAAATCCGGAAATGATATCGGTTACGAACGCCATCCGCTGGCCTTTTTGGTCGAAGCTGCCGATGATATCTGTTATACGATAATCGACTTTGAAGACGGAATCAATCTTGGTTTGGTCTCTGAAGATTTCGCATTGGAATACCTAATTAAATTGGTTAAGGATACTATTGATACGGCTAAATATCAAACACTAACTACCAAGGAAGACCGAATCAGTTACTTACGTGCCCTCGCGATTGGAAACCTTATCAACGATGCGGTAAAGGTTTTTATCGAAAACGAGGAAGCTATTTTAAAAGGAGAATTCCATTTTGCCTTAACGGATAAAAGCAAGTACAAAGCCCAGATGGACGACATCATCAAACTGAGCGTAAAGAACATCTACCAAAGCCGTGAAGTAATTGAAAAAGAACTTTCAGGATATCAGATTATCAATAATTTACTCGATAAATTCATCACGGCCTACAACAACAGCCACGAAGGTAAAGCTACCAATTACGACAAATTATTGCTAAAGATCCTGCCGGAAAAACACCATCTGGAAAAGGAAAGCCTCTACGACCGTCTGCTCCATATCTGCCATTTTATCTCGATGCTGACCGATGGAAAAGCGGTGTTGTACAATAAAATTGTAACAGCTTAGGTATTTTTCGCCCTTAAAGTGCACTTTAAGTGAACAAATAGTAATTGAAAAACTATTGACAGTATTTCGTTTAAAATAAAATACTATGTTTGTTTTAAAAATTTTGCTATCAAATGAAAAAGGCTTTACTGTTTATTGCATTTCTATTTCCGCTATTTTTATTTTCTCAGCGGGAAAACATTCTGATTCAGGAGTATCTAAATTCCAATCAGGCCAAATTAGGATTAGCTCCTTCGGATATCAAAGGCTGGATTGTAGAAAGTAAGGCCACATCCAAAAGTACCGGTATCAATAATTACTACATCAGGCAACGAAGCAACGAAATTGAAATTTACGGCGCAGTATCAAATGTTTGGATAAAAAACAATCAGGTAATCCAAATCGGGAATAGGTTTGTCAAAAATGCCAACCAGAAAGCAAATGCAGTAAATCCACAACTTTCGGTTTTACAGGCACTGTCATTGGTAAAGACCAAACTGGAAATCAACGATTCTTTTGCAAATACAATCCTTAACGCTACCAATGCCAAGACTTTTATTTTATCGAATGTTCCTAACGGAAGAAAAATAAAAGCGAAATTAGTCTATCAACCCAAAGGTAGTCAGCTACTATTGGCCTGGCATTTCGAAATTCATGTGCCAAGCCACAACCATGTGTGGAATGTTAGGATTAATGCTTTAGACGGCAGTATCATTGAGCAAAAGGACAAAATAATTTCCTGTCATATCGCAAAGGAAGAAGAGGAAACCCATAACAATTTCTTTTTTTACAAATCGGGATACAAACAAAACAGTGCTTTAACAGAAGTATTGGCAGGCTCTTATCGCGTACTTCCCTACAATATTGAAAGCCCAAACCATGGACCAAGGCAATTGATTGTGTCTCCGGCAGATGCGTTGGCTTCCCTTTTGGATGGCATGATACGGATGGTATTGCAGGTGCTGATGAAACGATTACCGCTGGCAATAATGTGTATGCCTTTGAAGATACTACTGATAGCGATTTTGGTGAAAGTCCCGACGGAGGTGAAAGCCTTGCTTTTGATTTTCCGTATAGCGGGATAAATGATGATGCCTTCAACTCGGTAAATGCGGCTACTACCAATTTATTTTACATGAATAATAGTATTCACGATATTTTTTTCCATTACGGATTCGATGAGGAGAACGGTAATTTTCAGCTAAATAATTATAGTGGACTTGGTGATGGATTTGATGGTGTTGTTGCGCAATCCCAAGATGGAGGAGGAATCAACAATGCCAATTTTTATACACCAACTGATGGAGAAAGCGGTTTTATGCAAATGTATCTCTGGAACAGGAAGCCAGTCGGAAACCTAATTACAGTTACCAGTCCGCCATCATTCGCCGGGAATTACCAGGCTTATGAAAGCACCTCAATTCCAAATACACTGAGACTACCAATAGCACCAAGCTTTGTGTCGGGTGAGTTGATAAAGGTCATAGACGACACCGATGATACAACAGATGGCTGCGGAACCATCCTGAATGCTGGCCAAGTCAATGGTAATATTGCGATGATTAAAAGAGGTTCCTGCAGCACTAATGAGAAGATGTTCGCTGCAGAAAGTGCCGGAGCAGTAGCTGTAATTGTTTATACCGATTTACCGGGAAATTTCGTGGTTGGAGGATTTGTTGAGGATGATATTACGATTCCGGTCATTTCTGTTAAAAAAGAGGTGGCCGATTTATTGCTAAACCAAATGGTAAGCGGTCCTGTTGAGGTAAATTTGAGTTCTCCTGTGAGTGACTTTGTGAATGTTGATGGCGATTTTGACAACTTGATAATAACCCATGAATATGGGCACGGAATCTCAAACCGATTGACAGGAGGAAGATTCAATACCGATTGTTTGGATAATAATGAACAAATGGGTGAAGGCTGGTCGGATTGGTTTGGACTTATGCTACAGTTAAAGGCGGGTGATAATGGGGCACAACGCAGAGGAGTAGGAACATTTGCCATCAATCAGCCAACGAATGACGTTGGAATCAGAAGTTATCCCTATTCAACAGACATGACAGTAAATCCATTTACTTTTGCCGATACCAATACACTAATTAGGCCTCACGGCACAGGCTCTGTATGGGCAACAATGCTTTGGGATTTGACATGGGCCTATATCAACAAATACGGATTCAATCCGAACATTTATTCCGGAAACGGAGGAAACAATAAAGTCATGCAGCTTGTTATTGATGCACTGAAATTACAGCCGTGTTTGCCTTCATTCGTAGAAGGAAGGGATGCCATCATTGCGGCTGACCAGGCCATAACAGGTGGTCAGGATTTTTGTATGATTTGGGAGGTTTTTGCCCGAAGGGGTTTAGGGCTAAGCGCCAGTTCAGGAGATGGTGATTCCACCACAGATCAAATTGAAGGATTTGATGTGCCGGCTCCAGGTCCAGTTTGCACACTCGGTATTGATTATAACATGAACGATGACTTGATTTCGGTTTATCCAAATCCATCCAGTGGAAATTTTAACATCAGGATTAACGCTTTTAGTGGTAAGATAAATTATCAGTTATTTGATCTAAACGGAAGAATAATAATCGAGAAGTTCAATGTCGATTGCAACAACGAAGCACAAGTAAACCTTGTTGGAGTACAAACGGGAATCTATCTGATTAAAATCAACGCAGATAATCTTAGCACAACTAAAAAAATAATGGTTAAATAGAGTTTAATCTTCGTCCGTTTCTTCTTCCTCAAGAAGACCAGAGAAAAGAGATTTCAGTCCGTCAACATCGATGTTGCAGAATTGCTGCAGTTCGTCAACAGTGCCGTGTTCGATAAAATAATCGGGTACACCACAAAGGAAAATTTCATTAACGTAATCATTTTTAGCAGAAAATTCTAGCACTGCACTACCAAACCCACCAGTTGTAACACCATCTTCAACCGTAATTATCGTCGAGAATTTATCGCAGATTTTATGCAGTTTCTTTTCGTCCAAAGGTTTTACGAAGCCAAAATGATAGTGGGCAAAGTGTTTTTCTTCGTCTTCAATTTCGTTAAGTGCCTGAATTACATTTTCGCCAATAGTTCCGGTAGATAGAACAGCAACATTTTTCCCTTTTTTAAGTTTTTGGGCTTTCCCAATTTCAATTTTCTGGAAGTCGGTTGGGAATTTCCAATCCGCATTTTTCCCGCGGCCACGAGGATAACGAATCGCTATGGGATGTTTTAATCCTAATGAAGCGGTGTATAAGATATTCTGTAATTCCAATTCATCCTTCGGCGCATGGATAATCATATTGGGAATGCATCGCAGGTAGGCCAAATCGAAAACACCGTGATGCGTAGCGCCGTCTTCCCCAACCAATCCGGCTCTGTCCAAACAGAAAATGACAGGTAAGTTCTGCAAGGCAACATCATGGATTACCTGATCGTAAGCCCGTTGTAAAAAAGTGGAATAGATGTTGCAGAAAACTACCATTCCCTGAGTTACCATTCCGGCCGAAAGCGTTACCGCGTGCTGCTCGGCAATCCCAACATCAAAAGCCCTTTTTGGAAAAGCATCCATCATAAACTTCATCGAACTTCCTGATGGCATGGCTGGAGTTATTCCAATAATTTTCGGATTGTTCCTTGCCAGTTCAACCAATGTCAGTCCAAAAACATCCTGGAATTTAGGAGGTAAATTTTCCGTAGAGGATTTAATCAATTCTCCCGTTGCTGCATCAAATTTGCCTGGCGCATGGTATTTTACCTGATCTTCCTCAGCTTGCTGTAAACCTTTGCCTTTTGTGGTTATGATATGTAAAAACTTAGGTCCTTTTACTTTTTTCAGTCGTTCTAACTCTTTAATCAATCCTTCCAGATCATGACCGTCAATCGGACCTGAATAATTAAAGTTCAGCGACTTAATCATGTTGTTCTGCTTGGGGTTCTTCCCTTCCTTAACAGCCGTCAGATAGTTTTTCAAAGCACCAACACTTGGGTCAATTCCAATCGCATTATCATTAAGGATCACGAGCAAATCAGCATCGGTTACTCCGGCATGATTCAAGCCTTCGAAAGCCATTCCACTGGCAATGGAGGCATCACCAATAACGGCAATGTGGTGTTTGTTTTCGCCTTTCAACTGGGACGCAATCGCCATTCCCAAAGCAGCAGAAATGGAGGTTGATGAATGTCCAACGCCAAAAGTATCGTAAACGCTTTCGCTACGGCGGGGAAAACCCGAAATTCCTCCAAGCTGACGGTTTGTATCGAATTTCTTCCTTCTTTCGGTTAGGATTTTGTGTCCATAAGCCTGATGCCCAACATCCCAAACTAGTAAATCATTGGGTGTGTCAAAAACATAGTGCAATGCAATCGTCAATTCAACTACGCCAAGGGAAGCACCAAGATGGCCTTCCTTTACTGAAACAATATCTATAATAAAATCACGCAGTTCCTTTGCCAGTTGAGGCAGTTGCGAAACATCTAATTTTCGTAAATCAGTAGGATTGTTGATATGGTCGAGCAATTTTTTGGACATGAGGCAAATGTACGAATTGAAATTGTATTTTTGTTTTATGGAAAACCCTTTTACCGACGAGTATTTTATGAAGAAAGCCTTGCAGGAAGCAGAAGTTGCTTTTGAAAAAGGAGAAGTTCCGGTCGGTGCCGTGATTGTCATCGACAATAAAATCATCGCCCGAACGCATAATCTTTCGGAAATGCTAAATGATGTTACGGCTCATGCCGAAATGCAGGCCATTACTTCAGCAGCAAATTTCATTGGCGGAAAATACCTGAAAGGATGTACCCTTTACGTCACTTTGGAACCCTGCCAAATGTGCGCCGGTGCATTATATTGGAGCCAGATTTCAAAAATAGTTTTTGGAGCTTCAGATGAACAGCGTGGATTTGAAAATTTAGGGACAACCATTCATCCTAAAACTCAAGTTGTAAAAGGCGTTTTAGCCAACGAATGTGCGGCTTTAATGCTAAGTTTTTTGCGCAGAGAAGGAAATGATTTTACAGGAAAAATATTCCTAAAAATTATTTTTTTTAGGATATAATAATTTGATACATTTATCGTTATATAGCTAATTGAGGAAATCCCTCGAGGAAATAAGTTCTAACAAATAATTCATTTACATCCATGAAAACCAACAAGATTTTCGGCTTGTTTGTTGCAATCTTTTTATTGCAATCCTGTACTAAAAAATCGGCTTCCGATTTTGATTCAGATCCTTCTCTTTTCAAAGATTACATTACAGGATTTTCATCTGGTTTCGTCTCGGTCAGTTCCGATTTCAGGGTGCAGCTTGCATTCAATAAAAGTGACTGGAAACCCAATCAGGAGTTGGATGATGATTTATTTGATATTTCCCCAAGAGTCAGTGGAAAAGTCATAGCACTTTCCAACAACACCATTGCTTTCATTCCAAAGGAAAAGCTGGATCAGAATACGCTGTATCAGATTACATTACATCTTTCCCAAATCACTAATAAAGTTCCAAAGGAATTAGCGGATTTTAATTTTTCTGTAAAGACCATCAAGCAGGATTTCCTTGTCAATACACACGACCTGCAATCCTATAGCAAAGATTGGTACTACCTTAACGGAACATTGAAAACCGCAGACAATCTTAGCTTTGAAGATGCCAAAAAGATTATAGAAGCTACTCAGGACAACAAGGATTTAAAGATAAAATTTGACAAAGCGCTCAGCACAAAAACAGAATTCAAATTCATGATTGACAGCATTCAGCGCTTTGACAATGATACCAAAATAAACATTGCCTGGGATGGCGACGATGTGGATATCGATCAAAAAGGAAGCGTTGAGTTTCCGATTCCCGGAAAAAATCAATTTAAGGTATTGACTATTCAGGTTGGAGATGCAAACAACCAATCGGTTCTGATTAACTTTTCAGATCCATTAAAAAAAGACCAGGATTTCAAAGGATTGGTATCAATAGAAAATACCAATAACCTTAAATTTTCCACCATGGGGAACGTGCTTAAGGTCTTTTACGACAAAGAACTGACCAGCGCAATTGATAAAGGTGCTTCCAATGAAGTTGTTGAAGTTGGCGCGGTTGAAGCTGTTGACACTACAGCAGTAGCAGTAGATACAGCAGCTACAGCCGAAGTGACACCCACTGAAGTTGTCGCAGCTATCGAGCAATCGTTTTCCGGAAGCAGATTGGTAGAAGTTTTTCAAGGTGTTGAAAGCATCGATGGTTATAAAATGAAAAACAATTATTCAGAAAAATTGTTGTTCGACCAGATAAAACCAGGTGTAAAACTGATAAAAAGCGGAACAATCCTACCAAGTTCCAATAATCTGAAAATCAATTTTGAAGCAGCAAACCTGAATGCTGTTGATGTAAAGGTGTATAAAATCTACAAAGACAACATCATGCAGTTTCTGCAGGATAACGAAATCAACGGTACAAGAAACCTGAGAAATGTTAGTCAGGCAATCGCCAAAACCAAAATTGAATTAAAACAGAATAACCTACTCGATTATACCCGTTGGAATACGTATGCCCTTGATATTTCCAAACTGATAAAACCAGAGCCCGGAGCCATTTACCGCGTGGAGTTCTCCTATAAAAAGAAATATTCCCTTTATAAATGCACCACAGCTACTGATAACGACAACAACGAGAGTGAAGAAGAGGAAGAAGTAGACGAGAACGACGTAAATTATAGCGGGGACAATTACGATTATTATTATGAACGCGATTACGAATGGAGGGAAAGTGAAGACCCATGCACCGACTATTATTTTTACAATACTCGAATTGGAACTAACGTTTTAGCTTCCGACATAGGCGTGATTGCCAAACGAGGAACCGATAAATCGATCGTAATTGCCGTTAGCGATATTGTAACTACTGACGCCATTTCGGGAGCAAGAGTTGATTTGTATAATTTCCAACAGCAAAAAATCGCTTCTTCAACAACAGATAGTGATGGTATTTCATCATTCCAATTAGAAAAATATGCCTATTTCGCCATTGTTACCGATGGAAATCAAAGTACTTATGTCAAATTAGACGATGAACTCTCTTTGTCGGTCAGTAATTTTGATGTTTCAGGAGAAACTTTACAAAAAGGATTAAAGGGATATTTATATGGCGAACGAGGTGTTTGGCGTCCAGGAGACACTATGTATCTGTCTTTTATCTTAAATGACAATGCCAATAAATTACCGGATTCACATCCTGTAAAGCTGAAACTGAATGATCCACACGGGAAAACTGTTTATCAATCGGTTCAAAAACTCAATAAGCTCAATCATTACAAATTCATTGTGCCAACTCAGGATAGCGCTCCAACTGGGAATTGGGAAGCTGTAGTAAGCATTGGTGGTGCCCGTTTTTATAAAAGCATCAAGGTCGAAACCATTAAGCCAAACCGACTAAAAATCAAGAACAGTTTCAATGACCCAATTCTTTCTGCGAGCAAAAACAACGTCAATAATATTCAGGTTTTATGGCTTCATGGTGCTGTTGGTAAAGATTTAAAAACTGAAGTCCAGGCCAAATTCTTCCAACAGGTAACGACATTTAAAGGTTATGACAAATATACTTTCGATGATCCAACCCGAAGTTTCTCTACCGAAGAAGTGAATATTTTCTCAGGCAAAGTCGATGCAAACGGTCGTGCCTCCATTTCGATAAAACCAACCATTCAGGGTCAGGCTCCGGGAATGCTGCGTGCTGCTTTCATTACGAAGGTTTATGAAAACGGAGGTGATGTCAGTACAGATGTGGCTTCAACTACCTATTCTCCATACAAAACTTACGTTGGAGTAAAATCGCCAGAGCCGAATAAATACGGCATGATCGAAACCGGAAGGAACAATCGTTTCGACATAGTAACGGTAGGCGAAAATGGAAAACCAAAATCAGTTCGAAATTTAGAAGTTAGGGTTTACAAACTGGAATCACGTTGGTGGTGGGATGCTTCCAATGATGATCTGTCGAATTACAATACGGCTAACTCTACGATTGCCTATAAAAATTTCGTGGTCAGTACTGATTATTCCGGAAAGGCAAATATTTCATTTAACGTCAGAGATGAAGAATGGGGTAATTACCTAATCCGTGTTTCCGACCCAACAGACGGACATGCTACAGGGACGAAAGTTTATATCGATATGCCTTATTGGTCAGCAAAATCCAGAAATGCAGATGGAGAATCGGCTACGATGCTGAAATTCTCTACCGATAAAACCAATTATAATGTTGGTGACAAAGCGAAGATATTCTTCCCGTCAAGCGAAGGAGGAAGAGCATTGATTTCTATTGAGAACGGAACGAAAGTCTTAAAAACGCTTTGGGCCAAAACCAAAAAAGGAGAAACTACGGTAGAAATGCCAATCACCTGCGATATGGCGCCGAATGTATATATCAATATTTCGCTTTTACAACCGCACGCATCCACCAAAAACGATTCGCCAATCCGAATGTATGGCATCGTTCCAATTGAAGTCGTTGACAAGAATACGGTTCTGGAACCACAACTTTCAATGCCTGATGTACTTCGTCCAGAGCAAACGGTGAATGTGAAAGTCTCTGAAAAACGAGGCAAAAAAATGACCTACACGATTGCGGTCGTAGATGAAGGCTTATTGGATTTAACGCGTTTCAAAACCCCAAATGCCTGGGATAATTTCTACACCCGTGAAGCACTCGGTGTACGAACTTGGGATATTTATGACGATGTGATTGGTGCTTATGGTGGAAAGGTAAATCAGGTTTTCAGCATTGGTGGTGACGCTGATTCCGGTGGCGGAAAAGCCAAAAAAGCCAATCGCTTCAAACCGGTTGTACTTTATTATGGTCCGTTTGAATTAGGCAAAGGCGAAACAAAAAGCACTAAGATTACTTTGCCAAAATATATTGGTTCAGTACGAACAATGGTCGTAGCTGCGGATGCGGAAACCAGTGCTTACGGAATGGCAGAAAAGGCAACGCAGGTCCGAAGTCCGTTAATGGTTTTGGCTTCTTTGCCAAGGAAAATTTCGCCTTCGGAGAAAGTAACCATTCCGGTAACCTTATTTGCCACTGAGAAGCAAATCAAAAATGTAACGCTTCAGATTAAGTCAAATGACAAAGTAAAAATAGTCGGAAGTGCGACTCAAAAAGTAACGTTCACCGAACCTGACGAGAAAATGGCTTATTTCAATCTGGAAGTTGGAGCCACAACTGGAATAGGTAAAATCGATATCATCGCAACTTCAGGAAAAGAGAAATCAACTTACTCTGTTGAGATTGATGTGACGAATCCAAATCCGGTAACGAATGCTTATTCCGATATTGTCATCGAACCGAATTCCTCCAAAACGATTACCTGGAAAACATTCGGCGTTAGCGGAAGCAACAAAGCCAGCATGGAAGTTTCATCAGTACCAACAGTCGATTTTGGACGAAGGTTGAACTATCTGATTCAGTATCCTCACGGTTGCTTAGAACAAACAACTTCATCAGTTTTCCCTCAATTGTACCTTACAGATGTAATGGATTTGGACGCCGTTCGAAAACAAAACATCCAGAAAAATGTCACCGCCGGAATTCAAAAACTAAGTAATTTCCAAGTGGCAAACGGCGGATTCTCTTATTGGCCGGGTGATTCCGAAGCAGACGACTGGGGAAGTTCTTATGCGGGTCATTTCCTTATTGAAGCTGAGAAAAAAGGATACGTCCTTCCAATAAGTTTCAAATCAAAATGGATTGCCTACCAACAAAAAATGTCGAAACAATGGCGTTTCGAAAAGCAATACTATAACGATTTGGCGCAGGCTTACCGATTGTATACACTGGCACTGGCCGGTTCAGCGGATTTGGCATCAATGAACAGATTGCGTGAAACCGTAGGCATTTCTAATGAAAGTAAACTGCGGTTGGCAGCGACTTATGCATTGGTAAAACAAAACGCCGCAGGTTTGGCATTGTTGTCAAAATCAGTAATTGACGAGAATTATAACGAAAGCTATTATTACTATTATTATGGTTCTCCCGACAGAAACCGGGCTATGGCATTAGAAACCTTGATTCTATTGGGACAAAAACAGAAAGCTTTTGCGATGGCAACCAAATTAGCCAAAAACATGTCAAGTGACAAATGGATGAGCACGCAGACAACGGCTTATGGCTTATATGCAATGTCAAAATTTGCCAAGTCTAACGGAAGCAAAGGCGTTTCTGTCCAATACGTAAATGGTGGAAAAAACCAAGTTATCAATACAGTCAAAACCGTTTCACAAAGAGATTTAGTGATAAAAAACGGAGGCAATTCGATTACAATCAAGAACAATAAAAATAATACGCTTTTTGTTCGTGTTCTAAATAGCGGAATTTTACCTGTTGGAAGCGAAAAGGTTGTGCAGAATAATTTATCAGCAAGTGTAGTTTTTAAAGACCGAAAAGGGAAAGCTATTTCAGTTACCAAAATTGCCCAGGGAACTGAATTCTATGCTGAAGTTACGTTAACCAATCGCAAAAATGAGTGGATTGACAATATTGCCTTATCACAAATCCTGCCTTCCGGTTTCGAAATTGTAAACACACGCTATACCGATTTTGGTGATGCCACGAGCAATATTGCTGATTATATAGACATCCGCGATGACCGCGCCAATTACTATTTCAATCTGAAAGCAAATGAAACACGAAAATTCAAAATGCTGCTGAACGCCTCATATCTGGGCAAATATTACCTTCCGGGTGTGCAATGCGAAGCCATGTATGACAACGACTTTTTGGCAAGAACCAAAGGGCAGTGGGTTGAAGTGGTAAAATAAAGAATTAGGAGCGAGTGGTTCGGGAATTATCAGGAATGGCAATTCCCGCTCTTCGCTCCAATTTTTTTGTAAACAAAAAAGATTTCCACTACGATCGGGGCTAATTAGTAATCTATTTTGAATTTTTGTAATCGTGAAAGCTAAACTGAAAACGTTAGGACAACGCTTCATTAACTATATCAAACGCAACCCAAAGAAATCGGCAGTTGTCTTTGTTCTTTTGATTGTTTACTACTTTTCATTGCCACGCACGCTTTTTGAAGAACCATACTCCACTGTCATAGAAAGCAGTGATGGCGAGTTATTGGCGGCCAAAATTGCACGCGACGGACAATGGCGCTTTCCCGCAAAGGACAGCATTCCCGATAAGTTTAAGAAATGCATTGTCTACTTTGAAGATGAACATTTTTACCAGCATTTCGGATTCAATCCGGTAGCGATGGTAAAAGCGATTAAGGAAAACAGCAAAGCAGGAAAAGTCGTTCGTGGCGGAAGTACCTTAACTCAACAGGTTATCCGTTTGTCACGCAAAAATAAAAAACGGACTTATTTCGAGAAAATTGTCGAAATGATTCTGGCAACACGTTTGGAATTCCGTCATTCGAAAGAAAAAATCCTTGAGTTGTATGCTGCACATGCTCCCTTTGGTGGAAATGTTGTAGGTCTCGAAATGGCTTCCTGGCGTTATTTTGGCGTGCAGTCACATCAGTTATCCTGGGCAGAAAGCGCAACTTTAGCCGTATTGCCCAATGCTCCGAGCCTGATTTATCCTGGAAAAAACCAGCAGAAGCTGTTGCGGAAAAGAAACGCATTGCTGTTAAAATTATATAACGAAAAAATCATCGATAAGCTAACGTATCAATTGTCTATAACTGAACCATTACCGCAAAAGCCGTATACGGTTCCTCAGATAGCGCCGCATTTATTACAACGTGTAGCAAAAACGAACGAAGGCGAACGCATCAAAACTACGATAGATATTTCGCTTCAGAATCGGGTCAACCAAATCACAAGGCAATATTACAATCAATACAAACAAAACGAAGTACATAATTTAGCGGTGATTGTGATTGATATCCAAAACCGGAACATCATCAGCTATGTTGGGAATTCGCCAACCGATAAAAACCACGACAAAGATGTAGATATTATTTCGGCACCGCGAAGTACAGGGAGTATCTTAAAGCCATTGCTGTTTGCTTCGATGTTAGATGAAGGTGAGCTTTTGCCAAATACATTAGTGGCCGATATCCCAACACAGATTTCAGGGTATACGCCCGAGAATTTCAATCGTTCCTTTGATGGCGCGGTTCCGGCTCAGCGTGCCTTGTCGCGTTCGTTGAATATTCCGGCAGTATTGATGCTTCAGGAACATGGCGTGAATAACTTTTATGAGCTGATGCAGAAATTCAAACTCAGGAACATCAACAAACACCCCGATCATTATGGACTGTCCCTGATTTTGGGTGGCGCCGAAAGTAATCTTTGGGATTTGTGCCGAACGTATGCAAATTTGTCTTCAACGGTAAATTATTTCAATGCTTCCGATGGAAAATACAGGACTAAGGAATTTGCCGAACTGAATTATGTGCAAGGGTTTGAGCAGGATTATGGAGATACGAGTTTTCAGAAAACAATACTCGGTGCAGGTTCTGTTTATCTGACCTATAATGCCATGAAAGAAGTCAATCGTCCCGAAGGCGATGAAGCCTGGAAATTTTATGATTCGTCTTTAGAACTGGCCTGGAAAACCGGAACCAGTTTCGGAAACCGCGACGCCTGGGCCATCGGAACCAACTCGAGATATGTTGTTGGTGTCTGGGTCGGAAATGCAAACGGAGAAGGAAGGCCAGAGTTGACCGGAGTTGGAAGCGCGGCCCCAATTTTATTCGATGTTTTCAATTTACTGCCAAGAAAGAAGTGGTTCCAAACGCCTTTAAACGATTTGGTTTACGCTGATATTTGTTCGTTAAGCGGACATTTGGCGCAGGATGATTGTCCAAAAACAAAACAATTGATTAACCGAAAAGGAATGAAAACTTCGGTGTGTGCTTATCATAAATTGGTACATCTGGATGCTTCGGAACAATTTCGCGTTAACAGCAGCTGTGAAGACGTAGACAATATTGTAACCAAAAGATGGTTCGTACTACCGCCCGTAATGGAATGGTATTATAAAAGCCTGCATATCGACTACAAACCCTTGCCGCCTTTCCGCGAAGACTGCCAACAAACACAGCAAATGGCTATGGATTTTATCTATCCGAAAGCCAACAGCAAAATCTATTTGGCTAAGGATTTCAATAGCAAAGTGCAGCCTGTAATCCTAAAAGTGGCACATTCCAATAAGGAAGCCAAACTCTATTGGTATGTCGATAATGTCTACAAAGGCACAACACAGACTTTTCATGAAATGCAGATAGAAGCCGAAACGGGTATTCATTACATCACGGTTGAAGATGAATATGGAAATGATATTAGGAGAAGGGTTGAGATAATTAAGGATTAATACCGTGATATCGCCACCCTGAGCGCAGTCGAAGGGTCTCATTACTTAAAAACAAAAGTCCCGAGTCATCGGGGCTTCTTTTTTATAAATATTTTTTTAATATAACTTCTTTTAACGTAGGTATTTCAGCAATTTGTTTTTCTAAATTAGTTATTTTAAAACCGATTTTTTGTATTAAAGTTTTGGTTGGCATTTCTTTTGGGTTTTGACAAAATATAATTAAAAAAATGTAATCCGTATACATGGAAATATTTTTCACGAAAGTAGCTAACAATTTATTTGAGCCATAAATTCGACTTCCCAAAAATAATTCCCCACAGGAATAAAGTTTTACCCAAAACATTTTGTAAGATAAAACGCTTTATATATTTTGGTGCTCCCCCAGACAATAAACTTAACAATATTAATCAGATAGGCTTTCCTATCACAGTCTATGGGCCATGATGCACTACATCCTCGCAAAATTCACAGCCAAACGCCTCGAAAAAGGATATTCACAGGAATATATGGCATCCTGCCTCAAAATCACACAAGGCTACTACAACAAACTAGAAAATGGCAAAATAGAAATGACCATCCGAACCATGTTCAAAATCATGGAAATCCTCGAAATGGATACTGCTGAACTTTTTGGAAATAGTAAAGCTCCCGAAAACCAAAAAAACCACAACTAAATCAATTTGTTTAACATAAATCTTTAAAAACATGAGCACAAGCACTTCAGAAGTAGGACATGCCATTAATGTGGCAAACTTTAACACACTAATAACCTATTGCACAGGATACGGAGCCGTTTACAATCCAGCTATTGATGTAATCAAACTTCCACAGCTCCAAACCAAATACAATCTGGCAAAGCAAAAATTAAATCAGGCAGAAGTTAAAAAAGCACTGCTCAATACTGCCGTCAATGAAAGAATAGAAGCATTTGCCGGCCTTGAAATCCTATGCACAAAAGTTACCAACGCTTTCGCAGTCTCCGGAGCATCCGCTACCGACGTAAAGGATTTGCAAACAATAAACAAAAAGATTCAGGGCTCAGAAAAGAAAAAAACAAAAATTTTAAAAGACGGAGAGGGAGAAGGCATTTCAACATCGCAGCAGTCTTACGACAGTAAAATCAACTTCTTTATTAACTTTATTCAATTCCTGGAAACCAAGCCATTTTATAAACCAAATGAAGAAGAACTTAAAATTCCGGCACTTCAGGCAAAACTTGCAATAATGGAAACAAAAAATGCAGCTTATGACGAAGCACTCTTCAACTACAACCAGGAACTTAATGGGCGAAACGATGAAATGTATAACCCAACTACAGGACTTGTACAAGTTTCAAAAGACGTGAAGAAATACGCAAAAAGTATTTTTGGAGCATCAAGCCCACAATTCAAGCAATTAAACCAACTCGAGTTCAAGGTCATAAAAAGTAAAATAAGGTAATATCCCCGAGCCAAAACGATAGTATTCAATACCATTGCTAAAGTTTTGGCTCACTTTTTAATAGTTCTTCCAACTACTTTCATACTTCTTCCATCACGATTCATACTTTTAACGATGTGACTGATACTTTTTGCGCTCCGATCGATACTTTTAACGATGTGATTGATACGTCTTGTATCACAATTGATACTTTTAGCGATGTAACTGATACTACTTGCATCACAATTGATACTTTTAGCGATGTGACTGATACTTCTTGCGCCCTAACCGATAGTTCAGCGGGTATATTTTAATCATCAGCGTATACTATTAAGGATTAAATACATGCCAATTATAAAACCTTCCGCCGAAATCCTATAACTCCACATACTACCATCTCCTTAATTTTAAACTTTATTAAAATTCAAAGTGATGAACGAAATACTAAACTGTGGACCAGGCATAGGAATCTTTTTCGGAATGGCAATTACAGGCATTGTCCTGATAGCCATCAGCTTCTTGACAGGCAAACAAAAGAGCAGACAAACAAGGGATTAAATCCTGCTTTTCAATTGACTGATATCACGGCTCATTTGTATAATCAGATTATCCATCGAGCCACTTTCAGTTGTCGGCTTATTATCATCCTGCCCAATATGCGCCACATATTCCCAAATCTCCAAAACATCCGAAAGCTTTATCTCATAAGGACTGTAAATAATATTGTCAGGTTCAACCGTAATCGAATCGGCATTTTTACTGTTCAATCGTTTGTAGGTTATGCCTTCACTTAACGTAATAATGATATAGGTTTTATCTTTTTTGATTTCGCCCAGGTTCTCAATATACCTTCCCACAATAAAACTCTTGTCTGTATGAGGAGGCATCGAATCACCACCAATTGGGAAAGCCCTCATTTTCCCCGAACCTAAAAAAGGTAACGAAACCTGTTGTAGATTCTCAATAAATTCCGGATCGGAGTAACCTGTCAGATAACCAGCTCTTGCTTTGTGAGGGACAATTTCTATAAAATTGTTGCCGTTTTTGTCCACTACTATTGGCAGCAAAATCCTGTTATCGCCCAGTTTAAGCAAATCATCCACCGGAATTTTCCGCAAATCAACAGACAACAATATATCAATGCTGATGTGGAAATACCTCGACACAGCTAAAAGGAAATCGGGCGGAGGAAGATTAATTCCACCTTCGTATTTTACGTAACGGTCACGCGGAACTGAACAACCATCGGCAACGACCTGTTGTGTTACTCCTTTTTTACTTCTCAGGACTTTTATATTATCTGAAAATAACGACATAATATGTTAATGTGAGGATTTATCACTTCAAATATAAATATTAATGTGACAATTACGCATAATTTTGTATAATATTTTAACCCACAGTTAGATGATGAAACAAGAATTCGCTATAGTCGATATCGAGACTACTGGTGGCAATGCCAGTGGCAGCCGTATTACGGAAATAGCCATCATCATCCATGACGGAAAAAAGTAATTGACCGTTGGGAATCACTCGTCAATCCCCAAAAGGATATACCGCTTGCTATTTTCGCATTAACCGGAATCAATAACGAAACGGTACGCAATGCACCCATTTTTGATGCTATTTCGGAAAAAGTCTTTGAGCTGCTTTCCGATAGGATTTTTGTAGCCCATAATGTCAACTTCGATTATTCTTTCGTCCGCCACGAACTCGAAATGTCAGGCTTCAAATGGACAGCAAAAAAACTCTGCACCGTTCGAGCCGCAAGGAAAATCAAACCCGGCTTATCCTCCTACAGTCTCGGTAATCTTTGCCAATCCTTAAATATTCCCTTAGAAAACCGGCATCGGGCAGGTGGTGATACCGATGCAACCGCTATATTATTTTCCCGATTACTTGAATGGGATACAGAAGGCGAAATCGAAAAGATGATCAAAAAGACTTCCCAGGACCAGCGCTTACCGCCCAATTTACCTCCACAGGATTTTGAACAGCTACCTGAAAAACCGGGAGTGTATTATTTCTATAATAAGGAGAAAAAAGTGGTTTATGTTGGAAAGGCAGTCAATATAAAAAAACGGGTAGCTTCTCATTTTACCGGGCACAATATCAATCTGCAACGACAAAATTTCCTAAAGGACATTTACAGTATTTCGTTTGAGGTTTGCGCCACCGAACTAATGGCGTTGCTTTTGGAATGCAACGAAATAAAGAAACTGTGGCCAACCCATAACAGGGCACTAAAACGCTTTGAACCCAAATTTGGCCTCTATCAATATGAAGCCCGAAGTGGGTATAAGTATCTGGTGCTTGGAAAGATTGCCAAAAGCCAAAGCTGTATAGAAGTTTTTAGCAGCGAATACGATGGCATAAGGTTACTTCGCAGTCTCATGGAGCAGTTTGAGATTGATTATCGGTTTTGTAAATATGGAAGTCCGGGAGAAGGAGAAGGTTTAATTCAATCTGACCTTACCAATTTACCCGAGGTCGAACTTCATAACCATCAGATAGAAAACGCCATTGATTTCTTCCTGAAAAACAGGCCAAGTTTTGCCATCATGGACAAAGGCAGGAATGCTGAAGAACGAAGTTGTATATGGGTTGAAAACGGGCACTTTTACGGCATGGGATATTTCGCTACGGATGTTGCCTTTACAGAAGCTTCAGAAATAAAGGATTATGTCACGCCATACAGAAGCAATCAATACATGATGCAGTTGATTTACAATTATGCAGAGAAATATCCCGGAAAGGTAAAGAAGTGAAAATGATTTTATTCGATGACATCGAAATGTTCTCTTCGGGAACGCGCGGCAAAAAGATTTATGATTTGCCCGATTGCGAACTCTTACTGATTGATAATTTTATCGGTAAGGAAGAAGCGGATTTGTATTATACTACATTGCTTAACCAAACAAGCTGGCACGAATATGAAATGCCAATGTATGATAAAATCGTAACGGCTCCGCGTATGGTTTCCTGGTATGGAGACACCAATAGGCCCGAAAGAAAATCCAATCCAAACTGGCCAAAGGAATTGCTAACCATAAGGAAAAGAGTAGAAGGGGAAACAACATTGAAATTCAATGCCGTCCTGCTAAATTTATACCGAAATGGAACTGATGGTGTAGGATGGCACAGCGATAAGACAACCAGCACCAATAAAGACATGAATATTGCTTCGGTTACTTTTGGAGAAACCCGGATGTTTCGTTTGCGCCACAAGTTCATGAAACATTTGCCACAAATTGAAATCCCATTATACCATGGCTCGTTTTTATTAATGTCAGGTTCAACCAATAGTTATTGGGAGCATCAGGTTCGAAAACAGCAAAGGATGTGTTACCCAGGATTAACCTAACTTTTAGGCAGGTAAGAATGGGCAAGTAAAAAGTTCGGTAATTAACTTTTAAAGGGCAATTGTAATATTTATTTTCCTCCAACCCAAAGTAAGGCTATATCAAGTTCGTCTTTCTTAAAACCTTTATATTCTCCCGGCGCAATATAGCTGAAGGCATTAGTGAATGATATGATATTGTCTGAATCGGTTACAATTGCAGCCCGATGCCATTTTCCAAAATTCTTAAGGCCAATCATAACGTCTTCAAACCAAGCCCCGGCGGAAAAATTTCCAAGTTCTGTGTCGAGTTCCAGTAAAAAATTAAGTTCGTCATGCTTTGCAACCACTGCTTCTACAGCAGGAACAACAACATTTTCATAGTCCTGTTTTGTTACTTCGCCAATAGCTCTGAAGGCCGCTATGTTATCGGGGGATGTGATTAATTGTATCATTTATTCTGAATTTATTTCAGAATCTCATCTAATAATTGAGTATTGATTGAGATTCCATTATTTTAATATTTAACAAAGCTAACTAATGCATTACTTAGTAGATTATATCATTTGTTTCTAAACTTATAGGATATCTACTTTTTACACGGAAACATATAATGAATTGGAAATATATTGTAATTAAAAATGCTGGTAAAGATTTAATTTTAAGGTTAATAATTATAATAAATAAACCAATGGAAGATAACAACAAACGGAATTATAGCCAGCAAAGCGATACTCCACAGAATGAAAGGGAAAAAAATAACGAGCAGGGGAAACATATAGGAACCGCTCGTCTAAATGTTGATGCAGATAAAAGGCCGGAGAAGTTTCAGGACGAATTTATCGACTCTGATCCCAACCGATACCATAAGGACAACTTCGATGCGGGTTCCGCAAGCACTTCGGGCGAGGAAAGCTCTTATAGTTCACCAGAAGATGAACGAGCCTACGACCCGAAAAATCCTCCTGAAAAATACATTGCCGAGGAGAATCCAGATGCCAAGGAAGAATCTGATTCAAACGGAGTAAAAATTCCGGACAGAACACCCGGACTTTAAAAAAAGCCGCTTCATTATGGAGCGGCTTATCTTATTATTCCTTCACGAATTTGGAACTCGCTGTTCCTTTATCGCTTATAATCTTAATAAAGTAACTTCCGGTTTTCAGTCCCGAAACATCAATGGTTTCAGAAGGATTTGTATTTATCTGAACCAATTGGCCAAGCGAATTATAAATAGTTACAGAACTGATTACAACATTCTGTTTAGCTGTAATAGTCAAGTTGTCTTTTGCAGGAACTGGAGACAAACTAAAAATACTTCTAAAATCAAAATCGGATGTCGATAAAGGATTAAAGACAGCCACAGTGTATGGGTCTGTAATTATAGGTGCATTATAGTCAAAATAAATGCTGGCCGAATTGCTGAAAGTGTCACCATGTACAAGTGTTGCTTTTGTCTTTATTTTAAATGCAATATAACCATGGTTATTCCCACTGTCAAATGGTAGGTTAATGTCTTCAAAAATGAACTCCACTTTATTCGTTGACGAAATTTTGGTTTGGAAAATATGGCTTCCGTCTAACGGGATCAAGCTGTCGATATCAAATTTTGCAGTGTCGATAACATCTCTTACTACTATGTTTTCTGCATTAGCTGAACCAGTATTCTCAAAATTGATGATATAATGAACATAATCCCCAACTTTTGCAGTTAAAAGCACCACGCCTTCAATACAGGTCTTTTCGTTAGGGTCAAATGAATTAACAACATTCTGAACTAATTCTGAAGTATTGTCAACAATGGTTTCATCTGTTGTACCAATGATTGTCGCAGTATATGTCAGGTGATTTCCATCTATTAAAGCCGGAGTTTCAGTTGGGGAATTTAAATTGAATGTAAGCGTAATGGCCCTGCTTTCAAACGGAAGCAGATTGCTAAAATTCCAAGTCATGCTGTTTGCTGCCTGGCTTGATGCAGCTGGATTTGAAGTAACCAAATCCATAACCGAATCAGTAAAATCCAATCTCACGTTACCACTTTGTGTTGTAGTTCCTTTGTTTTTATAGATGATTTTATATTTTGCATCAAAGCCAGGGCGGGCATTTCCCATTGGCATCAATATTACTTCCAAATCATTATGGGTTCCATTAGCAGCAATACAAAAATCCTGCAGGAACGGACTTGCAGCAGTCGGGAAAGTTACTGTAGCAGTTGCCGGAGAAACGGTAAAATAAGACGGATTTTCCAATACCGGCGAGAAAGAATGCGTTCCAGCCTGGACAGTATTATGATAATTACCAGCTGCTGTTCCAATCAAGCTTCCGGTTACTGTTCCATTGATAAAGTTTAGTTTTAAATTGGAAAAGTTAAAATCAGATGCATCACAACCATTATTGTTACTATCAAATTTACTGTTACCCTGAATGGTATAACTTGCCCCTCCTGGGATAAAGCTGCAGTAAGTATTGGTATGGCAGTTGGCATAACCGTACTGTGTGATTTTAGTTTGAATGCTGTTAATATCACCATCGTCGCCACACACATATTGAATATTAGGGCAATTGACAAAATTAATCGTTCCTTCAGTAGATCCGTTTTTAATGTTAAATGATGTCAGTTGCGGACTGTTGGAAACAGAAATATAATACAGTTCCGGAAGACTGCTTAAATCTAGTTCAGTTAATGGATTACCTCCAACTCCTAAATTAAATAGACCGGTATTATTGCTCAAGTCAAGTGCTGTCAGCTGATTGTTATAACACGTAAACTGGGTCAATTGCGGAATACCCGAAACATTAACTGATGTAAGATTATTATTTTCACAATACAAACTATGTATGTTAGGATGGCTTATGTTTAAATTGCTAAGCCCCATATTCCTACAGGTAAAGATTTCCAAATCCGGATAAACACTTAAGTTAAAGGTAGTGGCAGGGCCTAATTGGCTGTCATCACAGCATAGCGTTTTCAATAAGGGGAAAGTACCGCTATTAATGGCAGCCAATGGAAATATGGCAGGATCAAGTCCCGCTACGAATAACTCGGTTAAATTAGTCAAGCTGCTTATGTTTATTCCTGCTAAAGGATTCGGCCCACAGCTCAAAAAAGTCAGATGCGTAAAAACATTCAAATCCAACGAAGTAATATGGTTATCGCCAAAAGACAGGTAAGTCAGTGTGTTGATAGAATTATTGAGGTCTAAAGTTGTAAGTTCGTTCTCTTCACAACCCAATTGTATTAACTGCATATTGCCAATATCCAATACAGGTATGTTGTTTGCACCACAAAATAAGGTGGTTAAAGGCAGGCCGGTCACATTTAAAGCACTTAGTTGGTTTTGAAAGCACTGTAATCCCTTTAAATTTGTCAACATCGAAACTTCTAAAGCTGTTAACTGGTTCCGGCTGCAATTAACGTTTAAAAGTCCGGTCAATCCGGCTAGGTTTAAAGAAGTCAATTGATTATTATTACACCCTAAATTGGAAAGATTTGCCAACCCACTTACGTTTAATGAAGTCAGCAGGTTTCCGCTACAATTAAAAGTGATTAGAGCATTTAGTGATGTTACATTTAATGATGCAAGTTGGTTTGTAGCGCAGTCCAAAACGGTTAAGGATGTTAAGCCCGTTACGTTCAGCGACGTCAACGCGTTGTTGTGGCACTTTAGTTCTGTTAGCGATGTCAAAGCAGTCACATTCAAATCTGAAAGTTGGTTGAAATGGCATTGAAGGTTGTTGATATTGGTAAAGCTCTCAATACCCGTCAAATCGGCGATAGACCTGTTGTTGATTACAAGTTTGTACACAGTCAATGCCTCACTAACCTGGATATTACCATCGTTATTGGTGTCAATCTTTATACGGTTTCCGGCAGCATTATATGCAATATTCAGCGTACTGCTGGCCGCCAGTAAACGCGATTTAAAATTAGCATCCGGTATAGTCACAATCTGCGCATTCCCAACAAATCCAATAAAAGCAACAACTAAAAGTGTGTAAAATTTCTTCATGTAAATAATTTAAGCGTCAAATATATAGCTTTATTCCTTAACGAATTTGGAACTCGCAGTCCCTTTATCGCTTATAATCTTAATAAAGTAACTTCCGGTTTTCAGTCCCGAAACATCAATGGTTTCAGAAGGATTTGTATTTATCTGAACCAATTGGCCAAGCGAATTATAAATAGTTACAGAACTGATTACAACATTCTGTTTAGCTGTAATAGTCAAGTTGTCTTTTGCAGGAACTGGAGACAAACTAAAAACACTTCTAAAATCAAAATCGGATGTCGATAAAGGATTAAAGACAGCTACTGTGTAAGGGTCTGTAATTATAGGTGCATTATAGTCAAAATAAATGCTGGCCGAATTTACGATTGCATCGCCTTCAATCAGTGTCGGAAGTGTTTTAATTTTAAACGCTGCATAACCATCATTATTGGCATTGTCAAAAGGCAGATCAATGTTTTCGAAGATAAACTCCACTTTGTTTGTCGATGATATCCTGGTTTCAAAAGGATGGCTTCCGTGCAAAGGAACCAAAGTGCTGATGTCAAATTTTGTAGTGTCAATCATATCTTTAACCACAACATTTTCTGCATTGGCTGTACCCGTATTTTCGAAACGGATGATGTAATGCAGGTATTTTCCAACTTCGTAGACAGGAAGATTCGCTCCTTCTATACAGGTTTTGTCATTAGGGTCAAAAGAATTAACTATTACTTGGTTTAACAATGAGGTATTATCTGTAGGTGTTTCGTCAACCATTCCGGTAATTGTCGCTGTATATTGGATTATATTTCCCGCATTAAGTGCTGTGTCTTCAAGTGGTGAATTCAGATTGAAGGTAAGTGTAATTTCACGGGTTTCAAATGGCAGTAAATTACTGAACACCCAATTCAGAGTATGCATGAAATTGCTTGATTCACTTGTAAAGCTGGGGTTTGCAGAAATTAAATCCTCAATCGGGTCAAAATATTCAAGTGAAACCATTCCATTTTGCACGGTTGCCCCTTTATTTTTATAAATGATTTTATAAGAGGCATCAAAACCCGGGCGCGCAGCATCTAAAGGATAAACAGTAATTTCTAAATCGTTTTGCAAACTATTAGCTGTTGTACAGAAATTCTGTGTAAATGAATCTCCCGCACTCGGGAAAGTAACAGTTGCAGAAGCAGGGCTGGCTGTAAAATTACTGCCAATCTCAAAAATAGGAGTTATAATATAAGTTCCTGCCTGCACATCATAATGATATGACCCATTGTTATCCGCCACCAAAGTAGTGCTCAATAAGCCGTTTGAAATGGTGTATATCATGTTCGGAATTTGACCATCAGCACTATCGCAGCCGTTAGTGTTAGCATCAAAACGATTCATTCCTTCAAGCGTATAAAAAGTACCACCAGGAGTAAAACTACAATAGGTATTTACATGGCAGTTTGGATAGGATGAAATATAAGCCTGCGTATCCGCTAAATCTTCTTCTCGAACGCATACATATTCCAGTTGAGGGCAATTGGTAAAAAAATAAGTATTGGTAAAATAATCGCCGCTTCCGCTCCCAAACTCTACATGGGTGCTCTCTTTTAGATTTAGGTACCTAAGATTAGGATTGTTTGAGCAGTGAAACAAACCTACCCTAATATTAGGAGCGGTAATGGTTTCAAACAGATTATTATCCAGATCAATAGGAATGCCCAAGTCGAAGTTTGTAAGAGTAGGAAATGTAATTGTGGTTAGTTGATTGTTAGACAAAATAATTCCTGTTAACTCCGAACACCCGGTTATGTCAATTGTTGTGAGGTTGTTATTAGCGCAATCTAGGTAAGATAGATGAGTAAAACTGCTCAATGAGAGTGAGGTAAGGGAATTATTCACAATGTGTAATTGCCATAATGAAGTGTAACCAGAAAAATCAATTGAGGTTAGATTGCCGTTTTCCAAAATCAAATCGTGTAGATTGGGCATTCCGTTTTGACTAAAAGTAGTAAGTGGATTGTTGGAAGCAACCAATCCATCCAGGTTATGAAAATATTCCAGTCCTGTCAAATCGCTTATATTAGAGCCATCTATACGTAGACCTACAATTAATAAAGCTTCACTTTGCTCTATTTCGCCATTGTTATTGGAATCAATTTTTGTTGGAACTGCCGGAAAACCGGTAGAGGCAATATTATTTGATGAATCTGCCGCCAAAAGTTTCGCCTTAAAATTCGCATCAGGAATGTTTATTACCTGAGCATTGGCAACAAATCCAATAAGTATAATGATTAAAGAGTAAAATTTCTTCATAAGAATAGTTTGATTGTCAAATGTATGCAAAATATTGTGGCCATATTGTTACTATAAGGTTATTTTTCGGATGTTCAAAACTCATTTTTGAACATCCGAAAACAATAAAAGTATAGGCATAAAAAAACCGCCAATCTTGCGAAAAGCGGTTCTTTTTTTATTCCTTGATTCCCTTTCCTTCTTTGTCGAAGAATTGGTACTCAAAATACGTGTAAGCGTCACGAGGTATGATTTTCACCCACTTTTTATGTTCAAAAAACCATTTTGAACGTAATGATGGAAAACCTTTTGTAAGGTATGCTGCCACAAATGGATGCACGTTTAATGTCACTTTTTTATGGTCTTTAATTATTTTTTCAAGGGAAAAGCCAATCTTGTCAATAATCTGTATTGGCGCATCTATATCGCTTGTCAGATTGTTTGGATTTTCTTCCCTTGTTTCAATATTTACTTCTGGCCTTACCCTTTGTCTTGTAATTTGGACTAATCCAAATTTACTCGGAGGTAAGATTTTGTGTTTCGCTTTATCGTCGCTCATTTCATCCCTAAGGAAGTTGAACAAAACCTGGCGATTGTCTGGATCTTTCATATCGATAAAATCGACTACGATGATTCCGCCCATATCCCGAAGACGTAACTGTCTTGCGATTTCTGCTGCGGCTATCATGTTTACTTCCATGGCAGTATCTTCCTGGTTGTTGGCTTTGTTAGAACGGTTTCCGCTATTCACGTCGATAACGTGCAAAGCTTCAGTATGTTCTATAATCAAATAAGCGCCTTTACTCATCGATACTGTTCGTCCGAAAGAAGTTTTTATCTGTCTTTCGATATGATATTTTTCAAACAATGGCGTGTCTTTCGACTGATAAAACTTTACGATTTTTTGTTTCTCAGGAGCTATTTCAGCTAAATAGTCCTTTGTTTCCTGATACAACTCTTCATCATCAATCTGAACACTCGTAAAGGTGTCATTGAATACATCTCTCAGTATAGAAGACGCTTTGTTAAGCTCTCCCAACACCTTCGACGGATGATGTGCAGTTGGTATTTTTTTACTCATTGCAGTCCACCTATTCATAAGGTTCTGCAAGTCTTTTTCTAATTCGGCTATACTTTTGCCTTCGGCTACTGTTCTCACAATAACGCCAAAACCTCTTTGCTTGATAGATTGTACAAGTTTCTTAAGCCTGTCTTTTTCCTCTTTGGATTCTATTTTCTGAGAAACAGAAACCCTGTCCGAAAAAGGCACCAAAACTAAAAATCGACCCGCGAATGAAAGCTCACAGCTTATTCTCGGACCTTTTGTAGAAATAGGTTCTTTAACTACTTGTACTAATATTGACTGGTTGGCGTTCAGAATATCTGCAACGGCACCGTCTTTGTCAATTTCTTTCTCAAACTGGAAGTTTTTTAGGGAGAAATCTTTTAGTTTACCTGCGCTTACAAGTTTTATGAATTTCAAATAAGAAGCAAAACTTGGCCCTAAGTCGTGATAATGTAAAAAGGCATCTTTTTCGTAGCCTACATTTACAAAAGCAGCATTAAGTCCGGCAACCGGTTTCCTGATTTTGGCAATAAAAATATCGCCCACCTGGAAGTTGCTAGTCTCTTCTTGTTTGTGTAATTCAATTAGTTTTCCATCTTTTAATAAGGCAAAATCTACAGCGTCTTCACTAGATCTAATGATTAGTTCTTTATTCACTTTGTAAATTTTTATCCCGACAAAAAGCTTTTAGCATTTAGCTTTCAGCGCATAGCCTTTTTAGGTGCTAATTGCTAATTGCTTACAGCTGATAGCTAAAGTAAGGATGGATTAAACATTTTAAACAGGTATTGTTTTTACCCGGTGGAAGAGAGTTAAGAAGCAAGAAACAAGAAGCAAGACATTGGTATTAGTCTTTTCTCTTTTTTCTTTTCTCTATTTTTCTTCTTCCCATTTCAATGAACGTTTTCTAAAAAAAGAAAAGTAGTTTAAAACTACTTTTTCTTTTTGTGTCGGTTAGCTCTCGCACGTTTTTTACGTTTGTGCGTCGCTACCTTATGTCTTTTTCTTTTTTTACCACTTGGCATACGTTAGTCTTTTTGTGATTAATAAATGAGTTTATACTGCTACTTCAGTATTGGTTTTTATTGCTTCTACAAATACTTTTGCAGGTTTGAACGCTGGAATATTGTGAGCAGGAATCTTGATAGTTGTGTTTTTTGAAATATTTCTACCAGTTTTTTCAGCTCTTGTTTTGATGATAAAGCTACCAAAACCTCTTAAGTAAACATTGTCTCCAGTTTCCAAAGACATTTTTACTTCTTCCATGAACGCTTCAACTACTGCTTGAACATCTCCTTTTTCAAGTCCCTTTTTGTCTGAAATCTTTGCTACGATATCTGCTTTCGTCATTTTCTTTCGTATTTAATATTAATTATGTAATTTTTTTGAGGTTGCAAATATACAAATTAAAAAAACAATATTTCAAGCATAATCTCTTAAAATTTAATCACATAAAGATTTATTTTTGCAAACCACAATTTAGCTATGAAATTTTCTAAATCACTTATTCAATGGTATTTACAAAACAAACGTGATTTGCCATGGCGAAATACCGTCAATCCTTATTTTATTTGGCTCTCAGAAATTATGCTTCAGCAAACACGTGTTGCCCAAGGTTTGCCTTATTTTTTGCGATTTACCTCCGCATTTCCAACTGTTTTTGATCTGGCGAAAGCCGATGAAGAGGAAGTGCTAAAACTCTGGCAGGGTTTGGGCTATTATTCACGAGCCAGGAATCTTCATAAGACTGCAAAACAGATTGCTTTTGAGTTTGATGGAGAATTTCCAAAAACCTATTCCGAATTACTAAAATTAAAAGGAATCGGAGAATATACAGCAGCTGCAATAGCTTCCTTTTCCTATAATGAAACCGTTCCTGTTGTAGACGGAAATGTTTTTCGGGTTTTATCGAGGTATTTTGATGTGGAAACCGATATTGCTTCAAGCGGAGCTAAAAAAGAATTTACTCAATTAGCCGCAGCTTTGATTCAGGAAGGGGAAGCAAATATCTTCAATCAGGCTATAATGGAGTTTGGTGCTTTGCAGTGCGTTCCCAAGAATCCGGATTGTAGTATTTGTGTTTTTAATAACAGTTGTCTGGCTTTGCAGCAGAAGAAAGTAGTACAGCTTCCGGTAAAGTCTAAAAAGACAAAAGTGACTAATCGTTATTTTAATTATCTGGTTTTTTGGGATGAGAATGAAAATACAATTATCCATAAAAGAACAGAGAAGGGAATCTGGCAAAATTTATATGAATTTCCGGTGTTGGAAACCATAAGTGCAGAGTCTGATGAAACTATTTTATCGTTAATCGAAAATCAGGTTTTTGTTACTAATGAGATTCGGGAAATCCAATTGTACAATCCAGAAATTATAATCCACAAACTTTCGCATCAGCATTTGTATATTAAATTTTGGAAAATAGCCGTTTCAGGAACCCTAGTGAACGGAATTGATTGGGAATCAGCCTCAAAATTTCCCTTTCCGATAGTTATATACAATTTTATTGAAAAAATATAAAGCCCGTTTTTAAAAAATTCTGTAAATTTGGAAGACACAATACAACACTAATGAATGGTACGCTAAATAAGGTAATGTTAATAGGTCATTTAGGTGATGACGTAAAGATGCATTATTTTGAAGGAGGAAATTGCATCGGCCGATTTCCTTTGGCGACTAACGAGGTTTATATAAACAAACAAACTAACGAAAAAATCACATCTACCGAATGGCATAATCTTGTAGTGCGAAATAAAGCTGCCGAAATCTGTGAAAAATATTTGTCCAAAGGAGATAAAATTTATGTAGAAGGCAGAATCAAGTCACGCCAATGGCAGGCTGAAGATGGTTCTACAAAATACACTACTGAAATACAGGTTACCGAATTTACATTCCTGACAACCAAAAAAGAAGTTGACGGATTGAAAACCTCACAAAATTTAGAAACAAAAAACACTAATTTTGAAGCACAAAATCCGGTGGCACCCGAAAACGATTTGCCTTTTTGACATTGTTTAATTAATCCTTACGCTTTTGGACCCTGAGCCCAGTTTAACTTTTCTTGCCAACATCGACACCAACTTACTTTTCGGAAGTATTGGGATTGTTTTCCTTTTATTCTGTTCCGCCATGGTTTCTGCTGCAGAAGTGGCACTTTTTCGCTTACGCAGAAAGACATTGGTTTATTGACAGAACAAGATGCGGCAAAATCCAGCCTAATTACAAAATTATTGCAACGCCCAAAGAAATTGCTAGCCACTATCCTGGTAGCTAATAATTTCAGTCATATCGGAATTGTAATTATCTTTTCTTTTTCGGGTAATTCAATATTTGATTCGATTGCTTCTCCTTTAGTAAAGTTCATCGTTGAGGTTATATTGATAACCTTCCTAATTCTTTTGTTTGGTGAAGTTTTGCCGAAGATTTATGCGAGCCGGAACAACATAAAGTTTTCAAAAGCCGTGGCAACGCCAATGATATTTTTAGACAAATTACTTTCGCCAATCAGCCTGCCGATGCGTAGTGTCAGTATTTTTCTGCATGAGAAATTAGGAAAGCAGAAATCTAACATTTCGGTGGATCAATTGTCACAGGCTTTGGAGTTAACCTCTACAGAAGACACCACTTCTGAGGAGCAAAAGATATTGGAGGGGATAGTTTCTTTTGGAAACACCGACACCAAACAGGTTATGAGTCCAAGAATTGATATTTTTGCATTGGAAATTGAAGAAACCTTTGCCGAGATTTATGCTAAAATTGTCGAGAAAGGCTATTCCCGGATTCCAATTTACAGGGAAAACATAGATCATATTGAAGGTGTACTTTTTGTAAAGGATTTGATTCCTCACATCAATAAAAAGGAATTCGACTGGAACAAGTTGATGCGGGAACCATTTTTCGTTCCCGAGAATAAGAAGCTTGATGATTTGCTTAAGGAATTCCAAAGCAAGAAAAGCCATTTGGCAATAGTGGTCGATGAATATGGCGGTACTTCGGGCTTGGTGTCTCTTGAAGATGTAATTGAAGAGATTGTTGGCGATATATCAGATGAGTTTGATGATGAGAATTTGAATTACTCCCAAATTGACGATAGGAATTTCCTTTTTGAAGGTAAAATCAACCTAAAGGATTTTTACCGGATTGTAGATGTTGATGAAGATACGTTTGAAGATAGCAAAGGTGAAGCCGAAACTTTGGCCGGATTTATATTGGAGATTTTAGGTAATTTCCCCAAAAAAGGACAGAAAATCTATTTCTCGAATGTGCGTTTTACGATTGAAGTAGTAGACAAAAAAAGAATAAAACAATTAAAAGTAACTCTAGAATAATTAAAAATGCTAAAAAAAATAATTGGACTTTCTGCACTATTGGTGCTTTTGATTGCTGCCATCAGTTGTAAAGATGATGCTGTGCCCAAACCAGCAAGCCAACTGCGATTGGATTATCCTGTTGCCAAATATGCCCAATTTAGCAATCATTGTCCGTTTGAATTTGAAATGAATGAAAATGCAGTTATAAAGGAAGATAAAAATTGCGGATTCTCAATTCATTATCCAAAGATGAAAGCCACCATTTACCTTACCTATAAAACAGTAGATAATAATATCAATAACTTATTGCGTGATGCACAGAAGTTAACCTATGAGCACGTTATTAAAGCCGATGATATCTTGGAACAGCCTTTTATAAACGATGATAAAAAAGTATATGGGATGTTTTATAGGGTTAACGGAAATGCCGCAACCAATTCGCAATTTTATGCTACCGATAGCACGAGGCATTTTTTGACAGGTTCGGTTTATTTTTATGCCAAACCCAAATTTGATTCCATCATGCCAGCTGCGGACTACATTAAAAATGACATGCAGCGTTTGATGGAAACCATTAAATGGAAATAAAAAAATCCCGATTCAATCGGGACTTTTTATTTAATTTGTTTTGTTGTTTTATCCTTTTGTTTTCATTTCTGAAACTTTGTAAGTTTCGCCATCAGCGGCAGATTCAACTACTTTGGTTAATTTTTCAGTTGTAAGTATTGATGCGTCGAATTCAACTGTTGCCTGTTTTTTGTCGAAATCAACTGTTGCTTTCTGAACACCTTCCAGGTTGGTTAATTTTGTTTCAATGGTCTTTGCACAACCCATAGCACAGGTCATTCCCTCAATTTTGAAACTGGCTGTTTCGGGTTTTACCGCAGCAACAACTTCTTTTTTAATGTCTGTTTGGAGGTTTTCTGCTTTCGGTTTGTTGGCTGCATCCTTGCAACTAAACAAAAGACCGGAAGCAATAGTAAGTGTTAATAATGATTTGGTAAAATTCATGATCTTGACATTTATTTAGTGGTGATTATGTAATCAGTACAAAATTAGTGAAAAATAAAAGTGGTTATTCTTAAAATAATTACAAAATTTGATGCAATTAAAATAATATGAAATGAGCTTTCAGTAGACGTTTTAAATATATGTTGAAAGTTATAAGCGAATTGCATATGACAAATAAAAAATCAATAGAAATAGACATATGCAATCACAAACTTTAAAATGGGTCATCTTATTTGCTCTCGCACTTATTTGGGGAAGCTCATTTATCTTGATAAAAAAAGGGCTGATTGGGCTGGATCCATTTCAATTGGGTTCGCTTCGGATTATTTTTTGTGCTGTTTTTCTATTGATAGTTGGTTTTAAAAGCCTCGCAACCATCGCACAGCATCAATGGAAATTTATTGCGTTGACTTCACTTTTTGGCACCTTTATTCCGGCCTATCTTTTTGCTATTGCTGAAACCAAAGTGAGCAGTTCCATCTGTTCTATATTGAATTCACTTACACCTTTGAATACTTTAATTTTGGGAGCTTTGGTTTTTGGATTGACCTTTAGGAGAAATCAATTTATCGGAATCCTAATTGGTTTAATCGGTACGACGATTTTAATCTTTAGCGGCAACAATCAGGAGGGAAGCGAGAACTATTATTATTCTGTTTTGGTTTTGATCGCTACGGTTTGTTATGCCACCAATGTCAATCTGATAAAAAAATACCTTTCCGATGTTAAGCCATTGAGCATTACAACAGGAAACTTTGTAGTTATGCTGATTCCGGCAATTACCATTTTATTTTGCACTGATTTTACCCCTAAGATGGATCTGCCTCAGACACATACAGCGATGTTTTACGTAATGATTTTGGGGATTGTGGGAACTGGAGTTGCCAACGTAATTTTCTACAAACTGATTCAGATTTCCTCTCCAATATTTGCTTCTTCTGTTACCTATCTGATTCCGATAGTGGCCTGTTTTTGGGGATTATTTGATAATGAATTACTAACTTCTTTACAACTTTTAGGAGCTTTCATAATCCTGGTTGGAGTTTATCTGGCTAACAAAAAATAAAAAAGCCCCGATTTTATCGAGGCTTTTGATATAAATATTTTGCAATTTACTTATAGGAAATCTGCGTCAGTAATACCTTCGTTGATTTTTACTTCACTCATTTTGATGTCTAATTCGAAACCAACATTCATGATAGTGTTATAAGGAACTTTCACGCCTTTTACATCTCTGTAATCCTTAAAGTTAGTTACTCTTGTTACTTTTTGTCCGCCTTGATCCTCTGTAGTTGATTCAGCGGTTTTTAGGCCAGATTTAACGTCGAAGTAATAAGTAGTATCACCATCAACAATAGCGTAAGCATCAGAACCGTCAATTGGCTCGATAGCTGAAATAGTTACTCCTTTTTTGGTAGGTAATAAAGTTTCGGCAAACAATACTGCGCTTTCCTTCATTTTAGCCAATTCTTCACCTTCCATAACTTTTTTCTGTCCTTGTTGTGACATGTAAGCTGTGTTTCCGTTTACAACCTGTTTCATCAATGAACCCATACCGGCCATTGAAAGTTCGACTGCCATTCTTCCTTTTGAATCCATTTTAGCAGTATAAGACAGTGGCATTGGTGCTTGTGGAATTGTTGTAGAGCCAACAGATGAAATAGATTTTACGGTTTTAATTGCTTTGTCTCCACCAATTGCGGCAACGTAAGCATCAACAACACTTTTTACGGTGACACCTGCAGGAACTGGTTTTTTCATTGCTGGTTTCTCTGTTGGATTACCAAATTTGTCAAAATAGAACATTGGTATTTTTGTGCTTTCCAATCCGGCAATTACTTCCGAACCTTTACCTACAATTACGATTCTTGCATTATCTCCTAAGAAATATTTGTTAGCAACCCTTTGGATATCTTCAGGTGTTACTGCATTGATGTTTTTGATGTAGTTTTCATAAAAATCGGTAGGTAAACCCTCTGTTTCGATATTCAAAGCGTAACGGGCAACTGTAGCTGGCTTTTCAACCTGCATTACGAATTTACCAACATATCCTGCTTTTACGTTATTCAATACTTCATCAGTAACTCTTTCAGTCCTGATTCTTTTCATTTCCTTTAAAGTCTCAACAACAGAACTATCAGTCACTGCATTCCTAACCTGAGTATTTGCTTTAAATACGCTGTATACATTTTTGTCAAAACCAACGCTTGAACGCGCTCCGTATGTCCAACCGTGTGCTTCTCTCAGGTTCATGTTCAGGTAACTGTTGAAGTCACCACCATATACCTGGTTAGCTAAAATTACAGGGAAAAGATCTGGGTCTGTCATTTTTAGGTTTACGGTATTCATAACAGTAATCTCAGACTGAACAGCATTTGGCATATCCACAAAGTTGATTTGTGTATATTGAACATTTTGTGGTTCCGTATAGCTTAATCTTGGAGCCGTAGCTTTTACCCATTTGCCAAATAGTTTTTCAACATTTTTCTTTACATCTTTGGTTTTTACATCACCAACGATTACTAAGTATGCATGCTCAGGAACAAAATAAGTTTTGTAGTTATTTTTAACGTCTGCAAGCGATACGTTGTTGATTGTCTCTTCTGAAAGATATTCTCCATAAGGATGATTTTTGCCGTAAGCCAAAACTCTTTCAACTCTTCCGGCAACAGCAGTTACACTTTTCTCCTGGATTTTTAGGCTTTCGATTAGTTTTTCTTTTTCTTTATCGAATTCATCCTGAGTGAAGTTTGGCATTAAAGCTCCTTCAGCCATTAATTCCAAGATTCTTTTAGAATGTTTTGATAATCCGCTTGCTGATGCTCCCGAAGAAAAGAAGTTAATACTTGCTCCCATAAAATCGATTTCTTCGTTAAAAGTATCTTTCGGAGTTTTAGTCGAACCGTTTCCGATTAAGCTGCTTGTCAAATCGTCCACTCCTTTTTGTTGCCTTCAGCATACGGAGTATTGTCGATAGTAAGGTTATAAGAAACCCTTGGAAGTTTGTGGTTTTCAACAACCAAAACCTTTAATCCGTTTGGTAACGAAAAAGTTTCAGGTTTCTTGATGTTTATTTTAGGTGCCGGTCCGGCTACCGGTTGTTTTCTGTCCTGTGCTTGCATAATGATGGTTAAGAACAAGCTTGATAAAAGTATAATTGATTTTTTACTCATGAGTAATGATTTTTTTGGAATTCGTGAATCTTCGATTTCATTTTCGTAAATTTATTATTTTGCTTCGCTTGTTCCTTCGTTGGATTGAGCCTTGTCTTTTGCAGGTACATAATCTAAAATCAAACGTTGGTTTGGGTTTAAATATTTCTTTGCAGCATCTCTCATTTCCTCACGAGTGATAGAACGTAAAATATCAATGTTAGTATTGATTAGGTTTACATCACCGTATAATAAGTAATAAGTTGCTAAATTTTCGGCAACACCTTCAACGCTGTCATTCGCGTCTACGAAATTGCTTTCGTTGATGTTTTGTAATTTTTGAAAATCTTTTTCAGAAATCAAATCCGTCTGAAGTTTTACGATTTCTTCATCTACCTCTTTAATAAGGTCAGCTGATGTGAAATCACCTTGAGGCAATCCGTAGATGATATAATTTCCGTAGTCTTCCTGAACGTAGTTGAAAGCAGCTACTTCTAAAGCCATTTTCTTATCGTCAACGATTTTTTTGTACAGTTTAGAGCTTTTTCCGTTGCTTAAATAAGTAGAGATCATATCCATAACCCTTGCGTCACGAGTTTTCATAGATGGAATTCTATAAGCCGTAACCACCATTGGTTTTTGGATGTTTGGATCTTCGAACGTAGCACGGATAGTTTCAGTAATCGGCGCTTCAACAAAAGTTTCTCTTTTAACATCTACACCTCTTGGAATTGGCCCGAAATAATCCTGGATCCATTTTTTAGTCTGAGGAATATCAAGCTGACCAGCTACAACTAAAACTGCATTATTTGGAGTATAGAATTTTTTGTTAAAATCCTGGAACTCTTTCAAAGTAGCAGCGTCTAAGTGTGCCATATCCCCAATGGTTGTCCAACGGTATGGATGCACTTTAAACATGTTTTTCTTAACTTGAGCGATTAACTGCCCGTATGGCCTGTTGTCGTAGCTTTTTCTTTTTCTTCTTTTACTACTTCGTTTTGCGTGTCTACACCAATTTGGTTGATGATTGGGTGCATAAGTCTTTCTGACTCCATCCACAAACCTAACTGTGTACTATTAGATGGGAAAACTTCGAAGTAAAAAGTTCTGTCGTCATTTGTGTTGGCATTGTTAACTCCACCGTTTGAAGTTACAATCTTAAACCATTCGCCACGTTTGATGTTTTCTGTACCTTCGAACAATAAGTGTTCGAAAAAGTGAGCGAAACCGGTTCTTTCCGGATTTTCATCTTTAGCACCTACATGATACATTACTGAAGTCATTACGACTGGTGCAGACTGGTCATTGTGTAAAATTACGTGCATGCCATTTGGCAAATCGTACTCCTCGAAAGTTACCTTTTGAGCAAGAGCTGTTCCTCCAAGCATAAGCATTGAACTTAAAGCGATTAATGAATTTTTCATAAAAAATTTAAATTTTCGTTGATTTTGTTGTTAGTAAACTAACGTTAAATTTTGTTACACCAAAAGTAATTTATTTTCTCTAGAATCCATAAAAAACTAAAGTTTTATGAGTTGCCTTCTAACACTTTGATTCACAAGAATAAACTTTTTTACCGTTAGTGTTGCGTGAATGGGAAATAGTCGTATATTTGCGCACTTAAAAAATTAACTAAACATTAATGTTATGTATGCAATCGTAGAGATAGCAGGGCAACAATTTAAAGTAAGCAAAGACTTAAAGGTTTATGTTCACCGTTTGGCTAATGAAGAAGGTTCAAAAGTTTCTTTTGACAAAGTTCTTCTATTAGACGACAACGGTAGCATTACTTTAGGCGCCCCAGCTATAGAAGGTGCTTCAGTAGAAGCCAAAGTGTTATCACACTTAAAAGGAGACAAAGTAATCGTTTTCAAAAAGAAAAGAAGAAAAGGTTACAAGAAAAGAAATGGTCACAGGCAATACCTTACACAAATCGTGATTGAAGGTATCTCTGCAACTGGAGGTAAAAAAGCAGCTAAGGCTGAAAAAGCACCAGCAGAACCAAAAGTAGAGAAAGTAGAAGCAGCAGAGCCGAAAGCACCTAAGGCGCCAAAAGCAAAAAAAGCTGAAGCCACTGAAGAAACTACAACTGAAGAAAATAATTAATATTTAAAACTTATACGTCATGGCTCACAAGAAAGGTGTCGGTAGTTCTAAGAATGGTAGAGAATCAGAATCAAAACGTTTAGGCGTTAAGATTTATGGTGGTCAGGCAGCTATTGCCGGAAACATCATTGTTAGACAAAGAGGTTCTAAACACAATCCAGGAGAAAACGTTTACATGGGTAAAGATCATACCTTACATGCAAAAGTTGCTGGTGTAGTGAAATTCCAGAAAAAAGGTGATAACAAATCATTTGTATCTGTAGTTGCTTTTGAGGCGTAATCAAGCTAAAGCTTGAATATACCTGAAGCCCACCGGGCTTCCTCCTCTTAATATCAAATAAAACCCGATTCAGTGATGAGTCGGGTTTTTTGTTTTTTTGTCATTCCCGCGAAGGAGGGAATCCATAAAGCTAAATGAACAACGTTAATTAAATCAACACGTGCACAATTTTTTCTAAAATAAAAAAATTGTCCTAAAAAGTGTGATAAAATTTATTTAGAAAAAAAATGTCACAAAGGAGAATTTAAAGAGCGGGTATTAATACATCATGAGATGAACTAATAAATTAGGATTAGGGCAGGTGAGGTTAAGGGATTGGAGTATTTTTATAGGTAGAAAACCCGCGAAAGGATTCGCGAGGTAGCAAGGGTCTCTACTGTTTCAGGAATTTTTTATAATAGGTTTTGCCTTCTGAATTGATTTCGAGTAAATAGATTCCTTTTGCAAGGTGGGCAACGTTAAAGCCATCAGTTCCGTAAAGGGTAATCCTTTGCCCTAATGCATTAACTGCTGTTGCCCCATCAATTGAAAAATCGGATTGAAGGTGTATTATAGTGTTAGCAGGATTAGGGTACAGGATAAATTCGGCAGCCAAGAATTCGGCATTTGCCAAAGGAGTACAGACTATCTGAACGGGTGTTGTCCTGTCTACAGTAGTACCATCACCTAATTGTCCGGCAGCGTTAAGTCCAAAAGAGAAATAATCAATATTGGTATTGAAAGCCCCCGAGCGGAATCCGCCGGCAAAAACATCCTGCCAGTTGGTGTTTGTCCCTAATTGAGCGGGAATACTTTTGCTGACTAAAGTTCCGTCGCCTAACTGTCCATGATTGTTATAACCCCAGATCCAAAGTGTCCCGTTGCCCTTTAATGCCAGATTATGCCCTGAGCCGGCTGCAGCTTTCTGCCATGTTGTATCACTGCCAACCTGAATGGGACTAGACTTATTAATAATTGTTCCATCGCCCAATTGCCCGTAAGCATTGTGGCCCCATGCCCATAAGGTTCCGTCAGCCTTAATCGCAAGGGTATAATAGGCTCCATCATCAACCATTGACCAATTGGTGCCATTTCCTATTTGAACGGGTAATAACCTATCAATCAAAGTTCCATCGCCAATTTGCCCTAAGCTGTTTGTCCCCCATCCCCAAAGCGTTCCGTCAGCCTTAATGGCATGCGTAGCAAACCCTCCCACTGACGTTTTTATCCAGTTGGTTGCTGTACCCACTTGTGTAGGCACATTCCTGTTGGTAGTTGTGCCATCTCCCAGTTGTCCCTCATTGTTAAAGCCCCAGCACCACAATGTGCCATTCGTTTTAAGGGCTGTATAATGATAGCCACCAGCAGCACCTCTAATAGAAGTCCAATCGGTATCTGTACCTATCTGAACCGGCGCATTCCTGTTAGTGAAAGTGCCGTCGCCTAATTGTCCATAGTTATTTTCGCCCCATGACCAAAGCGTACCATTATTTTTGAGCGCAACAGTATTACGGCTGCAGGTTGCTATTTCCTGCCAGTCTGATTCCGTTCCAATCTGTATCGGGGTTCGGGAAGCAATAGAAGTGCCATTGCCCAGTTCACCCATAGTATTATTGCCCCACGCCCATAGTGTTCCATTTGCCTTTAAGGCAAGAGTGTGGGTAGTGGAAACTGCAATCTTCTCCCAGCATTGAGCATATATAAGGAATGGAAATAAAAGGAATAGGATTGAAAGCTTTTTCATGATGCTGAAATTAATTATATTGAGAGGTAAAATTAAGTTTAAATAACTGATTATCTACAATGAAACAAATAAAAACCCTCACATCACTGCGAGGGTTTTTTAATGAATAGATTCTTCCTTCGTCAGAATGACAAAAGAGAAGATTAGTATCTGTAATACTCAGGCTTGTATGGCCCCTGAACGTCAACACCAATGTAAGCAGCCTGCTCGTCATTTAATGTTTCCAATTCAACGCCTAATTTAGCTAAGTGTAATGCTGCTACTTTTTCATCTAAATGTTTTGGTAACATGTATACTTCGTTTTTGTAGGCTGCAGAGTTTGTCCATAACTCTAATTGCGCTAAAGTTTGGTTAGTGAATGAGTTACTCATTACGAAACTTGGGTGACCTGTTGCACAACCTAAGTTAACTAAACGACCTTCGGCAAGGATGATGATATCCTTTCCTGCGATAGTATATTTGTCAACCTGTGGCTTGATTTCGATTTTAGAGGCACCGTGGTTTTTGTTTAACCATGCCATGTCGATTTCGTTATCAAAGTGGCCAATGTTACAAACGATAGTTTTGTCTTTCATCTGCTCGAAGTGGCTTCCCATAACGATATCTTTATTTCCTGTAGTTGTGATGATGATATCCGCATTGCCAACAACAGTGTTTAATTTTTTAACTTCGAATCCGTCCATAGCTGCCTGTAAAGCACAGATTGGATCGATTTCGGTTACAGTTACGATAGAACCAGCACCTCTGAACGAAGCTGCAGTTCCTTTACCTACGTCACCGTATCCGCAAACAACTACTCTTTTACCAGCCAACATTAAGTCGGTAGCTCTTCTGATAGCATCCACAGCTGATTCCTTACAACCGTATTTGTTATCAAATTTAGATTTAGTAACTGAATCGTTTACATTGATAGCAGGCATGAATAATGTGCCGTTTTTCATTCTTTCGTAAAGCCTGTGGACACCAGTTGTAGTTTCTTCAGACAATCCTTTGATTCCAGGGATCAATTCAGGGTAACGGTCGAAAACCATGTTTGTCAAATCTCCACCATCATCCAAAATCATGTTCAATGGCTGACGATCTTCACCAAAGAATAAGGTCTGCTCAATACACCAGTCAAAAGACTCTTCGTCAAGACCTTTCCAAGCATAAACCTGGATACCTGCAGCAGCGATTGCAGCAGCAGCCTGATCCTGAGTTGAGAAAATGTTGCATGAAGACCAGGTAACTTCAGCTCCAAGAGCAATTAATGTTTCAATAAGAACCGCAGTCTGGATGGTCATGTGAAGACATCCTGCAATACGTGCACCTTTTAAAGGCTGGCTTGCACCATACTCAGCGCGAAGTGCCATTAATCCTGGCATTTCAGCTTCTGCCAATTCAATTTCTTTTCTTCCCCAAGCTGCAAGATTAATATCCTTAACTTTGTAAGCTACGAACGGTAATGTTTGTGTACTCATCTATATTGTATATTTGTGTTTTTAAAATCTGGCGCAAAATTACGACATAGGTTTTGATTTTAATAATTTATTTTAAAATTTATCATTTGTTTATACGTTTAATCTTTTGAAAAACAGCAAAATACTAAATGCCACTACATAAAGTCATTATATTAGCTCCGGGCACTAAACTCTATCTCTGGAAAATTACCGAAGAGGTGGATTTTTTTTTGCAGAACGTAACACTTAAGGACAGCTCCTTAGAACGCCTTGAAGGAATGAAAGCAGAAGGACATCAAAAAGGTTTTTTGGCCGTCCGGATGTTATTGCAGCATAACGATTATACCGATTTTGATTTGTATTATGATGCGTTTGGCAAACCACACCTAAAGCCACAAGGATGCAGTATTAAGGATATGGAGATTTCAATCTCGCACTCCCATGACTTTTCTGCGATTGTAATTAGTGAGCGGAAGATTGGGATTGATCTGGAAATCCTAAAAGACAAAACCCTGAAACTTGCGCCACGCTACATGGATGTTTCGCATCTTCAAAACCTAAGCAAAGAAGACGAACTGATAAAAGCAACTGTTGTTTGGGGAATCAAGGAATCTGTCTTTAAGATCAAGAATGTAATCGGGATCAGTTTCAAGGACCATATCTTTGAGGATGATTTTGATTTAGCCGATAAGAAATGTGGAGTTATCTTGCGCTTCGACGATACCACCGAACGCTTTGATATTGTTTTTGAGTTTATTGAAAACTATGTTTTTGTATGTGCGTTTAATTCTAATTAAAATGAAGAAAATAACTTTTTTTATTGGTTATGTCATTAGTCTCATGCAATCAGAAGGAACAAAAAGGCGAACAGATCCCAGATAGAAACGCTCCGGTAATCCAGATTGACTCTGCTACCGTAGATACTACAACTTCTTCTGTAGGACTCAACTCCTTTGATGAGTTTCCCGAAGAAATTGATGGCCCGGGCTGTTTCTTTTCGATTGACGAAAAGGACTATGAAGCCAATCATTATGTGTATGCTGATAATGCAGACAGCATTTGCTATATAAAAATGAAGGGTAAATTTATAAGGTTCGAACTGCTGGAACGTAAAAGTGATACAATCTTTAATTCCTATATAGAAAAGTACAAAAGTGAAGATTATCTACTATCCGTCGAAGTAAAAAAGGTTAAGGAAGTCGATGAAACCTACTTTTATAAAGGGTCGATGTTTATAAAATATAAAAATGAACCCGCTGAAGAAAAGGAGTTGTATGGAGTTTGTGGCTGTTAAATTACTAACACGTTCATCGCAATCATCGTCATACTAAGCAGTACACTAAAAATAGTCATATTGAATACTGTTTTTGGCGTTAACTGAGCTAAGATTCCAACGTTTACCAGTGTACAAGTTATTACCACAAATCCTAACTGAATCATTTGTGGAATGGAGTTTCCGTTTTCAAGGATATACATTGCAGCTGCTCCTCCTAAACAACTTTGACCGATAATAACCAAGGCTGCAAAACCTACATAACTTTGCTGAAAATCTCCGAGTGTTTTTTGATATAGTGTCATGATAGTATGATGTTTTATAATTTATAGGTCAAAATTACTGCTGTTATCATCCCTAAAAAATGACAGAAATCATGTTTTGGAAAATTTCGTGTATTTTAAAAAAGGGTTTACATTTACAGACCTTTACCAAAATCAACCCAGATGTTGTATGACCTAATTTTGTCGGCCAAAAAAACAAGCCGGAAATTGCTTGCTATCCTTTTGGACCCTGATAAGATTGAGATGAATTCTTTGGATGTATTGACTTCAAAAATCAATCAATCACCTGCAACACATATTTTTGTGGGAGGAAGTTCCTTTGAAGGAAATCATCTGGACGAAATCATTATCAGGTTGAGATCAAAAAGTAAATTGCCAATCTTACTTTTTCCGGGAAATCCATCCCAAATTTCGTCAGAAGCAGATGGGATTTTATTTCTTATGCTCCTTTCCGGAAGAAATCCGGATTACTTAGTCGAACATCAGATTGATGCTGTCCCGATATTGGAAAAAACCAAGTTGGAAATCATTTCAACAGGCTATATCCTAATTGAAAGCGGTGCCGAAACGGCTGTTGAACGTGTCAGCCAAACCAAACCTTTATCGAAACACAATATCAATTATATTGCCCAAACGGCAAAAGCGGGCCAATTAATCGGAAACAAAGTAATCTATCTCGAAGCCGGAAGTGGCGCTATGAATGCTGTAAGCACCGAAATCATTAAAAATGTTGCTGATAAAATTGCGATTCCATTAGTTGTTGGCGGAGGAATACGTTCGAAAAACCAAATAGATGAAGCATACACTGCCGGTGCAGATTTGGTGGTAATTGGAACGGCTTTTGAAGATGACCTAAACTTTTTTGACTGATGTTCGAATTTCTTTTTAATCAATATAAAAACTATCCCACTCACGAAATCGTTCTGGAAATAACCGCTATTGTTTTCGGATTGCTAAGTGTTTGGTTTGCCAAAAAGGATAACATTCTGGTTTTCCCAACAGGAATAATCAATACCGCCATTTATGTGTATCTACTTTGGAAATGGGAATTGCTGGGCGATATGATGATTAATTTTTACTATGCCGTAATGAGTATTTACGGTTGGTATCTTTGGACACGGAAGAAAGAGGAGGTAGTGGAATTTCCGATTTCGAAAATGAATACTTACGAAATGAAAGTTTCAGCAGTCATTTTTGTATTAACGATAGGATTTGTGACGGCTGTTTACACATTTTTTGATAAATTTACGGGCTTTATTTCCTATGTTGATATAGGAGTAACTGGAATTTTCTTTGTCGGGATGTGGCTGATGGCTCGAAGGAAAATTGAGAACTGGATTTTATGGATAATGGGTGATATTATTTCTATCCCAATGTATTTTGCCAAAGGATATTCGTTTACGGGCATTCAATATTTAATTTTTACAATAATCGCCATTTTCGGCTATTTAGAATGGAAGAGAACTTTACAAGAAAAGATAGTTTAGCTAAGAAATATGGTTTTACGGAGGCTGATTTTGAGCAAATCAAAACCTTAGGTATTTCTTTGGATAAAATTGAAGGAGAACTTTTGTTGTTTAAATTGGGGATTCCAAAAATCACACTCGAAAAACCTGCGACTATCGATGATGGAATTATCAAATTATCCTCAGCCGAATTCCAGAAATATGCAGATTTGTTCGATTCTAAAAAAGAGACTCTAAAACTTAAGAAATTCGTTCCGGCTTCTGGCGCAGCGAGTAGGATGTTTAAGTTCTTAAACGAATTCCTGAATGATTTTGATCATGACAATGAAACCATCAACGCCTACATCAACCGGAAGAAAGACAAAAACCTGCCTATATTTTTAGCAGGAATTGAAAAGTTTCCTTTCTTCGAAGCGATAAAAGCAAAGGTAAAGGAACTTTATCCCGATTATTACTCTTTGGAAAGCCACGAGAAAAGCTTCAGGTTTATCAAAACGATGCTTTCACCTGATTATTTCGACTTTTGCAATAAGCCTAAAGGCGTTTTGGATTTTCATAAATATGCAACAGAAATTGCAACTCCGGTTGAGGAACATCTTAACGAATGTGCTTTTTATGCCAGTTCCAATTCGGTTTCGCACCTGCATTTTACTGTTTCAGAAAACCATGAAAAGTTATTCCAAAACATAATAGACAGCGTTAAGTCTAAAGTGGAAAAAAATCGAATACGGAGCTTAATGTAAGTTATTCTTATCAGGACCAAAGCACCGATACCATTGCTGTAACGCCAAATAATGAACTTTTCCGCAATGAAAATGGCCAGTTGGTTTTTCGTCCAGGCGGACATGGAGCCTTAATAAATAATCTGAATAATCTGGATGCTGATGTGCTGTTCATCAAGAATATCGACAATGTAATCCAGAATCATATTCAGGAAATCACACTGTATAAAAAAGGCTTAGCGGGAGTTTTACTTGATTTACAGCATCAGACTTTCCAAATCCTGATAGCCATAGAAAACGATCAGATAAGAGAAAACAACATTGCAGAGATAATCCATTTCATGGAGCAGAAGCTGAATATTGATATCCTCGAAGACTTTGATAAATATACCTTAGATAATAAATTGGAGTTTATCAAAAACAAATTAAACCGGCCAATAAGGGTTTGTGGAATGGTTAAAAACGAAGGCGAACCCGGAGGCGGACCGTTTTGGGTCAGAAGCTATAAAGGCAATGTTTCACTGCAGATTGTAGAAAGTTCCCAAGTGGAAACCAATAACAAAGAGCAGGCTGGAATTTTGGCGAAAGCGACGCATTTTAATCCGGTTGATTTGGTCTGTTCCACAAAAAACTATCAAGGAGAAAAGTTTGATTTAACCCAATTTGTAGATCAGAGCACCGGATTTATTGTTTCCAAAAACAGAAATGGAAAGGACTTAAAAGGTTATGAATTACCGGGATTATGGAATGGTGCCATGGCGAAATGGATAACCATCTTTGTGGAAGTTCCGCTGGTTACTTTCAATCCTGTAAAAACAGTAAATGACTTGTTGAAACCTGCTCACCAGCCTCAATATGAAAACTGAAAGAATCCTGACAGAGTTGAATTTTAAGGCAGTCAGAAGTTCGGGTGCCGGTGGACAGAATGTAAACAAAGTGTCCTCTAAAGTAGTCCTGACTTTTGATTTAAATGCCACACAAGCCTTGAGTGATGAAGAAAAAGCCTTGATAGCCTCAAAACTGGCAACCAAATTAACTTCTGAAAACCTTTTGATACTAAATTGCGACGAAGACCGAAGCCAGCTTAAAAACAAAACCATTGTCACAAAACGCTTTCTGAATTTGATTCAAAAGGCCTTGGTGGTTCCCAAAAAAGAAAAGCTACCAAAGTGCCGCGTTCGGTAATTGAAAAGCGAATCAAGGAAAAAAGAAATACTTCCGAGATCAAACAAAACCGGAAAAAGCCTGAAGTTTGATTTTCTATAATTTAAAATTGCTTCGCCAATTCACAAAATAAAATATTTTGCTCGGGTCATATTTAAAATTTATAATTACTTTTGCCCTGTCTCAAAAGGGGTGCTCTAAATAACGAGCTGAGATTATACCCAATGAACTTAGAACAGGTAATGCTGTTTAAGGATTTGACAAAAACTAAAGTGCACGTTAGTTAGCGTCAGGAGTATCAATTTAATTTTTAACCAGGAATAATTACCTCTTTTTATTCGTAACAATTTTACGAATGGAAATTTTATTCAATTTTTTTAGAGTTGCAAAGTTGCAAAGTCGCAAGGTCGCAAAGTTTTTGCCTATTGCCTATTGCTTATTGCCTGTTGCCTCTTTTTCGCAAGAGAAAGTGCAGGACACCACCAAAGTCAATCAATTAGATGAAGTTTTAGTTTCGGGAGTTCGTGCCGGGAAAAAGAATCCGGTTACGTTTACCAATGTTACCAAAGAAGAAATCGCTCCCAGAAACCTTGGGCAGGATATTCCAATTTTACTTAATTATTTACCGTCGGTCGTAACGACTAGTGATGCCGGAAATGGCGTTGGCTATACTTACATGCGTGTTCGTGGTGCTGATGGCTCAAGGATTAATGTAACGCTAAATGGAATTCCGTTTAACGACAGCGAAAGTCAGGGTTCCTTTTTTGTTGATTTACCCGATTTTGCCAGCTCATTGGAAAGTGTTCAACTACAGCGTGGTGTTGGAACATCAACGAATGGAGCCGGGGCTTTTGGTGCCAGCTTAAACATGCAGACCAAATCCTTTCAGGAAAAGGCGTATGCAGAAATCTCAAATTCTGGCGGAAGTTTCGGAACCAGGAAGCATACATTAGCTTTCGGAACCGGCTTGCATAATAACTTCGAAATGAACGGAAGGATTTCACAAATCGCTTCAGATGGTTATATTGACAGAGCGTCAACGAATATGTTTGGCTACTTTTTCAATGCTAATTATGTTTCAAAATCTACTCGGCTAAAGGCCATTGTTTTTGGCGGAAAGGAAAAAACCTATCAGGCATGGAATGGGCTTGAAGATCCGGATCTGCTCGAAAATGACCGAACGTTCAATACGGCCGGAATTTATTTTGACGAAAACGGAAATGCCCAATTCTACGACAACGAAACCGATAATTATTGGCAGCACCATTTTCAGCTGCACTGGTCGGAGAAATGGTCGGAGAGATGGACTTCGAATATTGCCTTGCACTACACTTTAGGCAAAGGGTATTACGAGCAGTTTCGGGAAGATGCCGATTTAGCCGATTACAATTTATCAGACTTCGAAGGAAACACAACTGCAGATTTAGTTCGGCAGAAATGGTTAAAGAATGACTTTTTCGGAACAACATTTTCATTGAATTATAAAAACAACAAAACAGATATCTTATTTGGCGGTGCTGCCAATCGTTATTTGGGTTCTCATTTTGGCAAAGTAATTTGGACGCAGTTTTATGTTCCGGCTTCCAATAAATATTATGACAATTATGGAAATAAGGATGATGTGAATTTATATGCAAAAGCGTCGCAGACTTTTGGCAAGATAAATGTCTTTGCGGATATGCAGTACCGAATGGTTTTTTACCAGGCAACCAGTCCGGACTTTTCAGACGTAAATGATACGTTCCGATTCTTTAATCCGAAAGTGGGAGTGAATTACGACTTAAATTCCAATAATGCCATTTATGCTTATGCCGGAATCGCCAACAAAGAACCACGACGTGACGATTATGAAAACGGAAGCATCAAGCCGGAACGTTTGTATGATTATGAATTAGGCTGGAAGTACAATTCGAAAAAAGTGATGGTCAATACGAATGTTTTTTACATGCAGTACAAAGATCAGTTGGTTTTAACCGGAGCATTGAACGATGTGGGTTCACCAATTTTTACCAATAGCGGCAATAGTTATCGTTACGGAATTGAAATCGAATCGGTAATAAAAATTATGGATAAGCTGACTTTTAGCCCGAATTTAACCTTGAGCCAGAATAAGAATAAAGATTTCTATTTTCAGCGTGATGGCGTTTTGCAGAATTTAGGAAACACCAGTATCGCGTATTCGCCAGATGTTGTTTTTGGAAATAACACAACGTATTCGCCAATAAAAAATCTTAGTGTTTCGTTACTCAACAAGTTTGTAGGAAAACAATTTATGGGAAACATTGATTCGAATAATTCAGTACTGAAAGCCTACAACGTTCACGATCTGAATGTGACTTATTTGTGGACTATCAATAAAGGAATAGAATCGATCCAGTTTTTGGGATTGGTAAACAATATATTTGATTACGAATATCAATCTAACGGATATTTCTATACTTATGATGATGACTTCTCAACACCAGGAGTGATAACAACTATTGAAGGAACAGGTTTTTATCCGCAGGCGGGAATTAATTTCCTGGCTGGAGCAACCATAAGGTTCTAATATAAAAATCCCGTCTGGTTTAACGAGACGGGATTTTTTAATTTGTTATAACCAGATAGTCGCCATTTATTTGTACACGATACGGCTTCATTGTATATGGCTGTCCCGGACTTTGCCCCGAAAATAATAAGTATGGGTTTTCTGAAGTATTGCAATTACATTTTGCCTCTATGCCATTGACCGACATTCGGGTAGTACAAGCGGTGCCCCATTCCTGGTTTGGACATGCTAAATCAAAAGCCATATAACTGCTTCCGGTATTGAATACCACAATTCCACCTACACCTTGTGAAAAATCAACAATATGATTACTTGCAAATCGCACATTAGAGTATTGCGGAAGATTTGTATTAATGGATAAGTTAACCGGAAAGTTAGGAAGATTAGGGTTTTTGTAATTAATGTTTCCGCCATCACAACCAAAAAGGAAAGGTAAAATGGCCAACAGGATTAAAATCTTCTTCATGGTAAAATTATTTAAAATACATAGCGAAACAAATTTAAATTAATTAACTTTGACAAGCGTTAAAAAAACGCCAAGAATTTTGAAATAAAATTAAAACAATATCTTTGCAAAAAGAAATCCCGTTCCGATGGGATTTTTTCTATTTATATAAAAGAGGAAAACATGAGTACAGTATCGTATTACACAGCAGAAGGATTAAAAAAATTAAGGGAAGAGTTAGATCAACTTAAAAGTATAGAAAGACCGAAAGCTTCGCAGGCTATTGCTGAAGCAAGAGATAAAGGAGATTTGTCTGAGAATGCAGAATATGATGCAGCCAAGGAAGCACAAGGTATGCTTGAAATGAGAATTGCCAAGCTTGAAGAAGTACATTCCAATGCAAGACTGATTGACGAAACACATCTTGATGTTTCTAAAGTCTTGGTTTTGTCTAATGTAAAAATCAAAAACCAGGCTAATGGCATGGAATTGAAATATACATTAGTTGCTGAAAGCGAAGCGGATTTAAAGACCGGAAAAATTTCGGTTACCTCTCCAATTGGTAAAGGCCTACTTGGGAAATCTGTTGGACAGGTTGCTGAGATTATAGTTCCAAACGGAAAATTAAACTTTGAGGTTTTAGAGATTTCAAGAGACTAACGATGAGTAGTATTTTCACCAAAATAATCAACGGAGAAATTCCCTGCTACAAAATTGCTGAGGATGAAAATTATCTGGCTTTTCTGGATGTAAATCCGAATGCTAAAGGACACACGCTTTGTATTCCGAAACAGGAAATCAATAAGATTTTTGATATGGATGAGGAACTTTATTTGGGATTAATGAAGTTCTCAAGAAAAGTAGCCAAAGCCATTGAAAAGACAGTGCCATGCAAACGAATAGGTGTTGCGGTTATTGGACTTGAAGTGCCACACACACATGTGCATTTAGTTCCGCTACACGATATGGATGATATGCGTTTTCAACGAAAAGTTAGTTTAACTAAAGAAGAATTTGAAAGCCTTGCAACTGCCATTAGTGCCAATTTGTAGTTAAAATTTACATTAAAATAAGAAAGCCCTGTCCATTTTTAAATTTTGGCAGGGTTTTTTATAGATAAAAAGTCATGAAATCAAAGATTACTACGTCAGTTCACCGCCAAGGCGGCTCGGGTCACGAACTCCGTTTAAAAACAAATCATTCACTAGTGAGTAAAAAAACGTCAATCCTTTTAATGCTGTTTTTTGCTCAGTTTGCGATTGGGCAGATGGATACCAACTATTCTTATGTCGACAGCAAAATGTCTTCCATTCCTTTAGATTCAACGACTACAACTTCTGGAATTGCTAATTATATTACTTCTAATTTCAGTAGCCAGGATGAAAAAATCAGAGCTGTTTATTATTGGACCACAAATAATATCGCCTATGATGTAGCCAACATGTACCAGCCCAATAATTTGGATTCTCCACAGGTTAAAATCTCCAACACCTTAAAATACCGAAAGGGAGTCTGTATTCATTATGCAGAAGTGTTCAATGAAATTGCAAACAAAATCGGAATCAAAACTTACATAGTTGGAGGTTATACTAAACAATACGGGCAACTAAGCCGCATCGCCCATGCCTGGAATGTATCGCAGGTAGATGGTAAGTGGTTTTTGTTTGATGCCACATGGGGTGCAGGATCTATTGATGGGAATAAGTTTGTTAAAAAGCCAAACAGTACCTATTTTAAAAAAGATTCCGAAAGGATGATTGCTACCCACATGCCTTTTGATTATATATGGCAGCTTTCCAACGAACCGCTAAACAATAACGAATTTATTAGCGGGAAGATTGATGCTATGAAGCCTAAACTTAATTTAGACTATAATGCGGAGATTGCCAAATATGAAGCTTTAACTGATGCGGAAAAAGCCTTTGAAGCTGCGAAGCGAATTGAAAAAAATGGCCTTGCTAACAACATGATTCGGGAAAATCATAATCTTAAAAAAAACGAATTTACCGTTAGGAATCAAAATAAAAGCGTTGAAAAATTAATCGAAATTTCAGCTAATTTCAATGGGGCAATTACCGATTTAAATAATTTTATCTTTTTCAGAAATAAAAGATTTAAGCCGGAACAAACCGATGAAGCCTTGCAGAGAATGATTAAGGATGTCAGGGGCATAATGGATAAATGCAAAGATGAAGTATACAAAATCGGTGCATTGAGTCCAGAAAATGCTACGAATCTCAATAGCCTGAAAAGAGCCATTTTGGATGGCATCGAAAAAACCAAGGAAAATGAAGATTTCCTTAAGGAATATTTAAGCAAAGGAGTAGTCGGAAGGAAACTGATGTTTACCAATAAACGATAAGCATATCCTTTCTTGAATGAGATCTGTTCCCTTTCCCTTTTTGGATTGGGAACTTTTTTTAGGCATCTTTCTTATAGTATAAAATCCTAATTGTACTAAATCTAAAAACAATTCCTTGGATTACCCACTAAGACGACTTATTTTCCTGTATTATAAAATGTATAGTAAAAGTATACCTTAGATACTTTAATGTTTTATACTTTTATCAACACATAAATAATTGGAAAACAGATAAATTTTCAATAAAAGCAAGGTGTGATTCAATATGAGGAAACAGATTTTTCAATCAGAATAAAAAATATCTTTACTAATAAGACCATTTGATTTTTCTTAAGTAAGTGTTTTAAATCTTAACAAAAACTAGCACAATATGAAAAGAACTATAGTATTTTGTCTATTGTTTTACTCAATGTTTGTGAGTGCACAAGACAGTATCGTTGTAAATCTCAAGGGAAAATGGTTTTTTGGAGGCGAGGTGGGAAAGAATACAATTCGTTCTTATGAATTGGGGGAATCTGCTAATTCGTTTCAAGCGGGTTTGTTGGCGGAGTATTATTTTTCTAAACATTGGAGTGTTGTAGGACGAATAAAATATTTTAAAATTGGAGCGTCGTTTAATACTAATGATTTTATAATCTTTCCGAACAAAACAAGGTATAATTTTGGACGGTTTAATGGTGAGTCAATTACTATTCCTGTTAACTTGAAATGGGAATTCGCAATCTATAAAAATTTTAGGGGCTATTTAAAACTTGGCTCAGGAATTAGTATTGAAACTAAAAGTGAGTATAGTGATTATACTCCAGAAATTACTGAGAACTTCAAGAGTTATTATTTAAATTTCAATTTAGGGTATGGACTTACCTATTTTGTCAATAAAGACAGCGCGTTATATCTTGATGCCGAAGTATTTGCAGGAGGCTCAAAAGGGAAGCAGGACGGACTATTCATTTTTGGTGACGGCAGCAAAGTTTTAGTAAATGAAATGATTAACTTAGGATACAAACGAATTTTTTGAAAATAGATAGCAAACAAATTTAATAACCAATAAGCAACGACATTATGAAACAAATAGTTACACTAGCATTCCTGTTTATAGTATTAGGATGCAGCAACGACAGTAGTCCAGAGGACGGTTTGCCAAAGGAAACCCAAACAGGTGCCAATACATTTGGCTGTTTGATAGATGGGAAACTATACAAACCCAGATGCGAAGAGCCAAGTGTCGCTTTTCCTCAATGGGGAATGATAGTTTGGGGTGCTCCCTCATCTTATAATTATAATGAAATTGAAGTTAGAGATTTAAAAAGCGAATTTGGATTCAAGATGTTATTGCATATTGACAGCATAAATTTAATGGGTGTAAATAGCTATAATATTAATGAATCAAATGGATTATCTGATATTGATGGCTTACAACATAATTATTTACATTGCCTTATATATGATAGAATGACTGCTAGTTATAAAATGTATATTTCTTATGAAAATTCAGGAATAATAAAGATTTCCAAGCTTGGATATGTTTCTAGTAACCCAATTAATGGCTATATTATGAGTGGCACATTCAACTGTAGATTAAGAAACGTGAATGACCCAAATGATAAAATAGAAATCACAAAAGGAAGATTTGATATAAATACTTCAACAGTAATTTACAAAGAATTCCCTTAAAAAATAAGGTTGCCTCGGCAAAGGCAACCCTATAACGTCAATAAATTAATATTAACTAAAATCAAACAAACTTATGAAAAAAATTCTTTTCATGGCTAGTGTCATGTTGTTTTTTAACAGCACATTAGCACAAGACTTACCTGATCCGGATTATGATGAACTGGACAAAATGCTCGTAAACATTGATACTACTAAAATCAATACCGGAATTTTATATGAGCGTACCATACAATTAGCCAACTTGTACAATTTCAATTTGTCAGACAGTTTAAATACAGCAGATTACAGCTACTTTAAACAGGCAATGTTAGAACTCTACAATGCCAGTAAAGGCAAGAAATTTTTGCATTCAAAAAAATTGGAAACCCTTGTAACAGATAAGACTCAGTTTAATCAGAGTAATCGAGTTAATTTTGGGATTATAAATACCGATTTTAATATTCTTGCCGACTGGGAAGGCAGCGATTATCAAGGAGTAAAATTTGACTCGATAAAACAAAAATATGAGCAAATACCGAATAAACAAGCCTTTTACATGTTGCATACAACAGTAATCGCTCCGTTAAAAAATGCTATTGAGGGCACAAATGCTGAGTTTGCTTTTACCGATGATTTTATTTACTCTTATGGACAAAAACCCATTAAATCATTAATTGCATTCTTTGATAATGGAAAAGCACAACCTATCATCACAGGCGAAGTTTTCACTCCCGTTACGGTAAGTGTTAATTATGAGACTACAGGAACAAAATTTATAAAGTTTGAGGTAGTATATACTGATGGTAGTACAGTAACCACACATTCCTCAATATATTTCAGAAACTCAACTCTTAAGAATAACCTATTGAGTAGTTGTGATTCATCTGATGTTTTAAGAGACGACTTTACTACAATTTCCTCGGATGATTTTAAAGGATACAGAACTACTGACCCCAAAATAAAACCGAAGTTTGATTACAGAATATACTACAGTACGGGAAATACTATCAAAAAATTAATGAAGCCTATCATAATTATTGATGGGTTTGACCCAGGCGACAAACGCAGGATAGAAGATTGTGATTGTGAGCAGGATGTAGATTGTGCTGTCAAATTTCGTGGAGCTAATGGACAGTTTGATTCTGAATTGCATAGGTCAATAACCGATGTGATGGTTTATTTTGACCCTAGTCTTAATATTCCGTCTTTTGTTCCTCTACTTAAAAACTTACGAGACTTAGGGTACGATGTTATGATAGTAAACTTCCCTAAATATACAACCACCAATCTAGAAAACGGACAACAAATCACAATTGATGGTGGAGCTTATTATATAGAGAGTAATGCCTTAGCATTGGTCAAATTAATAAATGAAACAAATGGCATATTGGATGCAAACGGCAGCACAAATCAGATAGCTATTATTGCCCCAAGTATGGCGGGTCAAATCTCAAGATATGCAATGTCATACATGGAGAAAAATGATATTCCGCACAACGTCAATTTATGGGTAAGCATCGATAGTCCGCATCTTGGGGCTAATATTCCACTGGGAGACCAAGGTTTGGTTTATCGATTTCAGATTAGTTCAGATCAGGCGATAGATTTTTATCAAAAGGAATTAAGCTCTCCGGCTTCCCAGCAACAATTGATAGAATTTCATCGTCAAATTGGAAATAATGCCAATCCCATTTTTCAAAATGCACAAACTACTTCACAAGGGATGTTATTTGATAGAGGGAATACATTTTTTCAAGAACATTACAACAAGCAAAATAATAATGGCTTGCCAAACTCAAACGGTTGGCCTCAAAATTTAAGAAAGATTGCCTTAATTAATGGCTCTTTAACGGGTTCTAAAGAAGCACTAAAGATTAATGGAGAACCATTAGACAATTTTGCGTCTGATGGTGAACTAGTACTCAGTATTCGAGGATTCCAAAAAATAAAGTTATTTGGAGTTAGTGTGGGCACCGTTCATGTTGCGTCTATAGAGTCCAGGTTTTTACCGAAAGATAATACTCCAATAAAAATTTCCCGTTTTCATAAAACGAACAAAGACAGAGCGGTTTATGCCGGAAATATAAACAACCGAGGAAATATGGATAATGTACCAGGAGGCTATTTTGATGCTCAAGACCAACTTAGAAAAGCCATTCTTAAAGTTGATGAATTTGCAAGTTTTAATGTAGGTATTGTAGGTAGCCTAAGTGTTTTGGGCACAAATGGTTATTGGAGTCAAAGAGAATTCAACCCAATCCATTCCTTCATCCCAACATTCTCAGCCATTGCTCATCTTGAACCAAATCAAAACTGGAACAATTCCTTAAACTATAATTTGGCTTGTAATACAAACAAAAAAACACCTTTTGACAGTTATTTTGGCGGAGATAAAAACACGCAGCATACTTCTTTTACTAAAGAAAGCGTTGATTGGCTGTTAAATGAACTTAACGGTAATCCACAATTACCTAACTATCCATTAGGTGACGATCTTCTAACAGGTCCAGAATCAATTTGCCTTGACAGTAATATAGTTTATACCTTTAATAATCCTTGCAAGTTTCCATCTGTTGTGGCAGAATGGTCAGTTAGTCCTAACTTAGAAATTATTGCTCAGTCTGATTATAGCATTACTGTTAAGGCAACCCAAAATGGAGAAGCAACAATAACAGCAATTTTTCAGAATGGCATCACTACGGTGAAAAGTTTGCATGCGGGTGCCCCAACCTTGGATGAATTTAGTTTTGGTAATTCCAATACGACCGGTACATTATGCCTTTCATCTGGAGGTAATTTTTCATATTCTATTCCAGAGTTGAATTCAACAGATCTTATTATTGCAAAATTCAACGGGCAAACTTATGACGAGAGTATCAACAATTCAAATTGGCTTTGGGATACTTCAAATAATTTAATAAGTTTAAGCGGCTTAAAAAATAAACGAAATCTTTGCACTTTTGAAACCGGACAGACTAGTGTTAGGGTTAAAGCAAAAAATGATTGTGGATGGAGCGATTGGTATGAATTGCCATTTCAAATAACTGCATCGTCTCCTATCTATAATAAAATGTATACAGTCTCTCCTAATCCTTCAAATGATATAGTTAATATAGATCTTGTTAGCGCAACTAATTTGCCCTCAGCAAATGATGTTATAAAGGGGGAGCTTTTTGATTTAATGGGGTTTTCGAAAGGAAATATTACTATTGTAAATAATAAAGCTGCCTTTTCAGTTAATGGATTAAATCCAGGAATATATGTTGTGAAAATATACATAAACGGAATACCAGAAAGCCATCAAATAGCTGTTCAATAATTAAATCTCCCGTCTTGTTTATTCACTAGACGGGAGATTTATCCTTTTTAAAGGTAACCTGCATCGTTGTTCCTTTTCCGATTTCAGAATGAGCGACTTTAATTTTTCCTTTGTGATATTCTTCCACAATACGTTTTGTTAATGACAGACCCAATCCCCAACCTCGTTTTTTTGTTGTAAAACCAGGTTCGAAAACGCGTTTGAATTGATTTTTTGCAATTCCATTTCCCGTATCAGACACTAAGATTTTAACCAAGTTATGTTCATTTATAATGGTAACCGATAACTTTCCTCTTCCTTTCATAGCGTCGATAGCATTTTTGACAAGATTTTCTACTGTCCAACTGTGCAATGCTGGATTCAGGAAAACCATGATAGGTTTTTTAGGTGCCTTAAAAGAAAATTCAACCTGCTTGGAAAATCTCGACCTTAGGTAGTCAAACGATTCTTCCGTTTCCTTAATGATATTCATTGACTCTAAAACAGGCTCAGAACCAATTTTTGAAAATCTATCTGTAATGGTCTGCAATCGGGTAATGTCTTTCTCTATTTCCTTAATGATAGTTTCATCTACATTGTCGGCTTTCATAATTTCGAGCCAACCGATTAAAGAGGATAAAGGCGTTCCGATTTGATGTGCAGTTTCCTTTGCCATTCCGGCCCAAAGCTTATTTTGGGTAGCCATTTTGGTACTGCGGTAAAAGTTATAAACTACTGCGCCAAAAAGTACAATAATCAAAAGTAAGGCAACCGGATAATATTTGAGTTTGGTTAGCAATGATGAATCGCCGTAATACAATTTGTGCGTCTGATTTTCCGAAATCTGCATCACAATCGGCTCGTTCTGGTTTTTTAATTTCTGCAAAAAGGCTTTTAATCTTGTTTTATCTTTTAAAATGTCTTCATCGATATTGGTAGTATTTATAATTGAATCCTTTTCGGTAACTATGATTGGAATGCTGGCTTCCTGAATGATTTGAAATGGAAGCTCCATGTCTACATCCGCATTGGGATCAGCAGTATTGATCTTGTTTTGCGCCAAAGCCCAATTCTGCATTTTGACACGCTCTTCGTTTTTGAATATCTGGAAAAAAGAATAGGTATTCCACAATATCAAAATCACAATGATAAAAGAGGCCATAATGATAATCCAACGGGTAACATTTCTTTTTTCGGAAAACTGCATTGTCAAATTTTTTATAAATATAAATAAAACCCGGACGTCTTAATTATTTAAATGGTACAATAAGAAATCATAAAACTCGGCATCACTTTTTATGTGATCTTCATAAGTTGAAGTTTTGCCATGATGGCCTGAGTTACTTAAGGTTTGAATGTATATCGGATTTTTTTGGCTTTCCCGATTCTGTAATCTAGCGGCAAACTTAAAGGAATGCAGCGGCGGAACACGATCATCATTTTCCGAAGTGATAATCAAAGTGATCGGATAGTTGATTTTCTCATCAATGTTATGGTAAGGGGAAAACGAATATAAGTTGTCAAATTCATTCTTGTTGTCTGGGCTTCCAAATTCATTCTCATGATATCGGCCGACTGTGTATTGACTAAATTTTATCATATCAAAAACACCCACTTCGGGAACTGCAACCTTGAAAAGTTCGGGTCTTTTTGTCATTGCAACGCCAACGACTAAGCCACCATAAGAACCACCTGTTATGGCAAGTTTATCAGGCGATGTATACTTTTCCTTAATCAGATATTCAGCAGCATCAATAAAATCATTGAATGAATTCATTTTTTTAAATCGGGCTCCGTCTTTTTCCCATTTTAACCCTTTTTCGCCACCACCACGTATTTCAGCAAAAGCAAACACACCACCTTTTTCCAGAAAACACAAAAGCCCCGCAGAAAAATAAGGAGAACTTACAACTCCAGAACCACCATAAGCCTTAAGAAGCGTTGGGTTATTTCCATCAAGAGCCATCCCTTTTTTATGGATTATTGTAATGGGAACATCTTTATTATCCCTGCTTTTATATGTAATGTTTTTGGTTTCAAAATAATCAATAGGGAAAATGGTCGCTTTGGCTCTAATATAATCATTGTAGTATTGAATGATTTCACCTGTTTCTACGTTGAGTTTGTAATTTACTGTTGGATACACATAGGAATTTAAAGTGACATACAGGTTTTTAGTCGCTTCGTCATAATATCTGATTCTAAATTCAAAACCATTCGGCGTATCAAATTTTCGGATAAAGTTACCTTTTGGGTCATAAACCCTTATGTAGTTTTTTCCTATCGTTTTATATCGGCAGAATATATAATCATCCGAAAAATAAGAACTCACCAATAGCTGGGAATAAATTTGCGGAATAATGACTGTTTCTTCTTTTCGATTGTTAATGTTGAAGGAACGGATTTCACCCCACTCAAATTCTTTGGATGAAAAATAAATCTGATTTTCCCTGTAATCTAAAAATTTAATGCCGTTTGTTTCGCTGTCGATGAATTTGCTGAGGGTAAAATCAGGATCGGAAAGTGATACCTGATAATAATTGGATACCGACTCGTCCTTATTGCTCTCGATGATTATTAATAGGCCACGGGTAGTATAAAAACTAAAATAGCCACCTGTTTTTGTACAATCAAAAATTAATTTATCCTCACTCTGTTTTGTGCCAATTTTGTGATAGTACAATTGATTGGTCGAATCGACAGCAATTTTGTTGACGTTAGTGTTTTTTTTATAAAAGATTCCAAAATCCAAATTCCAGGAAGCGCCGGAAAATTTGACATCAGTCAGGCTGTCTTTAAGATTTGTCTTTTTATTGATATCCATAAACCTGATTTGGGTTCTGTCACTTCCATCAAGGCTAACCACGTAGGCAAGCAATGCTGAACTTTTCGATGGGGAAAAGCTTCCTAAAACAACATTCTTATTTTTGAAGACCTTGTCAGTGCTGAGAAGTTCTATTGGTAGATCATCTATTTTTTTGCTGTAATAAATCGTGGCTGTTTTATCATTATCTCCATAGTAGACTGAATAAAAATATTTTTCTTTTTTTTGAGGCAGGCTGGCTGATCTGAGTTTATTGTATTCTTTGATTTTCTTTTCCAGATTGTATTTCTTTTTTATTTCCTCTAAATGTGAAGTTGTGATTTTATTCTCTTCTTCAACCCATTTGGTGGTTTCGGGCGATTGTAAGTTTTCCAGCCATGAGTAATCATCTGTAATCGTCAGGCCATGCTTAGTGTAGGAAGAAGGTGTTTTTTTTGTTGGTACAGTATTTTGTGAATAGGTTTTTACAAAAAATAGGCTAAGCACAATCACAAATAGGTTTTTCATAGAAACTTAAATTTAAACAAATATAATTTTTAAGTTTAAGCTCTAAATAAAAATGTAATCTTTATTAAAAAATTACATTTGTTAAAAACAAAAAGAACATGCTCAGTTTCGAACCACATACCCTTTCACCGATGCAATTACAGGCTTATCTACAAAGTGCTGTAGCACCAAGACCTATTGCTTTTGCAAGTACTATAGATAAAAACGGCAAACCCAATTTGTCGCCATTCAGTTTCTTCAATGTGTTTAGCTCCAATCCGCCTATTTTGGTTTTTTCACCAGCACGACGCGTTAGAAATAACACTACAAAACATACGCTTGAAAATTGTGAAGCAACTAAGGAAGTGGTAATCAATATTGTTAATTATGATATTGTACAACAAGCTTCGCTATCAAGCACAGAATATCCGGATGGTGTAAATGAATTTATAAAATCGGGGTTAACGATGCTGCCTTCAGACATGGTAAAACCCTATCGCGTTGCCGAAAGTCCGGTGCAGATGGAATGCAGAGTGAACGAAATTATTGCGTTGGGAAATCAGGGCGGAGCCGGAAATTTAATTATCTGTGAAGTAATTAAAATACACATCAATGAAAACATCCTTGATGACAAAAATATGATTGACCAAAGTAAGATTGATTTGGTTTCCCGTCTTGGTGGAAATTGGTATTCGCGTTCTAATATGGGATTGTTTGAAGTTGAAAAACCCTTGACAACACTGGGAATAGGAGTGGATGCCATTCCGGATTTTGTTAAGGAAAGCACTGTTTTTGATGGGAATGATTTAGGAAAATTAGGGAATGTAGAATCGTTGCCAACACAAGAAGAAATTACTATATTTGTACAGCAGAATTTTGCCGTTAAAGGTGTTTTGAGTTCGGATGATGCAATGAAAATCCACCAGAAGGCAAAAGAATATTTAAATAACAATGACGCGCTTTCAGCTTGGAAAGTGCTTTTAGCAAAACAATAATTATGGAAGTTACCGGAAAAATTAAAGTGGTTAATCCTGAGCAACAAGTGAGTGCCAGTTTTAAAAAAGAGAATTGGTTGTGGCTACTGAAGAGCAGTATCCGCAATTTATCAGCATCAACTTTGTACAGGACAAATGTGATTTGTTGAACAGTTATAATGTTGGCGATGCTGTAAAAGTATCTATCAATCTAAGAGGAAGAGAATGGGTAAATCCACAAGGAGAAACCAAATATTTCAACGACATCCAAGGTTGGAGAATTGAAAAAATGCAAACCGAAGCTCCCGCTGCACAAGGAATGGCTCCAATGCCTCCAGCAGAAGCTTTTGCTCCGGCTACCAACTTCAATGAAGAAGAGCACGACGATTTACCTTTCTAGAAAAAAGGAAGAAAAGAACAAAGACCATTCAAGCATTTAATTGTAGGAATGGTTTTTTTTCATTTAATCTTTTATCTTGCTTCTTTTCTCTATCTCTAAAAGATGTATTTCCTAACCAAAGAACTCTATTTTCCTCCTGTCGATGAAACCTCTTATGAAGGTGTTCTTGCTATTGGTGGCGATTTGTCGATTGAACGATTGCTGTTAGCCTATCGCAATGGCATTTTCCCTTGGTTCAATGAAGATGAACCTATACTTTGGTGGGCACCAAATGAAAGAATGGTGGTTGCTCCATCAATTTACAAAGTTTCGAAAAGCATCAGGAATCTTCTCAATCAGAATAAATTCAAAGTTACTTTTAATAAAAATTTCGATGCGGTAATTTTAGGCTGCCAGCAGATTGATCGACCAGGTCAGGACGGAACCTGGCTTTCAGACGATTTTGTAGTATCTTACACTAAACTACATCAAATGGGAATTGCAAAATCTGTTGAGGTTTGGCAGGATGATGAACTCGTTGGTGGCTTGTATGGCGTGGATTTAGGTCATATATTCTGTGGCGAAAGCATGTTTTCGAAAGTGCCGAATGCGAGTAAGATTGCTTTTGTAACCTTAATCAAATACCTAAAAGAAAACAATTATAAGCTTCTCGATTGCCAGGTTCACAATGACCATTTGGAGAAATTAGGAGCTATTGAAATTTCAAGAGAAGTTTTTATGCGGGTTCTGAAATCTGAAGAAATCAATTTCGCTTCCAACAGTCTTCCACATGATCATTGACCATTCCTGTTGCCTGCATATGTGCATAAACAACAGTCGAGCCCACAAATTTAAATCCGCGTTTTTTCAGGTCTTTGCTTATTTCATCCGAAAGGGCTGTAGTAGCTTTTATATCGCTCATTTTTTTGATGTTATTTTCTATAGGCTTTCCGCCTGTAAATCCCCAAATGTATTTAGAAAAACTGCCGAATTCATCCTGCACTTTCATGAATGCAATGGCGTTAGCAACGGTTCCTCTTACTTTCAGTTTATTTCTAATAATTCCTGCATCCAATAGTAATTCCTGAATTTTATCTTCATTATAATTAGAAATCTTTTTATAATCAAAATGATCAAATGCGTTACGGAAGTTGTCCCGCTTTTTCAAAATAGTATACCAGCTCAATCCAGCCTGGAAAGTTTCAAGGACCAAAAACTCAAATAGTTTCTCGTCATCATAAACAGGATTTCCCCATTCGTTATCGTGATAATCGCGGTATAAATCGTCTTTTTCGCACCAGCCACAGCGTACTCTATTTTCCATCTTTTGCTATATATTTATCAATTAAATTATGTCCCAAGTAAATCATTGGCGTCATCAAAACTGCAATTGCCAGTTTAACACTGTAACCTGTCATCGCGGAAAGTAAAAAGGTTTTGGAGTCTATAATCCCCGGTAACCAAAAGGCTATTCCAAGAACAATGAAACTGTCAAATAGTTGCGAAATTACAGTAGAACCGGTACTTCGCAGCCAAATCTTTTTGTCGCCTGTTCGTCGTTTGAAAAAGTGGAATATGCTAACGTCAATTAGCTGTGATACCAAAAAAGCGGTAATGCTTCCTATAATTATCAATTGACTCTGCCCAAAAACAGCATTGAACTGACCGGTTGTAACGGTGCTAATATCGGTTGACGGAATTTTCATCGCAAGGAAAAGTACCAGAAAAGTATAGGCAATAAGGCCTGCAGTAATTATAGAAAGACGGCGGACACCTTTTTCACCAAAATATTCGTTAATCAAATCCGTAGTTACAAAAACAATCGGCCAAGGCAGAATTCCGATACTCATTACGGCCGGACCAACATCAATTAACTTACCGCCAATAAGTTCGGCGACGATGGCATTGGTAATAAAAATTCCGGCAAGAACAACGTAAACGGTTTCCTTTCTGGATTGAAACATGGATTTCTTTTTCTCAAATTTAAATAATTATATCTAATGATTTTCAATTGATGGCGATAATCGATTTTTCCTTACATTTGATAAATCAAACAAATTAACTATGAAGAAAATAATTTTAACATTGATTATGCTTGCCCCAACTGTTATGTTAAACGCTCAGGAAAATGCTTTCTTAAAAGACTGGTCAGGACCATATGGTGGTGTTCCTGCTTTTACAGATTATAAGCTTAAAGATTTAAAACCAGCAATAGAAGCAGCAATTCAGGAAAAACTGAATGAAATAGACAAGATAGCCAACAATCCTAGCCCTGCTACTTTTGATAATACAATAGTTGCGCTGGAAAAAACGGGTAAAAAATTAAATCAGATGTATGCGGTATTTGGTATTTATAGTGCCAATATGAACAGTCCTGAATTCGAGCCAATCGAAACAGAAATGACTCCAAAATTTTCTGAATTAAATAACAGGTATTACCAAAATGCAAAATTATTTGAAAGGATTTCAAAAATTTATAATAAACAATCCGCCGAGAAGAAAAAATTGAACCCTGAGCAGGAGCGCCTAGTTTGGTTATATTACTCAAATTTTGTTCGTGAAGGAGCAAAAGCCGATGCAAAAAGTAAAACCAGAATTGCAAAAATCAATGAAGAATTGGCGGGTTTATTTACCAAATTCAGTCAGAATCAATTAGCTGATGAGGGGAATTATTACCTTGAGTTAAAAACAGAAACTGATTTTGATGGCTTGCCAACCGAATTGAGAAATGCAGCAATGGCTGATGCAAAAGAAAGGAAGCTAAATGTTATGGGTATTATTGCGAACACCCGTTCGTCCATTGAGCCTTTTTTGACCTTTTCAAATAATAGGGAGTTGAGGGAAAAAGCGTTTAAGATTTTCACCAGCCGTGGCGATAACGACAATGCCAATAACAATAATAAAGTACTGGTTCAGATTCTAAAACTACGTGCGGAAAAAGCAAAACTATTAGGATTTAAGACTTTCGCCGATTGGAGTTTGTCCAATACAATGGCACAAAAGCCTCAGAATACCCTAGACCTTATGATGTCTGTTTGGACACCAGCTGTAGAAAAAGTACATTCGGATGTAGCCGAAATGCAGAAAATGGTAGATGCCGAAGGTGGAAAATTCAAAATTGCTGCCTGGGATTACCGTTACTATTCTGAAAAAGTTAGAAAAGCCAAATACGATTTAGATCAGAACGATTTAAAACCATACCTACAATTGGAAAAACTACGTGAAGGAATGTTCTGGGTTGCCGGAGAGATATTCCACTTAGGATTTAAACAGGTTTATAATGTTCCGGTTTTCCATCCTGATGTAAGAGTTTGGGAAGTTTTTAATACCAATACGAATAAAGTTGTAGGTCTTTGGTATTTTGATCCTTATGCACGTAAAGGAAAACGTTCAGGTGCATGGATGAATGCCACGAGAGAGCAAAGCCGTGTGAATGGCGATGTTATTACGATTGTGTCTAACAATTGCAACTTCATTAAAGGAAAGGACGGTGAGCCAATCCTTATTTCATGGGATGATGCGAGTACACTTTTCCACGAATTTGGACATGCGTTGCACGGTTTGAATTCCAATGTTACTTACCCAAGCCTTTCAGGTACCAATACGCCGAGAGATTATGTAGAATTTCCTTCTCAGGTTATGGAGCGCTGGCTTTCTACTCCGGAAGTATTAAATAAATTTGCACTGCATTATCAAACCGGCAAACCAATGCCAATGGCTTTAGTGGAGAGAAACAATAAAGCTGCCACTTTTAACGAAGCGTTTTCAACAGTGGAAACTATTTCGAGTGCTTTGGTGGATATGAAATTACACCTATTAGAAAATCCGGATATCGATCCAAGACAGTTTGAAAAGGAAACTTTAGATAAATTAAACATGCCAAGTGAAATCGTGATGCGTCACCGTATTCCACAGTTTGGCCATATCTTCTCTGACGATGCTTATGCTGCGGGTTACTACGGTTATCTTTGGGCGGATGCCATCAGTGCTGATGCTACAGAAGCTTTTACAGAAACCAAAGACGGATTGTATAATAAGGAAGTGGCCAAAAAATTATACGATAATGTTTTCAGTATCGGAAACACAATAGATCCTGCAATAGCCTATAAAAAATTCCGTGGAAGAGCTGTGAATACAGATGCTTTGATGCGCGCACGAGGTTTTGCCGTGAAGAAATAATTTTATTTAAAGAAATAACTAAGCCCTGACAATTGTTAGGGCTTTTTTTATGGACTGAAGTAGTATAAGTAAATTTCGAAATGATATAAATTGCATAAGGTGTTTAGTTCTTATATTTATAAATGACTAACTCTAAAGTAATTGGCATGAAATGGTATTGGAAAGTTTTTCTAGGCTTGGGTTCATTATTACTTCTTATCCTCATTTTAAACATAGGTTTGAATGCCTGGGTTAAACATCAGTTACCTAAAATTATCAATCGCGAAAATGATTCCGATTATTTTATTACCTACAAAAACCTTTCTGTTTCTTTACTGAATAGCAATATCAAGGCTGATGAGATTGTAGTTGTTCCAAAAGCAGCCGTGAAAGATTCTATTACCAAAGCCGGAATTTATGCCAAGATTCATGCTGTAGAGGTAAAGGATTTTAAAATCTGGAAATTGATTTTCACTGATAAATTAATGGCTAAAAGTATCACTGTTCAACAGCCACAAGTTATTCTATATCAAAAAAAGAAGGAAAATATCAATAATGAAGTGGTAAAGCCTTTTCAGAAGATAATTTCGGTTTCGGACATTTTCGTGAATCACGGCGATTTGAAAATCATCAATGTTAAAAATAATAAAGCAGTCCTAAGTGTAAATAATATTAATTTTAACCTTGATGGAATAGTAATTACAGACAGTACCTTAAAGGGTAAAATTCCTTTCCAGTTTGCTAATTATACGTTGAACTGCGACAGTCTTTATTATCATCCGAATGATTTCTATCACATAAAAACAAAGCGAATCCGAACTACAAAATCAGATTTAACGGTTGATAAATTCGAGATGCTTCCAACGTATTCCCGACTGGAATTTGTTTCGAAATTAGCAAAGGAAAAAGACATTTACACCTTACTTTGTGATTCGATAAAGATTTCAAAACTCAATTGGGGTTTTAAAAATGATGACTTTTACTTCCATTGCAACACTATTGATTTGGAACACGCTTCGGCCAATATTTACCGCTCTAAAGAACCGACAGATGACTTATCTAAAAAGCATCTATACAACAAGCTGTTACGTGAGTTGAAATTTGATTTAAAAGTGGATACGCTTGAGGTTCGAAATTCCATATTGGAATATGAAGAGGAAAAATCAGCTGATTTCGGCGCGGGAAAACTAATTTTTAACTCCTTTAATCTAACTGCAACAGCTATCAATAGCGGCTTTAAAAAACAACACTTCCCGACCTGAAGATTAAAATCAACTGCAGGTTTATGAATGACTGTCCGTTCGATGTAAATTGGAAACTCAATGTAATGGATAAAGCAGATGGATTTAACATTAATGGAAGATTAACAAGTTTTGATGCATCCAAAATTATCCCATTCTCCAAACCTTATATAAATGTTACCACAAAAGGAACACTTGATGAAGTGCGTTTCAATTTCACAGGAAACGATAACATTAGTTCGGGTACATTTGCTGTTGAATATGATGATCTGAAATTCACGATATACAAAAAAGACAATCCTAAAAAGAAAAATAAACTATTGACATTTGTAGCTAAAATTTTTGTCAAAAAAGACACAAAGGATAAACTAAAAAGTACTGACATTGAAGTGAAGCGCATTCCCGAAAAATCGTTCTATAATTTATTGTGGAGAAGTGTGCAGGAAGGATTGAAGAAGATTTTGGTTTAAAGTTTATAACTAACCGAAAACAAAAATACCCTTGGCATAATATAAATCCTATTTTGGCTTATCATATAATCCGAGAAAGAATATTCGTTTTTTGCCTTAGTATCAAAAATGTTATTAATGGTAATTTCAAACCCAAACGGACTGTTTTTCTTTTGGTGGCGGAGCGAAGTATTTGCTGTTTCAAAATAGTTACTTTGATTACGGTTGTCTGTATTTCTTAGGTTTTGATATTCTAATTTATAAACCCAATTTTTAAGGAAAGTTATCTCAAAATCGGCATTGAATTCGTCTGATTGGTAATTAGAGCTTGTTAAACCTGAAAACTGAGTGAATCCTTTAGTATATCCAATACTAAAATCTGGCCATTTTTTATAAGCGGTTTTTATTTCAATACCAACATCTTGTCCATTCCTTTTGTTAGTAGTTGTTACATTATTAAGTGTCTGAACATAATTAAACCAGTCTAGGCTGGTATTTAAATTTAGGCTTAATCGATAAATCTTTTTTGTTACATATCCATTCAACCTGTAGCTGGTTTCAGGATTATCAGTGAGTATTGGTGTGTTGTATTGATTTATTCCATCCAATATAATTTGATTTCTTGTCGTTTTCACTTTCTTGTTAATGCCCAACATAGCATTCAACATGATACCTCTATACATATTCATTTTTGAATACCTCAAATTAACCGAGTGAAATCTTTCATTTCCCAACAAAGCATCCCCTTTATAAACTGAGTTATAATCTTGTAGGGTATAACGACCTGCAAGCTGGTTAACTTCGGGAAAATTGTTTGCTAAACGATAGGTAAAATTAAGGTTTTCCGATTTGTTAAATTCATAATCACTATTCCATTGTGGCTGAAAAAGCGTTTTTGATAGTGAATAATTACTGTCATTTTGTTTTGTCCTTAATTGATTCCAATGAAAATATATTCCCGGTTTGTTAGTCCATTTTCCTATTTTGAATTTATATTCCAAACCAGCATAAGTATCATTTAACGAATAATTTATATCATTTCCAAAACCCGAAAGCGAAAAGTCATTTATGTTACCGTTCGTTAAAAGTTGTTTTTCAGAAATTTCAAAATGAGAATAACCATAACTGTTTCCCATAACAGAATACAAATGATTAAAATTATTAAGGATCCAATAATGCTTAATCATAGCATCTACAGTGTTGCTTTTTACTTTTTTAACTTGCGTAATTGTATAACTGTCGTCTGCCTGCAAAGGAATTAATCCTGGTAGAAAGGATTGGTCGGTAAACCAATGATTTTTGGGTGTACTACTTTCATATGCATGGTTTACAACAAAAGTGGTAGTATGATGAAGATTATAACCTTTATGCCATTCTAAATATTGTTTTACAGAAACATTATCTGCCTTGCTGATGGTTTCAAAGGTATTGGAGTTAAGGTTAGTAACAGAATTTATAGTCTTATTGATATCATTAGTGCCCGATTGATATTGTGAATTATAATACCACTTTTCTTTTTGATTTGGTGAATAATCGAGTTTGATGTTTCCGATACCTAAAAGCGAATGCCTGTCATTATCCTGTATTTTGTATTCTAAAGATATTGCATCATCCTGCAAATATTCATTGATGCTTTCTGTTTTGGAAGCCATAAAAACTTTTGAAAGAATACTGTACCCGGAAACTGTTAACTTAGGATTGGCATCAAAACTGAAGTTAATCGCACCAAACTTTGATTTGTTCTCAACAACATCAGTATTATCATTGGCAAATGAATAAAGATTACTCAAAGATTTCCTGCCCGAAAGGTAATTGCTCACTCCGCCATCAAACCTTAATAAATCCTCAAAAGTAAAAGTGCTTCGCCCTATGTTGTTCAGATCTCCAATAAAACTCACATTGGTTTTCGGGCTGTAATAAAACAAACCAGCATGTGCAAGAGTATATTCATTATTTCCAACACCAGCTTCAACATCACCAAAAATAAACTTCTTTTTATCTTCTTTCAGTTTTACATTCATTGCCAGTTCATCACTGTCTGAAACCTGCTTCATAAAACCTACCTCATTAAAATGATCAATAACCTCAATTTTATCTAAGGCATCAGCCGGAATATTTTCTACCGCCAGTTTGCTGCCACCGCCAAAAAACGATTTCCCTTCGACCAGCATTTTAGTTACTTTTTTGCCCTGCACTGTTACAGTTCCTTTTTTGTCTACTTCAACACCAGGCAACTTTTCCAATACTTCCTTCATCTTCCTTTCATTACCATTGGCAAATGCTTTCACATCATAAGTAAGCGTATCTTTTTTTATAATTAAAGGTTTGTATTCATGCTTAATCACAATTTCCTTCAGCTTTTGTCCGGTAGGTTTAAGCCTAAAGTTATGTGTCGTAATTGAAGAGTTAGGCTCAATGATTATTGTTTCTTCCAAAAAACTGATATAAGATGCCGTTACTTCATATTTTACACCTTTATCAAGTTCCAGTCGATAGCGCCCTTTGTTGTCAGCAATCGCAAATTTTAACTGCTCATTTTCCTGCAAAGGCCTTGCAATGATATTGGCACTTTCTAATGGTATATTTATAGAATCAGAAACCACACCGATAATGGTGTGGGTTTGGGAGGAACAAAAGAATGAGGCAAAAAGCAATAAATATTTAAACATTAATTCCCCAATAAAACTTTTCGCTCATACTCTTCCATTGTTACGGTTCTGCCTTTTGGAAAAACAATTTCATTTTCCGTTTCAAAGAGTTCAATGTTTTTCGCATACAAGGTATTTTCATTCTCCGTTAGTTCCAATATCAAACCCGGTAATCCATGATACTCTTTAGGCCCATACGAGAATGGCAGAGTGGGACAAAACCAACTTTCGATAATTTTAGTCTTTTCCTTTTTATCCCTGCCTATAAATTTTTTAACATATATAGCTTTATAGCATTTATAATCGCCTATAAACTTTTCCTCATTTGTTATGTTCCAATTTGGCGTGTTTAAGGATTCTTTTACTAAAACGCCTTCATTTCGTTCCATAATATTGATTTTTGATTCCATGTCAACGAAAATGTTGTAATGTCTTGAGTATCTAAATCTTGCTATTTGTTGCAATTGATATTCCATCGAACCTGTATCAGTATTCTCTAATTTTTTTGCCAATCTAAATGATGATTTTTTTGTAGAAAACTCTAGGATAAACTCTTGCTTTCTTGATTCCTCTTCAAGCATTTCCTCTATTTTTATGTCTATTACTTCTTTAATCTGAGGATTACGCTCTTTAATTTTCGAAATAATATAAGTTACTTTTCCACTTTTATAACCTTGTGAAAAACCAACATTTATAAATAAAATGAAAATTACAATAATTACTCTTCTTGTATTATGCATATAATATGGTTTAAAATACTCTAAGCCTATAGGACTTAGAGTATTGAAATGATTAAAAACTGCTAAAAAGATTCTTTATTGAATAGCACAAGTTTAACCAATAATGGTAATAATCACATGCATCAATAGAACTCAATTCATCGTTTGGATCTTCCAGAAGAACTTTACCCATTGACCACGTTTGGCACATATCAGCTGGCAACTTATCAAATTCTTTTATCAAGTAACTTTTTTCAGCAAAGCTTAAATCTTTTGACGATTCTATTTTGAATCCTTCTTCAACACCACCTGTCTCCGCCATTGAAACTCCGCTAAAAGCAACCAATGCAATAACTGTAAAAAACGTTTTTTTCATAAAATATTTAATATTTAATTTTTACTTACTCACTTCAAGGCTTTTCGGTTTACTCCCCTTTTCTGAGATTTCAAAGAGGCCAAATTAATATTTGTGTCCTAACCGAAGTACACATAAAGTGTACATTTACTTTCAACAAAAATCTTCTACATAACTATTTACTCACTTTTAAAATAATCAATCATAAATTTTTCAATTTCCTTTTCATCTTTTATTTTACTTAAGTCTGGTCTTATAATATTAGGTATAATCTTAGGATTCAATTCTATAGTAGTTGTGCCATAAACAATCCCTCTTCTTTGAACCTCCAAAATTAGCCCGGGGAGTCCAAAATAATTCAGCGGGCCACATGAAAAAGGTAGTGTTGGCGCATACCATGCAGTCACTAAAAAGGTAGTTGATTTTAATGATATCGGATTAATGACTACATCATTCATTACAGCTTTATAGCATAAAATTCCTTCTATTGTTTTCTGTTCGTTAATCAATTCCCAATTATTATCCCTATTTTTTTTTATAACATATTTACCTAATACTTTGTTATCAAAAGATTGATAATAAACGTTCGAATTTTTTCTGAGTAGGTAGTTGAAGTGTATCCACAAAATGCTTTTGAAAACTCAACTCCACCAGATGATGAATTGTCCAGATTCTCAATACTATAAAAATAACTTTCATCTCCGGATACTATTAATTTAAATTCTAAATATTTAGCGTTTTCGATTGCTGATTTATAGTATTCTTTTAATACTTCATTTGTGGCTAATTTATCATCACTAGTCATTTTTACTTTATAGGTAACCAATATGTTCTGATTTTGCGAGAAAAAGAATAACGGTGATAAAAGAATAAAAAGGGTAAGTCTCATAAACATTTAAGTATTTTAAATAGATAGGTAAAGAGTTTCAAATTTAAAAAAGATGAAACTCTTTATAACTCTTAATTTATTTATAATAGTGAATTCTCACACAAAGCTTTAACAGCAAATGCAAGATTATAGGCTCCTTCTAAAGGAATATCTGCTAAAACCGCCTGTACAAATACTCGAGCGCCAGCTTGTTCACACAATTTAGATACCAAAATAGCGTCTGCTTCCGGCATCTCAAACTTTACTGCTTGAGATATTCCAGTTACTGATTTCAAATTTGCAGCACCAACAGTCTCCGCCATCGAAACTCCGCTAAAAGCAATCAATGCAATAGCTGTAAAAAATATTTTTTTCATAAATTAAATATTAAATTTTCCCTACTCACTTAAAGGCTTTTCGGTTTACTCCTCTTTCTGAAATTTTCAAAGAGGCCAAATTAATATTTGTACTCCCAACCGAAGTACACATAAAGTGTACATTTTACTATCCGACAAAATTTCTGCACAACTTTTTGTGATATGCGAAAATGATTCGTTTCTTTAAAAAAATGAAAAGCTATAATTTTTCTTCTATCTATCATCCGATCACCTCATATCATTCATTTTTTGATAATTCTCGACAATTATTTTATCAAATTCTTCCCGCGTTACATATTTCCCATGTATTGGCCTTTGGATTTTAGTTAAAGCTTTGTCGTCAAACTCAATCTTAGTAGCATAAAAATATACTGTACCATTAAAACTACCTTCTAAAACCAATCCTGGTAAGCCATCCAATCCTGAAGGACCAAACGGATAAGGCAGTGACGGGGCAAACCACACAAAAGGATTAAAGACCAGTTGCTTTTTCCTGTTGCCATCATATTCTTCATATTGGCAGCTAGCCTTATAACAGGTATAACCATCAATAACCTTTGTTTCATTAGTAACCACCCAATTATATTCGTCAAAAGGATTGATTACATTAAACAATTCATCCATTGAAGTGGTTTGTTTTATTTTTTCTTTTTTTACCAGATCTTTATAAAAAAGCTCATTTGATATCATTCTTGTTATATGGTATTCTATTGTTTGGTCATCAGCTCCAATGTTGTCTACAAGTTTAAAAATACTTTTGTCCTTGTCAAAATACAGGTTAAATTCAAAAGATTCCCGATATTGGGTTATTTTATTCTTAAGGTCTTTTAAATTTTCTTTTACATCTTCCTGATAAAGACTCGATTTATAAGTTACCTTGGTTATTTCGTTACCGCCTAAATTTTTCTGCTGGGCATTTATGTTAAGACTTGTAATTATTATAATCGATGCTATTATCTTTTTCATGATTTTAATTTTGTAACCATCAACATTCTTTAATGTTGATGGTTAATTTGTTATTTATCCTTCTATTAAACGTGTCGTTTTGGTCAATGACCTACAGTAAGCTAAATAAGCATAATAAATAATTGTTTGTGCTTGTGATGATAAACATCCATTTACCTGCTCGTAGTTATGGGTATCCATAGCTGCCTGCGTCTCACAAGTCACTAATTCTTCTTCAACAGCAGGAGCAGTCTCCGCCATCGAAACTCCGCTAAACGCTACTAAAGCAATAGCAGTAAAAAACATTTTTTTCATTTTGTAGATTTTTAAAAAATTAATTAAATATTCTTATTCAACAAAACCATTTCTCGAGAATTATTTTGTGGGGCAAATATTATAAATACTCCGTTCTTTTTTTACACGGAAGACAATTCACATGATTTTAACATTTATTTAACTTTAGTAAGTCAATATTTTAAATCTGTTCAAAAACCGCTCATGACAAAATAACTACCGTTTATAACATCATCTCTACCGTTCATAACATTGTAGTAAGTAGATTGATAATAATAACCCATCTTACCTATTATAAATGCAAAAAACATGAAATTGCTTGAGGAACTACAACAATTGATTAAAGCGCATCAACTGATAAAAAAGCAGGAAACAGGAACGCCCGATGAATTTGCGGCAAACCTCAATATAAGCCGATCCAAAGTCTACAACCTAATAAATACATTTAAGATTCTGGGGGCACAAATAAAATATAGCCGCACCAGGAATAGCTTCTATTACGAAACACCCTTTAAGCTACAGCTCAAAAAGAAACTGAAACAACTTTATAAATATTAAATTCCTAAATATTAAATTTTATGACAACAAACATTAAACGCCATTACAACACCAAAGATGTAGATATGATTATCACAGCATCAGTTATTATCGAAGCAGCAATTGCTAACAAAGCCTTACTTCAGGCAAAACGATCCACTTGGGCAGACCCATTTTTCGAAAACATTAAAAACCGAATAGATGCCGCTACCCAAGACTACCTAGGGGTAGATAATGCCAAAGACCTTCGCCTTTCCACACAAATTGTACTTTCTATGCAAAATGCAGCACTAAACGATTTATCACAAGTTAAGGTACAGATAGAACAAGACTATAAAAACAATCCTGCTCGTAAAACAGAAATCCTTACACAATTAGGTTTTATACCCTATTACAAAGGTGCTCAGAAAAAAGACCAGGAAGCATTAATCAATCTCCTATACCAATTCAAGGTAAACCTCATTCCTGTGCTAAAAACCGAGATCGTAAATAAAGGTATTGCAATCGAAACCCTCGATTCAATAGCAGCCTATGCAGACACATTAAAAGAAGCCGATATTATCCAGGAAGGAACCAAAGGAACCCGAAGAGAACTAACAGCCACAGCAATAACCGAATTCAACGAAATATATGATGCAATTACAAGCATCGCTATAATTTCAGCAAAATTACTTAAAGATAATCCGGCCCTAAAACAACAGTTCAGCTACAACAAAGTATCAAAAACAATCAATGCAGGGAAGCCATATCCTGATACAAATCCCTAGTATAATCCATAAATCAAAAAGCTGTCTTAGATATAACAACAAGGCAGCTTTTTTTATATAAAAATCAAAAATGGTAGCAGGTCGCATCTAACCTTTAGAAATTCAATTTTACCTTTTAGCAGATAAATTTCATGCTTCAGAAATTAAATTATAGTATTTAGCAGCTAAATTTCAATCGGCAGAAATTAAATTCAGTAACTCAGAAATTAATTTTCTATACTCAGAAAATCATTTTCACCTTTTAGCAGCTCCCGCGAAAGTCCAGCAGTTAGTTTTCAATGTTCCGCAGCTAATTTATCACTTTCCGAAGCCTAGTAAAATAAGGAAAAACAAAAAAATCCTGCCTCAAATTAGAAACAGGATTTCTATTTTAAATTTATACTTTTTAACCTTCCTTTCTCAATTTCTCCCGGTGCATTTCTCCCCATTCTGACAAGGCCTGCAATACATCTTTTAAAGTATGTGAATATTCCGTAGGCTCATAAGTTACCACAACCGGCGTCTGATTGTGGACAGTTCGTTTTATAAGGCCGTTCAGTTCCAAATCCTTGAGTTCGTTACTGAGCACCTTTGCCGAAATGCCTTCTATAGTTCTCTGCAGTTCGTTAAAACGGATATTGCCTTCCTTTATGGCAATGATAATGCGAAGTTTCCACTTACCGCCAATGACATATAAAGCATCACCAACAGCAGTCAGTTTGCGGTTACATTCTAATTTTGATAAAGGTTCTAATACTTTTTCCATAGTTTTTCTCTTGATGGTTACTAAAAGGTAACTACTTACCTTAAGTACACTACTAACTTTAAGTAACCAAAGATACGTAATTTTGCCTTATAATTCTAAAACAGATAAAATGAAGAATATATTGCACGTGATTTCAAGTCCAAGAGGCGGGGAGTCTATAAGTATAAAGCTGGGAAACTCCATTACAGACCAGCTAATAGAGGAATATCCGGGAAGCACTTTAACCCATTTGGATCTAAATGTTAATCCGTATCCACATTTGTCTGACGAACAGATAAACGCTATGCGAACGCAGCCTGCTCAACATTCTGAGATACAAAAAGAATTGGTTAAGCGTTCCGACGAAGCCATTGCCCAGCTTTTTGATACTGATATAATTGTAATCAGCCTTCCGCTTTACAATTTTAGCATCCCATCAACCTTAAAAAGCTGGCTGGACCACATCCTTCGTGCCGGGCATACATTTGGTTATACTTCAGAAGGTCCGAAGGGATTAGTCACAGGTAAGAAAGTATATATAGCTTTTGCTTCTGGTAATATCTATTCAGATGGACCCTACCAGGCTTATGATTTTGCAATTCCTTATTTAAAGACAGCCCTAGGTTTTATTGGACTGAACGATGTTTCAGTCATAAGGGCAGAAGGAACAGCAATATCAGGAGTAATGGAAAATGCGTTGGAAAAAGCAATAGAAAGTATTTCAGTGTAAAAGATAATTTAGGTATTAACAAAAAACCCGCCTCAATTAAGAAGCGGGTTTTTTTATTTGTTTTGGAATTCTGACCCAAGCGTAGCTAACTGACGCAGTAAACAAGTTCAGAATAAATTATCCTAAAGCAACTCTTTTGAATCCTGTTACAGTCAAACCAGCATCAACCGATCTAACGTAAGCAGTAACACTCATCGCGCTATCTTTAATATAATCCTGGTTTACCAAAGTATTGTCTTTAAAGAAACGTTGTAATTTACCTTTAGCGATGTTTTCAATCATAGCTTCTGGTTTACCTTCCTGACGTAACATATCTTTAGCGATTTCAATTTCCTTAGCAATTGTATCTGCATCAACACCAGCTTCGTCTAAAGCGATTGGGTTCATAGCAGCAGCCTGCATAGCCACGTTTCTTGCAGCTTCTTCAGCTCCGTCAACATTAGCAGAAAGTGCTACCAAAGTAGCAATTTTGTTACCAGCATGGATGTAAGAACCAATAAAAGCACCAGATAATTTTTCGAAAGAAGCGATTTCAATTTTTTCTCCGATAACACCAGTCTGCTCAATTAATTTTTCAGCAACAGTGATTCCGTTGAAATCTGAAGCTAAAAATGCTTCTTTTGAATCGAAGTTCAATGCTTGGTTTGCTAAGTCTGTAGCTAGTTTTACGAAACCTTCATTTTTTCCAACGAAGTCCGTTTCGCAGTTTAATGTGATAACAACACCTGAAGTTTTGTCGGCACTTACTACAGCGATTGCAGCTCCTTCTGTAGATTCTCTGTCAGAACGGTTAGCAGCCACTTTTTGACCTTTTTTCTAAGGTTTTCGATTGCTAAATCAAAATCTCCTTCAGCTTCTACCAAAGCTTTTTTGCAGTCCATCATACCTGCACCCGTAATAGTTCTTAATTTATTTACGTCTGCAGCAGTAATTGTGATTGTTGACATAATATTTTATTTTAAAAATTTAATTTTTGTAAAAAAAGAAATTCCAATTCTAAAATCCCAAATTCCAATTTTATTAAATCATCAAGATTGACAATTTGTTGGAACTTGGAATTTTATTCTTGGAATTAATTATTTGATTTATTCTTCAGTTTTAGTTTCAGTAGCTTCTTCTGCTTCTGGAGCAGCTTCTACTTCTACCACTGCTTCCACTTCTGGGGCAGCTTCAGCAACCGAAGCTTCAACAGCAACAGTTACTTCTTCAACAGCATCAACTTCTGTAGCATCATCACCTTCTTTGTCAGAAGTTCTGTTTGCTAATCCGTCAATAACTGCAGCAGTTACTAAAGATAAAATTTTATCAATTGATTTTGAAGCATCATCATTGGCTGGGATAACGTAATCTACTTCACGTGGATCAGAGTTAGTATCAACCATTGCGAAAACTGGAATGTTTAATTTTTGTGCTTCTTTTATTGCGATGTGTTCAGCTTTGATATCTACTACAAATAATGCAGCAGGTAATCTAGACATATCAGCGATAGAACCTAAGTTCTTCTCTAATTTTGCACGAAGACGATCAACTTGAAGACGCTCTTTTTTAGACAAAGTCATGAAAGTTCCGTCTTTCTTCATTTTATCAATAGTAGCCATTTTTTTAACAGCTTTACGGATAGTAACGAAGTTGGTTAACATACCACCTGGCCATCTTTCAGTGATGTAAGGCATGTTACAAGCCAATGCTTTTTCTGCAACGATATCTTTTGCTTGTTTTTTGGTAGCAACGAAAAGTATCTTTCTACCAGATGCTGCAATTTTTTTCATGGCTTCGTTAGCCTCTTCAATTTTTGCAGCTGTTTTATATAGATTGATAATGTGAATTCCATTACGCTCCATATAGATGTAAGGGGCCATATTTGGATCCCACTTACGAGTCATGTGTCCGAAGTGAACACCTGCCTCTAATAAATCTTTAACTTCAATTTTGTTTGCCATTGTGTAATAGTTTACGTTCTGTTGAATTAGCAATGCGTCACCTTTTTCGCTTTAAGACTTTCGGCTTTAAGACTTTGGACTGCATTTGGATGCTAAACTAATTCCCTTTTTACAAGGAATATCGACAACTTTGTTTTAAATTCTAATTTTTTATGCTGAATTAATTTCAGCAACTGTTGTAAAAATTTCGAGTACTCTTGAAAAGATACTGAAACAAGTTCAGTATTAACGTTTCGAGAATTGGAATCTCTTTCTCGCTTTTTTCTGACCGAATTTTTTACGTTCTACCATTCTTGGATCTCTTGTTAGTAATCCTTCTGGTTTTAGGATGCTCCTGTTTTCAGCTTCCACTTCACACATTGCTCTTGCAATTGCCATTCTCACAGCTTCTGCCTGCCCTGTAGAACCACCACCATATACATTTACTTTTACGTCAAAGTTCTCTGCATTGTTTGTCATAGACATTGGTTGCAAAACTTTGTACTGTAAAGTAGCTGTTGGGAAGTAGTTGTTGAACTCTCTTTTGTTAACGGTGATTTTTCCTGTTCCTTCTGAAACATAAACACGTGCAACAGCACATTTTCTTCTACCGATTTTGTGAATAACTCCCATGTTTACTTTAAGTCGTTAAGATTAACGGTTTTAGGTTGTTGAGCTGCATGTTTGTGCTCAGTACCTACATTTACATTTAAATTGCGGAATAATTCTGCACCTAATTTGTTTTTAGGTAACATTCCTTTTACAGCCTTTTCCACTAATAATGCAGGGTTTTTTTGTTGCATTACTTTAGCAGTCAAGCTTCTTTGTCCTCCTGGGTAACCTGTGTGTCTGATGTACGTTTTGTCATCCAACTTGTTACCAGTTAGGTTGATTTTTTCAGCGTTGATAACGATCACGTTATCTCCACAATCAACGTGCGGTGTATAACTTGGCTTGTATTTACCTCTCAAAAGCATCGCAACCTTTGAAGCAAATCTACCTAAGTTATGACCTTCTGCATCTACAACAATCCACTGCTTATCTGCACCGGCTTTGTTGATAGAAACTGTCTTGTAGCTTAAATTGTTCACAATAATTTATTTTAATTAAACATTCCATTCCCAATAAAGGGAGCGCAAAAGTACAATTATTTATCAATAATCCAAGTGCCCTATTTTAAATATTTTCATAAAGTTTTAATTTTCAGCTAAAATCCAGTAAATGAAAGACATTAGCGTACCATAATACACTCGATTTTTGTATCAAATTCAGTATAGTTATTAACAAAATTCTTATAGTTTTAATTTTTCTTTGAGATGTCACACTATAAAATTTACTATTTTTACAACTTAAGCTACTCAAAAATGAAATCGAAAGCCACATTAAAACAGATTGCGAAAGAGTTAGGAGTTTCTGTTTCCACAGTTTCCAAAGCACTAAACGGAAGTCCCGAAATAAGTGAGCCTACCAAGCAGCGTGTTCAGGAATATGCCAAACTGAAAAATTATAAACCGAATGTTATCGGGCTAAGCTTAAAAAACAGAAAAACCAAAACCATTGGTGTTATCATCCCAAACATCCTGAATCATTTTTTTGCAAAGGTCTTTAGCGGTATTGAAAAAGTGGCCGACGAGAAAGGATATAAAGTCATTACCTGCATCACAAACGAGTCTGCAGAAAAGGAAATCAATGCTCTCGAAATGCTGAGCAACGGAACTATTGATGGCTTTATTCTATCCATTGCCGAAGAATCTCAAAAGCTACAGAAGTTCGATCATTTTAACAGTATTATAAATGACGGAACGCCAATAGTGATGTTTGACCGTATCGCCGACGAAATAAATTGTGATAAAGTTGTTGTTGATGACTTTGAATCTGCCATCAATGCTACTGAACATTTGATTAAGACGGGTTGCAAAAAAATAGCACTGCTTTCATCAATAGATAATCTTAGTGTCGGAAAGCTGAGAGCCAAAGGGTTTTACGACGCGATGGCCAAACATGATATTAAGGTCGATGACAAATTGGTTATTTTGACTGAAACTTCAGAAGATTTCAACAAAAAAATTGGTGGTTTTTTTATCAAAAATAAACCAGACGGTGTTTTCGCATTAGACGAACATGCCTCGGTAACTGCCATGAAACTCGGAATCCAGAATGGATATAAAATTCCACAGGATTTGCAACTTATCGGTTTTGCGGATGGACTATGGTCACGCCGAATGACGCCAAGCCTATCTACCGTGAGTCAGCACGGACCGGAAATAGGAGAGGTTGCAGCCCAATTATTGATTGACAAATTAGAAAGCAATGAAGAAACCTTCACTTCGACAACCACAACAATCAAAACCGAATTGCGTGAGAGGGATTCTACAAAGAAACTATTTTAAAGACAAAATTGGTTTCGGCCAGTTCCTTTTTTTCAATACAAGTTCAAAAGCCAAAACGTTCTTTAGTGCAATGGCTTTTATTTTTTCCAGATTACAATCCTGTGACAGTATCATATAACACTCGGTTTCTGGTAAAATGTAGTTTGGAAGTTGCGAAAATAAGTTCTCAAAATATTCAAATTTTTCTCCACAAAACCAGGCTTGTTCTTTTACATTTTTTGGTTTTTTTTGATAATAAGGTGGATTGATAACGATGTAATCGAAAGCATCATTTTCAATTTCATCGAATAAATCAGAATATACGATTTGAATTTTTAAATTATTTTTTAAGGCATTGGCTTCCAAATAACTCAAAGCAGTCTGATTGATATCGGAAGCAATTGTAAATGCTTTTTTCTTTGCTGCCAGAAGTGAAATAATCCCACTTCCACAACCAAGTTCCAGGAAAGTTTTGTTTTTGACATCCAATTTATTGGTGAAATCCAGCAAAATTTTGGTACTGAAAGTCATTTGTGGCGGAAAAACATCTGGATGGATTTTTATACATATATCTTCATAACAATAGTCCCTTGGTTTGGAATAATAAAATTGCAAACCAAATTTCAAAAAAGGATGTGATATTTTTTTAAGGAACTGTCTCATTATAAATTCAGTTTCAGTTTCATTGAATTGATTTGCCACAAATCTTTCATTTTAGTTAATCTTAACTTTTTTTCTTCTGATTTGTGGCGAATCACTCAGAATAAAACCCCTCAATTTCGGGCTGTCTGTATTTCCAAAGCTTGTGTAGGGCTTTGATTTCATAGGGATAATCATAAATTCCCGTTCTGTAACGCCAGCTTGCCACTGATGTCAGGATTGTTCTTTTAAAACCTCGAATCCTAAAATCCGAAACCGTTGGATAATAGCCATTCAAAACTGTTTCGAAATTTTTGATGGTGTCAATCATATAAGGTTTCAGCCAAGGCGTCAATGGATTTTTCCGTAAATCGAAATTTTCCCAGCTCGGCGAAATCCAATCTTCCAATTGTGTAGGAAACGAAAATCCAGCATCCAAAATTTGTTGATACAACTCCGAACCTTCCGTTGGCACAGGGCTAAACAAATAAATAATGATTTCAGCATTCGAATTAATAGCTTTGATTTCCTTTATAAAATTGATGTCCCATAAAATCTGGTCATAAACTTCTTTTTCGGTTTTGGCCGGCATTCCCAAAACGAAAGACAGTTCCGGTATAATGTCAGCATTTTTCATCCGAAGTACGAAGTCCTTGATCATCTGTCCAGTTTGGGTTCCGCCTTTGTTCATTTGTTTCAGCACGGCATCATTACCGGTTTCCGCGCCCAGGAAAATCATTTTGCAACCGGCTTTCCGCATTAGTTTCAAATCGTCATCGCTGTACATATTAATGGTGTCAATCCGGCCTTCTCCCCAATAGCTGATGTTATCGTTCATGATCAATTGGGAAAACTCGAGCACTCTTTTTTTATTGGTAAAGAAATTATTGTCGTGGAATTCGATTGCATCAATAGCGTATTTGTCTTTGAAATATTTGACATCTTCGTAGATCCTGGAAGCTGACATGCCTTTCCATTTGGCATTGTAAATCGGAACGACGGCGCAAAACGAGCACGAAAACGGGCAACCCATACTCGAATGATAGGAAAGGGTTTTATTCCCCATAAAGGTCTTAGCCAGATAATTCTGAACCGGATAAAACGAATCCAGATAGGAATACGGAAACTTTGGTAGGGTATCCTGATCGAGCAAAGCTTCGACAGCAGTTTTGATGATTTCGCCTTTGTCGTCTTTATAAATCAGGTTTTTGATAAAGAAGATATCCTCTTTTTTGTTGTTTTCCAAGGCTTCAATTAGTGACGGAAAAGCAACATCGCCCGGACCATTAATCACATAATCAACATCGCCAGAATTTAGAGATACTTTATATTGATTAGCAGCAAAATAACCTCCCCAAATAGTAATCGTTTTCGGAAACAATTCCTTGATTTTTTTGGTAAACGGAATCGCCTGACGCAATTGCGGACCCGGCATTACGGTGGACCCGAAGTATTTGAATTCACCGGTTTTCAGATAATTTTCAATAGTCTGCCACGGATTTTCTTCCAGATTTCCATCCACAAAAACGTATTCATATTTACCATGGATGGACGCTCCGACCTGCAAAATCGAATTTGGGATCCGGTGCTTGCTGTTAGCGCTTTTAGGATTGAATATGATTATTCTGTTCGATTTCATTAAAATGTGATGTTATATTTAAGGGCGCGATAGGAATAACTAAAGCTGTTTGGGTTATTGCTAAAACTGATGTCAAGAATTATATTGCCGTTAGCGTTGATTTCAGTTACATCCGATTTATTCGCGTTGGTTTGTGATGTGATATTTCCACCCCAACCAATCAGGTAGTTTCCGTTAGAAAGTTTTTGTGCCGAACCCATAATATCAAAATACCTTCCCTCATCTTTATATTCAAAAACCAAACTCGCCGTCATAGTGGTTACGTTCAAAGCAAACTCGGCAATCCTTGATTGTCGGGGCGTTTTGGTTACACCATTGTCAAACAGCAAAAGGTGTCCGTTGGGCAATATCGTCGCGTGATGCGGATGTGAAATCACCTGGTTTCCGGTTAAATTAAAATCGTCGTCACTTCCTCCAAACCGCCACATAATGGCGCCAGTAGTCCGGTTTATCTTGTAAATTTGATTGGTGTGCCTTGCAGAGAGGACAAAATTATTATCATTTGGATCAATGTTTATGGAATTGAAATGGAAGTAATCTACTTTTCCTGCCGTTGCATATTGAGCATAATAAATCGGATCTGTAGCGCCTAGCAACTCAGGGAAATTCGCTGTGTCCCATTCAAAAATCACATTATTATCCTGAATTTCCTGAAAGACAAATTCGCCAATATCAACAGAACTACTTCCGCCATACGCCGTCATGTCTACATTTTCTCTGGTCGTATAGGTTGGTAATATATAGTGATTGTCATCCAGGTAAAGAAAATCATGGTTATCGGTTGGCAACACTCCGTGACCATTATGAGGCAGTAAATCCAATCTTTTTATTTCCTCAAAATTCTCGTCCATGATAACCGCTTTTCCAATGTCGTTGGTTGTGTTGTAAGAAAATCTTTTGCCGTTTGGCGTGTCAAAATATTTAAAATTGAAGACGGCTCCGTAAGGCACTTTTTTATAATAAACCGGAAATCCATCATTGTTTAAAATTCCCAGATAACTGTAATCTTTTGCAGGCTGCCCCATTTCAAATAAACTTACCAATATGTAGCCTTCCGATGGATTGTTTTTGGTTATAAGGTTTGCCTTGGGCATTTCGACAGGAAGATAATGAACGGTATATGTCAACATTTCGTCCGGATGATAGCCGGATTGGATAACAATGTCTTCTCCCGGATTGAGCTTGAGGCTGGTAACTTTTCCCGTTACTTTTACTCCGTTTATATAAATGGTTTTCGAAGCCTCAAAATCGTTGAGGGTAACCTGAAAAGTCTTGAGTGTATTCAGAGAAGTGCAGTAGTAGTCTTTTACACCAGGATCAAAGGCCGGATAAATAGCGCCGGTAGACAGTTCAATTGACGAAAGCTTGTTGTCCGAATTGATATAACCGTCATTTACGCATGAGTAAAATACAATTAAAATCAAGACATAACAACTCTTTTTTGCGATGTTAATGTTACTTTTCATCTTAAGCAGGTTTAAATAATTTAAATAAAAATAAAACAACAACCTGAGCTATTGCGCTGCCTAATAATGCTGCGTGGATTCCGTATTGTGAAAATCCTCCATACGACAAACTCAAAAATAGCAAACTCAAAACGGTATTGAAAATTACGCCAACTACCAGGTTTCTAACGACAATTTTCTCCTTATGTTGCTTAAACAAATTTACAATATCTAATCCATAAACATAAGACGGATAAACATATAGAAAGGCAATCACGTAAAATCCTAAGCCAGCATTGGTTTTCAAGTAGAATTTTATGATAAAATGAATCACTACTAACGAAATGATGACTACAAAAAGTCCGATAAAGACTAACGCTTTCTGAATTTTCCGGATAACATCTTCATTGTTTCGGTAAATCGCTTTTGTAAATGGCGAATAAATGAATGCGGTAACCGACATTACAAAAACCAACAAACTATTGATGATCTGATAGTCTGCCGTTACGGTCTTGTTGCCCAAACTTTCAATAATATAAACATCTATCTTGGATGCCAGAAAACCTAAAACCGACAAAAGGAAGAACGAAAGCGACGCTTTAAAATAGCCAAACTTAAATGTTGCATACTGAAGTGAAAAATATTTTCTAAAAAGCAGGAAGTACAGCAATCCTTTCAAGAACTGATACATGCTGTAAATAACAAGCAGCGAATACACATCGATGGCAGATTTTAAACAATAGAATGAAATACCGAAACCCATAAAACTCAGCGTCTCAATAAACATCGATTTATTAAACTCTTTTTGATACAATACCAATGCTTCTGTCGAATAGTTCCAATACCTTCCTATTAGCCATAGCGTTATCCAAAATCCAAAAGAAAGCGGAAATAAAAACAATGCGACTATCGAAAACAAAACCACAATAGGCAGTCGGGTAGTTAAATTTTCTGAAAAGGTAAGCGCCATTTTTGCCGGCCTTTCACTGAATTCGCGGAGAAGGTATTCTTTATTTCCCCAGTTTATGATTTGCAGCACCAATAAGCTAAACAGGAAAACGGAGACAAATGAACCCCACATTTCTTTGGAAGAAAAATGGATCACCAAAAAAGGGATTACCATACCAAAAAACGAAACCAATACCTGTCGAAGGGTATTGTTGGTAATTAAGGTCATTCTTTTTAGTACTTTATTTTCCACGAATTTCTATTTTTTTAAGCGCATAAAATCCAATTCCACGTCCGTAATCCGTTAGATACAGCAGTGCATTTTTATTGACTAAAACTGGCTTCAGCTTATTGCTGTTATCAAAAGTCAATTGTTTCTTATGGTAGAAAATCTGGTTATTTACAATTTCCAGTGGTTCGAAATTGGGTTTGCATAATTTCAGGGTTCGCTTGTTTTCTCCTTTTTTGCCCCAATAAAAATAAGTTAGCTGCCCGTTTGAAATTTGATAATCATATGTCAAAATCGGAATATTTCGCGTTAAAAAATGTTGCGGCAACACTGTTTCCTCTTTTCTGAAAACCAAAACAAAAATTATCGGTACAAAAGAAACCAGCGCAATAAACCTCAGGTTGATTTTTTGCTTCAGCTGCGTCAAAAACAGAACAAAAAATGCCAACAACAGAAACAATCTTAAGTACGATAACGGAAATTCTCCAGTTATAAAAACAGACAGAGGAAGATTGCCAATACCGAATAAGATTAAAAAGGAAACGATTATTTTGACAGTTGAAATGTAACTAGTAATTAAAGCTAAAAATGGGAACATCAGCAAAATAAAAGTGTAGGTGCTTCCGTAAGGGAAAGCAAAATCATTGCCAAGACCCAAAAGCCAAGCATTTTCAAATCAGTCGTTGATTTTCTAGTAATGAAAAAACCTAAAACAACAAAGCCAATCTTGAAGGCAGCGATCAGAGCCAAAAACAGAACAGGATAATTGAAAACTGCTGTAGGATTTTCAATCGAGTCATAGACCAACAGCCTTTTTACAAACATAAAGACGGATTGATAATTATCGACAAAAGCTGTCGCTATTTCTCCATTGGAAGCCTTTGGAAGGACGGATTCAAAAAGAAAATCCAAATGTCGATTCCGGTGAAAAACAATGAAATCCCAAACAATAAGAAGCAGCTCAAAAGCAAATAAACCAACGCATTCCAATCCTTTTTAAAGGCTAAGGGCAGTATTAAAATCACAGGGAATACCTTGAGCAAAATGGCAAAACTCCAAAAGAATGCCATCGATTTAAAATGCTTTCTTTCATAAGCAATCCAACCTTCAGCCAATAGGAAAAACAACAAAAAGTACACCTGTCCAAACAGCAGGTTGTTTTTTATCGGAATCAAAAATAAAACGGGAATCAGTAAGGCGAACTTTGGATTGACCTTGTAAAAATTGAACAATCTGTAAACGCTATAAACAAATATTCCTATTGAAATACAATTGAAAACCAACTTTGCAATTGTGACCGAGAGCAATGAAAATGGCACAAAGAGCAGCGCTAAGAAAGGTGTGTTTGGCGCATAACTGACAAAAATGTTCTGGTAGCCCAAAGAAGCAATTGCCTGATTGAATTTATGTGGAAAATAGATGGCCGCGCTGAAATTTCCGTCCGCTAGAAACGTTCCGCCAAAATAGTAATTCGAAAAATCGTGGATTTCAAAACCGACCGCTTTGTAGGCATAAAACCCGCAAAGCAAAAGCAATGGAAGAAGGAAATAATATGTTTTTACCACTTTTTTCATTAATCGCTTAAATGGTTGACTTCTGTTTCTGACGCTTCTCTAACGTTGCCTGAAACCGATAATCCGTTAAAAGGCGCAAGGTTTTCTATATCTTTTCGATGGTACAGGTTGCCCAAAAAGGAAATTCATCGTAAACATGTGTTGGCAATCCGTAAAGCATTTCCTGTACCGTTGCAATAGGTAAATTCCATTCCGAACTCAAGCGTTCCGCCGAAGGTTCCATAAATGAAATGTAAAGCAATTCGGTTAAAGTGTGTTGTTGTGTCTGCGCAAAATCGACACCATCGCTTAGTTTCAACTTTCGATTTGTATTGCTTTCGCGATACGCCAACAGTGTTTTTTGAAAATCAGCATTGCATAGATAGCCGGGGAAATCATCCTGAACAGTAAACATCTGATTGATATTTGATTCGTGGCACCACATGCATTTGGCAGGTTTTCCGGCAGCGGAATGTGCATCATCACCATTGTTTTTTCTATTGCCTTCTGCATCAAAAATCCCGAACAGCAACTGTCCGTTTTCCAATAATTCGATTGTTTCATATTCCAAAACTTCACCAGAAATGGGATTGATTTCCTCTGAAATAAACAGTTGATTAAAATCCTTTTGTTCAGAAAAGCGAATAATTCTGTGCTTCATCGAAACAGTCGATTTGTTGACGTAGCCTTTTTTGGCGATAATGTATATCGGCTTAAAATTTCATTAAGTTTTTTTGGCGTTCCGATGATTTGGTAATAATGTTCAGACGATCCTAAAAGCAAGGTGACAAATTGTCCCAAATCAATATTATTATTGACTTTATATTCTGAAGTTGCCTTTATTTTTTTCGATAATTTAAGCAACTCGCGTTGGGCATTTTCATTGAACCCTAATTTTTGTAAATCAATCGTAATTATATTTGTGTCTGTCGAAAATCCGTTGGCTGAACTTGGCAAAACGGCACCCATATAAGACAGCGCCCATTTTAAACCTATGATCGATTTATCGATTGTGTCATCTGCGTACGCCTTATTCCATTTGAGATTTATTGTGCTATCAACAGTAATCAAATCCGAATAGGATTCGTTTTCAAACGATAGCATCGAGCCTAAAATCAAAAAGAAAAACAGTTTTTTCATTCCTATATTTTTGAGACTTCGTAAACATAATAGGTTATAGTTTCCCCAATGCTTTGGCCAAAACTATCGAGGTAACGAAGCTTAATATTTGCATTGATATGCTGCCAGCCTTTTGACCGTTTATCATTTAGTGTATAACACGAAACGTATACGAAATGTGGTTCCGTGACTGCATGTTTATTAATCATGGCTATAATTTCCGCCTCGTTATTATTGGAACAAACTGAATCCCAACGGCAAAAACTTTGATAATCATTACTGCACAAAAAATACACTTTCTTTTCCAAATAAGCACTAATTGAAGTTCCTTCACAGGTGACCGAAACAATTTGCTGCGAATAGAGTTTGTTGCTTTTTAGATAATCAACCGTCTTCTTTGCTGAAGCAAACGAATACTTGTGGTCCATCGAATACGCATAAATACCACTGCCAAAGTGAATGATCAAAATCGCATATATGATGGGTTTTTGCGCTGAAGTTAACCGAAAAGTATTCAACAGTTTCTTTAGTTTTGAATCTTCAGGAATATAATAATGTTCTATCCAAAGGCCCATGATAATCAGTAAAAAAGGCATTCCCTGAAATCGCATAGAAGCTCTGTGCGTAATGAAAAAGAAGATTTGTGTTCCGATTAATGCTATATAAATAAAAAATAATGTCTTCCTATTTTTGAAAAACAACACTAAAGGAAGCAGGTACATTAATAGTGCTAAGATTGTTGTTGCAGATTTGCTCCAAATTACAACTAGGTTGGTATTCCAAAAATGAATAGAGCTAAAATCTGGAATGGCAACGACTCCTTTAAAAAAGGAAACAAAACCAGGGGTCGCTTTTTCGATAAATGATAATTGGGCAATCGGTTCCAAAAACCAATCGGAATGGGTATAATGGATTTGAAAATAAATTAGTATCACCCCAAACATAAAGATAAGATATCCCGGAATGAATTTCTTTTTGAGAAACTCCCTGCTATTTAGCTGTTCCAACAGCAGTGTCAGGAGCAATGCAAAAGCAGGAACGCTGAAAAGCAAATGAGAATTGACTGCCAAGGCTAACAAAAAACAAATTAAAGTGAATTTCTGTTCCCTTTTTTCGAATGCGGAACAAGCTAAAAAAAGAAATAAAACACCCAAAATATAATTGCGGCTAATCACATTATACTCGAAAATCATAAAATAGCCGAAGATGAAAAGCGTTTTAAAAATCCAGTTAAAAGGCGCTTTTCTGAGAAATATAAATACAACTGAAGTCGAAATCAAAATATGCAAAAACTGCATCCAAAACGGATTCAGACTGAATCGAGTTATTCCATAAAGCAAAGCATTCCAAAGAATCGGATGGCCTTCGTATCGGGTGTTTTGTATTAATTCTACAAAGGAATTGCTGTCGCGTGCCAACAGGTAATGATGGGCTTCATCCAACCATAATTCGTGGTGTAAAATGCCAACAAAACTGACAAGAAAGTAAATCGCAGTGAGTAAAATTAGATATGTAGTTTCTTTTTTCAAATGGTTATTTGCTTAGTTTCATTAATCCTGTTGCTAATAAAGACTTCGTTTTCAGTTTCAGCGCCTTCAGGCTTATCTTAGATATTTCGCGGTCAAACTCGACTTCATTCACCACTTTGGAAACCGCATAATTGTAATATTTCCTAGAATAGGTTCGTTTAAAATCGATATCCCTATCAGTCGAACTTTCCCAGTTTGGACGTTCTGTAATCTTATCTTCAATTTCATTATACAACGACGTTCCTTTTATTGGATAAGCAACGGTAATCGTATAATGTGTTGGTTTTGCTTCTTTCAGATATTGTATCGTTTCATCAATGTTTTTTTCGGTTTCTCCAGGATAACCCAGCATAATGAAAGTTCCGGTTTCAATTCCCATCGCATTCGTATCCTGGATTATTTTCTTTACGTGATTGACATCAACCCTACGATCCATAGCATCAATTATTTCCTGAGAACCGCTTTCGGCACCAATCCAAATCCGGAAACAGCCGGCTTCTTTGAGTAATCGTAGAATTTCTTCGTTCAGTCTTTCGGCACGCGTGATGCATTCAAACCGGATTTGGGAATTTTGTTTTACCACTTCTTCATGAAAAGCAGTCAGCCATTTGTGGCTAATCGTAAAAACATCATCCACAAACCAAATCGCATCCGGATTGTATTGTTCTTTCAGCATTTTCATTTCGGCTGCAACCTGTTGTGCCGGTCTTCGTCGGTAACTTTGACCATACACTGCAGTACTGCACCATTTGCAGGTATAAGGACAACCTCGTTGAGTAGAAATTGTCATTGAACTTTCGCCATGGTTGTTTTTCCAGGTTTCCAGGTAACTGTAAATGTTTATGGCTTCGCGGTTTGGCAATGGAAGTTCGTCCAGTTCCTTAAATTTCGTCCTGGCTTTGGTTTGGATTATTTTACCGTATTCCAAAAAGCAATACCGTCAACTTCATTTAAATTACCATTATCCATTATGGAATTATACAATTCAAAAGTAGTTTCCTCGCCTTCGCCAATCACTAAGAAATCCGCTCCTGCTTTTAAATAATTTTCAATATTATAAGTAACATCTGGTCCGCCCAGTACAATTTTTGGGAAATTGAATTTTTCGGTTTTCAGTATTTTAGTCAGTTTAATAACTTCAACTTTGGTCATCAGATTGGTATAAATGCAGATGACTTTAGGAAGTTTTTCTAAAATAAATTCAAGTTGTGACTCTGGTGAAGAAAAGGTGGTGTCAAATACATCATTTGCAATGTTTTTACTTTTCAGATACGCAGAAACATAAAGTAAACCCAATGGTGGATAGGGTTTCATGATCTTCTGCTCTTTTGGGTCATCCGATAAGTAATAGGCATGTGTGAAAAGTATGCTCATCGTTTTTGCAATGTTATGATGTAATGATCGGCATATTTAGAAAGGATTGACCAGTTTTTGATTCCGCTTTCCAAATAGCTTAAAATCTGTAAAAATCCTTTTTTGTTTTTAAAAAATGGTTCCAAATAAGATGGCGGCACAAAGAATCCAATTGGTTTTTGGTCAATCAAATCAAAATCATGTTTGGCTAAATTTACGATATCTTTTGGGTTGTAATAATAGGTTGGTACTTTTTCTCCGTCAACGTCAGCAATTGCAAGTGCTTTTTTTCTTCTAAATGCATTTGAGAATTCGGCTTTAGCCAAAAAGTAAAATTGCTCCCAAAGCGTATTTTTAGGCATAATCACCAAAACCATTTTTCCTTTTTCAGAAAGTAGGTTTCCACTGTTTTTAAAAAATTCCTGTATTTCAGTTTCTGAGAGGCAGTTTAATCCACCGAAATTGGAGAATATTAAATCGAAATTATCTTTTGGGTACGCTGTTGCAATCGAATTTATATCGGCCACTTCAAAGTTGAGGTTGTCAAAAATCGCCTTGTTTTTGGCTTCCGCAATCATCTTTGGGGAAATGTCTGTAGCAATAATGTTGAAATTTTGTTTAGCAAGCCAGATGGCATCTTCTCCGGTTCCGCAATTGATTTCCAGAATTTTGTGAACCGAATTCAATTGTTTTAAAAACTGTTCGTACACTAAATTGCGCAGTAGCTTTCCAATTTCAGAATTGGTGAATGTTGCATCATAATTTATGGCGGCTTTGTCAAAACTAGCTTCCATTTTCCAGTTTTTTTAGCAGAATCGTGTCCAAATAGGCACTCGGAATATAATACCCAAGTTTTGCAATCGATTTTAGATTGGCAATAGAAATGAGTAACGGATTTGAAATAACTTTTCTCAGGTTCTGAAATCCTTGCTGTTTCCTGAATTCCTTATGCACGAAACGCTGGAGTTTTCGGTAATAAGTGGAATTGTAAGTTCCGTTGAACATCATATCAAAATCGTCAGAATCTGTCCAGTTGGCTTTCAGTTTCAAATCGTCTTTTACTTTTTCGTAAAACTTTGTTCCGGGCAATGGATACGAAACCGAAATCCCAATATTATCCGGCATCAGTTCTTTGACCATCGCGATCGTTTTGGTTATGTCTTCCTGATTTTCGTCCAGATAACCGAACTGTAGAAAAAAGGCGACCCTAATTTTTTTGTCTTTCAAAATCTTCGTAGCCTGATAAATCTGTGCTACAGTTGTGCCTTTGTCCATTGCGTCGAGTATTTTCTGCGAGGCACTTTCGGCACCAACCCAAACTTCTTCCAATCCTGATTCTGCCAGGCAGTCAATCGTGTCTTCTTTCAGTAATAAATCAACCCGGCTTTGGATAAAATAGCGGATTTTTAAATTCTGTACTTTCAATTCGGAATTAAATTCCTGCACCCAATTCGGCTTTAAGCCAAAAATATCATCGCACATCCAAAATCGAGTGACGCCGAAATTTTGTTTCAAATACTCAATTTCATTAACTATGTATTTTGGCGAATGGGCATTGTAGCGGTTGCCGTAAATCGGTTTTGCACACCAATTGCATTTATACGGACAGCCGCGGGTGGTTGCAATATTCAGCGTAAATTCGTGTCCGCTTTGTTTCCAGATGTTTCTATAACTTTCGATATCCACTAAATCCCAGGCAGGCATGGGCAATTCATCTAAACTATGCAGAACTTCTCTTTTTTTATTGACTTGGATTGTATCATTTCTTTTGAAAACAATTCCGTTAAGGGCATCAACATTCAGCTTGTTATCTAATGCTTTTACAAGTTCCAAAAGCGTCATTTCACCTTCGCCCTGAAGAATAAAATCGGCACCTTTCTCAATGTATTCTTCGTAATGATCTGTAGAATCGGAGCTGCATACAATGACAATACAGTTGTGATTTTTGCCATATTTTATCATTTCAAAACACGCTTCCCGCATATTCGTAAGGCACATTTTGGTCAGGTAATTAAATCCATCATCATAAATTACCAGATAATCGGGCTTGGATTTATGTAAAACGTATTGAATTGATTTTGGGGAATCGAGCAGGTTAGTGTCAAAAAGTGAAACTTCAAAGTCATTTTTCCGCAATAATGAAGCGGCATATAAAGTCCCCAAAGGCGGAAAAGGATTTTTGTTTTTCCATTGTTTGGGGTCAAGTCTGTAATAATAGGAATGCGAAAAAACAATTTTAGACATTTTCTCTTTGTAAAACTACATTATACTTTGACTGCACTTCTTCAAGTTTTGTATTCAAAGATAAGATAACTTTTTTTGAAAGTTGGAAGGATGGTGTTTAGAAATGTTCTTTGTTGTTTTAAGCGCAATTTTAAAATCTTCATCATTCATCTGATGAAACTTCGATTTCCATTTTTTAAGGTTATCGTTCTGAAAACGGAATCTGTTACAGTTCCGATTTTGGTATCAAAAACGATTTCTATTAACCTTGAAAAGCCTGGTTTTGGTGTGTCGAGAACGCTATCGATTTGAGGTTCAAATTTTGAGAAATAGCCATTTACCCAATCGTTCTTCTGATAAAATTTATTAAAAACGTCACTTCCCTGAAGTGGAATTAAGGTTTTCAGTTCGGTGGCGGTAAACCTGTTTTTTTCCTCTATTTCCATTTGATTGGCGGAAACAAAATAATTAACGCAGAAATATTTTCGGGAATTAAAAAGGAAAATCTTTTTGTAAAGCATCAAAAGCGTTCGGCAGATCCAAAGTTTATTCGGTTTGGTAACCACAAAAAAATCGATGTCACTTTCGTTATCATAATATCCTTTTGACAACGAGCCTGAAATTCCGACTGCCTCAACATATGGAAATTTGGAAATGAATTTAGCTTTTTGATGTGCTTTCTTGATTACTTTTTTGGCATGGAGATTCCCTCTGAGCCTTTTGATTACCGAATCCAGATCGCTGCCGTAAACATAATATTCGTCCACTTTTTTTAGGATTTTTTCATCTACTAAATGTTGTAGTTCCTTTTCGGTTTCCGAAAGTGTTTCATAGCTGGTATAACTATGTATTTCATCTATTTTCAGCGGATACCGAAAGATAGAAAAGTACAGGATGGTTTTAAGTGTTTCCAAAATTCATAGCGTTTTAATAGTTTAAAAGTAACACTTAAATTGGAATCAACCCTACCCATAATAGTGATGTTTACTCTTTGTTTACCTTAATTTTAGTGGGCTTCTAGCCAATTTTTCCCAAGTCCGAGTTCTACATCCAACGGTACAGCCATCTTGAAGGCGTTTTCCATTTCGTGCTTGATCATCGGCTGGATTTTCTCCAGTTCTGAGTTGTGCACATCAAAAACCAACTCATCATGTACCTGTAGCAACATTTTTGACTTCCAGTTTTCCTCCGAAAGCTTTTTATAAATATTGATCATGGCAATTTTAATAATATCGGCAGCGGAACCTTGAATGGGAGCATTGACAGCATTTCGTTCGGCACCACTTCTTACCATAATATTGGCAGAATTAATGTCCTTCAGATAACGCCTTCTGCCTAAAACCGTTTGTACATACCCATTTTCCCTGGCAAATTCTACCTGGTCTGACATATACGATTTGAGTTTAGGATAGGTTTTGTAATAGGCATCAATAAGTGCGGCACTTTCTGAACGCGACAAAGAAGTCTGGTTACTTAGTCCAAAAGCGGAAACACCATAAATGATTCCGAAGTTCACCGTTTTGGCATTGCTTCTTTGTTCTTTGGTTACTTCTTCCAGTGGGACATTGAAAACCTTGGCAGCCGTACTTCTGTGGATGTCTTCGTTGTTTTGGAAGGCCTTTATCATATTTTCTTCACCAGATAAAGCCGCTATAATCCTAAGTTCTATTTGCGAATAATCGGCAGACAGTAAGGTGTGGTTTTCATCTCTTGCAATGAATGCTTTTCGTATTAATCTTCCGCGTTCGGTACGAATTGGGATATTTTGAAGATTTGGATTATTAGAACTCAAACGTCCAGTTGCGGCAACTGTCTGCATATAATCGGTATGAACCCTTTGCGTTTTTTTGTCGACCTGATTTGGCAGCGCATCAATATAAGTACTTTGGAGTTTTACCATCTGACGCCATTCCAGAATATCCTTTACGATTGGATTGTCATTGGCCAGATAAGACAAAATTTCTTCGCCGGTAGCATATTGTCCGGTTTTGGTTTTCTTTTGTTTCGCACCGCCAATTTTAAGTTTTTCGAATAAGATATCGCCTAGTTGTTTTGGTGAAGCCAGATTGAATTTCTCGCCTGCAGTTTCATAGATTTTTTGTTCCAATTCACTACTTTCCTTAGCCATCTCAACCGACATTTTCTTTAGGAAATCTTCGTCGAGGTTGATGCCTTCCATTTCCATTGCGGCGAGAACCGGAATTAATGGAATCTCGATTTCATCAAAAAGTTTTTTGGTTTCGGCTTTGTCTAATATTGGGCTAAAAACTTCCTTTAACTGCAATGTTACATCGGCATCTTCCGCGGCGTATTCCTTAATTTCCTCCAAAGCAACATCTCTCATTGATAATTGACCTTTCCCTTTTTTACCAATTAAGGTTTCGATGGATTTTGGCGAATATTTTAAATAGGTTTCCGACAAAACATCCATACTATGACGCATATCCGGGTTAATGAGATAATGGGCAATCATCGTATCGAATATTTTTCCTTTGATTTGGATTCCGTATTTCGATAAGACTTTCAAATCGTATTTAACGTTTTGCCCTACTTTTTCAATGGATTCACTTTCATAAAAAGGTTTGAATTTTTCGACCACGGCCTTGGCTTCTTCAAAATTTTCGGGAACCGGAACATAAAAGCCCTTTCCTTTTTCAAATGAAAATGAAATGCCGACTAAATCTGCATTCAAGGCGTCAATTCCGGTTGTTTCGGTGTCAAAGCTTACCGAAGTTTGGTTCATCAAACTCTGCATAAGCAAACGGGTAGGTAAATCACCTTGTATAATCTGGTAAAAGTGTTCGGTGTTTTCTAAAGTTGCGTAATAGGAATTGGTTTTTGGCTCCTCGCTTTCGTCATCTGAAAATCCAAATAAATCGAATTGGCTTTCGTTTTTTGGTGCCGTTTTTTTGGCTGGTTTTGGTGTTTCGCCCGAATTGGTTTCTTCGGAATTTCCATTCGTATCAATCTGGTCATATTCCTTCCCGGTTCCAAAGTACTTATCAAACTGCGCTTTCATTTGCCTGAATTCGAGTTCTACGAATAACGCGTCTGTTTTCTCAATATCAGGTTTGGTTAATTCATAATCATCTTCATTGAAAGTTACATCGCAATCGCAGATGATTGTTGCTAATTTTTTAGACAATAACCCAAGTTCTTTATTGGCTTCAATTTTGTCTTTCATTGCACCTTTGAGCTGGTGAGTGTTTTCGAGCAGGTTTTCCATCGAGCCGAATTCCTTCAATAATTTTTTAGCCGTTACTTCTCCAACGCCTGGCAATCCTGGGATATTATCAACAGCATCACCCATCATTCCAAGAAAATCAATCACCTGTTCCGGGCGTTCGATCTCAAAACGCGCCAATACTTCGGGAACACCCCATATTTCGATACCATTACCCATTCGGGCCGGTTTATACATAAAAATATTTTCAGAAACCAATTGTGCAAAATCCTTATCGGGAGTTACCATAAAAACCTGGTAATTCTGTTTTTCGGCCTGCTTTGCGATAGTACCAATCAAATCATCGGCCTCACAACCTTCGAATTCGATAATCGGAATATGCATAGCCCTCAAAATTTCCTGAATCCACGGAAGTGCAAGAGTGATTGCTTCGGGAGTTGCGCTTCTGTTGGCCTTATATTCGGTAAACATTTCTGATCGGACATGACTTCCGCCTTTGTCAAAAGCAACCGCCAAATGATCCGGTTTTTCCCGTTTGATAACATCCATTAAGGAATTCATGAAGCCCATAATGGCTGAGGTATCCATTCCTTTCGAATTGATCCGGGGATTTTTTATAAAGGCATAATATCCACGGAAAATTAAAGCGTAAGCATCAAGAAGGAAAAGGCGTTTTTGTGACATGATTCAAAATTTTGTAAGGATGTAAAAATAGCGATTTGGAATTTATCTTTTTGGAAAACAATGGGTAAATTTTATTTTTTTCAGAGGTATTTTTGGTAGTCAAAATAATTTTCAGGATAATTTTCAATAGCTTTGGAATTCATTACTGAAACCGTAATTTTATGACTGATAAAAATTCTAATTCGCAGCATATCTTGAACACTTCCGCCAACTTATTGGGATTGTGTTTTATAGTGCTCACATCAAGAAACATACTTGATATGAAGGCTGCGACCTTAATTGATGAACTAACCGCTTTTGCCATATTTGCCTTTATGTTCAGTTGCATTTTGTCGTTCCTATCGATGAGGAGTAAAACTTCTTATGGAGAGAAATATGAAAAATTTGCTGATGTTATGTTTTTTATCGGACTGGCTTCACTATTTGTAACCGCTTCTCTTATCACTTTTAATATTATAGAATAAGGCTATTGAACTAACGTTAAATAATATCTAATTAAAATAATCGAAATAATTTTCTTTGTTAATTTGTTAAAAATTTAAAAATGGCTTTCCGCTTTATAATTCTCTTCGTACTCATTGCCATAGTTGAAATCTATGCCTTTCAAGCCATAAAAACCCTTACGAAATCCCGCTGGATTTTGATTACTTATGGAGTGGTATCTGTTGCGGCGATATTGTTCATTGCTTACGAGCTTTTTAAGTTTGACAGGACCGTAGGGCAAACCAAAATGTCATTAGTTACACTTGGATTACTGCTTCTGGTTTTGTTGCCTAAATTAGTGTTGACTTTCGTTATGCTAATGGAAGATGTTTTGCGGCTGATGATGGGAACAGTTACGCATTTTATGGGTCATAATACGGATAGTTTTTTGCCAAACAGAAGGAAATTCGTCAGTCAGGTTGCCCTTGCATTGGCTGCAGTTCCATTTCTTTCATTGATTTACGGAATGACGGTTGGGAAATATAATTTTAAAGTGATTCGCCAAACCTTATTTTTCCCTGATTTACCCGATGCTTTTGAAGGTTTTAAGGTTACCCAGATTTCAGACATCCACAGCGGCAGTTTTGACGATGAAGAGAAAATAAAATATGCTATCGATTTAATCAACGAACAGGAAGCGGACATTTTATTGTTTACCGGAGATATTGTCAATGCCAAAGCCGATGAAATGCATCCATGGATTGAGGTTTTTAACGGATTGAAAAAATTCGAATACGGAAAATATTCTGTTTTGGGCAACCATGATTATGGGGCTTATCTGGACTGGAAATCGGAACAGGCAAAAGCCGATAATTTTGAAGCCATAAAAGATATACATAGACAGATTGATTTCAAATTGCTTCAAAATGAAAACATAAAAATCAAAAAAGGCAGTGATGAGATTGCCATTGTTGGAGTAGAGAACTGGGGCAGGCACTTTGGTTCCAATGGAGACATTAAGAAAGCCACTGAAAATTTGGCTCCTGAAGATTTTAAAATCCTGATGAGCCATGATCCAAGCCATTGGGAATATATTGTAAAAAAGCATCCGAAGAATATTCAGTTAACGCTTTCAGGCCATACGCATGGGATGCAGTTTGGAATAGAAATTCCGGGATTTTTCAAATGGAGCCTGGCGCAATACATGTACAAACAATGGGCAGGATTGTATGAAGAATTCGGACGGTATGTGTATGTAAACCGTGGTTTTGGATTCCATGCTTATCCGGGAAGAGTAGGTATTATGCCTGAAATAACTGTTTTTGAACTAAAAAAGGGCAATATAGTAGCATAATTAGTTAAAAATGCTACATTTGTGCTTTACTATTTCTTTTAAAATATAAAAAGAACTAAAAATATTTTGGTTTTATGTCAAAATTTGGAGAATTAATCAACGCTCAAGTTCCTGTATTAATTGACTTTTATACCGAATGGAACGAATCCTCAGTTTCAATGCATCCTGTAATCAGGGATGTTGCTGCTGCGCTTGGAGACAGGGCAAAAGTGATAAAAATTGATGTAGATAAGAATCAGGAATTGGCCGATGCGCTTCGCATCAAAGGATTACCAACACTCATGATATACAAAGAAGGACAAATGGTATGGAGACAATCGGGAGAATTGGATGCAAACACTATCATTAACCTGGTTCAGGAACAATTGTAATTTTTTAAAAATATAAAAAAGGCGGATCATTTATATGGTTCGCCTTTTTGTTTATGTGATTATTTGCTCAAATCCAAAAACTTAATCAAATCTTCGATAGATGGCAGTTATGTGAAGGTTTGGTTGTTTTTTATTCTATAAATTAAACCTTTATGTTCATCAAAATTAAATTCTCTTTCGTATTTCAGACCAAGCTTTTCTAAAACTTTTATCGATGCAAAGTTTTTTGCCATTACTCGTCCGACAATGGTTTCCAAATTTAGTTTTTCGAAACCGTATTTTATACACGCTTTCGCGCTTTCTGTGGCAAAACCTTTGTTCCAATGCTTTTCGAAGAATCTAAATCCAATATCGGTTTCATTCAATTTTTCTACATATTTGAGTCCGCACCAACCTACAAATTCTCCATTAGATTTGTTAATTACAGCCCAGCGACCATAACCGTTGATTTTATAATCTTCGTAATTGACTAGAAACTTTTCTGCTTCAGAATTATTTTCAAAAGCTTTGTCGCCAGTAAATTTTACAACGTTTGGATTTAAATTCAATTGATATAAATTTTCCGAATCTTTGATGTTCCATTCTCTCAAGAATAATCTGTCAGTTTCTAAAATATGTTTCTTCTTTTGCATAGTTTTCAAAGCTTAAAATGGAACTGAGTTCTCCAATTCGGACCAAAGAATTCTGCTATGAGCTTGGTGCTAACGTTTCGCGTTTTTGCGTATGTTGTGAACTTCGGAACTGATTATTTTCTGTTAAAGATAAAAATTCTTGCGAAACGTAAACGTGAATTCACAACAAAATTCGCAATTGCGTGAAACGGCTGTTAGAGGTTCGGTTGCGTACTAACACTTGTCAGTTTTATTATCCAACCTCTAATTTTCCACTTCCATAATCTTCCACAACTTTTTTTGCCTTTTCAAAATCTTCATCATTAACTTTTAATAAAACTGGTTTGAAACCTCCAGGACTTACAACCCAAGGCTCAATGCTTGACATATATTCATTAACAGTAAACACTGCAATATTTTCATTTTCTAATAAATTTCGAATATTCATTGCTTCGATTAATTCTCCACTAAAGATATTTGTCATGCTTTTTGTTTTTAAACGTGAACATCTCGCTTCTGGCTGGCAACTGACCGCTAACGTTCCGCCGCTTCTCGTCAGTTGCGAACTTCGGAACCGATTATTTTCCACTAAGATAATATTTCTTGCGAAACGCAAACGTGAACTTACAACAAAATTCGCAATTGCGAGAAACGGCTGTTATATGCTGGCTTTTTTTAGGTTCTTTTTGAAAATTAAGTTATTAGAATTTTTAATATCAGATTTTCCATTAATTTTTTCAAATCCAAACTTTTCTAATAATTTTTGAGAGTTTAGATTCTCTTTATGTGTGTATGCTTCGATATGTTCAATTCCAAGTTCTTTATTTGCAAAATTTAGAATTGCTTTTAAAGCACTACTCATTATTCCTTTCTTTTGATATTCTGGAAACAATTCATATCCAACTTCGGCATATTTATTTCCACGATTTATTTTCCACAAGCAAATTGTTCCAGCAATTTCATTTTCTTCAAGCATATTAATTTTAAAAAACATTGCATTATTGAAGTCCGAATTTATGTTTTCAATAAATTCTTCTATTTCCGACAAATTCTTATTCAAATCTCTATTTATGAATTTTGCAACTTCAGGATTTGTTCTTAACTCAAATATTTTTTTGAGTCAGACTTTTCAGCAATTTTCAGTTTGATTTTATCGATTAAAATTTCTGTTTTCATTTCAGCGTAATTTTCGGGAAAGCTTGCATATAACGTTCCGCGGCTTCTCGTCAGTGGCGACTTTTTTAATAATTAGTTCTAAAGATAAGCAAAATTTCAACTTAGTAATTTCCGGCTAAGAAAAACTAAACCAGCCATTGCGCCAAACGGCTGTTACCAGCCGTTTCTAATTTATTCACTACTATTTGAATATAAGTAATAAAGTGAAAATTGTCAAAAGTGTAAGCCCAATTATAAATCCTCCAACTTGTAGTTTTTCGGCAATTTTCCTTCGAATGTTTATCTTTCTTCTCCAAAGTTTAGCACTTGGCTTTTCCCAATTTGTGCCCCAAGAAATATAATACCATGCCCAATATCTCATATGTAATATTCCAGCAAATACCGAAATTAAAAGCATAAACCATCCAACAGCCAAAACATATTTATCAACTTTTTGTACTGATTGTATTGTGATAATATCCTTCATGAAAGTAACGGAGAATATAATTACACCCGTAGAAATCGATATTAAATGTTTAATGTATTCTAATCTGTAGTTATTACCAAATTCTATATCTCTGTGTTCGTCTGCTAATGTTCGATTATCAGAACTTTTTTCATTGTTTTTTTCAGGCTTGTCCATAAATAAATCTTCTAGTTTATGCAATCGTTCGGATAATGGCTGGTAACGTTCCGCCGCTTGGCGTCAGTGGCGACTTTTTTAAAAATTTGTCCTAAAGATAAGCAAAATTTCAACTTAGTAATTTCCGACTAAGGAAAACTAAACCAGCCATTGCGCCAAACGACTGTTACCAGTAGTTTTTTATATCAACTTTAGCCATTCCTTTAACTTAACATAATCTATTAAACTCATTTGATGTTTGATTTTCTCTGAAAACTGTATAGCCTCTGGTGAAAAATAAGATGAAGTGACCATTATTCCAGCCGTTACTCTATCTACGCTAACTGTCCCTGCTAATTCCCTAACTAAATTAATTCCGACTGGCCTATTCGGAGCGAACTTTTTGCATTCAAGATAATACAAGAAATTTCCAATATCTCTTTGATTTGCAATAATTAAATCTTTTCCGCCATCCTTCGTCTGTTGAGTAAGTTCTACATTATATCCTCTTCTTACCATTAATTCTGCAACGGTTTCCTCAAACTGTCTTGGAGTTAAATTATAGACATCATCTGGACTACGTTTAAGAAGGTTTAGTATATCATTATTAACAATTCTAATATCTGTTACAATATGTTGAAATTTAGGACTTGAATCGATTATTTCCAAACCTGAATTTTCAAAAATTCCTTTTTTACTAAATTTCTCGGTTATCAGTTTGTAAATTTGATCGATACTATATTTTTTTCATTCAGCAATGAACTGAAAAGACCTAATAGATAAGGATTACCTTTCGTAAGATTTGCAATCTTTTGTATTTCTTTTGGGGAGATTTTCGATTTCAACAATTTGTTAAGAAGCTCGTCAGAACTATTTTCTGCAAAGTATTGAAGATGAATATTATTTACAGACGACATCTTTAATTTATCTGCGTGTGCACCAACCAAAAGAAATTGTTTGTCAAAATTCCTCTTTATTAATTCGATAAGTCTTTTTTCAATCTCAAGATTAAAGTCAAAACTTATATCTTCGATAACTACCAGACTAATCTTTTTATCAATTTCCGGTAAATTTCTAAACGGGCTTGAAGTTCTTAAAACTTGAACTCTTTCATCATAATTTGCTTTATGACGTTTTAAGAATTCCATCCATAACGCGGTTTTCCCAGTCGCATTATTTCCTGAAATTGTAACTACCTTTTCTTTGTCATGAATTAAGAGTTTTTCCAGCTTATTCAATTCTTCATCTCTTCCTATGAAAATTCCAGGAGAAAATGATTCGAAAAGATTTGTTGTATACATATGCAGGGTGGTTTAAAAAATTACTGGTAACGTTCCGCCGCTTCTCGTCAGTTGCGAACTTCGGAACTTTTTATTTTCTGTTAAAGATAAAAATTCTTGCGAAACGTGAACGTGAACTTACCACAAAATTCGCAATTGCGAGAAACGGCTGTTAGCGGTAGTGCGTTTATTCGACTTCGTAAGCATCTTTAATAATCTTCAATGCTTGTCTTTTGGCGGTTTCACTATTTTTGAACTCTCTTTGATAAAAGTAGAAAAAGACCTTGTTGTAAGGTGGAATTTCTAAATAGATAAATTCCCCAGATTTATGAAAATAATGGAAAGTTTTGTTTTTAGTTGTTCCAACAATAAGTGAATTTGCCATTTTACTTTTGTCTTTCGTTGAGATTCTTTTTAATGAAAGTTTTGCTTTTGATGTTACAGAACGAACAGACATATCACGCATAAAAGCTATTGAGAAATCAGCTAAAAATGGAATATGCCCAGCTTTTTTATGAGCTTTAAATTTTGTTACTATGTCTAAAACTTGAAACTTAAAATCTATTATCTCAAACCATCGAATTATATTTTCCCATTCTTCAGGACTATAATGTCTTTTTTAAGATCGACTTCAGAAAATGTTTTTTGTATATATCTTTCAAGCGAATTAAACAATTCTGAGTTACATTTTCCACATAATGGTATTGTGGTTTTTATATAATGTTGCTTCAATTCATTAACATCAGTTGTAAAGAAATGTTTTGCGTCACTTTCAAAAACCCATTTGGGTAATACGTGCTCTTTAGTGAGATTCGCTTTAAAACCACAAAATATACATGAAGGAATTATCTTTTTGTCTATGAAACCTGTTAAGTAATCATCGAACAGCTTTCTCATTACATCTTTTCCATTCTTTCGAGCAATTATCCTAATTTCTAATAATTTGTCTTTAAAAGCCATGTATCTTAGTTGATGTTGAGGAAGCATTACCGCTAACGTTCCGCGGCTAACCGCAGTAGCGGCAATTTACCGCTTCGTTGTAAAGATATGTAAATTTCCGGCAGAGTATTTTCCAGCTAAGAAAAATAAAACCAGCTATTGCGCGAAACCGCCTTAAGTTTACAATTATTAAATTTATGCATTAATCAGAAAGAACAAAAGAGAGGAGTAAGGTTCTCGATAACCGCAGGAACTTCAGATTCCGTCAACAGTGATAATCCCCTCTCTTTTCTACTTTTATTTCGTACAGTTCTGTGAGAGTTGGATCTCGTTTTCAAGGTGATGAAACACAAGTAGATTGTCCTTTCCAAAATCATTTTCTTATGGATAAAGATAAAAAAACATTTGGTATTGACATCAGTAAAGAGACATTTGATGTTATGGATTGTTCAGGTAATTATTATCAGTTTGATAATAATACTAAAGGATTTGTAAAGTTTTTAAAGCTGCTATGTTCTAAAAGTCATTGCGTTATGGAGGCTACAGGTTATTATCATTATCAACTGGCTTACTTTCTTGTTGATAATAAAATAGCTGTATCGGTAGAGAATCCATTATCAGTAAAGCGTTTTATCCAAATGAAACTCAGTAGGATAAAAACAGATAAATCAGATGCCAGAATGATTTGTATGTACGGTCAGGAGCAAGAGTTAAAGCTATGGGTTGGTTATTCAAAAAATCAGATGGAATGCCTTCAGCAGATACGTTTGTTAGATACTTATACCAAACAGAGTACTTCTCTTCAAAATAAGATTCAGGCTGAACAAGTATTGGGTAATCCCAGTAAGCTGGTTGTTGGTTCGCTTAAAAGAAGCTTACGAAACATCGAAAAAGAGGTAGGCCTAATTGAGACACAATTGTTAGAGATGGTCAAATCTGACTATCAGGATGTACTGACCAAAATAGAAAGCATACCCGGAATTGGCAGAAAGACAGCGATGATGCTAATAGTTTTAACAGATGGATTTGAACGTTTTGAAAGCAGTAGTCAGCTTTGTTCATTTTGCGGACTAACACCAGTTATGAGGCAATCGGGCAGCAGTGTAAAAGGCAGGACCAGGATAAGTAAAATAGGGAATGCCAAACTTAGGAATCTTCTCTTTATGTGCAGTTTTACTGCCTGTAAATGCAATAAGGCATGCAAGGCAATTTATGATCGGATTACGGGAAAAGGGAAGAGTAAAAAACTAGCATTAATAGCCGTTTGTAATAAACTATTAAGACAGGCTTTTGCCATCGCAAAATCAGGAGTAGAATACAATAATGAATACAGAAGTGCTATGCCAAAAATTATTTAAAAAATCATCAATTTTTATTTGTTTTTAAGCACAGTTCTTTGTTATAGGTGGTTTTTCATATCCATCATTCCATGTAGAATTCTAATAACTTCAATTTCTTTCAGAGAAACTATTTGATAGAAAATAATATGTTCGCCAGTTTTAAACCCTAACACATTTTTTTCCACAACATCATAAGATTTGCCTTGATTTGGCTTATTTGCCAATTCCTGACAAGAATCCATAAGTAACGAGTAATAAATCTCTGCTTGATTTTCAGACCAAGTCTTTACAGTATAATCCCAAATTTCATTTAAATCTTCAACAGCTTTGTTGTTTAGATAAAACTTCGCCATTACTTTTTTCTAGCCTTAAGAGTTTCCAAATGCTTTTTAGGATCAAAGTCAACTGCGCGACCACTTTCAATTCCTTCACGAATTGCATTTCGTAAAATGGTTATGCGGCTTTCTTCTTCTTCCAAAAGTCTAAGCCCAGCACGTACTACTTCACTAGCGTTGCTAAAGCGACCTTTCGAAACGGTTGATTCTATAAAACTTTCGAAATGATTTCCTAAAGATATTGATGTGTTTCTTCCCATGATTACTTCATTTTTGGTAAAGTTACCAAATTTTGGTAATCAAGCAAATAGTTTCTAAGAAATTTTGGAAAAATCACCTATAACGTTCCGCCGCTTGGCGTCAGTGGCGACTTTTTTAAAAATTAGTTCTAAAGATAAGCAAAATTTCAACTTAGTAATTTCCGGCTAAGAAAAACTAAACCAGCCATTGCGCCAAACGGCTGTTAGTAGCTGGCGCTTTAGTAACCAAGTTTTTTAAGTTTCTTTTTAACTTCTTCTGCATTTTTTATTTTAGCTTTTTTATTTCCTTCTGCGTCAACATAGCCTTCAAAACCTCCGCTCAATTTCTCGCTGATTTCATATAAAATATCTAATTCCAAAGGTGTCTTATTAACTTCAAAATTATCGAAAACCAATGTTGAATATTCTGTGCCATCATATAAATATTGAAGTCTATGTGTAACGGTTGAAATAATTATTAGTTCCTTTTCGGCATCTTTATCTGCGTTTGCAAAGAATACACTTCTAATTTCAGTATCTACATTGTCATCTTCAAACTTATTAATCAAAACTTTTTTATAATCATCTTTTTCTGGAATAAGTAAGTAAGCTTCAATATATTGTCTTTCATATTTTTGTTTACTAGAAAGACTGTCAATATATCTTGTTTCATAAAAAGCTATTATTGCATTTTTGTTTCCCCAAATATTTTGTTGAACAGAGTGAACGATTGTTGACTTTTCTGGTTTTAATTGTTCAGCAATTTGTTCAGCAGTTTTCTGACTGTAACTTAAAAATGATGTAAAAAGGAATAAAAAAGAAGTTTGTTCATTTCAACGGTTTTTGGGCGCTTGCTACTAACGTGTCGCCGCTTGGCGTCAGTGGCGACTTTTTTAATAATTTGTTCTAAAGATAAGCAAAATTTCAACTTAGTAATTTCCGGCTAAGAAAAGCAAAACTAGCCATTGCGCCAAACGGCTGTTGGCGGCTGTGCTTACATTGCAGACCAATAAAATGTAGTGCAATATGTATAGATGAGTTTTTTGTTTTTCAAAACCATAATGACTTTTTCCAAACATCAACTCCTTCGGAAACTCTATTTTTCTGTTCTAAACGACCGAATACTGCTGTGCTTATGTAAATCTTATTTTCTGACTCATTACACATGTGAGAAGCATAATTACATGCCTTTCCAACCCAAACTAAATCGCTATTATTATCATCTCTTCCTCGTCCAACTTTTGTAATCAAAACTCTTCCAGTGTCAATTCCAATTCCAATATTGATTGGCTTATCTTTAGGCAATTTTTTATTTAACACTTCGCTGACAGCATATCTTATATTTAACGCTGCCTCAACTGCATTATTGTTTTTTCTATCGCCTGAGAAAACGCCCATAATTCTATCGCCATCAAAAGACCTAACTTGGCCTGAACGGCGATTTATAATTCTCACGTTCAAGTCATGAAAACTCTGATAAATTTTCGCGGCAACAATCTCTCCATATGTTTCATGTAATTCACTAGATTTTCTGATATCGACAAATAAAAAGGTTAGTTCGGCGGTTAAACCGTTATTACCAAAAGTGAGTTTAGAATAATCTGTAGTTGGGACTATTGTAGTTTCAGCTGTAGTAAATTCGTGATTGAAAAACGTATTTGTAGTGGTTGAGATATCTTCTAAAAGTGACATAAAATTTTAATTAAAGATGAAATTCCAATAATTCCAAAACCCACCGCTGATAAATAAGATGAATATTTGAAAAGTGTAAATTTTGTTTGTGTAATTCTAGCATTTACTAGTATTTGATTCATTAAGTCAGTATCTAATTTTGTGGGATTGAATGTTGTATCTATAGCTTTAAGGTTATTAATTAAATCTGTTACTTCGAAATTAGCTAAATGTCCAAAAAATATAGGTTTGGATTTGCTATTGTACTTTTTCTAAATATTGCATTTTGTGTTACTGGAAATTGTGAAATAATACTAATAAACACTGAAAGGCCAAAACATATAATTCCAACAACGATGGAAGGCTTAAGTAAACAATGTTTAATCGTTCCATAACTAGATAAAATTCCAATTACTAGCGCTGTATTTAGAATTATTAATCCTGCATGTTTTGCTTCAGCAAATTTTAGCCATTCGTTTACATTCGCAAACATATATTTTAATTCAGACTTTGCTTCCATAACGTTGTTTTTAATACTATTGTTGTGGCATTGCCGCCAACGTTCCGCGGCTTCGCGTCAGTAGCGGCAAGTTAAAGAAAAATGTAATAAGAAATGCTGAAGTTCAGAGTATTTTCCAAGAAAGATAAACGAGCTATTGCGCGAAACCGTTGTTATAACTTCGGTTTTCCTACTAACTTGAGCACATAAACTTTGCAAGCTTCTTTTCCAGCTTCCAATTTCGGTTTGCTTTTAAACTTCTGTTTCCACAAACTTGGCAAGCAACTTTTTAAATTCAATAATCTAACGCAACACTTTTTAAATTCTAAACTTTTCTCAAAGCAAACTTTTTCTGCGTCAAAATTCTATCGCAATATTTTCCACAACTTTAGTTTTTCCGTTTCATTTTTCAAGCAAACTATTCTGGATTCTTCCGGCTTTCAACGTTAGTTCTAAAATAAGGGAAAACTGAGTTATAACGTTCCGCGGCTTCGCGTCAGTAGCGGCAAGTTAAAGAAAAATGTAATAAGAAATACTGAAGTTCAGAGTATTTTCCAAGAAAGATAAACCAGCTATTGCGCAAAACCGCCTTAAGTTTACAATTATTAAATTTATGCATTAATCAGAAAGAACAAAAGAGAGGAGTAAGGTTCTCGATAACCGCAGGAACTTCAGATTCCGTCAACAGTGATAATCCCCTCTCTTTTCTACTTTTATTTCGTACAGTTCTGTGAGAGTTGGATCTCGTTTTCAAGGTGATGAAACACAAGTAGATTGTCCTTTCCAAAATCATTTTCTTATGGATAAAGATAAAAAAACATTTGGTATTGACATCAGTAAAGAGACATTTGATGTTATGGATTGTTCAGGTAATTATTATCAGTTTGATAATAATACTAAAGGATTTGTAAAGTTTTTAAAGCTGCTATGTTCTAAAAGTCATTGCGTTATGGAGGCTACAGGTTATTATCATTATCAACTGGCTTACTTTCTTGTTGATAATAAAATAGCTGTATCGGTAGAGAATCCATTATCAGTAAAGCGTTTTATCCAAATGAAACTCAGTAGGATAAAAACAGATAAATCAGATGCCAGAATGATTTGTATGTACGGTCAGGAGCAAGAGTTAAAGCTATGGGTTGGTTATTCAAAAAATCAGATGGAATGCCTTCAGCAGATACGTTTGTTAGATACTTATACCAAACAGAGTACTTCTCTTCAAAATAAGATTCAGGCTGAACAAGTATTGGGTAATCCCAGTAAGCTGGTTGTTGGTTCGCTTAAAAGAAGCTTACGAAACATCGAAAAAGAGGTAGGCCTAATTGAGACACAATTGTTAGAGATGGTCAAATCTGACTATCAGGATGTACTGACCAAAATAGAAAGCATACCCGGAATTGGCAGAAAGACAGCGATGATGCTAATAGTTTTAACAGATGGATTTGAACGTTTTGAAAGCAGTAGTCAGCTTTGTTCATTTTGCGGACTAACACCAGTTATGAGGCAATCGGGCAGCAGTGTAAAAGGCAGGACCAGGATAAGTAAAATAGGGAATGCCAAACTTAGGAATCTTCTCTTTATGTGCAGTTTTACTGCCTGTAAATGCAATAAGGCATGCAAGGCAATTTATGATCGGATTACGGGAAAAGGGAAGAGTAAAAAACTAGCATTAATAGCCGTTTGTAATAAACTATTAAGACAGGCTTTTGCCATCGCAAAATCAGGAGTAGAATACAATAATGAATACAGAAGTGCTATGCCAAAAATTATTTAAAAAATCATCAATTTTTATTTGTTTTTAAGCACAGTTCTTTGTTAGCAGTTGTAGTGGCACTCAAACTTTGGTTCGTTTCATTTTGCTGCCCAAACTTTTCATTATATTCTTTTACGTGATTTGGAAACTCTTCTTCATAAAAAGGATAAGGAATTCCAATTATAGATATTTCAAACCCTTCGGAATCTACTCCTGAAATGTAACTTCCCAAGCCTTTTATTTCCATTTCCTTTTCGTTAAACACTTTGAGTTTCGGAATTATTTGACTTATAATTAGTTTGTCTTCTGGAGAATCATAATCAACTTCTATTGAGTTTGTACGGCAATAATTAATAAAGAATTCATAGTTCAGACTTTCTTCAACAAAACTAATTTTTCCAAACACGATTCCCATTGGCGCGTCTGCCTTTTCAAGTTTAGAAACTCCAATCTTCTTTTCGTCTAAAAATATCGTGTAGTTCATTTTTTTAATTTCAGTTTCTTGTGAAAAGCAATTCGGCCACTATAACTGCTAACGTTCCGCCGCTTCTCGTCAGTTGCGAACTGCGGAACTTTATATTTTCTGTTAAAGATAAAAATTCTTGCGAAACGTGAACGTGAATTTACAACAAAATTCGCAATTGCGAGAAACGGCTGTTACAAGCAGTATTTTAGAATTCTTCGTTTAAATATTTTTCAATTTCACTTTCGTCTTTTAAATCAATTACGACTGTTAAGTCCCAATCGTTTAATATTAAGTCCATTTCATTACCAATTTTACACAACACACTTTTCAGCTTATTTTTTGTTTCACCATTTTCATGGAATCTAAATCCGTCAACCCAAAAATCATGAACTAAATTGTCTTTTAAAGAAACGAAAATTTGAGCTCTATCATAAACATAAGCAAAAGTATTTTCACATTTCCATTTTCCCGAACCATAGCCTTCATAAACTTCTGTTATCTTTTCAAGACCGAGCGTTAACAGAATTCTATCAAGTTCTTCAAAATCTATTTTTTTGTCGGCAATTGTTCTTGGGCTTTCATCTCTCACATAAACATCTGTGAATCCGTGACCGTCAAAATTTTCTTCTGCAAACTTTTCAATCTTCTTATTTTCTGTTGTTAGATAAGTTAGGTTTTCCCGAGGAAGAAATTCGACTTGATTAAATGAATCTTCATGAAAGTAAACTCCACTTTCATTTTCTTCAATTACGTTCTCTATAATTTTTTCTGTTTTTTTCTTCTGAATATGTCGAATATGCCCATCGTTGTGAATATTGCTTGTAACGTTCCGCCGCTTCTCGTCAGTTGCGAACTACGGAACTGCGTACTTTCGGCTAAGATAAATATTATTGCGAAACGTAAACGTGAACTTACCACAAAATTCGCAATTGCGAGAAACGGCTGTTATAGCTAGTTGCCTCACGTCAACTTTGGCACGCAAACTTGCCAGTTTCTATTTTCCGCGACACTTGGAATCAACTTTTGGATTTCTCTTTATTTTCTGAGAAAGATTTCAATTAATACTTTTAAGTTTTGAGTTTTCAATGTTGTGTGAAAGTTTCTCAAAAATAAATTTTCACACACTTTTTGTGTGAACTTTGAAAAAATAAATTTCTTCACACACTTTTGGTGTGAACATTCTAAAAATAAATTTTTTCACACAATCTTTTCAAAACGGATTTCATTAAAATTTTTCGGATTACTTTTCATAAAAATAGTATAGAAGCAAGTTTAATTTTCGGCGTGTATTCCACCGATAAATTTCCTTGTAAAATTGGAGAGGCAATTAGCTATAACGTTCCGCCGCTTCTCGTCAGTTGCGAGGTGCGGAACTGCGTACTTTCTGCTAAAATAAGATTTTCCAGCGGAAAATCGACAACCGGCTTAAGCAAAATTCGCAATTGCGAGAAACGGCTGTTGTAGGCAGTTATTTTTCGTTACCTATCATTTTCTCGATTTCTGTAATTTCAAAAGTATTACTAGTTTCTAATTTTGTAAAAGGGTTAATTTTCACTTCGAAATTTCCACTTTTTGAGTGAGCAAAATTACATTCTGAATTATAATCAATTCGTTCAATAATCTTATTATTTTGAGTTATAAAAATAGAATAGTCGTAATCACATTTAAGATTATAATTAACTTTTTTTCCTTTCCATTTTTTTATTATTTCATGGATTGTATTTTGATTATTAATAACGAATCTCTCTGGTTCTTTCATTTTTCCATTTGAAAGCATTTGAAAACTTTCATGTGATATATAAAGCTGGTATTCACCATTACTTGTATTGAGATTTGATATGATTCTGCTTTGCGAAAAAACTGCAAATGATATAAATGTAAATATTAAGATTAACGTCTTTTTCATGTATTTTTTTCAACGTGATTTCGGGAATAATTGCCTACAACGTTCCGCCGCTTCTCGTCAGTTGCGAAGTTCGGAACGAATTATTTTCTGTTAAAGATAAAAATTCTTGCGAAACGTAAACGTGAACTTACCACAAAATTCGCAATTGCGAGAAACGGCTGTTAGTGGCTGTTTTTATTTTTCTATTCCTAATTGCTTTCTAAAATCTAAATTCAGGCTATACTGTTCTTCAATTGCGATGTCTTTTCTCGATGCTTTCTCAATGTCTTTGCCTTCTTTTGTCCACAAATACGGAACGAAATTAAAAACTCTATCACAGCTTAATTTTGCGACATCTTCTTTCCAAGTTTTCCATCTGTAACCTTTGTAAAATTCTTCAAGATTGTTATTGAAGCAAAAATTTAAAAATTCTGTATACGTTATATTTAGTGGTTCAAATTCTAAACTGTCAGGCGCAAAATAATAAATCTTACCAAAGTCTTTCCCAAGTCCGCCACCATTCAATAAAAAGAAACCGCCAATTGCATCGTCGGCTATGAGTAGAAATGACGATGGTTGTCCAAACTCTTTAAAACCTTTTCCAAGATTCCATTCAGGTAAACTTCTGTTTAATTTCACATTTCCAGAACCTAAAATTCTAATCCAACCATTGTCAATTAAAATTCCGCCAGTTTCATAAACTATTGAACCCATTGGAGAACGAGTTGTAACTTGAGTTTTGTATAAAGCATCTTTTGCTTTTTGTTTGTCGACTGATAAGATTTCAACTTTGTTTTTTGCTGACTTTATCCATTCAATTACGAATGGCCAACCCGAATCGCTTTCGTTTATTAGTTCTTCAATAGGACGCATTTTTGTCTGAGAAAATGTTGTTAGAGAAACAAGAGTTAAAATTATAATAGAGAATTTCTTCATTTGCAGTTTCGTTTAAAATAGCCACTAACGTTCCGCGGCTTTGCGTCAGTGGCGACTGCGTGAACGATTATTTTCTACTAAGATATAGATTTTCCAGCGGAAAATCGGCAACCGGTTTAAAAAAACTAGCCATTGCGCAAAACCGCCTTAAGTTTACAATTATTAAATTTATGCATTAATCAGAAAGAACAAAAGAGAGGAGTAAGGTTCTCGATAACCGCAGGAACTTCAGATTCCGTCAACAGTGATAATCCCCTCTCTTTTCTACTTTTATTTCGTACAGTTCTGTGAGAGTTGGATCTCGTTTTCAAGGTGATGAAACACAAGTAGATTGTCCTTTCCAAAATCATTTTCTTATGGATAAAGATAAAAAAACATTTGGTATTGACATCAGTAAAGAGACATTTGATGTTATGGATTGTTCAGGTAATTATTATCAGTTTGATAATAATACTAAAGGATTTGTAAAGTTTTTAAAGCTGCTATGTTCTAAAAGTCATTGCGTTATGGAGGCTACAGGTTATTATCATTATCAACTGGCTTACTTTCTTGTTGATAATAAAATAGCTGTATCGGTAGAGAATCCATTATCAGTAAAGCGTTTTATCCAAATGAAACTCAGTAGGATAAAAACAGATAAATCAGATGCCAGAATGATTTGTATGTACGGTCAGGAGCAAGAGTTAAAGCTATGGGTTGGTTATTCAAAAAATCAGATGGAATGCCTTCAGCAGATACGTTTGTTAGATACTTATACCAAACAGAGTACTTCTCTTCAAAATAAGATTCAGGCTGAACAAGTATTGGGTAATCCCAGTAAGCTGGTTGTTGGTTCGCTTAAAAGAAGCTTACGAAACATCGAAAAAGAGGTAGGCCTAATTGAGACACAATTGTTAGAGATGGTCAAATCTGACTATCAGGATGTACTGACCAAAATAGAAAGCATACCCGGAATTGGCAGAAAGACAGCGATGATGCTAATAGTTTTAACAGATGGATTTGAACGTTTTGAAAGCAGTAGTCAGCTTTGTTCATTTTGCGGACTAACACCAGTTATGAGGCAATCGGGCAGCAGTGTAAAAGGCAGGACCAGGATAAGTAAAATAGGGAATGCCAAACTTAGGAATCTTCTCTTTATGTGCAGTTTTACTGCCTGTAAATGCAATAAGGCATGCAAGGCAATTTATGATCGGATTACGGGAAAAGGGAAGAGTAAAAAACTAGCATTAATAGCCGTTTGTAATAAACTATTAAGACAGGCTTTTGCCATCGCAAAATCAGGAGTAGAATACAATAATGAATACAGAAGTGCTATGCCAAAAATTATTTAAAAAATCATCAATTTTTATTTGTTTTTAAGCACAGTTCTTTGTTATCGTGAGTTGCGACACCCAATACTGATAAATCTTTAATTTTATAATTTCTGTTTAAAGATTAACCTTCAATATCATAAAATTCCTCACTTATTATTTTCCCTGTTTTACCATCTATCTTTACAGTTGCCCGATAAAGAGGACCTAGTGTGATTACAAGAATATAGTTTGATTTTAAAAAGCTGAGTTCTTTAGTTATTTCTGTTGTATCTCCCGAATCTGTAATGTCGATTTTGTATTTTTTCAAACATATACTTCTTAAATCCTCAATACCAATAGTGAAGCCATCATCAAAATTTATTTGTTCTTTTAATAACCCTTTTGAATCATAATAATTATGAATTCCGATTTCTGCATGTTTGAACCAATAACCATTAGTTGTAATTTTTAGATTTTTATCATACATAATTTTCTCATAAAACTTATTCTTTAATGTATGTTGTTCCATATAGGTATACCTAGGTCCCGGAAGTAATTCAATTAATGTGTCACCAACATAGTTTTGGCAATGTTTATTTTCACATTTGTTAAATTCATTTAAAGGGAAATCGGTAGTTCTAATTTTTGCGTCGTAATCATTTTTCCGATTAGTTTCACAACTCCAAAAAATGAAAAATATAAAAATCAGTTTTAATCTCATATCGATTTGTTTCAAATGTTTTTAGCTTGGAGCAATTTACGATAACGTTCCGCCGCTTCTCGTCAGTTGCGAACTTCGGAACGAATTATTTTCCGTTAAAGATAAAAATTCTTGCGAAACGTAAACGTAAACTTACCACAAAATTCGCAATTGCGAGAAACGGCTGTTACCAGCTGGCGTTTTAAGTAAAAATTTCAGGAACCATTATTCATCATCTTCTTTTTCATATCCTTCATAATAATATGACTGTTCAATTCCTTTAAAAATAACTTCTCTATCGTTTATTTCGTCAGTTAAGTTTTGACTTAATAAAGTTCTTAATTCCAAACCATTAATTGGGCTTCTTTCCATAGCTTGTAAGTAAAGAGATTTATCTACAAATTGCCAATTCACTAATTTTTTAAGTCTTGTTTTTAAAATCATATCGAGCCAAATACGCATTGTTCTTCCGTTACCTTCCATAAAAGGATGAGCTATATTCATTTCAATATATTTTGCTATAATTTCCTCGAAATTGTTCTCAGGCATTTCTTCAATTTTTACCAAAATTTCGTTTAAATATAAAGCGTTTGCAAATCTAAAACCGCCTTTCGATATGTTATGTTTGCGCACTTTTCCAGCAAAATCATATAAACCATTAAAAAGATAATAGTGTATCTCCATAAGACCTTTTGTTGTTCCTATTTCGATTTTGTCAATATCATTTGATTCGAACAAACGATATGCATTTTCTAAACTATTTTTATCAATATTTTTCATATAAAATCAGATTTATATATCTGTATATTTATTGTCAAAAATACTTCAAATGATTGTAATTTACTTCAAAAGACTTTACTTTTTTTGGAAGTAATTGGTAGTGTCGATTTCCTCGCGCGGACGCTTGCTGGTAACGTGCCGCCGCTTGGCGTAGTAGCGGCAAGTTAAAGAAAAATGTAATAAGAAATGCTGAAGTTCAGAGTATTTTCCAAGAAAGAGAAACTAGCTATTGCGCCAAACGGCTGTTATAAGTAGGCCGGCACGTAACTTTAGGAATCTTTCACTGGCCATTCCATTGGATATGGACCTTTTTCATGATAATCTAGAGGAATGTCTGGTAACCATTTATATGGAATTATATCTTCTGTTTTCACATTCAGAATTTCAAGCAATTCTTTTTCTCCAATATAATACCATGTTCGCTCACTTTCAATGTAAACTTTAACTGAATCTCTTTCTAAAAAATCAAATGTATGTGTAGCAATTTCAAAATTTGCATTAAGCTCAATTCCATTTTTAAATATTACGATTCCTGCGCAAACATAATGTCTTCCGTCCAATGGTATTTTGTTTGATTTCAACGTCGTGGCTGAACACGGTCCAATTCGTACTTCGGCTGTTCCTTTTCTTTGGAAAGAGATTGGAGCTCCGGATTCTTCGATGTCTTTAAGTCTTAATGGCATTTTTTAAGATGTAGTTGATATTTAACGATTGCCCGCCGGCTTACTTATAACGTTCCGGCGCTTCTCGTCAGTTGCGAAGTGCGGAACTGCGTACTTTCTGCTAAAATAAGATTTTCCGGCGGAAAATCAACATCTAGATTAAGCAAAATTCGCAATTGCGAGAAACGGCTGTTATACGCAGGCAATTATTCTTTCTTTTGGTTTTCCCACCAAACTTTTAATTCTTCGGCTTCTTTTTCATTAAGCTTTGGGCAACTATATAATCCTAAATTCACCTTCTTATTCTCTTTAAATGCTTTTATAAATTCAATCGCAAATCCGCCAACTTGAGCACTGTCGTTTGGTATGTACGAAGAAAAAGGATTAAAATAACAATTACACTTTTCCTTTGAATCAATAATTGATACAAGTGAATCTATATCTACAATCTTAACCCAATCTTTGGGGAAATCATTTTGAGTTTCAAATAAATTTAACGGATTTCTATTTTGAGCAGCTTTTATAAAACTCAACGGTGTATATTCTGTTGCTGATTTAAAACCATACTTCAAACTTTCAAGCTGTCTATTTTCGGGTTTCTTTTTCGGTTCTTTTTGTCCACAACTTGAACTAAGAAAAGCGAAAATTAGAATGTAAAGATATATTTTCATAGATGCAATTAATTGCTTGCGTATAACGTTCCGCGGCTTTGCGCCGTAGCGGCGAGTTAAGAATAAATGTAATAAGAAATATTGATGTTCAGAGTATTTTCCAAGAAAGACAAACCAGCTATGGCGCAAAACCGCCTTAAGTTTACAATTATTAAATTTATGCATTAATCAGAAAGAACAAAAGAGAGGAGTAAGGTTCTCGATAACCGCAGGAACTTCAGATTCCGTCAACAGTGATAATCCCCTCTCTTTTCTACTTTTATTTCGTACAGTTCTGTGAGAGTTGGATCTCGTTTTCAAGGTGATGAAACACAAGTAGATTGTCCTTTCCAAAATCATTTTCTTATGGATAAAGATAAAAAAACATTTGGTATTGACATCAGTAAAGAGACATTTGATGTTATGGATTGTTCAGGTAATTATTATCAGTTTGATAATAATACTAAAGGATTTGTAAAGTTTTTAAAGCTGCTATGTTCTAAAAGTCATTGCGTTATGGAGGCTACAGGTTATTATCATTATCAACTGGCTTACTTTCTTGTTGATAATAAAATAGCTGTATCGGTAGAGAATCCATTATCAGTAAAGCGTTTTATCCAAATGAAACTCAGTAGGATAAAAACAGATAAATCAGATGCCAGAATGATTTGTATGTACGGTCAGGAGCAAGAGTTAAAGCTATGGGTTGGTTATTCAAAAAATCAGATGGAATGCCTTCAGCAGATACGTTTGTTAGATACTTATACCAAACAGAGTACTTCTCTTCAAAATAAGATTCAGGCTGAACAAGTATTGGGTAATCCCAGTAAGCTGGTTGTTGGTTCGCTTAAAAGAAGCTTACGAAACATCGAAAAAGAGGTAGGCCTAATTGAGACACAATTGTTAGAGATGGTCAAATCTGACTATCAGGATGTACTGACCAAAATAGAAAGCATACCCGGAATTGGCAGAAAGACAGCGATGATGCTAATAGTTTTAACAGATGGATTTGAACGTTTTGAAAGCAGTAGTCAGCTTTGTTCATTTTGCGGACTAACACCAGTTATGAGGCAATCGGGCAGCAGTGTAAAAGGCAGGACCAGGATAAGTAAAATAGGGAATGCCAAACTTAGGAATCTTCTCTTTATGTGCAGTTTTACTGCCTGTAAATGCAATAAGGCATGCAAGGCAATTTATGATCGGATTACGGGAAAAGGGAAGAGTAAAAAACTAGCATTAATAGCCGTTTGTAATAAACTATTAAGACAGGCTTTTGCCATCGCAAAATCAGGAGTAGAATACAATAATGAATACAGAAGTGCTATGCCAAAAATTATTTAAAAAATCATCAATTTTTATTTGTTTTTAAGCACAGTTCTTTGTTATGCGCTGCCGTTCTTTTTTGCATAATCATATCTTCCAAAACTTCCAATTTGACTGTCTTTACAAAATCTAACAAATTTTGAAGTCCTGCTTTTGTTACTACAAATATATACGCCATTTTTGGACGATCTTCGTAATGATAATTATATAATAACAATGAGCATTCGGATTTTGATAAACTTGGACTATTATCTTCAGAATGCTTAAGTTCATATAAATCATCGGAAATAAGTAGAACTGGTAAAAAAAGATAGTTTCTTAAATATTCATCATCATCATAATTTGGTAAATTATTTATACGTGAAAGCTCCTCTTCACAATATTGGCAAATTTTTGATAGTCCAGAATAAATATTATCTGGATGTAATGCCATTAATTGGTCATTTCTATTTTTCCTTTGGAAAGAACAATATTGAGTAAATATGGAGAATTTATTTTCTAATGTAAATCGGTGCCAATAAATATTTGAAAAAAATTCTTCATCTCGTTGCATTGTCATTATTTCCTTTATTGCTTCCCAATCTTGAGCATATTCTGAATTCTGAAATTCTGTAAGAAGGACTAATGGCGCAGAAATGTTTTTCATTTCTACCACAAACTTCACTCTATTGAAACATTTGTTTTTTCTGGACTTTGGATCATGATCAAAAAATTCAGCGACAAGATCAATTTCCCTACTTTTCCCTGTATATGAATCTTTAATAACTTTATTAGTTTCAACAAAATATTTTTGTTCAATTAATAATTTTGAAATTTCTGATTCAAACAGATATCCCGATCTTTCCAAAGCTTCGATTATTTCTTTCTCGTCAAAATTTATTTTCTCCATTATTGGGTTTTTAGGTTGCGCATAACGTTCCGCGGCTTCGCGCTGTGGCGACAATGTACCGCTTTGTTGTAAAGATATGGAAATTTCCGTTTGAGTAATTTCCGGCTTAGGAAAATAAAACCAGCCATAGCGCGAAACCGTTGTTAGCAGCAGTTATTGTTTTTTACTCATCGCCTTTAGTTCTTCAATTCGTTTTCTTCTTTCATCCAACATTTGTTTGTCTATATGTTTAAGTGTTCCACCAAAACAATTATTTTCACCCGTTAGAATTCCTCGATTGAAAAGCGAGTGAGCTAAAAGAAGCATGCTTTTATCATCGGAAATTACCATTGCCCATTTCCCCTTAATGGATTTTGCAATTGAATCAACATTGTTCTCTTTTTCAAATTTCTTTAAATCCTCAATAGAGTATCTATTTATTCCAAGATTATTTAAAGCGGCAGTATCTTTTAATTGAAAATACCTTTGTTTGTTTTTAAGTAATAATTTATGAATTTTTTCATAACCATTAACATTGTAATTTGGATCGTATTCAAAATGTAATGCGCCCAATAAAAAACTTCCTTTAGTACAGATTTCACGAACCTTTCCAGTATTAATGTCTTTAACTTTTATTACTGTAAAATATTGAAAAGTACTGCTATTTTCAATAGCGTTTACATAGTTATCGTAAAGAATAGAATCTTTTGGAGTATTAAATACTTTCTTAATCTGTTTTTCAGAATTTGAATTCTTGCAAGCAATTACTCCAATAGAAATTATTGCTAGAATCAGAAGTTGTCGTTTTATCATTACGTGTTTAATAATTGCTGCTAACGTTCCGCGGCTTCGCGAAGTGGCGACTCGTTTAATAGTTAGTTGTAAATATATCGAATTTTCCTTTTAGTAAATTCCGGCTTAGAAAAAATAAACCAGCCATTTCGTGAAACCGCCTTAAGTTTACAATTATTAAATTTATGCATTAATCAGAAAGAACAAAAGAGAGGAGTAAGGTTCTCGATAACCGCAGGAACTTCAGATTCCGTCAACAGTGATAATCCCTCTCTTTTCTACTTTTATTTCGTACAGTTCTGTGAGAGTTGGATCTCGTTTTCAAGGTGATGAAACACAAGTAGATTGTCCTTTCCAAAATCATTTTCTTATGGATAAAGATAAAAAAACATTTGGTATTGACATCAGTAAAGAGACATTTGATGTTATGGATTGTTCAGGTAATTATTATCAGTTTGATAATAATACTAAAGGATTTGTAAAGTTTTTAAAGCTGCTATGTTCTAAAAGTCATTGCGTTATGGAGGCTACAGGTTATTATCATTATCAACTGGCTTACTTTCTTGTTGATAATAAAATAGCTGTATCGGTAGAGAATCCATTATCAGTAAAGCGTTTTATCCAAATGAAACTCAGTAGGATAAAAACAGATAAATCAGATGCCAGAATGATTTGTATGTACGGTCAGGAGCAAGAGTTAAAGCTATGGGTTGGTTATTCAAAAAATCAGATGGAATGCCTTCAGCAGATACGTTTGTTAGATACTTATACCAAACAGAGTACTTCTCTTCAAAATAAGATTCAGGCTGAACAAGTATTGGGTAATCCCAGTAAGCTGGTTGTTGGTTCGCTTAAAAGAAGCTTACGAAACATCGAAAAAGAGGTAGGCCTAATTGAGACACAATTGTTAGAGATGGTCAAATCTGACTATCAGGATGTACTGACCAAAATAGAAAGCATACCCGGAATTGGCAGAAAGACAGCGATGATGCTAATAGTTTTAACAGATGGATTTGAACGTTTTGAAAGCAGTAGTCAGCTTTGTTCATTTTGCGGACTAACACCAGTTATGAGGCAATCGGGCAGCAGTGTAAAAGGCAGGACCAGGATAAGTAAAATAGGGAATGCCAAACTTAGGAATCTTCTCTTTATGTGCAGTTTTACTGCCTGTAAATGCAATAAGGCATGCAAGGCAATTTATGATCGGATTACGGGAAAAGGGAAGAGTAAAAAACTAGCATTAATAGCCGTTTGTAATAAACTATTAAGACAGGCTTTTGCCATCGCAAAATCAGGAGTAGAATACAATAATGAATACAGAAGTGCTATGCCAAAAATTATTTAAAAAATCATCAATTTTTATTTGTTTTTAAGCACAGTTCTTTGTTATAGGCTGGGGCTTGAGTTACATATAGATTCTTCTAACTTTCTTTTCATAAGTTTCTTTTGCTTTTCTAATAACTTCCAATTTAGACTCAAATTCATAATAATCTTTTGAAAACGGACTTAGATTACCATTTAAAAACTTCTTTGACCAATTGATTTTCTCAGGCAAAAAATCTTGGTTGTTTCTTTTGTATTTGAGTACAACATTTTCTTCTTCGGTTGTCCTTCTAACAATATAAAATGCTTCACTTTTAGTTTTTTCAAGTTCTTCTACTAAATTGTCAAAAGCCTCACTTTTAAGGGTGTCAGTTTCGCTTGCTATGCAAAACGAACCTCTAATGTTTTCTTCCGGAAACACCCCGAATAACGAGTTGTTATCTTTTAAGAATGTTATGAAATTTTTATTTTCTATCGCAAGTAAATATTCTGGTTTCAGTCCTAGGTAATTTGGATATTCATATTTTATTTCATTTCCAGCGGAATTGAAATTTCTTTCTGTTTGGTAGATATAAACTTTTTTAGAATCAAGAATAAAAACTATATCTAAATAGTGTTTCATGTCTTTTGGAATTAAAGGAGAAGGCACTTTATTTGATTTCATCCAAACTTTATGAATTGAATCTTCTTTTGAAATTACATATTCAACTTTCTGAGTTGACTTTTCTGCGTCATTTCTGCAGCTAGTTATTCCACAAGCGATTAAAATAAGAAAGAAGAAAGTGAATTTTAATTTCATAGTTGTAAAGTAAGGAGCCCTTGCCTATAACGTTCCGCCGCTTCTCGTCAGTTGCGAAGTTCGGAACAATTTATTTTCTGTTAAAGATAAAAATTCTTGCGAAACGTGAAAGTGAACTTACCACAAAATTCGCAATTGCGAGAAACGGCTGTTAGCTGCTGGCATTTCTATCAATAATTTCATAAAATATATCTTTGAACTTAATTGACAACATCGATTCCGAATTCTGTTTTGTTATTAAATCTCCGGCTTTGTTAGAAGTTATAATTGGGTCAAAATCAATAATGAAAGAATCATTTTCCCTTTCTTTAAAACTATCTATTATCATTCCGTCATACTTTATATATCTGAATTCTTCAACTTCTGTAAACTTTATTTTAATTATATTTTTTTCATAATCTTTGAACTGATTAAAACAACTAATTACTAAGATTACTTCTTGTATTCCAGTTTTGAATTTATTATTAGTTAAATCAATATTTGTTTTATGTTCAACGTTAAGTACAATCGCATCGTGAAAATTACCATAATTATTAATCAATTGTTCAATCATATTTGTTTTTGTCGTTTAATCGTTTCTTCCTGATGCTTGCAGCTAACGTTCCGCGGCTTTGCGCTGTAGCGACAATTTACCGCTTTGTTGTAAAGATATAGAATTTTCCGGTTGAGTAATTTCCGGCTAAGAAAAATAAAACCAGCTATAGCGCAAAACCGCCTTAAGTTTACAATTATTAAATTTATGCATTAATCAGAAAGAACAAAAGAGAGGAGTAAGGTTCTCGATAACCGCAGGAACTTCAGATTCCGTCAACAGTGATAATCCCCTCTCTTTTCTACTTTTATTTCGTACAGTTCTGTGAGAGTTGGATCTCGTTTTCAAGGTGATGAAACACAAGTAGATTGTCCTTTCCAAAATCATTTTCTTATGGATAAAGATAAAAAAACATTTGGTATTGACATCAGTAAAGAGACATTTGATGTTATGGATTGTTCAGGTAATTATTATCAGTTTGATAATAATACTAAAGGATTTGTAAAGTTTTTAAAGCTGCTATGTTCTAAAAGTCATTGCGTTATGGAGGCTACAGGTTATTATCATTATCAACTGGCTTACTTTCTTGTTGATAATAAAATAGCTGTATCGGTAGAGAATCCATTATCAGTAAAGCGTTTTATCCAAATGAAACTCAGTAGGATAAAAACAGATAAATCAGATGCCAGAATGATTTGTATGTACGGTCAGGAGCAAGAGTTAAAGCTATGGGTTGGTTATTCAAAAAATCAGATGGAATGCCTTCAGCAGATACGTTTGTTAGATACTTATACCAAACAGAGTACTTCTCTTCAAAATAAGATTCAGGCTGAACAAGTATTGGGTAATCCCAGTAAGCTGGTTGTTGGTTCGCTTAAAAGAAGCTTACGAAACATCGAAAAAGAGGTAGGCCTAATTGAGACACAATTGTTAGAGATGGTCAAATCTGACTATCAGGATGTACTGACCAAAATAGAAAGCATACCCGGAATTGGCAGAAAGACAGCGATGATGCTAATAGTTTTAACAGATGGATTTGAACGTTTTGAAAGCAGTAGTCAGCTTTGTTCATTTTGCGGACTAACACCAGTTATGAGGCAATCGGGCAGCAGTGTAAAAGGCAGGACCAGGATAAGTAAAATAGGGAATGCCAAACTTAGGAATCTTCTCTTTATGTGCAGTTTTACTGCCTGTAAATGCAATAAGGCATGCAAGGCAATTTATGATCGGATTACGGGAAAAGGGAAGAGTAAAAAACTAGCATTAATAGCCGTTTGTAATAAACTATTAAGACAGGCTTTTGCCATCGCAAAATCAGGAGTAGAATACAATAATGAATACAGAAGTGCTATGCCAAAAATTATTTAAAAAATCATCAATTTTTATTTGTTTTTAAGCACAGTTCTTTGTTAGGAGCTGGTTTATTTAACTGGTATGTGATTATTTTTATAGGTAACTTTCAAGCTATCATTTTCAAAATCACGGTCGATATATATAAACTTATAGAGTCGAATTGAATCAGTTTTTATATTAATCTTTACTCTGAATTCAGAATCTTTAATTAAGGCATCACAAGAATTCTCTATTCTGTAAATTTTTGCAAATGGACCAACTTTTTCAGTTTCTGTTGAATCTTCTGCTTTTATGATTTCACAGTTTACAACTTCAAGATCATTGTTGAAGTAACCTTGCCCAAAAAATAATAGCGAATACTTGTTTTCGGTTGCATTAAAAGTTTTCAGATAAAGACTGTCTATTTGATTAAATTCCACTTTATGTTTAGTCTCAGATTCTGACGACTTACAGCTAAATATGATTAGTAAAATAAGAATTGATATTTTCTTCATTCTTTCTGGTATAAACGTCCTATAAACTTGCTCCTAACGTTCCGCCGCTTGGCGTCAGTGGCGACTTTTTAATAATTTGTTCTAAAGATAATCAAAATTTGAACTTAGTAATTTCCGACTAAGAAAAACTAAACCAGCCATTGCGCCAAACGGCTGTTAGCGGTAGTGTTTTATGTTTAGAGTAAACTATGATTTTTTCTATTCAATTTTATTCATGTAAATTGTAACATCTTTTGATTTAAGAATTGCCCTTATATTATATGAATCAATTCCCGATAACTTTATTCTTAATGTATCAATTTCAACTTTATATTTTCCATTTAAAATAGGTTTTTCCTTCGATGATATTACAAATTGATTGTCAATAGACCTAATTTCTGCAAATATTGGATTGTCTCTATCTAAAAATAAATACAATGAATTATGCGTATTAATTTTTAAAATTTTTGTTTTACTTACACTGAGTTCAAATTTTTTATCAATGGGATTTCCTAATATGTCTATTTTCTTGTAAACTATATTATGGACAAACCATTGTCCATTCAGGTTTAACTTTTTTCAGATGTATTACAACTGAATAAGAAAAAAATAGTAATTAAAAAGATAGCTCGATTTATCATATAGTTGTTTAACATTACCGCTAACGTTCCGCCGCTTCTCGTCAGTTGCGAACTACGGAACTGCGTACTTTCGGCTAAGATAAATATTATTGCGAAACGTAAACGTGAACTTACCACAAAATTCGCAATTGCGAGAAACGGCTGTTATAGCTAGTTGCCTCACGTCAACTTTGGCACGCAAACTTGCCAGTTTCTATTTTCCGCGACACTTGGAATCAACTTTTGGATTTCTGTTTATTTTCTGAGAAAGATTTCAATTAATACTTTTAAGTTTTGAGTTTTCAATGTTGTGTGAAAGTTTCTCAAAAATAAATTTTCACACACTTTTTGTGTGAACTTTGAAAAAATAAATTTCTTTACACACTTTTTGTGTGAACATTCTAAAAATAAATTTTTTCACACAATCTTTTCAAAACGGATTTCATTAAAATTTTTCGGATTACTTTTCATAAAAATAGTATAGAAGCAAGTTTAATTTTCGGCGTGTATTCCACCGATAAATTTCCTTGTAAAATTGGAGAGGCAATTAGCTATAACGTGCCGCAGCTTGTGATTGTGGCGTTCTTCACTCACTTGCGTTTTCAAATATAACTAAAATTTCAGTCAGCCGAGACATTTCTGATAAACCCACAACCAGCCATAATCACAAACTGCTGTTATACACCGTAGCATTTTAGAGTAACTTTTTGCGATTATTATCCCAATACATTGCTTCGCGACTTTCATTTTGGAATTCCACTTCAGCGTTTTCTATTTCGTTAAATCTGCTTTTGTCAGTTTTGCTTAATTCTACTAAAATGAATTTTCTCTCGTCAACACTTTCGGCATATGTAAATTTCAAATATTCCTCAACTGAGTTTTTATCAAGCATCACTTTTCCACCGCCATATTTATGTCTGTCTTCGCCGTTTTTTTCACGCCAGAAACCCAATATTCTTCTCCGGTTTCTATGTTATAATGATTTCCACTTATTCCGGTTGATTTGAGTTTTTTCAACGCTTTATTGTCAAAATAAACTGTTTGTCCAGACTTTGAAAATTCTACAAAGCCTATCCAAGCTGATCCGCTATGACCTTCAGATTTATTTTCGATATACATTATTTTTGGTTTCATATACAATTTTCTAAATATGCAGATTCGTTTGCTATGGTGTATAACTTGTTTATATGTATAACTCCATCATACATGTCCGACTCTTTCGGGAGGGATATGTATGGTCTTCATCATACTTTATTGTAGTGCTAATGTACAACATTATATTACAAATCATCAAACGGACTCTTTATCTGTTGCAGGCTCTTGGTGCTCACATGTGTATAGATTTCGGTTGTCTTACTGCTATTGTGTCCCAACAGCTCCTGGATGTATCTAAGGTCGGTGCCACTTTCCAGTAAATGTGTTGCATAACTGTGCCGCAGCCAGTGCAGCGTTACGGGTTTACCAATGCCGGCCTTCCAAACCGCCTGCTTAAAAACACTTTGCAAGCTTTGCTCCGAATATTGACCGCCTTCACTCCTGCCTTCAAATAACCAAATCTGTGGATGGTATACTTTGTAATACTCCCGTAGCATTGTCAATATTTTTAAACTCAACGGAGCAATCCTATCCTTCCTGCCTTTCGACTGCCTAATAAATACTATGTTCCGCTTCGAATCGATATCAACCGGACGCAACTGCAGCAATTCACTCCGCCGAAGTCCGCAGCTATAAATCAAACTCAGCATAACACGGTGTTTAATGTTGACATGGGCCTCTAAAATTAGTTTTACTTCCTCTTTGCTAAGCACATTCGGAAGTAGTTTGGAACGTTTTGGCCTATGCACCCGGTCAATTTCCATCTTCTTATCCTGCACCGTGCTGAAAAATAGCTTAATCGCATTCACAATCTGGTTCTGGTAAGAGGCAGAAAGTTTGTTCTTTAATATATAGTCGTTATTGTACCTTATTACGTCATCATGATCCAAATCGGCAATGGCGCGCTTATTATAAAAAACCAAAAAAGACCGCATCGCCTCCAAATAGGTCTTAACCGTATTCTCACTGTACCGCCTGGACCGTAGCCAGTTCCTAAAATCTTCCAACCGACGCACACCTTCTTCACTCGGTGATAAGTCGGCAAGTAGTGGTAAACCAAATTCCTTTCGGTTGGCATCCGTATCCGGAAGGTGCCATACCCGTAATGTTTGACTCCATCGACTCCCCGAAATAGTTCGTACTTCAGCGATATGAATATCATCGCGCTCCATAAATATCCCGATGCGCTTTTCTCCCTTATGTGTAATGATTTTGGCTTGCATGAATTAATTTTGACCAATTAAACACATCGTTTTTACATATCGTTACACTTTTTGTGTACATTTTATCCAAAATTTAATGTTTACGAAAAAAAGAAAAGCCTCTCTAACGAAAGGCTATTAATTTTCACTCCGGTATCTATTTTATTTGTTTTTCATATTTTCTCTAAATAAGTTACCTTATACTTTTCTGCTTCAAGTAATCGTTCATAGAACTTTCCTTTTCATCATAAAGTTCTACAAACTTGTCCAGTAGATTGAAAATGCAATTGTTAGCAAATGAATACCCAATTAGATAAACTATGGGCTTAAAAATTGTTAAAATAGTTTAATCAAATTTTCATCGCTAAAATTCTCAATTGCTTCAGAAGAAACACCCAAGCCACGAACTGCAAATACGCACTATCAAGGTAGAGGCCGTTGTAGCATTCAAAATTAACTTTTCATATCCTTTCACAAACAAAGCCTTTCTCCTTTAGGAATTTCAATGTTTTTGGTAAGGCATATTTCAAATTACCCTCCGCTTTTACACTGTCGTGGAAAACAATGATGCTTCCGCTTTCCACATTGTTCAATACATTACCCAAACACGCTTCCGCAGATGTACCACTGTCAAAATCATATGAAACAATATCCCACATGATAATGGTGTATCCCTTGGCCCGAAGCTTCCTAGATTGTAACGGGTTAATCTTGCCATAAGGCGGCCTAAAAAGGTTAGAATGCAGAACACAGAATGCAGATTTCAGATTATCATTTTCTTCTGCCTTCTGCCTTCTGCCTTTTGCTATCTCCTCATTGCACTTCGCAACATTCTCAACATAATTGTTAGTATCCGTTTCCCAACCCTTAAGATGATGAAAGGTATGGTTTCCAACCGAATGTCCTTCTGCAATAACCTTCCTGAAAATATCAGGATACTTAGAAATATTATCACCAATACAAAAGAAGGTAGCCTTGGCATCGTACTTTTTTAACTGTTCCAAAGTCCATTCTGTAACTTCCGGAGTCGGGCCATCATCAAAAGTTAGGTATACCTTATTGTCTTTGTTAGGTATACGCCATACATACTTCCTAAAAAGCAACCTAACCAACCAATTTGTCTTTATCCATAAACGCATAGGCTAAATATAAAACAAATGTGCCAAACTGAATAATCAATCTGGCACATTTATATAAGATGGTATTATTTATTCGGGTTCTCTTCCGAAACGGCCGAATCGTTGCACAAATGTATTAAACGCTGGCTTGTTCTTATTGTAATAAGCTTCGTCTTTATTGTCTTTCATTACGATTAATAAGCTTCTGTAGCGCTCAATATCAGTAATGATATCGGAAGCGATGCCATTCTGTATGCTAGCCTGTATGCCCGAATAATAGGTTAAATTCTGCTGATACTTTTTAACCAATCTGTCCAGAAGTTTTCTGGCTTTTTCTTTTTCGCCAAGGGCATAATAGCCTCCGGCAAACGGCTCTACCATCGTATAATAGCCATAATAATCCATAGGCATCTTGGTCAGTGCCATATCAATGATCTTTTCAGCCTTTTCATTCTTCCCTTCATTGATTAGTTTTTCCATCAATCTAGCCATATTGGTTCGGTACGAGATACTGTTTTTGCGTGTCTCCGGATCATGGTAAATGGTTGTCAGATCGCCATTACCCCAGGTCCAGTTGTTTACTAAATTATACATCTTCTCGCTATCAATATCGCCCATGTCATAAGGATTCTCCTTGTCGATAGCGGTTTTAACCGGAACCAGTTTATAAACCAATCCATCTAGCTGAAGATAATCCTTCATCCACAGATAATCATCGTCACCAAAACTTCCGCCGGTGAAATAAATAGGGCGTTTCCAGTCGTTGTTAGCCAATACATCCAAAGCCATCAGTCGGTTTTTATATAAAGCACGTCCTGAGATGTCCAAATCAATATAAGGCACAATAGAGTCATAAAACTCTTTGTTTACAACACGGTTCTTAATGATATTAGCTTTGTTTATCGGAATCCTGATCTTATTGGTCGGATAAAAATGGATGGTTTGCCCGTTACTCATTTCGATAGTTGAGTTAGGGATTTTGATAAAATCGATAAAGGCTTTAATATCCCATCTTGCTTCGGTTTTCGGAATGTATGCCACATAATCTAACTTATCCCCAACATATTCAGAATGTTTGAACGAGATAGGCAAGCCATCTGCTTCATAGGTTTTAAACTTCATTTGGTCAATATACCAATCGGTCATAAACAGTTGGGTGTTTACAATCTTAATATCTGTTCTTACGCCTTCAATTTCCTGGGCATACCAAAGCGGGAAGGTGTCATTATCCCCAATGGTATAGAGTATGGCATTTTTATCGCACGAATTCAGGTAGTTTTTCGCCATAGCGATAGCCGTATATTTGTTGGCACGGGTATGGTCATCCCAGTTTTTAGCCGCCATTAATATCGGTGCAGCCAATAGACAGGCGCCAATAACAACAGGCCCAACCAGCTTAGACTTCACTTTCTCTGAAATAATCTCATATATTGCATAGACTCCAAATCCGATCCAAATGGCAAACACATAAAATGAACCCACCAATGCATAATCCCTTTCGCGTGGTTCAAATGGCCTTTCGTTTAGGAATATCTTCAAAGCAATGCTGTTGAACAGGAACAATGCCAACAACACATAAAAACTTTTGAGGTCTTTTTGGGCATGGTACATCAGTCCAAGCAATCCAATAAAGAAGGGTAGGAAATAATAGGTATTTCTTGCTTTATTATTCTTAACATCATCCGGAAGATTTTCCGTCGTTCCTTTTCCCAGGTGGATTTCGTCAATAAAGTTGATGCCGCTCAGCCAATTCCCATCCAGGTTATCGTATTTGCCTTGTACATCATTCTGTCTTCCGACAAAATTCCACAGCAAATACCTTCCATACATGTAGCCAAATTGGTATTCCACCATAAAACTCAAATTGTCCCAAGTAGAAGGTTTATCTATCGTAAGGTAATCACTGTATTTTTTCAGGAAGGAAACATAATCTTCATTATCCAATTTTTTTGCGCATAAGCCGACTTAAATTCGGCAACAGTCTTACCCATTTCTTCCTTCAGCTGACCTACTGCCATAGCCACCTGCTCTTCACTCAGACTGTCGATATTAACGCCATATTGTGCTAAGTCTTCTTCATAAGGATAATCTTGGTTAAGCTCCACTTTAGGTACATCGGTAAACTGTATATAGTTGTCAATATGATCTGTACTCCAAAGCCTAGGAAGTATCGCTTTATGATTATTGTCGCTGTTTTGCTCTGCGTTTTTGTAATTGTTTACGATTACATATTTGCCTGTCTTGTAATCTCTTTCATAGTTAGGTGCCTTGTCTAAATACGGTTGATCTTTATCCAAACCGGCAAAGGTATCGGTGTATTGTGGTCCGTAAAACAAAGGATTAACACCATACTGCTCCCTGTTATAATAAGCTAATACCTCCGCAGCATCCGATGGCTTATTCTCATTGATTACCACATTGGCATTGGCACGTATCGGCAACATCATCCAAACAGAGAAACCAATAAGGACAAAAAGGTTGCACAACAGGATAGTATTGTAAAGCGGATGGCCTTTTTCACGCGTATATTTCAATCCGAAATAAAAGAATCCTATAATAAGCAATAAGGCAAAGATTGTTCCCGAGTTAAAAGGTAACCCAAAGCTGTTAACCATAAAAATTTCCATCTTTCCAAAGAAAGCTAAAGTATAAGGCAGTAGTAATTTAAAGATGAACAACAAGACTGCAACAATGATAATGTTAGCTATGATAAAGTTCTTAACGGTAACCTTCTTGTAATTCTTAAAGTAATACAAAAACCCAATTGATGGTATGGTAAGCAATGCCATAAAGTGCACTCCAAACGAAAGTCCAATCATTAATGATATCAATAAAAGCCAACGGTTACCTTTGGGTGTATGCATGTCTTGTTCCCAACGCAAACCAAGCCAGAATAATATCGCAATAAGCAAGGATGCCATCGCATAAACCTCTGCTTCAACAGCACTCGACCAAAAACTATCCGAGAAGGTAAAGGCCAAGGCGCCTACAAATGAACTTCCTAAAACAACTATAGCTTTATTTCGGTCTAACTCGGTATATTGAGAAATAATCTTCCGCAAAACTATGGTAGAAGACCAAAACATAAACAAAATAGTAAAAGCGCTCGAAAACACCGACAGCATATTAACCATCAGTGCGATAGATTCTTTGCTGGTAGCGAACATCGCAAAGAAAGCTCCCAGTATCTGAAACAATGGTGCTCCGGGTGGATGCCCCACTTCCAACTTTGCCGAGGTCGAAATATACTCCCCACAATCCCAAAAACTCATGGTGGGTTCAACAGTCAGCGAATAAGTAATTAAGGCAATTGCAAATGTTGTCCATCCTAAGATGGTATTCCATTTATTGAAGTTAAAGTTCATCATAAAGCTATGAAATCAAGGTTTTATTTTTGATGATACAAAGAAACTGTTTTTTTTAACGCAATTAAACGCCTCTTAACAAATTTTTCTCAAATGCTATAACCGTTTAGTTTCAAGTTTATTGTACGCGATATCAAATGCAATTTAGGTTAAGTTTTTAATTTTTATAGTTATTTGCTTGTGTAAAATAAAATTTGTTCTAAATTTGCACTCGCATTAAGCAAAACTGGTCTATGGTGTAATGGTAACACAGCTGTTTTTGGTGCAGCCTTTCTAGGTTCGAGTCCTAGTAGACCAACAAAAAATCCCGCAACTTGCGGGATTTTTTGATTTTAAGGATTTTAAGGATTGAATTAAATCTTAAAAGTAACTACAGGACGAAGTGCGTGGTTTACTAAGTCTTCGCTGATACTTCCGTTAAAGAAGTGCGCAATTCCTTTTCTTCCGTGAGTACAAACACCAATCAAATCGGCATTGATGTGATTGGAAAAGTTCAATATTCCGGTTTCGATATTAACATCATTGTAAATATTCGTAGTGAATTTATTGATGGTAAAGTTCGCAACAAACTTATCCATGATTTCTTGCGCAAGGCGTGTCGGTTTGAAGCTGCTAGGTGTATTAATCATAACTAATTCAAGCTCTGCGCCAAATTTATTGGCAAAATCAACAACTTTGTTAAAGGGCTTTTTGATTTCATCGGTAAAGTCTGAAGCAAAAACAAATTTATCAACATTGAATTGTCCAACATCTTTTTTGATAATTAATACAGGAACATCTGAATTTCGAACGACTTTTTCTGCATTCGAACCAATAAACATTTCCTTGAAACCACTAGCTCCATGAGAACCCATAACAATTAAATCAACGTCGTTTTTGGCGCTCACTTTCATAATGCCATCAAAAGCAAGTTCAAACTGAATGATTTCTGACACCTGGATTCCATCCAAAGTAGCATCATCCATTAAATCTTCCAGTTTATTTATAGCCGAGTTTTTAAAAAGCATTATCTCAGGCAGATCATGTCCGCTTCCAATTGCATCTCCGGCCTGATGAGGTAATTCCAACATGTGTAACAATATGATTTCACCGCCATTTTTCTTAGCGATTTGTGAAGCAACTTTTAAAGCGTAATAGGCATGATCTGAGAAATCTGTGGGTACTAAAATTTTTTTCATGATAATAAAAAGTAAGGTTTGGATTGTAAATAATAACAGAATAAAGGTATTACTTTTTTTTGATACAACAACATTTTTGGTTTACAAAAAAATAACTATATTTGCACCGTTATTTATCATTCAAAACTAAATAATGAGGGAAGCATTGCTTCCCTCTTTTTATACAAATATGGCATTTAAAGAGAAGATTTCGGAGTTGTTGGAAGAGGTGTTAAAAGAAAAGCCTTCCTTGTTTTTGGTCGATTTAGCTATCAATGACCAATTTAAGGTAATGGTAACTTTAGATGGCGATAATGGTGTAAATTTACAGGATTGTATTGACGTCAGTCGTGCAATTGATAATAATTTAGACCGTGAAGAGCAGGACTATTCACTTGAAGTAGCCTCTGCAGGAGTTTCAACACCGTTGAAAATGGTAAGGCAGTATCGAAAGAATATTGGGAGAACCCTGAAGGTTAAAACAAATAACGAAACTATAGAAGCAGTCTTAGAGCAGGTTTCAGATGAAGGCATTACACTTTCCTGGACGGCAAGAGAACCAAAAAAGATTGGAAAAGGAAAAGAAACGGTGGAGCACAAACGCGAAATTCCTTATTCAGAGATAAAAGAAGCAATTGTTACAATAATATTTAATTAAATTTAGGCATGGAAAATATTGCATTAATCGAATCATTTTCAGAGTTTAAAGACGACAAACTGATTGATCGGGTAACGCTTATGGCGATTTTGGAAGATGTATTTAGAAACGCATTAAAAAAGAAATACGGTTCAGATGATAACTTTGACATCATTATCAATCCTGATAAAGGTGATATGGAGATTTGGAGAAGAAGGATTGTTGTAGCAGATGATGATTTAGATTTAGAGAATGAAGAAATCACATTAACAGAAGCAAGAAAAATAGAAGCCGATTTTGAAATTGGAGAAGAAGTTTCGGAAGAAGTAAAATTAATTGACTTAGGAAGAAGAGCAATCTTAGCCTTGCGTCAAAACTTAATTTCTAAAATACACGAACACGATAATACTAATCTTTACAAACAATTTAAAGATTTGATTGGTGAAATTTATACTGCAGAAGTACACCACGTTCGTCCAAGAGTTGTAATTTTGATTGATGACGAAGGAAATGAAATTGTTCTGCCAAAAGAAAAACAGATCCCATCTGACTTTTTCCGTAAAGGAGACAATGTTCGTGGAATTATTGAAAGCGTTGAATTGAAAGGAAACAAACCACAAATCATCATGTCGAGAACGGCAGATAAATTTTTGGAGAAATTGTTCGAACAGGAAATTCCAGAAGTTTTTGATGGTTTGATTATGATCAAAAATGTAGTAAGGATTCCAGGTGAAAAAGCAAAAGTAGCTGTAGATTCTTATGACGACAGAATAGACCCTGTGGGAGCTTGTGTTGGTATGAAAGGTTCAAGGATTCACGGAATTGTTCGTGAACTTGGGAACGAAAATATTGACGTAATCAATTACACTGCCAACCTACAGCTTTACATTACAAGAGCATTAAGCCCTGCAAAAGTATCTTCAGTCAAAATTGACGAAGAGAAAAAAGAGCCGAAGTGTTTTTGAAATTGGAAGAAGTTTCAAAAGCAATTGGCCGTGGAGGACACAACATTAAACTGGCAGGTCTTTTAACAGGTTATGAATTAGACGTAATCCGTGAAGGAATTGCAGCAGAAGAAGACGATGTTGAATTAACAGAGTTTTCAGATGAAATCGACGGTTGGGTAATAGACGAATTCGCAAAAATCGGTTTGGATACTGCAAGAAGTATTTTAAATCAGGATGTTGCCGATTTAGTGAGAAGAACCGATTTGGAAGAAGAAACCATTTTAGAAGTAATAAGAATATTGAAAGAAGAGTTCCAGGACTAATTCTTTCACGCAAAATAGATAACATTAATAAGATTTTATGTCTGAAGGAAATATTAGAATTAATAAAGTTTTAAGGGAATTAAATATTTCTTTGGAAAGAGCTGTGGATTATCTTAAGGATAAGGGCATTGCTATTGAAGCAAGTCCAAACACAAAAATTTCCGATGATGTATATACTATTCTTTGCGGACAATTTGCCGGTGATAAAGGGAATAAAGAAGCTTCGAAAGGGATAAGTGAAGAGATAAGAAAAGAAAAAGAAGCGCTTCGTGTTGAAAGAGAAAAAGAAATCGAAGACAAACGTAAGCAGGACGAAGAGCGTCAGCAACAGCAAGAGTTAATTAAGGCGAGAGCCACCATAACTGCTCCAAAGCAGGTTGGGAAAATTGATTTAGAGCCAAAAGCTCCTGCTGCTCCAACGGTAATTACTCCAAAAGTAGTTGAAGAGCCAAAAACAGTTGTTGAAAAGAAAGAGGAAGCTCCTAAAAAGAAGAAGCTCCGGTTGCAGTTCCAAAAGAAGTCAAAGCTGTTGAGGCAGCTGCTCCAGAAGAGCCAGTTGACGAAACGCACACTACACAATATCAAGCTCTTACAGGTCCTGTATTAACAGGTCAGACAATCGACTTAACGCAGTTCAATAAGCCTAAGAAGAAAAAAGAAGAGTTTAAAAAAGATGCAAATAAACCTGCAACTCCAGCCACTGGAGCCAATGCAGCAAATAATGCAAATGCCAATAAGAATAAGAGAAAAAGAATTCCCGGCAAACCAGAACCAGGTAAATCTGTTGTTGGTGGCGGTGGCGGAGGAAATGCTTTTGGACCAACAAAACCAGGTGGAAGCAAACCAGGAGGCGGAGGTTTCCAAAAAGGAAATCGTCCTGCAATCGTTCAAAAAGTGGAGCCAACGGAAGAGGAAGTTAAAAACCAAATCAAGGAAACTTTAGAGCGTTTACAAGGAAAAGGAAACAAATCTAAAGCTGCGAAATACAGAAGAGACAAGCGTGACACACACCGTCAACGTTCGGAAGATGAGCAACAAGCATTAGACGAAGGAAGCAAAACAATCAAAGTAACAGAATTTGTTACCGTTGGTGAAATTGCTACGATGATGGATGTGCCAATTACAAAAGTAATCGGAACCTGTATGTCACTTGGAATCATGGTTACAATGAACCAGCGTTTGGATGCGGAAACCTTATCTATCGTTGCCGATGAATTTGGATATGAAGTAGAATTCATTACTACCGATATCGAAGAAACCATGGAAGTGGTGCAGGATAAACCTGAAGATTTAATCTCGCGTGCGCCAATTGTGACTGTAATGGGTCACGTGGATCACGGTAAAACATCTTTGCTGGATTATATTCGTAACGAAAATGTAATTGCCGGAGAATCGGGTGGAATTACACAGCACATCGGAGCTTATGCCGTAACGCTTGAAGGTGGTCAAAAAATCACTTTCCTGGATACACCAGGTCACGAGGCGTTCACCGCGATGCGTGCCCGTGGAGCTCAGGTTACCGATATTGCGATTATCGTTGTTGCGGCGGATGATGACATCATGCCACAAACCAAAGAGGCAATTAGCCACGCTCAGGCAGCTAATGTTCCGATGATATTTGCGATTAACAAAATTGATAAGCAAGGCGCTAATCCTGAAAAGATTAAGGAGAAATTAGCGGCTATGAATTTACTTGTTGAAGATTGGGGTGGAAAATACCAGTCACATGATATTTCTGCCAAAAAAGGAACAGGTGTAAAAGAATTATTAGAAAAAGTATTGCTTGAGGCTGAAATATTAGACTTAAAGGCAAATCCAAATAAAGCGGCAGTCGGAACAGTTGTGGAAGCACAATTAGACAAAGGCCGTGGTTATGTGTCTACAATCTTAGTTCAATCAGGAACTTTAAAAGTTGGAGATTATGTATTGGCCGGAAAGAATCACGGTAAAGTGAAAGCGATGCATGACGAAAGAGGGCACAGTGTACAATCGGCTGGTCCGTCGACTCCAATATCTATTTTAGGTTTGGATGGTGCGTCGACTGCTGGAGATAAATTCAACGTATTTGAAGACGAAAGGGAAGCAAAACAAATTGCGGCTAAACGTACTCAGTTAATGCGTGAACAATCGGTAAGAACACAGCGTCATATCACATTGGCGGAAATTGGACGTCGTATTGCATTGGGTCAGTTTAAGGAATTGAACATTATCCTTAAAGGAGACGTGGATGGTTCAGTAGAAGCACTTTCAAGTGAGTTCTCTAAATTGTCTACTGAAGAGATCCAGATCAACATTATTCACAAAGGCGTTGGAGCGATTACAGAAACTGACGTTATGTTAGCTTCTGCATCTGATGCGATTATTATCGGATTTAACGTTCGTCCTGCAGGGAATGCACGTCAATTGGCAATGAAAGAAGAAATCGATATCAGAAATTATTCTATCATCTATGATGCTATCAATGACTTGAAAGATGCCATGGAAGGAATGCTTTCTCCGGAAATGAAGGAAGAAATTACAGGAACAGCAGAAATCAGGGAAATATTCAAAGTGTCTAAAATTGGTACGATTGCCGGATGTATGGTTACCGATGGTAAGATCTTCAGGAATTCTAAAATCCGTATCATTCGTGAAGGTGTTGTTATCTTTACAGGTGAATTGGCTACACTGAAACGTTTCAAAGACGATGTTAAGGATGTTTCTAAAGGATACGATTGCGGTATGCAGATCAAGAATTACAATGACATCGAACAACTAGATATCATCGAAGCTTTCCAGGAAGTGGAAGTGAAGAAAAAGATGAAATAATACTATTAAAAAATCCCGAGTCATCGGGATTTTTTTAGTTTATCTGGAAATAAAAAACCATGAAAAAAATTGTAGTTGCTTTTACCTTGTTCTTTTTGTTAATGGGGCATGCCCAGGAAAAGAAGGTCCATTTAATTTCATTGGACAATGAAAAGAATACTGCGACTGAGGGTGATTTTTATGTTGAAAACGTATACGATGGACGACAGGTAAAGGAGAATATAGGGACTGTTTACGTTTCTCTTTTCAACAGTAAAGTGTCTGCCGATTTTGAGAAGCCCTTTGTAGAAGAAGTACAATCTTTAATGTCTGTTTTGTATCCAAAAAGCGAAAACAAAAAAGAGATTTCAATTCGGATTAACGAACTTTATGTTACCGAGAAGAATGCAGATACAGATAATAATTATGTAAAAAAACAAACAGGGTCAGCCACGGTTGTTTTGGATGTGATTGAAAAGAATGAAGATGGCAGGCTCTATATAACCGGTACATTTTTTTCCACGCAAGAGAATACCCGATCGGATGTTACCAAAAAACAAGCAGGATTAATTACAGAAGCAATCAGGAATAGTTTTGAAAATTATAAAAACTCAAAAAATATATACAAAACGCCGATACTTTTTACTCTGGAAGAATCGGTAAATAGTACGAATTCCAAAACTGAGATTCAGACGGGAATTTACCTTAATTATAAAGATGTTCTCAATGGGCATTTTCTGAGTCTGGACGATTATACCATTACCAAATACAAAGAAGGATTCTGTCTTTTAAATAATGCAACCGGAAGAGTTGAAACTGGTTTTTACGGGTTTAGTGACGGTAAGAATTTTTATATAAACCTATTCCGTTTTTCTGAGGTAAAATATTATTTGAAAGCAGAAATCATGGGAGAAAACTATTTTATTGATGAAGTTATAGAAAGCAATCTGGACTTTAACGGCTTTTATTTGGCTTATGGTAGTGCCATGGCAGTTGGTGGCGGTATAATACCAATGATGATTTTAAGTGGGAACAATGATGATTCGGAACCAAAAAAATCCCCTTAGTCATTGAAAGGAAAAAAGGCACGCCAACTCTTTTGACCGATAAGTATGTCTTGAATATGCTTAAGTCTAATGATCCACTTCTTAAAGAGTATAAAAAAACCAAACGAACACCTGCCGACAAAAAAATGATTTATAAGAAATTAAATAACTTATAAACTCTGGACACATCAGGTTTTCTATTTATTTGGCTTTATCAGAAATGCATTTGGATACTTTTTCTTTAAGTCGTTGAGGTTCTTTTCGGCTTCAATCCTAGTCTTGAAATTACCAACCCAAACCTTATACAAAGGTGTACTGAAAACAATTGTGGCATCCATGTTTTTGTTTTCCCTTTTAAAATCTGTTAAGGTTTTTTTGAATTCTCGGTATCGCCGTTAAATATCTGGATTTTGTAACGGTCATTAATCGTTATTGAGCTGTTTATCTTTCTTTTCTCGTTTAAAAGCTGTTCAAATTTCGGATCCTGGCTAATACTTACTTTTGAAACTTGCCCTATACTTTTTTGAGATAAAAAAGCTAACAAACAAGCCCAAAAAAACACTGTAGATTTTGATAAACTGCGCATAATTATTTGATTTTAATGCAAATGTAAAACATAATAAATTAAACTGTAGAGAAAACATTATTTAGAATTAATATAAATTGATACAATTTGATATTTAAGATATATTTAAGGTTTTGAGAATAGTCCATAAATCGTATTTTTGTGCAAGTTTTTAACAAAGTGTCGATTTTTAAACTGGATTTCTTTCAGAAAAAATCATGCCAATACTAGTAGATAATCACTTATTATATGAAAAAAGTGGGTAACCATAATTCGATTTCAAGGAAAATAGTCTTCAGTTTAGCTTTAATGCTAACGTTCTCCTTCACTTCATTTTCACAAGCAACACCACCGGCAGCAACAGCAGCCGCTCCAACTACAGCAGCACCAGTTGCAACAACTGGAGGTGATGCAGTAGCAGGAAAAGCATTGTTTAATTCAAATTGCGCAGCTTGTCATAAGCTTGATGCTAAGGCAACCGGTCCGGCATTGCGAGGTGTTACGGCACGCCACGCCAGAGATTGGTTTTATCCATGGATAGCCAACAGTTCAGCAATGATTAAAGCTGGTGATCCGGATGCTGTAAAGATATTCAATGAGTACAATAAGTCAGTGATGACCGCGTTTCCTCAGTTGTCTAAACAGGATGTAGATAACATTTTGGCTTACACAGATGAGCCAAAGCCAACGCCAGGTCCAGGAACAGGTCCAACTGCAGGTCCTCCGGGAACAGCAGCTAGTGACGGCGGAATTTCAAACAACGTAATACTTGGAGCTTTAGCTTTGGTAATGCTGATGTTAGTTGTTATGTTGTTCTTTGTGAACAATGTGTTGACTAAAGTAGCTAAGCAAAACGGAATTGAAGTTTCAGAGAGAGAAAAAGAATGCCAATCTGGAGAGCATTTGCAAAAAATCAATTTTTGGTTTTAGTTAGTTCTATCTTTTTACTGTTAGCTAGTGGATATTTCTTTTACAGTTGGGTAATGCAAATCGGAATCGATCAGGATTATGCTCCGATTCAGCCAATTCACTATTCCCACAGAATCCACGCAGGAAGTAACGGTATCGATTGTAAATACTGCCACTCTGCAGCGAGAGTTAGTAAAAATGCAGGTATTCCATCTTTGAATGTTTGTATGAACTGCCACAAAAATATTGCTGAAGTTGCTGATACAACAGCCACTCCGGAACATTCAAAAGCATTCTACGATGGAGAAATCCAAAAATTATACAATGCTGTAGGTTGGGATAAAGCTACACAGAAATATACAGGAAAAACTAGTCCGGTTAAATGGGTTAGGATTCACAACCTCCCTGACTTTGCTTATTTCAATCACTCACAACACGTAACGGTTGCCGGGATTGAATGCCAGAAATGCCACGGTCCGGTTCAGACTTACGAAATCCAAAAACAGTTTGCTCCTTTAACGATGGGTTGGTGTATTAAATGCCACCGTGAAACTGATGTTAAGATGGAAGGGAACAAATACTATGACAAGATTCACGCAGAACTTTCTAAAAAATATGGAGTAGACAAATTGACTGCTGCACAAATGGGAGGTTTAGAATGTGGTAAGTGTCACTACTAATAAATTTATTAAGAAGCTAATATTTATATACGATGTCATCGAACAAAAAATACTGGAAAAGTGTTGAGGAACTAAACGAAAATAGTTCTATTGTTGAGACGCTTAGAAATAATGAATTTGTAGAGGAAATTCCAACTGCTGAATTTTTATCTGATAAGGACTCATTATCATCTTCATCAACAACTCGTCGTGATTTCTTGAAATACGTTGGATTTACAACGGCGGCCGCATCTTTGGCAGCTTGTGAAGGTCCGGTACACAAATCAATTCCTTACGTTTTACAGCCGGAGCAAATCATTCCTGGTGTTGCCGATTATTATGCAACATCTATGTTTGATGGTTTTGACTTTGCTAATTTATTGGTAAAAACACGAGAAGGCCGTCCGATCAAAATAGAAAACAATACTATTGCAGGTGCTAAGTTTGCAGCTAATGCAAGAGTTCACGCTTCTGTATTGTCATTATACGATGACATGCGTTTGAAAAGAACCAAAATGGCTCAAAAAGACGCAACATGGCAGGAAGCGGATATGAAAATAAAAGCAAGTCTTGCTGATGCAAAAGCTAAAGGCGGACAGGTTGTTTTATTGACCAATACTTTGGCAAGTCCGTCTACTGAAAAACTAATCGCTGAATTTATTGCAAAGAATCCAACAGCAAAACATGTTGTTTATGATGCGGTTTCTGAATCTGCAGCTTTAGATGCATTCGAGGCAGCTTATGGCGAAAGAGCTATAGTGGATTATGATTTCTCAAAAGCAAATACAATTATTTCTGTCGGAGCTGATTTCTTAGGAGACTGGCAGGGTGGAAATTTTGATTCGGGCTATTCTAAAGGAAGAGTTCCACAGGCAGGAAAAATGTCGAAACACTATCAGTTTGAAGCTAACATGACTTTGTCAGGAGCTGCAGCCGATAAGCGTGTTCCAATGACAGTTGCAGATCAAAAACAAGCATTAGTTAAGATATATAATGTAATTACAGGTTCAGGAGTTTCAACTGGAAAAGTTACTGCTGAAGATGTAGTTATGAAAGCTGCACAGCAATTAAAAGCGGCGGGAAGTAAAGGACTTTTGGTTTCCGGAATCCAGGACAAAAATGCACAATTGTTAGTTTTGGCTATCAATTCGGCTTTAGCAAGTGAGGCATTTTCAACTTCAGGAACACGTCAAATCAGAAAAGGATCCAACGAAAAAGTAGCTCAGTTAATTGCTGATATGAATGCAGGAAGTGTTCATACGTTAATTATGAGCGGTGTAAATCCGGTATATACTTTAGCAGACAGCGCTAAATTTAAAAGCGGATTGAAAAAAGTAAAATTATCGGCTGCCTTTTCTTTGAGAGAAGATGAAACAGCATCGATTACAAATATTGCAATACCGGCACCTCACTATTTAGAGTCATGGAATGATTTGATGTTAACTAAAGGAATTTATTCTTTAACGCAACCAACCATCCGTCCGTTATTCAGTTCTAAACAATTCCAGGAAGCTTTATTGTCATGGAATGGAAGCAGTGCTGATTATTATGATTACATAAAAGCCAATGTGGCCGGATTTACTAACGGTGCTTCATGGAACCAAACGCTTCACGATGGTGTTGCAATGGGCGTAGCTTCGTCTTCTATTTCAGGTTCAGCTAATTTTGCGGCTGCTGCAAGTGCATTAGCATCATCAACGCCAGCTAAAGGATTTGAATTGGTATTGTATACCAAAACAGGTTTAGGTGATGGTCAACAGGCGAACAATCCATGGTTACAGGAATTTCCGGATCCAATTACAAGAGTATCTTGGGATAACTATGTAACCGTTTCACAGGCAGATGCTGAGAAATTGAAATTACAAAACAGAATCGTTGCTAATGGTGGACTTAACGGAAGTTATGCCACACTTACGGTTAATGGAATAAAACTGGAAAATGTTCCGGTTATCGTTCAGCCAGGCCAGGCTAAAGGAACTTTAGGTATGGCTTTGGGTTACGGTAAGAAAACGAATCTAAAAGAAGAAATGCAGGTAGGTTTGAATGCTTATGCATTCTACGCAAACTTTAATAATGTACAGTCTGCAACCATTGAGGCTGCAAGCGGTGAGCACGAGTTTGCTTGTGTTCAGTCACAGAAAACCCTAATGGGAAGAGGTGATATTATCAAGGAAACTACTTTAGAAATATTCAACGCAAAATACGACGAGCCGGAAGTATGGAATTCTGTTGCTATGGTTTCGTTAGATCACAAAGAAGTTGAAGCTACAAAAGTTGATTTATGGGAATCATTTGATCGTTCAGTTGGACACCATTTCAACCTTTCAATCGATTTAAATGCTTGTACAGGTTGTGGTGCTTGTGTTATCGCCTGCCACGCAGAAAACAACGTTCCTGTTGTTGGAAAATCTGAAGTGAGAAGAAGCCGTGATATGCACTGGTTGCGTATCGACAGATATTATTCTTCAGAAGATACTTTTGCTGGTGACAACGAGAAAAAGATAATTTTGACGGACTATTTGGTGAAAAAGGTTCATTAGGTGGATTTGGTGATATGGAAAATCCTGCGGATAATCCACAAGTAGCATTCCAACCAGTAATGTGTCAGCACTGTAACCACGCACCATGTGAAACAGTTTGTCCGGTTGCGGCAACTTCACACGGTCGTCAGGGTCAAAACCAAATGGCTTACAATAGATGTGTTGGTACCCGTTACTGCGCAAACAACTGTCCGTATAAAGTACGTCGTTTCAACTGGTTCTTATACAACAACAATGACGAGTTTGATTTCCATATGAATAATGACTTAGGTCGTATGGTTATCAATCCAGATGTTAACGTTCGTTCCCGTGGAGTTATGGAAAAATGTTCAATGTGTATCCAAATGACACAGTTAACTATCCTAACCGCAAAACGTGAAGGTAGAGAAGTAGGAGTTGATCAATTCCAAACAGCTTGTTCTGCAGCTTGTTCAAGCGGAGCAATGGTATTTGGAGATGTAAACAATAAAGAAAGCCTGGTTGCAAAACTAGCTGAAGATAAGAGAATGTACCACTTGTTAGAAAGTGTAGGTACAAAACCAAACGTGTTCTATCACGTTAAAGTTAGAAATACGTAGTATAAAAATAATTAATTAAGAAATAAAGGATTATGTCGTCTCATTACGAAGCACCCATTAGAAAACCATTAGTTATAGGTGATAAATCATATCACGATGTAACTGTAGATGTCGCTGCTCCTGTAGAAGGAAGAGCCAATAAACAGTGGTGGACTGTATTTTCTATCGCATTAATAGCTTTCCTTTGGGGAATTACATGCATCATCTATACCATTTCAACCGGTATTGGAACCTGGGGTTTAAATAAAACTGTTGGTTGGGCTTGGGATATTACTAACTTCGTTTGGTGGGTTGGTATTGGTCACGCAGGAACACTTATTTCTGCCGTACTATTATTATTCCGTCAAAGATGGAGAATGGCAATTAACCGTTCTGCTGAGGCGATGACCATTTTCTCTGTAATCCAGGCAGGTTTATTCCCAATTATCCACATGGGTCGTCCATGGTTAGCTTATTGGGTAGTGCCAATTCCGAATCAGTTTGGTTCGCTTTGGGTAAACTTTAATTCACCATTGCTTTGGGACGTATTTGCAATCTCAACCTATCTTTCGGTATCATTGGTTTTCTGGTGGACTGGATTATTGCCTGACTTTGCGATGTTAAGAGATAGAGCAGTAACTCCATTTACAAAAAGAATTTATTCTATACTTTCCTTTGGATGGAGCGGTAGAGCAAAAGACTGGCAGCGTTTTGAAGAAGTATCTTTGGTACTTGCAGGTTTGGCTACTCCACTTGTACTTTCAGTACACACGATTGTATCCTTTGACTTTGCTACTTCGGTAGTTCCTGGATGGCATACAACCATTTTCCCTCCGTACTTTGTTGCAGGAGCGGTATTCTCAGGATTTGCGATGGTAAATACTTTGCTTATAATCATGAGAAAAGTTTCTAACCTTGAAGCTTATATCACAATTCAGCATATCGAATTAATGAACATTGTAATTATGATTACAGGTTCTATCGTTGGTGTTGCTTATATCACCGAGTTATTTGTTGCCTGGTATTCCGGAGTTGAATACGAGCAGTACGCTTTCTTAAACAGAGCAACCGGACCTTACTGGTGGGCGTATTGGTCGATGATGACTTGTAACGTATTCTCGCCACAGTTCATGTGGTTCAAAAAATTGAGAACCAGTATTATGTTCTCATTCATAATCTCGATTGTAGTAAATATCGGTATGTGGTTTGAGCGTTTCGTAATTATCGTAACCTCATTGCACAGGGATTATCTTCCATCATCGTGGACCATGTTCCAGCCAACGTTTGTTGATATCGGAATATTTATCGGAACTATTGGTTTCTTCTTCGTGTTGTTCTTATTGTATGCCCGAACTTTCCCAGTGATTGCACAGGCAGAGGTTAAGACAATCTTGAAGTCGTCAGGAGAAAACTATAAAAGAGAGAGAGAAAAAGAAGGACATAATAATCATTCTGAAACACATTAATATTTGTTATGAGTAGTAATAAAGTTATACACGCTATATATAATGATGATGATATCTTAATGGATGCTGTAAAGCAAACCAGAAAAGCACATCACCATATTGAAGAAGTTTTTACCCCTTTTCCTGTTCACGGTTTGGATAAGGCAATGGGACTTGAACCAACACGTTTAGCTATCTGTGCCTTCATTTATGGTTGTATTGGATTAACGGTTGCAACAACCATGATGAATTATATCATGATTCAGGACTGGCCTCAGGATATTGGTGGTAAACCAAGTTTTGCCTACTATCAGAATATGCCAGCTTTCGTTCCGGTAATGTTTGAGATGACTGTATTTTTTGCAGCTCACTTAATGGTTATCACTTTTTACATGAGAAGTAGATTATGGCCATTCAAACAAGCAGAGAATCCGGATGTAAGAACTACAGATGATCATTTCCTAATGGAAGTTTCTGTAAACAACAATGAAGAAGAGTTGGTAAATTTCTTCAAAAATACCGGAGCAGTAGAAGTTAAAGTAATTGATAAGCATTAATATAGATATGAAAAGTTTACTTAAAATAGCATTTGTATTAGGTATCGTTGTTTCCTTTTCATCTTGTAAAGATAATTTGAAACCTAACTACCAGTATATGCCAAACATGTACGAATCGGTAGCTTATGAAACCTATTCAGAATCTGATGCTTTCAATTCGCCAACAGGTTTAAAAGGTAAAGAAGGTCAACTTCCTCCGTCAGGTTCAATCAAAAGAGGTTTTGTTCCTTATGAAATTCCTAATACAACGGAAGGATATAATTTTTCAAAATCAATAACGAATTCACCACTTGATTCTGCAGCTGTGGATATGAAAGCTGCTGGAGAATTATACGATATTTATTGTGCCATCTGCCACGGAACAGCCGGTGACGGTAAAGGTAAATTGGTAAAACAGGAAAAATTCCTTGGAGTTCCAAGTTATGCCGACAGACAGGTTTCAATAGGAAGCATTTATCATGTCCAGACATATGGATTAAATTCAATGGGTTCTTATGCTAATCAATTGAGTCAAAAAGAGCGTTGGATGATTGCAGCTTATGTTCTTGAACTTAAAAGCAAATTATAATTGTAGAATAAACAGATTGTTATAGATATGTATACATTTTCAAGTAAATTAAAAACCTTTTCTTTTGTACTGATGATCGTTGGTGTCCTTGGCATTGGTTGGGGTTTTTACACAGCACCAAAAACTGTTCAGGATGTTGAGACTATTCTTAAGGAAGAAGAAGCTCATCATGGAGGCGGACATGAAGCAGCAGCAGAACATCATGAAGCTACCGCAGCATCGCATGAAGCAGAAGCTAAGCATCAAGAGAGTGCGGCTCATGAGGAGGCAGGTAAAACAACTGTAGATTCTGCAGCAGCAAATCATGAAGAGACTACTGTAGTTCACGATACAATTGCAAAGGATAGTACAGCTGTTGCTGTTGCGTATGAGGCTCATAAAGATGAAACCCATGCAGAAAAAGGAGCTGGACATACAGCTGCTCATTCAGATGCACATGGTGATGAGCATGCTGAACACTTGGAGCATGTTTTACATCAATTACAAAACAAACCTTGGTCAGCATTATATGTTGCCTGTATATTCTTCATGTTGATTGCCATGGGAGCCTTAGCTTTCTATGCTATCCAACAAGTTGCTCAAGCGGGATGGTCTCCGGTATTATTCAGGGTAATGCAGGGAGTTACTTCTTATTTATTGCCTGGTTCTATCATTTTCTTCATCCTTTTATTGGCATGCGGTTTCCATTTTAACCACATGTTCACCTGGATGGCAGAAGGCGTTACTGAAAAAGGACACGAAAACTACGATGCAATTATCGCAGGAAAATCGGGTTACCTAAACTTCCCATTTTGGATTATCAGAGCGATATTGTTCCTTACTGTTTGGAATCTATACAGATATTACTCAAGAAAAAATTGCTTAGCTCAGGACGAGTCTAATGATAACAGCTACTACAAAAAGAACTTCAAGATGTCAGCGGCATTCTTAGTATTCTTTATTGTTTCTGAATCTATTATGTCTTGGGACTGGATTATGTCTGTTGACCCACACTGGTTCAGTACACTTTTCGGATGGTATGTATTTGCCAGCTTCTTTGTGAGCGGTATTACAACTATTCAAATGGTTACTCTATACTTAAAATCTAAAGGCTATTTAGAGAATGTAAATTCAAGCCACATCCACGATTTATCAAAATTCATGTTTGGTATAAGTGTTTTCTGGACGTACTTATGGTTCTCTCAATTCATGTTGATCTGGTATGCCAACATTCCGGAAGAGGTGACTTATTTTGTTACCAGAATCGAAGAATACGGTATCACTTTCTGGGGTGCATTTGTAATGAACTTTATTTTCCCAATATTACTTTTAATCAACACCGATTTCAAACGTATCGCTTGGATTATAGTGATGGGAGGAACTGTTATATTGATAGGACATTATGTTGATTTCTTCAATATGATTATGCCGGGAACGGTAGGAGACAGATGGTTTATTGGAATACCTGAAATTTCATCATTATTATTCTTCTTAGGATTATTCATTTTCACAGTATTCAGTGCTTTAACAAAAGCTCCGTTACTTCCGAAACGAAATCCTTTCATTGAAGAAAGTAAACATTTTCATTATTAATATTTAAAGTAAATTACAAATGACAACTCTTTTGGTACTTATAGTTGTAGTTTTATTGGCAGTTGCCTTGTGGCAGTTAACTAAGATATTCGATTTAACACAAGTTGGAAAATTCGTTAACGACACGCAAGTGGCAAATGATAATGATAATAAAGTTAACGGTTACTTGATGTTTGGCTTTCTTGTTTTCATTTACGTGACAACGATTTGGTGTCTTGTATACTATGGCCACTTTCCATTGATGAGTGATGCAGCGTCAGCTCACGGACCAGAGATTGATAATCTTATGATTATTACCATGGTCCTTATATTTATTGTACAGACCATTACACAGGCTTTATTGCACTATTTTGCCTTTAAATATAGAGGAAGACAAGGGCAGCAGGCACTTTATTTTGCTGATAGCAATAAATTGGAATTCATATGGAGTATAATTCCGGCAATCGTTTTGGCGGTATTAATACTTTATGGATTGTATGCTTGGACAAACATTATGTTCGTGGATGAGAAAGATGATAAGGATGCGATTGTAATCGAACTTTACGCTCAACAGTTTAAATGGGAAGCTAGATATTCCGGTGCAGATCATGTATTAGGAAAAGCTAACGTTAGATATATTGAAGGAGTAAATAATTTAGGTGTCGATTTATCAGACCCAAATGCTCAGGATGATTTTACTTCATCTGAACTTCACCTTCCAAAAGGAACAAGGGTTATATTCAAAATGCGTTCTCAAGACGTATTGCACTCTGCCTACATGCCACACTTTAGAGCACAAATGAACTGTGTTCCCGGTATGGTTACTAATTTTTCATTCATCCCAACGTTAACTACTGCTGAGATGAGAGAAAAACCGGCAATGGTTGAAAAAGTTGCTACTATTAATGATATCAGAGCTAAGAAAAGCCAGCAATTAATAGCAAAAGGCGAAGCAGGACTTGATCCTTACACGTTCGATTATTTATTATTGTGTAATAAAATTTGCGGTGCCTCACACTACAACATGCAAATGAAAATTGTAGTTGACACTCCGGAAGAATATGCAGCTTGGTTAAAGGAAAATTCACCAAAAACTATTGTTCAGGCAGTTAAAAATGCAGCAGCGGAAGCCAAAGCAGCAGAAACACCAGCACAAACTAAAGACTCAAGTTCTACAAAAAGCAACGACACTACTGTAGTGGCTCAGGCAGAACCGAAATAATTATAAAATTTAAAAGTTAACCCAATATGTCAGCAGAAGCTCACAACCACGATCACGGTCACGACGAACACGAACACCACCATAAAGACACGTTCATTACTAAATATATTTTTAGTATTGATCACAAAATGATTGCTAAACAGTATTTGATTACTGGTATCTTTATGGGTATTATTGGTGTTGGAATGTCAATGCTTTTCAGAATGCAATTAGCCTGGCCGGAAGAATCATTTAAGATTTTTAATTTTCTTTTAGGCGACAAATTTGCTCCAAATGGTGTAATGTCTAATGAAATCTATTTGTCGCTAGTGACAATCCACGGAACCATCATGGTATTCTTTGTACTTACGGCAGCTTTGAGTGGTACGTTTAGTAACTTACTGATTCCGCTTCAGATTGGAGCAAGGGATATGGCATCAGGCCTTCTGAATATGATTTCCTACTGGTTGTTCTTTGTTTCAAGTGTTGTTATGGTTTGTTCCCTATTCGTTGAATCAGGACCGGCTAACGCAGGATGGACAATTTATCCACCATTGAGTGCTTTGCCACAGGCTATTTCGGGCTCTGGTGCAGGTATGACTTTATGGTTGGTTTCTATGGCTATTTTCATCGCGGCTTCTCTATTAGGTTCGTTGAATTATATCGTTACTGTTATCAACTTAAGAACTAAAGGAATGACGATGACAAGACTGCCATTAACAATCTGGGCATTCTTTATTACCGCTATTATTGGAGTTATTTCTTTCCCGGTATTACTTTCTGCAGCATTAATGTTAATTATGGATAGAAGTTTCGGAACTTCATTCTTCCTTTCTGACATCTACATCGCTGGTGAAGTATTACATTACCAGGGAGGTTCTCCGGTATTGTTCGAACACTTATTCTGGTTCTTAGGACACCCTGAAGTATATATCGTATTATTGCCTGCATTAGGTATTACATCGGAAGTTATTGCAACAAACTCACGTAAGCCAATCTTTGGATACAGAGCGATGATTATGTCGATTATTGCAATTGCATTCCTGTCAACTATCGTTTGGGGGCACCACATGTTTATCTCGGGAATGAATCCATTCCTAGGTTCTGTGTTTACCTTCACAACCTTATTGATTGCGATTCCTTCTGCGGTAAAAGCATTTAACTATATCACAACCTTATGGAAAGGTAACCTGCAGTTAAATCCTGCGATGTTATTCTCTATCGGATTGGTTTCTACTTTCATCACTGGGGGATTAACGGGAATCATCCTTGGAGACAGTACTTTGGATATCAATGTTCACGATACTTATTTCGTAGTAGCTCACTTCCACTTAGTAATGGGTATTTCTGCCCTTTACGGAATGTTCGCAGGGATCTATCACTGGTTCCCAAAAATGTTCGGAAGAATGTTGAATAAAAACTTAGGGTATATTCACTTTTGGGTTACTGCTGTTTGTGCTTATGGAGTTTTCTTCCCAATGCACTTTATCGGAATGGCTGGATTACCAAGAAGATATTATACCAATACCAACTTCCCATTGTTTGATGATTTGCAAAATGTAAACGTAATCATTACTTGTTTTGCTTTAGTTGGTGGAGTTTTCCAATTAGTATTCTTATACAACTTCTTCAGTAGTATTTTCTACGGAAAAAGAACAGTTCAAAATCCATGGCGTTCAACTACTTTAGAATGGACTGCACCTGTTGAGCACATCCACGGTAACTGGCCAGGAGAGATTCCTCATGTACACAGATGGCCATACGATTACAGCAAACCGGGATGGGAAGAAGATTTCGTTCCTCAGACTGTGCCAATGCAGCCAGGCGAAGAACAATTGCACCACTAATCAGTTTATAGAATTATAACAAATGCCTTTCTGTATGGAAAGGCATTTTTATTTGCAACCAACTTTGTTATATATTTGTAGTATGAACGAGAATCTCAATCCAACCAATTCCAATTTTAACCCCGAAGAACTTGATCTTGAGAAGAAATTAAGGCCTTTAAGCTTTGATGATTTTACCGGACAGGAACAGGTGTTGGAAAACCTAAAGGTGTTTGTGGAAGCTGCCAATCAAAGAGAAGAAGCACTTGATCATACCTTATTTCATGGACCACCCGGATTAGGAAAAACTACTTTGGCTAATATTTTAGCTGCCGAACTTGGTGTGGGGATAAAAATTACTTCCGGACCTGTTTTAGATAAGCCAGGTGACTTGGCGGGTTTGTTAACCAACCTGGAAGACAGAGATGTTTTGTTTATTGATGAAATCCATCGTTTGAGTCCCGTTGTGGAAGAGTATCTCTATTCTGCCATGGAAGACTTTAAGATTGATATTATGATTGAATCAGGGCCAAATGCCAGAACGGTTCAGATAAATTTAAATCCATTTACACTGGTAGGAGCAACAACGCGTTCAGGATTATTAACGGCTCCAATGCGTGCCCGTTTCGGAATTCAAAGTAGACTGCAATATTATAATACAGAACTCTTAACCACTATTGTCCAAAGAAGTGCCAGCATTTTAAGGATGCCGATTACTATGGAAGCTGCTATTGAAATTGCAGGAAGAAGCAGGGGAACACCCCGTATTGCTAATGCACTTTTGCGTCGTGTTCGAGACTTTGCACAGATAAAAGGGAATGGAAAGATTGATATAGAGATAGTAAGATTCTCACTAAAAGCCTTGCATGTAGATGCTCATGGTTTGGATGAAATGGATAACAAAATCCTAATGACCATAATTGAGAAATTCAAAGGCGGACCAGTTGGATTGTCTACCTTGGCAACCGCTGTATCTGAAAGTGGGGAAACCATTGAGGAAGTTTATGAACCATTTTTAATTCAGGAAGGCTTTATTCACAGAACGCCACGCGGAAGGGAAGTTACCGAGAAGGCTTACAAACATTTGGGAAAAATCAATCCCAATATTCAAGGGGGATTGTTTTAAACTTCTTCACGTTTCACTATTAAAAGCATGACTTGTTAAATAATAAAGAAAGATACTCGCAACTCATTAAAACCGAAGCCAAACGCCTCGGTTTTTTGTCTTGTGGGATTTCCAAAGCGGGGTTTCTTGAAGAGGAGGCACCAAGATTGGAGAGCTGGCTGAATAAGAACCATCATGGGCAGATGCAATACATGGAAAACCATTTCGATAAGCGCTTGAATCCTACTCTGCTGGTGGATGATGCTAAAAGTGTGGTTTCGCTGTTGCTGAATTATTATCCGTCGGAGGCTCAGAATTCGGAGAGTTATAAGATTTCTAAGTATGCTTATGGACAGGATTACCACTTTGTCATTAAAGAGAAATTGAAGGAATTGCTACACACAATCCAGAATGAAATAGGCGAGGTTTCCGGGCGTGCTTTTGTAGATTCGGCACCTGTTTTAGACAAGGCTTGGGCTGCGAAAAGTGGGTTAGGATGGATTGGCAAAAACAGCAATCTGCTAACGCAGCAGGTTGGCTCCTTCTATTTTATTGCCGAATTAGTTATTGATTTGGACTTGGAATATGATTATGCCACTACAGATCATTGCGGAACGTGCACAGCTTGTCTCGATGCCTGTCCGACTGAAGCCATTGTTGCGCCATATGTTGTTGACGGCAGTAAGTGCATTTCCTACTTTACCATTGAACTCAAGGACAATCTTCCGATGGAGATGAAGGGGAAGATGGACGACTGGATGTTTGGGTGTGATGTCTGCCAGGATGTGTGCCCATGGAACCGCTTCTCAAAACCACATAGAGAACCTTTGTTTAACCCTAACGCTGAAATACTCTCTTTTACGAAGAAGGACTGGGAGGAAATCACCGATGATACTTTTAGGAAGGTCTTCAGGAATTCGGCGGTAAAACGGACTAAGTTAGAGGGACTGCAACGAAACATTAAGTTTCTCAAGTAAATAAAACACTAATCTCTCATTATACATAGAATTTTAGAAGTATCTGAAGGCTGTCTGTTATAGTTATGGGTTACTATAAAGTTACTATATACTTACTATAAAGGTACTATAAAGGTACTATAAAGGTACTATATATTATAGGTTGAAGACTATTAAGAAATCATGAGAAGGCCATTGGAATCGGAATTTTCTGCGTGTAAATTTTTTGCTGAGATTCTTCCTTCGTCAGTATGACAAAAGGCTGGAGAATGATAAAGGTGCTCGCTAGCCCCGATTGGAGAGGCTACCACGTAGCCCGGAAAGCGGGAAGATGATTGGAGAGAATCAGGAAGTTCCGCTCCTGGACTTTAAATGCCAAATTCTTATAATCAATTTCTTTTTAAAAGAAACCCTTAAAAATTTCCTTTTTACGCCGAGTCTCCTACCTTTGTAGTTATCAAAATAATTACCATGCACAAAGATAGTAGACGACGAGAAGCCCTTTTATACCACGCCAAACCAACTCCGGGCAAAATTGCAGTAGTGCCAACCAAAAAATATGCGCAAAGAGATTTGTCATTGGCTTATTCTCCGGGTGTTGCCGAGCCTTGTTTGGAAATTGCTAAAGACGTAAACAATGTTTATAAATATACTTCCAAAGGAAACCTGGTTGCTGTAATCAGTAACGGAACAGCGGTTTTAGGGTTGGGTGACATTGGTCCGGAAGCGTCTAAACCCGTGATGGAAGGAAAGGCGCTGCTCTTTAAAATCTTTGCTGACATTGATGTTTTTGATATTGAGGTGGATACGAAAGACGTTGAGGCGTTTATACAGACGGTTAAGAATATTGCGCCGACTTTTGGTGGAATTAATCTGGAAGATATTAAAGCTCCGGAATCTTTTGAGATCGAAAGGCGTTTGGTGGAAGAACTGAATATCCCTGTAATGCATGATGACCAGCATGGAACCGCAATTATTTCTGCGGCTGCTTTGCTGAATGCAGTGGAATTGGCCGGAAAGAAAATGCAAGAGGTAAAAGTCGTTATTTCCGGAGCAGGTTCTGCGGCTATTGCCTGCGCGAATCTGTATGTTTCCTTTGGGGTGAAGCAGGAGAACATTGTAATGTTTAACAGCAAGGGCGCACTGAGAAAAGACGACCCGAAAATTTCGGAAGAGCAAAGAAAATATGCCAGCGATAAAGGCTTTCCGTCGTTGCTGGAAGCCATGGCTGGAGTAGATGTTTTTGTCGGATTGTCAACCGGCAATATTGTAACGCCAGATATGCTTTTAGGAATGGCAAAGAATCCGATTGTGTTTGCTATGGCGAATCCAACTCCGGAAATAAATTATGACCTGGCGATTAAGACCAGAAAAGATATCATCATGGCAACCGGTCGTTCGGATCATCCTAACCAGGTGAACAACGTACTCGGGTTTCCTTACATTTTCCGTGGCGCGCTTGATGTAAGAGCGACTAAGATTAATGAGGAAATGAAAAAAGCGGCGGTTATAGCATTAGCGGAATTAGCTAAAGAATCGGTTCCGGAACAAGTGAATATTGCTTATGGCGAAACCAAATTGGTTTTTGGGAAAGAATATATTATTCCAAAACCCTTCGATCCAAGGCTGATTGCCAAAGTACCACCAGCAGTTGCCAGAGCTGCAATGGAATCGGGCGTGGCATTGCATCCTATTACCGATTGGGAGAAATATGAAGAGGAATTGCTGGAGCGTTTGGGTTCTGACAATAAAATGGTTCGTTTGCTTACCAACAGAGCTAAGACCGATCCGAAACGAGTAGTTTTTGCCGAAGCCGATCATTTAGATGTGTTGAAAGCAGCACAGATTGCGCACGAAGAGGGCATTGCCCTTCCGATATTATTGGGGAATAAAGAACTGATATTAGAATTGAAAGAGGAATTAGGATTTGATGCCGATGTGCCCATTTTTGATCCAAAGACAAAGGAAGAGGACAAACGCCGATTGAAATATGGCGACATCTACTGGAAGTCGAGAAACAGAAGAGGTATTTCGCAGCTGGATGCCCAAAAATGGATGCGCGAACGGAATTATTTTGCGGCCATGATGGTCAATGAAGGCGATGCTGATGCCATGGTTTCTGGCTATTCGAGAAGTTATCCGTCAACGGTAAAACCTTTGATGCAGTTAATTGGAAAAGCGCCGGGAATTACCTTGATTGCTACTGCCAATATGATGATGACCAATCGTGGGCCGATGTTTTTATCGGATACAGCCATAAATCCAAACCCAACTGCTGATGAACTGGCTAAAATTGCACTGATGACTGCAAAAACGGCTAGAATGTTTGGAATGGAGCCTGTAATAGCGATGGTTTCGTTTTCTAATTTTGGTTCGTCAAGCCACGAAAGTGCTACTAAAGTCAGAGAAGCAGTTGCCTATCTGCATAAATATTATCCCGATTTGATTGTGGATGGAGAAATCCAGACCGATTTTGCCCTGAATGCTGAAATGTTGAAAGCTAAGTTCCCGTTTTCGAAACTGGCCGGAAAAAAAGTAAATACCTTGATTTTTCCTAATCTTGAATCGGCAAACATTACCTATAAACTGCTGAAAGAACTTTACAAAGTAGATTCTATCGGTCCAATAATGCTGGGCATGGAAAAAGCGGTGCATATTTTCCAATTAGGCGCAAGCGTAGAGGAAATGGTCAATATGGTTGCTGTTGCTGTGGTTGATGCACAGGAAAAAGAGAAGCGAAAAAAGATGTCTGCCAAATAGTTTTTGTATTATTGTACAGATATTGCACTTAGATTCTTTCAATTGGAGAATTTTGCTATATTTGGAACAAGATTTTTGTAAAAATGATTGCACACATTCAAGGGAAATTAGTTGAGAAGTCACCTACTGAAGTTATAATAGACTGCAATGGAGTGGGCTATCACATTAATATTTCGCTGCATACTTTCTCGTTACTTCCCAATACCGATTTTATAAAATTGTTTACGCATCTTCAAATCAAAGAAGATGCGTTTTCATTATTTGGTTTTGTAGAAAAATCAGAAAGGGAATTGTTCAAACTTTTATTATCCGTTTCGGGAATTGGTGCAAGCATAGCCAGAACCAATGCTTTCCTCATTAGATCCTAAACAAATAATCCATTCTATTGCCAGCGGAGATGTGGGGACTATTCAATCCTTAAAGGGAATTGGGCCAAAAACCGCACAACGAGTCATACTGGATTTGAAGGATAAAGTGTTAAAAATCTATGATTTGAGCGAAATTTCCATGCCACAACACAATATTTCACGAGAAGAAGCGTTATCTGCTTTGGAGGTTTTGGGTTATGTTAGAAAAAATGCCGAAAAAGTGGTTGATAAAATCATAAAGGAAAATCCGGAAGCTGGGGTTGAAATACTAATCAAACAAGCATTAAAAAATTTATAATTCTTGAAAACAATATACTTTAAGAAACCAATTTTAAACCTAAAAAAGCTAATTCCAGGATTAGTTTTATTGCTAAGTGGTATCGTTTCTGCGCAGGTAAATCCAACGCCTGCTGACAGTACCGGTTATTCTACAGGTCGGGTTGAAATCAATAATCCAAATAGCATTGTTAATGCCTATACCTACGATGCTGCCACCAACAGGTATATTTATACCAGCACAATGGATGGTTTTAATATTAATTATCCAATAATATTAACGCCAAAGGAATACGAAGAATTAGTGTTGCGCGAATCGATGCGTAAGTATTTCAAGGATAAATCGGATGCTATTGATGGTAAGAAAGAAGGAAGTGAAGCCGCAAAGAAAGATTTATTGCCTAGATATTATGTCAACTCCAGTTTCTTTGAAACCATTTTTGGTTCCAATACTATTGATGTAAAACCCACAGGATCTGTCGAGATGGATTTGGGTGTGCGGTATACCAAACAGGACAATCCTTCCTTTTCTCCAAGAAACCGTTCACAATTTTCATTCGATTTCGATCAGCGGATCAGTATGAGTTTGAATGGTAAAGTGGGTACTCGATTAAGCGTAAATGCAAACTATGATACCGAATCGACCTTTGCTTTCCAAAATCTTATTAAATTAGAATATGCTCCAACCGAGGACGATATCATCCAAAAAATAGAAGTCGGAAACGTGAGCATGCCATTAACCAATTCATTGATTCGTGGTGCACAGAGTTTGTTTGGTGTAAAAGCACAGTTACAATTCGGAAAAACAACAGTTACCGGAGTTTTTTCCGAACAAAAATCGCAAACCAAATCAGTTACGGCACAGGGTGGAGGAACAATCCAAGACTTTGAATTGTTTGCTTTGGATTATGATTCAGACAGGCACTTTTTCCTTTCTCAATATTTTAGGAATAAATACGATCAGGCTTTAGCGAATTACCCTTTCATCAATAGCAGGGTTCAGATTACAAGGATTGAAGTTTGGGTTACCAACCGACAAAACCGTGTGAGTACTACGAGTAATAACTTAAGAAATATTATCGCCTTACAGGATTTAGGAGAAGCCAGATTATCGGGGCTTACTGACCAACAAGTAGTGGCGGTCAACCCTGCAGAAATAAACCCAGGGCCTACGGGGTTTTTCTTATCTACTCCGACAGATGCGCCGACTGATAATAGTAATAATAAATATGATCCTGCCAGAATAACTACCGGTGGCGGATTATTGAACAATAACATTAGGGATATCGTAACTTCCAGCCAAGGCTTTAATAATACAGTGCCGGTTGATGAAGGAACAGATTATGCCAAATTGGAAAATGCCCGAAAGTTAGCGGCCAACGAATATACGTTTAACCCGCAGTTGGGTTATATTTCGTTACAGCAAAGATTGTCTAATGATGAAGTCTTGGCTGTTGCTTATGAATATACTATTGGTGCCGATGTGTACCAGGTTGGAGAATTTGGTACCGATGGAGTGGATGCTACGGTAATTGACAATGCCGGATCCGCCAATCAGAATGTTTCGACACAGAGTTTGGTTTTAAAAATGCTAAAAAGTAGTTTGACCAATGTTAAGAAACCAATTTGGAACCTGATGATGAAGAATATTTATCAGATTCAGGGTGCTTACCAGTTGCAGCAGGAAGATTTCAGGTTCAACATCATGTATACCGATCCTTCGCCGTTAAATTATATTACGCCGGCGGTTACAGGTGGAACTTTACCCGTAGGTATAGCTGAAACACCACTATTAAAGGTTTTCAATGTAGATAAGCTGAATTATAATAATGACCCGCAGGCTGGGGGAGACGGATTCTTTGATTTTATTCCGGGACTAACGGTTGACCAGCAGAACGGAAGATTGATCTTTACTTCTGTCGAGCCTTTTGGAAAACTGCTGTTTGATAAATTAAGAACGCTTCCTACAGAAGATTACTATCAGGATTATTATGTTGATAGTAATCCTTCCACTTCTACCTATAACGCCAACCAGCAGAAATATGTTTTCCGTGAAATGTACCGACGAACACAGGCGGCTGCGTTACAGGATGCGGAGAAAAATAAATTCCAATTAAAAGGAAGATACAAATCTGCAGGTGGTGACGGAATTCCAATTGGAGCCTATAATGTTCCAAGAGGTTCAGTAGTCGTTACTGCAGGAGGAAGAGTTTTACAGGAAGGTGTTGATTATAGTGTAAATTATCAGGCCGGTCGTGTACAGATTTTGGATCCATCCTTACAGGCATCCAATACTCCAATAGAGGTTTCGGTGGAGAACAATTCTACTTTTGGACAACAAACCAGAAGGTTTATGGGAATCAACGTTGAGCATAAATTTTCAGACAAATTATTATTGGGAGCGACTTTTATAAAAATGACCGAAAGACCTCTTACGGGTAAATCAAACTACGGTCAGGAATCGGTTAACAATAGCATTTTTGGTTTCAACGCTAATTATTCTACAGAGGTTCCTTTTTTAACCCGAATGGTTAATAAACTGCCTAATTTGGATACTGATGTTCCGTCTAATTTCTCCTTACGTGGCGAAGTTGCCTTTTTAAAACCTGATGCTTCAAAAGCAGATGCATTTGAAGGAGAATCTACAGTATATGTAGACGATTTCGAAGGTTCGCAAACAACCATTGATATGCGTTCAGCAATGTCGTGGAGTTTGTCTTCTGTACCAAAATGGCAGGCGGATGCAAGTTACCTTGATTTTGGCGCAACCGGAATCGGATTGGATTACGGATACAAAAGAGCCAAACTGAACTGGTATAGCATTGATCCTACACTGTATGTTCAAACTCCGGGAGACATTGGCCAGGATGGAATTTCAGCCAATAATACCAGAAGGATATTTAGCCGTGAATTATTTCCGAATACACAAATTCAGGTAGGGCAATCCTCTGTAATCAATACGCTTGACTTAACCTATTACCCACAAGAAAGAGGACCTTATAACTTTAATCCTGCAGCACTTCCATCTGGATTTTCTGATACCGATGCAAAAGAGAATTTTGGAGGTATTACGCGTGCCATCAACTCTACCAATTTTGAGCAGAGCAATGTGGAATACATCCAGTTTTGGGTTATGGATCCTTATTTTGATGAAGGAAATCCAACTGCTGAAGCTAACGAGCTTAATGTCGGGCAGATTTATTTCGACCTTGGTGAAATATCAGAAGACGTACTGAAAGACGAACGAAAACAATACGAAAACGGATTGCCAGCCAGCAGTACTTCTCAGGTGTATACAAATCCAACAGTTTGGGGTAAAGTGCCTTCGTCACAGTCGCTTATCTATGCCTTTGATGTGGACGGTGCTAACAGGGCTGCGCAGGACGTTGGTTTTGATGGTATCAATGATGCTGCCGAAACTGCTCTTCCAGGTATTGGCGCCTACTCTGGCCTTAGTGATCCGGCTGGCGATAATTACCAATATTTTTTAAGTGCACCAGGAAATACAATATTCGATCGTTATAGAGATTATAATGGTGTTGAAGGAAATTCGCCTGTAGGGCTTTCAGATAATAACAGGGGTTCAACAACAATTCCAGACGTAGAGGATATTAATCGTGATAACACGATGAATACAGCCAATGCTTACTATGAATATAAAGTGGCTATGCAGCCTTTTGGAACTACTAACCTTGATACTGGAGTTACAATGGTGGTTGGGCAAAATTTCATTACAGATGCGGTAATAACCCAGGTAAATGATGCACCAAATGGAAATGTAACCCGTGCCAGATGGTATCAATTTAAGATTCCGGTAACGACTCCATTGAAAAAAACAGTAGGTAGTATTTCCGATTTTCGTTCTATCCGTTTTATGAGGATGTTCATGACCGGATTTGATAAACCAATAACATTGCGTTTTGGTGCCTTGGACTTAGTTCGTGGAGAATGGAGACGTTATGACAATACTCTACAGGCTTCAGATACCAATCCGGATGATGACGGAACCAGTTTGGATGTTCTGTCGGTAAATATTCAGGAGAACTCACAAAGAGATCCATTGCCTTATGTAACGCCTCCGGGAGTTGTACAGGAACAAACGCAATATGGTCAACAGGTCATCAACCAGAATGAGCAGTCCCTTTCGTTGAGAGTATCCGGAGACGGATTAGAACCGGGAGATTCAAGAGCGGTATTCAAAAATTTAGAAGTGGATATGCGTCAGTACAATAAGCTGAAAATGTTTTTACATGCTGAGGCTTTACCAAGTGATTCAACGCCATTGCAAAATGGCCAAATGGCAGCCTTCATCCGTTTTGGAAATGACTTTACCAACAATTATTACGAAATAGAGATTCCACTTAATGTAACACCACTTTTACCAAAACCGAGTTCTGGAGGAGGTTCAACCGTTGCAGAGCAAATTTGGCCGGAAATCAACGAAATAGATTTACCAACCAGCCTATTAACCAAGTTGAAAGTCTTAGCTATGAGTGCTGCGCCGGGATCTTTGATTGACGGAGTTTTATACCGATATGACAATGATCCTGATATGGATCCTTCTTTAGGAGCCAATCCGGACAGAGGAAGATTAAAGCTCGGAATAAAAGGAAACCCAAATTTTGGCTTGGTTCGAACGCTGATGGTCGGTGTAAGAAACATCCATACGCAGGAAATACGAGGAGAGGTGTGGTTTAACGAATTGCGTATGGCCGACCTGAACAACAAAGGTGGAATGGCAGCAGTTTTAAATATGGATACCAACTTAGCTGATTTTGCCACAATATCTGCTACCGGAAGAATGAGTACGATTGGTTTCGGAGCTTTAGAGCAGGCACCACAGGAGCGAAGCAGGGAAGATATTCAGCAATATAATATAGTAACAAACCTTAGCCTTGGTAAACTATTGCCAAAGAAGTGGGGAATCAACCTTCCGTTTAATTATGCCGTGGGTGAAGAAACGGTAACGCCGGAGTATGATCCGTTCAATCAGGATATCCGATTGGAGCAGTTAATTGATAATACACCAAGTGCCGCTGAAAGAGCCAATATCAGAAACAGGGCAATTGACTTTACAAAACGCAAGAGCATCAACTTTATTGGGGTTAAAAAAGAAAGGTCAGCGGAACAGAAACAGCATGTTTATGATCCGGAGAACTTAACGCTGTCTTACTCTTACAATCAGGTAGAAAAGCACAATTATGAAATAGAAAGCTTAATGGATCAACAGGTAAATACCACAGTTGATTATACTTATTCTTTCCAAAACAAACCGGTTGAGCCGTTCAAGAAAACGAAATTCCTTAAGAAAAGTTCTTATTGGAAAATGCTGAGTGACTTTAACTTCAATTATTTGCCCGCCAGTATATCTTTTAGCAGTAATATCATCAGGCAATATAATAAACAGCAGTTCAGGCAGGTTAATGTTGCCGGAATTGCACTCGATCCGTTGTACAGAAGAAATTATATGTTCAATTATCAGTATGGATTTAACTACAATCTGACAAAAGCATTAAAAATTAACTTTACCGCTGCCTCACAAAATATTGTCCGTAATTATATGAGTGAGGATAACGTGCCTGATAACAGTAATACCATTTGGACAGATTTCTGGAATGTGGGTCTGCCGGATCAGCACAATCAGCAAATTGTAGTGAATTATGATTTACCGATTAATAAACTACCTTTCCTTGCGTTTGTAAAATCGACTTATTCCTATACCGGCGATTACAATTGGCAAAGAGCACCGTTAGGATTCTCACGCGTACCATCATCAAGCGATCCTAATGTGTTTTATGATTTAGGGAATACTATTCAGAATGCTGCATCGCACCGTTTGAATACGACGCTGAACATGGAGACTTTCTATAAGTATATAGGATTGGGTAAAAAACCGGCAACACCAGCTCCAAAACCAGCAGCTTTACCAAAACCAGGCGAAAAAATAACTGGTGCTAAGCCTCAACCTGCGAAGACTAACAGTGTATTCCTGGATGGTTTGAAAGGAGTGCTGACGAGTATTAAAAATGTGCAGATTAATTACACCAGAAACGAAGGAACAATGCTTCCGGGTTATTTGCCAAGCTTAGGTTTCTTTGGTACTTCCAAGCCAACTTTAGGTTTCGTATTTGGATCTCAGGATGATGTAAGATATGAATCGGCTAAAAGAGGCTGGTTGACTAATTCACCTGATTTCAATCAGAATTACACGCACGTTATTACAAAAACATTAAACTTTACGGCCAACGTAGATTTATTCCCTGACTTCAAAATTGATTTGTCTGCAGACCGGACTTATGCCAATAATTTCTCGGAACAGTTTAATGTAGATGCCAATGGAAACTATATATCGCAATCGCCATATAACTTCGGAAACTTCTCGATATCGACCATATTGATAGCGACATCATTTGGTAAAAGTGACGAAAATGGTTCCGCTGCTTTTGATGATTTTAGGGAAAACAGATTGATAGTGGCTGACAGGCTTGCGGGTCAATTGTATGGGGCTAACATTCCAAGATACGGTGATGCCAATAATCCGATTCCGGCTAATACCGCTCCAAATTATAACTTCTATGTTGCCAATGAAGGATATCCAATTGGTTATGGTAAAAATAACCAGGCGGTTTTGATTCCGGCTTTCCTTTCTGCATATCAGGGTGGTGATGCTGGTGGTGTTTCGCTGAGTGCCTTCCGTAATATCCCGCTTCCAAACTGGACGGTTAAGTATAGCGGACTAATGCGTTATTCTTTCTTTAAGGAAAGATTCAAGCGTTTCTCGATTCAGCATGCTTACAGGGCTTCTTATACCATCAATTCTTACCGTTCCAATTTTGAGTATGATCAGAATCCGGGCGCAAGGGATAATGGTGGATTTGGTAACTTCTACAACAAAACCATCATCGCTAACATCAACTTAGTGGAGCAGTTCAATCCTTTGGTACGTTTAGATTTTGAACTGAAAAACGCTTTCAAGATTTTGGCTGAGATCAAAAAAGACCGAAGTTTATCGATGAGTTTTGACAACAATTTGCTGACCGAAGTACAAGGGAAAGAATACATAGTTGGTTTCGGATACCGTTTCAAGGATGTTATTTTCTCCTCGCAACTGGCGGATAATCCAACCGGAATTATCAAAAGCGATATCAACCTAAAAATTGACTTTTCGTATAGAAACAACAAAACGATTGTACGTTATTTAGATTATGATAATAACCAGTTGGGTGGTGGACAGAATTTATGGTCGGCCAAATTAACAGCTGATTATTCATTCAGCAAAAACCTAACAGCTATTTTCTTCTATGACCATTCGTTCTCCAAACCCGTAATTTCTACTTCGTTCCCTTTAACGAATATCAGGGCTGGTTTCACAATGCGTTATAATTTTGGAAATTAATTTTTAAAAAAGTTTATAAGGTTTATATACCTATAATTTAACACCTGATAGTTTTAAAACTCTCAGGTGTTTTTTTTGTGGGAATGCTTTATGTTACCATTTCAAATCTTATCTTTACAGTCTAAAATTAATTATCAAATGAATATACCAAGCAATTTAAAGTATACAAAAGACCACGAATGGGTTTTAATCGAAGGCGATACTGCTACTGTAGGCATTACCGATTTTGCACAAAAGGAATTGGGCGACATCGTTTATGTTGAAGTAGAAACTTTAGACCAAAGCCTTGATAAAGATGAAGTTTTTGGTACAGTGGAAGCCGTGAAAACGGTTTCTGATTTGTTCCTGCCATTATCGGGAGAAATCATCGAGTTTAATGACAGCTTAGAAAGAACTCCTGAAGACGTGAATAGCGACCCTTACGGAAAAGGCTGGATGGTTAAAATCAAAATCGCAAATACGGCTGAGATTGATGAATTACTTTCAAGTGATGCCTACAAAGAACTTATTGGTGCTTAAAAAACCTTACTCGTTCTGGCCATTGGCTGGACTATCCTAATTGCTGTTTTGTGTCTGGTTTCTTTTGGAAAACTTCCTTCACTGGGCGTTTCAGATGCAGATAAATATGTTCATGTGACGCTTCATTTTGTTTTCGTACTGCTTTGGGGATTTTACTCCAAAATAAAGGAAAGTAAAATTGTAATCCCACGAATATTGAAACTTGTGGTTGTTTCAATTTTATACGGATTGCTGATAGAGTTTTTACAGGACACCTTTACCGCAACGAGGCAAGCAGATATAATGGATGTATTGGCAAATTTTACCGGCGCCACTTTAGCCCTGATCGTATTTGTCCTGATGAGGAGGCAAAAAGCAGCTAACCACCAGATATTATAAAATGTCCTGTCTCGTTACTATAATGAGACGGGATTTTTTTACTTTTATCCCCAGAACAAAAAACGGTATCCAGAAATGATATATTTTAAGAAAATGAAATCGAAGATTACTACGTCAATTCGCCATTTGGGCTCGGGTAACGAACACCTGGAAAAATCATCTCATGTGAGTAAAAATATTCTTCTGGTTATAGTATTGCTTTTTTTAGCAGGTGTTTCTAATGCACAGGTTAGCCAAAAAAACAATGAACGATTTCCAGTTTTTCCATCGTGCGAAAATCTTCAGTTTGAGGCACTCGAAACTTGTTTTTACAATCAGGTTCAGGATTTTGTTTACAATAATTTTAAGGTGCCCGAAAATCTTAAGCAGAATAATTTCAAAGGCAATGTAATCGTGCTTTTCGAAGTGGCTGAAACCGGAGAATTTAAGGTGATTTATGTGGATGCCGTTGATGAATCTTTAATCGCTGAAAGTAAACGGGTTTTTGGAACACTGCCAAAGATAAGTCCGGCCACCTATAACGGAAATCCGATTTTTTCTAAATATACCATTAAGATTGCCATTCCGCTGCAAAGCGTAGCCGAAATCCAGGCAAAAAAGAAGCCCAAGCCTTAGCCGATAAAACATCGAATATTTATAAGCCTAATACCAATCAGTCAACAGAATTTGACAGCCTGAAATACCAAAAATTTGATAACCCACAGTTTGAAAGCCATATCAATATTCCGTTTTCACACAGCTATTACTCGCAGTTTGATCCCGAGATGAATCAGGTTGGGGTGAATAACCATACGGGTTCAAAACCGTTTTCTTATGCCGAAGTCAATAAATATTACAACCTAAAGGAAGCTAACCAAAAGCTGATGAAAAGTACTCAGCAATGGTTTGGGAGAAAAGTATTTAATGAAAACCTTGTGGAGATACAGGGCGAGGATTATTGGTTTACGCTAAATCCAATTGTGGATCTGCAGTTTGGAAAGAGCGATCCAAGTGTGGCCAAATATACTTTTATCAATACCAGAGGAATACAGTTTAGAGGCGGCTTGGGTAAAGAATTGAATTTTACGACTACACTCTACGAAAGCCAGGGACGCTTTGCCGATTATTTCAATAGCTATGCCGAATCGATAAGGCCTGACGGAGGAAATCCCGCGATTATTCCCGGAATTGGAATCGCGAAGGAATTTAAATCGGATGCTTATGATTTTCCGATGGCAGAAGCTAATTTGTCTTATACGCCTAGTAAATTCATCAACCTGAATTTGGGCTACGGCAAGAATTTTATTGGAGATGGATATCGTTCGCTATTGTTAGGTGATGGTGCGAGCCCTTATCCTTACTTAAAACTGAATACCACTTTTTGGAAGATAAAATATACCAATATTTATACCTGGCTCAAAGACGTGCGTCCGGAAGCTACGGTTGACAGGACTTATGCTACTAAATTTGCAGCAAGTCATTACTTAAGTTTGAATATTACCAATCGTTGGAATTTAGGATTGTTCGAATCGGTGGTTTGGACTAACCAAAACAACCGTGGTTTCGATATGAGTTTTGTGAACCCGATTATTTTCTATCGTACGGTTGAATTTACTTCTTCGGCGAGAAGCGGAAATGCTTTGTTGGGTTTGACGTCTAAATATAAAATTACCAATCAGGTGAATATTTACGGACAATTTTTGTTGGATGAATTTTCGTTGGCCGATGTTAAAGCGGGAGACAAAAGCTGGAAAAACAAATACGGTTACCAGCTTGGTGCAAAATATTACAATGCATTCAATATTAAAAATTTATTGCTTCAGGTAGAATACAACCATGTCCGCCCGTATGTTTATGCGCATAGTGATGCCATTACCAATTATGGGCACAACAATCAGAGTTTGGGCCATCAATGGGGTGGAAATTTTAGGGAGTTAATTGGTATTGCGCGCTACCACAGGGGAAGGTATTTTGCCGATGCGAAAGTGACTTATGGCCAGCGCGGATTGGATTTCAATACGCCTACCGATACCTTTAACTATGGAAGTAATATTTACTTAAGCTACAATGAAAACAGGCCGTTTGACAAAGGAGTGGAAATTGGACAGGGAAATAAAACCACCATCCTCTTTGCAGATTTCCAGGCAGGTTATTTGGTAAATCCATCAACGAATATGAAACTGTTTGGCAGCTTTATCTACAGAAGCTTTAGTCCTGAAACTGAAACTGCAACGGCTGTCAAGGAAAACACAACCTGGTTTTCTGTTGGATTGCGATGTGATATCTTTAACTGGTATTTTGATTATTAGGATTATATAACTTATAAAAAAGCCTGTTTCCATAGAAACAGGCTTTTTTATTTTACCAACTTAGGCGCAAAAAAACGACACCCTATTTTGTGCCAATAGTTGTCACAAAATTTTTAATTTCAAAAAAATTGTGACACAATCTGTCACAAAAATTTATAATTAAAAAAAATTGTGACACAATCAGTTAACTAAAGATTCTCGCCAGCCCCGATATTTTTATATAGAAACCAAACGTTGCCGTTAGCCCCGATAATTTGAAATTAAAAGGAGGGAGATCGTTGGGGTACAGGTATATGAACTTTAGTTCGTCTTGCTTACAGTCGTGGTCAGGAATTTTTCATTTGTTTTTAGATGAACTAAACGTTCTCGTTAGCCCCGATAATTTGAAATTAAAAGGAGGAAGCCCGGTGGGCTTCAGGTATATGGACTTTAGTTCATCTTATCAGGTTTTTTAGATAAACTAAATATTCTCGTTAGCCCCGATAGTAGTGGAAATCCTGTCATTGCACAGATAATTATGATGAGATTGCTTCGTGCCTCGCAATGACATGGTCCTTAGTTTCTCCGCAATGACAGATTGGAACGGATAGCGGGAGCATAAGTCTAAAGAAAGGTAAATGTGCCGCTCCTTAAAATAAAATTATCCTCATTATTTTTTTGTCAAATCGTTTTGTATAAAGTACCTTTGCAGCAGTTTTTAAAACTATGATGAACGCTACTGCATCTACATTTTCCCTTAGAAAAATTGCGATTGATTTTAAAGAAATCACCAAGGCTGGTTTAGCTGTTAGTGTGGTATTTTCTTCTATTGCGGGTTATTTGCTTGGCGTGCTCGATTTTCATGACTTAAAATTCACTACGCTGGCGATGCTGGCTATAGGCGGATACTGTATGGTTGGGGCTTCGAATGCTTTTAACCAGGTTATCGAAAAAGACCTTGATGCGTTGATGGACCGAACGAAAAACCGCCCGGTAGCTTCGGGAAGGATGTCGCCTAACCACGCATTGTTTATAGCGAGCCTGCTGACAATTGTAGGTTTGATATTGTTGTACCTTATCAATCCGAAGTCGGCTATGTTTGGTGCGATTTCGATTTTTTTATATACGAGTGTTTATACCCCTTTGAAGGCCGTTACGCCGCTTTCGGTATTTGTTGGGGCTTTTCCTGGCGCGATTCCGTTTATGCTTGGCTGGGTTGCGGCTACTGATAATTTTGGCATTGAAGCAGGAACGCTTTTCCTGATACAGTTTTTTTGGCAGTTTCCGCATTTTTGGGCTATTGGCTGGTTTTTATATGACGATTATGAGAAGGCAGGTTTCTTTATGCTGCCTACCGGGAAAAAGGATACGTCGACTGCTTTGCAGACTATATTGTACAGCGTTTGGCTTTTAGTGGCTTCAATGCTGCCCTGCTTAGGTTACACGGGAAGATTGTTTATTTCTCCGGTTGCAGCCGTACTGGTATTTTTACTCGGATTGTGGATGATTTTTTATGCTGTGAAATTATATCAGCTAAGAACTACAAAAGCAGCCCGAACATTGATGTTGGTGAGTGTTTCTTATATATCTTTGCTGCAGCTGGTATATATTATTGATAAATTTTTAAGATAGTTTAGTATGGCAATGACCGCACAGGAACATAAGGAAAGATCAGCGAGATCGTATAAGTTACTCTTGTTGTTTGCTATGGGTAGCATGACGATGATGTTCGCCGGAATCGTAAGTGCTTTTGTAGTAAGTAAATCGAGAGAAGACTGGATGAAGGATTTTGAGTTTCCGACAGCTTTTTATTATAGTACGCTAACGATTATTTTGTGCAGCGTTACGATTCACTTAGCTAAAAAGGCTATACAGAAAGACAACAGGCAGGCAACAACAGGGCTTCTTTTGGCGACTCTTGGGCTTGGAATTGCTTTTGTTTTTTGTCAGTTTGAAGGCTTTGGGCAAATGATGGAGAGCGGTTATTTTTTTACCGGTCCGGAGAGTAATATTGCGACTACTTTTTTATACGTAATTGCCACAGTTCACCTGGCACACCTTGCGGGAGGAATAATTTCGCTTTTAATCATAATTTATAATCATTTTAAACAAAAATACAATTCAACTCAAACGCTTGGAATTGAACTAGGTGCAATGTACTGGCACTTTCTTGATTTCTTGTGGATTTGTTTGTTTTTATTTTTATATTTCTTTAAATAAGAAAAAAATCTAAATTTGGGAACTTTTTAACTAATAACATTTATGGGAGCTAAAGATACTTCTGGAAATACTGAGAACGTTTGGGGCGGCGGAAATGAGCCGATGGGCGCAAGTTATGGCAAATTAATGATGTGGTTTTTTATCGTGTCGGATGCCTTGACTTTTACCGGTTTTCTTGCTGCTTACGGTTTTTCGAGATTCAAATTCATTAATAACTGGCCTATTGCCGATGAAGTGTTTACCCACTTCCCGTTTATGCATGGTGTAGAAGCACCGATGTACTATGTGGCATTAATGACTTTTATCCTGATCTTCTCTTCTGTAACGATGGTATTGGCAGTTGATGCCGGACACCAGATGAAGCAAAAGAAAGTAGCATTCTATATGTTATTGACCATTATTGGAGGTTTAATCTTCGTGGGTTCACAAGCCTGGGAATGGAAAAACTTCATCAAAGGGGAATATGGTGCAATAGAAACGAAAGGTGGTAGCATCATTCAGTTTGTAGATAACACCGGAAAAAGAGTTAAATTGGAAGAGTTTGCCGCGACATTAGATGAAGAAAGAGAACAACTGAAAAGAAGCAACGGAAAATGGTTTATGGATGAACCAACCCTGCCAACTTACTCGGTTGCCGAAATTCAGGCTGGTTTCAAAGCACATCCGGAATTATTGGTAAGAACTGAGAAAATCTATAGAGATACAAAAGAGGATAAGGAAAATAAAGCATTACAACCCGGACTTAATAAAAACAAGCACAGGGAAATCCTAACTAGAGCAGAATCTGAAATAATGGTTGCCAATAGTGCCATTGTTGTTGAAGGAGCTAATTTACACCACAACGAATACGGAAATAAATTGTTTGCCGATTTCTTCTTCTTCATTACAGGATTCCACGGTTTCCACGTATTCTCGGGAGTTGTTATCAACTTTATTATCTTCCTTAATGTTGTTTTGGGAACATACCAAAAAAGAAGAACTTATGAAATGGTAGAAAAAGTTGGGCTTTACTGGCACTTTGTCGATTTAGTTTGGGTATTTGTATTTACATTCTTCTACTTAGTTTAATTATTAGAAAACTTATATTATGTCACACGATCACGCACACGGACACGTATCAAATACAAAAAGAATCTGGATGGTTTTCGCACTTTTATCTGTAGTAACTACAGTTGAGGTGTATTTAGGAATCACAAGACCAGATTTTCTATACATGAATAACTTTATCAGCATGAACCTGCTGAACTGGGTTTTCATTATCCTTACACTATATAAAGCTTATTATATTGTTTGGGCTTTCATGCACATGGAAGGTGAGACAAGCAGCCTACGATGGTCAGTGGTAGCCACTGTAATTTTCCTTGCATTGTATTTATTATTCATCCTTTTGGTTGAAGCAGATTATATCTTTGGAATTTTTGAAAGCGGCACTATCAAGTGGAATTTTTAATACTATATTAATTCAAAAAAAGTCCCGTCTATTCTATTGAAACAGACGGGATTTTTTTATTTTTGCATATCCGTTTTTCACAAAACAAATGAAAAAAAATCTAGTCCTTTTTGTACTGTTCATTTTACCCATAGTTGCCTATCTTTTCTTTGCTTCCGGTGTAAACAGTTTTATTTCCTTACCCACCATTACTAAAAATATCCCGGATACGAATTCCTGGAAAACCTTAGACAATAAACCCGTTTCGTTGTCGGGAAAGATTACGGTTTTAGGATTTATTGGGAATGATGTGATGAAACACAAAGGAAACTTTTTCAATCTTTACGAAATAATTTACGATAAGTATAAAGACTTCAAGGATTTTCAGGTGGTAATGGTGCTTCCCGACGGAACGCAGGATCAAGTGTTGGAATTGCTGAAATTGGATATTAATAAATTAGGCACACACAAAGGCTGGAATTTTGTTTTCGCATCTCCGGATCAGATTACGATATTTTATGACAAGCTTCAATTGGTTGGGAAATTAGACAATACCTATGCCACGCCTAATGTTTTTATCGTAGATAAGAAAAGAAACCTTAGAGGAAGAAAAGGTGAAGATCAAAAAGGAAAACCGGAATATAAGGAAGGATACAGTACCATTTTTGCTTCCGATCTCTATAATAAAATGATGGACGACATGAAAGTCATTATTTATGAATACCGTGCTGCACTCAAAAGAAATCACAACGCTACAAGGAAAATTTAGATTCTCATTGCCATGAAAAACAAATCATACATAGGCTTATCATTTATCGTATTGATCTTCGGGATTATATTCATTCCCAAAATCATTAACCGGATTAAAAGCGGCACTGTAGTCCAGGGCGACAGGATAGATGCTGTTTCGAATCATAAGAGCGCCAATGTTGAAACCGGTTTGGTGAAAATTGGACCAGCACCAAAGTTTGAATTAACAGACCAAAATAACGAGAAGGTGAATAACGAGACTTATAAAGGGAAAGTTTATTTAGTAGAGTTTTTCTTTTCCACCTGTCCGTCCATTTGCCCAATTATGAATAGGAATATGGTTGAAATCCAGGATGAATTTTTTGGAAATCCGAATTTTGGAATTGCTTCCATTTCCATAGATCCTGAACATGATACTTCAAAGGTCCTTAAGGAACCACGGAAAGGTTATTGGTGTGAAATCGTCTAACTGGCATTTGCTGACTGGCGATAAGGACTATATTTTCGGTATAGCCAACAAAGGATTCAATCTGTATGCCGGCGAAAATAAAAATGTAAAAGGAGGTTTTGAGCATTCGGGACTTTTTGCCTTAATTGATAAAAAAGGGAACATCAGATGCCGAAATGATAAGTTCGGAAACCCAATTCTATACTACGATGGTTTAGACAAAAAAGGAGTGAAAGCAGTTAAGGAGGACATTAAAAAACTTTTAAATGAATAATTCAGACAATAAAACTTTAGAACAACGTTTCAAATTTCCAATAATCCTGATTTCGATATTGATTCCGGTAGCGGTTGCTGTTTTGTTTACCGTTAAACTAAAGGATTTTGGAATAGAAGTGGAGCCGCTTTCTTTTTTACCTCCAATTTATGCTTCAATAAACGGATTTACAGCTATATTGCTGGTAATGGGCGTAACAGCCATCCGAAAAGGAAACCAGAAAGTACACGAGCGCTTGATGACTTCAGCAATTGCCTGTTCCGTAATTTTCCTGGTAATGTATATTGCCTATCATATGACAGCTGATTCAACGGTATATGGAGATATCGATGGAAATAAGATTTTAGACGCCACTGAAAAGGCGAATGCGGGTTCAATGCGTTCTGCTTATTTGTTTATTTTGCTTAGCCATATTGTATTGTCCATTGCAATTATTCCTTTAGTATTGGTTACTTATGTTCGGGCATTAGCATCTAGATTTGACAGGCACAAAAAAATAGCAAAAATCACATTTCCGCTTTGGCTGTACGTTGCAGTAACAGGGGTTGTGGTTTATTTAATGATTTCTCCTTATTATGCTAATTAAAGAAAATAGAATAAAGAATAAAGAACAAAGCCTTTGGAACTTAGAAAAAGAATTTTCTTTTTCTATTCTCTATTTTCTATTCTCTTTCTGCAACAGCTCAATGCGCGATGTGTCGTGCTTCTCTCGAAAGCGAAGGCAACAAGACAAAGGTCGAAGCTGTAAATGACGGAATCGTTTTCCTGATGGCTGTTCCTTATATTATTGCTGCCGTCATTGGTTACGCGATTTATCGAATGTATTTCAAGAAGAAAATCGCGTAAGAAAAAATTCTGCACACTAATTTTCTGAATACTGATTACTTAATCTACTCCATTCCGTCAATCTTAACATTCATTTTGCCGGTTGTAGTTATAAATGCAATGATGGCTTTGTTGGTTACTTCGACCTTCTCAAATTCGAAATCACTCATGGTTCCGTTAACGAAAACCCCTTTCATAGGCGAATAATTATTGAGGTAAGGCGCTAAACTTTTTTGCCATCCTCTAAATTTTCCCTAATCGAATAGCGGCAGTTTTCCTGTATTTTTTTCAATATAACACCCTGGAGCAGCCAGTTAGCCGTTCTGGTCAATAATCCTTTTGTGGTCAGCACATAATCCATCTGCTCAAAATAAATCTCTTTCGTTACTGCGTTGTAATTAGGAATTCCCGAAAGATAAATTGTTCCATTGATACTTCCCGTCATATCTAACGCAATTATTATTTTGCCGTCCTTTTGCCAAAGCGCCACATTCTGAACTACAATTTTCCTGCTTCCCGAAGTAAATTCCTTTCCCTTAAAATTGCTGGAAATAATCCGGGAAGCACTTTCATAAGTAGAAATTGCTGCAATATTCGCTGTTAGCTTTTCAGGGATTTTGGAAACGGGCTTAAATTGGATATCCTTTCTGTCAAAAGTATTTTTGGGCTTTAATCCCACCATTGTCTGCATGCTGCATTTTAATCCCAATTCCATTTTGATATCGTTTTTTCCTAAAACGGCGTCAGTAACATAAACTTCAATCGGCATTAATTTAAACCAGGTTTGGTATTGCTCGCTGGTTAGGAATGGCGTACTCATTTTTTCTAACACATCCAATACGTATGGTTTGAAGTCACAGGAACTTTCGATTGCCTCGTCGATTTTTTTGCAATTTTAGCCTTGAAAATAGAAAGCGTAGGATTGATGATATAAGTAATAGGAACATTTTTACCTGCTACCAATATCGACGGGCTTTCTGACCATTCAAAATCTTCTATTTTTGAGACTGTCGACATTTTCCAATTGGATAGCTTTACGTCGCTTGTCATGGTTATAGTGCCATTCAGATTGATTTCCCGAGTATCGTTTAATCCCATAAAATCGGTGCCATATTTAAATCTTGACCAAATTTTCAAAGGCAATACCGTTTGTATCTTGCCATTTTTTTCAATTAAACGGATGGGTGCCGTTTTGGTAATCTTCATTTCTGTTTTGTCATCTTCCAGATTAGCATCATTATAAATTTCGCCACTGAGCGTTTTGTTTAACTGTGCTTCAATTTCTTTAAGTGAAATCTCCAACGGCATATTTACAAAAGAAATTTTGGAATTATAAACCATCGGTGTGTCGTCTGATGGAAGGGGCTTTAGCGCTTCAATCTTTTGCGTGGTAGAGCAGCTATTAAAAAGAAAGGAAAGCAGTATAAAAGCAACAGTTAATTTTATCTTTGACATTTTTTGGATTTTTCTTTCGCAAAAATAAAAGTAAAAATGTAATAATGGCTGTAACATTATTAAAAAACACGAGTCTAAGTTTCTATGTCTTTAAATAAGGAATTAAAAGACAAAAATCATATATTTGTTCTACTCGAAAAAGTGAAGTTTGCAAACCAGTTTATTATGAAATACAGCATGCCCAAAGTAGCATTACTTTTTATTTTGTTTTTAGGTTTCTCTGCTAATGCTCAGGTTAAGAACTGGACACTTCAGGAATGCGTTGAATACGCTTTGAAAAACAACATTTCAATAAAGCAGTCAGAACTCGACATTAAATTGGCCAATATTGATAAATCGTCGGCCGTTGGAAACTTTCTGCCAAGCATCAATGGACAGGTTTCACATTCGTGGAGCATTGGTGCCAATACCAATCCCGTTACGAATTTAAGGGAAAATCAAACGACACAATACACACAAGTAGGCTTAGGTTCGAATGTTACGCTTTATGGTGGGCTCCAAAATATAAATCGACTTAGAAGGGCTAAGTTAGCACAACTCGCATCGCAATACCAGCTAACGAAAATGCAGGATGATATTTTATTGTATGTTGCCAATGCGTATTTAGACATACTTTTCAATAAGGAAAACCTGAAAGTACAGCAAAATCAATTGATTTTTGATGAAAAACAATTAACCCGTGCGGACGAATTGGTAAAAGCAGGCTCTGTCCCAAGAGGTGATTTGTTGGATATGAAAGCTACTATTGCAACCGATAATAAAAATATTGCCGTTGCCGAAAATGCTTTGCTAATCTCAAGATTGAGTTTGGCTCAGTTACTCCAATTACAGGATTTCGAGAATTTTGATGTGGCAGATGTAAGTATTGAACCTGCACCAAGTCCGGTTATGTCTGAAACTCCTGAAGCCATTTTTGCCAAAGCAAAAGAGGTTAGGGTTGAAATCAAAATAGCTCAGGCTAATTTAGATTTAGCTGAAAGGGATATTAAGATTGCCAGAGGAGCCATGCATCCGAGCCTGACTTTTGGTTATAATTTTGGGACAAATGCGAGTTACGCGGACAGGATTCTTTTTGACCAAAATACAGGACAACCTTATACTGCAAGCCCGTTACCGGTTTTTGACCAGTTTAGTGATAATAAAGGACATAACTTTGGACTGCAGCTTAGCATTCCAATTTTAAATGGGTTTTCTGCCCGAAATAGTGTTGAAAGAAGCAAGGTTGCCTTCGAAAGAACCAAAAATACTTTTGATCAGGCTAAGTTAGATTTAGAGCTAAACGTTTATAAAGCCATTACTGATGCAAGAGGTGCACTGAAGACTTATGAAGCGGCGGTTATTACCGTAGAGGCAAGGCAGGAAGCTTTTAATTATGCCAAGGAAAAATTCGCTGTTGGCTTAATGAATTCGTTCGATTTCAATCAGTCACAAACCGTTTATGTAGCTGCACAATCCGATGTTATCCGTGCTAAATATGATTACATCTTTAAAACGAAAGTAGTCGAACTTTATTTTGGAATCCCAATCATTCAAAAACAATAAAAATCATGTCAAAAAGGAATGTATTTATATTATTAGGAGTTGTAGCAGTTTTATTAATAGGGCTTATTACTCTAAAATCTAAAGGAGTTATTGGTAGTAACGATGACTCAACAGAGGTAGAAACGGCCAAGGTTGATGAAATTACAATCGTTGAAACGGTTTCTGCCACGGGAAAAATCCAACCCGAAATTGAAGTGAAAATATCTTCGGAAGTATCAGGAGAAATCATTGCACTGCCAGTAAAAGAAGGTCAGATTGTTAAAAAAGGCGATTTGTTGGTTAAGATAAATCCAGACTTGTATACTTCAGGTTACAATAGGACTATTTCTAACTTATCGGGTTCAAAAGCAGGTTTAAGCCAGGCTGATGCCTCGTTTAAGGAAGCAAAGGCAAGTTATGACAGAAGCAAAACCTTATTTGATAAAGGAATTATTTCAAGATCTGACTGGGATAAAGCTATCGCTACATTTGAAGGAGCAAAAGCAAATAAAGAATCAGCTTATTACAACGTACAAAGTGCCAATGCAACCGTAATGGAAGCAAAGGACAACCTTGGAAGAACTACAATTTATGCCCCAGCTGATGGAACCATTTCTTCATTGGGAGTGGAATTGGGAGAACGTGTTTTGGGAACCCAGCAAATGACTGGAACGGAAATCCTTCGTGTGGCCAACCTTAACAATATGGAAGTTGAAGTAGATGTTAATGAAAATGATATTGTAAAAATCAGCATCGGAGACAGCACAAAGATTCAGGTTGATGCTTATCTTAAAAAGAATTCAAGGGAATTGTAACCAGTATTTCCAATTCAGCCAGCACAGCAACTACGGCGGATCAGGTAACTAATTTTAAAGTAAAGATTAGGATTTTAAAGGAATCATACCAAGATTTATTGGAAGGAAAGCCAGTAACTTATTCTCCTTTCAGACCTGGAATGACCGCTACGGTGGATATAATTACTAAACGAAGGGAAAAAGTAATTGGTGTGCCGATTAGCTCCGTTGTCGTGAAATCGGATACCGCGGCTACTAAGAAGTATGAAGTAAAAGATGAACCCGAAGACAAAAAGGTCGTGGCTAAAACCGACAAGAAATTCGAATGTGTTTTTGTAAAAGATGGGAATAAAGCCAAAATCAGGATTGTAAAAACCGGCATTCAGGACGATACCAATATCGAGATAATTTCAGGCTTAAAGAAAGGCGATGTTGTGATAACAGGACCATATACTACCGTAACAAAAGACCTGAATTCTGGGGATAAAGTCGCATTGAAAAAGGACTCTGATACTAAAGAGAAAAAATAAAAGCTAACCGCAAATTCACAAATTAAAAACAGCAAACTGTAGAAATAATTTGCGAATTTGCGGTAAATGTTTGACGCCTTAATCACTTAATACCTTGACTTACATCCTAAATATAGAAACGGCAACCAAAAACTGCTCGGTTTCCTTAGCACAAAATGGCGAAACAATTTTGTACAGGGAAATTGCAGAACAAGGTTATTCCCATGCCGAAAAACTCCATGTCTTTATAGAAGAAATCCTAAAAGAAACAGCTGTCGGAATAAAAGACCTGAGTGCCATTGCGGTAAGTAAAGGCCCGGGTTCTATACTGGTTTGCGTATTGGTGTTTCTACGGCAAAAGGACTTTGCTATGCTTTGGGAATTCCGTTGATTTCGGTGGATACTTTGGAGGTTTTAGCGATGAAAGTTGCTGTTGAAAGTGGTTTAATCGTTCCAATGATTGATGCCCGAAGAATGGAAGTCTACAGTGCCGTTTTTGATAATACACATTCAAAAATAATGGAAGTTCAGGCTGAAATCCTTACCGAAGAAAGTTATGCTCAAATGACCGAAGCGGTTTATTTTGTTGGCGATTGCCAGGAAAAATGCAAAACGGTTTTAACCAGGGATAATTTTCATTTTCTCCCCGAAATTATTTTCCCATCAGCTAAAGAAATGAGTAGGCTGAGCTACGAAAAATTTGCCAAAAATGAATTCGAGAATGTGGCTTACTTCGAGCCGTTTTATTTGAAAGATTTTTTGACGAACAAATAAAATTACTTCGAACTATCCTTTGTAAAAGGTTGAATAGCAATCCCAGCTGCATCGAAAGCTTCCTTGCATTGCTCTAAAACATCAGAACACATTACCGTAAAATCAATGTTTTTTGACCACGGACGAATGGCAAGCTGAATGGCTGAATCGGTTAAAAGATTAACAACGACGGTTGGTGCTGGATTGTCTAGGACTTTTGGATGGTTTTGCATTACCTGCATCACAATCTCTTTGGCTGTTTTTATATTGGTATCATAGGAAATATTGAATAGCAAATTGGCTCTTCTGTTTTTCCCTAAAGATAAATTGGTAATCACTCCGTTGGATAAAATCCCATTCGGGATAAAAATGGTCTGATTGTTTCCGGTAATTAATTTGGTTACAAAAATCTGTATTTCGCTGACGGTTCCGGCTACGTTTTGAGCTTCTATGGAATCCCCAACTCTGAAAGGCTTAAATAGAATAATCAAAACGCCACCGGCAAAATTGGATAACGAGCCCTGAAGTGAAAGGCCAACCGCTAATCCTATGGCTCCCAGAATGGCAACAAACGATGAAGTCTCGATTCCAAGTTTAGAAATAAAGGTGACAAAAAGTAAAAAACGCATCGCCCAAAGTAAACTGTCTGCTAAAAAAGTTGACAATGTTGGGTCAATCTCTCGCTTAACCATAATTTTCCTTACCAAACGGTTGATAAGGCGAACAGCATACAATCCAATAAAAAGGACGATTACGGCCGTTATCAGCTTAGGCGAATAGTCAATCAGCGCTTTTATGAATTGATCAACATAATCAGCGAATGAGTGTATGTAATGCAGTTCCTTCTTTTCCATTGTGTTATAAAAAAATCCCGACGAATCGGGATGAATAGTTATGCAAAAATAATAATTTTAAAAATTAATCAGCATTTTCATCAGCTGGTTTTACAGCATCTTCTGCTTTTGTTATTGCTTTCTCCGCATTTTCAGAAGCATCATCCGTAAATGAATTTACTTTTTCTTTAGCTGTTTCAACAGCATCATGTGCAAATTCTTCTACTTTTTCAACATATTCAGCTGCTTTTTCCTTAACCGTTTCTACAGCATTTTCAAGTGCTTCTTTAGCTGCCGGAATATGTTCGCTAATTTTTTCTTTAGCTGAATCTACAAAATCCTCTACTTTATCAACATAAAGTGCAGCTGCCTCTTTTGCTTTGTCAATCGTTTCGCCTGCAAAATTTTCTGCTTTGTCAGCCATTCCACTTGCGGCTTCTTTGCTTCCGCCAAATAAATTCTTAAAAAACTTCCGATTCCCATGATTGTAATTTTTAGTTAGTTAATAGTAACAATATTACGATTTTTCTAGATTAAAGTCGAATTCCGTTGCTAATTTCTTCAAAATCCGCAGTTGGTTTTTGGCAGGTTCTGTTTTGGCATAAATAGAATAAGGTTTCCGTTTCCGAAAAGCGGTTTTCCAAAAAGGGTAGTGTTGTAGTAGAGGAACTTCCTGCAAGGATAACATTTGGCAGGTAATCTCGATTTATTTTTCCCAGATAATCCAAAGCATTATTTCCGCAAATAGCCAGTTCTTTATTTTGAGGCGAAAAATGAAGCAGAATGTTCAGCCAGTTTGAAAAAGCCGAAGGATAATCGATAGTAGGAACAATATTCTGCACCATTTGACGGCAGATTTTTTCGTAATAACTGTTTTCGAAGTAAATGCTCAATCGGAACAAAGCATCTGCCATCACCGAGTTCGAGGCTGGAATTACATTGTCTTCCACTTCGAAATGATTGGTGATAAGTGCCTCGTCCTGATGTGAGGTAAACGAAAAGAATTGCGCTTTTTCATCATAAAAATTATCAAAAGCATAATCCGTAAGCTGTTTGGCATTTTGCAGCCACTTTTCATCAAAAGTAACTTCGTATAGTGAAATAAATGCTTGGATTACATGTGCATAATCTTCAAGAAAGCCGTTGATGGTTGCTTTCCCGTTTTTATAGCTGTGTTTTAGGTTTCCTTCTGCTTCCCAAATGGTATTGATGATAAAATTGGCATTTTGTAAAGCTATGTCTAAATAATCCTTGTTTCCGATGGCTTTGTAGGCTTCGATAAAACCTTTGAGCATAATGGCATTCCATGAGGTCAGGCATTTATCATCCAACCTTGGCTTGCTTCTTTTTCCCTTTCGGAATATAGAATCTGTTCCCATTGCTTTTTCTTTTGTTCCAATGTTTCTAAAGGAATATTTTGTTCTTCAGCAATATCCGTTAAGGATTTATTTTGGATCAAAACGTAATTTTCCTGTTCCCAAAAACCAAATTCGTTGATATTGAAAACACTTGAAAATAATTCGAAATCATCCTTAAGTAAAATTTCTAATTCTGATCTGGTCCAAACGTAAAAGGCACCTTCTTCGAGATGATTATCAGTGTTTAAGCTATCTGCGTCAAGCGCCGAATAAAAACTTCCTTCGTTTGTGAGCCATTCTTTTTTTACGAAGTTCAATGTTTTTTCAATGACTTCTTTGTAGTGTTGATTTTTAGTCAACTTATAGGCATTGGCATAAAGCGAAACTAATTGCCCGTTGTCGTAAAGCATTTTTTCAAAGTGAGGAACGTGCCATTTCATATCGACCGAATAGCGTGAAAAACCGCCATCGACAGTGTCGAACAATCCGCCGAATGCCATTTTTGTCAGCGTAAGATTTACAAAATCCAATATTTTTTGATTGTTGGTTTGATAGCCATATCGAAGCAGGAATTCGTAATTAACAGGCATCATGAATTTGGGTGCACGAGCCATTCCTCCAAAATCCCAATCGAAGCTTCGTTCCCATTTCGTGACCAATGTTTTTAAAGTTTCAAAATTGAAATCGGTTTCCGAATCGTTTTTTGAAATGATACTTATCGACTGTAAACCTTCGTTTAGTTTTTCGGCATATTCCAAAATTGTGGATGGATTTTCTATATAAATTTCATGAAGCCTTTCCAGCGAATTGATCCAGTCGTTTTTCCTGAAATAGGTTCCGCCCCAAATGGGACGTCCGTCGGGCAAGGTGACTACATTCATTGGCCATCCGCCCTGGCCGGTCATTACCTGGACGGCTTTCATATAGACTGCGTCAATGTCTGGGCGTTCTTCGCGGTCAATTTTGATGCTGATGAAATGATTGTTCATTGTGGCTGCTACTTCATCGTCTTCAAAACTTTCGTGTTCCATTACATGGCACCAATGACAGGCAGAATAACCAACGCTGACGATCATTAATTTGTTTTCTTTTTTTGCTAAGGCTAAAGAATTGGCATTCCACGCTTTCCAATGCACAGGATTGTTGGCGTGTTGCAAAAGGTATGGGCTCGTTTCTAAGTGTAGTTCGTTCATGATAGAATAATAGCCTTAAAGATACCAAAAATAGGCCTTAATATTTTTTACCTGACAGCAAAAAGCATCAACTACTGTTAAAAAGTATAGTAAAAGTAAATGTACGGATAGTAAACGTATACTTTTTATCATTAAAAGTATAACTTAATTTATAATATGTATCATTGAGGTTATTAAATATATATTTAAAGACAGTAAACGTTAATCAGAAGTAATTAAAAGTAAATCCGTATTTATTAGAAGTATATTCCGAGGCATTAAACGTAAAGATGGAGTTATTAAACATATCTTCTCAAGCCTAATTGAACATAAAAAAAGCGCTTCCGAAGAAACGCTTTGTGAATTATCCGTTTAGGGCTTCGACGACAATGTCTTTATCATTCAGCATGTCTTTCAGCATGTTTTCGATGCCGCTTTTTAAGGTGAAAGTGGAAGAAGGACAGCCGTTACAAGCGCCCTGAAGCACCACTTTTACCCGTTTTTCTTTTTCGTCATAGGAATCAAATAAGATGTTTCCACCGTCGGCAGCCACTGCAGGTTTTACATATTCTTCAAGGATATTGATGATTTGCTGGGAAGTCGTATCGAGGTTGTCGAAGTTTTTGATTTGTTGTTTTTCCAGTTTTTCGGTATTTACGAGTAGGCTTTCGTCGATTACCGTTCCGCCGTTTTCGATAAATTGTTTAATGAATGTGCGTAGTTCCAAAGTAATTTCATCCCATGAAATGCTGTCGTATTTGGTAACAGAAATATAATTTTCGGCAATGAAAATTTCCTTCACGTAATGGAATCGGAATAATTCCTGTGCTAAAGGAGACGGTTTTGCGTCGTCAATATTTTTGAATTCCGCTGCTGTTTTGGTTAGCGCTTTGTTGACTACAAATTTTAACGATGCCGGATTTGGCGTGGTTTCGCCGTATACGGTTATGGGTTGTTTTTTTATCGGATTTTCATTTGGCAGAACGATAACGCCACCTTTGTTGACAAATTCTTCAATTTGCTCGGCAACGTCTAACTGAACATCTTGCCATTCTACAATGCTGAATCTTTCGATGGCAATAAAATTCCCGGAAATGTAAACTGTTTTTACAAACGGAAGGTAAAAAAGCTGCTGTGCTAATGGGGAATTTTTGGCTTCATCTATATTTTTAAACTCAAAGCTCTCGTTTTGAGTTATAAATTCTGGAAATTCGAATTTTAATATAGCTGGATTTTGAGTTTCTTTTATGTTGATTTTCATGGAGAAAGTGTATTTTTCTGCAAATTTAACAAAGTTATTTTCTGTGAATACTTATATTTGGACAATTAAACAATTAATTAACATTTAAGTGTTTTTAATTGGGTAAAGCCAACCAACGTAATACCATATTAATGAAAAGACTTTTATTCTTCTGCTTGGCAGTTTTTATGGGATTAAATGCATACTCCCAGGTAATTCAGGTAAATAATACTACTTATACGGTTCCACAGCTTGTTCAGGATATTTTGTTTGCACCAGGAAGTTCTACTTCTTCTTGTGTAGGAACAATTTCAAACATAACGTGGAGCACAGGAACTGATTTTGGTTCTTCTAATGGCATTGGTTATTTTACTAATACGAATCCTAACTTTCCTTTAACTTCAGGGGTGGTTTTAAGTACCGGAAATGCTATGAATGCACCAGGTCCCAATAATACTACCTTGAGTAATGGTGTGCTAGGCTGGCCAGGAGATCAGGATTTAACAGATTATATGGCGGGTTTAGGAATTATTGATCCTACACCTTTTCCGGGAGCAGGGAATGAATATTTTAACGCTACCATCCTGGAATTTGATTTTGTTCCGTTGACAAATCAAATGAGTTTTGATTTCCTGTTCGCTTCTGAGGAATATGGAGATTTTCAATGTGATTATTCGGATGCTTTTGCATTTTTTCTAACTAATATCACCGCTGGAACTCCTGCGACCAATTTAGCAGTGATTCCAGGGACTTCAACCCCAATCTCTGTAACAACAATAAGGGATAATGCAGGATGGCCGGTTTGCACGGATGAAAATATTACTTATTTTGGTTCGAATAACCAAGGAGGTGCCGCCGCGGCATCATCTGCTATAAATTTTAATGGACAGACTACAGTGATAACTGCTACTTCTGCAGTTATTCCGAACAATGTTTACCATATAAAATTGGTAATTTCAGATTTAGATGATGGCTCCTGGGATTCTGCAGTATTTTTAGGTGGAGGAAGTTTTGATATTGGGACTACAGATATTGGAGGAACTGGTTCTTATGCAGGACAGACAGAATTTACCCTTGTCGGAAATAGTGCGCTTTGTGGTTCGGAAAGGTTAGTTGTCCAGGCTGGAGCGGTTCCGATTGCTGGTGCAACTTATGCATGGACTTTAAATACTTCAATTCCTGTTGGTACAAATTCTAACCTTTTAACAGTTACTCAGGAAGGTGTTTACGGTGTAACGATTACCTATCCTGGAGGATGTCAGCAAACAGATACTATTATTGTAGAGTATCTTCAATCGCTTACACTTGGTACTCCAAATAATCTAACACAGTGCAGTAGCCCATTTAACTTAACATCCAATACGGCTCCAATTTTAAATGGAATAGTAAATTCAGTAAGTTATCATACCACTTTAGCACAGGCTCAACAACAAGCAGCAGCCATACCAAATCCTTCAAATTACAATGGAGTAGATGGTCAAATAATTTACGCCAGTGTCGAAGATTTTAGCACTGGTTGTATTGTTACTACGCAATTTACTTTACACATAGATTTGAGTTTATGTGTAACGCCGCCAATTCCAGGTACACCACCCGATTTAATTGAGTATGAGACTACCATTAATTCAGGAGCTTCAGTTTTTGACTTTACGCCACAAACTCCGATTATTTATGGTTCAAACCTTCCTACAGATTTTACGGTTACTTATTACCCCACTTTGGCGGATGCAAACGCCGGCACTAATCCAATAACTGGGATTAATTCATTTGCAAACACTTCCAATCCTCAAAGGGTTTATGCTGTTTTATCTGATAATGCAGATCCGACAAACTTTGCCGTAACAAGTTTTCAATTAATTGTAGTGGCGTTGCCCGATGTTTCAATTTCAGGACCAGCTGCGGTCTGTAGTGGAAGCACAGCAACGATAATTTTTACCGGAACTCCAAATGCAATCGTAGATTTTACTGAAAATGGAAATCCATTACAGATTCCCTTAACTGCATCGGGAACATATAACTATTCTTCTCCTTTGGCTGTTACTACAACATATCATTTGGTAAGTATTACAATCACCACTGGTGCGGGTACAACTACTCAGCCAGAATCGGGTTCTGTTACGGTCAATATAACTTCACCACCTATAATCACTACACCTACTAATTATGTTGTTTGTGATGATAGCCTCGATAATGATGGTTATTATTGTGTCTTTGATCTGAGCACGAAGATAAACGAAATAACAGGTGGAAATGGCGCCATTAATGTGAGTTTTTATGAAACGCCAACTAGTAATGTTGCGATACCAGTAGGTTTTTATTGCAATATTATTCAGAATTCACAAACGATTTATGTGCGTGCTTATACGACCACACCTTTATGTTATTCAACTACCACATTTGATTTAATAATCAACCCAATTCCTTTACCAAATCCGGTCATAACGGATTACGAATTGTGTGATTACACAAATCCCGGCGATGGCGTTGAGATCTTTAATTTAGGCAGCAAAAGTGTTGAGATTGCCAATTCTCAGCCGAACGTCACAATAACGTATTACGAGTCATTGACAGATGCCCAGACACAGAACAATCCGCTGTCGAACCTTTATCAGAATATCGTTACTCCACTGCAGCAGATCTGGATCAATATACGGGATAACGCTACGGGCTGTAACACAACGGGAACCTTTGACCTGATTGTCAATCCGCTGCCGGTTGCCAACACACCACCTGCGATATTTGAATGCAGCAACGGAACCACGCTAACGGCTCAGTTTGACCTTACGGTTAATGAGGGATTTGTCAAGGGAGGTTTACCGGGATTTACGATAAGCTATTTCCGTACATTGGCCGAAGCACAGACTCCGTTTAATCCGATTCTAACCCCTACGTCGTATACAGGCAATGAAGGCGATGTTATCATCATCCGCCTACAGAATGATGCGACTGGCTGTTATTCGACCACTACGCAACTGCTAAGGGTAACCCAGGGTCCACTTGCGGTAACACCGACCGCTTTGCAGTACTGCGATCCGAACAATGACGGTTTTGGTGTCTTTGACCTGGACAGTAAGATTTTGGAGATACAGGGAGGTACCCTGGATCCGAATGCAACGGTTACCTTCCATGAGACACCGGATGATGCCTATATTGGCGCCAATGGGCTTGTAAGCCCTTATGACAATATCGATCCATGGTCACAGATTATCTATGTTCGCGTGTTCTATACATTGACGGGCTGTGCGAATTATGTCCAGCTGAAACTGAATGTCAACCCAACGCCTGAGGCTACCGAGCCAGCGGACTATGAACTGTGTGATTATTCCGCCCCTGCGGGTGTTGAGGTATTTGACCTTACAACGAGGATTCCTGAGATACTGGGGAGCATCAACCCTGCACTGACTACCGTGACCTTCTACACCAACTTACCGGATGCCCAGGCTCCGTCCAATGCGATTGCCGGAATCACCAATTACCTTAGCGGGAATACCACACTTTACGTAAGGGTGGAGACGACGGCTACGGGCTGTTTTGATATCGTAACACTGAACCTTGTAGTGAATCCGTTACCGAACTCGCTTCAGCCGAACTATCCCCAGTATTCGCTTTGTGATACCGACCAGTCGAGCATCGGGTATGAGACCTTTAACCTGGGCAGTAAGATAACCGATATCCTGCTTGGGCAGGGCGGTATGGATGTAACGTTCTGGCGAAGCCTTGGCGATGCGCAGAACCGCACCAATGAGATTACCAACTTTATGTATACCAACGGCATCCCGTATGTACAGACCATAGGTGTCATTATCACCAACCGTACGACGGGCTGTTTTGTAATCTCCACGATGGATTTAAGGGTAGAGCCGCTACCCACACCAATACCACCGGCGCAGCCTTACACTATCTGTGATGACAACCAGGATGGCTTCAGCTGTGGATTTGATCTGTCCACCCTGATACCGGACATCCTTCAGGGCGCCAATTATACGCTTACGTTCTATGAAACACCAACCGATGCCGCTACGGCCAATACCGCTACGGATATTGACCCTACACAGCCTTACTGCAACAATGATCCGTTTATGCAGCTTCTTTATGTAAGGGCAGAGGATAATGTTACGCACTGCTTCACGGTTATGCCGATACAGCTTATGGTGGATCCGAGTCCAATGGCTCCGATATCGCTTAATGATATTGTGGTATGTGATGATGACAATAACCCTCAGAGTGCCACCAAGCTGGTGGACCTGACCCAGAGAACACCTGATGTACTGTCGCAGCAGCCTTTACCGGCAACGAACTATACCGTTACATATTATACCAGCCAGCTTAATGCAGAAACACCAACAGGTGAAATTATCCCTGCCAACAGCTATTTTGGATCTGACGGCGAGCAGATATGGGTAAGGGTAGAGAACAACGCCACGCAGTGTTTCAATACCGGCTCGTTCTTCCTGGTAATCAATACCCCGCTGCTGCTTAGTTTCCCAACACCACTGAGCGTATGTGATGATGATGCGAACCCGAACGACCAGTACCATGTATTTGATTTGACGGTGAAGAACCTTGAGATAGCTCCGGGAGGGCATACGGTAACCTATTACCCAAGCCTTGCGTTGGCACAGGCAGGAGTTGCCGGAACAGAAATCACGACACCAACCGCTTACCAGAATATGAACCCGCAGCACCCTGCGGTACAGACCCTTGGCGTTGTAGTGACAACGGCCGACGGCTGTAAGAGCATCACGACCCTTGATATCCGTGTGCTTCCGATACCGACACCGCGTACCAACCCACCGGCACTGGCCCCTAAATGCGATGATAATAATCCGGGGGATATGCTTGAGCTGTTTGATCTGACGGTTAACGAAGCCTACATCGGAAATGGTGATCCCAATCTTACCTTCCATTACTTCCGTACGCAGGCTGATGCCGATAATAACGTAAACGAACTGATTCCTGCCAATAATGCCCTTGTGGGCAGCAATGTATGGATCCGTGTGGAGAACAACCGTGTGGATTATCTGGGCAACCACTGTTATGTTTTGGTGGAGCAGGCCTTAACGGTTAATCCGCTGCCGACGGTTATACAGCCACTGGCTCCTTACAGGATGTGTGATGACAATGCCGACGGACTGGCACTGTTTGACCTGACCAATCCGATATTGGCACCGCTTATACTGGGAACGGCCACCACCAACCAGCAGCCGGCAGACTATACGATAACTTACCACCTGACACCGGGCAATGCCGCTTCAGGTACAGCGCCTTTGGTATCACCTTATCCTAATGTAACACCAACAACCCAGAATATCTACATCCGTGTGGTGAACAATGCCACGGGCTGTGTGAATGCGACAGGGGTACTGACCCTTGCCGTGGAGGCTTATGCTACGGCCACCAGCCCACCGCCTTTTGAGACCTGTGATACCTATGCCGATCCTTACGACGGTGTATATGAGATTGACCTGACGCAGTTCGAGACAGCGATATTAAACGGGCAGAACCCGGCTGTGTTCCTTGTGAGCTATTACAGGACCCAGGCCGATGCCGATGCAGGTACCAACCCTTTAACGGCAGCAGAGGAAGTGGCCTATATCACCGATCCTGATACCGATACGATCTGGGTGAAGGTAGAGAACAGCAGTAACAGCATTACGCCTTACTGTTATGCCCTGGCGACCATTGTAATAAATGTGGAGCGTTATCCGAATCCTATCATAAACACGCCAAACGGAGTGACTACCATCTGTGTTGACTTTGTAACGGGAGCTGTGATACGGCCACTGACACTGGACAGCGGTATTACCAATACGTCGGATTATACCTTTGAGTGGTTTGAGGCCGCGAGCCCGACAACGGTCATCGGCAGCGGTCCGACCTATACGGTGGATACACCAGCCACAGGCGGAGCTACCAGAAGCTATACGGTGCATGTAACAAGCATCAGTGCATTGGGATGTGATACGACATCGGCACCGTTTGATGTGATACAGTCCGGACCTGCGGTTATACCGTCAGGCACGATTGGGTATACGGTAACCAATGCCTTTAGTAACCAACAGATCATAACGGTAATCGCTGAGGGATACGGAACGTATGAATACAGCCTTGATGACGGGCCGAGGCAGACCAGCAATGTGTTTGAGAACGTCAGCATCGGTGTGGAGCACACCATCCATGTGTGGGATACCGAGGGTGGTATTACCTACAGCTGTGAGGAACTGATTATCGGTAATGTAAACATCATCGATTATCCTCATTATTTCACTCCGAACGGGGATGGTATACACGATACGTGGAATATTGTTGGATTAGGTGGACAACCTAACGCAAAAATTTATATATTTGACCGCTATGGAAAATTAATGAAGCAAATCAGTTCCAAAGGCGAAGGTTGGGACGGTACCTACAACGGAACCCTTTTACCTTCAGATGATTACTGGTTTAGTGTAGATTATTTGGAAAATTCCACAGCAAAACAATTTAAAGCCCATTTCTCATTAAAAAGATAGTTATAATGAATTTTAGAAAGATTTATTTATTAGCACTACTAATAGTAGCACAATTTTCACATTCACAAGAAGGATTACCTGTTTATTCTGATTATCTATCAGACAATTATTATTTGCTCCATCCTTCAATGGCTGGTGCTGCTAATTGTGCTAAACTTAGGTTAACAGCAAGACAACAATGGTTAGGTCAAAAAGACGCGCCAGCATTACAAACGATAAGTTTCAATGGAGCGTTAGGCGAAAGATCAGGAGGAGGAATTATTGTTTTCAACGATAAAAACGGATATCATTCTCAAACAGGGATGAAATTGACTTATGCTCACCACATCATGTTTTCACGTGATAATGTTGACTTGAATCAACTTTCGTTTGGTATGAGTGCCGGATTCATTCAAAGTAACTTGGACGAAAGTACCTTTTACGATAATAACCCTACATTTGATCCGGTTATATTTGGTTCAATCCAAAAGGCAACCTATTTTAACGTTGATATTGGAGCCTCCTATAACTTTCTTGATTTCTATGTTCATGCGACAGTTAAAAACGCATTGGCAAGTGAAAGAAAATTATATACAGGTAGTGAACCTGTGAACTTGAGAAGATTTATTTTAAATGCCGGATATACTTTTGGAGATGCAGAGACTATTCTATGGGAACCTTCTTTTATGTTCCAATTAGTTACATTAACTCAAGAAAAAACGGTTGATTTAAATATAAAAGCATACAAAGAATTGGATTTTGGAAGATTATGGGGTGGATTATCCTATAGAAGAAGTCTTGATGGAGCACAATATGTTCAAGGTAATGGCGTTGCAGATCAAAAGCTGCAGTACATAACACCGATTGTGGGCCTTAATTTTAAAAATTATATGCTATCCTATACTTACTCGCATATAATGGGAGATGTTAAGTTTGATGCTGGTGGATTCCACCAACTTACATTAGGTCTTAACCTATTCTGTAAACCGGAGAAATATCACTGTAATTGTCCTGCAATTAATTAATTCAAATAAATGTCCCGATTCGTCGGGACTATTTTTTTAGCCATGGTTATAAAAGCTGTTAACGGCAAAAGCCCACAGATACCCGAAGATTGTTTTGTTGCAGAAAATGCGACGATTGTTGGTGATGTGGTATTAGGCGAATCCTGTAGTGTTTGGTTTAATGCAGTGATTCGAGGCGATGTTCATTATATCAAAATTGGTAATAAGGTCAACATCCAGGACGGAGCGATTATTCACTGTACGTATCAAAAACATCCGACTGAGATTGGTAACAATGTTTCCATTGGTCATAACGCTATTGTTCATGGATGTAAAATCCAAGATAATGTTTTGATTGGAATGGGCTCAATTATAATGGATAACTGTGTTATAGAAAGTAATTCGATAGTTGCTGCTGGTGCAGTAGTCACACAGAACACTGTTGTTGAATCGGGCACAATATATGCTGGGATTCCGGCTAAGAAAGTAAAAGATATTGATCAGTCTGATTTTGCTGGTGAAATCGAACGTATTTCGAATAATTACGTAATGTATTCAGGCTGGTTTAAAGACGAGTAAAAAAACATTAGTTCTCATCTAGCCCCGATTGGAGCAATAAACCGAATGTCCACTGGACATTCTCTTAATATCAAATTAAAAATCCTTTACTATTACGGGATATTTATTTCCTAAAATTTCGTTTAAAACTTTTGCATCTGAATTGGTAAAGAAAACAGATTTCCCTTGATGTTTTTTGGTATTTAATCCAACTTTCTCCATCAAAACACTTTTTGTCTGTCGGGCAACGGCTTCTCCGGAATCGATGATTTTGATGTCTTTTGGAAGTATTTTTTTGATTTGTGGGATAAGGTAGGGGTAATGACTGCAGCCCAAAACCAGGTAATCAATATTTGCTTCAATCATTGGTTCTAAGTACTGATGAAGCAGCTTATTCATTTCGCTGGAATTCATTTCTCCATTTTCTATCAATGGAACCAATCCATGGCCTATTTGCTCGATGATTTTGGTGTCGTGGAACTTCTCTGCCGTTTGATGGAATAATTCGCTGTTGAGCGTTCCCTGCGTTGCCAGGATTCCAATTACATGGTTTTGGGAATTGACTGCTGCAGGTTTGATTGCCGGTTCTATTCCGATGAACGGAACGTCGTATTTTGCCCTTAGCTCTTTGATGGCATTAGTTGTTGCGGTATTGCAGGCCACTACTATGATTTTGGAATTTTGGTTAAGGAGATATTCGGTGTTTTTAATACTTAAGTCAATAATCTCTTCTTTCGATCTTTGTCCATAAGGTGCGTTTTTGCTATCAGCAAGATATATGGTGTCTTCATTTGGAAGCAATTCGTGAATTTCCTGCCAAATGGATGTTCCGCCGATACCTGAATCAAAAAGTCCGATTGGATTGTTATTTTCCATAGAAACAAAAGTAAAAAAAACTGCTCAATAATTTGAGCAGTTTTAGATAGTGTTAAGAATTTATATTAAAATCCTAAATCTTTTTTAACGTCAGCTGTTAAGTCTGGACCATCAGCCAGTAGTAAATCAGCAATGTTTAAAACATATTGATATCCTTTAGCTTTACCCACTTTAGAAATAGAAGCTTTGATTTTTTCCATTAATGGTTTTACCATGTCTGCTTCTTTCTTTTGTAATTCTTTTTGAGCATTATCTCTGTAATCTGTAATACGTTTAACTAAGTCCTGAACTTCAGTCTGACGTGATTGGTTAACAGCATCACCTACAGTAGAAGCTTCCTGGTCGTATTTTTTGATTTTGTTCTGATATTCTTCAGCCATTGTTTTATATTCTGCGTCGTAAGTGCCGCTCAATTTTTCCAATTGTTTCTGAGCATCGATCATCGCTGGCATTTTAGAAATTAGTTCATTTACATCTACGTGTGCAGTTTTAGCCTGTGCATTGATAGTATAGCTTGTTCCCAAACACAACACTGTAGCTAGTAGTAATGATTTCAATCGTTTCATTTTAAAAAGTATTAATTAATTATTTGTTATTTTATTTATTCAGTTGGGTTCTTCTTTTCTTCTTTTGCTTTTTTAGCAGCTTCCCTGTCTTCTAACGCTTTTCTCTTTTTTCTTCTAAGGCGGCTTTCCTGTCTGCTAAAAGTTGGGCTCTTGCCGCTGCTTTTTCAGCTTTTGCATCTTTCACAGCAGTTGTATCTGATGTTGTTTTACTTTCTGCGGGTGGTGTTGATCCATCTGCTGGTTTGTCATTAGCAGGAACCGTGCCAGATTTTTTTCCGTTCTTCGCGTCAAGCAATTCTTGTCTCTTAAGTGCTTGTGCAGCTTTCTTTTCTTCCTGTTCAGCTTTTCTTAATGCGATCAATTCTTCACGGGCTTTCTTTTTATCTTCTAAAGCTTTTTTACGGGCTTCGAGAGCTGGATTATCGCTAACTGCATCCTCTAAAGCTTCTCTGGCTTCATCCGCTTTTACTTGTTTTTTTGATCTTTGCTCACGATTCTCAGCTCTAGTAATAACTCTTATTACCTGTTCGCTTATATCATATCTTTTGGCGGCAAAAAGCATTGTCAAATCGGATGATTTATCAAAAACGAAGTCGAATTTTTTAGCTTCTGCAATATCCTGAACCGCTGTAAAAACCTGATCCTGGATTGGTTTAACCAACACAGATTTTTGAGTAATTAAATCTCCATCTGGACCAAATTTCTTTTGCTGGAAAGCTAAAAGTTCGTCTTCCTGAAATTTAATTTCCTCATCGCGTTCCTCGATTAGTTCTTTCGTTAATAATGCTCTTTCTGTCTTTAGCGCATCCTTTAGTTTAGCAATTTCGACTTTTTTGGTTTCAATTTCCTGTTTCCACTTTTGAGCTTTTTGCTCTAGTTGACTTTTTGCTTCACTGTAATCAGGAACATTTTGTAGAATATATTCCATGTCAATGTAACCAATCTTTATACCTCTGGATTGTGCATTTGCCTGAAAAACAGCTGATAAAGCAAGAATTGTTATTGCAAAATATTTTTTCATTCGATATATGATTTATAAATAGTGTATCAAATATAATTAAAATTGTTGACCAATTATAAAATGCGTTTCCCAACCATTAGGATTTGCGTAACCAGGAACCGGATCAAAACCGTGAGCGAAGTCAATTCCGAGCAATCCAAAGGCTGGCATAAATACCCTCAATCCGAATCCGGCAGAACGTTGTAGTACAAACGGATTGTATTCCTTAAAAGTATCGTAGGATGAACCAGCTTCAAGGAAACTCAATACATAAATTGAGGCAGCAGCTTTTAATGTCAAAGGATATCTCAATTCTAATGAGAATTTATTGTAAACAGTTGCTCCATCCTGTGAAGATAAAGACTGATTTGGATATCCTCTTAACTGAACTACTTCTCTACCATCCAAAGAAAAGTTAGCCAAACCATCTCCACCAAGGAAAAACCTTTCAAATGGAACTAAACCTCTTCCGCTATTGTAGGCTCCTAAATAACCAAATTCGCCCAATGCTCTTAAAACTAATGCTTTGGATTGTGTTCCGGCTATTCTGGTGTACCAGTCAGCTTTAAATTTTAATTTATAATATTCCAGCCATTTGAATTTTTCCTGATCTACTTTTCCTCTATTTACAGCTGCATCTTGAGCAACATCTGGAGTAAAAGTTTCCCCAAGAGTCTGATAAACTCCTGAACCAGGAGTTGTTTCCTCTAAATAATCTCCAACCGCAGGAAGTCGTCCCTCTGGTGTAGGCGCTGTAGTTAAAGTTGAGCCCTCTGTATAAGTAAGTTTGTAATCTTTCTGATTTTCCAAATTACTATAATCAATACCATTAAATAGGGAGTAAGGTAAAGTGAATTTTGCCGAGACACTAAACTCAGAACCGGAAGTTGGGAAAATTGGGTTAACACCTTTGTTGTTTCTGCTTAAACCTAAAGTGTACGCCAAGTTTCTCGATGAACCATCTCCAAAAGTAAATAGACCGGTGTTGTAATTGTTCAGATCGTAATATTGGAAACTTACCGAACTTGAAAATACAAAATAGTCATCAGGAACAGTCAGTCTTTTGGCAATTCCCATGGATAACGACGTAATGTTAAAACTTTTGCTTCGGTCTACATCACTTGAGCTTCCTGAATATAGGAACTGTTTACTATGAGACAACGAACTAGAGAAGTTTATTGGTTTTTTCCGCCCAGCCAAGGTTCTGAAAACGAGAGGCTATAGGTTTGAAAAAACGAACTTGCCTGTAAACGTAAAGCTACTTTTTGCCCGTCACCCATTGGAAGCGGTTTGTAAGCTTCTTTTTTGAATAGATTCCTCGCTGAGAAGTTATTAAAGGAAAGTCCCAAAGTACCAATGAATCCACCTCCGCCATAACCACCCTGAAGTTCGATTTGGCTGGAACCTTTTTCAACAACATTGTATTCGATGTCTACTGTTCCTGCTGCTGGATCAACATTTTTAAATTTAGGGTCAATCGCTTCCGGATCAAAGAATCCTAATTGTCCAATCTCACGAATGGTTCTTACTAAATCCTCTTTGCTGTATTTTTGACCGGGTTGTGTTCTTAACTCTCTATAAATTACCCTGTCATTTGTTTTGTCATTTCCAACAACCGTAATGTTATTGAAATAGGCCACAGGTCCTTCTACAATCCTGATTTCGAAATCAATGGTGTCGTTCGCCGTACTGGTTTCTACCGCATTTACGTTCGAAAATAAATAACCATTATTTTGATAAAGATTCGTTATGTCTTCGCCATCAGGTTTTGATTTGTCGGCAATTCTTTTTTCAAGTAAAACCCCGTTATAGGTATCTCCTTTTTTGATGCCAAGGACTCTTCCTAAAAGTTGATCGGAATAAACAGAATTTCCGAGGAATTTAATATCCCCAAAATAGTATTTTTTTCCTTCCTCTACTTTTATGTTAATGGCCAGTTTGGATTTTTTTGCATTTAAAAATACAGAATCACTTGTTACCCTCGCATCACGATATCCTTTTTCCTTGTACTTTTCAATGATAGAGGTTAAATCCTCTTTATACTTGTCTTTAATGAATTTTGATGCCTTGAAAATTCGGATGGGATTAATCTGTTTTGTGTTTTTCATCGCACTTCTCAGTTTTGCATCCGAGAATTTTTCATTGCCTTCAAACGAGATTTTAGATATCTTCAGTTTTTCACCTTTGTCAATGTTGACAAGCATTTTTACCTGATTGCCTTCGGTAGTATCTGCAATGGTTTTTATGAAAACTTTGGTGTTGAAATACCCATCTTTTTTATACTTGTTTTCAATGTAATTTCTGGTTGTAGTAATAAGGTTTTCGTTTACGATTTTACCTTTCGTTAATCCGTTGTCTTTTATTAGGAGTTCGGTCTTCGATTTTTTTATACCCTGAAATTTTACCTCACTAAGTTTTGGAAGTTCAACAATATCCAGATCTAACCAGATACTATCGCCTTCAATTTCATTTACATAAAAATCAATTTCACTAAAAAGACCCAGCTTTCCAAGCTTCTTGATTGCATTACTGGTTTCTTCTCCGGGAACGGTTATCTGCTGGCCTTTTTCCAGGCCTGCAAAGGTTACAACGGTTTGTTCGTTGTAGCTGATTTTACCATTTACCTTCACATTAGCTAAAATGTATTTTTGACCTTGATTAAAAGGCGTTTTGTCTTGGGCTTGTAATTGAAAAATACCTCCACATAATAGAATAAGTAGAAGTACTTTTTGAGATTTAATCTGCACTGAAATTTTATTTAATTTGTTCACTTGTCTTTCCGAAACGGCGTTCTCTTTTTTGATAACTAATAATGGCTGCATATAAATCTTCTTCTTTAAAATCGGGCCATAAAACATCGGTAAAATAAAATTCCGCATAGGCTATCTGCCATAGCAAAAAGTTACTGATCCGGTGCTCGCCACTGGTTCTAATCACTAAATCTACATCGGGTAAATTTCGCGTGTAAAGATGCTCATTTATAATTGATTCATCAATAGTGTCTATAGAAATTATATTATTTTTAACTTTATCACTAATAATTTTAACAGCATTTAACAATTCCTCTCTAGAACCATAGCTCAATGCCAATGTGAGGGTCATTCGGGTGTTATTTTTTGTTTTTTCGATAACGGATAAAAGCTCCTTTTTGGCTTTTGAAGGAAGTAAGTCGATATTTCCGATACAGTTCAATCGGATGTTGTTTTTCTCTAAGGTTTTAAATTCATTTTTTAATGAATTAACCAATAGGCTCATCAAGGTATCCACTTCTAATTTTGGCCTGTTCCAATTTTCGGTAGAAAAGGCATACAGGGTAAGGTTTTCGACGCCCAATTTGGCACAGGTTTCAACAGTGATCCTAACCGATTTTGTTCCTTTCTCGTGGCCAAATGCTCTTAAAAGTCCCTGTTGTTTTGCCCAACGGCCATTCCCATCCATGATTATGGCGAGGTGCTTAGGAAGGTTGTCTTTGTTTATGTTCTCTAGTAAACTCATTTCTACTCTGCGCAGTAACATGGTTTTTCGCCAAAGGTATACGTTAATGTAAAGCCTGTGAAGACATACCAGTCTTTGCTGTTTATATTGCCAAATTTCAATGGCTCTAAATTTCCATCTTTGGGTAAACTTCCGTCCAAATTGTCGGTGAAAGTGTACCTTGCGCCCACTTCAACTCCCAGAATAAAATTTTCGAGGATATTTGTTTTCACCCCAACTGTCATCGGGATGGCGAAAGAAGTAGCAGTATCGTCCTGTTCATATTGTCCATTGGCAAAATACAATTCGTCATATTGAAAGACCGAAATGCCCGAATATACATAAGGAGAAATCTTTCTTTGTAAAACTTCATGCAGGTTAAAATCAAAAAAATTGAACTCTAAGCCTGCTGAAAATTCCTTTATATGATTCTTAAAATTATAGCCTCGCTGTTCTCTTGCCGGAACTTCTGAATCTAAATCGTTAGCCGTAATGTTTGACTGCGTATAAGAAAACCTATAGGCATGCCTTGGGCTTTTATTCCATTTGTACAGAATCCCAAAAGCAAATTCGTTTGGTGAAACATAATTCGTTTTACCCACATCTCCTATATAATTGCTTCCTCCTATGAATACACCAATTTCGTGAATTTGGGCAGTCAAAATATTCTGGAAAATCAAACAAAAAAATAATACTAAAATCTTTTTCATTAAAATTGAAAATAGCGTGCAAATATAACAATTCTCAGTACTTATCTAACATGAATTTGGTATTTCTGTTAAATTAAACAAAGTACTGAGAATTATCAGAGTTACATCGGTTTATATTCTAAAACGTAAATTTTAGAATTGTAGTATAAATGAGGGGGAATTTTTTCTAATTTCTCTTGTCTTCTCCCCAAAGCAATTTGCTTCGGAGTGTAGTCAGGAAAGTCTCTTCCGGAATTTCCACCATGTTGATTTTAAAGGGAGTTTTCCTGATTGTCAGTTCCGAATTGTTGTTGATGGAGTTAATTCTGGAATCTAAGGAAACCAAATATTGTTCTTCCCTTCCTGAAACCCTGAGTTTTATTTCGGTATCATCCGGAATTACCAGTGGGCGTGCCGTAAGGTTATGCGGTGCAATGGGTGTAATGACTAACCCTTTTACATCGGGTGTTAATATTGGGCCACCGCAACTCAAAGAATATCCGGTAGAACCCGTAGGTGTGGAGATGATTAAACCATCTGCCCAATAGGAATTTAAATATTCACCATTCAGGCTTGTTTCAATCGTAATCATCGAGGTCGTATCCTTTCTGCTGACCGTGATTTCATTCATCGCAAAGTTGATTTCAATATCATTATTGGAAGGAATACTTTCCATACTCAACAATACCCTTTCCGAAATTGTATATTTTTTTCCAAAACTATCTGAAGAAAGGACTCGATATTTTCTTTCTGGACTTTTGCCAAAAAACCAAGCCTTCCGGCATTTACACCAAGTATTGGAATTCCGGAATCGCGGACAAATGTCGCAGCTCTAAGGATAGTTCCGTCGCCACCAATACTAATTAGGATATCGATGCTGTTGTCTAAATCTTTGTGAGAGGCAAAAGTGTTGTATTTTTTGCCAACGATTTCCTCTTTATATAGTATCTCCAAAAACTTTTCCTCAATAACCAATTCGACATTGTTCCTGTTGAAAAAAACAAAAATATCCTTGATGATTGGTCGGGTATCGTTTTGGTAGTATTGTCCGAAGATGGCAACTTTCATACTAGATATTTAAATATTTATCCAAATATTCCGAACGTTCCTTTAAGGTATTCAAATAATCGTCCTCATGGTGTTCTGAGATGATTTCATAGTTATAACGACGGAATGACTGAATGATTTCGTTAATTCCTCCAACCGTTGTTTTAATGGTAACCTGTACTTTTTCTGCATTCGCTTCCGAAACAAAAACACCAAGAAGTTTCCCATTGTTGCTTTCGACAATTTGGGAAATCTGACTCATCGAATAATCCGAAGTAGGTTTTTCAACTATAATTATGGCTCCGGCTTCTTTAAGAAATGGCGTTTCGTTTAAAAATTTGATGATATCAGTAATTTCGTAATAACCAACATATTTATTGGTATCATCTAGGATCGGAACGATATTCGCACTGTGTCGGGCAAAAACTTCCAAAATATCCAGCCAGTTTATAGTAGTCCTGACAAAAAATCCTTCCAATGTATAGCGGTAATCTGAAATTGGTTTTGTAGTTTCAAAAGTCTCGGCATCCACAGCGGAAACACTACCAATGTATGTGCCATTTTCTATTATCGGAAAGTGGGAATACGAAACATCGGCAAAAAAATCCTGAATTTCTGCCACAGTTTCCGTACTCGGAAAAGGTTTAAAATCATTGTTGATATACTCCGAAAGCTGCCTCATATATTCTTTTCTTTTAGCGACTGCAAAATAATCAAAATTTGGGACATGATGGCGTGGTTAACTTTGTATTTTTGTAATCGTATTTTTATTAGATGAAAACCCATGACTAAATTAAGCGTAAATATCAACAAAATAGCTACTTTGCGGAATGCCCGTGGTGGAAATGTTCCTGATTTACTGCAGGTTGCCAAAGATATTCAGCAATTTGGCGCGCAGGGAATCACCATCCATCCAAGACCGGATGAAAGACACATTCGTTATCAGGATGCCCGCGATTTGAAACCAATTGTATATACCGAATTTAATATTGAAGGCAATCCCGAGCATAATTTTATTGATTTGGTTTTGGAATGCAAACCCGAACAAGTCACTTTAGTTCCGGATGCAATTGGTGCAATTACCTCTTCTGCAGGTTGGGATACCCTTAAAAACCAAGCGTATTTAACAGAAGTTATAGCCGAGTTTAAAAGAAACGGAATAAGAACCTCGATTTTTGTAGACCCTGTTTTACAGATGATTGAAGGAGCCAAAAAAACAGGAACTGACCGAATCGAATTATACACCGAAGCATTCGCTCATCAGTATGGTTTGGGAAACCCAAAAGCGATTGAACCTTATACAAGATCAGCAGTTTTAGCCAATGAATTAGGGTTAGGAATTAACGCCGGACACGATTTAAGTTTAGATAATATTCAATTTTTCAAAGAAAATATCCCCGGATTGTTAGAAGTTTCTATTGGCCATGCCTTGATTTCAGAAGCTTTATATCTTGGTTTGGAGAATGTAATCAATCAATACCTCAAAAAACTAAAATAATGCTGTTACATTCAAGAATAGAAGGAGCAGGTAAGCCACTCTTAATTATTCACGGCTTCCTCGGAATGTCAGACAACTGGAAATCTTTTGGGTCATTGTACGTCGCAGAAGGCTTTCAGGTTCATATGCTTGACTTGAGGAATCATGGAAAAAGTTTTCATTCTGATGAATTCAATTATAAGGCAATGTCGAATGATATTTTAGAATATTGCCAACATTATAACTTGTCCAATGTTTCTATAATCGGTCATTCGATGGGTGGAAAGGTAGCTATGCTTTTTGCTACTACTTATCCTAAAATGGTTGATAAATTAATCGTTGCCGATATTGGCCCGAAATATTACGCGCCACATCATGATGATATTTTAGCAGGATTGAATGCAGTTGATTTTTCGGTCAAACCTGACAGAACTGCTGTAGAAGAAATTCTGTATCCATTCATTCCTGATTTTGGCACAAGGCAATTTTTGATGAAAAACTTATATTGGACTGAACCCGGACAATTAGCTTTCCGGTTTAATCTTCCGGTTTTTACTGCTCAGATAGAAACTATTGGTGAAGCTTTGCCAAATGAAAACCATTTTGACAAACCAACCCTTTTCATCCGTGGCGGAAATTCGAAATATATTTTGGATGCGGATTTGCCCGAAATTAAAAAACACTTCCCTATCGCCGAGCTACAAACGATTCCTGATGTTGGGCATTGGCTTCATGCCGAAAACCCTAACGGCTTTTTTGAGGAAACAATAAAGTTTTTGAAATAAAAAAAGGGTCTTTCAATTGAAAGACCCTTTTTTATTGCGTTTAGGCTACTAAACCTTGATGAATTTTTTAACAACTTTGCCCGAATCAGTATCGATATTCATAAAATAAACACCTGTGTTTAGATCAGAAACATTCATTTGAACTTCAGAAAGATTGTTAACATTCATTGTTTTTACAGTTCTTCCATTAATATCGGTGATATTTACATTGGTCAAAGTAATGTTATAGTTATTTGAAACATTTACAGTATTATTTGCTGGGTTAGGGTAAGTGTTGAATTTAGAAGCTAAAGCTTCGTTTACACCTAAAGTACCCGTAATTAACACATCATCAAATGACATTGAGTCAGCATCATTACCTGTATAATGGAATCTAACTTGTAAATTATCCATTCCTATGTATGCTGCTAAATCTATGCTTATAGCCAAAGTTTCATAGTCAACAAAAAGACCGTAATTTTCTTCAACCCAAACGCTCGTGAAAGTTGAACCGCCGTCATCGCTAATTTCAACATTAAAATCACCATTTGGATTTGGATCAACCATAAACTCATAACCTATTTTTGCATTGAATGTCAAAGTAGCATCCGAATAATCTAATAAACTAAAAGTTGGAGAGGTTAAGTGTGCATCTTGATCTTGAGCAATCCAGCCAATTGCAGCAGATTTTGAACCAGTAATGTTAAATGTGGCTTGTCCTGTAGCATTAAAGATATCTGTTGTAAAACCCCAAGGTCTAGAAGGTACATTGGTCTCCGTTGTCCATCCTGTTGGAGGAAAAACTGTTCCTTGAAACTCTTCTGATAATATTTGAGAATTACCATAAAGAGAAGTTAATAATGCAAATGAAAGTAATAATTTTTTCATAATATTTTTTTTAAATAGTTAGTGATCGATCAAATTTACAAAAATCAATATTTCAATTCCAAACTTTAACAATTTTATATGTTAAATTTTATAATTTTGAAACTTCAACTTTATCTTAAATAGTTGAATTCAGGGCAAAATATATTTATAATTCAAAAAGAAACATGAAATTACTCCTCAGAATATTTATTACAGCACTTTTAGTAACAGGAATCTCTTACCTAATGAAAGGTGTAATTGTTGATGAATTTACAACTGCGTTAACTGTGGCCATTGTTTTGGGATTGCTTAACTTTTTTGTAAAACCAATATTAGTCTTATTTACATTGCCGATTACCTTCTTTACTCTTGGATTGTTTTTATTAGTCATCAATACAATCATAATTATGTTGTGCGATTATTTTATCGATGGATTCAAAATCAGTACTTTTTGGACAGCAATGTTGTTTAGTATTATCTTATCGCTTTCGCAATCATTGGTTTTCCAACTTACCGGAGAAACTAAAAAGTAGCTTCTAAATCAATAATATAAAAACTTGTTTGGGTTGTATAAATGTTATAATTTTGCAACCCAATTTTAGTATAGATAAAAATGAATATTACAAGAAATAACGTAGATGCATTAAATGCTGTTGTTACTGTAGAAGTAGCTAAAAAAGATTATGCAGAAAAAGTAGAAAAAGTACTGGCAGATTATCGTAAAAACGCTGCTATACCTGGTTTTAGAAAAGGTGCAGTTCCAATGAGCCTAATCCAAAAACAATACGGAAAAGCTGTTTTATTAGAAGAAGTAAACAAATTGTTGCAGGACAGGCTCAACAAATATTTAGTTGAAGAAAAATTAGACATACTTGGAAATCCTTTACCAAAAATCACTGAAGATTTCAATTGGGATTTAGAGGATTACAAATTTGAGTTCGAATTAGGTTTAGCTCCCGAGTTTACAGTGGATTTATCAGCTAAGAATGATTTGGTGCAATATAAAATCGTCGCTGATGATAAAATGCTAAACGATCAGGTTGCCAGAATCCAAAAACAATACGGAAAACTTATCGCAAAGGATACCGTGGAAGAAGGAAATGATGTTTCCGGGATTTTCGCCAATGAGGAAAAAGGAATCAACAACAGAACAACTTTGTCTTTAGATACTTTCGCGGATGCAAAAACGGCAAAAGCATTCATCGGTAAAAAAGTTGGCGATGTGGTTACCCTTAAAACTAAAGGTTTATTCGATGACGATCACAAATTAATGGACGTTTTGGCCATCGGCCATGATGATGTTCATGGTTTGGATGTTGAAGTTACGTTCACAATCGATGAAGTTGTAGGCCACGAACTGGCAACTTTAGATCAGGAATTATTCGACAAATTATTCGGGCCAAAAGTAATTACTTCTGTAGCTGAATTAAAGGCAAAAATCAAAGAAGATGCCGAAAAGCAATTCGAACAACAGGCCGATCAGAAATTCCTAAACGATGTGACCGAATCATTAATCAAAAATACCAAATTCGATTTACCGGCTTCTTTCCTTAAAAAATGGATCATGAACTCAGGTGAAAACCCACTTTCTGCACAAGAAGCGGAAGAAGAATACAACAAATCCGAAAACGGTTTGCGTTACCAACTGATTGAAGGAAAAGTAATGGCAGACAACAAGCTGCAGATTACTTTCGAAGATTTAAAAAACTACACTTCTGATGTAATTAAAAAACAAATGGCACAATTCGGCCAAATGGATCCAACAGATGAAGATGTCCAGGGAATCGTTGCCCGTGTAATGTCAAACCAGGAGGAAGTAAAACGTTTGTCAGAGCAGGTAATGAGCGAAAAAATGCTTAACTTATTCAAAGACAAAGTGAAAGCCAAAACAAAGGAAGTAAGCTATGATGAATTCATCAAAGCAATGTATGGTGAATTAAAACACTAATAATATATTTTACTATATTTGAGCGTCAAAGTAATTTGGCGCTTTTTTTATTCTGAACTTGTTTCAGAATCTTAAGGAGCTAATCCGGCTATACGTTGCAATCTTTTTATTGTTTGTCACCCTGAGCGCAGTCGAAGGGCTTTTCCTTAAACAATAAAAAGGATTTCCACTCCTATCCGGGCTAGGGCATCAGATTTCAGACACAATGTCATCTTTTAAAAAAGGCACGGACTTTGACTAAAACAAAATGCATTAAAAATAACTTATAACTCTTAATTCATAACTAATACAATGGACTACGGAAAAGAATTTAAAAAATTTGCTACCAAAAAACATGGCGTAAACAGCCTGTATTACGATAAAATCGTAGGTAGCATGACACCTTATATTATTGAAGAACGTCAAATGAATGTTTCCCAACTTGACGTTTTTTCGCGTTTAATGATGGACAGGATCATCTTCATGGGAACAGGTGTCGACGATTATATGGCAAACATCATCCAGGCACAATTATTATTCCTGGAAAGTGTTGATGCTTCAAAAGACATCCAAATCTACATCAACTCTCCAGGTGGAAGTGTTTATGCAGGATTAGGTATTTATGATACCATGCAATACATCAAACCAGACGTAGCAACAATCTGTACCGGAATGGCAGCTTCAATGGGCGCTGTTTTACTATGTGCAGGTGCAGCAGGAAAACGTTCGGCTTTGCCACACTCAAGAGTAATGATTCACCAACCTTCAGGTGGCGCATCAGGAGTAGCAACCGATATGGAAATCAACCTAAGGGAAATGCTGAAACTAAAAGAGGAATTATACCAAATCATTGCACAGCATTCAGGACAATCGTTCGAAAAAGTGCACAAAGATTCAGAACGCGATTATTGGATGATTGCTGATGAAGCCAAAGAATACGGAATGATTGATGAAGTTTTAAGAAGATAAAATTCAGAACGCAGAAAACAGAATGCAGAAAACAATCTGCCTTCTTAAGTCTGCCTTCTGCTAATTGAGAAAAATGGCAAAACAAGTTTTAGAATGTTCCTTTTGTGGAAGAAAAAACCAGAAACTAACCTACTGATTGCTGGTGTAAATGCGCATGTTTGCGACAGGTGTATCGAGCAGGCACACGGAATAGTGCTGGAAGAATTGAAGTCGGGTGGAGCAGCAGTCTTGAAATCAAATGCTGATTTGGTTTTGAAAAAGCCAAAAGAAATCCGCGGTTTTTTGGATCAGTATGTTATTGGTCAGGATCAAACCAAGAAAGTGATGTCGGTGGCAGTTTACAATCATTACAAAAGATTGATGCAGCTGCAGCATGAAGAAGATGTTGAAATTGAGAAATCCAACATCATCATGGTAGGACAAACGGGGACCGGAAAGACATTGGTGGCCAAAACCATTGCAAGAATGTTAGAAGTTCCGTTGGCAATTGTTGACGCAACAGTGTTAACAGAAGCCGGTTATGTAGGTGAAGATGTAGAAAGCATATTAACGCGACTTTTACAGGCAGCAGATTACGATTTGGCAAAAGCCGAAAGAGGAATTGTATTCATCGACGAGATTGATAAAATTGCCCGAAAAAGTGATAATCCATCGATAACGCGTGACGTTTCTGGTGAAGGAGTGCAACAGGCGCTTTTAAAATTATTGGAAGGAACAGTTGTGAATGTTCCGCCAAAAGGTGGAAGGAAACATCCGGACCAAAAATTTATTGAAGTAAATACCAAAGATATTTTATTCATTGCAGGCGGCGCTTTTGATGGAATTGAAAGAATCATTTCTAAAAGGCTAAACCGTCAGGCAATTGGCTATTCGACTTCGAAAAATGCGGAAGGTATTGACAAAAATAATTTACTGCAATATATCATCCCAAAAGACATCAAGGATTTTGGACTGATTCCGGAAATTATTGGACGTCTACCGGTTCTAACACACATGGATCCTTTAGACAAGGAAACGCTTCGTGCGATTTTGACCGAGCCTAAAAATGCCTTAATCAAACAATACGAAAAGTTATTCGCCATGGATGATGTGAAATTCACAATATCAAACGATGCTTTGGACTATATTGTGGATAAAGCTCTCGAATATAAATTAGGGGCAAGAGGTTTGCGTTCACTGTGTGAAGCTATCCTGACCGATGCGATGTATGATTTGCCAAGTTCTGACGATAAGGAACTACATGTCGATTTCGATTATACTAAAGATGCATTGAGCAAGAATCTATTAAAACGATTAGAAATAGCGTCTTAATTTTATATATATTTATTATTAAAGAGGAGTTTTATCATAGATAATGCTCCTCTTTTTTTTCATAACTTACTATCTTCTTATTTATAACTTATTATTTTCATGATTATAACTTAATCAGTCCGACTAATTAACTTAATCAGTTCAACTAATTAACTTGATCAGTCCGACTAATTAACTTGATTAGTTCAACTAATTAACTTAATTAGTTCATTGTTTCTAAGCTTATAGTCACTTTTTCTTTAAACAAATAAAAAATCCCCCGCGGCGGCAGGGGATGTCTCTTTTACTAATTATAACCTGTTATTTCACGAAACCACCGCCGGTTCTTACTTTTTCGGTTTCAATATCAGTGTTGTCTTTCTGTATTTTTAAGTTTCCAAAATTGTAAGTCAACGAAATCCTGAAGGTCCTTGAATCATTTTTTTCATAAAACTTCGTCTGCAGATTTGTTGAAGAAATCAATGCATTGACTTCATTCTGGTTGAATACGTCGAACGCGTGCAAACCTATTTTAAGATTCTTGTCTAAGAAATCCTTGCTGAATGAAATGTCAAACTGTTGGATTGGTTTAGTAATTTTATAGATTTCCCAAACTCCGCCAGCAGGAAGAATGAAGTAGGTCATACTGTTTTTTACATCCCAAGGCAGCATAATCTGCGCCTGTGCTGCATAATTCCAAACGGGTTTTGATTTAAACGAAAAGTCATAACCTTCCGTCATGTTTTTAATGTAATTAATGTTCAGGAAAACATAATTCATCTTATCGATGTTGTTCATTCGCTTTTTAAACTCCTCTTTTCCCTTGAAGAAATAATCCAGAGGAATAGGAAAATTGGCATATAAGCTCATCGTTTTAAAACGATCAAACTGTTGGAACGTTTGCGTGCTTACGGTTTCACCCGGCTCTGCATTCAGGATAAACAAGTTGTGGTCTTTTGCTACAGTATAATTGGCACCCAACTGTACAAACTGAAACGCACTTGCCTTCAACTCAAAATTATCATAGAACGACGGATTCAGTAATAAATTCCCGGTTGAGGTATTATATTGATCAAAGTTGCCTCCATTTGGATCCAATACATAATAACTAGGCTGTTGAATCTTCCTCGAATATGAAGCACTTAGGTTTACGTCGCTAGTGATTTCATACAAGGCACTAACATTAGGAAAGAGATTCCGGTTTTTAAAGTCGATGTCGGTTCTGGTGTTGTCAACTATCCCGGTTCGGTCTACATTAAAATCTTCGTAGCGCAAACCGGCTGTAAGATTCAACTTCTTGATTTTTTTCCTTACTTCGGCATAGAAAGCAAGATTTGTTTCTTTGTAATCAAAGTCAATAATTTCGGTTGTTGGCGAATTCAAATTGTAAAATCCGGTGTTTTCAACTTTAATCGTATTGAATTTTCCGCCAGTATTTATCGAAAGATTGATTTTTTCAAACGGAATAGCTAAATCGTATTTCAGATAATAATTGAGCAAACCAAAATTATTCCTGAAGTTATTGTAACTCGCTACGTTGTTTTCAACAGCATTTGTCTTAGAATTTGGATCCTGATTGAAAGCATTGGTAAAAGCGGTAATATCTAAAGTTCTTCCGATGGTATCGAGTTTAGTCTTGTACTGTAAACTGATTTCATGATTGCTTGCTTTTGACTTGTTTGTCCCGGTATTGATATAGTCTGAAATTTCAGAACCGGTAGTTTTTCCGTCAAAGACATTTCTGTCGTTTGAGAAGGTAGTGTTGTAATTTAATAATAGGTTTGACTTATCGTTAAGTTTGTAGTTTGTTCCAAATCGGGCATAGAAATTCCTATTGGTCGTAACCGTCAGCTTGTCCTGGTCGATGTATTTGTTCGGAGTGAAAGAAGTGAATGTTTGTCCAAGTCCCGAGCGTTGTTCCCTTTCGATGTAATTATAACCGATCATAGCCTGCCAACTCAGGTTTTTTTCTTTTCCGTTCAATAGTATTTGCGGACTTGGCTTTTGGTATTTGTTGAAGTTATAATTGATGTTAAAGCTCGCGTTGATACCTTTAAGTCTTTTGGAACTCGTAACCAAATTGATTATTGAACCACTGGCATTGGCATCAAAAGCCGCTCCGGGATTGTAAATTAACTCTACTTTTTCGATGGCATTGGCAGGAAGTGAAGCAAGATAATTTTCTAGATCACTGCCGCTTAAAGTGCTTGGTGCACCATCAATATAAATCGCAACGCCTTTTCCGTTTAACGATAATCCGCCTGTTGGTGATGCAATTACGCCTGGTAGTTTTTTTACGGCATCGTAAGCGTTTCCTGTGCCCAGCATTGGATTGTCCTTAATGGCAACCGTTGTTTTGTCCGATTCAATTTTGATGAATTTCTTTTGCTGTGTAAGAGTCACCTCTTTAAGCTCGTTGACTTTCGTGGTTTTAACCGTGTCCTGAACCGTAGTAGTAGATTGGTTATTAGGGACTTCTTGCGCAGAAACTGCTGCTGCTGCAAAGAATAGTGCAGCCAAAAATAATGATTTCATTTGTGATTGATTATTTTGATTTTCTCCGCTGCGCTCCGAACAATTCGGCTGTGCCTCGGGTGATGATTGTCCCATAAGACTCAAACAGCTATCATTTGTTACAATTCAATAAAAGTTTATTTTGCTCTTTTATAATTTACGATAACTACTCCGCTTATAATCAAGAGCGTTGCGGCGATAATCCGGCTCGTAATTATTTCGTCCAGGACTAACCAGCCCAGGAACAAAGCGACTACAACATTTACATAGGACAACACAACTACTTTAGTTGAAGGTAATTGTGAAATTAAATAAGTAAATGCAACATATCCCACAACTGAACCAAAAAGGGCGAGATAGATCATGGCCAAAATGCTTCGCGTACTCCAGTTTTCAGTTGAAATGTCGGGAGTTGCATAGAACTGGATGGTAGTCAGGACAACTCCGGCAATCAGCATCTGAACACAACTATTCATCAGCATGCCTAGTGAGTTTTCGCTACCTCTTTTCATAAATATCGTCCCAAACGACCAGGCTAAAATAGCTAACAGGATTGCAAAAACACCTTGCCTGTATTCCGGAATAAGTAAATCGGATAAGCTGCTTTGGTAGATTAGGAAAATCCCAAACATGCCCAATACTATTCCAATAATTGTCTTGATAGATAATTTTTCATAGCCTAACGTTAGGTTCAGAAACAGAACGCAAAATGGTGTCAGAGTAGAAATTATTGAAGCCAATCCGCTGGTAATGTATTTTTCGGAATAAGTCGTCAAACCGTTTGCCAGTACAATCATAAGTATCGACAATATAAAAGCGCGTAAAAACTGCCTCGGATTTACGCGCTCTAACTTTTTCTGATACGCCAGGTAAAAAAAATAATTGCCCCTGAAATGAAATTACGTATCCCGGCTAATATAAAAGGAGGAATGGTTTCAACGCCAATCCGTATGCCTAAAAAGGTGGTTCCCCAAAAGAACCCTACACAAAATAAAGCGAGATACAGTTTAGTTTTCAAACAAGAGGCTGGTTATGAATTTGTTTTTGAATTGTAGAATTGTCTACACATCTTCCACCACCTGGTCCACCGCAAACCCTTCCCGGATGCGATGCGCAGGAGCACATAAAGGCCAAAATCACTGCGACATAAAATAGCTTTTTCATTTTCATTTGTTTTTACAAAATTATTAAAGCATTTACGTAATTAGTTCGGGTTGTGTTTTATTTAACAATGTCCATTTGCATTACTTTCAACTGCTCTAAGTAATCCCTCTCGTTTGAAAGCCTTGGGATCTTGTGCTGGCCACCCAGTTTGTCGTTTTCCTTAAGCCAGTCATAAAATAAATTTTCCCTGGCTACATTCACGACCAGCTGGTTTAGTGTCATGTTATTGTAGCGTTTGGCTTCGTAATCGGAGTTTACGGACTGTAGGTTTTCATCAAGTGTTTTTTGGAATAATTTAATATCTTCAGGATGTTTTTTGAATTCAATCATCCATTCATGGGCTCCTTTTTCTTTGTTTTTCATGAAAATTGGGGCGACAGTATAATCCTTTGCTTCACAATTTAGAGACGAGCAAGTTTTGGCAATAGCCGAATCAGTATTTTCAACCATCAATTCTTCGCCAAACACATTGATATGATGCTTGGTTCGTCCCGAAACCCGAATACGATAAGGGGATAATGAAGTAAATCTAACCGTGTCTCCAATCATATAACGCCAAAGCCCGGCATTTGTGGTAATTACAACAGCATAATTCTTAAACAATTCAACGTCAGCGAGACGAATCACTTTTTGGTTTTCGGTTCCGAAAGTGTCCATTGGAATGAATTCATAGAAGATGCCGTAATCAAGCATCAGCAATAGATCATTGGAGTAATTCAAATCCTGAATGGCAAAGAATCCTTCTGAAGCGTTATAAATTTCGTAATATTTGAAATTATTGTGAGGCAGTATTTTTTTGTATTGTTCGCGATAAGGCTCAAAACTTACTCCGCCATGAAAATATACTTCGAGGTTTGGCCAAAGTTCACTCAGGTTTTCTTTTCCGGTTTCGGTCATGATCCTGTTCAGCAAAACGAGCATCCATGAAGGTACACCTGCAAAACTTGTTACGTTTTCATTTTTGGTCTCATTGATGATGGCCGTCAGTTTGGATTCCCATTCATGCATCAAAGACACTTTGCTGCTTGGTGTACTGCTGAATTCTGCCCAGATTGGCATATTTTCAATAAGGATTGCCGATAAATCGCCGAAGTAGGTATTGTTATTTTCATAAATCTGTGAACTTCCGCCAAGGCGAAGGCTTTTGCCCAGGAACATCTCTGAGTTTTCATTGTTGTTGAGGTACATACAAAGTAAATCCTTACTGCCTTTATAATGACAGCCTTCTAAAGCTTCACTGCTTACGGGAATGAATTTACTTTTGGCATTCGTAGTTCCGCTTGATTTGGCAAACCATTTAATGGGTGTGTTCCAAAAGACATTTTGCGCACCTTTTCGCGTAAGCTCAATCATTGGTTCCAAATCTTCATAGGTAGAAACCGGAACCCTTTCGGCGAAAGCTTGATACGACTTGATGCTTTCAAAATCATATTTTTGGCCAATTACCGTTTCTTCCGAAGAACGTATCAGGTTCATCATCAGTTCTTCCTGAACTTCATGCGGATATTTTAAAAACAACTCAATCTGATGGATGCGCTGTTTCAAAACCCACGAAGCGATAGAATTTATTAATGGTATTGGCATATTTGGTTTATGATGTATAACTTTACCAAATATAGGAAATAAACTTAAAAATAAGCATGACTTACGAAGGTGTATTAACAAAGATGCAAACAGAATTCGCAAATCCAATCCAATATTATTTGGTTTTTGAGACTAGCTTTTTGAGTTTAAATCAGTTGCTTGGTAAAACGATGGAAATAAATTTTGTTGGGTATCAATGCTTGAATTGCAGCAAAAAGAAAAAGATTTTCCGTCAGGGATTTTGTTACGACTGTTTTATGAGTTCGGCTTCTGCAGGAGATTGGATTATGAGGCCCGAGTTAAGTAAGGCTCATTTAGATATTCAGGATCGTGATTTGGAATATGAAAAACGAGTTCAGCTGCAACCGCATATTGTTTATTTGGCATTGTCGAGTGAAGTAAAAGTCGGTGTAACGAGAGGAACTCAGGTGCCAACACGATGGATAGATCAAGGCGCAAGTCATGCCATTGCTATCGTTGAAGTTCCAAACCGATATTTGGCAGGAATTACAGAAGTTGCCTTGAAAAACCATTTTGTAGATAAAACCAATTGGCAGAAAATGCTAAGGAATGAAATCGCTCAAATTGATTTGCTTTTGGAAAAAGGAAGGGTTCGGGATTTATTGCCGTCTGATGTTCATGAATTTTATTACGCTGATAAAGTAGACATACACGAACTGGTTTATCCTGTTTTACAGTATCCAACGAAAGTCACTTCGCTGAATCTTGATAAAACGCCTAACTATACTGGCAAATTAATGGGAATCAAAGGGCAATATTTAATTTTTGAAGATGGGACGGTTTTCAATGTCCGTTCGTTTGAAGGTTATGTGGTAAAGATTTCTATTTAAATAAAAAGCCCTTCGTATTGAAGGGCTTTTTATTTATTTAGTTGGAGTTGTCGGAGTCTCCGTTTTCTTTGGATCTTCTTTTTTCTTTTTGTTGAATAAGCCATTAAGTAAATCCTTAGCCCGGGTTTGAGCGTCACTTTTGACGTTAGTCTTGGTGCTGTCAGAATTTGATTTGGTTGCGTTGTTGATAATGCCGCTTAAGGCATCCTTTCCGCCACTTATTAATTTGTCTTTTTGCTGTTTTACCAGATTATTGACCAAACTTGTTGTGGCCGCCTTGATGTCAGTGCTGACAGTAGGGTTTTTGAAATTCCCCGTCAGGATAGCATTTATTGGAACCGATTCGAATTTCTTAGCGTCCGCCGGAGTTAGTCTGCCTATTAGATTATTGATTTCTGTACCCAGGTATTTTGCCGGAACATCAAACTTTACATTATAATTCATAATCTGGTCAAAACCATGTGTTCCGCCGATAGTTGCCTTTATGTCCTGGTATTTGATATCGAATGGTTTGATGTTTACTTTTCCGTCCTTAAAGGTTAATGCAGCTTTTAGATCGTTTAGGTTTAGTTTTTTCAAATCGATAAAACCTAATTTGTCATCCAATCGGTTCAGCAAAGCAGAATTACTTGAATTTACTGTGGTTGAAAGTAATTGTCCTAATAAATCACCGGTTATACTATTTAAATCCGGAGTCATTTCTTTGTCTTTAAGGTTTCCGGACAGCTTGATTTTAGAATTCAGTTTTCCATTAATAATTCCGGCAATTGGAGCAATTTTTTTCATCATTTCCAATTGAGTAAAAGTTTGAGCAATATCGACACCATTCAAGCCTAAATCCATGTTGAATTTTGATACTTTTTCCTTCGTCGAAACATCTCCGTTGAAAGCAATCGAACCGCCGAAAATATCTGTTTTTCCATTTTCCAGAGTGGCCTTTTGGTCTTTGATAATAATTCTTCCGGATACATTCTTCAGCACTAAATTATCATATAAAACCGTATTTGCCTTGGCATTCAAGGTACAGTTGAGGAACGCAGGGATTTTCATTGCTTCTTTCGGTTTAGCAGCTTCTTTTTTCTCAGCTGTTCCCGAAGTCATAAAATCGTTAACAGCCAATTGATTCGAACTTAGATTAAAGTTTCCTTTGAGTTCTTGGTTTTTAAAGACAAAGCCGTAAAAATTTTCCAAAACTCCATTCACTGCTAAATCTGTATTTCCGGTTGTTGCGTTGAATTGTTTCAGGTTCACGCGACTTGGGTCAAACGAAACCAGAGCTTTGCTGATTTTCATAGTTTTTCCGGCATCATCTGTATAATTAAAGCCAGTCAAATCGATAGTTCCGGCATTTTTTATTCGCGCATAATCACTTTTTTCAACAGACTGCATGTCGAATGCTGTAGTAACATCGGCTTTCAAAATTCCAGTTAATGGTTTGTCTAATTTTATTGGATAAGCTTTTGTAAGGTTGGCCAAATTAATAGTTCCTTTTAAAGCTGCATTTACCAAAGGATTCTCAGCAACATTTCGAATGTTCGCTTTTGCATTGAAGACATCTTGGTCAATTTGGAAAGTCAATTTGTCAAGATTGATATAAGTGTCATTCATCACACCGGTTTCATTAATGATTTTGGTGTCGATTACGATATTCTGAACCGATTTCGGAAGATTTGGATATTGGAAAGAAGCGTTGTTCGAAGCAATTTTGATATTGAATTTTGGTACTGAAGTTTCTGAAAACAAACCTTTTGCAAATCCGGCAACGGTAAAATCACCGCTGGTTTTTACATCCTTAAGATTGCTCGAATATTGCGCGGGAATCAATCCTAAAAAGTTTTTAAAGGAAGAAGTTGGCGTCTTGAATTTCAAATCATATTGCTGTCCTGCTTCTACAATTTGGATAAAACCATCAAATTCTAATGGAAGTTCGTTGATTTTTGCCTTGTTTTCCTTGAACGTGTATTTTTTATTGTCTAAATCGATTCCGAGTATGGCGTCGAGAGAAAGTTTTACATTTTTCATGTAATTGGCTTTGTCCATATCAAGCGAAACGGTTGTTGTAGTCTTTGTCGTCAAATCAAGTTTTGAGGAAGCAAAATCTCCCGTACCTTCGTGGTTGATGCTGTCTAAAACCAAACGCATTTTCGATTTTTCATCGGTGAATTTAAACTTGAAATTCTCAACCGAATATTCCTTTATCTTTAACGAAAGTGGCTTGCTTTTACCATCATCACCTTTTTTATCTTCTTTTATGGCGATGTCGTAATTGCCAATGCCATTTTTATCGATAATGATGTTTATTAAACCATTTGCTGATGAAATTCCATCAATATTCATAGGTTCATTTTCATCATTGAATAATTCTTTAATAGACATTTTAAGGTCTAATTCGCCAACAGAAACCAAAGTATCACCTTCAAACGGCGCTTTATTGATAATGGAAAGCTTCTCAATTGATACACTTGCATTCGGAAAATTTCGGAACAAACTCAAATCAGCATCCGCGAAAGCGACTTTTGCATCCACTTTTTCATTAATGGCAGTCAGAATACGGGCTTTGATTTGATCTTTAAAGAAATACGGAATGGCAAATGCTGAAATCACTAAGAGCAACAAAACGATTCCGACAATTTTTAGGATTTTCTTTAACATGGTATGGTAGATTAAGTTACGCTTTACACAAACAAAAATAAGCTCTTTTCACGAGAAGAAGGTTATAATTAGGGAACTTTTAAGATTTTAATTGTTGAGAAAATGTTATCAACACTAGACTAATTTTTGCGTTTAGTATAAAATAGTTTTAGTTAATTTGTGCTTCAATGAAAAAGCAGCATCAGGTCATTTTATCGTTGGGCACCAACCAAGGCAATCGTCTCGAAAACATTGAGCGTTGCATTGCTAATCTGCACAATGAAATAGGGACAATTATCAAGGTTTCCAAGCTTTATGAAACGCCTTCGTGGGGTTTTGACAGCGAAAAATTCTACAATTGCGCTGTGGTTTTAAACACTCATAAATCGGCTCATCAAATTTTGGAGGAATGCCTTTTGCTCGAAGAGGCTTTAGGAAGAACCCGTTTGCAGGCAGAAGGATATGAAGCCAGGATTATCGATATTGATGTAATTGCTTTTGACGAGGAGATTATTGCTTCTGAAAAGCTTAAGGTACCACATCCGGAAATGCAGAACCGACTGTTTGTTTTGCTGCCCATGCGCGATTTAAATTTGGATTGGCGTCACCCGATTTTACAAAAGTACCTGCACGAATTGCTCGTGCTTTCAGAAGATAAAAGCAATTGTGTGTTTGTTCAGAATCTGGAAATCCCGATGGCGAAAATTAAGTTGGATCATTTCAATTACATTGCAATAGAAGGAAATATTGGTGCCGGAAAAACGACTTTAACTAATAAATTAGCAGAAGATTTTAACGCGAAAACTGTTTTAGAGCGTTTTGCAGACAATCCTTTTCTGCCTAAATTTTATGAAGATCAAAACCGTTATGCTTTTCCGTTAGAGATGTCTTTTTTGGCGGATAGATATCAGCAGATTTCAGATGATTTGGCGCAGTTTGATTTGTTTAAGGATTTTATTGTTGCCGATTACCATATTTTTAAATCATTGATTTTTGCTAAAGTTACCTTGGCTGAAGATGAATTTAGATTATATAAAACTATGTTTGATATCATCTATAAAGAAATGCCAAAGCCGGATTTGTATATTTATCTCTATCAAAGTACGGAAAGGCTTCTGCAGAATATCCGCGAAAGGGGAAGAAGCTACGAACAGGAAATTCCGGCAGAATACCTAGAAAAAATCAATAACGGTTATTTGGATTACATTAAGTCACAAACCAGTTTGAATGTCTTGATTATTGATGTGACTAACAGGGATTTTCAGAATAACCAGGAAGATTACGTATTTGTTTTGAATGAAATACAGAATAAAATTTCGGGTTAATTTATCTTTTCAAAGTAAAGTGCCCTTTCATTTCCGGGAAAGTATCGCTTATTTTTGCAACAAACCAATAATCGGTTCCGGGCAATAATTTTCCATTTAATGTGCCATCCCAAAATAGATTCACACTATTTAAGACGGTTATCAATCTTCCAAAGCGGTCATAAATCGCCACTTCCGCATTTGAAAACTGAGAACCACCTTTTACTGACCAAGTGTCATTGATGTTGTCTCCATTAGGAGTAAAAAAATCAGGATATGAAATAACGACAAAAGGCTTTTGATCAGAACCACAACCGTTTATTTCTCTAACATAGCCGATATAGCTTCCTCCTTCCGTTACCACAAATACATTAGAATTTTGGAAATCTATACCATTTAATGAATATTCAAAATTACCACTTTGAACAGTGTTGATAGTTATAGTCAAATCCTGAATGTCAATTGTTGAAATTACAGGTTGATTGTAGTAGGTTATGATGAAATTCTTAGTTTTCGAGCAGCTTTGAGGCGCAGGCGTCGTTACAATAACACTATAATTGGTAAGTGCATTTGAAGTTATGGTCTGTGTGGTTTCGCCAGTAGACCATAAATACGTCATTCCCGGATTTCCTGCATCTAAAACGACTGTTCCACCTCCACAAAGGATGATGTTTTCGTCTACTACATTTGGTGTCGGATACACATTTATGAGGACTGGCTCTCTGTCTGATAAGCAACCATTGTTGTTTGCTTCGGCATAATACATAGTATTTTGATGAATGTTAGGCACAACGAAATGTGTTCCCAAAAAATCGGATTGGTGTCCGTAGCATTCTCATACCAAAACATCACGCCGGCACTGGTTTGCACATCAATAACGGTGTAGGTTTCATCACACATATAATAAGGCGAAGTCACTGTTAAGATGGGTTTTGGCGTTACAGATGCGGTAATTGGTGTTCTTGTAATATCGATACATCCAGGAGAATGTGCCGCGGCGTAAAAAACGGTTGTTGACGCTACTGAAGGCGTTGTCAACGTATTGCCTGTTGCTATTGGAATTGATGCCGTGGGAGAATCATACCAATTGACTGTGCCAGTATTGGAAATAGCTTGTAAAATAACAGTTCCTGTTCCGCATCTAGTTGAATTTGTAGTAGAGGTTATGGAGGAAATAGTTAAAGAAGTACTTGTAGCGATTTGCAATATTGGGTCTCCCGGCATTCCGCCATATTCCACTATATAACCTTTGGGTTGGTAAGCACCGCTTACATCACCAGTATCGGATAAATCGTTCCATGAGCCTCTTATTCCCACACCCGAAGCTGTAACGTGTGCGTAATCTTCATCTACGTTATTGTTAGGTTCTCCCGTATTCCAGAAAGCAAAATTTGTTGTAAAGCCGGTAAAATTTCCCTGCCAGAAAACCAAACCATTTTCTGGTCCAGTCATCCATTTCCATGTTCCTTCAACCCCCATGTCGCTCCCGCCAATCCAACCTGCTCCTGTGGTCTGTTCTCCGGCTATCTGTGCTTCTTCCGCTGATGTGATCGTGGCTAAGTACCCTTGTAGTCCGTAATAAGTACTGTTTTGGGCGGCTATTTTTGCGTCCGACCATTTTATTCCAATGTTCGGAATGTACAAATAATAATGACCGTTGGACGGTAAGTAATTTGCCTGTCCGACTGAAATCGAAAAGTTTCTTGTGCCCGAAGGATTTGGCGATGAAGTCGAAAATTCTATATCCAAAATAGCGGAAATAAGTTCTGTGTAAGTTGGCTGTCCTGAAACTCCGGTTAAGGTTAATATTGCTGTTGTAGAATTCCAGGCAGAAATGATGTTCGGGTGAGTTCCGGTGAGGGTCAATAGATCTCCTATATCATATCCTGAGGAAATTTGAATATAAATAGCATCAATTCCAGTGTCATCAGGATCAGTGATTGTCATAGTACTTACAATCTTGGCCGAGGTTCCCGGGCAAAAAAACTGATTTCCTGTCGCTACAAGAATGGGCGCAACGTTTGATGTAGGCTGTAGCATTTCAGATTTGCTAAAAAGACATTTCAATGCAGCATTTTCCTTCCCCATTATAATTTGAGGAATAAAGATTAGGGCGGCAAAAAGCAAAATGTTCCTAAACATCTTTTTCATTTGATAAAATTAGAGAAAAAGCAAACTAATTCCCTAAAAATAGAAATAAATTCTATGATATATTAACTCAACATCTTTTTAAACAAATCCCAGACGACTATGCCTGCACTGACAGAAATGTTGAGGGAATGTTTAGTTCCTAATTGCGGAATTTCAATAGTCCCGTCACAGATTTCGATTGCTTTTTGAGATACTCCAAATACTTCGTTACCAAAAACCAAAGCATATTTTTTGTTTTTCTGTACTTCAAAGTCCTGAAGGAAAATTGCATTTTCGACCTGCTCTATTGCGAAGACATCGACATTCTCTTTTTTAGATTATCAATTACACACAAAACGTCTTTTTGATATTCCCAGGAAACTGTTTCGGTAGCGCCGAGTGCAGTTTTGTGAATTTCTTTATTAGGTGGAATTGCAGTTATTCCACACAAGTAAATTTTTTCAATAAGAAAGGCGTCTGCAGTTCTGAAAACCGAGCCAATATTGTGTAAACTTCGGATATCATCGAGTACAATAATCAAGGGAGTTTTTTCAGCTTCCTTAAAATCTTCGACCGACTTTCTTTCTAGTTCAGTATTTTCGAGCTTTCGCATATTTCTTTATTTTATACCATTCGACCTTGCGTCGCATGTGTCAAAGATATTCAAAAAAAAGTCCCGATAAATCGAGACTTTCCTGAATTATAATTAAGGGATATTAGCTTTTTGTTGGAGCAGTTCCATCTGCTGGAGGAGCTGCCAAAACATTTCCTTTGATAGTAAGAACTTTAGTTTCCTGACCTGTAGCATTTGATTTTACTGTTACAGTTTTAGTAAAAGGTTGTCCGCCTCTTGAAGTATCGTATTTCACACCTATAACACCTCTTTCTCCTGGTTGGATTGGTTTTTCAGGTTTAGTTGGAACAGTACAGCCACAAGAACCTTGGGTACTTTCGATAATTAAAGGTTTGTTTCCGTTATTTACGAATACAAATTCTCTTTTCCCATCAGAATTGTGAGGAACTGTTCCGTAATCAATAGTTTCGTTTTCGAAAAGCATTCCAGCTCCGTCAACTTTTGGAGTTTCAGCTTTCACTGGTTCTTTTTTAGTAGCCTTTTTAGTTTGTGCATTGCTAGCTGCAACACTAAAAACAGTTATTGCAACTAATAAAATAAATTTTTTCATTTTTAATAGTATTTAAGTTTCTTGTGACAAATCTATTTAAAATTTGCATTACTCCATTTTTTTTTGTCTTAAGGTTAAATTAAATTTTTTTAGGATGTCTATTCAGTCTAAAATATTTAAATTCGCTTTCATTAAAAATAAACACAAATCCATTGGCAGCCAAAGAAAATCAAGTAAAGGAAACTCCCTTAATGAAGCAATACAACGAGATAAAAAGAAAATATCCCGATGCTTGTTTGCTGTTTAGGGTTGGTGATTTTTATGAAACTTTTGGTGAAGATGCGATTCGAGCGTCTAAAATTCTTGGAATTGTTTTAACCAAGCGTGGAGCTGGAAGTGAAACCGAAACTGCCTTAGCCGGTTTTCCGCATCATTCCTTAAATACTTATTTGCCAAAACTAGTAAAAGCCGGGCTTCGGGTTGCGATTTGTGATCAGTTGGAAGATCCGAAGATGACCAAAACAATTGTGAAGCGTGGTGTAACCGAATTAGTTACTCCAGGTGTTTCTATGAATGATGAGGTTTTACTATCAAAATCGAATAATTTCCTGGCTTCGGTTTATTTCAGCAAACGGCAATTAGGAATTTCATTTCTCGATGTTTCTACGGGTGAATTCCTAACGTCACAAGGGAATGACGAATATATTGATAAGCTATTGCAGAATTTTAGTCCAAGTGAGATTTTAGTCCAAAAAAATAATAAAACCCAGTTTAAGGAAATCTTTGGGGAAAAATTCAATGTCTTTTATCTGGAAGATTGGATTTATAAAGAAGATTATGCTTTAGAAACGCTAAATAATCATTTTCAAACTTCTTCTCTAAAAGGATTTGGAATAGATGAACTGCCAGATGGAATAATAGCTTCTGGGGCTATTTTATATTACTTGTCGGAAACACAACATAATAAAGTACAACATATTGCCAACATTCAACGAATTGCCGAAGATGCGTATGTTTGGATGGACAGGTTTACGATACGTAATTTGGAATTGTATCACAGTCATTCCCAAAACGCTGTTACACTTTTGGATGTTATTGATAAGACACTTTCGCCAATGGGTTCCCGATTGTTGAAACGCTGGCTTGCATTGCCGTTAAAGGATATTCATAAGATAAGAAATCGTCATGAAGTCGTTTCCTATTTAAAGGATAATGAAGCTGTTTTTCAAAAGATGCAATATCAAATCAAGCAGATTTCTGATTTGGAGCGTTTGATTTCGAAAGTAGCCACAGGTAAAATTTCTCCGCGTGAAGTGATTTACCTAAAAGAATCATTAGATGCCATTATCCCGATAAAAACGATTGCTTTGGAAAGTAAACAGGAAGCGGTTCGCACAATCGGTGATAGTTTACATGCCTGCGATTTGCTTCGCGAAAAAATAAAAACAACATTAAATCAGGATGCGCCTGTAGCTATTGTCAAAGGAAATGCCATTGCCTCTGGAGTGCACCCCGAACTGGATGAATTAAGAAGCATTGCTTTTTCCGGAAAGGAATATTTAGAAGGAATTGAAAAACGTGAATCTGAGTTAACGGGAATTTCGTCTTTAAAGATTTCGTTTAATAATGTTTTTGGGTATTACATAGAAGTTCGAAATACGCATAAGGATAAAGTTCCGGCAGAATGGATTAGAAAGCAAACCTTGGTAAATGCGGAACGCTACATTACGGAAGAATTAAAGGAGTACGAAACTAAAATCCTTGGTGCCGAAGAAAAAATCCATCACATAGAAAGTCAGCTGTTCGAACAATTAGTCAGTTGGATTTCAACTTACATAAAGCAGGTGCAATTGAATGCTAATCTTATTGCGCAATTGGATTGTCTAATTTCTTTTGCACAATTGGCTATTGAAAATAATTATGTGTGTCCAATTCTGGATGAAACATTTGACCTTGAAATTACAAACGGTCGTCATCCGGTAATCGAAAAGCAATTGCCTGTTGGTGTTCCTTATGTCCCGAATGATGTTTTCCTCGATAGAGAATCACAGCAAATCATTATGATAACTGGGCCAAACATGTCTGGTAAATCAGCTATTTTAAGACAAACCGCTTTGATTGTCCTATTGGCGCAAATGGGGAGTTTTGTTCCGGCAGAAAAGGTTAGAATGGGAATTGTAGATAAAATATTTACAAGAGTAGGAGCGAGCGACAATATTTCGATGGGAGAATCTACCTTTATGGTTGAGATGAATGAAACTGCATCCATTCTAAACAACATCTCAGACAGAAGTTTAGTCCTATTGGATGAAATAGGTCGTGGTACGAGTACTTATGATGGCATTTCCATTGCTTGGGCCATTGCTGAGTTTCTTCATGAAAATCCAGCCAAAGCAAAGACATTATTCGCAACCCACTACCACGAATTAAATGAAATGTCTGAATTACTTCCAAGAATTAAGAATTATAACGTTTCAGTAAAGGAATTAAAAGATACAGTTCTTTTTATAAGAAAGCTCGTTGCTGGTGGAAGTGCTCATAGCTTTGGTATCCATGTTGCAAAAATGGCGGGAATGCCACAAATTGTTATTCAGAAGGCACAAAAGCTTTTAAAGAAACTGGAAAAGAACCATTCAAGCGAGTCATTAAGCGGAATCAAATCTGCTAAAGATGAAATGCAGTTAAATATCTTCAATCTTGACGATCCACTATTGGAAGAAATAAGAGAAGATATAGTAAATTTAGACATCAATACTTTGACGCCAATAGAAGCTTTGATGAAGCTAAACGAACTAAAAAGAATGTTACAGAAAAAATAAATATAACAATTGAATTGTGTCTATCAGACCATTAGGGCTTCGCGAAGTTTTTTTCAAAAAAACGTTTGTAATATTCAATTTAAATATTACATTTGCATCCGCAATACGGTATAAGTGTTGCTGTTCTAACAAATATTGTGAATGCGAAAATAGCTCAGTTGGTAGAGCGCGACCTTGCCAAGGTCGAGGTCGCGGGTTCGAGCCCCGTTTTTCGCTCAAAATAAAAACGTTCTATTTGTGGTGTTAATCATCATAAAGAATTATAAGCTCAGATGGTGAGTAATTTAATTAATTAAACCATCAAAAAATTATTCTGCTCGGATGGTGAAATTGGTAGACACGCTGGACTTAAAATCCAGTGAACAGCAATGTTCGTGCGGGTTCAAGTCCCGCTCTGAGTACTTTAAATTCCCGTAAACTCTTTACTTTAAAGGTTTTGCGGGTTTTTTGTTTTATTTCGCCAGAAATATGCCAGATAATCCGAGAAAAAGGAAGATTTTCAGATTTCTGTGCACAAAAAATTTACCTGTTTTTTAAAAGTTTTGACGACTCCTTTACCTTTTGATACACCTTCAATATATGTATTTCGCAGACTAAAATAATAAAATTTAGTTGATACTTAAATTTGTGTTCAAATAATTAATATATTTGTCACTCTTATTGATTCTTCAAAAAGTCCTGATGATACTCATTCAGGCGGAACCAAGCGGTTATTTCCTCTTGTGATATTTGCCAAATAACTTATTTATTATGCAACCGAATACTGCACCAGCAGTCGAGGTAATATCTGCATCCGATGCGGCCAAAATAATTGGTTGTTCGCGGACCTATATAGATATTCTTCGATTTAAGGGATTCTTAAACCCATTAAAACAAAGAAACTCAGATTATATTTCAATAAATCTGATGTTGAAGCAGCAAAGCCATTACTACGTAAAAATAAACCTCGAGATGAAAAGGCTTGAAGTTGATGGAATTGGCCGGGAAGAATTTATAGAAACTATAAATGAAATTAAAGCTGCTCTAGATAACCATCTAAAGAACTTCCAACCTCAACCGGAAGAGAGATTTTTAACCAGGAAAGAAGTGGCCGACATGTTCGACGTTTCTATAGTGACTGTTTCGAATTGGTCGCGGTCGGGCGTATTGCTTTCCAAAGGGATGGGTAATCGAGTGTATTTCCTCATGTCAGATATTCAAAAACAGTTAATCCCGATCAACGGATCCGTGAAACCTAAAAAACATTAATTGTTATGACGGAACCAATAAAGCTGGAAGTTGGCAATGCAATCGTTGAGGCAATGGAAAACCAAAAAACATTACACGAAACAACTCGCATAAAATATAGGATTGATGTTAATGAAGTCATACCCTTGCCTCAAATCGCATGGAGCTTAGTTAATACCAAAAGAGGGGGCGAATCAATTCTGGGGACTTTAGGTGATTTTGGTTTAATCATAGGTAAGGCCAAAAGCCGGAAATCTTTTTTTATAAGTATAGCAGTTTCAACCGCATTAGCAAATGGCTTGATATTGGAACGATTCAAAAGCTGTTTGCCGAACGATAAAAAAGATGTGATATATTTTGACACTGAACAAAGTAAATTCTATGTACAGAAAGCTGTCAAGCGCATTTGCGATCAAGTTAAACAAGCAGAGCCAAAGAACCTACATGCCTTTCATTTAAGAAGTTTGTCGCCATCCGAAAGACTGCAGTTTATTGAAGATGAAATCTACAGTAATGACAAAATTGGATTTGTTGTGATTGACGGAATCAAAGATCTAGTTAATTCAATTAACGACGAGAGTGAAGCAACAATGATAGCAAGTAAATTACTTAAGTGGACAGAAGAACGAAACATATACATACTTACTGTATTGCACCAAAACAAAAGCGATAACAACGCACGGGGACATCTTGGGACTGAATTAATAAATAAAGCGCAGACAGTTTTATCAGTTACCAAGGCTGAAAATGACGACACTATTTCGATAGTAGAGCCGATGCAATGCAGGGATAAAGAGCCAGAAGTATTCGCTTTTGAAATTGATGGTAATGAAATTCCTATCATAGCTGAAAATTTTGAGATTCGAACAGAATCCAATAAAAACAAGGTTGATGTTACGGATATGGAAGACCACAAAAAGTTCCAGTTATTAAACGAGGTCTTCAGTAAGGGTGACAGTTTCAGTTATGGTAAGCTGGTTGAGCAAATTGTTATTGCTTATCAAAATCAATTTAAGCGTAATATAGGTATTAATAGGACAAAATTACTTATCACAGACTGTTCAAATAACGGATGGTTAAAGCAAGAAAAGGAAAAAGCTCCTTATACGCTTGGAAAGTTTAAGGATATCAAAAATGATTCAAATGCTTGATGTAGTCGGTTTAGGTTTAGTGTATACATACACACTTAAACCAGTAAACCTTTGAAATGAGGTTTAATAAACCGGTTTAAACCCTAAACCTATGAAACAATTTAAATACAGTTTAGATAAGAGCAGCAAGAAGTTTATTTGTCCGAAATGCACAAAACGAACGTTTGTTAAATATATCGAAACCGAAACAGGCAGCTACTTAAGTGATACGTTCGGAAGATGCGACAGGGAAACTAATTGTGGTTACCATAGTACACCTTCAGGGGATTTTAAAAATAGTGTTGAGGTTATTTATACCCCACCACCAAAACCAAGTTTTCATGATCCTGATTTATTAATTCAAAGTGGAAGAAATTTTAAAAAAAATAATTTTATTCTCTTCTTAAAAACTTTGTTTTCTGATGCTGAAGTAAATGAGGCAATTTTAAAATACTTGATAGGAACTTCGAAGCACTGGAGCGGTGCAACAATCTTTTGGCAAATTGACAATAATGAAAAAATAAGGCACGGCAAAATAATGTTGTTCAATTCAGAAACAGGTAAAAGGGTAAAAGACCAACACGGCAAAGCCTTAATAAATAGTGCGCGAAGTGTTTTAAAGCTCAAAAACTTCACTCTTAATCAATGCTTATTTGGTTTGCACCTGGTAAATGAAACAAAACAAAAAACTATCGCGCTGGTTGAGGGTGAAAAAACAGCTGTTATAATGAGTTTGTTTAAGCCTCAATACACTTGGATGGCCACCGGAGGTAAAGGAGGTTTGAAAAGCGAATTTTTAAAGCCAATTAAGCAATATAAAATTGTTGCGTTTCCTGATAAAAGCGAATATAAAGATTGGCTAAATAAAGCTGGTGAGTTAAATAAATCTGGTTTTAATATAGTTGTTAATAATTGGCTTGAACAACAATGTAACTATGAAGCCGGAACTGATTTGGCTGATGTTTACCTAACTGAATTAAAAGCTATTGAACATCCTAAAGTTGAGTTTAATTATACAGAAACTGAAAAAGCTATTCACAGAATCGAGCACCACACGCCCGAAATTTGGGAACTCATTAAAACTTTTGATTTAGTGGATAGTAATAATAACGAAATAAATAAAATAAAAATAAATCATGAAATCAACACCTGAAGAAGTAGAGAAAATTGTTAAAGAGGCCTTTGGTGATACTCCCGTTAAGGAGGATAAACCAAATGAGCCCAAATCAGAACGAGAAAAAGAAATTCAAAAAATAGTCGAAAATTTTAACATTTAAAAAATCATATCATGAAAAGAATTCTAATCAAGGAAAATAATAATTTACAACTGGATATTACCAGAGACTTGGACCAATTTACACCGGTACTAAGCGCGTTGAAAACTTCATATGAGGCTTTTGAAATAGGGCCGTTTACGCATGAAGTTTTTAAGTATGCTATTTTGGCCGGTCCCGATAAGCACGTACAGAATTATTTAGCATCGCTAAACGATCAATTAGATAAATTGCAAATTACAAATTCGATAATTCGCGAAAACTCACTTAAAAATCATGAACTTGTAATTGAGAATTTTAAAAAAGCTCTTTCCGATGTTATTAAGTTCAGGCCTGAAACTTATGCCACATCAAGGCCAAAACTAACTACTAAATTTATTTCAGTTAATGGTAATGGACTGTTTTTCATCAGCAAAGAAGATAATGAGAATATCCTTGAAACCTACTGCCGTATTTATATAGAGAATGAGGAAGAAAAAAGAATTTTTGATTGTATTGAGAATTTGAAGAACTCATTTAACCAATTCTTGGAGTTTCACGGCGAAACCGGACTACAAAACGCAAACTCCTTTCTAACTATTGCTGGGGTGCTTAAGGAAACCAATGACAGAAGACTTGAATTCAGTGCAGAAGGATTTAAATCGATGGTTACATATAAAAGTAGATTAGATGAATTCAATAAGTAAAAGTAAATAAGGGCGAGTTAAGGGCGAGTTAAGATATCACTTCATAAACTCGCCTCAAACCCTGCGGGAACAGAGTTTTAATAGAATATTAAAATCTATATCGAAATTAAATACAATTAAAAACATGAGTAATATCAATCAAACATTTAACGACAGAGTTAAATACATCCTTAGCTGCTCAGGCTTTGACGACCTTGTAATTGTTGAGCCAATTGGATGGAATAACGATTCCAAGGAGTTTGCAAGGAATGAAGAATACCATGGCATTTTTCCAAAGTTTTCCAATTCGTTAAAGTTCATAGAAAACGGTAGAGACTTCATCAATGATGCCAGAGAGTTATTAGATGTAAATGCCCCGCTGAAATTAACCAAATACGAAAAGCACCCGCAAACCGATAAATGGGTAAGAAACCTACTGGGGTTATCTGGATATGTCTACATGGAGCGATGAAGATAGACAGGTTTCCATAAAATTCAATTCGGGAGGATTGGAGCAGCTGATTAAAGCCAGAGAAAGTGAAGATGTAGAAATTGACAGGCTTGATACCATGGACGGCGAAGCGCTTTCGCCAATTCAGGTAAATGAGGTTGCACTTGATGGCCGACGTATATTTTTGAAATCGAAATGGGAAATTAAAATTAATTCAGGTGAAAGGCTAGATATGGCCGTTGCCTCACGATCTGGAAATGACCGGTCAACATTAGGAGGTTTTCCAATGGAGTTAATCAGCCAGTCACATGAGCAGGCGCAAACTGTAAATTTTATATCCCAAGGTCCAGATAGCAGCGGAAACACCAGCATGATGATGCTGGCTCAGTTTGACAGACCAAGAACAATAAGAATTTATGGAAATGGGATAAAATTTAGGCCAACAATAGACAGGCATGAGTACGATACTGCATTTTTAAAGGTGTGCTTATCTATTTATGAAAATGGAATCAACTATAATCTGAAGGAAAGAAGGGTATTATTTCATTCCGGGAGCGGGTCAACATCGCTTCCAAATTTTATGCAGATGCACAATAATTTATACAGCATCAATTTAGATCAATTAATTGATGTTGAGGAAGGGGATAGTGTGGCTTTAGAATTTAACCTCAGCGCAAATTTAACAAATGGAGGAGGTGTTGATAATAGAATGGTCAGCATTAGCTTATATGATTTGGATGGAGATGTTTACTGTGAGGAAGATAGCTTTTTTGAACCATCAAAAGCGAAATTCATATTTATACATGATATACTTGAAAGGTTAACGACTATTTGTTCATCAATGGAAGGATCCTTTTATTCGAAATATTTCGGGCGTACTGAATTAGGTTATCCGGTAGATGGTCCGGGCGCAATGGTTGGGGGAACTCACGGTTTCTGGATACGTCAGTTCGACAAACTTCCATTATCAACTCCTATTATTCAAAATCTTTTTAAACCCCTAACTACTTCATTAAGAGATTCTGTCAACTCATGCCATGCAGTATTTAACGTCGGAATGGGAATTGAGGAAATCAACAACCGTGAACGGGTAAGAATTGAGCCATTAAGTTATTTCTACAATAGCAATGTAACTATAAAGCTTCCTAACCAGGTAAAGAAATTGAAAAGATCAATCTCAAGTGAGCATTATTGTTCGGCAATTGAAATCGGATATGATAACGGTGGTATTTATTCAGAAGCTCAGGGATTAGATGAACCAAACGGAAAAACTAATTGGACCACAACAATTACCAGGGTTAAAAAAACCTTTTCAAAGATATCCAATTTCAGAGCCGACAGTTACGGTAAGGAATTCGCCAGAAGAAAACCGGTTTCACGGTACGACAGCCTCGATACCCAGTATGACGAAGATAAATGGCTCCTTGATTTAAAGAGAGGTTTAGGGTCGGTATTCCTTGAAAGAAAATGGCAGGATGATTTCTCCCAACAGCCAACCGGAATATTTGCTCCGGATACCGCTACAAATCTAAGGCTGTCTCCATTCAATATGATGTTACACCACGGTTATATAATTGCATCCGGATTATCAAAATACCCGCTTGACTATATCAGGTATGGAAGCTCAACAGCCAACAGTCAGCTAAAAACAAAGTTGATCGGTGGCAATGAATATTCGGAAAACGGAAATATCATCAACAGCGAACTTGGAACACCCAGATTTGTGAATGAGTACATAGATTTTGAGCATGAGTGCGACTTCGATATTATGCAGCAAGTTCAGGGCACAACCGTTATTTTAGGAAATGAGATTCCCAATTTTTACGGAACAGTAGAATTTATAAATGAGAATGGAGATATTGAAAAAGGATTCCTTATATCCTTAAAACCCAATGCGAAGGGCCAATGGCGCCTATTAAAATCTATCAGATAAAAAAATAGTAAAATTTCCCTTGAAATATTAATTATGTCAACCTATATGCTTATATTTACATAATTAATATTTCAAGTTATGTTTATATTTTTCTTATTTGATTTCGCAGTTGTTTTTTTACTGATTATAAAAGAGCAAAAACAGTCTTCTTCCGGCTCAAATAATGAGACGCACTTTCACCATCACAAAATAGATAATCGAACCGTAAATAATAAAAAAGTTACGTCTGGTGAATTCGATGATCTTTTCAAAAATTTCGATAACTTTTTTTAAAATAATACCTATGAATGAAAGAATCAAAAAACTATTTGTGTGTGTACACGAAAACAAGGTGATTGCATTTGAAACCAATTTAAAGGCATTCCATACCCTGTTTATTGCGATAGAACCAGAGGCAAGCTCTTATGCGTGGTTACGCCGGCATTTTATAAAAGAAAAAACCATAGTTGTGCATCATAATGGAAAGGATTACACACTGCAGCAGCTGGTATAACATTTAACTATTAACCTTTAAAACTTTAAAAATGGTACTGAATCAAACACAAACCAAAAAAGACAATTTCGAATTAACCTGGAACCATATAGTTCTGGAAACAAATTTCTTTCTTTTTTCTGAAGAGATAGAAGCGTTTAGCCACAACGTAAATCTTCTTGAAATGATCGCTATTATCGGAAAAATAAACAAAATGGCAAAAAGTATAAATTCTGACTGCCAGATCAACACCGGAATCTATTTCAATGCAATCGAATCCGTTTTTAATGAAACCCCATTTGACGATAAACAACTTGAGGAATATTTCACCCAGCAGCAGGCTTTTTATAAATTTGTTGATAACGCAAAAGGCCTCATTGATTTCGATATGGTACAGATTCCGTTTGAAATTGAGTTTGCGCTATTTGGAAAAAAATTAAGCGAATATGTTGAGTTGGAAAATGACGAAAAAGAAAATTTAAATAATGCTTATTTGCCACTAGTGGATAAAGTACAACATCGGACAATTGAGATAAAGGAATTCATTAAAAAAGCAAAACAAATATTATCATGAAGGCGGAAACCGCATTTAACGTTTTTCAGGCACTTTCCCCGGAAGAGCAACAAAGAATGTTATCAATGATAAATATATCGACTGAGCCAAAGAAAAAAGCGGTTAAACAGAATGATGATGCTCAGGTAAAGGATATGATATTGTCAAAATTTAGATTGTGGAATATAAAAAGAAAGGGGATCGGTAATCCCTGACCTACTACAAAGCGCTAGCAAACTATATCTTTGTGAAAACTAAATTTAATCATTAATCAGAGCAGCGGTTTTGTCAAACCGCCTTAAGTTTACAATTATTAAATTTATGCATTAATCAGAAAGAACAAAAGAGAGGAGTAAGGTTCTCGATAACCGCAGGAACTTCAGATTCCGTCAACAGTGATAATCCCCTCTCTTTTCTACTTTTATTTCGTACAGTTCTGTGAGAGTTGGATCTCGTTTTCAAGGTGATGAAACACAAGTAGATTGTCCTTTCCAAAATCATTTTCTTATGGATAAAGATAAAAAAACATTTGGTATTGACATCAGTAAAGAGACATTTGATGTTATGGATTGTTCAGGTAATTATTATCAGTTTGATAATAATACTAAAGGATTTGTAAAGTTTTTAAAGCTGCTATGTTCTAAAAGTCATTGCGTTATGGAGGCTACAGGTTATTATCATTATCAACTGGCTTACTTTCTTGTTGATAATAAAATAGCTGTATCGGTAGAGAATCCATTATCAGTAAAGCGTTTTATCCAAATGAAACTCAGTAGGATAAAAACAGATAAATCAGATGCCAGAATGATTTGTATGTACGGTCAGGAGCAAGAGTTAAAGCTATGGGTTGGTTATTCAAAAAATCAGATGGAATGCCTTCAGCAGATACGTTTGTTAGATACTTATACCAAACAGAGTACTTCTCTTCAAAATAAGATTCAGGCTGAACAAGTATTGGGTAATCCCAGTAAGCTGGTTGTTGGTTCGCTTAAAAGAAGCTTACGAAACATCGAAAAAGAGGTAGGCCTAATTGAGACACAATTGTTAGAGATGGTCAAATCTGACTATCAGGATGTACTGACCAAAATAGAAAGCATACCCGGAATTGGCAGAAAGACAGCGATGATGCTAATAGTTTTAACAGATGGATTTGAACGTTTTGAAAGCAGTAGTCAGCTTTGTTCATTTTGCGGACTAACACCAGTTATGAGGCAATCGGGCAGCAGTGTAAAAGGCAGGACCAGGATAAGTAAAATAGGGAATGCCAAACTTAGGAATCTTCTCTTTATGTGCAGTTTTACTGCCTGTAAATGCAATAAGGCATGCAAGGCAATTTATGATCGGATTACGGGAAAAGGGAAGAGTAAAAAACTAGCATTAATAGCCGTTTGTAATAAACTATTAAGACAGGCTTTTGCCATCGCAAAATCAGGAGTAGAATACAATAATGAATACAGAAGTGCTATGCCAAAAATTATTTAAAAAATCATCAATTTTTATTTGTTTTTAAGCACAGTTCTTTGTTGCTGAATTTTTTAATTACCACTTATCTTCCGTTTTAGCCGATTTCTCAATTGACATCATTGTAATCTTCATATTTTCAACGATGGTTTTGTTCAGTTCTGTAAACATTTCAACCATTGCTTGTTTATATTTTTCTCTTTTTTCTTTTCCGATCAAACCTTGCTTCAAATACTTTTCCGTTTCATCATTGTAAGCTTTTAAAGCTTCTGTATTTTCGCCAGTTAAATTGACAGAATTAAAAAAATATGATGCAAATATGTCGCCTGCTGGATTTGGAGAAATCGCATCAGTTAAAGTATATACGACTCTAAACTTATTGTCCTTAATATTGACTTCAATTGTATGATTAAACTTTGTTGATGTTTTTTCTAAAACGTACTTACTATTTGGTTGTAAAACCTTTGCAGGTAAATTTGAATAAACTACTTCGTTAATTCCTTTTATAATTATCGTTCCAGATTCTGCATCGTTCATTTGAATAACATTCTGTGCTGAATTATAATTTATTGAAATCCATTTATTGATTAATGCAAATAATTCAGATTTAGTTTTGTTAACGTCAAAAACGCCAGTTACGGATTTTTCAGCAACTTTCCATTCCTGCGCTTGCAACGAAACATTAACAAGCAAAATAATAAAATAGACTTTTTTCATGTGTGAGGGTTTTGTGATTAGAAATTTCAGCTAACGTTCCGCAACTGTCGCGACAGTTGCGAACTTCGTAACGACATATTTTCCACTAAGATAAAAATTCTTGCGAAACTTAAACCTACTTGTACTTACCTTGATGTTATTTGCTATGATTAAGTTACTCAAAGCAGTTCAACTTCATAAGATGCTTTAAATCGTTATGCTTAGTGATTGCAGCAACTGTATTAATAGTTGAATAATAGCAATGTAGTAGCAAGGGTAATTCAAAAAACACACAAGGTAACCGCAAGGATAAAACATATTAAATGAGGGATAGATGAGGGATAGGATGGAGGGACTTTAAAAAAAATAGGGGGAGGTAAGGGGGAGGATTAAAACTTTTGAATTACGGTAAGGTAACGGTAAGGTTCGCAGCGTTTAAATAAATGGGTTCCCGGAGTTTGTAACCCCTTAATTACCCCTAGTTAGTTTGTAATGAAGGATAAAAACCCTAAGTTAACCCTAAGGACAGCATTCAAATAACAACAAGATAGCAACAAGGGTTGAATTTTTTCGTAAACAAATTGCAAATATCGCCGAAAAGCAATAACCATAAGGTAACCATAAGGATATCGGAACTTCAAAACTATTAAATCAGGATAAGGTAAGGGCAAGGGTAAAAGCGTTTCAAAACTACAAATTAGTACAAGGTAAGTACAAGGTTAAATGAACTTCTTTATTGTCGATAAGGGTGAGATAGGGGTGAGGGTTGAGGGACTTAAAAATAGCGAAAAGTGTCAAGGTAATGTCAAGGGTAAATGAACTTCAAAAGATTGAATAACATCAAGGTAACATCAAGGGCAATAAGCTTTCAAAACCTATAAAATTGAACTTTTATTACAGTACTTTTTTTAGTTGAGGTTTTTTGTCTTTATTCATTTCAGAATAGAACTTCATAAATAAATCGGCATTAGCATCCTTATCCTCTCTTTGATTGATATATTCTAAAAAAAGACTTTCTTTTGAGTGACCAGTAATGCCAATCAAAATAGCGGTTGGTATTTTTTATAATAATTAGTTGCAAATGATCTTCTGAAACTGTGAGACGTAACCAGATCGCATTTTTGATACTTTCCTAATTCTTTTCGCTTAGTATCCGGATTCATCTTTTTGCCTTCAATTAGATTTGTGATGCCGGCTAACTTGCACACCTCTTTAATGTAATCATTGAATTTTTGAGTACTGATTTTATGAGGAAAATCGTTTTCAATGATATCAATAATATGCTGGTTGATAATTCCTATAGTTATGCTTTTTCCTGTTTTTTGCTGGATGAGGTCAATATACATATTTCCGGATTTGTATCTGATATTGTCTTTTGTAATACTCAATAAGTCATTACCCCTCTGGCCAATTTCGCAGCCAATCAAAATCCATTTTCTGGCATTTTCATGGGCACCGTTTTTTAAATCAACATTTTGAATTTTGTCCAGTTCATCAAAGTCCAGTGTTACAATATACCGGTCCTCATTCGCTTCGGAAAAACCTTCAATGTGCTTTGAATATTCATTGATTGGGATTGCATTTTTATCAGCATCCAAACATATTGTTTTTAAATTATCAATCACTTTTCCAGAATAATTGATTGAATATCTCTTTGTGTTGATTAACCAGTTAACGAGTCGATCAATAAATACTTTGTTAATATCCAAAAAGTGTATTTGCTTTTTTATTTGAGATTGATATGTTTCAAGTAGTGCCTTGAATGTCTTAAGATTCTTAATCCTATTTTCGGAAATTCCGAGTTTTGCCCTGCCTTTTATTTTTCGTGTGTTTGCATTGTCGATGATATGCTGCAGGTGGTTAATCAACAATCCATTATCATTCTTTTCAACACGGCCAAAACAATCGTTTATTTTATTCTGTAGCCAATATTTGTCAATGAGGATCCCGTTGGCATTGTCTTCATTGAATTTATCGAACACGAATGCTTTTAGTTTATCCAGGTTAGCCGATAGGTTTTTATTTTCGGCTTTAGTTTGCTTTGGCCGTTTCTTTTCATCACTCCAGTCATTTGGCAAAATGGAAAATCCGGTCTTTAATTCCAGTTGATTTTTACTGCCAATTACAAAAATTATTTTTATTGAAGTTGGTTTGTTGGAATTTCCTCTGATTCTGAAGTTGATTGTTGCCATGAGATACATTTTGAACAATCAAATTTACAAAGAAATAATTTTCTGCCAGACATTTGCCAGAAAAATGTTTTATCTTATTTTATCTCACTTTATAGAAAAGATGTTTTAAAACCTCATTAAACATTTGGATATAAAAAAGATTTTAGTATTTTTGTCCTGTTTGATGCAGGGCGCAAATGAGCTTTATAAAGAGGTTTCAAGTCCCGCTCTGAGTACAAAAGCTTCAAACTATGTTTGAGGCTTTTTTGTTTTTAAATACCTTTAAATTTTCTATGGGAACTTTTGTTATCAGTAAAAGATTAAACGACTTCTACAAATTTGAATTCGTTTCCCGCAAAGGGAAAACCATTTTCACTAGTAATAGTTATGAACTGAAATTTGAATGTGAAGAAGAGATTGAACTTTTGAAATCTTGTGTTGAAAGTTTTAGCTACATGAAATTCAAATCTTCCAGAGGAAAATATTTTTTCAAGATTATTCTTGATGAGAAGACTTTGGCAACCAGCAGAAAATACTCCACAGAGTTGATGATGCAGAAAGGTATGGATGAAATAACGAAATATATTTCGAGATCTGAAACATTAGATTTTGCGAATGGGGATATTATTTTTGGAGATGTTTAAAATCTAAATCGATTATAAAAAGAAAGCCACGCAATTGCGTGGCTTTGAATCTTTAAAAAATTATTAGTGTTTACTAATTATTTTTTTACTTCTTCTTTAGCAGCTTCTACAGCTTCTTTAGCGTCTTCTACTTTTGCAGCAGCAGTATCAACAGCAGCAGCAGCAGTATCGATAGCAGCAGCAGCAGTATCAACAACTTCAGTTGCAGTTGAATCAGCAGCAGCTTCAGCGTTAGCATCAGCTTGTTTACAAGATACTACAGTTAATGCAGCGATAACAGCTAAACTTAAAAATACTTTTTTCATCTTACTTAATTATAAAAGGTTAATTATTAATTCGAGGCAAAGATATAAATTTTTTAATAGGTTAAAATAATTTTTTAATTTTTTTAAAAAACCTATATTTTACTTCGTATTTTGTTTAACAACAATCATGCCAAAACTTAAAATTTCGTTAAAAATTTACTTTTTTTTGTCTGAAGCAATGATTTTAAGTTCTTTAATGATGTTTTCAGCTCCAGCAAACTTATCAATAATGAACAAAACATAACGAATATCTACCATGATATTCCTACAAATATCAGGAGAATAGTAAATGTCGCTCATTGTGCCTTCCCAAACCCTGTCAAAATTCAAGCCAATTAGGTTTCCTTTTGCATCTAATGCAGGACTTCCGGAGTTTCCACCGGTTGTATGGTTTGTTGCTATAAAATCCAATGGCATTTTACCATTTACACCATAAATTCCGTAATCCTTATTATTGTACAAGTCAATTAGTTTTTTCGAAACATCATATTCATAATCACCTGGAATATATTTTTCCATTACACCATCTAAATATGAAAAAGGTTCATAGGTAACAGCATCACTTGGTTTGTAGCCTTTTATCTTACCGTAAGTCACACGAAGCGTGCTATTAGCATCAGGGAAAATCCTGTTTTTTGGAAATAGCTCCAAAATGGCTTTCATATAGGTTTCTTTGAGTAGCGGTTATCTTCATGTTGATTTCGTCGTATTTCGGTGCAACATTTTTTAAATGGGCATCAGCCATAGCTTTTGTTACCTGAAAACCTTTATCGTTATTCAATTTTTCTAAAACCGTTTTGCTGTCGCCCGTCAATAATTCCTTTACTTTTTCAAAACTTACTAATCTGGAAGTTGAGAAAATTTCATTAGCCAAATTTTCGGGATTAATATTGGATAAGGAAGCCGGTAGAAACTGCTTTGGATATTTTGTACTATATAAACCCACAAGCTGTTCGAAAACTTTTTTGTCTACAGAAGCATTGAAATCTTTATAAAAATCACCCCAACCCTTGACTAAGGTTTCTCTTCTTTCATTGAAAGCAGCTTCACCTTTAGTAGTATAAAGTTGCTCTAATTGGTACAACTTGTAACCGGCAGAAAGGATTTCCCCATTTCTAATAACGGTTTCATCCCAAAAAGCTTTTGCCAAAGCATAGTCATTAATCTCAGCGTAATTTTTTTCAAAGTCAGAAAGTAAACTTCCGTATTCTGCTTGTTTTCCAGAAGAAATCACTTTCTCCTGAAATTCTTTTTCAAATTTTCTTTTGGCACCAACAGCATCAGCTTTCTTTAAGCCTTTCATTTCCCCTTTCCATTTTTTCCAGGCGTTTGCAATAGTAGCTTGTTTTGCGGCGTATTGAATTTTAATCGCGTTGTCTTTTCGCATAAATCCATCAAGGACTTTTAGGGTAACGTCACGAAGTTCAATTTTGGTCGGGTCAATGGTGTTCAGGATTTGTTCCACCGCAACGGCAGGTAAGTATTCCTGTGTTGTTCCCGGATAACCTAAGACCATAGTGAAATCGTTCTCCTTTAATCCTTTAATGGAAATCGGGAAAAAATATTTGGGTTTGTATGGGACGTTATCTGATGAGTATTCAGCCGGACGATTGTCTTTATTGGCATAAATCCTAAATAAAGAAAAGTCACCGGTATGCCTTGGCCACACCCAGTTATCGGTAACATCGCCAAATTTTCCTATCGAACTGGGTGGTGTTCCAACCAATCGAATATCTCTAAATATTTCAAGCACAAAAAGCAAATATTGATTTCCGTTGTAAAAGGTCTTAATCATATTTTCCTGCCAGGCTTCTTTGGGTGATGTTTTGATAAGAAGGGCAATGTTTGACCTGATTTTGTCTTGTTTAGCGGATTCCGTTAATGAAGTTGTGCCTTCTAAAACTTTTGAAGTAACATCATCAATACGCACTACAAATGAAACAACCATTCCTTTATTTGTCAACTCATCCTGCATCTTATACGCCCAAAAGCCATCAGTGATATAATCGTGTTCAACGGAGGAATGATCCTGAACGGCATCAAAACCACAATGATGATTGGTTAAAATCAAACCTTGGTCTGATATCACTTCAGCGGTACATTTATTGTCAAACTGCGGAACGGCATCTTTAATACTCGATTTGTTGATCGAATAAATCTGCTCGGCTGATATTTTCATGCCAAGGGTTTTCATTTCGTCTTCGTTCATCCCTTTAAGCAAGGAAGGAATCCACATGCCGCCTTGTTGGGCTGAAACCTGAACGAAAACAAATAATAGTAGGAATTTTAAAAATTTCATCATAATAATTTGGAGTATTAGTTTGTTTTTATGCTATATTGTTACTGATCTGGTTCATTATGATAGCTGTTGCGCCTTTATTCATTTGGACAAAAGTGGAACAGATATGGCCTTTTTCATGTCGGATATCTTCATTTGAGATCAAATTGGAAAAAGCTTCATAAAGTTCATTCTGATTGGAAATAGAAAGGCAACCTTGCTGATGAACCAAAGCCACAGCTTCTGCAAAATGAGAGAAATTTGGTCCCACAATTATCGGAATCCCAAATGTAGCCGGTTCCAAAATATTGTGAACGCCTGGATTTCCGAAACCTCCACCCACATAAGCTATATCTGCATAACTGTAGATTTTAGTCAGGATTCCGATGGTGTCTACGATTAATACATCGTAATCTGATAAATTGGTATTATCCTTTTCTGAAAATAGTATGGTTTTCTTGGAAATTGAGTTTTTCAGTTCCTGAATTTGTTCAGGTTTGATATTGTGCGGTGCAATGATGAACTTCGCATTCTCATTGGTTTGGTTAATGTAATTTACTAACAGGCTTTCGTCTTTTGGCCATGAACTTCCGATTACGATCGTGGTTGTATTATTCTTAAACTGCCTGATAAAGTCTAATGAATTATCTCTTTCCAAAATAGCAACTACACGGTCAAAACGTGTGTCTCCTGAGATTTTTAAATTATTGAAACCCAAACTTTGCAGCAGCTTTTTCGAGCTTTCGTTTTGTACAAAAAAGTAATCAAATGTTTTTAAGGCATTTCGGTAAAATCCGCCATACCATTTGAAAAAAGCCTGATTCTCCCTGAAAATTCCCGAAATTAAATAAGTTCTGCTATTCCTTTTTTTTAGTTCATTCAGGTAATTGGGCCAAAATTCATATTTGATAAAGAACACCAGTTCAGGATGAACGAGTTCTAGGAATTTTTGCGCATTCGATTTTGTATCTAAAGGAAGGTAAACCGTAACATCAGAAATCGTATTGTTTTTTCGGACTTCATAGCCGGAAGGGGAAAAGAAAGTCACTACAATTTTATGAAGTGGATATTGAGTTTTGATTTTCTCCATCACAGGCAGGCCTTGTTCAAATTCCCCAAGCGAAGCAGCATGAAACCAAATCGTCTTATCTTCCGGATTAATTTTACTGGCTAATGTTTGAAAAACTGTCTTTCTTCCGTCAACAAACAGCTTTATTTTAGGGCTGAAAAGTGCCATTAATTTCACAAGCTGTGAAGCTAAAAGCATCAATATATTGTATAGAAAAAGCATGCTGAAAAATTTGTTGGGCTAAAATACGTTTCTTTTGCGGAATAGGATATTCTACTTCAGAATTTCTTACTTTTGTGGCTCAAATTTCAGAATCATGCGAAAAATACAAATGGTTGACTTAAAAGGTCAATACGAAAAAATAAAAACTACAGTCGACGCTTCTATTCAGGAAGTTTTAGACACCACAACCTATATCAACGGGCCAAAAGTCCACGAATTTCAAAAAAACCTGGAAGAATATCTGGATGTAAAACACGTAATTCCATGTGCCAATGGAACGGATGCTTTGCAGATCGCTATGATGGCATTGGGTTTAAAGCCCGGAGATGAAGTAATCACTGCTGATTTTACGTTTGCTGCAACAGTTGAGGTTATAGCTTTACTACAATTAACTCCTGTTTTAGTTGATGTCGATATTGTAAATATGAATATTTCCATTGATGCCATAAAGAAAGCGATCACACCAAAAACAAAAGCGATTGTCCCAGTTCATTTGTTCGGAAGAGCAGCGAATATGGAAGCCATAATGCAAATTGCAAACGAACATAATTTATTCGTAATCGAAGACAATGCACAAGCTATTGGTGCCAATTGTAATTTTTCTGATGGAAGCAGAAAAAAAGCAGGAACGATCGGACACGTTTCATCAACCTCTTTCTTTCCTTCTAAAAATTTAGGGTGTTATGGTGATGGTGGTGCCATTTTTACTAATGATGATGCTTTGGCGCACACTATTCGTGGAATTGTAAATCACGGAATGTACGTTCGTTACCATCACGATGTGGTAGGTGTAAATTCGCGATTGGACAGCATTCAGGCGGCCGTATTGAATGCCAAATTGCCTTTGTTGGATAGTTATAATCAAGCCAGGCAAAATGCGGCACGAAAATATTCAGCTGCTTTTGAAGGACACCAAAATATCATTGCACCAACTATTTGCGATAACTGTGATTGCCACGTTTTTCACCAATATACACTACGAATTATAGGGGCAGATAGAGATGCCCTGATGCAGTATTTATTGGATAAAGGAATTCCATGCGCCATTTATTACCCAATTCCTTTGCATTTACAAAAAGCCTATTTGGATTCACGATATAAAGAGGAGGATTTTACCATTACCAATCAATTGGTGAAAGAAGTGATCTCCCTTCCAATGCATACTGAGTTAGATGAAGAACAAATTAAGTTTATTACAGATAGCGTTTTAGAGTTTTTAAACAGATAAAAGAGAATAGGCGAAGCGATGAGTGACAGTTTAGATTAACATCTATTATCTATCTGCCTATCATCTATAATCTCAAAAATATGAAAGTAGTAGTAACCGGAGGTTTAGGTTTTATTGGTTCACACACAGTGGTTGAACTGCAGAATGAAGGTTTTGAAGTGGTTGCGATTGATAATCTTTCTAATTCATCTGTGGATGTTCTGGATGGAATTGAGAAGATTACAGGTAAAAAACCAATTTTTGAAAACATCGATTTAAGGGATAAATCCGCAGTTCAGGATTTCTTTAAAAAGCATATTGATGTTGCCGGCGTAATTCATTTTGCGGCTTCAAAGGCAGTGGGAGAAAGTGTAGAAAATCCGTTACTGTATTACGAAAACAATATAAATACACTGATTTATCTTTTACAGGAAATGGTGAATTTACCACAGGCAAATTTTATTTTTAGTTCTTCCTGTACGGTTTACGGTCAAGCCAAAAATATGCCGATTACCGAAGACGCTTCAGTGCAGCCGGCGAATTCCCCTTACGGCAATACCAAACAAATTGGAGAGGAAATTATAAACGATGTTGCTAAAGTGAGCAATATAAATGCAGCATTACTGCGCTATTTTAATCCGATAGGTGCTCATGCCAGTGCTGAAATTGGAGAATTACCACTTGGAGTTCCGCAAAATTTAGTGCCTTTTATTACGCAGACCGCATTTGGTTTGCGAAATGAGCTTTCCGTTTATGGAAATGATTATGAAACAAATGACGGAACCTGTATCCGGGATTACATCCACGTAGTCGATTTGGCTAAAGCACACGTTATCGCTTTGCAAAGATTATTGGAAAAACAAAATTTGGAAAAAGTGGAAATCTTTAATTTGGGAACCGGAACAGGAAGCTCAGTTATGGAAGTTATTACTGCTTTTGAAAAAGTCTCAGGACAAAAGCTACCCTATAAAATTGTTGCCCGAAGAAGTGGTGATGTAGTTACCGCTTATGCCAATACCGATAAAGCCAATAACGTTTTAGGCTGGAAAGCTCAACTTTCCTTAGAAGACGCACTGATTTCTGCCTGGAAATGGGAACAGAAAGTGAGAAGTTAAAAAAAGCCCCGAATCATTTCGGGGCTTTTTTTAAATTTATTTCTTGACTGCTTCTTTTACTTTTTTAGCACCTTCTTCTACTTTTTCGGCCGCTTTTTTGGTTTTTGACTTTACCGAATCTGCTACGTTGTCTATTTTTTGACCCAAAGTATCAATCTTTTGACTTAAGGTGTCTATTTTCTGTTCGACTTCATTTCCAACGGCGTCAGTTGCATCTTCTAATTTTTCTTTTGTTTTTTCCTGGCATGAAACTATTAGGGCCGCGAATGCCAATGATAAGATTATTTTTTTCATTATGTTTATTGTTTTGAATTAGAAATTTAAAATTACGAATTATCCATCAGTTTATAAAACCAGTTCTGCATATAATTTTTCAAAAGTCAAATCCAAATCAGAACTAAATCCGCTATGTGGCCTTGAAGTTTGAATGCTGGAACTTTTTATAGCACTAAGCCATCTAAAGCGTTCTGAAACTTCAAATAATGCTATTGGGCCGCCCTCCTTTAATCCTTTGCCGATTTTTACAAAAGATTCGAGATTTTCCTTTAATTGACTCATGTCAAATTCCGAACAGATTGATATTATTTTTTCGGGTGCGATATGGAATTCAATACGCAGGTATTTTTGCCTTTTACAAAAAAGCATCAAACCAACATTGATAAATTCTTCGCGCTCTACCTTAGGCACAACACGAATAACGGCATATTCATATAAATGTTTTTCGTGCATCCTGAGCTTGTTTTAAAAATATATCGGCATTGGCCAATCGTATTGACATAAATTGAAAATAAACTTCCCTGATTTCTTCCGGAGATATATCACGGTCTTCCCAGTGCAACCAATCATCCGGAATTTGATTTACAATTTCCTTGAGAATATTATCATTTAATTTGTTTGTGAATTCAGCATGAGCCTTGTCAAGTTCTGTCGCTTTTGGTAGTAAAACATGATCTTTTATTAGGACAAAAGGCGTAATGGCATTCGCTTTCCAATTATCCCATGAATGATGAAAATAGAAAGCTGCACCGTGGTCAATCAGCCATAATTCCTTTTTCCATATAAGAAGATTAGTGTTTTTGAAAGTTCGGTCTACATTAGTAATAAAAGCATCCAGCCAAACAATTTTTGAAGCCAATTCAGCCTCACAATTATTGCCCGTATCATAAGTTATTGCCCCGGAAAGATAATGCAATCCTAAATTCAAACCTTGACTAAATTGTAGTAAATCCTGAATTTCCTCATCTGCTTCAGTCCTTCCAAAAGCTTCATCCAGATTGGCAAATACTAATTCCGGAATTGGTAAGCCGAGAAATTTAGCAATCTGTCCACCAAGAAATTCGGCAATCAGTGCTTTTACCCCATGCCCAGCACCACGAAATTTTAAAACGTATTTAAAATCGTCATCTGCTTCTGCTAGTGCAGGCAAAGAGCCGCCTTCGCGAAGTGGTGTAATGTAGCGGATAACATTTACAGTTCGTAAATTCATAAAATCAATCGTTCTTTTAACAAAGATATTCTAAAAAAACCTCATAAGGTAGCTTATGAGGAGATTTCTATTTTAATTATGTGTGCTAAACCTTAAGCCGAAATGGTTTCCACTTCTTTGTCGATTTTGTTCACCAATCCAACCAAAACCTTTCCTGGACCAACTTCGGTAAAACTTGTTGCCCCATCCTTAATCATTTGCTGTACCGATTGTGTCCATCTTACAGGAGCTGTCAATTGGATGATTAGGTTTTTCTTTATTTCATTCGGATCGGAAACGGCAGTAGCAGTAACATTTTGGTACACCGGACAGCTTGGCGTTGAAAAGTTTGTTGCTTCTATGGCTGCAGCCAGTTCTTCTCTTGCAGGTTCCATCATTGGTGAATGAAATGCACCTCCAACAGGTAAAATCAAGGCGCGTTTTGCTCCAGCTTCCTTCATTTTTTCGCAGGCAGTTTCAACAGCTTTATATTCGCCTGAAATTACCAATTGCCCGGGACAATTATAATTAGCAGCAACAACAACACCATCAATTGATGCACAGATGTCTTCAACCATTTTGTCATCCAAACTCAAAACTGCGGCCATCGTACTTGGCGTAATTTCACAGGCTTTTTGCATTGCCAACGCTCTTTTTGAAACCAATCTTAGTGCATCTTCAAAAGACAATGTACCATTGGCAACCAAAGCTGAAAATTCTCCTAGCGAATGTCCGGCAACCATATCGGGGTTAAAAGGTTCCAAAGTCTTAGCTAAAATAACTGAATGTAGGAAAACAGCGGGTTGCGTAACCTTAGTTTCTCTCAGTTCTTCTGCTGTTCCTTCAAACATGATATCAGTTATCCTGAATCCTAATATGTCATTGGCTTTTTCAAAAAGCTCTTTAGCTAAAGCGGAACTCTCATATAAATCCTTACCCATTCCGGTAAATTGTGCTCCTTGTCCGGGAAAAACGTATGCTTTCATCTGCTGTTGTCTGTTTGGTTAAAATTATTAATCCCGAAATAGTCTTTAATTTGCTTCAACGGTATACTCTACTACACCAGATGCCGTGCTGTTGGCAGGAACAGTCAGGTCAAAATTTGCCTTAGACACACCATCAACATAAATTATCAGTTTGTAGATTTTATTGCTTGCTGTTGTGTTGCTTGCAGCTACTTGTAGTTTGGCATCAAAAGGCAAAAGATTGATATCTAGTTTTCGGGTATCTCCGCCGTTAGCAAAATCTTGAGGATCTGCTACGGTAATTGTACCGCCAATTACATCATATTTGATCTGTGTAATGGAGTTGTCAAAACCGCTGATTTGGTATTTTACACTTGCCAAAGGATCGTCATTGGTACAAGAAATAGTAAGGATAGTGAACAAGAAAACGGAAAATAATACTTTTAGATTTTTCATAATCATTTTTTAAGGTTAACTTTTTTGTAGCCAATTAAGACACGGGCAAATTTAAAATAAAAACCTTTTTAAATGACAATTGAATCTATAATTTTCAGCAGTTCGTTTCTTAACTCCTCGTTGCTGATTTCGCCTTTTTCCACATCGAAATTCTGATTGAAACTAGGTAAAGAAAAACTTCCTTTTACGATTCCGCCCTGAAAAGGCATTCTTTTTACGGCAATGTCAAGTACTGAACTTCCGCCTCTTGCTCCGGGTGAAGTTGCCAATAAAAGCATAGGTTTCTCCTGAAAAGTTTTGCTGTTGATGCGGGATGTCCAATCGAGGATATTTTTAAAGGCTGTTGTATAATTACCGTTGTTTTCGGCAAACGAGATAAGGATTAAATCTGCATCTCCAATTTTTTTATAAAAATCGTGTGCCAACTGTGGAAATCCATCTTTCTTTTCTCGGTCTTTCGAATAAATCGGCATTTCATAATCATTCAAATCCAAAAGATCGACAGTAGCATTTTTAAACTGTTTCGAGGCATAAGAAGCCAGTTGTTTGTTGATGGAGTCGCTACTGTTAGAAGCGCCGAAGGCAAGTAATTTCTTTTTCATTTTTATTGAGTGTTTAGATAATAGGTTAGTGCTCCAGACGGACATTTATTTATAGTTTCGATTATTTTTTCCGTAGAAGAACCTTCCGGAGTTATCCATGGCTTTTCTTTGGGTTTAAAAACATCGGGATTGTTTTTTACGCACTGGGCGGCATGAATGCATTTCCCCGATTGCCAAACTATGGTTACCTCTCCGTTAGTGTATTCCTTTGTCAAGTTTTTCGAATCCATAATTATAAGGCTGTATTGATGTTTATCCTGTTCTTCAGTATTTTTGAGATAGGGCATTTGTCGGCTATAATTAGCAGTCGTTCTTTTTGTTCGTCGCTTACATTACCTGAAAAGGAAAGTGTTCTTGAAATTTTCGTCTCCAACTCGGGTGCTGATTCCTGAGCCATATTCAATGAAATCTTTATTTCGGGAATATCCCATCCTTTTCTGTCGATATACATTCGAAGTGTTGACAAAGTACAGCCAGCCAAAGAGGCTAAGAAAGTCGAAAAAGGATCGGGGCCAATGTCATTACCGCCAAGGCTTTCCGGTTCATCCATTAACAATTTTCCATTGCGCCAGAAAATGGCACAAAGGTATTTCTGTGAGCCAATTGCTCCTTCAATGTTGTTTTCCAATAAATAATCCATTATAAGACGTCTCTAAAGTCTGGAACCTTATCAAAAACACTTTTGGCGAACGGACAAAGAGGAACAATCTTAATGTCGTTTTCGCGTGCCCATTCCACAGCTTTAGTTACCATCTTTTTACCAAACCCCTTACCTTCGTTTCCCGGATTTACTTCGGTATGGTCAATGATGATTTTGTTATCTCCAGCGAAAACAAAAGTCATTTTTGCTTCCTGATTTCCATCTACATCGATGTGGAAATATCCTTTTTACCATCGACTTCTAACTTTACGTCGCTCATAATTTCTTTATTTATTGGTTCATCGGAACCTCCATTAGTAATATTTCTGCATCGGAAGTAGCTTCGAAACTTACTTTGCCGAAATCGGTAATCCCCAATCCGTCGCGTTGTTCTAACTCCTGTCCATCCACTTTTACGCTTCCCTTAATCACAAATACATATAAACCGTTGCCTTCTAATTTGCGATTGTAATCAAGTGAAAGCCCTTTATCCAAATTAGCCATATGGAACCACGCATCCTGGTGGATCCAGACTCCGGCATCATCTGCATTTGGAGATAAAATCTGTTGGAATTTATTATGACGGTCTGATGTGCCTAATGTTATTTGCTGGTAACGGGGTTGCACATTCCTTACTTTTGGGAAAACCCAAATCTGCAACAAATTTGTTCTTTTATCAGGATTGGGATTGAATTCGGAATGCTGTATTCCGGTTCCGGCACTCATTACCTGTACGTCACCGAATTTGATTATTTCCTCATTGCCCATGCTGTCTTTATGGGCCAAATCACCTTCCAGTGGAATAGTGATGATTTCCATATTATCGTGTGGGTGTTTTCCAAATCCCATTCCGGCTGCAACGATATCGTCGTTTAGAACCCTTAATACGCCAAACTGCACTCTTTCCGGCTCGTAGTAGCTTGCGAAACTAAACGTGTGGTGTGCGTTTAACCAACCGTGGTCTGCGTGTCCACGAGTATTTGCTTTGTGTAAGACTGTATTTTTCATAATGTTTAAATTTAATGATTATTATGATACAAATTTACGTTTGCAATAGGACGGAAGCACTTAATGTAGGTTAAGAAATCATTTTCGGAGCAATCTGGATTTCATTTTACTAAAGAATTCAGGGGTAACACCAATGAAGGAAGCAATCTGTTTTTGAGGAACCTTTTGGATTAGTTCAGGGTATTTTAAGCAAAATTTTTCAAAGCGTTCCTCGGCTGTCAGGCTTAAGTTGTCCATTAGTCTTTGCTGGTTGGCGACTAGGGAATTTTCGATTAAGATTCGGAAGAAACGCTCGAGTTTTGGGATTTCAAGATACAACTGTTCCTGGTTTTCTTTAGACAATGCTATAACTTCGGCATCTTCCAAAACTTCAATAAAAAGATTGCCCGGTTTTTGAGAAAGCAGGCTGTACATATCACTAATCCACCAGCCTTCACAGGCAAAACTCATTACGTGTTCGACAATGTTGTCGTTAATGTTAAAGCTCCTCAATAAGCCAGAGTTTACGAAATAACCTTCTTTACAAACCTGACCTGCATTTTGGAGAATCGTTTTGGCTTTGTAATGCCTTGTTTCGGTTTTGGATAAAAAAAGCAACTCTTCTTCGGGAGTTAACGAAATGTGCTTGGAGATGTTTTGTATAATCAGGCTCATATTTCAAAAGTACAATTAAACTAAGACATAAAAAAAGCGGAAATCAATTCCGCTTCTGCTTTTTAGTGTTTGTGACCGTCGTGATCCGAATGGTTGTGGCCATCGACAGGAAGTAATTTAAATGAGCTCGCTACGAAACGGTCATTTTTATTTCGCCAACCACTTCAGCTTTTCGTACAGCTGAGCAAAATCCGTCAGTGGCGTGGGCGTCACCATGTTTGTTGATGTCGGTTCCGTCTACAAAATACGGTTTGCCATCTATGCGGACAGCTAAGTCGCAACCGCTTTTACTGGTCATTCCGAATTGGCATTGACCGCAAGCAGCTTCTACTGTTTGGGTTTTTGCTTTGTCCTGGGCATTTGCAGCAATGCAGACAAAAAGTACAAGAATTGAGATAATCTTCTTCATTTTTTTAAGTATTTACAGTTATTAGATTGGCTGCCTCTTTTGCCTTTTCAACTACGGCTTCAATTGGTGTTGCCAACGAATCGTATGTTAATGCTACGCCCATTCTTCTATATGGTCGAGAGGTTGGTTTTCCAAATATACGAAAATCTGTTTTAGGTAAAGACGCAATTTTTTCAATGCCACTGAATGTTGGATTATTGGAATTTTCAGAAGCGAGAATCACAGCACTTGCACCGGCTCTTTCAAGTGTGATTTCGAAAATTGGCAGGCTCAAAATCGCGCGTAAATGCAATTCGAATTCGTTGAAGTTTTGCGTTCCGGCCAAAGTTACCATTCCGGTATCGTGCGGCCTTGGCGATAATTCGGAAAAATAAACGCCTTCATTTGTTAGGAAAAACTCCACGCCAAAAAGTCCGGCTCCGCCTAATGCTTCGGTAATTTTTTCGGCCATGTCCTGAGCTTCAAATAAGTCTTTGTCGCTCACCTTTGCAGGCTGCCAGCTTTCCTGGTAATCACCACGTTCCTGACGGTGTCCTATTGGTGCACAGAATAAGGTTGGATTATTGTTTTGGGTTACCGTCAGTAATGTAATTTCTGAATTGAATTTTACGAAAGCTTCTACGATTACTTCCACAACATCGCCACGGGAACCTTCGACTGCATAATTCCATGCTTTTTCAATATCGTGCTCAGATTTTATAGTCGATTGTCCTTTTCCTGAAGAACTCATCAAGGGTTTTACCACACAAGGCATTCCCACTTCTGCAACGGCTTTTTGTAATTCATCAGATGAAGTTGCATAGCGATAATTGGCTGTTTTTAATCCTAAATCCTTTGCAGCCAAATCACGGATTGCTTTTCGGTTCATGGTAAAATTGGCCGCTTTCGCAGATGGAACTACGGTAATTCCCTGCTTTTCGTAATCGTAAAAACGTTCGGTGCGGATGGCTTCGATTTCAGGAACTATAAAATCGGGCTTGTGTTTGGCTACGATTCTGTCCAGTTCGGAACCATCAAGCATGTTAATGACTTCAAAAGCATGTGCCACCTGCATTGCAGGAGCGTTTTCATAGCTATCGACAGCAATTACGGTTTGCCCGATCCTTTGGGCTGCTATAACAAATTCCTTTCCTAATTCTCCGGAACCGAGTAGTAGTATTTTTGACATTGTATTTGATTTTGTGTTGTTGTTTTTTCGCGTTAGGGATTGCAGTGGAAATCCTTTTTATGTTTTAGAAGAATGTCTCTTTACAGCCTTAGTGGATAAAACATAAAAAGATTGCAACGGAAAGCCCGACCTGTAAGGGAACGCCCAAATAAAAAAGCCCCAAGTTTCCTTGAGGCGTAATAGATATTAAGCTAGTGCTTCCTTGATTCTTTTGAAGGCTTCTGTTAACAGTTCTTCGCTGGTTGCATAGGAAATTCGGATGCAGTTTGGATTTCCGAAAGCATCTCCGGTAACTGTTGCTACATTGGCTTCAGATAATAGATACATTGATAAGTCTTCGGCCGTGTTGATTAATGTTCCTCTTAACGTTTTTCCGAAAAAAGAAGAAACATCCGGGAATACATAAAATGCACCTTCGGGAACATTCAGTTTTACTCCGGGAATGGCTTTGGCTAAGCCAACGACTAAATCCCTACGGTTTTTGAAAGCAGCCACCATTTCATTTAAGACATTTGGATCAGCCTCAACAGCTGTGATTGTAGCCCGTTGTGCAATAGAATTGGCTCCGGAAGTTACTTGTCCCTGCATTTTTGTACATGCCTTTGCAATAAATTCAGGTGCTCCGATGTAACCGATTCTCCAACCTGTCATCGCGAAAGCTTTGGCAACACCGTTCACGGTAATAGTCCTTTCAAACAATCCAGGAATAGAGGCTATGCTGCAGAATGTTCCTGAGAAATTGATGTGTTCGTAGATTTCATCAGAAACGATATAGATGTTTGGATATTTTTCCAATACCTTTCCAATTGCGGTAAGTTCTTCACGGTTATAAACAGAACCACTTGGGTTGCACGGTGAACTGAACCACATCATTTTGGTTTTTGGTGTGATTGCTTTTTCAAGCTGTTCTGCTGTAATCTTAAAATCAGTATCTACGGAAGTTGGTACTTCAACTGGAATTCCGCCAGAAAGTTTTATGATTTCGTAGTACGAAACCCAGTATGGTGCAGGAAGGATTACTTCGTCACCATCGTTCAGCATTACCTGTGCAATGTTGTATAAAGATTGTTTTGCTCCGGTAGAAACGACAATGTTTGCCGGTTTGTAGTCTAAATTATTATCGCGCTTGAATTTTTTACATATGGCTTCCTTCAATTCGACATAACCATCAACCGGTGTGTAGGTGCTGTAGTTTTCATCGATTGCTTTTTTAGCGGCTTCTTTGATGAAATCCGGCGTATTGAAATCAGGTTCACCTAAGCTTAAACTGATGATGTCTTTTCCCTGGGCTTTTAATTCTCTTGCTAATGCTGCCATGGCGAGAGTTTGTGACGTCGATAGATTATTGATTCTGTCTGATAAGATACTCATTGTGTTGTTGGTTTATGTAAATGAAAAACGCCACGAATGGCGTCTTTATAAATTAGGCTATTTGTGGGTTTTGTCCCAGTTCTTTCAAATGCTTAAAGTGTGAAGCCACAGCACTCCTCATGGTTTTAAATTCCTGATAGGGCAAATCAAATTCGTGTGCGGTTTCTTTAACGATTTTTGAAATTTTGTCATAATGGATATGACTGATGTTTGGGAATAAATGGTGTTCCACCTGATGATTTAAACCTCCGGTATAATAATTTACCAGCCAGTTTCTAGGTGCAAAGTTAGCTGTAGTAAACAATTGGTGGATTGCCCAGGTATTTTCCATTTCGCCTTCCTCATTTGGTTCCGGATAAGAAATGTCTTCAACTACGTGTGCCAATTGGAACACAACACTAAGGATAACTCCTGCAGTGTAATGCATCAATAAGAATCCAAGTAATACTTTCCACCAGGTAATACCTAAAATCATCGGAATCACTAACCAAATAGAGAAATAAATGACTTTAGTAATGATTAATGTCGTCCATAAGAATTTGGAACTTTTGGCTTCTCCATACGATAATTTTCTTTTCATGTAGCGTTTCATCTGAAGAAAATCGGTAGTGATTGCCCAGTTGAAAGTCAGTAATCCATAAAGAAAAACGGAGTAATAATGTTGGAATTTATGGAATCTTCTCCATTCGGCTTTTTGTGTAAAACGCATTATTCTACCCGCTTCCAAATCCTCGTCATGCCCGTGGATATTAGTATAAGTATGGTGTAAAACATTATGCTGGACCTGCCAGTTGTATACATTTCCGGCTAAAATATAGATGCTTCCGCCCATAAATTTGTTCAGCCATGATTTGGTAGAGTAGGATCCGTGATTTCCGTCGTGCATCACATTCATTCCAACTCCGGCCATTCCAATTCCGATGACGATATTTAACAACAGGTATACCCAAAAAGGCATGTCCATTGATAAAAGGAAAAAATAGGGAGTAAGGAAAATGGCAAACATTACAATGGTTTTCAAATGTAATTTCCAGTTCCCGGTTTTCTTAATATTATTTTCTTTAAAATAGTTGTTGACTCTTGAATTTAAAGTCCTGAAGAATTTCAACGGATCTTTTGTAGAGAATGTAGGTGTTATGGTATTCATTTAATGGATTTCAAATTTTGCTCAAAGGTAATTATTATAATTTTTTTGAAGATGAGATTAATCATTTTTTATCAACGAATTAACTATTTTTGTTGAAAATTCAACTTATGGAAGAAATTCTCAAACAATTTCCCAATCTTACTGAAAATCAAATACTACAGTTTCAGAAACTGGAAGCATTATATCAGGATTGGAATGCTAAAATCAATGTGATTTCCCGTAAGGATATCGATGAATTATACACCAAACATGTTTTGCATTCGTTGGCCATTGCCAAGATTCAGCCCTTTGAACCCGGAACTTATATTCTGGATGTTGGTACAGGTGGAGGTTTTCCCGGAATTCCGTTAGCAATTTTGTTTCCCGAGACGCGTTTTTATTTGATTGATGTTATTCTGAAAAAAATTAAAGTGGTTCAGGCTGTTGCCGATGATTTGGGATTGAAAAATGTAAAAGCCGAACAAATGCGTGCCGAAAATGCAAAAGGCGATTATGATTTCATTGTCAGTCGCGCTGTAACTAATATGCCTGACTTTGTTTCGTGGGTAAAGGACAAAATCAAAAAGCAAAATAAGCATAACCTCCACAATGGAATATTGTATTTGAAAGGTGGGGATTTAACCGAAGAATTAAAGGATTTTCCAAAAGCAGCCGAATATAACATAGCTGATTTCTTTGCGGATGAATTTTTCGAGACAAAGAAAGTGGTTCATCTGCCGTTGAAGTTTAAGGCATAAAAAGCCCTAAATCTGGGGCTTTTTCTATCTAATTTTTTACTAGCTTTTTAGTGATGCTGCCATTTTCATTTCCAATTGTAATTAGATAAATCCCTTTGGTCAATGAAACTGGAATTTTCAATGTTCCTAAAATGTTTTGATTTTTTTCATGATAAATTGTTTTTCCAAGCATATCAGTTATGCTAATGTTGGCATTATCAATGTTTGTTGAGGTATTGATTTCAATCCCATCCTGAACCGGATTCTGAATCCAAACCGATTGAAGTGCATTTTGGTTATTGGCTAACATACTGCCGTCTACTTCAAGCGTTGTGACATTCTCGTTTATTCCTACTGCTGAGGCCACTACGGTCGTGTTAATACTTCTGAATTTAAAGTTGTTTGTTGTGTCGTTTTCGTCAAAATAGGCATAAGTAGTCTGAGAAGCAGTTCCCACTGGAAATATGCTTACATATAAAGTTACTGACAATACTGTTTTTAGTCGGGTTACATTACCTGTGTAGTTATAATCAGGCAAATTTAAAACACCGTATCCGTCAATAGTGGTTGTCAACGTTCCTGAGAATGTCCCTGAATTGGTAGTGTAGTTAAATGTTCCGCTAACGGTATTATCTGCATTTGTAAATGGATAAACCATTGGGAAAGCTCCTAATGTTGCATTTCCGCTACTGCTAGTACCACCATTAAAATTAATCGTCATGCCCGATGTATTCAGGCCTGTAATAGCAACAGTTCCGGCATTATTTTTCGTGAACATCCTTCCTTCGGTTGTGGTTGTTCCCTGTGTTGTAGAAGTGACGATTACAGTGGTTGTACCAGGGTAAGTTGTAGATTCAGACGCTGTAGGAGCTACATAAGTATAGGTTGCGTTTCCTAAAGGAATAAATGGCCCAAATGTCCAAACCTGATTTGTTCCGCCACTACCATGTGCAATTGGGTTTACGGTAGTTACTGCTGCAAAAACGGAACCATTGGTGCCATAAAATGAATTAACATCATGTTGCGCAGAGCCAACAAAAGAGATTGCAAATAAGGATAAGAGTAATTTTATTTTCATAGCTGTTTTTTAAAGAGGTTGACAGATAAGTTGTTTATATTCAAATGTATAAAAAAATCCTGTTCAGTATTTCACTAAACAGGATTTTTAATTTGGGTTGATTTTCTATTAGTAGAAGTCAGCTCTGTTATCTTCGATTTCAGCATCATTTTTCAATGCAGGCATTACTCTTCCAGAGTAGTTGGTAACTTGTTGTTTCACTTTATTGATGTAGTCATCATATTTTTGAATAGCTGGTGCTTTGGTAACCGCTTTTGTATTGATTACATACACACCTGAATTACCTTCGATAGGTTTTGAAACTTGACCGGCTTTAGCAGAAAATGCCAATCCAACAACTTTTGGCTCGAAACCAGCACCTTGAAGGCTTGGGTTTTCGATAGTAATATCAACAGCATTCATAACGGCAACTTTGTTAGACGCGGCAATAGCATCTAAAGAAGCGCCTTTCATTTTTGCAATTATTTTTTCTGCTTTCTTTTTATTTTTTAAGATTGGTTCCACTTGTGGTCTTGCTTCTTCTGCAGACATTAATCCTTTAGCAGCAATACTTTTTAGTTTTGTGATAACGTGTCCAACGTTTACAATTTCGAAACGTTTTACGCTGCCAATTTTAGTGCCATCTTCAAATGCCCACTTAACAATTTGTCTCTGGTTTGACATTGAACCAACATTTTCATCAATAGCTTTTACCCTAACAGCAGGATTTGTAGTTAGCTTCATTTCTTTTACTAATGCAGCGAAATCTTTATTTACAGCATCCATTTCAAATTTAGTTGCCTGAGTGTAGGTTTTGTCATTGGTAGCTTCCGACGGCTCGATTTTTTGAGCAATAGTTGCCAACTTAACAGCATCCTGTTTGTCAGTTACGTTGATGATATGGTAACCAAATTCTGTTTCTACTAAGCCAATTTTTCCAATAGGATTCGCAAATACAAAATCTTTGTATCCTTTAGCAAAACCAGTGTCTTTACTGATGTATCCCATATCTCCGCCGTTTTGTTGAACAGATGGGTCTTCAGAAGTAGTCATTGCCAACATCTGGAACATTCCTGGGTTAGCCAATGCTTGTGCCAATATGCCTTCTGCTTTTATTTTTGCTTCTTCTTTAGTTCTTTTCTCCTTTGGCTGCGCTCTTTCTGCACCAACCCAGCTAATAAGGATATGGCTTGATTTTGCTTTAGCACCACTTTGTCTTCCTAACGCTTTTGAAAGGCAGTAGTAATTGTTAAACATATACGGTCCGTATACTTCGCCAACTGGCAGGTTGAATAATTGATCAGCGTGTCCTGCAGGTAAATCCTGTTTTGCTACATAACTAGAATCAAATGGAATGTCAGAATTGGCATTTACAAAATCAGCAACATCATTTGCCGCTCTAAAACCAGAGATGGTATCATTTTTACCGGTTTCTTTATTGTAACGAACGCTTGGCAATAGTAAGGCGTCAACATTTTTCTTAATTTCTGCCTCATCCTGAGCAGATGGCTTTTCCTCAATCAAAACATAATCCAATTCACGTGATTCCTCTGATTTAAATTTTTTCTCTTTCGTTTTCATGTAAGTAACGATTTCTTCGTCAGTTACTTTTACATCGCTGTCTTTGATTGAAGAAAACGGAACCATTACAAAGTCAAAGTTTACTTTGTTAGTTTCTGCTTCGTATTTAAATTTTCCTTCAGTAGTAGTAGTGTACATAGCACCTTTTACCATAGAATTATAAATCATATACTTTGCATTCAGTTCAGCATCTTTTTCCCTGTCTTTCAACATTTGGATTCCTTCCGGACTTGCCTTGAAATAATCCTTGAATTTGTTAAGGTCAAATTTTCCTGCTGCGTTTAAAAACTGTGGATTCTGGCCAATATTTGGATCTGCCTTGAATACTTCAATAATATGCTTTTCACCAACGCGAATTCCTAATTTTTCGAATTCAGCGGTTAGCAAAGCGATGTTAACTTCCTGATTCCAAACTTGGTTGGAAGCCTGCATAGAAGTCATGTTCTGACCTTGCGCATTCTTTTCTGTGTTTGCAACTTTGATTCGGAATTCTTCAAAAGAGATATCTTTTCCGTTCACGCTACCAACATCTGTTGATATGCTTTTCATGCCGCTGTTGAATAGGTCTTGTATTACAAAAGCCAACAAAGCAAATCCTATTGCTAATAAAAGTAAGCCTGAACGATTTCTAATTTTTGCTAAAACTGCCATTTCTATTTTTTGTTAATTTTATTTCAGTTTGCGAAAATACAATTATATGTGTAATAACAAAATTCATACAGCTATAATTTCGTTTAAATGTGGATTTTTTCCGAGAAACTAATCGAGTAAGCTCATTTTTACCAATACGATTTTCTTATTCGTTGCTTCTTCAATGATAAATTGGAAATTTTCAATCGTAATCTGTTGCCCTTTTTGAGGTATTTCTTTTGAGAAATCGACAATAAATCCGCCAAGCGTTCCATACGAATCACTTTCGGGAATATTGAGTTTGTATTCTTCGTTAAGGTATTCAACATCAAGACGTGTAGAAAAAATATAAGTAGTGTCGTCCACCTTGGTTTCAATCAATTGTTCTTCATCAGAATCGTGTTCGTCCTCAATTTCGCCGAAAAGTTCTTCTACGATATCTTCCATAGTAACAATGCCTGATGTTCCGCCATATTCATCCAAAATGACAGCCACGCTTTTGCGTTTTTTGGTCAGCAGGTTCATGGCATCCTTTATCAAAATGGTTTCCGGAACAAATTCTACAGCGATCATAATCGATTTAATGCTTCTGGGTTTTTTGAAGAGTTCAAACGAGTGTACATAACCAACAATATCATCCAGCGTGTTTATGTAAATCAGTATTTTGGAATATCCGGTCGCTATGAAAAGTTCCCTTAAATCCACTACAGAACTGTGTAAATCTACGGCAACTAATTCGGTTCTGGGCGTCATGATGTCTCTCGCCTTTACCGCTGAAAACTCTAATGCATTTTGGAAAATCTGGATTTCGGAATCGACGGTTTCGTGATCCTGAACGGCATTCATCTGTTCGGAAATGTAATTTCCCAATTCAATTTTACTGAAGGAAAGGTTTATCTGATCGCCTTCCGTTTTGAAGAATTTTCGCAGTACAAAATCCGAAATCCAAATCAGGAAAGAGGAAATATAATAAAATAGTTTATAGAAAAAATAAGCCGGCAGGGCAAAGATCTTGATAACACTATTGGCATAAATCTGAAAAAAACCTTGGGCAAAAATTCAGATGTCATCAAAACGATTAGTGTAGAAATCGTGGTTTGGAGTAATAAATTGGAAAAAGGAGTGAGATTTAGTCCGGAATTTGTGAACCATAACATTAGCAAATCGCCCATAAAAAAACCGTAAACCACCATCGAAATATTATTGCCAACGAGCATCGTAGCAATGAATTTGGAAGGTTTTTGGGTAAGTTTGGTCAGTATTCTGGAAATAAAATCGTCCTGTTTTTTTCTATTTCAAGGTAGATTTTATTCGAGGAAACAAAAGCAATTTCCATCCCGGAAAAAAAGCGGAAAGAATCAGGCATACGATGATTATTCCGATTTCCATGTGTTAGGGTTTTTTATTTCTTTCGGCCATTTTTTTGGCAAAGTTCCTTCTGAAGAAAAACATAAAGATACCGAGAACAGCAAATAGTGCCATTATGATGGCCTGGTTTGTGTTGCCTGCTGCATATTGATTGTAACTTTCGATTGATACTAATATAGCAGCCAGTAAGTAAGCGTATTGTGTAAATTTTGAATAGTTTTCCATTATTCTGAAGATTGGATATTTCCGGATATTTTTTGTGAATTTATTTTTTGAAGTCTTTACTAAAGTCAATTCCTTCGCCATAGGAAACGCCTTTTGGAGAAGTAAATTTAAACTTTTTTCGGTAAAAAACCATTCGTTTTTCTGATCGTAATAGAGTTGTTCTGTTTCGAGCATTTCGCCATTTTCATTGGATATTTTTACCTTATCCTGCAAATCTATAAGATTCGTGGCTTTATGGGATACGGCGTATTTTGATTCTATGAATGTTTTTTTGCCGTTTTTGTCGAATAATGTGAGATGCATTCCTTTCGGAAATTCGGTAAACGGATATTGCACAGTGGCAAAATCGAGCATTTTTGGACTAACGAGATTGGCTGTAATCCTGCCCGAATCGGTATATTTCAGATTGATGCCATCAGCGTCTCCACTTGGCGTGAATTCGGCAAATCCCATTTTCTGAACGTCCTTAAAATTACTTTCACATCCTATAATTGCAAAACAAAAAAGGATTAGAAGGATAAAAGATGAGCTATATGAATTAGAGCGTTTCATTATTTGGCTGGAAAAGTAATGGTTTCATTAATCCAACAACCCAAAGTTAGTGATTTTCCATTCATTTTTGCTTTCGAAATTTCTACTGCAGTTAATGATTGCTTGCTGAAATCGGTTGCCATCTTATCAGAAGTTGGTTTTAAACGTGGCTCAACTACTCCGGCTTTTTTAACTGTCTCGACAGCAAGATAACCGATTGCTTTTTTTCAAAGTCGGTTTTTCCGCAATCTTTCGCAGCGTTCATGTAAAGCTGTGCCAAAAATATATAGGCTTTCCCCATTTTTGGATCTGATGCCAACGCTTTATTCAGGAACTCTTTTGATTTAGGTAAATCGTTAGCTAGTAAACCCGTTGCGAGTGTATAATACGTTTTTGCTTTCTCTAAAGGATTGGTTTGCAGTTCAGCAGATTCGTTATAAAATTTAATAGCTTCTGGAAACTTTCTCTGTTTTAGATTAGCCAATGCCATAAATTCAGCCGATTTGGAAGTCGCTTTAATCGAATACAATTTTTCAGCCAATGTTAAGAAAATAGGTTTTGCACTGCATTTTCCCGAAAGACTTACTAAAGCAGAAGTTAGCCAATCGGTATTTTCTTTATTGTCTTCAAGGGTTTTGGTGTAGAAATCAGCAAGGTTTTCACAAGTCGCTATCTCCTTAATCAGGTTGTTGATCGAGTTTTGCGCGGTCTTGTAATTGTTGTTTTCCGGATGGGAAGCCTGCAATTGGGTTAGTAAAGCATTCACCATAGAATATTTTTCCAAAACTGAATTTGAGGTAATTTTTTTATCGCCGGCATTGAATCTTTCGGAATACAGGCTAAAGTAAGTGTAAATGGCTTTGGCGTCAGTAACACTTTTGGATGCTTTGGTAAAGCCATTATCCAGTAAAGTGAAGATTTCGTCTTTGGCTTCAATTTTATTGTTAACCAGCGCCATGGCTTTACATACTTCAAAATCGGGTATGGAGGAAGCGAAATTTTTATTGTATTGGTCATACAGTTTCAAAACATCTCTGACTAATTTCTCTTTATCTTCCGGAGTTGCCGCATTGTCAATCTTGTATTGCAGAATTTGAATGCCATCGGTGTAAACCGCTTCATTTCCGTTAGGACAATTCTTTTTACCTCATTCCAGATGTCGTAAGATTCAGCTGTTTTTGCTGCCTTAAGAAGTTCCTGATAAGCGGCAGTCTTTGAAGTACAATCAAACTTTTGAGCATTACTATGAGTAATAAACAAGATTCCAAGTATAAAAATAATTGCCTTCATAAGGATATAGTTTTAGTCAAATTTACGCTTCACAAACCATTTGTCGCTTAAGGAAAGCCCAACGCTTAGGTTGACATAGTTTTCTTCTACTAAGTTATAATATTTTGTCCCACGTTTACCAATTTCAAGCCCAATATTTATATTCGTAAAGGTTCCGCTCATAGGCAAACCCAATCCTATTGTACCGGCAAAATCGGTAATTGATTTGTTTTGAAGGACTAAACCAGTATTCTCATAACGCAATCCGCCACGATAGACAATTTTTTCAGATAACTCGAATAGGAGTTGTAATTAGGTATAAAAAACCCCCTAAGCTGTAGCGGACAGAGTTTTCAAAAGTAGAATTAACGGTATCAATAGGCTCTCCAATGTCGATAAATCGGTTAGACAATACGCTGTTTCCGGTTAATGTAACTTCACCGCCAATCAACCATTTCTTTACCTGCCCGAAGCCAGCGCCGAAACTCAGTTTTGAAGGCAATTTTATGGTAGTGTCGTCAACGTCTACCTGAACGCGCTCAATCACTGTTATTGCAGAAGAACTTTGTAGTTCAACCGTTTCAATATTACGGCTGTTGCCTAATGTTAATTTTGATTCAGGTGTATAAGCCAAACTACTGAAAAAGAGTATTTAGCATTTACTTTTGTCTGATAGGCAATTCCAAAATCAAGATTAATACCCCTTACTTCAGAAGCATTATTCTCTCTTGATCCATACTGAATGGCAGGAAAGGACTGGTAACGAAGACTCTTGGTTTCTATAGTTCCAAAATTATATTGAAGATCAGCTCCGATGTTAATGTTTTTAGTAAGTTGGTAGCCAATGCCTACAAAAACCTTATTTATACCGCCACTTCCCTCATATTTCGAATAAACGGTTCGCGTGGTGTCATTCGCAACAGGAGGTGTGTTTTCAGTGATGTCGTAAGCAACTTTTTGAATTTTATATCCCAATGAAGAATAAGGCATAAGCCCAAAACCAATACCGACTTTACCAACAGGAATCGCAATAGCCATGTAATCTAAGGTAGTTCTTCTGGCTTTTGCCGCTTGGCTTTCGGTTTCCGATTTGGTATTGGCATACGTTCCTCCAATAGCAAAATTGGTCAATTTTAAACTGGCAAAATGAGCCGGATTCTGAATGTTCAGGTGAATACTGTCAGGTAAAACGGAAAGGCTACCCATGGAACGGTTCTCGATTGTTCCTTTAAATTTAACGTCTCCAATTCCGTAAAAAGAATAAGGTGATGATGTTCCTTCCTGAGCAAAAGTTGCCAATGAAATAAGTAAACAGATGCTTACTATAAAATTTTTAATCATTTTTGATTGTATTGAAATGTTTGGTTCAAACTTTCGAGGAGAAAATTTGAATGGGCAAATATGGTATTTTTTAATCTCTTAGCCAAAAATTCTGCGTCTCCACCCGTTAAAATTATGATAAATTTAGCGTATTGGGTTTGGTAGCGTTCGATAAAGCCATCTATTTCAAGCGCAACGCCATTAATTACACCCGAATGGATGGATTCTGCTGTAGAATTACCAATAAATGTTTCCGGTTCTTTTTTGGATAATAAGGGTAATTTGGAAGTATAGTCATTTAATGCCTGGTAGCGCAATCGGATTCCGGGAGATATGGCGCCGCCAAGATAATTGTCGTCTGCGTCAATGAAATCATACGTTATGCAAGTTCCGGCATCAATAACCAGGCGATTTTGATTGGGGAATTTTAGCGTGGCGCCGGTTGCCAGAACCATCCTGTCAATTCCAAGTGTGGTTGGGGTGCTGTATAGATTAGTAAAGGGAATTTACTTTCGTGCGTAATAAAATGGATTTCTAAACTGTTTTTTAAAGATAAAAAGGCTTCTTTTTCTATATTTCCAACCGAAGCAATCACTAAATCTTTAATATTTTGAAATTTTTTCAGGATATTTTTAAGTTCATCTAAAAGTTCCTCTTTGGTAAAAATAAAAATCTCAACGAGTCTATTTTGTTCAAAGACAGCAGCTTTGATTCGCGTATTTCCAACATCAATGGTTAAAAGCATAGCATTGTTTTTGTTGGTCAAAGTTACGAATAGATTTTTTTATTATTTGTTTTGGATAAATTAAAAATCATCCTATATTTGCACCCGCTACAAAAGCAAGGTACCTTAGCTCAGTTGGTAGAGCAATGGACTGAAAATCCATGTGTCCCTGGTTCGATTCCTGGAGGTACCACAAAAAAACCCGAACAATCTGTTCGGGTTTTTTGTTTTTAAAAATCTTATTCCCAAACCCTTTAAATTATAATCTCTCTTTAAAAATGCATTTAACATAAAAAAGTACTGTTATTTGTAATTTTTTCACTAAAATTGACGGTTTTTATAAAGAAACCTAAACAATTCAAAACCAATCTAAAATAATTTGACATGAGTAAAACTGCTGTAAAAACGGGACATCCAAAAGGATTGTACTTCTTATTCTTCACAGAAATGTGGGAAAGGTTTAGTTATTACGGAATGAGGGCGATCTTCATCCTGTTTATGACTAAAGTATTATTAATGAAAGATGCTGATGCGTCCCAAATTTATGGAAGTTATACCGGCTTGGTTTACCTGACACCTCTTTTGGGAGGCTATCTTTGCGATAAATTCCTTGGAAACAGAAGAAGTATTGTTATTGGAGGGCTTTTGATGGCCATCGGGCAATTCTGTATGTTTTTGAGCGCTTCTGCCGGAGCTGATGGTGGAGTTTCCATCATGTGGATGGGACTTACAGCTATAATCATTGGAAATGGTTTCTTTAAGCCAAATATCTCAACAATGGTAGGGCAATTGTATCCTGCTAACGATAGAAGAATAGATAGTGCTTTTACCATTTTCTATATGGGTATTAATTTAGGAGCTTTCTTTTCGCCGCTTGTTTGTGGATCGATGGATTTTAAATGGGGCTTCCTTGCAGCGTGTATCGGAATGTTATTAGGATTGGTAGCTTTTATATTGGGTCAGAAAAAATACCTTGTTTCTGAAGACGGAAAGCATATCGGTTTGCCGGTAAAGAAATTAGATGCTAAAAGCATTGGATTGATTGTAGGTTCCATTGCTATTATTTTCTTTATGTTGAATTTCAAACAGATAATAGGAAGTGATGTAGATATCATCAGTTACTTTATATATGGTTCAATGGTGGCCATGCCGATAATGATTTTCAGCGACAAAAGCCTTTCTAAAATAGAAACCCAAAGAATTTCGGTAATATTCATACTGGCATTTTTCGTAATTTTCTTTTGGGGAGCTTTTGAGCAGGCCGGAGCTTCGTTAACCCTTTTTGCTGACAGGCAGACAGAAAGGACTCTTTTTGGCTGGGAAATGCCGGCTTCTTACTTTCAATCGGTTAATCCATTGGCAGTAATTGCACTGGCACCAATTTTTTCTATGGTTTGGGGATTCCTTTACATGAGAAAACTAGAGCCTTCTTCTCCAAAAAAGATGGCAATAGGTTTAGGATTAGTTGCTCTTGGATATGTTGTTATTGCTATTGCGGTTAAAGGACTTGGACTTGGAGAAAAAGTTTCTATGTGGTGGTTGATTGCCTTATATATTATCCATACCATGGGAGAATTATGTTTGTCGCCAATCGGTTTATCAATGGTTTCTAAATTAGCACCATTGCGTTTGTCTTCGTTAATGATGGGAACCTGGTTCCTGGCCAATGCTGCCGCGAATAAATTTGCCGGAACATTAAGTGCGCTAATTCCTGGTGGAGAAGACGGAACTGGAGGTGCAACACATTTTATAGGATTCCAGATTACAAATCTTTATGAGTTTTTCATATTGTTTATTATCATGTCGGGCGTTGCAGCCGGAATATTATTCGTGCTTAGTTCCTGGTTAGAGAAACGGATGCACAACGACCATATTGAAGGCGTTCCTGATTCAGGGAAAATGTAATTCAAAATATTTTTATATCTTTCAAACCTCCAATATTTTTTGGGGGTTTGTTATTTTAAAGCTAAAAATTATGTGGAAAACCCATCCTAAAGCGCTGCCTTACTTATTTTTATCTGAGATGTGGGAACGTTTCGGCTATTATCTGATGATTGGAATTTTTACACTTTATCTTAAAGATGTAGAAGCCGGATTCGCCATGACCGAAAAGGAAGCGTCGGATTTATATGGAACTTTTATCGCTTTGGTCTTCCTGACACCGTTTGTCGGAGGATTGGTAGCTGATCGTTACTTAGGGTATAAAAAATCGATTGTTTTAGGTGGATTGATGATGGGTGCAGGGTATTTCATGATGGGAATTCATAGCCTTACCATGCTATATGTAGCGATGACTTTGGTTATTGTGGGGAACGGTTTCTTCAAGCCCAATATCTCAACACTCTTAGGTAATTTTTACAATGATGAAGTATATAAGGATAAAAAGGATGAAGGGTATAATATATTCTATATGGGAATCAACGTTGGGGCCTTCATCTGTAATTTTTTTGGCGCCGCTTTGCAGATTCTTTTAGGATGGCAATACGCTTTTATGGCCGCTGGAGTCGGAATGTTTATTGGAGTGATCGTCTTTCTTCTGGGGACAAAACATTACGGCGATAAAACCGAGAAAAAAGGAGAGCAGGAAGGCGACATGCCTTTTTATAAAATTGTATTGTTTATCCTATTGCCTTCTGTCATCTTTGGAGTTATAGGTTGGTTTTTAAAAGGAGTACAGTCGGATGCTAATCCCAATTGTGCCGTATTTGGTTCCGATAGTACCGATGCCTTTATTTTTGCCTGTATCCCGGTAATTTTCTTTTACGGAAGTTTATATTTCAAAGCCAAAACAGAAGACAAACGTCCAATCGGAGCATTACTGTCAATATTTGCCGTTGTAATATTATTTTGGGCTGTATTCAAATTAAATGGTTCAGCACTGACAACCTGGGCCGACCGATATACCGATAGGGAAATAACAGGAAACACTCAGGCGGTTTTTAGCAATTTGAAATTATCAAAGGAAATAGAATTTAAAAAGGATTCCACTGAATTATATGATTCCAGTTTCCGACTTCAGAAAGTAAATGGCGAAGTTCAAAAAGTGGTGGATTATCCCATTTATTTCAGAAACGTCCACAAAGAAAAAATCCCTCAGGAAGGAAATAAGATCAGTATCTGGGCAACCAATTTAAGTCAATCCATAAATCCTGGCTGGGTAATCATCCTAACCCCTTTGGTTGTTGCATTCTTCACGTTTTTAAGAAGCAGGAAGAAAGAACCAAGCACTCCAACAAAGATTGCTTTCGGTTTGTTGATTTCAGCCTTATCGGTTTTGGTTATGGTGGCTGCAGTACATATCGGCAATAACGGAGCAGAAAAGGTTTCTGTCTGGTGGCTCGTAGCCAATTATGGGATTATCACTATTGGAGAACTATTTCTAAGTCCAATGGGATTGTCGGTGGTTTCAAAGCTTTCCCCTAAAAACATAACGGCTTTAATGATGGGAGGATGGTTCTTATCGACTTCAATCGGAAATAAATTAAGCGGTGTCCTCGCCAGTATGTGGGATACATATGATGATAAGGCAAACTTCTTTTGGGTAAACTTCGGGCTGCTGATGTTTGCTACCATACTAATGTTTGCATTGGTCAAAAATTTAAATAAAGTAATGAAAGAAAAAGGAATTAATTAATATGGAACAACAAATTACATTAGATCAGATTCAGGATTTTAAAGGAAAATACCCAAAACAACTGTGGTATCTGTTCTTCTCAGAAATGTGGGAGCGTTTCAGTTTTTATGGAATGAGGGGGATGTTGGCAGTATTTATGGTAAGCCAGTTAAATATGGATGAAACCACTGCAAACCTGCAATATGGCGCTACACAAGCATGGGTTTATGCCTTTACATTTATAGGCGGACTATTTGCAGATAAAATACTGGGTTTGAGGAAATCCCTTTTTTGGGGCGGCATATTGATGATAGTCGGAAGCATAATATTAGCGGTTAGTCCCAAGGAATTGTTTTTTACAGGAATTGGTTTTACAATCGTTGGAACCGGTTTTTTTAAGCCGAATATTTCCTCGATGGTAGGGCAATTGTATAAAGACGGAGATCACAGAAGGGATGCCGGGTTTTCGCTATTTTACGCAGGAATTAATTTGGGTGCGCTATTAGGCGGTTATGTTTGCATAGCTGTGGCTAATGGCAATCTTATGGCTTCGGTTATTCCACAAAATCTTCGCTGGAATTACGCTTTCGGATTTGCAGCTGTAGTAATGGTTATCAGTTTGCTGACTTTCACCCAAACACAGAAAAAACTCGGGCATATAGGTTTATCACCGTTGCTTAATATTGAGAAATCCAGAAGAAAAATATTCGAGATTCTAACGTATATTGGCTCTTTGGCTTTAATTCCTATCATTATTTTAATGGTTGCCAATACCGTTTACACGGATTATTTTATGATGATTATCGGGCCGGCTTCCATCGTATATCTTATATATGAGATGCGTAATCTTACTGCTGCCCAGAACAAGAAGCTTTTGGCAGCATTGGTATTTATCATTTTCTCTATTTTCTTTTGGGCTTTCTACGAACAAAGTGGCGGTTCCTTAAGTTTATTCGCAGCAAATAATTTACAGAATACCCTTTTAGGCGTAGAGGTTGATCCAAACGGAGTCAATAATTCATCGGGAGCATTATTTGTTATCATTTTTGCAGCTGTAATTGGAATGATATGGATAGGGATGGCAAAAAGAAAGATTGAACCTAATACCGTTGTAAAGTTTGGCTTAGGGTTTTTGCTGCTTGGTCTTGGTTTTTGGGTGTTCTATTACACGAAATTCTTTGCCGGGCCAGACGGAAAAACCTCTTTAAACTTATTTACTTTTGGTTGGTTCATCATCACTTTCGGAGAATTGTGCCTGTCGCCAATTGGAATGTCTGTGATGACCAAATTATCACCGCAAAAACTACAGGCGGTAATTATGGGAATGTGGTTTTTGGCTAGTGCTTACGGACAATATTTCGCTGGACTATTAGGCGCTAATATTGCTGAGGCTGCTGAAAATGCATCTAATCTGGAAAAGCTTAATACTTATGCAGATGGTTATGAGCAATTAGCCATTTATGCTGTGATAGCGGGAGTTATTTTATTACTGATTTCACCCCTTGTTAAAAAATTAATGCAGGAAGTTAGATAAAACCAAATTAATATGAGCCAAAATTCAACTGACCAGTTTTTTAAAACCAACGTTCTGGGACATCCTGCGGGATTATTCGTTTTATTCTTTACCGAAATGTGGGAGCGTTTTTCCTTTTACGGAATGCGTTCCTTATTAATCATGTTTTTTACGGCAAGTTTGGCCAACGGTGGCTGGGAATGGTCACGTGAAACGGCTTCCTCATTATTTGGTTCGTATGTAGGATTGGTATATTTGTCAACTATGCTTGGCGGTTATTTTGCCGATAAGGTTATTGGATTCCGATGGGCTGTTATTGTAGGTGCATTTCTAATGACTTTAGGACACGCGGCGATGGCGGTTGAAACCCATTTTTCTATTTATTTAGGATTGGTTTTATTGGTTTTTGGAAATGGATTTTTCAAACCTAATATTGTTTCGATTATTTCCGAAATGTATAAGGACAGGCCCGAGAAAAAAGACGGAGCTTACACTTTGTTCTATATGGGAGTTAACGCCGGAGCTTTTTTCGGTATCTTATTATGTGGTTATTTAGGAGAAAAAGTAGGTTGGGGTTATGGTTTCGGTTTGGCCGGAGTTTTTATGTTTTTTGGAATGATACAGTTTTGGCTGTCCCAAAGAATCTTCGGCGATATCGGGCTAAAGCCAAATAAGGAAAGTAAGGCTAAAAAAGAAGCTTCGGATGATGATAAAAGAAATCCATTTGCGGCGTGGCAACTTGTGGTTATTGCTATTTCTGTTGTATTAGGATTGCTTTGGGTTATCAACGCACCAGCCTCAAAAATTTCAGAAGGTAAAGTAGATGTCTTTTCATTTTTAGGTAGCGACGGGAATTCAATAGCTATCCTCACGGCTTTACTTTTATTTATCATTTTGTTGGTTTACCGATTTACGCAATATTCAAAAATCACCCGTGAGAAATTGATGGCGGTTACCTTCTTTGCGTTTCTTGCCATATTCTTTTGGGCCATATTTGAGCAGTCCCCAAACAGTTTAACCATTTTTGCCAAAGACTATACTAATAGGGTTTTGGAAGGAAGCTGGAGCACTGTTTATTTGGTGGTCAATTCCTTAATGACCATTGTTCCTTTGACGATTATTACGTGGATAATGTTCAAAATGTTTGGACAGACCTTCAAGAATTATGCTGTTGCCAATGTGATTTTGAGCTTGAGCTTTATCATTATCTGGGCGATAGCTATCTGGATATTGGCTAAGGATTATTACACCGCCGGAGTGTTGTCACTTTCAGACAGTACGCTCGACTTATTGAAAATTGATAAAGTGGCTATAGCTGTTACTGAAGTTCCGGCAACCTGGTTCTCTACTTTAAATTCGTTGTTTATTATTTCGCTGGCACCTTTATTTTCTAAATGGTGGGAAAGCAAATACAATCCAAGTGCCAATGTGAAATACGGAATGGGAATGTTGTTGCTTGGTTTGGGAATGGCTTGTATAGCCATTGGTGCAACCGGAATTGAACCAGGAGCAAAAACCGCTTCTGTGAGTATGATTTGGTTGATTTTGGTGTATCTTTTCCATACTATGGGAGAATTGTGCATCTCTCCTGTTGGATTATCTTATGTGAGTAAATTAGTCCCGGCAAGAATGATTGCCTTTATGTTTGGTATTTGGTACTTAGCTGTGGCAATCGGAATGAAAGGAGCAGGGATTTTTGGAGAGAATATTGATACCATTGCCAACGAACATGGCCTAAGTTATTTCTTTTGGCTTCTGACCATAATTTCAGTTGCAATGGCTTTATTATCTATACTTATGTCGCCTGTTATCAAAAAATTAATGCATGGAGTCAGATAATTGGCTTTTATTTGGCATTCTTTTTGTTATATTTGAAAAAAAATTTAAACGATGAAAAAAATAGCAATTACTTTATTCCTGATCTTGGGCTCGTTAACAATACAGGCACAAGAATTGACATGGCAGACAGATATGAACAAAGCAATGGAGATTTCAAAAAAATCAAAAAAACCTTTGTTTTTGTTTTTTACAGGTAGTGACTGGTGCGGATGGTGCATCCGTTTGCAAAAAGAAGTTTTTAAAACTCCGGAATTCGCTAAATGGGCAAAAGAAAATGTGGTATTAGTTGAATTGGATTTTCCAAGACAGACACCACAGAAACCTGAAATACAAAAACAGAATGCTGAATTACAGCAAACTTTTGCTGTACAAGGTTATCCAACAGTTTGGTTTGTAAATGCAAGTAAGAAAGATGGAAAAATCAATCTTGAAAAAATTGGAAATACAGGTTATCTTGCAGGTGGTCCAAGTGCCTGGCTAAAAGCAGCGGATCAGATCCTGTCTACTAACAAGTCAGCAAAAGGAAAGTATACAACAAATTAAAAAAAATTAAATCTTATAAAATCCTTTTTCATTAGTATTATGAAAAGGGATTTTTTCTTTTCTGCATGTTGCTTCCCAAAGACGGGCATAGCTTTTAAAGTTGGAGCCGTCTACAATAATCAACTTTGGTTTATAAATACTAATAAGGCGCTCCATGTTAAGTTTTGGAGATTGGATAATTATCAGGATATCCGGAATAATATCTTTGCCATATATACAGGAACTGTCGATAATCAATATCTTTTTGTTCTCAAAGTAGATTAGATTTTGCAGCGTTTTTTTGGAGGAAAGTTGGCAAAAATTTGCATTTAGGTACGACTGAACAATTAAATTGTTGTCGATGTTTGCAATAATGCTATCGTTGCCGTAGAGTGTTACTGCATTCCCTTTTCTTTTGGTAATCACCGTATTCTTCTTCGAATTAAAAACTATCAATTCCTGTTTGCTGAATGTTTCCTTTTTTTGAAGGATAAAAACGCATTGCAAAGCTATGATACTCATGAAAACCAAAACAAGACGATGGTAATTCGGCTTCTTAATCCAAAGAATGATTAGGATTATTACGAGGTAAGAACTCCACAACATCTCTTTTGAAAAGGAAATGTTTTTAATGACAAAAGTTTCTATTGAAGCAACCCAATGGATTATAGTATTCAGATAATGGATTAGAAATCCGATCGATTGGGCAAGAAAAAAGGGAACGGTGGTGAAAACAGCAAACATTATTGTAGTAATTCCTATAGCCATGATTACTCCAAGCAAAGGAAGAATCAGCAAATTAGTCACAAAAAACAATACCGGAAATTGATGAAAGTAATAAATACTCAATGGCATTGCGCCAATTTGAGCTGCAAAGGAAACGGTTATAATATCCCAAAAGTACTTTAGGATTTTGTTTTTTGGCGTCCAGATATTTGAAAAAACAGGCTGCACCCAGATGATAAAGAAGAGCGCGAGATAACTCAACTGAAAACCAACGTCGAATAGAAAAGAAGGCTTGAACAGCAAAATCAGCAGCATCGAGACAAGTAAAGTATGATAAATATTGACTGTTCTTCTCAAATGAAGTCCAATTGCTAAGAAAGAAAACATCGTCACCGAACGAACAATGGATGCCGATAAACCCGTCAACACCGCAAAACTCCAAAGCGACAAAATTATAATACACAGTTTCAGCAAAGATCTTTTTCTGGAATTACCCATCGGCTTCAGTATAAAGGAAATGAAAAACATTATAAAACCAACATGCAAACCCGAAACAGATAGCACATGGACAGCACCAGCATATTGATAGTCTTTCAAAATATCGGGCGAGATATCCTGTTGTTGCCCAAGAATTAAAGCAGTTAACACATTCAGTTCCTTTTTCGAAATGTCAGAACGCTTTAAATTAGTAATAATAGTTTCCCTAAAATTGTAAAAACCAGCCCATATACTGGGTTCGTATTTTCCGATTATAAGCTGTTTGGGATAAACCTGCGCATATATTTCCTGGTTTTCCAAATACTTTCCATAATTAAACAGGTTTGGATTGGATGGTGCTTTGTTTCTGTAAATCGTTCCAATTGCACAAATTCGATTTCCAATTTTTAAGTTGGCAATAGTATCATCTTTTGAGATATTTAGAATTAGCTTTCCATAGCTTTTCTTTCCGTCAAGGAATTTTACCAAACTAACAAATCGGATATTTTTTGAAGTGTTTTTTAGCTTTTCACATAGCAGTAAATCAATTTCATGGATGTCTTCAAAATCGTTAACCTGATTAATGTAATGATTCGGATTGGTGTTTTCTTTATGGATTACTACAGTTGAAATTCCGATAAGGATTGAGGTCAGAAATACGAAAACCCCGAATATTATTTTGTGATGATTGCGCCTGGAACCGTAAAACGTACAAATCAATAAGACGGTTACGTTAAGTGCCAGGCTAATAAATACGAACCAATCACTAAGATTTACTATCCGAAATATAAGTATTCCGAATAAAAAACCGATTGTTATTCTTGCTAAAGGGAATTGTAAAATTTTCACATAAATTTAATTACGCAAAAATTCAGATAATTGTGGGAAGATTATTGTATTACTCTATTGATCTGCTTGAATGTCCTGTCATAATAGGCTTCCTTTAAAGAGGAAATTATAACGCCACTTTGTGTGGAAGAATGAATGAACTTAACGTCATCGCCAGTTACTTCGACTATCATTCCAACGTGGTTTATTCTTTTTTGGCCTCTATTGATAAAGAAAATCAGGTCACCTTTTTTAGCATCTTCTAAATTGATAGGAGTTCCAAATTCTGCCATCTGATAGGAAGAACGGGGAAGTGTAATGTCAAAGTTTTTAAAAGTGGAATACATTAAACCGGAACAGTCGAAACCGTTTTTGGTTATACCACCACCACGATAGGTAGATCCTAAATTATCTGAAGCTACATTAATGAGTTGTTCAGCAAGATAGCTGTCATTATTGTCTTCGATAATAATATCCGTAGCATTTTTATCGTTAATGATTGATTTTTTGCGGCTATCCTTTTTCTTTGTGGGATTAGGGTCGGTAATTAACTCTGAATCGGGAGTAAAAGGCGGATTGATTTTATTTAAAACAGCACTGTTGATTGTGTCAGAAGCATAAGAGCTGCTGCATACAATTAAAAGTAGGGCTATTTTAAATATGTTTCTCATTTAATAAACTTGGTTCACAAATATAGTGTTTTAAGCACTTAAACCAAATTTTTTAACACTTTAACGATTGCTTTAGCCGTTTTCTCACTGGCACCAATGCCTCCCAGCTTTGTTTCAAGTTTGTCATATTTAGCCAGTAATCTTTCTCGATGCCCTTCTTCCAGTAGTTTTGAAAGTTCCTTTTTAAGGTTTTTCGAATTGAATTTATCCTGGATGAGTTCGGTTACGACTTCTTCATCCATAATCAGGTTTACCAAGGAAATATACTTAAGTGTAATGATCCTTTTCGCAATCTGATAAGAAGCCCAACTGCCTTTGTAGCAAACCACTTCGGGTACTTTGAACAAAGCAGTTTCGAGTGTTGCTGTTCCCGATGTAACCAAAGCCGCAGTTGCAATGCTGAGTAAATCATAGGTTTTATTCGAAACAAATTTGACATTTTTAGTGGTCAGAAATTGTTCGTAAAAATGATATTCCTGACTTGGAGCACCGGCAATGACAAACTGGTAATCGGGAAAATCGGAAACAATGCTCAACATGACGCTAAGCATTTTTGAAATTTCCTGTTTTCTGCTTCCGGGAAGTATGGCGATGATTGGTTTTTCGTCCAGGTTATTTGCTTTTCTAAACGAAATGCTGTCCATTTTCTCACGGTTGTGAATGGCGTCGATTAAAGGATGACCAACGAATTCAACTGGAAAATGATGCTTCACTTCGAAAAAATCTTTCTCAAAAGGAAGGATTACAAACAACTTGTCAAAATCCCGTTTTACAGCTTTGATTCGGTTTTCCTTCCAGGCCCAAATTTGGGGCGCTATATAGTAATGTGTTTTTATGCCTCTTAGTTTGGCCCATTTGGCAATGCGCATATTAAAACCAGGATAATCTATAAAAATAATCACATCAGGATTGAATTTTTCGATATCAGCTTTGCAGAATTTGATATTATTAAGAATGGTTTTTAGGTTCATCGCCACTTCTGCAAATCCCATAAACGCCAATTCGCGGTAATGTTTTACTAATGTTCCGCCAACCTGCTGCATCATATCGCCTCCCCAAAATCGGATTTCCGCCGAAGCATCTTCTTTGTAAAGTGCCTTCATTAAATTGGAACCGTGTAAATCTCCCGAAGCTTCGCCGGCAATGATATAATACTTCATCTGATTAATAGTTTAATAAAATGCAATCGGCTGGTTGTTCATTTCGAAATGTCAAAATCCAAATTTTACCGTACTCGCTTTCGTCAAGTTCTTTATATTTTTCTTCCTTTATCAGGTTATTTACTAAAGTCGGACATGTATTGGAATGACCCGCAATTACTATCGTTTTACCTCTTTCATTGCTGATTACGTTTTTGGCAAAGTCTTTGTCCGAAGCACTGTAATTACTAATTTCCAATTTCCTGGCAGTTGCAATGGGTTTCAGCGTTTCGTTGGTTCTTGCATAAGGAGTTGCATAAAGTTTGTCAATTTTAAATTCATGCAACATTTTATTTAACCTTTCTGCGCGCAGTTTTCCTTCTGCTGAAAGTGACGGGTTTTTACTTCCATCATCATTTTTTTCAGCGTGGCGAACTATAATGATCCTCGTAATTTCTTCATTTTGCTGAGAAAAGGTAAAGGATGAAAATAATAGGATTGGCAGTAGTAAAATATTTTTTCTCATAATATCAACTTATAAATCCCATGAATTCAACTGTTGGATGGCATGATGAGCCGTTAAATCAAACTGAACCGGAACTATAGAAACATAGCCGTTAGATAATGCCCATTCATCGGTATCCTCGCCTTTATCCTGATTAACAAATTCACCGGTTAACCAATAATAGTCTCTTCCGTATGGTGTTTTTCTTTTATCAAATTTTTCCATCCAAATGGCTTTCGCCTGACGGCAAATCTTAATTCCTTTAATTTCCTCCGTTTTAAGTTTTGGGAAGTTAACGTTAAGGATGGTGCTTTCGGGTAGTTTTTTGAATAAAACTTCCAACGCAATTTTCTTTATAAAAGGTTTTATCTGCTCAAAGTCGGCATTCCAATCGTAATCCGATAAGGAAAAGCCAATGGCGGGAATTCCTTCGATTCCTGCTTCTACGGCAGCACTCATGGTTCCCGAATAGATTACGTTTATCGAAGAATTGGAGCCGTGATTCACTCCTGAAACACATAAATCGGGTTTCTTTTTAGGATTTCATTTACGGCTAATTTTACGCAATCGACTGGCGTTCCGGAGCAGCTGTATTCTGTAATCGCTGCATCTTCGGCTGAAATTTTATTAAGGTATAAAGTGTTGTTGATGGTAATCGCGTGTCCCATAGCACTTTGAGGGCTGTCAGGTGCAACAACAATAACATCGCCAATTGTGGCCATTACCGAAATTAAGGCACGGATTCCCGGAGCATTGATTCCGTCGTCATTGGTTACTAAAATAGTTGGTTTGTCTGTCATATAATTTTATGATGTAACTAACGCAGTTTTGGTGCGACTTACTCTTAAGGCAAAATTAAACTATTTTTAAGATTACTATAGCGGCATTTTACATAACTTTGAGCTTTGATGGTGTCGAAATCAATGAGAATAGCGATTTTTAACAAAATTTTATCTCGATTAGGTAACCTTAAGGTAGTTTTTTGTTTACTTTAGTTTAAAAATTAATGAATAATATATTGCAATTTATGAAAAGGAACTATAAAATAATTCTGGTGGTAATCGCTTTATCAGTAGGACTGTGGAGCTTTATTCCAAAAGAAAAATCATCTGACCCGGAAAAAGATAAGATGTTGATTGAATTATTGACGTTTGTTATCGAGAAAGGGCACTATAGTCCAGCGACTATTGATGATACATTCTCCAAAGGGGTTTACAAAGATTATCTAAACGCAATCGATCCCTCTAAACGTTTCTTTATGCAGTCGGATATTGATGAATTTGCCAAATATGAAACCCAGATTGATGATCAGATCAAGAATAAGGATTTGTCGTTCTTCGACTTGACTTACTCTCGCCTGATGAAGCGAATGGACGAAAGCAAAGAGTATTATAAACTGGCTTTAGACAAACCATTTGATTACAAGAAACAAGAATCCATTAATACGGATTATGAAAAATTGCCTTTTGCAAAGAATGTTTCCGAATTAAAGGAAAGATGGCGTTTGCAGGTAAAGTTGTCTACATTGTCTTCTTTGGTGGAGAAACAAAAGCTGGAAGAGGATTTGGTAAAGGACAAAAGCAAAACTTTAGAAGAGAAACTGAAGGAATACAGAGAAGCTCAAGGCGCTAATCTTACGCCTGAGGCAGAAAAGAAATTTATTGCAGACACAGAAAAAAGAAAAACCAGGCTCCTAAAACCTATGAACAATTAGAAAAGGAAACCAGGGAAAGTACTTTAACTTCCTTGAATGACAACTTTAGCTTCATCAAGGACTTGGATAGGGAAGATTGGTTCTCAATCTATGTAAATGCTATTGCATCCCGTTTTGATCCGCACACTTCTTATTTTGGAGCGAGTGAAAAAGAGAAATTCGATGTGAGCATGAGCGGAAAATTAGAAGGAATTGGTGCCCGTTTACAAAAGAAAAATGACTTTACAGAAATTACAGAATTAATTTCTGGTGGTCCGGCATGGAGAGGAAAGCAATTAGAGGCTGGAGACATTGTTTTGAAAGTTGCACAGGCAGATGCAGAACCGATTGATGTAGTTGGCATGCGTTTGGATGATGTTGTTAAGAAAATAAAAGGGCCAAAAGGAACCGAAGTGCGTCTGACAGTTAAAAAAACAGATGGTACTATAAAAGTAATTACAATCATCCGTGACGAAGTTGAAATTGAGGAAACCTATGTTAAGTCAAGCGTTGTGGAGAAAGATGGTTACAAATATGGAATCATTTACCTTCCAAAGTTCTACATCGATTTTGAAGATCAAAATAGCCGTGACGCTGGAAAAGATGTTGCGATAGAAGTCGAGCGTTTGAAAAAGAAGGTGTTCAGGGCATCGTAATGGATGTTAGGGATAATGGTGGAGGTTCTTTGAAAACCGTTGTGGATATTGCCGGATTATTTATTGATCAAGGACCAATTGTTCAGATAAAATCGGCTGCAGGAAAAAAGGAAGTGCTTTACGACAGAGATTCGAAAGTGCAGTGGGACGGACCATTAGTGGTTATGATTAACGAGTTTTCAGCTTCAGCTTCGGAAATATTAGCAGCAGCAATCCAAGATTACAAACGTGGTGTGGTGATTGGAAGTAAACAATCTTATGGGAAAGGTACAGTACAAAATGTAATTGATTTGAATCAGTTTGTTCGCGGAAGTACTTATGGCGATTTAGGTGCATTGAAAACAACAACCCAGAAATTCTACAGGATAAATGGAGGTTCAACCCAGTTGGAAGGTGTAAAAAGTGATATTGCTATTCCGGACAGGTATTCGTATTTGAAAATGGGGGAAAGGGATATTGAAAATGCAATGCCTTGGGACAAGATCGACGCTGCTGACTACAAAGTTTGGGACAAACAGAACAACTTTGATTTAGCGATTTCAAAAAGCCGTGAAAGAATGAGCAACAATGCCCAGATGAATCTGATTGATGACAATGCAAAATGGCTTGATGAGCGTAACAAAGAGAATGTTTATAGCTTGAACATAGATAAGTTTAAAGCAGAACAAAAAGCTTTAGATGAGAAAAATAAAAAATACAAACCAATTGTTGATTATAAAAATGCTTTCGAATTCAAATCGCTTCCTTATGAAGTAGATCAAATGAATAAGGATTCTGTATTAAAAGAGAAACGCGACAGATGGCACGAAGGTTTATCAAAAGATATCTATATAGAGGAAGCAATCCATATTCTTAACGATTTGCAATCCGAGAATAATAAAGGATTGACAACTAAGGTAAAAAAGGAGAAATTGGTAAAATCGTAAATAGATTTTATTGTTCTAAATAAAAAAGCCATCCGTTTATGGACATGCCCCAAAAAGTTAGACACTATTTGGGGCATTTTTTATGGAAAGAAAAGTAAAGTATGATTATGCATTTAAGTTAGAATGTGTAGAATTAGTATTAAAGAAACATTATTCAGATGGATATGTTTCAAAATTGAAGCAGATTCCAAGATGGAATATTCGCAAGTGGGTGAGCTTTTACACGACTTATGGTAAAATAGGGTTATTGCCAAGGATAAATCAAAGTTATTCCACTGAAATTAAATTAAAAGTGGTTAAAGCCATAGAAAAAGAATCTCTTTCATTGATGACAGCTGGCATTAGGTTTAATATCCCTAATATTTCCATAATTTTAAAATGGAAAAAAGATTTTGCTAACTTTGGAATAGAAGGATTACAGCCAAAGCAAAGAGGCAGACCAATTTCTATGAGTGATAAACGTAAAAAAAGCAAGTCAGGCAAACCCCTAACAAGAGAGGAAGAACTATTAAAAGAAAACGAAAGACTTCGCTGTGAGAATGAATTGCTAAAAAAGCTGCAAGCCTTAATTCAAGCCAGGAGAAATCCCAAGCCATAATGGAGTTAAGGCATAAATTTGATTTAGGATTACTTCTGGATCTAACAAATATGGCACGCAGTAGCTTTTATTATCATCAAAAGCAGAATAAATTACCTGATAAATATGAAGAAATCAAGGAGTTGATTAAAGCCATTTATCAACGGCATAAAGGGCGCTATGGTTACAGACGAATAACCGATGAACTTCAAAATAGAGGAATCCCCATCAACCATAAAACCGTTTTAAGATTGATGAAGCTATTAGGATTAAAAAGTATTGTCAGAATAAGAAAATACAAATCTTATAAAGGCGAAAATGGCAAGATAGCTCCAAATATATTGGAAAGGAATTTTAAATCCGAAGCTCCAAATCAAAAATGGGCAACCGATATAACAGAGTTTAACGTATCTGGAGATAAGTTGTATTTATCGCCGATAATTGACTTGTTTAATCAAGAAATAATCAGCTATGAACTGACTGAAAGACCAGTGTTTGATCAAGTAGTTATGATGCTGAAAAAAGCATTTAAGAAAATACCAAATAATACAAATTTAATACTTCATTCTGACCAAGGCTGGCAATATCAAATGAGGCAGTATCAACATCTATTAAAGAAGAAAGGGATTATACAGAGTATGTCAAGAAAAGGAAATTGTTTAGACAATGCTATTATTGAAAATTTCTTTGGAACACTAAAATCTGAAATGTTTTGCACGCAAAAATTCAAATCAATTGAACAATTGAAAAAAGAAATCGATAAATACATTATCTATTACAATAACGAAAGAATCAAATCAAATTTAAACAAAATGAGTCCGATAAAATATCGGACTCATTATTGTCAAAATTAATTATAAATTTGTCTAAACTTTTGGGTGCAGTCTATTACGTGATGGCTTTTTTTATGATTAACCTCTTAGCTTGTTTAGTTTCTTTTCAGTCTTATCCAGATTCTCTTGGAGTTCGCTAATGTCTATTTGCTGCTTACTGATCTTGATGTTTTGCTTCTCTATCTCTATATCACTAAGTTTTCCTTTCCGTTTGTCTTTTTCCAGACGTGAGGTTAATTTCTCGAGCCTCCCTTTTTCTTTGTTGAGTTTGCTTTTAATTTTGATGAGATTTTTTTCAGCATCCGAAATACGGTCTTGTTCTCTATCAAAACGTCTTTGTTCTTTATCTAATTTCCTTTGTTCTTTCTCAATAGTTTTGGCATCGGCTTCAGCCTGATTCTTCATTTTTTCGGCACTTTTTTGATTCTCTAAGGTGCTTTTCTGAATTTCAGCAAGTTGCTGTTCTGTCATAACAGAAGTCGTTTGTTGTTGCAGCGGTTGAACTTCAACTTGTTTCAAGGCAATAGTATCTGTTTGCTGTATCTGAATTTCAGTTCCATTTTGTGCAATCGACGGGACAATTTTCAGAATAAAAAGTAGGGTAATGAGTTTCAACTTCATGAGTTCTATATTTAATGAACAGTAAAGTTAGCGATAAACTATTGCTTATAAATGTTAGTTATCACTATTTAAGCAAGTTTACCATTCATTTACTTTATTCGCATCCATTTTTAAGAAGATGAAAAGTAAAATAGTAAAACCCCATAAACCGGAACCGCCATAAGAAAAGAATGGAAGTGGAACACCAATGGTTGGAAAAATTCCGGCCACCATTGCAATATTCACAAAGAAATGTATAAAAAGAATGCTCGCAACACAATAGCCATAGACCCGGCTAAATTTGGTCTTCTGCCGTTCTGCCAAATATATAATCCGCATTATCAGGCAGACAAAAAGCGCAATGACAAAAAGTGAGCCTAAAAATCCCCATTCTTCACCAACGGTGGTAAAGATATAATCCGTATGTTGTTCGGGTACAAATCCACCTTTGGTTTGGGTTCCTTCTAAATATCCTTTTCCAAACAAACCTCCGGAACCAATAGCAATTTCAGACTGATTTGTGTTGTATCCAATGCCCTTCATATCCACTTCTTTTCCTAAAAGGATATTAAACCTGTCGCGGTGGTGCTGTTTAAAAACATTGGTAAAAACATAATCTACCGAAAAAACAAAACCACCAACCATTATCAATGCTAAGGCGCTCATGATCCAATTCCTATTGATAAGACGGCTTCTGTAATAGATGAAAATTATGACTAATAACGCTATTCCAGTTATTACCCAGGGTTTTATGATTAAGGCCAATATAAATAAAACCAATGCAATAAATCCGGTCCAAACATACCAGGAAGGCAATCCTTCACGATATAAAACCAAAATGAAAATGCTAAAAATCAAGGCACTTCCAGGGTCGTGAGGCACAATTAATAAGATGGGTAAAAACAGTATTCCCAATGCCTGAATCTGTCGGTTCATGTCTTTCAGATTGACCTGTACATCACTAAGATATTTGGCTAAGGCTAAGCCAGTTGCGGCTTTTACAAATTCTGAAGGTTGTAGTCCAAACGAACCAAAGGAATACCAGTTGGTTTGTCCTTTAATCTCTTTTCCGAAAACAAATAATCCAGCCAGTGATAATAATCCGATGACGTATATGACACTGGAAAACTTTTCATAAAACTTTCCGTCAACGGATAATACGATAAATACCAACGGAATGGTCAACAGGATAAATAAAAACTGTTTGCCATAAATCTGGGTAAAGTCAAAAATCGAAGTTTCCTCCGCAACAGACGATAATGAAGATGAATAAATGTTCAGCCATCCCATAATTACTAATGTAATATAGATGCCGATGCTTATCCAATCTAAATTATTTGTTACACTTTGATTTTTCATTTTACTAACTAATTAGTTTTTGGTGCTGTCTTTCGCTTTAATTTCAGGTTTAACGACAATAGGCTTAGTAGGACTGTCCACTTTAGTCTTGATTAGCGTATCGACAATAGGTTTTGCCAGATACTTATTGTATTCGCCCTGAAGACTTCCTTCCAGCATTCGTTTCTCCAAATCAGTTCGGGTAATTTTTCTTTTAATGTATTTTTCAATCATTAAACTGGTAATAGGTCCGGCCCAACGTGCTCCCCAATATCCGTTTTCCACGAATACAGCAATGGCAATTTTAGGATTATCCTTAGGGGCAAAAGCCACAAAAATAGAATGATCCTGAAGCTTAACCCGTTTTCCGTTAATTTTGGCAAAGTTTTCTGCTGTTCCCGTTTTTCCGCAAATTTCGATGCCTTCCACATTCAATCCGTGCGCCGTTCCCATATTATAAACATCAAACAATCCGGCTATCATCGGCTCAAAGTATTTTCTTTCTACGGTAGTGACATGTTTGGTAGTAAATCGCTTATCGATAGTACCGTTTTTAATTTTTTTGATGATATGAGGAGTGTAATAATAACCCCTGTTGGCTACAATAGCAATCATATTGGCTAACTGAATTGGCGTCATCAGAACTTCTCCCTGTCCAATGGCATTGGAAACAATTGTTTTACTTGACCAACCCCAACCCGGATACATTTTCTTGTAGGTTTTAGAAGTTGGAAGGCTTCCTTTTTTCCAGTCGGTAAATCGTATCCCATGAACTGGCCTAAACCAAAACTCTTTAAGTGATTGCTCCAAACATCTACACCTTTTGGCGGATTGCCATATTTGTCAATGGTTTTCATGTAGGAGCTCGAAAAGAACGTGTTGCATGATTCGTAAATTCCCCTATGAAGCTGTAATGATCCTCCATGACAGTGGCATTTCATAAATCGGCCGGGAGCATAACTAAATCCATGATGGCAAGAGAAAGCTGTAGTTTCATCAATAGCTCCTTCTTGTAAAGCTACTAAACCTGTTAAGATTTTAAAAGGCGAACCTGGCGTATATTCGGCCAACAATCCCCTATCATATAACGGTTTTGCAATAGAGTCATGGTACAACATCGTGTAGTTTTTCGAACGTTGCCTACCCACAAGAATTGCCGGATCATAAGACGGTGCGGTAACTAAAGCTAAGATTTCTCCCGTTTTGGGTTCAATAGCTACAATTCCACCACGCTTGTTAATCATCAATTCTTCACCATATTTCTGAAGTTCAGCATCTATCGAAAGCGTAATGTCTTTTCCCTGAACGGAAATCGTATCAAATCTTCCTTCTTTATACGAACCAATATCTCTATTGTATTTATCTTTTTGAATGTATTTTACACCTTTTACACCGCGTAAAAAATCCTCATAGCTTTCCTCAACGCCCTGTCTTCCTATTAAATCGCCGCTTTTGTAGTACGGATTTTTTTCAATAATTTTATCATTAACCTGAGTGATGAATCCGAAAACATTGGCTCCAAACGCTACCTGATAATCCCGCAAAGCTCGCTTTTGGATGTAAAAGCCAACAAATTTTCTTTGAATTTCCTGAAAAGCAGCGTACTCTTTTTTGTTAAGCTGGGAAAGGAAAACAGAAGGAAGCCTTGGACTATAAACCTTTGCTTTAGCAATTTTCTTGTCGTAATCTTCTCTGGTAATCTTCAATAGCGAACAGAATTCATCAACGTCAATATCCTTAACATCTTTCGGGATAACCATGATGTCATAAGAAGGCTGGTTGGCAACTAAAAGCTTCCCATTCCTATCATAGATGTAACCGCGTTCGGGATAATCGTACTTTATTTTTATCGCATTGTTATCCGATTTCAACTTCAACGAATCGTCGATTACCTGAAGGTAAAAAAGTCGGATTACAAGTAAAATTGTAGCAATGAAAATAATTGTGGGCAACAAAACTTTTCTCATCGCTTACTTGGCTTAATAATATAAATGATAATAATACAGCTAATGAGGGTGAAAAGCGTACTCAAAACAGTTCTTACTAAAATATCCCAAAGGAAACTGATTTTGAAAACTTCGAGTACAAAGAGTACAAAATGATGCAATACAACGGCTATCAAAAGGAATGAAAAGCGTTCCGGTGTTAGGACATCGTTGAGTTTAACGGTTTGATATTCGTAACTTAAACCGAAAGAGAACTTGAAAATTGCCGGTCTGTAATATGCAAGGATTACACAAGATGCTGCATGCACTCCTCCCGAATTCCAAAACATATCCATTAATAAACCTAATAAAAAACTGGCAGCCAATAAGCCACTTTTATTTCCGTTTACCGGATATAGGATAATGAAAAGAATATACGGAAACGGGTTGATGAATCCGAACAAGTCAATCCTGTTGAATATCAAAACCTGTGCTGCCAGCAAAAGTATGAATCGGGCAATATTTGATAGTAATGCACTATTCATCTTTTTTCTGCGTTTGATTTTCTAATTGCTCGATTTCTTCAGCGTCTTTTTGCTTAATAACGTATACATGACCCAAATTGGTCATATCATTGAATAATCTGATGTCAAGAGTGTAATAGTTGGTCTCTTTTTCGGTATATACTCTCTCAATGGTTCCGATTCCAATATTTTCAGGAAATACTCTTGATTCGGCTCCGGTAACAATTGTGTCTCCTTTTCGAACACTCGCTAATCGTGGAACATCTGTCAATTGAGCAAATCCCGTGCTTTTTCCGTTCCAACTTAAAGTCCCAAAATGATTTGATTTCTTAATTTTCGCGTTGATCTTAATGTTAACGTTTAATAGACTAATAATAGTTGCGTAGTTTTTGGATGTGTTTTCTACAATGCCTACAATTCCGGCACTGTTTATAACACCCATATTGGGTTTTATTCCAGAAGCTGATCCATTGTTGATTGTAATGTAATTTTCGAGTGTTGTATATGGATTCCGAATTACTTTAGAAACAATTATATTCGTTTTTTTAACCCCTTTGACAGAATCTATCTGCGGAAGCTTAGTAGTATCTTTCTGATTGAATAAAATCGATTTCAAACGTGCATTTTCCTGGGCCAACTCTTCGTTCTGTTCCCGCAATCCAAAATACTCATCCACGTTGTTTATCTTTTCATAAATCCCGCCGGTAAAGAAATTGGCCGAACTTATGATTTTGCTTTTATGATAGGAATGTGACTGTATCGTAAGCGAAAAGGATATTACCAAAAGCAGCAAAAACAGTAAGCGATTACTGTTTTTTAGTATAAAATTAAAAATTTGCTGCATTTTTAAACTGTATAAAGTTTGTTATAAATATCCGTCGAAATAAAGATAAAAAATAATTAGGCTTACGGCTGAATTATTTGATTAAAATACTTCTGAATTTTGGAATATTTTTAAGTGCCATTCCAGTTCCGCGGACAACTGCTCTTAATGGATCTTCTGCAATATATACCGGTAAGTCTGTCTTTTGTGAAATACGTTTGTCCAAACCTCTCAACATCGAACCTCCACCTGCAAGATAGATACCTGTGTTGTAGATATCAGCCGCTAATTCTGGTGGTGTTTGCGATAAGGTTTCCATAATTGCATCTTCGATACGTTGGATGGATTTGTCTAAGGCTTTGGCGATTTCTCTATAAGAAACTTCAACCTGCTTTGGTTTTCCGGTCAATAAATCCCGACCTTGTACCGACATATCGTCTGGCGGAGTTTCCAGGTCATCTGTAGCTGCTCCGATAGTAATCTTGATTTTTTCTGCAGTGCTTTCTCCAACAAATAAATTGTGCTGGGTTCTCATGTAGTAAACGATGTCATTAGTGAAAACGTCACCGGCAATCTTAACCGATTTGTCACAAACAATTCCACCTAAAGCAATGACTGCAATTTCTGTAGTTCCACCTCCGATATCCACAATCATGTTTCCTTTTGGCTGCATGATGTCAATACCAATACCGATAGCGGCAGCCATTGGCTCGTGGATTAGATAAACCTCTTTTCCGTTTACACGCTCGCAACTTTCTTTTACCGCACGCATCTCCACTTCTGTAATTCCCGACGGAATACAAACCACCATTCGAAGTGCCGGTGTAAACATTTTTTCTTTAAGGCCGGAATGCTTTTGATGAACATCGAAATCATTTTTTCAGAAGCATCAAAATCGGCTATAACCCCGTCTTTCAACGGACGAATGGTTTTTATGTTTTCATGAGTTTTACCCTGCATCATATTGGCTTCCTTACCCACAGCGATAATCTTCCCCGATATTCGGTCACGGGCAACAATTGACGGGCTATCAATTACAACTTTGTCGTTGTGTATTATCAAAGTGTTTGCGGTACCAAGGTCAATGGCGATGTCCTCGGTCATGAAATCAAAAAATCCCATAGGTTTATTTAGGGTTAATGTTTATAAATTTTTAACGCACAAAGTTAAACAAATTAATGTTTGAAATGACGTGTTCCTGTAAATACCATCGCAACTTTATTTTCGTTGCAAAAATTAATGCTCAACTCATCTTTTATCGAGCCTCCAGGCTGAATAACAGCCGTAATCCCAGCGTTATGGGCAATTTCGACACAGTCCGGAAAAGGGAAAAAGCATCACTTGCCATCACTGCACCGTTCAAATCAAATCCAAAAGTCTGTGCTTTTTCAATCGCTTGTTTTAACGCATCAACACGTGAAGTCTGACCTGTTCCTGATGCTACTAATGTACTGTTTTTTGCAAATACAATCGTGTTTGATTTGGTATTTTTACAAATTTTTGATGCAAATAATAAATCAGCAATTTCCTGTTCGGTTGGAGCTGTGTTGGTAACTGTTTTTAGGTCTGATTCTGAATCGGTTATGTTGTTTCTGTCCTGAACCAATAAGCCATTTAGACAGGTTCTTACCTGGCTGTTTGGCAATTCCACATCGTGTTGTACCAAAATAATCCTGTTTTTCTTTTCGGATAAAATGGCAATCGCTTCTTCATCAAAGGATGGAGCAATTACAACTTCACAAAAAAGCGAATTAATTTCATTGGCGGTAGCCGAATCTATTTTTCCGTTCGCAATCAAAACACCACCAAAAGCCGAAGTTGGATTTCCGGCCAAAGCAGCTAAATAAGCTTCTTGCATTGTGCTTCTTGTTGCCAGTCCGCAGGCGTTGTTGTGTTTTAAAATAGCAAATGTTGGTTCGTTGTTTTTGAATTCCAAAATGAGGTTCACAGCGGCATCAACATCCAATAAATTGTTATAGGACAATTCCTTTCCGTGCAATTTGCTGAACATCTTATCAAATTCGCCAAAGAAAAAGCCTTTCTGATGTGGGTTTTCACCGTACCTTAAAATCTGTCCTTCTGAAATACTGGTTTTGAATATGGTTTCGTCTGTATTGAAATAATTGAAAATTGCAGTATCATAATGAGAAGAAACGTGGAATGCTTTTGATGCCAATAATTTTCGTTGTTCCAATGTCGTAGCGCCATTTTGGGTAGAAATATAATCCAGCAAAAGCGAATACTCATTTACTGAAGCTACAATTACAGTGTCCTTGAAATTCTTTGCAGCCGCACGGATCAATGAAATTCCACCAATATCAATTTTTTCGATAATCTCCTGCTCACTTGCGCCAGATGCAACGGTTTTTTCAAACGGATATAAATCGACAATTACTAAATCAATCTGCGGGATTTCGAAATCCTTCATTTGCGCCACATCGGTTTCATTATCCTGACGGTTAAGAATTCCGCCAAATATTTTTGGATGCAAAGTTTTTACCCTTCCGCCAAGGATTTCAGGAAAAGACGTGACTTCTTCCACCGGAACTACCGAAATTCCTAAGTTGTTGATGAATTCTTCTGTTCCTCCGGTTGAATAAATGGTAACATTCTGTTCGTGTAGTTTGCGAACAATGGGCTCCAAACCGTCTTTTGAAAACACTGAAATCAGTGCCGATTGGATTGTTTTTGTAGTAGTCATGTAGTGTGTGTTGTGACTGCTGGTCAGCAGTTAGATTAAGCGCACAAAAGTAGTTCATTACGAGTAATGAAGCAATCTGATTTTGGAACTTTTTGTAACTTTTTTTAATTTTCCCATACCAATAAACCATTCAATAAAAAAGTAGTGATTTTCATTATTTTTATTGAAATTTACAATTCCAAAAAACAAATCATAAATGTTACTTTACTTAAGACTGCTTAAAGAGAGTTTTGCTTTTGCCATGAATGCATTGCGCAATAACAAACTGCGAACCATGCTTTCATTATTGGGAGTTACTATCGGAATATTTTCGATTATTGCTGTTTTGGCAGCAGTCGATTCACTTGACAGGAAGATTAAGGCAGATTTAAGTACGCTCGATAAGAATACGATTTACCTAACAAGCCAGTCTTTTGGCCCAAGTGATATTCCAAGATGGAAAAGAGAGCAATTTCCCAATGTAAAATATGAAGAATACCAATATCTGAAGTCATCTTTAGATCATGTTGAAAATTCCTGTTTTCAATATTTTACAGGTTCTGAGAACATAAAGTTTGACTCGAAAACGGTTTCCAATGTGAATATGGTTGGCGTTACTTTCGAGTTTGTCGATATCCAAAGATTAGAGTTTGATGAAGGCAGGTTTTTTAACGAACTCGAATCCAATTCGGGCCGACAGGTTGTAGTTCTTGGACATGATATAGCCGAACAGCTTTTCGAAAATGTAGATCCCATCGGAAAAACAGTCCGAATGTACGGTCAGCGTTTTACCGTTATCGGCGTAACCAAAAAGAAAGGTTCCGGGATGGATATTGGCGGTGGCGATGATACTTCTGCATTTTTTCCTTCGGGTTTTCTTCGCAGTTATTACGGTGATAATAATCCAAATGTTTTACCTGTAATGGTTATAAAGCCAGAAAAAGGGACAGATATGGCAGCGTTAAAAGGCGAGATTTCTCAAAAACTACGTACTTTCAGAGGCGTAAAGCAAGGGGAAATAGACAATTTCTTTATTAACGTACTTTCCGGTTTTACCGATATGATTGATGCCATTATTGGAAACCTAAAAATTGGTGGCTGGATTATCAGTTTGTTCTCTTTACTGGTTGGCGGTTTCGGAATTGCCAACATTATGTTTGTCTCAGTAAAGGAAAGAACCAATCTAATCGGAATCCAGAAATCACTGGGAGCCAAAAATAAATTTATCCTTTTCCAGTTCCTGTTTGAAGCCATTATCCTTTGTGTTATTGGAGGCATAATTGGACTGGTATTAGTCTGGATTATAGCACTAATTTTAACCAATGTATTGGATTTTGAATTTGTACTTAGTATGGGTAATATTATCTTAGGAACAAGCTTAGCAGCCATTATTGGATTGATATCGGGGATTCTTCCCGCCATCTCAGCTTCGCAATTAGATCCGGTAGAAGCGATTAGAAGTGGGATGTAAAATTGTAAACGGAAGTTTTGTCTGCCTTAACTCCACTGAAAGATCAACTAAAGTTCATTTACCTCACTGCCGCAGGCAGTGCTCCTTTAAATTTCAAATCTTAATTTCAAATCAGCTATCTCAGCTTCACAATTAGATCCGGTTGAAACGGTTAGAAGTAGGATGTAAAATTCACATTGAAAAATTGTTTCAAAATTTTCAAAACGAAAATTTTGAAACAAAATTATCGAATTGGAAAGGTGTTGTAAAAAAACGCCCGTTAAAACGAGCGCCAGTATATTTTTGAAAATAAAACCTATCTAATATTCTGATTCAAAATTAAATCGAGATATAAGTTAATCTTGTCTTTTAATTCTTTTCTTGGTGCGATAAAATCAAGGAAACCGTGATCTAATACAAACTCAGCACTTTGAAAACCTTCCGGTAAATCTTTTCCGGTAGTATCACGCACAACTCTTGGACCTGCAAAGCCAATCAAAGCACCTGGTTCAGAAATGTTTATGTCGCCAAGCATGGCATAAGAAGCAGTAGTTCCTCCGGTTGTTGGATCGGTACACAAAGAAATATAAGGAATCTTAGCTTCAGCTAACTGCGCTAATTTTGCCGAAGTTTTGGCCAACTGCATCAACGAATAAGCGGCTTCCATCATACGTGCGCCACCCGATTTCGAAATCATTACAAAAGGCACTTTATTTTTGATGGAGTAATCGATACCACGGGCTATTTTCTCACCCACAACAGCGCCCATTGAACCGCCAATAAAGGCAAAATCCATACAGCAAACCACTAACTCTTTTCCTTTAGATTTTCCAACTCCGGTTCTAACAGCATCTTTCAATCCTGTTTTGTCGATAGCGTCTTTCAAACGGTCAGAATATTTTTTGGTGTCGACAAAATGTAATGGGTCTTTTGACGTCATTTTTGCATCCAGTTCCTTGAATTCATTGTTGTCAAACAAGATTTCGAAGTATTCCTTACTGCCAATCCTTACGTGAAAATCATCTTCCGGGCTAACCCAAAGATTTCTTGCCAATTCGTCCTGGTCAATGATTTTTCCTGTAGGCGACTTGTACCAAAGTCCTTTTGGAACGTCTTTTTTATCTTCGGTTGCGGTTGTTATCCCTTTTTCTGTTCTTTTAAACCAAGCCATAGTTTTATAGTTATGAGTTAAAAGTTATGAGTTATGAGTTAAGCATCAACTTATAACTCATAACTCATAACTCATAATTTACAAAGTGTTTACGTTATTCAAATCGGCGAAAGCCTGTTCTAATCTTTTATTGAAAGTCAATTCGCCTTCGCGTATCCATTTTCTTGGATCGTAGTTCTTTTTGTTTGGAGAATCGGCCCCGGTTGGATTGCCAATTTGGGTTTTTAGGTAATCAATATTGTTAACCATATAATCGCGGATTCCTTCTGTGTAGGCAAACTGTAAGTCGGTATCGATATTCATTTTGATAACACCATAACCAATAGCTTCTCTGATTTCCTCTAATGTTGAACCTGAACCACCGTGGAAAACAAAGTCAACAGGATTAGCACCTGTACCAAATTTATCCTGAACATAATCCTGAGAGTTTTTTAGGATTTTCGGCGTCAGTTTTACGTTTCCTGGTTTGTAAACGCCGTGAACGTTTCCGAAAGCAGCTGCGATGGTAAATCTTGGTGAAATCTTCATCAGTTCTTCGTAGGCATATGCTACTTCTTCCGGTTGTGTATATAGTTTTGAGCTGTCAACATCTGAATTATCAACGCCATCTTCCTCACCACCAGTAATTCCCAATTCGATTTCCAATGTCATTCCCATTTTGCTCATTCTTGCTAAATAGGCTTTGCAAAGTTCTATATTTTCTTCAATTGGCTCTTCAGACAAATCAATCATGTGAGATGAATAAAGCGGTTTTCCGGTTTTTGTAAAATGTTTTTCAGAAGCTTCTAACAAACCATCTATCCAAGGCAATAGTTTTTTAGCGCAGTGGTCTGTATGAAGGATTACTGTCGCGCCATAAGCTTCGGCTAATGTATGGATGTGAAGGGCGCCAGCAATTCCACCTGCAATGGCTGCTTTTTCATCCGCATTTGAAAGTCCTTTTCCTGCATTGTAGGCAGCACCTCCATTTGAGAATTGAATAATAACCGGAGCATTTAATTTCGCTGCCGTTTCCAATACGCCATTAATAGTACTTGAACCAATAACGTTTACGGCCGGAAGCGCAAATCCTTTTTCTTTTGCATAAGCAAAAATTGCCTGAACTTCATCACCAGTTGCAACTCCAGGTTTAATATTGTGAGACATTGTCGTGTGTTTTAAAAGTTAAGTTTACAAAAATAATAATTTCTAATTTTAGAAAGGATAATTAATTCCAATATTTATAACCGATTTGTCAAAGCGCATTTCCTTGAACCATTTTTGGTTTTCCTCATTAGCAGGATTATAGGTTTTAAATCCTAAATCTAAACGAATCACAAAGAAATTAAAGTCATATCGGAAACCAAATCCGGAACCGACCGCAATGTTTTCTAAAGATTTCAGGCCTGAGAAAATCGCATCGGGATTAGTCACAATATCTTCCACATTCCATATGTTCCCGGCATCTACAAAGAAAGCGCCATTCAGCTGTTTGAAAATTCCAAATCGAAATTCTGTACTAAATAACAGCTTCATATTCGCTTCATTAAAATCATTGATGGAACCTGTTTTTCCCGGACCTAAACCATAAGACTGCCAAGCACGGATATCGTTGGTTCCTCCGGCAAAATAACTTCGGGAAAAAGGCACACTGTTGGAATTGCCATACGGAATCGCAACTCCGGCAAATGCTTTGGCTGCCAAAACTTTTTTACGGGTTAAGTCCCAATGTTTAATGTATTCAAATTCGGTTTTGATGTATTGCGAAAACTCGACTCCAAAAGCTTGCTTATTTCCGGTTTTACCCAATTGTGATGTAGAAGCCAGTAAGGATATTAAATTCCCAGCCGATTCTACTTTAGCTTTGATGGCATAAAAATTATTGTCGGCCAAATCTCTCTGGGATGTTTTGGTAAAGGTAAGGCTCGAGGCAAAAATCAGGTTGTCTTCCGTTAACCTGTTCTTTTGTTCATTGATGCTTCGTATCGTTTTCAGGTCATTCACATTCGTGATTAGAGTAGAATTTGGCTCTAGTGCATCATTTAAGAAGCCATTAGTTCCGAGATCAATTAGCAATCTACCATCATCATCGACATAAGTTGCTTCCTGGTTATATATCTCAGCCAAATCATTTAAGGCATTATAGGATGAACGATATACATTAAAGTAATTTCCAGGATTAATATTCCTGACGAACTGAACATTCAGCATGTCAAAACGGAAAGTTGTATTTCTTCTTGGAGTCCAGTTATAAACGAGTGAACTGGTAAAATTTTGCTTGTCCAATCCAATATTGGTCTGCTTTGAATAACCCACACTAAGTGCAGTGTATGGAATCATCGACTTTGGAATGATTTTGTCTGTTTTGAATGGTAAAAATATTCTTGGGAAGCTCAATTTGGCATCAGCTCCGATTTCAGAAATATTGAAGAAGTTGTTGTTCGGATTGGCAAAATCCTTTGAAGCTCCAATGCTTCCCCTGGCTCCAATGTCAAAAGTCTCAGCTCCGTTAAATACGTTTCGGATACTCAAATAGGTGTTGCCGGAAATCCCAAATTCCTGTATGTTCGAGTGAACAAAATCAGCAGAAAAACCAAAAGTATACTTCTTTCTTGGCGAAAGATAGATGTTGGCAATCAATCCGTTTTTATCCTTTTCGTCCTGAATGTATTGAATCAATGGATAGTTGAAAACCTTAAGATTGCTAAGGTATTTTGAGGTAAGCGTTGTTCTGGTGTCTGAAAAGTAATTTCCTTTTGTTACAAAAATCCCATCAGTCAGCGACTTTGGACGGTATTTCAATTTGTCCACACTATACAACGTGAAATCTTTGTAAGTCGTACTGTCTTTTATAGGGGCATTTTGATTTGCCGGACTGTGGTCGGTGTAAATGTTGACTTTATTTATTTTATACAATTCAAATGGAACGCTGTAGATGCTGTCTTCCACCCGGATAGTTTCATTATCGATGATTAAATCAACATTGGCAAGATGTTTATTGGTTAAGGTATCAACATCGTACTTTACATAATTTTGCTGAAAACGAAAGGCACCATTATTCCTGAAGTGTTCTGTGATTCGAGCCGTTTCGGCATCAAAATTCGAATACTCAAGACGTTTGCCCGACTTTATCAGCGAATTTTTTTGCGTAACTGATAAAGCGAATCCAAAGGCTTGCTGGAAATAAAACTCTCAATACTGTCTATTATGTATGGCTTTCCGGTAACGATATCGTATTTCAGCTTTACTTTTTTCGGACTTGTGCTGTCAATTTTGTAGTTTGCCGTTACATCAAAATAGCCACGTCGGTAATAATACCATTTTAAACGTTTGATTGATTTTTTTGTACTTACGGTGTCGAGGATTACTGGTGCTTCACCGGTTTTTCGCAGGAAATTATGAATACCCGAATACCAAAAGGACTGGCCTAAACGTTTGACTTGTTTCTTAGAAAGCCATTTAACTTTTCGATTGTATTTTTTTGGATTATTGGCAAACTTAGCTCTATAGATAGAGTCTGTTTTTTGTTTGGCCAGATTATAGATGTTCAATCTTAGTCGATAGCCAAGAATAGAGCTGTTTTGCTTTTGGTACAACTGATTGAAAACATCCTCTACATTATTTTTCTTTCCATCGACAACAATATCGTTTTTGGTCAAAAGGCTTTTTCCGTTAGGAACCCTTTTTGTGGCATTACATCCAAAGATAATTACTCCAATTAGAATAAATAATGATATTTTTGTGATACTATTTTTCAAGTGTTGTGAAATATTTAATTCAAAAGTACAGTATTTTATGGTTAGTAAAAACCAAATAAAACTAATTACAAGCCTGCAACTAAAAAAATACCGAAACGAGCATCAATTGTTCTTTGCCGAAGGTGTAAAAGTAATACAGGAATTGTTAGAATCAAATTTTGTACTCGAACAATTATTCGTTACTGAAACTCTCTTCGAACAAGTTGGCATTTCACAAAAAACACTGATTACTGAACCCGATATGAAACGGATTTCGGCTTTGAGTTCGCCAAGTTCGTGTTTAGCTATTTTCAAGATTCCTAAGCCAGTCAAAATAGAAACGAAAGGATTGATAGTTGCTCTTGATGACATTCGCGATCCGGGAAATTTAGGTACTATAATCCGCCTTTGTGATTGGTTTGGCGTAAGGCAATTAGTTTGCTCGACAGAAACAGTTGATATTTATAATCCGAAAGTAATCCAGGCTACAATGGGTTCGATTAAAAGGGTTAATGTAAATTATGTCGATTTAAATGCCTTCATTTCAGAAAGCACTCAAGCTGTTTTCGGAACCTTTATGGATGGCAAAAATGTTTATAACGAGAAATTACCCAAAGAGGCCGTCCTTGTTTTTGGAAATGAAGCCAACGGAATATCATCCGCATTAGAGAAATTAATAAAAAATAGGATTGCGATTCCACGTTTTGGGGAAATCCAGCAAACGGAGAGTTTGAATGTAGCCACTGCAACAGCGATCTTCCTAAGTGAGTTTAGGAGGTCTTAGTGGAAAGTAAAATTGATTAAAAAAGCACGTGTTTTAAGTGATTCAATATTTCCTGTCCAAGGACTGTTCGGATCGGCATCACGAATCAGTTCATCTTTTAAACCAAAAACCCCACGAATAGAAGGAGAGAACTTAAAGTATTCAAAATACAAATCAACGCCAAAACCTACTGTGTAATTCTGAGTCCATTGTTTTACACGGAATTTTTGCAACTCATTTCCATCTTTAGATTTTGCATTGCTCGAAAGATTCAGTGTGGATGATAATCCGCCCAAAAGGTAAGGTCTAACGTTTCCTGTCCTTAAAGAAGAGAATTTCAAAATCAACGGAAAATCGATGTAGGTTGCCTTTACTTCACGAACGCCTTCCAGTTCATTGGTAAATTGTTTGTAGGTTATCGTTCGGCTGGCATAATACAATCCGGGTTCCAAACGCAATTCAACATATTCGTGAAGGCGAAGTACTCCAACCAGCCCAACGTTAAATCCGGTATGTCCTTTTACATCTATATCATAACCCGGCAAAGGATCATTCTTTAAATCGGTCTTGAAATCAAAACTGCTAAAGCCCAAAAAATAACCCCAATACACTCTTTGTTTGTCAAAGTTCTCCAAATTCACAATGGGATCTTTGGTAAACATACTTTTGCCCAATTGCGCTTTGGCATGGATGGAAAATAGAAGCAGTAGGACAACTATTTTTTTCATAGTGTTATAGAAGGAATTCAATTTCATTTTTTTGTTGCTGTGTAAATTGTGGCAACGCCAAAAGTTTGTGGCATGGCTTTACAGTCTATAAACGAAATTTTTCTCAAAATATTGTTTAAATTTTCTCCATAAGGGAAATTTGCTGCTGATTCTGATAAATAACCATAGGCATCATTGTCTTTAGAGAAGATTTTTCCAATGATTGGCAAAATGAACTTGGTGTAAAAAGTATATCCCTGTTTAAACGGGAATTTGGTTGGAACCGATGTTTCCAATATCACAAAAATACCTCCCGGCTTTAACACTCTGTATATCTCGGCCAAACCTTTCTCCAGTGTTTCGAAATTCCTGATTCCGAATGAAACGGTAATGGCATCGAAGTAATTGTCAGGAAACTGCATGTTTTCGCTGTCGCCAATAACCATTTCTATCCTGCTGCTTAAATTTTCCTTTTCGATTTTTTTCTTTCCCACTTCAAGCATTCCCGCAGAAATGTCAAGCCCAACGATTCTTTTGGCGGAAGTTTTAGCCATTAAGATAACCAAATCTCCAGTTCCGGTTGCAATGTCAAGAATAGTTTCCGGATTTTTTCGGCTACCAAGGCTACAACCTTATTTCGCCATTTAACATCAATTCCAAGGGAGATAACACGGTTTAGACCATCATAGTTGCCCGAGATGTTATCAAACATTTGGGTAACCTGTTCTTTTTTGCCTAGTGTCGAGTCTTTATAAGGAGTGATGTTTTTTGACATGTTTAATTTTTGGCAAATATAAGCCAATATTTCAATTACCCGAATTTCGGATTATTTCCGGAAGCTATTTTCTTAAATACGTTTCAAATGCAAAATCAAACTGATGTTTTTCATCTTTCGGATGAAGTTCGGAAGCAGTTAATTTCCATTCCTTCAAATCTATTTCAGGAAAAAAGTATCCGCTTCAAAAGTGTGATGTACTTTAGTAATATCAAGTTTGTCTGCAATTGCAATGGACTGTTTATAGATTTCGCCACCACCAATAATGAATGTTTCTTCGTTTTTTGGGCAAACTGCAATGGCTTTCTCTAACGAATCAACAACAATGCAGCCATCTGGTTGATAGTTTTTCTGTCGGCTAATAATCACATGGGTTCTGTTGGGTAAGGGTTTCGGAAAGCTCTCGAAAGTTTTCCTTCCCATAATAATATGATGACCGGTTGTTATGTTTTTAAATCTTTTAAAGTCATCCGGCAAATGCCAAAGCAACTGATTGTTTTTTCCTAGTGCATTGTTTTCTGCCACAGCGGCAATAAGTGTAATCATTCTGCTGCGGGTTTTGAATTGTCCAAATCGTTTTTAAGCTTTTCTACTTTCTTGGTTTGCCTTAGCATCAATTTATCGATTTGCTCACGTTCCCAGTTTTTATTCATGAAATTGTTAATCACAAACACGTTGATGACATGAAGGATAAATACGAAGGCCCAAACAGCAACTGCCCAAGTCCACCAAATTTTTTCGGGATAAAGTCCGAGCCATTTATTGGCAGCTATCAAAAAACACTGCCAATGCAAATCAATACAAAATGATAAAACAACCGTTTTTTTTGTTTGATTCTATCCTTGGCATATTCATATAATTCGTGTTGTTGTGCTTCCATATGACGAAATTTGTGCCTTAAAGGTAAAATTTATTTTTAAAATGGCGAAATATGATTTTAAGATATCACCATTCGCAAACGTTTTCTTAATTGAGGATGCAGAATTAAACCTACTTAATATTGTGCATCTTCTTTTAATTTGGCTTAGTTTTTAGCAAATTCTCAAAAGTGATTTAGTGTGTAAATCATATTAAAGTATTGCGTTACTTTGCTTCAGTAATCTATAAATGAATTAGTTATGGCTATCAAGAAGCAAGTTATAAAAACAAAGCCGGTTGTTAAAGTTACCTTTTCAATCGAGGCAAAAGAAGCAAATACAGCTTCAGTAATAGGTGATTTCAATAACTGGAATCCGGCAGAAGGAGAATTATCAAAATTAAAGACAGGAACTTTCAAAGCAACTTTTGATTTACCAAAAGACAATTCTTTTGAGTTCAAATATTTAGTTGATGGTGCTTATATCAACGATCCCGAAGCAGACAGTTATGCTTACAATGAATTCGCCGGAGCAGAAAATAGTGTTTTAGCTCTATAAATTTTGGTTAGGTTTATTGGTTAAAAGAAAAATCCGTCTTGGTTTCGAGACGGATTTTTATTTGGAAAGATTTTGATTTATTAGATAGTCTAATTGTAGGGTCAGCTTTCTAGCGCCTATGTCGTTTAAATGGTTAGCGTCAAAAAAGTCATCGCTGGTATAAGACTTGTCATTTAATAAATTATAATAGAATGCGTTGCTATTTTCTAAACATAATTTATTGATGAAACTAATGGTGCTGTTTAGCTGTTTTTGATTCAGCCGATTAACATAGGATTTATAAGCCGGACAGGTGATCAAAATTACTTTTATATCTTTAGTCTTGGCAAATCCGATAATGGTTTCCAGAGCTTTTCGGTTTTTTTCATAACATTCAGTATCGATAATTTTAACGGTATGTCTTTCGGCGGCAATTTTTCCGGTTTCGATTAAATCTTTGCTATTTTTCGAATTATAGTTTGTTCCCCAACCCAGCTTATTACAACTCAAGTCATTGGAACCGTTTTGGTGATACGCCCATAAACGCGATATATTAGACGAAAATTTTCCGGTTGTTAATTCAAAACGCCCTTCATTACTGATAATCGAATTCAAGCCGTAATAAATGGTATAATTTTTAACGCGCCATTTTTCTACTCCAGTTTCAATCGTCGTATACATCGAAAAATAATCAACAGGAAGGACAATGCATTTTAGCTTTGACCAGTTGTCTTTATATTTTTCAAGAATAGCCAAATCATAATTTAAGGACTGTGATACATGCGAAGCGTTAAAACTCTTGAGCTCTGAAAATTCAGGGTTAATTCCGCAATAGATGTGCGAACTCCCTAAATATAAAACTTCGATTTCACTTGATTTTGTGTCCAGGTAATGTCTTTTATAAGCATAATCATTAGGGATATGCCTTAGCGAAAATTCGAATGCAATAAGTACTATGATTACCGGCAAAGAGAATAATATGGTAAGTGTGGCAAATTTTTTCATCTAAAATTGGAAATAGATAAATTGCTGTTCTGTTCCCGAAAAATAAAATATAGCAAAAACAATGATGTAATAGAATCCCCAACGCATTGGTCTTGGAATTTTAGAATTGATTTTGGACAACGCAAACTGCTCTTCTCTTCCGAGCCACTCAATCAAAAGGAATAAAAACAGGATAATAAAGATTTTTTTGGAAAAACCAATGCCTGAAAAATCGGGTGTTTTGAATAAGGCTTCGGTAAACATATTTTGGATGTAGTTTATGGCGTGATGCAAATCCTTCGCCCTGAAAAAGATCCATGCAAAAACGGTTAAACTGAAAGTTATCAGTATCTGAATTAACTCCTTTACAGACGGAAAGTATTTTCCTTTTGCGACAATATCAAGATTGTCCCTATGGGTATTGAATATAATCGAAGGCATAATATACAAGGCATTGAGAAGTCCCCAAATAATAAATGTCCAGTTCGCACCATGCCAAAATCCGCTCACTAAGAATATTATGAAGGTGTTCCTGACTTTCATCCAGGTTCCGCCTTTGCTTCCGCCTAAAGGGATGTATAAATAATCCCTAAACCAGGTTGAAAGTGAAATATGCCAGCGACGCCAAAACTCTGCAATATCCCTTGAAAAATAAGGAAAAGCGAAGTTTCTTAACAAATCGATTCCAAATAATTTTGCTGTTCCAATGGCAATATCGGAGTAGCCCGAAAAGTCACCATAAATCTGGAAGGTAAAGAACAAAGCGCCCAGCAGAAGTGTGCTTCCGGAATAATCGCCCGAATTATTGAAAATGATGTTAGCATATTGGGCACACTGATCGGCAATTACTATTTTCTTGAATAATCCCCAGAGAATTTGTTTCAATCCATTTACGGCATTGCTATAATCAAAGGTTCTTTTCTTTTGGATTTGAGGTAGAAGATGCGTGGCTCTTTCTATCGGTCCGGCGACGAGCAAAGGAAAAAACTAACAAAAACCGAATACTCGATGAAGTTCTTTTCAGCCTTTATCCTGTCTTTGTAAATGTCTATAACATAGGAAAGACCATGAAAAGTATAAAACGAAATCCCTACCGGCAAAATAACCTGTAATGTCCAAAGGTCTACGTGTAATCCAAAATTGCTGATGGCCTCTGCGAAGGATTCGGCAAAAAAGTTGTAATATTTAAAAACGCCAAGAAAGCCCAGATTAATTGATATGCTTAACCAAAACCAGATTTTTTTGAGCTTTGGTTTTTGGATTCAGACATTTTAATTCCGGTGTAATAATCCAAAAGTGTTGAAAAAATCAACAGGAATAAGAATCTCCAATCCCAACAGGCATAGAAAAAGTAGCTGGCTACAAGAAGCAGTATGTTTTGCGCAGTTAGCGATTTATTGGTAACAAACCAATAAAGTATAAATACAATTGGAAGGAAAATGGCAAAATCTATGGAGTTAAAAAGCATGCTGTCTGTTTATGTTTTTAAGTTAAGATTTTGTCCGCCTTTATTGCCTATACCGCAACAACTCCTTTGATATGAGGATGAGGTTCGTAGCCTTCTAAAGTGAAATCTTCAAAAGTGAAATCGAAAATATTCTTCACATTCGGGTTTAAAATCATTTTTGGAAGTGGTTTTGGCTCGCGTGACAACTGCAATTCCAATTGTTCGAAATGGTTGTTGTAAATATGGGCATCACCAAAAGTGTGAATGAATTCCCCAACCTGCAAATCACAAACCTGGGCAATCATCATAGTAAATAAAGCATACGAAGCAATGTTGAAAGGAACACCAAGGAATATATCAGCGCTTCTTTGGTAAAGCTGGCAAGATAATTTGCCTTCGGCTACATAAAACTGAAAGAAGGCATGGCATGGAGGTAAAGCGGCTTTTCCGTTAGCTACATTTTCAGCAAATGATTTTGAAGTGTCAGGCAGGACAGATGGATTCCAGGCCGAAACCAACATTCTCCTGCTATTTGGGTTTTTCTTTAAAGTATCAATTAATTCTGTAATTTGATCAATTTCCTCACCATTCCAATTACGCCATTGGTATCCATAAACCGGGCCTAAATCACCATTTTCATCAGCCCATTCATCCCAGATTTTTACGCCATTTTCTTTAAGGTATTCGATATTGGTATCGCCTTTTAAAAACCAAAGTAATTCGTATACAATCGATTTTAAATGCAGTTTTTTGGTGGTTACCATTGGGAAACCTTCATTCAGGTCAAAACGCATCTGGTAGCCAAAAACACTTTTGGTTCCCGTTCCTGTTCGGTCTCCTTTTTGTATCCCGTTTTCTAAAACGTGCTTTACTAAATCGTGGTACTGCTTCATAAATAATATTATAAATTCTAAATTTTGAATTCTAAATTAAAATCATCTAAAATTTATAATTCAAAATTCAAAATATTTTAGCTTTCTCTCTTTGAAATTTCGTCTCTAATCTTTGCTGCTTTTTCGTAATCTTCATCCTGAACGGCTTTTTCCAAAGCTTCGTGCAGTTCAGAAAGGCTCATGCTTTTGTAAATATCGGTTGAGGCATTGCCTTGGTCATCTAATCCAAAAGTTTCGGGAGTAGAAAGTACGCCATCGTCGTCCGGATTTGGGCTGTCCAATTCAGTTGGATTGTTAAGGTAGATTCCGGCTTTGTCCAAAATATTTTTATAGGTGAAAATTGGAGCAGAAAAACGCAATGCTAAAGCAATAGCATCTGAAGTCCGTGCATCAATTATTTCTTCAATCTTATCCCTTTCGCAAATAATACTCGAATAGAAAACGCCATCAACCAATTTGTGGATGATAACTTGTTTTACCACAATGTCAAATCGGTCAGCGAAACTTTTAAACAAATCATGAGTCAAAGGACGTGGTGGTTTTATTTCTTTTTCTAAAGCTATCGCAATAGACTGTGCTTCGAATGCACCAATTACTATCGGTAATTTCCTTTCGCCGTCTACTTCGTTTAAAATCAAGGCATAAGCACCGTTCTGTGTTTGGCTATAGGAAATTCCTTTTATAGTTAGTTTTACTAAACTCATTTTTTAAGTATGAAGACTTGAGTATTAAGTATCAAGGCTTTTATTTATTATAAATTAAATATGCCGTAGGTTCGGCATGCAAAGTAACAAAAAGTTTTGGCTTCTTAAAACGGAATTAAATAAAAAAAGAACCGTCAGATGTTTTAATTCCCTGACGGCTCTTTAATGAACTAATAAATTGGTTTTATGAGTTTTGAGCTTTAAACTCTTTGATTTTTTGGGTTAATCTTGGAAGGATTTCCAATGCATCGCCAACAATTCCGTAGTCTGCCACTTTAAAGAAAGGCGCATCAGCATCTGTATTAATAACAACCTTTACTTTAGAAGAGTTAATTCCGGCAATGTGTTGAATGGCTCCTGAAATTCCAACGGCTATATACAAATTGGCAGCTACAGGTTTTCCTGTTTGCCCAACGTGTTCACTGTGAGGTCTCCAGCCAATATCAGAAACTGGTTTTGAACAAGCTGTCGCAGCACCAAGTGAGGAAGCTAGATCTTCTAATAAGTGCCAGTTATCCGGGCTTTTCATTCCACGGCCGCCAGACACTACTACATCAGCATCAGCAATGGTTACTTTTCCGGTTGTTTTTTCTACAGATTCCACTTTTACATTGAAATCAGCATCGTTTAAAGATGGAGAAAAAGCTTCTTCTGTAGCAGATCCTGTACTTTCTACAAGTCCATATGAGTTTTTTGCTAAGCTTAATACTTTTACATCGGTATTAATTTCAGTGATGTTGAAAGCTTTGTTTGAAAAGGCATTTCTTTTTACCTGGAAAGGCGAAGTGCTAACGGGTAAACCCACAACATTGGAAGCAAATCCGGCATCAAGGCCAACACTTACGATTGGCGCTAAGTATAAACTATCTGTTGTAGAAGAAAGCAAAATTAACTTGGCACTTTCTTTCTGTGCTGCTTGTTTTATAACATCTGCATAAGCTTTTGCATTGAAGTTCTTAAGTTTGTCGTTTGCAACCTTCAAAACTTTTGAAACTCCATATTTAGATAAATCAGAAACATTATCTGTATTAACTGTAACGGCAGTTACATCTGTTCCCAAAGATTCGGCTACTTTTTTGGCATAAGAGGCTAATTCGAAAGCTACTTTTTTAAATTTTCCGTCTGCTGATTCAGCGTATATTAATATTGACATAAGATTTTATATTTTTGGGCGTTGCCTTCGGCCGGGCTTTACATTACAATCTTTTCTTTTCAAGAAAAGGATTTTCATTGCAATCCCTAACGCAATTCCCTAATGATTATTAAATGACTTTTGCTTCGTTGTGTAATGCATTAACCAATCCGTCTAAATCGTCAGCAGAAAATAATTTCACAGCTGATTTTGGTGCAGGTTTTTCAAATTTCACTGCTTTGGTGTTGTTGTTTGAAGCAACTGGTTCAAGAACAGTAAGAACTTTAGTCCTTGCTGTCATAATTCCCCTCATGTTTGGAATCCTTAAGTCTTTTTCTTCAACTAAACCTTTCTGACCTCCAATTACTAATGGAAGTGCAGCGGAAATAGTTTCTTTTCCACCATCAATTTCCCTGGCAGCTTTTGCTGAAGAACCGTCTATAGTTAGTTCAGTGCAGGAATTTACAAAGTTGTAATCTAAAAGTGTTGCTAGCATTCCCGGAACCATTCCGCCGTTATAGTCTAATGATTCCTTTCCACAGATAACTAAATCATAACCTCCTGATTTTGCTACTTCGGCTAATTGTTTGGCCACAAAAAATCCATCAGTTGGGGTTGCGTTTACTCGGATAGCTTCGTTAGCACCAATGGCTAAAGCTTTTCTCAAAGTCGCTTCGGCATCAGTGCCGCCAACATTTACAACAGTGACATTTGCTCCTTGTTGTTCCTGAAACCAAATGGCTCTTGTTAGCCCAAATTCATCATTAGGATTAATTACATATTGAACACCGTTTGTGTCAAACTCTGTGTCACCATTGACAAAATTGATTTTTGAAGTAGTATCAGGTACATGACTGATGCAAACTAATATTTTCATAGGTATTGAGTATTTGTTGAAAATTCGAAGCACAAAATTAGCATAATATTTTGAATAATGTATTATGCACGCATAATATTTTTAACTATTACATCGATTTCGTAGGATGTCAATTGTGTAACACTCAAAAAAAATGATATAATCGGTAGGAAGTTATGATGGAATATCTTTATAAATCAAAACTATTTAAGATTAAACGTAATTCAAACGCTATGAAAGAGATAAAAAACGAAGATAAGGGAAATGCATTAAAAGGCCCGGGAAAAGGAAAGGATCGGCAGAAAGCAGTGACTATCAGATTAAATAAAATAGGCATGTCAAAGAAAAATAACTAATAGTTAAATGGAAATATCACAGCAACTATTTTACCTGTTCATTCTTGCAATTCCCATTGCATGTATTGCATGGACGGTAACGCGGGAAGAGATTTTTAGGGAACCACGGGATTTTTGTATTAACAAATCCAAGCACTGTAGCTCTATGCTGCAAAGAAAGTTTTTCTACCTGTTTACCTGCGAATACTGTTTCAGTCATTATGTAACGGTACTTTTTTTATTGCTAACGAGATTCCAATTGCTATATGATGATTGGCGTGGTTACCTCATTGCGGGTTTCTCGTTAGTTTGGGTAGCCAATATTTATATGAGTGTTTTTGGCTATATAAGGGTAGGGATGAAAAAAGAAAAAATGGATGCCGATATCGAGGAGCTTAAACTCAAAAAAGAAAAAGAGAATTTTAATAATCAAAATAAACTATCATGAATAAGATGTCCAAAAACAAAACAATGGAAAATCCGAATAAGGTTTATCCGGCGAATGTAAATTATCCTGCAAGTGAAGATATTTACAACAAGGCTAAGGAAGAAACTGAAATTGATCCGGAAGATATTTCCAAAACAAAAATCTCGAATACGGATGATGGAAAGTATAACGAGAAAACCTTCAATGAAGATAAATCGGGAAGTGATTTAGACATTCCAGGTTCCGAACTTGATGATCAACAGGAAGATATTGGAAGCGAGGATGAAGAAAATAACGGCTACAGTATTGGTGGTGATAATCACAATGATCTAGAGGAGGACAACGCCGACCGGCAATAAAAATTAACTTAAAACTATACAATCATGGAAACCCATAACGAATCAACCTTAGCCATTTTAGAAAGCCATAAAAATGCAGCGCTGCACCACCAGGAAGCTGCCAAAGCACATTTAGAAGCTATGAAATACCACGCAGGAGGTAAGGAACTCGAGGCTGGCGAAAGCGCAAAATCAGCAATTGAAGAGAGTAACCTGGCGGCAACTTTTGACGATGAAGTAAGAGAACATCACGGACTGTAATATTTCTTTTTTCTATTCTCTATATTCTATTTTCTTTTTTTACTTTTGCTATCCAAAATTGATACAAAGTAATTTTATGAGAACGATACAATTTAGAGAAGCGATTGCCGAAGCAATGAGTGAAGAGATGCGTCGCGATGAGTCAGTATATTTGATGGGTGAGGAAGTTGCCGAATATAATGGTGCTTACAAAGCTTCAAAAGGAATGCTTGAGGAATTCGGAGCAAAAAGAGTAATCGATACTCCAATTGCAGAGTTAGGTTTTGCCGGAATTGCAGTAGGTTCAGCAATGAATGGCTGTCGCCCGATTGTAGAATATATGACGTTCAACTTTTCTTTAGTTGGAATCGATCAAATCATTAACAATGCTGCCAAAATGCGTCAAATGTCGGCCGGACAATTTCCGATGCCGATGGTTTTTCGTGGACCAACCGCTTCTGCGGGCCAATTAGGAGCAACGCACTCACAGGCTTTTGAGAACTGGTTTGCCAATACTCCGGGACTGAAAGTGGTAGTTCCTTCAACGGTTTACGATGCCAAAGGTTTACTGAAATCTGCTATTCGCGATAATGATCCAGTCATCTTTATGGAATCTGAGCAGATGTATGGTGACAAAGGAGAAGTGCCTGAAGAAGAATATACCATTCCGCTAGGAGTTGCCGATATCAAAAGAGAAGGAAAAGATGTAACTATAGTTTCTTTCGGAAAAATTATAAAGGAAGCTTTCATCGCAGCAGATGCATTGGAAAAAGAAGGAATCTCGTGTGAAATCATCGATTTGAGAACGGTTCGCCCAATGGATTATGATGCGATTATAAATTCAGTAAAAAAACAAACAGACTAGTGGTTTTAGAAGAAGCCTGGCCTTTTGCCAGCGTTGCTTCCGAGATTACCTATATGGTTCAGGAAAGGGCATTCGATTATTTAGATGCACCAATCCAAAGAATTACTACAGCTGATACTCCGGCGCCTTATTCCCCAACTTTATTAAAAGAGTGGTTGCCTAATGCAGACGACGTTATCAAAGCTGTAAAAAAAGTAACTTATAAATAGATTGTTAGATCTATCAGACTCCTTAGATATTTAGATTTTTCTAATCATCTAAGGAGTCTAACTTTCTAAACCAGTCTAACCAGCCAATGAAAAGAATCTTTACACTCCTCATTTTAGTTCTTGCTTTCTCTTACAGCTCTTTTGGTCAAACCAAAGTCAGTGGCGTTGTGCTTGATAATTCCAAGCAGCCAATTCCGTATGCCAATGTTGTTTTTAAGGGTTCCAATACTGGAGTGGTTTCCAATGAAGATGGCCGTTTCTATATAGAATCACCAGATAATTATACAGAGCTGGTTGTATCTTTTGTTGGGTTTCCCGACAAAACAGTAAAGTTGCCACAGCTTGTAAATTATGATTTCAAGGTGATCCTTACTGAAGGGAATACTTTGAAGGAAGTAAAAATCTTTTCCGGAAAAACATCCAAGAAAAATAACCCTGCCTTGGATATACTTAGAAAGATTTGGGAAAGAAGAAGAAAGAACGGACTCAAAATGTTCAAGCAATATCAATACGAAAAATATGAAAAAGTAGAATTTGATATGAATACGATTGACAGTGCTTTTATGAAAAGTAAGATTTTCAAAGGCATGGAATTCGTTTTTAAAAACATTGATACTTCTAAGGTTACCGGAAAAACCTACCTGCCCATATTCATAAACGAATCCTTATCTGATTTTTACGGAGATAATGAAAATAAAAGAACAAAAGAAGTTCTTAAAGCCAACAAAAACTCTGGTTTAGGAAGTGGTGATGGAGTGAACATGTTTATCAAGGATTTGTATAATGATTATGACATCTATGATAACTACCTGCAGTTGTTTGACAAAAGTTTCACAAGTCCGTTATCCCGAACCGGAATCGATGTGTACAACTATGTTTTAGCTGATACCGCTGTCATTGATAACAAGCTGTGCTATAATATTGTTTTTTATCCAAGACGTAAAAATGAACTGACGTTCAAAGGCGATTTTTGGGTAAATGATACAACGTTTGCTATCAAGAAAATAAATATGGCCATTACAAAAAGTGCCAACATCAACTGGGTAAAGGACATTTATCTGGAGCAGGAATATGAAGTCTTGAATGATTCTGTTTTCCTTCCAACGCGTGATTACATGATGTCTGACTTTGCCTTGAGAAAGAAAGAGGAATCTAAAGGGGTTTATGGAAAACGTACCACGCTTTACCGAAATTTCAAGTTTGATGAAAAGAAACCCGACAAATTCTATAAAGAAGAAGTCAATTACATAAACAACGAAGTTTACCAAAGGACTAATGAGTATTGGGATGAAAACCGATTTGAAAAACTCAATAAAGACGAGAAGAAAATCTATGCGATGATTGACACGCTTAAAACCGTGAAGAAATTCAAGCAGCTTTACAGCCTCGTTTCTATTTTGGGAAGTGGTTATATAGAGATTCCGAAATACCATTTAGATTACGGACCAATCTTCTCCACCATCGGAAACAATGAGGTTGAAGGCCTGCGTTTGAGAGCCGGAGCCAGAACCTATTTCGGACCAAATGACCTTTGGAGGGTGCAGGGATACACAGCTTACGGATTTAAGGACAACAAGTTCAAATACGGCATGTCTGGAAAATGGATGATTGACAAGAAAAACCGAATCATCATTTCTGGAGGAAATAGGCGCGATGTTGAACAGATTGGTGCCAGCCTTACCACAACCAATGACGTTTTAGGAAGAAGTTACGCTTCCTCCGGATTGTTTACAACAGGTTCCAATGGTAAGTTAACCAATATTAACCTAACCACTTTGGCAGCCGAAATTGAACCCATCAAAAACGTAACTTTCCAACTAGGATTCTCCTACCGGACTTTAGAATCGGCATCAGATACATTTATGTTGGATTATTATACAGATGATACGCAGACTACAACAGCTAGTAGTGTAACGCAATCAGAAGTGAACGTTCAGGTTGAACTTACACCAAAGAGAAAGACCATTGGTTATGGAGTGGAAAGGCGTGAGGTTGACAATCCGTATAGTCGTATTTTCCTAAACTACAGCCAAGGATTTAAGGGGTTTATCAACAGTGATTTCAGCTACCAAAAAGTCCAGTTATATTACAAACAGCCAATAGTTATTGGGCCACTTGGCCGTTCGAATGTTACGGTTGAGGTTGGAAAGACTTTTGGTCAGATTCCGTTAGGTCTGATGAGCGTCGTTCCGGGTAACCAGACTTTGTTCATAATTGATAATACTTTCAGCAATCTTAACTTCTACGAATTTGTCGCCGATCAATATGCTACCTTAAAATGGGAACATAATTTTCAAGGGAAAATATTTGCCAGGATTCCAGGTTTGCGAAAGTTGAATCTTCGTGAGATTGTAGGGGTAAAAGGAGTTTACGGAACTGTTTCAGATGAAAACCGATTGATCAACGCTTCCAACCTGATTTATCAGGCACCGGAAAAACCGTATTGGGAATACAATGCAGGAATCGGAAATATATTTAAGGTATTCCGCCTCGATTTTGCGTGGAGAGCGAATTACAGGGATATACCGGAAACAAATAATTTCACAATAAAAGGTTCCTTCGGATTTTATTTTTAAGCTGAATTTCACACTGAATTTATTTCAGGGTCTATATCTATTTGCAATGGAAGAAGCCATCTCATTTCTTGTTGAAAAGGATGAAGTTTTCAAAAGACTGCACCTGCAATATGGAAATCCATTCATTCCTTCACGTCCACAGGGATTTGTAACACTTTGTAAATTAATCCTAGAACAGCAGGTTTCTATCGATTCTGCTAAAGCCTGTTTTCTCAAAATTGAAACTCTTTTAGGAAAAGTTACTCCCAAGAACATTAGCAATCGTTCGGATGAAGATTTAAAAACTTGTGGTGTAAGCCGACAGAAAATAACGTATCTAAAAGTACTGGCTCAAGCCGTTTCATCGGAATTGGATTTGGAAAGTTTCACTGCAAAATCCGCCGATGAGGTAAGAGCCGAACTAATCCAACTCAAAGGAATCGGTAATTGGACAATCGATGTTTACCTAATGTTTTCCCTGCAATCACCTGATATCATTCCGCTTGGCGACATTGCAGTTGTAAATACTATCAGGGAATTGTTTGATATCCATACCAAAGAAGAAATGGAACTGTTGTCCCAAAACTGGAAACCTTACCGAAGCATGGCAACCTTTATGCTTTGGCATCATTATTTGGAGAAAAGAAACAGAAAACCAATGGTTTAGATGCCGTCAAAACATTCGTAAATTAATTGTTTTTATTTGTTAAAGTTTTGTTACTTTTGCGACCGATAAAATTTATAACAAAAATTATATTTATGGAATCATACATGATTTATGTGCCAATAGTTATGGCATTAATTGGATTGGCTTTTATGGCATTCAAAAGAGCTTGGGTTTTAAAGCAGGACGCTGGTGATGGTAAAATGAAAGAGATTTCAGATTACATCTACGAAGGTGCTTTGGCTTTCTTAAAAGCAGAATACAGATTATTGGCAATTTTCGTAGTTATTGCGAGTGTTGTTTTGGCTGGAATTACTTTTTTACCAGGTGTTAAAACACATTTATTAATCGTAATAGCATTCGTTTTCGGAGCTTTCTTTTCAGCGTTGGCTGGAAATATGGGGATGAAAATCGCAACAAAAACTAACGTAAGAACAACTCAGGCTGCCCGTACAAGTTTACCACAAGCACTAAAAGTTTCTTTTGGTGGTGGAACTGTAATGGGATTAGGAGTTGCCGGATTGGCAGTTCTTGGTTTGACAGGATTCTTCATTATATTATTTCAAAATTTCATGGGCGGTGTTTGGACAAACACTGAGGACATGACGGTTGTTTTGGAAACATTGGCTGGTTTCTCTCTTGGAGCTGAATCTATCGCTTTGTTTGCCCGTGTTGGAGGTGGTATTTATACTAAAGCGGCTGACGTAGGTGCTGACTTAGTAGGTAAGGTTGAAGCGGGAATTCCAGAGGATGATCCAAGAAACCCTGCTACAATCGCAGATAACGTTGGTGACAACGTTGGTGACGTTGCCGGAATGGGAGCTGACTTATTCGGTTCTTATGTGGCCACAGTATTGGCTGCAATGGTATTAGGAAACTATGTTATCAAAGACATGGGCGGAAAAATCGAAGACGCTTTCGGTGGAATTGGTCCAATCTTATTGCCAATGGCTATTGCTGGTTTCGGAATCCTATTCTCAATCATCGGAACAATGTTGGTGAAAATATCCAGCGATGATGCTAAAGAAGCTCAGGTTCAGAAAGCGTTAAACATCGGAAACTGGGTTTCTATTGTTTTAACAGCAGTAGCTTGTTTCTTCCTTATCGATCACATGTTGCCCGAAACTATGCAAATGTCATTCTTCGGTGAAGGATTACAGACCATCTCTTCAATGAGGGTTTTCTATGCTTCTTTAATTGGATTATTTGTTGGTGGAGCTATTTCATCAGTAACAGAATATTACACAGGATTAGGTACAAAACCAGTATTGGCAATCGTACAAAAATCATCTACAGGTGCAGGAACTAACGTTATCGCTGGTTTAGCTACCGGAATGATTTCTACTTTCCCAACGGTATTATTGTTCGCTGGAGCTATCTGGTCAACTTATGCTTTGGCTGGTTTTTATGGAGTTGCTTTGGCTGCTTCGGCAATGATGGCTACTACAGCAATGCAGTTGGCAATCGATGCTTTCGGACCAATCTCTGATAACGCTGGTGGTATCGCTGAAATGAGTGAATTGCCAAAAGAAGTTAGAACAAGAACAGATATTTTAGATTCAGTTGGTAACACTACTGCTGCAACAGGAAAGGGTTTCGCCATCGCTTCTGCTGCATTAACATCGTTGGCTTTATTTGCTGCTTATGTAACGTTTACAGGAATTGACGGTATCAATATCTTCAAAGCACCTGTATTGGCAATGTTATTTGTTGGAGGTATGATTCCGGTTGTATTCTCTGCATTAGCAATGAATTCGGTTGGTAAAGCTGCCATGGACATGGTGTACGAAGTACGTCGCCAGTTCAAGGAAATTCCAGGAATCATGGAAGGAACAGGAAAACCGGAATATGGTAAATGTGTTGAGATTTCTACTAAAGCGGCATTACGTGAAATGATGTTGCCTGGAATCATGACTATCGGTTTCCCAATCGCAATCGTATTAGTAGGTAAATTAGTTTACGGAGATGACAACCAATTAATCGCTGAAATGTTAGGTGGATATATGGCTGGAGTTACTGTATCCGGAGTGCTTTGGGCTGTGTTTCAAAACAACGCTGGTGGTGCCTGGGATAACGCTAAGAAATCTTTCGAGGCTGGAGTTCTAATTAATGGTGAAATGACATACAAAGGTTCTGATGCTCACAAAGCAGCGGTAACCGGAGATACTGTTGGAGATCCATTTAAGGACACTTCTGGTCCGTCAATGAACATCTTAATCAAATTAACCTGTCTTATCGGATTAGTTATCGCTCCAATCTTAGGTGCTGGTCACGAAGGTGGGACTAAAGATATGCAATGTACAGATAAAATGGAATCTTGCGAAGGTGGTATGATGATGGGCAAATGCGATATGAGCAAATGCAAAGACATGACTAAAGAAGAATGTGCTGCAATGTGCGATTCTTTAGGATGTTCACCAGCTGAAAAAGAAGCTTGCCTTTCTCATTACGACGCTGATGGAAAATTCATCGCTAAAAAAGATGACTGTTGTGCAAAAGGAGCTCCTAAAGCTGCTGTAAACATGGAAAAAAATGTAAAAGTTGTTATTACCAATACAAACGGTAAAGCTGTAGCAACTGTAACTACCACAGTAAACGGAACTTCTGCAACTGAAACCATTGAAGGTACAGAAGCTGAAGTAAAAGCTAAAGTGGAAGCATTGAAATAATAATTTTACTTTTCAATATAAAAAAATCCCTGCTATTTAGCAGGGATTTTTTGTTTTATAATAGTCTGTAAACAAATACTCGCCGACTATCTGATAAATAGTCGACGACTATTTGTTAAATTATGCATTACTATTTTCTTGATTACGCATTACTGTGTTCTTGATTATGCGCTATTATTATCTTGATTATGCATTATAATCAAGATGATTTTAAGGAATAATTTTTTTGTTTACCGTATTGTGACAGGTTTTTATTGTCTTTTTGTTTAAATTAGCCTTCACCAAACACAACTTTCATGGCGCATAGAATTACCTTCTTTTTTATACTTCTTTTCAATATTGGCTTTTCCCAGACCCTGCCATTAATTCCACAGCCTCATAGTTTAGAAACGCACGAAGGCAGTTTTGTTCTGAGTAAGGAAACCGTTATCATAGCCGATCCTAATCTGTACGAAGCTAAATACCTTCAGGAAGAAATAAAAAAACTGACGGGATTGGAATTGAAGATAGGCGTAAATTTGACATCAATCTCTAAAATTGGCTTGTATGAAATGCTTTCCGGCGGCTTCCACAATGATGATGAAGCGGCGGTAAAATTCTATTCCAATACCAATCAGGGAAAATACTTCCTAAATATATATCCAAATGAAGTGTCGATTTCCCAGTCTGATCCTTTGGGGAATTTTTACGGGATACAGACTTTTTACAGTTGATTCCGGTCGGACAAAACAGTGAAATAAAAGTACCCTGTGTACATATAATTGACGCTCCAAAATATGCCTGGCGCGGAATGCATCTTGATTGTGCACGGCATTTCTTTCCGATAGATTTTGTCAAAAAGTATATTGATTACCTCACAATGTATAAATTCAATACCTTCCACTGGCACTTAACAGACGATCAGGGTTGGCGCATTGAAATCAAAAAGTATCCAAAGCTAACGGAAGTAGGAGCATGGCGCAACGGTTCGATGGTAGGCCATTATCGTGACCAGAAATATGACGACAAACGCTATGGCGGATTTTATACCCAGGAACAGATAAAGGAAGTTGTCGCATACGCTGAAAAGCGCCATATCACAGTAGTTCCGGAAATTGAGATGCCTGGACATGCGGTCGCTGCTCTGGCTGCTTATCCGCAATTATCCTGTACTGGCGGACCATTTGAAGTCGGAAAACAATGGGGCGTTTTAGATGATGTCTTTTGTCCAAAAGAAGAAACCTTTACTTTTCTTCAAAATGTTTTAACCGAAGTCATGGCATTGTTTCCGTCAAAATACATCCATATTGGCGGTGACGAATGTCCAAAAACGCGCTGGAAAGCCTGTCCGAACTGCCAGGCATTAATCAAGCAAAAAGGACTGAAGGACGAACACGAACTGCAAAGTTATTTTGTACAGAGAATCGAGAAATTCGTCAACAGCAAAGACCGAAAAATAATCGGTTGGGATGAAATCCTCGAAGGTGGCCTGGCTCCAAACGCAGCCGTTATGAGTTGGCGCGGTACCGAAGGTGGAATTGCAGCCGCAAAGCAAAAACACAACGTGGTAATGACACCGCTTTCCCATTGCTATTTCGATTTTTATCAGGGTGATCCAAAGAACGAACCTTTGGCTATTGGCGGATATACTCCAATTGAAAAAGTGTACTCTTTTAATCCAATCCCAGCAGAACTAAGTGAGGAAGAATCTAAGTACGTCTTGGGCGCACAAGCCAATCTCTGGACAGAATATATAGAAACTCCTAAACAGGTGGAATACATGGTTTTTCCCCGAATGATGGCGCTTTCTGAAGTACTTTGGGGGACATCAGCTCCAGAGAAATACGAAGATTTCAAAAGCAGATTAATCGCTCAGTTTAAAACCCTCGATGCAAAAGGAATCAATTACAGTAAAGCTCTTTTTGAAGTGACCTCTGATGTAATGCCTAGGCCTGGCGGAAATGGAGTGCTGTATTTGTTGAAATCCAATCTGACAAACGGAAACATCCGCTACACAACAGACGGAACCCAGCCGAACAATTTGTCAAAGACCTACAACCAGCCTTTAGAAATTACTAAATCACAAACCATCAAAGCGGCTTTTTTCGAAGATGCTATGCAGAAAGGCAATGTATTTGAACAGTCATTTTCAATCCATAATGCCACAAGCCGATTGGTTTCTTTAAAAAATCAACCTAGTAAAAACTATAACAAAGGAGGCGCTTTTACATTGGTTGACGGGATTAAAGGGGATCCAACAAAGTTTGGTCGTGACTGGTTAGGCTTTTCCGGTGAAGACCTGAACGCAACTATTGATTTAGGAAGCAGGCAAAAGGTCAATCGCCTCGGGATAGGAGTTCTCAGCAGCCCAACGTCATGGATTTATTTCCCTAAAAAAATAACTTTCTCTGTATCGGAAGATATGGTGGAGTTTGAAGAAGTGAAGGCTTTTTCATTTGAAGAAATCCAGAAACTAAACGGGAATGTTACCATAGACTGCAATAAGAAGAATATCCAATTTGTAAAAGTCACCGTCGAAAACTACGGCATAATCCCAGACGGGCAGGATGGTTCAGGTAACGGTGCCTGGCTTTTCGCAGATGAAATAACAGTAGAATAAACACTATGTCAAATCGCAGAAATTTTATTAAAACCGCAGCAATTGGTTCAATTGGTTTGTCACTGACTTCATTTGTGTCAAATGACGAACCGCAGGAAACTATATCTTTTAAAGGTAAAGTCAACAAGCCAATAGTGCTTTCAACATGGAATTTTGGCGTTCAGGCGAACGGAGCTGCCTGGGAAATCCTAAACAAAAACGGACGCGCATTAGATGCAGTGGAAGCTGGAGTAAAGATTCCCGAAGGTGATCCTAAGGAAAGAAGTGTCGGCTATGGCGGACGCCCTGACCGTGACGGAAGGGTTACACTTGATGCCTGCATCATGGACGAATTTTCCAATATTGGCTCTGTAGCCTGCCTCGAACATATCAAACACCCAATTTCAGTAGCACGAGCGGTGATGGAAAAAACGCCACACGTAATGTTGGTCGGTGAAGGTGCTTTGCAGTTTGCGTTATCACAAGGATTCACAAAGGAAAACTTACTTGTAGAAGAATCCGAAAAGGAATGGAAGGAATGGCTTAAGAAAAGCGAATATTCACCAAAAGCCAATATCGAAAACCACGACACTATAGGAATGATCGCTTTGGATAGTTTCGGAAATCTTTCCGGAGCCTGCACAACCAGTGGTATGGCCTTTAAAATGCATGGACGCGTTGGCGATTCGCCTATCATCGGTGCAGGATTATATGTTGATAATGAAATTGGAGCCGCAACAGCAACGGGTCACGGTGAAGAAGTGATTCGGATTGCAGGCTGTCATTTGGTTGTAGAACTCATGCGCCAGGGAAAATCTCCTCAGAAAGCCTGTGAAGAAGCCGTTTCCAGAATAGTGAAACTGACCAAAAACCGAAATAAAAACCTAAAGGATATTCAGGTGGGATTTATTGCATTAAACAAAAAAGGCCAATATGGTGCCTACTGCGTGCAGGGTGGATTTAATTACGCAGTAAATGACAGTTCCGGAAATAAATTAATAGATGCTGATTACTTTTTAAAATAATGGATAAACTCGAAATAGCCTGCTTTAATTTGGAATCAGCATTAATTTCCCAGCAAAATGGAGCTGACAGGATAGAACTTTGCGACGGAATTGCACTTGGCGGTACTACTCCAAATGAAGAAATGGTTACAAAGGCTAGAGCTGTTTTAACTATTGATTTATATGTGATGATTCGGCCACGGGGAGGGAATTTCGTGTACAGTAATGCAGAATTCATGCAGATGAAAGCTGAAATACAAGCACTGAAAAAACTAAATGTCGACGGATTTGTATTTGGAATTTTGAATGAAGATAAAACAATCAATAGCAATCAAAATGCGGAATTAGTGACTCTTGCCAAACCATTTCCATGTACGTTTCACCGTGCATTTGATGTTGCTGCCGACTTACATCAGTCTTTGGAAGCGGTTATACAATGCGGTTTTCAAGCCATTTTAACATCAGGGCAAAAGCCAAATGTTGTTGAAGGCGGGAATCAGCTGTCGGAATTAGTTAAGAAAGCAAATGGCAGGATTACAATAATGCCTGGCGGTGGATTACGATCTACTAATATTGAATTGATTCAGCAGAAAACAAAAGCTGTTTTTTATCATTCTTCTGCCATTACAGATGGAAGTGAAACCGCAGTAGCTTCTGAAGTTGTAGCCTTAAAATCCAATCTGAAATGAGGAAATCAGTTCTGGCTTTGTTTGTTTTTTTGCTGCCATTGATACTTTTGTCACAAAGTAATGAGCGGAATCTAAGTACAGAACACTGGCAATTCAGGAAGCAGGGCGATTCAAATTGGCTTGAAGCCAAAGTTCCGGGAACAGTGCACACCGATTTGTTTCAGAATAAAATAATCACTAATCCTTTTTTTGGTGCCAACGAAAAACAACTGCAATGGATAGAAAACGAAGACTGGCAGTATCAAACTACATTTAAGATTTCTGAAAAAGAACTAAAAAGCGAGAACTGCTTTATGCAATTTGAAGGCCTCGATACTTATTCGGAAGTTCTTTTGAATGGAAAAAAATTCTCTCTGCCAACAATATGTTCCGAACCTGGAAAGTTGATGTGAAAAAAAGCTTACCATTGGACAAAATAAAATAGAAATAACCTTCGCATCTGCCGTCAGAAGAGGAAAGGAATCAGCCAAAGAACTCCCGTATACTTTGCCAGGCGATGAAAAAGTATTCACACGCAAAGCACAATATCATTATGGTTGGGATTGGGGGCCAAGATTTGTAACTTCCGGAATCTGGAAAAAAGTGAGTTTGCAGTTTTGGAATAAGGCTCATATTACAAATGTAAAATGCAATCAGTTATCGGCTGAGAAAGGCGAGTTGCAGTTTGTTACAGAAATACAAAGTACAGTTCAGGGTAAGTTCCAGTTAAGAATAAATGATAAAACCAAAGTTATCAATCTTAAAAAAGGCATTAATCGAATTGTGATTCCCTACACTATTGAGAATCCAAAACTCTGGTGGCCTAACGGATTGGGTTCGCCTCACCTTTATCCTTTTCAAATCAATTTGCTTCAAAATACAGTTTCATTATCCAAAAAAGAATTGAGAATCGGTTTGCGGACAATAGAATTGATTCAGGAAAAAGATGAAATGGGGAAAAGCTTTTATTTTAAAGTCAATGGTGAACCTGTTTTTATGAAAGGGGCAAACTATATTCCGCCCGATAGTTTTCTGCCAAGAGCGACAGACTCAGTGTATAAATCGATTGTCAAAAAAGCAAAGAACGCCAATATGAACATGCTCCGCGTTTGGGGTGGCGGTGTCTATGCCGATGATGCTTTTTATAATGAATGCGATGAAAATGGCATTTTGGTCTGGCAGGATTTTATGTTTGCCTGCGCGATGTATCCGGGTAATGACGACTATGTTAACAATGTAAAAAACGAAGTCATAGACAACGTGAACCGATTGCAGAATCATCCAAGCATAGCTTTGTGGTGCGGCAATAACGAAATTGACGAAGGCTGGCACAATTGGGGCTGGCAGAAGCAGTATAAGTATTCGGCCCAGGATTCTGCAAAAATCTGGAATGACTACCAAAAGCTTTTCCATCAGCTTATTCCAAAGACGCTTGACAGTTTGTTCTCTAAAGATAAAAATCGCTACTGGCCTTCATCACCATCAATTGGTTGGGGAAAAAAGGAAAGTTTAACACAAGGCGATTCGCATTATTGGGGTGTTTGGTGGGGGAAAGAGCCCTTTGATGTGTATGAGAAAAAAGTGGGCCGTTTTATGAGCGAATATGGTTTTCAGGGTATGCCTGCTTTAGAGACATTGCAAAGTGTTGTAAAAAAGAAGATTTAAACCTAAACTCTGAAGCGGTAAAAAATCATCAGAAGCATCCAACAGGCTACGAAACCATCACGGAATACATGGCGCGTGATTATAAAGTTCCAGGTAGATTTGAAGATTATCTTTATGTCTCGCAATTGTTGCAGGCTGACGGAATGAAAATTGCTATAGAGGCACACCGTCGGGCAAAACCTTATTGTATGGGAACTTTATTTTGGCAATTGAATGATTGCTGGCCAGTCACGTCATGGAGTTCGGTAGATTATTATGGTCGATGGAAAGCATTGCAGTATCAAATTAAGAAGAGTTTTGATAATTGCCTGATTTCGATTACGGAAGAAAAAAATACTTATAAAGTTTACATCATTAACGATGATTTGAATCAGTTTGAAGTCCAATTTGATATTACTTTACTTGACTTTAACGGTAAAAAACTTTGGAATGCCTTTACAACGGCTGTCATTATGGGAAGTTCAAATAGTGTTTATTACGAAATCCCAAAAGAGAAATTTTCAACATTTAACCTGAATAAAGCAGTATTGTCTTTTACAATTTCTTCTGAAATACAAGGCATGCAGCAATTGCATTATTTTGTTAAACCGAAAGATCTCCAACTAACAAAACCAAACATCCAAATTAAAAAAATCGATGCTTTGACTTATGAACTTTCTTCAGATGTCTTAGCCAAAAATGTTTATCTCTCATCAGAACAGGAAACCTTTTTCAGCGATAATTATTTTGATGTCCTTCCAAATCAAAAGATTGAAATTAAACTTTCCAAACCGATCCAAAGTATAGGAGTTAAGTCGTTATTTGATACCCTGCAATAAAAAAAGGCTGTCATTGCTGACAACCTTTCACTATTTAAAGTTGGTATTATTATCTTCTTTTGACAACCTTGATTACCTTTTCTCTGTCGTCAGATATTACTTTTACAAAGTAAGTTGCTTCCGCTAATCTTGATAAATCAACCTGAACTTCTGTTGAATCCGTATCCTGAGTCATAATAACCTGACCTAACATAGTAACCAAAGTTACTTTAGTAATGTTTCTTGAACAAGTAATATTAACTACTGATGAAGTAGGGTTTGGATAATAATTAAAATTCAAATCCTCAAATGAAGGGTTGGCTAAGTTCACATTGACAGTTACTGCAAATGGCTCACTCGGACACGTAGCTGAGAAAGCGACAGCATAGTATGTCGCACCATTCGTTAGCACCGTTGACAATGGCAGCGGATTATTTAAGGATTGTGCATCCAAAAGCGATCCATACCAGTTCACATCCGTAGGGTTTACTATAAGGTCTTCTAATGTCGCATCGTTTAAGTCGGTAACATCAAATGTCTGAACAGGGTTCCCGGTTGGAGTAGCCGTAGTCTGAATGGTTATGGTCATCGTTGCAGTAACGGCGCATTGGCTGGCATCTGGTGTAAACGTATAAATAGTAGTCGCAGTATTGTCCAAAGCAGGCGACCATGTTCCTGAAATGCCATTATTTGATGTTGTTGGCAATGCCAATAATGGATCTCCGTTACAGATAGCGGCAACCGGAGTAAATGTTGGCGTTACTGGCTGATTGACTGTAATAGTTAAAGAAGCTGTTGTTGCACATTGTCCCGCATCTGGTGTAAATGTATAAACCGTAGTTGCTGTATTGTCTAAAGCAGGCGACCATGTTCCTGTATATCCGTTATTGGATGTTGTGGGCAATGCACTTAAAGTATCTCCATTACAGATTGTTGCAACTGGAGAGAATGTCGGCGTTATCGGTTGATTCACTGTTACAGTTAATGAAGCTGTTGTAGCACATTGTCCCGCATTTGGAGTGAATGTGTAAGTCGTTGTTACCGTATTATCCACAGCTGGTGACCATGTTCCTGGTATTCCGTTATCCGATGTTGATGGCAATACTAATGCATCCCCATTACATATTGGAGCTATCACGGTGAATGTTGGTGTTACCGGTTGATTCACTGTTACTGTCAAAGTAGTCGTAGTTCCACATTGCCCTGGGTTTGGAGTGAATGTATAAGTTGTAGTCGTTGTGTTATCCACAGTTGGTGTCCAGCTTCCAACAAATCCATTGTCAGATGTTGTCGGCAATACTAAAATATCTCCATTACAAATTGGCGCTATCGATGTAAATGTTGGCGTTACCAATACCTGATTCACTGTAATAGTGAGTAAGGCTATCGCTGCACACTGACCTGCGTCTGGTGTAAAAGTATAAATAGTAGTTGCTGTATTATCCAGAGCTGGTGACCAGGTTCCTGTATATCCATTATTGGATGTTGTTGGTAGTGGACTCAAAGCATCTCCGGTACAGATAGGGTTTACCGCAGTAAACGTTGGCGTTATAGGCTGATTGACTGTGATAGTTAAAGAAGTTGCTATGGCACATTGACCCGCATCCGGTGAAAAGGTATAGGTTGTAGTTGCCGTATTATCCAAAGCAGGTGACCATGTTCCAGTATATCCATTGTTGGATGTTGTCGGTAACGCTGATAAAGCATCTCCATTACAAATAGCAGCAACTGGAGTGAACGTTGGCGTGATTGGCTGATTTACTGTAATGGTTAATGAAGCTGTTGTAGCACATTGTCCGGTATCTGGTGTAAATGTGTAGGTAGTGGTTGCTGTATTGTCCAAAGCAGGTGACCAAGTACCTGTGTAGCCGTTATCCGACGTCGTTGGCAATGCGTTCAGTGCATCTCCGTTACAGATAGCAGTAACAGGAGAGAAAATTGGCGTTACAGGCTGGTTGACTATTACAGTCAATGAAGCTGTTGTAGCACATTGTCCCGTATCTGGTGTGAATGTATAAGTCGTTGTCGTTGTGTTGTCTAAAGCAGGCGACCATGTTCCTGTTATACTATTGTCAGATGTTGTTGGCAACACTAAAGCATCCCCATTACAGATAGGTGCTAGGACAACAAATGTAGGTGTGATTGGCTGATTAACAGTAATTGTTAATGATGCCGTTGTAGCACATTGACCTGCATTTGGCGTAAAGATATAAGTAGTCGTTGTGGTGTTATCCAATGCGGGTGACCATGTTCCTGTTATACCATTGTCAGATGTTTCCGGTAATGCTAAAGCATCTCCATTACAGATAGGCGCTATTGCAGCAAATGTTGGCGTTACAGGCTGACTAACAGTAATAGTCAAAGATGCAATTGCAGCACACTGACCAGCATCGGGTGTAAAGGTATAAGTAGTAGTTGCAGTATTATCCAAGGTTGGTGACCAGGTTCCTGTATAACCGTTCGTAGATGTTGTTGGTAACACACTTAAAACATCTCCGTTACAAATAGGAGCAACCGCAGTGAATGTTGGTGTTATCGGCTGATTTACACTAATGGTTAATGATGCTGTTGTAGCACATTGTCCTGCTGTTGGCGTAAATGTATAAGTAGTGGTTGCTGTATTATCCAATGCTGGCGACCATGTGCCAGTATAGCCATTGTTTGAAGTTGTTGGTAATGTACTTAAAGCATCTCCATTACATATTGAAGCTACTGGACTAAAAATGGGTGTCACGGGCTGGTTTACTGTAATTGTCAAAGAAGCTGTTGTAGCACATTGTCCCACATTTGGTGTGAATGTGTATGTCGTTGTTGCTGTATTATCCGCAGTCGGCGACCATGTTCCTGAGTATCCATTAGTAGAGTTTACAGGTAATGTTAAAGCATCACCGTTGCAAATAGGAGCTATTGGATTAAAAGTAGGCGTTACAGGCTGATTAACAGTAATAGTCAATGAAGCTGTTGTTGCACATTGCCCTGCTGTTGGTGTAAATGTATAGTTTGTAGTTGTTGTATTGTTCAAAGCGGGCGACCAGGTTCCTGTATATCCATTATTGGAAGTCGCAGGCAATGCCCCCAAAGCATCTCCATTACATATTGGCGCAATTGCAGAGAAAGTTGGTATTACCGGCTGATTAACGGTTATAGTCAATGAAGCTGTTGTAGCACATTGTCCAGCGGTTGGTGTAAACGTGTAGGTGGTAGTCGTTTCATTATCCAAAGCCGGTGACCATGTTCCTGTATATCCGTTAACCGATGTTGTTGGTAACGCGCTTAGGGAATCTCCATTACATATTGCGGGTACCACAGCAAATGTTGGTGTTACAGGCTGATTAACAGTAATGGTTAACGAAGCCGTTGCAGCACACTGACCTGCATCAGGTGTAAATGTGTAGGTAGTGGTTATTGTATTATCCAAAGCTGGCGACCAGTTTCCAGTATAACCGTTATTTGATGTTGTCGGTAACGCACTTAAAGTATCTCCATTACAAATAGAAGCAACAGCACTGAACGTTGGTGTTATCGGCTGATTAACTATAATAGTCAGAAAAGCTGTTGTAGCACATTGCCCTGCTGTTGGTGTAAATGTATAGGTTGCGGTTGTTGTGTTATCCAAAGCAGGAGACCATGTTCCGTTGTAACCATTGTTTGAAGTTGTTGGTAAAGCAGTTAAAGCATCTCCATTACAAATTGTAGCTATTGGGTCGAAAGTTGGAGTTATCGGCTGATTAACTGTAATAGTCAATGAAGCTGTCGTAGCACACTGTCCAGCGGTTGGCGTAAATGTATAGGTTGTAGTCGCTGTATTGTTCAAAGCGGGTGACCATGTTCCTGTGTACCCATTAATAGAAGTCGTTGGCAAAGCACTCAAAGCATCTCCATTACAGATAGTAGCAACAGGAGCGAAAGTCGGCGTCACAGGCTGATTGACAATGATTGTTAAAGATGCCGTTGTAGCACATTGCCCTGCTGTTGGTGTAAATGTATAGGTGGTAGTTGTTGTATTATCCAAAGCCGGTGACCATATTCCTGTATATCCATTATTGGAAGTTGTTGGCAATGCACTCAAAGGACCACCATTACAGATGGAAGTCACCGCAGTGAAAGTTGGTGTTACCGGTTGATTAACGATAATCGTTAATAAAGCTGTTGATGCACACTGACCAGCGTCAGGTGTAAAGGTGTAGGTTGTCGTCGTTGTATTGTCTATAGCTGGCGACCAGGTTCCTATATATCCGTTATTGGATGTTGTTGGCAATGCATTCAAAGTATCTCCATTACAAATTGAAGCCACAGGAGTGAAGGTTGGCGTAATCGGTTGGTTAACGATTATCTCTAAAGTTGCTGTTGTAGCACATTGGCCAGCGTCAGGTGTAAAAGTATATGTTGTAGTGGTCGTATTATTCAAAGCAGGCGACCAAGTTCCTGTGTATCCATTGTCAGATGTTGTAGGTAATGCATTTAAGGTATCACCGTTGCAAATAGCCGCAACCGAAGTAAAGGTTGGTGTAATAGGTTGGTTTACGATTATGTCTAAAGTAGTCGTTGTAGCACATTGACCAGCATCAGGTGTAAACGTATAGGTAGTGCTTGTTGTATTATCCAAAGCAGGTGACCAGGTTCCCGTATATCCATTGTCCGATGTTGTTGGCAATGCTGTCAAAGTATCACCGTTACAAATAGCCGCAACCGGAGTAAAGGTTGGCGTAACTGGCTGGTTAACGATTATCTCTAAAGTTGTCGTTGCAGCACATTGACCAGCATCTGGCGTAAAAGTATAAGTGGTTGTAATGGTGTTATCCAAAGCTGGAGACCAGTTTCCTGTAAATCCGTTGTTTGAAGTTGTTGGCAAAGCGGTCAGGGTATCCCCATTGCAAATAGCCGCAACCGGGGTAAAGGTTGGCGTTACAGGTTGGTTGACGTTTATATCCAAAGTCGCTGTTGTGGCACATTGATCTGCATTTGGTGTAAAGGTATAAGTCGTTGTAATGGTGTTGTCCAAAGCTGGTGACCACGTTCCTGGAATTCCATTGTCTGATGTCGTTGGTAATGCAGTTAATGGATCTCCATTACAAATATCAGCAACAGCAGTAAAGGTTGGGATTTCCTGAGTTAACAGCGTTTGTGTGATTTCCAGACCATAATTCCCTTGTTCATTATTAAGGCCGAAATACCCTTCTACCATAACATAAATAACATCCAGTCCAGAAACATCCAAATCATTTATGGCAGACTGAAAGCTGTTAGTATCAGGACAATCGTCATCGCTATAGGCTAATTCCGTTGTTCCGTCCGCAGCATAAACGACTAAAATCGTATCGAAATTAGATCCTGTACAAGTGTTCAGACTCACTGTTTGTGCACAAGCGTCCAAAGTAACTTTATACCAAACATCGGGAGATAATTCTCCTCCATTATCTACGAAACAATTGGTTTCAAGGTTATTTCCGTTTGTGGTATAATTGGGTGTGTTTACATCAATGGCAGTGGCTATCGATGAACCTGGAGGCGGTACTGTATTAATGGTCAAATTAAGCGTTTCCGTGCTGCAACTTGTCGGATTTGTTGCGATTCTTAAGTTATTAACCGAGATATACCTGTCAACAGTTGTAGAGGTAATAACCATATTGCTGATCAGGTTGTTGTCAAAGTATCCAAAATTTTCTTCGTCTGTGGTTACCGATCTGCTTACAGAAGTTCCGTTAGAATAGTTAACCGTAATATTTCCGGTAACCACATCGTCATTAATGTCTGTAGTGAAGAAATTGGCTAATGCTCCATAAACAGGAGGATTAAAGGCAATGGTTAAAGGATTGTTCGGATTAGCTGTTCCGATAAAACTTCCTCCGGAATACATTCCGCCAGGAGCCGAAAAAGTAACGGTTGTTCCTCCCATAGGCAGAATTGTAGGATTGGTTGCCGCAAGGTTCACCAAATTGTCAAAAATTATAGTGGAGTTAAAGGATGATGCATGCTGATTCCATAAAGCCACATCATCGATTACAGCCGTGTCCGTTAACGGAATTGTCGCCGTGTATGCCCCACTTGTGGTGTATGTCGTACCTGTGATTGGCCAGGTGTAACTATTACAGGCTGTAACACTGGTTGAATTTGCCGCTACCGGAAAAACGGTAATCGTTATAACTTTGGTTGTGGCACATTGACCTGCATCAGGGGTAAATGTATAAGTCGTTGTAGTAGTATTGTCTAAAGCTGGTGACCATACTCCGGTAATTCCATTGTCAGATGTAGTTGGTAAGGGTGACAGAGGATTTCCGGCACATATCGGATTTACTGTTGGAAAGGTCGGTGTTACTTCCGGAATGATGGTTAAATCTAATGTGTCATCCGCTGTAGGATTGGTTGCGATACTTATATTATTTAACGAAATAAAGTGATTGGGAACCGTTGTTGTAGTCGAAAGCACAAGGCTTGTTATGGGTGTAGTTGAAAAATAGCCAAAAACTTCACTATTTGTTGTTACAGTTCTGCTATCTATCGCACCATCAGAATAGGTAGCCGTTACGTTACCTGAAATAACAGCATCACTAACATTAGTGGTAAAGAAATTACCCGAAATTCCATAAATCGCCGGACTGAAAGTGATGGTAATATTTTGATTCGGATTGGCTGTTCCAACAAAAGTTCCACTGGAATACATACCGCCAGTTGCCGTAAACGTAACGGTAATGCCGCCAATAGTTTTTACAATCGGATCGGTTACGATGACATTCGCCATGTTATTGGTTGAAACTGTGGCGCCAGTTGCTGTAGCCGAATTATTCCAGTCTGTCTGGTCGGTAAAAATCTGCGTAATTCCTCCGCCATCAGTATATATTCCGCTTGCTGTATAAGTTTGTCCGTTTACAGGCCAAGTATAACTGCCGCATGCTGTAACTACATCCGTAGCAAAAACTATTGGATTGGGTGTGCCATTTCGGGCAATATTATTGGTTGCTACCCGTTTGGAAACAGTCACATTTTGAGAGCCTTTTCCACCACGAGACTGAGCAAACGCAGAAAAACTAAAGGTGAACAGTACTAAAAAGGATAATAAAATTTGTGAATTAATGGTGTAATTTTTCTTCATGAGGTATTAATTTGGGGTGATGCTATTGATTAAAATGCGTATTTCATTAAAACTAATTCGATAAAAATAGACATTAAAACTATTTACTCTGTAAATTAATCTACGTACTGTATAATTTAATCGTTGTATTTGAGTTTGTTAACCATATAGAAACAAAAAAGCCCCGATTGGTCGAGGCTTTTATTCTTGTACAGGCTTTCTAAAATAAACCGTTTATCTCGGCATTTATCCTATTAATTATATCTCCTAAATCTTCCGGATTATTGACAAAATCTATGTTGTCAACGTCGATGATTAGTAAAGGTCCTTTGTCATAAGTATGGATCCACGCTTCATAGCGTTCGTTGAGCCGGCTTAAATAATCGATTGAAATTGTATTTTCGTAATCACGTCCTCGTTTGTGGATTTGTGAAACCAGGTTCGGAATAGAGCTTCTTAAGTAAATCAGCAAATCAGGAGCACCAACCAAACCTTCCATCAACTGAAAAAGATCAGAGTAATTTTCGAAATCACGATTGGTCATCAAACCCATCGCATGCAGATTGGGTGCAAATATGTGAGCATCTTCATAAATGGTCCTGTCCTGAATAATATTTTTGCCACTTTCCCTAATTTGCAGTACCTGACGAAAACGGGAGTTCAGGAAATAGATCTGTAAATTGAAACTCCAACGTTCCATTTGATGGTAAAAATCATCGAGGTAAGGATTGTCAACTACGTCTTCAAAATGAGGTTCCCATTTGAATTGTTTGGCTAAAAATTTAGTCAGTGTTGTCTTTCCAGCTCCGATGTTTCCTGCTACTGCTATGTGCATTATGGTAATTTTATTTTATAATTCTTAATTTGTTGGTTGGTAAAAATAGCCAAAATTTGGTCTTTGTAGTAATAATTTTGAAACGATTTCTCAACAATTTCTATTTCGTAAATCGCTTTTGTTCGGTTATTCAGGCAATACAGAACATTATCTCTCGAAAACAAAAGTTTTTCATTGTCAATTATCTGGATTTTTTCAAAAGGTGGAATATTGGCCAACAACGTCACTTTGCCAAAAATGTCAACAGCATACCAATTATTGATTTCATCAATCCAATAAAAGTTATTAAAATCAGATTGTGTGTATTTGATGGCTTCCTGTATCGGATTGCCAATAGTCTTAAATGTGTTTTTCAGATAATCAAAAAGCAAAATCTGTTGGGTAAGCGAATTATAAATCCAGAACTGATCCTGCGAAGCCAATCCCGCTTTGGAAGCAAAAATAGTGTTGTCTATTTCAAAAAGATTGAGTTTCTGTATTTCATTAAGCTGATTGTCGAGTGTAATTATAGTATTGAAATCTTCATAAAACACAACAATCTTCAACGGATTGAGATAATCTACGGAAGTGATTTTTCCTAAAGCCACATTCTTATATTCCCAACTTTTTTCCTCATTCTGCTTGGTGAGTACATTCTCTTTGATGTAATAATTGTTCCCTAAACCGTCAAAGCCGATGTAGGTTTTGTTTTCAAGATCTGCCGTACTCAATTCCGTGGTTTTCAGTTTTGTGTTCTGGCAAAAAACGAGTGTGCAGCTAAAAAGTAAAAAGTAAAGAAATGCATTTTTCATAGGAGTGCAATTTACGGCAAAGGAATTTAATTTCTGCATAGAGTCAGCACTAAATTTATATTTTTACGTTTCAAATTAAATCAATTTATCTTACAAATAGTGCGTTTTTCTGATTGGATTTTGCTCGGCCTTTGTTCGGGGTTTGTTCGGTATTGTACTATCCTAAACGCACTTTTACAGAAGAAACCCCGAACGAATATAAATCAAACCCCTATTTTAACTTTGGCAGTACTAACAGAAACATTTTATTTTTAACAAAAGATTGGTAACAGAATTCAGAGCGATTCGTCATATTTGTTCTTCAAAATAAAAAAGCAATGAATAAAATATTTTATACTTCGTTATTCGTTTTGGCCTTTATTACTTCCAATGCGCAAAAGGATTTTCAGGGAATGGCTGTTTATGAGTCTAAAACCAGCACTTCCGATTTTAGTGACCGAATCAAAGGCAGCAAGGAAATTACTCCCGACATGCAGAAAATGATTGAGGAAAGAATGAAAAAAATGTTCGAAAAGACATTCATCCTCAACTTTGATAAATCGGCTTCTATCTATAAGGAAGAAGAAAAACTGGAAGCTCCGGGTGGGCAACAGGGCGGATTCCGAATGATGAGCAATATGATGGGCGGTGGCGGAACCTACTATAAAAACGTAAAGGAAAAGACATATACCGTAAATAAGGAATTTATGGGAAAGGAATTCCTGGTAAAGGATTCGCTGCCAAAATTAAACTGGAAAATGGAAAGTGAAACCCGGATGATTGGTGGTTACAACTGTTTCAAAGCCACAGCAGTCCAGCCTGTGAGCAAATCTGACTTTAAGAATTTTCGACTTAAAAAGAAAGACGAAGTCAAGGAAGGCGAAGTCAAAAAAGAGGATAATTCCCAAAAAACCAACTTTATGGACGAGATTGACATTCCAAAGGAAATTACCATTACGGCTTGGTACACACCTGAAATTCCAGTGAATCAAGGTCCGGAAGGCTACTGGGGTTTGCCAGGTTTGATTCTCGAAGTCAACGACGGTAAAACGACAATCCTTTGTTCTAAAGTTGTCCTGAATGCAAAAGAAAAGGCAGAAATCAAAGCGCCAACCAACGGGAAGGTTATTTCACAAAAGGAATATGATGAAACTATTCTCAAAAAAATGCAGGAGATGAGCGAAATGAACGAGGGAAGAGGCGGAATGCAGATAAGAATGAACAGAAACTAAAATCCCCATGATAAAAAAAATATTACTCCTATTAGTTATTTCAGTCAGTTTTTTGTCAAATGCACAGGAATTTCAGGGAAAAGCAGAATATTTCTCTAAACGGATTGTAAAAAGGAAGCCCGCAAATGATGCAAAAAAAGAAAAAGACCCCGAATTTGAAAAGCAATTTGAGGAAGCATTAAAAAGAGCTACCGAAAAAAATACCTCTTAACTTTCAGTAAATCGGAGGCACTATTTGAAGAAGACCAAACCCTTGAAAAACCTAAACCCGCATCAGACGGAACTACGATTTCTATCTCTTTTTCGGGAGCCGGAAAAAAATACGTCAACATCAAGGAAAATAAGATAATACTTGAGGAAGAGATATATGGTAAGGAATTCCTCATTACAGATACATTACAAAGCTACAGCTGGAAACTAATTGATGAAACCAAGAAAATTGGCGAATATACCTGCTACAAAGCCGAAGTGGTCATTCCCGTTTCTGAAAGAGAAAAGCAGGTCTATAAAACCTATCTTGAAAAAACAGCCAAAAGTCAAAAAGCACCTTTATTTCCAATGCAGGAACCAACCGATAAAATAAAAACGGCATGGTATACCCCGGATATTCCGGTAAGTCTCGGACCCGATAATTATTTTGGACTGCCAGGCTTGATCCTTGAGCTGAGCGATGAAAAGACCATCATACTCTGCTCAAAAGTTACCTTAAACACCAAATCCAATTTTAAGATAAAACCGCCTGGCGAAGGGAAAAAAGTTTCTCAAAAAGAATTCGATGCCATTCAAAAGAAAAAAACAGAACAGCTTATGGATGAAGACGGAGTAATAAACTTTAGTTCAACAACCGAAGAATAGATTTTACAAGCCAGCAAATGAAAAAACTTCTACCATTAGTCATACTGATAACCTCATTTTCCTTTTCCCAAAATATACGTTTTGACGGAATAGTGCAGGATGCGAACAAGGAACCGCTAGAGATGGCGAATGTAATGGCAATGAACCAAGGTACGAAAACCATGGATGCCTATGCAATCACAAATGACAAAGGGAAATTCTTCCTTAATCTAAAACCCAATTCGACTTATTCGATTAAGCTGAGTTACCTCGGAATGCAGAACAAGGAAATTACGGTTATGACCGAAACCCAGAATATCACGCAAAACATAACAATGGAATCGGGCGGAATAGAGCTCGAAGGCGTTGAAATCGTCCGCGAAATGCCCGTTTCGATACAAGGCGATACAATAGTCTACAACGCCGATTCCTTCAAAACGGGAACAGAAAGGAAACTTGAAGACATTCTAAAGAAACTGCCAGGCGTTGAGGTAAATGCCGATGGAGAAGTGGAAGTAGAAGGGAAGAAAGTCTCCAAGCTGATGGTTGAAGGAAAGGATTTCTTTGATGGTGATACTAAACTCGGTGTCAAAAACATTCCGGCTGATGCGGTAGATAAGGTTCAGGTGTTGCGGAATTACAACGAAAATTCGGTCCTTAAAGGCGTCGAGAACAACCAGGACAACATTGCAATGAATATCAAACTCAAAGATGGCAAGAAGAACTTTTGGTTTGGTGATGTCACGGCCGGAATTGGAGTAGCCCACAAAGAAGAGCGCTACAATGTCAATCCGAAGCTGTTTTATTACAGTCCGAAATACAGCATCAACGTGATTACCAATTTTAATAATATTGGTGAACTGCCCTTAACTTTCCAGGACTATTTTAAATTTAGCGGCGGTTTTAAGAATATGATGGCAAAAGGCGGAAGCAACTTCAACGTTTCCTCTAATGATATAGGGATTTCCCTGCTTAGGAATGATCGTGCAAAAGAAATAGAAACCAATTTTGGCGCGGCTAACTTTTCGTATAGTGCAACAAAAGCATGGACACTTAGCGGATTTGCCATACTTTCCTCTTCGATTACCGATTTGGAAACTACCTCGCAAATTAATTATCTCGACCCAAATTCAACAGACATAGCCTCTACCGAAAATAAAAATGATGTAGCCCATCAAAAGAACAATTTCGGACTTTTCAAATTAAGCTCCAGCTACAAGCCCAATTCGGATTTCCAGCTCGATTATGATATGTTGTCCAAACTGTCCGATCAGGTGGAGGACAATTCGCTGTTAAGGGAAACCATAACAAATAGTGGTACAAATACAGAAAATATCTTCACCGACAAAAAGCAAAAACCAGTTTCGGTAAATCAGAATTTGGGAATCTATTACACGGCTTCAGATAAAAACGTTTTCGCTTTCGAAATGCAGCATCTTTATCAGAATGAAGATCCGTTTTACAATGCGAACCTGCAGACACAGCCGTTTAATCTAATTGGTTATCTATCGGGACAAAACAGGAATGACATTACTCAGAAAAGATTCGTACAAACCAATAAAATAGTTGCCAAGCTCGACTATTATTATATGGTTACGCCAAAAAGCAATATCAATATTACATTTGGAAATACTTATTCGCACCAAAATTTTGACTCTTCCATTTACCAGATTCTCGATAATCAAAGCGTAAATAATCTAACGGATGATAGCAATACCAACGATGTAACCTATAATTTCAATGATGCATTCGTTGGATTGCATTACAAAGTACTTACGGGTAAGTTTACTTTTACGCCTGGAGTCAGCCTGCACACTTTTTCGTTAAATAACCAACAGTTAGGTTCGGATTATAAACAAAGCTTCACAAGGGTTTTGCCCGACTTTTATGCATTGTACCAAATCAAGAAATCGGAAAACATAACCTATAATTTTGCATTGACTAATAATTTTACCGACATCAATAAGCTGGCGGAAGGATTTGTCCTGAATAGTTACAACAGCTTATCAGCAGGAAACAGGACGCTTGAAAATGCTATGGCACAGTCTCATTCCATTCGGTATTTCAAATACAATATGTTCAACTTTGAGAATATCTTTGCGGCGGCCAATTACACCCGAACGGTGGATGCTGTTAAGTCGAGATTTGTGTTTAATGGCGTCAATCAGGCTTCAGAGGCTATCAATTCTGCTTTTGCAGATGAGAGTTTTTCGGCTTATGGTGGCTATGGGCGTTCGTTTTTTAAATATTATAAAGCGTCATTAAATGTGAATTTCCTTTGGTCAAAATTCAACAACATCCAATTCAATCCGGTTACATCAACCGATATTGCAATTACAAATGAGAGCTTTACGCAGAGTTATACGATAAAGCTTTCGACCAACTTTAAGAAACTGCCGAATATAGAATTGGGTTACGATTACGATATCAACGATTATCAAAGCAGCCGTTTTTATACCGATAAGCCTTCCGTTAAGGTGGATTATTTTTTCCTCAAAAGCTTTTCATTCGTTTCTGAATATGAATTTTATCATTACTACAATAACGACAGGACAACCGAAAATGAATATGATTTTCTTTCGGCCAGTTTGATATACCAAAAAACCAAAGACAGCCACTGGGAATATAAAATATCGGGAACCAATCTGCTCAATACGACTTCGCTAAACGACGATAGTTTCAATCAGAATATCATCCGAACGTCACAATACAGAGTACAGCCGAGGTATGTAATTTTTAGTTTAAAGTATAATTTGTAGCTATTCCTGCTGTCCGCTATATCTTTTACACCTGACAGGTTTTTAAAAACCTGTCAGGTGTAAAAGGATGCCGCTGCCATCAGGGCTAAAAAAATCCCGACTTACTAAGACGGGATTTTTTTATAATAAGCGTTTCAGTTTTTTACAATCCAAAAGCGGCTTTAACTTGATCTACATAGTCCAATTTCTCCCAGGTAAACAATTCTACTTCAACTGTTTTTGGTGCACCATTTGGCAATTGGAAAGTTTTGGTAACTGTTTCTGGTTTTCTTCCCATGTGGCCATAAGCAGCAGTTTCGCTGTATATTGGGTTTCTCAATTTTAAACGTTGTTCAATGAAGTAAGGCCTCATATCAAATACATTTTCAACTACTTTACTGATTTCTCCGTCAGTCATGTTTACCTTTGAAGTACCGTAAGTTACTACGTTTATCGAAGTTGGTTTTGCCACTCCAATCGCATAGGAAACCTGTACCAAAACTTCATCACACAATCCGGCAGCCACTAAGTTTTTAGCAATGTGACGGGTTGCATAAGCTCCGGAACGGTCTACTTTACTCGGATCTTTTCCTGAGAATGCACCACCACCGTGAGCCCCTTTTCCACCATAAGTATCAACAATGATTTTTCTTCCGGTCAAACCTGTATCTCCGTGAGGTCCGCCAATAACGAATTTTCCGGTTGGATTGATGTGGTAAGTAATGTCTTCATTGAACAAATGAACATATTGTGGGTATTTTGCCTTAATTCTTGGAATCAAAATCGAAATCAGGTCGCTTTTTATTTTGGCCAACATTTCAGTTTCAGGACCGAAATCATCGTGTTGTGTCGAAATAACTATAGCGTCAATTCGCTGTGGTTTATTGTCATCAGAATACTCTAAAGTTACCTGCGATTTAGCATCAGGGCGTAAATATTTGATTTCGTTGTTTTCTCTTCTTAGGTTAGCCAATTCAATCAACAAAGCATGAGATAAGTCTAAAGCCAAAGGCATGTAGTTTTCAGTTTCATTAGTCGCATAACCAAACATCATTCCCTGGTCACCGGCACCTTGCTCTTCTTTGCTTGCTCTGTCAACACCTTGGTTAATATCTGCAGATTGCTCATGAATAGCGGATAAAACACCACACGAATCAGCATCAAACATATACTCGCTCTTAGTGTAGCCAATTTTTTTAATTACTTCTCTAGCAATTGATTGCACGTCAAGATACGTATTCGATTTAACTTCTCCGGCAAGGATAACCTGCCCGGTTGTAACCAAAGTTTCACAGGCTACTTTTGATTCAGCATCAAACGCCAAAAAGTTATCAATCAATGCATCAGAAATTTGGTCTGCAACCTTGTCTGGATGTCCTTCACTCACTGACTCCGACGTAAATAAATAAGCCATAACTTATGTTTTTAATTTTATATTTAATAGTCCGGAAAATGAAGATTGCTGCGAAAAGCTAAAGGAGAGTTTCTGCTTTAGCATTTTTTAACGAGGTTGCAATCAGTTCAAATTTCTCCTCTCATTTTTTCGTGTGCAAATGTATAAAGACTATTTCGAAAACAAAAAATCTTTTTACTTTTTTTATTTTCTTTATGATTTTTGAAAAATGTAAATACGTAGTCTATAAATATTTAATCAGGTTTCGAAAGTCCAGTTTTGTTTTTACAATATAATATAGTCCACACGCGTGCTGTTATGATTTTAAAAAAGTAACTCCCCCAAGCCTACAGCACGCAAACGTTGTAGGTTTTTATTTTTTTATTTCACTTGCAAATAAAGATTCTATGCCGTTACTTTGCACCGTTCATAAATTTATTGATCGTTATCACGAAAGCTTGAGGGAATAGACCCTATGACAGCTTAGCAACCCTTTGCCAAAAGAAGGTGCTACATTCTATCCTTGTCCTGAACTTGTTTCAGGATCTCAAAAAAGGAGCAGATAACCACGAGAATTCTTCTCACTTTCACGATAACATAGATATAATTTTTTAGGAGCGAATGGTTCGGGCTTTTTTGCCATCCATATTCCCGCTTTTTGCACTGCACGGCAGTTGCGTCAATCGGGGCTAGTTAATAAATCATAGTACAAATTAAACTCTGCAACTTTGCAACTCTGCGACTTTGCCACTTTTAAAAAAAATATGTCAAAAATTCAAGATGCCATAAAACAAAGAATCCTCGTGCTCGACGGAGCAATGGGAACCATGTTGCAGCGCAATAATTTCTCCGAAGAAGATTTCCGCGGAGAACGATTCAAAGATTTTCCGCATCCGTTAAAAGGAAATAACGATTTGCTCTCCATCACGCAACCCCAAGCGGTGAAAGAGGTGCACCGTTTGTATTTTCAGGCGGGTGCCGATATCGTTGAAACCAATACTTTTTCAGGAACAACTATCGGAATGGCCGACTATCATTTAGAGGATTTGGTCTACGAACTAAACTACCAATCAGCCAAAATAGCCCGCGAAGTTGCCGACGAATTCACCGACCGCCCACGTTTTGTAGCAGGTTCCATCGGACCAACCAACAGAACCGCATCCATGTCGCCCGACGTAAATGACCCGGGATTCCGTGCCGTGACTTTCGATGACTTACGTATTGCCTACAAACAACAGGTCGAAGCCCTAATTGACGGTGGCTGTGATGTGCTTTTAGTAGAAACTATTTTTGATACACTAAACGCCAAAGCCGCACTCTTCGCCATAGAAGAAGTGAAAGAAGAACGCAATCTCGATATTCCCGTGATGGTTTCAGGAACAATTACCGACGCTTCAGGAAGAACACTTTCCGGTCAAACCGTTGAAGCTTTTCTAATCTCAATACAACATATTGACTTATTAAGTATCGGATTTAACTGCGCATTGGGCGCTGACCAATTGAAACCTTATTTAAAGCGTTTGGCGCATAATACTCAATTAAATATTTCGGCACATCCAAATGCAGGTTTACCGAATGCTTTTGGGCAATACGACCAGACTCCCAAAGAAATGCAGGCTTTAATCAAGGAATACCTGCAGGATAATTTAATAAACATAATTGGTGGCTGTTGCGGTACAACTCCGGAACATATCAAAGCCATTGCTGAAGTGTCAGCCCAATTCAAACCACGAAGATTAGAATTAGCATAATGTCAAGAACGAATAAAATAAACTTACAGCTTTCGGGTTTAGAACCGCTTTTTGTTAACGAAGAATCCATTTTTGTTAACGTTGGTGAGCGAACTAATGTAACAGGTTCCCGTAAGTTCCTCCGATTAATAAAAGAGGAGAATTACAACGAAGCACTATCAGTAGCAAGAGAACAGGTGGAAGGCGGAGCGCAGATCATCGACATCAATATGGACGAAGGAATGTTGGATGGTGTGTATGCCATGACCAAATTCCTAAACCTTATCGCTGCCGAGCCTGATATTGCCAGAGTGCCCATAATGATTGATAGCTCCAAATGGGAAATCATCGAAGCCGGACTGAAAGTGATTCAGGGAAAAGGTGTCGTGAATTCGATCTCATTAAAGGAAGGAAAGGAAGCTTTCATCCATCACGCCAGATTGATTAAAAGATACGGTGCAGCAGTCATCGTAATGGCATTTGACGAAGATGGTCAGGCAGATACGTACGAAAGACGGATTGAAATCTGTAAAAGAAGTTATGATATTTTGGTAAAAGAAGTTCATTTTCCGGCTCAAGATATCATTTTCGATCCCAATATTTTCCCGGTTGCCACCGGAATGGACGAACATAAATTAAACGCCTTAGATTTCTTCAGAGCCACCAAATGGATTCGTGAAAATCTTCCGTATGCCGGAATCTCCGGTGGTGTGAGCAACGTTTCGTTTTCGTTCCGTGGGAATGACAAAGTACGTGAAGCCATGCACTCGGCTTTCCTGTATCACGCCATTCAAAACGGAATGACCATGGGAATCGTAAATCCGGAAATGCTCGAGATTTATGATGAAATTGATCCGATATTATTAGAACACGTAGAGGATGTTTTGTTAAACCGAAGGGAAGACGCTACCGAAAGATTATTGGATTTAGCGGAAACTTTCAAAGGCGATTTCAAGGTCAACGAAAAAGCTATTGCAGAATGGAGAAATGGTTCGGTTCAGGATAGGCTGACACATTCTTTGGTAAAAGGAATAGACGAATTTATTGAAATAGATGTAGAAGAAGCCCGATTGCAATCTGAAAAAGCCATCGAAGTTATCGAAGTGAATTTGATGGCCGGAATGAACGTCGTGGGAGATTTATTTGGAAGCGGGAAAATGTTTTTGCCTCAAGTAGTAAAATCGGCTCGTGTAATGAAAAAAGCGGTGGCTTATTTACTGCCGTTCATCGAAGCTCAGAAAGACGGAAAGTCATCCTCAGCCGGAAAAGTCTTAATGGCAACGGTAAAAGGCGACGTACACGACATTGGTAAAAATATCGTAGCAGTTGTACTTGGCTGCAATAATTTCGAAATCATTGATTTGGGCGTTATGGTGCCGCCGGAAAAGATCATTCAGGCCGCTATCGAACATAACGTAGATATCATTGGTTTAAGTGGATTGATTACGCCATCGCTCGATGAAATGGTTTATTTGGCAAAGGAAATGGACAAACTCAATATCAAAATCCCAATTATGATTGGCGGTGCTACAACTTCGCGTGCGCATACTGCCGTGAAAATTGCGCCCGAATATAAGGAAACAGTCGTTCACGTAAACGATGCATCACGTGCGGTAACTGTGGCAAGTAATTTGCTTCAGGCGGAAACGAAAGGCAATTATGTGAAAACTATCCGTGAAGAATATGACAAGCTTCGTGATGGTTACCTGAATAGAAGTAGAGACAAAAATTACTTATCTATTGAAGATGCCAGGAAGAATAAACTGCAACTGGACTGGGATAATTTCACTCCCGTAAAACCGAATTTCATCGGAACCAAAACTATTAATGTAGAACTTTCAGAACTAGTTGATTTTATAGATTGGACGCCATTTTTTAGTTCATGGGAACTGTACGGAAAATACCCGGCGATTTTGACTGATGATGTTGTGGGTGAACAGGCTACTTCTTTATTTGCAGACGCACAGGAAATGTTAAGCCAGATTGTTTCCGAAAAATGGCTGAATGCCAAAGGAATCCTTGGGATTTTCCCCGCGAATACAGTTAATGACGATGATATCGAACTTGTCACCCTGAGCGCAGTCGAAGGGCAGGAAACGCATCGTAAATTCCTAACGCTTCGCCAACAATCCCAAAAAACAGCAGGAGCGCCAAACATAGCTTTGTCCGATTTTGTTGCGCCGAAAGAAACTGGCAAGCAGGATTATATCGGATGCTTTTGCGTAACTACAGGTTTTGGTGTCGATGAAAAAGCGGCCGAATTTGAAAAGCAGTTGGACGATTACAATTCGATTTTGGTGAAAGCTTTAGGAGACAGATTAGCCGAAGCTTTTGCAGAATACCTGCACCTGAAAGTTAGAAAGGAAATCTGGGGTTATGCTTCGGAGGAACATTTGTCGAATCAGGATTTGATTGATGAAGAATACAAAGGGATTCGTCCTGCTCCGGGTTATCCTGCCTGTCCCGATCATTTGGAGAAACCAACAATCTGGAAATTATTGAATGTAGAAAATGAAATTGGCGTAACCTTAACTGAAAGTATGGCCATGTGGCCCGCATCATCGGTTTCGGGCTATTATTTTGCAAATCCGGAAAGCAAGTATTTCGGATTAGGAAAAATCAAAGAAGACCAGGTAATTGATTACGCTAAACGCCGCGGAATTTCAACCGAAGTAGCAACCAAATGGCTTTCGCCTAATATAGCAGATTAACAACAGACAACAGAAATGAAAGTAACCCAACATATAGAAAGCGCCAACGGAAAACCATTATTTTCTTTTGAAATCCTTCCGCCTTTAAAAGGTCAGAATATCCAGTCTATTTTTGACAGCATTGATCCGTTAATGGAGTTCAATCCGCCATTTATTGATGTGACTTACCACCGTGAGGAATATGAATTCAAGGAATTGCCAAGCGGTTTACTGCAAAAGAAAATTGTAAAAAAACGTCCGGGAACAGTTGGTATATGTGCCGCAATACAAAACAAATATTCGGTGGATGCGATTCCGCATATTTTGTGCGGTGGCTTTACCAAAGAAGATACAGAGAATTTGTTAATTGATCTGGATTTTTTAGGGATTGACAACGTTGTGGCGCTTCGTGGCGATGCGTTAAAAAACGAAACTTATTTCAAGCCCGAAAAGGAAGGGAATGAATATGCAACCGATTTGGTATTGCAGATAAATAACCTCAATAAGGGCATTTACCTCGATGAGGATTTAAAGAATTCGGCTCAGACCAATTTCTGCATTGGTGTAGCGGGTTATCCCGAAAAACATATGGAAGCTCCGAGTTTGGACAGTGATATTTATTTCCTGAAGCAAAAAATCAAAAACGGTGCGGATTATATCATCACGCAGATGTTTTTTGACAACCAGAAATACTTTGACTATGTTGCGAAAGTACGTGCGGCCGGAATTACGATTCCAATTATTCCTGGTTTGAAACCCATTGCGACCAAGAAGCAGCTGAATTTGATTCCACATCGCTTTAGTATTGAATTGCCTGATGATTTGATTATGGCTATTGTAAAAGCCAAAGATAATGATGCAGTGAAGCAAATTGGAATTGAGTGGTGCACAGAACAAAGTAAAGGATTGGTTGCGGCTGGAATTCCGGTGTTGCATTACTATTCTATGGGAAAAGCAGAGAATATCAAGGCGATTGCAAAAGAAGTTTTTTAAGGAATTAATTGCTATTTCTTGTTGTTTTAGAGTTTGTAACAATTTTTTGTAACCGCACAGATTGTTACAGATTTTTTGTTACCATTTTTTTCGTGCCTTTTCACAAAAGACAAATCCCAATTAGCCCCGATTGCAATGGTATTTATATGCCTGTCAGGTTTTCAAAACCTGACAGGCATATAAATTTAGTGGAAAGCGGGAACAAGGACAACAAAAATGCCCGAACCGTTCGCTCCTTCAGATATTCTACTATATTTGTGCGTTTTTAAATTCAGCATGAGGAATTCTTTCTTTTTAATTTTATTGATTTCAACCCTTGTTTCTGCCCAGCAGAAAGACACTTATGCCGTGGAAGCTGCTTTCCTGAGAGGGAATGTTTTGCCGCACAATGAAGACATGTACCATTTGATTAATGGGCATCCTGAGGGTTTTATGGTAAGTGTCCTGAAACGTACCCATGGCAGTGAGGAATGGCAGAAGGAATATAATTTTCCAGATTATGGGGCTTATTTTTTATACCAGGATTTTAAAAGTGAACCATTAGGTATTTGTTATGGCGCTGGTGTTTTTTACAATTTTTATTTTCTGAAACGTCATTTGCAGTTGAGATTGGCTGAAGGAATTGCCACTACGACAAATCCATACAATAAGGTCGACAACAGTAAGAACAAGGCTTTTGGTACCCGTTTGTTGGACAATACCAATATTGGTTTGAGTTACGATAATCAGAATTTGTTTAAGAACATTGGTTTTAGTGCCGGGATTTTGTTTACGCATTATTCAAACGGAAGGGTAAAATCGCCGAATAGTGGAATCAACACTTACCTTCTCAATGTGAGTTTGAATTACAATTTTGATGAAGAAAGAAAAATAAAAAATGACACTACGCCGGTTGATGTCAAAAAGAATTACCGCCAGCCTATTCATTATAATGCTGTTTTTCGGACCGGGGTTAATGAAAGTGCGGTTATCAGAAGCGGCCAGAAGCCATTTTACCACATCGGTTTTTATGCTGATAAAAGACTAAACAGAAAATCAGGATTGCAGTTGGGTGCTGAGTTGTTTTTGACAGAATCGTTAAAACAGTATATAAAATATTATTCTGTTGCATATCCTGAATTTAATGTGGACGCGAATACAGATTACAAACGTGTCGGGGTTTTTGTAGGACACGAATTGTTCATTAACCGCATTTCATTGGAAGCGCAGTTGGGCGTTTATGTTTACGCACCTTTTCAAAAGGACACTATTATCTATGACAGGGTTGGGATGAAATATTACATATCAGATAAATTTTTTGCTGGTTTTACTATCAAGACCCATATGTTTTTGGCAGAAGCATTGGAGTTTGGCGTTGGTATGCGATTATAAAAAGAATAATTATGAAAAGGATTTTTATACTTATAGCGATAATTTTAGTTTTTGCATCCTGTGAAAAACCAAGCGATTGTGTGGAAAGCACCGGAGTTATTACTTTGAAGGATGTCGAAGTGCAGCCATTTAAACGAATAAAAGTCTACAAAGGCATTGAAGTTGTCATTACAGAAGGAGCTGAATATAAAGTCCAGATTGAAGCCGGAAGCAATTTTATTGATAATGTGGAGGTGAAGCAAAATGGCGACCAGCTTATTTTTAAGGACGATGTCAGCTGTAATTGGGTTCGCGCGTATGGCAAGACGAGGATTTTGGTTACAACGCCCACTTTAGAGGAAATCTATTCGAAAACGGAGAAAAATATCAGTTCGAATGGAACCGTAACTTTTCCTAACTTAACGCTTACGGCATTTGATAAAGATGCCGATGGCGAAAAAGGAGCAGGCACAGGGGATTTTATTTTTAGTTTAGACAATGATGCTCTTACCATCAATAACAATAACGTTTCCCGATATTTTATTTCAGGCCAGACCAACAATGCGAATCTGAATTTTTATTTTGGCGATGGCAGGATAGAAGCACAAAGCCTGATTGCACAAAATATAAGGGTATTTCACCGTGGTTCGAATGATATGATTGTTTATCCGGTGCAAAGTGTTACCGGAGTTTTGAATAGTACTGGGAATTTGGTTTTGAAAAACGTGCCGCCAATTGTAACGCCGCTTGATGCCTTGTTTACCGGGCATGTAGTTTATCCGTAAACTTATTTCTTCGTTTTCTCCCTGAATATCTGTTCAAGGTTTTTGCTTTTCGAACTGATCTGAAGCGTTTTCAAACCGTTATCATGCGCAAAGTCAAAGATTTTCGGACGCATGTCTTCGTCGGTTGAGAAGGTTAATGTCCAAAGGTTATCGTTGGTGTTTTTATAGGTTTTGATATTGGGTAAACCAGCTAACAAAGCTTCATCTATTTTTTTGTCGAATTCCACTTCAATGATTTGTTCCTTTTCTTCGGAAACCAGTTTGTCTAGTTTTTTATCGGTTACGATTTTGCCGTGGTCAATGATGATTACGCGGTCGCAAATGGCTTCTACTTCCTGCATAATGTGTGTCGAAAGGAAAACCGTTTTATCCTTACCCACATTCTTAATTACATTCCGGATTTCAACCAATTGATTTGGATCTAATCCTGTTGTCGGTTCATCCAAAATCAAAACATCAGGATTGTGGAGTAAAGCTGTAGCAAGTCCAACACGCTGACGATACCCTTTCGATAACTGCCCAATTTTTTTATGGCTTTCAGGTGATAAACCTGTCAACTGGATAACTTCTTCAATCCTCGATTTGGCAACTTTATACACATCGGCATTGAAGGCCAAATATTCCCTAACATACAAATCAAGATACAACGGATTGTGCTCCGGAAGATAGCCAACAGACAACTGAACCGCTTTTTGATTTTCGGTTACGTCGCTTCCGTTTACTGTAGCTTTTCCTTCATCGGCATTGATAAAAGTGGTCAAAATTTTCATCAAGGTAGATTTTCCGGCACCATTTGGACCAAGAAAACCAACGATTTCTCCTTTTTTTACCGAGAAAGAAACATTATCTAGCGCTTTTTGAGTGCCATAACTTTTTGAAATATTCTGAACTTCTATTGACATAACTGAAATATTTAGAGCAAATGTAACGGAAAAAATCTTGCTTTATTATTTTTTAGATTTACTGTAACTTTTTTTCAGATTTGATTCTTACATTTACAATTCACCGACACTTCACAATGAAAAAGATTATCCTTCTCTTATTATTATCCAGCTTTGCTGTTCAGGCTCAGAAAAAGCCAATACTCCAAAAATCAGAAATCATCCGTATTGAAACCGAATTAGCTTCCGACAAAATGCAGGGAAGACAGGTTTTTACTGTTGGAATTGATTCAGCGTCAGCTTTTATCGAAAAGGAATTTGCTAAAATCGGACTGGCTCATTTTAAAGATTTGCAAAACTACCGACAGGAGTTTACCGTTAAGGGTAAAAATGCAAACAACGTAATCGGAATCCTTCCCGGGAAATCAAAACCGAATGAATATGTGATTTTCTCTGCGCATTACGATCATTTGGGATTGACTGATGAAGGCGCTGATAAAGTTTATAACGGTGCCAATGACGATGCTTCGGGAGTAACTGCGGTTATTGCTTTGGCAAAATATTTCAAGGAATTGGGAAATAACGAACGCACTATTATTTTTGTGGCATTCACAGCCGAAGAAATCGGAATTGTCGGTTCAATATACTTCTCAAAAAATATAAATGCTGATGAAGTTGTAGCGATGTTCAATATCGAAATGATTGGAACAGAAAGTAAATGGGGCAAAAACTCCGCCTATCTTACTGGTTTTGAAAGATCGGATTTCGGAACCATCCTTCAGAATAATTTAAAGAAAAGCAAATTCAAATTTTACGCAAATCCATATACCGAAATGCAATTATTCTACCGTTCAGACAATGCTGCTCTGGCTGCAGTGGGAGTTCCGGCACACACAATCTCAACATCAAAAATGGATGATGAAGCCAATTACCACAAGGCAAGCGATGAGGTTTCGACTTTGGATTTGGATAATATGACGCAGATCATAGAAGCGATTGCCATTAGTTCAGAGAGTATCATCAACGGAAAGGAAACACCAACAAGAATCCCAAAAAGATAATGTGATTTTACGAAAACGATAGCGTAAATTTATTTGCAATCGCTTGTAAAAGCTACACTTTATTTTTCTACATTAGCGAAACAGAAACACAAAATGAAAACATTCAACACTTATTATAACTATTTCTTTTATTTCTTCTTCGGACAGAAAAAGGGAATGGTATTGTGTTATGTCAAAAAGTAAATTTTAAACTAACTATATATAAATCCCGATGCAAATCGGGATTTTTTTTACCCTGAATTTAGTTCAGGGTCTCACACAGATTAAGAATAAATGGAAACAAAAATCGCAATACAGGGAATCAAAGGTTCGTTCCATCATCAGGTCGCACAGGAATATTTTCAGCAGGAACATCATTTAGATGAATGCATGTCATTTGATGACGTGGTGAAAAGCCTGTTAAAGAACGAGGCTCAAAAAGGCGTGATGGCATTGGAGAATTCCATCGCAGGTTCTATAATTCCGAATTATGCTTTGATTGACCATAATAACCTCCACATCATCGGCGAACATTACCTCGACATTCACATGAATTTAATGGTATTGAGAGGCCAGAAAATTGAAGATATTACCGAAGTGCATTCGCATCCGATTGCGTTGCTGCAGTGTGCTGTTTTCTTTAATCAGTATCCACACATCAAATTGGTGGAAAGTGGAGATACTGCTGAAACTGCCCGTCGAATCCAGGAACATAAGCTTACCGGAATTGGTGCTGTTGCAGCTCCGATTGCGGCTAAATTATACGATCTGGAAATTCTCGCAGCCGGAATCCATACCATTCAAAGTAACAAAACCCGCTTTGTGATTGTAAAAACACAAAACAAGGAATTGCCGAAAGAGGATATTAATAAAGCTTCCATCAAATTTGAATTGGATGACACCGCCGGAAGCCTGGCTACCGTTTTAAACGTAATGAATAACTGCAGGCTGAACCTGACCAAAATCCAATCGATGCCCATTATTGAAACCCCTTTTCATTATTCCTTTTTTGTGGATGTGATTTTTGAAAAATACAAACATTACGAAAAAGCCAAAAATATTTTAGCCCTAATGACCACACATTTCAAAGTGCTTGGCGAATACAAAAACGGAAGATTATGATACAAACCGCTAAAAGACTTAATACTGTTGAGGAATATTATTTCTCTAAAAAACTACGGGAAGTCCGACAATTGATTGCGGAAGGAAAACCTGTTATCAATATGGGAATCGGAAGTCCGGATTTGTCTCCACATGAATCCGTAATTGAAGCCATCCAACAAGCGCTATTTGATGACAAAGCGCATGAGTACCAAAGCTATCAGGGTTTGCCTGAACTTAGGAATGGAATGGCCGATTTCTATCGGAATCAATTTGGCGTGAATTTGGATTCTACTTCCGAAGTTCTGCCATTAATGGGTTCTAAAGAAGGAATCATGCACATTTCATTGGCTTTTTTAAATGAAGGCGACGAAGTGCTGATTCCAAATCCGGGTTATCCAACTTATGCTTCGGTAACCGAATTGGTTCAGGTAAAAGCAGTTTATTATGATTTGTCAGATGATACCAATTGGCAGCCCAATTTTGAAGCTTTGGAAAAATCAGATTTATCGAAAGTGAAACTGATGTGGATTTCGTATCCGCACATGCCAACAGGTAGAAATGGAAGCATTGAATTATTTGAAAAACTGGTAGCGTTTGGAAAGAATCATAACATTTTGATAGTAAATGACAATCCGTACAGCTTTGTTTTGAATGAAAAGCCAATTTCCATTTTACAGGTTGATGGAGCTAAAGAGATTGCATTGGAGCTGAATTCTTTTTCAAAGACCTATAATATGGCCGGATGGCGTGTCGGAATGGTTTTGGGAAACCCAACTTTTATTGATGCTGTTCTGAAGGTAAAAAGCAATATGGACAGTGGGATGTTTTACGGAATTCAGAAAGGTGCGATTGCAGCTTTGAAACTCGGAAATGATTGGTTTGATACACAAAATGAAATTTACGGCAAGCGGCGAAACCTGATAGTTAAGTTGGCTGAAAAACTCAACTGCACTTTTGACCGAAACAGTGTTGGATTGTTTGTTTGGGCGAAATTGCCTGACGGCGCTAAATCATCAGACGAATTCATTGATGATATATTATCGGAAAAACATATTTTCATCACGCCGGGAACAGTTTTCGGCAGCAATGGAGAAGGTTATATCCGTTTTTCGCTTTGCGTGAGTGAAGAAAAAATAGAGGAAGCAATCAGCAGATTTTAAAGAAAAGAAATTAATTTTACAGCAGATAAAAAGCTATGAATATTACAAGAGAAAACAGAAAATGGTTAGACGATTTGAATCTGAGTCATCCATTAGTGATAGCAGGACCATGTAGTGCTGAAACCGAAGAGCAGGTTTTGAAAATCGCACACGAACTGAAAAATTCAGATGTCAGTATCTTTCGTGCCGGAATTTGGAAACCAAGAACAAGGCCTGGCGGATTTGAAGGCGTTGGAGCCATTGGATTGAAATGGCTGCAAAAGGCAAAAGCGGAAACTGGTTTGATGATGGCGATAGAAGTGGCGAATGCAGCTCACGTAAAATTAGCTCTGGAACACGATATTGATGTGTTGTGGATTGGTGCGCGGACTACCGTAAATCCGTTTGCGGTTCAGGAAATTGCCGATGCCTTGGCTGGAAGCGATAAGATAGTTTTGGTAAAGAATCCGGTAAATCCCGATTTGGCATTGTGGATTGGCGGTGTTGAACGTTTGTATAATGCCGGAATCAAAAAACTGGGCGTTATCCACAGAGGATTTTCAACTTATGAAAAAACCAAGTATAGAAATATCCCCGAATGGCAGCTGCCAATCGAATTGCAGAGCCGTTTTCCGGATTTGGTTTTGATTTGCGACCCATCACACATCACAGGTCGAAGGGATATGATTCAGGAAGTTTCCCAACAGGCATTAGATTTAAATTATGACGGATTAATTATTGAAACCCATATAGATCCTGATAATGCCTGGAGCGATGCAGCACAACAGGTTACGCCAAAAGTCTTAAAACAGATTTTTACGGAGCTTAAAGTCAAAAAGCCTACGGTTGAAGAAGATGATTACAACACCGAAATGATAAAACTCAGAGCAAGTATAGACATCGCTGATAGCAAATTACTGGAAATACTGGGTAACAGGATGAAAGTTGCAGAACAAATAGGAGCTTTAAAAAAAGCTAAGAATGTGGCTGTCCTTCAAAACAAACGGTGGAATGAAATCCTTGGTAAAATGATCTTGGAAGGCGAAGATAAAGGGCTAAGTGAGGAATTTATCCTTCGGATTTTCAAGGCAATACACCAGGAAAGCATTTCCCATCAGGAGAAAATCATCAATTCATGAGAGAATCTTAAAAAATACGATAAACTACGTATATTGTTATTGTATATTTTTTGTATCATTGCATGACAAAAAAAGAAAACCAATTAAAATTATTTAAAAATGAAAAAAATTATTTTATTATTTGCAATGGTATTTAGCTTTGGTATGGCAAGTGCTCAAGTGGATACAATCTACAAACACAGTGGAGAAACGGTTCAGGGAAAAGTGATTAGACTTGACGAGTATACTGTTGTTTTTAAGTATGACGGAGAAGATGCAGAAAACACCATTGGAAAGTATGCTGTTGAAAAAATCGTTTACGGAAAAACCAAAAGACAGGAAGATGTTACTGAGAAAATAGTTATCAACGGTGAAGGTGACTGGGAAAAAGTGGTTATCCTTGAAGATAAATCATACATTGCAGGTTTGAAAAAAGCTGGGGAAGTACGTGGAAAAACAGGATTAATCAATTTCCAGACTGGAAATACAGGAGATAAAAAAGCAGCTAAAAAATTGAAAATGGACGCAGCAAAATTAGGTTGCCCATTTGTTTTGCAGGTTGCTGATAAAACTACAGTAGGTGCTAACTCAAACGGTCTTGGAGGTTCTCAGGCTATCAAAACCGGAGTTGCTTACAAATACTAATCAGCTTTAGTTGATAAAAAATAGAAGTTGCCAGCAATGGCAACTTTTTTTATGCCTTAAAATTTAAACTGGAAATGGTATATTTGCCAAATGACAGGACTCGTTTATAAATCTACAGGAAGCTGGTACACCGTTAAAACTGATGACGGCCAGGTTTTTGAATGCCGTATCAAAGGAAAATTCCGAATGCAGGGCATAAAGAGCACAAATCCAATTGCGGTCGGTGATGTCGTAGATTTTGAGTTGGACGATACTTCAGATGTTGTTACAGGAAACATTCATAACATTCACGAACGGAAGAATTATATTGTTAGGAAGTCGGTAAATTTATCCAAACAGACGCACATTATTGCTTCTAATATTGATATTGTTTTTTTGTTGATTACTATCAATAATCCGCCAACGACAACCAGTTTCATCGACAGGTTTTTGGTTACCGCCGAAGCTTATGGCATCGAAGCCGTTTTGGTCTTCAACAAAATAGACACTTTTGATGAAGCAATGAAAGATGAGCAACTGTATCTCCAATATGTTTATTCTGAAATCGGATACAAGTTCCTAAAGGTTTCTGCAGTGGGAAAGAAAGGAATTGAGGAGCTAAAGCAAATGATGACCGGGAAAGTAAGCATGTTTTCCGGACATTCAGGTGTGGGAAAATCGACTTTGGTCAATGCTTTGGAACCTACATTAAATCTCAAAACAAAAAATATTTCAGAGCAAAGCAAACAGGGACAACATACCACCACATTTGCTGAAATGTATGATTTGTCCTTTGACGCTAAAATCATAGACACACCGGGAATAAAAGGTTTTGGAATTGTTGACTTGGAACTGGCTGACATTAGCGGTTATTTCCCAGAATTTTTTAAACTCAAGGACCAATGCAAATTCAATAACTGCCTTCATAAGGAAGAACCCAATTGTGCAGTGAAAAAAGCCTTGGAAGAAAATAAGATTGCCTGGTCACGTTATAACAGCTACCTTAAAATCCTGGAAGGCGATGATGAACATTACCGTCAGGATACTTATAACGATGATCGTATTGCGAGCGATGATACCCGAAAATAGTTATGAAAGCTGTTGTTCAAAGAGTTTCCGAAGCTTCTGTAACCATTGAAGGAATTAGAGTTGCCGCTATCCAAAAGGGATTGTTGGTGCTGATTGGATTAGAAGAATCAGATTCGAGAGAAGACCAGGATTGGCTCACTTCAAAAATTGTCAACCTCCGGATTTTTGATGACGAAAATCACGTAATGAATTTATCACTGAAAGATATTGATGGTGAAATGATAATCGTAAGCCAGTTTACCCTTCAGGCTTCCACCAAAAAAGGCAATCGTCCTTCTTATCTAAAAGCTGCAAAGCCTGAAATTGCCATTCCGTTATATGAGTCCTTTATCCAGCAGATGGAAAGCGAATTGGGTAAAAAAGTGCAAACCGGAAAGTTTGGTGCTGATATGAAAGTTGCCTTACTTAACGATGGCCCGGTAACAATTGTTATAGACACAAAAAATACAGAATAAGTGTAATAATAAGAAGTTAAATCTTTTTATATTTGGCAAAACTTAGTCTAAATGAAACGAAATATTTTGCCTTTCTTTTGTCTCCTATTTTCCATGTTTAGCTTTGGACAAAAATTGGAATATTCCACTTTAACTATTCCGGATAGCTTAAAACAAAATGCCAATGCGGTAGTTCGATTAAGCAAAATAAATATTAATATCAGTTCGCAAAAATCAATGTCTACCAAATCAATGGTTGTCATGACGGTTTTGAATGAATATGGTTTAAGCAATTTAAATTTAGCCGAGCAATATGATAAGAGCAGCCAAATTAACAAGATAGAGGCAACTGCTTATGATGCAAGCGGAAGAGTAGTAAAAGTTTATAAGAAAAAGACTTTAAGGATCAGTCAGCGGTAAGTGGTGCGACAATATATTCAGATAACAGAGTGCTTTTTCTCGATTATACACCGATTGCTTATCCGTTTACAATTGTTTTAGAAGTGGAAAGCGAGAACTCCAATACTGCGTTTTTGCCCTCATGGCGTTCAATTGATGATTACCTGGTAAGTACCGAGGAAACTTCGGTAACGATAACTTATCCTCCGGAATTACAATTGAAAACAAGGGAATTCAATTTTTCTAACAGATACCCTATTGATAAGAAAGAAACTCCTGGATTTATAAGTTATTCTGCCAAAAATATAGCAGCTAGAAAATATGAAGATTTAGCGCCCTCATTTGATACAATTTTTCCCCGAGTAATGTTTGGCCTCGAAACTTTCAATCTCGAAGGTGTGCAGGGAAATGCAAGGTCCTGGAAAGAAATGGGTAAGTGGTTTTATGATGAAATCTTAACCGGAACAACAGCGTTGCCTGATGAAACTAAATTGAAAATCAAAAACTTAGTGGGAAATGAAAAGGATCCATTGAAAATCGCCGAAATCGTCTACAAATACGTCCAGGAAAAAACACGTTATGTAAGCATTCAGGAAGGAATTGGAGGTTGGAAGCCAATGCCTGCAAAAGAGGTAGATAAGTTGGGTTATGGTGACTGTAAAGCGCTGACCAATTACACCAGATCTCTTCTTAATGAAGTGGGCGTTACTTCTTATTATGCCCGATTATATGGGCAATCCCGAAAAAAGGAAATATATCCGGATATTGTGTCTTTTCAAAGTAACCACGTAATATTAGCCATTCCCAATAAATCAGATTATGTTTGGCTTGAATGTACCAGCCAAATCCTTCCTTTCGGATTTCAGGGCGATTTTACCGATGATAGAAATGCCTATGTAATAAAGCCTGATGGTGGCGAAATAGTAAGGACAAAAAGGTTTACAGAAAAAGATAACCTTCAGTTGATAAAGGGTTCGTATAAAATTACTGAAGAAGGGAATTTCATAGGTAGCGTAAAAATAATATCAAAAGGATTGGTTTATGATTATCAATTCGGTAAGGAAAGGATGGGTCGTGAAGATCAGATTAAAAAATATAAAGATGAATTTGATAACATCAACAATCTGACCATCAGGAAAATAAATTTTAATAACAATAAAAAAGATGTTGAATTTACTGCCGATTTAGAATTTGAAGCCGAAGGATATGCCCAAAATTCAGGGGGCAAACTGCTTTTTGCTTTAAATGCTTTCGATCAGAATTCGAATGTTCCAAAAAATACAGAAGCCGTGAGCTTCCATTCGAAATAGATAGAGGATTTACAGATGAAGCCGAAATCGAAATCACAATCCCTGACGGATTTGTTGTAGAAGCAAAACCTAATGGAGTTGAGCAGGATACCGAATTTGGATATTATAAGATTGAATTCAATTCATTATCACCCAATAAAATAATGTGTAAAAGAAAATTTATTGTAAAGAAGGGAATGTATGATAAGTCTAAATATGAAAGCTATAGGAAATTCCGCGAAACGATTGCCAAAACAGATAATTCAAAAATAGTTATTACAAAAGCATAATTATGGAATCAAATACTATTTCAATCATCGATTGTAAATTTAAAAAGAGAAAAACATTTCTTCTTGCCTTTTTATTAGCCGCAACCTTAGGATTTTCTCAGAAAAATGAATTAGGCAAAGTTACTGTTGACGAACTTAAACAAAAAAACCATCCTCTGGATTCTTCTGCAGTGGCTGCTATTTTATATAAAAAATGCAGGATTCAGTATGATAATTCGTTAGGACAGATTTATACAGAAACCGAAGTGAAAATGAAAATTTATAAAAAGGAAGGTTACGATTACGCTAATATAAAGCAGCGATATTATATTGCTAACGGAGGTAGTGTAAACTTTACTGATGTCGCTACTTACAATCTTTTGAATGGTCAGGTAGTCAAAACTAAACTTAAAAAAGAAGGCGAGTTTAAGGAAGAAATTACTAAAGACCTATACCAAAAAAAATAGCCCTTTCAGATGTTAAGGAAGGTTGCATTATTGAGTATAGGATTAAAAGATATTCCAATAATGGATTTAGGCTTGTCGATGTGTTTTTACAGGAAGCTATACCAATTGATGATATAGAACTTAAAGTGGAACATTCGGACAGATATTATTACAGCAAATCAGTTACAGGATATTTTACGCCACAAATGACCGAAGAAAAATTTAATGATATAAATTCCAATTTTATTCAAAATAGGTTTATCTACAAGCTTAAGAATGTACCAGCCTTTAAAGACGAAGGTTTTGTAAATAATGTCGATAATTACAGAAGCAGGGTCAGATATGAATTAGCATCCGTTAAAAATAATTTGGGAGTAACAGAAAATATTTCAACAGATTGGGAAACCGTTGTTAAAAAAGTTTACGAAAACGAATATTTTGGAGATGAACTTAAAAGAACAGGTTATTTTGAAAAAGATATTGATGTAATCTTAAATGGAATAACTAATGAAGAACAAAAGATTAACGTTATTTTTGACTATGTAAAATCAAAAATGACATGGAATGATGAATACGGATTTACCTGTGATGATGGGGTCAGAAAAGCTTACATGGCAAAGAAAGGGAATGTTGCCGAAATCAATTTAATGCTTACCGCAATGCTTCGTTATGCCGGTTTTGATGCCAGCCCGATTTTAATGAGTACACGTTCATATGGATTAACTTTTTTTCCAAGTTTAACGGCTTTCAATTATGTAATTTCCGGAATAGAATCCAATGGAAAGATCATCTTACTGGATGCCACTAATAAAAACGCTTTACCAGATGTTCTTCCTATCCGCGATTTGAATTGGTTTGGAAGGATTATCAGAAAAAATGGAAGCGCAGCACAAATTGACCTGATGCCAAAATCCAACTCTAAAGATATTGTAAGCATTATAGCCAAGATCAATGAAAGTGGAGAAGTAACCGGAAAAATAAGAGATCAATATTTTGATTACAATGCTTTCGTTTTTAGGGATGTGAATGCGAATGTGTCAAAAGATAATTATATTGAAAAATTAGAGAAAGATCATCAAGGACTAGAGATTGGACAATATGAGGTTCAGAATATTTCGGATTTGACAAAACCTGTCGTAGAAAATTATGATTTCACAACCACTAATGCTGTCGAGATTATCGGTGACAAAATGTATCTCTCACCTTTTTTGTTTTTTGCAAAAACAGAGAATCCCTTCAAACAGGAAAAAGGGAATACCCAGTTGATTTTGTTTATCCAAATCAGGATAAATTCAATGTCAGCCTAACCATTCCCGAAGGATACGTTATTGATGTATTACCCACTGCTAAAGCTGTAGCACTGCCAGATAATTTGGCCAGCTTTAAATACAATATTTCGAACAACGGAAACCAAATCCAAATAATGTTTATCCTTGATACCAATCAGGCAATAATTGGTTCGGAACATTATGAAGGCTTAAAAACTTTCTACAAGGAAATTGTAAATAAGCACAACGAGAAAATTGTTCTAAAAAAAGTATAGTTATGTCAAAAATCCACATCCTGCTTATCTATTTGACTTTGTTTTCTCTTGATGTTTCAGGACAGAAAATAGAATTAGGTAAAGTAACAAAATCAGAATTGCTTGAAACACGTCATAAAAATGACACTTCAGCTGCAGCTGCATTTATTTTTAAAAAGGCAAAAACAGAGTTCACTTACAAGGAAAAGGAAGGGTTTTCATCAACAACAGTATTTCAGGTAAAGCTTAAAGTTTACAAAAAGGAAGGATTGAACTGGGGCAACTTTAAAATTCCATATTACATTGGTTATAAAAAACTGGATAACGATTTTGTGGAGATCGTCCAGGGCAACACCTATAATCTGGAAAATGATAAAATTGTAAAAAGCAAAGTGACCAGTGAAGGAAGATTTAAAGAAAAGGTTAATGAAAACTGGGGCGCCAAATCCGTTACCTTTCCAAATGTCAAGGAAGGTTCCATAATAGAACTTGAATACAAACTCAGGACTCAGGATATATCAACGCTTCCCGATTTTCAATTTCAATACAGCATACCGGTAAATTATGTCGAATACAAAACAGAAATTCCGGCCTTTTTTATTTATAGCGGCATAAAAAGAGGCTATGTCGATCTAGACGTTAAGCAAGAAGTGAATTCGGCTTCTCAATCCTATCAAAGTGAGGTTGGATTGGCAAACGTAAGCAAATCTTTTAGCTATAATCAGGTTGTCGCCACTTATAAAGCGGCCAACATACCCGCGGTCAAGGAAGAGGAGTTTGTAAACAACATTACCAACTATTATGGAAAAATTGAACAGGAGTTACAAATGATTCAATATCCAGAGGAACAACCCAAAAAAATTACTTCAACATGGGAAGATGTTGCAAAATCCATATACAAAGAGGAGGAGTTCAATAAGGCGATAACCGAATTTGGTTATTTTGCTTCGGATATAAAATTACTGCTGAATGGCGTTACGACAGATGACGAAAAGGTGAAGAAAGTATTCAGTTTTGTAAGAAACCGGATGAACTGGAATGAGAAGTATAGTTACTATCCCCATAATAATATGGAAAAGGCCTATCAGGATAAAGTGGGAAATGTAGCCGAAATTAACCTGATGCTGGTGTCCATGTTAAAAATGGCAGGAATTGATGCGAACCCAGTTTTATTGAGTACGCGGGAAAATGGTGTGGCTCCTTTTCCTACCCGAACGCTTCTCAATTACGTAATTGCGGCAGCGGTTGTTGACGGAAAAACAGTGTTGCTTGACGCGACAAACAAATTCGTGGATGTAAACGTTCTGCCAATCAGGGATTTGAATGCTTCAGGAAGGCTGATAAAAAAAGATGGAGCTGTTACAGAAATAGATCTTACACCAAAATTAAATTCACGTGAGACTTTGAATGTATCTGCGGAAATTAATGCTAAAGGCGAAGTTTCGGGTAAAATCAGGGATTACAGATTTGACTACAGAGCATTGCTTTTTAGGGAAAAATATAACGGATTGACTAAGGAAGCCAACATCGAGAGAATAGAGAAAAGGTATCAAGGTATTGAAATAAAGGACTATGAAATTGATAACAGCCAAAATTTTAACCAGCCCATTATTGAAAACTATAATTTTACCACAACTAATGCTGTCGAAATTATCGGAGACAAAATCTATGTTTCACCGTTGCTGTTTTTTGCAACTACCGAAAATCCATTCAAACAAGACACAAGGGAATATCCCATAGACTTTATATTTCCAAATTCGGAGAAGCTTAATGTAACACTAACCCTGCCCGAAGGATATGTAGTTGAAACATTGCCTGAGTCAAGAGAATTAAGTTTGCCAAATAAACTGGGTGGCTTTAAATACCTTATTTCTGAGGAAAGAAACAAAGTACAGTTAATTTATACCCGTGAAATAAACCAGGCGGTTTTTGACGCCGGATATTATGGGGCTTTTAAGGAATTGTATAAAGAACTCGTAAATAAGCAGGCCGAGAGAATTGTGCTTAAGAAAAAATAGCATGTAATTTCTATCGGAATTGTATATTTGGGCATAGAATATAATCCGAAACCCAATGAACCTGAAAAATGCCCAACAAGAAGTAGACAAGTGGATTAAAAACCACGGCGTTCGTTATTTCAACGAATTGACGAATATGGCACAGCTTACCGAAGAAGTTGGTGAAGTTGCCCGAATCATTGCGCGTCGTTATGGCGAACAATCCGAAAAGGAAAGCGATAAAAATAAAGACCTTGGCGAAGAACTGGCCGATGTGGTTTTTGTGGTTTTATGTTTGGCCAACCAAACCGGAATCGACCTGCAGGCTGCTTTTGATAAGAAACTGGATTTGAAAACCAACCGTGATCACGATCGCCATCAGAATAACGAAAAGTTAAAATAAAGGTGAACCTACTTCTCAAATCGTCAATCGTTAATCAGCAATCGGCAATCGCAATTACTGGAAGTAAATCGGAAACTAACAGGTTACTCCTGCTTCAGGCATTGTATCCTAATCTGATTTTGGAAAATACTTCCAATTCTGATGATTCAGAAGTAATGATAAAAGCACTTCAGTCAAATCAGGAAATTATCAATGTGCATCATGCCGGAACTGCAATGCGTTTCCTTACAGCCTATTTTTCCATTCAGGAGGATAGAGAAGTTCTCCTGACAGGATCTTCCCGAATGAAGGAAAGACCGATTAAGATTTTGGTCGATGCTTTACGACAACTTGGTGCCGAAATAACCTATGAAGGGAATGATGGTTTTCCGCCTATAAGAATCAAAGGAAGAAAATTAACTGAAAACAAAGTTTCGCTTGCAGCCAATGTCAGCAGCCAGTATATTTCCGCATTACTACTAATTGCACCCAAACTGGAAAATGGTTTGCAATTGACCCTGGAAGGTAAAATAACATCGGTTCCCTATATCAAAATGACTTTGAGTTTGCTCAATGAAATGGGAGTGCAAACTTCTTTTGTGGAAAATATAATTTCAGTAACCCCCTTTTTCCTAGCCGCTAAGCCCCTATCCCTAACAGTAGAATCCGACTGGTCATCCGCATCCTATTTCTACTCGATAATTGCACTGTCCGAAATCGGAACAGAAATCACTTTGTCGAGCTATAAGAAAGATAGTTTCCAAGGCGATTCAGTCTTAGCGGAAATTTACAAGGACTTTGGAGTGGAGACAACTTTTAAAGATAATTCCATTAAGATAAAAAAAACCGTCAGCCGTCAACTGTTAACCGTCAACTGTGAACTTAACAACGCTCCCGACATTGCCCAAACCATAGCTGTAACCTGTTTCGGATTGGGAATCGCCTGTCATTTGACCGGGCTGCATACCCTAAAAATAAAGGAAACCGATAGATTGTTAGCTTTAAAAAATGAACTCGAAAAACTCGGCGCGAATGTTTCAGTTACTAATGATAGCCTGGCTTTAGAACCGCCTGCTCCTAATTTTGTCGTTGCAGGGAACGTGGCCATCTCAACCTATCAGGATCATCGCATGGCAATGGCATTTGCACCTTTAGCATTAAAAACAAACATTATTATTGAAGATGCAGAAGTAGTTTCAAAATCCTATCCCGATTTTTGGGACGATTTAAAAACGATTGGTTTTCAAATTCAGGAAGTCTAAAGAATCCACCATATAACTGACTTTGTAACTTTACAACGCTCTAACTTTACAACTTTAAAAAAATAAACATCAAAACACTTGACATTCGCTATCTGACGATAGTATATTTGCAGGCGTTTAAATAGTTATCTCATTATAAACTTTTAAACCCATAAACTTATAAACCTTTCTAAATGAAATTATCTCATTTCCAGTTCAATCTTCCGTCCGAATTGTTAGCGGAATTCCCAGCAGAAAACAGAGACGAAGCCAGATTAATGGTTGTCAACAGAAAAACAAAAACAATAGAACATAGAGAATTCAAAGACATTATCGAATATTTTGACGATGGCGATGTGATGATTTTGAACAATACCAAAGTTTTTCCTGCCCGTATGTATGGGAACAAGGAAAAAACCGGCGCAAGGATTGAGGTTTTCTTATTAAGGGAACTAAATGCTGAACAACGTCTTTGGGATGTGTTGGTTGATCCGGCACGTAAAATCCGTATCGGAAACAAATTGTATTTTGGTGATGACGATTCGTTGGTAGCTGAGGTAATTGACAATACTACATCCCGTGGAAGGACTTTACGTTTCCTTTACGACGGTTCCTATGACGAATTCAGAAGAAAATTAACCGAACTTGGGGAAACTCCAATCCCAAAATACATCAACCGCGAAGTAACCGAAGAAGATGCTGAGCGTTACCAAACGATTTATGCCAAAGAAGAAGGAGCTGTTGCGGCACCAACTGCTGGTTTACACTTTTCAAAACACCTTTTGAAGAAGTTGGAAATCAAAGGAATCGACTTTGCCGAAGTAACCTTACACGTTGGTTTGGGAACCTTCAATCCGGTTGAGGTCGAAGATTTGTCTAAGCACAAAATGGATTCTGAAGAGTTAATCATTACCCAGGAAGCTTGTGATATCGTTAATCAGGCGAAAGTAAAAAGAAAAAGATTTGCTGTATCGGAACCACTTCAATGCGCGCCATTGAAAGTTCGGTTTCATCACAAAGAACCTTAAACCCATTCACGGGCTGGACCAATAAATTCATTTTCCCTCCATACGATTTCAGTATCGCTGATTGTATGGTAACCAATTTCCATACGCCAAAATCAACCCTATTGATGATGGTTTCCGCTTTTTGTGGTCACGATCTAATGAAGAAAGCCTACGAAGAAGCCGTGAAGGAAAAATACCGTTTCTATTCTTACGGAGACGCCATGTTGATTATTTAATCTGAACTTGTTTCAGATTCTTACGATAAATCCCGACAGCAATGTTGGGATTTTTTTAGAAGCCATTTCCCGCTTTCCGTTACAATCTTTTTAAATTGCCACGGGTTTAAACCCGTGGCAATTTAAAAAGGATTTCCACTGCAATCGGGGCTATTGATCAGTTACTTATTAAAACTTATCCCTTATCCCTTTTTTCTTATCCCTTTTTTTATTTTTACGCCACAAACTAAACCACAACAATGACATTTCAAAATACACGCGAATTCGCACAACAACTCGATGCACAGGACGAATTAAGAAAATATAGGGACGAATTCATTTTTCCACAGCACAACGGCAAAGATGTAATTTACTTTACCGGAAATTCACTGGGATTACAGCCCAAACGCACCAAAAAATACGTTGACGATGTAATGAATGACTGGGCAAACCTAGCTGTAGAAGGACATTTTTATGCCGAAAAACCCTGGTGGGATTACCAGGAACGATTTGCCAATCCGCTAAGTAAAATAGTTGGGGCAAAACCTTCGGAAGTGACGGTTATGAATACTTTGACGGTAAATCTACACTTGCTGATGGTTTCCTTTTATCGTCCGACCAGCAAGCGTTACAAAATAATATGCGAGGAAAAGGCCTTTCCTTCCGATCAATATATGTTTCAGAGCCAGGTTAATTCCCGCGGCTACAAACCCGAAGATGCCATTGTAGAAATCAAAAGAAGGGAAGGAGAACACAATATTAGGATAGAAGATATTTTATCAAAAATTGATGAAGTTGGAGAGGAATTAGCACTAGTCTTAATCGGTGGCGTTAATTATTACACCGGTCAGGTTTTTGATATGAAAACCATAACCGAAGCGGGACATAAAACTGGAGCCATAGTTGGATTTGATTTAGCCCACGCTGCAGGAAACATCGAATTACAGTTGCACGATTGGGATGTAGATTTTGCTGCCTGGTGCTCTTATAAATACATGAATTCCGGACCTGGAAATGCTTCGGGTTGTTTTATACACGAAAAGCACCATAAATCAGATTTGCCAAGATTTGCCGGCTGGTGGGGACACAATAAAGAGCGCCGTTTTAAAATGGAGCCAACTTTTGATCCCATCGAAGGCGCGGAGGGATGGCAGGTAAGCAATCTCCCAATTTTGTCTTTGGCACCGTATCTGGCTTCTGTAGAAATGTTTGCCGAAGTTGGAATGGAGAAACTAATCCAAAAAAGAAATCAGATTACTTCTTATCTGGAATTCATCCTACATGAAATCGACAAAGAAATTAACGGCACTGAATTTGAAATCATAACTCCGGCGAATCAGCAGGAAAGAGCTTGCCAGCTTTCAGTTTTTCTTCACGGACAGGGAAGAAGCCTGTTCGAATATCTTATGAAAAACGGAGTGATAACGGATTGGCGGGAGCCAAACGTAATCAGATTTGCGCCTGTACCTTTTTATTGTTCCTATGAAGATATGTACGAATTCGGGCAAATATTAAAACAGGGAATTTTAACAGTAAATTAATTTGATTTCTGGAAAACAATTCGTTGATTTGTAATTCATTATTAATACAAATAACCACAGATGAAATTAAAAATACACTACGCTATTTTAGCTTTTTTAGCGTTTATGGCAATAGGGAATGCGCAAGTTTCTGAAAGAGAAGCTGAAGCTAGACGATGGATAAAAGCCAATGAAACTAAATTACACATCAATCCAAATGATACTTTTTCTCTACGTGCAGTTAGAAAAACACAGTCTGGAGAAACACTTCGTTTCCAACAATTAAAAAGTGGAGTAGCTGTTTTTGATGCTGAAATTTTAATTCACTTCTCTCCTGACGGAGAAATTTCCCACACAGATTCGACTTATGATTCTCAGGCAACGGATGTTAATGCAATACCGGCAATTAGTAAAGATAATGCTATTGCAATTTCTAATGAAGCATTAAAAGTTGACGGAGCAATTAGTTTTCAGGAGTGTAAATTGTTAGTATACACTAAATTGGATGGAACAAAGTTAGTCTACAGGGTTGTAACAGATTCTTTTTCAAAAACCGGAAGCTGGGAAACTATTATTGACGCTCAGACCGGAACAGTTTTAAGTACAAAAGACATTGCATACTACTATGGTCAACACGCTAAAAAACATTCAGCAATAAAGAAAAATATTCCTCCAATGGCTCCTTTAGCTTCCGTTACAGGAACCGCACTTGTTTTCAATCCAGATCCATTATCACAGGCTGGTGTTTTCTATGCATCGCCCTATAGTTCACCTGCGTCTGGAGCTTATCCAAATGATACTGATGCGGCTAACACATCTTTGAATAATGCCAGGGTTTCGGTAGTCTTACCAGAAATCGATTTAACAGGTGGAGTATATAAATTGAAAAGTACTTATGCTGAAATTAAGGAATTAGGCACTCCGGCTAAAGGATTATTTACACAAGCTACATCAGCTTTTAATTTTACCAGAAGCCAGGACGGATTTGAGGCAGTAAATGCTTTTTACCATCTCGATAATAGTTTACGTTACATCAATCAAACTTTAGGAATACCTTGTGTTCCATATCAGGCAGGCAATGCAGGAGCAGTATGGTTTGATCCACATGGAGCAAGTTCTGCGGATAATTCCTTTTATTCGAATGGACAATTACAGTTTGGTGAAGGTGGTGTAGATGATGCAGAAGATGCCGATGTAGTGCTTCACGAGTTGGGTCATGGTCTTCACGATTGGATTACGACTGGAGGTCTTTCACAAGTAAACGGTTTGAGTGAAGGCTGTGGAGATTACTGGGCAGTATCATACAGTAGAAGTTTAAACCAATGGGATTCTAGCGATCCTCAGTACAATTGGGTTTTCAGCTGGGACGGACATAATGAATGGTGGGATGGTAGAATCACAGATTATGGAGCTACTTACCCTGGAGGATTAGTGAATCAAATTCACACAGACGGACAGATTTGGGCTACTGCTTTAATGACCATATGGGATGAACTAGGTAAAGTAAAAACAGATAAAGCCTTCCTTAACGGATTGGATTTGACAGTAAGTTCAACTAACCAGCAAAATGCTGCAAGAGCAGTAAGAACCGCTGCTATCAACATGAATTACCCTTGTGCCGATATTCAGGTCATTACTCAGAAATTTTCAGATGCCGGTTATAGTATGCCATCGTTACCATTGTCTATGGCTACTATAGCAAATCAGGTAGTTACTGCTGATTTAACCAATACTTACACATTGCCTAGCTATGCAACTTTGGCTAATCCAATAACAAATAACTGTGATGCAGGATTGACTCAGTCACCCGTAACAGGGACAGTTTTAGCTCCAGGAGTTTATCCTATCACTATGGTTGCAACTAGTGGTGCTTCAACAGTAACAAGAACCTTCCAACTTACTGTAAATCCAAACTTAGGAATTGATGATAAGGTTAAAAATCAATTCTTGTTGTATCCAAATCCAGCTACGAGTGTGTTGAACATTAAAGGAGATTTTGATAGCAATGAAAGCATTACCATCTTCAACATGTTAGGGCAAACTGTTTTGAGAAAAGCGGTTACAACCAATGACGAAAGCATTGATATTTCTTCTTTGGCTGCCGGTATTTATAATGTTTACTTCAACAACGCGAAAGTGTCCTATAAATTCGTGAAAAAATAATCTGTAATAGATAAAACGAATCAGAAACCATCCTATTTTAAACAGGATGGTTTCTTTTTTTATAAATGTTTTTAAAAGACTTTGCAACTCTGTACCTTTGCCTCTTTGCAATTCATCACAAAATGACCAAACAACAAATTATTGACAGCTTTGATCCAAGCCAACCAGGTTTAGCTGACGCTACCATCTTCGGATTGCCATTTTCAGCAGAACAATCAGAAATAATTATTATTTCAGTGCCTTGGGAAGTAACAGTGAGTTACGGTTCTGGAGCTTCTGAAGGGCCACAGGCGGTATTAGATGCATCCTTTCAGGTTGATTTAAGTCATCAGGATTTCCCTGAACTCTGGAAACTAGGTATGTATTATGAGGAAGCACCTGAGCATTGGAAAATAAACTCTAATTTACACAAAGCTTTGGCTCAGCCTATTATTCAGGCATTGGAGAATGGGGAGGATTTAAACAATCATCCGTCCTTGTTGGCAGATTTAGAAAATATCAATAAAGTGTGCCGTGATTTGCATACTGAAGTCAAGGATATAGTATCGTCTTGGATGAAACAGGGTAAAAAAGTAGTACTACTTGGGGGCGATCATTCGACGCCATTAGGATACTATGAAGCATTGGCGTCTGTTCACGATAACTTTGGAATCCTGCATCTTGATGCCCACATGGATTTGCGGATTGCCTACGAAGGTTTTACTTATTCTCACGCTTCGATAATGTATAATGCTTTACAGATACCTCAGATTTCAAAAATAATCCAGGTTGGAATACGTGATTTCTGTGAGCAGGAAGTAGCGGTCGTGAAGGAATTTAAAGGTAGGGTTGTAGTAAACACCGATGCCGATTTAAAAGCGGAATCTTTTGAAGGTAAAACCTGGGCACAACAATGTGATGCTATTATTGCAGGCCTACCTCAGAAAGTCTGCATCAGTTTTGATATTGATGGAATGTATCCTTGGTATTGCCCGAATACAGGAACGCCGGTTCCTGGAGGGTTTTCGTTTGAGCAGGCTACTTATCTGTTTAATAAATTAGCCGCAAGTGGCAAGGAAATTATCGGATTTGATTTGGTCGAAGTTGCTCCGGGAGAAAATGACGACTGGGATGGAAATGTTGGCGCAAGAATGTTATTCCACATGTGTGGGATTTTAGCAAAAAACAACGGATTGAATATTGGTGAAAGAATTAAATTCCAATGACAACTAATCTGGATACTTCGAAGAAATGTCTTCAATCGTAGCCACAAATAGTTCCTTTAAAACAGTTATATCAATATCGGCCAGCTTTTTTACGTAAACGCAGACTTTGCCTATTTTGTGTATGCCTAATTTTTCCAGTAATTGTTCCCTATTTTCATTTTCATCTGAAATATAAAATACAATAGCATCTTTTCGTGGAGAGAATGCCGCTATTGGCATATCTCCTTCGTGTCCGCCTGCATATTTATAATGATAATTTCCAAAGCCGATAATTGTTGGGCCCCGCATCTTGGCCTCAAACCCTGTTAACGATTATAGATCTCAACTAAGCTGTCATTTCTCTTGACTTCATTGTCTACGTTTTGTATAAATTCGGTAAACGCTTACTCCAGTTACTTTTGTTTTATTAACTGCCATTTTTGTTCAGATTTTCTTTAGGTAAGATATAAGATTTCCATTCTCAATTTTTGTCTGAAATTTATAATTTTTATCTTTTAATAAAAATTTATTGTTTATCAATAAAAATTTATTAATATTGCATCATAATCATTAAATATATAATTATGGAAATTACATCAAAACAAGTTCTGAAAGGATTAAATGTTCTTTCATGGATTATTTTTATTGGGGTTTGCGTTCGTACAGGAGGCTATATCTTTAACACAATATTTTTGTTGACCACCAATCCCTTTGGTGCTCATTATTTTTGGGAAGGAGCTGACTTGTCCCGACTTCTCGCATTTGACCAGGGATATTTTATAGTCATGGCATTATTGATGATTATTGTGTCGGTAATGAAAGCTTTGCTATTTTACTGTATCATAAAGATTCTACACGACAAAAAGCTTAACATGGATAAGCCTTTTAATAAAGAAATCAGCAGTCTGATTTTCAGCCTCTCTTATATTTCTATGGCAATTGGATTGTTTTCAGGATGGGCGGCCGGATATTCTGAATGGTTCATTAAGAAAGGTGTTTTGATGCCAAGCCTGGAGTCGATGCATGTTGATGGCAATGGCGCCTGGTGGTTCATTGCAATAATATTATTCGTTATCGGACATATCTTTAAAAGAGGAATTGAAATTCAGGCGGAAAACGAACTAACTGTATAAATCATGGCAATAATCGTAAATTTAGACGTCATGATGGCGAAGCGGAAAATGTCGTTAAACGAACTTTCGGAAAAGGTAGATTTAACTTTATCCAATCTTTCTATCCTAAAAACAGGTAAAGCAAAAGCTATACGTTTCAGCACGCTCGAAGCCATCTGCAAGGTATTAAATTGTCAGCCTGGGGATATTTTGGAGTTTACATCGGAATAAGATTTTTATTTATTCTGTAAAATCTTTTTCAGCAAAACGATTTGCCCTAAATGGTAATAGCTGTGTTCTATCATGGCGTCAATGTTCCGTTTATAGCTTCCGTATTTTTCATCTGTGAAAACGTCCTTGAGTTTCTCGTCCGGCATTTGTTCAATCAGATTGGCGAATTCCTCTGAGTCGTTCCAGAACGTGGTTAAAAAAGTATCCCATTCTTTTTGTGATGCAATCAAGGGAAAATCAAAACTATATTTGTCTTTTATATCGAGGCTTCCGCCTTTAAAAACATTCAACATCCCATTGATATAATAATGAATATGCTGTGCTAAAATGGCAATCGAATTTAAGGAGTCATAACTAGCTACAGCAGTTTGATAATCTAAGCTACTCAATTGATGTTTAAAGTTTGTGTTGGCAACCCATGTTCCGTTTAATAGGATTTCCTAAATCTATTTGCTAATGCTGTTGATTGCTTCATAACTATTGACTTTACTACAAATTTAAAAGTTTTAAAATAAAAATTCTATAAATTTTAGTCTAAATCATATAACTGTTAAAAGATAAACTTGTAGTTACTTTGCCTTATAACCATTAAACTTTATAGTATGAAAAAGATAATAATGATTTTTGCTTCGGTTGCCATTATGGTTTCCTGCAAAAACACCAACAGTAAGGGGCAGATAGCAGATGAGGCTCGTCAGGATACCATTGATTCTATGAAAGTAGTGGCAGAAAAACAACGTATAATCGACTCGATGACCATAGTTCATGAAAATGAAATTAAAGAGAAAGAAAAACAAGTGATAGTAGTTCGTGATCAACAAGCTGCTCCAGCTGCTCCACAAAGAAAGAAATGGAGTGGTGCTGCAAAAGGAGCCGTAATTGGAGCTGGAGTTGGAGCTGTAACCGGTGCTGTCATCAGTAAGAAAAAAGGTGAAGGTGCTATAATAGGTGGATTGGCCGGAGCCGGACTTGGAGCCGGAACGGGAGCTATAATAGACGATAGTAAAAAGAAATAAGAATAATTCAAATACCATAAATAATTTTTTCTAAAGCGAGCTGAAATCAGGGATGGTGTCAGCTCGCTTTTTTATGGAATGTAGGCTGATTTGGGAAAGATATATTCGTTATTGTTATATTTGTTTACCAAACCTCTTCCCATGAAACTTTTAAAGAAAGTCCTTTTTAGCTTATTGAGTATACTACTAATTATTGCGATAGCACTATTCGGATATCTTCAATATTCAAAACCCAAATATGAAGGCGAAGAAACCCTGAAAAATATAGACAAAGAAATCACCGTTTATTTTGACGAATATGGTGTTCCTCATATTTATGCTGAGAATCAGCAAGACGCTATGACTGCTTTAGGTTATGTTCATGCTCAGGATAGATTGTGGCAAATGGAACTCATGCGTAGGATTGCGCCCGGAAGGCTTTCCGAAATCTTCGGGAACCCAGTGCTAAAGACAGATAAATTCTTCGCTGGCATCGGAATAGATGAAAGCTCTCAAAAAGCCGCAGCTAATCTCGATAAGAATTCTCAAACCTATATTTTGGCCAACGCCTATCTCGATGGAATCAATCAATACATTGAAAACGGAAAAACACCGGTTGAATTAAGGTTGCTGGGGATACAACAGGAAAAATTTACGCTGAAAGATGTGTATAATATTTTCGGATTTATGTCATTCAGTTTCGCCATGGCACAAAAAACAGATCCATTACTCACTGATATTCGCGACCGTTTTGGAATGGATTACCTAAACGATTTCGGAATCAATGGAGAATTAGGAACAGCTCAATTGAAATCCTTTAAAGGTAACTACAAAGAATATACAGTGATGGCCAAAGCGGTGGCAGGATTATTGGAAGCATCGCCCGTTCCTGCATTCATCGGGAGCAACAGTTGGGTAATTGGCGGCGCAAAGACCAAAAACGGAAATGTCATATTGGCAAACGATCCACACATCATGTATTCACAGCCCGGAACGTGGTATGAAGCGCATATCGTTTGTCCAGATTATGAAATGTATGGTTATTATATCGCAGGAACACCATTTCCGTTGCTAGGCCACAATCACAATTATGCTTACGGATTAACAATGTTTGAAAATGATGATGTAGATTTCTTTGCAGAAGAAAATAATCCCAACAACGAAAAGCAATACAAAACCATTGATGGGTTTAAGAATTATACTTACAAGCAGAAAACAGTCAAGGTAAAAGACAGCATCGACGTAAAGGTAAATATTAAAACATCCCAACACGGACCAATTGTAAGCGGTTTACTGGATGGCTTAGATAAAAATAAATCGGTGGCCATGTCATGGATTTATACCCAACAAAAAAACCAAATCCTTAATGCAGTCTATGAACTTTCACATGCCAAAAATCTTGAAAGCTTCCATAAGAATATTGAACTGATTAAAGCACCCGGATTAAACATAATGTACGGCGATGCTAAAGGTAACATAGCCTGGATAACGTCTGGAAAATTGTATAAAGTCGATAAATCAGTCAATACCAACTTCATCTTAAATGGTGCTAACGGAATTGACGATAGAAAGGAATGGCTGCCGTTTGCCAAAAACCCAAAGGCTATCAATCCGAATTGGAACTATGTTTATTCCGCCAACAACCAACCCGAAGCTATTGATGGCTATTTGTATCCAGGTTATTATCTCCCAAAAGACAGGGCTTCAAGAATAAACGGATTGTTAAATCAAAAAAGCAATTGGACGAAACAAGATGTCAGTAAAATGATTAACGACAACACATCGGCTACTACACAAACTGTTGTGGTAAATATGACGAAACCATTAAACACTTCAAGGTTTTCTGAAAATGAAAAGAAAGCCCTGGATGTTTTAAAAACTGGAAAGCGACGAATGAATTACAGGATATCGCGCCAACAATCTACAATAAATGGATTTACTTTTACCTGAAGGCTACTTTTGAAGATGAACTGGGAGAAGAAAACTTCAAACTATTATTAGGCACTCACATCGTCAAACAAATGATAGAAGCGCAAACCCAAAATGCAGCATCGCCATGGTGGGACAATATCAGTACGAAAAATAAAAAGAAAGTCAATCCGAAATCCTGACGCTATCTTTCAAACAAGCTGTGGCTTCATTGGAAAAACAACTGGGTTCGGATATAAAACAATGGCAATGGGAAAAAGTCCACAAAGTAGAGTTCCAACATCCGATTGGAAAAGTAAAACTGTTCAGCAAGTTTTTTAATGTTGGAAAATTCGGGATTTCAGGAACCAATGAAGTTATCAATAACCAACTATTCACTTATTCTGATGATGTAGAAATCAATGTAAAAGGCGGTCCGTCAACACGCAGAATCATAGATTTTTCGGATATTGAAAACAGCTGGAGTGTTTTGCCAACCGGACAATCCGGAAACCCAATGAGTAAGCATTATGATGATCAGTCCGAAATGTTTGTCAATGGAAAATTCAGGAAAATGAAACTGAATGAAGAGGAAATTATCAAAACATCAACCAAGTTGTTATTTAAAAAGAAAGAATGATGAAAATCATGCCTGTATTCAAGGCTAATAATTAAATTTGCAAAACCGTTTAATAAAATTAAATGCAAACTCCTCAAAAAATTGCTGTTGTAGGTTCTGGCCTTGTCGGGACTTTATTGGCAATCTATCTCAAGAAATTAGGTCACACAGTTCATGTTTATGACAGAAGCCCGGATATTCGGACTGTTGAATTCTCAGGGCGTTCCATCAACCTTGTGATGTCTACACGAGGATGGAAAGCAATGGAAGATGTTGGTCTGGATGATGAAATACGCAAAATCGGAATTCCGGTGGACAAGCGTGCGATTCACCTCAAAGACGGAAAACTCAATTATCAGTATTATGGTAAGGATGGTGAAGCTATTTTTTCGCTGTCAAGAGGTGTATTAAACAGAAGGATGATTGATTTGGCAGAAGCCGAAGGTGTTGAATTTTTCTTTGAACATAAAATCTGGGATATTACGTTAGCTGATGCCACTTTACATATCGGCGAAACCGAAAGGGGCGAATGGACCGAATTGAAATATGACAAATGCTTTGGTGCCGATGGTGCTTTCTCCAGAATCCGTCACCGAATGCAGCGTCAGAGTATGTTTGATTATTCGCAGGAGTTTATGAAAATGGGTTACAAGGAATTACACATTCCTGCCAATCCTGATGGAACACACAAAATCGATAAAAACTCTTTGCACATTTGGCCAAGAGGAAATTTTATGCTAATGGCTCTGCCTAATTTGGATGGCACTTTTACCTGCACCTTGTTCATGCCTTTTGAAGGCGAAAACTCTTTTGAAAAATTAAAGGACGAAGTGGTTTTGGTAAACTTCTTTGCAGAATTTTTTCCGGATACCAAAGAAGTTATTCCTGATTTGGTAGAAGATTTTTTCAAAAACCCAACGAGTTATCTGGTGATGATGAAATGTTTTCCATGGACACATGGAGATAATGTAGCCCTGATTGGAGATTCAGCTCACGCCATCGTTCCGTTTTACGGTCAGGGAATGAATGCCGGTTTTGAAGATATTACAATTTTAAGCGAAATGATTTCGAAATATGGAGATGACTGGGAAAGGATTTTTAAGGAATACGAAACCTCAAGGAAACCAAACGCCGATGCCATTGCAGAGTTGTCATTCAGGAATTTTATGGAAATGAGCACCAAAACGGCAGACGAAAAATTCCTATTGCAAAAGAAGATAGAAAAATGGTTCTCAGACAAGCATCCCGATAAATGGTTGCCTTTGTACAGCCGCGTAACTTTCAGCCTTCATCCTTATTCAGAAGCACTGGCACTTGGCGATTTACAGAATAAAATCATGGAAGAAGTTATGCAGATTGAAAACATTGAAGAGAAGTGGAATAGCCAAGAAGTGGAAACTAAAATTATACATTTATTGAAGTAATTTCAGGAGCTATTTCCAGCTATCCGCTACAATCTTTTTATCCCGTTTTTAAAACGGGATAAAAAGGATTTTCACTACTATCTGGGCTAGGTTTGGCCTTATTCCCGATGTGCTTTATTAAAATCAAAAGCAGGTTTGCAAATCGCAATATATTCACAAGGTTCGTCAAACGGATTGGAATATTGGACCCTGGTATTTTTCTCGATTTTGATGGATTGACCCGCTTCCAGAATTAGCGTTTCGCCTTCAATTATAAATTGCTTTTTTCCTGAAATGATATAAGTGTATTCTTCAAATTCAGGTGTCTGAAAAGGTTCGCTCCATTTTGGCGGCGCTATCATGTGCGCAATAGAGATTTCGTGGTTTCCTGTTGTTGGAATTCCGTGATGCTCTTCTATTACTTTTCCATCGGTTGTCGGAACAACGAAAGGTGATTTTTGGATAAGGTATTTTTTCATGTAGATAAAGTTATTTCTTAAAAATAAAATAAACAGCTAATATCAAAAAGCAAAAACCAACAGCGTGATTCCATCGGAAGCTTTCATTTTTGAAGAAAAGCATAGAGAAAATGACAAAAACCACTAGCGTAATCACTTCCTGTATCACTTTGAGCTGCATTAAGGAAAATGGTCCGCCATTGCCATCATAACCAATCTTGTTGGCCGGAACCTGGAAACAGTATTCAAACAGTGCCAAGCCCCAACTGATTAAGACTATTGTAATCAATCCAGCGTTTTCAAACCATTTCAGTTCCTTGAATTTTAAATGGCCATACCATGCTAATGTCATAAAAACATTGGAAAGGATAAGTAAGCCAATGGTTAAAAAACTCTTCATTTATTTTCTGAATAATTTGCTCAAAACTCCAAAAACACCACGGATAAAGGTAGCACTGGTCACCACTTTCGCTACAGATTTTCCAATAACAGACGCTGTGCTTGGTTCGCTACTTTTCTTTTCTTCTGCTTTTGTTTCTTCTTCTGCCTGTGCTTCTGCCTGTTGGTTAGCTTCCTCTATTTTTTTTGCTAAAATTTCATAAGCGCTTTCACGGTCAATCTCTTCGGAATATTTTCTAACCAATTTTGATCTGCTGTTGATTTCGGTAATTTCAGTTTCTGTCAAAACATCCATTCGGCTCATTGGGGCACGCATCATGGTGGCGGCTAATGGAGTTGGAACTCCTTTTTCATTTAAGGCGGTTACAAAGGCTTCTCCAATGCCAAGACTGGTCAATTCATCCTCAGTTTTATAGTATTTTGATGTTGGATAATTATCGGCAGTCTGTCTGATGGCTTGTCTGTCATTAGCAGTAAAGGCACGTAAGGCATGTTGTATTTTTAATCCCAATTGCGCCAAAACGCTTGCCGGAACGTCCATCGGGTTTTGCGTTACAAAATAAACGCCAATTCCTTTGGAGCGGATTAGTTTTATAATAGTTTCAATCTGATCCAGCAACGCCTTACTGGCTTCGTTGAAAATCAAATGCGCTTCATCAATGAAAATGACTAATTCAGGTTGGTCCGCATCTCCTTTTTCGGGCATCTGCTGGTAAATTTCTGCTAATAAACTCAACATAAAAGTGGAGAATAATTTGGGCTTATCCTGAATATCCGTCAGGCGGATTATATTTACATAACCTTTTCCGTTCTCGTCAATACGCATCAAATCGTCAATTTCAAATGATTTTTCTCCGAAAAACAAATCGCCACCCTGCTGTTCCAATTCGATTATCTTACGAAGGATAATCCCTGTGGTAGAAGTGGAAATTTTCCCATAGTTTTCTGTAATCTCCTCTTTACCTTCTTCAGTGATGTAGTTGAGGACTTTTTTGATATCCTTTAAATCGAGAAGCGGCATTTTGTTATCGTCACAATATTTGAATATTACAGATACAACGCCAGCCTGAGTATCATTCAAATCGAGAATCCGTGAAAATAAAATGGGTCCAAACTCTGAAATTGTAGCCCGAAGACGAACACCATTTTGCTGTGAAAGCGACATCAGTTCAACAGGAAAAGAGGCAGTAGAATAAGGAACATTAATTTTAGTATGTCGTTCAGTAATAAATGATTTTTCTTCACCTTCTTGTGCAATTCCTGAGAAATCACCTTTGATATCCATCATCAATACGGGAATTCCGAAGGATGATAATTGTTCGGAAAACACCTGAATCGTTTTTGTCTTTCCGGTTCCTGTAGCTCCTGCAATCAATCCGTGACGGTTTAATGTTTTTAACGGGACTTTTATTAAGGTATCAGCAACTGCCTCTCCGTTTAAAATGGCGCCGCCAAGAATGATGCTTTCGCCTTTTGATGTATAACCTTCATTAATATATTTGCTAAATTCTGCGGTTGCTGTCATTGATATTTTCTAATAATTAAGTTATTGCAAAGTACTATTTTTTTTCGAATCCAAATAAATCAGTGTTTTTTTGAAAGGAATAATTTATGAGGCTTTATGCTGTTTACCCGAAACGAATCATAATGACATTCTTTACTAAATGTTAATTGATTTTATTTAGGAAGTTATAATGACTAATTTTATGATTGCGAATTTTTTTCTACTCTTTAAATACATATTCGCCTTTTTTTGCGTTATATATTTAGTAATAATTCATCGAAAACTTAAAAAAGGCGATTTTTTTTATTTTATTTCTAACGATAGTTTAAAATGCCAGAAAAACGTGTTCTGGTTGAATTAAATCGATATGTTATTAAAAGTAAAAAAAGTTTTTTTATTACAAGTAAAAAATTAAATTTGCTCCTAATCAAGTTTATTAAACAACAAAACTTATAAATTATTTAAAACTATTAAAATTTAAAAAAATGGCAAACGTTAAAAAAGAAGGCAGTTCAAACTTAGGAGGAATGTTCTCTGGAATTGTAATTGTAGCATGTATTGTGGTCGGGTTCCTTGTGTGGAAATTTATCATGGGTGCGGGATCAAATTTTGAAGGTGGGGTAAATACAGGTGCACCACTTAAAGATAACTATATGGCAATGGTTTACAAAGGAGGATATATTGTTCCCGTTTTGATGGGGCTACTATTGATGGTAGTTGTTTTCTCATTTGAAAGATATTTTGTAATCACTAAAGCTACAGGTAAAGGAAATTTAGATGTATTTATGAAAAATGTTCAGGACAACATCAAAGCCGGGAATATTGACGAAGCCATTGCAGCTTGTGATAAACAACAAGGTTCTGTTGCAAATGCTATTCGTTCTGCTTTAGTTAAATATCAGGATGTTAAAAAAGAAGGATTCAATAGTGAAGAAGCTGCAGAAACTATCCATAAAGAAATTGAAGAGGCAACTTCATTAGAGATGCCAATGTTAGAGCAACACATGACTATTTTGTCTACGTTGGTTTCTTTAGGTACGCTTGCAGGATTATTAGGAACGGTTACAGGTATGATTAAAGCATTTGCTGGATTAGCAGGTGGAGGTGGAGCAGATTCTGCTGAACTTGCAAACGGTATTTCTGAGGCGTTGATCAATACTGCAACCGGTATTGCAACGTCTGCATTAGCTATTATTGCATACAATTTCTTTACTTCAAAAATCGACAGTCTTACTTATGCCATCGATGAGGCAGGTACTACTATTGTAAACACTTACAGACATTTTAGAGGAAGCTTAAAAAATAATTTGATAGTCACTATCAATAATACCATATAAAACAATGGCAATAAAAATGAAAAAAAGTCAACATCTACCGATATGACGGCGATGTGTGATGTTGCATTCCTTTTGCTTACGTTCTTTATTTTGACTGCTACTGCTAAAGTTCCTGAAGTTATGCCTGTTGATACTCCGGCATCTACTGTGCAGACTAAGTTGCCTGAAAAAGATTTGGCCACTTTGACTGTAGGTGATGGGAAAGTATTTTTTGATGTCAAAGGAAAAGATGTTCGTGTTAGAACCCTTGAGTTAATGGCTCAAAAATATAACGTAACATTTTCTGAAGAAGATCAAAATAAGTTTGCAGTAATGGAAAGTTTTGGTGTTCCGGTTCAAAGTCTTAAACAGATTCTTGATCTGAAGCCTTCTGATAGAAAGAATGTTCAGCAACCAGGAATTCCTAAAGACTCTTTGGATAATCAATTGGCAGACTGGGTTCAGAATGCCCGTCTTGCCAACATAGAACTACATGACAAAGAACTGCAGTTGGCCATTAAGGGTGATGCTACAGAAGAATATCCCGTAATCAAAAAGATAATGGATATTTTACAGGACCAAAAAATCAATAACTTTAGTTTGGTTACTGGTTTGAGAGGTAAAGAAAAATAATTTAAAAAAAATATACTAAATGGCTGAATTAAATACCGGCGACGGTGGTGGTAAAAAAGGCAGTAAAAAAGTAAGGAGTAAAAAGCAAAACTCTAAAGTAGACCTAACGGCTATGGTTGATTTGGCTTTCCTCTTAATTACTTTCTTCATGCTTACCACAACGTTGTCTAAACCACAATCAATGAGCTTGGGTTTGCCAGATAAAGACGAGAAAATAGACACCAACGTAAAAGTGGATGAAAATCGTACGTTAACTATTTTAATGGGTGCAAACAACCAGCTACAAGTTTTTAGAGGTTTTCTAGCTACGCCAAAATTTGCTCCGAAATCTGTAGCTTATGGAAAGGACGGTCTTCGCAAAGTTTTGCTTGAGCAGAAAAAATTAGTGCTTGATTATACAGGAACAAAAGATAAGGGCATGATTGTAATCATCAAGCCAAGCAAGAAATCCAACTACAGAAATTTAGTTGATGTACTTGACGAAATGGCAATTACGGACATACCTACTTATGCAATCGTAAATGACTATAGTCCAGAAGAGAAAAAATTACTTGGAGAAGGAGGTGTGGATACTAGCACACCAGCGGTTGAAAACACTAATCCACAATCTAATTAAAAAAGAAAAGACATGAAATTAGATTTATTAAAAAATCAGTGGCTGGATGTCGTTTTTGAAGGACGAAATAAAGTTTATGGCGCTTACGAACTAAGAAGAACTAACGGTAAGACTAATCTAAGGTCTCTTATTATAGGAGGTGTAATTTTTGTTTTTTTGGTTAGTCTTCCTGTATTAGCCAATTTGATACCAGATGGTTCAGATGAGCAAGTATTGGATCAAAAAATCACTACAGTGAAATTACCTCCAAAAGAAAAACCAAAAGAAAATTTACCACCACCACCTCCTCCACCGCCAAAAGTGGATCAGGTAAAATTTGTTAAGCCAGTTGTGGCGAAAGCAGAAGATGTAGTGGAAGAACCACCTAAAATCAAAGAGATTGTTGATAAAAAATTAGGAGCTGAAACCATTAAAGGAGATCCTGATGCACCATTAACAGTAGAGCCAGTTGGGACTGGTCCAAGTGTAGTTGAAGAGGATAACAATATCTACAACACTGCAGGTATTGAAGTAAAACCAGATTTTCCTGGAGGATTAGAGAAATTTTACAAGTTTATCGGTAAAAATTTCCAAGTTCCTGAAGAAGATGGATTGAAAGGAAAAATATTTGTAACCTTTGTTGTTGAAAAAGACGGATCGCTTACAGACATTAAAGTACTAAGAGATATTGGATACGGAACAGGAAAAGAAGCTATCAGGGTTTTGAAATCTTGTCCAAGATGGAATCCAGGAGAACAAAATGGTAAGAAAGTAAGGGTATTATATTCTTTACCAATTTCAATCCAATCAGCAGAATAAATGGTTTCAAGATTCATTGAAAATTTTCAGAAGAAATCGCTTAAAGAGCGGTTTCTTCTCGTTATGGGTATTTTGTTTTTTTTGATTTATTTAACATTTGGATTAGTAATCATATTTTGGAAGTCATTACCCCTAACATTAGAATATAAATACAGAATTGTATTTGGAATATTACTCATAGTATATTCTTTTTTACGATTTTTGCGCTTCTTTAATAAAGAATAAAATTTTAAATGAATAAAATAACTAAAACACTTGTTGGTTTTGTTTTATTAGGATTGTTATTTGTTTTTTCATGCCAAAATAAAAACGAAAATCCTGATTCCGTAATTGAGGGAAAGGCAACAGTGTATGTTGATGAATCAGTACTTCCAATTGTAGAAGATGAAGCAGCAGTATTTGAGGCCGAATACAAAGCCACATTGCACCTGGTTGCTAAATCTGAAAATGAGGTTGTAAATTCGCTACTTAATGACACAGCTAGAATTGCAATATTAACGCGCAAACTTTCTAACAATGAGCAAAAAGCCTTTCAATCAAAAAAACTAAATCCTAAAACCTTTCCATTCGCAACGGATGCTGTCGCTTTTATAAGAAATAAGGCAACTAATGATTCATTGGTAGCTTTGCAGGATGTGATTGATTTTCTAAAAGGCAAAACGGTTTCTGGAATCAAAGGATTGGTTTTTGATAATCCCAATTCCAGCACAGTACGATATCTCTCTGAATTATCGGGAGTAAGTGTTGCTAATCAAAAAAATGTTTTTTCTTTTAAAACTAACGAGGAAGCTATAAAACATGTAGCCAATAATAAGGATTTGATTGGAGTCATTGGGATGAATTGGATTTTTCAACCACCATTACATTTGCAGGAAGCAGTAGATAAAGTAAATGTGCTCGCAGTAAAAGGAGTTAACCAGACGGAATACGTTTTTCCAACACAAGATGACCTTGCGTCAGGAAAGTATCCTTTGGCACGTCATTTGTATATAATCAATTGTCAGGGATATTCTGGACTGGGAAGAGGCTTTGGATTGTTCCTTACAGGAGAAAGAGGCCAACGCATTGTATTAAAATCGGGGCTACTTCCTGAGCGTACACCAGGCAGGAAGATCATGATAAGAAACACAATAAATAAAGATAAAAATTAAAAAAAATAAAATGAACAAGTTTAAAATTTTCAGCTTAGCGTTAGTAGCAACTACGATTGCGAACGCACAAGATTTAGAGCCAGCGAAGAAAGCTATTGATGCTGAACAATTTGAGAAAGCGAAATCGTTGTTGAAATCAGTTGTAGAGGCAAAACCTTCAAATGGCAAAGCCGCATTTCTTTTAGGTACAATTTACCTAAAACAGAATATTTCAGACTCAGCATCCATCTACTTTAAAAAAGGATTGGCTGGAACCGATGGCGGAAGATTAAATAATATTGGACTTGCTCAATTGGATTTAGATGCCAATAACAAAGCCGCAGCACAAGCCAAGTTTGATTTGGTAACAAAAGACTTAAAAAGAAAGACACCGAAGAATATGTATATATCGCACGTGCCTATATGAATGCGGATAAACCTGATTTTAAAAGTGCCATTGCTGTATTAACAAAAGCTGCAGCAGCAAATCCAACAGATGCACAAGTGCAGTTGGCTTTGGGGGATGCTTATTATGGGGACAAAAACCAAAATGATTCTTATATAGCTTACAGAAATGCGTATCAGGCTGACAGTAGTTTAATTAGAGCAAAAATGCAATTGGGTGTTTTGTTAAAAGGTGCTAAAGCTTATACCGAAGCAGTAAAAGCCTATAATGAAGTGATCGCCATCAATCCGAATTATGGCCCAGTATATCGTGAACTAGCGGAAACGCATTATTTGTGGGGAAACAATATTCCAAAAACCTATGAAGAGAATATCAGGAAAGCATTAGGATTTTATGAAAAATACATGACGTTAACCGATTATTCCATTAATTCCCGTATGCGTCATGCTGATTTCCTAATCTTAGCTAAAGATTACAAGGCATTGGAATTGGAAGCCAACAAAATGAAAGAACTAGATGGAGTTAATCCTAGAATCCTTCGTTACTTAGGGTATTCTGCATACGAAAATGGAAATGTTGATGTAGCGCTAACATCGTTACAAAACTACACAGCGAATCCGTCTAACAAGATTATTCCTCGTGATTATTTGTATTTAGGTCAGGCCAAAATTAAAAAAGGAGCCAGTGCTGATGGGAAAATGATTGATCAGGCACAATTAGCTTCCGGTATAGCCGATTTAAAGAAAGCAGTTGAAATGGAACCTTTAGCAGCAAATGAACTGAATGAAATTGGTAAAAAATTATACGATCAAAAAGCATTTGGAGCAGCTGCTTCTGTTTTTGAATTGGCTGTTTCCAATACCAATTCTAAAAATTACCTGATTGATAATTTCTACTTGGGAAATGCATTGTATTATGATAATGTAAGAAAGGATGTTGTGAAGCCAGATCCAATAGCTTTGCAAAAAGCAGATGTAGCTTTTGGTAATGTAATAACCGCTTCTCCGACCACTCAGGATGCTTATATCTTCAGGGCAAGAACCAACAAGTTATTGGATAATGATGAGATGATTGCCAAATATTACGAAGACTATTTAAGAGTTGTAACTGAGAAAGGAACGGAAGAAGTAGATAAAAACAAAGCTAAATTTATAGAAGCCTACAACAATTTAGGTGCGGTTTACGCTAATACAGACAAAACTAAAGCTATAGAATATTTCAATAAATCTTTGGTATTAGATCCAACAAATGAATATGCAGCAAGTTCTGTAAAACAATTGCAAAAGAAATAATTTTATGACAATAGTTAAGTAACCGTTCCAAATTCTGGAGCGGTTTTTTATTTAAAAGCAATTTGACCTCAAGATAAAATCCGAACAGATTAAGTATCTTTGCCAACTAGAATGAATAAAATGTTATCAAAAGAAACACAATCAGCTGTCGAAAAAGGAGAAATGCTTCCGCTTATGGAAGAATTTTATACCATTCAGGGCGAAGGATTCCATACAGGAACTGCCGCCTATTTTATTAGAATCGGAGGTTGTGATGTAGGTTGTCATTGGTGTGATGTAAAAGAAAGCTGGAATGCAGAACTGCATCCGCCAACACCAACAGCTATAATCGTTGCCAACGCTAAGAAATATGCTGACACCGTAGTAGTAACGGGAGGAGAACCATTAACATGGGACATGACTTCGCTTACCCAAAAATTAAAAGACAACAATCTGAAAGTGCATATTGAAACTTCTGGTGCTTATCCTGTTTCAGGCACTTGGGATTGGTTCTGCTTATCTCCAAAGAAAAATAAATTACCAGTAGATGGCGCTTATGCCATTGCTCATGAACTAAAAGTTATTATCTACAACAAACACGATTTCATTTTTGCCGAAGAACAAGCAGCAAAAGTCAATAGTAATGCGATTCTTTTCCTGCAGCCTGAATGGAGCAAAAAGGAAGAAATGACTCCGCTTATCGTTGATTACGTAATGAACAACCCGAAATGGAGAGTGTCTTTACAGACGCATAAATATTTGAACATTCCCTAACTTACTATCATGAAGAACACACACTTTATTTTATTGTTTATGCTTTTATCAGTTATCGGATATTCTCAAGAAGGTAAACCGAACCCGGAAAACCAATCATTGCCGGTAAATGTAGAAGATGAAAATCAAATTTATAACACTGCCGGAATCGAGAAAAAACCTGAGTATCCTGGCGGAGTGCAGGCGTTTTATGAATATGTAGGCAAAAAATACCGAACTCCAAATGTCAAAGGACTGCAAGGTAAAGTTTTTGTCACTTTCATTGTGGAAAAAGATGGCAGCATTTCTAATGTAAAAGTATTAAGGGATATTGGTCACGGAACCGGAAAGGAAGCTGTCAGGGTTTTGAAAAATTCAAAAAAATGGATTCCAGGTGAACAGAATGGGAAAAAGTAAGAGTGCTATATTCACTGCCTTTAACAATTCAGTCGCAATAATAGAGATACTATGAAATCACAATTCCAATTAGATCCAAATATTACTTTCCTCAATCACGGTTCGTTTGGTGCGTGTCCAAAACCAATTTTTGAGGAATTCCAAAGATTTCAATCCGAATTAGAATCTGACCCAGTCGAATTTATTCAGCGAAAGCAACCCAAATACTTAAAAATAGCCCGCGAGAGTTTAGCCAATTTCGTTGGATGCCAGGCAGAGGATTTGTTTTTTACAGCTAATCCAACGTTTGCCATTAATGTTATCATGCGAAGCTTACAGCTTAATGAAGGCGACGAAATCCTATCTACCAATCATGAATATGGCGCGATGGACCGGACTTGGAATTTCTATTGCAAAAAGTCGGGTGCAAAATACATTCGGCAAAATATTTCGTTACCCATAGTTTCAAAAGAACAAATCATCGAAGAGTTCTGGAAAGGCTACAACTCCAATACCAAAGTGGTTTTCCTAAACCATATGTCGAGTGCAACGGCTTTAATTTTTCCCGTAAAGGAAATCTGTGACAAAGCCCAACAATTAGGATTAATAACAATCGTTGACGGAGCTCACGTTCCGGGACATATTGATTTGGATATAACCGAACTAAATCCGGATTATTACACCGGAACATTACATAAATGGATGTTGGCACCAAAAGGAAGTTCGTTCCTTTATGTGAAGCGCGAATTCCAAGATGACTTAGAACCCTTAGTCGTAAGTTGGGGTTATGAAAGCGTTGCTCCTGGAGAAAGCCAGTTTCTCGACTATCATGAACTGCAGGGAACAAGGGATGTTTCCGCTTTTTTATGTACACCCAAAGTTGTTGAATTTCTTGAAGAAAATAATTGGAAAGCAATCTCCGAATCCTGCAAGCAACTTGTTTTGGATAACTATCAGCGTTTTTGTGATTTATTAAACACTAAGCCTTTGAGTCCGCTTAGCAATGAGTTTTTAGGACAAATGGCCAGTGTTCCAATTAACGTTACAAATGCAGCAGAGCTTAAAGAGTTACTGTATTCAAAATATAAAATCCAGATTCCGATTATGCCTTTAAATGGGAATTTTTATATTCGATATTCTATTAATGCCTATAATTCGCAGGACGATTTGGATAAATTGTACACTGCTTTGCAGGACATTATCAAAACAACAGATCTGATTCGGGTTTAATAAATTCCCCAAAAGATAATTTTATACATTTACCAAAATATCATCTTCATGAAAAATTTATTCGCCTTACTTTTTACAATTGTATCTTTTTCATTATTTGGGCAATCCTACAGCGGACCTGAAAGCGCTGAGTATGATTATGCCAATTCAAGATGGTTTATTGCTAACACCACTTCTCATCAGGTTTTGGCTCGAAATAGTTCAGGTGCTCTGACTGTTTTTGCTACAGGATTGGTAAGTGGTCCTTACGGAATAGAAATCGTTGGAGATGTTTTATATTGCTGTAGCGGAAGTTCTATTAAAGGATTCGCATTGAGTACGGGTGAAAATGTATTTAATGTAAATGTTGGAGCTACTTTCCTAAACGGATTGACCCACGATGCTTCGGGCAATTTATACGCCACAGACTTTTCCGGGAAAAAATCTATAAGGTAATTATTGCTACACAAGCTTTTTCAGTTATCGCTTCGTCATTAGTTCAATCTCCAAACGGAATAGTGTATGATCAGGCGAACAATCGTTGTGTATTTGTAAATTGGGGTTCCAATGCTCCTATAAAAGCAATCGATTTGACAACAAACACCGTCACTACTGTTTTGACAACAAGTTATAGCAATTGCGACGGAGTTTCGAGAGATGCTGCCGGAAATTATTATATTTCCAATTGGGGAAATCAATCGGTAATCAAATACAACTCCGGTTTTACTTCTTCGGCAACAGTTGTTGCTTCTAGTCTGTCAAGTCCCGCCGATATATTTGTGAATACGGTCGATAATGTTTTAGCTATTCCAAATTCGGGAAACAACACAGTTACCTTTGTCACTTTGCCCGATTTAGGAAATGCAGATTTAGGGAATACCGTTTTCGATAAAGTGAGCATTTCTCCAAATCCTATTAGTAAACTAAGCAAATTAAAATTCGATTTGCCGACAACAATGCACGTTTCCGGAACCATTTATGATGTTAACGGAAAAGTCATTTCCCAACTTAATTTCATAAATGAAAACATGCAGAATGGTGAAGTCACTTTAGCTGTTTCCGAATTAAATATGGGTGTATATTACTTAGTTTTTAAAGCTGATGATAAGAGCAAGACTGTTCCTTTAGTGGTAGAATAAAGTAAGTAATTCATTGGTATAACTTAAAATAGTTTTGCCAAATAATCATAATGTTTGCCCTCCATAACCAACTCACACTGTAGTCCGTTGCTATGAGCTGCGTTCTGAAGTGTGTTATAATCCAGATATAACCAAGGGAAAGTATCATCGGTTTGATTTTTATAGGATATTGTAAATGTCAATTCTCCATAATAGCCATCAGCCGGAACGGAAAAACTCCCATCGTCATATTCATCAAACATATAAATGATGTCTGAGCTGTCAATCAATATCTGTCCATTCGGATTCAAAAGCGATTTCAGTTTCTGAAGGTATTTCGATGTTTCGGATAACGCACCAAAAATCCCAGTGCCATTCATCAATAACAGGATGGTATCGAATTTCACATTTTCCAAATCCAAAATATCCTGAACCCGAACATCTTTCAGTCCACGCAATTCACAAGCCTTGACAGCATTAGCTGAAATGTCAATCGCAGTAACCTCAAACCCTTTTTCCTGAAGGTACAAAGTATGGCTTCCTGCGCCACAACCAACATCGAGTACTTTTCCTCTGCTAAGTTCCAAGGCTTTTTTTCCAATTCCGGCATTTCATCGAAATTGCGAAAAAGATAACCCACACTCATTTCGTCTGCTTCAGAAATGTTGGTTTCGGTAATCAAATCTTCAGGCGAATTATTGGTCTGAAAATCAAGTATGGCTTTTCCGAAAAGGTCTAACATGGTTTATTCGTTTATTCGGTTATTCGGTTATTCGGTTATTTGGTTATTTGGTTATTCGTTTTGTGTAATTTTGCATCATGAGTCTGAAACCATCCTTAAACGAAATTCAAAAGTTAGCCAAAGATAAGCATATCGAAAACAAAAAGTATTTTGATAAGCTCAAAAAGAAAGCACCCAAGAATTTGGATTATGTGATGCAGGATTTGCATGACGCCGAGTTCAAACGCACCGATTGCCTGAATTGTGCGAATTGCTGCAAAACTACTGGTCCACTTTTTACTTTAGCAGATATTGAACGGATTTCAAAACACTTAAAGCAAAAACCACAACAGTTTATCGACCGATATTTACGTATCGATGAAGATAAGGATTATGTATTGCAAAGCGTTCCATGCACATTTCTCGACAATGAAAACTACTGCATGATTTACGAAGTGCGTCCCAAAGCCTGTCGGGAATTTCCACACACAGACCGAAAAAATTCCAGCAGATTTCCGATTTGACTCTGAAAAATGTTGCTATTTGTCCCGCGGCTTACAATATTGTAGAGGAAATGAAGAAGAAAATGCCGTTGTAATTAATGCAAATATGTATACATTTGCTTACAACCTAAAACCAAAAATATGATTACAATAATACTATTAGTACTGTTTGGACTTGCGTTTGGCACAATGTGGGCACAAAAAAGATTCAAAATCCTCGAAAGAGATGCTGATGGGCATTTTCAAAAAGTCAATTACAAACCTATTGTCCTTGCGGTTTTGGTGCTGCTTTTTATTGGTCTGCAACCTTATGAAATGAAGAAAATAGAGGCAGGATACCAAGGATTGCTTGTAGATTTAGTTGGCGATTCGAGAGGAGCATCAACCATCAAAGAAGTTTCAGGCTGGAAAGTCTACAATACCTGGACAGAGGAAATCCATCAAATCCCTTTGGATCAAAGAACAATTCGATACGAAAAGCAGGCTGTTATTGCAAAAGGAGGTTTCCCTTGTGATATATCCCCAAGTTTCAACCATTCTGTAAAAAGAGCTACAAGTGCTGATATGTTTACTAATTTAAGAACATCGTATAGAACTGGAGGTCTTGAAGCAGTAGAGCAAGGCTGGCTAGAAATTGCAATACTTGGAGCCGTAAGCGATGTAGCCAATAAATGGGTGATTGACGATATTTTTAACAACCGTAGTGGATTTGAAGCAGCGATTGTTGTAGAAGCAAATAAAAGGGTAGGGAAGTGGTTTACCATATCACAATTGAGAACAAACATTCAACCACCGCCAAGCATCGTCGAATCTATAAAAGCAAAAGCTAAAGCCGTACAGGATGCTATTACTTCAGAGTCACAGGCAAAAGCCGCAACAGCTGATGCCCAACGTAAGATAGCCTTGGCAAAAGGAGACAGCGCAACTGTAGTTATTGAAGCAAGCTCCGAAGCCGCTGCATTAAGACTTAAGCAAAGAGAACTCTCGCCGCTATATGTAGAATATATCAAGGCAAGCAAATGGAATGGACAGCTTCCAACTACAACTTTAGGGAATTCAACACCGATGATTAATATCGGGAAATAATAAAAGAGGGAAATTAGTAAATCAAATAGGTTTTCCGCATTTCCTTAAAATCAGCCAATCCTTTTTCCCAGGATTTCCTGATGTCACTTTCTGAAACTCCGGCTTCTATTTGTTGCTGGAGTTTTTTTGTGCCAGCCAATTTGGTAAAGAAAGGTATAAAGAACTTCGATTTGTCGCTCGTTTCGTTATACGCCTTGATCAGCCATTTCAATTCGAGTTTCGTCACTTTTGGTGCTTGGCTTAGATCTTCGCCATAACATAACAAACTTTTATTCATTGGGTCTTTTGAACCAAAATTTGGAACAGGTGTAAAGCTGAAGCCTGTCTTCGGTAAATACGGAGAACCATAAATCTGGAATTGCTTTTCAGTACCACGACCTGAACTTACATTGGTTCCTTCAAACAAACAGATACTCGCATACAGGTTAATAGCCTGGTCATTGGGTAAGTTCGGTGAAGGCTTTACAGGTAAACTATAAAACATATCGCGTTTATAATTCAGACACGGAATCACTTTTAAATTACACTGGATTCCATTTTTCAGCCACTTCTCGCCATTAATCATTTTGCCATATTCGCCAATAGTCATTCCATGAAGCGTCGGAATCGAATGCATTCCGATAAAACTTGTAAATTCCTTTTCCAATATTGGCCCATCAACAATACTTCCATTAGGATTTGGCCTGTCAAGGATTATTAATTGGATATTGTTTTCGGCACAAGCTTCCATAATATAATGCAGCGAAGAAATGTAGGTGTAGAACCGCGCACCTACATCCTGCAAGTCAAAAAGCAGAATGTCAATTCCGGCCAATTGTTCTGGCTTTGGTTTTTTGTTATCCCCATAAAGTGAAATAATCGGTAAACCGGTTTTGGTGTCTTTTCCATCCACTACATGTTCCCCAGCATCAGCAGTTCCCCTAAAACCGTGTTCGGGAGCGAAGATTTTTTGAACATCGATTTTTTGTAAAATTAGGAAGTCAACAAGATGTAATGTTTCAAATTTTAATTCCGGCCTGTCTTTTGAAGTTCTTGGATCTGCAGTTGGATTTGCCGGAAATGCACTAATTTTTGGATAATCCCGGTTTGATTCGTTACAATTCCAACTTTTTTATCCTTTAATAACGGAATGTAAGCGTCATAATTTTCAGCACCTGTTTTTATCCCAGTAGTTTTGTTCTCAACAATAACTTCTTTTTCCTTATCCCTTATCCCTTGTCCCTTATTACTATTCCCACAAGAAACCATTAGCAAAACCGAGAATAAAACTGTATTTTTGAACACCAAATTTGATATCATAGCATTGAAATTAGAATATTTTATAGCAAAACGACTCATTACTGCTAAAGACCATAAAAGTAGTATATCTGCGCCAATAATAAAAATTGCCATCACTGCCATCGCACTCGGAATGATTATGATGATCGTTTCGATAGCAACCGGAATTGGGCTTCAGCAAAAAATACGCCAGAAAGTTTCTGCCTTTAACGGCCATATCATAATTTCAGGCTACAACGACAACAATTCCGATGTCAGTACCAAACCCATATCCATTAATCAGAAGTTTTACCCAAAATTCCAGGAAGTAGAAGGCATACAACACATTCAGGCCGTTGCCAGCAAAGATGCCTTAATAAGAACCGACACCGATTTCGAAGGTATAATCTTCAAAGGTGTTGGAAAGGATTTCGAAACCAATAATCTCCAGGAATACCTGGTCGAAGGCAGGATGCCAAACCTTAAAGCGGACTTAAATGAAGAAGTCCTAATTTCACAGTACTTATGCAACCGCCTTGGATTAAAGCTCGGAAACAAAATCGTAACCTATTTCATAAAGGAAAACAGCGAAGGCTATAATCTTCGTAATTTCAAGATCGTCGGAATCTACAACTCAGGATTTCAGGAGTTCGATGCCAACTATGTGATTGGTGACATAAGGCACGTGCAGCGAATAAACAAATGGAAACCCTACGAAATAGGTTCTTTCGAAGTCTTCCTCGACGATTTTACCCAAATAGAAACCAAAGGCGAGGAAGTTTATGAGGAAACATCGTCCACACTCGATTCTCAAACCATTGTCGAGAAATACTACTATATATTCGAGTGGCTCAAGCTTTTCGACTTCAATATTTTAGTTATATTAATCGTGATGATTGCGGTATCCACAATCAATATGGTAGTAGCACTTTTAGTCCTCATCCTCGAAAGAACCCAGATGATCGGAATACTAAAAGCACTCGGAGCTAACAACTGGTCTGTCCGCAAAGTGTTTTTATACAACGCTTTCTACCTAATTGTCCGCGGCTTATTTTGGGGTAACTTAATAGGTATAGGACTGTTACTCATTCAAAAATACTTCGGAGTCATCAAACTCAATCCCGAAAGTTACTACGTAAACGAAGCTCCGGTCGACATCAACCTATTCTACATCCTACTCCTAAACGTCGGAACTGTGGCAATTTGCCTGATTGTTTTGCTTATTCCTTCTTATATTATTACCAAGATAACTCCGTCCAAATCTATTAGATTTGAATAGATAAGGAGCCCAGCCCCATCTTTCCTCAGGACGTCCGGTCCCGCTGTCCATTCTATCTTTTATCCTGAACTTGTTTCAGGATCCTGAAACAAGTTCAGGATAAAAGGATGCCATTCCCATCGGGGCTAACGAGGGGTTTTGTTGTATCGGGAACCTAATATAAGCATTGGATAGTGTCTTTTTCCTAACGTCCCAATGAAGTGCGTTTGTAAACTTCAAGTTATCAACGGATTAAAAAAGGTATAAAAAACATGGATTTTTATTTGGAATTAGTTGGATTTAGTTTTTATATTTGCACCCCGCAAGAGGGAATAAGTTCATTGATTAAGCTGAGAAAATAAGGATTTAAAAATAAATCAAAAATATTTTATAAATTCCTTGTAGGTTTAAAAAAGATGCTTACTTTTGCACCCGCTTTGAGAATGAAAGCGGTTTAATCTGGACTTGTTTCAGGTTCTTAAAAAAGAAGACACGTTCATAGACATATTGAATTGACAGCCGTTTTAACAGCGATGTTAGAACAACAAAAAGAGAGTAAGAGAATCGGAAGATTTTGAAAAAAGACTAGCCTTTGTCTAAATTACGATGCAGATAGCGATATCAGCATAACAATATACGATGAAGAGTTTGATCCTGGCTCAGGATGAACGCTAGCGGCAGGCCTAACACATGCAAGTCGAGGGGTAGTATAGCAATATATGAGACCGGCGCACGGGTGCGTAACGCGTATGCAATCTACCTTTTACAGAGGGATAGCCCAGAGAAATTTGGATTAATACCTCATAGTGTATTTAAGTGGCATCACTTGATTACTAAAGTCACAACGGTAAAAGATGAGCATGCGTCCTATTAGCTTGTTGGTAAGGTAACGGCTTACCAAGGCTACGATAGGTAGGGGTCCTGAGAGGAGATCCCCCACACTGGTACTGAGACACGGACCAGACTCCTACGGGAGGCAGCAGTGAGGAATATTGGACAATGGGCGCAAGCCTGATCCAGCCATGCCGCGTGCAGGAAGACGCATCTATGGTGTGTAAACTGCTTTTGTACGGGAAGAAACACTCCTACGTGTAGGAGCTTGACGGTACCGTAAGAATAAGGATCGGCTAACTCCGTGCCAGCAGCCGCGGTAATACGGAGGATCCAAGCGTTATCCGGAATCATTGGGTTTAAAGGGTCCGTAGGCGGTTTGATAAGTCAGTGGTGAAAGCCCATCGCTCAACGATGGAACGGCCATTGATACTGTCAGACTTGAATTATTGGGAAGTAACTAGAATATGTAGTGTAGCGGTGAAATGCTTAGATATTACATGGAATACCAATTGCGAAGGCAGGTTACTATCAATATATTGACGCTGATGGACGAAAGCGTGGGGAGCGAACAGGATTAGATACCCTGGTAGTCCACGCCGTAAACGATGGATACTAGCTGTTCGGGGCAACCTGAGTGGCTAAGCGAAAGTGATAAGTATCCCACCTGGGAGTACGTTCGCAAGAATGAAACTCAAAGGAATTGACGGGGGCCCGCACAAGCGGTGGAGCATGTGGTTTAATTCGATGATACGCGAGGAACCTTACCAAGGCTTAAATGTAGATTGACCGGTTTGGAAACAGATCTTTCGCAAGACAATTTACAAGGTGCTGCATGGTTGTCGTCAGCTCGTGCCGTGAGGTGTCAGGTTAAGTCCTATAACGAGCGCAACCCCTGTTGTTAGTTGCCAGCGAGTCAAGTCGGGAACTCTAACAAGACTGCCAGTGTAAACTGTGAGGAAGGTGGGGATGACGTCAAATCATCACGGCCCTTACGCCTTGGGCTACACACGTGCTACAATGGACGGTACAGAGAGCAGCCACTGGGTGACCAGGAGCGAATCTACAAAACCGTTCTCAGTTCGGATCGGAGTCTGCAACTCGACTCCGTGAAGCTGGAATCGCTAGTAATCGGATATCAGCCATGATCCGGTGAATACGTTCCCGGGCCTTGTACACACCGCCCGTCAAGCCATGGAAGCTGGGGTACCTGAAGTCGGTGACCGTAAGGAGCTGCCTAGGGTAAAACTGGTAACTGGGGCTAAGTCGTAACAAGGTAGCCGTACCGGAAGGTGCGGCTGGAACACCTCCTTTCTAGAGACGATAAAAAGGACTGGTCCTTCAAAGAATAAGGTTTAATTACTCTCGCTGTTAGTTCAAATATTATAATAAGCAAAAAACAGAGTCTCGTAGCTCAGCTGGTTAGAGTACTACACTGATAATGTAGGGGTCCCCAGTTCGAGTCTGGGCGGGACTACTTTTTAAGTTATGGGTTATAAATTATAAGTTATAAGTTAAGAAGCGGTGTTTTTGTTTATAAAAGGAAATTCTGGAGGTTGAGCGAGCCGTTTGAAGTACTGTTAACTGAAAACTGTTAACTGAACACTAGACACGGGGGATTAGCTCAGCTGGCTAGAGCGCCTGCCTTGCACGCAGGAGGTCATCGGTTCGACTCCGATATTCTCCACAAAAAGAGTGGTCAGTCCACAGTGATTAGTAGTCAGTTTCGGCTGAATACTAAAATCTGAACACTGAACACTGCTTTAAAGTTCATTGACATATTGAGATAAGAAAATATTTAAAAAGTAGAAAGAACACGTCTTTTCTGTTGAAAAACGGAAGAGATAAGAGGTATAGCTAGCGCTATATCTGGTACATAAGCAAAATAAGGGCGTATGGGGGATGCCTAGGCTCTCAGAGGCGATGAAAGGCGTGATAAGCTGCGAAAAGCTGCGGGGATCGGCACACACGAATTGATCCGCAGATACCTGAATGGGGCAACCCACTATGTTGAAGACATAGTACTCCGATAGGAGGGCAAACCCGCTGAACTGAAACATCTAAGTAGGCGGAGGAGAAGAAAACAAAAGTGATTCCGTAAGTAGTGGCGAGCGAACGCGGATTAGCCCAAACCAAAGTTGTTACGGCAATTTTGGGGTTGTAGGACCACGCCATTTGTTGCGGATTGAACTGGAATAACCTGGAAAGGTTAACGATACAGGGTGATAGTCCCGTACAGGTAAGAGAAGATAACGATAGTGGTATCCTGAGTAGGGCGGGGCACGTGAAACCCTGTCTGAATTTGGCGGGACCATCCGCTAAGGCTAAATACTCCTGAGAGACCGATAGTGAACCAGTACCGTGAGGGAAAGGTGAAAAGAACCGTGAATAACGGAGTGAAATAGATCCTGAAACCATACGCTTACAAGCGGTCGGAGCCCTTTCGTGGGGTGACGGCGTGCCTTTTGCATAATGAGCCTACGAGTTAACGTTGCTGGCAAGGTTAAGTGATTAAGTCACGGATCCGTAGCGAAAGCGAGTCTGAATAGGGCGCTTTAGTCAGTAGTGTTAGACGCGAAACCGTGTGATCTACCCATGGGCAGGATGAAGCTGTGGTAACACATAGTGGAGGTCCGAACCGGTTGACGTTGAAAAGTCTTCGGATGACCTGTGGGTAGGGGTGAAAGGCCAATCAAACTCGGAAATAGCTCGTACTCCCCGAAATGCATTTAGGTGCAGCGTTAGTCGTAAAGTTATATAGAGGTAGAGCTACTGATTGGATGCGGGGGCTTCACCGCCTACCAATTCCTGACAAACTCCGAATGCTATATAATGTTTACTAACAGTGAGGGCTTGGGTGCTAAGGTCCAAGTCCGAGAGGGAAAGAACCCAGACCATCAGCTAAGGTCCCCAAATATATGCTAAGTTGAAAAAACGAGGTTTGTCTGCCCAGACAGCTAGGATGTTGGCTTGGAAGCAGCCATTCATTTAAAGAGTGCGTAACAGCTCACTAGTCGAGCGGACGAGCATGGATAATAATCGGGCATAAGCATATTACCGAAGCTATGGACTTGTATTATGTACAAGTGGTAGGGGAGCATTCTATCAGGGTTGAAGGTGGGTCGTAAGGCCTGCTGGACCGGATAGAAAAGAAAATGTAGGCATAAGTAACGATAATGCGGGCGAGAAACCCGCACACCGAAAGACTAAGGTTTCCTCAGCTATGCTAATCAGCTGAGGGTTAGTCGGGTCCTAAGGCGAACCCGAAAGGGACAGTCGATGGCCAACGGGTTAATATTCCCGTACTTCTTATAATTGTGATGGGGTGACGGAGTGATGAAAGCGCCGCGAACTGACGGAATAGTTCGTTAAAGTACCTACCTATAGGATCTCCAGGCAAATCCGGAGATTTTGGGGAAATACGATAGTACACGGAGTCTTCGGACAAAGTGATAGTGCGCCTAAGGGCTTCCAAGAAAAACCTCTAAACTTAGATTATAAGAACCCGTACCGTAAACCGACACAGGTAGTCGAGGAGAGAATCCTAAGGTGCTCGAGAGATTCATGGCTAAGGAATTAGGCAAAATAGACCTGTAACTTCGGGAGAAAGGTCGCCAGCAGTAATGCTGGCCGCAGTGAAGAGGTCCAGGCGACTGTTTATCAAAAACACAGGGCTCTGCAAAATCGTAAGATGAAGTATAGGGCCTGACACCTGCCCGGTGCTGGAAGGTTAAGAGGAGATGTTATCTTCGGAGAAGCATTGAATTGAAGCCCCAGTAAACGGCGGCCGTAACTATAACGGTCCTAAGGTAGCGAAATTCCTTGTCGGGTAAGTTCCGACCTGCACGAATGGTGTAACGATCTGGACACTGTCTCAGCCATGAGCTCGGTGAAATTGTAGTATCGGTGAAGATGCCGATTACCCGCAGTGGGACGAAAAGACCCTGTGCACCTTTACTATAGCTTAGTATTGGTCTTGGATAAGTGATGTGTAGGATAGGTGGGAGACTATGAAGTGGCGTCGCCAGGCGTTGTGGAGTCATTGTTGAAATACCACCCTTTGCTTATCTGAGGTCTAACCCCGGAATCTGGGGGACATTGCTTGGTGGGTAGTTTGACTGGGGTGGTCGCCTCCAAAAGAGTAACGGAGGCTTCTAAAGGTTCCCTCAGCACGCTTGGTAACCGTGCGTAGAGTGCAATGGCATAAGGGAGCTTGACTGAGAGACATACAGGTCGATCAGGTACGAAAGTAGAGCATAGTGATCCGGTGGTTCCGCATGGAAGGGCCATCGCTCAAAGGATAAAAGGTACGCCGGGGATAACAGGCTGATCTCCCCAAGAGCTCATATCGACGGGGGGTTTGGCACCTCGATGTCGGCTCGTCACATCCTGGGGCTGGAGAAGGTCCCAAGGGTTGGGCTGTTCGCCCATTAAAGTGGCACGCGAGCTGGGTTCAGAACGTCGTGAGACAGTTCGGTCTCTATCTACTGTGGGCGCAAGAAATTTGAGTGGATCTGATTCTAGTACGAGAGGACCGAATTGGACAAACCTCTGGTGTATCTGTTGTTCCGCCAGGAGCACCGCAGAGTAGCTACGTTTGGAAGGGATAAGCGCTGAAAGCATATAAGCGCGAAACCCACCACAAGATGAGATTTCTTTTAAGGGTCGTGGAAGATGACCACGTTGATAGGCTATAGATGTAAAGGCAGTAATGTCATAGTCGAGTAGTACTAATAACCCGTAAGCTTATGTACACACCCCCGCTTCGGCGGGGAGTAACTTTCTTTATGCTGAACTTGTTTCAGTATCTAAACTAAATATTTTATTTTCTTTATCTCAGTATGTTAAGATATTCTGTATTGTTGGTTGGCATAAGTCAATCACCCTTGCAAAACGCCTTAAGGTGGTTATTGCGTCGGGGCTCACCTCTTCCCATTCCGAACAGAGAAGTTAAGTCCGACTGCGCAGATGGTACTGCAGTTATGTGGGAGAGTATGTCGCTGCCTTTTTTTAGGAAACCTCATTCGTTTATTCGGATGGGGTTTTTTGTTTTATACGGTTTTGAGATATCATTCCGAACAGGGAAGTTAAGTTATTGCGAACTGAAGTTCGCGTACCTGACTGCCACAGGCAGTCCTCCTTTTAATTTCAAATCTTTTTTAGAAAGTCCTCATCATTTGTTTGATGGGGATTTTTTGTTTTAAATTGTTGGCAAATGAACAGAGAAGTTAAGCCCCGAATGTCCACCGGACATTCTCCTTCTTAATATCAAATTTTTAATATCAAATCTTTTTTTAGAAAACCTCATTCATTTATTTGGATGGGGTTTTTTGTTATCCGTACCATACCGATGGGATGGCAAAATGCTAAATCCTAAGATTAAATCCCCGTAAAAGGCGTTGCTTTTGCAAAACCTACGGTTTCACGATACAGTTGAGGCGAAACGTCTGCATTGGTCTTGAAGAACCGGCTGAAGTAGTGTTCATCATCATAACCCAACTCGTAAGCTATTTCTTTGACAGCTTTATTAGTGAGGTACAATTCCCTTTTAGCTTCAATGATGATACGCTCGGATATCAATTCGGTTAGGGTTTTGTTGAAATACGTTTTGCTAAGTTTTGCTAAGGCTTTTGCAGAAATATTTAATTCTTCAGCATAATGGCTTGGGGAATGTTTGGCTCTGTAATTATTTTCAATAGCATCTTTGAGATTTTGAAGAATAATAGGCTCTTTAGTATTTGGGATTAGAGCGGTCTGTTCCTCTAACTGCTCCGTTTTTAATCGGGAAGCTGTGATTAGGATTACTTTTAGATAGGAAACCAGTAGTTCGTATTGGGCCAATTCAGATTGTAGCAGTTCAGTTTTAATTTGTTCGATAATCAAATCGATAGTAGTGGTCGCAGTTTCAGTAATGTAGGTATAAGGAGGCTCGTAGATATTGTTAAACAGCACTCCGTTGCAGGATACTTCTTTTTGGTGAAAATGAATGCAATAAAAATCAGAATGGAAAAATAGTGCAATTCCTTCTATAGCCTCGGTTGTACAAATCATAAACGGCTGATAGGGAGAAAATGCCAGTAGTGAATTTGACTCGAAATCGTATTCCGAAAAATCGGCTTTGATTTTACCACTCCCTTTTTTACCCAAATGAGCGCATAATAATTATTGCGCTGGATATGGTCAAAATGACTGTTGTCTTCAAAGTTCATCACCTTGAAAGCCAGGTTTCCGTTTTGTGGATTGGTCAGCGTAAGCGAATTGGATGTCGACATATACAAATATACTATTTTAATAAAAAGTAAATCCCAAAGGCTGAACAAACGAGCGCCTCTGGGATTTATTCTGATTTATACTGTGGCTACAGCCGGAAAATCAACCAAAGTGTTGGCAGTGTTATTGAAATAATTGGTTAAGACATTTAATGCAACATGTGCAACGATTTCACTAATTTCTTCATCGGAAACTCCGGCTTTCTTTGCACTATCAACATCCTCATCGTTTATGCGTCCGCTTTTGGCAACAAGGGTTTTGGCAAATTGTAATATGGCCTTGATTTTAGAATCTTCAGATTTACCTAAACGTGCAGCTTCAATAGTTGCGATATCTGTTTTTAATAATTTCTCTCCAATATAGGTGTGGGCTGCAACACAATAGTGGCATTCGTTGCTTTCGCCAACGGCAAGGGCAATCAGTTCGCCGGTTTTGCCACCCAATTTTCCTTTAGATAAGGCACCACTAAGGTTAAGATACCCTTCGAGAACTGCATCGGCATTGCCCATAGTACGCATCATGTTAGGTACAGTGCCTAATTTGCTTTGCACCTGATTGAATAATTCTTTTGTTTTTCCTGTTGTTGTTTCCGGATTTAAAGCTTGTAAACGTGTCATTTTTTATTGTTTTAAAGTTACGTCTTATTGACGGTACAAAGTTGCGTTGCTTTACTCTACAATAAAATGGATGATTCACGCTTTGTGATGGACAATTTTCCCTAGGTCTTGTTAACCTCAGATCTGGTTAGGGTTCAGGAGATTTTATTTAGTGCTGAATCGAGTAACAATCTTTCCTGTTGCAGTAGATCTTTTTTCAACTTTAATTCAGTGAGATTAGCCAAGCCGGATTTCTTTAGAGTTCTCTCGGCTTCTGCGGCATAGATTTTTAATAGTTCACCATCGAATGTTTGTTTGGTTGGGGGAAGATTTGTCAGATACTCAACCAAGCCTATCACCTTGATGTTATCATTATATTTTCTTTCGGCAAGTTCTACTTTTTTGTTGATTTCATACAGCTCGAATTCATTCTTTCCAAGCCTTTTCTTCAGGTATTCTTTCTTTAGTTCTTCCTGTTTCTATAACCTGCTGCTCCACCTTCAGGCTTTTACCTTCAAATTTTAAGAATCCCAGCATTATGCTTAGCACCTGTTTGGCCTTCAGGGGTATATTGCGCCTGCCGGATTCATACATCGACCACTGGCTGGGATGTACCCGCAGTAATAGTGCCATTTCGCCTTGGGTAAGACCCAATAGAGCTGAGAGTGTATCGGTTTTTTTCATGATAAAAATTTTATGATAATTGTTTTTTTTATTTATCAAAAAATCTGCCACTTGTGTGAATATTGTAAAAAAATCTTTTTTCACACACTTTTTGTGTGAAGATTGGATTTAAAATAGTTTTCACACACTTTTTGTGTGAAACTTTAAATTAAAATATTTTTCACACAGTAGGTTAAATTTTTTAAGATGTAATTTGAGAAGGAGTGACGTTCACGGATTGCAAATCCGCGCTATCGGGAAAGTTTGAGAATGGGGAGTTAGTAGATTGTCACGGATTGCAAATCCGCGCTATTGGGTATCAAATCTTTTTTTAGAAAACCTCATTCGTTTATTTGGATGGGTTTTTGTTTAACAAGCTGAACATTTTGTCGACAAGGCTTGAACATTTTATTTATAGGGTTAATGACTGGGATATTAATATTGGTTTCGCGTTGGTTATTTTTTATTTGCCATTAATGACAGTTTGCGATTTGTATTTTTCTTTTATAATTCTGTTAAATATTGAAAATACACTGACAAAATGTCTTAAATATTTGATTTTTAGTAGATATTTGTATTTTTTAACAAGTTTTTAACTTTGGTACAATTGATGTTAAAAAAAGTGTCCATAGGCGTATATTGTTTATGAGACTTAACTAATATCAGCCGTATTATGCAAGAAAAGAACCCATTGATTAAAGAAGACAATAGATTTAGGAGCAGTATAATTATTTATTGTTTAAATATAGTTAGTTCTGTAAAAAATGGAATAGCAAAAAGATTAACAGGATTGAAAGTAAATTGGATTATCCATTTAATAAAAATCCAAAGTCTTTCGATGATCTTACTCCAACGATTATAAAAGATGAAGTAACTTATACAAGTGCTTTATTTTGGGCTTTAAAAAATAAAAATATTAAAAATGTTGCATTGACGGGATCTTATGGTTCTGGTAAAAGCAGTATCATTAAAACTTTTAAAAATAGATATAAGGAGTTTGATTATTTGAACATTTCATTGGCAACCTTTGAAGAATTAAATGATAAAGAACAGGATGAAGTTAAGAATGTAGCTAAAAAAACAAAAGAAGAGAAAGAAGAAAGGGAAATATTAAACCAGAAAATTGAATTAAGTATTTTACAACAAATGCTCTACATAGAGAGAAGCAATAAGTTGCCGAATTCAAGATTCAAAAGGATAAAAAATTTCAAAAGACATAATGTGATTCTTAATACTGCTTTCGCGTTTATCACAGTTCTTGGCTATGTTTTTTTATTTCAAAGAGAATTAATTCTAAAAATTTGCCTTACCCATAATTTCTTTATAATCAACGCAGACATTCTCGAAATCATTTCTGGAATTTTTATGCTTATTGGGATTTTTTATTTGGTTAAATCTTTTGTGAAGGCTTTTAGTGATTTTAAATTCAGTAAAATAAACTTAAAAGGAGATGTTGAACTTAATAGAGAGGTAAATGATAACTCAATTCTTAATAAGAATTTAGATGAAATAATTTATTTTTTTGAGAGAACAAATTATAACGTTGTTTTCATAGAAGACTTAGATAGATTTAAAGAACCGGAAATTTTTACCAAGTTGAGAGAAATTAATTTGTTAATTAATCTTTCAAAGCAAGTAAATAGGCATATTGTATTTGTTTATGCGCTGAAAGATGAAATGTTTGTTGATGGAAACAGAACAAAATTCTTTGATTTTATTATTCCGATAATACCAGTAATTAATTCTTCAAATTCGTTTGAATTTTTATATGAAAAATTAAAAGAAAATGCAATTGATGAGAATTTATTGGATGACATATCTCTTTATATTGATGATATGAGGTTATTAAAAAATATAGTTAATGAATATAAAATCTACTTCGAAAAACTTACAAAAGAGACTAACATTAATTTAACGCCCGATAAGTTAATATCATTTGTAGTTTATAAAAATCTATACCCAGAAGATTTTGCAAAACTCCACAAGAATGAAGGTATGGTTTACAAACTATTTAATTCTGACACTAAGCCATTAAAGGAAAGATTTATTGAAAAACAAAGTGCGGAAATAATAGAAATAAAAAAAATATTTCCAAAATAGAAGAGTTGAATGTAACTGATATTTATGATTTAAGAAGATTATATATTCTTAAAATATTTGAAAAAATAGGAAAAAGAGGAACCTATATAAATTTATCTGAAAAATATAGTATAGACCAAGTAGACGAATTGATTAAAGATAATGTATTTCAAGAAATTATTAATCAAAGCAGCATTTCTTATATTGAAGAGAGATATAATTATGGAGGCTATGTTGAAATGGGTTCAAAGGACAGTAAGGTAAAAGTTGAACAAATTGATAAAGAAATTAAATATTTTGAAAAGGCTGATTTAATTGCTAATAAAAAAAATAATGAAGTTGATAAATACAATAAACGTATTCAAAGTATTAAAGTTGATATCAATGCCATTCGGAGAAGTCCAATAGCAGAAGTTTTGAAGACATCAAACAATGTTGAGGATATCAATGAAGAATTAAGAAAATCAGATGTGTTAATTTATTTGATAAGAAGGGGATTTATTGCAGAAGATTATTTTGATTATATATCTATTTTTTATGACATTACAACAACAAGAAACGACAAAAATTTTATTTTAAGTATTAGAGATAATAAACCTTTACCAATAGATTTTAAGCTAAATAAGGTCGAAGCATTGGTTAAAAAAATTAAAGGGGACTATGGTAATGAAGCAAGTTTAAATATTGACTTAGTTGATTTTATCTTAATGAAAGAAGAGAATGATTCCATTTCTATTTTATTTCAACAGTTTAATAATAATACTGAAAGAACTAATAATTTTATTGAAACATATCTTTTGAACGGAAAATATGTTTCCGAGTTTATTAATTCAATTTGCGCATTATATGAAGGTTTTTGGGATTTTATTGAAAATAGTAATTTGACAGATGATGATAAGGATTTTGTTTTTAAAGGAATTCTTTTAAGCGCTAATAATTTAGATATTGTCAATTTAAATAAAAGCTCAAAATTATCTAATTATATATCTAAAAAAACAGATTTTCTTAATCTAATTAATGAAACATCTAAGAAGGTCGAAGAAATTTTATTACAGTTAAATGTTAAGTTTAAATATCCTTTAGATGCTCAAGCTAATAAAGAACTATATGATTTCATTTATCAAAACAGTTTATATGAAATTAATGAAAATGTTATAGAGCAGGTAATAATTGAACAATCTGAAGAAAATATTGTGGTTAAAGATTTAAAAAAATCAAATTATACGACTATTTTAAATTCTAAATGCTCTCAACTAATTACATATATAAATCAAAATATTAGTATATATATAAATAATGTGTTTTTAAAAATAGATTTAAATGTTGAAGAATCAGAGAAAAACATTATTGGCTTATTAAATAATAAAATTTTAACGGATGAAGATAAATTTTTAATTATTGATAAAGAAGACTTTGTTATAAATCAGTTGGATGATATTGACGATAATTTAATTTCAATTTACCTAATCCAAAAAGATAAAGTAAAACCAACATGGGAAAACATTATAAGATATTGCGGTGAAGATGTGTTTGACGACAAAATAATTAATTATTTGAATAAAGAAAAACACTATTCCGAATTATCAAAAAATAACATTACTGATGAAGATATGGAGGATGATTTTAAGAATACTTTTATACATAATTTAATTACAGCAAATTCATTGACAAATGAAGCTTATAAATCATTACTTCAAATTATCGATGAAACTATTGATGAAATAAATTTTGAATTGTTAGGTGAAGATAAAATTGAAATTTTGGTAAGAATGGACTTCATTGAATTAAATGAAGTAAATATGGAAAAATTAAGAAAAGATTCTGCTCACAAACAGGTTACATTAGTAGAGTTAAATTTTGAGAAGTACATAAAGCAACGTGATGATGATACTGTTGATGATGACAATAAAATTGAGTTGACTATTGATGAAATTGAATTGTTGTTAAGTTCACCAACTTTGGTGGACAGTAATAAAATTCAATTGATTTCTGAAATAGAAGAAAGCCAAGTAACGGAGAATCTTGGAAACCTTTTAAGTCAAATTCTTATACGTAATACTCTAATTAGTATATCATTTGATTTCTTAAATAAAATTTTAAAATTTTCTAATAATTTAGATAATAAAATAAGATTATGTAACCTTTATAGTAACATGTTCTTGAGTAACAGAACAAGTATCGAATCTGTATTGAATATCTTAGGTGATCCTTTCTCAAATATAGTTTTGGGCGGTGTAAAACCACCAATTAGTTCTAGTCAATGGAATTTAACTTTTATTGAAAACTTGAAAAAAGCCGGATACATTATTAGTTACTCAGTTCACGATGGTAAAATAACAAAAATCAGAAAAAATTTAGAATCATAAATAAAGAATATTAACTAAGTACGTGGTATTCTATTTGGTTTAATCAAACTCCCTAACCCAATCCATAATCCCATCCAAAACTACTTTTTCAGAATCGGGTTGGTTCATGCCACAGTCGTGGTTTTTGCCTTTCATCGTGATGAGTTTGGAGGCTACTTTTTGTGCCTGTAGTTTTTGCAGCATAAAGGGTTCAACGCGATAGGGAACAAGCTGATCTTGGTCGCCGTGGAAGAGTAAAGTTGGTATCGGTTCGATATTTGCATACGGACTTATCGCTGTAAATTTTTTATCGAGTTCCTTTCCGGGAATGTATTTGGCGCCGGCGAGCAATTCGATGTTGTGAAGCAGCCCTAAGCTTTTTACAAATTCTATTTCGGTGTGGTCATCAAGCCTTGTTGGAGCGCAAAGAACGGCTATGGATTTAATATTTTCCTTGTGTTTGTATCCGTAAAGTAAAGCTAAATGAGCTCCTGCGCTTATTCCGGACATGTGGTAGCCTGAGTTTTTGAAATGATGGGTTGCTGAAGCCTTTTTCATGAAGGTTACTGCATTGTCAATATCATTCAGTAAATCGTTGCAATGCACCGAGTCGTTCACATAGCGGTAATCGACATTGGCTACTACAAATCCGCGATCCCTTAAATCACGTGATGTTTTGGCGGTGTATTCATTTCCACCCATCATCCAGGCACCACCGTGTAGCATTATGATTACGGGTGTTTTTGGTGTTACTGCTTTGGGTAGGTATAGGTCGAGCGTGTTTTGCGGAAATTGTCCGTAGCGTTGCTGCATCAGGTCTTTTTGGGAAAAAACCAGCGTAGCATTTGATAAAACAAACAATAGCAGTAGTGCACGAAAACCTTTCATAGTGGCTTATTTTAGTATTCGTTCAATTTCAGTAACTGTCGTAGCGTGATAGCCTGATTTTGCTTTGGCGTAAATTTGTTTTGCCCAGGTTTTGCCTTCGGGAGTTTTGATCATTTCCTTGTATAACGGAGTTAGCGAATAGGTTCGGCTATACGATGTTAGGAATTTTTCGATGGCAGGATAAGCAAATTTGTACTGATGCTTAATGGCGATAATAAACCATTGGCGGCTTACTACGAAATTCCCTTTGGTGGTGAAGTTGAATTCTTTGTCGATGGCGGTCATTTCGGCAACGGTTATATCTTCCGGCAGATAGTCAATGAAATGTTGTCTTTCGTTGGTTGATTTTATCTTTTGGCTTAGTCCTTTAACTCCAGTCTTTCTCCAACTTTTCTGGATGTTGTCGATGGCGTTGAAATCTTCGGAAATGGGATTGATCATGTTGGATGGGATTCCGGGTTTGTAAATCCACTCGTCCAGTTTTATTTTATCAGCCAAAGCTTTGTCGCCTTTGATTAGGTTCTTGTTGATATAGTCTACAAAATCTTCTGTTGTTATGGATTGGAACGCATGAGCATTGAAATAATCAGTGATGAATTTGTCAAACTTCTGGCGTCCGACAGCGGCTTCAATTGTTTGTAAAAAGGCATATCCTTTTTCATAAGGAATATCACTCAGCGCGTCATCTGGATTTTTTCCGGCTGAGTTGATCTTTAATCGGGTGTCCGGGCTGTCTTTGCCCATTTCGGTTATACTGTTTTCGAGTACTTTTCGGCTTAGAACCGTTTGCATTTGAGCTTCTGAAACACCATAAAGTTCTTCGCCAATACGGTGCTCTACATAGGTGGTGAAACCTTCATTCAACCAGATGTCATCCCAAGTGGCGTTGGTTACTAAATTTCCGCTCCAGCTGTGTCCTAATTCGTGTGCCAATAAGCTTGTCAGCGATCGGTCTCCGGCTAATACTGTCGGCGTTAGGAAGGTTAGGTTTGGATTTTCCATTCCACCAAAAGGGAAACTTGGCGGCAATACAATTACATCATACCTGCCCCAACGGTAAGGGCCAAATAATTTTTCGGCAGCTACGACCATTTTACCCAGTTCGGCAAACTCCCATTTAGCTTTATCAATTACAGAATGCTCGGCATAGACTCCGGTTCGGTTGTCGATAGATTTGAATTCGACATCTCCCACGGCGATTGCCATAAGGTAAGAAGGAATGGCTTTGTCCTGTTTAAAAGTGTAAACTCCGGTATCGTTTTTCTGTTGTGGATTTACGGCGCTCATTAAGGCCATCAAATCTTTTGGCACGGTAACTTTTGCATTATAGGTGAAGCGGATGCTTGGGGAATCCTGGCACGGAATCCAGGTGCGTGACCAAACGCTTTCCCCTTGTGAGAATACAAACGGATGTTTTTTATCGGCGGTCTGCTCTGGTTTCAGCCATTGCAGTGCCACTGATTCTTTGGTGGTATTGTAATAGATGTTGACTTTGGTTGTTGTTGGTTCGATAGTGATTTTAAGTGGTTTTCCGTGGAATTCCACTTCCTTTCCCAATTCATATTTGGTTTCCTTTTCGTCATCGCCTAAAGTAACCTTTGTGATGTTTAAGGTATTTTCGTCGAAGATGATTTGGTTTCCTTTTGTAGTGTTTTCAATGGTCCAGGATGCTTTTCCGGTAATTGTCTGTGTATCGAAATCGACTTTAACATCTAAGTCTAAATGTTTGGCAACAGCTTCATTTGGGTTGGAAAAGGAGTGAACGTCTTTTACTAATTCGTGTTTTGGGGCAGCAGTATTTTCCTTTTTTGACAGCTTAATAATAGGAAAATGGAAGCAATGGCAATAATATTCTTCATTTTTGACATAAATAGGTTTCAATGGTAAATTACGTCAAAATATTTGGCATCTCAGAATTATCTAAAATCTTTTTGTAGCTTTGGGAAAACTCTTATGTTATGAAAACAAAGTTACTTTTAGTATTTACTTTTTTAGCTTTTCAAAGTTTATTTGCTAAAACCTTAGTTGACCCAATTGCACCATCGCTCGATCCAATGCAATATTGTGATCCAAATGGTGATGGATTTGGGACATTCGACCTCGACTCGCAAACGTCAATAATAGTTGCGGCCCAATCGGGGAACCCTTCTGATTATGCAGTTACTTATCATGAAACTCCTGATGATGCCTTAGACGGAATTGCACCTGTGGCAAGTCCTTATAGTAATATCACTGCCTGGAGTCAGATTGTTTATTACAGGGTTACGCATATCAGTACTAATGCTTTTACTACAGGATTCGTCAAGTTAAATGTAAATCCGAGACCTTATATAAGCAATGCAACTGATCTTTCGCAGTGTGACTATAATGGGAATGGTGTTGAGATATTTGATTTTACGCCATTGATACCTCAAATCTTAGGAGTTATGAATCCGGCAACCGCTACCGTTACTTTTTATACTACACTAGCCTCTGCCGAAGTTGGTGTAAATCCGATAGCTCCTATTAATGCTTTTGCCGGAGCTGACGGACAGACGATATATGCCCGACTTACGCATAATGTCACAGGATGCTATGATGTGGTAAGCTTCCAACTGCATGTTGAACCAATTCCTTCATCGATGCAGCCTAATTATCCGGAATATGCTTTATGTGATGTTAATTCGGAATTAGGTTATGAAACCTTCGATTTAGGCTCACGTATCAATTCAATCCTAATGGGGCAAACAGGAGTTGATGTTGCTTTTTATCCTACATTGGCTGATGCCCAAAATGATACCTATCTTATAGGTACCTCTTTTTATATGAACGAAGTTCAATATGTACAGACATTAGGAGTTAAGCTTAGTAATCAGGCAACAGGATGTTATACTATTTCGACTATGGATATTAGGGTTGTACCATTGCCACAACTGATAGCGCCATCAGCGCCTTATGCAGTTTGTGACGATAATCAGGATGGTACGTCTGTTTTTGATTTGACATCATTGATTCCTGATTTACTTGCTGGCCAAAATTACACCGTTACTTTTCATGAAACACTAATGGATGCTGAAGTGAACGGTACGACAATACCTGATCCTTCATTTTATATTAATATCAATCCATTTTCTCAAACCATTTATGTAAGAGGAGCAGACAATATTACAGGATGTTCTTCAATAGTGGCTGTTCAGCTTAATGTAAATCCCGCGCCGATAATCCCTACTTTATCAGATATTCAGATTTGCGATGCCGATTCCAATCCTCAAAGCGCGACGACTTTAATTAATTTAACGCAACAATCACCGGAAATTCTTGCGCAACAGCCGTTACCCGCTTCTAGTTATATAGTGACCTATTATACTTCCCAGTCAGATGCTGAAGCAGGAACTGGCACAATTATTCCGGCAACTAATTATTTTGGAGTGGATGGAGAAGCTATTTGGTACAGGGTTGAATTGAGTGCAACGGGATGTTATGCTGTGGGAAGTTTTTACCTAGTCATAAATACACCTTTGGCTTTAATTACCCCAACTCCATTGAAGGTTTGTGATAGTGATGCGAATCCGAACGATCAACAGACAATGTTTGATCTTACCGTAAAGGATACTGAAATCGCTCAGGCTACAGGTCATGTGGTGACTTATTATCCAAGCTTTGCCGATGCACAGGCAGGAATTAATCCGATTACTAATCCAACAATTTACGTGAATACGATTCCCGCAGTCCAAACGGTTGGTGTCACAGTGACCAGCCCAGATGGATGTGTAAGCATTACGACTTTGGAGATTAGGGTATTGGCAATTCCGACCCCAAATTTCAATCCGCCTGCTTTAGTGCCACAATGTGATGTTAATAATCCAGGTGATATGTTGGAGGTTTTTGACTTAACGGTTAATGAAAATTATATTAGGAATGGTTCCCCAGGCTTGACGTTGCATTATTTTACCACCATGGCCGAGGCTGAAGCTAGTCTAAATGAAATTATAACTCCGACAGCCGCAATTGTTGGCGGAAATGTTTGGATAAGGGTTGAAAGTGGTAATGCTGATTATCAAGGAAATAGTTGTTATGTTTTGGTAGAGCAACCTTTAAGGGTTAATGCTTTGCCAACAGTGATACAACCACTACCACCTTACAAGATATGTGATAATAATGCTGATGGCATCGCTCAGTTTGATTTAACCAATCCGCTATTAGCTCAAATGATTTTGGGCTCAAGTCAACTGCCATCTGGTTTTACTATAAGTTTTCACCTGACTCAAGCTAATGCTGTTTCGGGAATTGCTCCACTGCCATCAATTTATACCAATGTAACGCCAAATTCACAAATCGTTTACATACGTGTAGTTAAGAATAATACAGGTTGCGTTAATGCAACAGGCCTATTAACCCTTGCGGTAGATCGTTTTGCTACCGCTTCAGGACCACAGATTTATTCTTCTTGCGATAATTATGCTAATCCTTATGATGGTGTGGTAACGTTAGACTTAACACAATTTGAATCAGCCATATTAAACGGGCAAAATCCGGCAGTATACCTGTTGCGTTATTACACCAGCCAGTCAGATGCTATAAATGGTGTAAATGCATTAACACCAGCGCAGCAAATAGCATATGTAACCGACCCGGATATTGATACGGTTTGGGCAAAAGTAGTAAACACAAATAATAGCATACAGCCATTTTGTTATGCCTTGACTACGATAGATATCAGTGTAGATCGCTACCCTAATCCAATCATTAATACTGTTAGCGGAGTAAACTCTATATGTGTTGATTATATAAGTGGAGCAGTTACAAGGTCTCTTACTTTGAATAGCGGAATTGCTAATCCGTCAGCCTATACTTTTGAATGGTATGAGGCAGGTAGTCCTTCTATTGTTATAGGAACATCACCAACATATACAGTAGATACACCTTCAAATGGTGCTACTAGAAATTATAATGTAAGAGTAAGAGCTAACGGCGCACTTGGTTGTCAAAGGTCTTCATCATTATTTAGTGTTATTCAGTCAGGGTCGGCAGTAATTCCCACCGGAACAAATGGCTATACAATTACCAATTTATCCGGAGTGCATAGCATAACTGTAGCTATTAGTGGTTATGGTTTTTATGAATATAGCTTAGATTCTGGGCCACGTCAAAACAGTCCTATTTTTGAAAACGTTTCTTTAGGCAATCACACAATATCTGTTTGGGACACCGAAGGCGGAACAATATACAGTTGCGACTCATTGACTATTTCTGATGTTCAGATTGCGGCTTCCCAAGTGTCTGCACCAACAGGTGTTAATTCACAGTCCTTCGTTCCCGGAGCAACTTTAGCGAGTATCGTAGTTAACGGAACCAATATTCAATGGTATGCTTCAGCCAATACTAAAAATAACCTTACCACTTTGTCTGCGCCATTGCCATTAAGCACAGTGTTAGTTGATGGGGTAACTTATTATGCTACACAAACAGTGGGTGGTATTGAAAGCACAGCTTATCTACCGGTGACCGTGCATGTTAGTTTGGGTATTGATGACAATGAAATCTTGCCAATTCAATATGCTCCAAACCCTCTAAAAAATAGTTTGAATTTGCAATCAGCAGTTATCTTAAAATCGATTACCGTTTATACTATGCTTGGGCAGAAAGTATTTGAACAGGAATATAACGATACAGAAGTAACAATTGACTTATCGAAACTCGCAACAGGAAATTATGTCCTGCAGGCACAAGGCGAAACAGGTCAAAAGACAATACGGATTATCAAGGAATAAATATCAAATAAAAAATCCCATTCTTATTCAGAGTGGGATTTTTTTATAAAGTTCCCTCGACTGCGCTCGGGATGACAATTTTGTTTAAGCCAGCATTGTAACCGGATTTTCTAAATACTGTCTCAGTGTCTGCAGGAATTGTGCTCCTGTTGCGCCATCAACTGTACGGTGATCGCAGGCTAATGTTAACATCATGGTGTTTCCAACAACAATCTGGCCGTTTCTGACTACCGGTTTTTCTTCGATAGCACCTACAGAAAGAATTGCTGAGTTAGGCTGATTGATGATGGATGTGAATGACTGGATTCCGAACATTCCTAAGTTAGAAACCGTGAATGTACTTCCTTCCATTTCTGATGGCTGTAGTTTCTTGGATTTTGCTTTTCCGGCTAAATCCTTTACGTTGCCACCAATTTGGGTTAAGGTCATTTGATCTGTAAATGGCAATACCGGAACTACCAATCCGTCTTCAACAGCTACGGCAACTCCAATGTTTACATGGTGGTTGATGATGATAGCGTCAGCCTGCCATTGTGTGTTTACTTTTGGATGTCTTTTCAATGCCATTGCACAGGCTTTGATAACCATATCGTTGAAAGATACTTTTGTGTCTGGTATGCTATTGATAGCTGCGCGTGATTTCATTGCTTCGTCCATGGCAATTTCTACAGTTAGATAGAAATGCGGTGCAGTGAAGATGGATTCAGAAAGGCGAATTGCGATGGTTTTACGCATCTGTGAATTCTTAACCACTTCAGTATCTCTCTCTCCAGCCGGAACAAATGGTCTAACAGCTGGAGCTTGTGCTTCGTTTGCTGTAGCCTGAGGTTGAGCGGCTGGACTTACAGCTGCAGTTCCGGGTGTAAAGTTTTCGACATCACTTTTAGTAATACGTCCGTTTTCTCCTGAACCTTTTACCTGAGATAAGTTGATTCCTTTATCCTTGGCGATTTGTTTGGCCAACGGAGAAGCAAAAATCCTTTCAGATGAATTGGTTTCTACTGCTGTATTTTGTGGAGCAGCAACTGGTGCTGAAGCCTTATCAGCTGTAGCGGCTGCCGGAGCAGTACCGCCTTTTTTATAATTTTCGGCTATTCCTGAAATATCTGTTCCTGCAGGTCCGATGATGGCTAAAACGCTGTCAACCGGAGCTGATTGACCTTCCTGGATTCCGATAGATAATAACGTACCCGAATTGAAAGATTCGAATTCCATTGTGGCTTTGTCAGTTTCGATTTCGGCAAGGATGTCACCTTCCTTAATTTCGTCACCCACTTTTTTTAACCAGGTTGCTACCGTTCCTTCGGTCATTGTATCACTTAGGCGAGGCATAGTAACTACTACAACGCCTTTTGGTAAAGAGGTTGTTGCTGGTGCTGATTCTGATTTTGGAGCTTCTGTAGTTTTTTCTTCAGATTTTGTTTCTGTAGAAGTTTCAGCTTTTTCTTCAGTAGCCGGAGCAGCTTTTGCATCTCCGGAAATCATTCCTGAGATATCTTCTCCGTCTTTTCCTATGATGGCTAAAAGAGAATCTACCGGTGCAGTTTCGCCTTCCGGGATTCCGATGTATAATAGTGTGCCGGAATTGAAAGATTCAAATTCCATTGTAGCTTTATCTGTTTCGATTTCGGCCAGAATATCTCCTTCTTTTATTGTGTCGCCCACTTTTTTAAGCCAGGTTGCCACAGTTCCTTCTGTCATCGTATCGCTAAGGCGGGGCATTGTGATTTTAGTTGCCATAATTATAGTCTGTGAGGGATGAAAGGATAATTTTCTTGTTCGTAAACCACGTCATACAATTGCTGCACTTCAGGGAAATCAGATTCTTCGGCAAATGTTGCACATTCCTCTACTAAATCTTTCACTCTTTCATCAATAGCTTCAATTTCTGCATCGGTTGCATATTTCTTTTCTTTGATGATATCCAGCACTTGTGTGATTGGGTCAATTTTTCTGTATTCTTCTACTTCTTCCTTTGAACGGTATAATTGCGCATCAGACATCGAGTGGCCTCTATATCTGTATGTTTTCATTTCTAAGAAAGTTGGTCCGTCTCCGCGACGTGCTCTTTCCATCGCTTCGTGCATCGCTTCGGCTACTTTTACAGGATTCATTCCGTCTACTGGTCCGCAAGGCATTTCGTAGCCTAAACCTAATTTCCAGATGTCTGTGTGGTTGGCTGTTCTTTCAACAGATGTTCCCATAGCGTATCCATTGTTTTCACAAATGAATACTACAGGTAATTTCCATAACATTGCCATATTGAAAGCTTCGTGTAACGAACCCTGACGCGCTGCTCCATCACCAAAATAGGTAAGGGTTACCCCGCCAGTTTCGAAATATTTATCGGCAAAAGCCATACCGGCACCAACTGGAATCTGCGCTCCAACGATACCATGACCTCCATAAAATCCGTGTTCTTTTGAGAAGATGTGCATCGAACCACCCATTCCTTTGGATGTTCCGGTTACTTTTCCAAGTAATTCTGCCATAACCTTTTTTGGCTCAACACCCATTCCGATTGGCTGCACGTGATTACGATAAGCTGTAATCATTTTGTCTTTTCCGCCTAAGTTCATAGCGTGTAATGCACCCGCTAAAACAGCTTCCTGACCATTATATAAGTGTAGAAATCCTCTAACTTTTTGTTGAATATAAAGTGCTGCAAGTTTGTCTTCAAACTTTCTCCAAAGCAGCATGTCTTCGTACCACTTTAAATAAACTTCTTTTGTTACTTCTTTCATTTTTTACTTTTTGCTAAAGCGTTATTAAGCTGTAAATATATTTCAACGCAAAATAGTTCTCTCACTCACAAATTTGCGAAAGGCAAAAGTAAAACATTCCGACTAAGAAGTAAAATTTAAAGGAGTAATTTTTTACTCTTAGAGGAAGTTTTTGTCGAAGGTTAACGGCAACAAATTTTTAATCGAATCTGATTTATAAATTTCACCGCTTTCACCCATAAAATAAATTTCTATTGGTGTGTTTTGTTTGAATTCGTATTCCGAAATGGATTGCCTACAAGCGCCGCAGGGTGGAATAGGAGTGGTAGTCTTGTTAGTATCAGATGCAGCTGAAATTGCCATTTTTATGATTTTGGCATCGGGATAAATGGCGTTCGAATGAAAGATTGCTACTCTTTCGGCACAAAGACCAGAAGGATAGGCTGCATTTTCCTGGTTGGAACCCAAGACAATTTTTCCATTGTCTAAAAGAAGCGCGGCTCCAACTCTGAATCTGGAATAGGGAGCGTATGCATTTTTTCTGATTTCAACAGCTTTCTCCATTAATGACTGAACGTCCTGTGGAAGTTCTTCAACCGATTGGAATGCTGTGAACGAAGTGCTGATTTCTATTTTTTTCATTCGTATTGAATAATTGTTTTTGTTGGAAAATGGCATGCCCATTATAACTTTTCAGTTCTGATTTTGATTGTTTAAATGGTTATTTCATTCTTTATTAAGGAAAAAAAATCCAAATCTCTTTGTTGAAATTTGGATGTTGTTTTTATCACTTGCTATCTACTAATAATCTTCGTATTTGTCACCGAAATTAAACGATAATGAAAAACGAAGTGTATTCTCTAATGGGTTTTTTACTTTGGATGCAGAGAATAAGTAAGACACATCTACTTTAACTACATTGTATTTGAAACCTGCTCCCAATGAGAAGAACTTTCTAGCTCCTTTGATTGGGCTTTCGTGGAAATATCCTAAACGGAAAGCAAAGGAATCTTGGTATAAATATTCGGTTCCCACAGAATAGGTAAACTCTTTAAGTTCTTCGCTGAATCCTCCCGGTGCATCTCCGAAAGAAGAGAAAATTCCGGAAACCCAGTTGATTTTATTGTAGTCAGAATTATTTTGGTCTCTTAAGGCAATTTCTTCAGGACTGGTAACCAATCCATCTCCATCTAAATCGGCACTTTGTGGGGTTGGCACTAAAAGTTTAGCAAACTCAACACTCAAGGTTACTTTGTTAAAATCATCAAGGATGAAATCATAACCAGCACCAAGCCGCATATTGGCAGGAAGGAAGTTGGCACTGTTATCATCCGAAGCACCAGCATCATAGTTGATTTTTGGACCCATATTCTGGAAGTTAAAACCAAGGCGTAAACGACCATTAAAGTCGGTATACGCAGATTCTTCACCTACATAATATCCTGCAATGTCAACTGCAAATGTACTCGCCGGTTTAGCATCACCAGAATCTCCTGAGGGAATTCTTAGTGCTGAACGAATATATCTTCCGGCAACGGCCATCGAGAATTTTTCACTTAATTTCAAAGCATACGAACCATCAAGCGCTAATTCATTTGGCTTAACAATCTGAGCCTGATCTTCAGGGTTCTGTCTTAATTCGATTTCACCTAATCCAAAATAACGTAAGCTAAAAGCAAAAGCACTTCTTCCATCGGCACCGAATCTATTGTAATAAGTAGCCTGTCCTAATGAAATGTCATTTACTAAGTCAGTTAAATAGGGTGTATAACTCGCAGTGAAACCTTGTTTGTCTGGTGCAAAAACATATTTTGCCGGATTCCATTGCTGCGAAAAATTATCTGGTGAAGTGGCAACTCCCTGGTCAGCCATACCTGCCGCACGTGCATCGGCAGCAACCAAAAGAAACGGAACTCCAGTCGTAATAACACGGCTGTCTTGTTGAGCGCTGATTAATTGCATGGTTAAGAGTATAAATAAAAGGGCTATTTTTTTCATCGTCATTTTTTAATAAAGTTAACAAATATAGTATTTTCCTAAAGGATTACAAGTTTTTCTATTTTTTCTGCTTTTTTATTCGATAAAGTGGACTTTACCGTTAGTTTATACACATAAACGCCTTTGCCTATGCGGTCTCCGAAGTCATCTTTTCCATCCCAGGTAATCTCTCTTGAAAGGAAACCATCGGTCGTCACGGTTTGGTTTTTTGTCCATACTATTTTACCTGTTATTGTCATTACCTGAACCTGAACATCTAAAGGCTCGAAAGGCCTGTTGTGCGAAAACCAAAATTCGGTATAGCTGACAAAAGGATTCGGATAATTCAATACATGGCTAAGGGTAACGCTTTCATCTCCCACAACCATAAACTGTATCTCAGCAGTAACAGGATTATTATATACATCCCAGGCTTTGAAAGTAATGGTGTGCAATCCAACGGAAAGGTTTCGGAATGGGAAATAAACCCTTCCTTTAGCGAAAGTATCCACATCTGATTCATAATAATCATTCATGATGTAGGGATTTGTTTCGTCGCCATCCAATATCCCAACGATGTCGTGGCCAATTCCGCTAGCTGTATTGATTCCGTGAACATCTTCCAGAACCGCTAGAAAAAACGGCGATTCATTTGTAATGCCGCCATTAACAAACGATTCGTCATTCATAAATAATTTAACCGTTGGGCCATCAACATCTACCGCTGCATTGGTATTGATTCCGCCTATTTTAATATCGGTATTGTAACCGGTTTTGTCTAATAGAATTTGATTTCTTTTAGTGTAAAAACTAATCCTACCATTGTCAACGGGGATTCGGATGTCTCTTGGAACGTAAAATCCAAATTCAAATTCTCCGTTCGCTATTGTGGCATTGCCCCTGAAAATGGTTTCGCCAAGATTTGTAAAATTGATAGGTGGACTATTATTGTCATTATTTAAAGTAGCTCTTGTTACGTTTTTGTCAAAAATATTAACGGCAACTTCTCCATTATAAGTAGGTAACGGATTGTTGTTCTGATCAAGTACCTGGCCTTTCAGGGTAACAAATGCCAGTGACTGAAAATCATCGATTGGACCAGAAATTGGGTCGCCATTAACTTCTGTTAAAACGACTTTTGGTTTTGCAATAGCCAACATCAGGGCAGGGTCGCCAAGATAGAAAACAACATTTGTGGAAGAGTTGGATTGGTCGGTCTTTGCCAGACGCAATGCTTCTGCAATTGATGTATAGTTATTACTTCCATAAGAAAAGAGGTATTCTGCCAGCTTATCATTGAAATTTTCTGCAGTTCCCTGACCGATGGAACGCACCGTTGTAATCATTGAAATGGCGCCGCCTCTCGGATTCCAATAAGTATATTCTCCAGCCGTTGGCCGGTAAGGATTGTCAAACCTTGAAAAATCGCAGGTAATGGTTATGAATAACGGATATTTATATCGATTGCTAAGGTTTTGACCGTCTGATTTTTCCCAAATACGTTCGCCAGACAAACCATCTTCACCGCCATGTCCTAGATAATTAAATACTAAGGCTCCTTTTTCGAAGGCAGCAAAAATTTCTTCTCTAGCTTTTGGGTATCTTTTTCCGCCAGCAGAAGTTTCCTGCTGATAGGAATCCATCAATATTTTTTTGTAGTTGATAAAAGGCTTTTGGGCAACTAATACATCTGTAAGGTTGTTTTGTTTTGTCTGTAAAGTAGAATCAGTAGATTTGTCGGAGTCATCTGCAATAGCAACATAATTGTTCCTCCAGCTTCCATAGGATTTTAAATCGTGATATTCAATTACTTTGTTTACCATTTCTTCAGCCTGTTCTGTAGAACTCACAATCATTCTTCCCACAGCGATGTCCAGTCCGCCAAAATCATAAGAAATACCAATCGGACCGTTTGTTGGATTAGTAATGCTATAATCGAGTCTTCCTTCATCGGAATCCATCATTACAAAAAAATCATCGGAAGCAAATGAAAGTTCTCCTTCAGTGTAACTATTTAAGGCCTGATAAATTGGAACGATATTGGTATTGTTCTGAACCCTGTCCTTAAAGTCATAGGAAGCATCTCCGAAAATATTGAGATATTTCACTTTTTTATCAGGTGCTGATGTGTTGGTGTAGACGTATTTCACAAAGTTTCGAATGGCTCCAATATCTTGTTTGCCAGATGAAAATTCAAGATAGATATTTTCAAGATTCACCACTTTTACATTCAGGCTGGAATAATTCCTGTGGAAATTGGCAAGCTTTTCGGCCTGGGCGTTTAACGATTTAGGTGTGATAATTAAATAATCAATGTCTTTAAATACACCTTGCGCATTATTAAAGATGGTTCCTTTGATATTTTGATTGTCAACTTTTGATTTTGATTCTTTGGAAGGAGAATAGTAGTCAGAATTATCGATGGCGATATATTTTTTTATTTCTCCAAAATCAGATTTAAAGGAAAAAGATGCTGCAGAATTTTCAAGTTTTGAAACATTATGAATATCGGTAACATCCCAAATTTGTGAGATGGAAGAAGCATTGGAAAATTGGTATTCTCCTGTTCCGACTATTGAACCAGCCTGATCATATTGAAATGGGAATTGCTTTCCCGATGCCTGAAGATTTCTTTTGGATTTGATAGTTATATAATCTAAATAGCCTTTCGAACTGGGAACACCGCCATTGTCATACGTAATTTTTACAGTGATATCTTCTGAACTGACTGTTACTGGTGAAGCTAAAGTCCTTTCTAAAACCAAAATATCACTATTAGCTGGTGGAGAAAGAGCGATGTTTCCAACGAGTTGGGTATTGGCTTCGATTTTAAAGGTATTTGCTGTGGAGGTTACTGCGGCAACGTGAGTAGTTACAGTAATTGGTGAAGAGGTTACTAAATTAGGCACCTTGAATTCGAATTCCTGTTCTTCATCGGCACTAAAATTTTCGCCAAACCAAATCCTTCCTAATTTTTCCACATTGGTCTCATCGACTTCATGAAACTGGTAGTCATCTGAAGCGGTAATAATGACTGTTGGGTTATCAGGTGACTGTTGCATATCGGTAATTCTTTTACCTTCGCCTCCTTGCACGGTTACATAATAATACGATTTGTCAGCGTAAATATTTAGGTTGCTCTTATAGTCGTTGTTCCATTTATCCATTCCTTCTGCATAAAAAAGAATATAGTCCTGATTATCGAACACGCCGTCATTTTCGCCTATGAATTGGATGGCATTTTCGGTTAAATCCATTGGGTAATCTTCAGAATTTAAAAGAGGCAACATCCGTCCGCCATTGCCGTAGATTTTTATTTTCCTTGGATCAACGTTCGTTTGTAATCCTAAACTGCTGAGGAAACTTTTGGTGATTTTGTAAACACCTGATTTCTGTACATAAAAGCGATACCAATTTCCCGAACTCAACACAGAATTCTCAATAGACATCGTGTTATTAGGAGGTGGCTGTAGCCTTGAAGCATTTGGATTTATGGAATAGCTGAAAGAGACCAGTTTTTTAAAAGAACTTCCTTCCTTAATAATAGGAGCGATTGTAATCTTTCCTAAATATTGATCACGCGCCAAAATACTTTTGAAAGTATATTTAAAAGTTGAGGGTATATTTTTTGCAGAAATATCACCAAGTTGGCTTTCAGAAATTGGCTCAAAAACAAGGTTGGTTATCTGAAGTGAATTTTCGCTGACCCTATTATTCAGTTTTAGAGTTAAAATATATTGAATAGACTTTGTATAGGAATCAAATTGGTAGTTTTCAAAGTTAAACTGAGGAATTATATAGGAATTATTGCCATGCGCGAATGCTTTTTTATCAGTCCAATTCAATGAAATATTCCCCTGTTGTTGGGAAATAGCAATGAAAGCATTCGTAAATAGGATGCAAATGGTAATAATCTTCTTCATAGTAATAGTGTAAACGTAATTTTATCTAAAATAGTATAAAAAAGCAAAAAAAAGTTTTTTTAAACCACAATACAATAAAACTGTTATTTTTGCGTTATGTATTATGTATAAGATGCGTCTACAGAAGGCGAATTTAGTATTAATTTAAAAATGTTGTTGCAATTTAATGGTAAATAGTTATATTGCGCCTCGAAATTTATACCTACTCATGAATATGAAAGTAAACAAAATTATTGCTGGAAAATTATTACTATCCCTATTGGTAATAATGGTCGGATTTACTAGTTGTAGTAAAAAAGGCTCCAATAAAGGTGGTTCCAAAGCTACCGGATGGAAAATCAACGATAAAAAAGGAGGTTTTCAATACGCTTCCAAATTTAAAAAACAGGCAACCGGACCAGGTTTGGTTATGGTTGAAGGAGGAACATTTACCATGGGTAAAGTACAGGATGATGTAATGCATGATTGGAACAATACTCCAAATCAACAACACGTTATGTCTTTCTACATGGACGAAACTGAGGTAACCAACATGATGTATATGGAATACTTAAGTTGGTTGAAAACAGTTTTTCCGCCAGATCAGGATAATTATAAAAACATCTACGAAGGTGCTTCTCCGGATACATTAGTATGGAGAAACAGATTGGGATATAACGAAACCATGACAGAAAACTATTTAAGACATCCGGCTTATGCTGAATATCCTGTAGTTGGAGTTAACTGGATTCAGGCTACTGAGTTTGCAAAATGGAGAACAGACCGTGTGAATGAGAATATCCTTGAGCAACAGAAGTATTTGAAAAAGGACGGAAAGGTTACTGAGATGACAGCTGATAAAGTTTTCAGTACTGAGGCTTATTTATCTTCTCCTTCTACAGCAAAAGGGGGTGACGAAAAATTGGTTCTAAAAAGAGGTGCCGGAAGAGGTGCTGTAAAACCAACTAAAGCCGGAGCAAACAATACTGGTGGAAATAGTGCTAAAAACGTATACGCTCAAAGAACTTCAGGTTTGATTTTACCCGAGTATAGATTACCAACTGAAGCTGAGTGGGAATATGCTGCTGCTGCTGATGTAGGACAAAGAGAATACAATGCTTACAAAGGGCAGAAAAAGTACCCTTGGTCAGGAAGTTATACACGTTCCGGAAAAAGACAGGTTAGAGGAGATCAATTGGCTAACTTTAAACAAGGAAAAGGAGATTACGGTGGAATTGCAGGATGGTCTGATGACGGTGCTGATATTACCAACAAAGTTAAATCTTACCCTCCAAACGATTTTGGATTGTATGATATGGCAGGAAACGTAGCAGAATGGGTTGCTGATGTTTACAGACCTATCGTAGATGATGAAGCAAATGACTTCAACTATTATAGAGGTAACGTTTATATGAAGAATAAAATTGGCGATGACGGTAAAGTTGAATTAGTAACTCCGGAAACTCAAAGATTCGACACATTATCTAACGGTAAAATCGTATCTAGAAATTTCCCTGGCCAGATAGCCCAGGTTCCAGTTGATGATAAAGAAACTTATTTGAGACAAAATTTTGATAAATCTGATAATAGAAACTATAGAGATGGTGACAAACAATCTACAAGATATTTCAAATTCGGTTCTTCTGAAGAAGGTGATGAAAAAGGAAAATTGAGGGATGACCAAAGAATGTATGATTCTCCTAAACATAATGTTTCTACAGACAGCTTGGGTAACATGGTTAAAAAATATGACAAGTCAAACAAAAGAACAACTTTGGTGAATGACGATGTAAGAGTTTATAAAGGCGGTTCCTGGAGAGACAGAGCGTATTGGTTAGATCCAGCTCAAAGAAGATACTTTCCGCAAGATATCGCGACGGACTTCATCGGATTCAGATGTGCTATGTCTAGAGTTGGTCCAAAAGCCGACAAAAAGAAAAGAGCACGAAACTAAGTTTCAGTTTTATGATAAATAATAAAAAAGCCCTAATTTTAAGGGCTTTTTTTATGTAATTATTTTTCCCAATGACCATACAAAACATCCACAGCTTATTTATAAAAAGTAATAAAGTTTCCATCGATACCCGAAAAATTGAGGCAAATTCTCTTTTCGTGGCGATTAAAGGCGAACGCTTTGATGCCAATACATTTGCTGAAGAAGCTTTAGAAAAGGGAGCCAGCTATGTCATAATTGACAATGCCCAATATTTTATTGATGAACGCACCATACTTGTTGAGAATAGTTTGGAAACCCTTCAAGAGTTAGCTAAATTCCACAGGCAGTTTTTGCAGCTTCCAATAATAGCGCTTACAGGAAGCAATGGGAAAACCACCACCAAAGAGCTTATCAATATAGTGTTATCTAAAAAGTACAAAACCAAAGCGACTATTGGAAACCTGAATAACCATATCGGTGTTCCGTTAACCTTATTGTCTTTTACAAAAGAAACCCAAATTGGAATTGTAGAAATGGGTGCTAATCATCAGAAGGAAATTGAATTCCTTTGCGATATCGCTCAGCCAGACTATGGTTATATAACTAATTTTGGCAAAGCGCATTTAGAAGGTTTTGGTGGAGTAGAAGGCGTAATAAAAGGTAAAAGCGAAATGTATGCTTATCTAAAGGCATACGAAAAATCGGTTTTTGTGAATCTCGATGACGCCATCCAAAAAGAGAAAACTGAACATTTTCACAGGATTACCTTTAGCCAGAAAGACCACAATGTCAATGTCTTTATTGATGACGTAACGGCTAATCCGTTTGTGAAAATCAAAACATTGGGAACAAATATCAATTCGCATTTAATTGGATTGTATAATGCCAATAATATAAATGCTGCTATCACTATCGGATATCATTTTGAAGTCCCTATAACTGATATAAAAGGCGCAATTGAAAGTTATGTGCCCGAGAACAATCGCTCTCAGCTTTTGACTAAAGGCTCCAATGAAATCATCCTGGATGCCTATAATGCCAATCCGAGCAGCATGATAGTAGCATTGGATAACTTCATTCAGTTAGACAAACCAAACAAAACCATTATCATTGGCGATATGTATGAGCTTGGAGAAGAAAGCCTTCAGGAACATAAAGCAATTGTCGAATTTCTTAAAGACAAAAGTAATTTCGATTGTCATTTTATAGGAAAGGATTTTTTTGCCAATCAAGTTCAGAAAGGCCAATTTAAGTTTTATCAAACATTCGATGATTTTGCCGAATACCTTTCATCTGTAAAAATGGAACACCAAACACTTTTGATAAAAGGTTCGCGCGGAATGGCCTTGGAAAGAACTTTAGAATTACTATAAAAAATAAAAACCTTCTTAGCGATAAGAAGGTTTTTTAATAAAAGCTGATAGCACCTTTACTTAATCAAAGAGTTAAACCGTCTCTTTTTCTTTTTTAATATAACGCAGTTCTTTTATTCTTTCCTGAAGGTTTTTTGTGTTTCCTGCAATTGTGTTTTCAATACTTTTCGCAAACTCCATAAAATCAGCAGTATGTGGTTCACGCTTTCCGGTTTTCGGATTTATAGAGGTGAACTTAGTACGCATAATTGCTTTTAAGTGATTTTTTTCTTCATCTCTCATAATGAGTTCTACATACAAACTATCTGTTTCTGCCAGTAATAAAGTAGATTCTATATTAACAATTTCATCATAAACTGCCGAACGTAGGTAAGCGATTTCATGTTCGGTTACAACCCAGGAAATGCCTTTCTGATAATAGTCAGTAAGTTTTAAATCATAATGATCTTTGAGATGGTCTTCACGCGCATTCATAAAATAATCAAGGTATCGTGCATTATTCAAATGGCCAAATAAATCACAATCGCTAAAACGGACTTTATAAACGGAGTTTGGATTCTTTGTCATGAGGTTTATAATTTTAAGGTTAAATCACCATCGAGTTTAATGAAATGTATTTCTCCACTTAGCATTGCAGGAAGTACCAACTCATCGTTTTGAATGAAGAAATCGGCTGGACCCGCAATGGGTTCGATTGATGCAATTTTGGTGCATCGATTGCTGTAGAGACTTATTGCCATTACAACGCCTTTCTTTTCAAACGCAACCCAATTACTGAAATATAAGACGTCTTTACTAACGAAAATCCCATCAAAATAACCTTCCAAAGAAGTAAGTTTGGTAAAAGAATTGTCTTTCAGATTGATGAACCCGATAACTCCATTGGGCTTGTCATCACTACCAAATCCGTTGACATATAATCGATTGGATTTGGTAAAACAGAATAGGCCATTTATGCCCGAAATTGTTTTGTCTGTTGCAATTTCAGAGTAAGTTTTGTCAGTTAAGTTAACTTTGAATAGTTTGTTTTTGTCGGTTGCCGAAACAAATAGTGTGTTGTTGTCCCAAACGGCAATGTCATTTAAGAACGAAGAGTCCTTACTAAAATCAATTTCGTATAATTTGGAGCCAGAGCTTAAATCAAATGCCACAATGCGGTCAATATCGGCCACAAATAGCGTATTTTTATTAATGGCTAATCCTTTTGGGGCGTTTAGTTTTTCTTTTATGAATGAGGCGTCAATCTTGTTTCCTTTTTTGTCTAGTTTGATTATTTGTCCATCACCGTCTTTAGCTGTGGGACTTAATTCTTTGCCAATGTCGGCTGCATAAATATATTTTCCGTCCGTAGCTACACTTTCCACATGGTGAAAGCCATTAATGGTTTTTGTGATTTGCGCTTTGGTGCCAATAGCCGAAACTAGGCAAAGCAGAGTAAGTAGTTGGTTAGTTTTCATAATTTATATTTTAATTTAGTTATTTAAAAAATACCAATCGGTATATTATTTTTCAAAAAAATCACTTTTTAAGGTCTTTTATCATCTTTTCCAGATAATCCATAGTAGCATTAAGCGGTGCAGTTTTTCCGGTAACCTTAACTTGGATTACGCTGCCCTGAATCAAGGAAATCAGTACAGAAACAAATTCATTCACATCAACATCTTCGCGGATTTCATTATTTTCAATTCCAATCAACACTCGGTTTTCTAATCGTTCTCTCCAAAACGCAAATGCTTTAGCAACTTTATCCTTTAACAAAGGATGCGTGTCATCCGATTCGACTGCAGTATTGTTAATTGGGCAGCCGGTTTGAAGAATCGGAAGCTTGGTAAAATTGCGGTAAGTTTCAGGATAAACTAATAATTTATCAATTGAAGATGTGTGCTCGTCCATTCTGCTTTTGATAAAAGTGATAACCCTTTCAAAATTGTAGTCAAAGGCAGCCAAAGCGACATCGTCCTTGTTTTCAAAATTCCCATAAATGCTTCCTTTCGTCAATCCAGTTGCTTCAGTCAAATCATTAATCGACGTACCTGCATACCCTTTTGCATTAAAAACAGGTGCTGTCTTTTCAATAATAAACTGCCGGGTACGTTCTGCTTTTGTCATTTTTTAGGATAGTTGCTTGACAAATATAATTAAAAAATATACCGATTGGTATTTTAGTTATAAATAATTTTTAGGAGCGGAAATTTTTTGCATTATTACAACTTTGTTCCCGCCATCCATTATATCTCCTTTCAGGAGGATGCCATTCCTGTCGGGGCTAGCGAGACGATTGATAATTTTATGATGAAAGGTAAAGATTTGATCTCAGGAGAGAATTGGCAGTAGCAGTCACTTATTGCGCAATGCCATCAAATGTTACTCGAAATAGTTAGTTGAAAACCAGCCGCAAAGTAAGTTCCAAAAGGATGCGCAAAAATTTGTGGCGCAATATTTTTTGCGCCACAAATTTTTGCGCACTCCAGTTTGTAGATAATCTGAAGTTATAACAGCAGTTTTTCTTTTGGATTTGAAATTAAGAGGAGGACTGCCAGTGGCAGTATGGTATTTTACAATGTGCTTTAATGAGATTAACTCCGTTGATCCTTTTGAGAGAATCTTACCACTACGAAAGCGTTAAAAAATGCAAAGCATTCTTTAACTTTTTTATTTACAAAAGCTTGCTTTCGACACTTTCATAAATAAAAAAAGCCGAAACATATGTTTCGGCTTTCCTTGTGGGCGATGAGGGATTCGAACCCCCGACCCTCTCGGTGTAAACGAGATGCTCTGAACCAACTGAGCTAATCGCCCGCATTCTGCTTGATTGCGAGTGCAAATATAAGGCACTTTTTTATATCTGCAAGAAAAAAGTAAAAAAAATTACAAAATTTCTGCAACTACAAATGTGCTTCCGCCTACATATATAAGGTCTTTTGACATGGCTTTTTCTTTAGCGGCCTTGTAAGCATTTGAAACTGAACTGAATGTTTCCCCTTCGAGATCGTAGCCGGAGGCTTTTTCTTTTAGGATTTCAGCATCCAATCCACGTGGAATATTTGGCTTGCAGAAGTAATATTTTGCTGTTTTTGGAAACAAAGGCAGGATTTCATCCAAATTTTTATCATTTACAACACCCAAAACAATATGCAATTGGTCAAAACTTTCTTTCTTCAATTGATTAAGGACAATTTTAAGTCCATGTGAATTGTGCGCCGTATCGCAAATTATTTTTGGATTTTCTCCTAATTGCTGCCATCTTCCGTATAAATGTGTATTGATGATTACATTTAAGAAGCCATCTTTAATATTTTTTTCGGTAATAGTAAAATCGTTTTGACTTTGTAAAACCTTTATTGTCTGCAAAACGGTTTTTTTATTCTGAGTCTGATAATCGCCAATCAATGCAGATGGGAAGGTTTCTGCAATCAAATCGGAAGCAAAGTAAATTTTGGAATTAGTTTCTTCGGCTTTAGCCAAGTATACTGGCTTTGTCTGGGCAACATATTCACCAATAACAACAGGAACATTTGGTTTAATAATCCCCGCTTTTTCATAAGCTATCGCTTCTAAAGTATCTCCCAAAAACTGAGTATGATCCAATCCTATATTCGTAATTACTGAAATTAGAGGCGTAATGATATTGGTAGCATCCAATCGGCCACCCATTCCAACTTCAATGACGTTTACATCTGTATTTTGTTCTTTAAAGTATTTAAATGCCAATCCGACGCTCATTTCAAAAAAACTCAATTCATTGGCTTCAAAAAAGGGTTTGTTTTTATTAATGAAATCAGTAACATATTCTTCTGAAATTGATTTTCCGTTAATGGCAATCCTTTCGCGATAATCCTTTAAATGTGGTGAAGTGTATAATCCAACTTTATATCCAGCCTCCTGTAAAACGGAAGCAAGTAAGTGAGAAGTTGATCCTTTTCCATTTGTGCCAGCTACATGGATGCATTTTAAATATTGCTCAGGATTTCCCAAATGCTTTGCTAATAATAAGGTGTTTGTTATGTCCTTTCTATAGGCTGTCGCACCCTGTGTCTGATACATCGGCAATTTATTAAACATCCAATCGAGCGTTTCTTTGTAGTTCATAATTTTGGGAAAAATTTCAGCGGATTATATACTTTTGTACGCTTTTTTTCGTTTATATTGTGAAGCGTATTTCAGTAATACAAAATTGAAATTATTTTCAGAATTAATAGAAAAATTAAACAAATATTATGAGTATATTTTTGCAGGTACAAGCCGATACTTTAGCACAAGCACTTCCAGCGGTAGAAAATGCCAATGCAGCATTAACCAATGAGGTTTCAGTTTTAGAATTTATCTTTAAGGGAGGTCTGTTCTTAATTCCAATTGCTATTTTACTGTTTTATACATTGTATCTAATTTTTGAACGCTATCTCTATATTCATAAAGCAGCCAAAATTGATGCTCACTTAATGAAGGACATCCGAAACCATCTTAATAATGCTAATATTGAATTGGCTGTTAATTCGGCTGATAGAAGTGGCAATGCTCAGGGAACAATTATCAAAGAAGGTGTGTTGACTATCGGAAGGCATATCAACGAAATTGAATCCAATATGGAGCGTGCTGCCAATATTGAAATTGGTTATATGGAGAAAAAACTAGGACAGCTTGGTCTGATTGCCGGAATTGCTCCAACCTTAGGGTTTATCGGAACCATTTCGGGAGTTATTAAGATTTTCTACAGTATTTCGGTAACAGAAGATATTAGTATCGGAAACATTTCAGGAGGTTTGTATGAGAAAATGATTAGTAGTGGTGCTGGTTTGATTGTTGGTATTATTGCCTACAGTGCATATCACTTATTCAACGGAAAAATCGATAATTTCTCGTTGTCCATCCAAAAACAAGTATTAGAATTTGTAAATATCATTCAAAGACCAAATCATGGCAATAAAGCGAAATAAAAGATTTCACGCAGAAGTCGCCACATCTTCTTTGAGCGACATTATGTTTTTCCTGTTGTTGTTTTTCCTGATCATCTCAACATTGGCCAACCCAAATGTTATCCGAATGACTTTGCCAAAATCCAAAACGAATGAAAAGACAAACAAGCAACTGATTACCTTATCTGTAACGGAAGATAAAAAATTCTATGTGGATAAAGAGGAAGTTGGTTTCGACGGATTAGAAGCCTTGCTGCTTGCCAAAATGAATCCTGAAAAGGATCTGACTGTTGTAATTAGGATTCCGGCCACGATGCAGGTTCAGGATTTAGTAGATGTTTTACAGATAGGAGTGAGGAATAAACTTAAGTTTGTTATTGCTACAAGTCCGGGATAGATTTTAAAAATTAAAATTGTTTATACTATGAAACTAAAAGTTTTACTGTTGATGGCATTTGTAACTGCATCAACTTTTGCACAGGAAACTGAATTTAAATTTTCCAAAGACGGCTTAACCGATTTTATTGTGGTGACTTATGAAGGTTCGGCGAAAGATACTTACAATCGGGCGTTGGCCTGGGTAAAGGAAAATAGTAAAAAAGGTTACAAGGTAACTTCCTCTGTTGAGAATGAAAAAATGACAATCGAAGGCGGAAAAGAGAATTTCCTTTGCAGCAAAGCTGGTGGAACTAATGTTTGTACCTATGGAACTTTCACTATCGAAATCGGCTTTAAGGATGGAAAATACAAATTTGAAGCGGTTGGCCTAAGCGAAAAACCAAACAATTCAACCACTACAACCGTTCGGAACCTAAATGATTTTTCAGAATATTACGATAAAGACGGAAGTTTGAAAAAGTATAAAGATGATGTTCCTGCAGCTTACGAATCACTTTTCAACGGTTTGAGCAAAGATTTGTTAACCTTTATGGATAAAAAGAAGAAAGCCGAAAACTGGTAAGCTTCTTAAATATAAATAAAAAATCCCGATTGTTGAAATCGGGATTTTTTTATGTTTAGTTCAAACTGAAAGTATAAATTATCTTTCCAACCTGTTTTTCAGGAGCGTTAGCATCCGCCTGCCATTTAGTGTTCTGGGCGGCAATTTTAGCCTGATCAAGCAAACATTTTGCAGTGTTTGTTGTTCCCTGGACTCCAGCCGTAACACTAACTGTGTTTCCGTTTCTGTCAACTGTAACCTGAACGGCAACTCTTCCCTGTTCCTGGCAGGTATAATCCGGTTGTGGTTTGTTTAGCGCTTTTCTGTTTCCTAAAGAATATCCGGAACCACTGCCATTTCCACCACCGCTTCCACTGCCACTTCCTGATCCTGATCCTGAACCACTTCCTGTTCCGTTACCTGAGCCATTTCCGCCACCACTTCCTGTTCCGCTTCCGTTACCGTAGTAGCCACTTGAGTTTAGGTTTCCGTTGGCGCTTCCTTTGTTTCCGCTTTTTCCATCATTGCCATCGCCGCCTTTGTTTCCTAAAATACTGGACAAAGCGTCATTGGCATTTTTAGAAACGGTAGGTTTTGGAGCTACAACAGGTTTTACTACGTCTTTTTTAATATCGACTGGTGTTTTCTTTATGTTTTCCTTTTTTGGAATAACCACATTATTATCATCTGAATTGTCGTCAGATATAATGTCTTCGTCCGGAGTAGTTGCTGTAGGAACAACTTTAGCCTGGTCCTTTACGTTAAGGACTTCACTTTTATAATTGTCTCCCAAGCCAAAATCACTGTCGCCAAAGTTCATCTCGATGCCGCCACCGCCACCGCCACCCATGATTTTCATATCAGCAGGAGGCCAAAAACGCAATAGGAAAAGTAAAAGAATCAACAAAGCATAGACAACTGTTGTAATGCCTAGTGATTTCTTATCATCGTTAGAAAGTTCGAAACTCATAGCTATTCGCTTTATTCGTTAATTATATAACGCTTAAAAATACAAATTATTGTGTAATATGGGCATATTATACCAATTGCTTCAATGCAATTTCAAAAGCCGTTGCACTAATATTCTTTTTGTCATCATGCAAATTGTGTGCCTTTTCCAACGCTTTCTTGATTGTTTCTGAAATGTCATAGAAAATAGCCTCGTCAGTCATCTGTACTTTTGCTTCCATAAAGTAAGCAAAAACCCTTGCCATTCCACAGTTAGAAATGAAATCAGGAATTAAACTCACTTTGCTGTCGGTTTCTTCCATAATGCTTCCGAAGAAAATTTCCTTATCGGCAAACGGAACATTCGCACCACAGGAAATTACTTCCAATCCATTGTTTATCAAATTGTCGATTTGGTCTTTAGTTACCAATCTTGAAGCCGCGCATGGAGCAAAAATATCAGCACCTAATGTCCAGATTCTATCATTTATTTCGGTAAACGGAATCATATTTTCTGCTACCAGTTTATTTCCGTCTTTATTTAAGAACAATCGTTTTATTTCTTCAAAACTAAAACCTTCTTCATTGATAACTCCACCATCGCGATCGATAATACCAACGACTTTTGCGCCCATTTCGGCAAGATAGAAAGCTGCTGCAGAACCTACGTTTCCAAATCCCTGAACAATAGCTTTCTTTCCCTGAACATCGCCACCATAAATATGATAGTAATGACGCACAGCTTCGGCAACGCCATAACCCGTAATCATATCGGCAACAGTATATTTACGCAATACATCAGGCGAGAATTTCGGATTTTCGATTACCTTGATAACACCTTGACGCAATTGCCCGATCCTGTTGATTTTGTCAGCTTCTGTAGGTTTGAAATGTCCGTTAAAAACACCTTCCTGTGGATGCCAAACACCACATTCTTCGGTAAACGGAATTACTTCATGGATTTCGTCCACGTTTAAATCGCCACCGGTTCCGTAATAACTTTTCAATAATGGAGAAACCGCTTTATACCAACGTTGTAAAACGCCTTTTTTCGTGGGTCATTTGGATCGAAATTGATTCCCGATTTTGCACCACCGATTGCAGGTCCTGAAACAGAGAATTTCACCTCCATTGTTTTGGCAAGAGATAAAACTTCGTTCATGTCTAGTCCTTTACGCATTCTAGTTCCACCACCTGCAGCTCCGCCACGAAGCGAGTTGATTACCGTCCAGCCTTCAGCTTCGGTTTCAGAATCTTTCCAGTTGAATATTATTTCGGGTGTTTTATTTTCGAATTTTTTTAATAATTCCTTCATTGTGTTATCAGTTTGTTTGTGGTGCAAATATAGTAATTCAGATTTGAGAAATAGGAAGGTTTTAGACTAAAAAACGCCACTCATTGACCAGCTTTCCTTATTGTTATTTTGTTTCCCTCACAACGTTTGTTGGTGTTTAGTCTTTTTTTGTGAGCTTTTTACTTTTTTTATTTTCTTTAAAAGCTCTAATTTATATTATAAGGTTTGGGCAATTTAAAATAAGTATATATTTGCCAAAAACATTTACTCATGAAAAAGATATTGCTTTCCGGATTATTATTTATACTTTTTGTTACAGCATCCTGTACTTCAGATGGTAGTCCTTCAGCTTCTGGCGGGTTAAAAGTTGCTTCTTTTCGTGAAAAGATATATGTTAACGGAAACCTGAATAGTGATTATAACTTTGTGTTTAATTATCAGGATGGCAAACTTGTAAATGTTGTCAGAGGAACAAGCACGATTGAATTTACCTATTCTGGAGACAAAATAACTACCTCAAATATTTATGTAAATGATGTCTTGTCAAGCACCACAGATTATAATTATTCAGGCAATCTGCTAACTTCAATAATTTACAACGCTCAGGATGAAAAGACAGATCTTATTTATTCAGGGAATGTTCTACAGTCTATGAAAAGCTCTTATCTTGACGGCGGTACCTGGATTCAGCATCAGCAAAATGATTATACGTTTTCCAATAACAACATCCAGCAAAAAGTAAGAACGAATAGCGATGGTTCTTTTGCATTTTCTTATAAATCGAGTTACGATTATGACAATGCGAATAATCCGTTCAGGAATATGAACCCTTACCTAAGACTGATAGTTAATTTTGAAACAATTGACATCATCAGCAAAAATAATGTTACCAAACAATATTCCTATCCATCGGTAGGGTCTACAACCCCAACACTGTCTCATAATTATGTAATCGATTATAATGCTGATAATTATCCGGTTTCGGTAAAAAAATACCTTGTTTCTGCAAACGAGCTTATAGCAGAGACCGTAATCACTTACACTGAATAAAGCTTTCCGCTACTGTGATCGTATTTTGCACCAGTAACGCTCGATAAAACATTGATTTCATTCCGAAGTTTTAAAACGCCAAGCAAAGCAAAAATCAGTGCTTCCTTAAACTCAATGGTTTTCCTGTCCGGAATGATTATTTCTAAATCGGGTAACCAAAACTGTATGCGCTCTATCAAAAACGTATTATAGGCTCCACCACCTGTAGCTAAAAGTTTTCCTTCCATTTTAGGTAAGGCCGAAGTGATTTGATTGGCAATATGTTCGGTGAAGGTTCGCATCTTATCTTCCTTTGGAATGGTATATTTTTCCATCAAAGGCAAAACAGTTTCTTTTACAAATTCAAATCCGAGCGATTTTGGAAATTGTTTTTTGTAATATTCCAACCCATTTAAATCAGATAGTAAACGGGCATTCAATTGTCCCGATTTTGAATTGATGCCTTTATCGTCATAGTCCAAACCCAATTGGTTCGCATAAAAATTCAATACAGTATTTACCGGCGAAATATCAAATGCAATTCTTTCTCCATTTTGTTCAAAGGAAATATTGGAAAATCCGCCAAGATTTAAGCAATAGTCATAATCAGCAAAAAGAATCCTGTCGCCAATCGGAACCAATGGTGCTCCTTGTCCGCCAAGCATAACATCATTAACACGGAAATCACAAACCACAGTCTGATTAATAAGTTTCGCAATTTCAGGAAGATTTCCAATTTGGAGTGTGAAACCATTTTGAGGTTGATGCAGTATAGTGTGACCATGAGAACAAACGGCATCAAGTTCCTGCAACTGATGTTTATCGATAAAGTTTTCGATGACTTTTGCCAGAAGCTCAGTATAATCGTTGTTCAGTATTTTTAGTTCCGCTTCCGAAAAATCAACTGCTGTTTTTAGCGTTTTTATCCAAATGTCATCATACGGAACCGTCTCTGCTTCCAGAATTTCAAAGCTCCATTTACCGTCAGTAATCAAAAAATGAATGTGTGCCAAATCGATACCGTCAAGCGAAGTGCCCGACATTACTCCAATAACATTATAGGTTTGCTTGTACATAGGCTAAATTTACGAAAACGTTTGAAATTTTAACTTTATTATTATACTTTTGGACACCAAAATTAAAGAATAGAAACACATAATCTTCATAACCATGGATTTTAATTTAAGCGAAGAACAGATAATGATTCAACAGGCAGCAAGAGACTTTGCGCAAGCCGAATTATTACCTGGAGTAATTGAAAGAGACGAACACTCAAAGTTTCCAACCGAGCAGGTAAAAATGATGGCGGATTTAGGATTCTTAGGAATGATGGTTGACCCCAAATATGGTGGCGCTGGCCTAGACAGTGTTTCCTATGTTTTGGCAATGACTGAAATCGCGAAAGTTGATGCTTCGGCTGCCGTAATTATGTCGGTTAACAATTCTTTGGTTTGTGCCGGAATGGAAAAATATTGTTCTGAAGAGCAAAAAATGAAATACTTAGTGCCGCTTGCAAAAGGTGAAGTTATCGGAGCGTTCTGTTTGTCTGAACCCGAAGCAGGAAGTGATGCGAGTTCGCAAAAAACAACTGCCAAGGATATGGGCGATTATTATTTGCTAAATGGTACAAAAAACTGGATTACCAATGGCGGAACAGCTTCGACTTATTTGGTAATTGCACAGACAGATGTTGAAAAAGGACACAAAGGAATCAATGCCTTTATCGTTGAAAAAGGTTGGGAAGGTTTTGAAATTGGCCCAAAAGAAAAGAAAATGGGAATCCGCGGAAGCGATACACATTCACTCTTATTTAATGATGTGAAAGTTCCAAAAGAAAATAGGATTGGTGCTGATGGTTTCGGATTCAATTTTGCCATGAACGTTTTGAACGGCGGAAGAATCGGAATTGCATCCCAGGCATTGGGAATTGCAACCGGAGCTTATGAACTTGCGTTAAAATATTCTCACGAAAGAAAAGCATTCGGAAAGGAAATTTTCAAACATCAGGTAATAGCTTTCAAATTGGCTGATATGTTCGTAAAAATTACAGCGGCAAAACTTTTGATTATGAAGGCTGCCTGTGAAAAAGACGAAGGGAAGGACATTGCACACTCAGGTTCAATGGCAAAATTATATGCTTCTGAAATTGCTTTGGAAGTTGCCAACGAAGCAGTTCAGATTCACGGAGGAAATGGATATGTGGCCGAATACCATGTAGAGCGTATGATGCGTGACTCTAAAATCACCCAGATCTATGAAGGAACTTCAGAAATTCAAAGAATTGTAATTTCCCGTGGTTTGGTATAATATTTTTTTATATCTTTGGGAAACATACTTTTAAAATTTAAAATTAATACTCATCAAACCCTTTCAGCAATGATAGGGTTTTTTGATTATAATAATTCTGTACTTTTACTATTATGTATGAGGAATTAAAATATTGGTATCTCCGCGACCATAAATTGTTTTGGACATTAAGTATGTCTCAAATCAAACAGTTATGCATCATTACGGGGTTTAAGAAAGCAAAAAAAGGCGATGTTATCTATTTTTCATCTTCTGATGTACCGCGGGTTTTTTTACTCAAGAAAGGGAATATCAAAATTGTTTCCATTGATGAAGACGGAAATGAAACCATTAAGGACATTATCCAAAAAGGGGATTTATTTGGCGAACTGGAACTCGAAAATGACAGAAATTCCAATGAATATGCCAAAGCTTTAACGGATGAAGTTGCGATTTGCAGTTTCCTGATGTCGGACTTTGAGGATTTATTACTGCGGAATCCAAACCTGGCTTTATCCTACACAAAATTTGTTGGGCTAAAAATGAAACGACTCAAAAATAATTACGCCAACCTGGTTTCCAAAGATGCCAAAACCCGTTTACTTACCTTCATTAAGGAATGGGCAGAGCGCGAAGGAAAAAGAGAAGGAAATAAAGTTGTTATAGAAAATTACCTGACCCAAAATGATATCGCCCAAATCATCTGTACATCACGGCAAACTGCAACGTCACTACTTAATGAATTGGAGGAAAATGGTTTGATGTATTATGGAAGGAAGGAAATTATTATTGAAGATATTTCAAAATTGAACTAAATTTAATCATATGATTACTTTTGATAATTACTGCATCCGCCAGCTAGAATCATCCGATTTGGAAAACTATTTTTCGATGGTGGAGAAAAACCGCAAAAGGCTGGAAGATTTTTTTACCGGAACGGTTTCCCGAACAAAAACCTTTGAAGACACTGAGTCTTTTTTATCTGAATTAATCCTGAAAAGGGAAAATAAATTATATTATCCATTCATTATTGAAAACCTCGATAACGGAGGATTCATCGGATTTATCGACATCAAAAACATCGATTGGAATATCCCAAAAGCTGAATTAGGCTGCTATACCGATGAACAATACGCCGGAAAAGGAATAACGTCTAAGGCATTTTCACTATTTGTCGACTACTGTTTTGGCCATTTTGGTTTCGCTAAATTGTTTTTAAGAACACACGAAAGCAATTCCGCTGCCCAAAAACTAGCAGATAGAGCCGGCTTTCAAATCGAAGGCAGGATCCGTAAAGATTATAAAACAACAAAAGGAGAAGTGGTTGACCTTATCTATTATGGAAGGGTAAACGGATAAATTCCTTCCCAGGTTTACATTACATAAATACAAATTATAACGCATATGCCTATTAAATACTACCTGCATCCAAATGCAATCTCACAAAACCCAGACAGCCACAAAGCAGTAATCATACCCCACAAGGTGCATAATACCCAAGGAATAATTGAAGAAATGCTGAAAAAGGAACCACGCTGTCGGAAGCTGATATACTAGCGGCAATGCAGCTGCTCTTTGAAGTTGTTACTGAGCAATTACAGGAAGGAAACAATGTTAACCTACCCATTGTCAATCTGAGGCCAGGCATTTCAGGTAGTTTCAGTGGAGCATCAGACAGCTTTGATTCCAAAAGGCATAAAACCAAAGCTACAGCCTCTATAGGCGCGCTCATAAGTAAAAGCATGAAGAGCGTAAGTGTGGAAAAAACCAATAGGCCGTTGACTATTCCTTTGCTTTCTTCTTTTAGGGATATACAGACCGGAAGCCTCAACGATATACTTACAGTGGGTGGCATAGGAGAGCTATCTGGCTCCGACCTTAATTATAATGTGGCTCATCCTGACGAAGGGATCTTTTTAATCTCTACAACTAATGAAGAATATAAGGTTACGCAGGTTGCTGTGCTGCACCCAAAGAAACTGGTTTTCAGCATACCGTTAGTGCCAGCCGGAAACTATACTCTTATTGTAAGGAAGAACTTCGGTAACAGTGGTAAAACGCTAAGGCAGGGTAGGCTTAACGCTATAGTAAAAAATAGTTAAGACATAATGTTATAAATAGTCGCCGACTATTTGTCAGATTGTCGCCGACTATTCAGAAAATAGTCGCCGACTATTTATATTGAATTAAATAGATCATTATTTTCATCCAAATGTAAACTACCCGACATTTCACTTTTTCAAATCGATTTAGCTTTGTACTATCAAAATAAATCAACTATGAAGAAGCTATTTCTATTTCCAATTTTATTCCTGATTTTGTCCTGCCAGGAAGAAGGAGAGCTGACCAAAAGCGTCACTAGTACTGAAATTAGTCCAAATGCCATACTGAAATACCACGGCAATTTTGAGCCAACAGCAGGAATTATAGTATCAGGCGAAGCCAAAATTTATCAGGAAGCAAATCAATATAAGGTCAAACTTGATGCTTTTAGTATTTCCAGCGGTCCTGATTTAAAAGTATATTTATCTAAATCAGCTACACCGTCAGAATTTGTCAATTTGGGAAACCTGACTTCACAAACGGTTTATCCTATTCCGGCTAACGTTGCTATTACCAATTATTCCCATGTATTGATACATTGTCAGCAATATAGCCATTTGTTTGCTGTAGCAGCATTAATTCAAAATTAGAATCATGAAAAAGATAATCTTAGTTTTCGGTTTTATCCTTTCAGTAAATTATATTTTTTCACAAGGTTGCAGTGATGCCGGAATCTGTTCTGTAAATCACGGATTTGAATCTGATGGAAATCAATTTAAGAATAGGATTGAGTTTGCGGCGATTTACAGTTTGGGAGAAGCGGACCTGGCTTACTTTTCTCCTTACATTTCGTATACCAAAAGATTTAATGAGCGATTTTCATTTACAGGTAAAGTTACCTTTTCTACAGCTAATGGCAGTTTTGGTACCCGATCTCAGTTTGGTGATGCTTTCCTGATTGGAAATTATGCTTTTAAAGAGAAGGATAAGAAACAATGGAGCATTCTGACCGGCGTCAAATTTCCATTCACAGCTTCCAACCTAAAGATTAATGGGTATTCATTGCCATTGGATTATCAGTCGAGTTTGGGAACCATCGATTTGTTTTTGGGCAGCAATCTAACCTATAAAAAATGGGATTTTAATGCGGCAATCCAGATTCCGGTTGTCAATCTGAATAAGAATTCCTATTTCAAAGAATATGGAGGAACTAATGATTTTCCGTCAACAAATTTGTTCGAGCGAAAACCGGATGCTTTAGTAAGAGCAACGTATTCCATAAAAACGCCCGATAAAAAATTCACATTCAAGCCTAATGTATTGTTCATTTATCATCTCGGCGATGACAGTTTTGAGAATATTTTTGGACAAAGGGAAAGCATTAATGGTTCGGAGGGTTTAACCATCAATGGAAATATAATAACTTCGTATGTACTCACAAAGCAAAGTAGTTTGGAACTTTCTTTAGCAACACCATTTGTTGTTCGGGACATTCGCCCTGACGGTTTAACCCGAAGTTTTGTCCTGGGACTTCAATATCAATATTCATTTTAATACTAAAACCTATCTTATGAAAAACATTTTAATCCTTTTAGTTGCCTTAGTTTCCGCAACAACATTTGCCCAACATTCAAGGACAGCACAATTCAATTTAGAAAACAAAAAAGCTATTCAGGGCTATGATCCGGTGGCTTATTTTTCGCAGAAGAAAGCGGTAAAAGGGAAAACTACAATCGCAGCCACTTACGACGGTGTAGTTTATAATTTCTCATCGCAGGCCAACAAAGATCTTTTTCTTAAAAACCCTACGGCCTATGAACCACAATATGGTGGCTGGTGTGCTTTTGCCATGGGAGATTATGGCGAAAAAGTCGAAATCAATCCCGAGACTTTTAAGATTTTGGATGGAAAATTATATCTCTTTTACAATGCCTATTTCAACAATACACTTAAGAGCTGGAACAAGGATGAGGTTAACCTAAAGAAAAAAGCGGATGCTAACTGGAAAAAAATAATTAATTAAAATGGGAAAGACTATATTCATCTGGATTGTAAAACTCATCGTAGTGGTAATCCTTGTTCAGACATTGTTTTTTAAATTTTCGGGCGCGGAAGAAAGCGTCTATATATTCACCAAATTAGGAATTGAGCCTTTCGGTCGTATTGGTTCAGGGATAGTTGAATTAGTTGCGTCAATTTTAATACTGATTCCGCGAACTACTTTGCTGGGTGCAATGATAGGAGCAGGGACAATGCTGGGCGCTATTCTTTCACATTTGTTGGTATTGGGAATAGTTGTAAAAAATGATGGCGGAGAATTATTTACTTTAGCAATAATTACTTTACTTTGTTGCATAATCTTAATTTTACGGAATAAAAGCAAAATCCACGATCTGATGAGGCTTAAAATGTAAAACTGAGATTGCTTAAAAATCGTACGTAGACTTATAAAACTTCCAAAACATGCTCATACCGTCTTTACATAAAGCATTAAATGAATTGGTTTCCTTATTGAACCAACTTTCAAATGATGATTTTACAACGCCATGCAAGGCACTGAGCAATTCCACCATCGGAGAGCATACACGCCATATAATCGAAATGTTCCAGTGTTTGGAAAATCAATATGAAAGCGGCGTGGTCAATTATGACAAACGAAATCGCGACTATAAGATTCAATCCGACACGGGTTTTGCATTGCAATGTATTGATGTGGTCAAAAACCAATTGGAGAAAGAGAACAAGAAAATAATGCTCCAGCAAATAGTGGATTGTGAAGAATTGTATATCGAAAGCAATTATTTCAGGGAATTGCTGTATAATCTCGAACACTGCATCCATCATCAGGCTTTGATAAAAGTGGCAGTCCTGCAGTGCGAACACCTTCAGATTGATGAAGATTTCGGTGTTGCGCGCTCTACTATCGAATACCGAAAGCAATGTGCACAGTAAGTTTCGTAAATGCCAATGGCAAAATAATTATCACTTCTAACCGTGATGAGAAAACGCTAAGGCCAAATGCCATTGAACCCAAAAGTTATCTGATAAATAACAAAAACGTAATCTTTCCAAAAGATAAAAAAGCGGGTGGGACCTGGTTTGCTGTCAATGAAAGCGCTACGGTTTTAGTACTTTTAAACGGAGCAGATGAAAAGCATATTCTAAAAGAAAGCTACCGAAAAAGCAGAGGCCTGATTGTATTGGAACTTATCAGTAGCGAATCGGTAATTGAAGAATGGCTAAAAATTGATTTGGAAAACATTGAACCTTTCACTCTGGTACTTTTTGAAGATGAAGCACTCTATCAACTGCGCTGGAATGAAACAGAAAAAAGCACACTCGAATTAAATACCAGTCAAAGCCATATCTGGTCTTCTTCGACTTTATATCCAAAAGATGTCAGGGAGAAAAGAGCCAATTGGTTTTCGACTTTTCTCGATACAAAGCCCGAAGTCAATGCCGAAGAAATGTTCGGTTTCCATCGCTACACCGAAGAAGGAAATACCGAAAACGGACTGGTTATCAACAGAAATGACTCCCTAAAAACATTAAGTATCACTCAGGCGGTTGTCGAAAAAAATAAAGTGGCAATTCACTACAACGATTTGATTGACCAACAGGATTATTACAATACTTTTATATCACTCTGAAAACTCATAACTCATCATTCATAACTTATAACTCATAACTATTTGAGACTATTTCTTCATAAATTGTTCCATTGGGAATATTGGCCTTTCCAGATTGTTTATATTCCTATTTATTTTTTATGGGCTTATTATGCTTTGAGAGCGCGAACGATTTTCTTTTTCAATGCCTGCGATCCAACAATAAAGAATGGCGGTTTTATGATGGAAAGCAAAATGGAAATCTATGATCTTATTCCACAAAAGTTCTATCCGGAAACCAAATTGGTTAAAGAAAAATCGCCTTTTGATGAGGTAGAAGGAATACTTAAAGATTCCAATATTAAATTTCCTTTCATAGCAAAACCCGATATCGGACTTCGAGGTTCAGCCGTTAAAAAGATTACAAATCCGGAAGAATTAAAAACTTATCACGACAAAGCTGATTTTGATTATTTACTGCAGGATTTGATTCCATACGAAAAGGAAATTGGCATTTTTTACGTTCGTTTTCCACACGAAAAACACGGGAAAATTACCGGAATTGTGGCCAAGGAATTCCTGATCGTTGAAGGTGACGGTCACTCAACCATAGAAGAATTGCTAAAAGCCAATCCACGTTTCGAATTCCAGTTAAAGGCACTTGAAAAGGAATACGGCAACCAGCTGAAATCAATCTTAGCCAAAGGCGAAAAACGAAACCTTGTTCCCTACGGAAATCATGCAAGAGGAGCCAAGTTTTTGGATTACAGCCATCTGATTTCACCCGAACTGACTAAAGTTATTGATGCAATGTGCCTCCAGATTCCCGAGTTTTATTTTGGACGAATGGACTTAATGTACAATACCTGGGAAGAACTGGAACGAGGAGAGAACTTTTCCATAGTCGAATTAAATGGTGCTGCCAGCGAGCCGACACATATTTACGATCCAAAACATTCACTTTTTTTTGCCTGGAAGGAATTGGCGCGTCATATTAATTATATGTTTCAAATTAGTGTGGCCAACCACAAACGCGGATTTCCATATTTGTCGCATAAAGATGGAATGGAGCAATATCGATTACATTTGGAACAAAGTAATAAGATTGTCAATTTCTGATGCAGCATATCAAAAACATAGCCGTGGGTTTTCTGGTAAGCTTTTTAGGCTCTATTCCGCTTGGTTATTTAAACGTCATAGGCTTTGATATCTATAACGCTTCAGGATTCCAGGCGACGCTTTTCTATTTATTGGGTGTAATCTGCATTGAGCTTTGTGTAATTTATCTGACGCTGATTTTTGCCGATAAATTAAACAGGAAAGAGAAGCTGTTGAAATTCATCGAAGGTTTTTCGGTGCTGTTTATGTTTGTCCTGGCGTATGTGTTTTATTCAAGTGCCAAATCAGATAATAGTGAAAGCACTGTTTTTTCAAACGTTGGTCAAAACTTTTTCGTTTCGGGAATAGTTTATAGCTGCCTCAACTTTATACAGATTCCATTTTGGTTAAGTTGGAATTTATATTTGCTGAATGCCAAACATATCGAAGTTTCCAACACAAGAAAGTACTTCTACGTTTTCGGAACCATAGCCGGAACCTTTTGTGGGATGTTGGTACTTATCCTTTCGCTGCATTATTTTGCAAGCAATGTAGACTTCCTCTCTAAATACCTGATGCAGATTATCATTCCGCTGGTGTTTCTTGGACTTGGAATCTTTCAGGCCATTAAGTTTTACCGAAAGTATTACAGTTAAATTCGTTAGTTGATTTCCTAAGTTTTGTTATATTTACCAGACTTAAAATTGCAGATGAAGAATATTATAATCACAGGAACTTCACGTGGAATAGGCTATGAGTTAGCTTTGCATTTTGCCAATGCCGGACATCAGGTTTTAGCAATTTCCCGTAAAACACCACAAGCTTTAATTGAACATTCAAACATTACCTGTCTCTCTGTTGATTTATCAAAGGAATCTGATTTGGTCACAGTAGAAGATTTTCTGTCCTCAAGCTGGAAGAAAGTCGATGTTATAATCCATAATGCAGGAAGTTTAGTCAACAAACCGTTTGCACAAACCATCCAAGAGGATTTCGAGAATGTGTATAAAGTCAATGTTTTTGGCGTGGCGAATCTCACACGAATTTGTCTTCCCTATCTGCAAAAAGGAAGCCATGTAGTTTCCATAAGTTCCATCGGTGGCATTCAGGGAAGTGTTAAGTTTGCCGGACTTTCGGCTTACAGTTCCAGTAAAGGAGCCTTAATAACGCTATCCGAATTATTAGCAGAAGAATATAAAGAACAGGGAATTGCCTTTAATGTATTGGCACTTGGAGCTGTAAATACGGAGATGTTGAACGAAGCTTTCCCGGGTTACGAGGCACCGATATCTGCTAAAGAAATGGCAGATTATATTTTCCACTTCGCGCTTACGGGAAACAAATACCACAACGGAAAAATAATTCAGGTTTCATCCAGCACTCCGTAAGTTATGAATTACGAGTTATGAGTTATAAGTTATGAGTTATGAGTGAAAGTATTATTAAGAAGAAAAGTTTTGAATTGTCTGTTTCTGGAATTAAATTTTATAAGAGTTTAGTATTAAATAATAAGGAGTTTGTGATGAGCAAACAATTTTTGCGTTCGGTTACTTCAGTAGGCGCTAATGTGAGAGAAGCAGTAAATGCTCAAAGTAAGTCCGATTTTATTCATAAGTTATCAATTTCACAAAAAGAATGTGATGAAACAATGTACTGGTTGGAGCTTTTAAGAGAAACAGATTATATTTCAAAAGATGAGTTCAAAGAAATTTATCCAAAATGTGAAGAAGTGCTAAAAATCATAAGAAGTATAATAATAACGACTAAGAAAAACAACTCATAACTCATAATTTATAACTCATAACCATTGAGCGAAGTCCTTTCCAAATATCTTCCTGAACATGCAGTATCCTCTTGTTTTGAATTGATCAAGGAGAATAATGTGCATCTCAAAATCGTTAACGAACGGCAAACCCGTCATGGCGATTACAGGCGGGCTGTTGGGGGTAAACATGAAATAACGGTTAATTCGAATCTGAATAAATATCGGTTTCTAATTACATTAGTTCATGAAATTGCGCATCTTGTTGCTTATGAGAAATATGGAAGGTTTATTAAACCTCACGGAAACGAATGGAAAATTACCTTTCAACGTCTAATGGTAACGTTTATTCGCCCAGAGATTTTTCCGCATTCTGTGTTACCTTTGGTTGCCAATCATTTCAGGAATCCAACGGCGAGTAGTGATACTGATGCACGTTTGGCTTTTGCCCTGAAGCAGTTTGACGAACGCAAGCCAGATGTTCATTACATACATGAAGTGCCAAGCGGGAGTTTGTTCCGTATCAAAAACGGCAGGATATTTCAAAAAAAGGGCCTACGGGTAAAACGTTACGAATGTCTTGAGGTCAAAACCGGAAAATTATATCTGTTCAATGCCAACGCTGAGGTAGAAATTTTACCGGGTTAACATTATATCACTCGGTAACTTTGTAACTTTGGCACTTTGTAACTAAAATGATACTGAAATAAATTCAGCATAAAAATGAATAAAAATTATTACGCAATATTGATGGCTGGTGGCGTTGGTTCAAGATTCTGGCCAGTAAGTACAACCGAATTTCCAAAGCAGTTCCACGATATGTTAGGTTCGGGCGACACTTTGATACAAAAAACATTCAGTCGTTTGTCAAAATTAATTCCAATAGAAAATATTTTGATCCTGACTAATGAACGGTATAATGATTTGGTCCTTCAACAACTGCCTATGGTAAAGCAGGAACAGGTTTTATTGGAACCCGCAATGCGAAATACAGCACCTTGTATTTTATATGCTTCGCTAAAAATCCAAAAGCAAAATCCGAATGCCGTTATGGTCGTAGCTCCAAGCGATCACTGGATTGAAGATGAAAACGAATTTTCAGAAAACCTTCAACAGTGTTTTGACTTTTGCCAAAAGGAAAATGCTCTTATGACTTTAGGTATTCAGCCAACATTTCCAAACACTGGTTTTGGCTATATAGAATTCGATAAGACTGATACAAATCCGGTTAAGAAAGTAAATCAGTTTCGCGAAAAGCCCAATTATGAAACGGCAAAATCCTTTTTGGAAGCCGGCAATTTTCTTTGGAACGGCGGCATCTTTATATGGAGCGTAAAATCTATCATTGACGCATTTGAAAAGTTCCAGCCACAAATGAATGCATTGTTTCAGAAAGGTTCAGACAGCTATAATTCCTCAAATGAAAAGCAGTTCATTCAAACCAATTACGAAAAAGCCGAAAACATTTCTATCGATTATGCTATAATGGAAAAGGCGAAAAACGTTTATGTGCTGCCCGCAACGTTTGATTGGAATGATTTAGGAACCTGGGGACAGCTTCACGATAAGTTGGAAAAAGACGAAAATAATAATGGGGTTATCAATGCAAGGGTAGTAATGGAAAATGCTTCGAATAACATAGTGCGTTCGGATGCGGATAAGCTTATCGTTATCGACGGATTAAATGATTACATCATCGTTGACAAAGAAGGAGTGTTGTTGATTTATCCCAAAAGCAAAGAACAGGAAATCAAACGAATCACTGAAATGGCAAATAAATTATAATAAGGGAGCAGGTTTTGCTCCTTTTTTGGCATTAATAGTCCGAATGTACGCAACTTTTATAAATTTGTATTATCTTGTGTTCATATCTAAAAATTGAAATTAATGTTTGGTAAAAAGCTGTATTTATTTTTGACGTTTCTGTTCATCACGCATTTTGCGCAGGCACAGCTTTCCAATTTCAATCTGACGGTTACTAAAACCGATGAAACCTGCACGGCCAATGGAACGCTGACCTTCACTGTTTCCAACACTACGTCCGGTGCCACAATGCTCTATTCGATATTTCTTCTACCCAATACTACGACACCTATTTCTGTTCAGTCGGGAACGACAATTTCAGGATTGGTAGCTGGAAATTATAGCGTTGTAGCAACACAATCTTTGGGAAATCAGAGTGGCACACAGCAGCAGAATATTAGCATTATCAATTTAATTAATCCATTGACTTATCAGTTAACCAGCACTAATGAACTTTGCGGAAACGATGGAACAATAGCTGTTTCTGTAACCAATGGCACTGCTGTTAATTACGAAATTATATCTGGTCCTATGACAAGGCCATTGCAAACCTCCAATGTATTCACGGGCTTAACAGCTGGCGTTTATCAGGTAAGGGTGTTTGATAATTGTGGCCAGGGAATTGTTCGTACTTATACTTTATTCCGATCTGATACTGCATTAAATGTTAGTTTGGTTCCACCTAGTATGGCCAGCTGCAATACTGCTACTATTGGCTTTAATTTTTTGCCTGCATCGTCATCGGGAGTTGTAAAATATCCTATTCAGGTTGTTGCTACAGTGACACCACCTTCCGGACCGTCAACCACTTATAATCAAACATTGCTTAGTGGCTCTGGTTTTACGCAACTGATTTCCTATACGCCTAATCAATTATACACTTATTCATTTGTTATAACAGACGGTTGTGGCAGGGTTTATAATTTAAGTGGGACTGTTCAATTGTCCCAACCTGGAGGAAGTAGTTATGGCCTAGCGACTCAGGATTGTGTTTTTCAGTTACTGAATTTTTCAAATGTATCTTCGTTATTAATGACATCCGCACCTGCAGGTTATGTTGGAGCTTTACCTCAAAGTTTCACTGCTGCTATAGTTAATTCTGCCGTAGCAGTGCGTAATTTGGTTCCGGGAACTTATGTTTTTACCGCTACTGATTTATGTGGAAATTCACAGACGATTACCGTAGTAGTTCCACCCAATCAGAATAGTGGAAACCCACCTTTTTCGACTGTTGCTAATCAAACCTGTATAGATGCAACGGTTTTTATATATGAAATCCAGCAGTTGATTATGTCTTCAGCTCCTGCTGCTTATACCGTTCATACGTTACCGCATAATTATACAAGCATAATCAATTCCGCAAATTATGCTGCTTTTGTTAATTTACCGATTGGAACTTATATTTTTAATGTTGTTGATCGATGTGGAAACCCACAAACTGTGTCGGTTATCATAACGCCACAAAGTGCAGGTCCAACTGTAAGTATTTTGGAAGGCTGTGATGATGGCTTGGGTTCCCTTCAGATTTCAGGAAATTTGGTAACCATTTCATTAGTGTCGGCACCAGCGGCTTATTCGGGTACTGTGCCAGCCAATCTTACCGGAAGTGTTATCGGAAACGGAACCCGATTAATTTTAAGTTCACTTCCTCCCGGAAATTATGTCTTTCAATCGACTAACTCCTGCAACGGTTCTTTTACTAATAATGTAACTATCTCAGGATATCAGCAAAGTACCAATGTTATGCTTACGCCTAATTGTGGTTCCTTTAATTTTAATTTAAACCATAGCAGCAACAACAACAGTAACGCTAGTTTCTGGCTCCAAAAGTATGATCCGATAAATAATGTTTGGGGACATCCATTGACAAATGTAGTTTACACCGATGGAACGCTTCCAACTACGGCCAATTCTTATCAGATAACAAACAATCTTAACCTTTTTAATTTGGCTTTTATCGGTCATTTCAGGATATTAAAAGTGTTCAGAACCTACAGCACTGCCCAACCAACACCTATTAGTTGTTTTAGGGCCATTTATGAATTTGATTTTTCGGATGCGCCTAGAATTGTTGATGTTTATTCTGTTTCCTGTGGTTCGTCCTATGAAGTTATTGTAAATGCTCTGGGTAATTCCACTTTAACGTATCGAATTATTACCAAAGATGGGCAGCCTTTTGTAGTTCAGAACGGAAGTTCGAGTCTTTTTACGGGATTGGCTCCGGGAACTTATGTTTTTGAAGTAGAAGATGCCTGTCAAAATAGTGTTAACAGTCAGTTTCAGGTTTCAAGTCCCAATCCGGTTACCATTACTGCAAGCCCGATTTTATGTGATGGGGATAATGCCTTTTTAACAGTGCCCAATTTTTCGTTCCTGACTTATCAGTGGTGGAAGGACGGTAATCCTTCGGCAATCCTGAGTACCACAAATTCATTGAATTTTCCTTCCTTCAATGCCGGTTTGAATAACGGAATTTATTATGTTAGGATTACTTATGTAGGAAACCCAAATTCCTGTTTGAATCAGGTTTTGGATTATCAAATAAATCTTAGTAGCAGTATTCCGCACGCAGGCAATGACAATCCGGTTTCCTATTGTGGAAGGCAGGGAACTATAGATATGGCTACTTTATTGACGGGTAATTTTGATTCGCCTGGAGTTTGGTCTGAAATAACAACGAGTGGTGCACTCACCAACAACTTATGGGATACTTCGGGCGTTGCTTTTGGTGTCTATCAATTTAAATATACCGTTTTGGGAAGCTGTGCTACGACAGATGAGGCTTTGATTACGGTTACGATAAAAGCAATACCTCAAGTTCCCACGGCAAGTGTTGATCCTATCATCTGTGAGTTAGAGGATTTGAATTTGTTCGCAAGTACGATACCTAATTCAACCTATAACTGGGTCGGGCCAAACGGATTTACATCCACTGATCAGAATCCAGTAATTAGTTCAATATCGGCTAGCAATAATGGAACTTATACGCTTAGTGCAAGTCAAAATGGATGTTTGTCAGCAAACGCAACGGTGGAAATTTTGGTCAATCCCAAACCCGATTTTGATTTGATGCAGGATTGTGTGGGCAAGGATTATCAACTTTGGTTTGTAAAGCTAAATGAAGCTTCTTTTGATGCGGCTAATTCGAGCTTTAACTGGAGCGGCCCCAATAATTTTACAAGCAACCAAAGCCCAATAACAATTACTGGCGGTAATTTGGGTATTTATTCGTTGGAAATTACAAATCAATATGGATGCAAAACCTCTAAAGCTATCGACGTTGCGAGGAATATTTGTTTCATACCCAACGTGATTACTCCTAATAACGACACTTCAAATGAGAGCTTTAACCTTACCGGCTTTGGCGTGAATAAACTTGAAATCTATAATCGATGGGGAAGAATGGTTTATGAGAAAGACGATTATAGGGATGAATGGCATGGCCAGAATACTAGTGGCAGTTTGCTTCCCGATGGGACTTATTATTACACCATCAAACTGTCAACATCAGAAATTAAGACGGGATGGATTTTTCTAAGCCGAGGATAGTTTATATTGGAATAATAAGTGAAAACCATGTTTTAATAATTGTGACAAGAATATTAGCATTATTATGAATATATTTGTTTGTCAAAGTCCTACAAAATGAAAAAACTATTCTTTATACTTGTTTTTACGCTATTTGCACAAGCATCTTACAGTCAATTAGATAATTTTATTTTAACAGTTACTCATACTGACGAGTCCTGTACGGGTAATGCTTCTTTATCTTTTAACTCAACAAATACAACGCCTGGTTCAGTAATAGTTTATAGAATTTATAGATTACCTGATGTGGTCAATGCTATAACAGTTACAGCTGCTAATACTTTTGGTGGATTAACAGCAGGAAATTATAGAGTTGTTGCTACACAGACTTTAGGTAATGACAGTGGAACGCAGCAACAGGATGTTGTTATCCTGGACACCAGAACCTACATTACGTTTCAAACTTCCGGCATTGCGTTGGATTGTGATACAGGAACTATAACTGTAAATGTCCTAACTGGAAATCCAGCCACCTACGAAATAGTAAGCGGCCCAGTGATTGTGGCGCCTCAAACGTCAAATTCCTTTACAAATCTGCCTTCGGGAACTTATAACATCAGGGTTAATGATGTGTGTGGAGAAGGGGTGGTTCAAACTTATACATTACTGTTTTCCAATCCGCCGAACCTGACCATAAGTACTCCTTCACCGGAGTGTGCACTTACGTCCTGTAATACTATTTCGGTTTCCTATTTGGTGAACGCTAATGGTACAACAAACATTCGTTATCCGCTGACGGTAGAAGTAACTGTTTTTCCTCCAGGTGGTGGAACTCCAATAGTTCAGAATCAAATCATAACTTCGGGAGATCCAAGTAGTCTTTCCCTATCTACTGAAATCCCTTTTTATTATGGACAGCTTTATACTTATAATATCAGAGTAGTAGATGCCTGTGGCAACCTATATACCAGGAATAACATTCAGGTTAATTTGCAGTTAACGCTTGGAGGCGAACAAACTTATTCCAACTGCATTAAGGGAATCCAACTGCAGTTATGTAATTTTTTACCTCCTTATACCGTTACTTTTCTTTCTGCTCCGGCAGGATTTAATCCCACTACTTATAACGGACAGCATCCTGGTCCCTTTACATCAGCAGGAACAAATTATATATCAACGCCTACAAGTGAAATTCCCAACGGAACTTATCAAATTCAGGTTACCGATGCCTGTAACCATACGGCTACGACTCAGGTTATTGTACGAGATGTTGAACCACTGTACACTATCGTAGTATTACCGGCAACTTGTGACATTAACACATTTGTACAAATTCCAAGAGATACTTCGGCCGGGCCATTTATTTCTACTGCCATAATAACGAGTGCAACAGCAACTTTACCTTCGCCAATTCCTTATGATGTTACTTCCCAGATTAGTTCAGGAATATTACTTATGGAGCTTCCGCCGGGAACTTATACAATTCAGGGTATGGATGTATGCGGTCATCCTTACAGTTACACCTTTACAATGCCTCCAAAAATCTTTAATGTGACGGCAACTCCAAATAATATCACGGGCTGCTCTGCTAATGCTTTTGGAAGTATCAGAATTACGTCAATTGGCGCTTTGTTGTCTTCGATAATCATTACACAGGCACCGCCGGCTTTTACTCAACCATTGCCTTATAATGCATCTTCTTTAATTCCGACAGGAGGAAGTGCTTTACTAACTATCTTCAATTTACCAGCAGGAACCTACACATTAGAAATTAATGACAGTTGCAATAATCAGTATACCAGGGTTGTCACCATCATGACCAATATTTCTGTAGCGCCATTAGTTTTTGCAGACCGGAAAGGTTGTGGTGATAATTTGGATTCCATAACTTTATTTAGCCAGAATGGCGCTTTACAAACTGTTATAATCACAGCAGCACCACCTTCTTTTCCATTTACGCTCCCTTATGATGTTTCGTTTAATATTGCGTCTATTGGTATCTTTTTCATGAATTCCTTTCCGGAAGGCAGCTACACATTTTTTACCAGAGATATTTGCAACAACGAACTGACTTCAACCTATAATTTGACCGGTTATCGTCAGGGAGGCACTATTCAGGTAAATGGCAATTGTGGGTCTTTTGACCTGAATATGAATTTTACAGATAATACGGCAGCAGCACAATTCACTGTTTTTTGGCTACAAAAGTTTAATCCATTAACCAATCAATGGACGCATCCAATAACTGGTGCGGTTTATCCTGCCAATTCAAATCCAAATGCTACGAACTCCTACAGCTTAAATAATAATGCCATCAATTACAATATTGTAGCCACTGGTACTTTCAGGGTTATAACACATTTCAATTATTATTCTAATGGTTTACCACCACCGTCATTTTGTGTGCAGACAGTGAAAACTTTTGATTATGATGGAGGCCTTCAGATTGTATCTGCTTACTCAATTCCATGTGTTAATGGAGCCAATCAGGTGTTTGTAATTGCAAATGGTGCGCCTCCGTTAAATTATAGAATAACTTCAATGAATGGAGCGCCTTTTATTGTTAATAATGGGACTTCCAATTCTTTTGCAGGGCTTATGCTGGGAACCTATAACTTTAGGGTGCAGGATGCCTGTGGCAATATAGTTAACCGGTTATTCGATATTACAACATTACAGGAACCTTCGATATCAGCCAGTAATTTGTGTGATGGTTTAAGTGGGTCATTATCGGTTCAGGCTTTTTCGTTTTTAAATTATGAATGGTGGAAAGATAATAATACAGCAAACATCTTAAGTACAACTAACACGTTAACCTTTAATCCGTTTACAAATGCAAATGCCGGTGTTTACCATGTTCGAATCTGGTCGACTACTTTGAATTCGTGCGTAGATAGGATTCTTACTTACACGATTGCTCCGAGTACTTTGCCCAATGCAGGTTTAGATGGCTCCAGGGTTATATGTATGGATGATACACCTATAAATTTATTTACAATACTAAACGGACCGTATGATGCCGGAGGAATATGGGTAGAAACTACTTCAAGTGGAATGCTGGTAGGCAGCAATTGGTCGCCTGCAGGTTTGCCTGTCGGAACTTATACCTTTACTTATACCGTTAATGGATTTTGCAATACCGTTGATGATGCCACTGTCACCGTTACCATAAATGCTGCAGTAGAGGTTCCGGTTATTAGTGTTGCCCCAGCTTTCTGCCCCGGAGAAGACCTTAATTTTTCTATTCAACCAATAGTTGGTGCCACTTATCAATGGACCGGCCCAAATAGTTTTACGTCCGCGCTTCAAAACCCTACGATACCGAATGCAACGGATGCAAATTCAGGAACGTATACCATAAAGGCTACAATAGGCAATTGTGAATCGGAGGCGAATGTTGTGATAGTAACTAATCCGGTACCTGACTATACCTATGAAACAGCATGCCAGTCGGGTGCTTTTACCGTAAAGATAGTGCCAACCCAAAATTCCTCGTTTGATCCCAATACCGCTACTTATGCATGGACTGGGCCAAATAGTTTTACAAGTACCAGCAACCCGTTAATCCTTACCAATCAACCGATAGGTGTTTATAATGTGTTGGTTACGAATGATGTAGGCTGTTTTAGTCCGCAGGAAATAAATATTAACAGAACTTTCTGTGATTTTCCCAGCGTAGTAACACCTGATAATGATGGGACTAACGATGATTTTGACTTAACGAATTATGATGTCGATTTACTTCAGATATTTAGTAGGTGGGGAAGACTGGTTTATGAGGAACATAATTACCTCAAAGGCTGGTACGGACAGAATATGCACGGTGGCTTCCTTCCGGATTCGACCTATTACTATTTCGTAAGACTAAAGAATGGTCAGGAAAAACACGGATGGGTTTTTGTAGGTAGAGGCTAATTTATTCGCCTTTATTTTGTGCTTTCCGGATTTTTTTGAAAAGTTCTGAAGAGTAAACAAAATCTACTACCGCTTCGTTATCGGTTTTGAATATTTCTTTTTTACTTCCTTCCCAGGCCAAAACGCCTTCCTTCAGGAATACGATTTTTTCGCCGATTTCCATAACGGAATTCATGTCGTGCGTATTGATTACGGTTGTGATATTGTATTCTTTGGTCACATCCTGTATCAGATTGTCAATGACAATGGCCGTCTTTGGGTCCAAGCCCGAATTTGGTTCGTCACAGAAAAGATACTTTGGATTATTTACAATCGCACGTGCAATAGCCACACGTTTCTGCATTCCTCCGGAAAGTTCCGATGGTTTTTTGGCATTGGCGTTTTCCAAATTAACCCTGTTGATTACAAAATTAACGCGCTCCTTTATTTCAGCAGCCGATTTATTGCTAAACATCTTTAACGGAAAACCAACATTCTCTTCCACAGTCATACTGTCGAATAAGGCACTTCCTTGGAATACCATTCCAATTTCAGTTCGCAGTTCCCTTTTTTCAGCATCTGTAAGTTCAGTATAAATCCTGCCGTCAAAAGCAATGGTACCTTTATCAGGTGTGTGGATTCCCAGTAAGCTTTTTAATAATACGGTTTTACCCGAGCCACTTTGCCCAATAATAAGATTGGTTTTTCCAGTTTCAAAAGTGGTTGTGATTCCTTTTAAAACTTTGGCCTCGCCAAATGACTTCTCGACATTTTTTACTTCTATCATTAGGTCAAAAGTAATTGCGTTAGTATATAATTCACCAAAATTATCGTTACCGATGTCCAAACAAAGGATACTGTACTTGCCTTACCAACCTCCAATGCGCCACCTTTCATATAATAACCATGAAACGACGGAATGGTTGCCAGAATTAAAGCGAAAATAAAAGTTTTAATAAAGGCATAGGCAATATGAAACGGAATAAATTCCATCTGAAGACCGCTGATAAAATCAGCACTGTTTCCGAAACCACCATAAACACTGGCTATAAATCCACCGGTAATTCCTAAAAACATTGCAATTCCAATTACAAAAGGGTAAAGCAGTAGCGCAATCAGTTTTGGGAAAACCAAATAGTTCAGCGAGTTTACACCCATTACCTCCAAAGCATCAATTTGCTCAGTAACACGCATCGTTCCTATACTGGAAGTAATGAAAGAACCCATCTTTCCGGCCATGATTATCGAAATGAATGTCGGAGCAAATTCTAGGATAATGGATTGCCTTGTTGCAAAACCAATAAGATATTTTGGTATTAATGGGTTGGTTAGATTCAACGCCGTCTGGATAGCTACAACACCACCAACGAAAAAGGAAATGAAAGCAACAATTCCAAGTGAATCTATAATCAAATCATCAATTTCCTTAAAGATTAATGTCCGCATTACTGACCATTTGGTAGGCTTCCTGAAAATTTCAGCGAGCATCAAAAAGTATTTTCCGATTTGGGAGAGATAGCGAACGAGCATCATGGTAATTAAATATTGGCTAAAATAGCTATAAGTTATGAGTTTTGGAGTATCAGTTATGAGTTTTTTAGGATTAAAAAGCTTTTCCTTCATCTTTTTCCACCTATAATTCCTGATGAATTTGGCTTGTTCATCTGTAACCAAAAGTGATTTTTTGGCCACCTTTGCTTTCCAGAAACCTTTTAAATAATCCAGGAATAATAAGGGTTTGCCTTTTCGCATCGCTAATTTTACTGATGCTATCGAGGTGATGAAAAAGCCATAGCCTAAACTGTAAAAAGCTTCTCCTTGTTTGTAGCGCGCTTCCTTGTTATAATTCGCACCTGTTGGTTTAAGGTGTTTTACCTGCAGTGATTCATCAGTAACTACTTTCCAGCCATAGAATTTGCATAGCAATTCGTCGACAGTGTCCCAGCCCATTGCAGGTTTTAGTCCACCAATTTGGTCAAAACATTCTTTTCTGTAAGCTTTGAAAGCACCACGAATATGGTCTTTATCGGTTAGATTTTCTAAAATCCATTCGTTGTTTTTTTGGATGTAAGCAAATCCACCAACCATTCCAATTGTAGCATCTGATTGGAAATGCGAAATTATCGTTTCAAAATAATGGGTTGGAAAGATGAGGTCGGCATCTGCTTTTACGATAAAATCGAAATCTTTATCTATCGTTTTATACCCATGATTAAAGGCATTGATAACTTTACTTCCCGGTAAATGTTTTGCTTCCGACTGTAGTGTTATTGTTGAAAACAGGTCAGGATATTGTTGACAGTATTTGTCAATAATCAATTGCGTTCCATCAATAGAATTATCATTGACAACCAATATTTTGTTTGGTAAAACAGTTTGGTTTGCTAAGGAATCAAGTGTCAGGTCGATATACTTTTCTTCGTTGTGCGCCGGAATGATTATCTGATAGTTCATTAGTGCCATATAGGTAGCGTAAAAATATGAATTTGAAAGCACAAAAAAAGGATTTCCGTTAAGAAATCCTTTTAGTACTAATTATAAAACAAACAATCTAATCCGCAGTTGCTACCTCAGTAGTTTTCTTTTTGTTTTTTACGAAAGCCTCGATATTGTCATAGATTACCGGAATAACTTCTTTACCGGTTTTATCGATGAAACCAAGTTTCTCTTTTCTGCTTTTCACTAAAGCCCAGTTTTTCCTAACATCATCAAACTTGGACACTTCTACATATTTAACAGGAACAACAGTGTTTCCTTCTCTATCGATAAATCCTTTTAATCCTTGGCTTTCCACAAGTATCCATTCTTTGGCATACTCACCAAATCTTCCGATCTTGTCAAATGTAGGAGGCACAATCTCTTTTCCTGCTTCGTTGATAAAACCATATTTGCCATCTTTTACGACCATTGCCCAGCCTTCGTTGTATTCGTTGTAATTTTCAATCGTTTGGTATTTTGGTTCTACCACAATCTTACCGCTCTTGTCAACGAAACCGTATAGATTTTCTAACTCTACTTTTGCCCAATTGGCATGCATTTCATCAAACTCATTTATTGCATTGTATTTGGGTGGAATAACTTCGACACCGGATTCATTAATAATTCCGAATTTTTCATCAGATTTAACAATAAATAATTTTTGACCGAAAGAAAAAGTGAACACAGTCAGCATTGAAAAAGTAAATAATTTCTTCATAATAATAGGTTTGGGGTTTTGTTTATATTTTGTTTTTAACACAGTTCAAACATACTAACATTATCGACGAACAAACAAATAAAATCGATTAAATACATCATTTTTACTTAAAAGTAGGAATTGATTATATAAAATACTTACAAGAGTTTAAAATGAATAAGATAAAAAATAGCTCAAATTTTTAGTAAAATGCCATTTCTTAAAATAATACACTTTCATTACTAAATTAATAATATTTAGGAATTACGCCACGCCAAAAACATCATGATTTTGAATGTCAGCAGTTTACGAAAAAGCATAAAAAAACCACCTGATTTAGATGGTTTTAGATAATATTGACAGAAATCGTAATTATTTAACTTTTTCCGCATAGACAACATAGTACCGAAGAGTGAAATAACGTAACAAAGGCCGGAACCCTAATTTCTTAACAGGGTGTGTGAATTGGATACGGTCCATTATCTTCCAGCCTGTTTTTTCTAAAAGCCAATCTAGCTGCCAGTCTTCAAACTCGTGATAATGCCTGTCCCATTTATCGGTTTTGCTTTTATAAGCCGGAGAGAACCACAAACGTAACGGGATTGAGATTAACAGTTTGTCGCACTTTACATTCTCTAATATAGTATAAGGATTAAGCAGGTGTTCAAAAATTTCAAAACCTGTAAATACATCATAAGTTTCGTTTTTCAATGCGGTTTGGTCGGTATCCAGGTCTTCTCCTTTAGTATTTTTTACGGTATAGCCATTCTCTTCCATTATTTTGGAAAATGGGTTTGGGACGCCTAGATCAAAGACCGTCTCAGTCGTTTTGATATGCTTTTTCAGGAAAGCAAGTGTTAAATTAAAGCGCTTGCTGGGATAGGTGTTCTCGTACATGGTAATAATTATAAGGCTGCGAAGTTACAAACTTATTACATTCGGTAAACCATAGCATTTACATTCATGCCTGCACCTACAGATGCAAAAAGGATAACATCTCCCTTGTTAAGGCTTTGGTTTTCTATTTCGCCTCTTACTAACGAATCGTATAAGGTTGGAATGGTCGCCACACTAGAGTTGCCTAACTTGTGAATGCTCATTGGCATGATCATTTCGGGTGGCGTCTGCCCGTATAATTTGTAGAAGCGCTGAATGATAGCTTCGTCCATTTTTTCGTTAGCCTGATGAATGAGTATCTTTTTGATATCCCCAATGGCAACACCACTGTTGTCCAAACATTCCTTCATAGCTTTAGGAACATTGCTCAGTGCGAACTCGTAAATCTTACGGCCCTGCATTTTTAGGTAACGAACATCCTTGCAATGTGATTTGTTGAAAGAGTTTCCGAAGAATAGATAATAGGCCTCGTCATAACTGAAGGTCGCCGTTTCGTGAGCCAGGATTCCACCTTCTTCCTCTACTTTTTCGATGATAGTAGCGCCGGCACCGTCAGAATAGATCATACTGTCCCTATCATGCATGTCTACTACGCGGGAAAGGGTTTCAGCTCCTATCACAAGACATTTCTTAGCCATTCCGGCTCTGATAAATGCCTGAGCCTGGATTACACCTTCTACCCAGCCCGGACAGCCAAAAAGCATGTCATAGGCCACGCACTTTGGGTTCTTTATGCGCAGATCATATTTTACCCGGGTCGCTAAACTTGGAACCAAATCGGTTTGAATAGCGCCTTTTTTTACATTACCAAAATTATGGGCAAAGATGATATAGTCCAGTGTTTCCGGATCTACTTTGGCGTTTTCGATAGCTTTTTTTGCGGCTTGGAATGCAATGTCTGAAGTGTTTAAATCATCTGTCACATATCTACGTTCCTGTATTCCGGTTATTTCCAAAAACTTTTCGGCTACTACATCATTCGGGTGTGGGAATGGCGTTCCATCATCGTTTAAAAAACGTGTTCAGCGAAATCTTTATTAGAAACTATTTCGGTTGGAATATAACTTCCGGAACCGGTGATTTTTATGTTCATTATTCGTTGCAATGTTTGCTTGCTAAATTATAAATAAATGCCATTATAAGTTATCAAAATGTAAAGAAAGGCTATTGTTTTATGGAAATTAACGCAATTGGATATTTATACTGATAATATCGTATTATTTATCCTTTATTCTGCGAAATTTTTATCTGCATTATGGTAGCAATGCTTAAGGCTTGTGTTTTTATCTGTTCTGCTTTTTGCCCGATGAAATTTTCATCCACCGTTTGATAAAAGTGACCAAGCCAAATCTTGAATAGTTCTGGTGTAAGGTGTTCCTTTTTATCAATATCTAAATGAATCTCAGTCAGGTTTCGGGTATAACCACCTGTTCCTAAAATAGCCTGCGACCAAAAGGTAACGAGGATAGGCAAATGTTCGAGGATTTTTATTTTGACTATTTCGGTAAAAATATAGCTGATGGCGTCATCTGCCAGTAGTTTTTTGTAGAACTCATCGACGAGTAAATAGAGGTCGTCTTGGGTTTGGATATCCTGCATGTTCATTTGAATTACTGTACAAAGTTACCGCATAGTCTTTTTATAGCAGGTGATTTTAATCATTTTTTGCAAAGAATTACCTTAATGTGAATAGTGTAGTTGCGTTGGGTTTTATTCAGGACGTGTTGGATATAAAGTTGGTTCCTGCTTTGAATGTGGAGTGAGGATTGAGTTAGACCCAATTCGAAATTTTCTTTATCTTTAGGAACAATTTATTTGAGGAATATAATAAACTATAATAAAACCAAGAACAATGAACAGATTTTTTTACTTTAAGGTTACTTTTTTATCAGTTACTGCAGGGCTTTTTGCCGGAATTTTAGTGTATGGATTATTTGAAGTTGATTTTTCAAATACTGAAGCAATAACCACATTGTTTTTAAAATCTTTGGTGACAGCGGCTGCAACCGGATTGATATTGGGATTGTTGAATATGTATTTCAAGATTGGTAATTTTCAGAAGAAAGAAGATTGATTGTTGTGATGGACTTAGAAGCACAAATCAAAAACTACATAAAGAGTCAGCCTGAATCAAAACGCATTGATATGCATGAGCTGCATAGGCTTATACTTAAAGTAATGCCGGATTGTAAGTTGTGGTTCCTGGATGGTAAAAATGAGGAAGGCAAAGTGGTTTCCAATCCAAACATTGGGTATGGGATTCAGACGATGGCTTATGCTGATGGAACAAGCAGGGAATTTTATCAAATTGGTTTGAGTGCCAACACTAGTGGAATATCTGTTTATATTATCGGAATAAAAGATAAGAAATTCCTAGCTGAAACCTATGGAAGTAAACTCGGAAAGGCTAGTGTTAGTGGCTATTGCATTAAGTTTAAATCCTTAAAAGACATAAACGTTGACGTGCTTGAGGCTGTTATACGATTTGGGCTGAATAAGGAATAAACCCAACTCATTTTGAAGTAGCAGTCTTTTCCAGCCTGTCTTCCAAGACTAATGCAATGGCTTTTTTGAGGTCTTCCAGTGGAATGTTGTCCGTTGCCCAGCCATAAGGATAGGTTAGATGCGAATCATCCTTTACTTCACAAAGCAGATGTTTAGGGCCATTAGCTATTTGGATGGTTTTTTCGACAGTGAATTTACGCTCCACTTTATCTCCGGCTTTGTTCAATAAATGTACTTTATACGAAAGACCCAAAACCTCTTTAGGATTTTCGAAGTATTTGTAAACCGTCAAGGTTTGTTTGTTCCAGGTGTATTCATCCACAGCAGCATTCTTAAATTTCATTTCCTCTTTAGGGAGTTCGTTATTTTTATAGGCAGTCCGCATCAAATCAAAAACAGCATCCGCTTTAGCATATTCCTTTGCAGCATTATAGGCTTTGATTAGTTTGGGATAATATTCATAGTCCTTAGGTCTAAGTGCTATCGCCTCAGCATAGGCAAGTGCTGATTTTTGGTAATTCTGAGTATAACTATATTCAAGCTGTCCAATAGACAATAAGGTGTTTACATAATGGCTGTTTTGTTTAGGGACTTTTTCGGCAGCAATATAATAGAGTTTCAGTGCTTTTTCGAAATCATGCTTTCCATGGTAGATATACGCCACCCAAAAATGAGGCTCTCCAAAAGTATTGGGAAATCGGGTAGCTTCTTCAAAATAGCCCAATGCCTTATCTTCTAAACCCTGAAATTTATAGATAAGCCCTTTCTGGTTCATGTATTCCTGGTTATTGGGTTCTTTTTTCAGAGCCAGATCAACTTCCACCAAAGCTTCTTTGTATTTTCTTTGAAAAGTAAGTGACACCCCTTTATAGAAGTGGGTTGTGCTGTTATCATACCCTTTTGCAATGGCCTGATCGTAGAACGCCACCGCTTTTTCGTCGTTTTCCAATTGAAAAAAGGCAAAACCAACCATATATAATTCTTCGGCATTTAATATTTCGGCCTTGTCTTCAAGGGTAACGAGTGCCTGGTAGTCTTTGCTGTTATAAAGTTCAGTAGGAGATTGCCCGTATCCAACAAGATGAACTAAAACCGCAAAAATAAATAGTATTATTTTTTTCATACGCTGTGTTTTAGATGGGGCCGAGATGTTGTTTAGTTATTTGATTGTTAGGTTCACATTACTAAACTGTTAAGTAAAGATATAATTTTTTATTGAAAAAAATACCCGAACAAAAAAAGCGGTCTCTTCCGAAACCGCTAATAAGGAGTAAGATGAATTACTTTTATTGTCTTTTGGTATTAATTATAATAGATGGATTAACCCGTTGCTCGCTTCCCGATTTCGGTTCGAGGACTACTACTTCTACCAATGCTATAGTCTTTGGATCTATTGTAAAACTTTGTAGATTTTCTACCAGTTTGTCATTTACCATCACATTTACGTTCTGTTCATCCCTAATAGATGCATTCTTTTCCTTAATTCCGTCAACAACCTTTTGTAGGGAAGTTAAACGGGAATTATTTTCAGATTTTACAGTTGTATTATCCTGTGCAAAACCATTCAGCGAAACTAAAAGTAATGCTAGGGAAACAAGGTTTTTATAACCGATGAGATGGGATAGCGTTTTCATTTGTCCTAGTTTTATTAACCAAAGTTAACTCTGTTTCTGAGTGAACTAAGTTATAAAATATTTTGGTTTTATTATAGTATTATAGGTTTATAAAAAAGGTTTCTTTTTATAGTGTTATAAATGCCGAAAGGTCAGCTTCCAATTGCGCCGCATTTTCAAAATGTATGGCATAAAACCCAATTTCACGTGCAGCTTCTACATTGTGGATATTATCATCTATAAAAATGCTTTCTTCAGCTTTTAGATCATATCGGTCCAGCAGCAGTTGGTAAATCCTTTTGTCGGGTTTTATCAATTTTTCCACTCCCGACACTACGATTCCGTCAAACTCCTTAAAAAACGGGAACCTTCGATAAGCAATGTCAATGGTCTCTGCTGACCAATTAGTCAGGCCATAAAGCGGGTAATTTTTCTTCAGCTTATACAAGAGGGCAACGGTTTCGGGGATTTCGCTTTTCAGCATGACTTCCCACTGATCGTAAAAAAGCCGGATGGAAGCACTGTGCTCCGGAAACTTATTTTGCAATTCAATTGTACCTTCCGAAAGCGAACGGCCTCTGTCCTGCTCAATATTCCATTCCTCCGTACAGATGTTTTTAAGGAAAGACTCCATTTCCTCAGTATCCTTAAAATGGTCCTTATACAAATGTCGTGGATTCCAGTCTACCAGCACGCCACCGAAGTCGAAGATTATGTTTTTGATTTTCATATTAATTGTGTTGTGATTCCCGAAGGAGGGAATCTTTTTATTAAAGTATAGGTTTACAGATAATAAGATGTGATTTCATTTTCATAAATGTTTCTTATGAAGATTGGCTAAATGGGCTTCAGTATCAAAGTTTGAAACCATTCCACTTTTTTCGCCAATTTCAATTTCCTCCCTGAACATCTTTATTTTTTGTTCTTCTATTTCGAGTAACCTCAATGCAGTTCGCACAACTTCCTTGTTTTTTATTTAAATTCATTTTTTGTGAAAGGATATAACTCCCTCATAGCCGAATCTTTAGGCTATCTTCCAAATGTATCAATTTTTTCCGATGTAGAGACGCGATTAATCGCGTCTCTACTAATCGCGTCTTTACTTCATCTCCCTAAACACCTCCAACTGTATCTCCATTTTCTTAATCAGCTCTTCCTTTTCGGCCAGTTGTACCCTGAGTTCTTTTTCAGCTTCAGTCTCAAACGGGATCTTTAGGCGCTGGCCCAGGTCCATTAAAAGATTATAGTTAATGACCCGGCTGATGCGCCATAAAATGATTGTTTGGAGACCCCGTTGCTTAAAATATTGAGTAAGGGTCTGAGGAATTACGTCAAGATATGCTGCGACGTCTTTTTTCTTCACTGTGCTTTGCTCGATATGCCATTGTAAAAAATTACCCAGTTTTGGCGGGTCATCCTTTCGCGTCTTAAGGTATTTTTTCTCTAAATGAGTCATAGGTTTAGTGTATTAAAATTTGATAATTATGTGAATTTTATAAAAAATGGCGTTTATACCCAACTAACTTACATAAGAACCCCAACTAAGTTTGGTAACATCCTGAACTGAGTTATGTAAGAAAACAAACTAAATTGGATAAGAACCAAAATAGAGTTATCTAAGAACCCAAGCTAAGTTATGTAACAACATCAAATTAGTTATATAAGAACCCCAGCTAAGTTGGGTAACAACCCAAACTAACTTAGGTAAGAACCTAAATTAATAAGGTGTAATGCCAATAAGAATAAAGCAAAAAAACGCTCCCGAAGGAGCGCCTACCATCAAGTATGGTATTTACAGCTATTGTTCAGGTGCATCAGCACGTTTTCCTGGTCCGCCCTGTCCTGCAAAGCGTTGCTTCAACTGGTCGTAGATCGCATCGGCTCCTGGTATTCCGGCATCTGCTGCCGAACCGAATAATTTGTAAATGGTCAGTCCGGAGGCATAAGCTTCACTTCCTGCCAGTAATTGTGTGTCCTGCAATTTTTCCAGCGTTTGTTTCAACAACAGGATAATTTCATCCAATTGTGAAAAAGAGTCATGTCTGCCTGCATATTTGGTACAGAAATATAAGATGGCAGTAAGCTGGCGTTGTTTAAACCGGCATTTATTGCATCCTCTGTGAATGCTTTGTTATTGACATCAATCGCTAAAAGCCCCATCTTTTCTTCCTTAGTTAAGCCTACAAGGAATGGAAAGTTGATGTTAATGTTTTGGATTGCGCTTTTTACTGAGGCAATCTGCGCTGCAGTGGCTGTAATGTTAAGCCTGTTGTTAGTTAAATTTGACATTATTAAGTAGTTTAAACGATTAAACCGCTAAATAAGTAAGTTTAATCTAATTTTAATACCACAATGTTACGAACGGTAGGTTATAGCGTATGAGAGGTAGGAATGATGTTATGAACGGTTTTTTTGTAGTATTTTTTTATGGAATAGAAAGGTCTAAATTTTAGGATTTGGAACCGGTTTGTGTAAGGAACATACAAAAGGGAATTTCGAAAGAAATTCCCTTGAAGGGTACATGACGGGGATTCTACCGAACCAGATTTTTGGGTTTTGGAATGGGTTGTTAGGGTTATTCTCGAGAATCTTTCGGCTTGATATTTGCAATAAATTAATATCAATAGCAAGCCAAGAATTTATAAATTATTGACATAATTTGTAAATTATTTTGATTATATTTGTTTCTATGCATATAGTACATGTAGCGACTCAGGAGCCACGAAATATTGTCATCGAAAAAATGGAAGATATTGACTTTAAAAAGATAAAGCGTGTAAACTTTAATTTTAATTGGGGTTCAGAAAAGAAAAATCAAGTCTTTAAGTTGAGCATAGAAGGCGAAGAGGAAATTCTAGGTTTAATGTCACTCATTCATTTTGAACAGGAGCAAAGAATAGAAATAAATTTACTTGCTGCATCAAAAACAAATATTGGACAAAATAAAATTTACGATAGAATTGCTGGAAATTTAATTGCTTATGCTTGCAGGGAATGTGTAAAATTACATCCAGAATACGCATGTGTTTCTTTGATTCCTAAAACAGATCTCAGACAGCATTATGTTGATCAATATGGTATGATTGATGACGGTGGATATCACTTATACCTAGAAGGAATCAGTCTTTATCAGATAATAAATAATTTTGACATATGGAATTTAAAAAAATAAAAGAGAAATATGACTCTAATGAAATAGTTAAGTCATATGTTTTTAGGCCTACTTTAACTAAAAAACAAAAGGAAAAAGCGGACGGTGAATTAGCTAAATCACGAGAAAGCAGGAAATCACAAATTACAGATGCACAAAAGATTTATTCTAATCTTTTGCAATTGAGATTTCTTATGGAAGATTATATTAAATCAGAATCATATGATGAAAAATTAACATTTGCATATTTCCTACGTCATTATATAAAACTTAAATATCGGGTAAATAAGGAATTTGCAAAAGATATTCATCTTGATGAAACCGAACTAAGTTCCATTTTAAATAGTCGGAGACCACCTTCTGATAAAACAATCATTAGACTTGAATTGCATTCTAACAACACTATATCAGCCATTAGTTGGTTTAAAGTTCTTGAAAAAGAGAAAGAGCATCAATTTTATACAAATAAAAATATACGGAAGGAAGAAGAAAAGAATGTTAAAAATCGACTAGTTTTTGATTTTGGACCTGAATCACATGTGGTGTAAATAAATAATTAAAAATAAAAATGCCTAATTCCGAAAGTATAAAAACAAAAAAAGTCCTGATAATTCAGGACTTTTTAGTTAAGGGTATATGACGGGGATTCTACCGAACCGGATTTGTGGATTTTGGAGTGGGCTATAAGAGTTATTCTCGAGAATCTTTCGGCGTGATACTAATTATGCATAGTGACTTTTCCAAGCACTGCATGCCCATTTTGCCATTTTATCTTGATGCTTTCTTAAAATTACGGGAGTCCATTCAGTATAATTCAATTCATCCTTACTCATTTTATATGTAGATGTCTTATAAAATGGCACCTTCAGTAAAAACGCCTTATCACCCGCTTTTCTGTTTAATGTTTCTTCAAGTAAGGTATAATTACCTATTAAATAAATATATTCCTCTTGTTCATCTGCTGGAAAAAATGGCTCCCAATCTATTGTAGGGTTTTCAGGAAGTATATGTTCAATTGAGGAAGTTGCATCTTCGGATTGATATGATGTACCTGAAATAGTATTTTCAAGTTCAACTAAAATATATTTCACAAGATTTTTATTTCTTTTTGTACTAAGATATTTAACTGAAAATGCTTGAGCAAAACTTTCATCAGAAACATAAATTGCTTTTAAAATCTCAAATGATTGAGAAGCAGTAGTAATTTCAGATTTAAAAATTTTAATAGACAATCTATTAAATACTAATTCTATTTCATTCGTATGTAATCCAGATATAACATTGTATCTGAAAGTAATTACATTCAATTCATGTAAAAGCTTAGTAAATTCCTCATCTGTGAATTTTTGTTTTGCTATAAGCATTAATGAATACCAAGTTGAAACTCCAAAAAGATTCATTGATCTTATAAAACCTCTTTGTTCTTTATTCCAGATTGGATCTGCCGGATTTTCAAAGGCAGAATAAACTGGTGCTAATTGTTCTAATTCATCTAATAGATCAAATACTTCTTCCGGAGATTGTACAGAGGTTTTAATCGAGCGATATAAATTTGAAATCCTAACTAGTTCATATCTTGAATTCCAATAATGTCTTAAAAAAGTTGGCAAATCAGATTTGCCTAAAAAATCATTTATACTCTGCCATCTTCGTTCAGTTTCTTCTAATTCAGCAGAACTTGATTCAAATGCTTTCGAAAACAAATAGTTTTTAAGTAAGTCTGAAGGAGATAGTTTTACACCTCTTGCGTTTAATGTTTCAAATACTTTATATGCGTTTAAATCATCACTTACATTTATAGTTGTAAAAATTAAGGAATTCGATATCTGATCATCAATTAATGATGCTAGCTCTTCTCCTGATTGAGATTTAATTTTTGCTTTCAAAATATGATAAAAATATTCGTATGCTCCCCATAATCTCTTTTGAGAAGGCTTTAATTTTCCTATCGCTGGTGGCTTTCTATGATTTAATAGATAACTTTTATAAAAATCATCATTATTCTTGTTGAGAATAAGTTTAGGAGTAATTGTTAGTTTAGAAGTCGAAAAATTCCCTAAAAATTTTTCTGTTAATTTAGTAATTCGGGTTTGATTATTTTCTGCATCAAGTCCTGAATCAGCCCATTCTTTCAATAAACGTAGAGCTGAAAGACATAAAATACTTAAAGTTGTAAATCTCTGCTGTCCATCAATAATAAATGATGTTTTGGATTTAGAATTATCATCTTGAAATACTAAATAGCCCATATAATGATATTTTTCTTTAGGCAGTTCTAGTATATCCATCCATAAATCTTCCCAGTACTCTTTTTCCCAAGAATAATCTCTTTGATATGGCGGAACATGAAATGTTCTTCCGTTTGCTATTAAATCATTGTAACTCGCTGTTCCTGTATTGAGAAGAATTGTAGACATAATAAATTAATTATATTGTAATATTACGACAATATTTTCCGATTCCAAAATTAGAGGTGAGCGGAATTATTTCCTGATATTAGATAAAATGAGAATTATCATTATTCAAGTCAGTAAAAACAAAAAAAGTCCCGATTTTTCGGGACTTTTACCTTCTGGGTGAGTAACGGGGTTCGAACCAAACAAAAAAGCGGTTTTCAAAAACCATTGTTATTATTGCTGCTGAGTGACCACCCCGCCCTTCGGGCACCCCTCAAGAGGGGAATTACCCAGATTGCGCGTAGCATGGTAAGTTATTGAAGCAAAAAAGCCTCAGATAAATCCGAGGCCTTTTTACTTTTGGCTAATGGCTATTGCCTAAATACTATTGCCTTTATTACATATACGCCTCAATCGGAGCACAAGAACAAATCAAATTCCTGTCGCCATAAGCTTCATCCACACGACGAACGGCTGGCCAGAATTTGTTTTCAGCAATATATTCTAATGGGAAGGCTGCCTGTTCGCGGGTGTAAGGGAAAGTCCAGCTATCAGTAGTCAGCATTGCCAACGTATGTGGAGCATTCCTTAAAATATTGTTTTCCTCTTCTTTTGAAGAAGCGGTAATCTCTTTACGTATCGAAATCATTGCTTCGCAGAAACGGTCTAATTCGCCTAAATCTTCAGATTCGGTTGGCTCAATCATCAACGTTCCGGCAACGGGGAAAGAAACCGTTGGCGCATGGAAGCCATAATCCATTAAACGTTTGGCTATGTCGGTTACTTTTATTCCATTGTCTTCAAATGATCGGCAGTCCAAAATCATTTCGTGTGCGGCACGTCCCATTTCTCCCGTATATAAAATTGGGTAGTATTCTTCCAAACGCGTTTTCATGTAATTGGCATTCAAAATAGCGTATTCCGTTGCGCTTTTCAGACCTTCTGCACCTAACATAGTGATGTAACCATAAGAAATTAGGCATACTAAAGCCGAACCATAAGGCGCAGCAGAAATAGCTGTGATAGCCTGGTCTCCACCAACATTAATTACAGGATTCGTAGGTAAAAACGGAACGAGTTTTTCGTTCACACATATTGGTCCAACGCCAGGTCCACCACCACCGTGAGGGATTGCGAATGTTTTGTGTAGGTTCAGGTGGCAAACGTCAGCTCCAATTGTGGCTGGGTTAGTCAAACCAACCTGTGCATTCATATTGGCTCCATCCATATACACCAAACCACCATTGTCATGGATGATTTTGGTGATTTCGCAGATAGCGCTTTCAAACACTCCGTGAGTAGAAGGGTAAGTAACCATCAGGCAGGAAAGGTCATCTTTGTGTTCGATTGCTTTTGCTCTCAAATCTTCTACATCGATGTTTCCGTTTTCCATAGTTTTGGTAACGATAATGTGCATTCCTGCCATCGCCGCCGAAGCCGGATTGGTTCCATGTGCCGAAGCCGGAATCAGGCAGACATTCCTGTGGTTGTCGCCACGTGAAATATGATAGGCACGAATGGTCATCAATCCTGCGTATTCTCCCTGTGCGCCAGAGTTTGGCTGTAAAGTTGTGCCTTTAAATCCGGTAACGACATTTAACTGCTGTTCCAGTTTTTTTAGCATTGTAATATATCCTTCCGCCTGTTCAATTGGAGCAAAAGGGTGGATGCTGTTCCAGTTCGCCATCGATAACGGAAGCATTTCGGCAGCAGCATTTAGTTTCATCGTACACGAACCTAAAGAAATCATCGAATGGTTCAATGATAAATCCTTACGCTCTAATTTTTTGATATAACGCATCAACTGAGATTCAGAATGATGGTTGTTGAATACGTCGTGTGTTAGGAAAGATGATGTCCTTTCTAATGACGCAGGTAAATTGATATTGGTATTCAAGCCAGACACAGTGAAGGTTTCTTTTCCAACAGCTTCCGCAAAAATGGAGATGATTTGGTTGAGGTCGGCAACAGAAGTCGTTTCGTTTAACGAAATAGAAATCGTATCGGCATAAGGATAATAGAAATTCACTTCGTTTTTCTCTGCAATGGCTTTTACTTTAGTGGCATCAGCTTTTACTGAAATTGTATCAAAGAAAGCAGTATTCGTTTGGTAAACACCCAATTTATTTAAGGCATCCGCTAATGTCACAGCCGATGCATGTACTTTATCTGCAATGTATTTCAGTCCTTTTGGTCCGTGGTAAACGGCATACATTCCGGCCATAACCGCCAGTAAAACCTGAGCTGTACAGATGTTTGAAGTAGCTTTTTCACGTTTGATATGTTGCTCGCGGGTTCCTAAAGCCATACGCAAAGCACGCTTTCCGTTAGCGTCGATAGATACGCCGATGATTCTTCCTGGCATCGAACGTTTGTATTCGTCTTTGGTCGCAAAGAAAGCTGCGTGAGGTCCGCCGTAACCCATCGGGATTCCGAAACGCTGAGTAGTTCCTATTACTACCGAAGCTCCCATTTCTCCGGGAGAAGTTAGTTTTACCAAAGATAAAATATCAGCAGCAACCGCTACCTTAATTTCGTTAGATTTTGCTTTGGCGATAAATCCAGCGTAATCATTTACCTGACCGTATTTTCCTGGGTATTGTAAGATAGCTCCAAAAAATTCAGTGGAGAAATCAAAAGTTTCGTGGTTTCCGATTACTAATTCTACTCCGATTGGTGTAGAGCGTGTCTGTAAAACCGATATCGTTTGTGGCAATACTTCTTCTGAAACAAAGAATTTATTGACATTGTTTTTCTTTTGGTCACGAGAACGCACGTCAAACAATAGCGCCATTGCTTCCGCAGCAGCAGTTGCTTCATCTAGTAGTGACGCGTTTGCGATTTCCATTCCGGTCAGTTCGATAACTGTAGTTTGGAAATTCAGGATAGCTTCAAGTCTTCCTTGCGCAATTTCGGCCTGATATGGCGTATAGGCAGTGTACCAACCCGGATTTTCAAAAATATTCCTCTGGATTACCGCAGGAACAATCGTTGGATGATATCCCAAACCGATGTAAGATTTGAAAACCTTGTTCTTTTTGCCTAATTCCTGAATGTGCGCCAGGTATTCGTATTCGGACATTGGTGCGTCGAGGTTCAGGTCACTTTTAAGACGGATATCGTCGGGAATGGTTTCGTAGATAAGTTGCTCAAAGCTTTCGACTCCTATGGTTTTGAACATGTGGTTAAGGTCACTCTCACGTGGACCTATGTGGCGTAATGCAAATGCGTCTGTTCTCATTAAAATGTAAGTGCTAAAGTTGTTTAGTTGTGCTTGTCCCGTTGAAAAACGGGATTGTTTTTAACGCCAACAAAAGTAATTATTAATGTTCTAATTTTATGCTAAACAAACCCCAATGTTTTGAGAATTTTTCAACTAAAATCCCTTCTTATTAACACTTTGACTATTTTTGTCCAATGCAATTTTTTAAGCGGCTTCTCGACTTCTATATCAACAGCAGCATTCATGTGGCGTTGTCTGTTTATGCGTTGGTTAGGATGACAGGTTATATGTTTGGAATTGATGGGATTCTTCCTTCGTCTTTATTTGCATTTTTCGGAACTATTGTAGCTTATAATTTTGTCAAATATGATGCGTTGGCAAGAAGGCATAAATTGCAGGTTAGAACCGAATTAAAGCTAATTGCAGTTTTAAGTTTCCTTTCTTTTTGGCTACCGGATATTTCTTTTTCCAATTGGCACAAACTACCAAAATCATTGCTTTTGCGTTTCTGGTATTGACTATGTTGTATACTTTGCCGTTTTTTCCAAACCGGAAAAATGCGCGTAACTGGGCAGGTGTAAAGATTTATATAGTATCGTTTTGCTGGGTTGGGATAACATTGTTCCTGCCTGTAATTAATGAAGGGATGCCGATTGACATAGAAATTTGTGTGATTGCGGTTCAGCGTTTTATTTTGATTTTTGTACTGATTTTGATTTTTGAGATCGTTGACCTAAAGGTAGATGATCCGAACTTAAAAACAGTACCACAGCAAATAGGAGTTGAGAAGACAAAAATTATTGGCAGTATTTTACTGCTCGTCTTTATTCTACTTTGTTTTTTCCAAATAGATTTTAGTTTCCCAAGTTTGTTTGTGAGGGTAGGAGTAGCGTTTACCATTTTTCTTTTTTTGCTTTTGGCACATGAGAAAAAGTCAAAATATTATACTTCCTTTTGGGTTGAGGGCATTCCGATTTTGTGGTGGGTTTTATTGTTGGTTTTTAGTTAGATTTGGGCGTTCCCTTTCAGGTCGGGCTTTCCGTTCCAATTTTTTCGCTATAGCAAAAAGGATTTCCACTGCAATCCCTAACGCGGTTAGAATACCTGAAGCCCACTGGCTTCCTCCTCTTAATATCAAATCTAACGCAAACAAATTCTATCTCTTATCGTCTTTCGTATAATTGGAAACTCCATCTATATTAATCTCACCGCCTAAGAAATGAGGCTTCCTGTTTCTGGCGACATCAATAAACGACTTCACAATGGTAAAGCATTCCCTAAACCTGACATAATTGTAATTCCGATAAGCGCCTTTGTCTGCAGCTAAACCAACCGATTTTACGCCAAGTCTGTTTCCAATGTATATTGCACGGTTCAAATGGTATTCCTGTGACACCAAAATAGCGTTGTCAATCTTAAAGATGTGTTTTGCCCTGTACATTGTCGAATAAGTGTCAAAACCTGCGTAATCCAGAAAGATTTTTGTGGTGTCAACGCCGTGTTCAAAACAGTAATGCTTCATCACGGTTAATTCATCGTGTTTATTACTGCCATTATCACCCGAAAGCAGGATTTTATCTATTTTCTTCAATTTATACAATTCAATTCCGGCATCCAATCGGTCTTTGAGGTATTTGCTTGGCCTGTCATTCCGGATTCCGGCACCAAAAATGATTCCGACCTTTTCATCCGGAACGCCGTTCGCATAATGATAAATCAACGGATTGGTTTCTGACTTCACATAATAGTTAATTCCAAAAACTACAATCAAACCAATGACTGCCAGTAAAAGGAATTTTTTATAATGCTTTTTGATGAATGTTTTCAAGGGAGTTTCTTTAGGTTTTAAAAATAGCAAAAAAACCGAAGTATTCACTCCGGTTTTTAATTGTTTAACTGATTTGTTTTTGCGTGTGGACGTTTTACTTTACACGTTTCATAGCAAACGATTGTTTTTTCTGTTTACCTTTTATCATGCCTGATATTTCGGCTGTCAGCGTTTCGCTACCTGTTTTTGTGTAGGAGATAATTTGTGGAAAATCGTGTTGCGGATTTTCAAACACAAGTTGGGTTTCAGAAATTGTTTTAATAGCAAAACGAACAGGCAATCCATCGTTCTGGTTTTTAACTACGGGAATGTAAAATAATCCGTTTTCTTCCTGCACTAATTTTATGGTTTCAAATACTATGGTGTCTTTTTCCTGCACAACATAGCTCTTTCCTGAAAATTCGGTATCATTTTTTTTACTCCAGGTTTCGTAGAGGCTTCCTTTTGGGGTTTTGTTTTCCCAGGTTCCGATAAGCCATTCGGCCTTTTTAATGTCATTCGAATGCTTGACTGCCCATGCACTTAGTAATAGGCAACTGGCTATTGCAATTAACAAATTTGTTGTTTTTTTCATAGTCTTAGTTTTATGAATACCATTTTGTTTAGTTAAGATGCAAAGTTGCAATCTGTTTTAAACACAAAATTGTAAAAATGCGACAAGCTTATTCTTTGCCGTAAAATAGGGAACTCATTTTTAAATTGTTTCCATAAAACTCCTTTGGTGTAAAGCCTGTAAGTTCCCTGAAGTCCTTTATAAAATGTGCCTGGTCATAAAATTCATTATCGTAGGCCAAAGCAGTAAGGCTTGTAAATTTTTTATTCAGCAACATTTTAAGTGTCGCTTGCAGGCGAATGGTTTTTGAAAGCTGTTTTGGGCTTAAGCCAATTGTGGATGAAAACTTACGCTCCAACTGCCTGCGGTTGATATTCGTCTGTTTTGAAAGTTCATCAATAGAGAGGTGGCCATTGGCTGTCAGTATTGTTTCTATGGTTGATTTTACTATTCGGTCAACCGTTTCGCTGTCAGTCAATCTGTTTAAAAGAAATGTTTCTACTTTTTTTATTTTTTCTAAAGTTGAATTGGTACTCAAAACCTGTTGTTCCATCTCCAAGCCTTCATTCCCGAACAATCTTTCCAACGAAACAGCTGTGTTTTCCATTTCCTTTATAGAAAGGGTAGCGAATGGTAAAAAACCGTTCGGATGAAAACGGACAGAAAAAATTCCCGTTACTCCTGTTGGTTCTATTTCAAGTGGTCGTGAAAGTTGTCCAAATACAAAACATCTTGGTTGGATAATGCGGTTTCCTTCTTCAGTATATTGCGCATACAAATCGCCATGATGGAAAATCATTTCAAGGCAGCCGTCGGGAACTATGGTTTGTTTTTCGGGAATATCTTCTTTCGGGCTTTCCAATGTCCAGTAACATTTGACAAATGCCGCTAAATCTTCACTTGGTTCAAATGTTTGATAGTCCATAAATTAACAATCGTATATTAGATCAATCCGGCCCGTTTCAACAAAGCTTCAGGTTTTGGTTCCTGGCCACGGAAGCGTTTGTAGAGTTCCATTGGCAATTCGGTTCCTCCTTTTGACAACACATTTTCCTTGAATTTTGTAGCGACTTCAGGATTGAAAATCCCCTTTTCCTGAAAGTAAGCAAACGCATCTGCATCCAAAACTTCCGCCCATTTGTAGCTATAATATCCAGAAGAATAGCCGCCCTGGAAAATATGCGAAAACGAAACGCTCATGCAATTTTCTTCCACATCCGGATATAAAGTCGTGCCTTCAAAAGCTGTTTTTTCAAAAGACTTGACATCAGTAATCGTATTTGGATCATTGCTGTGGAAAGCCATATCCAAAATCCCAAAACTCAATTGTCTTAAGGTTGCCATACCTTCCAGAAAACTGGCGCTTTCCTTTATTTTATTGACAAATTCCTGTGGAATGATTTCTCCTGTTTCGTAATGGTTGGCAAACAAAGCCAATGCTTCCGGCTCGTAACACCAGTTTTCCATAACCTGGCTTGGCAGTTCCACAAAATCCCAATAAACCGAAGTGCCCGACAAACTAGGATAAATTGTGTTGGCTAACATTCCGTGTAAGGCGTGACCAAATTCATGGAATAAAGTAGTGACCTCGTTAAAAGTTAGAAGTGAAGGTTTGCTTGCTGTTGGTGGCGTAAAATTGCAAACGATGGAAACATGAGGCCTTTCGTTAACGTCAGCTTTGATATATTGTGGTTTGAATGACGTCATCCAGGCACCATTTCTTTTTCCTTTTCTTGGGAAGAAGTCTGCATAAAAAATCGCAACCAATTTTCCTTCGAAGTCCAAAACTTCAAAAGTCTGAACATCTTGATGGTATTTATCAATATCGAAAACTTCCGTGAAACGGATTCCGAATAATTTTTCGGCTACAGTGAATGCGCCATTCAAAACATTTTCCAGCTTGAAATACGGTTTTAGCTGTTCGTCATCAAAGTCGAATAATTTCTGTTTCAGCTTTTCCGAATAGTAAGCGCCGTCCCATTTTTCGAGTTGATCAATTCCGTCGAGTTCTTTTGCGAAAGCGGTTAATTGAGCGAATTCCTTTTCAGACGCTGGTTTGGCTTTGGATAATAAATCGTTTAGGAATGATTTTACTTTTTCGGGATTCTGCGCCATTCTTTCTTCGAGAACGAAATCGGAATGTGTTTTATATCCTAATAGATTAGCTCTTTCAAAACGCAGTTTGGCAATTTTCAGCGTAATTTGCTGATTGTCGTATTCGTTGTTTTGGAATGCTTTTTTCCGGCTGCTATCGCGATTTCCTTTCGTAATTCACGATTATCGGCATAAGTAACGAACGGAATATAGCTTGGATAATCCAAAGTAAAAATCCAGCCTTCCAGGTTTTTTGATTTGGCTAAACCTGCTGCTGCTTCGATTGTTCCTTCCGGCAAACCTTTTAGGTCATCTGCATTTGTAATGTGTAACTGATAATTGTTGGTTTCTGCCAGTACATTTTCACCGTAAGTCAGTTTTAGCTTGGCCAATTCGGTATCTATTTCCCGAAGGCGTTCTTTTTATCATCAGGAAGCAAAGCTCCGTTCCTTGAAAAGCTTTTGAATTTCTTGTCTAATAAAGTGGCCTGGTTCCGGAGAAAGATTCAATGATTCTTTTTGTTCGTAAACCGATTTTACACGCTTGAATAAATCCTCATTCAACGCAATGTCGTTACTGAACGCAGTCAGCAAAGGAGAAACATCCTGGGCAATTTTCTGCATTTCATCAGTAGTTTCTGCCGAGTTTAGATTGAAAAATATGGAAGATAATCTGTCCAAAGCTTCTCCTGAATAGTCCAATGCCTCGATGGTGTTTTCAAATGTTGGTGCTTCAGGATTGTTTGTAATAGCATCTATTTCGGCTTTGGCTTTAGCGATGTTTTCCTCAAATGCTGATTGGTAATCTTCCAGTTTTATTTGTGAAAATGGAGCTGTATTGTGTTTTGTGTTGAATTTTTGTGTTAAGATTTTCATTGCTCGCAAAGGCGCAAAGGCGCGAAGTTTATAATTAGTAATGTACTTTAATATGGTGTTGAAGTTTGCAGGTAGCCTAGCCCCGATTGTAGTGGCATCCTTTTATACCTGTCAGGTTTTTAAAACCTGACAGGTATAAAGATATAGCGAAAAGCGGGATTAGCTCCTAGAATTCTTCATTTCATCTGAAGACTTGTTTACCGCGTCTTTCAGGCTTTCTTTGTAAACAATAATTTTGTCGAGTACTATTTTGTCGTGGCATCCGATAATCTGGGCTGCGAGGATTCCGGCATTTTTGGCTCCGTTCAGCGCAACAGTGGCCACAGGAACACCGCCGGGCATCTGCAAAATGGACAAAACCGAATCCCAGCCATCAATAGAATTGCTTGATTTTACCGGCACTCCAATTACCGGCAAAGGCGACATTGAGGCGACCATTCCTGGTAAATGCGCCGCGCCACCTGCTCCTGCGATGATTACAGAAATACCGCGTGTGTGTGCTTTTTTACTAAAATCAAATAATTTCTCCGGAGTCCTGTGTGCCGAGACGATGTCGACTTCCGTTTGAATGTCAAAACTTTTCAGGATGTCGATAGCTTCCTGCATAACCGGCAGATCGCTTTTGCTTCCCATTATTATTGCTACTTTGCTCATTTTTGCTGATTTATGGTAAACAAATTTACTTGTTCTTTATTTTCTTTTTGATTATTTTTTCAATTTGCTTTAGATCATCGCCCTTTGGATTAAAAATCTCGCTGACAAACAAAACTTTCCCTTCTTCGTCCATTAAGATACTCGTAGGAAAAAAATCTATGCCTAACTTATTTTCTGTTTTTTTCTCGTTTGTGACTACAGTCAGATCAAGCTTTATCTTTTTCAGAAAGCGATTTACAATTTCACTATCGTCATGGGTAATGGCATAAAACTGTACATTCTGATCTTTGTATTTTTCGTTAAGTGTATTTAAGTCGGGCATTTCCTTGATGCAGGGCGCACACTTGGTAAACCAAAAATTAAGTAGTACAATACTGCCTTTAAAGTCTGCATCAGAATAATTCCTGCCATTAATATCAGTAAAATTCAAATCCGAAAGCTTGCTCCCTAATAATTTTCTACGGTTGCTTTTCGCATCTTTCTGATACTGCTGGAACTTATCATTGGTCATTTTTATTTCATCCTCCGTTCGTTTTCGAAGCATGACGGTAATTTTTTGTGTAATGGAATCCAGGAAATACTCTTGGGTATATTTGTCGTAATCATTTACTTTTTTTAGTGAATCGAGAAAGATTTGGTTGTAAGTTTTGCCATTTTCGAGAACATAGGCATGAGGCGTTTTTGGGTTTTTGTCAATCATATTGAAATAATCCCATTTGTCAAGATGTTTGCCTAATATAGCTTTATCAACTTTATTTTGTGAGTAGGTAATAGAAAACAGTAAACAAAATAAAAGTGTTTTCATCATTGCTGTTGATTTTGTGATTCGTTTGCCGGAGTACTTATTTTCTTTCTGACTGCTATTCCGTGAAAGGTTATTGCGGAATAACTATGGTCATATTCAGTTGTGAAAAGAAGTCCACTTTCCCTATTGGTGCGGTCTCTCTTAAGGTTAATGATAGCGTCACAGCAGTTGGTTTTTGCCAATGCCTTAATTTTTTCGAGGACTTCCTTATCATTTGAGAAAGATTCGCCCTGTACTTCTATAAGCCCGACTTTATCGTATTCGAAATTCACTTTTTCGCCATCAAATACCAGTTCGATATTTTGAGGTGGTGTTTCACAGTTTATGGTTTTGGCAGTTGCGTCTAATAGCGTAAAATTCTGGACAACAGAATGACCATATCCACAGGACTGAATTACTAATGCAACAACCGATACTGTTATTAAAATAGCTGTTTTTTTCATTATAATTATGCAATAACCCTAATCGTATTCTTAACTTCTTCTGCAATCCTTCGGGCTTCGTTCATGTCTTCATTTACGATGGTTACATGCCCCATTTTTCGGAACGGACGGGTTTCGCGCTTGCCGTAAATATGTGGTGTCACACCACTGATTGCCATTATTTTTTCAATGTTTTCATAAATCACGTTTCCGGTATATCCTTCTTCGCCGACCAAATTTACCATAATTCCGGCAACTATACTTCCTGTATTTCCTAACGGCAAATCAAGAATAGCACGCAGGTGATTTTCAAATTGTGAGGTGTAACTCGCTTCAATACTGTAATGACCTGAATTGTGTGGTCTTGGCGCCACTTCGTTAACCAAAATGCCTTCGTCATGCGTTTGGAACATTTCCACAGCCAGTAAACCAACGTGATTGTAGGCTTTTGAAACCTGTAATGCAATCTTATTTGCTTTCTTGGCGATGTTGAAATCAATTCGTGCCGGGCAGATTACGTATTCTACCTGATTGGCTTCGGGGTGGAATTCCATTTCGACTACAGGGTAAGCTTTCACTTCACCAGAAACAGAACGGGCAACAATAACGGCCAGCTCATTTTTGAACGGAACTATTTGCTCAGCGATGCATTCTACATTGGGTAAAGTTTCTATATCGGTAATAGAACGCACTATTTTTACGCCGTTTCCGTCATAACCAAATTGGGCGCATTTCCATACAAAAGGCATTTCAATTAAACCGTTCTCAATTTCAGAACGCAGTTTGTTTAAGTTGCTGAATCGTTTGAAAGCAGCAGTCGGAATCTGATTCTCGACATAAAAATCTTTTTGGATGCCTTTGTTTTGTATCAGTCGTAAAGTTTTTGGCGACGGATATACTTTTAATCCTTCTGCTTCCAATTTTTCTAAAGCGTCGAGGTTGATGTTTTCGATTTCGATGGTCAGCAGGTCGACTTTTTTGCCAAATTCATAAACTGTATCGAAATCCATCAGGTCGCCAATAAAGAAATGAGTGGCGCCAAACTGGCACGGGGCGTCCATACTTGGATCGAAAACATAGGTTTGGATGTCGAATTTCCGGGTTTCGGCCAATAGCATTTTGCCTAATTGCCCACCACCGAGAATTCCCAGCTTAAAATCGGAAGAAAAGTAGTTCATTCGTTGTAATTTAGTTGTAGTTGTTGTGGCACAAAGATACTATTTCAAATTCAAAACCACGTGCTATATTTTTCTTAAAACTTCTCTTGCCGCAGCTTTATATCCAGCCGACTGCTGCGCAAAATCCTTATTGATGATATTCTGTAGTTCTTCCTTTATCCACTCTTTTTTTGTGCATAATGACCCAAAGCATACATGGCAAAAGCTTTTGGTGCTACTTTGTAATCACCAATTAATCGGTCCAAACTGGTTTCTATGAATTTCTCCTGTTGGCTTTCCGTTAAGGAAATTTTTTTGGAATTAGTCAGAAAAAGGATCGTTCGTGAAACGCCTCTAATTGCGGATTCATGTTTGTATTTTGAGGCAACGTCAGCAATCTGATCTATAAAAGGAAGTAACATTTCGGTATGTGTTTCGGCAAGCATTTCGATAATCCAAACACCTTTGTATTGGTTTTTGTTTTCTAAATCGGTAGCAAATGTGATCAAATCTTTCATATACGACGGATTTTCAACCACAAAATCACGAATGCCATTGCGGCAAATTGTACTCGCGTTGCTTTTGGCTAATCGGTTAAAAAAAGTCGTATCCATTCTGTAAAAATAGCATTTTTGGAAAAAAGTCTTAATACTTAGTACTTAATACTCAATACTTCTTTAAATTTGCACCTTATTTTAAAACCAAAACCCATGATACACCTTCACGACAAAACCTTTGAGCCTTTCATTTCTTCTGATGAAATTGATTTTGCAATCAAGAATATGGCGAAACAGATGGACGATGATTTTTTTGATGAAGTGCCTGTATTTATTGGTATTTTGAATGGGTCATTCATGGTAATGTCCGATTTGATGAAACAATACCGCGGTATGTGCGAAGTGAGTTTCGTGAAAATGGCATCGTATGAAGGAATGGAAACTACCAATGAGGTAAAACAACTGATTGGCCTGAACCAGGATTTGGAAGGAAGAACCGTAGTGGTTGTAGAGGATATTGTAGATACCGGAAATACCGTTGAGGAGTTAAAGGCAATTTTCAAACAGAAAAATGTGAAGCATTTAAAGATTGCCACCTTATTTTTCAAGCCGGAAGCTTATAAAAAAGATATTAAAATAGATTACGTGGGTATAAGGATTCCGAATAAATTTATTGTTGGTTATGGTTTAGACTACGATGGATTGGGAAGGAATTTACCAGATGTTTATCAGCTTGCTCAATAATTCAAAATTTATAATTCAAAATTTAAAATAATAAAATGATTAACATCGTTCTTTTCGGAAAACCAGGTGCAGGAAAAGGCACTCAAGCTGAATTTTTAAAAGAAAAATACAATCTGACACATCTTTCAACAGGAGATATCTTTAGGTATAATATTAAAAATGATACCGATTTAGGAAAACTTGCCAAAACCTATATGGATAAAGGAGATTTAGTTCCGGATGAAGTTACGATTAAAATGCTGGAGAGCGAAGTCGATAAAAATCAACACTCTGCGGGGTTTTTGTTTGACGGTTTCCCAAGGACCATTGCACAAGCGGAAGCACTCGATACCTTTTTAAAATCCAAAGGCCAAAACATTACTGCTACCATTGCTTTAGAAGCAGATGATAATGTTCTGGTAGCGCGTTTGCTTGAAAGAGGAAAAACCTCAGGAAGACCAGACGATCAGGATGAAGAAAAAATCAGGAACCGTTACGACGAATACAACGAAAAAACCGCGCCTTTGATGGATTATTATAAAACGCAGGGCAAGTTTCACTCCGTTGACGGAATTGGGACAATTGCAGAAGTAACAGAACGACTGACTAACGTTTTCAATAAATTATAAAAAAGTTTAAAAGGTTATGGGTTTAAAAGGTTAAACGCATAAACACATAAACGTATAAACTTAAAAATGGAAATACTCATAATACTTTTTTAATCCTGCTCAACGGAGTCTTTTCGATGTCGGAAATCGCTTTGATCTCGGCACGTAAGAACCGTCTGGAAACCGCGGCTAAAAAGGGAATACCAATGCAAAGGTGGCTTTAGAATTAGCCAATTCACCCAACAAATTCCTTTCGACAGTACAAATCGGAATTACATTAATTGGGATTTTAACCGGTATTTATTCGGGAGACAAAATAACTACCGATGTCCGGCTTTTTGTGGAAGGTTTTGCAACACTAAAGCCTTACGCAGATAGTATCGCTGTTGGAATTGTTGTTGTTGTACTTACATTCTTTTCTTTGGTTTTGGGCGAATTATTACCCAAAAGAATCGGATTAAATCATCCGGAAGGAATCGCAAAAGCAGTAGCTGTTCCAATGAAAGTAATTTCGGTCGTTACGGCGCCATTCATTTGGTTATTGACTATTTCTACAGAAGGAATTCTGAAATTGCTCAAAATCAGGCCAACTGCTGACGGTAAAGTTACCGAAGAAGAGATCAAGGCAATTATCAAGGAAGGTACAGAAGGTGGAGAAGTTCAGGAAATTGAACAAGATATTGTGGAACGTGTTTTCCATATTGGCGATAGAAAGATCAATTCGTTGATGACCCACAGGCAATCCATCGTTTACCTTTCATTAGAAGATACAATCGATGAGTTAAAGGCTAAAGTCCTGGAAGAATTGCATTCGGTTTATCCGGTCTGCAAAGACAATATGGATGATGTCGAAGGAATCGTTTTGCTAAAGGATTTATTTACCAGTTTCGAAAAAGGGAAGTTCGATTTAAAGTCGATAACCAAAGATCCGGTGTATATGATTGAACATACATCAGCCTATAAAGCCTTGGAGATCTTCAAGAAATCGAAAGTGCACTATGCTTTTGTTACAGATGAGTATGGTGTTTTCCAGGGTATAATAACATTGAATGACATTCTGGAAGCCTTAGTAGGCGATGCATCCGATTTTGATGAAGACGAATACCAACTAGTTGCCCGCGAGGACGGAACCTGGCTTGTAGACGGATTGTATTCGCTGCATGATTTCCTGACTTATTTCGATATGGATGATCTGACTAATGATTATGAGGTTACGACAGTCAGTGGTTTGATTATGACGGAATTGGGTAAAATTCCAACTACGGGAGAAAAATTAATTTGGAACAAATTAGAGTTTGAAGTCATCGACATGGATGGCGTAAAGATTGATAAAGTGCTTGTAAAGGCATTTAAAGAATAGTATTCAGTGTTCAGTATATAGTAATCAGTTAAGTCGATTACAAATACCGATCATTGAAAATAATAATAGTTTGAATTTTAGTGTGTTTTTAACTCACCACTAATAACTGATGACTGAACACTAAAGAAAATGACTGAGGGCAATTTTGTAGACTACGTAAAAATATATGTTTCATCCGGAAAAGGAGGAAAAGGTTCTTCGCATCTACACAGAGAGAAATTTATTGAAAAAGGTGGTCCTGATGGTGGCGATGGTGGGCGTGGTGGACACGTTACCTTAAAAGGGAATAAGAGTTTGTGGACCTTATTTCACTTAAAGTTTGCACGTCACGTAAAAGCCGGTCATGGCGGTGATGGAGGAAGCTCAAGGAGTACAGGCCACGATGGCGAAGACAAAACAATAGAAGTTCCTTTAGGAACAGTTGTTCGCGATAAGGAAACCGATGAAATTTTGTTTGAAATTACAGAACATGGTGAGGAAAGAATATTGGTAAAAGGCGGAAAAGGCGGATTAGGAAACTGGAATTTCAGAAGTTCTACCAATCAGACGCCGCGTTATGCCCAACCTGGAATGCCACCGGAAGAAATGGATGTTGTGCTGGAATTAAAAGTCCTGGCCGATGTTGGTTTGGTAGGTTTCCCAAATGCCGGAAAATCGACTTTGCTTTCGGTACTAACGTCTGCTAAACCAAAAATTGCAGATTATCCGTTTACTACATTAAAGCCTAATTTAGGAATTGTGGCTTATCGTGAATTCAAATCTTTTATCATGGCAGATATTCCCGGGATTATCGAAGGAGCAGCTGAAGGAAAAGGTTTAGGGCATTACTTTTTGAGGCATATCGAACGTAATTCAACGTTGTTGTTTTTGGTTCCTGCTGATGCAGATGATATCAAAAAGGAATATGAAATCCTGTTGGATGAATTACGTCGTTACAACCCTGAAATGCTCGACAAGGATAAATTGTTGGTAGTATCCAAATGCGATATGCTGGATGATGAGTTAAAAGCAGAACTAAACGCCCAACTTAAAAAGGAAATTAAAGGCATCCCATTTATGTTTATTTCGTCAGTGGCCCAACAGGGATTGACTGAACTCAAAGACAAACTTTGGGAAATGTTAAACATCAATGCCGAAGAACCTGAAAACAGTCACGGTTTATAAAAATAGAAATCCCGCTAAAAGGCGGGGTTTTTTATTTCAAAACGCAGTTTCTTTAGTGCAATATTTTCTCAAATGCCTTTCTTACCCCACCTCTAAAGGTAACCTCTCCACAATAGGTGTAGCCTAATTTCTCAAAAATCCTAAGCATGGCACCGTTATCAAAATTAGTATCAACCTTGATGCTGAATACATTTTTCTGCGAGGCTATTTCTTCTGTAAGAAGCATTATTTTCTGCGCTAAACCCTTGCCTAAGTAGTCATCTGAAATGGCTATTCGGTGAACAACAGCAAAATCTCCAGTCGATAACCACGTTCCTTTCAAATTCTCGTAAGCAGGTTCGTCATTAAATAAAATGGCAGTATAACCAACAATAGTATCATCCATAAGCAGCACATAACCAATGCCTCTTTCAATATCCCTTTGTATAACTTCCTCATTCGGATAACCGTCCTGCCATTGCTGGCTGCCGTCAAGTTTTCTGCGTACAATGGCCTGCTGGATGATTTTCCATATCTGAGGTATTTCCGCTGCTTCAGCTTTCCTGAACTTATAATCCATACTTATTTATTCTTTTTCAAATAGTAATCGTTCTCCCGAATCCGGATCACCAACAAAATACCATAGAATTAATTTTTCGCGCTCGAAATATAAATCGAATTCCATCAAAAAACCATCTTTACTTATATCATCTTTCTCGAAGTTCAATTGTAAAACCCATTTCGTCCCCTCAAAATCTTTAGCTATTTTCCAATTTCCTTTGGCGTTTATATATCCCTTTGTTTTAGGTTCAGAAAACACATCTATGAAGTTAGGGAAATTTTTAGCCTGAAAACTTCCATCAATATTAATCGTTAATTCAATTTTTTTAAATTCATACCCTTTTTTCTAAGCAGATCATAACTATAGATGTCTGCTTTCCATGCTCCGATGAAATCCTTAGGTACAGGTTCTGCAGTTAAATCCTTTGTTGTCAATCCGTTTGCGGGACTAACATTAAAATACCTACAGCTACAAAAGGATAAGACCAATAACAAAGCAATTATTTTTTTCATAGATATTCTAACCATTGCTACAATAACCCGGATTTCCAATCTGTACTAATTTTACTCCCTAATCTATAGAAAAATCCCTTACAAAAATATCCATTTCTAAACAGCTTTTCATTTTTTTCCTGAAAAAACAAGTGTCACATTAAAATCTGTCACATTTTTTTTGCGACTGAAAAAGATGTGACAGATAAAAAATTAGGGTAACTCCAAATTGCAATCACGACAAAAACCTTATCCGTCTTCTTTTTGGCTCCATGTTTTTTCAAAATACCAATAATAGAACTACATTTGCTTCATAGAGATTATCCGATGAAAAAATTCCTCCTTATTCTTTTAATACTTCCGGCCATATTGTTCTCTCAAACCAATTTTGAGAAAGCAGAGAAGCTTTTCGGTCAGGCCAAATATGCCTCGGCTAAGCCAATATTCGAAAGCATAATCGCCGATAATCCTAACCACCTCAAAACCTTAGAATACCTCGGCGATATAGAAGGCCACAACAAATCCTGGGACAAGGCAATGGCCTACTACGGAAAATTAAAGATTTTAGACCCCGATAATGCGGCCTACTATTACAAGTTCGGTGGCTGCCTCGGGATGAAAGCAAAGGATGCCAACAAGTTTAAGGCTCTCGGAATGATTGACGATATCAAGGCCAACTTCGAAAAGGCAATCAAACTCAATCCAAAACATATAGAAGCACGCTGGGCATTAATAGAACTCTACCTTCAGCTCCCCGGAATTGTTGGCGGAAGCGAAAGAAAGGCTCAAAAGTACGCATCAGAACTACTAAAGATATCCCAAGTAGACGGTTACCTCGCCAAAGGACACATTGCCGAATACTTCCGCAGGTATAAGGAAGCCGAAAAACAATATAACAAAGCAATAACGGTCAGTGGTTCTAAAACTACCTACCAAAAACTCGCCGATTTATATAAAAACAAAATGAATCAGCCGGAAAAAGCCCGAGCACTATTAGAAAATTATCAGCAAAGAAATAAATCATAAATGAGAACTCACTTCATTGCCATTGGAGGCGCAGCCATGCACAATCTTGCACTGGCATTACACAACAAAGGATATAAAGTTACAGGAAGCGACGATGCTATATTTGAACCTTCCAAATCAAGATTGGATAAAAAAGGTCTTTTACCTGCCGAAATGGGTTGGTATCCCGAAAAAATCACTTCCGATATAGAAGCGATAATATTAGGCATGCATGCCAAAGCCGATAACCCCGAACTTTTAAAAGCACAGGAACTTGGTCTGAAGATTTATTCCTATCCTGAGTTTTTATACGAACAGTCAAAGAACAAAACACGCGTAGTAATTGGTGGTTCACACGGTAAAACGACCATCACGTCCATGATATTGCACGTAATGCACTACCACAATATCGAAGTGGACTATATGGTAGGAGCGCAGTTGGAAGGGTTCGATACCATGGTGCATCTAACGCATGATAACGATTTTATAGTGTTAGAAGGCGATGAATACCTTTCTTCTCCCATTGACAGAAGTCCGAAATTCCATTTATACCAGCCTAACATTGCCCTGCTTTCCGGTATCGCCTGGGATCACATTAATGTTTTCCCAACATTCGAGAATTATGTAGAGCAGTTTGAGATTTTTGTAAGTCAGATAACGAAAGGCGGTATCCTCGTTTACAACGAAGAAGACGAAGTAGTAAAGAAAGTTGCCGAAGAATCCACGAATACCATCAGAAGATTACCCTATAACACCCCATCTTACTCAGTTGAAGATGGAACAACGCTTCTTGATACTCCTGAAGGACCGATGCCGATAGAAGTATTTGGTGCCCACAATCTAAACAATCTGGCTGGAGCCAAATGGATATGCCAAAATATGGGTGTAGACGAAGCCGATTTCTATGAAGCCATTGCAAGTTTTAAAGGAGCCAGCAAACGCCTCGAAAAAATAGCGGAAGGCAAGGGAAAGGTGGCCTATAAAGATTTTGCACACTCTCCAAGTAAAGTGTCAGCAACGACCAAAGCGGTAAAGGCACAATATCCGAATAGGAAATTAGTAGCATGCCTTGAACTTCATACTTATAGCTCTCTAAATGCTGAATTCCTAAAGGAATATGAAGGTGCATTAAACGCAGCAGATGTTGCAGTTGTTTTTTATTCGCCAGATGCCGTGAAGATTAAGCAATTAGAAGAAGTAAGTTACGACCAGATAGCCCAGTCTTTCAAAAGAGACGATTTAATTATTTATACAAATCCAACGGAATTTAAGGATTTCTTGTTCAGTTATGATTTAGATAATTCGGCACTCCTTTTAATGAGCTCTGGAAACTACGGAGGACTAAACTTTGACGAGGTGAAAGGGTTGATAGAATAATAAGATAAAGAGGCAGTTTAAAAAATAGAGTTGTTTATAATAATAAGTGTTTTTTGGCGTTATCCTATAAACCAAAACCTTACATTATGAAATACATTATTTGCTTCTTATTAACTTCCCTGTTTCTTACATCCTGTTCATCAGATTCTGATGCCGACCCGGAATTCTTCAACCTGCACAATGGTAATTTGTGGGTCTATAAGACTTATCAATCCAATGATGGGGTAAATTTTACCGCCACCAGCGCGATTGATTCCGTCAGGGTTATCGGTGATTCAATCATTTCCGGGTTTAACTATTCAAAAGTTAAGCACATGGTATATAATTCCGGTGCTTTTAGTTACGACATGCTCGAATTATTAAGGGTTGACTCCGCCGGACATCTGGTAAACCAAAATAATCTCGTTTATCATGCCGGTGATGACATGGAATTCCACAGTACAAGAGGCTGTTATATAGGCACAGGATCGGTACTTGTAGGGTCGATAGAAGAGCATCTCCTGCCACCTTTAACAACTAACATTGAAGGAACTGATTATTTCGTTTATCCCTATTATGGAACCTTTACACCTCTGGATACTACATGGGAGGTTAGAAACTTCTTTTCCCAATATAAAGAGGGAGTGGGATTTGTCTGTCAACGTTGTGTTGCCCTCGCTAACAACTCTTGTAGAGAAGATAGATTGATGTACTATGATTTGAATTAAAGAGGTTTATAAAAGTTTAATAACCAATCAGTCCGACCGGTCATCTATAAAAATACAATCCGTCCAAAAGCATCATACCTGGACGGATTTTTATTTATAATAAATGAAGCTTAATATCAATGAATCAACTTCTTCTTAACCACAATATCATTCTCAAGAGTAATCTCTGCTATATAAATTCCATTAGGATAATTAAAATGGTCTGAAAACTGTTTTGACGTATTCGTAAGTTTATAAACATTAATCAATTTCCCTGAAATGTCATAAATCTTAACCGATTGGATAAATTCGCTCGATTCAATCTTGATAATATCGTTTGAAATAGTAGCAAATACATTCCCGCTGTCAGGATTATCAACACCTAAGGCATTCGGAGCATATACAATCTCAAAGCGGTCGTTAAAGGTTCCAGCCGTAGCATTAAAGCTATAAGCACTATCACTTAAGTTGTGGGTGATGCCCATTAGTTTATCTTTCAGGTAAATAGTCTGATTGTCTGTAAATAAACCATCAACTTCATCTATATCAATAGAATACATTCCCGGATTAGTGATTCGGTAACCTAACGGAACGACATCATTTTGATTAAATGGCAAACCTCTTCCCTGAATTACCAGGTTATGGTCATCTACTATAGAATAAAGATTAATTTCATTATTCGTAAGGCTGTTGGCATCATATAATCTGTCAAAACCATTCGTAGCACCTTCCTTGTAATTCACCATCATCTGTCGGAAAGTGTTATTGCTGTATAGGTTCAGCCAAAATCTATTGTTTTCCGATTCGTTAGAAGTGGTACTATTACCATTCTTAAAGAACTGATTATTGAAGTTTGGTACACGTATGCTGTTATCAAAAGTAATTGGTCCGTCAGCAAAAACCTGAGAGAAGAATCCCTGTCCGGAAGTTATCTTTCCATCAGGCCTTAGGTCATTCGTTACCGATGTATCAGTTGACGGTTTGGTTCCAACGCCACCTGATAAGTTCCAGGTACCATAATCCAGTACGTTATAAGGCCCGGTTCCGGAATATAAAGTAATAGATGTCCAAAAGAATAAAGCTCCACCCAATTCTGTATTGTTGGAATGGGTTAGGAATGCTCCGGCATCGATAGCACTTGGATAAGGATTTGCTAATAGTACAGTATTACCCGCTGAAGTCATTGTTGATGAATCATAACTGTCTACATTCACGTTTACTATACCATTTCTTGGAGTACCATTAAAGGTAAAGTTAATAGAACCTAACCCACTGCTGAAAGGCGGAATGTTTCTCACTCTTGCAATAAATCCTTCCGCCGGTGCAATCGAAGAAAGTGGTAACCAGGCACCAGTTAAAGTACCGGATTGCCATCTGTATTTCAAATCAAATTCACCCGGAATCTGACTGAATGCATTCTCAACGATTGGAGAACCCCAATAAACATAACCCCAACGCGTCATTGGCCTTGAAGTACGAGTGTAAGTAATATGTCCGTTATTGGCAGCAGTATCATTGACCTGAATCAAACTGGCGTTATTCCTAATGATAAAATTCGCATTGGAATGTGTATTTACAAAGTCGGTAACCGTAAGATTATTGTTGGATGTGATTTCAAGCCCTGCATTCGCTAAGATACTTAAACTGTAAGCATGTGCTTCGTAATTTGTTCCAGATATAACAGGTTTGTTGGTCACATTAGGTATAATTACACAATTAGTAGCATCCGGAATTCCGTTTGGAGTCCAGTTCAGGTTGTTATTCCAACTTGTGCCCTGGGAACCATTCCATTGTTTGCCATAAGATGCAATTTCCAGGCAGTTACTAAACGTAATACATCCAACGCCATTCAGGGTTGAGGTAACCCTTACCTGAAAATAGGTGGTTTGTGTTACGGCCGGAGAATCATATACAGCACTTGTTGCACCTGAAATATCGCTCCATGGTCCGGAACAGCCAATTGTGCTGCTTTGCCACTGATAAGTTAGTGTTCCGTTGCCGGATGCTGGTACTGTAACAGTAAACGCATTCGGGTTATCGGTTGGGTTACAGACATTCTGATTTCCATCAATTACAGATGCTGTCACATTATTGACAGAAACAGTTACAAAAGTTGAGGTTGCAGAACAACTAACACTGTTTAGCGTAGCAGTAGCAATCCTCCTAAAATAAGTAGTTTGATTAATAGGTCCCGGAGCATCATAAGCAGCATTGACTGCCCCTGAAATATCGCTCCATGGTCCTGAACTGTTAGTGCTTATCTGCCATTGATAGGTAAAGGTAGCACCTACACCTCCGGTAGCTGCAACAGTTTCTGTAAAGCCCGTCGGATCGCCACCATAACAAACAGTCCTGTTCCCACTGATGGTTCCTGAAGTAACAGGGTTGATGGTAACAAGTATGCAATTGCTTGCCGCAGAACATTGAACGGAATTTAAAGTTGAATAGGTAACTCTCTGGTAATAAGTTGAAGCCAATAAACCTCCGGGTGGATCATATGTTGCAGTTGTTGCGCCAGGTATAATTGACCAACCAGAGCATCCGGTAGTGCTTGACTGCCATTGGTAAGTTAGTATCCCAGTTCCTGTTGAAGCTGTAATTTCTGTAAATACCGCAGGATTATTTCCGCATAGCGTTTGAGCTGAGCCAATAGTTCCTCCAGTGACATTGTTTACAGATATCGTAACGCAATTTGTATAAGCAAAGCACGATTTTGAAGTGGGTGTTACCGTTGTAGAAATATCTTTTCTTCTATAATAAGTAGTTGTTGTTAATCCGGCCGGAATAATATAAGTAGCTGAAGTGCCATTAATAGTAATATCACTAAAGCCAGTATTGCAATCTGTTGTGCTTCTTTCCCATTGATAGCTTATGGCTGCAGTTGCTGTTGGAGTGCTAAGATTTGTGAGCGTTATAGGAATGGCAGAAGGAGAACATACTGTTTGTGTTCCGCCAATTGTTCCCGGTGTAATTGAATTCACTAAAACCTGAACGGTATTCCCGGTTGCGATAGAACATGCGGCACCATTATAAGTAGAAGTTACCACTCTTCTGTACCAAGTAGTTTGTGTTAAAGGTCCGGCATCATAAGTGTTTGCTGTCGCTAAATTAATGTTATTCCATGGCCCTGCATTAGTAGGACTACTGCTTTGCCATTGGTAAGTAAGTGTCCCGATTCCGGTTGCGGCTGTTTGTGTAAACGCTGCAGGATCATCTCCACTACATATACTTTGACTGCTGGCGATAGTACCCGGAAGTGCATCTGGTGCTACAGTTATGATTACAGTTATTGGTGTGCCCGAACATCCATTAGAAACAGGGGTAATGGTATAAGTTACATTTTGTGCCGCGGTTGATGTATTAATCAGTGTATTATTAATTACATAACTTCCACCAACATTAATAGATCCTGAACCTGAAGTATTATCCCCGGTGATCGAAGCATTATTGTTTACAGACCAATTGAAAGTTGTGGTATTACCAACATCCTGAATATTACCCGTAAGTGTTATGCCTGCACTGGTATTACTGCAGATTGTATTGTTTGGTACAGTAGCAGTAACAACCGGAGTTGGACGAATCTGTATATTCATCGTAGTGGCATTCGAATTACAGGTACCTAAACCATTTGTAAATGCCGGAACAACAGTTATCGTTGTAGTTTGGGTAACATTCGTATTGTTTGCTGCAGTAAAATTAAATGTATAGCTAGTGGTAGGGAAAAAGCCTCCTGAAGAGTTTCCAACAGGACCACCGGATGCTGGGGTAATATAACCATTACTGGAAAACCAATTAAATTTTACTGATGAAAGAAAGGAATGCGTTATGTTAACACCAATCGCTGGTATTGCTCCATTACATACAGGTGCATTAGGAACATTAGTTAAACTCGCTCCATCTAAAATACCACCAATTCCCAAAACGTTTATATACACAGTATTACTTGTAACTGTTTTAGAAGTACAGAAACTATCTGTCACTATCAGGCGGTAATCAAATTCATTTGTTACTGCCGTATATGTTGATGTAGTAGCTACATTTGTCCATGGCCCACCAGAATTTCTTGCGCTTCGCTGCCATTGATAAGTATAAGTTCCTGATCCGCCGGATACAGGTGTGCTCATATAAAAAGTTGAAGGACTTTGAAAATTACAAACGTCCTGAGACGCACTGATTACGGGAACTGTCAACGGAGCATAAACTGTTACAGTAGCCGAAGCAGTGTTAGAACAACCATTACTGGCGGTAGTTGAAAAGGTAAATGTCGTAGCCTGTGTCGTAGTGGATGTATTTGTCAGTGTTCCCGAAATAGGACTGGTTGTAACAGGAGGTCCGCCAACCACACCTATTCCAGTAATTGAAGCATTATTTCTTGTCCACGAAACAGTGGATGCTCCGGGTAAATTATTGGTGCTGCTTGTAGAAATTGCACTTATAGCAGAAACGCTGCAAATGGTTTGTGAAGCTGGTGTGGCAGTCAATTGTGGTTTTGGCAAAACAATTACCTGAACGATTGTACTGGAACTACATCCATCAGCAGTTGCAGTAAGCGTAAAGTTTTCAGTCACGTTGCCCGTGGTAAAGTTGTTCAGGGAGCCAATAATAGTAGCTCCGGTGCCTGTATTTGCCATTCCTGTCAATATGCCGTCCCTTGTCCAGCTAAAGGTTGTTCCTGATACACTATTTGGATTGGAAATGGTAATAGGAGAAATTGCTATTCCCCCACATAAAGTTTGGGTTAACAGACTTCCTGCTACATTTGGTTTTGGTTTGACCGTAAAGGAAGCTGTTCCTACTACAGCACTACATCCATTTGCGGTTGAGGTTATGGTGTAGGTTACAATTTGTACTGCATTAGTTGTATTTGTTAATGTTCCTGAAATAGTCGCACCGCTTACAGCTAATGTATTTGTAACATTTGCGTTATTGCCCGAAAAACTATACGTAGGTGAAGCTACATTCGAACTACTCATAGTAATAGCTATTCCGGCACCTGAACAGATACTCTGGTTAGGTGGTGAAACTATGGCCGTTGGAGTAGGGCTTACAACAACAGTTACAGTAAATGGATCGGAAATACAATTGTTATCTGTAGTTGCAATAGCAGTAAATGTAGTAGTTTGAGGTGTGCTTAAAGCATTAGTAAGATTAGCTGAAATTGTTGCTCCTGTACCTATTGCGCCTATTCCGGTAATGTTCACAGTATTGTCTCTGGTCCAACTGTAATCTATAGCACCTGAAATGTTGTTTGGATTCGAAAGACTAATTGATGAAATGCCAGCACCTGAACAAATAGACTGCGTCAATGGAGTTCCCGAAATTGTTGGTTTCGGATTAACATAAACCAATACAGAAAAAGTACTTGTGCTACAGCCATTAGTTGAAGCAGTAACATTATAAGAAGCCGTTTGCTGCACATTAGTAGAATTGATTAATGTCTGAACAAATGAAGATTGATTGCTAAGTGCTGTTTCTCCGCTAATTCCACCTGTAATGCTTGGCAAACTCCATGAATAAGTCGTGCCTGGCGGTACCACATTTCCTCCACCATCTATTGGTAAAACAGTTGCTGTCTCATTGCCGCAAATCGTAACAGAGTAATTAGAAGTAATGGATGGTGCTATATTAATGGTAATAAAATAATTAGCTGAAATTAAGCCATTTCCACATTCATTGGTGGCCTGGACAGTAATGTTTCCGGATAACGCCGCTATAGAATAATCTACCGTAATAGAATTGGTATTCGCTCCCGCAACTATTGTAGCTCCGTTTGGTAGATTCCAAATGTAATCAGCAGCATTCGCAATAGCGGGTACTGAATAAATTACGCCAGTTTCTCCCTGGCAGACGGTAAAAGGTCCGCCGATAATTCCAGCAGTATCCGGTAACGGACTAACAGTAACGGGATGGTTTACAGAAATTATGCCGGTTCCGCAACTATTTGTTCCCAATACGGTAATATCTCCGGAAGATGCTGTTGCAGAAAAATCAACGGTAATTGAATTAGTGTTTAATCCAGAAGCAATAGAAGCTCCAGATGGCAAAGTCCATATGTAATTAGTAGCATTCGCAATAGCAGGTACTGAGTAAATTACACCAGTCTCACCCTGACAAGCTGTTGAGGCTCCTAATATAGTACCTGCGGCCGCTACCGTATCTTCAACTACGATTGTGCCGGTTGCGTTTATATTTCCACATCCTCCGGTTAAAGGAATACTGTAGTTAAACGTGCCAATGTCCGTTGGAGTTCCGCTAATAGTTATTGTATCAGATGCCCAATTCGCAGTTACCCCTGTCGGTAAACCGAATGGCGAGCCAATTCCTGTGGCTTCTGTAGTGCTATGGGTAATATCTGTTAAAGAAGTATTTACACATATTATCGGTGATGATGAAGCTGTCCCGACAGTATTCACAGAAGTTACTGTTATGGTTCCTTCAGCATATAGGTTTCCACAGCCTCCAGTCAATAGGATACTGTAATTGAAAGTCCCTGCGTTTGTAGGGGTTCCACTAATTGTAATTGTGTCTGATGCCCATGCCGCTGTAACTCCCGACGGTAAACCAGTTATCGCACCAATCCCCGTTGCTCCCGATGTAGTATGCGTAATATCAGTTAAAATGGTGTTTATGCATAGTGTAGGTGATGAAGAAGGAATACCAACAGTGTTTGCATCCGTTACCGTTATGGTTCCGGTAGCATTTCCTCCTCCACAACCTCCTGTTAACGGAATGCTGTAGTTAAAAGTTCCTGCTGCAGTTGGAGTTCCACTAATTGTAATTGTATTGGATGCCCAAGATGCAGTTACTCCTGATGGCAAACCTGTTGCTGGACCTATTCCGGTTGCTACTGTAGTGGTATGAGTAATAGCGGTCAAGCCAGAATTGATACATACAGTTGGTGTCGAAGATGCTGTTCCAACAGTGTTTAATGCATTTACATTTATTGTACCCGTAGCGTTGACACTTCCGCAGCCGCCTATTAAAGGGACACTGTAATTATAAATTCCGGCGACGGTAGGTGTTCCATTGATAGTAATTGTATTGGTTGTCCAGGAAGCTGTTACTCCCGAAGGTAATCCTGATGATATTCCCATTCCTGTTGCTCCGGTAGTTGTATGGGTAATGGCAGCTGGTAAGGCGTTATTAATACATACCGTAGGCGCTGAAGATGCTGCGCCTGCAGTATTGAAAGGTATTGGTGTAAATGATGTGCCACTGGTTGCAGTACCACCAAGGGTAGTAACTGTAATTGCTCCATTAGTATTCCCGTTAGGTATAGTCGCTGTAATTTGGGTAGCACTATCTATTGTATAAGAAGTTGCAGCAATTCCATTAAAATTTACAGCTGTAACATTGGTGAAATTTGTTCCTGTGATTACCACTGTAGTTCCGGGACAACCAGAGGCCGGTGTGACACTTGTTATTGTTGGAATGCGGTAACCGGTCAATGTTGCGCTGTCTAAGATATAATCGCGGGTATTGAAATTCGCATTATTTGTTTTATAAATGTCGATTAACAAAGTAGAATTATTGTTAGCTGGCGTGGGGAAAGTTACTGTGTTGAGAGTATTGTTTGCTGTAGTTGGAGTAAAAGTAGCCAGTACAGTTGTCCAGTTTCCTCCGCCATCGGCACTTACTCTTACTATGAAGTTTCCAATTGTTGTAGCATCAGTCTTGTTACAAAATGAAAAACCCATATTAGCAAATCCAGTCGTGTTTACCGTGAAACGGATATAGTCACCTGTATCCCAATTGTCGACTGAAATCATCCTCGCGCCTTGACACGGATTCGTTGTTGGATATGTAGTGGTACCTAAACCATTGCCTGTAATCGCAGGAATACCTGTAACGTTATCAATAGCGGGATTCAGGTTATTTTCAAAATTAAATTGAAAAAGAGTTACCTGGGCAATCGATTTTGTTGGAAATAAAAAAGCAATTAAACAAAGTAAAACTACCATCCAGAATTTAGACAGTGATTTTTGGTTCAACTTATTTGAAAAAATAAATTGGAATGGGTTTTTTAAGTATTTTTTGTACATAATATAACAACTTCAGTATTCAGTTATAATTATTGTCGTAGGTTAAGACATAATATATGAGCAAAATTAGAAGATGCTATCTGAATAGTATAATAAATTAGTTATGTAGCCTTATTACTCGTTTAAATGCACTTTTACCTCAGTGTAGAATAGGAATTTAGTCTCGAAATGCAATTTTACAATCCGATGAAATTTAAAAAATAAATATGCAAACTGCTAATTTATAGATAATTGACAAAAATAATCGATAAAGTGTAATTGATATTTTCTTTTGCCTTTAATAAAAAATGAGCCTTAGTCGCAAATTGTGATTGGAAATAAAATGGGAATTAATTCTTCTTGCCATACTTAAAATGCCCGACAATTTTCCATCTGAAAAGACAGTCTTCCAACACTTGTCCGGTTCCAACATTATGCACAATCATCATGCGCTTTCCATCAGGTGATTTTTTGTTGGTTAAGATTCCAATATGAGGATATTTTCCGCTAATCATCCAGGTTACCAGTTCGCCTGTTTTGTAATCGTTGGCGTTTTCCGTGATTGATAGTTTATTTCCTTTCCTACCAAAGAAAACCTCTAGGTTAGGAACTCTCCTATGGTCAATATTAGTATCCGTTGTATGCAGTCCCCATTTTTTGATGTTAGGATATAAACTAAAATTCCTTACCATATCTTCGTGTACTTCCTTTTGCAGGTCAATGCCGAGCTTTCGGTAAGCCCTGATTACAACATCTGTACAAACCCCGGTTTTAGCAGGCACATCGCCATTAGGATATTTAATGGGAATATAATTGGGAGTATAAACAACCTCTGGATCAATAATAGAAATCGCTGCAACAGAAAGCCTGTTTTCAAAAGTATCGGAATTAAGCGGAACCTCAATTTCGGCCTCTTTTTGTCCACAGGTAACAAATAGCAGTAATGTGAGTAAAAAGTGTACCGTTTTCATAGTAATTAATTTTAGTTTTATAACGTAGAAATCAAATTTAAAGTATAGGTTTTGGAACAAAATTATCCCATAAAGAATTGGTCAGAAGACGATAAGCCAAGAGAAAAGCTAATGCTGAAAGGAAAGACGGCTTTGAGCGATGCCGAATTGGTGGCAATCCTAATTGGCTCAGGAAGCCGAAATGAAAGCGCGGTAAGTCTTGGCAAAAGAATCCTGTCAAGTGTCGATAATAATCTGAATGCGTTAGGAAAATTATCCTTAAAACGATTAATGGAATTCAAAGGAATAGGAGAGGCTAAAGCGGTTTCCATTGCAGCGGCTTTAGAACTGGGACGTCGCCGAAGAGTGGAAGAATCTATAGAATTAAAGAAGATAACTTCGAGTAAAGCAGTCTTTGAAATTATGCAGCCTGTTATCGGCGAGCTTCCCCATGAGGAATTTTGGGTCTTATATCTCAACAATTCCAATAAAGTCATCTATAAATCGCAGCTTTCCAAAGGCGGAATCACAGGAACGGTTGTGGATGTGCGATTAATTTTCAAAACCGCATTGGAACAGAATGCAATTTCTGTAATTTTGACCCACAATCATCCTTCGGGCCAACTGCAGGCCAGTGATGCCGATAAGGAAATTACTAAAAAACTAAAAATCGCCGGAGAACAACTGGATATAAAGGTTCTCGACCACATAATCATCACTGAAAACGGTTATTTCAGTTTTCAGGATGAAGGAATTTTTTAATATGGAAAATATAACGGACATTTTCTTCGATTTAGATCACACGCTTTGGGATTTTGATAAAAATTCGGTTCTGGCTTTCGATAGAATCTTCAGGAACTATCATCCAACTATTGACACCGAGAAGTTTGTTGCAGTCTATGCACCAATAAACCAGGCCTGCTGGAAGTTGTATCAGGTAGATAAAATCACACACGAGGAATTGAGGTACACAAGGCTTCGTCAATCTTTTGAAATTCTGAGCTACACTATTTCTGATAAGGATATCAATGAAATTGCAGAACAATATATCGAGTTTATGCCTGATAACAACCAGTTGTTTGACGGAACCATAGAAATTTTAAATTATTTGCAACCAAAATACAATTTGCACATCATTACTAATGGGTTTGCAGAAGTTCAGGAAAAGAAAATCAGCAATTCAGGACTTGGAAATTATTTTAAGACAATTACCAATTCGGAAATGGCGGGCGTGAAGAAACCGCATAGGAACATATTTGAATTTGCTTTATCTTTGGCTGAAACCAATAAGGAAAATGCCATTATGATTGGCGACTGCATTGAGGCAGATATAGGAGGTGCAACCGATTTTGGAATGCAGGCCATATTGTTTGACGAAAAAGGAATCCATACCATAGAAGGGATAAAAACCATAAAACATTTGTTAGAATTAAAAAATATATTGTAAAATGAAACCGAAGATTAACGATTACCGATTAAAAACCACTAGTATGAGTAAAAAGATCCTATTGTTGTTTGTTTTGATTACGAACTATGCGTTTTCCCAAACCGTAAACGATTATCAATATGTAATCGTACCCTCAAAATTTAGCATCTTTAAAGAGAAGGATAAGTACAATATGAACACTAGTGTAAAGCTGCTGCTTCAGAAATACGGATTCAAAGCCTTTATGTCGACAGATTCCATTCCTAATGATATAGCCAATTCTAATTGCATGAAACTGAATGCTGATTTAGTTAAAGATAACAGCCTTATGACTACCAGGGTAAAAATTGTGCTTACGGATTGCAGGGAAAATGTCGTTTTCGAAACTGCTTATGGAAAAAGTACTGATAAAGATTATGCAAGAGCCTATATGGAATCGTTACGAGAGGCAGCAAAATCATTTGATAAACTGAACTACAGGTACAATGGAAAAAATCAAATTGTCACTGAAGAAAATACAAAACCTATGGCAAATCAATTAGAAAGCCAAACTAGCAACGCCGCTACTTCATCTGCCGTTTCTACATCTAATGACAATAATGAAATCCTTTATTTTGCCCAGCCAATCGTCAACGGTTTTCAAATAATTGACAGCGAGCCGAAAGTCATTATGAAAATATTCAATACATCGGTAAAAAATGTTTTCATAGGTGCAAAAGGAAGTCAAAATGGCGTGGTGATTTCTAAAGGAGGACAATGGTTTTTTGAATATTACGAAAACGGAAAGTTGATTTCTGAACTCTTGAAAGTAAAATTTTAATATCCGTATTTATCTTTCCAACGATTTTTTAAAAAGGTACGCAGTTCATTTTCGCGGGCATTGTTTCCGGGTTTGTACAATGCAGTATTTTTGATTTCATCAGGGAGGTATTCCTGTTCCGAGAAGTTGTTTTCATAACTATGGGAATATTTGTATTCCTCGCCATAGCCCAATTCCTTCATCAGTTTGGTTGGTGCATTTCGCAAATGAATTGGTACCGATAAATTGCCGGTTTGTTTTACCAATTGCTGTGCTTCATTAATCGCCATATAACTCGCATTGCTTTTGGCAGAAGTTGCCAGATAAACAGCGCATTGGCTCAATAAGATTCTGCTTTCGGGATAACCTATGGTGGAAACGGCCTGAAAAGTGTTGTTTGCCATTATCAAAGCCGTTGGATTGGCGTTACCTATATCTTCACTGGATAAAATCAACATTCTTCTGGCAATGAATTTTACATCTTCACCACCTTCAATCATTCGGGCCAACCAATAAACTGCACCATTGGGATCGCTGCCGCGTATAGATTTTATAAAAGCCGAAACGATGTCATAATGTTGTTCGCCTGTTTTGTCATAAAGAACTGTGTTTTGTTGGACTAATTGCAGCACTTTGTCATTTGTTATCACAATTTGACCTTCAGGGCTTGCGTTTACAACCAGTTCAAAAATATTTAACAGCTTTCGTCCATCGCCACCAGAAAGCCTTAACAGTGCTTCAGTTTCCTTTAATTTTATCTTTTTGGTCGAAAGAACAACATCCTGCTTCATGGCTCTTTCCAGCAAAGACAATAAATCTTCCTTTGAAAACGGATTTAGGATATAAACCTGACAACGTGACAAAAGCGCCGGTATGACTTCAAAACTTGGATTTTCGGTTGTAGCACCAATCAATGTAATCCAGCCTTTCTCTACTGCGGCTAAAAGGGAGTCCTGTTGTGATTTACTGAAACGGTGAATCTCATCGATAAACAGGATTGGGTTTTTTGCCGTGAATAATCCGCCGCTTAGTTTGGCCTTTTCAATCACATCGCGAATGTCCTTCACGCCGCTGTTAATAGCGCTCAGCTCATAAAAAGGGCGATTGCTCTGTTTGGCAATAATCTGCGCTAAGGTTGTTTTTCCAGTTCCGGGTGAACCCCAAAATATCATTGACGGAATAATACCGCGTGCAATTTGCTGCGTCAGTGAACCGTTTTCGCCAACAAGGTGAAGCTGGCTGATGTAATCCGCTAATTGTTGTGGCCTGATGCGTTCGGCAAGTGGTGCTTCCATGTTGATTTGGAAATTTGAAGATTTGGAAATAAATGCTGGGTACAAATAGACCGTCTACAAATTTAATTATATTAAACGATAATTTTCAAATTATCTCATTTTGAAATTTGTATGACAAATTAGCACTACTTTTAGTTTGGCTAACTTTTTGACGATAGCAAAAAATATTTTTTATTATTGTAATGACTGAAGATTACCATCATTTTAAGTTTACCCCTTCTGTTTGGATTGTTCCAACATTACTGCTTATAGTAATATGGTTCGTTTTTGTTATTGAAAACAGTTTCAATGTGGATTTAACCTCGCATGGAATTTTGCCAAGGACAATTTCGGGTTTACAGGGTTTGCTCTTTAGTCCGTTCCTTCACGGTGATTTAAACCACATAGCCAATAATTCTATTCCGCTTTTTATACTTACGACAGCTTTGATTTATTTCTACAGGGATGTTTCACTGAAAGTGCTTTTTTATGGAATTTTACTTTCAGGATTGATAACGTGGGTAATAGGGAGAGATTCCTATCATATTGGTGCCAGTGGTTTGATTTACGTGTTGGTTTCCTTTATTTTCTTTAAAGGAATGATGACACAATATTACCGATTGATGGCTTTGTCATTGACGGTTGTAATGATTTACGGTGGAATGATTTGGTATGTTTTTCCTGAAGTGGATAAACAGATTTCGTGGGAAGGTCATTTGGCAGGTTTGATTACGGGTTTCATTTTTGCTATTAGATTTAAGACACCTGATTACGTAGAAGCTATTCAATATCCTTGGGAAAAGCCCGATTTTAATCCGGAAGAGGATATGTTTATGAAACACTTTGACGAAGACGGAAATTTTGTAAACACCCCTGAGCCTGAAGAAGAAATTGAAGAAATCATTGTATCGCCAACGATTAGTTATTCTTATGTATATAAGGAAACTCCAAACGAGACCAAACCAATCGAATAGTATACTTATTTAGCCCCGATAGTAGTGGCATCCTTTTATACCTGACAGGTTTCTGGAACCTATCAGGTATAAAAGATAGAACGGAGAGCGGGAATTGCCTTTACTGATAAATCCCGAACCTTTCGCTTCTTAAGTTTATTCTGGTTCTAAATCTGCAATCTGATTATTGTCTCTGACGAACAGCTTCATAAAGAAAGGCTCCACAGGCAACGGAAACATTTAGTGAACCGATGCTTCCGAACATAGGTAATTTTGCCTTTTCATCTACAATTTTCAATACCGATGGATTGATGCCGCGATCTTCGCTACCCATAATGATTGCTACAGGTTCGTTTAGCGAAATGTCATAAATGTTCTGGTCTGTTTTTTCGGTGGCTGCTACGGTTTTTATTCCGCTTCCCTGCAGGTGGAAAATGGCATCCTTGATGTGTTCCACTTTGCAGATTGGCACATTAAATACAGCGCCGGCAGAAGTCTTTACGGTATCGCCGTTTACCGGAGCTGAACCTGCTTTTTGCACTATAATTCCGTCTACACCTGTGCATTCGGCAGTTCTGATGATAGCGCCAAAGTTTCGGGCATCACTTAACTGGTCAAGGATGAGGAACAATGGAGTTTTTCCGCTTTCTAATACTTTTTCGATCAAGGTTTCCAAATCATGGAAGGCAATAGGGAGATGGTTGCTACGGCACCCTGATGGTTGTTGGAAGTCAAACGGTTTAGTTTTTCTACTGGAACATAAGAGAAGTTGATGCTTTTTTGTTTCATCACTTTCATGAGTTCCTTCATCAATTCGCCTTGCGTGTCCGACTGAATGAATACTTTGTCAATTGCTGCTCCTGATTGAATTCCTTCTATGATTGCTCTGATTCCGAAGATCTGATGTTCTTTTTCCATGGCGCAAAGATATAAAAAAACCACCAGTGAAAACTAGTGGTTTTGATATCCTATTGTAAATTGTTTTTCTTTTGAAGTCTCATGCTTCTTCCTTTTTGAATTTTTTGTTTTCCCTGAAAAACTGTGGTACCGTCGGGATCAGTTATGGTATAAACTGTTCCTGCTTTAACGATTGTATATTCAATCAAGGCATTTCCGTTTCCGTCATCTAAACCTCCGTCCTGCATTGGGAACAAAGTAGAAAGATCATAGGTTTCGTTGAATGCCGTTCCTGGTTTGATGAAAGTTAAACGGGCAGGAATATTTATGTTTTCAGTATACCCGGCTGTAGTCCATAAACTTGCATCCAGATAATAAGTTCCGTCAGGTAAGGTTGCTGTCTCTAAAATTATTCCTTCGGGACAATTTGAATAACTGGTATCAAGTAAATCGAAATTAGAATCATACAGTTCCAAATCCATATCTAAAGTACAGTTGTCTACAATCTCCGTTCCGGATGTGAAAGTTCCGCTCCAATCCAACCTAATGTTTAAGTCATCTGAAACCGCGTTTTGAATGGTGATGTCATAAACCAAATCGGTAACAGTTCCAAGTAGAGTTCTGTTGGAAATAACCTGAAGTTTCAGATGTTCAGCACCTTCACTGATGTCGTCAAAAATAGTGGTAATATTTACGCTGTATTCTGTTGTGTAAGCAGGGATTTCAAAGATGTAGCCAACTGGCCCACCATTTTCCTCTATCGCAACACACTCTGGATCGTTGCTTCTGCATCCTGGAATTACGTAGTCATCCTGATCGGTAGCGTCGCTTTCCTCCAACATTACCAACCGGTATTGTATTGGTTTGTTTATGGCTTTACTTAGCTTAAAGTTTAGCACAGCATCTGTTCCTTCGGTTACCGTTATTGAAGTTGATCCGTCCGCAGTTAATTCAGGTTTTTCTTTTTTCCTAAATCTTCTACATCCTCATTACAGGCAATAAAAAGTCCACCAAAAGATAGTAATGCCAGAATAAAATATTTATAATTTGATATTTTTTTCATGTCTTTTTTTTTAAAGTTTTGTATATACTGCTTTGTAATATCTACGGGCAACTCCAGCGGCGAATCCTCTGATAGAATAGTTTATGGTAAAGGAAACTACTTCGCCGGTAACCGGATCAAGAATAACAGAGCCAGCATTTTCATCACCTTCAACCAGGTTGATGTAATAATCACCTAAATTTTGTACGTCAACCTGAATAGACTGGCAGACATCTTTAAAAATAAAGCCATTCCTTGGAGCTCCGTCATCGGTTAAATCGAAATAAGGACCAGTTGTTGATGTCTCATAAACCCCTAATGCCAATTCAGTAATTACCTCATTTGGGAAAGTATAAACTTCAGCATTATCCTCTCTGGTTACTTCTAACGAATAAGTTCCTTCAAGGTCTGATGCACATTTTGCAATAGTAATGGTTATTGCTTTTTTGTCATCAGCAACAACAGTATCTTCTGAACCTGGTGTTCCCAGATTGATAACAATTGTCTTTGGAACGTTTCCTGGTAAGGCAGCTGGATTGATTGTAAACGGAAGCTGGACAAAACTGTCACCTGCTTTAATTGTTACGTTGCCACCTGTAGCATCGATAGTATAATCAGTTCCCTGAATAGCCGTACTGGAAGGATCAACAGAAAAAGGAATGGTTATATCCTGATCTGAAGTTGTTCCATTGCTGCCTCCAACCAAATCAATCGGCTCACTTACGTGCACAGGATCAAGATCATCATCGGTGTAAATATAGGATGGCTGCGAATTTTTAAACCCAACAATATAATCGCCCTGGCTAAAGTTTTCAACATCATCCTTAACACAGGATATTGCAATTACACAGGCAAGTATTGCAAATGTTATTATTTTAAAGTTTTTCATATTTCTTTTTATTATTCGTTCCAAAATATTTTACTGGTAAAAGCTTCGGCCTCAGTTTGTGGCGGAACATTGGCAGTGTTTCCGGCAATTTCTGAGCTTGGGTACAACAAACGAATTGGTCTGGAAGTGCCAGGAGCAACTGTTGAAAGTGGTACATGCGCAGGGAAACCGGTTCTTGTTCTTTCAATCCAGGATTCTCCACCATTGATTCCGTTTAAGGCAATCCATTTTTGATTAATGATGGCTTCTATTTTATTGGCAGATCCATTCCAGCCTACTAAATTAATAGATTGACTGTAATAAGTGCTGGCATCAGAAGCAGTAAGGCCTAACAATTTAAATGACTCTGTTATGGCGCTTTCATACAAGCCTTGTGCTGAACCCGTTAAAAATCCTCTCTGAACCGCTTCTGCCTGAAGTAACAGACTTTCTGCAGCCGTGAATACTAATCCGTCCTGAGAGGAATCCATAAGTAATCCAGGGCCAACGTGAGATACAGGATAATTGGTAGAAGTATCTAATACATCTCCCTGTTGGTGACCGTTGTATAGTATTGCTCCGCTTGATGTTTGAGAATAAATTCTACCTATTCTTAGGTCATTAGTAGCAGACAAATAATTAATTGTGTACTTAGTTGCCGCAGTTGATGAATAATTGTTTTTAGTTTCATCGTTTGTGTTTAGAAACAGCGACGCAAATCCATTTTGCTGATTAACATTTGTACTATATCCAGGATTGATAGTCACATTGTCATTTGGACCTAAAAATTCAGCTCCGCTACTTTGCAATTCAGCCATTTCAGCGGCAACATAGGTTGCGGAAGCGGCTCGGTTTGATTCTCTTAACAGTAATCTAAGTTTTAAGGTATTGGCAAATTTTTTCCACATAGCCATGTCGCCATGAAGCATAACATCGTTATCTCCAGGGTTGAATGTTCCTGCCGGAGCATTATCTATTAAATCAATGGCCTGTTCAACTTGTACTACTAAATCTCTGTAAATAGTCTGTGCATCGTCATACTTTGGAGTCAGGTTTAATCCTCTTTTATGTGCTTCAGAATAAGGAATATCGCCATACAAATCTACCAAGTACTGGAAATAGAACGACTTCATTATTTTAGCAATTGCCTTATAATTGTCATATCCAGGTTTTGTAGTGTTTTGGATAAAGGTGTAGTTTGAAGTCCTGAGGAAAAGGATTTCAAAAATACCTGAATAAAAATCAGAAGTTACATTATAAGTATGTTCATTAAAATAGTAACTTGAGTTGGATGCTCCAACATCCCTGGTCCAGTTGTTCATCATTAAATTTCCTAGCTGATTCATATTGTCCTGAGTAATCGCTGGGAAATCAGGAACAGAACTTCCGGCTAAAACATTGTATGTATATACTTGTGTTGCTGCTAAAACAATTTCAGGATTAACAGTTTCTGATGAAGGGTCGTTCGGACTAGTATTTACATCAAGGAAATCATCACAAGACTGCAATGATGTAAAGATTAAAAAGCCGCACAATATTTTTATATATCTATTTTTCATTTTCATTTTTTTTAAAAAGTTACATTGATGTTGAAACCATACGTTCTTGTTGGCGGAGCTTGTGCGCCTGTGCTTAAACCAACATTGTTTCCTGTTGTGAAAGAAAACTCAGGATCAGTATAATTTCTGTTTGATTTTGGTAAAATCATAAATACATTCCTTGCATTGAATCCGATGGATAATCCTTCTATTTTAAGGCTTTCCAGTATTTTTTGAGAGAATGAGTACGAAAGGGCGATCTCCCTACATTTGAATGCAGTGGCATCTAAAACAAAATTCTCATCAATTTCCCTATAGATTCCCGTAAAATAATCCTGATTACCAGATGTAGTCACACTAGTATTCTGATTGTAAACGCCAGGAGAAGTTTCGATTACAGAGTTAGGGAAGATAAATGGCTCTCTTCCGTTTTGTGCCGTTACAATATCCGAACCGTTTTGAATTAAACCCTCTTTAACTCCAGCATAAAATTTGTGGCCGGTTCTGTAGTCAAAAACTCCCGTAAGTTTTAAATTTTTGTATCGGATGTTAGTTGTAAAGCCTAAGATGTAATCAGGTGTAGTTTTACCCAATTTTACATTGGTAGCTTTTAACGGATCTCCAGTAGCGGCATCAATAATTACACTCCCATTTTCATCTCTCTGATAACCTGTTCCGACAAGCATTGGGAATTGTTCTCCTTTGATGGCGGCAATTCCTGCGGTTCCAATATAATCGCCAACGGCAATCTGATCTGATTGTGAAGTTACTGCTTTTACTTCTGTTTTTGGAGCGCTGTAGCCGAATCTCATATCCCATGTGAAATCATTGGTTTTTACAGGGGTTAAACCTAAATCCAACTCAAGACCCTGAGAAACTGTTTCACCAACATTAATTGTCGCGAAACTTACACCAGATGTTGTTGATGGAGATATTTTAATGATTTGATCGGTATTGTTGGAATAATAATAACTTGCATCAAAAGTGATTCGCTTTTTAAAGAATTCTAAATTCATATTGAACTCTCTTGAAATGTTAGTTTCAGGGACTAAGTTAGGATTAGTTATATCAGTATTTTGTACAAAACTATTAATTGTGTATGGAAAACCTGCTGAAGTTGCACTGACAAACGTATCATTATTATCATAAGGATTAATCACTTCATTTCCCACTTTAACATAACTTGCAGAGATTTTGGCAAATGTTAAGGTTTTTCCACCAAAACCAGGGAATGCTCTGGTTGGGATAAAAGATACACCGACACTAGGATAGAAGAAATCATCTTTTATCACTGAAGCATGTTCCACTCTTGCAGTTGCGTTTAAGAACAAATAATCTTTATATGCAAAATCAAAATTACCGAAGTAAGAGTAGCTTCTTTCTCTTGATTTAAAATCTGCTGGCGTAGCATTTCCTGTAATATTTGAAATGTTGTATAATCCGGGAATTACCAATTTTTCACCTTTTACTGATAATGAATTGATTTCCTGATTAGTAACGTTGTTACCCACGTTGGCTTTAAATGAAATGTCTTTGGTTAAATCAAAATCAAAGTTCAAAAGCAAATCACTATATATGATTCGTGTATTTGTGTTTCCAACTTCATAGGATGAAGGATAATCAAATGGTGAATCCCAATGAACCACTGTAGTCTTATATCCGTTGAAGAATTCTACACGGTTGAATGAAGTGCTTCTGTAGCTAGATCTATATGTCACATTGAAATGTTTGTTGAATTCATAATTCAATTCTCCAACACCTTCAAAAGTCTGTCCTTTGTTGCTGATTCTTTCGTTTTTAAGCCTCCAGTAAGGACTCAATTCCCAATACGTCCAGTGATTGTCCTGGTTTCCATCGCTGAAAAGCTCTACAGGAACGTTAACGGGAACCTGAGTAAGCGCGTTGTAAATTGATCCTTCTATGCCACCTGCCGTACTTTGATTGCTGGTAGTGTAGGTCGCATTGGCATTGAAACTCCATTTTCCTGCAGTTTTCCCGGCACTTATGTAGAAGTTGTTTTTTGTAAATGTATCATCTGGAATAATACCATCCGTTTTTTGATTTCCTAAAGTGAAATTAAGATAACTGTTTGCATCTCCGGTAGAGATTGCCACAGAGTTTAAAATTGTATTTCCCCTGTTAAAGAATGGTTTGTAATTATCCTTGATGAAGGAATAAGGAAGCAGCATTTCCTGTAAACCTGTAGGCTGTAATGAACCGTCAAGTTCAGCTCCCCAGTTAGTGTTTTCGGTAAAGTCCTGTGCTCCTTGGTATCCTTGTCCGAATCGACTTTGAAGTTTTGGGAACATGGACGCTTCTTCTACTGTAAATGTCGTATTTAAGGCAATTCTGAATTTATCAGTGTCTTTCGTTCCTTTTTTTGTAGTAACAATGATCACCCCATTAGAACCTCTGGAGCCATAAAGAGCCCCTCCATTTGCACCTTTAATAACATTGACAGATTCTATAACTTCCGGGTTCAGTTCGGCAAAAGCACCGGCAGTAGAAATTACACCATTGATAACAATCAAAGCTTCATTGCCTCCTGTAATCGATCTGAAACCACGAAGCTGTATCCTCGTTTCTGGATTTACACCATTGTTGATGGTGTTTATTTGTAGGCCTGAAACTTTTCCAACCAATCCGACAGCTGCGTTTACTGCTTTTGCCTGATTTAATTCTTCTGATTTTACCAGTTGGGTTGCTGTTGTAATTTCATCGGGTTTTCTTTTAATACCCAAAGCCGTGACCACAACTCCTTCGAGCTCTATGGCATCGTCCTGCATTTTTACGGCAAGGGTTGTTGATGCCGCTGTTACTTCCTGAGTCTTCATCCCCACGAAATTAAAGACAAGCGTTTGAGTTGGTAATGCCTTGATGGAGAATTTACCATCAAAATCGGTTTGAGTACCTGTGCTAGTTCCTTTAACTAATACATTCACTCCTGGAAGTGGAAGGTTAGTATTGTCGGTAACAACACCTGATACCACCCTGTCTTGTGCAAAAGAAATTTGCACCAATAACGCTATGAATAGCGTTAGGAATCCATTTAACTTTGTTTTCATTATTTAATTTGGTTATAATTAGTGTTTCAAAATTCCAGAAAATTTATCAGAAATCCTAATGAATTGTTAAAAATACACTGTTAAAGCTACCGAAATATGGGAAATATATAAGATAATTCAAAAATTGTGTAAAATCGCCTTAAAATCAGTAATATAGAATCGATGAACTACATGTTTTATTAACAAATGAGTTCATTGTTATTTCTGGTTATTAAAAATTTGCCTTAAAACTAATATGTACAATAGAATTGGAAAGTTTTATCGCTTGCTCATTTGTGCTGCCGTTGGCATAAACGATATTGAAAAGTCCGTTTTTGGACAGTAGGCCAAATCCAAAACCTAATCCCAAAAGATTTTGATCGCTGTTGGAGGTTTTGTCCTGAATATGCCCATAATCAATAATTGAATGGACATACAAACCTGGGGAAAGAACATATCTGTATTCGGTTAGTATAGAGCCAAACAAGTTTCCCTGAAGGCTGTTTTCGTTAAATCTCCTAATGGAATTTATACCTCCAAACCGCTGTAATTCGTTAACGATATAATTACCACTTTGCAGATAGAAATTCTGTGATTTGATGTTTACAATGTTTTTATCGTTCAGGTAGAGATTGTGTTTTATAAAAAGACTTCCAAAAAACTGATTGTCTGAAATGAGTTTGGAATCCCGCTTTCCGGTTCCGATCTTCAAATCGAAGCGGGTTTTCTCAGGAAATAGGAAATCATCGTTTTTGAAATCAATAAATTCCAAAGACGTTGTTAGGAACGAATTATCAAAATCGCTCAGACTGGAAGTGTTGGCATTTTGGATATCGCTTGATTCGGTGGATTGGTAACCCAAATACAAACGCGTGTTGTAATTAAAGTAATAGCCTAAATCTATGGCGGTTTTTGTATTCTGAAAAGTACTGTCCTGTTTAAAGATGTTCAATTCGGCCTTTAATCCTAATGGGCTTTTGAAAATATAAGGAAGTTCCATGCCCAGATTGAATGTTTTCTGGTCCTGACCATCACTCTTCCAATACAGGGAAAGTTTTTCGCCCGAATTCAGGATGTTGTTCAAAACCAAATCCAGATAACCGCTGAAAATCACTTTCTCGTTTTCGTCGTTTGTAAAACCAATATATCCGTCAAAAGTATTGGGTTTTGTTTTTTCCAGATAAACGTAAATCTTTGTCGAATCTTTTGTGAAAAGAATTTCGGGATACTTACTTTGTTTAACAAACCGGAATTTTTCAAAATCATTATAAAGCCTGTCTAAATTTTTTTGATTGAAGACTTTGTTTCTGTACAAACGAACGATGTTTTTTTTATGTCCAACCGGAAATTTATCATAGCCGTTAATGACAATATCATTTACCTGTCTTTTGATTTCGGTGGCTATCGATAAATCTGCTTTTAGGAAATCCTTAGAGGGTGCAATATTGACAAGCTTGACTTTTGCCATGGAGAATCCATTGGTCTCCAGTTTTTTCAAAGTAGTGTTTAGGAATGTTTCAATGTCTTCGTACGGAAGCGTTAAAGTATCGTTTTTGATAATGTAGTTAGGAGCAATATTTTCCTGTGAATTTCTACCTATATATATGCGTGCATAATTTATCTTTTTTCCAACACGGTATTTGAAATAAAAAGTGGAGTCATTTAGCTTGAAATTTTCTAACGGTTCGCTTTCAGTGTAGCCTCTTTTCATCAGTTTTTCATAAAAAGAACCATTCTCATCAATAATAGATTTGGTGTTTTTGTGTTTTATAGTATATCCGATACTGTCAATGATTTTTGTTTCCCGGTCGTTTTGTCCAATGATTTTCAGCTCAAATTCCTGCGCCGAAGAATTTTCGAAGCTGATAATTAACAAAAAAAGGAAAAAAATCTTTTTCAAATGAGTAATGTTTGCTTCAAAATAACGCAAAAAATCTGTTTTTATTGTAGTTCATCCCATCTAATAATAATTTGTTTGAAATAGCCATTGGCAGAGCTTCGGTTTTAAAAGGCATTCGCAATTTAATGACAATTCTTTATCTCATTAAAACACAAATATTTAATTGATAAAAAAATTAATTAGTTAACATTTGTTTCAATAAAAATAATTACTACATTTGCAACCCCTAAAAAAGCGGGAATTTAATAAATAAAAGAAAAATTAGTATTTAATTATGCCAACAATTCAACAATTAGTAAGAACAGGAAGAACTCAGATCACTAAGAAGAGTAAATCGGTTGCTTTAGATTCTTGTCCTCAAAGAAGAGGTGTTTGTACGCGTGTTTACACTACTACTCCAAAAAAACCAAACTCTGCAATGCGTAAAGTAGCGCGTGTACGTTTGACTAATGGAAATGAAGTGAATGCTTACATCCCAGGAGAAGGACACAATCTACAAGAGCACTCGATAGTATTAGTGCGAGGCGGAAGAGTAAAAGATTTACCAGGAGTTAGATACCACATTGTTCGTGGTGCGCTAGATACTTCAGGTGTAGCAGGAAGAACACAGCGTCGTTCTAAATACGGTGCAAAACGTCCAAAAGAAGCAAAAAAGTAAATCTAAACTAGTTATCTGATTTTATTGCAAAAATGAAAATCAATAACAAAAAAACGAAGAAATGAGAAAAAGAGCGGCAAAGAAAAGACCACTTTTACCAGATCCTAAATTTAACGATCAGTTAGTAACACGTTTTGTGAACAACCTGATGTGGGATGGTAAGAAATCAACAGCTTTCAAAGTATTCTATGATGCAATGGAAATCGTAGAAACAAAGAAAAACAATGATGAAAAATCATCATTAGAAGTATGGAAAGATGCTTTAACAAACGTTATGCCTCACGTAGAAGTACGTAGTCGTAGAGTAGGTGGAGCTACATTCCAAATACCGATGCAAATCAGACCGGACAGAAAAATTTCTATGGCCATGAAGTGGATGATACTTTATGCTCGTAGAAGAAACGAGAAATCGATGTCAGGCAAATTAGCTTCTGAAATCTTAGCTGCGGCTAAAGAAGAAGGTGCTGCTGTTAAAAAGAGAATGGATACTCACAAAATGGCAGAAGCAAATAAAGCATTCTCTCACTTTAGATTTTAATATTTAAGAAATGGCTAGAGATCTAAAATTAACAAGAAACATCGGAATTGCTGCTCACATTGATGCTGGTAAAACAACAACAACGGAGCGTATATTATTCTATACCGGAAAATCACATAAAATTGGTGAAGTACACGATGGTGCTGCAACAATGGACTGGATGGCACAAGAGCAGGAAAGAGGTATTACCATTACTTCAGCTGCAACCACTTGTGAATGGAGTTTTCCAACTGAGCAGGGTAAACCATTGCCAACTTCTCAGGATTACCACTTTAATATTATTGATACCCCAGGACACGTTGATTTTACCGTAGAGGTAAACCGTTCGTTACGTGTATTGGATGGATTGGTTTTCTTATTTTCTGCTGTTGATGGTGTTGAGCCACAATCAGAGACTAACTGGAGACTTGCTGATCAATATAGAGTTCCACGTATGGGATTCGTAAACAAAATGGACCGTCAGGGTTCTAACTTCTTAATGGTTTGTCAACAAGTTAGAGACATGTTAAAGTCTAATGCTGTTGCTATTACTTTGCCAATTGGTGAGGAAAATGACTTCAAAGGAGTTGTAGATTTAGTTAAGAATCAAGCTATTGTATGGCATGATGAAACTCTAGGTGCTACTTTTGATATCGTGCCTATCCCAGAGGATATGCTTGCAGAAGTAAAAGAATATAGATCAATCCTTATTGAAGCTGTTGCTGATTATGATGAAAACCTTTTAGAGAAATTCATGGAAGATGAAAACTCTATTACTGAGGAAGAAATCAATACAGCATTAAGAGCTGCTACTATGGATATGGCTATCATTCCGATGATTGCTGGTTCTTCATTCAAAAACAAAGGTGTTCAATTCATGTTGGATGCTGTATGTAAATATTTACCATCTCCTTTAGATAAAGAAGGTATCGAAGGAATCCATCCTGATGATGCTGATTTATTAGAAGAAGATCAAACTAAAATCTTACGTCGTCCTGATGTAAAAGAGCCGTTCGCAGCTTTGGCATTTAAAATCGCTACTGACCCTTATGTTGGTCGTTTGGCTTTCTTCCGTGCATATTCAGGTCGTTTAGATGCAGGTTCTTATATCTTGAACACTCGTTCTGGAAACAAAGAAAGAATTTCACGTATCTACCAGATGCACGCTAACAAACAAAACCCAATCGATTATATTGAAGCAGGTGATATTGGAGCAGCGGTTGGATTTAAGGATATCAAGACCGGAGATACAATGTGTGACGAAAAACACCCAATCATTCTTGAGTCAATGAAATTCCCAGCACCGGTAATTGGTATCGCTATCGAGCCAAAAACTAAAGCTGACGTTGATAAAATGGGTATGGCTTTAGCAAAATTAGCTGAAGAGGATCCAACATTTACTGTAAGAACAGATGAGGCTTCAGGTCAAACGATTATTTCAGGTATGGGTGAGTTACACTTAGACATCCTTGTAGATCGTATGAAACGTGAATTCAAAGTTGAGGTTAACCAAGGTGAACCACAAGTTGAATACAAAGAGGCTTTTACAAAATCTGCTCAACACAGAGAAACGTACAAGAAACAATCTGGAGGTCGTGGTAAATTCGGTGATATCGTATTTATTCTTGAGCCAGCTGATTTAGTAGACGGTAAAGCTCCTGTTGGATTACAGTTTGTGAATGCAGTAAAAGGTGGTAACGTTCCTAAAGAATATATTCCATCTGTTGAGAAAGGTTTCCGTGAAGCTATGAAAACGGGTCCATTAGCTGGATACCAGGTTGATAGTTTAAAAGTAACTTTATTAGATGGATCTTTCCACCCTGTGGATTCTGATGCTCTTTCTTTTGAATTAGCGGCAAGAATGGGTTACAGAGAAGTTGCGAAAGCGGCCGGAGCTGTTATCCTTGAGCCTATCATGAAAATGGAAGTTATAACTCCTGAAGAAAACATGGGAGATATCGTAGGTGATATCAACCGTCGTAGAGGCCAGGTGAATGACATGGGTGACAGAAATGGTGCTAAGACTATTAAGGCAGATGTGCCATTATCAGAGATGTTTGGTTATGTAACAACATTAAGAACATTGTCTTCTGGTAGAGCAACATCTACAATGGAATTTTCACATTACGAACAAACTCCTTCTAACATTTCAGAAGAAGTTATCAAAAAAGCAAAAGGTAACGCTTAATTCTTATCAAGATGAGTCAAAAAATTAGAATAAAATTAAAGTCTTACGATCACATGTTGGTTGATAAATCAGCTGAGAAAATCGTAAAAACTGTGAAAAGCACAGGTGCTGTTGTAACAGGTCCAATTCCGTTACCTACGCACAAAAAAATATTTACTGTATTACGTTCTCCTCACGTGAACAAAAAAGCGAGAGAGCAGTTCCAGGTTAGTTCATACAAAAGATTGTTAGACATCTACAGTTCTTCTTCGAAAACTATCGATGCTTTAATGAAACTTGAATTGCCTAGTGGAGTTGAAGTAGAAATCAAAGTATAATTATACTTTAAAATAAAACAAGGATTAAGTGTCGGATTCTGTCCGACGCTTAATTTTTTTAAAAATGCAAAAAATAAATTTATTAATTAATAATTAGTTTAATATGTCTGGGTTAATAGGAAGAAAAATCGGCATGACTAGCTTATTCGATGAAAACGGGAAGAATATTCCTTGTACGGTAATCGAAGCTGGACCTTGTGTCGTTACCCAAGTCAGAACCATTGAGGTTGACGGGTATGAAGCACTTCAACTTGGTTTCGATGACAAAACAGAAAAACACGCCACTAAAGCTGACTTAGGTCACTTTAAAAAAGCGGGAACTTCTGCAAAGAAAAAGTCGTTGAATTCCAAGGTTTCGAAAGTGATTTTAAATTAGGTGACAATGTTACCGTGGAAGTATTCAGCGAAGGAGAATTTGTTGATGTACAAGGTGTATCAAAAGGAAAAGGTTTCCAGGGTGTTGTTAAACGTCACGGTTTTGGTGGTGTTGGACAAGCAACTCACGGACAACACAACCGTTTGAGAGCGCCAGGTTCTGTAGGAGCATCTTCTTATCCATCACGTGTATTCAAAGGAATGCGTATGGCAGGAAGAATGGGAGGAGATAATGTAAAAGTACAAAATCTTAGAGTTTTAAAAGTAGTGGCTGAAAAGAACCTGCTTGTTGTTAAGGGAGCTATTCCTGGATGCAAAAACTCTTATGTAATCATTCAGAAGTAATGGAAGTAAAAGTTTTAGATATCAACGGAAAAGAAACTGGAAGAAAAGTTAAACTTTCTGATTCAGTTTTCGCAATCGAGCCAAATAATCACGCAGTATATCTTGATGTTAAGCAATACTTAGCAAATCAAAGACAAGGAACGCACAAAGCTAAAGAAAGAGCTGAAGTTGCAGGTTCTACTCGTAAGATTAAAAAACAAAAAGGAACTGGTACGGCTCGTGCCGGTAGTGCAAAAAACCCTTTGTTCAAAGGTGGAGGTACTGTTTTTGGACCACGTCCAAGAAGCTATTCTTTCAAATTGAACAAAACGGTAAAAAGATTAGCAAGAAAATCTGCTTTCTCTTTAAAAGCAAAAGAATCAAATATAGTAGTTGTAGAAGACTTCAATTTTGAAACACCAAACACTAAAAATTTCATTAATGTTTTGAAAGCTTTAGGGTTAGAAAACAAAAAATCTTTGTTTGTGTTGGGTGAATCAAATAAAAATGTATATTTGTCGTCACGTAATTTGAAAGCTTCTAACGTCGTAACTAACTCAGAATTAAGTACTTATGCAATTTTAAATGCAAATAACTTAGTTCTTTCAGAAGGTTCTTTAGAAGGAATTGAAGAAAATTTAAGTAAATAACAGAGTCATGAGTATCATAATTAAACCTATCATAACAGAAAAAATCACCAAAGAAGGTGAAGTTTTCAATCGTTTTGGTTTTGTTGTTGACAAAAAAGCAAACAAAGTTCAAATTAAGAAAGCTGTTGAGGCTGCTTATGGAATTTCTGTTGTTACTGTAAACACGATGAACTATAGAGCTGACAGAACTACTAAATATACAAAAAGTGGTTTAATCAGCGGAAAAACAAATAGCTACAAAAAAGCTATTGTACAAGTAAAAGAAGGAGAAACAATAGATTTTTATAATAATATCTAATAGAAAATGTCAGTTAGAAAATTAAAACCTATTACCCCTGGTCAGCGTTTTAGAGTTGTGAATGGTTTTGACGCCATCACGACTGATAAGCCGGAGCGTTCTTTGATCGCACCGATAAAAAACTCAGGTGGTAGAAATAGTCAAGGAAAAATGACCATGCGTTATACAGGCGGTGGTCACAAACAAAGGTATCGTATTATTGATTTCAAAAGAACTAAAGTTGGAATTCCAGCTACTGTGAAATCAATCGAGTATGATCCAAACAGAACTGCTTTTATCGCATTATTGTGGTATGTAGATGGAGAGAAAACGTATATCGTTGCTCAGAATGGTCTACAGGTAGGACAAACTGTTGTGTCAGGAGAAGGTGCAGCCCCAGAAATTGGAAATACTTTGCCATTGAGCAAAATTCCATTGGGAACTGTAATTTCTTGTATCGAATTGCGTCCAGGTCAGGGAGCTACTATTGCTCGTTCAGCTGGAACATTTGCTCAGTTAATGGCAAGAGACGGAAAATATGCTACAATTAAGATGCCTTCAGGTGAAACAAGATTGATCTTGTTAACTTGTTCAGCAACAATCGGAGCAGTTTCTAACTCTGACCACCAATTGATCGTATCTGGTAAAGCAGGTAGAACAAGATGGTTAGGAAGAAGACCAAGAACAAGACCAGTAGCAATGAACCCTGTCGATCACCCAATGGGTGGTGGTGAAGGACGTTCATCTGGAGGTCACCCACGTTCTAGAAAAGGACTTCCTGCTAAAGGTTATAGAACTCGTTCTAAAGTTAACCCGAGTAACAAGTATATTGTAGAACGCAGAAAGAAATAATAAGACATGGCACGTTCATTAAAAAAAGGACCTTTTGTACACTATAAATTAGATAAGAAAGTTCAGGAAAATATTGCTGGTGGAAATAAAGGTGTGGTTAAGACTTGGTCTAGAGCATCTATGATTACTCCAGATTTCGTTGGGCAAACTATCGCAGTACACAATGGTCGCCAATTCGTTCCGGTTTATGTAACTGAGAACATGGTAGGACATAAATTAGGAGAGTTTTCACCAACTAGATCTTTTAGAGGTCACGCTGGAGCAAAAAATAAAGGTAAAAAATAAGAAGCAATGGGAGTTCGTAAAAGAGAAACAGCAGATGCGAGAAAAGAGGCTAATAAGTCTATTGCTTTCGCGAAATTGAATAACTGCCCTACTTCACCTAGAAAAATGCGCTTAGTAGCGGACTTGGTAAGAGGTCAGAAAGTGGAAAGAGCTTTGAATATTTTAAGATTCAGCTCAAAAGAAGCTTCAAGAAAATTAGAGAAATTAGTATTGTCTGCCATCAACAATTGGGAGCAGAAAAATGCTGACGGAAACGTTTCAGAAGCAGGCTTATTTATAAAAACAATCACTGTAGATGGTGGAATGATGTTGAAAAGACTTCGTCCTGCTCCACAGGGAAGAGCACACAGAATTAGAAAACGTTCTAACCACGTTACAATCGTATTAGGGCAATTAGATAACACACAAAGCAATTAATTAAGATGGGACAAAAGACAAATCCAATAGGAAACAGACTTGGGATCATCAGAGGATGGGATTCAAACTGGTATGGTGGAAATGATTACGGTGATAAAATCGCTGAAGATTATAAAATCAGAAAGTATATCCATGCTCGTTTATCAAAAGCTAGTGTATCAAAAGTAATCATCGAGAGAACTTTGAAACTTGTAACCGTTACTATCACTACTGCAAGACCTGGTATCATTATCGGGAAAGGTGGCCAAGAGGTAGACAAGTTGAAAGAAGAACTTAAGAAAGTTACTGACAAAGAGGTTCAAATCAACATCTTTGAAATTAAAAGACCTGAATTAGATGCTTACTTGGTAGGTACTTCTATCGCGCGTCAGATTGAAAGCAGAATCTCATACAGAAGAGCTATCAAAATGGCAATTGCGGCTGCAATGCGTATGAATGCTGAAGGTATTAAAGTATTGATTTCTGGTCGTTTGAACGGAGCTGAAATGGCACGTTCTGAGCAATTCAAAGAAGGAAGGATTCCTCTATCAACTTTCAGAGCCGATATTGATTATGCTTTGGCTGAAGCACATACTACTTATGGTAGAATGGGTATCAAAGTATGGATCATGAAAGGTGAAGTTTATGGAAAAAGAGACCTTTCTCCACTTGTAGGCATGGACAAAAAACAAGCTGGTCAAGGTGGTGGAAAAGGCGGAGATTCTCCAAGAGGCGACAGAAAGCCTTTCAACAAGGACAGAAAGCCTGGAGGCGACCGTAAAAGAAAGTAATTTTTTAAAAAGTAAAAGAAAATGTTACAGCCTAAAAGAACAAAATACCGTAAGGTACAGAAGGGTAAAATGAAAGGAAATGCTCAAAGAGGGCACGAACTTTCAAGTGGAATGTTTGGAATTAAATCTGTACATGAAAATGGAATGTTTTTAACTTCACGTCAAATCGAAGCTGCGCGTATTGCTGCAACCAGATATATGAAAAGAGAAGGACAGTTATGGATCAATATTTTCCCGGACAAGCCAATCACCAAAAAACCTCTTGAGGTACGTATGGGTAAAGGTAAAGGTGCGGTCGAATATTGGGCTGCAGTTGTAAAACCAGGAAGAATCATGTTTGAAGTTGGTGGAGTTCCACTATCTGTTGCAAAAGAAGCATTGCGTCTTGCAGCTCAGAAACTTCCAGTAAAAACTAAGTTTGTCGTTGCTAGAGATTTCGAAGCATAATCTAAAATTAATTATGAAACAATCAGAAATTATAAATCTATCCGCAGCTGAGTTACAAGAAAAACTTATTCAGTTAAGAAAAGCGTATTCAGATCTAAGAAATGCTCACGCTATTTCTCCAATTGCCAATCCACTTCAAATTAGAAGTGCAAGAAGAGCCGTTGCTAGAGTAGCAACTGAGCTAACTAAAAGAGAGTTACAATAATTGTATTCTGCTAAAATGGAAGATAAAAGAAATTTAAGGAAAGAAAGAATTGGTGTAGTTACATCAAACAAAATGGACAAGTCTATTGTTGTTGCGCAGGTAACTAAAGTAAAACACCCATTATATGGTAAGTTCGTATTGAAAACTAAAAAGTTTCATGCACACGACGAAACAAACGACTGTAACATTGGTGATACAGTAAAGATCATGGAAACAAGACCTTTATCAAAAACTAAATGTTGGAGACTAGTTGAAATCATTGAAAGAGCTAAATAATTATGGTACAACAAGAATCAAGACTAAAAGTCGCAGATAACACAGGAGCAAAAGAAGTTTTGACTATCCGTGTATTAGGAGGAACGAAACGTCGTTATGCCTCTGTTGGAGATAAAATTGTAGTTTCAATCAAAGATGCAACACCTAACGGTAACGTTAAGAAAGGTGCTGTTTCAACTGCAGTTGTTGTACGTACCAAAAAAGAAGTGAGAAGAGCCGATGGTTCTTATATCCGTTTCGATGACAATGCATGTGTTCTTTTGAACGCTGCAGGAGAAATGAGAGGAACTCGTGTTTTTGGTCCGGTTGCAAGAGAACTTCGTGAAAAACAATTCATGAAAATTGTATCATTAGCGCCTGAGGTGCTTTAATTCATAGTAAGATGATAAAGTTAAAAGTAAAATCTGGAGACACTGTAAAAGTAATAGCTGGTGACCATAAAGGTTTAACAGGTAAAATTACGCGTGTTTACAGAGAGAAAAACAAAGCGATCGTTGAAGGTGTGAACATGGTATCTAAACATACGAAACCAAGTGCTAAAAACCCACAAGGCGGAATCGTTAAGATGGAAGCTCCTATCCACATCTCAAACCTATCTTTGGTAAGCGGTGCTGATACAGCTAAAGGCGGAGCGAAAAAGAATCCAAAAAAGCTAATAAAGCATAGTTATGGCATATATCCCAAGACTTAAGCAAGAATATAAGGACAGAGTAATTGCTGCCCTTAAAGAAGAATTCGGTTATAAAAACGTAATGGAAGTTCCTAAATTGGAGAAAATCGTTTTAAGCCGTGGAGTTGGAGCTGCAGTTTCAGACAAGAAATTGGTTGATTATGCTGTAGAAGAACTAACAAAAGTTACTGGACAAAAAGCGGTATCAACCATTTCTAAGAAAGACGTTGCGTCTTTCAAATTGAGAAAAGGTATGCCAATTGGAGCAAAAGTAACTCTTAGAGGAGAAAGAATGTATGAGTTTTTAGATAGACTTATTACATCATCTTTACCACGTGTTAGAGATTTTAGCGGTATTAAAGCTACTGGTTTTGACGGAAGAGGTAACTACAACCTTGGTGTTACTGAACAAATCATTTTCCCGGAAATTGATATTGACAAAGTAAACAAAATATCAGGTTTAGATATTACATTCGTAACATCTGCAAACACAGATAAAGAAGCAAAATCATTATTGGCAGAATTAGGTTTACCTTTTAAAAAGAATTAAGACATGGCTAAAGAATCAATGAAAGCCCGTGAGGTTAAGAGAGAAAAACGGTAGCAAAGTATGCTGAGAAAAGGAAAGCTTTATTAGAAGCTGGAGATTACGAAGGTCTACAAAAATTACCTAAAAATGCTTCACCGGTTCGTATGCACAATCGTTGTAAATTGACTGGAAGACCAAGAGGTTATATGAGACAATTCGGTATTTCACGTGTTACATTCCGTGAGATGGCCAACCAAGGATTAATACCGGGAGTTAGAAAAGCTAGCTGGTAATTAGTTTATATCAACAGATAATTGTACATTTGCCCGCTTTTAGCAGGTAACGTACAATTATCTGCTGTTAAAAATAGAGTTTAATGGCTTCAGGTTCAGAGGAATGGTTCCCCTGAAAACCGTTGCCGCAATTTAATAAATATGTATACAGATCCTATTGCGGATTATCTTACGAGAGTTAGAAATGCAGTTATGGCAAACCACAAAGTGGTTGAGATTCCAGCATCTAACCTTAAAAAAGAAATCACAAAAATTTTATTCGATCAAGGGTATATTTTGAGTTACAAATTTGATGACAGTTCTGTGCAAGGAACCATCAAAATCGCTCTTAAGTATGATAAAGATACTAAAGACTCTGTAATCAAAGATATCCAAAGAATTAGTAAACCAGGTTTACGTAAGTACGCAGGTGCTTCAAAATTACCTAGAATCCTTAACGGTTTAGGAATTGCTATTGTTTCAACTTCAAAAGGTTTAATGACCGGGAAACAAGCTAAGCAATTAAATGTTGGTGGAGAAGTAATTTGTTACGTATACTAATTAAAAACAGAAAACATGTCAAGAATAGGTAAAAATCCAATTTCGATTCCTGCTGGTGTTACTGTTGAAGTTAGTGATACAGTAATTACAGTTAAAGGAAAATTAGGTCAACTTACACAGAATTACGCAGACGTAACTGTAAAAGTTGAAGAAGGTCAAATCACAGTTGAAAGACCATCTGATAGTAAAGATCACAGAGCAAAACACGGATTATACAGATCATTAATCAATAATATGGTTATTGGTGTGGCTGAAGGTTTTACAAAAGAATTAGAATTGGTAGGAGTTGGTTACAGAGCTTCGAATCAAGGTCAGAAGTTAGATTTAGCTTTAGGTTTTTCTCATAATATCGTTTTAGAAGTTGCTCCGGAAGTAAAACTGGAAACAATTTCTGAAAAAGGTAAAAACCCAATTGTGAAGTTAACATCTTTCGACAAACAATTAATCGGACAAATCGCTGCGAAAATCAGAGGTTTCCGTAAACCAGAGCCTTACAAAGGTAAAGGGGTTAAGTTTGTTGGTGAAGTATTAAGAAGAAAAGCAGGTAAATCAGCTTAAAAAATAGCGTTATGTCATTAACAAAATCTGAAAGAAGACAAAGGATACAATACAGAATCAGAAAGATTGTAAGCGGAACCGCTGCAAGACCAAGATTATCTGTATTCAGAAGTAATAAAGAAATCTATACACAACTTATTGATGATGTGAATGGAGTTACTTTATTGGCTGCTTCATCGAAAGATAAAGGAGTAGATGCAAAAGGTACAAGCATTGAAGTTGCAACAACAGTTGGAAAACTAGTTGCTGAAAAAGCTTTGAAAGCTGGAATCACAGAAGTAACTTTCGATAGAGGAGGTTATTTATACCACGGTCGTATTAAATCATTAGCAGAAGGCGCAAGAGCGGCTGGGCTTAAATTCTAATTATATTATGTCTAAATACAAAAATGTAGAATTAGTAAAACCTAGTGGTCTTGAATTAAAAGATCGTCTGGTAAGTGTAAATCGTGTTACCAAAGTTACAAAAGGAGGAAGAGCATTCGGTTTTTCTGCCATTGTAGTTGTAGGTGATGAAAATGGAGTAGTTGGTCACGGATTAGGAAAATCTAAAGATGTTTCTGAAGCTATTGCAAAAGCAGTAGAAGATGCAAAGAAAAACTTAGTTAGAATTCCTTTGAGTGGACAATCAGTTCCTCACGAACAAAAAGGAAAATTTGGTGGAGCAGCAGTATTTTTGATGCCTGCATCTCACGGTACCGGAGTAATTGCTGGTGGAGCTGTTCGTTCAGTTCTTGAATCAGTTGGTATTCACGATGTATTATCAAAATCACAAGGTTCATCAAACCCTCACAACGTGGTAAAAGCAACTTTTGATGCTTTATTACAAATGAGAAGTGCCGTTACTGTTGCAAAACAAAGAGGTATTTCTTTAGAAAAAGTATTTAAAGGTTAATCCAAGGTATTATGGCTAAAGTAAAAGTAAAACAAGTAAGAAGTCAGATTAATTGTCCGCTTACTCAAAAAAGAGGCTTAGAGGCTCTTGGTTTAAGAAGAATGGGTCAAGTTGTAGAGCACGAAGTGAATCCTGCACTCCTTGGAATGATAAATAAAGTTAAACACTTAGTTTCCGTTGAGGAAGTTAAATAACAAATCATAGTTATGAATTTAAGTAACTTACAACCTGCTGAAGGTTCTACACACAATCAAAATAAAAGATTAGGTAGAGGAGAAGGTTCTGGTAAAGGTGGTACTTCTGCAAGAGGTCACAAAGGAGCTAAGTCTCGTTCTGGTTATTCTAAAAAGATTGGTTTTGAAGGAGGTCAGATGCCACTTCAAAGACGTGTGCCTAAGTTTGGTTTTACAAACATCAATCGTAAAGAATACCAAGGTGTAAACCTTGATACGCTTCAATTATTAGTGGATAACGGAATTGTTACCGATACTGTAGATTTCTCAGTATTTGTTGAAAACCGTTTGGCTACTAAAAGCGAAACTGTAAAAATTCTTGGTAGAGGAGAGTTAAAAACAAAATTAAAAGTAACTGCACATAAATTTACTGCTACTGCTAAAGCTGCTATCGAAGCTGCTGGTGGAGAAGCTGTAACCTTATAATAAACTAGAACAATGAAGAAATTTTTTGAATCATTTTTGAATGTTTGGAAAATAGAAGAACTAAAAAACAGGATCATCCTAACATTAGGACTGTTATTAGTATACAGATTTGGTGCACATGTTACCCTTCCAGGTATTGACGCTACACAATTGACTAGCCTTGCTGGGCAAACAGATAAAGGTATCGGATCGATACTTGATATGTTTACCGGTGGAGCTTTCTCAAAAGCATCAGTATTTGCACTAGGTATCATGCCATACATTTCTGCTTCAATTGTTGTTCAGTTAATGGGTATTGCTATCCCTTATTTGCAAAAATTACAGAAAGACGGTGAAAGCGGTAGAAAGAAATTAAATCAAATTACAAGATGGTTAACCATCGCTATTACCTTAGTTCAGGGTCCTGGTTATATTTATAACCTTTACAGAACTTTGCCAAACAGCGCTTTCCTTTTAGGATTTGATTCATTCTCATTCTTGTTCTCATCTGTTTTGATCCTTACAACAGGAACTATTTTTGCAATGTGGTTAGGAGAGAAAATTACAGATAAAGGTATTGGTAATGGTATTTCACTATTGATTATGGTCGGAATTCTAGCCAGACTACCTCAGGCATTATACCAAGAGTTTGTTTCAAAAATGTCAGGCCAGACTACTGGTGGACCAATGTTGTTAGTAATTGAAGTGATTGTTTGGTTATTGATTATTATTGCTTGTGTGCTATTAGTTATGGCAGTTAGAAAAATCCCTGTACAATACGCCCGTCGTACAACAACCGGAGATTTCGAACAGGACATGATGGGAGGAAACAGACAATGGATTCCATTGAAACTGAATTCTGCCGGAGTTATGCCAATTATATTTGCTCAGGCAATTATGTTTATACCAGCTGCGGTTGCGGGTCTTTCAAAATCTGAAACATCACAATCTATAGCCGGTACATTCAGCGACATGTTTGGTCTTTGGTATAATGTGGTTTTTGCTTCATTGATTGTAATCTTTACATTCTTTTATACAGCAATTACTGTCCCTACAAATAAAATGGCTGATGATTTAAAAAGAAGTGGTGGTTTTATTCCTGGTGTTAAGCCCGGAATTGAAACAGCAGATTTCTTAGATAGAATCATGTCTCTAATAACATTCCCTGGTTCATTATTTCTTGCGTTGATAGCTGTGTTCCCAGCCATTGTTGTGAGTTTTAGCGTTCAACAATCTTGGGCAATGTTCTATGGCGGTACTTCACTAATCATTATGGTTGGTGTAGCTATCGATACTATTCAACAAATAAATTCTTATTTATTGAATAAACACTATGACGGATTGATGAAAAGCGGTAAAAACAGAAAAGCAGTAGCTTAATTTATGGCAAAACAATCAGCAATAGAACAAGACGGATCAATAATCGAAGCATTGTCAAATGCAATGTTTCGTGTGGAATTAGAAAACGGACACGTTGTAATTGCTCACATCTCTGGAAAAATGCGTATGCATTACATTAAGTTGTTACCTGGTGACAAAGTAAAACTGGAAATGAGCCCTTACGATTTGTCTAAAGCAAGAATTACTTATAGATATTAAAGATATTCAAGATGAAAGTAAGAACATCAGTTAAAAAAGAAGTGCCGAGTGCAAGATTGTACGAAGAAAAGGCAGATTATACGTAATCAACAAAAAGAATCCTAGATTTAAACAAAGACAAGGATAGTTATGGCAAGAATAGCAGGGGTAGATATACCTAAAAACAAAAGAGGAGTTATCGCTTTAACCTACATCTTCGGAGTTGGTAGAAGTAGAGCAATTGAGATTTTAGAAAAAGCTCAAGTAAGCCAAGATACAAAAGTTCAAGATTGGAATGATGACGAGATCGGAGCAATCCGTGATGCTGTATCATACTACAAAATTGAAGGTGAGCTTCGTTCAGAAGTTTCACTACACATCAAACGTCTAATGGATATTGGATGTTACAGAGGAATCCGTCACAGATCTGGTCTTCCATTAAGAGGGCAAAGAACTAAGAACAACTCTAGAACAAGAAAAGGTAAAAGAAAAACTGTTGCTAACAAGAAAAAAGCAACTAAATAATAAGTAATATGGCTAAAGCAACAACAAAAAAACGTAAAGTTATCGTTGAATCAACAGGTGAAGCTCATATTAGTGCAACCTTTAACAACATCATCATTTCTTTGACTAACAAAAAAGGTGAGGTTATTTCTTGGTCTTCAGCTGGTAAAATGGGTTTCAGAGGTTCTAAAAAGAATACTCCGTATGCAGCTCAGATGGCAGCAGAAGATTGCGGTAAAGTAGCATTGGAAGCTGGACTTAAAAAAGTAAAGGTTTATGTAAAAGGACCAGGGAACGGACGTGAGTCTGCTATCAGATCTATACATAACTCAGGAATTGAAGTAACAGAAATCATTGACGTTACTCCAATGCCACACAACGGATGTCGTCCTCCTAAAAGACGTAGAGTATAATTTATACTGAACCTGTTCTGAATTATTTCAGAATCTCAGTATCTGATTAAACAAACAATAAGTATAATCAAGATAGAATAATAGGTTATCGAAGGATTCGACCTGAATTCATAACCTCTGTCTAAAACAATTTAAAATGGCAAGATATACTGGTCCAAGTACAAGAATCGCCCGTAAGTTTGGCGAAGCAATTTTCGGAGAAGATAAAGCCTTCGAAAAAAGAAATTATCCTCCTGGACAACACGGGATGGCTAAAAAAAGAGGAAAAAAATCTGAGTACGCTGTCCAATTGATGGAAAAGCAAAAAGCTAAATATTCTTATGGAATTTTAGAAAAACAATTCAGGAATTTATTCGAAAAAGCAGCAGCTTCTAAAGGTGTAACAGGTGAAATCCTTTTACAATTATGCGAAGCCAGATTAGATAACGTAGTTTTCAGAATGGGAATTGCTCCATCAAGAAGAGCAGCCCGTCAAATCGTTTCTCACCGACACATCACTGTAAACGGAGAATTGGTTAACATTCCATCTTACCACTTGAAACCAGGTGATAAAGTTGCTGTTCGTGAAAAATCTAAATCTGTTGAAGCAATTGGTGCATCATTATCAAACTCTTCTCATGTATATGAGTGGATCACATGGAATAATGACACAATGGAAGGAACTTTCGTTTCTGTTCCACAAAGGCTTCAAATCCCAGAAAATATTAAAGAGCAGTTAATCGTCGAATTGTACAACAAATAATAATTGACATTAGTCTAAATTATGGCAATATTTAATTTTCAGAAGCCCGATAAAGTTATCATGATCGATTCAACCGATTTTGAAGGTAAGTTTGAATTCAGACCTTTAGAACCAGGATACGGATTGACTGTTGGTAATGCACTTAGAAGAGTTTTACTTTCTGCGTTAGAAGGTTATGCAATCACATCTGTCAGAATTGACAGTGTTGAGCACGAATTCTCTACTATTTCCGGAGTTGTTGAAGATGTAACTGAAATTATCCTAAATCTAAAACAAGTACGTTTCAAACGTCAGATCGAAGATGTAGATAATGAAACAGTTTCTATCTCAATCTCTGGTAAAGATCAGATTACAGCTGGTGATTTCCAAAAATTCATCTCTGGTTTCCAGGTGTTGAATCCGGAATTGGTTATCTGTAATTTAGACAGCAAAGTGAATCTTAATATGGAATTAACTATCGAGAAAGGTCGTGGTTATGTTCCTGCAGAAGAGAACAAAAAACAAAACGCAGCAATAGGAACAATATTTACTGACTCTATTTTTACTCCGGTAAAAAATGTTAAGTATGCTATTGAAAACTTCCGTGTAGAGCAAAAAACAGATTATGAAAAATTAGTTTTTGAAATCAAAACTGATGGTTCAATCAATCCAAAAGATGCTTTAACTGAAGCGGCTAAAGTTTTAATTCACCACTTTATGTTATTCTCTGATGAGAGAATCACACTAGAAGCTGATGAAATTGCTCAAACTGAGTCTTATGATGAGGAATCCTTACACATGAGGCAATTGCTTAAAACAAAACTTGTTGATATGGATTTATCCGTAAGAGCATTGAACTGTTTGAAAGCTGCAGAAGTTGATACACTTGGAGATCTTGTATCTTTCAACAAAAATGACTTAATGAAGTTCCGTAACTTCGGTAAAAAATCACTAACTGAGTTAGATGAATTGGTTGCCAACAAGAATCTTACTTTCGGAATGGACTTAGGTAAATACAAATTAGATAAAGAATAAATTACTTCATATTTTGCTCTCCAAAGAGGATTGCAGCAAGATGAAGGCTAAAAAAACACGTCATGAGACACGGAAAAAAATTCAATCACTTAAGCAGACAGACCGGACATAGAAAAGCTATGTTGGCTAATATGGCTTGTTCTCTTATCGAGCACAAACGTATTAACACTACGGTTGCTAAAGCAAAAGCGCTTAAACAATTCGTTGAGCCACTTATAACAAAATCAAAAGAAGATACAACCCACAATCGTCGTATCTGTTTCGCTTACTTACGTAGCAAATATGCGGTAACTGATTTATTCAGAGATGTAGCAGCTAAAGTAGGTGACCGTCCAGGTGGTTATACACGTATCATCAAAATGGGTAACCGTCTTGGAGATAACGCTGATATGGCAATGATCGAATTGGTTGATTTCAACGAATTATACAACGGTGGTAAAAAAGAGGAGAAAAAAGGAAGAACACGTCGTCCTAAGAAAACGGCTGCTCCAGTGGCAACTCCAGCTGCTCCAAAAGCAGAAGAAGTAACTCCTGCACCAGTTGTTGAAACTCCAGCTGCAGAGGTTGTAGAAACTCCAGTAGTAGAGGAAACTCCGGTTGCTGAAGTGGAAACTCCAGAAGTTGTTGAAGAAACTCCGGCAGTTGCAGAAGTTGAAGAAACTCCGGCAGCAGAAGAGACTCCAGAAGCACCAGCTACTGAAGAAGATAAAAAAGACGAAGAAGCATAATGAATGCCACTTCATAAATACTAAAAGGATAAGCAGCAATGTTTATCCTTTTTTTTAATCTGAACTTGTTTCAGATTCTGCCGAATTCAATAAAATTTTATTTAACTTTTAGTAGCACAGCTTTACGTTCTTAAGGATATCCAGTCCTGCTTTACGTTCCAATCTTTTCATAAATTGAAAATTTATAAAAAGGATTTCCACTGCAATCAGGGCTAAAATAGAACTTCAGAAATGTTTATAAACTCTCATAATTCTTTTTCTAAATTGAACAGAAATAAATAAATTTGCACAACACAACTACACATGCAACACACAACAAAAACAGCCGCAATTTTATTACTAGCCGACGGAACCATTTTCCACGGTAAATCCATCGGAATCCAAGGGAAAACCTTTGGAGAAGTTTGCTTCAACACCGGAATGACCGGTTACCAGGAAATCTTTACCGATCCTTCCTACTTCGGGCAAATCATGGTAGCCACCAATCCACACATCGGGAACTACGGGGTAAACGTCAACGAAGTAGAGGCCGATCAAATCATGATTTCAGGTTTAGTATGCAAAAATTTCAGCTTTAACCATTCGCGCCCCGATTCCGAAAGTAATCTTTTTGACTATTTCCAAAAGCAAAACCTAATCTGCATATCTGATGTAGATACAAGGGCTTTGGTAAGTTACATCCGCGACAATGGTGCGCAAAACGCCGTTATCTGCACAGACGGAACTTCGGTAAGCGAACTAAAAGTTTTATTAGGCAAAGTTCCCGATATGAAAGGTTTGGAACTGGCCTCAAAAGTTTCAACAGAAAAACCATATTTTTTCGGTGACGAAAACGCAAAGTATAAAATCTCAGCACTCGATTTAGGAATCAAAAGAAACATTCTAAGAAATCTTGCCAAAAGAGATTGCTACATAAAAGTATTTCCATACAACGCCAAATTTGAAGATATGAAATCCTTCAACCCTGATGGATACTTTCTGTCAAATGGCCCTGGAGATCCTGAACCATTAGCAGGAGCAATCGAAATCGCAAAACAAATCTTTACAACCGATACACCTCTTTTCGGCATTTGCCTTGGGCATCAGGTTATAGGTTTGGCTAACGGTGTTTCCACTTATAAAATGTTTAACGGTCACAGGGGAATAAATCATCCGATAATGAACGTGCTGACAGGAAAAGGCGAAATCACTTCACAAAATCACGGATTCGCAGTCAATAGGGAAGAATTAGAAAAGCATCCCGATTTAGAAATCACGCACTACCACATCAATGATAATACCGTTGCCGGAATGCGGATGAAATCAAAAAGTGTATTCTCTGTGCAATACCATCCCGAAGCCAGTCCTGGTCCACATGATGCTTCTTATCTTTTTGATGATTTTATCACTAATATCCAAAAAGCAAAAAGTCTAATCGAAGTTTAACCGATTAGACTTTTTGTTCCCAAAAATATAATAGTACTTTAATTTATTAGTCATTCACTGCATATCTGTCGTGAAGGTTGTCGAATTGACCATTGTTTTTAAGAAAGTTGGCATTAACAGCTAACCATTGGTCGTATGATGCGTCTTTAGTTTTTTGTATATCATTAAAAACTGCATAAAATAAATTCTTTTTGTTATTGTAATCTCTTACTGATTCGTTGTAAACGGCAACACTTTCGGCAGTATCGGGAGCTTCAGCGTTGGTTGATTTTTTCAATTGTTGTAAGTTTTCGTAAGATGTTGTATAGTCGTTAAATAAGGCGCTCAATTGTGTACCTTGATTATTGATAAGGTTTGCATAATCAACATTAGCCTGGTTTAAAGAGTTGTCTTTGAAGTAATTTCTGTTTGCCGCTGTTTTTTCCATAATATCCTGATGCATTAAGGCAATCATGTTCATGCAATCATCAAAACCCTTTTTATCCATCGCTGCAACCACTTTAGTCAGCTTTTCATCCATCACATTAATTTTGTAGAATAGGATATTTTGTGTAGCATTATATTCAAGGATGTTTTTTCCAACCGGTTTTTTGAAGTGAAGTTTAAAGTTTGCGCCAAATGTTTTTTTCGCTTGCTCATAATCCTGAAGTCCTTTATAATAAGCCATCATGGCAGCTTCCTTTCTGTTTAGGTTTTCACCAATCTCGGCCAAAGATAAACTACTTTGGTAATCATAATCATTTAATATTAAGCTCCCATCGTTCAATGATTGTATTGTAAGATCGTTAATTTTAATAAAACTATCTCTTAATAAAGTATTGCCTTCAAAACCTTTATCCGTTCTTTTCAAAACACTATTGATATTATTGATTTTATCTATAATTTTAGAAGCAGTGGCTCTGGACCTTGATTCTAAATGAGACTCTACTATAGTTACAGTATAATCCATTAAAGCTTTTTTGATGAACATTTCGTTTTTACCAAAATCTTCCATGTAAGCTTCGATGCTACGATAGTTTTGAGATTGTAAGGATGATGGTAAAAAGCCAACCAATAAAATAAAGCAAACCAACATTGGTAGATTTCCTTTTGAGCTGTTTTTTAAAGTAGAATTTTTCATGGCGCAATTTGTTTTATTTTGATATGGTAAAATTACTTCCATGGCCTTCAAATGGTGTTATAGTAATAATCCGAAAGCTTATATAATTCGCACTATCCCCTTATTTAAAGGGCTTCACAAGGTTTTAATTTTGACTAATGTGTAAATGATATAAGTACTAATGCAGATTGTATAAATCGCAGGTATTATTTCTACAATCACTGTTTTCGAAGTTTGGTTTATATGAGGTATTTATGACTAAAACGATTGCGTTTATAAGTTATGTAAATAAATAAAGGTGGTTTTTTTAAATTTCCTAAATTTGTAAACCTATTTTAAAACCTTTAAAAAAATATAAAATGAGCATAATCATCAAAGTCCACGCAAGACAAATTCTTGACTCAAGGGGAAATCCAACAATAGAAGTAGATGTAGTTACTGAAAACGGTGTTTTAGGAAGAGCTGCCGTTCCATCTGGAGCTTCTACCGGTGAACATGAAGCCGTAGAATTACGCGATGGCGGGAAAGCTTACATGGGAAAAGGTGTTTCTAAAGCAGTAAAGAATGTAAATACGATCATTGCACCTGAACTATTGGGAACCTCTGTTTTTGAACAAAACGGTATTGACAAACTGATGATTGAATTGGATGCCACTCCTAATAAATCGGAACTAGGTGCTAATGCTATTTTGGGAGTTTCATTGGCGGTAGCCAAAGCGGCTGCAAATGAACTTGGTTTGCCTCTATACAGATATATTGGTGGCGTTTCTGCTAATACTTTGCCTGTTCCTATGATGAACATTATCAACGGTGGTTCACATTCTGATGCGCCGATTGCGTTTCAGGAATTTATGATTATGCCTGTAAAAGCAACTTCCTTTACGCATGCCATGCAGATGGGAACCGAAATTTTCCATAACCTTAAAAAAGTATTGCACGACAGAAACCTTTCTACAGCAGTAGGCGATGAAGGTGGATTTGCTCCGAATTTAGCTGGAGGAACAGAAGATGCATTAGACACCATTAAAACCGCAGTAGAAAATGCAGGTTATAAATTTGGCGACGAAATAATGATTGCATTGGATTGCGCAGCATCAGAATTCTTTGTTGACGGAAAATACGATTACACAAAATTTGAAGGAGAAACAGGGAAAATAAGAACATCGAGAGAGCAAGCTGAATATTTAGCTTCGTTAGCGGCTAATTACCCAATTATTTCTATTGAAGACGGAATGCAGGAAAACGATTGGGAAGGCTGGGCTTATTTAACTGAATTGATTGGTAACACAACACAATTAGTGGGTGACGATTTATTTGTAACCAATGTAGAAAGACTTGCAACCGGAATTGAAAAATCAATTGCCAATTCGATATTGGTAAAAGTAAACCAAATCGGAACTTTGACAGAAACCATTGCAGCCGTTAATATGGCTCATAATGCAGGTTATACTTCGGTAATGTCACACCGTTCAGGAGAAACAGAAGACAATACTATTGCGGATTTAGCGGTGGCATTGAATTGTGGACAAATAAAAACAGGTTCAGCATCTCGTTCAGACCGTATGGCAAAATACAATCAACTATTAAGAATAGAAGAGGAGTTAGGCGACACGGCTTATTTCCCGGGACTGAAAGCTTTTAAACAAAACAGATAATCGTTTTACATACATAAATACACCTGACATGTTTCTGAAACCTGTCAGGTGTATTTTTTATAGCAAGGTAACCTCGCTACAATTAGCTGCATCATATAATTGAATTTCTGTACATGAGAATTCAATTTCTTAGTGTGAAGGATGTCTTGCTATGTATGGAAGTAATTTAATTGAAAAAACCGATGCCCCAGACTTTTAATCTGCAATAGCGGGATAAAAACTACTACAATACTACTTTTTTCGTGGCATTAGTTTAAGTGATATCTTCCTTTGTTTGAATGACAAGGAACGAAGAAAGTCAAATTTTTTAAGCTCCTGTCACAAAAAAATCCATTTAAATTTTTTGTGACAAAAAGTGTCACAAAAAAATTTTATTAAAAAAATTGTGACAGACTTTTAAAAATGTAAGTTCACTACTAGAGTGAAAATTTCACGAGATTTATGAGATTCTTCCTTGTAGGAATAGCAAATTCTATTAGAAAATAAACGTCCTCATTAGCCCCGATAGGAGTGGAAATCCTGGCATTGCGTAGCAGAAGCTTTAGTAAATGCCTGGTGATTTTAAACGCTGTTTTAAAGATTTATTTTTTGGATGTGAGGAAAAATTATAAGTCATAAAATCTGTTACAAATTTTCCATCCAAATTGCACTCAACTTTTCGGAAACCCATATTAATTTCCAAATGTCTCTTAAGCGCCATCAAAGCGCCATCAAAGCGCCATCAAAGTGCCATCAAAGTGCTGTATGCTTGCTGTGTAATTGATGCAAGAGTGTTGTATCGGTGCTGTAAGTTCTTTACCATAGGTGAGAAATTTTAAAGAGCCCATAATTCCTGCACGAAATTGACCATTTGACGCAGTCGATACTTCCGTACAGCATTACTGTATGTAAACAACGCTCTAAATAACAAATGCAAATAGTATAGCAAATAGCGGGAAGACGGACTGTTTTATTTTTTTGCGTTAATTCCAAAATAGGGTTTTTATTTTCAAATTAGGAATAGTACTTTTGCACATGCAACACAACGTACTTATTTTAGATTTTGGCTCGCAATACACACAACTAATTGCACGCCGCGTAAGGGAACTGAATATCTTTTGTGAAATCTTCCCTTTTAATCATTATCCAGATGATTTATCACCCTACAAAGCTGTCATCCTAGGCGGAAGCCCTTATTCTGTTCGTTCAGAAGACGCTTTGCAAATTGATTTGTCTAATATCCGAGGCAAATTACCATTACTCGCAGTGTGCTATGGCGCACAATACCTATCTCATTTTTCGGGTGGAGAAGTTGCGGCTTCGAATATCAGGGAATATGGAAGGGCAAATTTATCCTATATCAAAGAAGGAGAAACTTTTTTTGAAGATGTAAATGTTAATTCTCAGGTTTGGATGAGCCACAGTGATACCATAAAACATCTGCCAACGAATGGAGTGAAACTGGCCAGTACCAAAGATGTAGAAAACGCCGCTTACAAAATTGAGGGCGAAACTACTTATGCCATCCAGTTCCACCCCGAAGTGTATCATTCGACTGATGGGAAGCAAATCCTTGAGAACTTTTTGGTTAAGATTGCACAAGTTCCACAAACATTTACACCCAATGCTTTTGTAGAGGATTGTGTTAAGGAATTACAGGAAAAAGTAAAAGAAGACAAAGTTGTTTTAGGGCTTTCCGGTGGTGTTGATTCCACAGTTGCGGCTGTTTTACTCCACAAAGCCATCGGTAAAAACCTGTATTGCATTTTTGTAAACAACGGTTTGCTTCGTAAAAATGAATTCGAAAATGTACTCCACCAATACAAAGACATGGGTCTGAATGTGAAAGGAGTTGATGCTTCCGATCGTTTTCTGGCTGCTTTGGATGGATTGGAAGATCCTGAAGCCAAACGAAAAGCTATTGGAAAGGCATTTATTGAAGTTTTTGATGTCGAAGCCCATAGGATAGAAGATGTAAAATGGCTGGCACAGGGAACAATTTATCCCGATGTCATCGAATCGGTTTCGGTAAAAGGACCTTCGGCAACTATCAAATCCCATCACAATGTAGGCGGTTTGCCCGATTATATGAAACTTCAGATTGTGGAGCCGTTAAGAATGCTCTTCAAAGACGAAGTGCGACGGGTTGGAAAAACACTGGGCATTGACCCGGAACTTTTAGGAAGGCATCCTTTTCCCGGACCAGGATTGTCCATTAGGATTTTAGGGGCTATTACACCAGAGAAAGTTCGGATTCTACAGGAAGTTGATGCTGTGTTTATCAACGGATTAAAAGAGCACGGTTTGTATGATAAAGTGTGGCAGGCTGGAGCAATCCTGTTGCCTGTAAACAGCGTTGGAGTAATGGGCGACGAGCGCACATACGAGAAAGTGGTAGCGCTTCGTGCTGTTGAATCCACCGATGGAATGACGGCAGATTGGGTACATTTGCCTTATGAGTTTTTGATGAAAATTTCAAACGAAATCATCAATAAAGTAAAAGGTGTGAATAGAGTAGTATATGATATCAGCTCTAAACCGCCAGCTACGATAGAATGGGAATAGTTTGTTAACACAAAAAAGTTGATGAAAAAATTAACATTTAAGATTGCATTTAAAAAGTTTTGTTAACTTTAGACGTTAAATAAATAATAAGTAGATGAAAAACCGTATTCTTTTTTCCATATTTCTAACAGTATTTTCTTTTGTGTTTACTGTTTCTGCAAAGCAGGAAAAATATATTAAACATACTGTTGTTAAGGGTGAAACGATCAATAATATAGCTCAAAAATACCATGTGACGCCATACGATATCTATAAGTTAAATCCAGATTCCCAAAACGGGATTCAATTGGATAGCGTTTTATTAATTCCGCCTACTGGTGAAGTTACGGCTAATGATACTCCAAAAATAGCTGCTCCTGTAGTTACTTCAACTCCAACTCAGAATTCCAATCCCACTACCCATTTGGTTATGCCCAAAGAAACGCTTTATAGCCTTTCAAAGCAATACAACGTAACCGTTGACGCCATCAAAGCAGCTAATGGGGATTTATTGGCTAACGGATTAAAGATTGGACAGAATATCAAAATTCCAGGAAGTGATGCAAGTCCGGTTGTGGCTAAATCAGTTGAAGCTCAAAAGCCAATTGAAGTTTCGAAACCTGTGGTAAAAGAAACCCCAAGAGCTACCCCAAAACCAGAGACTTCAACAGAAGGAATAGGATACCATGTTATTGCACCAAAAGAAACAAAGTATGGTATTTCTAAACGATACGGAATGACGATATCCGAATTAGAGCGCTTGAATCCTCAGGTTATCAATGATTTTCCTATTGGACTTAAGCTTCTTGTTGCAGGAAATGGACAGGCAGTTGCAGAGACTTCAAAACCTGTAGCAGAAACTTCAAAAACTGTAGCGGAAACAACAGCTCCAACATCGAGCACAAAGAAATACCTTGAAGAATACGTTGTTAAGCCAAACGAAACTCCGGCAAGCATAGCCAATGATTACGGAATGACAGAAAAGGAATTAATTTCACTCAATCCCGAATTGAAAAAAGGAGTTAAACTCGGAATGATCCTCAGGGTTCCCAAAGGACAGCGAAAGGAACCTGTCAAAAAGGAACAGGGAAATTTAATGAAATCAATCAACACTAATGCGAGGAAACAACTCGCATTACTTTTTCCGTTTAATATCTCAAAAATCGAAAGCGATACTATAAACTCAACTCAGGCAAGATTGAAGAAGGATAAATTCCTTAACCTTACCCTTGATTTTTATTCCGGTGCATTGATGGCTATTGACTCCGCTAAGGTTTTGGGAATGAATGTAGATATCACAATTTTAGATTCCCAGGAAACGAAAAACACATCCAATGTTGCCGCTTTGGTACAGCAAAATAATCTTCAGTCCATGGATGCTGTCGTAGGGCCATTTTATCAGGCCAACGTAGAAAAACTGGCCGAACTTTTGGAACCGACCAAAACGCCGGTCATTTCGCCATTGTCAAAAGAGGTAGGTAAAAAGTTTTCTAACCTATATCAGTCAATGCCTTCAGTTGAATTGCTGCGAAGTTCTGTTTTTAATTATATGAGAGCAAAAAACGGCAATATCATAGCGGTAATTGATACTAAAAAAGGCAGCGTGAAACAATATATTCAGGAAACACAAAGCGATACCAAAATTGTGGGGCTTAGTGAAAAGGGTGGCGTTGTTGGCGACAGTTTAAAAGCGTTACTTCAAAAAGACAGACTCAATTATGTGGTGTTGGCTTCAGAAAGTACGGGAATGATTTTAGCAACAACATCCATTATGCTTGCTGCGCAAAAGGAGTATCAGGTGCAATTAGTGATTTTGGAACCGAACGAAACGTTAGATTTTGAAGAAATATCACTGGCGAGATTAACCAAATTAAAATTATTATATCCTTCACTTTCGAGACCCAATGAAACTGAAGAAGCCAATCAGTTTGATGCCAAATACAAGAAACTGAACAAAATCATACCCAACCAATATGCCATTCGCGGCTTTGATGTAACGTTTGATACCTTGCTCAGATTGTCTCAGGACAAAACTTTTGAAGAAACAGTTCAGGCATCACCATCGGAACAAATAGAAAACAAATTTGACTATGTTCAGAATGCGACCTATGGTTATTCCAATAATGGAATTTACATGTTGTATTACGACACCGATTTAACAATAAAAGAAGCACTTTAATGGCAACATCCATCGTTAGGTATTTAGGCGAATTAAGAAGCTCGTCAATGCATTTGCAATCCGGTACAGAAATCCTAAATGACGCGCCAACCGACAACCAAGGAAAAGGTGAGGCATTTTCTCCAACAGACATGGTTGCAAATTCTTTGGCGACCTGTATGATTACAATTATGGCAATCAAGGCAAGAGATATGGATATTGAACTAAAAGGAACAACGGCAGAAGTCACAAAAGTCATGGCAGCTGATCCAAGAAGGATCTCCGAAATCCACATTCATTTTGAGATGGATCATGCCGCTGATCATAAAACCAAAACTATTCTTGAAAGAGTAGCGATGCAATGTCCGGTTCATTTCAGTCTGCATCCGGATATTAAAAAAGCAATTACTTTTAACTGGAAGTAAACAAAGAAATAGATGAAAGAATATAGAATATAGATTTTCATTTTACTTTTTAACAGTCTTTATTCTATTCTCTTTTTCCATATGGATAAACAACAACTCATACTCATTAAACTCGCGCACACCAAAATGCCTTTCGGCAAATATGAAGGCTATCATCTTATTGATTTGCCTGAGCATTATGTTGTTTGGTACAGTCAAAAAGGCTTTCCAAAAGGGCAGCTTGGTGAGCAATTGCAACTCGTTTACGAACTCAAGTTAAACGGTTTGGAAGAATTGGTTCGGAATATCAGAAAACAATATCCGAAGCCAATATAATTTGAAAATTTTCACATTTTCAAATTAACTTTTATCCAATTTTAATCGTACTTTTGCCTCGTTTTTTACAACAACAACACGACAACAACTACAATAAAATGAATCAGACAAAATACATTTTTGTTACAGGCGGTGTGACTTCTTCTTTAGGAAAGGGGATCATTGCAGCATCTTTGGCCAAGTTACTACAGGCTAGAGGTTATCGAACGACCATTCAGAAATTTGATCCTTACATCAATGTCGATCCCGGAACTTTGAATCCGTACGAACACGGTGAATGTTTTGTGACAGATGATGGTGCCGAAACCGATTTGGATTTAGGTCACTATGAAAGATTTTTAAATGTACCAACTTCGCAGGCCAATAACGTTACCACAGGAAGGGTTTATCTTTCGGTAATCGAAAAGGAGCGAAGAGGAGAATTTTTAGGTAAAACGGTTCAGGTTGTTCCGCATATTACCAACGAAATTAAGGAACGTATGCAGTTGCTTGGTAAATCGGGTGAATTCGACATTGTAATTACAGAAATTGGTGGAACTGTCGGAGATATCGAATCCCTTCCTTATATTGAATCTGTACGTCAGTTGGTATGGGAATTGGGCGAAGGCAACGGAATAGTAATTCACCTGACATTGGTTCCATATTTGGCTGCGGCCGGAGAATTAAAGACAAAACCAACGCAACACTCGGTTAAAACCTTGATGGAAAGCGGAATCAAAGCAGATATTTTAGTTTGTAGAACCGAGCATGAAATATCAGATGAATTGCGTCAGAAACTGGCATTATTCTGCAACGTAAAGCGTGAAGCTGTTATCCAATCCATAGATGCTTCTACCATTTATGAAGTACCCAATCTAATGCTGGAAGAAGGCTTGGACATTGTAGCTTTGAAGAAATTAAATTTGCCAAAGAAAGCAGCACCGGATTTAAAGAACTGGAATACTTTTCTTCACAGATTAAAACATCCAAAGCAAACGGTAAATGTTGGTTTGGTTGGAAAATACGTGGAATTACAGGATTCCTATAAATCGATTTTAGAGTCATTTATTCATGCTGGTGCGGCAAATCAGACCAAAGTGAATGTGATTTCCATCCATTCTGAATATTTGGATGCCAAAACAGCCGAAGAGCAGCTTCAGGATTTGGACGGCATATTAGTTGCTCCGGGATTTGGCGGTCGGGGAATTGAAGGCAAGATTGATACCGTTCGTTATGCGCGTGAAAAAGGAGTTCCGTTTTTTGGAATCTGCCTGGGAATGCAGATGGCGGTTATCGAATATTCGAGAAATGTGTTAGGTATGAAAGATGCGAATTCAACAGAAATGAACGAGGAAACAAAAGATCCGGTTATTTCTATAATGGAAGAGCAGAAAACAATTACCGATAAAGGCGGAACAATGCGTTTAGGTGCGTGGAAATGTGATATTGCAGAAGGAACTTTAGCCCATCAAATTTATGGAAAAGACCAAATAGAAGAACGTCACCGTCATCGTTATGAATTCAATAATGAATACAGAAAACAATTAGAAAAGGCAGGATTAATATGTTCAGGAATAAACCCCGAAACTGGTTTGGTTGAAATTATTGAATTAGCCAATCATCCTTTTTTTATTGGTGTTCAGTACCATCCTGAATATAAGAGTACAGTTGCGAATCCACACCCAATTTTTGTTAGCTTTGTGGCCGCAATGGTAAAACATAAAAACAATTAAAAAGACTGAAGTAGGTTCAGCATAATCATGGAAAAAAGAAATTTGATTTAAATACAATCATCGGCTTCGGATTAATATTCGTTATCATCGTTTGGATGAGCTACAATAGTCAGGCCGAGTCTGTAAAAGAGGAAGCACAAGCAAAAAAAGAAAAAGCAGCTCAGGCGCAAGCAGAGAAAACCAATACGGTTCAGGTTGCTCCGATAGTATCGGATACAGCGGTTGCCGATTCAGTTAAAATCCAAAAGTTAAAAGGAACTTTGGGAAGTTTCGCCTATTCTGCTACTTTGCCTTCAGCAAAAGAAAATTTTACTGTATTAGAAAATGAATTCATCAACCTTAAAATCGCTAATAAAGGCGGCTATATTGTTGAGGCAACCTTGAAAAAATATGAAAAATTCAAGAAGAACTCAGGACAATTAGTTGAACTGATAAAAGATAATAACGCTAGTTTTAATCTCGAATTACAAACTAAAGACAATAGGGTTTTGAATACAAAAGACTTGTTTTTTGAACCCACTTTGACCAAAGTTGGAGCCAATCAAATCCTTTCCATGAAACTGAAGGCTGGAGCTAATGAATATTTGGAATACAAATATGTTTTGGCGCCAAACCAATATATGGTTGATTTTGATATTCATTCGCAAGGATTAAATACCGTTTTAAATACATCAAAACCAATTGATTTGCAATGGGATTTAAAGACCTACAGAAATGAGAAAAGTGTTGCCTATGAAAACCGTTATGCCGAAATCTATTTTGAGCACAATGATGGAAAAATCGATTATGCAGGTTTGGGGAAACAGGAAAATACAGATCTTGAAAAGGCTACTTATATCGCTTATAAGCAACATTTTTTTCAAGTATATTATTGACAAAGACACCATTTGCGACTGCAAAACTGAATTCAGTTGATTTAGTTAAAGATGAAAAGATTGACACTATTTACACAAAACAATTTAGAACTGCTGCACCATTAGCCTTTACAAATGGCGAGTTAGATTATAAAATGAATTGGTATTATGGTCCGACAGATTATAAAACCTTAAAAGCTTATGATAGAAATCTCGAGAAAATTGTTCCGTTGGGTTGGGGAATTTTTGGATGGATTAATAAGTTCATCTTTATTCCACTATTCGGATTTTTAAGTTCTTTTATGGGCTTGGGAATTGCCATCATTGTCTTTACGATACTGATAAAGATTGCCATGTCGCCAATTACATTTAAATCGTTCCTGTCGCAGGCGAAGATGAAAGTCTTACGTCCTGAAATCATGGAAATTGGAGAGAAATTCTCGAAAGATCCGATGAAAAAGCAACAGGAGACAATGAAACTTTACAATAAAGCCGGCGTGAATCCAATGGCTGGCTGTATTCCGGCATTGATTCAGATTCCGTTTATGTATGCCTCGTTCCAGTTCTTTCCATCAGCGTTCGAGTTGAGGCAAAAGGATTCCTTTGGGCAGACGATTTATCATCCTTTGACCAGATCTTTAAATTGCCATTTAGTATTCCATTGTATGGAGACCACGTAAGCTTGTTCCCGATTTTGGCGGCAATCGCGATTTTCTTTTACATGAAAATGACTTCTGGCGATCAGGCAATGGCACAACCACAACAGGAAGGAATGCCTGATATGGCTAAGATTATGAAAATCATGATTTACGTTTCTCCTGTAATGATGTTGATTTTCTTTAACAGCTATGGTTCCGGATTGAGTTTGTATAACTTTATCTCCAACCTGATTACCATCGGAATTATGTTGGTGATCAAAAAATACTTCATCAACAGCGATAAAATCCATGCGCAGATTCAAGAGAATAAAACCAAGCCAAAAGCCGAAGGTAAATTTCAAAAGAAAATGAGGGAAATGATGGAACAGGCCGAAGAGCAGAAGAAAGTCCAACAACAAAAAAGAAAGAAATAATATTTTCACAAATTATTAAAACTCTGTTTAAAAACATATCTTTAAACAGAGTTTTTAATTTTTAGCAAGTTATGAAAGTTTTAATTGTAGGTTATGGGAATATGGGTAAAACCTATGCTAATAGTTTTATCGGTTCGCGATTCATCAAACCGGATGATATTTTTGTTTTGGTTAGGAATCAACATTCTCCTATTGTAGAAAACGGAATTCCAAAAGCTAATTTTTCAAGTGCTTCATCAGAAGAAATAGGTGGTTTTGATATAGTAATTTTGGCTGTAAAGCCGCAGGATTTTGAAATTCTCTCGCAATCCATTAAACCTCATTTAAAGGATAGTCAGATTATTTTTTCGGTCATGGCCGGAATCACGATAGCAACCTTAGAATCAAAGCTTTCCTGCTCTAAAATTGTACGTTCGATGCCAAACATTCCAACGCAGATCGGAATGGGAATGACGGTTTTCACCGCTTCGACGAATGTAGACAGGAAAGAACTTTTTATTATTCAGAACCTTATCAACACGACTGGAAAATCTGTCTATGTTGAGAATGAAAAACTGATTGATGCAGCCACTGCAATTTCAGGAAGCGGACCAGCTTATGTCTTCTATTTTATGCAATCGATAATAAAAGCAGCTGTTGCTTTAGGATTTAACGAATCAGAAGCAGAGTTGTTGGTAAACCAAACGTTTATGGGTTCTGTAGCCATTCAAAACAGTTACTCGCTGTCCAATGAAGAATGGATTGCCAAAGTAGCTTCCAAAGGCGGAACAACTGAAAAAGCATTACAGATTTTTGAAAAAGGCATTTTGGAAAAGACCATTATAGAAGCTGTAAAAGCGGCGAATAATCGAGCCCTTGAATTAGGGTCGTAAAAAAAGCGCTATCCAACTGAATAGCGCTTTTCTACAATAATAACTAAAATTATAAAACAGGTTGCAATACTCTGTTTATTCCATGTATTACTCCGTTAGAGGCTTGAATATCTGCTTGGAATACTCTTCCTAGATTACTAGCAGTATCTCTCACATCAACGGTACCTGTACCTAATATTATAGTTGTGTTTTGTACAGGATCTGTAAACATAGGAACAACCTGATTGTTGGAAAGTTGATTTGAACGGACATTCCCTGCGGTTGTAACGTGGTATTGCAGTACTTTAGTAACTTGGGCAGCAGTGGCGCCATTTGCAAAGCCTCCAACTCCCAAAGCTGCTGTAAATGCTGCATTGTTTGGAGCAAAAAGAGTTGCAGGAGTTGTTGCACTAAGTCCTGATAATGCTGTCAATACCGCACTTTGATCCCCGAAAGCACCACCCGTACTTGTCACAGCAGTTTGTAAACTATCAAAATCAGGATTGTCAACCACATGGTCAACCAACGTTGGTATTTGAATTACTCGATTTACTATATGAATAACACCGTTACTAGCATCAACATCTGCCGTTGTAACTACTGCTCCTTTACTGTCAATACCACCATTTAAGGTTACCGTTGCTCCAGACTTTTGAACAAACATACTGATTGTTGGAGAGTTGGTAGCTGAATTAAATGGTGAAAGAGTTGAGACATAAGTTGAAGCTGGAATTGCAGTACTTTTAATTTCAGAACCAATCACGTGATTTAGTAGAATTGCTTTTAATACGTTAACATCAACATTATTAACATTTACACCAGCACCAAGAGATGTGAAAAATGTATTGAATGCAGCATCTGTAGGTGCAAACACGGTAAATTGTCCCGAACCATCTAAGGTTGCTACTAAATTGGTTCTGGTTAATGCCGTTTCTAAAATAGAGAAATCAGCATTCGCTATTGCTATATCTGCAATAGTTTGTTGCGCCGGAGAGTCATCATCACTACTACATGAAAACATTGTTATTGCAAGACATGCAATGCTCATTTTTTTAATTAAATTTTTCATAGTTATTTTGTTTAGAGTTTATACAAAACTAAAACAATTTTGTTTAACAAAAATAACTAATTCTTAAACAAAATCACATTTAAGAAAAATTTAACTACTTTGTTTAAGCTGTTAATCAACTCCTTACTTATTAAGTATCCGTCTTTATTACACTATTCAATTTCGCCCATATACTATGATTAAACATAAATTTTGGTTATAGTAGAAATAAAAAAACCATCTCTTTTTGGAGATGGTTTCTATTTTATAGAATTTTCGTTATTAATTACCTGTCGGAGAAAAATTAGGTATTAAAACTCCATTCACTGGATGAATTACCCCATTTGTACATATTACGTCTCTAGCAATTACTTCAGCTGTTGTAGGATTGCTTGGATTATTACCGTTTAAGGTAACTTTGTTTGTTTCACCTGCGTAAGTAACATCTGCAGGAAGAACAGGTGCTATTGTAACTTTAAATGTTTGTCCATATAAACTAGTAACATCTTGGTTATTTGTTAATGAAGTTGATAATGCTCTAGAAGAAATAGTATGATACCTTAAAATATCTCTTAATGAATCTTTTGCTGTTGGATATTTAAATATTGAATCAAGTTTTGCATAACCCAAATTATTTGCAGCAGTAAGCATAGCATCATTAGTAGGAACAAAAACTGTAAAATCTCCATCATTCTCAAAAGTTGAAGTTAACCCTAATGAATCTAAAGATCTTGAAAAGTCACTAAATTCTGGAGTTATTTCTGCTATTTTAGCTATTGATACTGCTTTAAAGTCTTTCTCTTCTTCAGTAGTAGAACAAGAAACAACTGTAAACACTAACGTAATTAATGCAATTTTAATTAAATTTTTCATTTAGTTTAAGTTTTAAATTTTTTCAAATATAAAAAGAATAATTTAATTTGCCAATAATATCTTAAAACAAATAAAAGCTTTAGTTAATACCAAGTTTATATAATTGTATTTTGATAATTATTAAAAACGTTGGGTTATACTAAATAGTATTTTTTTCGTTAACTTGATAAGTTTAATTTTGAAGTTTGTTTTTATACTTTCGCAAATAAATAATTCACATGAAATATATTATAATAGTATTATTAATTTCCGTATCGGTTTTTGCTCAAGATATCAATAAAACTGACAGTAATGGGAAAAAACACGGGCTTTGGAAAGGTATTTATGAAGAATCAAAACGACCTCGTTACGAAGGTAGCTTCGAACACGGAAAAGAAGTTGGGGTTTTTAAATTTTTTGATGATACAAAGGCTGGAACTGTAATCGCCACGAGAGAATTTAATACAAAGGATAATTCTTGCTACACTATTTTTTACAATCAAAGTAAGCATAAAGTAAGCGAAGGAAAAGTAGTCAACAAACTATTTGATGGCGACTGGAAATATTACCATGAAGATTTGCCGTCAATTATGACACTTGAACATTATGCTAATGGAAAATTGAATGGCGTTAGGAAGGTATATTACAAAAGCGGTGAAATCGCAGAAGAGACTACATATAAAAATGGTATAAAAAATGGAGCTTATAAAAGTTATGCAGAGAATGGAGTGGTAATGGAAGAGTCTTTTTACAAAGAGGGAGAATATGAAGGAGCAGCAATTTATCGAAATACTCAAAATCAAATTTCAGGACAAGGGCTTTATAAAAAAGGAAAGAAAGTGGGCATGTGGAAAGTTTTGGAAAAAGGAAAACTGAAAGACGTCAACATGAACCTGCAAAAGAAAAAATTCAAAAAGCCTGCAATGCCAAAACAGTCGGATGTCAAAGTTGAAGTTAGGGATGCACCAAAACCAAATCCCGACTTAGAAGAGGAACTCAAAAATAAAATGGGAAGGTAAATAGGTTTTGTCTACGGCCAAATTGTTTTAACTGATATTATAACATTAAATTTTACATAATTTGCGGTAACTTTGCCGCAAATTTTTTTCAAATGAAGCGAGTTGTTGTTGGGCTTTCCGGAGGTGTTGATTCGAGTGTTGCTGCTTATCTTTTAAAGGAACAGGGCTATGAAGTCATTGGTCTTTTTATGAAAAACTGGCATGATGATTCGGTCACTATTTCCAATGAATGTCCATGGTTGGAAGACAGCAATGATGCACTTCTTGTTGCTGAAAAACTTGGAATTCCATTCCAGACAGTTGATTTAAGCGAACAATACAAGGAGAAAATCGTTGACTACATGTTTAAGGAATACGAACAAGGCCGAACTCCAAATCCGGATGTGCTTTGCAATCGCGAAATCAAGTTTGATGTTTTTATGAAGATTGCTTTATCGCTTGGCGCTGATTTTGTGGCAACAGGACATTATTGCAGAAAAGGCGAAATCGATGTTGACGGAAAAACGGTTTATCAATTAATAGCCGGTAAAGATGTAAACAAGGATCAATCTTATTTCCTTTGTCAGCTCTCGCAGGAACAGTTAGCAAAATCATTATTTCCGATAGGCGAATTAACCAAGCCTGAAGTTCGCGAAATAGCCCTACAATTGGATTTGGTTACAGCCGAAAAGAAAGACTCTCAAGGTTTGTGTTTTATAGGGAAAGTCCGTCTGCCCGAATTCCTGCAACAGCAATTACAACCCAAAGAAGGATTAATTTATGAAATCGATGCCGATAGCGAATTGTACAAACAGTCAAAACCAGAGTTTGGTTCGCTTGAAGAACAACTGGTTTTTGAGGCTAAAGGAATTTCCTATCTTCCGGAAAATGGAAAAGTTGTTGGTAAACATCAAGGCGCACATTATTTTACCATTGGGCAACGCAAAGGATTGAATGTGGGTGGAACCAAAGAAGCGCTCTTCATTATCGCAACCGATGTAAAATCTAATGCTATTTATACCGGTCAGGGCGCAAATCATCCTGGCTTACTCAAAAAACCTTAAGGGTTCAGCCCTCAGAGACTCATTGGATACGCGAAGATTTGAAATTGAAAAATGGAGAAACAATGCAGGTTATGGCTAGAATCCGTTATCGTCAGGAATTGCAAAAAGCCACGCTTCATCAATTTGAAAGTGGATTATATGTTTCTTTTGATGAGCTACAATCCGCCATTACCGAAGGCCAGTTTGTAGCCTGGAATATTGGCGATGAATTAGTTGGTTCAGGAGTAATTTCATAAATTAGCAGTTCCAACGAAATATGCTATGAACAAAATCTTCGTTTTTGCCTTTTTCCTGCTGACTTATTGTGGCTATTCTCAGCAAGATGCCTGGGTTTATTTTACAGATAAGCCCAATTCACAATATTATTTTGACAATCCTTTAGAAATGCTTTCCCAGCGTTCACTAGACAGAAGGTCGAATCAGAATATAGCCATCGATATAAAAGACGTGCCCATTCATCAGCCTTATGTTGACGAAATAATTACTGCTCCCGGAATAGATGTTAAAGCCAAGTCAAAATGGCTGAATGCTGTCCATGTTCGTGGCTCGGTGGATGATATACAGAATTTGTCTTCATTAACTTTTGTCGACTATATTCAGTTTGCTGATGCCAGTCTGAACACCACTGGTAAAATTAAAAACGGTTCCAAGAATGTAGTTATGCAGAAGGTAAATAAGCAAATGGATACCGAAGCACTTTTCAACTACGGAAATTCAGGGAATCAGATTCAGATGCTGAACGGCCATTCATTACATCAGGCCAATTACACAGGAACTGGAAAAATAATTGCCGTTTTAGATTCCGGATTTTTAAATGTGAATTCCGCTCCTGCTTTTGAAAGATTGTTTACAAATAATTTAATCCTCGGAGGTTACAATTACGTTAGCCAAAGTGCAGACGTTTATTCGCTCCACAATCATGGTACCATGACGCTTTCCTGCATGGGAGGTTTTGTAGATGGCCAGCTTGTCGGAACAGCTCCTGATGCACAATATTATCTTTTTGTGACAGAAGATGTAACCGAAGAAAATCCGGTAGAAGAAAGTTATTGGGTGGAAGCGGCAGAAGAGGCAGATCGATTGGGTGTAGATGTTATCTCTACTTCGTTGGGTTATTATCAATTTGATAATCCAAATTACGGACATGCTTATAGTGACTTTACCGGAGATGAGGCTTATGCGTCGAAAGGCGCTAATATTGCTTTTAGCAGAGGAATGATTGTCGTGGCAAGTGCAGGAAATTCAGGTGCCAGTGCCGAGCCTTTAAATCATGTGGGTGTTCCGGCGGAAGCTACCAATGTTCTGGCAGTTGGTGCAGTGAGAAATAATGAAGATCGTGCCCTTTTTAGTTCTGTTGGACCAAGTTTTGACGGAAGGATAAAACCCGATGTTATGGCGCAAGGTCAGGAAGCAACTGTTGCCTATAATAACGTAATGATTTCGAGTGGAACTTCATTTTCATGTCCGATTTTGGCAGGAATGATTACGAGTTTTTGGCAGGCTGCTCCCAATTTAACTAACGAGCAGGTAATCGATATTGTTAAGCAGTCTTCCGATAAATTTGCCAATCCTGATAATGCTTATGGTTATGGAATTCCCGATTTTCAATTGGCATTGGATTTGGCACAGCTTTCTGTAAATGATCCTTCAAAGGGAAAATTTTTGGTTTATCCAAATCCGACTCACAATAATCTTTTTGTTTCTTTTCCAAATGGTTTTGATGAAGCTAAACTAATTCTTTATAATGCATTGGGACAAAATGTTTTTGAAAGATCGATTCAAAACTCTCAAACAGCAGTTTCTTTAGAGGACTTAAATTCTGGAATATACTTTTATAAAATAAACAGCAGTTCATTAGTGCAATCCGGAAAAATCATTAAAAACTAATATATTCTACCGCTTAGAATCTGAAACAACTTCCGATTAAATGAATAAAATTACCCAACTTTTCAATATAAAATACCCAATTGTTCAAGGAGGAATGATTTGGAATAGTGGTTATAAACTCGCAAGTGCCGTTAGCAATGCAGGCGGTTTAGGTTTGATAGGCGCCGGTTCTATGTATCCTGACGTTCTGCGTGAGCATATCCAAAAATGCAAAAAAGCTACCGATAAACCTTTTGGGGTTAATGTTCCAATGCTCTATCCCAATATTGAAGAAATTATCCAAATTATTATACAGGAAAACGTAAAGATTGTTTTTACTTCTGCCGGAAATCCAAAAACATGGACAACTTATTTAAAGGAAAACGGGATTACAGTCGTACACGTGGTAAGCAGTTCTAAATTCGCTATAAAAGCTCAGGAAGCCGGAGTGGATGCAGTTGTCGCCGAAGGTTTTGAAGCTGGCGGTCATAATGGGAGGGAAGAGACCACAACATTTACTTTGATTCCGATGGTTAAGGAGCAGATAAATATACCTCTGATTGCCGCTGGCGGAATTGCTACTGGTAGAGGAATGCTGGCCGCAATGATTCTTGGTGCAGATGCGGTACAAATGGGTTCCCGATTTGCAGCTTCATTCGAAAGTTCGGCACATGACAGTTTTAAACAAACTATAATAAACGTAAAAGAAGGCGACACCCAATTAACCTTAAAGGAACTCGCTCCGGTTCGATTGATAAAGAATAAGTTTTATCAGGATGTGGAGGAATTATATTCCAAATCGCCATCTAAAGAAGACTTAGAAAGTCTATTAGGAAAGCGAAGAGCTAAAAGAGGAATGTTTGAAGGAGATTTAGTCGAAGGGGAGCTAGAGATTGGCCAGGTTGCAGGTTTAATTCATGAAATTAAATCTGTAAAAGATATTATTGATGATATAATTGTTGAATTTGAAAAATGCAAAAAGGAAGTTAATGATGTAAAGTTTTAATTCTTAAAAAAATTAACATTTAATTGTTGATAGGTTCAGATTTGAGTTTGAACTTATTAACAATTTTTTATTTTTAAGCTAAATCTAACTCTGGTGATAACTTTAATATTTTATTTTTCTAGAGTATAAGATATTGTTTTTCAAATAAATAAATGTTTTTAACGTGTTCTTATTGTTGTTGATAATGTTGATTAATTTGTTTATAACATTTTAACAAGTCAAATGCTGCGACTGTTTTAATGAGTAATATAGTGGAAGCTTTTTTGCTTAGGTGAATACTATATGTAATAGAGGTTAATTTATTTTTAACATAATATTATGAGGGGTAAAATTACACCTATTTGCAAAATCGTTTAAAATTGAATTGCTTATGGGGATTACTACTTTTTCTAAAAAATCTTTTTTTATTTTATTTCTTTATTATTTCTTATCGGATATAGTAAAGCCTATTCTCAGTGTCCTACTGTTACAAATGCAACCCAGTCTTTTTGTGATATTCAATCACCTACAATTGCGAATCTTGTCGCTACAAACAATGGCGGTGGAATAAGGTGGTATGCTACCGCTACATCTACAGCTCCATTATCAAATGCAACAGGTTTATTGGATGGAGAAGATTATTTCGCTGATGACAATACAGGAACATGCGGAACAAGACAAAGTGTTGTGGTCAGGATTTATTCAGCTCCAACTGGAGCTAATTTTCAGGGAGTTTGTGTGACTAATGCAAATCAGGCAACTCCATCAAACCCACAATTCGTAATTTCAGGAAATGGATTAAGATGGTACACGGTGCCAAGTGGCGGAACGGCTATATCTAATTCTACTATACTTTCAGATAATACCATTTATTATATAAGTCAGACTAATCCAGATACAGGATGCGAAACTTCGAGGCTGCAATTATTTGTGAATGTTGGAGTCGTGCCGGTTCCTACAGGTGCTGCGGTGCAGGAGTTTTGTAATGTAGGTACTCCGCCAACTGTGGGCGATTTGGTTGCTTCGGGAAATAACAATTGGTATTTGACATCTACTTTTGGGGTTCCTTTAGATGCGGCAACACCCTTAGTAAATAGTCAATTTTATTATGCAACAACTGTTGATCCGCCTTGTGAAAGTACAGACCGGCTCCAGGTCCTGGTAAATATTTATGAACCAAATGATGCCGGGAGTAATGGAAATAGAAGTATTTGTGTAAGTCAGATTCCTACTACTCCTGCTTTTAATCTGTTTAATTTGTTAGGAGGATCGCCAGATAACACAGGTGTTTGGACTGGCCCAATAGCAACTTCCAATGGAGCGCAAGGAACATTGAATCCTTCCTCAATGACTGTAGCAGGAAGTCCTTATGTGTTTACTTACACTGTTTCTTCAGCTTTATGTGCAACTGATACATCAACTGTAACTGTAATAATTAATCCTACACCAACAGTAACAGTAACTAGCCCAACAATTTGCCAGGGAGCAACCGCAACTGTAACAGCTACTCCAAGTCCAGCCGGAACCTATGCCTATGTTTGGACAGTTCCAACAGGAGCTGCCAATCCAGGGAACGTAGCTACATTTACAACTACCACAGCTGGCGTTTACAGTGTTGTTATTACCAATACAAACACCACTTGCCCAAGCCAGCCTGGTCAAACCACGCTATTAATAAACCCTAGACCAACCGTTACAGTTACAAGTCCACCTGTTTGTCAGGGCACACCGGCAACAGTAACGGCTACTCCGATACCTGCGGGAACTTATAATTATTCTTGGACGGTTCCAATTGGGGCAACAAATCCAGGAAACGTAGCGACATTTACAACTACTACAGCTGGAGTTTACAGCATAATTATCACTAATCCCACTACTAGCTGTTCAAGTTTGCCGGCACAAGTTACGGTTGTGATAAATACACCGCCTACAGTAACAGTAACAAGTCCACCAGTCTGTCAGGGTAGTCCAGCAACGGTTACAGCCACACCAAATCCAGCAGGGACTTACAGTTATATATGGACAGTCCCAACAGGTGCTACTAATCCAGGTAATGTTTCCACTTTTACAACTACTATTGCAGGAGTTTATAGTGTAATTGCTACTAATACAAATACAAATTGTCCCAGCCAGCCAGGCCAAACCACAGTGGTTATAAATCCTAGACCAACTGTGACAGTAACAAGTGCTCCGGTTTGCCAGGGTACACCGGCAACAGTAACAGCTACGCCAACACCCGCCGGAACTTACACCTATTCATGGACCGTTCCAACAGGCGCTACCAATCCAGGGAATGTAGCTACATTTACTACAACTATTTCAGGAGTTTACAGTGTCATAATCACTAATTCGACTACCACCTGTGCTAGCTTACCGGCACAGACAACAGTGGTTATCAATACAAGGCCGACTGTAACAGTTACAAGTCCGCCAGTGTGTCTAGGTACACCCGCAACCGTAACAGCAACTCCAAATCCGGCGGGAACATATACTTATACATGGACCGTTCCAGCGGGTGCGACCAATCCTGGTAACGTATCTACATTTGCAACTACTATAGCTGGAGTTTACAGCGTCATCATAACCAATCAAACTACTACCTGTGCAAGTTTACCGGCACAGACAACAGTTGTAATCAATCCAACACCAACAGTTACAGTAACGAGTGCTCCGGTTTGTCAGGGGACACCAGCCACAGTAACCGCTACACCAACACCAGCCGGAACCTATACTTATTCATGGACAGTTCCAATAGGGGCGACTAATCCCGGGAACGTGGCCACATTTACCACAACTACAGCTGGAGTCTATAGCGTTATCATTACCAATCCAACGACTAGCTGTCCAAGCCAGCCTGGTCAGACAACAGTAGTTATTAACCCAAGGCCAACAGTTACGGTAACAAGTCCTCCTGTTTGCCAGGGTACACCTGCAACAGTAACGGCTACACCAACACCAGCCGGAACCTATACTTATACATGGACGGTTCCAACAGGAGCAACCAATCCGGGTAATGTTGCTACATTTACAACGACGACAGCTGGCGTTTACAGTGTGATCATTACTAATCCAACAACTACATGTCCAAGCCAGCCAGCACAGACAACAGTAGTTATAAATCCGAGGCCGACAGTTACTGTAACAAGTACTCCGGTTTGTCAGGGAACACCTGCGATAGTTACGGCTACGCCAACACCAGCAGGAACTTATACCTATACATGGACAGTTCCAACTGGGGTTGCCAATCCGGGTAACGTTGCCACATTTACTACAAGTACTCCCGGAGTTTACAGTGTCATCATTACCAATCCAACGACTACATGTCCAAGCCAGCCAGGCCAGACGACAGTAGTTATAAATCCTAGACCAATAGTTACTGTAACCAGTCCTCCAGTCTGTCAGGGAACACCTGCTACAGTAACGGCTACACCAACTCCATCGGGAACCTATACTTATACATGGACTGTTCCGACGGGAGCAACAAATCCAGGAAATGTTGCTACATTTACTACTACAACTGCAGGTGTTTACAGCGTCATCATTACCAATCCAACGACTACATGTCTAAGCCAGCCAGGCCAGACGACAGTAGTTATAAATCCTAGACCGATAGTTACTGTAACCAGTCCTCCAGTCTGTCAGGGAACACCAGCTACAGTAACAGCTACTCCAACACCAGCTGGAACCTATACGTATACATGGACCGTTCCAGCGGGTGCGACCAATCCTGGTAACGTATCTACATTTGCAACTACTATAGCTGGAGTTTACAGCGTCATCATAACCAATCAAACTACTACCTGTGCAAGTTTACCGGCACAGACAACAGTTGTAATCAATCCAACACCAACAGTTACAGTAACGAGTGCTCCGGTTTGTCAGGGGACACCAGCCACAGTAACAGCTACACCAACACCAGCCGGAACCTATACTTATATATGGACAGTTCCGACGGGAGCAACAAATCCGGGAAATGTTGCGAGTTTTACAACTACAACGGCTGGCGTTTACAGCGTAATAATTACCAATCCAACGACTACGTGCCCTAGCCAGCCAGGCCAGACTACAGTCGTTATAAATCCAACACCAACTGTAGCAGTAACAAGTCCACCGGTCTGCCAGGGGACACCAGCTACAGTAACAGCTACTCCAACACCAGCGGGAACCTATACTTACACATGGACTGTTCCGATAGGAGCGACGAATCCGGGTAACGTTGCTACATTTACTACTACAACTTCTGGTGTTTACAGCGTTATCATTGCCAATCCAACGACTACGTGCCCAAGCCAGCCAGGCCAGACTACAGTAGTCATTAATCCAGCACCAACCGTAGCGGTAACAAGTGCTCCGGTTTGTCAGGGTTCACCTGCTACAGTAACTGCTACTCCAACTCCAGCAGGTACATATACATATACGTGGACAGTCCCAACAGGCGCTACAAATCCGGGTAACGTTGCAACATTTACTACGACCACCCCAGGCATTTACAGTGTTATTATTACCAGTCCAAGTACTACTTGTCCAAGTCAGCCAGGCCAGACAACTGTTGTAATTAATCCTATACCAACCATAGCTGTAACAAGTACCCCTGTTTGTCAGGGTACTCCTTCCACAATAACAGCTATACCAACCCCAGCAGGAACCTATAGTTATGTATGGACAGTTCCAACGGGAGCACCTAATCCGGGTAATGTAGCTACATTTACTACAACTACACCGGGAGTTTACATTGTAATTGCGACTAATGCAATCAGTACTTGTCCAAGCCAGCCGGCTCAGACAACTGTAGTCATCAATCCAACACCAACAGTTACTGTAGCGAGTCCACCGGTTTGCCAGGGTACACCTGCTACAGTGACGGCTACGCCCACACCAGCAGGAACTTATAGCTATGTTTGGACAGTCCCAACAGGGGCAACCAATCCGGGTAACGTTGCTACATTTACAACTACTACTGCAGGAGTTTACAATGTAATTGCAACTAGTACAAGCACTACATGTCCAAGCCAGCCAGGCCAGACTACGGTTGTTATTAATCCAACGCCAACGGTTGCTGTAACAAGTGCTCCTGTTTGCCAGGGTACACCGGCGACGGTGACGGCTACACCAACACCGGCAGGAATATATACTTATACATGGACGGTCCCAATAGGGGCTACTAATCCAGGGAATGTTGCTACATTTACGACAACTACTGCAGGAGTTTACAGTGTAATCATTGCTAATCTGGCAACTACCTGTCCAAGCCAGCAGGCACAGACAACAGTAGTAATCAACCCAAAACCAACAGTTGCAGTAACAAGTCCACCGGTTTGCCAGGGTACACCGGCAACAGTGACGGCTACACCAACACCAGCAGGAACATATACTTATACATGGACGGTTCCAACAGGGGCAACCAATCCGGGTAATGTTGCTACATTTACGACGACTACTGCAGGAGTTTATAGTGTCATCATTACTAATCCGGCAACTACCTGTCCAAGCCAGCCGGCACAGACAACAGTAGTCATCAACCCAACACCAACAGTTGCAGTAACGAGTGCTACGGTTTGTCAGGGCACACCAGCAACCGTAACAGCTACACCAACACCAACAGGAACCTATACTTATACGTGGACAGTTCCAATTGGGGCGACCAATCCGGGTAATGTTGCTACATTTACGACTACTACTGCGGGAATTTACAGTGTTATAATTACCAATTCATCAACAACCTGCCCAAGTCAGCCTGGACAAACAACAGTCATTATCAATCCAGTACCAAACGCAGGAAATGATGGTACATTGAATATTTGTTCTAATCAAAATCCAGTAGATTTATTTGATTCTTTATTAGGTACTCCTCAAACGGGTGGAACATGGTCTCCGGCTTTGACCAGTGGAACAGGAATATTTAACCCTGCTGTTGATGCACAGGGAGTTTATACTTATACAATCACTGGAATTGCACCATGTGCTGATGATACAGCTACTGTCACAGTAACTGTTACTCCAGGGCCAGAAGCCGGAGCTGATAATTCACTTACTGTATGTGTTAATAATCCGGCGCAGGATTTATTCTTATTATTAGGACCTACTGCCCAAACTGGAGGAACATGGTCACCTGCAATGGCGAGTGGAACAGGATTTTTTGATCCTGCTGTCGATCCACAGGGCGATTATGTTTATACCTTATCTGGAACTTTACCATGCTCAAATGATTTCGCAACTATTTCGGTAACGGTAAACCCAATTCCGGATGCAGGAACTAACGGCACTAAAGCATTCTGTTCTAACGGAACACCACAAGATTTATTCCTTTCACTTGGCGGTACACCACAAGCGGGAGGTACCTGGTCACCGGCATTAACGAGTGGAAACGGAATGTTTGACCCAACGGTTGATCCAACCGGAGTTTACATTTATACCGTAGGAAGTACATGTATTACACCGTCAACTGCGACGGTATCCGTTACAATAGTTACTGCTCCAAATGCTGGGGTTTCACATACACTAAACACTTGTGCAAACGTAACTTCCTTAGATTTATTTACAGGTTTAGATGGCACACAGAATAGTGGTGGAAACTGGGCTGATGACGATGCTACAGGAGCATTGGCAAATAACATTTTCAATCCATCATCTGTAGGAGTTGGAACCTATCATTTTACTTATACAGTACCAGGAACATTACCTTGCGCTAATGCAACTTCGACAGTAACAGTTATTGTTAATCCTTTACCAAACGCCGGAGCGGCAATCGCTGCGCCATCAGTTTGTACTTCAGTCGGGACTATAGATTTAAATACTTTACTAACAGGTCAGGATGCAGGCGGAACTTGGTCAGCAACGACGCCAGTGAATATTTCAGGCTTTGCTCAGGGAACTTATACATACACTTATACAGTAACAAACTCTTGTGGTGTTGATGCACAGCCTGTGCAGTTTATAGTATTACCAAATCCAATATTAACCACTACCAATGTTACTTCTTCTCAAGCTTGTGTTGGAACTGATGTTACAGTTACCTTAACGGGAATGACCGACGGAACTTACAACTTAAATTACAGTTTAATCGGAAGTAATACATTAGCTAATCAAACTGCTACCGTTATTATTTCTGGCGGAACAGGAAGCTTTATTATTCCCGCTGCAACTGTTCCAAATACAGGTACGACTACAATTACTTTCAATACTATTCAGGACCCGACAACTACCTGCCAGGTAACTTTAGTTAATATAATTGGGACAATTACAATTAGCCCATTAGTACAGGTTGACAACGCTGATATCACTGTCTCTTCGGTATGTTTAGGAAGTGATGCGACTGTTGTTATCTCTGGCGCTGCGGATCTTCCTGATGGTGTTTATCAGTTTAATTATGTAATTCCAACGGGTACTCCTGCAACCGGAAATTCAGGAGATGTAACTATAACAGGAGGGGACGGACAATTCACAATTCCATCATCTGTTTTTGGAGGAGTTGGAAATTATACCATCACCATAAGTGGCATCACAACGCCAACTGGCTGTTCTAATCCGGCTGAAGATGCCAATATTACTTTCGCAGTTGTTGCTCCTCTAACAGCAGGAACATTTAGTGGAATTGTTTCTGTTTGTACATCATCAGCAACTTTAGACTTGACTACTTTATTGACAGGACAAGATACAGGAGGAACCTGGACAGATAGCAGTTCAGTTGTGGTTATATCTCCTTTGGATATATCAGCTTTCACAGCCGGAGATTATACCTATACTTATACAGTGACAAGTTTGTGCGGAACAGATACTGAAGATGTTCAATTCACTATTTTACCAAGTCCACTTTTAACGCCAGCAAATATTACCATCAATCCAGTTTGTATCGGAGTTGATGTTGTTGTGGATTTTTCAACAATGGTTGATGGAACTTACACTTTGAACTACGACTTAACAGGAAATAATACATTAGCAAATCAAACAGCAACTGTTGTAATTTCGGGAGGAATAGGAAGCTTTACAATTCCTGCTGCGAATGTACCGATTGCAGGACCTACTATTATTACTTTTAATTCAATATTAGATACGGTTTCAACATGCCAGTCTACTCTGACCAATGTTAGTGCAACTATCACAATTAATCCAATAGCTGATATTGATAATACCGACATCACTGTTTCAAATATTTGTCTCGGAAGCGATGCAACAGTTGCTATTTCCGGTGCGGCAAATCTTCCTGATGGAGTTTATCAGTTCAACTATGTTATTCCGGCCGGTACGCCAGCAACAGGAAATTCCGGAAACGTAACGGTTACAGGAGGAAATGGCCAGTTTATAATTCCTGCTTCTGTTTTTGCTACGGCAGGAAGTTATACAATTACAATAAATGAAATACTGGCTGCCTCAGGCTGTTCTAATACTTCAGAAAATGCAAACCTTACATTTAATGTTGAAACGCCAATAACGGCAGGAACATTTACCGGAATAGTTTCAATATGTGCATCAGTTGGTGTGTTTGACCTGACAACATTATTAACAGGACAGAGTGCAGGCGGAGTTTGGACAGACAGTGCTTCAGCGGTAGTGACTTCTCCGTTGACTATAATAAGCTTCACCGCCGGAACTTATAGCTATACTTATACTGTAACCAATGCGTGCGGAACAGATACAGAAGTTGTACAGTTTACTGTCTTAGCTACTCCTGTATTGACAACCGTTAATGTTACCATTTCTCCAAATTGCGTTGGTACTGATGCCACTGTAAACCTTACCGGAATGGTCGACGGAACCTACACTCTGAATTACGATTTAACCGGAAGTAATACGTTAGCAGGACAAACAGTTGTGGTTACAATTACAGCAGGTATCGGTAGCTTTACAGTTCCAACTGCTTCAATTCCGAATGTCGGAATTACAGTAATTACTTTCACGAGTATCGTTAACAACGCTACAACTTGCGCCAGTACTTTAATAAATGTGGCCTCACAAATAATTGTTACACCAGTAGCAGATATTGATAATGCTAATCTAAGTATAGCGAATATTTGCCTCGGAAGTAATGTAGTTGTAAACATCACTGGAGCAACAAACCTTCCTGATGGTGTTTACCAATTTAATTATTCTATTCCGGGTGCAACTCCGGTAACCGGAAATTCAGGAAATGTAACTATGACAGGTGGAGCGGGTTCGTTTACAGTTGCGGCAGCTTCATTTACTGCGGCAGGAAATTATACGTTGACAGTTACAGGAATTATTGCTTCGTCGGGTTGTAGTAATGCTAACGAAAATGCTACTGCTAATTTTACCATTAACCTGTCTCCAAGTATGAATGGAGCAACAATGACAGCACAGGATACCTGTATCAATAACAGTAGTAATGTTACCATTTCAGGAATCACTAATCTGCCTGACGGAACTTACACATTAAGTTATCAGTTAGCTGGAGCGAATACAGCATCGGGAACATTATCTGTACTATTTACTAATGGAGGGGCGACTTTCACTATACCAGGAACTGATATCGTAAATAACGGAGCGACATCCATACAAATGACTAACCTCACTTCTCCAACATTGACATGTGCTGTTGGTGGTGGTGGAACTTTGATTGCTAATTTCAACGTCATAGCATTACCTACGCCAGTATTGATTACTGACGGATATCAATTCTGCGGAAGCGATGTTCCTGCACCAACGATAGCCGATTTATCTGCTAATATTGTTGGAACTCCAACTATGATTTGGTATGATGCAATAACAGGTGGAACAGCTTATAACAATACCGATCTTTTAGTGGATGGAGCAACTTATTACGGAGCTGAAGTATCGCAAAGTGGTTGTGAAAGTTCAAGGCTTGCGGTTCAGGTTGATTTGACTTTCTGCGATATCAAAATTCCGGATGGATTCTCTCCTAACAATGATGGTATTAATGATACTTTCGAAATTCCTAACCTTGCTATCCTATATCCAAACTTCAAAATGGAAATCTATAACCGTTACGGAAACCTTGTTTACAAAGGAAATATAAACGTACCAAATTGGGACGGAACAACTAAAGAAGGAGGCGTGAAATTGGGCGATAACTTACTGCCAACAGGTGTCTATTTCTATATTCTCGACTTTAGTGACGGAATCAAAAAGGCAATTCAAGGGAGATTATATCTAAACAGGTAACGGAGAAATGAGTGCAACTATGAAACATAAAATTATAAAATATCTCTTAGTATTACTTGTCGTGTTTTCGACTTCAAAAATGAGCGCACAACAAGATCCACAGTTTACACATTATATGTACAATATGAGTGTGATAAATCCGGCCTATGCAACAGATAATGCCGATGTGATTAATCTTGGTGGATTATACCGCGCACAATGGGTTGGGATAAAAGGAGCGCCGACAACGCAAACATTTTTCGCTCACAAACCACTGTCAAAAAGAGTAGAAATTGGTATCTCTGTTGTTCATGATGAAATTGGCGATGTAGTTAAGGAAAATAACATCTTTGCTGATTTTGCGTATGTGCTGCCAATTGGCGAAACTACTAAGTTGTCTTTCGGATTAAAAGCCGGAGTTACCTTGTTTGATACCAATTTTAACGGATTCGATTTAACTGATCCAAGGCCTGATCCGGCATTTCAGAATAACATCAGTCAAACGTTTCCGAATTTTGGAGCAGGAACTTACTTGTTCGGATCTAATTATTATCTGGGTTTATCTACACCAAACTTAATGACTTCGAGACATATCGAAACCATAAACGGTCATCCGGGAAGCGGAGTAGAATCGGTTCACTTTTTTATGACGGGTGGTTATGTCTTTACGTTTAACGGAAATGATAATTTTAAACTAAAGCCTGCATTCATGGCGAAAGGGGTAGAAGGTGCACCGCTGGCATTAGATCTAACGACCAACGTTTTAATCAATAACAAATTCGAATTGGGAGTTGGCTACCGAATGGGTGATTCCGTTAGCGGATTGGCAAGTTTCTTTATTTCGCCACAACTAAGGATTGGTTATTCGTATGATTATACGCTTACTAATCTTGATGCCTTCAATTCAGGTACACACGAAGTTTTTTTACTATTTGACTTAGATTTAAGTAAACTTTCCTCTTCCGGTAAAGGATATGATAAATCGCCACGATTCTTTTAAAATGAAAATGATGAAAAAAATATACTACATACTTTTTGTTTTTTGCAGTATCACCACTCTTTTTGCCCAAAAGAAAATCACTGTTAAACAGGCTGACGCTTTATTCAAAAGCCGATCCTATGTAAAGGCTGCAGAAGCTTACGAACAGCTTCCGCAGTCCAAACAGGTGCTGCAAAATCTTGGAGACAGTTACTATTACAACTTTCAAATGACCAATGCGGTTCGCGCTTACGGCCAATTATTTTTTACTTTCAAGGACAGTGTAAAAAAAGAGGTTTTCTTTAGATATGCCAACGCACTGAAAGGAACAAAGGACTTCGATAAAGGCGACGTTATCATGACCGAATATTTAGGTTTCGAACAGAATACGCCTAAGTTCATGAAAAACATTACCCGAAATACACCGAACAGTTTCAAATTGCAGATGATGTCTAAGAACAAAACCAATGGCGATTTTGGAATTTCTTTTTATGGTGATCAGGTTACGTTTGCTTCAGTGAGAAATGCTGTCGAGAAATCGTATGGCTGGAATGAAAGGCCCTATCTCGATTTGTTTTCAGCAAAAGTAAGCGAACAAGGACAACTAACAAATGTTGAACCTTTCTCTGATGTAATCAATACCAAAAAACACGAAAGCAACGCAACATTCAGTGCCGATTTAAAAACCATGTATTTCAACAGAAGTGGTGAAAAACAGAATAAGGTTGGTGATGAAAAAGTGGCTATGATTAAAATCTATAAGGCCGAATTTGTAAATGGAAAATGGGATAAAGTAACGCTGTTGCCTTTCTCAAGTGACAGTTATTCTGTAGAGCATCCAGCCTTAACAAAAGACGGAAAGAAACTTTATTTTGCCAGCGATATGCCGGGTTCTTTAGGTTCGTTTGATATTTATGTGGTCGATATCAATGAAGACGGAACTTACAGCCAGCCCAAAAATTTAGGGGAAACCATCAATACAATCCAAAGGGAGCAATTTCCTTTTGTAACAGATGACGGAACGTTATATTTTGCTTCAGACGGTCATCAGGGTAACGGAAATTTAGATGTCTTCATGAGCCTAAAAATCAGTGACACCGAGTTTGATAAACCATTGAATTTAGGTTCAACCATCAATAGTGAAATGGACGACTTCAATTTCATCCTTGACGATAAAACTAGTAAAGGTTATTTTGCTTCCAACAGAACCGGTGATGATAATCTATACACATTCGTTCAGGAAGAAAACAAAATGCAGTATGCGGTTGAAGGTGAAGTTCGGGATATGAAATCGATGCAGTTGCTGCCGGGTTCGACTGTAAAGCTGTTTGATGAAAATGGCAACCTTCTTGAGGAAGTTTTAGTTGGAAAAGATGGTTCATTCGTCTTCAACACAGAACCAAACAAGAAATACAAAATCATGGCTTTCAAGGATTTTTACATTCCGGCTGAAGCCACTTTTGATACCAGCCAAAAAGGAAAGGTTTATATCGATTTGCAGATGAAAGTCGAGTCGTATTATGATGCGGAAGACATCATCAACAAGAAAGACGACGGAACGGTTTTAATCGAACTGGAAAACATCTATTTCGATTTGGACAAATGGAACATCAAACCACAGGCGGCAGAAGTGCTGAATGTGCTTTTGGGAATACTTAAAAAATATCCATACATGGAAATCGAGATTGGTTCACACACCGATTCACGCGCTTCTGATATGTATAACCTTAGGCTTTCCAACAAAAGAGCAGCCTCTGCTTTGGAATACCTGGTTAAGAATGGCATAGACAGAAAGCGACTGCGTTCTATAGGTTACGGAGAAACCAAACCACTGATTATTTGCCCTAAAAATGATTGTACAGAAGCTGAGCATGCATCAAACCGTAGATGTACGTTCATGATCTTAAAATAAAGTTAGTTAAGAAGTAGTTGTAGAATTTTGATTAGAATGCACATCGTAGTTGGTGTGCATTTTTTTTACGCGCAATTCATCCTGAATCTGTATTTTTGTATGACACAATTATCGTTATGAAAAAATTTCGTCCTCTTGTATTTTTATTATTTGCCTTAAATCTAAGCGCACAGCAACGTCCCAAACTGGTTGTGGGAATTGTCGTTGACCAAATGAAAATGGAATACCTCTACCGCTTTCAAAATGATTTCTCCGATAATGGATTTAAAAGGTTGATGAACGATGGCTTTACCTTTTATAATATGCATTACAATTATCTGCCCACTTATACTGCGCCCGGACATGCTTCTATTTACACCGGAACAACTCCGGCAATACACGGAATTGTGAGCAACGAATGGTATAGCAGAACCGCAAAGAAAGACGTTTATTGCACCGATGATGCGTCTGTTCAAACCTTGGGTGGCGGAACAAAGGAAGAAGGAGAAATGTCTCCAAAAAACCTTCAGGCGACTACGGTTACGGATGAACTTAGATTGTCTACAAATTTTAAAGGAAAAGTGATTGGCATCAGTATGAAAGACCGTGGCTCAATTCTTCCCGCTGGGCATTTTGCCAATTGGGCCTTTTGGTACAGCAAAACAGGAAACTTTATTTCGAGTACATTTTATGGTGAAAAACTTCCGGATTGGGTAACCGAATTCAATGCAAAGAAAAACTACATGAAGTATATCAATCAGGGATGGAATTTACTAAAACCTGCCGCGATTTATGATGAAAGCCTTGCAGATGATAATCCCTACGAAGGAAAATTATACAAAGTAGATAAACCGGTTTTTCCTTATGACCTAAAAGCAATGTATGAAAAGAATGATGCCGGAGTGTTGCGCGTAACACCGTTTGGAAATGATTTCATTGTTGATTTTGCCAAAGAAGCCATTGAGAAAGAGGGATTAGGAAAAGATACTGTTACCGATTTCCTTGCGGTTAGTTTCTCTTCAACCGATTATGTTGGGCATATATTAGGGCCACGTTCTATGGAATTACAGGATACTTATCTGCGTTTGGACCTAACTATAGCCGATTTCCTAAACTACTTAGATAAAACGGTTGGTAAAGGCAATTATCTTGTCTTCCTAACTGCCGATCATGCCGGTGCAGAAAATGCAAGGTTCCTAAAAGACAATAAGTACGATATAACAAATCTGGGTGGTAAGGAAATGAAGAAAGAAATCAAGAAGTTTTCTACAGATACCTTTGGTGAAGATTTAATAGAAGAATACGGAAGCTTCAATGTATATCTGAATAAAGAAAAAATCAAAACTAAGAATTTAGATTTAACCAAGGTTAAACAGGCTTTTAAAGATTACCTGATGACTCAAAACTACATTAAGCGGGTTTATACCGAAGAAGAAATCTTAGCTAACTCAGGTGCGGATTATCATCTGAACTGCATTGCCAAAGGTTATGATGCAACACAAAACGGTGATTTGATATTCATTTATAAGCCAGGCTTTATTGAATATGGCGCAACAGGAACATCTCATGGAACGACCTATAGCTATGATACCCATGTGCCGTTATTATTTTATGGCTGGAATATTAAAAAAGGGGAAAGCTACGACAGGAAGGTTATTACAGAAATTGCCCCGACGCTGGCACAGAAACTAAAAATCACCCTTCCAAACGGAACGGAGTCTGAAGTGCTCACGGAGGTTTTGGGGAAATAGTTTAAATGAGAAAGGCTGCGGTAGCAGTCTTTTTTTATGTTCTAACAATTCCCCTCTTGAGGGGTGCCCGAAGGGCGGGGTGGGATTATAAACAGTAGAAGTAAAATAGCTGAAGCCCACTGGGCTTCCTCCTTTTAATTTCAAATCTTCTTGAGGGGTGCCCGAAGGGCGGGAAATTAGTATGATGAGGAGAAGCGGTAGCTGGATTTAATTTTTGTTTACACTAATTATCAACATTACCACACCAAAAATAAACAAAGCTATTCCAAGCAGTAAACCTAAAGTACTAAACATTGGCCCGGGCAATATTGTCCATGCAAGACCGTTTAATGCGAACCCCAATAGTATTGAAGAAATTGATAGAAGTATTCCTTTCTGTTTTGTCATAATTGTTTTTTTTATCACTGTTGCCTAACCAATATCATATCCCCAAACTTGTCCTGCTGACGAAGGAAGCATCTCTTATAACTCCCGCGTTAGTCCTTTCGTATTGGTTTAACTTATAATGTTTGCGGGTATGGATTGTCCACAAGCGATGCGACTGCCGAAGGAATCCGCACTATCCGGTATTCTAACATGTTTGACAAATTTAGTAGAGATGCTTCCTTCGTCAGCAGGACAAAGATGGTAGAAATTGTTTTAAAAGGAGTATGCTTTTAGTACAAATTTATCTCTCAAACCACTATTATGCGACCTTTTAAACTACAAGAATGATTGGTTCCTCACCGCAAATTACATTAAGGCAGTCATTCTGCCCAACGATCATGTATTCATCATAATTTTTCAGGGTATGTTCCCCGATAGCAAATCCAGAACGCATTCTTTCCTGGTCATGCCAGCCGTCTTCCTTAACTTTCCATAGCCATCCCTGGGATCGTTTATTATCATCCCAGTATTCCATTAAATAACCTTCATCTAAAACTCTAAACCCTTGGATGTTTTTGAAAATGGCGTAAACAGGAAAATCCGAATTCAAAAATTCAAGTTTGATTTTTAAGGTCCATAAATCATAATGCACGTCTGCAACTACCGGAATCCCGATATGCTTTTTAGACGATTTTACTTCTTCTGTTATTGGACAGGTATTTTGCATTTGAGTTGTTTTTTTAAAATGTTTTATATGTTTAAAAAGTCAAAATTATATCTTATATGTTTCATTGCTTCGCGAATCTTTTCTACCATTGCCACGCTTTCCTAGCTTGTCTTTCCACCAACTTTCCCCAAACTTGTCCTGCTGACGAAGGAAGCATCTCTTATGGTTGTCGTGTTAGTCCTTTCGTATTGGTTTAACTTTTAATGTTTGCTGGCACGGATTACAATCTGCGCTATTGGGTTATGACAACCTACCAATAGACCGACTTAATAGTCTATGCTCCAACTTTCCAAACGATGAATTTGAGTATTTACTTCTGATTCCTTTTATTAGTTCAATTTCTCTTCCGTCATGAACTGGACCCATAGAATGTGAAGTTCCTATTGGGTTATTAATAATTTCTTCTAATTCAAGTGATGTTGGTTCTGTACAATGAAACGTTTCTTTTAAAATTTCGCAAAACCCAGACTTAGTTATAGATTTAACAGGGAAAACATAATTATAGCCTTTGACTTTAGAAAGTCTAGAGTAATCTATCCTCGTAGATGGAAACTTCAATCCATCTATGTTCGGTTTTTTACTAATATATTGAAGCAGAAGTTGCGGAATAATATATTCTGGTTTAAAATTTCCAAGCGGAAATTGCGTTTTAATGGAACACGCAATGGTTAATGGAAAAAGAACAAAATAACTAAGAGTTTGTGTAAGATTAATATCTTTTTCGCCATCTAATTTTTCTAGAAAATCCTCAATTTTCTCAATGTGAATTACTTTTAAATCTCTCGTGTTTTGAAATCTTGAAAAGTATAAATCTCTAAGTTTATGCTGTCCAAATTCCTCCCAACAAGTATATGTTGTGTCGCCAAGATAAAGAGCTGGAAATCCTGGAACACTAAATCTATTTGTTGAAACGATATGCCTTAATTCAAATTTTATATGAAATAAGTCTTCTTTTGAGAACATTTTATTTTCATTCTTTCGAGTTCGATAAAAAGAATCTCCCGCGTTTACAATTGTTAATACGTCGAGTTCGTGAAAGAAGTTATTATCTAATGTATTATTAAAAATTTGTGTGGCTTCAAAAATATTTCCTTCATAATATTTCGTTACAGATTCTAAAATACCGTTAGATATTGATTCAATCTTTGAAATGATTGTATCTGTTTTTCCACCTTCGAAAGGGATTTTTTTATCTACTTCAGATTCAAGATTAGCTTTGTAATATTCAATATATTCTTCAAATTTTGATTTCAAAAATTCTGGAAAATAACTATTAGGAGGTTGCAGAATAGGAATTAAAAAATTTTTGGCATCAATTTTTGATTTTATATTTGGAAAATATGTCATGTTATTGTTAATTGTTAAGTATTGCCGCTAACTTGCAGATATGTCTATATATAATTCTAATAAACTTAGCAGGTAATTTTCAACTTGAGGTACACCAAAAGTAAGAATAAAACTAACATATCAATACATTTTTGACATTAAATTATCGTTAATGTCAGAAAAACATTCGCATAATGCCAAGTTTTTAAGTTGCGGAGAAGTTGTTCCTAATATTGAAAAGCAAACCTTCCGCTAGTATTAGAAAGTAAAATGTTTTCTAATATTGGTGGAAACTTTCTCTACTAAGCTTTGTGGAGAAGAACTAATCAAGTTAATTAGTCGGACTAATTAACTTAATTAGAAGAACTAATCAACTTAATCAGTCGAACTAATCAACTTAATCAGTCGAACTAATCAACTTAATTAGATGAACTGATCAACTTAATCAGTCGGACTGATCAGGTTATAATTAAAATGAAGTTGTGGAAATGAGGATTATTTAAACAAAAAACCCCGAAAGTATTTCCTTCGGGGTTTTAAAATTGGTCTTTTCGTACTTACACCATAGGCGTCTGTAACAGGTCGCTGAGGCTTCCGCTCCTTACTACAATGTTGGTCTTTCCATAGCCTTTCCTAACTTCAAGCCTATAGCCGCCTGGTGCGAGGTCGGCGGGAATGCTGAACATCAGTTTCCCCTCTGTACGGTTGGCAATGACAGCCACCTTTGTCGGCGTATTGTCATCTGCAATAAAGTAGATTCCTTCGTCGACATTGTCGGGGTTGAACTTAAGCTCTTCGCCAACAATCTGGCCTATGCCACCACGTGTGAGGATGCTGTTGGTAATCCCCGAATTGATGTCGGTGAATTCGATAAGCGTAGGCGTAGGGACAGGCTTGCTGATTTTCTCCACTTTTGCGGAAGCCATCTTGCTCATAAGCGAAAGCCCTTTGGTAAGCGAGGCGTTCTTAACGTGGCGTGAAGGGTCATAACTGTCGCTTACGTTGGCAAACACACCATTAATACTCGGGCGGATGTTCACCAAAGGAAGGTTGACACTGTTCCCGTCCGCAACCTCGTCAGTTACCACCTCGAACAATACCGTGACCACTGCCCTTACATCGGCTTCGGTAACGGTGCTTCCGCGCTTAAGCATCTCTTTGATGATGCTGTCCAGGTCGTGTACCTTGTTGCTTAATACCCTTGCCGACTGGTCGTTCGGATCCGGCGTTACCGGATTAGGCTGTAAATAATACTTGATAGCCATAATAAAAATATTAGAATTAGAAAGCCGAATGTCTAAATTTTATTCCTTTCCGTAATCAACAATGTTACGAACGGTAGGTTTGGTGTTACGAACGGTAGGTATTTATGCATTATGCGGTAAGGATATTTACGGGTTATAAAGCAGTTGATTTACTTTAAGTAAAACTTTTTCTGGTAAAACATGCTAAAAATAAAAAACCACCCTAAAAGGATGGCTCTAAAATAACTCATAACTCATAATTCGTAATTCATAACTCCACCATAATCTGATTCTGCAATAAATCATCAAAAGTTTCGCGTTCGCGGATAAGATATCCTTTGCCATCCTTCCACAAAACTTCCGCAGGTTTAAAGCGCGAGTTATAATTCGAAGCCATCGAAAAACAGTAAGCTCCGGCATTCCTAAAGCAAAGGATATCACCTTCGTGGATTTCGGCAATCCTGCGGTTGTTGGCAAAGGTGTCGGTTTCGCAGATGTAACCCACAACGGTGTAGAAACGCTCTTTCCCTTTTGGGTTGGATATGTTTTCAATAACATGCTGCGAACCATAAAACATTGGACGGATAAGATGGTTAAAGCCGCTGTCAATTCCGGCAAAAACGGTTGAAGTAGTTTGTTTTACCACATTCACTTTTGCCAAAAAATAACCCGCTTCACTTACGAGGAATTTCCCCGGTTCAAAAGCTAAAGTGAGTTCGCGGCCATATTCCTTTTCGAAAGCCAGGAAGCGTTTGGTTAGTTTCTTCCCTAACTCTTCGATGTTGGTTTCGATATCATCTTTTTTGTATGGAACCTTGAATCCGGAACCAAAGTCAAGGAATTCGAGATCCTTAAACTGCCTGGCGGTGTCAAACAGTATTTCCGAAGCATACAGGAACACTTCAATATCCAAAATATCGGAACCCGTATGCATGTGGATTCCATTAATGTTCATTTTAGTATTTTCAACAATGCGGAGCACATGCGGAATCTGGTAAATGGAAATACCGAACTTACTGTCGATATGCCCCACAGAAATATTCTCATTCCCACCCGCCATAACGTGCGGATTAATACGGATGCAAACCGGAACCTTTGGGTGTTTGGCGCCAAAATGCTCCAGTATGGAAAGGTTGTCGATATTGATCTGAACGCCCATTGCGGCTACTTCCTCAATCTCTTCAAACGAAACGCCGTTGGGGGTAAAAATGATTTTGTCAGGCGTAAAACCAGCATGCAACCCCAATTGCACTTCCTGAATGGAAACGGTATCCAATCCCGAACCTAAATTCTTCAGTAATTTCAATATGGAAATATTGGACAAGGCCTTCATAGCATAATTAATGCGAAGCTTTTCCACTTTGGCAAAAGCCGTAGTCAGGCGGTTATACTGAAACGCAATCTTATCTGCATCATAAACATATAACGGATTGCCGAATTGTTCTGCTAAATAGAGTAGGTCTTTAGGCTGCATGGTGTTGTTTTTTGTAAAGATATAAAATAGGTGTAAAAAAGATTAGACCTGACAGGTTTTTAAAACCTGTCAGGTCTGGGTTGCCGAGGAAAAATGTGCACCTCACCAATTTGTAATAAAAAAGAGCCAATCGGCTCTTTCTATATTAATACAAACTCGGATATTGATTCGGTTTGGCTTCGTGCATTATCGCATATACCTTTTCAAAAACATCTTCTGCTGATGGTTTTGAGAAATAATCGCCATCAGTTCCATAAGCCGGACGGTGTGCTTTCGCTGTTAAAGTCTGTGGCTGGCTGTCTAAATGGTTATATCCTTTTTGTTCGTCGATGATTTGCTGCAAAATAAATGCGCTTGCTCCACCAGGAACATCTTCGTCGACAACCAGTAAACGATTGGTTTTTGCAATACTTTTTACACAATCGCGATTGATATCGAATGGCAGTAATGATTGTGCATCGATGATTTCTACCTCGATCCCAACTTCTGAAAGTTCTTTTGCGGCTTGTTCGATAATCCTTAAGGTTGAACCATAAGAAACAATAGTAATATCACTTCCGGTTCTAATGGTTTCCACAACTCCGATTGGTGTTTTGAATTCGCCTAAGTTAGTAGGCATTTTTTCTTTTAAACGGTATCCATTAAGGCATTCAATTACCAAAGCTGGTTCGTCAGTTTGTAATAATGTATTATAAAAACCGGCAGCTTTCGTCATGTTTCTCGGAACCAAAACGTGGATGCCACGAATTGCATTGATAATCATTCCCATCGGAGAACCTGAGTGCCAGATGCCTTCTAAACGGTGTCCACGTGTCCTGATAATCAAAGGCGCTTTTTGGGTGCCTCGTGTCCTGTATTGTAAAGTAGCCAAATCATCACTCATGATCTGAATGGCATATAATAAATAATCTAAATATTGAATTTCAGCAATCGGTCTCAAACCACGCATCGCCAATCCGATTCCCTGTCCCAAAATAGTAGCTTCACGGATTCCAACATCGGCCACACGAAGCTCACCGTATTTTTCCTGCATGCCTTCCAAACCTTGGTTTACATCGCCAATATTTCCAGCGTCTTCACCAAAAACTAAAGCTTCAGGATATTTTGAAAAGATAGCGTCAAAGTTGTCACGCAATACCAAACGGGCATCCACTTCTTCCGCAGATTCATCGTAGGTTGCTGCAACTTCGGTAGCATTCAGCACATTTTTATCTGATTGTGAAAACAAATGCGAACTGAATTTTGGCTGGATTTTATTTGTATAAGATGTTATCCATGCGGCTAATTGCTCTCTGCCATTTTCATTGACAACCATCCTAAGCACTTTACGCGCTGTAGATAAAATCTCTTTACGGATAGGTTCTTTTATCGATGCCAAATCAGATGTTTCTTTTTCGATAAAAGCTTTTTTATCACTTGAAGCTGCAATCGAATTCAATAAAGAAACCAATTCGTTCTGTTCTTCTTTCGTAGGAGCAACGAATGCTGCCCACGCTGCTTTCTTACCTTCTAAAACTTCTTTCTTAGAGCTGGTCTCAATCGCTTCCAGTTCTTCGGCTGTAGCCAGATCATTCTGGAGTAACCAGATCCTCATTTGGGCCACACAATCAAATTCACCTTCCCACGCCAAACGATCCGCATTTTTATAACGTTCATGCGAACCCGAAGTGGAATGTCCTTGAGGCTGTGTCAATTGATACACGTGGATTAAAACCGGTACGTGTTCTTCACGCGCAATTTCGGCCGCTTTTTCATAGGTAGCCACCAAAGCCGGATAATCCCAACCTTTAACGGTTAAGATTTCGTATCCTTTATTATTCTCATCTCTCTGGAAACCTTTCATAATTTCCGAGATGCTTTCTTTTGTAGTCTGATGCCTTGCGTGTACTGAGATTCCGTACTCGTCGTCCCAAACACTGATTACCATCGGAACCTGTAAAACTCCGGCTGCATTCAGCGTTTCAAAAAACAATCCTTCTGAAGTAGAAGCATTACCAATAGTTCCCCAGGCAACTTCGTTTCCTTCATTAGAAAAATTGGTAAAGTTTTCCAATCCGCGAACGTTCCTGTATATTTTTGAGGCCTGCGCCAATCCTAATAACCTTGGCATTTGCCCGGCAGTAGGAGAGATGTCGGCACTTGAATTCTTTTGTTGGGTCAGGTTTTTCCAGTTTCCGTTCTCGTCGATGGAATGTGTGGTAAAATGTCCACCCATCTGTCTTCCGGCACTCATTGGGTCATGAGCTAAATCGGAATGGCCATACAAACCTGCAAAAAACTGTTGGATTGATAGATGCCCGATCGCCATCATGAAAGTCTGGTCACGGTAATAGCCCGAACGGAAATCGCCATTCTGAAATGCTTTTGCCATAGCCAATTGCGGGATTTCTTTCCCGTCGCCAAAGATTCCGAATTTTGCCTTTCCGGTAAGTACTTCCTTTCGTCCTAGCAGACTACATTCCCTACTGATGGTAGCAATTTTGTAATCATTTAATACTTCCTGTTTGAAGTCTTCAAACGTGATTTCGGTTTTGGATGTAGTTTCAGACATAGTAGAAATTTATTTCTTGAAGTAACAAATTTAAATAAAAAGTGGCAACAAAGTTAATTCTTGGTTAAAAATATAATTTAACTATCTGTAATTTATAGGTTGTATATTGAGGTTGTGCTGATAAATATTCAACAAAAAACATCATTTCTAAAAAAATGTTTAACGGAAATAGAATTTAACCTGCTTTTAAAACCATTTTCTGGTAAAAAGGTTGATAAGGGTTTCGGGACGGAATGTAGCAATGAACCGTATGCGTTCACCATAATTTTGTTGGCCAATTTCCCACCCATTGCTCGAGTAAACAGGAAGGAATAGTTCGAAATAATCGGTTACGAGGTTCAGGCGGATTCCGTTGTCGTAAACAAATTTTGGTTCAATCCCTTTGTTTTTCATGAAACCGGCATCGGCATAAACATCAATCCAATTCCAAATCGTGTAGTTCGCATTCAGCGTTGTCATCCATCTGTTGGCTGTGCGTGTTTCAAGCATTGATTTGAAGAAACCATCAGCAACAATCAATTGCTGGCTAAAAACACCCGAAGTTTCTGAACGTCCCAAATATTCACTTTCAAAAAGATAATCGGAAGGGCGGTCTAAGCCAAAATCAAAATAGCCCGAAGTGGTTTTGTTATGCAGAAAGGTTCCGGCAAAAACACGGACATTTAAGGTACGGTTGTTGTCAAAAAGCTTTCGGTATTGTATTTCGGAAGCGAGTTTCCCGAAACTTTTCTCATACTGGAAATCGGCCAAAAACTGAATATGATTGGTTACTTCTGTTTTTGTATTATAATATTTTGCATTGAACACTGAATAATTTTCGCTGTTCTCATCAACCGTAAAGGCTGTCTTCTCCTTGTTAACAATTATTTCCTTAAACACCAGCGTTTGCTTTCGGTTGTCCCTGAAATTATCTGGCCTGAAAAACATAAAAACAGTCGGTGCCAATTTGGTATAATAAGCATCTGGCGCATAGTGCAGGTAATGCCCGCTCAGGATGTATTTTATGGAATACAGATTACTATCGCGATTGTACTGATTGTACAAAAAGGCACCTTTTCCCGATAGGTTCTTCGTTTTGGTTGAAATCGTTGGATTTATGTCAAAATTGAAAGGTTTGTCGAGAAGTGTTTTGTTGTGAAAGCGTATCCCGGGAAGAAATCCGTCGTATAAATTGTATTCAAGCGTTGGAATGTAAATTATCTGATTGTAATAAGGATCTTCTAAATCCTTAAAGAAGTTAAATTTTATTGGTCGGTTCAGATGGAACGGACGCAGTGAACGCCAATTGTTCCGCCTGTTAAACTCAGGAATTTCATTGTTGTAATTGATTACGATCTTATGCGCATCGTTTCTTGATACTGTATAAACGCTATCAGCAGCAATGGTGTCGTACCATTTTTTGAAGACCACATTTTTATCTTTTATGCCATAAACCGAAATCGGGACATTGGTTTCGGTTTTATTTTTTATGGAAAAACTGATGCTGTCTTTTGTTTGGGTAACTTTTTCAAATTTGTAGTCGATGATTTCACGGGAATTGATCATTTTGTCAAAAAACCAATCGATTTTTTTTGGAGAATTCGTCGTCAGAATAGCTTCGAAATCTTCTTTTGTCGTTTGTTTCTCTTTGTTCAGAACCAGAAATTGCTGAATACTATTGGCCACAATATCATTCTCAAGATAGCTGTCTAAATACCTAAAACTTAATCCGGCTTTGTATTTGGAGGAAATTTTTTCATTAAATCGTATCAAACTGTTTTTTGGATTTGATAGTGCCTGATCCAAATTTTTCCTCGCCATCAACATGTATAAATAGCTGTACTGCCCATTAAAGTCCTGCGATACCAGGTTGTACCCTTTAAACAGCTTTAGTTTCGCCACACTTCCCATCATTTTGCTGTTGGGATGGAATTCCTCGATATATTTCATCATCGTATAAACCTGGATTCCGTCATAGATCCAGGCATCTTTTCGCGGGTCTAGCTTCAGGGAATTACGTAGATAATTACTAGTGTAAGTTTTCAGGAATTTGATTTCATACAAAAACTCGTTAGTAAACGGGCTAATAAAAAAGGGAAGCTGATTTAATCCATAAAACGGATTCCGGTCATAATCTGCCTGTGAAACCGTAATTTTTCCGTTTGGAAATTTGCCCAGATTTTCGGTGACATAATTCACAATCTGGTCGACAATAATTGCCCTTTGGATATCGCTAACCTTATTGCCTGATATATTGGAAACAACTTCAATATCATTATTCTTAAATATCTCGAACTCTTTTTTGTCATCGGTAAAAAAGGTAAAGTCGAGACGGTTTTTTCCATTTAGATAATAAGTGGTAAAGCCGTTTGCCGTTTCTTTTTTTATTTCATTCAAATCCGAATTCAGGTCAAGGTTTTCAGGCAGTTTTATTGTGATTTCATAATCGGAAACCGCATTGGCACAATCATCCAGATTTAGGTTGTTGTATTTTACAAAGCCATGATTGTCATACCTTGCAGGAACAAGGAAACAATTTTTCAGGTACATTTTTCCGCTTTCGTTGTAACCGTATTTAGTGAACCTGTCACTCGGAATTTTAACGGTATAACTTAAAGACAGCGTAATTTTCTGGTTTGGAAGCAACTTATCCTTTAAACGAACAAGAATCACATCGGGGAAATTCGCATCCCTTTCCCAAGTATAATAGCTTATCGAAATACCACTAGTGCGACCGCGTTCTTTTTCTTTGGCCAAATGGAAACCTCTTTCAAATTCATCCGAAAACCTCTTAGCCAATGGTGTTTTTTGGAACTGTAACCGTTCATCCAGTCGTTGAGGACAATATCTGTTAAAGTATCATTGGTCTGATTGAAATAGATCAATTCCTGAGCAACAGCCAGCGTTTTTTTGTCATTATCAACCTCCACAACCATCTTAGATTGATGCTGCGCAGATGAAATGAATCCAAAAAGGAAAAGTATGTAGCTTAGTTTGTTCAAGGTTTTGATTTGGGTTTAAAAAAGGCTTTAAAAATTACCTTTGTATATTCGATAGCGCCGGCTTTGTTCATGTGGCCGCAGGTTGAAAAATACTTATCATCAGTTACGGCATTTTCAAATCGGTGGATTTCCGGATAAACCGACTGGATATGGTCAAAATATTCCCTGTTGATAGTACTCATGCACATTGGTGTTGTAACCGCAATTAGGTTGATGTTATTTTTTTACAGATGGCTTTAATCTCTTCGTAACCGATATTCCGTTTCGGATAATATTTTGATAAATCCGCCGGAATCATTTTTCCGGGAACCGATTTCAAAGGATAAAATCCATCATTTGCCAAAGCATTTGTTTTTTTATGGATGGCCGAATAATACATTTCCCGAAAACCCACGCGCGCATCATAATGCAGGTACCTATAAAACGGAATATAAAGTAATTCATTATACTCCGGAATATTTTTGTAATGGTCACGGATAACTTCAGATTCGTGAAGATACGGCATAAATAGTGAACGTATAGCTTCCGAATGATCGTCGGTATTGATATTCAAGTCCACCTGCAGGATGAGGTTTTTTATCTTATAGTTGCGTTCGACCATCAACTTTAACATTAAGGCCGATTCTTCCAAACGGGAACGGGTTACACCAAAATTGTATGTCTTGTAACCTTGATCGTTAAATACTTTTGGTGCAAAATGATTATTGACCCGTGAAGAGCCCAGGAAAACCACATCGTAATTTTTGTCTTTAGAATTGTATAGATAACTGATTTTATTGCGGTCGTTTGCCTGTTTGTAAACCAAAGTATACACCACATCAAGGATTCCCATCGTTAGAATGAGTATCGCTAAAGCCTTTGCTATGAATAATACAAACTTCTTCATTAGAACTGGAAATAAATAAATTCCTTATAATCTGAAAAAACTCCCAAAGCTACAATTGCGGCAAGGCACAAACCAAATTTCAGCCAGCTGTATTTTCCGGAAATGGGTTCGATTTTGGTTCTGCTGTTCCACTCAACAACTACGAATATTAACAACATAAATACAATCTCATAACTGTAACGCTCGATGGTGAAATATTGTTCCGAAAAATGCCAATCGGTAAACATTCTTTTTATGTAAAACAAAGCGTCATGTATGGTTTTCGCCCTGAAAAATATCCACGCGAAACAGGTAATTGCGAAGGTAATAAGAATATTGAAAATGATTCTAAGCGAAGGAAAATTGAACCCCAATTCAAATTCGTCAATGTTATTTCGATTTCTGTTTAGCAACAATAGCGGAAGGAAATACAGCGCATTTATAAATCCCCATGCAATGAAAGTCCAGTTCGCGCCATGCCAAAAACCACTCACGAGGAAAATGATAAAGGTGTTCCTTACTTTGAGCCATTTGGAACCTTTGCTTCCGCCAAGAGGAATGTATAGATAATCGCGGAACCAGGTTGTTAATGAAATGTGCCAGCGTCGCCAAAACTCGGCGATATCTCTTGAAAAATAAGGATAATTGAAGTTTTTCAGCAAATCGATTCCGAATAGTTTCGAGGTTCCTAAAGCGATATCCGAATAACCTGAAAAGTCGCCATAAATCTGGAAAGCAAAATAGACGGCACCCAAAATAAGCGAAAGGGAATTCATCGAACCGGAGTGATTGAAAATCTCGTTGGCGTAATTGGCGCAGGTATCGGCGATGACTACCTTTTTGACCAATCCCCACACAATCTGGTAGATTCCTTCCTTTGCTTTTTCAAAATTGAATTCTCTTTTGACTTTCAGTTGTGGTAAAAGATGTGTCGCCCGTTCAATCGGTCCGGCGACTAGTAGTGGAAAATAACTCACGAACAACGAATAATCAACGAAGTTTTTCTCCGATTTGATTCGCCCGTAATAAATGTCGATGATATAGGATAAGCCGTGGAAAGTGTAGAATGAAATCCCGACCGGAAGGATGATTTTTAGTAATAACGGACTGGTATGCAATCCGAAACCGTTTAGTAAATCAGTAAAGGAAGCCACAAAAAAGTTATAGTACTTAAAGACTCCGAGAAAACCAATGTTTATCGAAACACAAATCCAAAGCCAGATTTTCCTCTGGAGTTGGGTTTTGCTGTTTTCTATCTGAATGGCTGAAAAATAATCGAGTAGGGTAGAGAAAACCAATAAAAAGAGGAACCTCCAATCCCAACAGGAATAGAAATAATAACTGGCTAAAATAAGGATGTAATTCTGAGAAGCTTTCGATTTATTAGGCATAAACCAATACAATAGAAAAACTATTGGAAGGAAAATGGCAAAATCGAGAGAGTTAAAAAACATCTTTTAAAAAAGTTAAACCACAAATTCCGCAAATTTGCACAAATCAATTCGTGGAAATTCGTGTAATTTGTGGTAAAATAAACATCAGAAATTCGGGCTCAGATTGTATTTTTTGTAGAAATTATCTAAAGCTTCCACAACTTCGTCTTCTGTATCAACCAGTTTGATTAGGTTCAGATCGTCAGTATTTGCGTTGCCTTCTCCGTCAATCATCACGGTTTTTACCCATTCCAACAAACCTGACCAGAAGGAAGTTCCAACTAAGATAATTGGAAACTTTCCGATTTTCTTGGTCTGGATTAAGGTTACAGCCTCAAAGAACTCATCCAAAGTTCCGAAACCACCCGGCATCACGACAAATCCCTGTGAATATTTTACGAACATAACCTTACGCACAAAGAAATAGTCAAAATTTAGGTTTTTGTCTTTATCGATATAGGGATTGTAATGCTGTTCGAAAGGCAATTCGATATTTAATCCAACTGAAGTTCCACCTCCGTTGTGCGCCCCTTTGTTTCCGGCTTCCATGATTCCGGGTCCACCGCCAGTAATCACTCCATAACCAGCTTTACTGATTTTATAAGCAATCCTTTCGGCCAATAAGTAATATTTGGTATCCGGTTTTGTCCTGGCTGAGCCAAAAATAGAAACACAAGGACCTATTCTCGCCATTGATTCGTAACCATTCACAAACTCAGACATGATTTTAAAAATTGCCCAGGAGTCGTTGGTCCTTATCTCATTCCATGGTTTTTGTTTTAATTTATCCTGGATCCTGTCATCTTCATCTAGAAATTCTTCTTTCTTCATTTTTATATATTGGTTCTAATTTAATAACGCACAAACGCGCAAAAGTAATTCTTTTTTGTTATTTTGAATTTTGGCCCGGATAAAATATTTCTTATTTTATGAACTGGCGAAGCAATTATAAATTTTAAATTAATGGGTTTTCATTCAAAATTCAAAATTTATAATTTAGAATAATTTTGATCCCATTCCCATTTTAGCAGTGAGTAACACTCAGAGTCTTCATTTTTACCATTCACATTGTAATCTTCACGCATTGTTCCTTCTTTTGAGAATCCGTAACGTAATAATAATTTTAGTGAAGCTTCATTTTCTGCAGCTATAAGTGCTTCAATCCTGTGTAGTTTCAATTCTGTAAAGCCATAATCCAAAACGGTTTTTAAGGCTTCAGTCATTAATCCTTTTTGTTTAGAATTTTCATCTCTCATAACATAAAAAACTTCCGCGCGATTGTGCGTGGCATTCCACGTATGAAATCCGCATTCGCCGATTGGCAAACCGCTTTCTTTGTCAATAAGCAAAAAGACAAATATCGAAAGCCGGTGCGTTTCCACACCCTTTTCATTCATTTCTTTGTAGTGCTCATAACCAGCATCATCCATTCCAAAATAGGTTTTGATTTCCTCTTTGGATTTGGTATTGAATAATTCATGAATGATAGCAGGCGTAATGCTTTTCAGGATTAATCTTGGGGTTGTGATTTCAATTTGGTTAGTCATTTTTTTACTATTTTAAATTTTGAATTATAAATTTTAAATTATTTGGTTTTCATTTAGAATTCAAAATTTAGAATTTAAAATAATTTTTATTCAAGTTCCTTTTTCAAAAACGGCGCAGTATAGCTTTTCTTGTTTTTCGCCACTTCTTCCGGAGTTCCTTTGGCTACAACTTCACCGCCACCTTTTCCGCCTTCGGGACCAATATCGATTATGTAATCCGCCAATTTGATTACGTCCATATTGTGTTCGATAATTAGCACTGTATTGCCTTTGTCAACCAGTTTATTGATTACATCCATCAATACCCGAATATCTTCAAAATGCAAACCTGTTGTAGGTTCGTCCATGATGTAAAAGGTATTTCCGGTGTCTTTTTTAGATAATTCCGTCGCCAGTTTGATACGCTGTGCCTCGCCACCCGAAAGCGTTGTGCTTTGTTGTCCCAATGTGATATAGCCCAATCCAACATCTTGTATTGTTTTGACTTTACGGTAGATTTTCGGAATGTTTTCAAAAAACGGAACGGCTTCGTCAACTGTCATGTTCAACACATCTGAAATGGATTTTCCTTTGTATCTTATTTCCAATGTTTCCCTGTTGAAGCGCTTGCCTTGACAGGTTTCACATTCCACATAAACATCCGGTAAGAAACTCATTTCGATAGTTCGAACTCCCGAACCTTCACAGGTTTCACATCTTCCACCATTGACATTGAAGCTGAAACGACCGGCTTTGTATCCCCGGATCATAGCTTCAGGGGTTTGTGTATACAGACTTCTGATTTCTGAAAAGACATCGGTATAAGTTGCAGGATTACTTCTCGGAGTTCGTCCAATCGGGCTTTGGTCAATATCGATTACTTTGTCGATGTGCTCTAAACCTTCAATTTTTTTGTAGGGTTGAGGTTTTTTGACACCGTTAAAATAATAAGCGTTTAGGATTGGATATAAAGTTTCATTAATCAATGTCGATTTTCCACTTCCCGAAACTCCGGTTACGCAAATTAGTTTTCCTAATGGTAGTTCTATTGAAACATTTTTTAGGTTATTTCCGGTTGCGCCAGTCAGTTTCATGAATTTTCCATTGCCTTCGCGACGTTTTTTCGGGACTTCAATCTTCATTTCCCCATTGAGGTACATTGCCGTAATCGTATGTTCCATCAACAATTCTTTTGGAGTTCCTTTGCTGATGATTTCTCCTCCAAATTTCCCTGCCTTTGGCCCAATGTCAATTACGTAATCGGCGCGTTCGATCATGTCTTTATCGTGTTCCACAACTAAAACCGAATTCCCGATGTCGCGCAGTTGCTCCAGTGAATGGATTAGTTTTTCGTTATCCCTTTGGTGCAAACCTATACTTGGTTCATCCAAAATATAAAGAACACCAACCAACTGTGAACCAATTTGTGTCGCGAGACGGATACGTTGTGCTTCTCCGCCCGAAAGTGATTTCGAACTCCGTGCAATCGATAAATAATTTAAGCCAACATTCACCAAAAAGCGAAGTCTGTCTTTGATTTCCTTAACGATTTCGGTCGCTATTATTTTTTGTTTTTCAGATAAATGCTTGTCAAGGTTCTCAAACCAATCGGACAATTCTGAAATATCCATGGTCGATAATTCGAAGATGTTTTTTTCGAAGATCCGGAAATACATGGCTTCTTTTTTCAAACGCGAACCGTGGCATTCCGGGCATTCTACTTCATCCATGAAATCCTTTGCCCAGCGTTTTATGGATGTGGACGGACTTTCATCATATTGGTTTTTGATAAAATGCGAAATGCCTTCGAACTCTATTTTATATTCCTTTGTGATTCCTAAAGTTTTGGATTCTACTGAAAATTTATCTTTTCCACCATGTAAAATAACCTGCATGGCTTCGTCTGAAATCTTCTCGATTGCATCAGTCAGTGTGAATCCGAATTTCTCTCCGATGATTTCCAACTGCTTGAAAATCCATGAGCTTTTATATTCGCCTAGCGGAGCCAATCCACCATTTTTGATAGACAATTTGGTATTTGGAATAATCTTTTTTAGGTTGATTTCGTGTACGGTTCCCAAACCTTTGCAATGTTCGCAGGCGCCTTTAGGTGAATTGAACGAAAACAAATTCGGTTCCGGATTCTGATAGGATATTCCGGAAGTTGGGCACATTAAATTCCGGCTGAAATAACGAACTTCATTGGTGTCCTGATCTAATATCATCAATACATTTTCGCCGTGGTACATCGCGGTTTTGATGCTTTCGGCTAAACGTTTTTCATTTTCTTCAGTATTCTCAATGGCCATTCGGTCAACGACAATTTCGATATCGTGGGTTTTGTACCGGTCGAGTTTCATTCCAGGCAACAAGTCCTGCACTTCACCATTTACGCGGACTTTAAGGAATCCTTGTTTTGTAATCTGCTGGAATAATTCGGCATAATGTCCTTTTCGCGCTCGAATTACCGGAGCAAGGATATTGATGCGCTTTCCGCTAAAATCTTTTATGATCAGTTCCCGAATTTGGTCATCTGAATAAGAAACCATTTTTTCACCCGTCACATAACTGAAGGCATCTCCGGCACGTGCATAAAGCAAACGCAGGAAATCATAAATCTCTGTGATTGTTCCCACTGTGGAACGCGGGCTTTTGCTGGTGGTTTTCTGTTCGATGGCGATTACAGGTGAAAGGCCATCGATTTTATCCACATCAGGACGCTCCAATCCGCCAAGGAACTGCCTTGCGTATGCGGAAAAGGTTTCGATGTAGCGGCGCTGTCCTTCGGCGTAAATCGTATCGAAAGCCAAAGATGATTTTCCCGAGCCAGAAAGTCCGGTAATCACCACCAGTTTTTCCCTCGGAATGGTAATGTCAATATTCTTTAGATTGTGCACTCTGGCACCAAGGACTTCAATCGTATTTTCGGTATCTAACATAGCAATTTTGGCAAAACGCAAAGATACTATTTTACGGCTAATTTTTTGGTATGCAGTTAAGAAGATATTGTTAAAATAACTAGCTTAAGTTTGCAAATTGCATTTGATAGAAAATGAGTTATGACCGTAAAAAAATGAATTGTCACCAGTAACAATTAAGTTGTGAGTGGTAGAAAATGAAATGTTACCGGTGGAAAATAAAATGTCACCAGTAACAATTGAGTTGTTAGTGGTAGAAATTGAAATGTTACCGGTGAAAAATAAAATGTTACCGGTAACAATTGAGTTGTGAGTGGTAGAAAATGAGATGTTACCGGTGAAAAATGAAATGTTACCGGTAACAATTGAGTTGTTAGTGGTAGAAAATGAAATGTTACCGGTGAAAAATGAAATGTTACCAGTAACAATTGAGCGGAGAGGTTTAGTCTATCGTCATTTCCTTTAACCTTTGACGGTAGCTTTCCAAAACATCAATTTTAGAAAGAAACCCGAAGTATTTTCCTTTGTGGATTACAGGCAGGATTGATGCTTTTGCTGTTTCGAAGCATTTCATGATTTTTTCCGGCTTGTCTTCGAACAGGATTATTTCTTTAGGCTGGCTTATAATTTCGTTTATCGTCATGAATTTTACCCGGTATGGATTGAAAATAATGGACTTAACCTCTTCAAAATCGATTATGCCAACCAATGTTTTTTCGTGATCTATAATCGGAATGATTTTCTGTTCGGTTGTGGAAAAAATATCGACAATCTTTTCGATGGAACTATCTGGTGTTAAAGTCTTATAATTCTGCTGAACCAGATTGTAGAAATTGATGCTCTGCAGTATGTTTTTATCCTTGTCGCTGGTAAAAACATCGCCTTTATCAGCTAAGGGTTTTACATCCATCGAGTGTTTTTCAAATTGTTTGGAAACCGCATAGCTTACTGACGAAACTATCATCAACGGAACCATAAGGTCATAACCGCCTGTAATTTCACCAATCAGGAAAATCGCTGTCAATGGTGCGTGGAATAAGCCACTCAGGATTCCCGCCATTCCAACAATAGTAAAGTTGGCAATGGGTAAATGATGTGTGAAATTCAGCAGGTTTATTGTTTTGGCCACAAAAAACCGAGATAAGAACCGACGAAAAGAGAAGGTGCAAAATTCCCACCATTTCCACCGCTGCCTAAAGTTAATCCGGTAGCGAAGGCTTTCAGTAGCATTGTTACTCCAACAAATGCCAACAAAACCCATTCACTTTTGAATTGTTCGAGCATGGTATTGTCTAATAAAACTCCGGGATTTTCTGAAGCCAATGTTTTGATGCTTTCGTACCCTTCACCAAATAACGTTGGAAAAAAGAAAATCATTACGGCTAAAATAGAAGCGCCAAATATCGCCCTGCGATAGCCTTTGTTCTTAAATGTCCCAAAAAACTTCTCTACTTTCTGGAAATTTCGGGCATGGTAAATTGAGGCCAAACCTGCTAAGAGTCCAAGTAAAATATAATAAGGCGTATTGTGGTAATCAAATTTTAATGTCTGCTCGAAATTCAGGATCGTATCCGAACTTAATGTTACCTTAGAAATCAAAGCACCCGTCGCTGCAGAAATAATGATCGGGATAAAGGCCGAAATGGAAACATCGGTCAGCACTACTTCAATAGCAAATAACACTCCGGCAATTGGTGCGTTAAATGCGGCTCCAATTCCGGCCGCAACACCACAAGCCAAAAGCAGGATTCTGTCTTTTTGTGAGAGATGGTATTTTTGGGCAAAGTTGGAACCGAAAGCTGCACCTGTAATTACAATTGGGCTTTCCAATCCGGCGGAACCTCCAAGTCCAACGGTTAGGGAACTCGTGACAATCTGGGCGTACATTTGTTTTTTGGGAACAATTCCACCTTTTCGGGCAACAGCATAAAGCACTTTGGAACTTCCTTTTTCGATGTGGTTGTTTAGGAAATTCCGAACCACAAAAACGGTTAGTAAAATACCAACAATCGGCAGTAAACTATTGATGTAGGGAAGTTTTAAAAACCCGTTGATTTCATTGGCCCAAAGGAAAATATTGTGGGCGAAACTCTTAAGGATAATTACCGCAAAAGAACAGGTAATCGCCACAATGACACTGGCAAAGTAGATAAAATTCCGCTCGCTCAACCTGTCTTTCAGAAGGAAAATCAGATTTTCGGCTCTCCTGAAAATACTCCTGAAGGCGATTTTGAAATACGAAGCTTTACTGGTAGGCATTTATTCAAATTTTGAATCTGCTAAAATACTTCTTAAAAGCAGTAGTAAGCAAATTTTATGTCTTAAATTAAGCTAAATTTAAAATCCGGCTGCTTTATCATCACCCCGAAAATCAGCTCCACCTTCTAGTTTACCATTGGGTTGGATTAAAATAGCATCGACCTTTCCAAGAACTGGCGCTAATTTTTCGTTGATGGTATATTTTTTTTAAACAAATCTTCAAGTGTCGTTTTGTCAAATTTTCCAGGTTCCACCATTATATCATCTGGCAGCCACTGATTGTGGAATCGGGGAGCATCAACAGCCTGCTGCATTGGCATGTTGAATTCATATACATTTAAAATCGTCTGTAGAACAGAGGTTATGATGGTTGAGCCGCCTGGCGAGCCGAGCAGCATCAATAGTTTGCCATTTCTCTCGACAATTGTTGGTGTCATCGAACTAAGCATTCTTTTTTGGGCTGTATACTATTTGCTTCAGCGCCGACTAAACCATAATGATTCGGAACGCCTGGCTTTGAGGAAAAGTCATCCATTTGGTTGTTTAGAAAGAAACCCAGTTCGTCGCAATACAGTTTTGACCCGTAAGCGCCATTTAGTGTTGTAGTAACCGCAACAGCATTTCCTTCGGTGTCAACGATAGAGTAGTGGGTGGTTTCATCGCTTTCATAAACGGAAACATCACCATGGCTGACTTCAGAGGATGGAGTTGCTTTATCAAAAGAGAAACTTTTCATGCGGTCTTTTAAGTAGATGTCACTCAACAATTGTTTTTGCGGAATGTTCACAAAATCCGGGTCACCGAGAAAATAATTGCGGTCGGCGTAGGCTCTTCGTTCGGCTTCTGCCAAAAGCTGCATATATTGCGTGGAGTTATGTCCCAACTTTGACACCTCATAAGGTTCAATCATTTTCATGATTTGTGCCAATGTAATTCCACCGCTGGATGGCGGCGCCATTGAAATCACATTTAGTTCTTTGTATTTAAAGTTTATCGGCTTGCGCCAAATGACTTTATAATAGGCTAAATCTTTCCTGGAAATTATACCGTTTTTTTGTTTTAGGAATGCCACTAATTTTTTAGCTGTATTTCCTTTGTAGAATTCGGTTTTTCCATTTTTCAGTATTAGTTTGAGCGTGTTGGCTAAAGCCAAATATTTAATCGTATCGCCAACTTGATATGTTTTGTTATAAAGCGTTTTCTCTCCGCTTATTTTTACGATTACATCGCGGTATTCGTCGAGTTTATTCTTTTCCTTTTCGGTAACGATGATTCCTTTTTCAGCTAAATCAATAGCGGGTTGAAATAAATCCGTCAAAGATAGTTTACAGAATTTTTTATGTACTTCAAAAATCGCAGCTACGCTTCCGGGAACACCAACAGCTAGTGCACCGTCTGTACTGAGATTTGCAATGACCTTTCCGGATTTATCGAGGTACATGTTTTTGTAGGCTTTTGCGGGAGCTTTTTCGCGGAAATCTAATGTTCCTGTATCACCATTGGCTTTTCGGTAAACCATAAATCCACCGCCGGAAATATTTCCGGCATAAGGATAAGCGACGGCTAAAGCGAGGTGTGTTGCAATCATCGCATCAAATGCATTTCCGCCTTTTTTAATGATATCGATTCCAATTTTTGAAGCTTCTTCTCGGGCAGAAACAACCATTGCCTTATCGGTAACGAGCCCTTTTTCTTGAGAATAAATCGAATTGGAAATCAGTAAAAAAAGAATGAAACACTTCTTCATAAACAATAATTAGGCATTCAGTTCTTTTAACTTTTCAACGCAGTGTTGCTGTAATTCTTCAAAAAACAGCGTGAATTCGTTTTCAAATTCGGTGTAATATTGCTCAAGTTCGATCATTGATTTGTGCATGTCAACACGGTTTTTGGTACGGTGGTCCATCTGGAACATGATCATTTCTAAACCAGTTATCGTAGCATAACTCACAAACCAGTTTCGGGCAATCATGTAGGGCATCATTCCTTTTACCCTATCGGTAAGGATTTCATAATGTTCCTTAAGCAGCAGATAGAAATTTGTGGCGTATTCGTCTAAGTTTTCATCAGAATAGGTACGCCAGTTTTTAGCGAGGAAGTGGTCGTAAAAGATATCCATTATCACACCCGAATAATGGCCATATTTTTCATGCAGCCTATGCTTGCTCTGCCGGTAAATCGGATGCATATCGGTAAAACTGTCGATGGAGCGATGCAGTAAAATTCCCTTTTGGATTTCCATCGGATACACATCATAACTATGACCGCGAATACTGTCCGCCATAAAGTTTCCGATTTTAACCAAATCGTTGTCGCCGGAAAGATAAATGTGGGCAAGGAAGTTCATGAGCCTAATATAGTTATTTTAAATTATAAATTTTGAATTTTAAATTAGAATTGGCATTTCTCTATATTTGTAAACATTTAAAATTTATAATTCAAAATTCAAAATAGTTAAAGATGACATTAATAAAATCTATATCAGGAATCCGTGGAACTATAGGCGGAAAAGTAGGCGATAATCTAACGCCAGTTGATGCGGTAAAATTTGCTTCGGCTTATGGAACGTTCCTGAAAAACAATATCAAAAAGGATAAGTTAAAAGTGGTAATTGGCCGCGATGCACGTATTTCCGGTCCAATGATCCATAATTTGGTAATGAACACCTTACTTGGATTGGGGATAGATGTAATCGATTTAGGTCTTTCAACAACGCCAACGGTTGAAATTGCGGTACCAATGGAAGGTGCTGATGGTGGAATTATCCTAACTGCTTCTCATAATCCAAAACAATGGAATGCTTTGAAACTGCTAAACGCAAAAGGCGAATTCCTTAGCGGAAAAGAAGGCGAAATGATTTTGGAAATTGCCGAAACGGAAGCTTTTGATTTTTCAGATGTCGATTCTTTAGGTGAAATTACCGTGAACGATGCTTATATGGATATCCATATTGATGAGGTTTTGGATTTGCCATTAGTGGATGCTGAAGCTGTTGCCAAAAGAAAATTCAAGGTAGTTGTTGATGGCGTCAATTCTTCGGGTGGCATTATTATTCCAAAATTATTGGAACAAATGGGAGTGGAGTGCGTGAAACTATATTGCGAACCCAACGGTCATTTTCCGCACAATCCGGAACCTTTGAAAGAACATTTGGGCGATATCTGTAAATTGGTGGTAGAAGAAAAAGCCGATTTCGGAATTGTAGTTGATCCCGATGTGGACCGTTTGGCTTTCATTTCAAACGATGGTGAAATGTTTGGTGAAGAATATACTTTGGTTGCCTGTGCCGATTACGTTTTGGGTAAAACTCCGGGAAATACGGTTTCAAACATGAGTTCTTCAAGAGCTTTACGCGATATCACTAACAAACACAACGGAAACTATCAGGCGAGCGCTGTTGGCGAAGTGAATGTAGTTGAACTGATGAAGAAAACCAACGCAATCATTGGTGGCGAAGGAAACGGTGGAATCATTTATCCTGAGTCGCATTATGGTCGGGATAGTTTGGTTGGAGTAGCTTTGTTCTTAACACATTTAGCCAGTTTGGATATGACTGTGGCCGAATTAAGAGCATCTTATCCGCAATATTATATGAGCAAAAACAAAATTGAACTGACGCCACAAATAGATGTTGATGCTATTCTGGCAGCCATGACTGAGAAATACAAAAACGAGGAAATCAATACAATCGATGGTGTAAAAATTGATTTTGCCGAAAATTGGGTGCATTTAAGAATATCAAATACAGAACCCATTATCCGAATTTATACAGAAGCACAAACGCAGCAGCTGGCAGATGATTTAGCGGTCAGGATCATAAATGAGATAAAAGCTGTGGCTGGAATTTAAATTTCTTACCTTAAAAATAAAAACCCTTTCCAATTGGAAAGGGTTTTTATTTAACTTAAATAATGAAAAAGTATGAATTCGTTTATTGGATTTTATTTTTTTTATTCATTTCCATATAGTCAAACACCAAATTGCACATTACCTTCAGTCCTGTTTTGAAGGCGCTGTCGTCAAGCATAAATGATGGTGTATGATGTGGCCCTGATTTTTTAGAATCAGCTCCTTTTGGTAGTCCACCAATAAAGAAATAGAGTCCGGGTACTTTTTTCTGGAAAAAGGAAAAGTCTTCAGCACCTGTAATAGGAGGAACTAATTGTACATTTTCTTTTCCGGCAGATTTTTGTAAAGTAGGCAGCATAGCAGCAGTGAGTTTTTCATTGTTGAATGTAACCGGATAATAGTGTTCATAAGGTAGAATAACATCGGCTGTGGCTCCGGCGGCTTCTGCGGTTTTCTCGGCAATTTCCCTGATTCTGCGATAGACCAATTTTTGATCCTCTTCAGTAAAGGTTCGTACTGTGCCCAACATTTCTACTTTTTCAGAGATGATATTGTCCCGGTTTCCGCCGTGGATGGAACCAATAGTTACGACAGCCGGATTTTGTGTAATAGCGACATTACGGCTAACGATAGTCTGCAGACTGTTTATTATCTGTGCCGAAACTACTATCGGGTCAACCGATGACCACGGTGCTGCGCCATGAGATGGTTTTCCGTTAACGGTTATTTTTACAGAACCGACAGCAGCCATAAATCCGCCTGGACGGTAACTTATTTTACCCACTTCGTTTTGGGCATCCATGTGCAGTCCAAAAATCACATCTACTTTTGGGTTTTCGAGCACGCCTTCCTTTATCATAAGTTCAGCACCGCCTTCTTCTCCCACAGGAGAGCCTTCTTCCGCTGGTTGGAATATAAATTTCACAGTACCTTTTAACTCTTTTTTCATTCCAGATAACATTTCGGCCACGCCCATTAATATGGCAACGTGTGCATCATGTCCGCAGGCGTGCATTACCGGAGTTTCCTTTCCGTTATACATCGTTTTTACTTTGGAGGCAAACGGCAGGTTATTTTTTCCTCAACCGGAAGCGCATCCATATCAGCGCGTAGAGCCACAACAGGTCCTGGTTTATCACCTTTTAAGATTCCAACTACGCCTGTAATTCCAACGCCAGTCTTTACTTCAATGCCTAATGCCTTTAAATGTTTTGCAATTAAGGCTGCAGTTCGTGTTTCCCGATTTCCCAGCTCTGGATTTTCGTGAATGTCATGACGCCATGCAATTACCTTTGATTCTATTTTATCGGCCGCGGTATTGATAGCGGTAGAATGATTTACTTGTTGTGCCTTTATATTTGACATAGTAAAAGTAGAAAGACAAATGAATAGGGAAGCAGCAATGTATTTGGTTTTCATGGTGGTGAGTTTTGTACTGCTAATATAATAAAAAAAGGCACTCTTTTTAGGAATGCCTTTGGTATCAAAGTATTATGTTTGTAATCCAGTCGCCTGATTGCTATTGGTTCAATTACTTTTGCGGATTTTCATCAAAATTTACCATCCAGTGGATGCCAAACTTATCTACAAACATTCCGAAATAAGCACCCCAAAAGGTATTCTGCATTGGCATAATAATGTTCCCGCCAACCGAAAGGCCGTTGAAAAGCTTATCTGCTTCGGCTCTGCTCTCTGTATTTAGCGACATGGAAACATTTCCTCCAATGGCTACATCGCCACTTTGCGAAGTGCTGTCGCTTCCCATTAAAATTGTATCGTTACCAATTGGCAAAGAAACGTGCATGATTCGGTTCATTTCATCTGCAGATGGTGGTGGGCAGTTTTCATCTTCGGAAGGCGGCATATCGCTGAATTTTCCAATGTATGGGAATTCGCCACCGAATACTGATTTGTAAAATAGGAATGCTTCTTCGCAATTTCCGTTAAAGATTAAATAAGGATTAATTGATGCCATAATTTATTGTTTTTGATTATTGTTCCAAGTATTTTTTATAATTATCCATCATAGCCTGCCAGCCATCTCTTTGCATATCCTCTGGATTAGCATTTTCGGGTTCGAAGTTTTCGGTTATAATTGTGCTTCCGTCCAGTACATCAAATCTTATGGTTACCTTTCTTCCGTCTGCCATAGTGTAAGCGTATTTTTTCATTGGCTCTAATTCCGTATAAGTGCCACCAAAATCGAAACTTATTTTCCCGTCTTTTGAAGACATAGTTGTGCTAAATGTACCGCCAATCTTTAAATCATTTTCTGCCTTAGGGCAATGCCAGTCATCAGAAGCAAAGCACCAATTGACAATGTGTTTTGGATTGGTAAAATAATCCCAGGCTTTTTCGAGCGATTCTTTTGTAGATGTCCTAACAGTAATGGATTTGGTATCATTTTCAGCAATTTCCTTTAGTATTTGAAATCCTTTTGGAAAAGCTTCTTTGAAATAATCCGCATGAGATTCGACAACGTCTACAGTTGCAGTGACGGTTGTAACGCCATTCTTTTCGGTAAGGTCATAACGTTCTTCCGAACCCGACCATGATTTGACTTCTTCCGTAATCGGCAATTCCTTATAATCCTTCAATTCACCGTAATGATTGAAAGACATAACGTCAAACGGTTTCTTGATAGTAACTCTTGAACTCATCCCGAAACCTTTTGGATCCAGGAAATAAACTTTGCTTCCTTCCTCAAAATCGGTAACAATGTCGGAACCTTCACAGAAAGCTGATGTCCAATGTTTGTAGTTTTCGTCATCCCAAAGAGAATACCATACTTTTTCTTTGGAAGCATTGATGTCAATTGAAAATGATAATCTTCTCATATTAATTTATTTTAATTTTCTTTTAAACTCATAACTGCCAACTGCTACTGCTTACTGAACACTGACTATTGTGGCATTTTACTAAAATCCATATAGAGTACATTCCAACGATGGCCATCCAAGTCGCAGAAACCGCAACCATACATCCAGCCTTGATTTTCAGCTGGCTCTGCATAAACAGTTCCTCCTGCTTCTTTTACTTTTTGTGCAAGCTCATCAACTTCTTCGCGGCTTTCGGCATCAATGGAAATCAGGAATTCACTGGATTGTTTGGTGTCTGTAATTTCGTGTTTGATGAAATTCTTAAACATCTCTTCACCAAAAAGCATTACCACAAAATTAGTTTGGCCAACCAGCATGCACGCCGAATCGGGAGTGGTTCTTTCTTCAAGGAATTGAAAACCGATTTTACTATAAAACTCTTTGGACTTCATAGCGTCTTTCACAGGAAGATTAAGCCAGATTTGTTTTGTCATAATCGTGTTATTGGTTTTAAATTATTCTAACATTCTTTCCCTGATATATTTCACAGGCGAACTTCCGAAACTTAGGAATTTCTCGTGGAAATCCTTCAGGCTGTATTTACTGCCCATTTTCTTTTTGTAATCGTCCCTAAGTTGTTGAATCGCCGTTGCGCCGCTATAATAAGAACAAAGCTGAACTTGCGAAACTGTAGCTCTATGGTATTTTTCTTCTACCTGTTGAGCCGTCTGGAAGCATTCCTGAGTCAGCAGTTTTACGATATCTTCTTTAGGTTTGTTCAGGCACTGGATATCGTAATCGATGATAACATTGGCCAATTCCCTAAGTTTCCAGATTCCCAATGCCAATTCTATTTCCGGTTCGTGATTTCCCCAGCCATTTTCTACCATCATACCTTCGCAGTAAACCGCCCAGCCTTCAATCATGGCGCCATTTTGAAAAACAGAGCGCAATACGTCAGGTGATTTTTTGTTGTTGTAAATTCCCTGTAGGCAATGTCCGGGAACCGCTTCGTGGATCGATAAAATTTGTGAAGTATAAGCGTTGGTTTCGCGCAAGGCACTTTCTGCTTTTGCTGGAGGATATTGGGTTAAGTCGTCAATGTTGTAATACGTTGTTCCCTTTTTTGGTAAGGTGGAATGAATTCGGCACTTGCCATTGCAAATCCTCTGGCATATTCCGGCATATACCTAACCTTTATCGGAGTGGAAGTGGTGTCGAAATCGAATAAGTCTTTTTGGATGATGAATTTCTTTAATTCGGTTACCTGTTCTTTGAGCGTGCCATAGAAATTGGCCGGCGTTGGATGATTCAATTGCATTTTGCTCAAGACCATTCTGATAACTTCCAGGCTGTCTTTTGGTTGTGCTTGCGTCGGATAGTATTTTTTCCATACTTTGCCTGCTGTTGCATACATTTTTTTGTGCCACATTTTCTTATCGGCAACAGCCTTTTCATAGATTTGCTCTGCAGTGAAATCGGCAGCGATGTCGTATTTGAATTTTTCTGAAAATAGTTTTTTTCCAATTCTATAGTCCTTGAACTTTTGGTTTTTATCAGATTCAATTTTCTGAAGACCTGATACATAGCCATTCATCGCAGTGACAGCTTTGGCGATGTTTTTCTGTAAAGCTTCCTTTTCAGCCGAACTCAGATGCGAAGCCGAAATTGAATCCGTTAAAGACTTGCCGAAGATTCCCAAACCACCTTTGTTTTGGTTGATGGCCATTTCCAAATGCTCTTTGGTTGGTTCCTTAAGGTTTTCTAAAGCGGCTTTGTAATAAGCATCGGAATTTTCAAGGAATTTGGTTAGTATTTTCAAACGATCATCCAAAGGTGCATAAGGCTGATTGATGATATAATCACATGAACCGCTGATGTTGTAAATCGATGCATCCCATTCCTGTTGTTTGAAAACGGATGTGTACCAAATATCGCTTTCCAATTGGTTTTTGATGATGTTACTGCTGATTTTGTTGTTGTCGCTTAGCTGGTCATATTCTAATGCATCTAAATCAGACAGCCATTTTTTGGAAAAGGAAATATTATTTTCAAAAGTTTCAGCATTTGGCACGACCAATTTATCATAATATTTCCCGTAACCCTGAATTATCGAAAGCGAAGGATACTGCTTCCAATAAGCATCTAGGAATTTTGTTTCAAATGAAGCGAAGTCTGCGTCAGTATTGGAGTTAGTTTCTTTTTTATCAGATTTACAGCTAACAATAACAAGTGTAATGGTAAGGAAAACAAGAAGTTTCGCAAGTGTTTTTTTCATACGGTTGGTTGGTTTTATTCCGCTGCGCTCCATACAATTCTGCAGAACGCCTTTGGGTATTTATTTTGGATTACGAATTTACGAAAAAAACCTTAGGTTTAATTTGAAAAATCAATGCAATCCAACTTTCCTTAAACCATTCTCAATAACGCTATTAACCTCTTCTGAGATTTGAAGTTTGAAGTTGAGGTAAACATATAAAGCAGCTACCAAAATTGATTTTATTCCAATATTTATAATCGCATGGAATGGGAAATCCCAGAAGTAAAACAGTAGGAAACACAAAGCTAAAATGCCTAAAGACTGAAGCGTTTTATTTGTAAACGGAAACAAATCCATTTTTTTGACAACGAATATTAGTTTGATAGTATTGTAAATCGCAACGGTTATCAAAGTAGCAAAAGCAGAACCTTCTATGCCATAAAGCGGAATGAAAACTGCATTAAGCACAATCATCAAAAAGACAGTAAAAATACCGAAAAGCACAACAGTTCTGTAGTATTTGGTATTAACGATAATGGAATTGTTGTTGCCCAGTAATACATCGTAAAATTTGCATAATCCGATAAGGAAAACAGCCAAAATCCCACCGCTGTAATCCTGTGGAATCAGCTTGTATATTTCGTGTATATTAACAAAAATCAGTATCATTATCAATCCACCGGCAACCTGGAGATTGATGGCACTTTTTTATACAGATCATTAAGTTCGTCATGTTTGTTTTCGGTCATTAACCTTGCCGTAATCGGAGCAACAATTTGAGTCATGGCGCGACTTGGCACCGCAATCACTGTAGAAATAAATATGGCAACAGAATACAATGCATTCTCAGAAACCGGAAGGTATCGGGCAATCATGACTTTGTCAAAATCTACGAGCATCACAGCTATACCACCCGAAACGATGATAAAGGACGAATACTGAACAATTTCCCGAATGTTTTTTGGAACAACAAAACGTAAAACAGGCATTTTTATCGATATAGCATAGAGTTTCATGGCGACCAACTGCGCGAAATAAGCCAAAGCGGCACAATAGACGAAAGTATCTTTGGCAATCCATCCAAAATGGACAGAAACAAGCAAAACCATTATAATCATCCGAACCAAAACTTCGCTAATGAAATTACCGGTCACCGACTTCATGTGTACTTTTGCCCAGGCATAAAACACTTCGAAATAAGCCATAAACAAACCTATTACCGGAATCAGCCAGAAGAAAGGTTTTAGTTCCGGGTTTTCTTGTATCCAGGCATGTGAGATTTGGTCGTAGAAAACATAAAATCCAAGTCCGACTGGAATAATCAAAGCCAACGGAAGAAATAAGATGAAGGTCAGGAATTCGTCGCGCTCCTTTTGCTCTTTATAAGAAGAGAAGAATCTAATCAAGGTGCTTTGTGCTCCAAAAGCCATTATAGGCATCATTATGTTGGCTCCGGAAAGCACAGTGGTTACGATTCCGTAATGCAGTTTTCCGAGGAAATGGGTGTAAAAAAACAAGGCATTAATAGCACCAATCCCGAAACCAAGGAACGTGATAATAGTGTTTTTAATGGATTGGTTTTGGACGATTCCCATTTTGTAATATTCTAAATTTTGAATTATGAAGTTATGAGTTTGGCCAGTTTTTCAGTCAGGCTCTTTCTGGAATATTGTTGCAAACCTACGGCGTGTACTTTCAGGTTTTGATTTTTATAATCCTGATAGTATTTCAAAAGTAGTTCTTTTAGTCTATTCTTTTCTTCATAGGTAAAGAAAAGCCCGGTATTGGTTTCGGTAATGATTTCGGCAAAATCAGAACCTTGAGGCCCAATGGCAATAATGGGCCTTTCAGAAACCATATATTCAAAAAGTTTACCCGGAATTATGCTTTTGGTATCCTCTGAATCGATTTCTATCAGTAATAAAACCTGTGATTTTCTTTGGTGTTCGACAGCTTCCTGATGCGATACATAACCGAGATTAACCACATAATCATTCAGTTTAAATTCCGCTATTGTATCCAATACTTCCTGACTGGTTGCGCCTATTAACTTCAAACGGAAATCCTTTTTGAAATCAGGATTTTCCTTAATAAGTTCCTTGATGGCTTTCCACAAAATCCTCGGATTTCTTTCCGAAAGAAACGAACCAATATGCGCCAGAGTAAATTTTTCATCTAAGGTTTGTTTCTCAATTTTCTCGACATCATAACCGTTTGTCAGAACTGCAATGGGTTTGGATGTTAGTGCCTCAAATTCGGTTTTGGTGGTTTTGCTCGTAACAATGATTGTGTCAGCTGTATTCAAAACTTCTTTTTCTAAGGCTTTGTGTTTTTTCTCTGCTGATGAAGATAATTTCAACGCTTTATGATAGCCGATTGTCGTCCACGGATCACGGAAATCGGCAAACCATTTTACATTAAGGTCTTTTTTAATTGTAATCCAATCAGATGCAGACTATGTGGCGGGCCAGAAGTTACGATGGTATCAATATCATTTTCCTGAATGTATTTTTTCAAATATTTCACAGATGGTTTTACCCAAAGGAAACGTGCGTCGGGAATAAAAAGATTGCCACGGATCCAAAGCAGAGTCTTTTCTAAAAAAGATTGCTTTTTCTGATTGGGGATAATGCCGGAGCTGATTTTTTTGGTTTTGTTTTTCGAAAAAAACGAAGCAAATCCATAAGGCTCAAAGATCCGGTTTTTCAGGATAATTGCCTTGTCTGAAACCTCACTTTGTAAACCATTATCAATAATCGGATAGGTTGGATTTTCAGGGATATAGACAATCGGCTGAACATTAAAATCGGGCAGGTATTTTACAAACTTTAACCAGCGCTGTACTCCTGGTCCACCAGCTGGAGGCCAGTAATAGGTAATGATCAAAAGTTTCTTTGGTTCCAATTTAAGTTTGTTTTCTTGCTTCTTGCTTCTTGCTTCTTTCCTCTAAATAGATTCCCACAACAATGACCAATACCATAATAATAAAGCTAATCAGTGCAATCGTGCTTCCTGTTTTCACCACTTGTGGTTCAAATTTGAATTCAATAGTGTGTTTCCCTTTCGGGATGTCCATTCCACGTAAAGTGTAATCAACTTTATAGATTCTCGAAGGTTGTCCGTCAATTGTAGCTTTCCACCCATCTTTATAATAGATTTCAGAGAAGACTGCGAAACCGTCATTAGCATTGTTGGAAGTATAAATTAAATGGTTTGGTTTATATAAATCCATTTTAATTGTAGCTAAACTGTCTTTGACAAAATTATTTTTATTGCTTCGGTTGGCAACCGTCGGTAAATCAGTCTTTTCCGGACTAATAACTGCAACATCCTTAGTTTCAATTTTGCCTAAAGCCTTAATTTCTTCATCGGCTGAATTTACATTTTTCACTTCTTTCACAAACCACGCATTGCCATTATGGAAAGGATTCACTATCGGAATGTCGCCTTTTTCGGTACCAACAATAAGGTATTTGATATTAAACGCATTTAAAACAGGAATGCTTTTAGACATTGAAAGCGTCTGTGGGTCGATCATTTCGCCCAGATTAGACATGTTTGGCGTAATCAGGTATTCATAAACTTCCTTGAAACGCCTTGGCATAACAGCACTATAGCCACCAATGGATTTGTGGAAATAGGACGAACGTGGACTGTAAATGCCGCCTGCTAATTCATAAACCCGGAAGTTAGTAGTGTCCTGAAGTATCAACGAATCGGCTTGGGTAGGCTGGTAGGGCATATCTACTTCCTGAGCGCTTCTGAATTGCTCACCATCATTACTCAGATAATTTTTGTCGATAAAGAACAAATCGCCAACCATAAATAATCCAACCAAAATCACAGCAGTATTCGCCGCCAGTTTGTTTTTGATGTATAAATAAAGCACACCAAACGAAATAGCAATCAAGAATCCCGAACGCAATAAATCAGCCGAATATAAATCCCTTCTGTCTTCCTTTAAAGCATCAATGAATTGAGGGCCAAATCCTTTATCAGGATGTTGTTTCAGGGCATCCACCAATTGAGCATCAATTTCACCCGAAAAGTTGAACATGCTTTTGCAGACAAATAGTAATACAATGATTCCTAAAGTAGTTGCCCCGGTTTTCCATAAACTTTTCCAACGATTTTCCTCATCTGTAAAGAAAGACTGCAATCCCATTATGGCTAAGACAGGTACACACAATTCCAGTAAAACCTGGATAGAGGATACGGCCCTGAACTTGTCATACATCGGAACATAATCAATAAATAAATCGGTCACAACCGATAAATTTTTACCCCAGGAAAGCATCAAAGAGAAAATGGCCCCCGCAAGGAACGCATATTTTATTTTTCGCTTATCATGGTATAAAGCCAGGACGAACAGGAAGAAAACTACAGCTCCAATATAGGCCGGCGCAGCAACCTGAGGCTGATCTCCCCAATAGGTCATAGCATAATTGTCTGTAAGCTGCCTGGCTTCTTCAGGAGAGGCACCATAATTCAGCATAAAATTATAAACATGCGATTCATCTCCTAACTTCTGACCGCTTCCACCACCAAAAATACGCGGCGAAAATAGGTTCATGCTTTCTACAATTCCGTAACTATATTCATTGATATAGTCTCTATCCATTGCAATGTTGGCTTCTTTTTTAGAACCGTCTGTATTGAAGGTCAGTTCGCTTTTGCCACGTGTACTGAAATCGGCGTATTCTTTCGTTGCCATTAAGCTTGTAGCATTTACGCCAACGGCAATAACTACGGCAACAGCAAATGTCCCGATGATTTTCGGTAATGATTTTAATTCTTTTTCCTTGAACAATTCGTAGGCAAAAAGAATCCCATCACTATCAGCAGCAATAACAGATAATAGGTCATCTGAAAGTGATTTGCCGTGATTTCGAGGGCAACCGCCAACATTGTAACAATTCCTCCGAGGAAATACTTTTTCCTGAAAACCAAAATAAAACCAGCTACAACAAGCGGCATATAGCCAATAGCATGAGCCTTTGCATTATGTCCAACGCCGAGAATCACTATCAGATAAGTAGACAAGCCAAAGGCTAAAGCTCCGAAGAAAGCTTTTAGCGGATCAACCCTAAAGACGAGCATCAAAACATAAAATCCTATGAAATAAAGGAACAGATAATCCGCAGGACGGGGCAGGAAACGGATGGCATTATCCAGCATCCCAATATAATCATTAGGATAATTGGCTCCCGACTGATACGTTGGCATCCCACCAAATGAGGAATTCGTCCAATAAGGTTCTGTATGCGTTTCAGCTCTGAAATCATTTTGCTCTTTCGCCATTCCGGTATATTTTGCAATATCGGACTGGTAGATTTTTTTGCCTTGTATAACGGGATAGAAGTAAACTAATGAGATGACAATAAAGCCAATAATGGCCAGTAAATGTGGGTATAACTTCTGAAGTTGCTTCATTTAATTTGGTTATGGTTAGATGGTGTCCTTAGTTCAAAACTGAACACTAAAAATGGAATACTAATTTATTCTATTTCCTCAAAATCGACATAGTCACCAACGATTTTTTCTCTTTTGGCTTCTCAACAGTTTGATTTTGAGTAGTATTTTGGTTTTGGTAATTCTGATGCTGCTGTTGGAATTGCTGTGATGCTTTTTCAACTACCTTTTTGGCAATAACAGGTAAAAATAAACGAGCCAGGAACTTTATTACATAATAGAAAATGATTATGAACAACAGTACATCAAGAAGTCCCTGAAAAGAAGCGGTTTCCATCGTGAAAATAATTTTTGTCAAAAATACTAAATTCCACAATTTAAATTTTGGTTTGACGTCTTAAATAAATTATAAAAATACAGATTTAGTAAAGCAAGAATAAGGAAGCTCTCTCTCGTTACACATTTATTTACTGCTTTTTAGAGCATCATGCCTCTTTCTATATGGCCTTGTGATTCGATACTGATGGTTATTTATGCAGTATATATAGTACCTTTATAGTAAGTATATAGTAAGTATGTAGTAAGTATATAGTAAGTATATAGTAACTAATATTCAATGAATATTGCATTTAAATCCGACCTCCATTTATCAACAATTACTGCAGTCCTGAGAGTTGATTGTTGATATAAAACTTACCAATATCAATTAAAATATATTACTTTTGGAGACAGCGTTCAATGCTTAATCTACTTTGTATGATGAATCTTAAATCAATGCTTGTAGCAGGCTTTCTAATGGTCTCGGCTACTCAATATGCACAATATACCGATATCATTAACTCCAACAGGCCTGGTAAATCAATGTCGGCTTTTTCCGTTGGAAAGACAGTAATCCAGGCCGAAGCTGGCTTGTATGGCATTAGCGAAAAACACGATCTGCTACGTTATGAAGCCAATGGTTTCGGGACTGAAATTGATGTGCGGTATGGTGCTTTCTTTGACCAGTTCGAGTTCATTCTGAATACACAATATCAATACGATTGGTACGAAGCTCCGCTTGTCAATGATACTCGTGGAGGATTTAAGCAAATTACAGTTGGAGCCAAGTATTTAGTTTATGATCCTTTCATCAAAGAAGATAAGCCCAATTTATACAGTTGGAAAGCGAATCATAGTTTTAAATGGAACCAATTCATACCGGCAGTTGCAGTTTATGCCGGAATTAATCTAAAGATCGGAACCAATCCGTTTACCTTTCCGACCGATAGGGCAATAAGTCCAAAAGTAATGGTAATTACACAGAACCATTTCGGAACAAAATGGGTTTGGGTCAATAATTTCATAGCAGATAAATACATGACGGATTATCCTAGTTTAGGAGTTATTTCAACCCTTACACGTGGATTTAATATGCGTTGGTCCGGCTTCCTGGAATTCCAGGGTATAAAAGTGATTATTATGCAGATACCGTTTTCCGTCTGGGTGCTGCTTACCTGGTTCGGGAAAATATCCAGTTAGATGCGTCTTTTAGTAAAAACGTAAAGGAAACACCGTCGTTGATTGGTGCAAATGTTGGAATGGCGTGGCGCTTTGACAGTAACTATGAAACCAATTATAAAAGGGTAAAAGACGGCAAGAAAGAGATTAAAGGCGAAAAGAAGTCTAAGAAAGATAAAGGTAAGAAACGCAAGGACGAAGTAGAATTAGAAAAAACAAAATAATGATTACCATAGTTGAAGCCACTACCAAGCAACTGATTAAAGAGTTCGTTAAATTCCCGTTTGCCTTATACAAAAATCATCCTTATTGGGTTCCGCCAATAATTGCCGATGAGATGGAAACCTTTGATAAAACTAAAAACCCTGCATTTACTTCGGCAGAAGCTAATTTCTATTTAGCTTATAAGGACAATAAGGTTGTTGGAAGGATTGCCGCTATCATCAATTGGGATGAGGTAAACCTGCAGCAGAAAAAGAAAGTGCGTTTTGGCTGGTGGGATGTTATTGATGATATTGATGTAACCAAAGCATTGCTTGAGAAAGTATATGCACTGGGTAACAACAACAACTTAGAATATGTTGAAGGACCTATGGGTTTTTCAAACCTGGATAAAGTAGGCGTGCTTACTGAAGGATTTGATGAAATTGGTTCTATGATTACCTGGTATAATTTCCCTTATTATAAAGACCATTTGGAAAAATTAGGTTATGTGAAAGAAAAGGAATATCTCGAAAACCGATTTCCTTTTTCCAATGTCAAAACGGAGTTCTTTGTTAAGCCAAATGAATTAATCAAAAGAAGATACCAGCTTACAGCATTGAACTTCACAAAGACTAAAGATATTATGCCTTATGTAGATAAGATGTTTGATTTGTTCAATGCTTCTTACGCCGGCTTGTCATCCTTTGTAGCAATCACTGACGTTCAGAAAGAGTATTTCAAAAAGAAATATATCAGCTTCATCAATCCCGAATATATTAAATTCATTGTAGATAAAGAGGATAACATGGTTGCCTTTAGTATTGTGATGCCGAGTTTCTCAAAAGCGTTGCAAAAAGCAAATGGGAAATTATTTCCATTTGGATTTTATCATTTGTTAAAAGCAAAGAAGGAAAGTAAAGAAGTGCTTTTCTACTTAATAGGTATTGACCCCGAATATCAGAGCAAAGGTGTTACGGCGATTATATTCAATGAATACTACATTACTTTCAAGGAAAAAGGAATTCAAAACTGCATAAGAACTCCTGAGCTTGAAGACAATCATGCGATACATAATATGTGGAAACACTTCGAACCTGAAACTTTTAAACGCAGAAGAACTTATAAATTTGATTTGTAGCTAAAGATTAATTCTTTAATAAGCTGACAATCGATTGATTAGAGTGACATTTAAAAAAACCTTTTCATTGAAGAGGTTTTTTTTATGCTAATAATTAAAATGGTAGTATTGTGTTGTTAAAATTATCGTTATTATATAAGAATATTTCTCTATTAATAAGTTAAAATATGTATTTCAACGATTTTATTTGTGTTTTAATCGATAAAATGAATAATATTGTTTTAAAGAAATTGATCAAAATTAAAATCTTGGATACTGTTCAGATTTTTAATAAATGACAAGTTAAAAGTGAAATGTTTTATATTAAAAAAATTGAGTTTTATGATTAACGATAAAAATCTTACTAATCTTAAAATGATGCAGTTTGTCGATTTTTTTACGTCTTGTAGATAAATTTATAAATTTTAAGTATTTTCTTCTTCTTTGTAATTTATAGATTTAGTTAAAAAAATTAATATAATTAATTTAATAATGTAAATAATTAAAATAAAGGCGCGTATTTATGTTAAAAAAAATACATTATATCAAAAACAACAACTTGTTAATAACTATTGATAACTAATTTTTAATAAAAAACCTACAATTTTAAAATGTTAAAATTTTACAATCTTTTGATTTAAAAGTATTTAAAAGCATTTAGAAGTTAAAAATTATTTTATCATTGCAATACCAAATCGATAATGAAAAAGATAAAACGAGTAAATTTTAATTCAGTTAGAATGATAAATATCCCTATTGGTAATTACATTTTCTTTGCAAACCTACAAAGCACGGAAATATTAAAAATAAAAAGAACTTTCACGCTTCTTTTCTTATTATGTAATTCATTCCTTTTTGCACAAGCACCAAATATTTCTTATTCTGGAGTGCAAAGCACCTACACGATTAACAATCCTATTTCTTCTTTAACGCCAACAAACAGTGCAGGAGCGGTAATTGAAAGGACAAATGTTGCAACAATTGCTGGTAATGGAACATCTGGTTTTGCAGATGGAACAACAGCTTCTCCAAAATTCTACAATCCAACCGGTATCGCAATAGCAAATTCTGGTAATATGTATATTGCCGACAGTCAGAATCATTGTATCCGTAAAATCACTCCATCTGGTTTTGTAAGTACTTTAGCCGGAACTGGTGTGGCCGGATTTGCAAATGGAAATGGAGATGTGGCTCAATTTAACACTCCATATTCAATAGCAGTAGATGCCTCTGAAAATGTGTATGTAATCGAGACCAATTCTCATGCCATACGTAAAATAACGGCAACTGGTATAGTGACTACTTTTGCAGGAAACCAGAGTAATTCAGGTTTTCTTGACGGACAAAATAATGCGGCTTTGTTTGCAAGTCCAAAAGGTTTAGATGTGGATGCTTCTGGTAACGTTTATGTTGCCGATGCCTCTAACAATCGTATTAGAAAAATATCTGCCGCTGGTACAGTAACGACAATCGCTGGCGACGGAACAGCAGGGTATCTTGATGCTCAGGGAACAGCAGCTAAATTTAATAATCCAACCGGTGTTGCTTTGACAAGTTCTGGAATGCTGTATGTAAGTGATACTTCTAATAATAGGATTCGGGCAATAAGTACATCAGGCCTTGTAACAACTTTAGCCGGTAACGGAAGTCCCGCAATGGTAAATGGTCAAGGAACGGCAGCTCAGTTTAACGCACCTAGGGCAATAGCAGTAGATGCTTCGGCTAATGTATATGTTGTGGATTACAGTAACAATCGGGTTCGTAAAATTACTAGTGCAGGTTTAGTGTCTACTTTATCGGGTACCGGTTCATTCGGAGCTGTAAATGGTGCAGCATCAGTAGCTACATTCAAATATCCTGAAGGAATTGCAGTCGATGCTGCAGGAAATGTTTTTGTTGCCGATGTAACAAATAACTGTATCAGAAAAATAACCAGTACTGGAGACACTTCTACTTATGCAGGTTCTGCCACAAGAGGTTTGGAAAATGGCCAAACCGGAACAATGGCAATGTTTAATATGCCAGTTTCGGTTGCGGTAACATCAGCAGGTGTTACGTATGTTATCGATGATTTTAATTCATGCATCCGAAAAGTGACTAGCAATGGTATCGTATCCACTTTTGTAGGTAATGAAGTTACCGGTTATGCAGACGGGCAAGGAACATCGGCCTATTTCAATAATCCAAAAGGAATGGCAATTGATGCAGCAGGAAATATATATGTTGCAGATACCTTTAATAACCGTATACGAAAAGTAACAAGCTCAGGAGTGGTAACGACTATTGCCGGAGATGGAACTGCTGGTTATCTTGATGGTCAGGGGACAGCTGCCAAATTCAACAATCCATATAGTCTTACAGTTGATACAGCTGGAAATATATATGTTGCCGATACTAAAAACAACCGTATTAGAAAAATATCTCCTTCTGGTGCAGTCACTACAGTCGCAGGATATCTCCTTGCCGGATATGCAGACGGTGCTTCAAATGTAGCCCGATTTAGAAATCCCCAAGGAATTGTAATTGATAATGCAACCGGAATTTTATACATAGCTGACACTATGAATAACAGAATCCGTAAAATCGCTACAGATGGTACTGTGAGTACTTTTGCAGGAAGTTTTGCAGGTTATGGTGATGATCAGGGAACGGCTGCTTATTTCAATAGTCCAATTGGAATTACTATTTCATCAGGAAACCTTTTTGTTGGCGATTATTACAATTCTGTAATTCGAAAAATAGATAGTACAGGATTGGTGATTACTTATGCAGGTAACAACTCTAGTGATTTTGCAGACGGAATAGGAAATGTAGCTTCTTTTTATTTTCCGATTGGAGTAACAGCAGATGCTTCCGGTGATATTTACGTTGCCGATTCGAATACACAACGTGTTCGTAAAATTACTTCGTTAGCTCCTTACACTATAACTCCGGCTTTACCAACGGGTATGAGTTTTAATACTTCGACTGGAATCATATCTGGTACACCAACAGAAATAAGAGCTACAACAACCTACACCATCAGTGCCTCAAATTATAGCGGAACAGATACCACAACGATTAGTTTTGCCACTTCAAGTTCGGCCGGAATTCCCGTTGCACCAACTGCATCAGCACAATCATTCTGTAATTCAGCTACTGTTGCCAATTTAGTCGCGACTGGAACTGCTTTAAAATGGTATACTGCTACAACAGGAGGAACAGTATTGTCTTCAACTACAGCATTAACTACCGGAACTTATTATGTGTCACAGACTGTAAGCTCGGTTGAAAGTCCAAGAACAGCGGTTGCAGTAACGATAAACACTACATCAACACCAACTGCATCGGCACAGGCATTCTGTAATTCAGCTACCGTTGCGAATTTAACTGCTGCCGGAACTTCATTAAAATGGTACAACGTTTCAACAGGAGGAACGGCGTTATCAACAACAACTGCGCTTACAAACGGAACTTATTATGTATCACAGACATTAAACTCATGTGAGAGTTCAAGAAGATCGGTTGCTGTAACCATTAACACGACTGTTGCTCCAACGGCTTCTTTACAAACCTTTACTAACTCGGCTATAGTTGCTAATTTAGTGGCGACTGGAACAGCTTTGCAATGGTATACTTCCGCAACAGGAGGAACCCCATTGGCATCGACTACAGCTTTATCAACGGGTAATTATTATGTTTCTCAAACATTGAATTCTTGTGAAAGCTCAAGAACCTTGGTTTCAGTAACTATAAATACAGCTCCAGGCGCACCAACAGCATCGGCACAAACCTTCTGTAATTCGGCTACAGTTGCTAATTTAGTGGCAACAGGAACTTCATTAAAATGGTACAATGTGGCAACAGGTGGAACGGCATTGGCATCAACAACAACTTTGACGACAGGAAATTATTATGTATCGCAAACAGTAAACTCAATTGAGAGTGTGAGAACGGCAGTTTCAGTTACGATAAATATAACAACATCTCCAACGGCATCAGCACAGGCATTCTGTAATTCAGCTACCGTTGCGAATCTAACTGCTACCGGAACTTCATTAAAATGGTACAACGTTTCAACAGGAGGAACGGTATTGGCTACAACGGCTTCTTTAACAACAGGAACTTATTATGTATCACAGACCTTAAATTCATGTGAGAGCTCAAGAAGATCGGTTACTGTAACCATTAACACGACTGTTGCTCCAACGGCTTCTTCGCAAACCTTTACTAATTCGGCTACGGTTGCTAACTTAGTGGCGACTGGAACGGCTTTGCAATGGTATACTTCCGCAACAGGAGGAACCCCATTGGCATCGACTACAGCTTTGTCAACGGGTAATTATTATGTTTCTCAAACATTGAATTCTTGTGAAAGCTCAAGAACCTTGGTTTCGGTAACTATAAATACAGCTCCAGGCGCACCAACAGCATCGGCACAGACCTTCTGTAATTCGGCTACTGTTGCTAATTTAGTGGCAACCGGAACTTCATTAAAATGGTACAATGTGGCAACAGGTGGAACGGCATTGGTTTCGACCACGGCATTAACTACAGGAAATTATTATGTATCGCAAACAGTAAACTCAATTGAGAGTGTGAGAACGGCAGTTTCAGTTACGATAAATATAACAACATCTCCAACGGCATCAGCACAGGCATTCTGTAATTCAGCTACCGTTGCGAATCTAACTGCTACCGGAACTTCATTAAAATGGTACAACGTTTCAACAGGAGGAACGGTATTGGCTACAACGGCTTCTTTAACAACAGGAACTTATTATGTATCACAGACCTTAAATTCATGTGAGAGCTCAAGAAGATCGGTTACTGTAACCATTAACACGACTGTTGCTCCAACGGCTTCTTCGCAAACCTTTACTAATTCGGCTACGGTTGCTAACTTAGTGGCGACTGGAACGGCTTTGCAATGGTATACTTCCGCAACAGGAGGAACCCCATTGGCATCGACTACAGCTTTGTCAACGGGTAATTATTATGTTTCTCAAACATTGAATTCTTGTGAAAGCTCAAGAACCTTGGTTTCGGTAATTATAAATACAGCTCCAGGCGCACCAACAGCATCGGCACAGACCTTTTGTAATTCGGCTACTGTTGCTAATTTATTGGCAACCGGAACTTCATTAAAATGGTACAATGTGGCAACAGGTGGAACGGCATTGGCTTCGACCACGGCATTAACTTCAGGAAATTATTATGTATCGCAAACAGTAAACTCAATTGAGAGTGTGAGAACGGCAGTTTCAGTTACGATAAATATAACAACATCTCCAACGGCATCAGCACAGGCTTTTTGTAATTCAGCTTCAGTTGCTGATTTAGATGCTTCAGGAACTTCATTAAAATGGTATACTGTTGCAACAGGAGGAACAGCATTGTCATTAACAGTTGCTTTGACAACAGGAACTTATTATGTATCACAAACATTAAACTCATGTGAAAGTTCAAGAACGGTAGTTGCGGTAACCATGAATACAACTACAGCACCAACAGCATCGGCACAAACATTTGATGATTCTGATGCGGCTACCGTTGCCGATTTAGTTGCGGTAGGAACTGCTTTACAATGGTATGATACTGCAGCTGGTGGAACTGCCTTAGCTTCTGCTACTTTATTAACTACAGGAAATTATTATGTATCACAGATATTAAATTCATGTGAGAGTTCAAGAACATTAGTGGTTGTAACTATAAATAATACTCCAACAGTTCCAACTGCGCCAATAGCATCTTCACAAGCATTCTGCAATGGGGCTACAGTTGCTAATTTAGTAGCAACCGGAACTTCATTAAAATGGTATAACGTAGCAGCAGGTGGAACGGCATTGGCTTCGACCACGGCATTAACTACAAGAAATTATTATGTTTCACAAACTGTAAATTCAATTGAAAGTCCAAGAACGATAGTTGCTGTAACTGTAAATACAACTCCTGCACCAAATGCTTCCTCACAAACATTCTGTAATGGAGCTACAATTGGCAATTTGGTTGCAACCGGCACTTCTATAAAATGGTATACTGTTGGAACCGGAGGAACTCCTTTGGCATCGACTACAAGTTTGTCAAACGGAATTTATTATGTATCCCAAACGGTAAATTCTTGTGAAAGTTCAAGAATAATAATAGGAGTTTCATTAATTAATACGGCTGCTCCAACTGCCTCAGCACAAACGTTCAATAATGCTGCAACAGTGGCGAATTTGACAGCTACAGGAACTGCTTTAAAATGGTATGATGTTGCAACAGGGGGAAACGCATTAGCTTCAACGACGGCATTAGCTTCCGGAAATTATTATGTATCACAAACAGTAAACTCATGTGAAAGCCCAAGAACACTAGTGAATGTAACAATAAATACGACAACACCTGCACCAACAGCGTCGGCACAAACTTTTTGCAATGGCGCTACCGTTGGAAATTTAACAGCGAACGGCACGGCACTACAATGGTATACAACTGCAGCAGGAGGAACGTCATTAGTTTCAACTACAGCATTGGTTTCTGGAAATTACTATGTTTCTCAAACGATCAACTCTATTGAAAGTTCAAGAACTATTGTTGTTGTTACGATAAATACAACCCCAGCTCCAACAGCTTCGGCACAGGCATTTTGTAATTCAGGTACAGTTGCCAATTTAGTGGCTAACGGAACCGCTTTGAGATGGTATACTTTTCCAACAGGAGGAACTGCGATTGTCCCAAGTGCAGGATTGGTTACAGGAAATTTTTATGTTTCCCAGACACTAAATTCTTGTGAGAGTTCAAGAACAACAGTAGCAGTTACAGTTACCTCGGTTACTGCTCCAACGGCCTCGGCACAAACGTTTTGTAATGGAGATACTGTTGCAGATTTAAACGCTAATGGAACGGGTTTAAAATGGTATGCCTCTTCAACAGGTGGGACTGAATTAGCCTCAAACATACTATTATCAACAGGAACTTATTATGTATCACAAACTTTAAATTCTTGTGAAAGTACAAGAAGAGCTGTTTCAGTGACTGTAAATACTACACTAGCTCCAACCGCATCAGCACAGGCATTTAATAATTCGGCTACAGTTGCCAATTTGGTTGCAACCGGAACAGCTTTACAATGGTATGCTGCGGCAACTGGAGGAATAGCTTTGCTTTCTACTACAGCATTATCTTCCGGAAATTATTATGTATCTCAGACATTGAATTCTTGCGAAAGTTCGAGAACATTGGTTGTTGTAACTATTAATGTATCGGCAGGCTCGGCGCCAACGGCATCGGCACAGACTTTTTGTAATGGAGCTACAGTAGCTAATTTAGTTGCAATAGGAACAGATTTAGCATGGTATACAGCTGCAACAGGAGGAACACAATTACCGTTGACTACTGTTTTAACTACAAGAAATTATTATGTCTCACAAACCGTAAATTCGATTGAAAGCACAAGAACAACTGTTGCGGTTACAATAAACACTACGCCTGCTCCTTCAGTAACATCACAAACTTTTTGCAACGGAGCTACAGTAGGTAATTTGGTTGCTACAGGAACATCTATTAAATGGTATGCTGTTGGTACAGGTGGAACAGCATTAACATCAAGCACTCCTTTAGTAAGTGGAATTTATTATGTTTCACAAACCTTAAATTCTTGTGAAAGTACTAGAATGATAGTAGGAGTGACTATTACAACATCAACATCATCACCAATTGCATCGGCACAAACATTTTGTAATGGTGCTACTATTGCTAATTTAATAGCTACAGGAACTTCTTTAAAATGGTATGTCGCGTCAACTGGTGGAGCAGCATTGGCATCAACAGTTGCTTTGTCTACAGGAACTTATTATGTATCGCAAACGGTAAATTCCTGTGAGAGTTCAAGAACGGCAGTTACTGTGACTGTCTCTACAACAGCTGCACCAATGGCATCTGCTCAAACTTTTAATAGTGGAGCTACGGTTGCTAATTTGGTTGCAACAGGAACGGCTTTGAAATGGTATACGGTTGCTACTGGAGGATCTGCATTAGCTTTGAGTACTAGTTTATCTACAGGAAACTATTATGTTTCACAAACATTAAATTCCTGTGAAAGTTCAAGAACATTAGTGGCCGTGACAATAAATACAGGATTATCTGCACCATCCGCTTTTGATCAGGAATTTTGTACATCTGCAACTGTAGCCAGTTTAGTAGCTACCGGCACTGCTTTGAAATGGTATACGTCAGCAACAAGTGGAGCAGCTTTAGCCTCTACAATCGCTTTAACCACAAGAAATTATTATGTTTCGCAAACTGTAAATTCTGTTGAAAGTCCAAGAACTTTGGTTTCAGTAAGGGTTTATTCAACTCCAACTGCAAGATCTATTACATCACCTACTTATTCTGGCTCGCGAAATTCACCAATATGTACTTCCGATACTAAAGTATTGAATATTGGCTCGGGTTACTCCGCTACTACCATCCAATGGCAAAAAGCGGTAATTGGACTTAATTCAAACAATGCACCTTCTTCCTCAGCTTATATAGCAATAGACGGAGCAAATTCACAAAGTTATACGGTGTCAGATGTAACAAGTGGAAAGCATTACTTTAGAGCTAAGTTTACTAATGGAGATTGTGATCAGACAGCCGTATATAGTAGTCCGATTATAGTGTATTATAGAGAGTGTGGATCTTCAAAACTTTCAGCAGTAAGTTATCCAAATCCTTTTGTTGATAATTTCAAACTAAGTGTAAGTACTTCAAGTGAAGATAAAATACAGGTTTCAGTTTTTGATATGACTGGAAGATTAATGGAACAGCGAGAATCGAATTTAGAAGAGGTGTCTGAATTGCGTCTGGGAGATCGTTATCCATCCGGAATTTATATTGTAAATATCAATCAGGGAGACGATATAAAAACCTTGAGAGTAATAAAAAGATAGTAGTACTATATATATTTAAGTAGAAAAGTCCTTCATTAATTTGATGGGCTTTTTATTTTATAAGTAAATCTCCTTTTATTTCAAATTATTTTGTTGCGACTAATTCCTTATTTTTTTGTTAAGTCAAAGCAAACCAATTACATTGTTACCTTTTAATTAAAAATATGTTACTTAATCTGCTTAAAAATTAGATTTTTATTAGCAATTTTTTCTTTCAATTTTTTTTAAAATGAAATTGTGCACTTCATCGATTAAATAAATTCATTCGTAGAAAAATTTCGGTTTTTTTAACATTTTTTTTTTTCTATATACTTTTATCATCCCAAACAACATCTACCAATAATTACTCTTAATGATCAGTTAGTTTAATTCAGATGACACTAACTTGTTATACGAAAAAATACTAAACGAAACCTATTCATGATGTGGTATAATTTAAATACCTAATCATTATGAAAAACAGTACTTTAATGAAACTCTTGGAGTGTTTACACATTCGAGACTACAATTTACTTGTAGAAGAACACGGCTTTAAAATGGATTTTAGTCAAGTGGGTTCCCAAAACTCACAAAATTCCATTAGAAAAACTTCAGAAAAGAAACGTAACATTTCAAGTTATCTGATGCTTGTTTTACTTTTCTTATTTACAAACTTCCTATTTGCTCAACAGCAGCCAGCATGTAATTTAAGAGGTGTCTTAGAATCAAAAAGATTAAGAGACGGAGGGCAGAATTTTACGATTAATTCTGATGTCATTAGATCGGCCCCAGGGACGGTTTATCGATGGGAATTCAAATCGAATAATTCTCAAGCTTCGTTTGTTACCGAAAATGGTCAGCCTAACATGACTATTAATCCTGGTAATAAAAACGGAGAATTTAATATCAAGTTAACGGTTATCAACCCACCTGAAACTAGAGGGGCTAGTAAGACGTGTTCTTGTACAAAATCAGTTTCCATTGGGAACGTTAACTAAAAATTAAATACATGAAAAATTCAACTTTATTCAGTATGGAAACTAGCTTTAAAGATAGTTTCTATTGTTGTTGCGAGAGTCTTAAAGGAAATTTCAAGTTTCTTTTAGTTTTCGCACTATTTATGGCATCCTTTACTCAAGGAGTGTCAGCTCAAGGTACTTTAGTACCTTCATGTAATCTTATCGGGCCACTTGAAGCTTGTGCTGTATTAAACCCAGCAGATACTTCAGGTGATTTTATCATCAATATTGAAGTAGCACGAAGTGGTGCTCCAGATTTTACAGGACCATTACCTCCTGGAGTTCCACGTCTTAATTTTAATAACAATTTTGCTTATTCTTTTGTTACGAACTCTTCCGGTGCTTTTATTAGATCATACGGAACTGTAAATTACAATGTAACTACTAACAAAACAACGCAAGCACTAACGGTTTGTCCAGGAACAGGTACTCCTGAATTTAATTTACAATTACTTGTAACTAACAAAACAAGTTCACCATGGACATTTTGTGAATGTAGTAAATCAGTATCAGTTTCGAAAGTAGCTGCTACTTCTTCTTATTTACCAATTGCATGTTATGGTCAACTTTCTACTCTTACGGCAGTAGGTCAATTTTCTGATATAGGTCAATATACTTATACACTTTTACCAAATGCTGCATTCCCTGCCGGTGTTCAAAACACAACAGGTGTGTTCCCAGGTCTTCCTGGTAGTGAAGCAGGTATCACATACACAGTTGTTGTTACATCTGCAGAACTTTGTGAAACTTCAACTTCTCAAACAATTATTCAACCAGCTTATAACCCTGTTTTAATTACTTGTCCTCAACCAGGGACAATTTCTGCGTGTCAGTCAACTGAAGCAATTAATACAGCTTTTAATGCATGGTTAAATTCATTTAACTATACGGGTGGAACAAATTCTAGCGTAACTAGATCACCATTACAGCCAACAGTGCCGGCCCTGTGCGGTGGATCAACAACGGTTACTTGGACAGTTAGAGATGAATGTGGTGAGCCACAAACCTGTACAAGTACATTTACTATCACACCAGCACCAGCTGTTACTATTACGCAACCAGAAAGCTCTTCTACAAATGCATGTTTATATGCAGATCAGGATGCAGCTAATGCAGCTTTCACAGCTTGGTTAGCTCAATTCACTGTAAGTGGAGGATGTGCTCCAGTTGGAAACTACGGACAGCCACAAGCTCCGGCTTATTGTGGTGGTTCAACTATCGTTGTTTATACAGTTACTGATAGATGTTACCAAACATCAACCCGTACTGCAACTTTTACTATTACACCAGCTCCAGCTGTTGTAATTACACAAGCTCAAAGCGCTACATCAAATGCATGTTTATATGCAGATCAGGCAGCAGCTAACGCAGCATTCGCAGCATGGTTAAACGGATTCTCTGTAAGCGGAGGATGTGCGCCAGTGGGAAGCTTCGGAGAAGGTAGACCAACAGCTCCGGCATATTGTGGTGGAGCAACTACAGTTACTTATACAGTTACTGATAACTGCTATCAAACATCGTCTCGTACAGCTACTTTTACAATTACACCAGCACCTGCTGTTGTAGTAAATGTACCTGAAAACAGTACTTCAAACGCATGTTCATATGCAGATCAGGATGCAGCTAATGCAGCTTATGATGCTTGGATCGCTAGCTTCACAGTAAGTGGAGGATGTGCTCCAGTTGGTGGTTTCACTAATGAGCAAACTGCACCGGAATATTGTGGTGGAACAAGAACAGTTACTTATGTAGTAGTTGATAAATGTTACCAATCTACACAATACACAAGAACTTTCACTATTACTCCAGCACCAGCTGTTGTAATTACACAAGCTCAAAGCGCTACATCAAATGCATGTTCTTATGCAGACCAGGCAGCAGCTAACGCAGCATTTGCAGCATGGTTAAACGGATTCTCTGTAAGCGGAGGATGCGCACCAGTTGGTAGCTTCGGTGAAGGTACGCCTTCAGCGCCAGCTTATTGTGGTGGAGAAACTACAGTTACTTACGGTGTTAGTGACAAATGTTATGACACTACAAGATATACTGCTACGTTTACAATTACACCAGCACCAGCTGTGGTAGTTAATACTCCTGAAAACAGTACTTCAAATGCATGTTCTTATGCAGATCAGGATGCAGCTAATGCAGCTTATGATGCTTGGATCGCTAGCTTCTCAGTAAGTGGAGGATGCGCTCCAGTTGGTGGTTTTACTAACGAGCAAACTGCACCAGCATATTGTGGTGGAACAAGAACAGTTACTTATGTAGTTGTTGATAAATGTTACCAGTCTACACAGTATACAAGAACTTTCACAATTACTCCAGCACCAGCTGTTGTAATAACACAGGCTGAAAGCGCTACCTCAAATGCGTGTTCTTATGCAGGCCAGGCAGCAGCAGATGCAGCTTTCACAGCATGGTTAAACGGATTCTCTGTAAGCGGAGGATGCGCACCAGTAGGAAGCTTCGGAGAAGGTAGACCAACAGCTCCAGCATATTGTGGTGGAGAAACTACAGTTACTTATACAGTTGCTGATAAATGTTACCAAACATCAACTCGTACGGCTACATTTACTATTACTCCAGCACCACTTGTTGTAGTTAATACACCTTCAGACTTATCATCAAATGCATGTTCATATGCAGATCAAGCAGCAGCAGATGCAGCTTATGATGCTTGGATTGCTAGCTTCTCAGTAAGCGGAGGATGTGCTCCGGTTGGTGGTTTCACTAACGAGCAAACTGCACCAGCATATTGCGGTGGAACAAGAACAGTTACTTATGTAGTTGTTGACAAATGTTACCAATCTACACAATACACTAGAACTTTCACTATCACTTCGGCACCAGCTGTTGTTGTTAATGGACCACAAAGTACTTCATCAAATGCATGTTCTTATGCAGATCAGGCAGCAGCAGACGCAGCTTTCGCAGCATGGTTAAACGGATTCTCTGTAAGCGGAGGATGTGCACCAGTTGGAAGCTACGGAGAAGGAAGACCAACTGCACCAGCATATTGTGGTGGAACAACTTCAGTTACTTATACAGTTTCTGATAAATGTTACCAAGGTGCTTCTATCACTAGAACATTTGTAATCACTCCAGCACCTGAAGTTGTAGTTAATGTACCGGAAAACAGTACATCAAACGCATGTTCATATGCAGACCAGGCAGCAGCAGATGCAGCTTATAATGCATGGATCAATAGCTTCTCAGTAAGCGGAGGATGTGCGCCAGTTGGTGGTTTCACTAACGAGCAAACTGCACCAGCATATTGTGGTGGAACAAGAACAGTTACTTATGTAGTGGTTGACAAATGTTACCAATCTACACAATATACAAGAACATTCACTATTACAGGAGCTCCAGCAGTTGTTGTAACTACGGCTCAGGACAGTACTTCAAATGCATGTTCATATGCAGACCAGGCAGCAGCTAATGCGGCATTTACTGCATGGTTAGCTCAGTTCTCAGTAAGTGGAGGTTGTGCACCGGTTGGATCTTATGGTCAACCAGCTGCACCAGCTTATTGTGGTGGAACAGTAACAGTTACATATACGGTTACTGACAAATGTTACGAAACATCAACTCAAACAGCTACGTTTACAATCACACCAGCACCAGCTGTTGTAGTAAACGGACCAGCTAACACAACTGCACCAGCAGGATCTTATGCAGATCAGGCAGCAGCTGATGCAGCATTTGCAGCATGGTTAGCTCAGTTTTCAGTAAGTGGAGGATGTGCACCGTCTGGATCTTATGGACAACCACAGGCACCATACTATTGTGGAGGAACAGTTGAAGTTACTTATACAGTGACTGACAAATGTTACGAAACGACTTCAATTACAAGAACATTTACAATTACTCCGGCTAACCCACCAGTGGTTAATACACCGGAAAATACTACTTCAAATGCATGTATCTATGCAGATCAGGCAGCAGCTGATGCAGCTTTCGCAGCGTGGTTAGCTCAATTTACTGTAAGTGGAGGAATTAGCCCAATTGGAAGCTTCGGAGAAGGTACTCCTTCTGCACCACAGTATTGTGGTGGAACAACTACAGTTACTTACACAGTTACTGATAGATGTTACGAGCCAATTGTAATTACAAGAACGTTTACAATTACACCTGCACCAGCAGTTGTAGTAAACGGACCGGAAAACAGTACATCAAATGCATGTTCTTATGCAGATCAGGCAGCAGCAGATGCAGCTTTCACAGCATGGTTAAACGGATTCTCTGTAAATGGAGGATGTGCACCAACTGGAGTTCTTTCAATATTAGGAGGATCACCAACTGCACCAATTACTGCACCAGCTTATTGTGGAGGAACAGTTTCAGTTTCTTACTCAGTTATTGATAAATGTTACCAAGGTTCATTTATTGTAAGAACGTTTACAATTACACCTGCACCAGCAGTTGTAGTAAACGGATCAGAAAACAGTACTTCAAATGCATGTTCATATGCAGACCAGGCAGCAGCTGATGCAGCTTTCGCAGCATGGTTAAACGGATTCTCTGTAAGCGGAGGATGTGCGCCAACAGGAAGCTTCGGAGAAGGTACTCCTTCTGCACCGGCTTATTGTGGTGGAACAACTTCAGTTACTTATACAGTTGCTGATAAATGTTACGAAGGTTCTACAAGAACTGCTACGTTTACAATTACTCCAGCACCAGCTGTTGTAGTTAATACTCCTGAAAACAGTACTTCAAATGCATGTTCATATGCAGATCAGGCAGCAGCAGATGCAGCTTACAATGCATGGATCAATAGCTTCACAGTAAGTGGAGGTTGTGCACCAATTGGAGCATTTACAAATGAGCAATCAGCACCGGAATATTGTGGTGGTACAAGAACAGTTACTTATGTAGTTGTTGACAAATGTTACCAATCTACGCAATATACAAGAACATTTACAATTACACCAGCACCAGCTGTTGTTGTGAATGGATCAGAAAACAGTACTTCAAATGCATGTACTTATGCAGGTCAGGCAGCAGCTGATGCAGCTTTCGCAGCTTGGTTAAACGGATTCTCAGTAACAGGAGGATGTGCACCAGTAGGAAGCTTCGGAGAAGGTACTCCTTCTGCACCAGCTTATTGTGGTGGAACAACTTCAGTTACTTATACAGTTTCTGATAAATGTTACCAAGGTACTTCAATTACAAGAACGTTTACAATTACACCTGCACCAGCAGTTGTAGTAAACGGATCAGAAAACAGTACTTCAAATGCATGTTCTTATGCAGATCAGGCAGCAGCTGATGCAGCTTACCAAGCATGGTTAAACGGATTCTCTGTAAGCGGAGGCTGTGCACCAGTTGGAGCATTTGCTAGTGAGCAAACAGCTCCTGCTTATTGTGGTGGTACAAGAACAGTTACTTATGTAGTTGCTGATAAATGTTACCAAGGTACTTCAATTACTAGAACGTTTACAATCACACCAGCACCAGCTGTTGTAGTAAACGGATCAGAAGATAATAGATCGAATGCATGTTCATATGCAGACCAGGCAGCAGCTGATGCAGCTTTCGCAGCATGGTTAAACGGATTCTCTGTATCTGGAGGATGTGCACCAGTAGGAAGCTTCGGAGAAGGTACGCCTTCTGCACCAGCTTATTGTGGTGGAACAACTTCTGTTACTTATACAGTTTCTGATAAATGTTACGAAGGTACTTCAATCACTAGAACGTTTACAATCACACCAGCACCAGCAGTTGTAGTAAACGGATCGGAAAACAGTACTTCAAATGCATGTTCATATGCAGACCAGGCAGCAGCTGATGCAGCTTACGCAGCATGGTTAAACGGATTCTCTGTTAGCGGAGGATGTGCACCAGTTGGAAGCTTTGGAGAAGGTACTCCTTCTGCACCAGCTTATTGTGGTGGAACAACTTCAGTTACTTATACAGTTTCTGATAAATGTTACCAAGGTTCTACAAGAACTGCTACGTTTACAATTACACCAGCACCAGCAGTTGTAGTAAACGGATCTGAAAACTTCACTTCAAATGCATGTTCTTATGCAAACCAGGCAGCGGCTAATGCAGCTTTTGCAACTTGGTTAGCAGGATTCAATGTAAGCGGAGGATGTGCACCAGTGGGAAGCTTCGGAGAAGGTACTCCATCTGCACCAGCTTATTGTGGTGGAACAACTACAGTAACTTATACAGCTACTGACAGATGTTACCAAGGAACTCCAATTACAAGAACATTCACTATTGGTACAGCACCAGCTGTTGTATTCAACTGTGGAAATGACGTAACAGTACCAGCATGTAGTACACAAGCTCAGGTTAATGCAGCATTTGCTACATTCTTAGCTTCAACTACAGCAAGCGGTGGATGTAACGGATCATTAACAAGAACTCAGGCTACGGCTCCATCTAATTGTGGTGGTTCAGTTAACGTAACTTGGACTTATGCATCAGGTTGTGCAGAAACTCAATCTTGCACTAGAACATTTACTGTAGCAACTCCTGCACCAGCAGTGATATCTTGTGGAAACAATGTAACATTGCCAGCATGTAGCACTCAGGCGCAATTAAATGCAGCTTGGACAGCGTTCTTAAATTCAACAACTGCTACTGGTGGTTGTGGAGGTGTATTAACAAGAACTTCATGCAGCGCTCCATCATTATGTGGAGGTTATGTTGACGTTACTTGGACTTATACTGTAGCTTCATGTGGACCACAATCAGGTTGTGGAAACACTAACTCAATACAATGTACTAGAAGATTCACAGTGGCTGCACCAGCACCAGCAGTGATATCTTGTGGAAACAATGTAACATTGCCAGCATGTAGCACACAAGCTGAATTGAATGCAGCATGGACTGCGTTCTTAAATTCTACAACTGCTTCAGGCGGATGTAACGGAGTATTAACAAGAACTTCATGCAGCGCCCCATCATTATGTGGAGGATATGTAGACGTAACTTGGAAATACACAGTTAGCACTTGTGGTCAACAGTCTGGATGTGGAAACACTAACTATGTGACTTGTACTAGAAGATTCACAGTTACAGCTCCAGCTCAGGTTGCTATACGTTGTGCAAGCAATGTAACAGTTCCTGCATGTAGCACACAAGCACAAGTTGATACAGCATGGGCAGCGTTCCTTGCTTCAACTACCGCTAGTGGAGGTTGTGGAGGTGTATTAACAAACAATGGAGGTTCTGCACCATCTGCGTGTGGAGGTTATAAAGATGTAACTTGGACTTATAGAGTAGGTTCTTGTGGACAACAATCAGGTTGTGGAAGCACTAACACTGTAACTTGTACTAAGAGATTTACAGTTCAGGCACCATCTCAGGTTGTATTCAACTGTGGAACTAACGTAACTGTAGGTGCTTGTAAAACTCAGGCTCAGGTTAACTCTGCTTGGACAGCGTTCTTAAATTCAACTACCGCTAGCGGTGGATGTGGTGGAGTATTGACAAACAATGCACCATCTCAGGCACCATCACTATGTGGAGGTTCAGTAAGTGTTACTTGGACATATACAGTAGCTTCTTGTGGTCAACAGTCTGGATGTGGTAACACTAACCAAATGACTTGCACAAGAACATTCACAGTAACTCCAACTACACCAGTTGTGTTCAATTGTGGAAACAACGTAACTGTACCAGCTTGTAGCTCTCAAACTCAGGTTAACACAGCTTGGAATGCATTCTTAGCTTCTACTACTGCAAGTGGTGGATGTAACGGAGTATTCTCAAGAACTTCAGCTACTACACCATCATCATGTGGAGGTTCAGTAGATGTAACGTGGACTTATACTACAACGGCTTGTGGAGGTCAATCTTCTACTCAAACTTGTACTAGAACGTTCACTGTAGCTGCACCGGCACCAGTAGTATTAACTGCTGGAGCAAATGTAACGTTACCAGCATGTAGCACACAAGCTCAATTAAATACAGCTTGGACTGCATTCTTAAACTCAACTACCGGTACAGGTGGATGTGGAGGTCGTTTAACAAGAACTTCTTGTTACGCACCATCTCTATGTGGAGGCTATGTAGATGTTACATGGACGTATACAGTTGATACTTGTGGTCAGTCATCAGGTTGTGGAAGCTCTAACTCAGGTACACAATCTCAGTCAATCACTAGAAGATTTACTGTAGCAACTCCAGCACCGTTGACATTCAACGCTGGAAACAACGTAACAGTGCCAGCATGTAGCACTCAGGCTCAATTAAATACAGCTTGGACTGCATTCTTAAACTCTACTACTGTAACAGGTGGATGTAACGCAACATTAACAAGAACTTCTTGCAATGCTCCATCATTATGTGGAGGTTATGTAGATGTTACTTGGACTGCAACTACAGCTTCTTGTGGACAACAGTCAGGATGTGGAACAAGTAATTCTAAATCTATCACTAGAAGATTTACAGTATCTGCACCACAACAAGTTTCATTCAACTGTGGTTCTAATGTAACTTTATCTGGATCAGCTACTCAGGCGCAAATCGCTGCAGCTTGGAATAATTTCTTGAACTCAACTACTGCTAGCGGTGGATGTGGAGCTGTATTAACAAGAACTTCAGCTTCTATGCCAACAGAGTGTGGTGAGTATGCAGATGTTACTTGGACTTATACGGTAGCTTCTTGTGGAGCTCAATCAGGATGTGGTAACACAAACCAATTGACTTGTACTAAACGATTCTCAATTTCTGGATCTTCAGCTACAATCAATGCCGGAAGCAATGTAACCCTTGCATCTTGTAAAACTCAGGCACAAGTTAACGCTGCCTGGACAACGTTCATCAACTCAACTACTGTAACAGGTGGTTCAGGAACATTGACTAACAACGCTTCATCTTGCACTATCCCATCAGCATGTGGAGGTTATGCAGATGTTACTTGGACTTACAGATCTAATTGTGGTCAAACTACAGTAACATGTGGTGGACAAACAACTACCGGAACTACTTATACTGTAACTAGAAGATTTACAGTTCAGTCAGGTGGTGGTGTAAATGTATCTGGACCGTCTAGCGTAAGCTACGTTAATACTCACTTTAACAGTCAGTATGCGGTTAACAATGCATTTGCAGCATGGTTATGCCAGTTCACAACAGTGAGCAACGGATGTGGTTCAACTGCAGTATTTAGCGGAAGCCCAAGAGTAGCTCCAAGTTGGACTAATGGAGGAACTGTATCAGTTACTTATTCAATCACAGGAAACTGTAATTCTGACACTGTTTGTGCTTCATTCACAATCACAAGAGGTGCAGTTTGTAAAATTGAACCAGCAACAGCAACAGTAGCTACTACTCCAATGACTGTTAAAGCTTATCCAAATCCATTCAGTGAAAACTTCAACTTAGACTTGACAACTTCAAGTGTTGAAAAAGTAGGAGTTACTATCTATGATATGACCGGAAAATTAATCGAACAACGTGAGGTTAATGCAGACGAAGTATCCGGATTACAAGCTGGATCTAACTTACCTTCTGGAGTTTACAATGTAATTGTATCTCAAGGAAGCGAAGTGAAAACCCTAAGAGTAATCAAAAGATAATCACTTAATTAGATTATAAAGAAAAACCCTTCCGTTTCCGGAAGGGTTTTTTGTTTAATTGAATAAGAATGCCTATGCGATAAAACTGTGATTTGATGTAAATGATAAAGCAGCCATAATAAGAACGAAGGAAAGCCAGGATATTTTTTATATGACTGTAAGTGGTTAGCTAACACCCAAAAGCTCATCTTAAAAGATGTTTTTACCCCATTTAGCAATGCACAAATTGCACTGGCAAAACCCTTTACACTACAGAAACAGGTTTGGCATATACTACAAAAAAATATATCAAATCAGCTTTCGGTGCAGCAAGTCCGCAATACAAACAAGTAAGCGATTAAATTTACACGGCCGAAAAATAAACATGAGGGGCTTCTGAAAAGAAGCCCCTCTTTAATTTATATTGACACCAGTTTTTAAGTTTAAAGATTCTATTTGCAGGAAGGGCATATTTTATAATACCAATTTTGGATAGTAATTTAGTTCCTCACAATAAGCTTTTCAAAATCTTTGCCCTTATACTATCTCATAGTCCCGCACCAATAATTCGTATTTGAAAACTATACTTCATAACAACGATTATGAAAGCATAAGAAGTATATAACATTGCCATTTATCTTTCTGAAAAGGAGTTGGATAGATTGTATACTTTACTGGAAAAGAAGATTTGCAAGGAGAAGAAGGCAATTAGCAAACCAATTAAAAAGAAATTGATAACAGGCGAGAAGGCGAGGAGCCATCCCCTGATGCCATATAGATAATCATTTTTTGTAAAGGCGAGCTAATTGTGTTTATAAGGAGCGGCAGATCATCTTTCTTTCCACCAATCCTCCCGCTATCCGCTACAATCTGTCATTGCGAATTTGATATTAAGAGGAGGATGTCCAGTGGACATTCGGTTATAGAAGCAATCTCATTTCGTTTATGCTTACGCAATGCCAGGATTTCCACTACTATCGGGGCTAGTGTTGACGTTTGGCTTTTTTAAGACAAATCAAATATCTTATTGCGCTTATCGGCAACCTTACAGCACTCTTGCAGCACTTTGATGGCACTTTGATGGCGCTTTAATGGCGCTTTAATGGCGCTTTGACCCGCCGTTCTATGACCCGTTCCCCATCTATCAAGTACTTATTGTTCTTTAACCTTTCAGTAAATATCTTTTTCTTATTGATTTTTAAGGCATTTAAGTGCCTAAAATAAAAAGGATGGGTTAACTACACCCATCCTCTTTTAAATTATTTTTTTAAACTAACACAGAGTATCAATAGTATATATTTTGAAAATACCAAAACCACACATTTGATACACTACCCGATATTGCCATTATAAAGTGCCGGTACTATTTCATCATCACTTTGGTCATAATTAATCTTAAAGGCAAACAAATCCTCGGGTTCTTTTTCAGGAGCAGCACTTTTATCTTTCTTTCACACATCCTCCCGCTATCCGTTGCAATCTTTTTGCTATCGCAAAAAGGATTTCCACTACTATCGGGGCTAAAGAGAACGTTTGTCTTTCTTCTCAAACTTACCACTTTTCCAGTATCACTATCGGATACACGAGGTATCATTTTCTATCATTTTACACGTTTTAAAGCTATTTCAAATGTAAAAAGGAGTGCAATAGTGCACTCCTTTTCGTGATTAATTTTTGAATATCATTTGATTTACATAGTGTTAAGGGATGAAAAATGTGTCATCACTAACTTTGAAACATTACCTAGTGTTAAGGGATGGATAATAGGCATCACTAACTTTGAAACATTACGCATTACCGGTTGTCACATTTTTTTTATTTTTTTATTTTTTGTGACACTTTTTGTCACAAAATTTTTAAATAGGCTTTTTTTGTGACAAGAAAAAAATAACACGGATGATGTAATGCATACCTAATTCCGGTATCACTAACTTTGAAACATAAGATCTCATTTTCTATCATTTTACACGTTTTAAAGCTGTTTCAAATGTAAAAAGGAGTGCAATACTGCACTCCTTTTCGTGATTAAATTTTGAATATCATTTGATTTACATAGTGTTAAGGGATGGGGTATAGGTCATCACTAACTTTGAAACATTACCACTTTGAAACATGCCATCACTTTTGTTTTTTCTTACAATATGGAATAAATTCTTGTAAATAACAAGCCTTATCTGTTTTAAAAATACCTTTCTCAAATGCTTCTTTATGTAATTTTTGCAACTTCTTAAATCTTTTTTTCGAAGTCTGTCAACCTTTTTGAGTGTTATGAAATCATAAGTATCACTTACCATCATTACGACATCTACTTCATCACATCTATCCGCAAGTTCTATGGCTAAAGGTTCTAAACCAGTAAACCTAAATGATAATTTATTCTCAAAAACAGGTATTTCTATTTGAAAAAAACCATTCATATCTGTTTTACCAACTTCAACATTCTGGTTATTTAAAATTGATACCATTGGCATAAACTCTAATCGTTCATCAATTACTCTCCCTTTAATTGTTTTATTCTGGCAATAAATACTACTTATTGAAATACAGAACACAATATATTTAATTAATACTTTTTTCATTTTGATATTTTATTTTGGAGTTTATTAATTTTTTGTATAATTGAATTCCCCAGGTTCTGACTGCCCGCTAATTCTATACAATACAATAAAACTTGCATTGGGTATAGTTTGCAAGTCATGTCGACGAGCTTCAACGTCTTTTGAAATCTGAGGAGCAGATTCGGTAGCACCTAATTCCCCATCAGGATGAGTATGAAATTGTTGCACCATATTATTGCCTGAATAATTAGCTCCATATTTTAATACTAACTCTCTTGGCGTAGCATTTGATGACGTATATGTATTATCAACATATTTACCTAACACCATATCAGTAACATTTCCAGAACCATTAGATGAATATGAAAAGCCTTTAATTTCTTTTCCAAGATGCTCTGAAAATTGCATTGCAAAGGATTTAACCCCTGCAACAGATGGCTGACCTTTTCCTCCTGTACTAATCACTTGGTCTTTGTTTTTAAAGTTTTGCCCATCCTTAAGAATTCCTTTTTCTATACCATCAATAGCAACTTTACTCTCGCCTTTGCGATTTCTCTTTACTTCATCTTTAGAGTCTGTTTTTAATATCCTATCTGTCTTATCATCCGTAATGGCTACCAATTTAATATCTCCATCTTTCGTCAACTTATAATCATCAGTTGCTTGCATTCCATCTGGGTCAATAAATCTAACTGGATTGTCATAACAATAGTTGTAAGGTGACCATCGTCTACTTTGCTCCGCCAACGGGTCTATATTCATCCAACGTCCAATCGCAGGGTCATAATTCCTCGCTCCATAATCGTACATGTTAAGCCCCAACTCGTCTTGGTATTCCTTTCCATTGTACTTATACTTATACGCCTTACTCCCCGTTAGCTCCCCAATTTCAGTCAACTCAGGAAACTCCTCCTTCTTTTGTAAATCTTTCGCACCGGCATTATAATTCGTGTGCTTCAGCCCAAAAGGGTAATAATGGTTCTCTTCCAATATCCTTAGTGTGAGTTCCTCTTCATCAGGATCTACAGCATAACTCATCCTTATATTTCCAAGGTGGTCAAGGTAGTTAAACACATAATTAAACCTTTTCTTAATCTTGCATTCACTGCAATGTATAACGTTAACATAGCCTTCTGCATGAGGAAAAAGCTTAGCTTCCCATCGGTATACTGAAAGCCATTCTGGTAATCAGTTACGGTCTCAGCGGCACTAATTGTTACGGTTTTACGAACCTTCTGCCCGGCTGCATTGTAAAGGTATTTAATTTTATCCCCGCTGACAAAAATTATTTCCACCGGAAGGTTCAGGTGGTTATAGGATATCGAGGCAATCTCCTTGTTAGTATCGCTAATCATGTTACCAAAATTGTCATAGGTATAATCATCAGGAGCATAAGGAGTACTGTCATCATCTTTAAAACCCAGGCTCGATGTTGTAAAATCCTGCACCCGCATCAGTTGGTTTTTCTTGTCAGTATGATAGGTATATTCCAATTGGTCTATAGCAAACACTAGGTTCGACTCATCGGCATCAAAATCACCATTCCTGTTCATGTGCTGTATGTTCCCGTTTTTATCATAATCCATCTGTTCATCATACATATACGTAACCGGCTCCTGGCAATTAGGTTTTTGATACGTGGCTTTTTTAAGTCGGTTGAGTCCATCATACCGATAGCTGTATTTGCGCAGTACATTGTCTGTGTTACTTTTCCAGAAGGTTTCCGCGATATTGCCATTATAAAGTGCCGGTACTATTTCATCATCACTTTGGTCATAATTAATCTTAAAGGCAAACAAATCCTCGGGTTCTTTTTCAGGAGCAGCACTCTTATCTTTCTTTCACACATCCTCCCGCTATCCGCTACAATCTGTCATTGCGAGATTTGATATTAAGAGGAGAATGTCCAGTGGACATTAGGGTAAAGCAATCTCATCTCGTCTATGTTAAGCAATGCCAGGATTTCCACTACTATCGGGGCTAAAGAGAACGTTTGTCTTTCTTCTCAAACTTACCACTTTTCCAGTATCACTATCGGATACACGAGGTATCATTTTCTATCATTTTACACGTTTTAAAGCTATTTCAAATGTAAAAAGGAGTGCAATAGTGCACTCCTTTTCGTGATTAATTTTTGAATATCATTTGATTTACATAGTGTTAAGGGATGAAAAATGTGTCATCACTAACTTTGAAACATTACCTAGTGTTAAGGGATGGATAATAGGCATCACTAACTTTGAAACATTACGCATTACCGGTTGTCACATTTTTTTTATTTTTTTATTTTTTGTGACACTTTTTGTCACAAAATTTTTAAATAGGCTTTTTTTGTGACAAGAAAAAAAATAACACGGATGATGTAATGCCATACCTAATTCCGGTATCACTAACTTTGAAACATAAGATCTCATTTTCTATCATTTTACACGTTTTAAAGCTGTTTCAAATGTAAAAAGGAGTGCAATACTGCACTCCTTTTCGTGATTAAATTTTGAATATCATTTGATTTACATAGTGTTAAGGGATGGGGTATAGGTCATCACTAACTTTGAAATATTACCCAGGCGTATAAATAAAAAACCACCTGTAAGCAAGTGGTTTTTTAATTGTGCTATATTCTATTTTTATGGAGCAGTACTCTTATTACTAACTAAAGTCCATTTTTTCTCATTACATTGATATTCAAAGATAATTGTAGTCCCACCACCATTTACAAATTTATATTCATTTTTATAATAGATAACCTTAAAATTAATTATCGTAACTATTAATTTATTGTTTTCTAGATTAGGGATTATTTTCCAAGTATCAATCCCTTTTTTTAATAGTTTAATGTTCTTTTTATTATAAATGTCTATTAGTTTAAACTTAACATTAATATCTTTTTGTAATCCTATTGAATAGGGATGATTATTACTATCTAATAAATATATATTCTCGATGGAATGTTTGTAATTATCAATGTAATATTTCCAATTATCAGTTTTTATATTTTTACTTAGTTCTGATTGAAAATGATTATATGTTTCAATGGATTTAATAACAATTGTAGAATCAACTAATCGTTTATAGTCATCTACTTTAGTTTGTGAATATAAATTTATATTGATTGTTAAAATAGCTATTAAAAAAATATTTTTCATGCTTGATTATTTTTTTGGTGTAACAAAATTCTTTTGAGGAACGGTTGCAATTACTCCGGTATTATTATATATATAAACAGTACCATTTCCTCTTGAAAAAACATAATTTACCTTACTACCACTGTTTTGAATATCACCACCTATATTTGATGGAGCATGATTAAACGAACCAGTTGTTGTAGAACCCCCTAGAGTAGTAGAAGACCCCATTCCTGAACCACCTCCTGTACTAGTTGAATTTGTCCCGCTAGGGTGAGAATGAAAAGTTGATTGAGAACTATAACTGCTTATATTTATACTTGCTTCAGTATTTACTAAAGGATTTGCTACATCTCCTGGAGGTGACTGTACAACTGTACCATCGCTTTTAATTTTCCCTCCATACTCTCTATTGTTTTCAGGTTTAGTTCCGCCATTACCGTTATCCTGATTTACTACATCAACCATAGATTGTCTAGTATCTGCACTTCCTTCTATTTCAACACTGTTTTTATATGCAATGTCGTTATTTTGAAAAGCTTCAGTATTTCCTGAATTGGCTGTAATAAATCCTTCTGTTGCATTTTTATCAGATTTTGAAATTCCTGCTGATGGAGCACCACTATCAAAACTTTTTTCAGTTGTCTTAACCACATATGCTTTACCATCATTTATACCATCGTTTCCTAAATATTTGCCTTTTTCATTAATAAAATCGCCATCTACACTCATTCCATCTGGGTCAGTAAATCGAACTGGATTATCAACACAGTAGTTATAAGGTGACCATCTTCTATATTGTTCCGCTAACGGGTCAATATTCATCCACCTTCCTAAAGCCGGGTCGTAGTTTCGTGCACCGTAGTCATAAAGGTTTAAACCAAGTTCATCCTGCCATTCCTTCCCATTGTACTTATACTTATACGCCTTACTCCCCGTTAGCTCCCCAATTTCAGTCAACTCAGGAAACTCCTCCTTCTTTTGTAAATCCTTCGCACCGGCATTATAATTCGTGTGCTTCAGCCCAAAAGGGTAATAATGGTTCTCTTCCAATATCCTTAGTGTGAGTTCCTCTTCATCAGGATCTACAGCATAACTCATCCTTATATTTCCAAGGTGGTCAAGGTAGTTAAACACATAATTAAACCTTTTCTTAATCTTGCATTCACTGCAATGTATAACGTTAACATAGCCTTCTGCATGAGGAAAAAGCTTAGCTTCCCATCGGTATACTGAAAGCCATTCTGGTAATCAGTTACGGTCTCAGCGGCACTAATTGTTACGGTTTTACGAACCTTCTGCCCGGCTGCATTGTAAAGGTATTTAATTTTATCCCCGCTCACAAAAATTATTTCTACCGGAAGGTTCAGGTGGTTATAGGATATCGAGGCAATCGCCTTGTTGGTATCGCTAATCATGTTACCAAAATTGTCATAGGTATAATCATCAGGAGCATAAGGAGTACTGTCATCATCTTTAAAACCCAGGCTCGATGTTGTAAAATCCTGCACCCGCATCAGTTGGTTTTTCTTGTCAGTATGATAGGTATATTCCAATTGGTCTATAGCAAACACTAGGTTCGACTCATCAGCATCAAAATCACCATTCCTGTTCATGTGCTGTATGTTCCCGTTTTTATCATAATCCATCTGTTCATCATACATATACGTAACCGGCTCCTGGCAATTAGGTTTTTGATACGTGGCTTTTCTAAGTCGGTTAAGTCCATCATACCGATAGCTGTATTTGCGCAGTACATTGTCTGTGTTACTTTTCCAGAAGGTTTCCGCGATATTGCCATTATAAAGCGCCGGTACTATTTCATCATCACTTTGGTCATAATTAATCTTAAAGGCAAACAAATCCTCAGGAGTACTCGCTTCAGACAATTGGCCAACATCATTGATATTGGTAAGCCACCCTCTGATATTGTACCTATAATCCACTTTCTGCAATCCAACATAGGTAACTACATCGTCTCCGCCCACTTGTTTACTGATTAACTGGCCTAAAGCGTCATAATCGTTTTTGGCAATCAGCTGCTCGTCCAAAGCATTTATTTTCTGCTTATGCAACAGCAGTCGATCCTGGTCATTATACTCAAACATATCCTTAACTGTATCCGTAGTAGGGCTACCATTGTATTGATGCTTGCCTAGGGTATACACAGCCCTTCCTGTAAAATCCAATTTGTTGTCAATTATGGTACTCCCTGCCAGATGATTTTTTTGCGGGTACTTATAACCCTTCCTTTTGCGTCATAGGCAGTAGTTACTGTTTCTGCGAGAATTTCATTTGGGTCTGTTAACACTCTTGTCCACGATGTTGTTGCGAGGCCTTTAAGGTTAGGTGATACTGTTTCGCCCTCAATTGAAGAGGGAGGGGAAATGTATAAGGATTGCTATAGTTATCATAACAATTTACGGTCAGCAGTTTAAAATCTGTAGGATAGACATCATTGGTATAATTGGTTGCTACTCCGTCAATGGTCACTTGTGAACTGGTGTATTTTTCTGCCCAAGAAATTATCATCATATCCTGGAAAGATTTCCTTCCCGCAGTATCTGGCACAACACCTTCATACCATCCGGTATAAATCCCTCTTCCAAAAGAATCATACTTGGTAATCAGCCAACCAACCGTACCCGATCCCCATGGATTTAATGCTGGTCCGGTCGCCACGGGCTTATCCTGATTGTTATAAACAATAAACTCCCAGCCCTTACCCGGAAGCTTCTTCTCCACCAGTCGGTTACGGCTGTCATATTTATATTGGTAGCATAAATCATCTAAAATCTGTGACGACACATAATTCTGAAAATTAACCAGCGGAGGAATAACATACGTCAGATTACCATAATTATCATAGACATAATAAGTGTCATGGGCTTCATTTACCGGTGCGCCATTAACTATCGATATACCAAAAGTGCGCTTCAGTAATACCCTGCCTTCCTTATCCTTATATTCCTCAGTGGTGTTGGCTGTACCGTCACCTAGCTGCCAGTTTTCATTTTTGGTAATGGATTTGTACAATGCACCGGCAGGATAGTTACCACTATCTGTCAATTGTATATCATATAGGTCAACCGAACTGTTCCATGAAGTGGATACGCCAAAAAGCTTCACGGCTTGATTACCGCTAGCTTCATTAGTTTGATAGTCAAGGTAGATTACATGTTTATTGTCCCAACACCAGCTATCACCAGGAGCTGCTTGTCCACGAATCCTGTTTAAAGGTGAAGCTTCAAAAAGTTTCTCACTATAAGGAAAACCTGTTGTCGCCATGGTAGGAAATTGTGCAGTGCCGTAATAAACACCTACATCTGCCGGTGTCAGGCCATGGTAATTAAGCGTCGATCCAGACACTACAGGAAGGTATTCCTTGTTCTGCCTACCCCAAGCATCATAGGTAATAGTGGTAACAATGTCCTGTGTCGTTCCCGACTGCTTATGGGCAATCTGCTCCATGGGGCGACCCAGTCCATCAAAATACGTGATACTGTACTTTGGGCTTGATCCAGCAGGCTCTCTGTATGTAGTGGTCTTAACGTAATTTTGGTCGGTACTTTGCCCAAAAGCAAAAACCGGAAATAGGGTTGCTAATATAAATAGTTTCTTCATGGCTCTTAGTTTTTATAATGATAAGCGTTCTCAGAAAGCTTGTTTCCGTCTGCATCTGTAACCGATTTCAATCTGCCAAAACTGTTATAACTATAATAGATGGTGTTTCCCCGTGGGTCAGTTTCGCTCGTTACCCCTATTAAAGGGTCATAAGTATAGGTAGTAATCAGGGCATAAGGATAGGTTGTCCTCAGAGTATTGAGGGCAGTCCTTAAATTTTCTTCCGTCCCACTGCACGGAAACGTAGTACAATTATCAACATCAAGATTTGACAGGGATAGAAGATTCGCAACCGTCGTGGTTCCTGCAAAAGCAGATAAGCTAAAATTCTCCAGTTTGGCAATAGGCTGTGATTTGTTGTAACCCCAAATGTAAGAAACCTTAGTGCCATCAGCCTGCTGTACTTCTAAAGGATGACCATATTCATCATACTTACTATATTCAACTCGGTTCTCCAACGTCTGTGAATCCTTTGCAGTCTTGATAAAATTAGGAAGATAGGAAGTGTTTCCTGAAAATCCGTTGGAATACAGTATTTCACTTTTTGAAAGTAACGTTGAATCCTTGTAGGTCTCTATCCTTTCTATTTCGGATATGCGGTTTCGGGTAACAGCATCCCCGGAATGGTAAAAATATTTAGTCCTTAACAGTTCATTTTTACTGTTTTTGATGGAAGACTCCCTAATTTTTTTATTAAGCGAGTTGTACTTATATTTTTCTTCAGTTTCAACAAAATTAGGTAATGAACTGCCCGCGGGATAGAAATAATTCTTAGTGGTTTTGGTTTTAAGCTTTGCCCAACCAAATGCTTCTTCAATTAAACTATGCAAGGTAAAATCCCTCGGTGTTCCATAATAACAAAAGCAATCGCAGTTGAATTTATCTGTTAAGAGATAATCGTTACAGCCATTCTCACTAATAAATAAAGGATGTTGAGCACATGTTTCAATGTAACTTTTATAGTTAAAGTAATATTCATGATTGTACATATTTACAAAATCAATTTCATTATAATACGTTCTAATTCCGGTAATAGCAACACTTTCCTCGATGTCATAATCTAAAATGCTTTCCGTTAGTATTCTTGAAGATTGATCATAAACCCTTTCTTTTTTTAACAATCCTCTCCTAAAATCTATATTCTTTGTGGGTAAAAAAGGGGAAGACAGATTTTTAATGCCTATTTGCTCCGGATCAGTGATTGGGGAAGTATACTCGAACTCAGTCCAGCCATTACCTGTTTCCTTTACGGTTACATTCTGATAGCCAACATCAGCTCCTTGAGTCTTTATTGGATTTAGATTATTGAATGATGTAAATAAATTATAATGATAGCCTCCTTGATCATCCTTAGCAATTACTGCACCTGCTGGGATATCTCCTACCCCGTTGTATCCCCGGCAATACCAGCATTCTTTTTTAAACTTGTCGTAATTAAATTTTGGAATACTATAGGTTAAGGAACCACTGCTTTTTAAAGAATTTGAAAACGTAGAGTAGTTATAATGTCTTTCCTTTTCGGGTAACGGTGTTATAATGTAATTTTGATAATAGTCTTTTGGAATGTTGGAATCCTTAAAATACCCGATTGTTTTAATTCTATTACCCCCGCCATATAAATACTGATAATTATTAGTGTTTTTATTGGCGTAAAAAACATTGATACTGGAACTGATAAAATCCGGATGGCTTCCGGGTACGGTAGAAATAAAGGTAACTTCGTAATCACCTGGTAGCAAATGTATAGTATAATACTTTTCAGTGGCAGTATCATTTTCATCTGCTCCAAAAATAAATCCGCCAGTAGAAACACCACTTGCACCATAGATGATAAAATTATATTGAAGGGCATTAGTCCCTGAATGCGTTGCAATATTGGCTACAAAAGTCACATCCTGCGCTTCAGTAATAGAGAATAAATATCTCCTGTTGGTGGAAGCATTAAAGGGATGGGTATAAAAGGTTTCACCTTTCGTATCACTATCCCAATTACTGACGTTAGCATCAAAATTAGTTAATGCTGTACTGCCGTCGTAGGAATAAGTGTTCGCTTCAAAATCAAAAATGGCACACCCGCCGGTTGGATAAGTCATTTTTTGAAGTAGTTCAGAAGTGCCGAATAGGGGATCTGGCTCTTTATTCAAAATGGAAGAATTATAGGGAGGCCTAATGTTGAAATAACCCCAATAATCCATTCCAACATATTCAGGGGCTGATGAGGGATTGATATTTTCCCTGTATTCTAAAGTATAATCTTCGTTCAGGGTTTCAGCAGGATTTACGAAAGACACCTTATCAAGGATTAATCTTTTTGTTTTGTGATGCTGTAACCGTGTTCCAGCTTAACTTTTTTAATTATTGCATTACTTGAATCCTTTACCGTCAAACCTTTAAAAAGATAACAGAGTTCTGATAAATGAAAGTTAGCATCTTCCCTTCCCTGGATATAGTTGAATTCAATCTTAGCCTTTCCGGTAATCGTTATTTTACTAATTTTTTTACCGCATTTTCTCGTTGATTTATTGTTGAATTATAAGTGGAGTAAGGATTAAAATTTGTAACCCCAGTCCCACACGGCCCTAACAGATAAAAATCCCTGGGACTATATAAATTCCTTGTATAATCTTCATTATAGTAGGTAATACTTGAATCATGTGTAATCTCCACCATTGGCGCAGTATATAATATATCAACAAGTATATTTCCGTTAGCATCAATAATCTTGCTTAAATGAAAAGCGCTTTGGAAAGCGTAGGAGCCACCTGGGATTAGTCCGCTATCCTCGCCACTTATTCGGGAAGCAGAAATTGAAGAGGTGTGGACGGTCGTAGTTTCGGCCACATCAAAAATATATTTATAGCCCTTTTCATCATGTATTTCAAAGGAGGTAGGCTTATAAATATTTTGTGGGTTGCCATAAATATTTTTAATTTTTACCCTGTACTCATCTAATGGAGTTACAACAAGTTGATTAAGCGAATCCTTTTTTATGTAAAATCTCCCAGTCTCTCCCATAAAATTGAATTGCCATAAGTCATGCTCAGTATCCAACCTTCCTCTGACCTGTGCATCCCATAGAAACTCGTCTATAGTATCATAGGCTGTTGTATTTTCATCATTAATTTCATTAATGATTTCATAATATTTGTTTTGAAAATTTCCTACAGAATTATGGTACAATCCAATTTTTGCTTCCTGCCCCATTTCAAATATATCATCGGGCTTTCCTTTAACGGTTCTTGAAATAGTACCTCCTGCAAATAAGCTCCATCCCAAGCCAACGTCACTGGAACGTTCTGATGCTGCGACACCGGAAGGATGGTATTTGAGCGAGATATCCATATTTATATCTTTTGAAAGTGTCGATGAGCTGTACAATGGTATCGAAATATCTGGAATTCCAGTGTAATTACTCACAGGTACTTCTTCAAATTTCATCAAGGCTGCAACTGTTGGCGAAGGTGGAATTATAGTAGGTAAATCCAACTTAATTGGCGGCACAGCTGTCCCTTGCGCTAACAGATAGATATTTTGCAACAACACTACAAGCAGTAAACAATATTTTCTCATGGCTCTTAATTTTTATTTCGTTGCTTAATAATTTTTACTCCGTCATTCCCTTTATCTGTCTTGATGTTTACTATATAAACTCCCTCAGGCAGCCCCTGTAAGTCAATGGGGACTGTCCTTTCTGTAATTTTAAACGTTTGTAACAAATGCCCGGCAATGTCAACAAGTGTTGCAGTACCTTTGGTGAAATCATAACCCACGATCACATTGGTATAATCCATCGCAGGATTCGGTATGGCTTCAATAGGTTTCTTATCCTTTTTTGGTTTCTTTTTATCTTTTAACTTCACTACCCAGAAATCAGCATTACCCTTTCCGCTGCTTTTATCTCCCGACGCTTTCACGCCACCATCAACATTTAATAGAGTTTTACTCGTACCCGCCATTAAGTAGCCACCATCACGGGTCTCAATCACTTTTTGCAAAATATCCTGCCCATCGCTGCCAACATTCCTGCGCCATAGCTCTTCGCCTTTGGCATTAATCTTTATTGCTACATAATCATCAGTGCCGCTTTTCATCTTAACATCACCTTTTGCATCTTCCATCTTTCCACTTGCTTCTTTCTTCTTGATAACTTCCCCCTGCGCATAACCCCCGAGCAAAATCGTCGTATCATCATTCTCCACTAAAGAAGTAAGGATATCTGCTTTGGCAATATTATAGGTTTCCTGCCATAGGATTTCCTTTGTTTCCTTATCAATCTTTAATATCCAAAAGTCGCTACCGCTTTCATTTGCACTTCGTTTATCATCTCCACTTTCCGAATTTGAGCTGCCCGCCAACATATAATTCCCATCTGCAAGGGTATGGAGTGCATATAACTGGTCATCACCCGATCCGCCAATAGTTTTCTGCCATCTCTCATTTCCATCATTGTCTAACTTCACAATCCAATAATCACTTTGACCGATGTTCTTTTCTGTTTTTGTCCCGGTGTCAGGCGAGTTAGAACTACCACCTAAAAGGAAACCACCATCCTCAGTAGTAGTAATACTCCGCAATTCGTCATTGAATCTTCCACCCAACGTGTGCTGCCACACAATCTTTCCTTCCCTATCCAGTTTAATGACCCAATAATCCATTCCGCCAAAACTATCTTCTGATTTTTCCCCGGCAGTATCTGAACTGCTGGAACCTCCTAATATGAATCCTCCGTCTTTGGTCTTAACTACACAGTTCAACTCATCCTGTCCTTTGCCTCCAAGCGTTTTCTGCCATTCCTCACCACCTTTGGCGTTAAGCTTAATAACCCAAAAATCAGCGCCACCTCTTGATGGAGACTTCTTATCTCCATCTATAAATTCTTTCTCCTGGGTATCTTTTTTAGGCAACATTTTTGACTCACAAGAGCCTGCAAGCAGATAACCACCGTCATTAGTAAGTAACACTGACCTTAGTTTGTCCTGACCCGAACTTCCGAAGGTTTTCTGCCAGTCCAGCTCACCTTTTTCATCCATTTTCCATACCCAATAGTCTAAATCTCCACGATTGTCTTCGGTTTTATTTCCAGATTTTTTAGACAGCGAACTGCCAGCCAGTATAAAACCGTAATCGGGTGTTGGAATGGCATCAAAGAGATAGTCTCCGTGCTTACCACCATAACTTTTTTCCCAAAGGATGTCCTGGGAATGGACTAGCGAAATGGTACAGGTAATGAAAAAGCAACTGAGAACCAGTTGCAGAGGCAAAGGATTTTTCATAATGGTTTTAATTGTGGGTTAGTAACGGCAATTTAAAAAGCTTTTTTACACTTATGTACACTAAAAGTGTACATTTTGTTAAATTTGTGTACAAGGATAAAGTTAAATAACAATATATGCATTAGTAAAAACACGGTATTTTGTATAGTGATTTCACTATATTTAACTCAACTTAAGTTCTTGGTTTTAAAACTTATACATTAAACTTTGTGAAAAAGGTTAAAATGAAAATAAAAGAACATTACATTTGTTCTGATACAGATCGTTTTTATGAACAATTGCGTATACTAAAACGCATGCGCTTTTTAACGATTTGCTTCTGAAAAGACTAGGGAATAGGCTGGTTTTAGGGAAGCTATAAATTACATATTTTGACAATTATTAACACCAGTCAAAAGGATGTAACCGTCCATCGGAAGAATATTGACTGCAATCAAAAGAAAATCGACTTCCATCAGAAGAATATCAATTTCCGTCAGAAGATATTTGATTTACCTCAAAAGATTATTGACTTCCATCAAAAGATAAATGATTTACCCCGCATGAAACCGAAAGGAATTTCAATTAATCAGCTTTTCCTTTTCTAATAGAAACCAATATACCAACTACAAGCGACAATGCAATGAAGCCTAAAGAAACCCATTCCGGGAATTTATAGTAATGAACTATCAGCATTTTGACACCAACAAAAGATAAAATAGCAATCAGGCTATATTCAAGATGGCTGAATTTTTCCAGCATATTGGATAAAAAGAAATACATCGAACGCAATCCAAGAATAGCAAAAATATTAGAACTGAATACTAAAAACGGATCTGATGTTATGGCCAAAATAGCAGGAACGCTATCCAATGCAAACAGCATATCCATAATCTCTATCACTATCAAAGCCACAAAAAGCGGCGTAGCATGATTGACGTTGTTGATCTTTGTGAAAAAATGCTCCTTCTCCGTATGGCTTGTTACAGGAATAATCTTTCCAATAGCTTTATAAACAAACGAATGCTTTGGATCAAATTCCTCTTCGTCTTTTTTGAATAACATTTTTAAGGCTGTGAACAACAAAAACGCACCAAACAAATAAGTCATCCAGCTGAATTTATTGATCAATATCACGCCAAAGAATATCATTAGGCCTCTAAAAACAATAGCGCCCAATATTCCCCAAAATAAAACCCTGTGCTGGTATTTCTGTGAAATCTTAAAGGAAGCAAAAATTACCGCTATTATAAAGATATTGTCAATACTTAACGACAATTCTATAAGGTAACCTGTTATGTACTTTATTGTTGCTTCTGACGGTTTAATTCCGGTTGGATTGGCAATATACTCGTTACTATACAGCCAGTTCACAACTCCCGAAAAGCAAAAAGAGAGTGTAACCCATATTCCGGTCCATATTCCGGCTTCTTTTGAACTGATAATATGCGGTGTTTTATTGAAAACGCCTAAGTCAAGCGCTAAAAAAATAAGAATTGCGGCCAAGAATATAATCCAAACGATCATGATACATTTTTTTTGATACTACAAATATAACGGATTGAATTCGTAGCCGTCAATTTTTTAACTAATTAATAGTTTTAAATAAAATATTATACAATTTGTTATTTGACCCCTAAAAAAATAGGGTATAATTATTTATAGATAAAAATATTATTATATTTGCATCAAATTAATAGGGTATAATATTAAATATAGCAAATTATGTCAACTTTACGTTTCCAAGCATTAAAAGATGCATCAGGTAGAAAACCTGTAAAATTTGAAGAAGCCGGTAGAAAATCAGATCTTTTTGGCTCAAATGTGTTTAATGATAAGGCAATGAAGCAGTTTTTAACTTCAGATGCTCATAAAGGTGTAAAAGATGCCGTCCAGCACGGAACAAAAATTGACAGGAAATTAGCGGATTATATCGCAATGGGAATGAAGGAATGGGCGCTATCAAAAGGAGTGACTCATTACACGCACTGGTTCCAACCCTTAACAGGAACAACTGCCGAAAAGCATGATGCTTTTTTCGAAACCTCTTATGATGGCTCTGATGCGGTTGAAAAATTCGGAGGCGGGCAATTAGTGCAACAAGAGCCGGATGCTTCTTCTTTTCCAAATGGTGGAATCAGAAATACTTTCGAAGCCCGTGGATATACAGCATGGGATCCAACATCACCAGCCTTTATCTTCGGAACCACTTTATGTATCCCAACAGTCTTCATTTCTTATACTGGTGAAGCATTAGATTATAAGACACCGCTTTTACGGGCCTTAAATGCTGTTGATGAAGCCGCAACTGATGTTTGTAAATATTTCGATAAAAATGTTAAGAAAGTAACGGCAACTTTAGGTTGGGAACAGGAATATTTTTTAGTAGATTCTTCATTGGCAAACTCCCGTCCTGATTTAGTAATGACAGGAAGAACGTTACTTGGACATACTTCGGCAAAAGGGCAGCAGTTAGACGATCATTATTTTGGATCAATTCCGTCTCGCGCATTAAATTATATGAGGGAATTGGAAGAAGAATGTATGCTGCTTGGAATCCCAGTTAAAACACGTCACAACGAAGTGGCTCCAAACCAATTCGAGTTAGCTCCGATATTCGAGGAAACCAATTTAGCGGTGGACCATAATTCACTATTGATGGACGTAATGTCTAAAGTAGGAGAGCGTCATGATTTTAAAGTACTTTTCCATGAAAAACCTTTTCAGGGAGTAAATGGTTCAGGAAAACACAACAACTGGTCATTGGCTACAGATACTGGAGTAAATTTATTGTCTCCAAGTAAAACGCCTATGAGCAACCTGCAATTCCTATCGTTTTTCATCAATACAATAAAAGCCGTAAATGAATATGAAGAATTACTTCGTGCCGCAATAGCAACAGCAAGTAACGACCACAGGTTAGGAGCAAATGAAGCGCCACCAGCAATCATATCTGTATTTATTGGAGCGCAATTGACCAAAGTTTTAGCAGAGCTGGAAGGTGTTTCGAAAGGAAAATTATCTCCTGAAGAAAAAACAGATTTGAAATTAAACGTCGTAGGTAAAATTCCGGATGTAATGCTGGACAATACAGACCGAAACAGAACTTCGCCATTTGCATTTACGGGAAATAAATTTGAATTCCGTGCCGTAGGTTCTTCTGCAAACTGTGCTAATGCTATGACTACTTTGAATTCTATCGTTGCTAAACAATTGAAAGATTTCAAAAAGAAGTTGATGCCTTGATTGAGACTAAGGATTTAAAGAAAGACGAAGCCATTTTCAATGTGCTAAGAGAATATATCAAAGAAACCAAAAACATTCTTTTTGAAGGTGATGGTTACAGCGAAGCCTGGGAAAAAGAAGCCAAGAAACGTGGGTTGAGCAATCATAAAACGACACCAACAGCTTTGAAAGCTAAGGTTTCTAAAAAAGCATTAGATTTATTCAAAGACTTAAACGTAATGAACCACGTTGAGGTGGAAGCACGTTACGAAATTGAATTAGAGGAATACACCAAAAAATCCAGATTGAAGGTAGGGTGCTTGGCGATATTGCCCGTAACCACGTAATTCCAACTGCAATCCGCTACCAAAACACATTGATTGAAAACGTCCGCGGATTAAAGGAAATCTTCGGAAAAGACTTTGAGAAAATTGGTAAGGAACAAATTGTGCTAATCAAGGAAATTTCAGCTCATATTGAAGGTATCAATACCAATGTTGAAGCCATGACCGAAGCCCGTAAAAAAGCCAACGTTTTAACCGATGCACAAAAAATGGCCGAAATGTATTGCGATAAAGTAAAGCCATACTTTGATGTAATCAGGGAACACTGCGATAAATTGGAACTTTTAGTCGATGACGAAATCTGGACATTAACAAAATACAGAGAGTTATTGTTTACGAGATAATTATAATTAGTATCAATCTCCAAATAAAAAATCCCGTTCATTTGAGCGGGATTTTTGTTTGTTTTAAAGTTTTTAAGAAGCAGCACTTTTGGTTTTCTTTCCTATGCTGTCCCGCTATCCGCGCTACACGGTAGCCAGCTCCTATCGGGGCTATGCTACACGTTTTAGGATTTAAACGACCATGTTGAATATAATAACAAAAATCCCGCTCAATCGAGCGGGATTTTGTTTCAGATAATGGTGAAATTATATCTGTGTAATAGTATAGGTACCTGAACCATTGAAATTTAGTACTAAATCAACTCTGTAGTTTTTTGGTGTTGATGTAGTATTAGGGAATGTAATCGGTGTCCCTTGATCATCAATAGTTCCATCACTTAGCGAATCACCAAAATTTGATGTTGAAGAGCTAGGTGTTGGGATGTAAAATATAAATTGATTGTTTGTGGTTGTTATTCCATTTACAGTAAACGACAAAGTATTTGTTGTCGAATTATAAGTAGGATTCGTAGTTACACCAGTAGTTAAGTTAAATGCTACAGGAACAGAAGACTGTAAGTCATACAAATTCATAGGCTCTCCAGGAACGTGTGAAATAGTCATCATGTAAAAACCTGTGGAAGAAACAGTATAAGCACTTCCGCCAATTAATAAATCATTAGACGCATTTACACCATATACAGCTGCACTGGCATTGTTTTCCGGCAAGAATTTAAGTTGCGCACCCGATGTTAAATATTTGTAACCAAAAAATACCTCATTGCCGGATTGATTCGCAAATTGAAGAGCAGTTGTAGGGTTGAAACTATTGAATGTTCCATACAAATACAATTGATTTGGAATTGTTCCGGTTGTTCCTGAAGTTGGTAAAGATAAATTTCCACTATTGTCAACGGTTAACTGATATGGCGTTCCATTTGGCGAAACCAAAGTAATTCCTTCACCTGCCGAAGTTACTAAGCTGTCAGCTGCCAAAGCATAAGGTACAGAAAGTAATTGTGTAGTTCCTACCAAAGCATAAGTCGTTCCGCCTGTAGCATCCATTTCTACTTTTAGGAATTTAGGGTTTGTTCCCCAGTTGATTGTATTGAAAGCTCCGGAAACTACAGTTCCTTGTCCAATAGTAAGATTGAATAATCCATTAGGATTTGTTGTCTTTAATTGTGTCTCTGAATATAAAGTTGTTCCTGTTGCTGTTACATCAAGGATAGAAAGTTTTAATCTGACATTCGAGCTTACTACAGGAGTCCCCGAACTGTTCAAGGCAATAGCCTGGTAAGATATCCCCTGAGGAACCTGTGCGAAAGTCAAAAAGGAAATAAAAAGTGCTGATAATAGTAATAATTTCTTCATACTAGTGTTTGATAATTTTAAATGAGTTGATTTTTTTGTTTGTAAATTGAATTAGGTAAACTCCTGTTGACAGATCGGATAAGTCTAAAGAATTGCTGGCTGTAATTTTCTTTTCGGAAATTAATTGCCCTGATAAATTGAAGACAGAAATTTTCTCATCTGTCAAATTCGTATCTGTCTGAAAATAGATTGCAGACATTGTTGGATTAGGAAAAACAGTGATTTTTTCGCTAAGTTCCAGTTGCGGTACTTCCAATTGTGTTTGTGTCAAAATCCCGATAATCCCAGAGCTGGATTGTGTCTGGTTTTGTGGAACAACGACAATTTCACCAACAGAAACAGAACTGCTGCTACTGATAATGCTTCCTGAATTCACCGACTGAATTACCGATTGTGAACTGGCAGAAATCGCAGTAATCAAAAAGGTGAATAGTAATAATTGTTTCATACTTAAATTTTTAGGATGCAAATGTAATTTTTTTCCCGATATCTTGGCTTTATTTTTGATAAGCAAAAGCTATTTTTACGTAACTTTCGATATATTTTTATTTTATGAAATCCTACTTTGCTTATATCTTCCTTTTATTTTCAGTGGCTATCTACAGCCAGGAAAAGTTTACGCTCTATTTCGATACTAAAAAATTTGAATTAAATCCCAAAGAAACAGCAAGGCTCAATAACTGGATTACACAAAATAAAAACAACAAAATCGTAGCCATTCACGGTTATACAGATGAAGACGGAACCACAGGATTTAACGATACTTTGGCCCAAAGAAGAGTTGGTTTTATATACAATTCGATTAAGAATCAAATCAAGATTAGGGAAGATTTTAAGACCCGTAGTTTTGGGGAAACCTTTGAACAATCAAAAAATAAAGCTGAAAACCGCAGGGTAATCATCTATTATATTCTCGAAAAAGACTTACCGCGGGAAGATGAAATACTAGGGATCAAAAAGCAACCGGTTATTGAAGAACCAAAACCCGAAATCGAGTATCCCGAAAAATTAGTTTTCGAAAATCCCAACGGGACAAAATCTGAGTTCAAACTCGACAGGGAATTCATGAAAAAGGTCAGCAAAGCCAAAGCTGGAGAAAAATTGACCATCGAAAACCTCAATTTTATAATCAACACTTTTGCTGTGGTTCCCGAATCACGGGGAAAATTGTTCGAACTGCTTTTGGTGCTTCAGAGCAATCCAACATTGAAAATTGAAATACAGGGACATTTGTGCTGTATGCCGGTTGACCGGACAGATTTGTCTACGCAGAGAGCCAAAGCGATTTTTAATTTTTTAATTGCCCATGATGTTTATCGCGCAAGGTTATCCTATAAAGGTTTCGGAAGCACGGCACCAATTTATCCAATTCCAGAAAAAGATGAGAAAGAGCGTGCTGCCAATCGTAGGGTGGAAATTTTAATTGTAGAGAATTAAGGATGGGAAAACTTTTTTTACTTAGCATTCTGATGTTTTCGCTAAATGGTTTCAGTCAGGATAAGCTTGAAGTGTTTTTCGATTTTAATCAGGATGTCCCAAATGAAACATCACAAATTAAAATAAACAAATGGATTTCAGAGAATAGGAATGCCGAAATCACTAAGCTTTTGGGCTATTGCGACAGTGTCGATGACAGTAAATACAATAAGGAATTAGCCATGCGAAGAGTGAATTCGATGGTAGCATTTTTTACTAAAAACAATATCAAAGTTTCCGATAAAGTTGCATTAAAATCATTTGGAGAAGATTTTAAATACTCCAAAATCCAAAGCGAGAATAGGAAAGTGGAAGTGTTTTATAATCTGGCAAAAGATAAAAGTAAGGATGTCAAATCAACCGCAACAATACCCGAAGGACCTTTTGGAAGAAAACCGGTCAGGGAAACAGCATCAGATGAAACAAGATCAGTAACAGCAGAAACAAAAGAAGATGATTTAGTAGAGGCTGTTGATTTCGAAGTCCTTGTAGAAGAGGAAAGAGCGACTTTAGCCTCAAAATTTGATAAGGCAAAAAAAGGCGATTTGGTTAGGATTAGTAATATTAATTTCTATTTCAATCAGGAAAGGATAATGGAGCAATCGCTGCCACTTTTGGATGAATTGCTTGATATTATGCTAAACAACCCAAAACTGGTAATTGAAATACACGGTCATATTTGCTGTAATCAGAATCCGAATGACACCAAGTTGTCCTATAGAAGAGCTTTGGTAATCCTTAAGTTCTTGACAAAATATGGTATAGACGTAAATAGATTGGCTTTCAAAGGCTACGGAAGCAACGATCCGATTTATAAATTACCCGAAAAGAATGAAAAACAGCGGGCCGCCAACCGCAGAGTGGAAATTCTAATTGTAAATAAATGAAATTAAAAATACTCATATTGTTTGTTACGTTTTTTGTCAAAATGATGGGGCAAAAGCAGGTTGAAGTTTTTTTCGATTTCAATAAGGATTTCCCAAACCAGACTTCCATTCTCCAAATTAATGAATGGATAGCCAACAATAAAAATGTTGAAATAATTAAACTGCTCGGCTATTGCGATAGCGTAGATACTAAAAATTACAATAAAAAATTAGCAGAAAGACGTATTGAAAACGTTCACGTCTTATTAGGTAAAAGCGCGATGAAATTCAGCAAGAGTTTAGAAAAAATTGCTTTTGGCAAAGATTTCAGGCAATCTAAAATACAGGCTGAGAACAGGAAAGTAACGATATTCTATACCGAGCCTCAGGTTTTATCCGTCGTAAGTGAGTTTACCAGGAAAATAAAGGAGTCAAAAGTGGGAGAAACCATTACGCTGCCCAATATTTATTTTTTCAATAATTCGGCACGCATTGTTCCCAAATCCAACCCGGCCTTATTTGATCTGCTTTGCGCGATGGAAGAAAACCCAAAACTCAAAATCGAAATACAGGGACATATCTGCTGCCAGCACAATATTGACCCGGGTGATATTTCCACTGCACGTGCGCGTGCGATTTATAATCATCTCTTACGGAATAAGATTGACAGGAAACGGATGAAGTATAAAGGATATGGTGTAACCCGTCCAATACATCCAATCCCTGAAAAAAATGAACAGGAAGAAAACGAAAACCGCCGTGTCGAAATCCTGATTGTAGAGAAATAAATCTGCCTTCTGCTTTCTAAAATCTGCCTTCTTTGACTATCTTTGCGGCACACAACTAACTACAACACATGAGTTCCGATAACAGTCAACGTTACAATCTTCGTGGAGTTTCGGCTTCAAAAGAAGATGTCCACAACGCTATTAAAAACATCGATAAAGGATTATTCCCAAAAGCTTTCTGTAAAATTGTTCCCGATTATTTAACGAATGATGAAGATTACTGCCTTATTATGCATGCTGATGGTGCCGGGACAAAGTCGTCTTTAGCTTATTTATATTGGAAAGAAACCGGAGATATTTCGGTTTGGAAAGGCATTGCTCAGGACGCTCTGATTATGAACATTGACGATTTGCTTTGCGTAGGCGCGACTGATAATATTATGCTTTCGTCAACCATCGGAAGGAATAAAAACCTAATTCCGGGTGAAGTACTTTCAGCAATAATAAACGGAACCGAAGAACTGATTGCCGAACTAAAAACCTTTGGTGTTACCATTCATTCAACTGGTGGTGAAACTGCTGATGTGGGTGATTTGGTACGAACGATAATTGTAGATTCGACCGTTACGGCCCGAATGAAACGCAGCGATGTTGTAGATAACGCGAATATCAAAGCCGGTGATGTGATTGTTGGTTTGTCTTCTTTCGGTCAGGCCAAATATGAAAAAAGCTATAATGGCGGAATGGGAAGCAACGGATTGACATCGGCACGCCATGATGTTTTTGCCAAATATTTAGCCGATAAATATCCTGAGAGTTTCGACAGTTCTGTACCCAATGAATTGGTCTATTCAGGAAACACAAAACTTACCGACGAAGTAGCAAATTCTCCGATTGACGCTGGGAAATTAGTGTTGTCTCCAACACGTACTTATGCTCCAATTATCAAAGCTATCTTAGACAAATATACTCCAAAAGACATTCACGGAATGGTGCATTGTTCGGGAGGAGCACAAACTAAAGTATTGCATTTTGTGGATAACGTCCATGTAATAAAGGACAATTTATTTCCGGTTCCACCCTTATTTAAACTGATACAGGAACAATCAAAAACAGACTGGAAGGAAATGTACCAGGTTTTCAACTGCGGCCACCGAATGGAATTATATGTGCCTTCTGAAATTTCAAACGACATTATCGAAATCTCAAAATCGTTTGGTGTAGATGCCCAGATTGTCGGAAGGGTAGAAGCATCGGAAAACAAAAAACTCACTATCACTAGCGAGTTTGGGAGGTTTGAGTACTAATAACGTTGAACATCTTCTTCCGGTATTATCTTAGCAAATTTTCCATTTACTTCTAAGGCGTTTCTCATATCAAGGCCTTCGGTATACATATTAACATCAAATTCAGTAAAATTAATATTTCCAGCATCATCTTTTTTAAAATGAAATCGTGCTCTATAAACACCATTTAGCCAAGCCACCCAAATATTGCATATATAATCATTTGAATCAGCAAAAGTTTCATTATTAATAAATTCTGAAGATTTTATTAATAAATCACCTGGGTGAAAATCTCTTATTTTCACTCTGTTAGGAGGCTCCGCATCTTGTAGGTATATATCGTAAACTACCCTTACATTTCTTATCGAGTAATTTTCATCATTTAAAAGACGAATTTGGACATTTCTTTCTGTAGCAAATACACTTAGCTTAGGTACAGCATTGCCTCCAGTGATTTGCTTCAATGTCTCATCTTGAAGTTCACTAATTTTATTTTGAGCAGCTATAAGCTCTTCAGCTTTTATGATTGTTTTCCTTTGCTCATCTTTTAATTCTGAAGTCGCCTGTAAAGCTTTTTCTTGAGCTTCAGATATTTGTTCTGTAGCGTGAAGAGCTTTCTCCTGAGCATCAATTAATTGATCAGAACGCTCTTTGTTTTCCTTATCCTTTTTGACACCATCTATATATTGATAAGCAGAATATAAACCTGCACCCAATGCAAGTACAATTATTATAATCACAATTAGATAATCTTTTGTTTCCAATTTCATTTGTTTTATGAATTAGTAGTAAGTTCTGAATATAAAGATAAGTAAAAGCAAAATAAAAAAACTCACTATCACTAGTGAGTTTGGAAAGTTGAGTGCTGATTAATTTCTCTGTCTTCTCAACCAATCTTTACCGAAGTCATACTCAGGCTTCCGGCTACTAATTTGTCATTGAATAACGACAGCTCTTCGTTTTTTTGTTTCAGTCCCAAAGTATAAATCAGCGGTAAATAATGTTCGGGAGTCGGAATTGCCAATTGAATTGCCATTGATTCCTTATGGTAATCTATCAGCGACTGAAAATTGCCATCCAAAAGATAACTATTGAATTTACTTCGGGCTTCAATGGCCCAGTCAAAACCATAATCATCACGATGGAAATTATGGAAGTCAACTAATCCAAGATTGTGGACAATATTTCCGCTTCCGATAATAAGTATGCCTTTATCACGAAGTTGTATTAGCTTTTGTGCCAGTTCGAAATGGTATTGCGGAGGTTTGGTATAATCAATACTTAACTGAATTACAGGAATATCGGCATTAGGGTATAAATGCTTCAAAACTGACCACGCACCGTGATCTAATCCCCACTTTTCATCAAGCTCTACTAAAGTGGGATCTAATAATAGTTTTGTAGTTTCAGCTAATACTGGACTTCCTTTTGCAGGATATTGCACCTCAAATAACTCTCGAGGAAATCCGCCAAAGTCGTGGATAGTTTGTGGCATTTCCATGGCAGTGACTTTAGTCCCGTTCGTAAACCAATGCGCAGAAACGCATACTATTGCGGTTGGCTTGGGTAAAGTTTTGGCAATATTCCTGAAACCATCGACAAATTCGTTTTCCTCTATGGCATTCATCGGGCTTCCATGTCCAAGGAATAACAAAGGCATTCGCTCTGCATTTGGTAAACTGTCTGAAAAATTCTTAAGATTATTGAGGTTTTGCATAAACGTAAAATTAACGAATCTGTTTTTAAGTTTCGGAATAACTTCACTTACTTTGCGGTAAGCTTTCAGCGATTAGCTTTTAGCATTTAGCAAAATTGATAACTCATAATTCATAACTCATAATTCATAACTCAAATGATAATCAATCTGAAACACGGTGTTGACAAATTGCTTTTTGGCATGAAACAGAAAGATGTTGAGACTTTATATGGTAAGCCAAATAAACAATTCAACGATGATGACGGAAATGTTATCTGCCTTTACAATCATTTAAAATGCAGCCTTACCTTTTATGAAGATGAAGATTTTCGTTTAGGGTATGTCATTTGCTCCCATCCGGATGCTACAATTTTGGATAAAAGAATCATTGGTAAAAATATAGAGGAGACAAAATCTGCGTTACCTTTCAAATCCTGGACAAAAGAAGATTTTGATACTACTGAAAATCATTTCAACGAAAGTAACTGGTTAATCCTGCAATCGGAATTTACTGAAATCATTCGTGTGGAAATTGGTGCTATTATCAATGAAAGCGACGAATTCGAATGGAAGTTTAAGTAATAGTATTCAGTGTTCAGAAATTAGTGTTCAGTAAAATATAAACACCATAAACTTTATAAACCTTTTAAACTATTTCCGCACTTAAACCGGCTTCCAAAAGCTGTGTGCATTGTGGTTTCAATTCGTCAAACGAACCTGTTTTTACCGTGCATTTTCCTTTATAGTGTACAAGGATGGCACATTGTTCCGCCTGTTCTGATGAGTGTTGGCAAACACGGATTAGCGTGTCAATCACATGGTCAAAGGTATTGACATCGTCATTATACAATACGATTTCGTTGTTGATTCCAACCTGTTCCTCGACTAGTACGTCTTCCTGAATTTTTTCTATAGTACTCATTTTCATTTCGTTTTACTTCTGTAAAATTTTCGATTGCTAATTTACATATTTAAGGGATGTCCAATTATTCCTTTCGAATTTTTTTACATAAGTAAGGCCTTTTTCTTTACAGGATGCGTCGATGTATGGAATGTCTTCCGTATAAAATCCACTTAAAAGAAGAATGCCGTTTTTGTTTAGGCAATCAACATACTGCTGCATGTCATTCAGTAAAATGTTGCGGTTAATGTTGGCAATTATAAGATCGTATTTTTTGTTTTTCAGCAAAGCTGCATCGCCTTCATAGACTGTGATTTCTGAGCAATTGTTACGTTCAGCATTTTCAATGGAATTAAGGTAACACCAATTGTCAATGTCGATAGCGTCGATTGGTTTTGCGCCTTTCATTTCGGCAAGGATAGCTAAGATAGCAGTACCACAGCCCATGTCGAGGGTTTTTAAATTGGTAACATCGGTTTCCAGAAGATGCTGGATCATCATGTGTGTAGTTTCATGATGTCCGGTTCCAAAGCTCATTTTGGGTTCGATAATTATATCAAATTCGGCATTGGTTTTGGGATGGAAAGGGGCACGCACATGGCATTTACCATCTACATCGATGGCTTCGAAGTTTTTTTCCCATTCCTCATTCCAATTGACTTGGTCAATCTCTTCGATTGTGTAGGAAATAGTGAAGTCAGTATTATGTAGCAAATAAATATCATCTAATATATCTTTAGTCCAAAGGTCTTTTTGAATAAAGGCACTGAACCCAGTTTCGGTTTCTATGAAACTTTCAAAAGGTTTTTCGCCAAGTTCTGCGATTAATATTTCGGAACCCAGTTGTTTTGGTTCTACCGAAAAATGGTATGCTAAATATATGTTTGACATGCTGTTATTTTTTGCAAAGGTAACAATCAGCAGTGGTACTGTGAAGGCATTTTTGCAAAAATAACTTTAGTCGTCAGATTTAACAACAGCTTTAAGCCCGGCATTAGGAAGTTCGTCGGGAACAACCGTGAAAATCATTAGTTTGCTGTAATGCTTGTTGTCTACGTCATACATATAGGTTACTGTATTTTCTTTTGGATTGTAAATCAGTTTGGCTCTCATGAATTTAGACCGAATCAACCATGCTCCTTCCGTTTCACTCGGTTGGCTAAACTCTATAATAGAACCGTGATGCAGTCTTACCAGGCCATTATCAATCATGCTGATGGCAATGTATCCATTTGTTTTTGAACCGATTTCGCGAATATCAATAACAGAGTTCTCATATTCTGTTTCTTTCAATTCATATTTATCAAATTCGTTATTCCATACGTAATACTTTCTCGAATCCGATTGAAATCGTTTTTGGGAATCAATTTGTGCGTAGGTACTCAAAGAGCATAGAAGCACAAGAACTAGGGCAAATCTTGTTTTCATTTGTTTTGACTTTAATACGAAGTAAATGTATACGAAATACTCGACAAAAAGCATAAAAAATCGTTAAAGAGTAAAAAATAAATAAATAAATAAAAAAAACCTTTCAAATCCATGAAAGGTTTTTTAATTTAATAAGAATTTATCTTTATATCGAATTTACGATTGCAGCAAAATCCGATGCTTTTAATGCAGCACCACCAATTAGTCCTCCGTCAACATCTGGTTTTGAGAAGATTTCTTTAGCGTTTTCAGGTTTTACACTTCCTCCATAAAGGATAGATACATCTTCTGCAATAGCATTTCCGTAACGTTTATCTACAACTTCTCTAATAAATTTATGCATTTCCTGAGCTTGTTCCGGTGAAGCCGTTTCTCCGGTTCCAATCGCCCAAACTGGTTCATATGCCAAAATAATCTGTTCCCAGTCTTTGTCTTCAATATGGAACAAACCGTCACGCAGTTGGTTTTCTACAACATTAAAATGCTGGTTGTTCTGTCTGTCCTTTAATTCTTCACCAAAACAAAAAATCACGGTCATATCATTTTTTAATGCAGTGGTAACTTTCTCTGACAAAATAAAATCCGTTTCATTAAAGTAGGCACGACGTTCAGAATGACCAATGATTACAATAGTTACACCGATGCTTTTAAGCATACCTGCAGAAATTTCTCCGGTATAGGCACCGCTTTCAAACTGACTCATATTTTGAGCAGCTACACTAATATTGGTAAATTCTAAATGATCTACCGCTGAAGCCAGGTTGACAAATGTTGGGGCAACAATAATTTGGGATTCAACATCATTAGGCAATTTATCGATGAGTTCGTTTAATAAATCTTCTGTTTCTTCTGCATTTTTATGCATTTTCCAATTACCTGCAACAATCTTCTGTCTCATTATTCTGTTATTTGTATAGTTTCACTGGTTTTTTCTCTTTTTCGATAGTCTTTTTTACTTTTCCATCATTGGGTTCTAAAGCTTGTAATTGTTCATTGATTTTATCAAAATCGGTTTCAATAGCTCTGTAAATTACGATTCCCCCGTTTTTGTCAATCACAATGTACCTTGGAATCCAGTCTAAATCGATAGATTTTCCGAATTCTCCTTTCATTCCGTCTGTTGCCCAATAATGAGCACCGTCAAGTTCATGTGTTTTTATCCCAGTTAACCATTTGTCAAGGACTTTATCCATAGATATGAATACATAATCAACGCCTGGATTTTTAGCTTGTAATTCTTTTAACTTGGGCATTGCCTTAACACAATCACCGCACCATGAGGCCCAGACTTCAATTAGGGTAACTTTGCCTTCATGTTTTTTCAAAATTTCAGCAAATGTAATCTGAGTGTTGTCAACAGTAGTTAATTTTTTAGACAAACTCACTTGCGAGAATTCTTTTTGCTGCGCATTGATACATGCAAAAGTAGCAATAGTAGCTATAATGCAAAGAAGTGCTTTTTTCATAACTGGATATATTGATGAATTATAAGGGAATGGATTACTCAAATTTTTTGTCTTTCTGCGGCTCCTTTGTTAAATTTTTAAAGTCTTTTAGGTAAAATAACTGATGTTTTTTCTCTTGCGTTGTCTCCGTTCCTGTCTTTTTTTATGATCGTATAAATATTTTAAGATAACAATGATTCCCAATATTGGAACAACAGAAAGCGTACTGCCGATAAGAATGTATATCGTATTTCCCAAAGGAGGATCTTCCATGGTTGAAACATGGTTCAAAACGAAGAAATATCCAAAAGCAAAAACAATGATGCAAAACACAATCCCTATCAAAGCTCTCTCAACTACGGATTTGGACATTAGATATTTAATCATAACCTAAATTTTAAGGATTTAAATATAGTATAAAAACTCAAACAAAAGAAAGCTTTTATTTTTTTAACTCCGAATAGGATTTATTAATCCATTTTTGATAGTCTACAGGGTCAAATTTGTCGTCTGTAATTCCCCAATAGTATTTGTACTCGTTTCCGTTCCAAAGATATTTGACGCCAGGCGTATCTTTTCCTGAACCCAAAACCTTCCAAAATTGAATTACACCAATAATTTTATAAGGGTATTCAGCACCGGCTTCTTTAAAGAAGGCTGGAATCAAATCCGCTTCCTCATCCATAAAAATAATTGAGATTTCAGGAAAATCCTTGTTTGTTTTCTTTAGTTCAGTCAGTTCTTTTGCAGCTACACGACAGTGGTCACAACCCGGGACAAAAAAGCAAAGCGTTTTTCTCCCACTGTCAATTTTCGAGAAATACTGTTTGAAACCTGATTTGTGTTGTGGCGGTTCATTGATTTCAACTTTGATATCTTCTTTTTTAGGCTCCACTTTCTTTACAGTATCGATTACGGTTGCGACAGGTACATCAACTTTTATAGTATCTACAGTCAAAGAGTCAACAGTTGTTGTTTGAGGTTCAGAAACGGTAAAGCTGTTTTCCAAAGGCTGAATAGGAGCAAGCATAAATATGGCTAAAATAGAAGCAAAAAGCACTGTAGTCAGCACCCAGAAATTTCCATTTTTTCCTTCCTTTGGAAGTAATTTGAAGAGATAGGCCAAAAGTCCAACAGCCACTATATTTTTGATGATTGCCTCGATTGGAGTCATTGGAATCAGTTCACCAAAGCAACCACAGTTTCCGGAATTTCCTCCGCTTATAAAGGTTACATACGTCAAATGACCAATAAAAACAGCCAATAAAAGAACGGTAACCGGAATGATAAATTTACGCAGATAATTTCTCTGTAATAACAATAATCCCAATGCTAATTCAATCCCAATAAGGATTCGGGAAAAATAAGGTGCAAAGCCTTCAGAAAATCCCATCGGATACAATTGTTTAACTTCAAATGTAGAAATTGCGAAATAAGGAGAATCCAATATTTCACTTTTAGAGAGTTTGGCGACTGCAGAAACTATGAAAAGAACAGCTACAGTAACTCTCAGAATCCAGGCAATCGTATTATTTTTTTTGAAACAGTCATAGAGTTATTTTTTATTGTCCAAATTTCATCAGGATCAACGCGAAAATGGAATAATTAATCATATCTTGATAGTTGGCGTCAATGCCTTCTGAAACTAAGGTTTTTCCTTTGTTATCTTCAATTTGCTTTACACGGAGTAATTTCTGCAAAATCAAATCGGTAAGTGAGCTAACGCGCATTTCACGCCACGCTTCACCGTAATCATGATTTTTATCTTCCATCAGGTTTTTGGTTGCCGCTACTTTTTCGTCATATAGCTGAACCGCTTTGGAAGCATCAAGGTCGGGTTGCTCTACAACGCCCAAATCCAATTGAATTAAAGCCATAATGCTATAATTGATAATCCCGATGAATTCGAAAGTTTCATCTTCGTCGATTTTTCGAACTTCGTTTTGCTGTAAGCTTCGGATACGTTGCGCTTTGATGAATATCTGGTCGGTTAATGATGGTAATCTTAAGATTCTCCAGGCACTTCCATAATCGGTCATTTTATTGGCGAAAAGTTGTCGGCAAATTGCGATAACCTTGTCATATTCTTGAGAAGTATTACTCATTTCAGTGTATCTTTGAATCAAATTTGTCCAAAAGTAAAGAATAAAGATTGAAGTTCAAAGGACTAAATCTTATAACTGTATTAAAAAAACAATGACTATAAACTGCCACGGAAGACTTGTAGATTTATCAACTCCATGCGTAATGGGAATATTAAATGTCACTCCAAATTCCTTTTATGATGGCGGAAAACATTCTGATGAGAAAAGTATTTTGCTAAAGGTAGAGAAAATGCTTTCCGATGGTGCGACTTTTATAGATATTGGTGCCTATTCTAGCAAACCGAATGCGGAATTTGTTTCAGAAGAGGAAGAAACAGTACGTTTGGTTCCGATTGTAGAAATGGTTTTAAAACATTTTCCGGAAACCCTTATTTCCATTGATACATTTAGGGCAAATGTAGCTAAAGCCGGAATAGAAAGTGGAGCCTGTATTATCAATGATATTTCAGCTGGAGGTTTGGATGATAAAATGATGTCTACTGTTGCCGAAATCCAGGTACCGTATATTATGATGCACATGAAAGGCAATCCACAAACGATGCAGGGTTTGGCAAAATATGAAAATATTACCAAGGAAATGCTTGTGTATTTTTCTGAAAAAATAGCCAAAGCAAGAGCGTATGGAATTAATGATTTGATTGTGGATCCCGGATTTGGATTTGCCAAAACTTTGGAACAGAATTTTGAAGTACTGAATAACCTGGAGTTGTTTCAAATGCTGGAATTACCAATGCTTGTTGGTGTTTCACGGAAATCGATGATTTATAAAGTTCTTGAAACGGAAGCAGATTTTGCGCTAAACGGAACTACAGTTTTGAATACAATCGCTTTGCAAAAAGGCGCTAATATTTTAAGGGTTCATGACGTCAAAGAAGCTGTTGAAGCCATAAAATTAGTCTCTCAATTGTAAATTATTGATGATGATAAGGTTCATTCCTCAGGATCGTAAATCCACGATATAACTGTTCGATAAAAAACAAACGTACCATCTGATGTGAAAATGTCATCAGCGACAGCGAGATTTTCCCTTGTGCTTTTTGATACACTTCTTCGCTGAAACCGTAAGGTCCGCCAATGACAAATACGAGTGTTTTAGTTCCCGAATTCATTTTCTTCTGAAGGTAATCTGAAAATTTTACACTCGAGAATGTAGTTCCGTTTTCATCCAATAAAATTAACTGGTCAGTAGGACTGAGTTTGGCCAGAATCAATTCGCCTTCTCTGTCTTTTTGCTGGCTTTCTGAAAGGTTTTTGACATTTTTGATATCAGGAATAATTTCCAAATCAAACTTGATATAAAAGGATAGACGCTTAGTATAATCGTCAATCAGCTTTTGAAGTTCTTTATTGTCGGTTTTGCCGATGGCTAAAAGTTTGATATTCATGAAAACTAATTTTCAACTTTCTTTTTAAATCCGTTTGGAAACATGATTGCTATTAACACGCAGATAAGCAAAAAGTTATATTCAACTCCATTTCTTCCTCCGCCAACAACAAACCATCCTTCCTTAAAATGAACCATGATAATTCCCATAATCAGTACAAAAATAGTAACAATGGAAGCTAACTTTATATAACGATTCAGAATCAAAAGTATAGCTGCAATAACATGGGACAACTTGATCGACCACGCAATAGCAACACCAAAAGGAGCAAAGCCAATTTGATTTAAATACAAATTTCCAAAATCGTTGATGCCATTATTAAACATCCCAAAAACACTATGCGTTAGTAAAATTATTGCTACGGGAATCCTAAGGATCAATGTATTCATAAGCGTGAATTTAATTATTTATTCCAGATTTTCCAGGCTTTTTCTGCCTGAAGCACTAACATTTCATAACCATTTTTGGTAATGGCTCCTTTTTTTTGGCTTTTTTCAAAAACTGTGTTTCCTCCGGATTATAGATCAAATCGAAAGCGATGTGTTTATCGGTGAAAAAATTATACGGAATCGGTGGAAATTCTGTGGTGTTTGGAGCAGTTCCAATTGGAGTACAATTAATGATAATCTGATGATTGTCAAACGTTGTTGCGTTGATTCGGTTGTAATCAATCATCCCATTTTTTTCTTCTCGGGTAACAAAAGTATAAAGGATTCCAAGTTTATCTAAAGCAAATGAAACTGCTTTAGCGGCACCACCAGTACCCAGAATTAGTGCTTTTTTATGATGTGGCTGTAATAATGGTTCAAGGGATTTCATGAAACCATAATAATCGGAGTTGTAGCCTTTCAGTTTTCCCTTTTTAGTAACCCGAATTACATTTACTGCGCCAATCTGAGCAGCGTTTTTAGATAGTTTGTTCAGATAAGGAATTATAGCTTCCTTATAAGGGATGGTTACATTCAGTCCTTTTAAGTCGGGATTATTAGCAATAATTGCCGGAAATTCTTCAATACTCTCAATATCAAAATTTTCATATGAGCAATCTGCTAAATTTCCCAAAGCAAATTTATCGGTAAAGTATTTCTTTGAAAAGGAATAGCTTATGTTTTTCCCAATGAGACCAAACTGCCTTTTCGACATTTATTCTGTTTTTTTGTGTTTAGTGATATATTCCTGGACCGATGCTCTGTCCCATACTGTTGGAAATAAGTCTTTTAGTATTTCATTCTGCTTGAAATTAATTCGAAGGGCATTACTCAGATGATAATTTCCTTTTTCCTCTTCGTTCAGTAATAAGTGAAAACCAGCCAAACGATATTCTATTTCGAAATCATCCGGGAAATATTCAGAAGCCTGAATTAAAGTCAAAATTGCATTGTTGTATTCGCCCATGATATTCATGATATCAACCCAAAACAACCAGGTATCCATTTGAAAGTCGCCAAACTCAATCGCTTTACGATAGCCAAATTCAGCTTCTTCAAACTGATCCATTGCTTTGTTAATAGTAGCATACCGTTTCCAATACAAACGATTTTGATCGTCAATAGCTAAGGCCTTATTTACAAAATATAAAGCTTTTTGATAATTTTTCTGGCGAACGTAAAAATCAGTGATGGCAATCCAACCCTTATCCAATAAAGGATCTTCGTGAACCGTTTTGTTGAAATATTTTAAGGCTTCTACTTTATTACCTAATTTTTCATAACATTTTCCGATTCGAAGCAAAGCGTATGAAGTTGGGTCGTCTAATTCGATTGTCATGTTATAACTTTCGATAGCTTCTGCATAGTTTTTTAGGCGTTCCAGAGCTTTTCCTCTTTCCATATATGCCCCTACAAACTCTTCATCTATATAAGTGGCTAACTGAAAACTAGTAGATGCACTTTCGTAATCTTTCAATCCATAATACAATCTTCCTGACTGATGCCAGGCGATTTCACTGTAGGGATTTCTGTCGATATAAGTTTTAAGATAATCGATCGCTTCCTGATTTTGGTCTAAAAACTCAAAGCAATATACTACATTATATAAGGCTGACTGATCTTCGAAATCTTCTTCAAGGCATTTGATGAAGTTCTCTTTTGCCGATTCAAGATTGTCCATAAAAAGATATTCCATGCCTATTAAATTATAGACATCGGCTAAATCTTCGGTATATTTCAAAGCTGTTTTTAAAAATCCCACTGCTTTTTCGTGATCGTCCCGTTTGGAATATATATTGGCTTTTTGGATAAAAATTTCTTCGTTTGTTGGTTCAATTGCGTACAATTCGTTAAGTAATTTTTCAGCCTGATCCAATTTGTCGTCGTACACCAGCATTTCTACCTGAACGAGTTTTAATCCGGTAGATTTTGGGTGTTGTTCCAACCCTAATTTCAATGCTTTTTTAGCTAGAGTGGCTTTTCCCATATCGAGGTAATGCAGAATGATTTCCTCGAATTCCTCTGAGTCGAAAAATAAAACCTTGTTAGTTTTTAACATCGATTCGAACTTCGATAAGGATAAGTTGTAATCTTCTTCGTCGTGATCTAGGTGCATAACTGTAGGTGTTAAAATTATCCTTAATAAAATTAGGGAAACACAGTGCTTTTTTGGGGAGCGGTGATTATTGTTGTAAACAATTTAATTAACAATTTTTTAACTCACTCATTATCTCATCCATAGCTTCAATAATGATGCCACAACCTTTCCTGATTTCTTCTTCAGAAATGGTAAGTGGAGGAGTAATTCTAATGGCGCAACCTTCGAAAAGTAGCCAGAACAAAATCAGTCCTTTTTCCTGGCATTTGAAGATCACTTGGTTTGTTATCTCGGCGTCGCTAGTCATTGCTGCGAGCATTAATCCACGACCTCGTATTTCTTTTATCAACGGATGTACCAAAAGTTCCCTGAATAACTTCTCTTTTAACAAGGATTGTGATAGATAATCCTTTTCCAGGATTTCCTCCAAAGTTGCCAGACATGCTGCCGCAATGACAGGATGACCGCCAAAAGTGGTAATGTGTCCTAGTTTAGGATTATGGCTTAATAAATCCATGTGTTTTTCATTGGCGATGAATCCACCCACAGGCATTCCGCCAGCCATTCCTTTTCCAATTATAACTACGTCGGGAACGACATTGTAGTTTTCAAAACCGAACAGTTTTCCAGTTCTTCCAAATCCGGGTTGGATTTCGTCTAAGATCAGTAAAGCTCCAACTTCTTCGCAACGTTTCTTAATCTTGGCAAGGAAATCATTTTGCGGTTCAATAAAACCTGCACCGCCTTGAATGCTTTCGAGAATGATTCCAGCCGTTTTTGTAGTGATTTTTTGGATGTCTCCTTCATTATTAAATGTAATGAAATCTACATCAGGAATCAAAGGTTCGAAGATTTTCTTTCGTTCCTCAAAACCCATGACACTCATCGAACCCATTGTATTTCCGTGATAGGCATTGTGGCACGAAATCAATTGGCTTCTTCCTGTAACTCTTCGAACTAATTTTAATGCTCCTTCGCAGGCTTCTGTTCCCGAATTTACGAGATAGATTTTGTTCAAACTTGGAGGAAGATTTTGTGCCAACAGCTTACAATAGGCAACAGCTGGATGTTGGGCGTATTCTCCATAAACCATTACATGTGAATATTTATCCAACTGGTCTTTGATTGCCTGATTGACTCTTGGATGCTGATGACCCAGACTTGTAGCAGAAACTCCGGCTACAAAATCTAAATATTTTTTGTTATTTGTGTCGTAAATGTAGGAGCCAACCGCATGAGATACTTCCATTCCTAATGGATAGGGTGAAGTTTGTGCCTGGTATTTTAAAAAGTCCTCTTTCAAAATTGAGTTTATAAGGTTTATGAGTTTAAAAGGCTTTTTGCACTATGTATACTGAAACTATTTTTTTCTTTTCTTTTGACTTTGGTTTGTCGTATTCTAATGTTTCCCTGCTTGGTTCTAACGGAACATTTTCTTTTGCCATTTCGGCTTTGCTTTCCGCCTGGATTTTGGCATCGAGTTCATTTTCTTCGGGTGGAAATATGTCGTCCTTAGATTTTATCCTCTCATCGGCACGCCATACAAATCCGCGAAGCTTCCTGACATTTTCGGGTAGTTCTGCTTCGGGATAAATATCTCCGTCAGGTTTATTGAATATGGTTATGGTTTCAATGGTGTTTTTATCCAGAATCATATTGATTTTACTTCCAACGCTTTTATTTATACCAATTAGTTCGTGCTGGTCATTCCGCATATAATAAATAACTTCAGTGTTTTTGACAATATCCACTTCATTGAGCTTATTGTCTTTAAACTTGCCATATAAATTTACTCCTTTGACCTGATTATATCCCGTTCCGATTGTGTCTTTTGAAATTAAAAAGGCATTACTGAGCACCTTGAGCGAGTCGAGTTTTTCGGTTTTGTTATTCCCAATCAGGTGCATAATATCACCAGTCATCTGATTCTCGTAATTCCACAAAATTGGCCTTCCGATAAGTTTGGTAAGCGCAGTTTTTTGGTTGGAATGAATAGAATCGCACTTACCGCTCATATCCGTTTTATAGAAACGTACGTTGTTGAAGCCACGGACAACACGGTCTCCAACTTTACCAGTGATTAACATTTTCTTCCCGTGAATGTACATCGAATCTTTTTCAATCAGCGTAATGGCAACAGCCCGTTTGGTAATCATCATTGAGTCTTTCTCGGTTTTGAGATTCCGGAAAATTTCGGCATAATGCCCTTTAATAATTCCTTTGTTTATTGAATCGGTGATTTTTACATTGTTGGTAGCAGATGCAAATTCTCGATTTCTGTCATAATAAAGACTGTCACCTTCTATAAGCCGGTCTTTGTATTTGATATAGGATTTTCGTTTGAAATAAGCCAGGTTCTTTTTGGTGTCGTAAAAACCTTTTTCGGTATAAATGAAATTTTCTTTACTCGTAATCGTTGACGGTCCGAATAAATAGGAGTGCCCCGAATTGGTATAATAATCCAAATGATTGGATTTGATAGTGTATTTTGGATTGGTAATCGTAACTGCTGTTAAGAATTTAAATTTCTTTTCGTTTGCAAAATACCTTCCGGATTTGCTTTTCAGTGTATTCTCTTTGCTGGTAATCGTTCCGTATGAATTATAAAAGGCCTCCTGTGTATTCCTGTCAAAATTAATGGTGTCGGTAACCAAAGTGGATTCCGGTGAACGCATTACGACATTCCCTGTAGCGTACGCTTTTTTTACTTCACCATTGTATTCAGCATATTTGCTGTTTAAAAAAAGCGTATCGCCCTGTGCCATTTGAACCTCGCCAAAAGCCTTTAGGTAATTTTCCTTCTGAAAAAAATAGGCTTTATTACAGGTAATAACTACACCATCCTGCCTTGCCCTGACATTGCCGCTTAGTAAAAGTGCGTCAGGAATCTTTTCTTGATCTACGGTAGAAAAATCGGAATTTTCAATGATGATACTGGATGATTTCTGTGCATTAGCATTAGTCAGGGTCAACAGCAATAATCCGATGTAAAAAAGTAACTTTTTCAATGAATTTATATTTGACGTCAAATTTATGAAATTAGGGGCAATCAAAATCGTTATTAAGAATTATTTATTAAAAACAAAAAAGCGTAAACCAAATCTTGATTTACGCTTTCCATCACTTAATTAACTATTTATTCTTTGACTATTTTTTCGACTTTGCTTCCTTTTTCGGTTTTGATTTTTAGGAAGTAGATGCCTTTTGATTTGCTGGAAATATCCAGTTTGAAGAAAGTTGAAGTTTCGAAATGTGTTTCTAAAATCCTTCCCTGTATATCATATAATTCGATTGTTTCGATTCCAAATTCACTTGAAATATTGATAAAGGCATTGGTTGGATTTGGATAAATCTTAATGCTATTATCGAATTCGGAAATTGGATTGCTCAATTCGGCAAAAGTCGTTTCGGCATCATTGGTTACAACCGGGAAGTTATAATCAAAATAAATTCCGGCTCTTTGCAAAACGGTATCATTTGCAGCCAAGTTATCTTTGGTTTTTATTTTAAATAACACATCGCCATGACCGCCAACCGGAGGAGTTCCGGCTGCTGCTGCTAAGTTGATGTCCTGGAGGACAAACTCTACAGTATTTCCAACAATTCGGGTAGACGAAGGATTGGAACTATTTAATAGCTGCAACGAATTCATATCAAATTTGGTGTCGTCAATATCAAGTCGAACAACTACATTTTCAGCATAGAATGTTCCTAAATTTTCAAAATTCACGATATAATGCAGGTATTTTCCGATTTCAGTTGGGGAAAGAGTAGTGCCTTCAAGGCATACAATTTCGTTAGGGTCATAAGATCCCACAACAGTCTGGCTATAATCAAACTGATTGTCTGTTGGAAATTCATCGCCGGCGATTGGTGTGATACTAGCTGTGAAATCTAAGATGTCACCATTGTTTACTGCTGGTGTATCTCCAGGTTCATTTATGTTTAGCGTTAACTGGATACTTCTGTTCTCAAAAGGCATCAGGTTGGTGAAATTCCATGTAAGGGAGTTTGTTGCAATAGCATCAACATCAGGTGAAGCTGAAACTAAATCGGTTCTGGCATCATCAAACTGCAGGGTTACCGTTCCGGATTGCATTTGGTTTCCTTTATTTTTGAACACAATTTTGTATTTAGCATCAAAACCAGGACGGGCTGCTTCCACTGGAGAAAAAACAACTTCTATGTCTTTGTGTACACCAACTGCCGTGATACAGAAGTTTTGGGTGGAAATATTATTGTCATTATCAAGGAACGAAAAAGTAGCTGTGGCTGGAGAGAAATCAAACCAGGTTGGATTTTCGGTATTAGGGGAAATAACATAGTTTCCGGCATCTGTATAAAAATTATAGGTACCATTAATGTTTGTAACTGTTGCGCCATCCACCGAAGTATCATTTATATTAAGCCTGATAAACGGATTTACTTCGTCGGTAACATCACAGCCGTCATTATTGGCGTCAAAAATGGTGATACCTGTTATGGTATTATGATCTCCGCCCGGAGTGAAAGAACAGTATGAATTGCAAACAGTAGCGTTCATTGCTAAATCATTAAGTTGTGTTTGGATTGTTTGGAGCTGGCTGCCATCTGCACAGATATATTCTAGATTTGGGTTATTACTGAAATCTATACTTTGCTCAACCTTTCCATTTTTTAGGAATAAAGAGGTGAGTTGGTTGTTACCACAAGTTAAATTTAGAAGATTGGGTGAGTTATTAACGTCTAATGTTGTGATTAGATTGTTATTGCAACCTAAATATTGTAAGTTGTTTAATGTGGAAAGATCTAAAGTTGTAAGTTGATTATAACTACAAGATAAATTAGTCAGTTTGTTTAAAGCAGTTACATCCAAAACAGTTGATTGTGTATTGTCGCATTGAAGCATTTCCAGATTGATTAGAAAACTAACATCCAAATTTGGGATCACATTTTCTGAGTAACTTAATTGTTTTAAAGTTGTTAAACCATTCAAATCTAATGATGTTAATAGGTTTTGATACACATCTAAATACTCAAGACCAGTTAAGTTGCTGATGTTAATAGTTGTAAGTTGATTAGTGCTTATATCTAAAAATTTAAGGTTATTTAAACTACTTACATCAATACTTGTAAGCTGATTATTAGCACAACTTAATGTCTCAAGATTTGGTAAATTACTAACATCTAAACTTGTAATTTCATTATTGTCACAATACAAGGATTTTAAATTGGTTGACAAGCCACTCACGTTGGAGAGTGAAATTTGATTGTATGAAAAATTCAAAGTTTCAAGAGATGATAACCCGCTTAAATTTAATGTCGTAAGTTGATTAGAGGCACAATTTAAATCTTTAAGATTGGTTAAATTAAGCACATTCAAAGTAGTTAGTTGATTATTGCTACAATTTAAGGTGGTTAAGCTTGGCAAATTCACCAAATTCAAATTAGCCAATTGGTTATAATTATAATCCAATGTTTTAAGATTGATCAAACCTGTCAGGTCTAAACTAGTAATGTGGTTGTAAGAGCAATACAAATCAGTAAGATTAACAAGGTTGCTTACATTTAGACTAGTAAGGTTTTGATTAACGCAATTCAGTCTTTTTAGGTTGGGTAAACCATTTACATCTAAAGAAGTAAGCTGTCCTAAACCATTGCCTAAACCAACGCAGTATAGCACTTCTAGGTTTATCAAACCAGTAAGGTTTATACTTGTAAGCAGGCTATAGTCGCAATATAGTTCTTTTAAGTTGGTCGATCCGCTAACGTTTAAAGTATTTAAATGACCAATAATCTGACTGGTAAAGGGATCGGCATAACCTCCCGCACATCTCAATATTGTCAGATTAGGCATGTTGGAAACATCTAAACTTTCAATAGGGTTGGTGTCGCAAATTAGTTTTTGCAGATTGGGCAGATTGCTTACATTTAAACTTGTAAGTTGGTTTCTGGAGCAAATTACTTCTGTTAAACTGGTTAACCCATTTAAATTTAAAGACGTTAAAGTACTATTACTACAGTTTAATTTATGCAAATTAGGCAAATCACTCAAGGTTAAACTGGTCAGATGGCCTATAGGATTGCCGTTCATGGAAACTGTACCAACCACACTAAAGTCTTCCAAGAGAGGTAAATTTGTCAGGCTTACAGTTGTAAGTTCATTATTGCTGCCACAATCCAAAGTTTTTAGGTTAGGAAGATCAGTGATGCTAAGCGTTGTAATTTTGGTAAACGGACAATACAGTTTAGTAAGGTTGGTCAGCATATTGACATTCAAAACCGTCAGTTCATTACCGCCACAGCGTAATTCGCTCAGGTTTGTCAACCCGTTTAGGGTTAAGGTTGTGAGTTTATTGTTTTCGCAGTTCAGTTTGGTAACATTGGGAACTCCATTTAAATTGATAAGCTGATTTCCGGAGCAATTCAATTCTGTAAGAGCAGAAAGACCGCTAAGATTGAGGACGCTAAGATTACTATTATAGGCACAGTCAAGTTTTACTAAGTTTGTCAATCCGTTAACCGTAACAGTAGTAGTAGGAGTATTAGCATAGTAAAAAAATTCGGTAAGGCTTGTTAATCCGTTCGCATTGAAATTTACAATCCCGGTTCCGAAAATGCTCAATTTTGATAAGTTTATCAAATTGCCTAAGCTAAGCGTAGTAAGATTAGGAAGGTTTACTATGTTTAGGCCAGTCAGGCTGGTGGTGCTATTTACATTCAAATTTGAAAGGATTTGCAAATTATAGCACGCGAGTGTTTTCAGATGAGTCAAAGCACTAACATCTAAAGTTGTTACAAAGCTAGTACCAATATTGAAAGCTTCCAGGTTGCTAAAACCGTTAAGTCCGTTAACATTGAAGATCAGGAGTTGTGAAATATTTAAAGTTTTTACGGCCTGTGCCTCGCTTACCTGGATTTCACCATCATTATTAGCATCAATTTTTATCCAATTGTCGCTAAAGTCTTGTGCTACTTCTCTGTTAGGAGCTGAAGATAGTAATTCTGCCTTAAAATTTGCATCCGGAATATCCAAAATCTGGGCATTCATTATCCCTGTAAACAGCAATAATAAGGGTAGTATTTTTTTCATGGTGTTGGGATTTATAGGTTGGTTCGATTTCATGATTTCTCTATTTTTCTTAAAAGTTCTTGATTAGTTCCTGCAATTTTTCTTTTTTGCTTTGCGCGATTGGAATGTTGGTATTATCGGCCATTACAACATAACCGCCATCTGATTTTATATACGATTTCAAATAAGAAAGATTTATCAGATGGGATTGATGTATGCGTTCAAATCCGTGTTCGGTTAACATTTCTTCATATTCCTTCAGCGTTCTCGAAATTAGTAACGGTTTATGATTTTTGATAAAAAACTCGGTATAATTTACTTTGGCTTCGCAGCGGATGATATCCGAAACATCAAAAAGATGGATTCCGTCGCTGGTTGAAAGCGCAATCCTTTTAAAATTATCGACTTTTTTTCGGATGTTTTCCAGCAGTAAATCAATATGTTCAAACGAACTGTTTTTGCCTACAACATCCTTGATTTTAGCAATGGTATGCTGCAATTCTTCGGGGTCAACAGGTTTTAGTATAAAATCCAGCGCGCTGAATTTGAAGGCTTTCACCGCGTATTGTTCGTGAGCCGTAATAAAAACAATATGCGCATTTGTTTTTCCTTTCGTTTTTGCCAATTGTTCCAAAATATCAAAACCGGTTCCATCTGATAAATGAATATCCAAAAACAACACTTGTGGCTGCAGTTTTTCCAGAAGGGCAACACCAGTCTTTACACTTTCGGCTTCCCCAATAATATTGATCTTATCGGTATAGCGTTCCAAAAGCGCCTTTAAACCAGTCCTTAAATGTTTGTCGTCGTCTATTAATACTGCTGTTATCATAATTTTAGTGTTCAGTGTTCAGTTTTTAGTGTTCAGTGTTTTTAGTATTCAGCTTAACTGATTACTGTTTTCTGGCCACTGTTTACTGGATATATTGTTTTGGCAAGCGTAATGTAACTCTCGTTCCTTTTACGATATTGTTTTCCTCTAATTCCTTAATCTCAATTTGTGCCGATTTGGAAATGGTGGCCTCCATGATTTCCAATCTTTTCCGTGTAATTTCTAATGCCATCGACTTATGGGCTTTCATCGAATTTTCCTTGATGGCTGTGGATTTTGTAATTCCGATTCCGTTATCTGTAATGGTACAGACCAACTGATCGTTCTCCACATTAAAGTCGACTATAATCATTCCGTTTCCTTCTTTTGGAACCAATCCGTGAAGGATGGCATTTTCAACAAAAGGTTGTATCAATAAGGGTGGCAATCCCATATTAAACTCAACACTTTCACTCGATTTGATGATGAACTCAAACTTGTCATGAAAGCGCAGTTGTTCCAATTCTAAATAGTTTTGCAGGCTTTCAATTTCCTTATCTATCGGAATCAAGGCATCTTTTGAATATTCTAAAGTAAGACGCATCAATTTTGAGAATTTAGAAAGATATTTTAAGGCCGAATCCGTTCCGTTCTGTACAATAAAACTCGAAATAGAACCAAGGCAATTGAAGACAAAATGCGGATTCATCTGAAGGTGCAAAGCTTTTTGTTCATATTCTGCAACTTCTTTCTGAAGTGTCAGACGACGTTTTACCTGATGACGGTTAATCAGCACGAAAATTAAACCAATCAGCAACAGCGTACCAATGATAGAAAAGAGCAGTAATAAGTGTTCACGCTTGTTTTTTTCCTGAAATAAAGCTTCCTTTTTCTGGAACTCAAAATCCATTTCGGCACGGTCAAATTTCTTCGTGCTTTCCATAGTATTCAGGCTGTCACGCACAATAATGTAGTTTTTGTAATGCTGTAGCGAAAGTGCCGGCTGATTTTGTTCGCCATAAATATCGCTTACGAGTTTTTCGGAATGATAGGTTTGGTCAAGCACTCCAATTTCCTTAGCATAAGTGAGCGATTTTGAAGCAAATGTCATAGCCTGATCGTTTTTTTCTGCTCAAAATAAAGTGTGCCTAAATTGTATAATGCCAACGAAGCTCCAAATTTATTCTGTATGCTTTCATAAAGTTCCAACGACTTTTTATAATGCTTTTCTGCTTTGGCTGTGGCTTTTATTTTGATGTAATAATCACCCCAATAATTTTGTAATAAAGCTAAACCTCTGGTGTTCTCAATCGTTTCGAATAGTTTTTCTGCTTTTGAATAATAGGAATAGGCCTGCGGTAATTTGTTGGCTTCATAATAAATAACGCCAATATTCGTAAGTGTAACGGGAATGGTCTGTTCGCCAATTTCCTCTTGGATTTTCAAGGCATTTTTAAAATAGTCCAAAGCTTTTTGGTTGTTGCCCCTCGATTTATAAACGATGCCAATATTGTTATAGGACTTTGAAATGGCGTTTTTCTGATTGATTTTTTTATAGCGTTTCAATCCATTCTGGTAGTTATCGAGCGCTTCATAATAATTTCCTTCCTGCGAAAAAATAACGCCTAAACTGGAGTAGCATCGCGCCAAGCCATAAATATAAGTTTTGTTTTCTTGGTCTGATTTCAGCAGCGATTCAAAAATAATTTTTGCTTTTTCAAATTGCTTTTTGGCTTCCGGATAATCCCCTACAATGATATTTACATTTCCCAGATTGATAGCTGCATTTGCAAGACCATCTTTATAATTAATTTTTCTTGCCCAAATTTCTGCTTTAGAAGCATAATAAAAAGAGGAGTCAGTATAACTTTCCTTGAATTCAGATGCCAGATGATTGTAGATATTAACTTTGGCAGTATCCGTTTTAGCTACCTTGAAAACCCTTTTCAGGCTGTCAATAGCCGCTTGTTGTGACCAACACAACTGACCCGTAAAAAGGATTAAGCTGTAAAGAATTATTTTAGATACCGTTTTCAAGACTATTTGATTTTAATTTCTGAAACAAAGATATAAGCATTATTGAGTAATAAATAAACGAATTTTTATTCAATGGATTTTACTTATTATTAACAGCTTTTTGATTATTATCTGAATTCATCGATCAATTAAGTCGCCATATTATTTATATTTGTAGCTATGACTTATTGAATTATAGTATGAAAACAAGTTTAACTTTTGCCTTATTATTGAGTTGTGTTATAGCTAATACAACTATCGCACAAAAAAACACTTCTATGACGCCCAAACCCAAAGCCATAAACAAGCCTAAAAAAGAAGTAGTCTACCAGGTTTTTACCCGATTGTTCGGAAACAAGAATACCACCAACAAACCTTGGGGAACAATTGAGGAAAACGGTGTAGGAAAGTTTAATGACTTTACGGATAAAGCCCTGCAGGGAATTAAGAAACTCGGCGTAACCCACATTTGGTATACCGGAGTTCCGCATCACGATGTTATAAGGGATTATACTAAATACGGAATCTCCAATGATGATCCCGATGTGGTAAAAGGCCGCGCTGGTTCACCTTATGCTGTAAAGGATTACTATAATGTCAATCCAGATCTGGCGGTTGATCCTGCCAAAAGACTGGAAGAATTCGAAGCACTAATTGCCCGAACACACGCAAATGGACTAAACGTTATTATTGATATTGTACCAAACCATATTGCGCGTAATTACCATAGCCTGAACAATCCGAAAGGCGTTACCGATTTTGGCGCAGAGGATGATACTTCTGTAGAATATGCAAGGGATAATAACTTCTATTACATTCCGGGAAAGGCATTTGAAGTGCCAACATCCGACAGTTATAAACCTTTGAATGGTGAAAAAATCCATTGAACGATGGAAAATTCTCTGAGTTTCCGGCAAAATGGACAGGCAATGGTTCGCGTGAAGCAAAGCCAGACATCAACGACTGGTATGAAACAATAAAAGTAAATTATGGCATTAAGCCCGATGGTTCAAAGGATTTTCCTGAATTGCCGGAAGGTTTTGATAAAAAGGATTATAAAGTGCATTTTGACTTCTGGAAAGACAAAGATGTACCAAGTTCCTGGAAGAAATTCCGTGATATTGCTTTGTATTGGATAGCGAAAGGTGTTGATGGTTTCCGATATGACATGGCTGAAATGGTTCCGGTTGAATTCTGGAGCTATATGAATTCGGCTATTAAGATGAAAAATCACAAAGCGTTTTTACTTGCGGAAGTATATAATCCAAAAGAATACAGAAACTATATCCGATTAGGTAAAATGGATTACCTGTATGACAAGGTGGAAACTTATGATCATTTAAAAGCTATCATCCAAGGAAAGGCACTGCCTGAACCACTTTCTGAAATCCAGCAGGATTTGGGAGACATCGAGCATCACATGCTTCACTTTTTAGACAACCACGATGAGCAACGTTTGGCAAGCCCTGAATTTGCAGGAAGTGCAGAAAAAGGAAAACCAATGATGGTGGTTTCGTCTACAATCAGTTCGTCACCAACTATGATTTATTTCGGACAGGAAGTCGGGGAAGATGGAAAAGAGGATGCAGGTTTTGGAAAACCATCACGTACTTCTATCTTTGATTATGTTGGAGTTCCCCATCACCAACGGTGGATGAATGGTGGAAAATTTGACGGCGGACTATTATCGGAAGGTGAAAAGAAACTGCGTGATTTCTATAAACGATTATTGAATTTCACTATAAACAGTAATGCCTTAATGGGCAAATTCAAGGAAATACAAACCATCAACAGAAACGAAACAACAGCTTATGACCCTGGCATGTACTCCTATGTTCGTTGGTATGACACAGACAGGCTAATAATAGTTGTGAATTTCTCCTGGGTAACAACGAGTAGCTTTCAATTAAAGATTCCGACAGATGTTATTAAAAATTGGAACTTAAAGGATGGTTTATATCCGGTTAAAGATCAACTTTACGGAAGTTCAGCTCAGTTAAAGGTAACTGATGGTAAAGGAACCATTCAGCTGACGGTAAAGCCAAGCGAGAGTTTCATCTTTAAGTTATAAAACCTTTATTTTTAAGTTTCGGAAATGTTCTAAGGTGCTGACTTACTCTTTTTGTGTGAATGTATGTCGCCAATTCCTCAGTTAACTCATTTAAGGATAGGGCTGATTGTGAAAGCATTTGAATAAGTATGCTAGATTCTTCGGAGGATTTGTTCTCGTTTTCTTCCAATAAATAGGAAATTCCTAAAATATTGGCAACAGGGCATCTAACCTTGTGTGAGATGATAAACATCATTTCCTCAAGGGTATCTATATGTTCCTTATGAAGGGTTTCAGCTCTTATTAATTCTCTATTTATTATTACTAATTCTTCAGCACGCTTACCTTTTTCATTGTTTTCAAAAAGTAGTTTTTTGTTAGCTATGGCTAATTCAGCGGCACGTTTTCCTTTTTCATTATTTTCAAAGAGTAGTTTTTTATTGGCGACTACTAATTCAGCGGCGCGTTTCTCTTTTTCATTGTTTTCAAAGATCAGTAGTATGTTTGCTTTGGCTAATTCCGATTCACGACTTTCTTTTTCCTTATAATGAAATAGTATTTTTTCATTAGCGCTAAGTAACGCTTCAGAATACTTTTCTAACTTTTCATTTTGTAAAGTAATTTTGTTATTAGCATTGATTAATTGGGCTTTATTTTCCATTTTTTTCTATACTTTTTCTGGGCTGAAAGTAAATGTAATTATAAGGAGCTTAAAAATCAGATGATTAGGCGGAATATGTTGTTGTGAGGGGTAATGTTGAAACAAAAGTCGCAAATTGTGAAACATTTTCGTTTCGTTTTTAAACCGCAACCTAAAAGAGTTTATGTTAAACGAAAGTAATCCAAGTTTAAGATAAAGCCAGACGGAATTTATATGTAAGCTATAAAAGAAAAACTCCCGGACCAAAAACCGGGAGTTCTAAAAGTAGCTGTATATTTGCTGATAAGCTACCCAAATCTTTTCTTTAATCTAAACAAGTCAAAGTTCGGCATTGTAGCTTCTTAAATTGTTACATAGTTTTAATTAATCATTATATGAATCACATTAAATAAAAAAACCTTTCAGATATTGATTTGAAAAGGTTTTTATATGTCATTTTTTTCTCTATTTGATAACGATTTTCCTTTTGTCAACAAGTCTTTTTTCTGTATTGAGTAATTGAAGGTAATAGACTCCAGCGGCTAGTTTACTTACGTCTATGCTGGTCGTATATTTTGCCGAGTAGACTTCTTTTCCTTCTCCATTAGTCAATACAACAAAACTGATACTGCCATCAGAATCTATATTGAGCACATTGTCTGACGGAACAGGATATATTTTAGTCTTATTTTCTTCTGGATTGTTTGTCCCCAATGCCTGGTTTTTTAATTCTATTATCCTGTCATCAGCGGCAATTGGACTTCCTGCATAATCCCTATTGGAAGTGCATATAAATATGCGTCCATCCGGAATTGCCACAACATCCCTTAGCCTTCCATAAACGTTTGTCAGATACATGTTTTGCTGTACGACCTGTGAGCCATCGTCATTTAGTTTTAACTGGATTAATTTTTTGTCTTTTAAAACCGCCACTAATAAAGAGTTATTCCATTCGGGGATTGCGGTGTTTTGATATAAATCGATACCGCAGGGTGCAATTGATGGTGACCATGACCAGGTGGGTTCCTTAACGTTATTGGCTGTACAAAAAGTAATTTCAGCTCCAGTGTTACAAACGCCTTCTACTGTTGGCCAACCATAATTCCTATTTTGCTCAATGATATTGACTTCATCATTGGCGCCGGTTCCGTGTTCGGAGCTGTATAATCTGCCGTTGCCATAACACAAACCTTGTGGATTCCGGTGACCCCATGTCCAAATGTAGCTGCCTGGTATTGGATTGTCAGTTGGAATGCTTCCATCTAAATTCATCCGTAGTACTTTTCCGTTTACAGTGTTTAGGTTCTGTGCCGTGGGAGAATTATTATAGGTATCGCCTAAACTGATGAATAATTTATCATTGAGTATGACCATCCTCGAACCGTTATGTGAAACTCCAGCCGGAATGGCTCCAAGTATGATGGTAGGATTGAGTAGAGTATTATTGGCAACATCATATTCATACCTAACGATTTTGGAAGTTGTTGTGGAATAAGTATAATGTACGTAGAGGTAATGATTGGTATTGAAATCGGGATGCAATATGATGGAGTGCAGGCCTACACTGAAGCCAAAAAGTACTACATCGCTAATGGCGAAAACCTGCTGCACCTGATAAGTGTCGGGATTCATCCTTTTGATATTTCCTCCGAGTTCGGTAAACCAGATCCAGCCGTCCTGACCGTAGGCCATATCCCAGGGCACATTTAGATTGGATGCGACTACCGTATGTTGTACTATAGTAGTCCCAAGATTAATTTGTGAGTAGGATAAGGAATTTAAAAAGAGGCTTACCAAAAAGAATAAAGTAGTTGTTTTTTTCATTGAGTTACTGTTTAGATTGCTGTTTTGAGATTAAATGACTGAAAATCAATTACAACAAATTTAAATAAAATTATCTCAACAATTTTATTAGGTAGCTAAGACTTAGTTTAACTTATAAATATCGTCATAGGTAATATAATCTTCCCGTCCGATGATATACATTATTTTTCCGTTTTCATCTAATATCGTCCCAACGTTTTCATCTTTTAGCGGAAAGCGTATCTGATAACCTCTGCCATCACTTAAATGAATGCCATAGGTTTCTACGGAGTTTTCTGTTGCAACTGAATTCTGGGTGTAATCATAAGTTATAGATTTACCGGCGCTGTCTTTAAAGTAGAATTGTAATTGGAGTATAAAACCGTCCCGTTTCTATAACTGGTAGTTTCGTAAATAAAAACTTCATCTCCTGCTTTAGCGTTAATTCCGCTGCCTTTTTCCAGGACCCGATATCTTAGGCCTGATTGTGTTGAAATTACTGATTTCGAACAGCCGTTGAGAACCAGAAGTGAAAATAGAAGAATTAGCTTTTTCATGAGTCTGTGTAGTTTAAGAGCTGTTTTTACACGTTCATTTTTGAAAGTTCTTTTTCCAATCGGTCGAAATTCTCTTCGTTCTTGGGAACAGCAAATTTTCTAATCTTTTCAGATTCTTCTGCCGTGTCGAAAATCATCCTGAATGCTATTTTTGTTTTTGAATCGTCTAACTTTTCAAAAGTAATTTCCATAGCAAATAAAGGTTGCGAAACTCTTGTCCAGCCTACTAATTCCTGAGGCTGTACTGTTTTAAATACAGAAGAATTCTCATAGTTTCCTATTTCCGGGCCATGCATGGTGAGTATCCATTTTCCTCCAGGCCGAAGGTCAAATTCATGAATAGTGTTGGTAAAGCCTTCAGGTCCCCACCAATTTTTCAGATGTTGCGGATTGGCGAATGCTTCATAAACCATCGTCACCGGATAATCTATAATCCGGGAACTGAAAATCTCACGATCGGAATTTGGATTCATAATTTTAAGTTCTTTCTATGGTTGTTGTAAAGTGAATGATGTCAAATATATAAAATTGTTGTAAATGATTAAAAAAGAAAAACCCTCTCATTTCTGAAAGGGTTTTAGTTTTGAATGTCATGAAGCTTTAGGTGTCTCTTCTTCAGCTTCACCGCTAATAGTGTTATAAAGTACATAATCGTTAAACTTCGCTACATCTGAAGTTTCCCAGATGGATTGTCCTGTATTAGTATACTTAACAAGTATTGTGTAGATTGTGTTACCGGCTTCCACACGGTCTTCCTGTTCGATGTCACGGTTTCCGATTTCAATATGCATGTCTACAATAAGGTCTGCAAACTCTTCGCTCAGTGTAGTAATGGCTGTAAGCATTGCTGCGGTTAATCCGTTTTCAGACAAATCAGGAAGGAATTCGGTTCCTACGCGGACTACCCTTTTAGCAGTAAGCAGCAATTCGGAATCGCTTTGTTGTGATAAGGTATCAGTGCCGAATTTCTTGTATTTCGGTGTGCCAAATGGAAATACTAAAACGACTCTTGCCATAACGTCCCTAATGGCAGTTCGGAGTTCCTCGGCTTTGGCATCTTTGTTAGCCGTTACATTGGTTTGGTCTCCCAATGCTTCTACATCAGTAAGTCGATTTGAAAACGAATCGATAAGTGCTTTTAAATCGTTCATTAAATTGGTGGTTATACCATACTGTTCAAACTGGGTTTTATCCCTTAGCATGTAAGCCACTTTTTCTAACCCTTTCGTTACTAGGGTTCCGTCAGAATGTTTGTAAATTCTAACAACGTTTGGTTTTCTCATAATTGAAAATTTTCAATTTGTTAATAATGAGCGGTTATAGCCAATTTTATGCCAATTCTACTTACATAATTCTTAAAAATTTCTTAAGATTTAGATTACAGAGCTGCGGAAGCCTGTTTTCGGGCTACGGAAGCATTAACGGATTGTACAGAAGTGTGTAAAAAAGACGCGGAAGTGTGTAAAAAAGATATGGAAACTCATTTCGAAGGCAAGGAAGAATGTTTTGAAAGTACGGAAGAACATTTCGAAGAGACGGAAGCTCATTCTGAAGATACGGAAGCTCGCTCCGAGGCTGGGAGGGGTTGGAAATGCTGGAAAGTCAGGTTTTGGAGGGTAGTTTATTATTCCCCAAATATGTTAAATTTTAAAAATAAAATAAAATTATATTTTTTGTACGTAAAAAACACGTACATTTGTAAAGCTAATACGCATTAAAAATAAAATTCTGTCAATTTATCATTAACTAAACTTACATTAATCTAACCAACACTCAACACACTCAACACACTCAACACACTCAACATACTCAACACACACTCAATACACTCAATACACTCAATACACTCAATACACTCAATACACTCAATACACTCAATACACTCAATACACTCAATACACTCAATACACTCAATACACTCAATACACTCAACATACTCAACATACTCAACACACTCAACATACTCAACACACTCAACACACTCAACACACTCAACACATCACACACTCATACATATACTTATAAATTAAATAATAAAAATAATGGCAACAGTAATTAATGACAGAATAGATGTTCGTATTAGCAAAGAACAAAAAGAGTTAATTAAGTACGCATCAGAACTACTTGGATTTAAGAGTTTATCCGAATTTATTATTTATTGTGTCAATGCCGAAGCTAATAAGGTAATTAGTGAAAACAGTATCGTTTTAAATACAATTGAAGACAAAAAGATATTTTTGGAAACTATATTAAATCCACCTAAGCCTAATGATAAGCTTAAAGAAGCTCAATCATTTTATAACAAACTTTTAGAACCAAATGGATTTAACAATATGCGCCTTAAGGAAGAGCCACAAAAAGAGTAATTTCAACTGTGGCCATGAACTATTGAATAATTATATTCAAAAACAAGCCAGACAAGATGTAAATAGAGATTTATCGGCTTGTTATGTAATAAATGATGAAGAAGAAAATATAGTAGGTTATTATACGCTTTCTGGGAATTCAATAAGCAGAAATGATTTTCCGAAAGAATTAACCGTTAAACTACCTCCTTCCTACAATCAATTGCCAACAGTACTATTAGGTAGATTAGCTGTTGATAATAAATATAAAGGAAACGGTCTTGGAAAAGTTCTACTGATAAATGCACTTAAGAAGTGTGTAGAAATTTCCAAAGCAATGGGGTTATTAGCTGTAATAGTTGATCCAATAGATGAATCAGCAGCTAAATTTTATGCAAATTATGGATTTGTAACAATACCAAGTAATGGTAAAATGTTTGTGTCCATCAAAACAGTAGAAGAATTATTAATGAATTAAAAAGTAAACCCTTTCAGTGATGAAAGGGTTTCTTTATTTACTTCGTTATAGTCTGTTTCCTGTCCGGTCCAACCGAAACTATTTTTATTGGGACTTCGACTTCCTTTTCGATGAATTCGATGTATTCCTTTAATTCTTTTGGTAAACTGTCGAAAGTTGTTAAGCCTGTTAAATCCTGTGCCCAGCCTTTGAATTCGGTATAGATAGGAGTAACGTTTTCTTCTTCGATATTGAATGGTAAATGATGGATTACTTCGCCTTTGTAGTTATAACCTGTACATACTTTCAAAGTATCAAAGCCCGAAAGGACATCGCCTTTCATCATCATCAGTTGGGTAACGCCATTAATCTGGATAGCGTATTTCAATGCTACCAAATCGAGCCAACCACAACGTCTTTTTCTTCCGGTAACGGATCCAAATTCGTTACCAACTTTTGCCATAACATCTCCGGCTTCGCCAAAATCTTCGGTAGGAAATGGGCCAGAACCCACACGTGTAGTGTAAGCTTTGAAAATTCCAAAAACTTCCTTTATTTTATTGGGTGCAATTCCCAAACCTGTACAGGCTCCGGCAGCAGTAGTATTTGATGAGGTTACAAATGGATAGGTTCCGAAATCAACATCCAACAAAGAACCCTGTGCACCTTCGCAAAGAATAGACTTTCCTGCTTTTTGTGCCTGTGCCAAATATTCCTCGCTGTCTATGAAATCTAATTTTCTTAAATCTTCTATGGCTTCGAAGAATTCCTTTTCCAGTTCGGGTAAATTGTATTGGATGGCCACATCATAAAAGGCAATCATTTCTTCATGCTTGTTGGCCAAAGCACGATATTTTTCCTTAAAGTCAGCTAATTCTATATCGCCTACGCGGATTCCGTTCCTTCCGGTTTTGTCCATATAAGTTGGTCCGATACCTTTAAGTGTAGATCCGATTTTGGCTTTTCCTTTCGACGCTTCAGAAGCCGCATCGAGTAAACGGTGGGTGGGAAGTATTAAGTGCGCTTTTCGTGAAATAATCAGTTTCGATTTGATATCCAGATTGAATTTTGCCAAGCCATCAACTTCGCTTTTAAAAACTACCGGGTCAATTACAACACCGTTCCCGATAATATTGATGTTGTTTTCATGAAAAATCCCTGATGGTATGGTTCTTAAAACGTGTTTGATACCATCAAACTCTAAAGTGTGCCCGGCATTTGGTCCACCCTGAAAACGGGCAATAATGTCGTATTTCGAGGTAAGTACGTCTACGATTTTTCCTTTTCCTTCATCTCCCCATTGTAATCCGAGTAATAAATCTACAGTCATTGTGTGTTGTTGTGTATTATGTAGTTAGTTGTCCCAATAGCTCTTAGCTAAAAGCTATAAGCTGTCAGCTTTTTTTGTGGCATAAAAATACAAAGAGTGGTTGTGTATTTCGATACCAAATATCTCTTCAATCGTCTGCTTGATGGTTTGTATTCTTGGGTCACAGAACTCGATAACTTCACCGGTATCTGTCATAATGATGTGGTCGTGCTGTTTATCAAAATAAGATTTTTCATAATGCGCCTGGTTTTGCCCAAACTGATGCTTGCGGACCAAACCACAATCCAATAAAAGTTCGATGGTGTTGTATAAGGTGGCACGCGACACACGATAGTTTTTGTTCTTCATTTTGATATACAGGTTCTCGATATCAAAATGCTCTTCACTATCGTAAATTTCCTGAAGAATAGCATAGCGCTCAGGCGTTTTGCGGTGTCCTTTGTTTTCAAGATATAATGTAAAAACATTTTTTACAGTCTCTTGATTTTTACTATTATCTGTAGCTATTAGTGTCATGCCACAAAGATAATCGATAATTAATAATTGACAACAGATAATTGATAATTAAGGTTTGCCAGGACAAAAAAACGTTTTGAGATTAACGTAAAGTAATCCTGCTGTTTTCGAGCTTTTCCAAGGTTTTTGCCATACGGGTAATTTTTTCGTCTTCGGTTTTAGCTGAGAAAATCCAGTCGGTAATTTCCTTTTTCTGTTTTTCGGGATAACTCTCAAAGAGTTGTAAAAGCTTGGGTTCTTCACGAAGGCACTCCAAAAAATCTGCCGGAATTACCATTTGTGGCTCGTCGAGGAATAAGACTAATTTTACGGTATCGCCATGTTCTTTTTTGATAGCTTTCCTGATTTCGGCCTTAACCGCAAGGAAGGTGCCTTTCTTCATTGCCCAGATATGAATATCCTTGAGTTCGTAATTGTCAATGAAACCGCGGACACGGACAGTGCTGTTCTTTTTTTGGGAAGATAAAGCATAACGGGCATCTTAATGAAAGTCCAGCCGCCTTTGATTTCCTGTTTTTCAAGAAGGCAATAATCATCAAAGAAAGGCTGCTCCATTTTTTAATTAGTGTAAACTCTGGTTACTTTATCAATTCCGTCAATTTTCTTGATGTTATCAATCAGTTTTTTCAGGATAGCGTTGTTTTGTACAATTACGGCAACCTGTCCATTAAAAATTCCGGCTTCACCACTCAAAGAAATGCTCTGGATATTAACGTGCATATTGTTTGAGATTACTTTCGTCAGTTCGTTGGTTAAACCCATACTATCCATTCCGGTAATTTTCAGGATTGCCTTGAATTCCTGTTGGGATGAGTCAATCCAGCGTGCCTGCATGATTCGGTACGCGTAGTTAGATTGTAGTGCAATAGCATTAGGACAATCTTTTTTATGTACTTTGATTCCTTCGTTGATGGTAATAAAGCCAAAAACTTCGTCACCCGGAATTGGGTTGCAGCAGGAGGATAATTTGTAATCCAGTTTATCCTGTTCAGGACCAAAAACCAGCATATCATAATTGCTGTTGAGTACGGGTTTATGTATGTCTTCCGGATTGGCACTTGGCGAACGCTTCATTTTACTTTTAAAGAAATTCATCAACGTATTGCTTTTCTGTGCGGCAAAATCCTTTAGCTGTTGATTTTCAATGGAGCCAATTCCAACACGGTAAAACAAATCGAGACTGGTTTTCAGGTTAAAGAAATTGACCAATTCGTTAATGACACTTTCGTTAAGTGTAATCTTTAAATGCTTTAGTTTTCGGGTTAACAGTTCCCTACCGTCTTCGGCAATTTTCTTGGTGTTCTCGTTAAGGACATTCCTGATTTTATTCTTGGCTCTGGATGTGGTTACATAATCCAGCCAGTTTATTGTTGGTTTCTGATGAACAGAGGTAATGATTTCAATCTGGTCACCGCTTTTTAGTTCGGAATTCAGCGGTACTAATTTTCCGTTTACACGTGTTCCCCGTGTTTTGATTCCAATTTCAGAGTGGATGCTGAAGGCAAAGTCGAGCGAAGTTGCTCCTTTTGGCAAAGATTTGATTTCTCCTTTGGGTGTGAAAACGAATATTTCCTTCGCATATAGGTTCATTTTGAAATCCTCGACAAAATCAACGGCATTGGTTTCGGAACTTTCCAGCGCTTCTTTCAGCAGATTCAGCCAGGTATCCAAACCGCTTTCTTCCGTAGCGCCTTGTTTGTATTTATAATGAGCTGCATATCCTTTTTCAGCAATCTCATCCATACGTTCACTTCGCACCTGAATTTCTACCCAACGGCCTTTTGGCCCCATTACGGTAATGTGGAGTGCTTCATAACCTGTAGATTTTGGTGAGGAAATCCAGTCCCGCAAACGGCTCGGACTTGGACGGTAATGATCGGTAACGATAGAATAAATTTTCCAGGCAAGGAACTTTTCGTCGTGCAGGTTTGATTTATAAATAATCCGGAGTGCAAACTTGTCATAAACTTCATCAAAAGTTACATTCTGTGCAGCCATTTTCCGGCGGATTGAATAGATGGATTTTGGACGTCCTTTCAAGGTATATTCAACACCTTCGTCGTTTAGGGATTTTTTCAAAACATCTGAAATTGTTTTGATGTATTCATCCTGTTCTTCCTTGGTTTCCTTTATTTTACCGACAATGTCTTTGTAAATTTCGGGTTCTGTATATTTTAAACCTAAGTCTTCGAGTTTGGTTTTGATGTTGTATAATCCCAAACGGTGGGCTAATGGGGCATAGATGTATAAAGTTTCGGAAGCAATTTTTACCTGTTTGTACTCCGGCATGGAATCCATAGTCTGCATATTGTGCAAACGGTCAGCAATTTTGATAAGGATTACACGGACATCATCATTAAGAGTCAACAGCATTTTACGGAAGTTTTCCGCCTGCATTGACACGTTCATATCCTTTTTAACCTGCGAGATTTTGGTAAGGCCTTCTACCAGATGCGCAATTTTTGGATTGAACATTTTTTCAATGTCCTCCACAGTTACATCTGTATCTTCTACGACATCGTGCATAAGTGCAGCAGCAATACTTGTCGCACCTAGTCCAATTTCTGAAGCTACAATTTTGGCAACGCCGATAGGGTGGAAAATATAGGCTTCACCCGATTTTCGACGCTGGTCCTTGTGGGCATCAACGGCGACGTCAAACGCTTTTCGAATGAGTTTTTTGTCAGAATCGGTAAGGGTTTGATAACTTATACGAAGTAATTCCTTGTATTCCCGGGCAATGGCTTTTTTTCTTCTTCTAAATCTATTTCAATCATAGCATATTCAATCAATTCCTAAAATTAGGAATAACAAATGAACTGTGCAACTCAATTGCACTATCGATTGGCGATTTTGTAATCCAAACTGTAATTTCCAGGACCAGTCAGATAAATGCCTAAATAAATCATGAAATAAACAAAAGCATTGTTCACTTCGATACCATTGTCGCCTGAATAGATTACCTCAAATTTCGCAACACACGCAATAATATATCCCATGCAGATAATCAGTGGAATCAAGGCCAATCTGGTAAATAAACCAAGTATCAATAATAGGCTGCAGAAGAATTCAGCAAAAATGGTCAATGCCAAAGGTGTTTTTCCGGTCATGCCCAAAAAACTAACTTCTTTCGCCCAAAAATCGGAAGCTGCCATGGTTTCGAAATTTATGAGTTTTTGATACCCATAAAATGCCATAAGCACACCAATAATAACTCTGACAAGTAAAATACCCAATGATAAATTGATGGGTTGGAACGAGGTAAAAAGATTTTTTTCATTTGAATTTGGTTTAATGGTTGGTTATTGAATTATGTTAATTAAAGCCGCGTTGTCGTTTGGCTTCAAAAATCAAAATCGCTGCTGCGACCGATACATTCATGCTGTCTATTGCTCCTTGCATTGGGATAATGATATTTTCTGTGGCTTTTTCGCGCCAGAGTTCAGTTAATCCAGTAGCCTCTGTACCAACGACCAATGCAGTTGGTTTTGTATAGTTTTGGGTGTGGTATCCCGTCGGATTCTGTAGCGTCGCGCTATAAAAATTGATGTTGTTTTGGATTAAAAAATCAATTACCTCTTCCGTTGTTCCTGTAGCGATTTGATTGGTAAATAGGCAGCCAACACTCGAGCGGACAATGTTTGGGTTATACAAATCGGTTTTTGGACTCGCAATGATGACTGCATCCACTTTAGCCGCATCACAGGTACGAAGCACTGCTCCGATATTTCCCGGTTTTTCGATAGCTTCCATGACTAAAATCAACGGATTTTGTGGAAGTTTTAAGTCGGATAATAGTAACGATTTGATTTTGGCTACAGCCAGAATTCCTTCAGTAGTATCGCGATAGGCGAGTTTTTGGTAAACTTCTTTTGAAATTTCTATCAATTCTATGCCTTTGAATTTTTTAATTTGTGACTCAGATACTAATTCCGGAAGGAAAAGTATCGTTTCCAATTCGTACTTTCCTTTTTGCGCCAATTCGATTTCCCGCATTCCTTCAATTAGAAAAGTCCCTGATTGTTTGCGGGCTTTAGCCTTTTCCTGAAGCTGGATTAGCGATTTTATAAACGGATTTTGCGAAGAGGTAATTTGTTTCATAGCAATAGCAAAGGTCTAAAGTTACTGAGAATTTATTACAAAATTCCCCTCGCCTTGATTTCAAGATATTTATTAATTGTATCGAGCGTTAGGTTTTCAGGTTGGGTTAAGACCGAATGGATTCCGTATTTCTTTAATTCGGTAACGATAAGCTTCTTTTCGAAAATGAATTTCTCTGCAATGACCTTATCATAAACTTCCTGGATAGTGTCGGCTTTTTTATTGGTAATCTGATACAGTTCGGTGTTTTGGAAAAATACAACTACGAGCAAATGGCTTTTCGCGATTCCTTTCAGATAAGGCAACTGGCGATGCAAACCGTCCATAGTTTCGAAGTTGGTGTAAAGAATTATAAGGCTTCGCTGATTGATGTTTTTCTTGATATCAACGTATAAACGGGAATAATCACTTTCGAAAAAATTGGTTTTTACATTGTATAGGCTTTCGAGGATTTTTTGCATCTGAGAAGTTCTTTTCTCGGCTACAACACGATTCTCTACTTTTTTGGAGAACGAAAACATTCCGGCTTTGTCTTGTTTTTTCAGTATAACATTCGATAAAACCAAAGTGGCATTGATGGCATAATCCAACAGGCTCATTCCGTTAAACGGCATTTTCATTACACGGCCTTTGTCAATAACCATATAAATATTCTGTGACTTTTCGTCCTGGAACTGATTGACCATTAAGCTGTTTTTCTTAGCCGTGGCTTTCCAGTTCAAGGTTCTGATGTCGTCACCGGGAACGTATTCCTTGATTTGCTCGAATTCCATTGTATGGCCAATTCTCCTGATTTTTTTGACACCATATTGAAATAGGTTGTTCGAAAAAGCAATCAGATCGTATTTACGCAATTGGATGTAGGACGGATAAGTCGGGACCATTTGATCTTGTCCGAATTTGTATCTTTTGGAAATCAATCTCAAAGGCGAAGAAACATAAACGTTTAAATTTCCGAAGTAATATTCACCGCGTTCTGTTGGGCGTAATTTATATTGGAATTCATCCTGCGAGGCATTTTTCAGTTTTCGTTTGATTTCAAAATTCCGAACCTGGAACTGAAACGGAATTTCATCAATTACTTTTACGGCAATGGCAAAAGTGTAAAAATTCCTGAGCGTAACAGTAATTGGATTTTCATCGCCATTGGATAGTTTTTCAGGCGTTATCCTTTCGGCGCTGATTCCGTTTTTACTGCTAAAGAGAATTAAGATATCCAAAACAAAAAACACTAATAATATCAATAATATAAACCAGGTTGCACTATACAATGCCGGAAAAATAAAGGCGCAGCAAAAGAGCACGATCACGCCAATGAGCAGATAGAAAAAGAAATTGGTTATATATAATTGCTTAAAAAAGTTCATTGTTCTCGGTTAAATTAAAACTGCCGACTGCTACTGCCATCTGCCAACTTTTTACCTTGGTATTTCGATGCTTTCGATAATTTGTTTGATGATTTCGATGCTGGTTAAACCTTCCATTTCGCGTTCCGGCGTTACTATTACCCTGTGTTGCAATACCGGAATAGCGGCTTCCTTAATATCTTCCGGAGTTACAAAATCCCTTCCTCTAATGGCGGCAAAAGCCTTAGCTGCATTTAGGATAGCGATCGATGCTCTTGGTGAAGCTCCCAGATATAGGAATGCATTTTCACGGGTATTTACCACTAATTTGGCGATGTATTCCAACAGATTTGGTTCTACTTTAATCTGTTTAACCAAACTTTGGTAGTTTACAATGTCGGACGCACTTAAAACAGCTTTTATATTTTCTAATTTACCGTGGTTCTGTAATAAATGCTCACGGTTGATGATGTCGATTTCCTCGTTTAATTTTGGATAATCGATATTGATTTTGAATAAAAATCGATCTAACTGAGCTTCAGGCAAACGATAGGTTCCTTCCTGCTCAATCGGATTTTGGGTTGCCATAATGATAAACGGTTCGTCCATTTTATAGCAATGTCCATCAATCGTAATCTGGCGTTCTTCCATGACTTCGAACAAAGCGGCCTGGGTTTTTGCCGGGGCACGGTTGATTTCGTCAATTAAAACCAAATTAGAAAAAATGGGGCCTTTCTTGAATTCGAATTCTGATTTTTTTAAATCGAAAACCGAAGTTCCTAAAATATCCGAAGGCATCAAATCGGGCGTAAACTGGATACGGCTAAAATCAACCGAAATGGTTTTGGCAACAATTTTTGCAGTCATGGTTTTGGCAACACCGGGAACACCTTCAATCAAAACATGCCCGTTTGCCAGGATGGATACCAGTAACTGATCAATCATTTTGTGCTGGCCGACAATTACCGTTTCCATTTCGGATTTTATTTTATCAATGCTTTCACGAAGCGGTTCAAGATTTAGTCTTGATTGAAAATTTACATTTTCGCTGCTTTCGAAGTTTTCTGTGTTTTCCATTAGTTGATAATTTTTTCTATTGCATTATTGATTTCGATTAAATCACTTTCTATACTTTGCTGGTAGCTTTTTCGTTGATAATTTATCAAATATACCAAGTGTTCAATATCTTTTATTTCTTTTCCGGTTTTTGCGTGTAATTTTTGGATAAAATTTTCATCTAAAACAGAGGTTTCTATCAAATATTCATTTCGGATGCGTTCGAGGAAGTAAATGATTTTTTTGTCAATCAGGTTTTGATGATCGCCTTCCTGGTAATACAAATTTCCGATGGTTTTTGTAAAGTCAACCGTTGTATTCGATAAGGGTTTGATTATCGGAATGACGCGCTGTTTCCTTTTGGCGTTGAAAATCATAAAAATTAGTATTCCAATCAAAAATAACAGCCATGCTGCCTTCAAAGCGGGCTGGCTCAAAATGTATTGGAACGGGGAATTGTTTTTGATTAAGCCGTTTTGATCTTTAACCATCCAGTAAATATTTCCTTTTGGCATGTAGGCAAGGACTTTTTCAGTATATTCCGAATGATTATCCTTGAGCAGATGATAATTTGTAAACGCAACAGGCTGTAGGTGGATAATGAAATTGCCGTTTTTGTATTTCACTTTTATGAAGTTGACAAATTTCTTTTTATCCGTGCCCTGATAGCCTAAAACCGTAGTGTTTAGCGTGTCGATTTTTGAGAAATAAAAACTTCCCGCACCTTGATTTAGGTTGTATTTTTGGTTTCCCAAATTTGGATTAGCGAGCCAGCAATCGACTTTATTGGAGATGTCGAACTGGGATTCGGTTTCTATCTTTAGCGAATCGGTATAAATTTCAGGAAGATTCTGAGCGCTTATGAATGCGGTATTTCCATGGCTCACAAAGTAGAATAACTCTTTGGTCGATTCGTCATCAATAATATAATTATCGCAAATACTAAGAATGTTTCCTTTTATTTTATAATTACTTACTAATGTGTCTGCGTCATACAAAGGATCTAAAAATTCATAGATTGTATTGCTTTCTTTTTTGACTTTATTTGGACTTAGGATTTTTTCCGATTCCTTATCAAAAACATATAATCCGAAAGGTATTTTATCTCTTAAACTATAACTTGGCTTCCAGTCGACAGGTTTTGGCCGGATAGCATCTATATAGATAAAGAAGCTAATTAGGACAAGCAGGAAAAATATATATATTTTCAGCGTTCTACTCATCGGTTAAGCGATTTTAAGGTTCTTTCGAAAGCATTTTTCGCATGTAAAAAAGTGGCATCAGTCATTTCGAATTCGCCATACCAAATGTAATTGTACAGATAGGAAAGGTATTGAAAATCAGTCCTTAAATCGTTCGATTGGATTTCGTATAAATAATCGGAATTTGTTTTTTCTGCATGCCAGTCGATGATATTTTTCTCAGACAGCCTTTTCAGAAGCCATAGGTAATAATAACGAATAGCCAATCGGTTGTCACCTTTGTTCAATGTTTCGTGAATCAGTTTTTCGAAATCAACGTAAATTAAGTTCTTTTCAATTTCTTCATCGGAATAGATTTTCCGTGTCGTCGATTTGCCAAATACCCATTGTCCTTCTTTGTTGAGTATGATTTTCGCTATTAGATAGATTACATAGATGACAATTAATGCCGCAATAGCTTTAAAGATATAACCAAGGTATTTCGAAGAAGTTTCCATATTGGAAAGGCCAAAAATCTTTAGTAACCAATGGGCAAGCCATTCCTTGAATCGCTCCCAAACGCTTTTGTCACCCACTTTTACTTCATACTCAAAATCGCCTGACTTGTATTTTTCCTTAAAACCCGATTCGAATTTAGGTTTTTGAAGAATAATGGAATCGTCAACAATGATGTCTTTTTCGGTATATTTCACTGTTTCGGTTTTGACCACAACCAAAGAATCCTGCGACCAAACGGGTACAGAAACAAACAGCCAAAAAAGGAAAAGGAATTTATTCACTACCTATTAAATCTATTGAGTCTTTAGAACTTATGTTTTCGTTGTTTTCTATGCTGCTATAGTATACCAAGCCTTGGTGAACCAACAGTAAATTGTTTAAAATATAACTCATTAGCATAGAAACTACCATAACTATTGTCAGCATAATTTTTACAGTGGAAAGCGAATCTTCAGGAGCTGCATCATTTTGGCTTGAGGTTACAATGGATGCCATTCCGAATGCGTACGGAAATATCGTAAAGACTGACATACCAATCTGAACGATCATATACATTACCATTAACGAACCGATATTTGGGAAATACTGCGCTTTTACGTGGCCAAATCCTGCGCCAAGTGCGCTAAAGAAATTCTTTTTGTGATTGAGGTATTCGTAAAAACTAAGGGAAATCCAACTCACTGCGGTTGGTATTGCAAAAAGAAGCAACGGAATTCCGATAAGGATGAAACATAATAAAACCAATAGGACAAAGATTATCATCAAAAAAGGAGTCACAATAAAAATCAACCCTAAAAAGAAAAGTAAAATCCGGCCAAATTCGGCTTTAAATTTTAAGAGTATTTCCTTTGTGCCAAAATTACTTCCGCTTTTTTTGGCATACAAATCCATATAAATGACTGGAATGGAATAGGTAAGCATGCTTAGCAAAACAATAAATAAAAAGATAAAAACGCCTCCGAGAACTATTAGTACAGAATTATTTTCAGCAAAATTCTGAACGAAATCCAAATTATTGTTGATTCTACCCACATTTAGGAAAAAATCAAAATACACCTGAAAAAGAAAATAGGTAAGAACAGAGAGCAGCATTAATAGGATGCCGCAAATCGTAAAATAATTTTTGAGGTAATGCTTCCCAGTTTGCCTGAAAAACTGAAAAGTCTCACTGATATACTCGCCGAAATCCCTTTGTTTGAATAGTTGAAACATATTTAGTTGTTTATTTTTTTATAGACTATTGTTGGGTAAACCAAAAAATAGAATGAGATTAAAAAGAGTGTCCCAAGAATGATTACGAAATTGAGCCAATGTGGCATTTCGATAGCATATCGGGTAACGAAACCTTCTATTAGTCCGGCTGCGATTGTAAAAGGAACCGTGCTAAGGAATATTTTCAACCCATCTTTCAATCCGATTTTAAAAGAATTTAATCGTGAAAAAGTTCGTGGAAAAAGTATGGATGCTCCCAAAATGAAACCGCAGGCTGCTTCTATCACCATTCCGAAGATTTCCATTGAACCATGAAGCCAGATGCCTCGGATGCTTTCTCCAAAAACACCTTCCTTATAAAAGAAATATTGAAAGGAACCGAGCATTATACTGTTTTGGACCAAGACTATAAAGGTTCCGATTCCGCCAAAAATGCCATAAATAAAACAGCGCACACCAACATACAGATTGTTCAGTGTTATCCCAATAAAACTGCCCCAATTACTTCCCGATTTGTATACTGCAACGGGATTTCCGTCTTTAATATTGTCTAAAGTCATGTTTACATACCCGTCACCGAGTATCAGACGAACAAAACTCTCATCATATTTTGCAGAAACGACTCCTATTGCAACTGCACCAAAAAATAAGGCAAATGCATATAATATGTACCTTCTATACTGATATACCAATAGTGGAACTTCCGTTTTAAAAAATGGACAAGCCTGTTTTTTTCTTCGCGTTTTGTTTTATAAATTTTTTGATAAATCTGTGAAGCTAAGTAATTTAAATAGACAACCGTTTTGCTTTTTGGGTAGTAAGTTTGTGCATACGATAAATCATTAACCAAATGAATGTACAAACTTGCCATTTCATCAGGATTTTTTAGATTTACCAAAAATTGCCTGTTCAAAGTCAAGCCATTTTTGTTTGTTTTGTTTTATGAATGCTACTTCCCTCATGAAGGCTAAAATATAAATTATGACACAACTATCAATCAATACTACGCAAAATGTTGTAATAAATTTCTCTTCGGCTTCTGTTGGAGAAAGAATTGGTGCGTATTTCATTGATTTACTGATTAAAGTAGCATATGGAATAGTTATATTTTATGTTTTTTTCTATACGTTCGGGATAAATTCTATAGTCGAACAACTGGATCGTTGGTCGCAAATCGCTATTTATTTGATTTTCGCCTTACCAGTGATTATATATTCAATAGTGCAGGAATCCTTGTTAGAAGGCCAGACGTTCGGAAAGAAATTATTGAAAATAAAAGTGGTAAAAATTGATGGTTATCAGGCATCTTTCGGCGACTATTTAATTCGTTGGTTGTTCAGGGTTATTGATATTTCGATGGCTAGTGGCATGATTGGTCTGATTACAATGATTGTCAATAAGAAAACGCAACGATTGGGAGATATTTCTGCCGGAACAGCTGTGATTACCTTAAAAAATAAAATCAATATCAGCCACACTATTCTGGAAGATATCGGAGAAGAATACAAGCCAAAATATCCTTTAGTCATTAAACTTTCTGATAATGATGCGCGAATCATAAAGGAAACTTTTCAAGCCGTGATGAGAAAGCCTGATGCGGAAATCCTAAATAAGCTCACTAGGAAAATTGAAGAAGTAACCGGAATAAAGAACGATTTAGACAGCCAGAAGGAATTTATCCAAACTGTTCTGAAAGACTATAATTACTATACCCAAAGTATGTAATTAGTGCTTTATATACAGAAAGCCTTTCAGTGGCTCTGGATAATCAATGTCGTTCAGGTACAGCAGATAAAAGTAAGTACCATCAGCGGCAGTTTTAAGGCTAAGACCGTCTTTTACATAGCCATCCCAATTTTCGGTATTTTGATTTCCTGTCCATAATAATTTTCCCCAACGGTTGTAAACCTCTAATTTGAAATCAAGGAAAATATCCCGCAGGCCTTTAATGGTAAAACTGTCATTGCGGCTATCGTTATTAACCGAAACATAATTGTAAACCGTTGGCGGACAATTCCGGGTAACCAAAAGGAAAGAAGTGATGCTAAAGCAATTTTCATCGGAAACGCGTACAAAAATTTCCTTTGGAGTTGCAGTAGCTACATAATTGGTGGTATTCAAAATTGGATTTACATCGTCATTAGCATTTGCAAGTGTTTCATAAAACCGAACCGTGTCTGTTGGTGTTGTTTTTATCAAATCTTCATAGGAAGAAAAATCAAATGTTCCGCGCCTTAATCCTTCATTACAGGCAATTAGATTCGTTAGATTATTAAAGGTAGGCGAAGTCAAAAGCGAAACAGAGGTTACAAATGTGTTATTGTTTTCCGCTAGTTCAGTGACAATTCCGGTTCCATTTCCGGTATCATCCACAACTATTTTTATTTCGAAATCTAACGGAATGTTGTCAGGAATGACTATAGACAATTGAAAATTTAGGCTTTCGTCAATACCAATTTGAAGTGTCGTTTCATCATAAGCTATAAAAACACCGTTGGCATAAACCGCAATTGGCGTTCCTGGTGGCAAAGGATTAGTCGAATTTAAGTTGGAAACGGTGTAATTCAAGAGAACATTTCTCGAATCACATGTGCGTTCAACAGAATTGATAACAACTGTTGCATCAGGTAACTGATTGTTCAGCTTGGTAACTACTGCATTGATTAAAACCACATCGGCATCGGAAGAAATCTCTATTAATGCATCAATATCGCCAATTTGAATGTTGCCCTGTATGTCATATACATCTAAGTCCATATTAAACATTTCATTACTTCCTGTAATGGTATTAGTTCCGTTAAAAGCATTGTCTGACGGATTTAAGGCATTGCTCAGAATATCTCCGTTTATCGCCAGCGTTTCACCTTGATCAAGATTTGAATCTCCTTCCCAGGCAATAAATCCAATTTTCGAACCAACATTATCTATGACATTTAAGTTGTTTAGAACAATGCTAATGGTATCGGGTATGCTCTGCAAGCCATCATAAATATTAAGCTGATTGAGTGGTAAATTATTGTCACGGTAGATGATAATCATTGCCCAACCGGCAAAATTCGTCCGATTTCCACAATAGTCGGGTTCATTTTGCAATGTTGATGATATGTCAAGATCGGAAAGGGTATAACTTCCATTTCCGTTGGCAAGTAATTGATTCGTGACATCAGTAAAAGCACTAAAATAGGGTAAGCCAGACGAAATGGATATATTGGTAAAACTTCGCTGAGCGCTAATGTCAATGCCATTTAATTTTACATTGGAATCAATTAATCCTGAGCCAGCCCAATATAAATAAGCGTTTTGTATGGTTTGATTTGGATTTAAATTTAAGGTTGCAGAGGAAGAGGTAAGTAACAAGTCTTCACATCCAAAGGTGATATTATTTTCTCCCAAATTCATTGTGTTACCAATAAAGGTAAAATCGTAGCGTCCGTTGAACTGATTGAATAGCGACACATTTTGGCCATTAGTCTTAAGAATGAAGCAAAACAGCACAATAAAAATCAAAAAGTAACGTTTTAATCTCACAGCAAATGGATTGAAGAGTTAAAGTTAGTCAATTATTTTCTGAAAATTGAATTTTTAACAACAGCGGGTTTTTGAAAATAAATGTTTAATTTTCCAATGTCTAAAAATAAGATGTGAAAAACTATACTGTCAGACATTATTCTTCCGCTGATTTTGCCATTTGGAATGCCTTTATAAGCAGTGCCAAAAACGCAACATTTCTTTTCCACCGTGATTTTATGGAGTATCATAATGACCGATTTCAGGATTTTTCGCTGCTGGTTTTTGAACAACAAAAGTTAGTGGCAGTACTTCCGGCAAATAGGGTAGAAGATGCTGTTTTTTCTCATCAGGGACTGACTTATGGCGGTTTTGTTTTTGGGCCCAAAATCAAACTGGGAGAAGTAATTGAAATAACAAAAGCTATTTTGCAGTTTTTGCATCAGAATAAAATAAACACTTTACAGATTAAATTGATTCCGTCAATTTACAACAGTTTCTTTTCCGAAGAAATAGAGTATGCACTTTTTTTAGCAAATGCCAAATTGATTCGCAGGGACTGCCTCTCTGTGATAGACCAAACAAAGATTTATGCGTTTTCCAAAGACAGAAGAAAATGTGTCCAACGTGGCATAAACCATAACTTAATTATTAAGGAAGAGTCGGATTTAAATTTATTCTGGAACGAAATTCTAATTCCAAACCTTGATAAGAAGCATGGGATTAAACCAGTTCATTCACTTGAGGAAATAACTGTATTAAAACAAAAATTCCCTGAAAACATTCGTCATTTTAACGTATATCATGATGATAAAATTGTTGCCGGAACGACAGTTTTTATAACGGATAAAGTGGTGCATCCGCAATATATTTCGGGGAATGCGCAAAAAAATGAAATCGGAAGCCTTGATTTTTTATATAATTATTTAATTACAGAAATTTTCGTCGAAAAGAACTTCTTTGATTTTGGGATTTCACACGAACAAAACGGCAAAAAAATAAACGAAGGGCTTTTGTTCTGGAAGGAGAGTTTTGGGGCAAAAACCGTGATTCAGAGTTTCTATGAAGTCCAACCTTCCAATTACACGCTTTTAAAAAATGTTATGCTATGATTAAATTCCTCGATTTACAGAAAATCAACCAGCAATACCAAACGGAATTCCAGCAAAAAATGGATTCGGTTTTGGACAAAGGCTGGTTCATTCTTGGTGATGAAGTCAAAACATTTGAAAAGAACTTTTCCCAGTATTCCGGAGCCAAGCATTGTATCGGGGTCGGAAACGGTTTGGATGCGATGATATTGATTTTCAGAGGTTATATTCAATTGGGAATACTGCAAAAAGGCGATGAAATTATTGTTCCGGCGAATACTTACATTGCAACTATTCTGGCAATCCTACACGCAGATTTAATTCCGGTTTTGGTTGAACCCGATTTGAAAACCTATAACATAAATCCCGGCTTGATTGAAGCCAAAATTTCTCCTAAAACCAAAGGAATGCTGGTTGTTCATTTGTATGGGCAATTAGCCGATATGGTTAAGATAATTGATATTGGCTACAAACATAACCTATTGATTATTGAAGACGCGGCACAGGCACACGGATTAAAATTCAAAGGAAGCCACGCAAGGGCTTTTAGCTTTTATCCCGGAAAAAATCTTGGTGCTTTAGGTGATGCAGGAGCGATTACCACCAACGATGACCATTTGGCAAGAATACTTTATGCGATGCGGAATTATGGTTCGGAACAAAAATACCACAACGATATTCCAGGCATGAATTCGCGTTTGGATGAAATTCAGGCCGCTTTTCTGAATGTGAAATTACCTCATTTAGATAAAGAGAATGAAGTACGGAGAGCCATAGCCAAACGCTATCTGACTGAAATCAAGAATGAAAAAATTCATTTGCCGGCTTTTGATTTGCCCGATGACCATGTGTTTCATATCTTTATTATACGAACCTTAAAGCGAAATGAACTTCAGGATTACCTGAAAAATAACGGAATCGAAACCCTAATTCATTATCCAATTCCGCCACACAAACAAAGAGCTTTTGAGGAATGGAATAATCTATCGTTCCCCATAACCGAAAAAATCCATCAGGAAGTATTAAGTTTGCCGATAAGTCCAGTAATGACGATGGATGAAGTTGATTATGTAATTTGGATTTTAAACAAATATTGATTCATGACAGATACTAAATCGTCATATCGTCAAATTATTAAATCAACTTCTGTTTTTGGAAGTGTACAGATTTTCAATATTTTAATTTCACTAATTAGATCAAAAATCATCGCTTTATTTATTGGTCCGGATGGAATTGGCCTTATAGGATTATTCAATTCGTCACTTAATTTTGTAGGAAGCTTTACTAACGCAGGTATTGAAACAAGTGGAGTCAAAGCTATTTCTGCTGCTGAAAATAATCCTGAATTATTAAGCAGAGAGGTTTCAATCCTAAAACGGCTTATTTGGATATCAGGTATTTTGGGTACAATCGCCGTAGCTGTTTTATCACCTTTGCTGAGTAAAATTTCTTTCGGGAATTATCATTATACCTTGGCATTTGTCTTAATCTCCCTGAGTTTATTGTTTAAGCAGCTTACTAATGGAAACCTCATTGTTCTTCAGGGGCTTAGAAAAATAAAATATTTGGCGAAAGCTAATTTGTTTGGTAACTTATTAGGTTTGCTGATTTCGTTGCCCTTATATTATTTTTTTAGGTTGGATGGTATTGTGCCATCAATTTTTTTTCTTCATTGATAGCAGTGATCATTGCTTTTTATTTTAGGCTAAAGATTAAGATTGATACTGTTAGCTTAACCAATAAAGAAGTTTTTACAGAGGGGAAAGAACTTATTCTACTTGGTTTTTCATTAAGCCTAATCAGTTTGCTGACGACATTGTCGTCGTATCTGCTTCAGATATTTATCAGCAATTATAAAAGTGTTTCCGAAGTTGGATTTTACAGTGCCGGTTTTACAATTTTGAATACTTATGTTGGAATTGTTTTCACGGCAATGGCAACAGATTATTACCCAAGGCTGGCCAAAATTTGCCATGATAATATTCTGGTGAAAAAATTAGTTGCCGAGCAGTCCGTCATTGGAATTTTGTTGTTAACTCCAATTATAGTGTTTTTTTTGGTTTTTGCGCCAACTGTTATTCGATTGCTTTATTCTAAAGAGTTTTTGCCCATAGTGCCTTTAGTTTGTTGGGGTATTTTAGGTATGATTATTAAGGCCGTCTCCTGGTCTATGGGGTATATTTTAATAGCTAAAGGTGATTCCAAAACATTTATCAAAACTTCTGTTATTTTCAATTCCCTATTTTTGATCCTTAATATAACCGGGTATTATTTTTACGGGCTTCAAGGTTTAGGCATTACTTTTTTGATAAATTATATAATTCATTTTTTAGGATTGAAAATCATTACCGCTAAAAAATATGATTTTAATTTTGACAATGAATTCTACAGGTTATTTTTGTATTGTATTTTGATTTGTGTTTCAACTTTTTTGTGCTTAAACATAACATTGGTTGTTTTAAGGTATATATTGCTGGCACTTTTAGTTCTGCTTTCATTTTGGTTTTCAATTACACAATTGAATAATAGACTAAATTTTAAAGACTTCTTTTTCAAAAAATTATAAATATGGGAATTTTAATAGATTCATATAAAAAAATGCAGTTTTATTATTCCATTAACTGGTCAAAAACCATATATTTTAATTTTAAGAAGTTTCCTTTTTCTATTGCCCAAAAGCTTCCAGTTTATTTTTATGGAAGTGTTAAGCTTAAAAATATTTCAGGGAAAATATCCATTAATGCTCCAATAAAGTCAGGAATGATTGGCTTTGGGCAATCCTATGAAATAATTACACGCTCAAAACGAACTGCAGAGTTTTTTCTGGAAGGAGAAATGATTCTAAACGGAAATGTGCAATTTGGCAAAGACTATTTTGTTCATGTTGGACAGAATGCTATCCTGAAAATGGGGAATATGTCATCATTAGGCCATAGTGGTAAAATCATCTGTTTCTATAATATAACATTTGGAGATTTTGCCAGAATTGGATATGAATCCCAACTTTGTGATACAACCGTTCATCAAATGATTGATACTAATACAGGCGAAAAATATCCTCTTACCGCTCCGGTAAAATTAGGAAATTACAACTACATAAGTAACAGGGTCACAATTTTGCCAAAAACAGTTACACCTGACTTTTGTACGATTGCTTCAAATAGTGTATGCGCCAAAGATTATACTTCATTAGGTTCAAATATACTTATTGGCGGAATGCCGGCACATTTATTAAAGACTAATATTTCAAGAGATTGGGAAGGAGAACGCCAACTCATGGAGAAGTGGCTTAAAATATAAATCTGACATTATTTTATAGTTATTTTTTTGCATTTTTTGTAGGAGTTCATCTTTTTAAATATCTTAGGAGAAATTTAAAAAAACATTAAAACTTCTTTATTATGAAAAAAACTATTTTATTCTGCGGTTTATTTCTGACAGGTATCATTGGATACTCGCAAAACACTTATCCTACAGCGGTTAACACGACAGCCGGACTCGGAACAGGAAGTACAGCTTTACCAACTTCTTCTACGTTAAGATTAAAAGTCACAAGCGGAACCGCAGGGAATTCAGGAATACAGTTGACTAACGTTACAAGCTCTACTTCTACAGTTGCCGGAAATAGCAAAGCGCTTAGTGTTGATTCTAGCGGAAATATTATTTTGACCCCGGTTGTAAATATGGCTTCAACATCGCAAAATATCTATAATGCAGATGGTTCTTTAACTGCTAATAGAACAGTTTCATTAAGTAATCTTAATTTAAATTTTAATTCGGCAACCGCTGGTGGTAATTTATTTGTGAATGGAAGCAATGGAAACGTAGGTATCGGAAATACTTCTCCAGCTTATAAATTAGACGTAACAGGATTTATCAGAGCAAAAAGCATTTTGGCTACCAATACTGCCACTTCAGCAACTTCATTTGCATCGTCATTAGATTATTTAAAGAACTCAAATGTTTTTGGAGCCGGTTATGAAATGACTAATGGGGGTATGGACGGAGCAACCAGAAGAATGTTTAATTTTTATGACCTACATGCCTGGAGTTCGGAAATACCGGCAAATGATGACTTATTCATTATGAATATTGTTGACAGAACTAATAAAGAGCGATTAACTTTTTACGGTAATAAAGCTGGAGGTCCATCAAATGGAGCATCAAACTTTGTAATAAACGACAAAAATGAAGCTGAAATATTTAAGCTAATTGACAATGGTACAGATAATATTCTTTTACAGATGGGTAGATCTAATTCAAGATTTGTAGTTGGAGGGTACGGAAATTATGGAACTGGATATAAACTTGTTGTTAAGGATGGTGCAGCTTTAGTTGACGGCAATATCATTACTAACGCGAATATCGGAATTGGAAGCACAACTTTTGTCGACGGAGCGGACACTTATAGATTGTCAGTTAAAGGAGGAGTAAGAGCGGATAGGGTTAGAGTTTACACAACCTGGGCAGATTACGTTTTTAATAAGGATTACAATTTACCTACCTTAGAAGATGTAGAACAACATATAAAAGAAAATGGACATTTAAAAGACATTCCATCAGCAAAAGAAGTGGAAGTAAACGGAATTGAATTAGGTGAAATGAACAAATTACTACTTCAAAAAATTGAAGAACTGACTCTTTATATGATTGAAATGAACAAAGAAATAACTACGCTAAAAAGTCAAATTAAAAACTAATTAGTATGAGAAAGTTATTCCTATTCTTTTGTTGCATATTGTATTCGCAACTATATTCACAAACAACCTATGTGTTCAACGTTGAATTAAACGACAAAGCCAATGCACCAACTTTTACCAAAAGCGGTAGTGTATTGGTTTATAATGGTACTATTCCTGCTGAAAGTGCGTTTTTTGCAAATTATACGATTACAGGGTTCAAACAGACATATCCTGCGTCGCATGTCTCAAAAACCTTAAATTATTTTACTTTTGAAACTACGAGCAGCACATTAATGAATAATCTGAAAACGCAATTCCCTGCAAAATATTTGCAAACTGAAGATTTAACAGGGAGGCAAATCCAGCTATTGTCCTATCCGGATGATTATGGTAATGGGGTTGGGTATGTTTATCCGGGTACACATTTAGGCGCTAATATAAGTTTAAAGAGTTTGGCTTATATAGATTGTCCTAAAGCCTGGGATTTTTTCCCGGGGACAACTCCCAAAGGAAATGTTGCTATCGGTATTTCAGATGGTAAGGTTAATACCGGAGACATAGATTTATCTCCAAGTAAAGTTAGCTATTTGGAAGAAAGTTCGTTTTATTATACAGCCTTTGACTGCACTTCTGCTGGTGGAAATTCATGGCACGGGACAGGTGTAGCCGCTATTGCTGCTGCCCAGGGTAACAATCATCATGGCATTGCCGGAGTATGTTATGATTGTACGGTTTTGAATATACCTCATTATACGGCATACAATGGATTAGTGGAATTAGCAGATGCTGGTGTAAAAGTTATAAATATGAGCTGGACTTATATACAGTTTAACGGTGATAAAGATTATACAATTGGTTATATTCCATCGGAACAAGCAATTATAGACGAATTGCACGACCGAGGTGTAGTTTTAGTAGCAGGAGCCGGTAATTGGGGCGATCACTTTGGTTCCACAGTTTATGGGTTTCCAGCCAGTTATAACCATGTTATCTCAGTTACGGTTGTTAATGCACAAAATCCTAATGTTACCGATCTGGTAGATTATGTTACTGATCCCGTATGGGGTCCTCATTCACACTATAATGAAGACATGGTTTGTGAAGTTGGCTATTTAGGTCTTGATCCGGTAAATCCTGTTTTTAATCCTTGGACTGAATGGTCAACTACCGTTAACTCGAGAGTTGATATTTGTGGGCCAGGTTATGCTCCAATGTATTCTTCTTTACTTTTAGGTTGTGTTGATGGTGCCGGAAACCCCTCATTATATGGAACCGCAACTTCAGCTGCAACTCCATTCGTAACCGGAACTGTTGCGTTGATGCAAACATTAAATCCGTGTATTATACCCGATGAAGTTGAAGACGTGATACAATTAACATCTAAAAATCTGGAAAATAAAGTCTTAAATGGTGTTGCCGTAAATGCAGCGTATATAGGTAGAAGCGGCTCTGGAAAACTTGAAACAGGTGACGCAGTTGAATTTACAAGTGAAATGATGAATTCTTCAGGAAATACGCTGATTAGCGGACAGGATTTTTGGAGGTTTGATTTTAGCTTACAGCACATAAATCATAATTTAACTATTTCCGATCAAATATTCAGGGATGAGAACACCTCAGATTTTAAAGCAAAAAATGCCATTGATCTTTCTAAAGATGTTGACTTAAGACCAACCACTGGTTATGTTGATTTACATATCGATGGAGGTTTGACGGTTTGCGTTTCATCTCCTAAAAATGGAAGCAGCAGCATTCAGGATAATGAAATCAGTAAAATCAACAAGGCAGTACTATATCCTAATCCAAATAAAGGAATGTTTTCAATTATGTTAAGCCAAAATGACGTAAAGAATCTTGAAGTTACTGTTTTTGATGTGATCGGAAAACCAGTATATCAAACTAAAGTAAATCAGAATGAATTTCAGTTGAACGTGTCTAATCTTCCAACCGGAATGTATTTGGTTAAGTTGAGTTCAAATTCAATCAACGAAACACTTAAGTTTATAAAAGAATAGTTTTTTTAAAAATCAATTAGAAAAAGGGATAGTTTAAACTATCCCTTTTTTATTCCAGACTTCGAGGTATTTCTCAGCAATCCTAACATACTCATGCTCCTTTTCTACAAAGTCTCTTGCACGTTTTCCAATGATTTTTATTTCTGAAGGATTTTCGATTAAAAAGGATAGTTCATTTACCAGATAATCAACATCCGGCAGGCCATTTATCGCAACCTTTTCAGTTAAATTATAGTGCTTTTCAAATTGTATACTGGCATTGGTAAACACTACTTTTCCTTTTGTCATTCCTTCCAAACCATTACTTCCCTGATCGTGCCCATACAATTGATCTAACAAAATATGCGCCCTTTCGTATAGATTTATGAATTGCTTATAAGGAATATTCTCGGCAATAATGATTTCAGCTTTTTCTCCATATTTCTTTTGTATAATTTCCAAGGCTTCTTCAAAATAGTCGTTGCCTTTTTTAAAATAGCTTTCCCTGTTTATTCCATGGAAAATTACAATTTTGCCATTTACTTCTAATTCGCTTTTCGGAAATCTGTCAATATTCATCGGGCTTGGAATTAATCCCAAATACTTTGGATGATTTTGCAACGGAATATGGTAATCAACATCTGTAGCAATTACACCTCGGATTTTATCGTAAATGTAATAATGCAGATTTTCAAAAGGTTTTGTCCTGTATTTAAGCACATTTGAAAAGTTTTTATCCTCAATTTTCCTTGCCAGATAAGGCTGTACAATCGAAGGATTTTCACGGTGTTCAAAGTTGTAATTAACATACACATAATCATCGCCGCTGGAAAGCAGAAATACTTTTTTGTTGTATCCGAAAAGGTAATCTAAAATCTTTTTTTCATAGCGATAATTGCAAAAAAAGCTATTCTCATTGATAAGCTGTACAATATCAAAATTTTTGAACTGTTTTCTATTTTTCCAGAACTGGCAATAAGTAAGATAGGAGGAAATGTCAAATCCTGTAAGGACTAACACAGCAAGCTTGATTTTTTCAGCAAACCGGAATCCCATTTTTTCTCTAACGGAAAATCAACAGAATAATCTTTGAAACCATCCTTAAATCCAAGAATGGTAACATCGTGCCCAAGCTTTTGCAACCCTTCCTTCAAAGAATTGTGTAATCTGCTGTATTCTCCGATGAGTAAAATCTTCATTTCTTACTATATTTGGCAAATAGAACTGCAATATAAGTAACAAATGAAAAACAACAACAAAATTGCCATAGTTTCCGCATCACTAGGTGTTGGCGGAGCAGAGCGTTTTGCAGGTTTGCTGAGTTTCATGCTGCACGGCTTAGGTTATGAAGTCCATAACATCATTATCCTGGACCATGTCGATTACGAATACAAAGGAGAATTGATCAACTTAGGGAAGTTGTTTTCCAATGAAAAAGGTATTTTCAGAGCTGTAAAAAAAGGAAAATATATTGCACAATATCTTCATGAAAATGACATTCAGCTGGTTATAGATAATCGCTCAAGACCACTTGTACTTCGGGAATTATTTACAAAATGGATTTACAACAAACGGCAAACCTATTATTTTTTCCACAGTTCCAATTTAGTGATGTATCTGACGGGTTCAGTTTATTGGGCCAAATACATTTTTGGAAAAGCGACGAAGTTAGTTTGTGTGTCAAAGGAAATTGAAGAAAAGCTTAAAACCAAATACCATTTCAATAACACAACGACAATTTACAATCCTATAATCTTTCCGGAACATCTCTCTGAAAAGCCAAAAGATGCACCTGAAAAATATTTGTTGTTTTTTGGACGATTGGAAGAAGAGATTAAGAATTTCAGTTTGATGCTAAAGGCTTTCTCAATTTCAAAAGTGCATCAGAACGGAGTAAAATTACTCATCATAGGTGATGGCTCAGGAAAGGATTTTATTTTATCCAGAATCAGGGAGTCACAATTGGAAAACCATGTACAACTTTTACCTTTTCAAAAGGATATTACGCCTTATGTACAACACGCAAGATGCACCATTCTTACCAGTAAGTTTGAAGGTTTCCCGATGTCGCTGATTGAGTCATTAGCAGCCGGAACACCTGTAATTTCTGTAGATTGTGAAACTGGTCCACGAGAAATAATACAGAATGAGAACAATGGCTTATTGGTTCCGAATCACGATGAAAAGGCATTGGCTGAAGCCATAAAAAGGATGTTTGAAGACGAAAAAATGTATCAAACCTGTAAAATTAACACTCAGAAAAGCGTAGAACATCTATCTTTGACAACCATTGCGCAACAATGGAAACAATTATTGGAAGCATAATGACAACAATTCACGACACGGTTCTTCTTGATATTTCCAAAATTCACGATACGCGTGGCAATCTTTCTGTGGTTCAGGGCAATGATATTCCGTTTGAAATGAAACGCGTTTATTATCTCTATGATGTCCCAAGTGGCGCAAGGCGTGGTGGACACTGCCATATAGACCAGCAGGAGCTTTTAGTTGCGCTTAGTGGAAGTTTCGATGTGATTCTGAATGATGGAGAGGAACAAAAAAGGTTACCTTGAATAAACCCAATGTTGGTTTATTGATTGTGAACGGAATTTGGCGCGAATTGGAGAATTTTTCTTCGGGTTCTGTTTGTTTGGTTATCGCTTCCGATGTTTTTGATGAAGCAGATTATATCCGCGATTTCGAAGATTTCAAATTATCTAAAGACGGAATTTCCTAAAAGACGTTGAAAACCAATCAATGGTTTCAACAAAATTGGTGGCAATTGAAGTAGTATCCTTTTTTTGAGGCTCAGGTTTTTCAAATCAATTTCGGCATAGATTTCCATTGCTGTTTTCCAATCGCCATTTATATTTGATTTAATCACTGCGGAAAATCGATTTAAATCCATATATTTTTTCAATGCCGGATTCTCCTTTTCCTGCGTTGCATATTTATCAAACGTATAAGGCTCAAAGAAATAACCCAGGTTTCGGGAAACACTTTTTTCATCATAAACATAACGGGCAAGGACTTTTTGGATGAATACAATTGAAAACTGCAATCCAATACGAATCCACAATTCGGTGTCTTCGCCATGCTTTATTTTGGTGTCAAATATTCCCGCTTTTCCAAAAACACTTTTGTGAATGCAAACGCTGGAGGTCCATAACACACATTCTTTCTGGCTGGATTCAAAGAAATTCACAATTTCAAAATCTGATTTTTCCGGAATGGAATAGTGTGCTTTTATGTAATTGTTTTTGGTGCCGATTTCTATTGCACAGGCAAAGACTTTCTGATCGGGAAATTCAGAAGTAAACGAATGCATAGTTTCCAAAAAATCAGGATACCAGTAATCATCCGAATCCAAAAAACAGATAAAATCGGAAGTTGCTTTTTCTATTCCGAAGTTTCTCGTTGCTGCAACGCCTTCATTTCCTTTTGAAAAGTACCGAATTCGATCGTCATCAAACGCCATGATTTTAGCTTCGCTTTGGTCGGTAGAACCGTCATTGATTAAGATAATTTCAAAGTCGGCAAAACTTTGCCTCAAAACACTTTTCAATGTATCGGTGACAAATCTTTCTTTATTATAAACCGGTATGACTATCGAAAAATAAGGCATCAGCGTGAGTTTAATTGACAAAAATAGCCCAATTTATACAGCAGGAATAAATTAAGCGACGGTTTTTCAGAAAGCAGGTTTTTTGTCAAAAAACTTTCAGACTTTTTAAATAAGGATACAACAAATTTCCGCAAACCAATTTTTGAAATGAATCGGTACGTTTTTATCAAGGATGTGTTATCATCGGCGAAAATTTTTTCGTCAAGCAGGAATTTTAAATTCTGTAACGAATGCTTTGTTTTCTCAAGAAAGATAGCTGAATTTTCTAACTGTAAATGATAAACTGGATTTTCAATTTGCGCAATCGCAATGTTTTCCTGTTTCAAATCCTGGATAAGGACAATATCTTCATATCCATACTGCAATAATTTGTCATCAAATGGATGTTTTTTTAAAGTCTCTCTTTGTATTAGGAAATTTGAAATCAACGAATAGCTGTAAGGAGATTTAACTCGCTTTTCCAACGGGATTTCCTCTCGATCTTTACCATATACCCAACGAAGCATTTCATCAGCATTAGGTTTTTCTTTATGGTAAATTATCCCACCATAAACTGCTTGTATTCCAGGTTTTTCGATACATTCAAGATAATTTTTGATAAAATGTTTCTGTTGTGGAAAAGTATCGCAATCCAAAAACAAAAGCCAGGAATAGCTTGCCTTTTCAACTAACGAATTCCTATTTTGGCCACGACCAAGAGTAACATCATTACGCTCAAAACGGCAATGTGGAATCTGATTTATTCCAGTATTGATTTTGGTGTTTTCATTAATCGGTGAAGCATCGTCCTGGACTATAATTTCAAATTCGATATTTTCTAAATCCAACTGACGATACAGCTCTTTGACCAACGGTAAAGTATTGTAGTTGTAGCTTGGAATTAGGATTGAAATCATTCAAAAACAAAATTAAATAATATATTTACAAAGAAAATATATTTTTCGGCAAGTATGGGTTTTTTAAAAAAATATAAATATCATTTTCTAATCCTATTTATAGCAACATTCTGGATTTTGCTATTTGATTTTTTAACCCAAATGAGTAGTCAAGGTGTTATGCACTCTGACTCATCAAGTTATCTTGCATCGGCAAAAAATTTATATATTTTTTACCGCGGACAGGTCTATCGTCCAATTTTAATGGCTGCAATTACTGGAATTCCCTATCTTTTCGGAGGCTCTGATGCAAGTATTTTCAGTTTTAGTTTCTATGTTAATCTTTTCTGCTGGTTTTCTTCCTTTTTGTTTTTGTTTGAAATATTAAAAGAGTTCGCCAAACCTAAAGTTGCTTTTTGGTTTACTGTTTTAGCCATTTTGATACTAGGAAATACAGTTCACGTTTTCCATTTGCTTACAGAAACCATCTATCAGTTTTTTATTATTTTGGCTTTTTATCTGTTGATAAAATATTATAAAACCAATAAGTTCTGGTATTTTTCATTGTCGTTATCCTTGTTTTTGTCAAGTATGTTGATAAAACCCGGATCTAAATTTTTGGCGGTTGTAATTACACTTTATTTTATAAGTGGAATTTTCAGGAATTATAAATCCAAAAGCTTGGTTTTTATTTATGGAAGCCTTCTGATGATATTGATTCAGTGTGTTGGAATGAAATACCAGTTTGGAAATTTCACCATTAGTTACATTGATGCGCCGACCTATTATAATTACATTGGCAGTAAAGCTATATGCATCAAAAATGGTAAGGAATGGAAGCAAATGAACAACCCTCGTGCCGATTATTTATATGCTTGTGAAGCCAAAGATCAAAGGAAAATTGCAGGCGAAGATTTAAGAAATCAATTGCAGTTTAATACGGTAAACTTGATAAAAGCCTATATGTCAGATGTCCGAGATAACACTGTCAGCGGTAATAGCTGCATTGAAGAGTGTAAAAATTATAAAGGAAAAAGTTACTTCGATTTCTGGAGAATTGTGCTATTCGATCTTTCTAAATGGCAGAATAGATTCTATACTTTATTTGGATTTTTGCTTTCGGGTTTTTATTTATGGAAAACATATAAGAAACCAAACCCAATAACATTTATCAGTTTTTTTATACTGTATATTATAATGCTCTCCGGAATTTCCTGCGGTCAGGGCGACAGGTTTCACATGGTCACATTCCCTTTTGCGATAATACTTTTGGTAAAGTACTTATCGGAAACAAAACGTTTTAAACGGTTTTCTGAACCACTTCAAAAATAGTGTTGTCTTCGCATTTCAATGTTTTTGCAGGGAATTTCATGATTACGGCATAATCGTGAGTCGCCATGATAACCGTTTTTCCATTGTCATTGATTTTTTTCAAAACACCTAAAATTTCAACACTCGTTTGTGGATCAAGATTTCCTGTTGGCTCATCGGCCAAAATTAACTCTGGGTCATTCAATAACGCTCTGGCAATCGCAACCCTTTGTTGTTCACCACCCGAAAGCTGGTGCGGCATTTTGTTTGTCAAACCAATCATACCCACACGTTGCAGTACGTCGTCAATTTTGGTCTGCATTTCTGTTTTGTCTGTCCAGCCAGTTGCCTTTAGGACAAAAAGCATGTTTTCGTTCACATTTCTATCCGGTAATAATTGGAAGTCTTGGAATACAATTCCAATTTTCCTTCTCAGGAATGGAATATCATCTTCTTTAAGTGTCGCCAAATCATAACCAACAATATTTCCTGCACCAACAGTCAATTGTAAATCACCATAAAGAGTTTTCATAAAACTACTTTTTCCGGTTCCGGTTTTACCAATGATATAAAGGAATTCGCCTTCTTTCACTTCAAGGTTAATTTGTGACAGAATCACTCTTTCTTCCTGATAGATGGTTACATTTTTTAGGGATAAAACGGTTTGTGACATGGATAAGATGTTTATTGGGTAAAAATAGTAAATTAAAATTCCAAAAAAAGAAAATAGAGCAAAGAGAAAAGAAAAAAGATAATAAATTTTAAATCATTGTCTTTCTTCTTTTCTCTTTCTTCTTTTTTATAAAATTTAAATTGTTTAAAAGAATGTTTATAATAAAAACAGTTGTTTTTACGTTATAGATAATAGGACACTATTTTTGGATAAATTAAAATAAAGACTATGCGCAACGGTTTAATGTTATTTTTTATGCTTTGTATGGCGGGAATCCCCCAGGTTTCGGGACAACAATCTGCCATTTATACAAACAACTGGTCTGAATTTGACAACGCGGTTTTATTGTTCAAGGATAAACAATACCAATCGGCTCAGATTCTTTTTGATAAAGTAAAACAAAACAATCCTTCACAGGATATCCAGGCAGACTGTGCTTATTACATTGCTATTTGTGCTATTCATCTTAATCAAAGCAACGCCGATGAACTAATCGAAAAATTCATCTCGGATTATCCAACGAGTTCCAAGCAAAATCAAGCCTATATCGAAGTGGCTGGGTATTATTTTGACCAGGGGAAATTTCCACAGGCTTTGCAGTATTTCGAAAAGGTAGACGAAAGTGCTTTGTCTTATGAGCAGGAAGAGAAATTTACCTTCCAAAAAGGATATGCGAATTTCACAGCCGGAAATAAAAAAGAAGCTGCTGATTATTTCAAAAGAGTCGAGAATTCTAAGGAATATGGTACACAAGCCAAGTATTATCTTGGATTCATGCAATATGAAGGCAACAATTATCAGGAAGCCAACAAGTATTTCACTCAGGTGGAAGGCGAAGACAAATATGCCGAAAAACTGTCTTATTTCAAGGCTGATATGGCCTTCAAATCGGGCGATTTTCAAAAAGCAATTGACGCTGGGTTTACAGCAATGCCAAAATCGAATGCCTCTGAAAAATCAGAGTTGAATAAAATCATAGGTGAAAGTTATTTCAACCTGAAACAATATGACAAAGCTTTACCTTATCTAAAAGAATACAAAGGCAAAAAGGGAAAATGGAGCAACACCGATTATTATCAGTTGGGCTACACTTATTACATGCAGAAAGATTACGAAAACGCCATTTTACAATTCAATAAAATTATCGACGGAAAGGATTCTGTAGCGCAGAATGGTTATTATCATTTGGGAGAATGTTATTTCAAAACCGATAAAAAACAACAGGCCTTAAATGCATTCAAAAGTGCTTCCGAAATGGATTTTGACAAGAAAATACAGGAAGATGCAAATCTGAATTACGCCAAGCTTAGCTACGAAATCGGAAACTCTTACCAAAGTGTCCCTGATGTTTTAGCTGCTTTTCTTGAAAAATATCCAACATCGCCAGCTAAAGCTGAAATCGAAAACCTGTTGATTAATTCCTATATCACTTCTAAGAATTACAAAGCTGCTTTGGCCTTATTGGAGAAAAATAATTCTCCGGAAAATAAGGTAGCCTATCAAAAAGTGTTGTTTTACAGAGGAATAGAATTGTTTACGGACGGCAGCTATTCGGAAGCATTAGCGATGTTTAAGAAATCAATGGCGAATCCAAAAAATGAAAGAATTACTGCCCGAGCCACTTTCTGGAAAGGGGAAACAGAATATGTTTTGGATAATTTCAGCAACGCGACTGACAATTTCAAACAGTTTGAAGCGTCGGCTGAAGCCAAAAATACTCCGGAATATAAGAACATCAATTACAACATTGCTTATGCTTATTTCAAACAAAAGGAATACGAGCAGGCTGGGAATTATTTCCAGAAATACGTTGACGGACCAAAAGACGATAAAGTTCGTTTGACCGATGCCTACCTGCGTTTGGGAGATAGCCGATTCGTGACTTCAAAATACTGGCCTGCCATGGATGCTTACAACAAAGCCATTGACATGAAAGGTATCGACGCCGATTATGCTGCGTTTCAAAAAGCATTGAGTTACGGATTTGTGGGTAAAAATGACAAGAAAATTGATGACTTCAATTCGTTTCTGACCAAATTCAAAACGTCACAATACCGTGATGATGCTTTGTTCGAATTGGCAAATACCTACACGACCGAAAACAAAACGGATTTGGCAATAAGCACTTACGATCAATTGTTACGCGAATTCAAAAATGGTTCGTTCGCATCTAAAGCAATTCTACGTCAGGGATTAGTTAATTATAACGCACAGCGAAATGAAGCAGCCATCGTAAAATTCAAGGAAGTGGCAGCCAAATATCCAAGAACACCTGAAGCCTCAGAAGCAGTAGCAACAGCAAGACTGGTTTATATGGATTTGGGTAAGGTAAACGAATATGCATCGTGGGTAAGAACCTTGGACTTCGTTGAAGTTTCCGATGCCGATTTGGATAATGATACTTATGAAGCAGCTGAAAAACAATATTTGCAGAATAATACAAAACAGGCAATTACAAGTTTAAGTGGTTATGTTTCCCAATTTCCAAACGGAATTCACGCACTGAAGGCTAATTTCTATCTGGCACAGTCCTTATATGCAGACGGAAAGGAAAGCAACTCGGTTCCTAATTACGAATATGTAATCGGAAAACCAAGAAACGAATTTACTGAGCAATCATTGGCACGTTTGGCAGAAATCCATTTGAAAAAAATGATTACACCAAAGCGGTTCCGGTATTGCAGCGTTTGGAAACAGAAGCCGATTTTCCTCAGAACGTAACGTTTGCACAAGCTAATTTAATGCGTGCGTATTACGACCAGAAAGATTACTCCAATGCAGTTGTCTATGCTGATAAGGTTTTGGCCAATCCAAAAACAGACAATAAGGTAAAAAGTGATGCGCAGATTATTGTGGCTCGTGCTGCAATAAAAGTAAATGACGAACCTAAGGCAAGAACGGCTTATGCAAAACTGTTAACTATAGCCAAAGGGGAATTAGCGGCAGAAGCCTTGTATTATGATGCTTACTTCAAAAATAAAGACGGCAAATATGAAGATTCGAATAAAACGGTTCAGAAATTGGCGAAGGATTATTCAGGTTATAAATATTTCGGAGCCAAAGGCCTAATTGTAATGGCGAAAAACTATTTCCAGATGAAAGATAATTTTAGCGCTACGTCAATTTTAGACAGCGTTATTAAAAACTTTAAAGACTTCCCGGATGTAGTCGAGGAAGCTCAGGCAGAACTACGTATCGTCAAAGGCGAAGCTGCTAAAACGAATTCATCACTAACAGAATAAGTAAAAAGATATTAGAACGCAGAACGCAGATTACAAAAAAAACTGCTTTCTGCTTTCTGAATTCTTAAATCTAAATAAACATGAAACAAACAAAATATATCCTATTAATAGCAATTGTTGGAATCACGCAGTTTTCTTTGGCACAAAAGAAGGACGACAACATCGGAACCGAAGTCGTAAACGTTGTGAAGCCTTATTCGCCATCGATTTCCGATGCGTTTAAAGTGAAGGAAACACCAACTTTGGATGATGAAGATACTTCCAAAAAGAAAATATCCAATACAATATTTTCTCATTTCCAGTTGCATCCACTTTTGCACCGGCGAAAGGAAAAGCAGCCAATGTAGATAAAAGCGCCGAGGAGAAAATATTCAGCAACTATATGACTTTAGCGGCTGGAAATTACGGAACCGTAAACGCAGAGCTTTTCGTTACAGAAAATGTCAGCAATACCGATTATTTTGGTGGAATGTTACGCCACAATTCAACTCAGGGAGGAATTGATAAAATAACTCTGGATGATAAAATGTTGAATACTTCTTTGGATCTAACTTACGGAAGCCGCAGTAATGGAATGTCGTGGAATGCAGATTTGGGTTATAAACATCAAATATATAACTGGTACGGAATTTACCCGGGTTTATTGCCTGACACAACAATAGAAGGAATAGACGAAAGGCAAACTTATCACACACTATATGTTGGCGGAAGATTGAGTGCGGGCGAAATCCTAAAGGAAAGTAGTGTAAAATTCAGCCGTTTCTGGGATGCGTTTGGTTCGGCCGAAAATCGTTTTGTAGCAAAACCATCTTTAGAATTCGACATCGTTGAACAAAAGATAAAAGCCAATTTTGTATTGGATTATATCAGTGGTTCATTCGACCAAAATCTTGACAAGACGGCTTCGATAAAATACGGATTTACAAATGTTGGTTTCCAGCCAAGCATCAAAATCAATAAAAATGATTTATCGATGAATCTTGGAGTGGGATTCTTTTACAGCGCTGCGCAAGAAGAAGGCGAAAGTAAATTCTTCATTTATCCTCAGGTTACAGCTGCTTATAAAGTCGTTGGCGATTTAATGATTTTCTACGCTGGTGCGGAAGGAACATTACAGCAGAACTCCTACAGCGATTTTGCACAGGAAAATTTCTTTGTGTCACCAACTCTTGGAGTAGCACCAACTGACCAGAAATACGATGTATATGCAGGATTAAAAGGAAAATTGGCAAGTAGTGTAAGCTATAATATCCGAGGTTCTTATAAAAACGAAGAAGGAAAGGCTATATTCAAAAGCAATCTTTATGATCATGCCAATGCCAATACAGATGGTTACACTTATGGTAATTCCTTCGAAGTTGTTTATGATAAAGTGAAAACCCTAAGTTTATTTGGGGAACTGAAAGCCGATTTCTCTAAAAATGTTTCTTTCGGAATCAACGGAACATTCAGTAGTTTTTCTACAGAAGCAGAAGCAGAAGCATGGAATCTGCCGGCAATAAAACTGGCCACAACTCTTGATGTAAACATTACGCCAAAATGGTACGCCGGAACAAGTTTGTTCTTCGTAGGCGAAAGAAAGGATATTTTCAGGCAGGCTACAATAACATTGCCTTTTCCACCAGATGAAGAAATTACGCTTAAGAGCTTTTTCGATTTGAATGCACATGTTGGCTATAAATTCAGTGAGCGAATGACCTTCTTCCTAAAAGGAAACAATTTAGCCAATCAGAATTACGAAAGATGGTTCAACTATCCGGTTCAGGGTCTTCAGGTTATGGGAGGCGCAAGTTATAAATTTGATTTCTAAAAAATAATAATTTCAAAATGAATCCTGTAGAGTATATTTGCCTTACAGGATTTTTTTATTTCCCAAAACCATGACTTTAAAAAAAAGGTTCTTCTTCGCTACCAGGAAATGCTCCAGGATCGTATTGATGTTTTTCAGGATATGATTTCGGACCTGACCGAAGATGCTCAAAACGATGCCAAAGGTTCGGCGGGAGACAAACACGAAACGGCTTTATCGATGATGCATCTGGAACAGGAAAAACTCAATCATAAGTTAAAGGAAATCCTCGAACAAAAAACAATACTCGATAAGATTGATGCATCACAAGCGCACAAGAAAGTAGCATTGGGAAGTATGGTTCAGGCAAATGGAATGACGCTATTCTTAAGCGCAGCCTTGCCAAAATTAATCATAGAAGACAAATCAATATTCGCACTCTCGCCTCAATCGCCTCTGGGAAGTAAACTCATGGGAAATGAGCAAGGATTTTCATTTGATATGAATGGGAAGTCATATACAATTGAAAGCGTTTCTTAGCAATTCTTAACCAATAGTCACTTTTTTTATAATTTAAATTTCATTATTTAATATTATTTCATTTTTAAGTTATAATTTATAACTAAATAATCTATTATGTTTTTCATTTATAACTATTATTCCATCTTTGCCCTATCAAAATAAAATAAAAGAGATTATGTGCGGAATTGTATGTGCGTTTGACTTAAAACAAAAAGCGGAAACCCTAAGGCCTAAAGTACTGGAAATGTCTAAAATCATCCGTCACCGTGGCCCGGACTGGAGTGGGATTTTTAGTAATGATAAGGCTATCCTCTCTCACGAGCGTTTGGCGATTGTCGACCCTGCTTCTGGGAAACAGCCTTTATTCAGTGAAGATAAAAGCCTTGTTTTGGCAGCAAATGGAGAAATATACAACCACAGGGAGTTACGCAAACAGTTCGAAGGAAAATATAAGTTCCAAACCGAAAGCGACTGCGAGGTTATTTTGGCTTTATATAAAGAAAAAGGCGTCCATTTTTTAGATGAGATGAATGGTATTTTCGGATTCGCAATATATGATGTAGAGAATGATGAGTATTTTATTGCACGCGACCACATGGGAATCATTCCGTTATACATTGGGTGGGACCAAAACGGAACTTTCTATGTGGCGTCCGAATTAAAAGCGTTGGAAGGCTATTGCACCAAAATCCAGTTGTTTCCTCCCGGACATTATATGTCAGGTAAAGATGGCGAATTTGTACAATGGTATAAAAGGGAATGGACAGAATTCGATGCCGTAAAAGAAAATGAAACCAGCATAACCGAAATCAAAAAAGCATTGGAAGCTGCGGTTCACAGACAGCTAATGAGCGATGTTCCCTATGGCGTTTTACTTTCCGGTGGTTTGGATTCTTCAATCACTTCGGCTATAGCCAAAAAATACGCACAAAAACGTATAGAATCCGGAGATACTGTTGATGCCTGGTATCCGCAATTGCATTCGTTTGCTGTGGGTTTAGAAGGTTCGCCCGATTTGGCTGCTGCCCAAAAGGTAGCCGATCATTTAGGAACGATCCATCACGAAATCAAATTCACAATCCAGGAAGGATTAGACGCTGTCCGTGATGTCATTTACAATATTGAAACTTATGATGTAACAACGATAAGAGCTTCAACCCCAATGTACCTGATGGCCCGTGTAATCAAATCTATGGGAATCAAAATGGTATTGTCTGGTGAAGGTTCTGATGAATTGTTTGGTGGTTATTTATACTTCCATAAAGCACCAAGCGCACGTGAATTCCATGAAGAAACTGTCCGTAAGCTGAGCAAGCTCCATATGTATGATTGCCTGCGCGCCAACAAAAGTTTAGCTGCCTGGGGAATTGAAGGAAGGGTTCCGTTTTTAGATAAGGAATTTATGGATGTAGCCATGCGAATCAACCCGCAGGATAAAATGATAAACGGTGAAAGAATGGAAAAATGGGTACTTCGCAAAGCCTTTGAAGATATGTTACCACATAGTGTAGCCTGGAGGCAGAAAGAACAGTTTAGTGATGGTGTGGGATACAGTTGGATTGACACTTTGAAAGAAGTCGTAGCAGAAGCAGTTTCAGATGAACAATTAGCGAATGCGCAGTACAAATTCCCAATCCAGACACCAACGTCTAAGGAAGAATATTATTACCGTTCAATTTTCACAGAACATTTCCCAAGCGATGCAGCTGCTTTAAGCGTTCCTCAGGAAGCGAGTGTGGCGTGCAGTACCAAAATTGCATTAGAGTGGGACGAAGCATTTAAAAACATGAATGATCCGTCAGGAAGGGCAGTCGCAAGTGTTCACGATGATGCTTATGTAAAAGCATAAAAAAAGTAAAGGTTCGCCTTAAAGATAGAGCTCAAAAGTGATGTTTTGAGTTTGAATTGAAGTTTAGTTTGTTTGTTAAAAACGCCTGTCATTTTTGATGGGCGTTTTTTGTTGAAATATTGCCGAAAATGTTAATAACTTGAGGCTTTTAACGCCAATTTGGGATAGGAAATCCTATGCGCTTTTGTATATTTGCTCGTTAGACAAAAAATAGATTTTTTACGATAAAATAATATGAGCGACGAGATTAAAAAGAACAGTTATTCGGCGGACAGTATTCAGGCTTTAGAAGGAATGGAGCACGTAAGGATGCGTCCTTCCATGTACATTGGAGATACTGGAGTCAGAGGTTTGCACCACTTGGTTTACGAAGTAGTAGATAACTCTATTGATGAGGCGTTGGCTGGGCATTGTGACACAATCGGTGTTATTATAAACGAAGACAATTCGGTTACTGTTGAAGATAACGGACGTGGAATTCCGGTTGACATGCACAAAAAGGAAGGTGTCTCTGCGCTTGAGGTTGTAATGACCAAAATTGGTGCCGGAGGTAAATTCGATAAAGATTCCTATAAAGTTTCGGGTGGACTCCACGGTGTCGGGGTTTCGTGTGTGAATGCGTTATCTGATCATTTAAGAGCCACAGTTTACAGAGAAGGAAAAGTATACGAGCAGGAATACGAAAAAGGAAAAGCAATGTACCCTGTTAAGCAAATTGGCGAAACAGACAAGCGTGGTACCATGGTTACGTTCCATCCTGATAAAACCATCTTTACACAAACTATAGAGTATTCTTATGATACTCTTGCCGGACGTATGCGTGAGTTGTCTTTCCTTAACAAAGGAATTACAATTACACTTACTGACAGAAGGGATGTAAACGATAAAGGTGAATTCGCTTCAGAAGTGTTCCATTCGAAAGATGGATTAAGGGAATTTGTCCGCTTTCTGGATAAAGGAAGGGAAGCTATCATTTCGCATGTAATCAGCATGGAGCACGAAAAGGGAGAAGTTCCTGTAGAGGTTGCTTTGGTTTATAACACCAGTTATTCTGAGAACATTTTCTCTTATGTAAACAATATCAATACACACGAAGGAGGAACGCACCTGCAGGGTTTCCGTATGGGATTAACCCGTACGTTGAAAAAGTATGCTGATGCTTCTGGTCTTTTAGATAAATTAAAATTCGAAATTTCGGGTGATGATTTCCGTGAAGGATTAACTGCTATTATTTCGGTAAAGGTTTCTGAACCACAATTCGAAGGACAGACTAAAACCAAACTTGGAAATAGAGAAGTAGTTTCTCCGGTTTCCCAAGCAGTTGCTGAAATGTTGGAGAATTATCTGGAAGAAAATCCAAATGATGCCAAGATCATTGTTCAGAAAGTTATCCTTGCGGCTCAGGCACGTCATGCTGCAAAGAAAGCACGTGAAATGGTACAACGTAAAACCGTTCTTGGCGGTGGAGGTTTACCTGGAAAATTATCTGACTGTTCAGAGCAGGATCCTGCAAAATGTGAAGTTTACCTTGTCGAGGGAGATTCGGCAGGTGGAACTGCAAAACAAGGACGTGACAGGAATTTTCAGGCGATTTTACCATTGCGTGGTAAGATTCTGAATGTGGAGAAAGCAATGCATCACAAGGTTTTCGAAAACGAAGAGATTCGAAATATATTTACTGCTTTGGGTGTAACTATCGGAACTGAAGAAGATTCAAAAGCATTGAATTTAGAAAAGTTGCGTTACCATAAAGTAATTATTATGTGTGATGCCGATGTCGATGGTAGCCACATTTCTACCTTAATATTAACGTTCTTCTTCCGTTTTATGAAAGAACTTATTGAAGGCGGACACGTTTATATCGCTGCGCCACCTTTATACTTGGTTAAAAAGGAAACAAAAAGAATACGCCTGGAATGATGACCAACGTGATTTAGCTAACGAAAGAATGGGTGGAAGCGCCGGAATCCAACGTTATAAAGGTCTTGGAGAGATGAACGCGGAGCAATTGTGGGAAACTACCATGGATCCAAGTTTCAGGACTTTGCGTCAGGTTACGATTGACAGTTTAGCAGAAGCAGACAGAGTATTCTCAATGCTGATGGGTGATGAGGTTCCGCCAAGAAGAGAATTCATCGAGAAGAATGCGGTGTATGCTAAAATTGATGCGTAATTAGAAGCAAAATGCCCTAGCCCCGATTGCAGTGGAAATCCTTTTTAGGATTGCCCTGTAGCAAAGCGAAAGGGAAATACAATCCTAAAAAGATTGGAACGTAAAGCGGGATTAGCTTCAAAAAATAAAACAACAACAAATTATATACAAATGAAAGTTACAATTGTAGGAGCAGGAAACGTTGGTGCAACATGCGCGGACGCTATTGCTTACAGAAGAATTGCCAGCGAGATTGTGTTGGTAGATATTAGAGAAGGTTTTGCTGAAGGAAAAGCGTTAGATATTATGCAGACGCAGACCACTTTAGGTTTCAATACCAAAGTATCAGGAAGCACTAATGATTACAGCAAGACAGCTAATAGCGGTGTAGTAGTTATAACTTCCGGAATTCCGAGAAAACCAGGAATGACGCGTGAGGAATTGATTGGGATCAATGCCGGAATTGTAAAATCTGTAGCGGAAAGTTTATTGCAACATTCTCCTAACGCTGTTTTTGTGATTGTTTCCAATCCTATGGATACAATGACATATCTAACTTTCAAATCTTTAGGTTTGCCAAAAAACAGAATCATCGGAATGGGTGGAACACTTGACAGTTCCCGTTTCAAAACGTATTTGTCATTAGCTTTAGATAAGCCTGCCAACGATATCCAGGGAATGGTAATTGGTGGTCACGGAGATACTACTATGATTCCGTTAACAAGATTGGCTTCCTATAACGGAGTTCCGGTTTCTGATTTTTTATCGGCTGCTGAATTGGAGAAGGTTTCTGCTGATACTATGGTTGGTGGAGCTACATTGACTGGGTTGTTAGGAACTTCTGCCTGGTATGCGCCAGGTGCATCTGTTGCGTTTTTAGTAGATAGCATTTTAAATGACCAAAAGAAAATGATTCCTTGTTCTGTTTACCTTGAGGGAGAATATGGACAAAGCGACATCTGTATTGGTGTTCCGTGCATCATTGGTAAAAATGGTGTAGAGAAGATTGTTGACATTACATTAAACGATGACGAAAAAGCTAAGTTTGCTAAGAGTGCGGATGCTGTAAGAGCAATGAATGGCGATTTGAAATCGATATTGGGATAAGGATATTTATTCCTGACATTTATAAAGAGGCCGAGCATTTTGTTTGGCCTCTTTTTTGTTTGAGGTTTTAAAACTGCCGGCGGTAACTTTGGTTTTGCCAACGACAACATTGAAACTGACGGCGGTAACATTGAAATAGTCGGCAGTAACTTTGAAATTGCTTAATTTTGTTTAAATAATGTTAAAAAAGTAATCTTAATATTGTATTTCTTGCTTACTGAAAAATATTAAATATCTTCGTGGCTCAAACAACTAAAAATTTTCTTATGAAAAAAATTACATTACTGACGGGGATGTTTTTATCATCCCTATTTTCATTTGCACAAGCTCCGTCCAATGATGAATGTACGGGCGCTATTGCTTTAACGGTAAATGCTGACCAGCTTTGTGGAACAGTAACCGCAGGAACCACTTTTGGAGGGACACCTTCTGCACAAGATCAAAGCGAAGTGTCAGGAACTCCAAATAATGACGTATGGTATATCTTTGAAGCTACTGGAGTGCAGCATAAGATTTCGTTGACTAACATTGTCGATCTCAATGGTGATGATGAATCCGATATGGGATTGGCAGTATATTCTGGTGATTGTGCCGTTTTGACGTTTGTAGCTACCAGTGATCCTGAATCTTTCAATGTTACTGGCTTAGTTGCCGGAACTAGGTATTATGTCAGGGTTTATGGCTGGTATGAAGATTCTAATCCTATGAATTTTAATATTTGCATAGGTTCTCCATTAGTATCAGCTCCGCCTGTGAATGACGAATGCGCAGGTGCTATTGGCTTAACGGTAAATTCCGATCAGCTTTGCGGTACAGTGACCGAAGGAACAACTTTAGGCGGAACACCTTCTGCCCAGGATCCAAGCGAAGTATCCGGAACTCCAAACAATGACGTGTGGTATACCTTTGTTGCAACAGCCGTCCAGCATAAGATTTCGTTAAGCAATATAGAGGATCTTAATGGCGATGGTCAATCTGATATGGGCTTAGCCGTATATTCAGGCAACTGTGCTGTTTTATCGTTTGTAGATACCAGTGATCCTGAGTCTTTCAGTGTTATCGGCTTAGTTCCTGGAACTACCTATTATGTTAGGGTTTATGGATGGAATTCAGATTCTAATCCAATGAGCTTTGATATTTGCATTGGTACTCAATTAATAGCTTCTACGCCTGTAAATGATGAGTGTGAAGGAGCTATTACCCTGACGGCAGGCCCGAACGCATGTGTAACACCAACTCCCGGAACTACAGCAGGAGGAACACCTTCTGCCCAGGATCCTAGTGAGGTTTCAGGGACGCCAAATAATGATGTTTGGTATACTTTTACGGCAATTGAAACGGAGCATAGGGTTAGTGTAGGTAATATTATTAACCTAAACGGGGAAAGCAGTACCGACATGGGAATTGCAGTTTATTCAGGTAGTTGTAATGCATTAGCATTTGTAGATACCAGTGATCCTGAATCGATAAATGTTACAGGTTTAGTAGTAGGAAATCAATATTATGTACGTGTTTATGGATGGTATGAAAATTCTGGCCCTATGAGTTTTGGAATTTGTGTTTCATCACAAGCATCAGTTCCTGACAATGATAACTGTTCTGGTGCTACGGTAGCTACACTTCCTTATACAAATTCACAAGATGCTTCGGGAGCAACAAATGATTCAGGATTTATAGGTTGTGACGGTGATGAAATGAATGATGGTGTATGGTATACTTTCATAGGTAACGGTTCAGATATTGAGATTACGGTTAATCCTTTTGGTTGGGATCCTGAAATTGGAATATATAAAGGAAATTGTTCAAGCTTCCAATGTGAAGGAAGTGTTGATAATGGAGGGATGGGAACTCCTGAATTATATTTACTAGAAAATTCAGAACAAGGTGTTACTTATTATGTGAATGTTGGATACTACGGTTCCTCCGAGGATGAGCCTGAAGGTCCTTTCACTATAGGTATTACATCGCCGTTGGGAGTTCCCGGTTTTGATACAAGCCTATTTAGAGCATATCCAAATCCTGTTAATGATTTACTGAATCTGGATTATATCCAGGATATTTCATCTGTTACAGTCTTTAATTTACTTGGACAGCAGATGATTTCAAAAGAAATTAATGCAAACAAAGGAACCATTGATATGTCAGGCATAGCAGCGGGTTCTTATCTGGTGAAGATAATCGCCGGTAATCAGTCTAAAACAATTAAGGTTATCAAAAACTGATAACAAAAAAGTAGAATGCATTGATTTTACTCTAATAATAAGATACTCAAAAAAAGGACTGTGTTTTTCACAGTCTTTTTTTGATATTAATCGATAAAATATTGGTTAATCATATATAGAATTATATATTTGCACGTTTCGAAAAAAGCCGAAACCTTGTAAATACAGAGGATTGCAGTCTAAGTCTTTGTATTTCAGGTATTTTTTGCTTTTTAAAACCAATAATATTAAACCAAAGAATTAATTAATTTTTAGTAATAATGCAGAATAAAGGACTAGTTAAATTTTTCGCAATACTATTTGCATTGGTAAGCATCTACCAACTTTCTTTCACATTTGTGGCCAATAAAGTAAAAGAGGATGCCAAAAACTTTGCAGGAGGAAATCCTGAAAAAGAAGTTAAATACCTTGACTCAATTGGAAAAGAAAATGTTTTCAATTTGGGGATAATGGAGTTTAACTACAACGAAGTAAAAGACAAACAAATCAATAAAGGTCTTGACCTTGAAGGGGGAATTAACGTAATTCTTCAAATATCTGTAAAAGATGTTTTGAAGCAATTGTCTAATAATTCCAAAAATCCTGTTTTTAACAAAGCATTGGAAGATGCTAAATTGAACCAGGTTGGAAACCAATCTTATTTAGATGCGTTTTTTGAAGCTTTCGACAAAGGTTCAAACGGAACTGTAAAATTAGCCTCTCCAGATATTTTTGCCAACAGAAACCTACAAGGACAAATTGACTTCAATATGTCTGATGCTCAGGTTAAGAAGGTATTGGTTAAGAAAGTTGACGAATCAGTAGAATCTGCATTTGGTGTATTGAGAAGCCGTATTGACAAATTCGGTGTAACACAGCCAAACATTGCTAAATTAGGCCAGACTGGTAGAATCCTTATAGAATTGCCAGGTGCAAAAGATGTTGACCGTATCAAAAAATTAGTATCAAGTAAAGCAGAATTAGAGTTCTGGGAAACGTATAAGGCAGAAGAATTAATGATGTTCCTTCAAACGGCAAACGAGGCTTTGAAAGCTACGGTTAAACCAACTGTAGAAAAAGAGGAAGCTGCTAAGCCAAAAGATTCTATTTCAGATTTACTGACAGATAAAAAAGAGGATGCCGCTACCCCTAAAAAAGGAGACAATCCATTATTCGATAGATTTATTTCTCAAGGTGGTGGACCGGTTTTAGTAGTTGCTTCTCCAAAAGATACAGCTGTAATCAACAGTTATTTAAAAAGACCTGAAGTTCGTAATTTATTACCGGCAGATAAACGTTATGTGAAATTTGTTTGGGGAAAACCAGATGTACAAGTTGACGCTAAAACCAAGAAAGAAACAGAAACAGTCGACTTATATGCTCTAAAAGGAAACAGGGATAATGTTGCTCCGATGAGTGGTGGTGTTATTGTTGATGCAAGAGATACTTTTGATCAAATGGGTAAACCAGCCGTTTCTATGCAAATGAACGGACAAGGTGCCAGAATCTGGGAAGAATTAACAGGAAGAGCGTTTTCTCAGAAAAGCTTTATCGCTATTGCTTTAGATGATGTAGTTTATTCTGCGCCTGGAGTTACTTCGGGACCAATTTCTGGAGGAAGATCTGAAATTTCTGGAAACTTTGAAGTGTCTGAAACAAAAGATTTAGCTAACGTATTAAGAGCTGGTAAACTGCCTGCTGATGCTGAAATCATTCAGTCTGAAGTTGTTGGGCCATCCTTAGGGGAAATCGCAATCCACGCCGGATTGATTTCTTCAATCGTAGGTTTCTTATTGGTATGTTTATGGATGGTTTTCTATTATGGAAGAGCCGGATGGTATGCTAACGCTGCGTTGATTTTGAACTTACTTTTCTTATTCGGTGTAATGGCAAGTTTTGGTTTTGTACTAACATTGCCAGGTATTGCAGGTATCGTATTAACATTAGGAACTGCCGTTGACGCCAACATCATTATATATGAAAGGGCGAAAGAGGAATTGCGTGAAGGAAAAACATTGGGCGATGCGGTTGTTTCATCTTATGGATGGAAAGGTGCAATGCGTTCTATTATTGACGCTAACGTTACCCACGTTTTAACCGGTACTATCTTATTTATATTCGGAACAGGATTAATCCAAGGATTCGCATTGACCTTATTGATTGGTATATTTACCTCATTATTTACTTCAATCTTTATTGCAAGAATCTTTATTGATAAAGATATTGCTAACAATAGAAACTTAACATTTACAACGCCATTAACCAAAAATTGGTTTACAGGTTTCCATTTCGATTTCATCGGAATCAAAAAATGGTCTTACTTATTTTCAACAGTAGTGGTTATCGGAAGCTGTATTTCTTTCTACTTTAACGGATTGGACGAAGGTGTTGATTTTGTTGGAGGAAGAACCTTCCAGGTGAAATTTGAAAAACCGGTAGAGTCTACTAAAATTTCTGAAGAATTATCCGCAGCATTTGGCACTACAGTTGAAGCTAAAGTATTTGGTGAAGACGACCAATTGAAACTTACAACCAAATACAAAATCAAGGAAGAAGGTGTTGAAGTGGATAAAGAAGTAAACGACAAATTGTTTGAATCTTTGAAAAAATATTACGGTCCAGGTATGGATTATGATAAATTCATCAACTCTTATGATGGAAAAAAATTAGGAGTTTTACAATCTTCTAAAGTGGGAGCGGCAATCTCTGCAGATATCAAAACAAACTCATTCTGGGCTGTTTTAGGTGCGATGTTGGTTGTTTGCTTATACTTGGTAATTTCGTTCCGTAAATGGCAGTATTCTCTTGGAGCATTGGCTGCAGTTGCGCACGACGTTATCTTTGTATTGGGAGTTTATTCTTTATTATACAAATACATGCCATTCCACATGGAAATGGATCAGCACTTTATCGCTGCTATCCTTACGGTAATTGGATACTCAATGAACGATACAGTAATTGTATTCGATAGAATCAGGGAATTCCTTGCAGGTGAGAAAAAAGGTCACTTTAAGGATATCGTAAACCTTTCTATCAACACTACCTTATCAAGAACATTGAATACCTCTTTAACGATGATTTTAGTATTGTTAATCATGTTTATCTTCGGAGGTGAGTCTATCAGAGGATTTATCTTCGCAATGTTGATTGGTATCATTATCGGTACTTACTCTTCATTATTCATTGCAACTCCGGTATTGGTTGATACGATGAGCAAAAAAGATATTGAGGAAATCGAAAAAAGACACGGTAACTAATTTACTTAGTACTAAAAATAGAAAAAGGGTTGTCAGTTTTGGCAACCCTTTTTTATTTGGATAAATTCACCGCAGATTTGCAAACTATTTATATTATTTAAAATCTGTGAATCTGCGGTCTTTTTAAAATAGTCCGGTCAAAGCTTTGTTGTTAATGCCAATTTTAGTGTAATCAAAGTCCATTTTACTTTGCAGTAATGAGGCATAAACACTTCTAAAGTCAATTTCATATTTCAGATCGCCGTTATCTAAATCGGAGAGGTTTGGATTGTTACCAATGATTTTTCCTTTATTGCTTCCACCAATTATGAACATTGGAGCTGCGGTCCCGTGGTCGGTTCCGCTTCCATTGTCTTTGACCCGTCTTCCAAATTCTGAGAAAACAACTATGGTGACATTTTGAAGTAATTGTGCGTTCTTCAATTCTGTATAAAAACTAAAAATAGCATCATTCAGTTCGGTCAGATTTTTTCCTGAAGTGCAATTTGATTATCATGAGTATCGTAGCCGTTTTGGGAAGTATAATATACCTTTGAATTAAGATTTCCTTTTATTAATCGGGCAGTCCATTGCAGGTTTCTTCCTAAAGCACTTTTCGGATAGCTGACTTCGGAGGTAGATTTTGCCAAAGCTTTTTGGATTTCTTCTGAACCTTCAGAGACAGAATTGGCAACTTTCCTCACAAAATCCAGTTGCGGATTATCTGAAAGCCTGACTGTATCATCTGTAGTAAGTTTGTTCCTAAAACGATTCGGATCTTTTACAGTTATTGAATTCGGTTCATATCCTTTTAATGATAATACATCGGTGCTGCCTAAATTGATTCCAGCTGTCGGTGTATAGTCTTTGCATTGCAGATCAAGATAACGTCCGAGCCAGCCATTACTTAGGTATTGATTTGAAGCCGAAGCCGTCTGCCAGATTTCCTGACTTCGGAAATGGGAACGATTCGGTTCGGGATAACCCACATTTTGTATAATAGTCAAATCACCGTTTTGCTGCATCGTTGCAAAATCTTTCAGAGCCGGATGAAAAGCCATGCCCTTATTTTTGCCGATAACACTGTTTTTATCTAGCGCAATCTTGGTTCGTAAATCATAATATAATGGGTCTTCAAAGGGTATAAATGTGTTGAGTCCATCATTGCCACCATTTAACTGAATGAATACCAAACATTGTTCACCAATAACCAAATTCGATTGTGAGCCAAAGGCATGAAGAAAATCGGGTAGAATCAAAGCTCCACCTGTGAATGTTCCTGTGAGTGTTAGAAAATTTCGTCTGTTCATGGCTATACAATTTGAAATTCCGGCGTTTTTATCATATTGTTGAATAAACGCATTACTGCGTTGTCTGCACCTTCAGTTTTAGGATCGAAATCATACTTCAGGATAGTTTCCCAATCTTTTTGTAGATTTTCATTCGTTTGAAATAGCAATCGTTCCTGCAATTCGGTTATAATGGTCTTATTATTGCCCGATTTTGTCCAATCTAATGAAACTTTCAGCAACGGATTATTATTTCCCTTCATTTGAGTATCATCCGTTTGCATTCTTCGGCTGATGCTTCGGCCATTGCACAATAAATCGGCGACGTTGTTTCGTTGCAGATACACTTGCGAACTCAGCCATTCCTTTCCACCATTCCAACCTTTTACATTAGGTTGATTGAATAAATCCATTCCTTGCTGTTTTAGATAAAAAGCCAAAAGTTTCGGATTTAATTGTTCAACATTTAATTCATCCATCAGTTGTAAAATATAAACCAAAGGATCTTTTATCTTACTTCCCGCAGTGTCCTTTGGAAATTCTTCGGTAAATATTTTGGTTAGCAACGGCTTAATCTCAAAATCAACTTCCCTGAAATAATCGCCATAATAGGTAACCAAAGCTTCGGTTGGATTATCGTAAATAAACCATTTCAATATTTTTCGGGTAATCAGATAAGGGATTGCTTTTTGCTCAAAAATAATATCAATCATTTCATCTGCCTTGAATTTTCCGGTTCTTCCAAAATAGGTAATCGTGTCACCATTTTCCAAAAGCTTTCTATACTCCGCCTGGTTCTCTCCGATGTTAAGTCCGGCCAAACCTTTTGCTCCGTTTTTTATATCTTCTTCTGAATAATTACCAATGCCAAGTGTGAAAAGCTCCAGTAATTCCCGACTCAGATTTTCGTTGATTTTTTCCCTTCGGTTGTCCACATTATCCAAATAGCGAACCATCGCATTCGATTGGATAATCTTTTTTGTCAGCGTTTTAAAATTCCCAAAAGCATTTTCCCGTAATATTTGATTATGCTGATAAATCCAATGATTTACTTTCACTTTCTGAAATGTACAAACAAAATGATTGTGCCAGAAACAGGTCATTTTTTCCCGTAAAGGAAAATCTTCTGCCATCATTTTTTGTAGCCACCAAGCTTTCATCTCCTGTGAAACCTGAATCTCCACTTTCAATAGCTCCTTAACATTTTCCGCATCCGATTTTTTGATTTCCTGACGTCTTTCCTTTAATTCTTTTAAGGATTTTGGACTGTTGTCTAGAAGCGAAGGAACTTTTTTATCATAAGAAGCATTAAAGGATTTTTCAAGAAATTTTGATAAACCCATTTGCTCAATGACTTTTCCTTCTTTTCCAGAAAATCCTAATCGAAGTGACCACAGCGTGTTTTTATTCATGACAATGCATTTTATCTTCTTCCAGATCTAACTCTATTCCGTTTAACTTTTACAGCTTTCACGTTTCCTCTTTTATTTTTGTGGATTACTGTTGTTCCTCTTCGGTTATGAACCACTAAGGTAGAAGAATGCCTTCTCGGATAATAGGCTTTTCGGGCAACGGCAACACGTCTGACAGATACTGGATGATAGTATGGACGATAACGAACACCGTAACTGTAAAAGACAGGATGCGCTACTGGTCGCCAAGGCCTCCACCATCTTGGATAAGCTCTCCAACGGTAAGGTGAAACCCAAACGACATAAGTTGGGGCATATAAATAACGAACACTTGGCCAGCCCCAAACATTGACAGTTGTTCCGTTTTCAACAACAGTAACATTGGATTCGGTTTTCAATTGCTGAACGGCGCCTTTTTCTTCTGTTTTAGGCTCTATTATCGTGTTTTTGGCAAATAAATCTTCATCTCCTTCAATTTGGAGGTAAGCTTTCCCGTCACCATTTTTTTCAATTGCAATAAGCGCTATATCCTGTTTTTCCGTTTCATTAAGATAAGTACTCATCACAATGACGTGTGAATCATATTCCTTGATGTCTTCCACATTGATGTAGTCCGTTTGGCCATCTCCATCTAAATCGAGATTGTTGACCTGATTGTTTTCCTGGTTAAGGCTTTTTTCAAACTCTTCAATTGAATTGGAGTTTTTGAACAATTCTAAAGCGCCTTCTAAACTAAAATCGTCACCAGTATTTTCAGGGCGGTTGTCATTTTGTCCAAATGCTGATGTTATTCCTAAAACAACCAAAAGCAATAAGTTTATTTTCTTCATGACTAAAAATTTTGTTGTAAGACGTTCAAAAAAAGCTAAGGTTTAATTAAGAATGATAATTTATCGATTTCATAAAGAAAGTCAATAATCTTTAACTAAAATTAAAAAAAATGTATCTTTGACGCTAAGCTTTTGCTGAATAGGCGAAGCTAATCAAATTGTTACAGCATGATTACTACAGCAACCGAAACACAACTAGAGCTTTACTTTCAGCAATTTCGCAGGAATATCATCGGAATCGACCAGGAGTTTGAAACCCCTTTTGGGAAAAAGAAAATTGTCTACACTGATTGGACAGCCAGCGGAAGATTGTACCGTCCTATTGAGGAAAAACTGATGAATGATTTTGGTCCTTTTGTGGCCAATACACATACAGAAACGACTATTTCGGGAACTGCCATGACAATGGCCTACCATGAAGCAAAGCATATCATCAAAAGCCATGTAAATGCCAATGAAAATGATGTTTTGATTAACACAGGAACCGGAATGACAGGCGTAGTGAATAAATTCCAACGTATCCTTGGCCTCAAAATCCCGGAGAATCTAAAAGAATTTATTTCACTTCCAAAAGAACTGAAACCTGTTGTTTTCATTTCGCACATGGAGCATCATTCTAACCAGACTTCCTGGATAGAAACGATTGCGGATGTAGTGGTTATTCCGGCGACTGAAGACGGTTTGTTTTGTTTAAAGGAATTCAAGATAATGCTTGAAAAATATAAAGACCGAAGCTTTAAGATTGCTTCAATAACGTCTTGTTCTAATGTTACCGGAATAAAAACGCCTTATCACGAAGTAGCTAAAATAATGCACCAGAATAACGGAGTCTGTTTTGTGGATTTTGCCTGTTCAGGGCCTTATGTCGCTATTGATATGCATCCCGATGAGGAAAGTTACCTGGATGCTATTTTCTTTTCACCACACAAATTTTTAGGTGGTCCCGGGACTTCGGGCGTTTTGATATTTAATAAAAACCTATACCACAATAATGTGCCTGATTGTCCGGGTGGTGGAACCGTTTCGTGGACAAATCCGTGGGGTGAACACAAATACATTGACAATATAGAAGATAGGGAAGATGGCGGAACTCCGGGCTTCTTACAGGTAATAAAAACGGCTTTGGCGATTCAGCTCAAAGAGCAGATGGGCATAAAAAATATTCTTGACAGAGAACATGAAATCGTCGATTACGTTTTTTCGGAATTAAATAATATCGACAATCTAAAGATATTAGCCAATCAGCATCAGGAGAGATTGGGAGTCATTTCTTTTTATATTGATAACCTGCATTTTAATCTTGGGGTAAAATTACTAAATGACAGATTCGGAATCCAGACACGTGGTGGTTGCAGTTGTGCCGGAACATATGGTCATTACTTACTTCATGTTGACAAGGAAACTTCTGATGATTTGATTTGTATGATTACGTCAGGAGATTTAATCAAAAAACCGGGATGGATCAGAATGTCCATTCATCCAACAACAACTTCAGACGAAATTAAAATGGTGTGCGACAGCATAAAGGCTTTGGCTGAAAATCATCAAGAATGGTCAAAAGACTATAAATATAATTCTATGACAAATGAGTTTGTCCATAAGGATGCCACTCATTCAGAAAATAAAATGGTTAAATCCTGGTTTAAATTTCAATAACTGAAAACTGCTTTCTAAATACTGAACACTATCTTCTCCTGTGTTTCCAACGTTTGTGCGTCCACAAATAAAATTCGGGAGCTTCGTGGATTTGCTTTTCTACCCTTCTTAAAAAATCGTCTGAAATTTCATAATCAGGAACTTCTTTCGGATTTTCAGCCATTAGTTCAAACGTAGCTTCATAGTAACCTCGTTTTACTTTTTTGTTTTTCAGGAAAATAACATTCATATCAAATCGTTTTGCAAGCATTTCGGCACCTGTATGAACCGGAACCTCAATCCCCATAAATTCAGACCAATGGGTTGCTCGGGTAGCCTGGGGTGACTGATCGCTAGCAAAACCATAAACGCCTAAATGGTTAATTTTGGCATTGTGTTCAATGGTCGGAATGGTTTCGCGTGTGCTTAGTAAAGTTGCCTTGAACTTAGAACGAATATCCTTTATCAATTTGTCAAAATATTTGTTATTAATTTTTTTATAGATACCGTAACCTTCAAAGGTAATATGGTAATTCATCGAAACTGCCCACTCGTAAGAGGCGTAATGAGCGCAAAGCAAAGCGATGCTTTTTCCCTGTTTTTCCAAATCGCGGTATAGATCTAAGTTGGTAAATCTAAAACGCTTTTCCATTTCCTGCTGTGAAATAGACATCGTCTTTACCATTTCCAGAAACATATCACACATATGGTGATAAAATTTCCTTTCAACGGCCAAACGCTCTTTTTCGGATAAATAAGGCAGTGCCATAGCTATGTTTTCCCGCACTACTTTTTTACGATATCCAAATACATTGTAGACCAAAAAGCACACAAAATCCGAAAACAGGTAAAGCAACGGAAATGGAAGTATAGAAATCAGCCAGATGATTGGATAAGCGATTATGAAAATAAGAAATTGCATATGCTGTAATTTTATGCAAATATAAAGTTAAAAGTTATTTTAACGCTTTCTAATTTACAATTGCTAAAGAAGTATTATTATTTTTACACAAATATTATAAAATGATAGAAGGCATTTTTTTATGGGCAATTATTGCCGCGAATGTTATTGTTAGTTATATCGGTTTTAAAGACCAATATTTTTATAGAAAATACCTTTTCCATGTAGGAAGTATTCGTGCCGGAGAACAGGTAAGAATGGTAACTTCGGGCTTTTTGCATGCGGATGAAATGCATCTTGCCTTCAATATGATTACACTTTATTTCTTCGCTCCGTATGTTTATGGTGAGTTGGGGAATTTTTCTTTTTTGATAATTTATTTTGCCAGCTTGATTTTCGGCAGCCTATTGACCATGCTTTTTCATGGAAATGAATACAGTTACAGCGCAGTTGGTGCTTCAGGAGCGGTAACAGGAATCATATATTCGGCTATATTACTGGAACCCAGAATCGCTATTTACGGCTTTATTCCTGGCTACCTTTTCGGGATTATGTACTTATTATATTCCATTTACGGAATGAAATCCAGAACGGACAATATTGGTCACACCGCACATTTTGGTGGAGCCATTGGTGGCTATGCTATTACAATTATAAAACAACCCGAATTATTGCAGGAAAGTACTTTTACAGTGGTAGTTTTGGCTATCCCAATTGTCATTCTTTTCGTGATGGCTAAGACCGGAAAATTATAATTGGCACAACTTTTGACAAACACATTAAAATCTTTAAAAATAAAAACTATGAGGACAACGGTATTAATTTTAGTAGCACTATTCGGATTGACAGCTCAGGCGCAATCACAAGATCAAAGACCTCAGGTACCGCAAATATCGGTAACTGGAGAAGGTAAGGTAAAGATAACTCCAGATCAGGCTGTAGTAACAGTTGGTTTTCAAAATTCGGGCAAGGATGCCAAAGAAGTTAAGACAATCAATGATGAAGTAGTGGACAGGGTTATTAAGTTTTTAAAGAAATCCGGAATTCCAGCCAGCGATTTTAAAACGAACAACGTAAGCCTTTATAAAAATTACGACTATGAAAAAAAGAAATATAATTTTCAGGCAAGTCAAACCCTGAGTATCACACTTAAAGATCTGACAAAATATGATGAGATTATGATGGGTTTAAACGATGCAGGAGTAAATTCAATTAACGGTGTCGAATTCAAATCTTCCAAAATTGATGATTACGAAAGAGAAGCCAGGAAAAAAGCGATTTTGGATGCTAAACAAAAAGCACAGGATTATGTTTCTGTTCTGGGTCAGAAAATTGGAAAAGCATTGCTAATTACGGATAACTCCCAGAGTTATATTCCACAACCAATGTTTAAAGGAATGGTGGCAATGGCTGCAGATGAAGGTGCACAAAGGGAAACATTAGCTGTAGGAGAATTGGAAATCAACACAAACGTAAGCGTTACTTTTGCTTTAGAATAATTTATAAATTTCATATCATAGAAAACTCTTCAGTAAAACTGAGGAGTTTTTTTATAGAAAAATTCTCGTGAATTGGAAATTCTACAATATCTTTAGAAAAAGGTGTAACTATTTTTGATTGAGTTGAACCTAACTTTACATAATAAAATTCAATATTATGAAAAAGATAATCATAACCTTCAGTTTTTTTGCTTTTGGCCTTGTAGCGACCGCTCAACAGGATAATCTCGATCAATTACAACAACAGCCGCCACGAGACACACAAGTCCAAGTGGAAAGATCTGTGGCAAGAGATGCTAAAAAAGTAGAAGAAGAAAATAAACTAAAACAGGCAGAAGCGGAAAAGGTAAAAGCCCAGGCACAAAACGAATCGGAACGTAAGAAAGTCGAGCTTGAAGCAAAACAGGAAAAACAAGAAAAGGATAAATCCAAAAAGAAATAAGCAACAGCCTCCTAATCAGGAGGTTTTTGTATTGATAATAGTTACTTAAATTTTAGCTTATGAAAATTATGACTTCAGTTCTAGTGATTTTGCTGTTTACTTTTGTCACAGCATGTAATAAAAAACAAACACAGTTACAAACTGTAGGGAGTAAATCGTCTGAAGGAACTCCGGTTGAAACAAAAGCACCAAATGTCAATTACAAGCCAGCTTTTGCAGGACAAACCCGCATTTCAGGCGTCAAAACCAAAACACCTTTAGCAACTAAGGTATTGACAGACAATCTAAAAAAACCTTGGGGTATAGTACCACTCCCGGATGGAAGACTGCTGATTACCCAAAAAGAAGGAACGCTTATCATAGCCGATGTTTCCGGCAATTTAAGTAGTGAAATCTCGGGACTGCCTAAAGTAAACGATAGCGGACAAGGTGGTCTTTTGGACATAACTCTCGATCCCAACTATTCGCAAAATCGTATGCTCTATTGGACATTTTCAGAAAATACAAAACAAGGTAATTTAACTTCTGTAGCAAAAGGGCGTTTGGCAAAGGATGAAAAAACAGTCGAAAACGCTCAGGTAATTTATCGTGCCACACCTGCTTATGATAGTGACAAGCATTATGGTGGCAGAATACTTTTTGATAAGACAGGAAACTTGATCTTCAGTACCGGCGAACGTTCCGATATTGAAACCAGACCTCAGGCGCAGTCACTAACTTCCGCTTTAGGTAAAATTATACGAATAACTGTAAATGGAGAACCTGCAACAGGAAATCCATTCGCAAATAATCCAAAAGTACGGCCTGAACTATATTCTTATGGTCATAGAAACGTTCAAGGTTTGGCCTTTCATCCCGAAACCGGAGATTTATGGGAAAACGAATTCGGCGCACGTGGAGGTGATGAAGTGAATCGGATTATTGCCGGAAAAAACTATGGATGGCCAATCATTACTTATGGAATTGAATATGATGGCAATACGATAGGAGAAGGTAAAACTGAGGCAGAAGGTATGGAACAGCCAGTCTATTATTGGGATCCTGTAGTGTCACCAAGCGGAATGATATTTTATAGTAATGGAAATATTAGCGAATGGGAAAATAATCTTTTCATTGGAGGATTAAGCAGTATGCATATCATAAGATTGATAATCAAAAATAACAAAGTAGTAGGAGAGGAAAGACTTTTGGCTGACGAAAAAGAACGTTTTAGGGATGTAGCCCAAGGTAAGGATGGCTCGTTATATGCTATTACCGATAGTGGAAGGCTTTATCGCATTAGTAAAAAATAGAATGTAAGCAAATAGTATAAAAGCCCTGATAATTTCAGGGCTTTTATACTATTTGATTGCTATGATTTAGGTAATGGTGACCCAACAGGAGTACCACACACATGTCCGGGCTGTCCGTGTGGTGGATTCATTCCAGGAGCTGTCGCAGCCGGTGCATCGGTACTTAATAATGCAGGAGTACCGGATGGTTGCGCTGTTGAAGTTGGGGTTGGTATAGTTGTCGTTGTATAGGTTGCCTTTCCAGGTACAGGTGCTGCTGTAGTTGCTTTTGTGGCAGGAGAATTTAGTGGAGCTCCTACGGCAATGTCGCATCGGTGTCCCGGTTGTCCGTGTGGTGGATTCATTCCGGCTTTTGTTGGAGCAGCAGGAGAAGGTGGAGCCATTTGGGTAGTAGTGGGCATTTGCGGCATCGTTACCTGTTGATTCGGCTGAACATAGTTTTCTGATGGAATGGCCTGTACTCTTGGAACTATTAAAGGTTGTTGCGGAGTTGTACTTGTGGTAGCTGATTCTGTTTCTGCTTCCGCTTCATTTTTACATGATGTGAATGCAATAGAAAGGGCTAATAATGAACAAAGGGTTAATTTTGATTTCATAGGTTCAATTTTTTAGAAAATCAAATATAAGTTTTTTATGTAATATAGAATAAACATTAACTTTTTGGTTTATTTGAAATTAAAAATTTGAAATTAAGAGGAGGAAGCCCAGTGGGCTTCAGGTACACGAGCTTCAGCTCGTGAGGATACACATTTGTTAATTGCAGGATTACCTACGGTGAGCCTTTGTTGGGAACCTGAACAAGAAAAACCAAAAGGCAGTAAACAGCCTTTGTTTTTTTATTTTATATCCCCTTACAAAAGCGAGCTTTTGACGCGGATAGAAAATAAAAAAACCGAAACTTGAGTTTCGGTTTTTCTTGTGGGGAGAGCAGGATTCGAACCTGCGAAGTTCACACAGCAGATTTACAGTCTGCCCTCGTTGGCCGCTTGAGTATCTCCCCATGCACTAATGCGGTTGCAAATATAAAAACACTTTTCAGCTTCACAAATAAAAAAAGAACTAAATCACAAACGTTTTTTCAAACGTTTGGTTTTTAGCAAAATAAAAAATCTCCCGAAGGAGATTTTTACTGTATTTTTCTAATAAAGGTTATTTAATTCCTAAAAGTTCCTTGATTTCGGCTTTCAGTTCATCATCTCTCAAATCGCTGGCTACTATTTTTCCATTGGCATCCAACAAGAAAGTAGTTGGGATTTGAGTAATTCCATATTGAATAGCAATTGGATCTTTCATTTCCTTCAGATTTGAAATCTGAGTCCAGCTTAACTTATCCTGCTTTATTGCCGCTTTCCATTTTAGTGGATCTTCATCCAATGAAACACTTATAATATTGAATCCTTCGCTGTGTAACTGATTGTAAAGCGCTACAAGTTTTGGATTTTCCTGTCTGCAAGGTGGACACCAGGATGCCCAAAAATCAATTAAAGTAGCTTTGCCTAAACTTTCCTTTAAGGAGATAACCTTTCCTTCAGGGTTAGGTGCTTTAAAATCGGGAGCAATGCTGCCTATCTTAACGCCGTTATTAACTACTTTTTTTTAGAGCGTCAAGGTTTGTTTTAACTGCTTTACCCGGCTTTGTTTTTTGCAATGATGGATCAAGAGAATTATAAATTCCCTGAATGTCTTTTTCATACTTTGGATTACCAGACATCATCTGAAGAATCAAAACACTGATAAATGATTTAGGATGGTCTTTTGGATAGTTAAAAGTATAATCAGTTATAGGTTTCTGAATTTGGTCATATTCTTTTCTCAGGGTATTCATCACAACAGTATCATTCTTTTGTTGCGCTTCATTCATTACAGCCATATTTTTCATTTGAAAAGCCATAACCGATTTCTGTAATTTTTTCTGAATTTTACTAGACTCATCATTAAATTTAGAGAATTCCTCATTACTGTAGGTTCCTTTTAATTTAGATTTAAAAAGACTGTCTTTGTCTACAGTGATTTCGATTTCTCCACCTTCGAGGATAAACGGAACTTTACCATTTACTTTATCAATTTGTAGATAATGAATTTCAGGCTCGGTAGTTTTGCCTTTAATTTCAAATTTTCCATCCACAATTTTCACGGTGTCAATTGCCTGAGCTCCCATTCCCATTGGGCTTTGTTTTTCAAGATAAACCAAACCTGTTTTCATTCCTTTTACAGTTCCGGTAATTTCATATTCGCCTTCTGCCAAATTATTGCAAGAATAAAGTGTAGTTGCTGCGGCTACTAAAAAAATATTTTTCTCATTTTTTTGTTTTAAATTTTTAACGAATGCAAATGTATTTAATTTGCTTATGGAATAAGTAGTAATTTAACTTTTTTTACAATTATTTTTTGCCTGAAGGACATTCAAACTGAGTACAGCTTACAGTAGTCTGCTTAATGCCACTCATTCCTTTTTCAACATTAATCAGATTGTGAATACCTCTCGATTTTAATATGGATGCCATAATTACCGACCGATAACCACCGGCACAATGCAAAAAGAAATCATCTCCTTTCGGTACGCTCTGGAAGTTCTCATTAATGGTATCTAACGGAATATTCAATGCGTTGGTAACATGTTCCGCTTCATACTCGCCCGGTTTTCTTGCGTCTACCACGATGCTGTCTGAATTTAATCTAGCCGAAAATTCATCAGGGGAAATAGATGTAATGCTGTCCGTTTCAAATCCTGCGTTTTTCCAGGCTTCAATTCCGCCATTCAAATACCCTAAAACATGGTCAAAGCCAACTCTTGATAACCTTGTAATCGTTTCTTCCACTCTTCCATCGGGAATAACAAGCAATATTTTTTGGTTAACATCCCTAAGCAAGGAACCCACCCAAGGAGCAAAATTTCCCTGGATTCCAATAAATATTGAATTCGGAATGTGTGCTTTTACAAAATCATTTTCGTGGCGAACGTCTAAAACCACAACATCTCCTGCATTCGCAACGGCTTCAAATTCTCTTGGCTCAAGTCCGATGTTACTCTTTTCTATGATGCTGTCTAAGCTTTCATAGCCTTGGATGTTCATCATCACATTCTGAGGGAAATAAGCTGGTGGAAGTCCAAGACCGTCTAATAATTCTTTAGTAAATTCGGCTTTGGTCATATCAGCCCGCAAAGCATAATTGGTTCTTTTCTGATTGCCTAAAGTATCGGTAGTTTCCTTACTCATGTTTTTTCCGCAGGCACTTCCTGCTCCATGGCTCGGAAATACTATTAATTCATCAGACAAAGGCATAATTTTATTCCGCAAAGAATCAAAAAGATACCCAGCTAATTTATCCTGGGTAAGATCATCCACCAAAGCCTGAGCTAAATCGGGTCTGCCTACATCGCCAATGAATAAGGTATCACCCGTAATTATTCCATATTGCTTTCCGTTTTCGTCGCTTAGCAGATAGCAGGTACTTTCTAAAGTATGTCCCGGTGTGTGGATTGCCTTTACAGCATAATTTCCAACCTTAAACTCCTGATTATCGGCTGCTATTATAGCATCGAACTCGGGATTGGCTGTTGGTCCGTACACAATTTTACCACCGCTTTTCTTTGCCAAATCCAAATGACCCGATACAAAATCGGCATGGAAATGGGTTTCGAAAATATATTTTATTTTAGCATTGTCTTTTTGAGCCCTGTCAATATAAGGCTGTACTTCACGCAGGGGATCAAAGATGGCTGCTTCTCCATTGCTTTCAAGGTAATAGGCAGCCTGAGCGATGCATCCGGTGTAGATTTGTTCGATTTTCATTAGAAAAAATTTTAAGCAAAAATAAAGAATAGACGGGACAAAAAAATTGATTTAAGTTACTTTTATGAAAAAACCTCTTTGTACAAAATCACGAATGACATCAATAAAACAAAAATGCCAAAGATTTTTTTCAGGTGCTTTTCATTGATAAACTGTTGAATGTAAAGTCCGATGAAAATGCCGATAACGGAAATTGTCGTGAATGCCAGTAGAAATCCCCATTCAATCTCCGTGTTCTGAACATCACCCAAAAATCCTATCAACGAGTTGATTGTAATGATCAAAAGGGAAGTTCCAATGGCGTTTTTCATAGGCAGCTTAGCAAATTTTGATAGGGCTGGAATGATTAAGAATCCACCACCGGCACCAATCAATCCAATTAGAATCCCGACAAAGAAAAGCTGAATAAGAACCGGAATTAAAGATTTATTTCCAATTTCGACAGTGTCATCTTCGTGCCTGTTTTTTAGCATAGAAAAAGCCGCCAAAAACATTACTACCGCAAACAAAACCATCAAAAAGGTAGCTTTGGACAATTGCAGGGAGCCAAAATAAAATACAACATCAGGTATAGCCGGAACAATGAATTTCCGCGTTATATAAACGCCAATTACAGAAGGTATTGCCAGTTGAAATGCTAATTTGGGTACTACAAATCCCCTTTTGAAATTTTGGATTGTCCCAAATCCGGAAGTAGTTCCGACGATAAAAAGTGAATAGGCTGTTGCTATTATTGGATTGTAATTAAGGATATAGACCAATACCGGCACGGTTAGTATCGAACCACCGCCACCAGTAATTCCCAATACTACACCAATAAAAAGTGCACCGATATATCCTAAAAATTCTAACACTATACGAGATTGATGTGGTAAAAATAGCGAAAAAAATGGCATGCTGATTTTAAAGTTTTTTCTTTACTAAATGCCTGTGGATGTGATATTATAGTTAATTCCTAACATAAATGTCAATTTACACATTCTTCTGAATATATTTGTTATCCACAATTTTATGAATGATGATTAAAAAATTACTATGCCTCATAGTGTTTGCCTGTTTTTCGGTAAGCAATGCCCAGATTGTTATAAACGAATTTGATTCCGATACGCCAAGTACGGATGATCGGGAATTTATCGAACTAAAATCGGCTACAGCCAACTTATCATTGGACGGTTATGTTCTGGTATTTTTCAACGGTACGGGAAGCCTTGCAAATTTAAGTTATTATGCCATTGATTTGGATGGTTTGACTACAGATGTTAATGGAATTGTAGTTATTGGCGATCAGCTCGTTTCTCCTGTTCCTCACAAAATCATAACCGACAATATTTTTCAGAACGGACCGGATGGCGTAGGATTGTATTTAGGAAGTACTAGTGATTTCCCTAATTCAAGTCCGGCCACAACGACCAATTTAATAGATGCTTTGGTTTATGATACCAGTGATGCTGACGCTACGGCTTTAATGACAGCCTTAGGAGTAACTTCCCAAATTGATGAAAATGCTAATGGGGCACAAACGACTCAATCTATCCAACGCAAAAATGACGGGACTTATGAAGCAAAACTGCCAACGTCTGGTTTCAATAATGATGGAACTGGAATTCCCTTCAACGGAATAACCATATCGGTTCCTGTTACGCAAGTCAACGAAGGAAGTGTGGTTAATATTACCTTTACTACACAAACTCCCGTAAGTTCGAATTTGTCATTTACTTTTTCATTGAACAGCGGTTCTATTAATAATCCCGATTTTACAGGAAATACTACTGTTTTCATTCCAACCGGTTCATCCTCTTTTACCACTGCAATAACTTTTGTTGATGATATTTTAGATGAAGGAGATGAAATTGCCATCGTCAAATTTGGTACCATTCCAGCTCAGTACAACCGACTTAACGATCAGTTGCAATTTAGGGTAATAGATAACGATTTTACTGTTTCGCCATGGGGAACGCCATTAAATCCAACTTATGGTAATGTTACGCCGACAACTCCGGTAGGTTATTACGATTTACTAGAAGGTAAATCCGGCAATGTTTTAAAACAAGCCATTCAGGATATTATTGCCAATCCAAGTGTTGTTCACGCACACAATTATGGTGACATTGAAACTATTTTAAAGAAATCAGACCAAAATCCGCTAAACAGCAATCAGGTTTGGCTGATGTATGTAGAACAGCCACGTTCCAAATTGGATTTGCAGGAAACCGGAGTCAATACAGGAAAATGGAACAGGGAGCATATATATCCACAATCGAGAGGTGGTTTTACCGATGGAACTTCATCACAGGCGGATGGAATAAATGTATGGCAGCCAACGAGTGCTGATGATTTAATGGCAGGACATGGCGATGCCCATCACATTAGGGCAGAAGATGGACCTGAAAACAGCATCAGGAATAATAGGGATTACGGCGAATATATGGGTCCGTTAGGAACGCAGGGAAGCTGGCGTGGCGACGTAGCAAGATCCTTATTTTATATGGCATGCCGTTACAACGGATTAAGTGTGGTGAATGGAAATCCGGCCAATACTACGGTGGGACAGTTAGGTGATTTGGCCTTACTCTTGCAATGGAACCAAACCGATCCGAGTGATGATTTTGAAATGAACCGAAATAACTTTATCTATACCTGGCAGGTAAACAGGAATCCGTTTATCGATTATCCGTTGCTGGCGGATTATGTATTTGGAGCTAATTTTGGACAGCCTTGGTTTGCTTCACTTTCCAATACTGATTTCGATGCTAAAAGAATTGTTTTATATCCGAATCCGGCAAAAGATAATTTTGTCATTACAGGAATTGATACGGAGGGGAAAATTGAGATTTACTCCACGTTGGGACAAAAAGTATTGGAGCAGGATTTTGCTGGAGAAACAACTGTCCATTTCAATTTAGCGTCTGGGATTTATATGGCGAGAATTACTGCTGACAATGCTGTAGTGGTTAAGAAGATGGTGGTAGAGTAGACGAAACCCTTTGTTATTGTTTTATAATTTTAGCAATATGCTTTTTTTCTTGGTTTTTGAATTCGATAACCAGGTTGCTTTTTTACCATTGTCTGCTATTGCAAATTTTGTTTGTCCGTTTCAGTCTTAGGTTTGTATTCTGTATAATCAATAAATGTTTTTCCATCGAAAAGGTATAGGCCTGTTTCTCTCGTTCCAACCCATATATTTCCAGTTTTATCTTCCAAAATTTCCCAAATCCAAGGATTGATTAATCCATCCTTAAAATGGGTAAAAGTTTTACCATCGTAACGCCTAAGTCCATCACTGGCACCAAACCAAAGATTTCCCTTTTTGTCTTCTCTAATTCGGGTGACTTCACTTGGCAAGCCATCTTTTGTTGTAAAACTTGTAAATGTTTTTCCGTTGTAACGGTAGGCTCCACCCCAATTGCTGAACCAAATATTCCCATTTTTGTCCTGTAATTGCGGCCAACCCCAACTATGAGGTTTGAATCGTGGGCTATTTTCATTTTGAATTAATTCCTTTAGTTTGAAGTTGGTTATATATTTACCATCGTAGCGAAAAACACCTTCATTGGTTCTTCCACCTAACCAAATGTTACCTGCATTATCTTCTAAAATGCGTTCCACCTTATCATTACCGGTCAAAAATCCATTTGGGGCATCATTCATCGGAAAATGTGTAAATAATTTGCCGTCGTAAATATAGACACCATCAATTGTTACAAACCATAGTTTTCCGTTTTTTGCTTGTAAAATACTGTATACCCAATGGTTTTGATAGTAGGGATTTTTATTTGGAGGAAGATTTTTTGGAAAAGGGATCTGGATTTTAGTAAATGCCTTTCCGTCGTAAAGACAAAGCCCCACTTCAGTACCTACCCAAATTTTACCCTCTTTATCTTCCAAAATGCAATAAATTTTATTACTGTTTAGCCCATCATTTACAGTAAATTGGCTAAACGATTCCCCGTCATATTTGTAAAGCCCATTATTTGAGGTTCCAAACCAAAGGTTACCTGCTTTGTCCTGCATACCACATGAAACATTGCCATTTTTTATATTTTTTATAAGTTTTGGATGTTCCTCTTCTTTTGACGAATCTTTTTTAACAGGTCCGTTGCAGGCAGTACCAAAGAGTAGTAGTACCAGGAAAGTATAAACTTGTATTTGTAAGCGTATTTTTTTCATTGTTCAAATTGTCTTTGAGGCCTTGTATCTATCTATCGATTTGAGTGTCGCTCTACAATGACCGCTAACTCACAAATAAGTCTTACCTGCCTAACTAAAACTAATATAGGAATTAAAATAGTAAGTCACTATTTTTCACAATTTATTTCAAAATAACCCGGGCAAAATCAATGTCAAAATAAAAATGACTTGAAATCTGAGCAAAATAATCTGAGCAAAAAAAGTGCTCAAAAAAAATGCTCAAAAAACCGAGCAAAAAATGTTTCGGCACAAAAATTGCTCTGAAAAAAATCATGAAAGCAAAAGAAACTATAAGCACCTTGTTGGGCCTTAAGCAGGAACAAGTAGCTATGTTGCTGCAGGTAAGCCGCAGTAAATGGTCGATGTATGAATTGGGGTTACGTTCACTGCCCGCAGCTTCAATGGAGATATTGGCTGAACTGTTGGCCATAATTGAAACGGCAGAAGAAATCAATATGCAGCCATCAGCAGAAGAAAGGAAGGAGCATTTGGCAACAATCGAAAAGCAAATCAAAGAAAATATCTATCAGCAGAGGTCAATAGCAGATAAAATTTCGGCATTAGAGATAAAGCAAAAAGCACTTCTCAGGGTTTCTCATCTGAAGCAGCATTACAAAGACACTGGAAAAAATAAGGCGGAATATCAGAAAGGTTTAGCAGAACATTTTTTAGCTAAAGCTCAAAATACTGCTGGTAAAAACAGCTGGTCGCAACAAAGGCAATACGAAATCAAAATGAAAACCCTGCAACAGGAAGAAAAATTCCTTCGTGAGGAATTGGAAGGATTTGGTAAATAGGGCAGGACTATTAATTCTTTGTAATCTCCTGAATCTTATTAGAGTTAATGGGCTTAGAAAAATGCCCCTTAATTTTAGGAAACGCTTTGACTTTCTCCCGGTCTTCATGCGAAATGGAAGAGCTTACAATATAAATTTCGGGTTTGTCTATTTGCAGTTTGTCTATTTCCTTTAAAAAATCCCAACCGTCCATAACGGGCATTTCCAAATCGAGAAGAATGATTTCGGGAAGGTTTTTATGCAAATCTACAGTAAAATAATCCAAAGCTTCCCTTCCATTCTTAAAGAACATCAAATCATGACCGGCTTCAGAATTCCCAATAATCTTCTGGATCAGAAACTGATAAATCGGGTCGTCGTCAATTATGCAGATTACTTTGCTCATTTAAAATAAATTGTAAATGATGTTCCTTCATTCAGCTTGCTTTTAACACTAATTGTTCCTCCCATGGCATCGATCTGGTTTTTGACCAGGAATAATCCAATGCCTTTTGAATCGGGATTATTGTTGAAGGTTTTGTACATGCCGAAAAGTTTTTCGCCATTTTTATCTAAATCAATTCCGATTCCGTTGTCCTTGATTGTAAGTGAGTTCGCTGCTTCATCAAAGGTAATGACAATTTCCGGTTTTCTATCCTTGTGGCTGTAACGAATGGCGTTAGAAATAAGGTTAAAAAGAATACTTTCAAGATAAGCCGCATTGTAATTGACTGAAATGGTTGGGGGAACCAAATTCTGAAGATTCACTTCCTGTTTTGCAATTTGCTGGCTCAAAAGAGACCTTGCTTTTTCAATATACTCACATAAATTAAGCTTTTCGATGCTTAAATTAATGTTGGTACGGATACTGACCACCTCATTTAGGTTGGACATCGTTTCATTGAGTGATTGGGAAACCTTTTTCAATAAATCGATCATTTCATCGCGTTCCTCTTTGGTGTCGGCTGTTTCCAGAAAATCACTTATCGTTTGGATGTTGCTCGTATGCGACCTCAGGTTATGCGAAACGATATAGGAAAAATTCAACAGTCGTTTGTTTTGGTCCGATACCAATTCAAAGGATTGTTTCAGTTCTTCTTCCGCACGTTTCTTATCGGTAATGTCTTCAATGATGGCAATATGGTGCTTCGATTTTTCATCAGACTTCCATAGCCTTGCGCCAATTAAGTTGACCCAAACCGTTTTGCCCGATTTATTAAGGTAGCGCTTTTCGACAGCAAAGTCAGATATACTTTCATCCTTTAACTTACTAAGGCAGTTTAAGTTTTCATCGAGGTCATCGGGGTGGGTAATCTTTTGGAAATTAAAGTCCGTCAGTTCCTCCTCGGAATAGCCTACAATCTTACAGAATTCGGCATTAACCGTAATAAAATCGCCCGTTTCGCTGTCGACCTTTGCAATGCCCAATGGTGCCTGTTCAAATAAAGTTCGGAATTCAATTTCACTGTCGTAGATTTTTTTGCCTGGGCTAATACTTTCTTCTGAAGCTGCGCCGGTTTTTTCATTATCGAAACTACCCAAAGTGCACAGATTATGGATAGTAAAAGACCAAGACAACAGGAAGTAAGTACCTGGTAAAACAAAGCGTTTTTATCACGCATTACTAAGTAGAGTTTCCAATCTCCATCCGGAATGGTAACGGTTTGAAAGTACCGGTTGGAAAAATTATTTTGGTTGGGCAGGAAAAACTCTTCCTTATGGGTAGTCGGATTTATTTTTGAAAACTGAAAGTAGTATTTCGAGTCATCCATTGCCGTTATTCCTGAACGCTTTATCAGCGTCTCCAACTTTATGATTACAGCCGAAAATCCCCAGAATTTATTTTCCTTGAATATCGGAAGCCTTCCCACAACACCAATTCCGCCTTGTCTTAATTGAAGCGGTCCGGCAAAATAAATCAGTTTGGTTTTAATAGATTTTTGGGCTTCTTCCTTTACTTTTGGGTTGTTGAGTATATCAAATCCTATCGCAGCCTTATTGGCTTCAACGGGGTAAACATATTGGATGATACCATCAGGAACCAATTCTACAGCATCAATTGAAGCATTATTATTGACCAATTGGGCTGCAACTTTTTCAAAATTCTCTGGTTCTCCTTCATCATTAACAGTCATTGCCAACGTTAGGGTAGTTACGTAACTGGTTTTTAATATCTGTTCAAAATTCTGCTGAACCGCATGGATAATGTTGGACATTTCACGATGCTGATTTTGTTCAACCCTATTGTAACGAAGATTGACCAAAATAAATACGGCTGAAAGCAACAAAAGAAAAACTAAAGCGCCTGAAGTATTTGGCCTAGTTAAAAACCATTTCGATAGTTGTATCCATTTTTTTCTTAAAGCCATAGTATATGACGTTTTTATTTCCCAATACAGGAAGTTAGATGTCCTTTATTTAATACGGTGAGAGCAATTGAGGTACAAATTAGGTACATTGGGAAAATATTAAAAAACATGTTTAAGTGCAAATTTACATTAAAATCCTAAATGTCGATTTTAGTTGTATACTACGACTAGCTGCCGAAATTCCTTATCAATATGAAATACGCAAAAAATATCTTAATTATTACTCAACGTCTAATATAATAAAAAAAAATATCATTTTTTGTAAATTTTTAACAAAAATATTTGTAGGAATAATTTTTTTATTATATTAGCCTCATAAGAGGAAGTTATATAATTAATTTAGAAGTGTCAGAGCTACAGAAATATTTTTAGGGGTTAAAGTCCTCTCTTCCTCTTTGTTTTTCTTTCCCTAAATATTTATTCTCTTATGGCAATAGATAGACGAAAATTTATTTTCACAACTTCATTAGGTTTATTAGGTGTTTGCGTTACTAACAGCGCGTTTGGAAAAGTATATTCATATATAGAGAAGCCTAAAAATGAACCAACCATTTTGGAAATGCTTACCGAAGCAGCTAATAAGAGGAAGATTGGTCAGCTTGACCAAGCCCAAGCAATCTATAATCAAGTAATTTCTATTGACTCAAACGAAATAAGGGCGTATGATGGGAAAAGAAAGATACTACTTCAGGCAAAATATAAGGAATTAGAAGTGTTAAATCTCTACCTCGCCGGATTTACCCTCAACCCAGAAAATCTGAAATTTAAAGAGCGAATTGCAAAAGAATACATGCGGCTGGCTTTAGGAAATAAAAAATTCACGCAACAGATCCTAGTTAATGTGAATGATGATTTATTAGAAACGGCAAAAACTTATTTACAACAGGTTAAAATAGAAATTCCTTCCGATGTTCAAGTAAAAGCACAACTTGAAAAAGCGTTGAAGAAGATTTCGCAGGAAGCCCACATTATTGATCCAAGACTTAATGCGGTACTTAAAGACGACAAGAAAGCAAATAAATTAGTTTATAGACAAAGATTTGATGACTTAACACTTGAACAAATAAATACTAAACTTGATTCTTTACTAACAAAAACCAGTGATGACTTTAGGGACATTCACATCAGGGAATTATATCGAGTTTATATAAGAAGATTAAAGGAGAGTGGAAATTTTGACCTTGCTGCTACTTTCACAAAGACATTGTACTTATTTGATAAGCAAGACAGTCAATCACTTAAAATCGCAAGGAATATTTGTAAAAAGGATAAAAAATATGACGTTTTAGAAGAAATAGAACGAAAGAATGATCTAATCAAAAGAAGTTTTTGGTCTAAAATTGCTTTGTTTGATGTTTTATATAAAAGGCGGGAGAAAGACGGTGTGGGTAGTCTAAGTGAAATGACAACGATTTTAAATGCAGCAAGTGCAAAAAAATATTCATTTTATCACATTTTCGAATATAAAGTGAGGCAGGTAAAACTGGCATTAATAAAAAATAATATACCGGAGGCTCAAAGTTTGCTAACAAATTTTGCTGATAGTTTAACAGGTACAAAATCAGCGCATTTTATAGATAAGTTTAATATATTGTGTGTTAAATATTATTTGAAAACAAATAATGTCCAAAATGCAATGGCAGTTTTTGAGATAGCTTTAAAACAGAATGAGACAGAAATTACAGATATTTTTTTAGCAAAGTTGGTAGCAGTTAATAAAGAAAAAGATAATAGCACTAAGAAAATTCATAATGAAAGACTAAATAATTATCGAATCGAGTTATTGAATGGATTATAAAAGTATTATCATGAAAAAAATCTATCCTTTTTAATTTTATTTATATCATTTAGCATTTCATATAGTCAAATCAGGATTACTGAGGTATATTATGATAGCCCATTTTTAGAAGACATTTATCATTATTCTACGTTAGGAGAACTTAATCCCGACCCATTTTTGCATCATATGGGTGAATATATAGAATTATACAATTATACTACTGAAGATATGCCACTAAAAGGATGGGCAATAACAGATTATGTTAGTCGATATGAATTCCCGCAAAATGCTGTCATAAAAGCAGGTGAATTTATTGTAGTAGTTTATAGAGGACCAGGACAGCCGGATTATTTTAATTCATTCTTCCCCAATAATCCAGGAACTGCTAATCAAATTTTTTATCAGGATAAGATAATGTTGAATAATCTTAGGGAGGAAGTAAGCCTTCTGATGGGATATGTCAGGGGTGTAAATTGTAAAAATAAAGTCCTACAGAAAGTAGCTTGGGGACTTTACAATGGAGGATTTAACATTTTACTGGATAATTATTGGGAACAAGGATCTAATAATGTAAGCACTTTTGATTTTTATGTTTCGTCATTTCACTTATTGGGGGAAAACTTATATGGCATTAATCCAGCTGACCCACTGGAATCAAGCTACGTTCCAGAAACGCAAGACTTGGAAGATATTCCCCAAGTCCAAGAAGCATTAACCGATGTATTAACAGATTTTACTTGGGATATTTATTCAGAAACGTTGTTAAACACGATATGCAATGTATCGATAAATGATGTTGAACAACTTCCAAGTGATACTTATTCAACAACGGGTAAATGTTTCAACTATGATAGTTCAGGTAATAATGAAAGTGCTGTTGACTGTGCTCCACCTGCTCCTACAATTCCTACATCATCATCTGAATATACTTCTGAAGAAATGGAAGATTTTAGTGCATTAATTGTATTAGCTCCAAACCCAACCTCCTCCACAATAACTGCCACTTGGAGTGGAACAATTTTGGGAAAAATAACAGAAATGCAGGTAGCAAATACAAGCGGAGTAAGTTTAAGTGTATTATCTATTGCTCCATCAGATAATAGTGCTTTAATTAATTTAACAAGTCGACCAACTGGAATTTATATAGTGAAATTTATATTAGACTCTGGGCAGTTTATTTCCAAAAATGTAATAAAACTTTAATGGATTTTTTGAGAAGATTCAATTAAATTAATAATAATTTATGGCTATGGGTAAAATATTTGTTTTTTGCTTAATGATGTGCTGTTTACCGCTTGTAGTAAATAGTCAAATTAAAGAAACTATCCCTTTAGAGTTCGATACTTCCGGATATTCGACTACAAATTTATCGGCTGCCAATAAAACATCTAATGCAAATCCTCCTGCAATGGCTATGTCATTAGACACAATTCCGACAATAAAATCGGAAATGAATGTTAATGACAGTGGTGCTTTAACCTATATGATTCCGATTGAGGTATTAAAAGGACAAGGGAACTTCCAGCCTAATATTGCTTTAGCCTATAGTAGTCAATCAGGAAATGGACAAGCTGGTTGGGGTTGGAATATTATGGGTTTGTCAACGATTTCAAGAGGAGGGAAAAGTAAATTAGTTGATGGTATTACAATTGGTGCACAATTTAACAATGACGATCCATTTTATCTTGATGGACAAAGATTATTAGCTACCAGTCCTACAACTTTTGAAACTGAAAAGTTTTCTAAGATTAAAATAACTAAGATCAATACTTCTGGATACAGTTTTATGATTCAATATACTGATGGTAAAGTGGCTAAGTATTCAGAGTTAGTTGCAGGTCAACATTATGTTAAAGTGATTAAAGATGCTCTAAATAATGAATTGCACTATTCTTACAGCGTAATTAATAATGTTCCTTCTCTTAGTTCAATTTCATATGGTGGGACAAGTTATTCAAATGATAAATTTTTTGTTGAGTTTAATTATACAGATAGAGCGGTTAGCACTAAATCGTACCGCAATGGCGTTTTATACAAAAACACAAAAGTATTATCTGATATCTCAGTAAGATCGGTTTATATATCTACCAATGCAGGATTGTATAGGATGTATAAATTTTTTTATGATTATATACAGAGTAATACAGTTGAAAGACTTATTCGAGTAGAAGTTAAAAACGGTACAGGTCAAAGTTTGAAACCATTACGATTTATATACAATCCATCGAATACAGGTACAATAGTAAAGCACACAGGATATAGTGCAGGAATACCATATAATGCAGTTGGATTAGGGAATGTGGCGATGGGGGATTTTTACAGAACAGGCAAATTAGGTCCTATATACGAAATAAAGCGAGCAGACAGTACTTATGTATACACTACTGAAAGGGGCGCACAATGTCCACCCTATAGTAAATCAAGGGATTACTTTGCCGGAAGGTCTTTACAGAATAACAAAATATGTGAAAATGACCAATTAATTTCAGCGGCTACTGAATACATAGGAGAAGTTGACCCTTTAGTTCTTACTAATACTTCAAGTTTTGTTGACAAAATAGAATTTAAGTTTACTGACTTCGTTAATAGTTTTACTAAAAGTGTTACAATGGATTTAGTCGGGGGAGTAATTCAATTAGACCCTACTTTCCATACAACTTTTGATAACATGTTTGATTGGCCACTGGTATCTACAACAACGCTTGTTGCAGGCGAATATATTAGAAACCAAAAAGGTCGGGAGATAATATCAGGAGATTACAATAACGATGGACTTGTTGACGTTATTATATTTGAGAAAAGTGATTTATTAAGACCTCAAAAATTTTATTTTGCAGAGCTTGGTTCTGCAGTTGGAGGGCAGATTACCCCAGTACTTTTATCCTGTCCAGAAATAGATAATGAATCGCGTGTATATCAAATAGAGTTTGACGGTGACGGCTTACCAGAACTCATGTTTGTATCTAATGAGGGTGATTATTCTATTTTTAGGGTTGATCTATTAACTAATGCATTAGTCCCAATAATTAATCAACAACAAGTTGAATTGTCAAATTATCATGAAAAAATGCCATTGATATTTGGTGACTATAATGGCGATGGTTTAACTGATTTTATAACTCCACAAAAAGTATATAACATTGTAGGTTCATCTGTTGCAAAAGAATTGAATAAAATCGAATCTGAACCACTATTATGGTGGGAATATATCGCTACTGGTGTTGGGTTTATTAAAACCGAAAGGGATTACACACAACAGAAAATTGCCTATTTGGCTCCTTCACAAAGAAACATTATTAAAAGATCCTCTTTTTGGAGTAAAGTTTGGAGTGGTACACCGGACAGTTATTCTTATACGGAATACGGAAGCTCGACAGTATTTCCAATGGATATTAATAATGATGGTAAAACTGATTTAGTATCTTTTAGTAAGTGTGGTAGAGCAAAATATGACGAAGATGGTAAACTTTGGAACACAAGAGTTGAAAATTTAAATACATTTTCTTTTACACCTCAATCAACATATGTACCGGATCAATGTGTAAATAATATTACGGGAGCAGTTAGCAATCCGTCAAGTTTTGGGAGTCCTTGTGATATTTTTTCTACATTCATCGCGGCACATTGGATCCAACATCTACCAGTAATAGTTAATTCAACAATTGCCAATAAGATACTGTTCCATATAAACACGACGTTACCTGATGGACAGCATTCTATGGTTAATTTACCAACTGTAATATCTTTAAGTGAAGATAAGATATCTCCTTTATCACTTGCAATAAGCAATACAGACTTTAATCAATTAAGTACGTATAAAACTAGATTAACCTTATATGACCCAATTACAGGTAATAATATTGGCTTTACGGCTAATAATGATGAATTTGTTGAAGGTCAACTTAACGAAATTGATAACGGTAGCCATATCTCTCAGGTTATAGAGTATAGACCAATGGTAGAAAAAATATTACTAATCTTGAAAAAGTATATGCTACCGATTATCTTTCATTACCTTACCCTTATTATGTTCATAAAAATATAGGTATAAATTATTTAGTTCATAAAATGCATACGGTTTTTGACGGTAAAATACTAACTAAAGAATATCGTTATATCAATGGTATTCAGCATATGTGGGGTAAAGGATTCATAGGGTTTCAAAAAACATTGGTCAGTGATGCTTACGAAAGTATATTTATTAATGGTAAATATCAAATTAAGGACATGTTTAAGGGGCTCTTTTGGAGTGTAAAAACATATGATCCTTTAAATGACAATGCATTAATCAGTTCTACTTATGGTAGTTTGAACCCGAATTCAGTTTTCACTAAATCCACAATTACTAACCAACGTTTTGACAAGGGCAGCAATAGGTATCTTATTTTGGCTACTTTGGAACAAAATATAGATTATCTTCAAGGGATAACCATCAATAAGAGCTATCAGTATGATGATATTGGCGATTTAACTTTACAACAAGTAAATACTGACTACAATAGCCAGGCATCTAATACCCAAAAGTTTTTTTATACTCCAGAAAATTTCAATGGTGATCACTATTTTTTGGAAAACATAGTAGAATTGAAAACATTTCAATTAAGGATGCAGCCACATATTCAACTAAAAGTGAGCAGGACTATAACAGCGATGGTACTTTATTACAAAGTCGTAAATATGGTAATAATACATTGCCAATCGTAACCGATTATACCTATACCTCGTTTGGTGAAGTATCTAGTCAAACATTATATACAGATGGTATAGCCCCAGTAACAACTACTTTCGAATATGATGTCACTAATCGATATCTCTGGAAAGTTACGGCTCCCGATGGATTGGTTGCGACGACAAATTTTAACTCTATTGGGTGGCTGATTTCTGAAATAAATGTACTTGGGCTGACAAATTCATATAAATACGATCGTTGGGGAACGGCAAAAGAAATTACGGATTACCTTGGAAAGAAAACCACAATTCGTAAAATGTTAGATTCTACTGCACCCGCAGGGACATATATAATTTCCAAAAAACGTGAAGGTGGAGTGGAAACCAGAGTTTTAATGGATAAGTTTAATCGCGAGGTAAAATCTATGACACAAACCTTAAATTCACAATGGGTTAACGTATCAACAGAATATGATATTTTTGGAAAAAAAACAGGTGTAAGCGAGCCATATTTTAACAGTGAAATTCCTTTGTGGAATTACACAGAATATGATGAGATAAATAGACCAATTAAAAATATATCTTTTACAGGTAAAATTTTTACTACTTGCTACGAAAAGTTGAAAGTTAGTGTTGATGATGGTTTCAAAAAAACGGAAAAATGGCTTGATGCAAATGGAAATACAATAAAACATAAAGATAGTGGTGGTGAAATATTTTACAAGTACTATCCAGATGGGTCTTTAAAGGAAACTGATTATGCCGGTATTAAAACGAAGATTGAGATTGATGGCTGGGGAAATAAGATCAAACTAACTGACCCTTCTGCTGGCATCTACCATTATGAATATGATAACCTTAGCCGAATTAAAAAAGAAACAAACCCTAAAGGGGGTATTACTATTTACACTTATGATGACTTAGGGCGTGCAACTAGTGAAAATACAACAAGTACTGCCGAGAACACAATTATTGTGAAGAATTTTGGTTACGATCCTACAACACATTTACCTACTACCATTAGCGGCACATATAATGGAAAAAATTACACCTATACAACATTTTATAATGATCCATACCACAGAGCAACTGGAAAGAAAGAGGAAACTCCTGATTTTACTTACGAAACAACAACCACTTTTGATGACTTTGGACGAATAAATTCAAATAAATTAAAAACAACACTTATATCTCCTAATTATTCTACAGAAAGCACTATTCTAAATAGTTATGATAATAATGGTATCTTGACTAGTCAAGTAGACTTGGATAATTCGCAAACTATTTGGACGGTAGATAATATAAACTCGCATGGACTTACCACACAAATGACATATGGTAATGGTTATGTAGTTAATACCACTTATAATAGTAGCACGTTATCCTTAGAAAAAATAAAACATCAAAAAGACAGTAGTACTATTATAGACATTGATTACACTTACGATATCCAGAGAGGTGTACTCACCAACCGTAATAATCATGTTTTTAATAAAAATGAGGATTTTGATTATGATGATCTCAATCGTTTACTTGAAGAAAAAGTAAATGGGTCAGTGACACAATACTATACTTATGACAAACGTGGAAGAATGACTTCTAATACGGCGGTTGGAAAATATAATTATGCTGATACAAACTACAAGCTCGAAAGTATAAATTACAATAACAATGGTAGCCAACTGAATGCACAAAGAGGCTTTGCGGATATTCAATATAATAGTTTCAAAAACCCCAATGAAATTTTTCTGTCTGGAAAGGATCGCATTAGTTATGACTACTCTATTCTAAAAAACAGAAGTTGCGCCTACTATGGTAGTTTAAGTACTACTGCAACAAACAGGCCGAATAGAAAGTTTTTTAGTTCGGACAAAGCAATTGAAATAGTAAAGGAAGGTGTAGTTACCAAAATAATTACCTATATGACAGGTGACCCTTATACAGCTAACTACATAAAGATAGATCAGTTAACCGGGAGCAATGTAGATAGTGTCAATCGATACTTCTTGCATAGAGACAATCAAAGCACAATAGTGGCTGTCACAAGTGCGGACCCAAGCGCCACTGTTGTGGAGCAACGATATTTTGATGCATGGGGTAATTTAAAAAATGCCATGGTTGCGGGTGTTCCTCAAACTCCTAATACTTTAGGTTGGGTCAATAATTTATTAATTGACCGAGGGTATACTGGACATGAATATTTAAAAACAGTTGGGTTGATCCACATGAATGGAAGACTGTATGATCCTCAGCTGAAACGTTTTCTTTCGCCAGACAATTTTGTCCAAGATCCTTACAATACTCAAAACTATAACAGATATGGCTATGTTTTAAACAACCCATTATTATATACTGATCCTTCGGGTGAAGAATTAACATTACTAGGAACATTCTTAGTTGGATGTGCAATTGCTGTCACTATGAATGCGATTGAAAATATGATAAACGGTATTCCTTTTTGGTATGGCATAGGTAAATCAGGAGTAATGGGTGGAATTACTGGGGTGATTAGTTTTGGTATTGGTCAAATGGCGACCGATGTCTTTGGACAATTTCTCACGACTGGGAAAGCACTTTTTCAGGCAGGAATGCATGGTATGGTCGGGGGAACAATGAGCGATATTCAAGGGGGATCTTTTGCAAGTGGATTGGCGGCAGGCGCTGTGAGTTCATTGGTAAGTAGTGGTATAGAATCTTTGGGTGCTGGAAGTACTCAAATTGCCTCAAATGCCGAAGCTGCGTCAGCAAATGGATATGGTTTAGCACATATTACAACCTTTGCGTCGAGAAATCCGGATCTTTACAAAGCGATTATGATAACTGCAGGCGGTGTGAGCGGTGGTTTAAGTAGTGCTATTGCAGGCGGCGATTTTATGGATGGTATGAGACAGGGACTAATGACCAGCGGGCTAAATCACTTGGGGTCAGAATGGCAAAGAGTAATAGCTGAAAAAAGATTTATAAGAGAAATTAAAGATGCATGTTTCTCAATAACATATGATAGAGCCACAAGGAGCGTTGCTCTACTAGAGTACATGGCAGAAAACATACCAACTTTAAAAAGAGCTTATCTAGCAGCAGGAAAACCCTTAATGCAGATAAACTATAAGGATATGTATTGGTCACAAGATCATAATTCCGTGGCGCTTACCTTTTTAAATGAAGACAACATAAACTCAAATATCACTTTTTTGGTGCATCCTTCCGTAATCATGTAGTTTTAGCACAAAGTATGCTTCATGAATTTGGACATGCAATATTTAATCAATTAGGATACAGATGGGCAACGCACTTAAAATATAAGGAGACTATATCCTATAATGGCTCTGAAGTTTTTGCGTTTGGTTATGCTTACAAGTATGGCGGAGTTAACAGTTATGATGGGATGAATATTCTAGATAATGGGCATTATCTCACAGCTATTCAAGTGTTAGGAGATTTGATAAAAACTGATGCAAGGTTCACAAATTATTAATTATGAAGATTTTTGTTTTAACGATTTTAATAATTTTATTCTCTTGTAAAGATGATAAGATTTCCACTTATGAAAAAAAGGAAGGAATTGAATTCTTTATTTTGAATAGTTCGATAAATGTCCCAAAAATTAATTTTGAAGATTTACCAACTAATAGGAGTTTAAGTTACAGTGATGAAGAAAAGAAGAGTGGTGAAAACGTTATTGAATTTTATATAAAAAATAACTCGAACAAAAAATATGCTTTGGCTTTAAATCAAAATATGCTGGAATATAACGACTATGATAATGAAGGTAAATATGATTCATGTTACTACTGCAAAAGAAGCAAAATATTTTACGAATTTAATAACAAGGAAAATTTTACTTACTATTCCGCTCATCGCCAAGATATTCAATTGGAAAAAAAAGTATAGCATATAATAAAAAAAATTCAGATGAACTGAAAGATTTAAAAATACCCGTTATAGATGAAGATATTGAATTTTCAAAAACTGTAAAAGATGATCTTATAGTTTTACAACCAGGAGAAACTAAATATTTTAAAAAAATTATCTACCTGCCCTTTATAAATGGTGTAAATAAATACAGTACACAATTGTCTTGTATAAAATTTGATCCAAATAAACAATATAAATTTAATTTACGCTTTTTTGCGGACAGTTCATTAATGAAAAAAGTTATGAAAAAGAATATAACAAATAAATTAATGAAAAGCAATGTATTTATATTTGATGGTACACTGGTTTCAAACAAAGTTGATGTTAGATTTATTAATTTGAAATAACATTCAAACAGGATATTTTTTCTCAATCAAAGTTAAGTAAAAAACAAAAATAAGCAAACCTATATATGAAAAAAATTATTGTTTTTTCGTTCCTTCTCTTAAATCTTTTTTCATTTTCTCAAGAAAAGAAGATTGTAAAAAATGGTTACATCACATTTATCAGCAATGCCATAATTGAATTTGAGAACCTGACCCTTGAAAATGAAAGTGTAACATTTATAAACAAAATTTCTAAACTGGAAATGAATGTTTCAGTCGCATCAGTAAAAAAGATTATGGATATCAGTGGTGAAATAATTTATGAAACAGGAAATTTAAGACCTGGTTCAATAGTTCAGCCGCAAGATCCAAAGCCTGTTATAGTGGAAAAATCGGCAGATGAAAAATTGAAATATCAATCCGCTTCAAAGATATATATGAACGGGCAAAAGCTAAGCAATGACAAACTGGAATCATTATTAAAGGTAAATCCTAATGCATACAATCAATATAAAAAAGGAAAAAGTGGGAGTACTCTTGGAAATGTTTTAATTGGAGGTGGCATAGGGCTTTTTATAGGCGGAGGGATTAGTAATTTGATGGCTTCTGATACGAGTAGCGGAGGATCTCCTGCATTACTTATTGTTGGATTGGCAACAGCAGTTGTTGGAATTCCAGTAAAATTGGGAGGTGTTAAAAATATAAAACAAGCAGTCAATAGTTATAATTCACTACCCAAAAAACAAGTTTCTTTTGTTGCAAAATCTGACTTAAATCTTGTTGCTTCTGCAAATGGAATCGGATTGCAATGGAAGTTTTAATTGGCTTAGTTAGCTAAATTCTTTTACTAACTTAGAATCGCTCTGGCAAAGAGGATGATTTATTTATATGGCCGCGTCACACGAACAAGTAATTTGAGTAAAACGAGAGTCGACAAAAATTAGAAAAGAATAAGAAAACACAATTTTGTGTAAAATCCAATAAACCCTTATTTTAAAAGGGTTTATTTTAGTATCAATTGTGGGTGATGTTTTTTGTGGATGTTATTTCCCGATACAGAAATTCGCAAAGATATTCCCTAAAAGCTCATCATTAGTTACTTCACCAGTGATTTCGCCAAAATAGTACAAAGCCTGTTTGATATCAATTGCCATCAGGTCTGAAGATAAGTTCGACTGCATTCCAAATTTAACTTTCTGGATTTCCTCCAAGGCCTTTAAGAGCGAATCATAATGACGGGTGTTGGTTACAATCGTTTCATTATTGCGGAGCGCACCTGTATTGACAAAAGAAAGCAATTGCTTTTTCAAATCGTCAATTCCTTCTTTCTGCTTAGCCGAAAGTAATAAAATATTCTCAATTTGTGACTTTAAACTGGAAACATCTTCATTAGAAAGCCTGTCCACTTTATTTCCAATGATGATTAAAGGTTTTAAAGGAAACTGATTTTTGATTTTTTCAATTTCTGAGATATTCGTTTTCAAACTGCCGTCTGCTTTCTGTTCGCTGCTGTCCAGCAGATAAATAACAACTTGCGCCTGCTCGATTTTTTCAAATGTTTTTTTGATGCCTATGCTTTCCACCACATCTTTTGTTTCGCGGATTCCGGCCGTATCAATGAAACGGAAACCAATGCCACCAATGGTTAGTTCGTCTTCAATCGTATCACGTGTAGTTCCGGCAATTTCGGAAACAATCGCTCTTTCTTCATTCAATAAAGCATTCAGCAGGGTGGATTTTCCAACATTTGGTTCTCCTACAATTGCCACCGGAATACCATTTTTTATAACGTTACCCACCGCGAAGGAATCAATAAGCCGTTTCAAAACAAATTCGATGCGGTTGAGTAATTCGCTGAATTGCGTTCGGTCTGCAAATTCAACATCTTCTTCGGCAAAGTCTAATTCCAGTTCAATAAGCGAAGCAAAGTTCAATAGTTCTTCCCGCAATTTTGAAATCTCGTTCGAAAAACCGCCACGCATCTGCTGCATGGCAATCTGATGGCTGGCTTCATTGTCTGAGGAAATCAAATCGGCTACAGCTTCTGCTTGGGATAAGTCTAGTTTTCCGTTAAGGAAAGCCCTAAGCGTGAATTCTCCTGCCTGCGCCATACGGCAACCTTTTCGCAATAACAATTGAATGATCTGCTGTTGGATGTAGGTGGAACCATGGCAGGAAATCTCAACTACATCTTCGCCTGTATACGAATTTGGATTTTTGAATAGCGAAAGCAAAACCTGATCGAATATTTTTCCGTCCTCTACGATATGCCCGAGATGAATGGTATGGGTTTTTTGTTTTGAAATGGATTTTCCGGAAACTGATTGAAAAACACTTTCTGCAAGGCTAATGGCCTCTTTGCCCGACAGACGAATAACCGCAATAGCACCAGCACCTGATGGCGAAGCTAAAGCAACGATGGTTTCCTGTGAAATCATTTCTAAAATTTTTAATTTTCGGTTAATTAACCTAACAGTGTAGGAGGCAAAGGTAAAACTTTATAAATAAAAAAAGCCGTTTCAATTTTACATCGAAACGGCTTCTTAAATAAGAGGTATAAATCTATTTTTTTACAATATCTGCTGGGTTTACCGCTACCTGAACTCCAGGAAGTTTAACAGGAGCTCCCATTTGGGCTAAGAAACTTCCCTGAACTTCTCCGGTTTTGTAGGTTGTAAATCCGATTCTGTATAATCCCATTACAAGAGATTTTGTTGGGTTAGAAGTATCGCTTGTAATTCTCATCAAAGAGTTATACTTGCTTCCAGATGGCTGAGCAGGCATTTCTCCTGAATCGTCATTGCTTTCGATTTTTGTCCAGCTTGCTGATTTAGCTTTTGCAGCTACATCTTCCACTTTAAAAATTCCATCAGCTCTTTCAAACGTTACCCACGTATCGAAGAAACTTTTTGTATCTGATGCATTTGCTGTGTAGTCAGCTGAAACGTAATCTTTATCAGAAGGTTTCATGCTATCCGGCACTGGAGAAATCATTCTGATTCCGATTTCAGGTGCAGCTACTGGTACCCAAACATAGATGTAGTACATTTTCTTACCACCTTTTACTTCGTCCGGTTTAGATCCTGGTTTGATGAATCCGTAGTAGCTAACCATATCCGTATATGGAACCCTGATTTCTTTTCCCATCACCGATTTTTTTGCTAAATCAGCTCCAAAGTTTCCTAATTTTTGAGCTGTTGCAGTCATTCCAACAGCAAGGCATAGTAAGCCTGCAAGTACATTTTTTTCATTTATTTATGTTTTAATTGTTAGTTAGGATGCCAAATATATTAAAAATTAAATGTAGGTATTTAACATTAGTGTTATTTTATTAACATTTATTATGAGAACCATTTATGCTTTAACTTAAAATAGAATTGTAATCACAATGGATATGCAAATCCTTAGCAAAGGAAGGGAATATTTGGATAAGTATACGTAAGAATGAACAAGCGTTAGCTTTTGACTAAAATATGTCGACATCTGGTTAATAAACGCTTTTTAGAGATAAAAAAAACCGTAACTCATTTCTAAGTTACGGTCTTCGGTATAAAGGTTAGTTTATATTTAGTTGTTCAGCATTACCGGCATTACAAGCATCGTCACGGTTTCTCCTTCGTCTAAGCCATCAATAGGCGTTAGGATTCCGGCACGGTTTGGCATTGACATTTCCAACATGATTTCGTCAGAAGTTAAGTTCGTCAGCATTTCCGATAAGAATCTTGAGTTGAAACCAATCTGCATGTCATCACCCTGGTAATCACAAGTCAAACGCTCTTCAGCTTTGTTAGAGTAATCAATATCTTCCGCTGAGATATTCAATTCGGCTCCGGCAATCTTCAACCGAATCTGGTGTGTAGTTTTGTTAGAGAAAATAGCAACACGACGAACAGAATTCAATAATAAAACCCTGTTAATCATTAATTTGTTTGGATTTTCCTTTGGAATAACCGCTTCGTAGTTTGGATATTTTCCATCAATTAATCGGCAGGTTAGGATATAACTTTCGAAAGAGAAAGTCGCATTGGAATCATTGTATTCGATAGTAACATCAGCATCAGAGGTTCCTAAAATGCTTTTAAGGATGTTCAAAGGTTTCTTTGGCATAATGAAATCGGCAACCTGTGAAGCTTTTACATCAGCACGGGCATATTTCACTAATTTGTGTGCATCCGTTGCAACGAAAATTAAACCTTCGGGAGAGAATTGGAAAAATACACCACTCATTACCGGACGTAAATCATCGTTACCGGCGGCAAAAATAGTTTTGCTGATAGCTGTAGCTAAAACCTCTGAAGGAACTACAGTAGATGACGGATTGTCTAAACTTACTGACTTTGGGAATTCCTCTCCCGGAGCGTATGCAATAGCATATTTTCCAGAGTTAGAACTGATTTCAATAGTGCTGTTTTCCTCAACTGTGAAAGTCAAAGGCTGTTCAGGAAATGTTTTTAAAATGTCCAATAACAATTTCGCAGGAACGGCAACGCTTCCTTTACTCGTAGAATCAATTTCTAAAGTAGCGGACATGGTTGTCTCTAAATCAGAAGCGGAAACAGTTAAATTTTTATGGTCTAACTCAAAAAGGAAGTTATCTAAAATGGGTAAAGTGTTACTGCTGTTGATGACACTACCCAATACTTGTAGTTGTTTTAGTAAGTATGAACTCGATACAATGAATTTCATATGTTTTTTTATTTTTTACAAATATATCTTAAACTAAGAGATTTCAAAAAGTTTTTTATTAACACTTATCTGGCATATCTCCGCTTGCGCAAAATGGTAAACACAACGCCAAACAATAATAGTATTACTATTGGAACTGCCACAGTTATGACCTGCGATTGCGTATAGTTGGCAAAGACTTTTTCCTTATCCAGAAGAGGCAGATTTACTTCCTTGCTCCTAATGTTAATAAGTCCGTTGTCGTCCAGTAAATAATTGACGCAGTTCATCATGAATTCCTTGTTGGCATAAAGGTTATTGGTCCATTTGTCGTAACCCAATTCCAAAGGCTGGAAGTTTTTATCCAATTGATTCCTGATAACGTCACCATCCGAAATCACAATCATCTTACTGTCTTTTCCGGTGTTTTTGAAGGTAGGATCCTTAAACGGCAACACCCTGTTTTCGTAAACCGAATGAAACTGCCCTTCGAGCAAAACCGCTACCGGATAATTTCCTTTTCCGATGAAGTCCTTTTGTTCCGGTCTTTCTGAAACTATTTTCAGGCTTATTTCAGATGGAGTTCCAACTAATCTTGAATATTTAGAAGATTGTAACAGAACCGTTTGTTTGATATCATTTTTCAAAGGCTCAATTGGGCTGGTGAACTGGAATTTAATCCCGTCCAAATTACTCACAATAGGATTTTTCGACATTGGATAAACCATCGGGGAATAAAACCACGGATATTGTGTGTATTGCGTTGCGCTTCCTTCGCCACCTGTTGCCAGCGCGATTGGAGTATTCTGTAAATCGAAAATTAAATCGGGATGGAATCGGATGCCGTATTTAAAGAACATATCGTTCAGGTTCAAATCGCGCGGAAAGGCAAGGTTGGTTCCTGATTGATTGTATAAACTATCCATTTCCATATTAACCTGGTCAATCAGCCAGATGGCTTTTCCGCCATTGATGATGTACTGGTCTAAAACCTGTTTTTCTTCATCTGAAAAAGCTTCCGTTGGTTTGGCAATAATCGCCAGATCGTATTTCTTTAAGTATTTCAAACTCTCATTTGGGCTTTTGGCCACAGAATCTAAGGTGAAAGGCCCGATATAATAGTTGTCTTTTACCGATTTTACAAAATCAGCAATCAAAATATCGTGTAATTCGCCATTTCCCTGGATAACGGCCACTTTTTTCTGTTTGGTTTTGGCTACAACATTAATGGCATTCGTGAACGCATATTCCAAATGCTGCACAGAACTCACCACTTTTTCAGCGGTTGAAGCACCCATCATATTTTTCAGCAAAGGGACTTTTATCGAACGGTTACCACAAGTAGCAACTGCCCATGGAAAAACCACTTCCTGCGTTTGCTGACCTTTGTCGTTAACAGTAACGTTAACCGGAGTCAGGCCTCTTTCAAGGAAAGACTGTATAATTTTATTTTTGTCCTCAGCATCTTCCATCGGATTGACAAACTGGAAAATGATATTCGAATTCTGTGATTTAAATTCTTCCAGTAATTGTTGGGTTTCCGTTTGCAGTTTTTTGAATTCTCCCGGAAAATCCCCTTCTAGGAAAACATCGATATATAAGGGTTTCTTCACCTGATCGACAATAGTCAGAGTCGTCTCTGAAAGGGTATAGCGTTTGTCGGAAGTAAGGTCAAAACGTTTGTAAAGAAAATGCCCGGCAAGGTTCAGGATCACTATAAAAACTATAGTAATTGCTATCTTTTTGAAATTGTTTTTAGTAGCGCTCATTACGATTTTAAGGATTTAAGTTTAAAAACAGTGAACGATAAGAATAGGAATGCAACACTTAGAAAGTACAAAATGTCCCGTGTGTCCAATACGCCTCTTGACATGCTTTTGAAATGGTAATCCATCCCAATTCGGGAAACGCCTTCTTCAAAACCTTTGGCATAAGTAGAAAGGCCTTCGAATCCGTAGTAAAACAAGAAACAGAAAAACACCGAAAGCAAAAAGGCTACAATCTGATTTTCAGAAAGGGTAGAGGTAAAAATCCCAATAGAAGTATAGGCAGCTACTAAAAATAGGAGCCCAAAATACGAACCCATAGTTCGTCCCATATCGATATTGGCTTCCTGTAATCCCAACTCAGAAATTACATAAACATACACCAATGTTGGGATAAGCGCAATAACAATCAGTAAAAACGAACCTAGGAACTTTCCGTTTACAATCTGCCAAAGCGATAAAGGTTTGGTTAGTAGTAGTTCGATTGTACCCTGTTTCTTTTCATCTGAAAAGCTTCGCATAGTAACGGCCGGAATCAGGAAAATAAAAATCCATGGTGCCAGGGTAAAAAACGGACTCAAATCGGCAAAACCACTTTGCAATATATTGTATTCTCCATCAAAAACCCACAGGAATAAGCCATTGAGTAATAAAAACAATCCAATCACCAGGTAACCTATTGGTGAACCAAAGAAGGATTTTATTTCGCGTAACGCTATTGATTTCATATTTTTTATTTTCTGTAGAGACGCGATTAATCGCGTTTCTACGTTATAATTAGGGTAATGATACTAATTTATCGACTGACCATGCTTCCGGCTTCTCATTGAACAACTTTTTGGTAAATGTCCATACGTCATAAAATAATTCCGAGCGTCGGTAGTTTTCCAAATCTTCTTCGGTTTCCCAAAAGCTATAGGTAAAGAAAATGCACGGATTATTTTTGTCCTGATACAGCTCCAAAAAACGATTGCCTTCAGCACCGCGTATTTTTTCTTTCATCACATCGAAATTCTCCAAAAACTTTGGAATATGCTCTTGATGAAAACTCATTTTTACAATTCTGATAAACATTATTTTTTACTTTTTTTAGTTGCGATTAGCTTTCTGTCCTGTCATTGAAAATTCCAGAAAACGCTTTTCAAAAGTTTCCAAAAAGAACAATAGTGTAAACGCAATATTTTTCAAAATAGTATGGTTTTAGTTTTTAAATTCAATTGTTATAACATCCCGATAGCTCAATCCCAATAAACTCGAAGCTGAGCCCACTGTGTCCGGATTGCTTCTGAAAATGGCAATTTCCAAAAAACCTGCTTCGTTGAATATCGCCAGCTTTTCGCCTTCATAATATTTTAGCGGATATTTTTCGGAAACACCAATGTCTGAATATTTAGGTAAAATGGTTTTAATCGTCTGGTTTTTAAATTGAATGGAATAAGGCCTGGCTTTACCCATTTCCAAAAATGTCTTTTTAGAGATGTTTGTTACGGCATTGCCTAAATGATCGATGTAAATTACATAGCCCTTTATCTGATTCTCCTGAATGATAGGCTGTAACTCGGTTATTTCCTTAATCGTCTTAATTTCCTTGCCAATAACATTAGGAAGGCCACCTTTAGCCAGATGGCAGGAAACTTTTACAAAAACATCCAAATCGGTAGCATGGTTAGGAAGCCGGTCGTGAATATTAATCGCAACGAGCTTTTGCGGCACAATCTTTTGTATCAGCAAACTTAGGATTCCGTTGTCAGCACAAACAAAATACTGATCGTTCCATTCCATGGCAATATGCTGGTTCTCGTTGTTAAGTTCAATGTCAACTCCGATGAGATGCACAGTTCCTTTGGGAAAACTGGAATAGGCTGCTCCGATTATATAAGCGGCTTCAGAAGTATTAAAAGCATCAATGTTATGTGAAATATCAATAATCGTGGCTTCACGGAACTCTGATAATAATTTACCTTTTAAAGCCCCTACAAAGTGGTCTTTTAATCCGTAATCGGTAGTTAAGGTAATTATTGACATAGATTGTTTATAACTTGATGGAAATCGTTTTCAAAAATAGTAAAAGCTATTCTTTTAATTGATTAAATTTGGATACAAAGCTAACAATATATAGCGAATTATTTTAATTTAATACTACCGCTTTTGAACGAACGTATCATTGAATTACACGACATCGCACCCAAAGAATTTTGGGGCGCTCAAGACACTCATCTTGAAACTATTAAAAGGTATTATCCTAAACTCAAAATTGTCGCTCGTGGCACAACCTTAAAGGCATTTGGCGAAAAAGAAGAACTCGATGAGTTCGAAAAACGCTTTAATCGCCTGATGTTGCATTTTACCCGCTACAACAATATTGATGATAACGTAATCGATCGAGTCATACACAGTAATTCGCATGAAGAGCAACGTATGCCCGACAGTGATAAAATCCTGGTGCACGGAATAGGAGGAAAGCTGATTAAGGCCATGACACCTAACCAACAAAAGCTGGTAGATTATGTAGCAAAAAACGATATGGTTTTCGCTGTTGGTCCGGCCGGAACGGGTAAAACCTATACTGGAGTGGCGTTAGCCGTTAAAGCATTAAAGGAAAAGCAGGTAAAAAGAATAATACTTACTCGTCCTGCAGTAGAAGCTGGAGAGAATCTGGGTTTCCTTCCTGGAGATATGAAGGAGAAATTAGACCCGTACATGCAGCCATTATATGATGCTTTGCGCGATATGTTGCCGCCACAAACTTTAGAGGACTACATTTTGAAAGGAATTATCCAGATTGCGCCTTTGGCTTTCATGCGTGGAAGAACATTGGACAACGCTTTCGTTATTTTGGATGAAGCGCAGAATACCACCCATTCGCAAATGAAAATGTTCCTGACCCGTATGGGAAAAAGTGCCAAATTCATCATAACCGGTGATCCTGGGCAGGTAGATTTACCACGCCGTACTATTTCAGGATTAAAGGAAGCACTTTTAGTACTGAAAGACATCGAAGGCATCGGAATCATCTATCTTGATGACAAGGATATTGTTCGCCACAGATTAGTTAAAAAGGTAATCGACGCCTACAAGAGCATAGAAAACAACGATTAAATTTATCGATAAGATTCGAAATGGTAAAACCTGTCAGGATTCAATTCCGGCAGGTTTTTTTATTTAATCTAATGAAGTTCACAACTCATAATTAAGTTTCAAAATGACGTCATTTGAGAAGTAAATGTTTTCCATAATTCTTTAAATAGAATATATATTTGCAATCAACTTAAATAAAATAAATAAAGTGAGATCAAAAGCACTATTCCTGTTCCTTGTTTTATCTACCCTATCTGTTAAAGCACAAAGCTTAAAGCTTGAAGAAATAATGAAAGGCGATGCCTTTATAGGCTCACAGCCTGAGAAACATTATTGGTCTGTTGATGGTCAGAAAGTGTATTTCGAATGGAATCCAAAAAATGAACCGGGCACAAGTGTATATTATTGGAAAAAGGGAATGAAAGCCCCTGAGTTGGCTTCCCAAAAAGAAGCTACTCTTTCTCAGCTTACTTATGTTCCAAATCCCGATAAATCTACTTTTTATTATTTAGATGGCGGTGCTTTATATTCTTATGATGCCAAATCAACAAAGCGATCAAAGTTGTTTCAGCAAAGTTCAGGCATAAGCAATCTGCAGGTCGGAGTGGAAAAGGGAATTGTATTTTTCGAACAAGGAGCCAATATTTTTCAACTGAATACAAAGGAAGGAAGTGTAATCCAGCTTACTAATTTCACAAAAGGAAAAGCAAAAGACAAAACCAAAGAGGAAGAAACATTTTTAAATAAGCAGCAAAAGGAATTGTTTCAGTTTGTCAGAGATCAGGATACTAAAAAGAAATGGGAAGAAGCTAAAAACAAATTGGTAAAGTCTGATTTCCCAAAAGCTGTCTATTCCGATAAGGCAGATTTTATCAACCTTTCTGTAAATCCGAAAGGGAATTTTGTAGCATTCTCATTATATGAAGCTCCGGAAGTTAAGGCCGATATTATGGCCACTTTCATCACAGCAGATGGTTATAATAAATCTTCAGACATAAGAACAAAGGTTTCTACAGCTAATTTTTTTAAGACTAAATTAGGCATCTATAACAAAGAAAAGGACACTACTAATTATGTGGATTTCTCTAAGTTAACCCGCATAAAGGACAATCCAAAATACTACGAATTGTATCCGGATTTAAATAAGAAAGAAGCAGTTGAAAGAGCTGTTTATGCTAATCCGGTTATCTTTTCAAAAGATGGAAAATATGCCGTAGCCGATATTCGCGCTCAGGACAACAAAGACCGTTGGATCATAAGCCTGAATCTGGAAGACGGAACGTTCACGGAAATCGAACAGCAACACGACGATGCCTGGATTGGCGGTCCTGGGATTCCGGCGTATTCTTTTACTCCAGAAGTTTTAGGCTTTTTAGCAGACAATCAAACGATTTATTTTCAATCAGAAGCTACGGGTTATTCGCATTTGTACACTTACAATTTGGCATCTGGAAAAAAAGAACAGTTAACTTCTGGGAAATGGGAAGTTCGGGATTTAACTATTTCAAATGACAGGAAAACATTCTATCTTACAACAAACACAACACATCCGGGAAATAAGGAGTTTTATAAATTGGCTGCTTCTGGAGGCAAATTGGAACCGATATTGGTCAAGGACGGAGCGCATGAAGTAAAAATATCGCCTGACGAAAAGACTTTGTTAGTCCGTTGCTCCTATAAAAACAAACCGTGGGAATTATATGTTGCCGATAATAGAGTCAATACTACTTTAGTGCAAATCACGTTTTCACAAACGGAAGCATTCAAAAAATACAACTGGCGAACTCCTGAAGTTATCACTTTTAAAGCAGAAGATAAGGCTAATGTCAATGCACGTATTTATACTCCGGAAAGTAAAGTTAAGAATGGTGCTGCTGTAATTTTTGTACACGGCGCAGGATACCTTCAGAATGCCCATAACTATTGGAGTTCGTATTTACGTGAATACATGTTCCATAATCTGCTAACCGATTTAGGCTATACTGTTTTGGATATCGATTACCGTGCGAGTGAAGGCTATGGCAGAGATCATCGAACCGGAATTTATAGGTTCATGGGGGAAAAGACCTTTCTGATCAGATTGACGGTAAGAAAGTATTGGTTGAAAAATACGGAGTTGACCCAAACAGGGTTGGAATTTATGGCGGTTCTTATGGCGGATTTATCACGCTGATGGCATTAATGAATAAGCCAAATGAATTTAAGGTTGGCTGTGCAATTCGTTCGGTTACAGATTGGGCAAGTTATAATCACGATTACACGGGAAATATTCTAAACTTCCCAGAAACAGATCCGGAAGCTTTTACAAAATCCTCCCCAATTTATTATGCAGACAAACTGGAAGGTCATTTGTTAATGCTTCACGGAATGGTAGATGATAATGTAGAATATAAAGACATTATCCGTCTCTCTCAGCGTTTTATCGAATTTGGTAAGAAAAACTGGAGCTTAGCGTCGTATCCGGTAGAAGCACATGGATTTAAGGAAACGTATTCGTGGGTAGACGAATATGGGCGAATTTTATCTTATTTCAATACGTATTTGTTGGACAAATAATTACATTTGCACCCACAACTCAACACAATGAACACTATAACTACAACCCATTTCCAGTTTCCTGGACAAAAATCGGTATACCGTGGTAAAGTCCGCGAAGTTTATAACATCAATGACGAATTACTGGTCATGATTGCTACTGACAGATTATCTGCTTTTGATGTCGTATTGCCAAAAGGAATTCCGTATAAAGGGCAAATCCTAAATCAGATTGCAACAAAATTCATGCACCTCACTCAGGACATTGTTCCTAATTGGCTAATTGCTACTCCAGATCCAAATGTGGCTGTTGGGCATCTTTGCGAACCTTTTAAGGTAGAAATGGTAATTCGCGGATATCTTTCGGGCCATGCTGCACGGGAATATGCTTCGGGCAAAAGGACCATATGTGGCGTTATAATGCCCGAAGGTTTGAAAGAAAATGATAAATTTCCAACACCTATAATTACCCCAACCACCAAAGCTGACAATGGTTCTCATGATGAAGATATTTCGCGTGAAGCAATTTTAGCAAATAGTATTGTTTCTGAAGAGGATTATTTGGTTTTAGAAAAATACACAAGGGATTTATACCAACGCGGAACAGAAATTGCAGCAGGGAGAGGATTAATTTTAGTGGATACTAAATATGAATTCGGTAAAACAAAGGAAGGTAAAATTGTTCTTATTGATGAAATACATACCCCGGATTCTTCCCGATATTTTTATGCAGATGATTATCAGAAAAGACAGAATAACGGAGAAGAACAAAAACAACTTTCAAAAGAATTCGTTCGTCGTTGGCTTATTGAAAACGGTTTTCAGGGAAAAGATGGGCAACAAATCCCGGATATGAGTGATGAATACATACAAACAGTATCTGACCGATATATTGAGCTTTATGAAAATATTATAGGAGAAGAATTTGTTAAAGCTGATATATCCGATATTAATCAAAGGATAGAGAAAAATGTAATCGATTTTCTTAACAGATAACGTAACAATCAAATAAAGATTAGCTAACCATCCTCCAAAAGGGATGGTTTTTCTTTGTGATGTCGTAACTGATTATCAATTAGTACTTTTGTTAAAGAAATGTTATAATTCTAATTAGCTGTAACGAATTGAAAACCCGATAGTCTTACATTCTAATCAATAACATTTAAAATCAAAATCATCATGAAAAAAACAATCATTATCCTGGGACTGGCTCTAGTAGCTTTCACAACTGTTGCAGAAGCAAACAATGTTGCAAAAACTTCAACTTCAAACGAAATTGTATATTACGGCAACTCGCCTTTATGCAATGCTATTCTTAAAGGAGATTTAGCCACAGTCAAAAAATTCGTTGAGTACGGAACAGATGTAAACGAAATGTCAAATGGATTAACACCATTAATGTTGGCGGCCCGTTACAACAAAATCGAAATCCTTAAATACTTAGTAGAAAAAGGAGCAGACAAACAAATCAAAGACGAAAGAGGAAACACTGCATTAAAATATGCAGAGAACTCAAAATCTACAGAAGCTTTAGAATTTTTGAAACAAGCGTAAAACTTTCTATCAAAGCACCGTTTATACTCATAGACGGTGCTTTTTCATTTAATATTATCAGTAAAAAGGGTTTAAATGTTAAAAAATTGTTAAATTTAAGTACTATGCAAAACAAGATACCTGTTTTTAGCCATATATTTGCATAGGATATTAATCTAAATAATAAAATCATCAATCATAATTAAAATCAATCATCATGAGAACATCAATCACTTTTTTAGGACTAATTGCTTTAAGTTTTACTAACGCTAACGCAATTACAGCATTTGAAACACAAGTTTTAGATCAACAGGAATCTGCTACAGTAATTGTAGAAACTTCAAATAATGAAGTTGCAGACTTAACTGACACAACAGTTTTTAATCCAAATTCAGTTATCCAATCAACCTATGTAAAATCAGTAGAAGAAATAATAGCTGAAAACAAATTAATCACGCAAAGCCAGGAAGATAAAGTACAACCACTTTCAATTCAAGTGTCTTATGAAGACGCAATAACAGAAGGGAATCAAATCATTGAAAGTGTCGTTTCAGAGGAAGTTTATCCGTTAAATTTTGAAAAAATTAACCGTACAGTAAAAAGCGTTCGCGTCAATAATAACACCGCAATTACTGTAGATTTAAAATTATAAGTTTAGGTTGATTGGCTTTCGTAGTCATGCGAAAGTAAAAAAGCATCCCGATTTTTCGAGATGCTTTTTGTGTTTTAATGTGCCTACTGCTATTTAAAATAAGAGAAAGTATCATTATTCTCTATTTTCAGCAAACTTTCATAAATCAGTTTGATGACATTTTCAACATCATCTCTGTGCACCATTTCAACAGTGGTATGCATATAACGTAAAGGTAACGAAATCAAAGCTGAAGCAACACCACCATTACTATACGCAAAAGCATCAGTATCAGTGCCGGTAGCTCTGGAAGTGGCGTGACGCTGAAAGGGAATTTTATTATTTTCTGCAGTGTCAACAATCAAATCTCTCAAAGTATTGTGAACAGCCGGAGCATAAGCAATAACCGGGCCTTTTCCCATCTGTAAATCGCCTTCTATTTTCTTTTCAATCATTGGAGTAGAAGTGTCATGGCAAACATCCGTTATGATGGCAACATTAGGTTTAATGGTATTGGTAATCATCTCAGCACCACGAAGTCCAATTTCCTCCTGAACAGAATTGGTAATATACAAGCCAAAAGGCAGTTTCTTTTTATTCTCTTTCAAAAGGCGCGCTACTTCTGCAATCATAAAACCGCCCATTCTGTTATCAATGGCACGACAAACAAACTTATTGTTATTCAGAATCAAGAATTCATCAGGATAGGTAATTACACAGCCTACATGAACCCCCAATTTCTCAACTTCCGCTTTGGTAGAACAGCCACAATCTATAAATATATTATGCAGCGTAGCCGATTCTTCCTTACCACGATTTCTCGTATGAATGGCCGGCCAGCCAAAGACACCTTTTACAATTCCTTTTTTGGTATGGATATTAACTCTTTTAGAAGGCGCAATCTGATGATCTGAGCCACCATTCCTTATAACATAAATCAAACCATTGTCAGTAATATAATTCACATACCACGAAATTTCATCGGAGTGACCTTCAATAACAACTCTATATTTAGCATCCGGATTAATAACACCCACGGCAGAACCATAAGTGTCAGTGATAAAGGTATCAACATAAGGCTTGAGATAATTCATCCAAATTTTCTGACCATTGGATTCGTATCCAGTCGGAGAAGCATTATTCAAGTAGGTTTCTAAAAAGGAAAGCGATGATTTTGTCAGTATAGATTTTGTTGCCATAAATATTTTTTTGCTAAAATATAAATTTGGCATTAGAGTTGTTATGGATATTCTATATTTTTACCCTAATAATTACAATCAATGAAATCAACAATTCACCCATATAAAAAAGACCATTTTAAAGGCAGGAGCAAAAAGCTTATTTATTTGTTTTTATTACTCTCGATTTCTCTTGTTTCAAATGCCCAAATCACAAATGATTCCATTGTTAAGAGAGAAGTTATTATAGAAGATGGTGACACGATTGTTCCTCTCGAAGAAGTCGTTGTCTACAGGCAAAAGTTAACGCCACAGGAGAAAAAGGATTTTCTCTTGCTACAAAACAGGGTTTATAAAGTGTATCCCATAGCAAAGATCGCTGCCGATAGACTCACCGTTTTGAACAGGAATATGGACAAAATGAAAACAAATAGAGAGAAAAAAATATTTTAAGATTGTCGAAGATTATATGGAGAATGAATTCACCGGGCAATTAAAAAAACTTTCCCGAAAACAAGGACAGATATTGGTAAAGCTAATCCATCGCCAAACCGGATTCACAACCTTCGAGCTTATCAAGGACTATAAAAGCGGCTGGAAAGCATTTTGGTCCAACAACACAGCAAAATTATTCGACATCAACCTCAAAACAAAATATGCCCCCTACAATGTCAATGAGGACTTCTTAATAGAAACCATTCTCGACAGGGCATTTACCCGGGGCAGATTGCCTCCTCAAACACCTGCAACTCCAATAGACATAGACCAACTCTACGACTACTGGGAGAAAAAGGCAGCGTCACTCAAAAAATAGTTTCTATTTTAAAATACTAAAAGAATCCGCATTTAGCGGATTTTTTGTTTTAGGAGCACAGCCCCATCTTTCCTCAGGACGTCCAGTCCCGCTGTCCATTCTATCTTTTATCCTGAACTTGTTTCAGGATCCTGAAACAAGTTCAGGATAAAAGGATGCCATTCCCATCGGGGCTAGCGAGGGGTTTTGTTGTATCGGGAACCTAATATAAGCATTGGATAGTGTCTTTTTCCTAACGTCCCAATGAAGTGCGTCTGTAAACTTCAAGTTATCAACGGATTAAAAAAGGTATAAAAAACATGGATTTTTATTTGGAATTAGTTGGATTTAGTTTTTATATTTGCACCCCGCAAGAGGGAATAAGTTCATTGATTAAGCTGAGAAAATAAGGATTTAAAAATAAATCAAAAATATTTTATAAATTCCTTGTAGGTTTAAAAAAGATGCTTACTTTTGCACCCGCTTTGAGAATGAAAGCGGTTTAATCTGAACTTGTTTCAGGTTCTAAAAAAAGAAGACACGTTCATAGACATATTGAATTGACAGCCGTTTTAACAGCGATGTTAGAACAACAAAAAGAGAGTAAGAGAATCGGAAGATTTTGAAAAAAGACTAGCCTTTGTCTAAATTACGATGCAGATAGCGATATCAGCATAACAATATACGATGAAGAGTTTGATCCTGGCTCAGGATGAACGCTAGCGGCAGGCCTAACACATGCAAGTCGAGGGGTAGTATAGCAATATATGAGACCGGCGCACGGGTGCGTAACGCGTATGCAATCTACCTTTTACAGAGGGATAGCCCAGAGAAATTTGGATTAATACCTCATAGTGTATTTGAGTGGCATCACTTGATTACTAAAGTCACAACGGTAAAAGATGAGCATGCGTCCTATTAGCTTGTTGGTAAGGTAACGGCTTACCAAGGCTACGATAGGTAGGGGTCCTGAGAGGGAGATCCCCCACACTGGTACTGAGACACGGACCAGACTCCTACGGGAGGCAGCAGTGAGGAATATTGGACAATGGGCGCAAGCCTGATCCAGCCATGCCGCGTGCAGGAAGACGCATCTATGGTGTGTAAACTGCTTTTGTACGGGAAGAAACACTCCTTCGTGAAGGAGCTTGACGGTACCGTAAGAATAAGGATCGGCTAACTCCGTGCCAGCAGCCGCGGTAATACGGAGGATCCAAGCGTTATCCGGAATCATTGGGTTTAAAGGGTCCGTAGGCGGTTTGATAAGTCAGTGGTGAAAGCCCATCGCTCAACGATGGAACGGCCATTGATACTGTCAGACTTGAATTATTGGGAAGTAACTAGAATATGTAGTGTAGCGGTGAAATGCTTAGATATTACATGGAATACCAATTGCGAAGGCAGGTTACTATCAATATATTGACGCTGATGGACGAAAGCGTGGGGAGCGAACAGGATTAGATACCCTGGTAGTCCACGCCGTAAACGATGGATACTAGCTGTTCGGGGCAACCTGAGTGGCTAAGCGAAAGTGATAAGTATCCCACCTGGGGAGTACGTTCGCAAGAATGAAACTCAAAGGAATTGACGGGGGCCCGCACAAGCGGTGGAGCATGTGGTTTAATTCGATGATACGCGAGGAACCTTACCAAGGCTTAAATGTAGATTGACCGGTTTGGAAACAGATCTTTCGCAAGACAATTTACAAGGTGCTGCATGGTTGTCGTCAGCTCGTGCCGTGAGGTGTCAGGTTAAGTCCTATAACGAGCGCAACCCCTGTTGTTAGTTGCCAGCGAGTCAAGTCGGGAACTCTAACAAGACTGCCAGTGTAAACTGTGAGGAAGGTGGGGATGACGTCAAATCATCACGGCCCTTACGCCTTGGGCTACACACGTGCTACAATGGACGGTACAGAGAGCAGCCACTGGGTGACCAGGAGCGAATCTACAAAACCGTTCTCAGTTCGGATCGGAGTCTGCAACTCGACTCCGTGAAGCTGGAATCGCTAGTAATCGGATATCAGCCATGATCCGGTGAATACGTTCCCGGGCCTTGTACACACCGCCCGTCAAGCCATGGAAGCTGGGGGTACCTGAAGTCGGTGACCGTAAGGAGCTGCCTAGGGTAAAACTGGTAACTGGGGCTAAGTCGTAACAAGGTAGCCGTACCGGAAGGTGCGGCTGGAACACCTCCTTTCTAGAGACGATAATAAGGACTGGTCCTTCAAATAATTTAATTCAATTACTCTCGCTGTTAGTTCAAATATTATAATAAGCAAAAAACAGAGTCTCGTAGCTCAGCTGGTTAGAGTACTACACTGATAATGTAGGGGTCCCCAGTTCGAGTCTGGGCGGGACTACTTTTTAAGTTATGGGTTATAAATTATAAGTTATAAGTTAAGAAGCGGTGTTTTTGTTTATAAAAGGAAATTCTGGAGGTTGAGCGAGCCGTTTGAAGTACTGTTAACTGAAAACTGTTAACTGAACACTAGACACGGGGGATTAGCTCAGCTGGCTAGAGCGCCTGCCTTGCACGCAGGAGGTCATCGGTTCGACTCCGATATTCTCCACAAAAAGAGTGGTCAGTCCACAGTGATTAGTAGTCAGTTTCGGCTGAATACTAAAATCTGAACACTGAACACTGCTTTAAAGTTCATTGACATATTGAGATAAGAAAATATTTAAAAAGTAGAAAGAACACGTCTTTTCTGTTGAAAAACGGAAGAGATAAGAGGTATAGCTAGCGCTATATCTGGTACATAAGCAAAATAAGGGCGTATGGGGGATGCCTAGGCTCTCAGAGGCGATGAAAGGCGTGATAAGCTGCGAAAAGCTGCGGGGATCGGCACACACGAATTGATCCGCAGATACCTGAATGGGGCAACCCACTATGTTGAAGACATAGTACTCCGATAGGAGGGCAAACCCGCTGAACTGAAACATCTAAGTAGGCGGAGGAGAAGAAAACAAAAGTGATTCCGTAAGTAGTGGCGAGCGAACGCGGATTAGCCCAAACCAAAGTTGTTACGGCAATTTTGGGGTTGTAGGACCACGCCATTTGTTGCGGATTGAACTGGAATAACCTGGAAAGGTTAACGATACAGGGTGATAGTCCCGTACAGGTAAGAGAAGATAACGATAGTGGTATCCTGAGTAGGGCGGGGCACGTGAAACCCTGTCTGAATTTGGCGGGACCATCCGCTAAGGCTAAATACTCCTGAGAGACCGATAGTGAACCAGTACCGTGAGGGAAAGGTGAAAAGAACCGTGAATAACGGAGTGAAATAGATCCTGAAACCATACGCTTACAAGCGGTCGGAGCCCTTTCGTGGGGTGACGGCGTGCCTTTTGCATAATGAGCCTACGAGTTAACGTTGCTGGCAAGGTTAAGTGATTAAGTCACGGATCCGTAGCGAAAGCGAGTCTGAATAGGGCGCTTTAGTCAGTAGTGTTAGACGCGAAACCGTGTGATCTACCCATGGGCAGGATGAAGCTGTGGTAACACATAGTGGAGGTCCGAACCGGTTGACGTTGAAAAGTCTTCGGATGACCTGTGGGTAGGGGTGAAAGGCCAATCAAACTCGGAAATAGCTCGTACTCCCCGAAATGCATTTAGGTGCAGCGTTAGTCGTAAAGTTATATAGAGGTAGAGCTACTGATTGGATGCGGGGGCTTCACCGCCTACCAATTCCTGACAAACTCCGAATGCTATATAATGTTTACTAACAGTGAGGGCTTGGGTGCTAAGGTCCAAGTCCGAGAGGGAAAGAACCCAGACCATCAGCTAAGGTCCCCAAATATATGCTAAGTTGAAAAAACGAGGTTTGTCTGCCCAGACAGCTAGGATGTTGGCTTGGAAGCAGCCATTCATTTAAAGAGTGCGTAACAGCTCACTAGTCGAGCGGACGAGCATGGATAATAATCGGGCATAAGCATATTACCGAAGCTATGGACTTGTATTATGTACAAGTGGTAGGGGAGCATTCTATCAGGGTTGAAGGTGGGTCGTAAGGCCTGCTGGACCGGATAGAAAAGAAAATGTAGGCATAAGTAACGATAATGCGGGCGAGAAACCCGCACACCGAAAGACTAAGGTTTCCTCAGCTATGCTAATCAGCTGAGGGTTAGTCGGGTCCTAAGGCGAACCCGAAAGGGACAGTCGATGGCCAACGGGTTAATATTCCCGTACTTCTTATAATTGTGATGGGGTGACGGAGTGATGAAAGCGCCGCGAACTGACGGAATAGTTCGTTAAAGTACCTACCTATAGGATCTCCAGGCAAATCCGGAGATTTTGGGGAAATACGATAGTACACGGAGTCTTCGGACAAAGTGATAGTGCGCCTAAGGGCTTCCAAGAAAAACCTCTAAACTTAGATTATAAGAACCCGTACCGTAAACCGACACAGGTAGTCGAGGAGAGAATCCTAAGGTGCTCGAGAGATTCATGGCTAAGGAATTAGGCAAAATAGACCTGTAACTTCGGGAGAAAGGTCGCCAGCAGTAATGCTGGCCGCAGTGAAGAGGTCCAGGCGACTGTTTATCAAAAACACAGGGCTCTGCAAAATCGTAAGATGAAGTATAGGGCCTGACACCTGCCCGGTGCTGGAAGGTTAAGAGGAGATGTTATCTTCGGAGAAGCATTGAATTGAAGCCCCAGTAAACGGCGGCCGTAACTATAACGGTCCTAAGGTAGCGAAATTCCTTGTCGGGTAAGTTCCGACCTGCACGAATGGTGTAACGATCTGGACACTGTCTCAGCCATGAGCTCGGTGAAATTGTAGTATCGGTGAAGATGCCGATTACCCGCAGTGGGACGAAAAGACCCTGTGCACCTTTACTATAGCTTAGTATTGGTCTTGGATAAGTGATGTGTAGGATAGGTGGGAGACTATGAAGTGGCGTCGCCAGGCGTTGTGGAGTCATTGTTGAAATACCACCCTTTGCTTATCTGAGGTCTAACCCCGGAATCCGGGGGACATTGCTTGGTGGGTAGTTTGACTGGGGTGGTCGCCTCCAAAAGAGTAACGGAGGCTTCTAAAGGTTCCCTCAGCACGCTTGGTAACCGTGCGTAGAGTGCAATGGCATAAGGGAGCTTGACTGAGAGACATACAGGTCGATCAGGTACGAAAGTAGAGCATAGTGATCCGGTGGTTCCGCATGGAAGGGCCATCGCTCAAAGGATAAAAGGTACGCCGGGGATAACAGGCTGATCTCCCCAAGAGCTCATATCGACGGGGGGTTTGGCACCTCGATGTCGGCTCGTCACATCCTGGGGCTGGAGAAGGTCCCAAGGGTTGGGCTGTTCGCCCATTAAAGTGGCACGCGAGCTGGGTTCAGAACGTCGTGAGACAGTTCGGTCTCTATCTACTGTGGGCGCAAGAAATTTGAGTGGATCTGATTCTAGTACGAGAGGACCGAATTGGACAAACCTCTGGTGTATCTGTTGTTCCGCCAGGAGCACCGCAGAGTAGCTACGTTTGGAAGGGATAAGCGCTGAAAGCATATAAGCGCGAAACCCACCACAAGATGAGATTTCTTTTAAGGGTCGTGGAAGATGACCACGTTGATAGGCTATAGATGTAAAGGCAGTAATGTCATAGTCGAGTAGTACTAATAACCCGTAAGCTTATGTACACACCCCCGCTTCGGCGGGGAGTAACTTTCTTTATGCTGAACTTGTTTCAGTATCTAAACTAAATATTTTATTTTCTTTATCTCAGTATGTTAAGATATTCTGTATTGTTGGTTGGCATAAGTCAATCACCCTTGCAAAACGCCTTAAGGTGGTTATTGCGTCGGGGCTCACCTCTTCCCATTCCGAACAGAGAAGTTAAGTCCGACTGCGCAGATGGTACTGCAGTTATGTGGGAGAGTATGTCGCTGCCTTTTTTAGGAAACCTCATTCGTTTATTCGGATGGGGTTTTTTGTTTTATCGGGTTTGAGATATCATTCCAAACAGGGAAGTTAAGTTATTGGCAAACTGAAGTTTGCATACCTGACTGCCACCGGCAGTCCTCCTTTTAATTTCAAATCTTTTTTAGAAAGTCCTCATCATTTGTTTGATGGGGATTTTTTGTTTTATCGGGTTTGAGATATCATTCCAAACAGGGAAGTTAAGTTATTGGCAAACTAAAGTTTGCATACCTGAAGCCCACTGGGCTTCCTCCTTTTAATTTCAAATGCAGATGGTACTGCAGTTATGTGGGAGAGTATGTCGCTGCCTTTTTTTAGAAAGTCCTTCACGATAGTGAGGGACTTTTTTGTTTTATCGGGTTTGAGATATCATTCCGAACAGGGAAGTTAAGTTATTGCGAACTGAAGTTCGCGTACCTGACTGCCACAGGCAGTCCTCCTTTTAATTTCAAATCTTTTTTAGAAAGTCCTCATCATTTATTTGATGGGGATTTTTTGTTTTATACGGTTTTTGAGATATCATTCCGAACAGGGAAGTTAAGTTATTGCGAACTGAAGTTCGCGTACCTGACTGCCGCCGGCAGTCCTCCTTTTAATTTCAAATTCTTAATATCAAATTCTTAATATCAAATTTTTAATATCAAATTCTTAATTTCAATACGGTATTGGTCAATTGGACTTCAAATTATCAGTCCAACTTTTAAACCCGGAATATCTTAAATTCCTGTCACAATTTTTTCGGGATTGATAATTTTGTGACAATTGTTGTCACAATTTTTTCAAAAGGATTTTTTTGTGACAAGTTTTTATTTCAGGATAGTAGTCAGTTAAAATTATGGTAATACTGTGCTTGTTTCTGAAAGCTTTGCTAACTACCGAAATCAACTTCTATAATATCTGAATATTGTTTTATAAATAACGTGTCGAGCTTGGAAAGTGAGTAAATTGAGTATGAGGGAGAACCACACCGTCCATAGGGCACCCCTCAAAAGGGGAATTAATATTAGTTTTGACCATACGAAAGGATTGACTCTGTCGAATTTCATTTCGTGCAGCAGGGTGGGATTCTCTTCTGTCACAATGATAAAAAAGACTCATGGGAGTTAGAAAAATCATTTGTTATAATCAAAGCCTAAAAAAACCTTTCATAAAGAAAGGTTTAAGTATTATTTCGAAGCCTTTTCTTTATAATCTTTGCTTCGTTCACCCTGAATAAACATTTTTAAGGTATTGGTATGAATTGTAAATTCGACTGCTTTCCAATTCAAATCCTCTTCATCATCTTCTTCTGTTTTGGTGGTGTATTGGTACCACAGGATGTATTTAGAGTTATCGAAACCCTTTTTATGGAGAAGGGCTCCTTTTTCGTCACATTCTATTCCCCAAATCATCGGTCTTTTAATCTGATCGTGCAATTGGTAAAATCCATCGCCATATTCATTTAATTCGACAACGGGTTCTTTTCCCTGAAACAAATATTTTCCCCAAAGAGGAAAATCGATAAATTCTTTATTGTTGGTAACGTAGTGAACTCCATCTTTGGCTTCAATTTTAGTCCAGATTTTTTGAGCAAAGCTATTTGCTGAAAGGAGGAATAAGACGGGAATAAGTAATTTTTTTACTTTCATAATCTTTGTTTTTACTTGAACTAAAAATAAAAACTATTCTATGTCGTTCATCTGGGGCTGAAATTAGTTATGAACACAATAATTGTGAAAATGTTGATTCTGTTGAAATAGAATATATTGATAACCTAGTATTTTAGATGGCCAAATTCCCAATCGGTAACATAACCAAATATCAATATCAGCATAATTGCAAGTTGGATAATCATTAACATAATAAATAAAAGCATTCTGATGATAAATCCGATAAGGGTATAATCTTCTTTAAAAGCAGTGTAATAACTAAAAATCACATACAGCAAAATCAGGATGGGAACAAAGGTGTTGGCTAATTCTGAAATAAGTTGCAACGAATTGGTAAAATCAAAAAAGAAAAGGATGTTTCCGATCGTGGTTAGTATCATTATCGCCAGAAAGGTTATTCCGGCTACGATGAAATGTTCGCTGAAATTGAGTTTCTTTCTACGGAAAATAAGAAAACTATTGAATGCAAAAAAAGGCACAAACAGATAGATTAAGATTTTTGCGTTTTGCCCCAAAAAATCATCAAATCGTTTTCCTATGTCATTCTTTATATCCGTGGTTGGAATATAGTTATAAACGTGATTCAATTCTTCATAATAATGCGTCAGGAAAATATTCAAACCTATAAGCAGTAATATTAAATAAAAAACATTGTAATACCGAATCCTTTTCCCTTCAATATACTCCAAAGCTGCTTTACCCGGCCTCAATAAGGTTTGCTGTATAGTAAACAAAATTCCTTTTTCGAAATGCCAGACACCATGCAGGATATCGTGGAAAATGAAATGTTTGAAAGTGATTCTTTGCGTGTCGGTTTTCTGGCCGCAATTATTACAGAATTTACCCGATATTGGTAATCCACAGTTTAAACAAGTATTGGCTCTGCTCATCGAATTTTGTTTTAACAATACTACAAAAAAAAGTGCTTTAATAAAAAGCACTTTGTAATTTATATGAGACCGATTTGGTTATCCCAACCCTCGATCCACAATCTTGCATTCACAAATGCTTCAATCCAAGGCGAAACTTCATCTTTTTTATCATTTGGATAATAAGCCCAGTTCCAAGGAAATGCAGAACGCTCAATATGAGGCATCATAACCAAATGCCTTCCGGTTTTGTCACACATCATGGCTGTATTGTAACCTGAACCGTTCGGATTTGCCGGATAGCCTTCATAAGCATATTTTGCTACGATATTATATTGATTTTCAGCTTCAGGTAATTGGAATTTTCCTTCACCGTGCGAAACCCAAACGCCAAGAGTGCTTCCTGTTAAAGTTTTTAGCATAACCGAATTATTATCAGTAACTTTTACAGAAGTGAAAATGCTTTCATGTTTCTGGCTGTCGTTGTGCAACATTTTTCCGTGTACTTTATGCTCCGGATGAATCACTTCTAATTCCATGAAAAGCTGGCATCCGTTACAGATTCCAACTGAAAGTGTATCCTCTCTTTTAAAGAAATTCTTCAGGGCAATGTTAGCTTTTTCATTGTATTTGAAGGCACCAGCCCAACCTTTGGCTGAACCTAACACATCCGAATTTGAAAAGCCGCCAACGGCTCCAATAAACTTGACATCTTCCAGATTTTCCCTACCTGAAATCAAATCGGTCATGTGGATATCCTTAACGTCAAATCCGGCAATGTATAAAGCGTTTGCCATTTCCCTTTCAGAATTGCTTCCTTTTTCACGGATTATGGCTGCCTTCGGCCTTGGTTTTGTGTTGTCAATTTCAGGTTTTTTCCAGTGAAATGAGCCGGAAACCGATAAGTCAACAGTTGATTTTTATAATTGTCAAAACGCTCTTTGGCTTTGTTGTTTTTACTTTGTTTTTGGTCGAGTAGGAAAGAGGTTTGGAACCAGATGTCTCTATAATTGTGAATTGTGAATTGTAAATCGTTAATGATTAATTCATTGGATTCGACAGCGTTTCCGATTTTGAAGAACTCAATTCCGGCTAAAGCTTTTTCAAATGTTGCATCGTCTTTTGCCTGAAGCACTAAGGCTATATTTTCTGAGAATAAAATCTTGACTAAGTCTTTTTCGGTAAATGAACTGAAGTCAATCCTAGCTCCCAAATTCACATCGGCAAAACACATCTCTAATAAAGTTGTGATTAAACCACCTGAACCAATATCATGCCCGGCCACAATCTGCCTCTCTTTGATTAGGTTTTGGATAGTATTGAACGCTCTTTTAAAGAAATCAGAATCCTTGATTGTTGGCGTATCGTTTCCAACTTTATTTTGGGTCTGGGCAAAAGAACTTCCGCCAAGCTTAAATTCATCCTGAGATAGATTGATGTAGTAAATTGAACCGCCATCTTTCTGTAAAACAGGTTCAACTACTTTAGTAATATTTGAACAATTTCCTGCTGCTGAAATGATAACTGTTCCAGGCGCAATAACTTCATCATTAGGATATTTCTGTTTCATGGACAGCGAATCCTTTCCGGTTGGAATATTGATTCCCAATTCGATGGCAAAATCCGAACAAGCTTCTACGGCTTCATATAAACGGGCATCTTCGCCTTCATTTTTGCACGCCCACATCCAGTTGGCTGAAAGTGAAACGCTTTTCAATCCGTCCTTTAATGGAGCAAAAACAATATTTGACAACGCTTCACCAATCGAATTCCGTGAACCTGCCGATGGATTAATCAACGCAGAAACCGGCGAATGGCCAATAGTCGTTGCAATTCCTTCCTTTCCATTGAAATCCAAAGCCATTACACCTACGTTGTTTAATGGTAACTGCAATGGTCCGGCGCATTGTTGTTTGGCTACTTTTCCGCCAACGCAACGGTCGACTTTATTGGTAAGCCAGTCTTTACAGGCAACAGCTTCGAGTTGTAAAACCTGCTCAACATATTCATGGATTTTATCCGAACTATAGTTTACTTCAGTATAGTTTATTTGGGAATTGTTGTCGGTCATTATGACTTTTGGCGAACTTCCAAACATGTCTTCCAGGGCAAAATCCATAGGTTTAGCACCAGTTGATTTGCTTTCAAAAGTAAAACGGTGATTATCGGTTACTTCCCCAACTTCATACATTGGTGCGCGTTCACGTTCTGCAATCGTTCTTAAGATTTCAATATCGTCTTTGCCAATAATCAATCCCATTCTTTCCTGAGATTCGTTACCGATGATTTCTTTGGCAGATAAGGTTGGGTCGCCAACAGGCAATTTATCAAGGTTTATCAAACCACCCGTTTCTTCGACTAATTCGGAAAGGCAGTTCAAATGTCCGCCAGCACCGTGGTCATGGATTGAAACAATTGTATTATTATCACTTTCTACAAATGCACGTATAGCATTAGCCGCTCTTTTTTGCATTTCCGGATTGGAACGCTGGATGGCATTTAGTTCGATTCCGGAACCAAAAGCTCCCGTATCTGCAGAGGAAACGGCTGCACCACCCATTCCGATTCTATAATTTTCGCCACCCAAGACTACAATTTTATCGCCTTTTTTAGGAGTATGTTTTTTGGCTTGTTCTTCTTTTCCGTAACCGATTCCACCTGCCAGCATGATTACTTTATCGAAGCCGAGTTTTCGGTTATTCTCATCATGTTCGAATGTTAAAACTGAACCTGTAATTAACGGCTGACCAAATTTATTTCCAAAATCGGAAGCGCCATTGGATGCTTTAATTAGGATATCCATTGGTGTTTGGTAAAGCCATTTTCTTTCAGCCATTCCGTTTTCCCATAGACGGTTCCCTGCTAATCTGGAATAAGCTGTCATGTACACTGCAGTTCCAGCTAAAGGCAATGAACCTTGTCCACCCGCCAGACGATCGCGGATTTCTCCACCCGAACCCGTTGCTGCACCATTAAAGGGTTCTACCGTAGTGGGGAAATTGTGTGTTTCCGCTTTTATTGAGATTACCGAATTGAATTCCTTTTCCTGATAAAAATCGGCTTTGTCTCCGGTTTTTGGAGCGAATTGTGTTACTCTTGGGCCTTTTATAAATGCGACGTTATCTTTGTAGGCTGAAACAATATCATTCGGATTCAGTTCTGAGGTTTTCTTTATCATTTTAAATAAAGACATCTCTTTTTCTACACCATCAATTACGAAAGTCCCATTGAAAATCTTGTGGCGGCAATGTTCTGAATTTACCTGTGAGAAGCCAAAAACCTCTGAATCTGTTAGTTTTCGGTTTAGTTTCTTCGAAAGGTTTTCCAAATAAACAACTTCCTCATCGCTTAAAGCCAAGCCTTCTTTTTTATTGTATTCGCCGATATTATCAATTTCCAGAATGGGTTCCGGTTGTATATTGATGGTGAAAATATCCTGATTCAGTTCGCTGTATTTTTGGAACAGCATTGGATCAAATTCTGAGAAATCAGTAGTTACTTTTTCGAATTCCTCAATCCTGATGATGCCTTCGGTTCCCATGTTTTGGGTAATTTCTACAGCGTTGGTACTCCAAGGTGTAACCATTGCGGCACGTGGGCCAATAAAAAAATCCGTCAGGACGGATTTTTCTATTTTATGTGCGTTAGCGAATAACCAATTCAATTTTGAGATAGTTTCTGCCGAAAGTTCGTTTTGCGATTGTACGGCAAAAACGGTATTACTTTCGTTTCCGAAGAAATGAATCATTGTGTTGTTGTTTATGTAGTTGTTGTAGCTGCAAATTTAGGTTAAATAAACGAAACCTAAAAACTGTTTTTTAATTAATCCGGCTATGGGATCCAATTGTATGCGCCGATGTCAAATGGTGAAGTCCTTGGATTTCCTACTATATCCGTAGTAACGCCACTATCTATGCCCATTCCTCTTGCAGGCGAATCTTCTCCGATAAAGAGTTTGTTTTTGGCTATGTCGAGGAACTTTGGATTTTGATTTATTTTGTTTCCATTTTGCTCCAATCGTAAGACATCGTATAAAGGATTACCAGGAATTGTGGAGCCGCTTGAAACATTCAGTTTTACCAGGCAATTTTGGAAAGAGGTATTGAATGCTGTTCCTTGTTTATCCTGAATCAATTCATTGCTGTTGGATCCATAGATAATGCAGTTGGTGAAATTAGCAGTCAACGGCAAAGTTTCAGGCGTCCCATCTTCTAAATAATCCGAAACATATACTGCCAGCTGTTTTGAGCTGCTCCAGTTGTTATTGAATGTAGCATTGATAAAGCTGTAGTCACCTCCGTAAAGTCCGGCAAAACAAAACTGTCCTGCAGTATTGACCACAATATTTTTCCCAACAATAGTTCCATTAACGGCAAAAATCCCATAGTTGGAACAATCATAGATCTGTGTGTTTTCGATCGTCATTGCACTTCCCGCATTATCTTCAACAAACAATCCTACTACAGCATTTTTGAGCGTCAGGTTTTTGATCTGGTGATTGGTACTTCCCTGTCGGAAATACACCGTTCCCCATTGTCCGGGAACATCTGAAAAACCGGGCTCTAATCGGTCTCCTTCAAAAATGACTTCATTTTCTAATGCAGCTGTTGTAGAATCTTCCCCTCAATATGGAGGCTTCCGCCACTTTGTATCACTAATCCCGAATCGGCGTGAAAATGGACGCGTGCACCAGCAGGAATTGTTAATGTTTCACCATTGGGCACACTGGCATAACCATAGACGACATAAGGTTTGTCTGTACGGAATAAATATTCATTACCGTTATCAGGATGGCTGTGGCTCAGGTTGCGGCCGTTGGTTTCCAAAATATCGCCATTTTCTTCAAAACCTATTGGAATTTGTTCGATGATACCATTGGTGTTGTTTGGGAAAATAAAATAGGCATCCTGAATTAAGGTTACCAACTCCACTTTTTGCAAATTGTCGCCACTGTCAAACTCTATCTGATCGGTATAAAGGAAATCGGTTGGATTGGCATCGCCGATATTCGCTGTAGTTTCTATAAAAATATACATACTGTCTTTTGCAAGCAGTTCAACATCGTGAAAAACCCTGTTATCAGCGCCTGTCATTCCGTCAACAGTCATCCTGTATTTTGTTCCTACACCTTTGGCTAACCTTATGGTTGGAATTTTGATGTCTTTGTCACTTTTATTATAGACTTTAAGTGTATACGTGCTTGAACCAATATTGGCAAAAACGGTGTCTAAATAGATAGTGTCTCTTGAAAAAACCAAGTCACCTGTACTAGGCTCAAAAACAAAGTCCTGACGACAGGAACTTAGGGTAACGACTAAACCGACAAATAAGAGAATAATAATTTTACGCATCTGCAGTATGAATTTTGGTAAATGTAAGTATTAATTTGAAAATTTAAAAATCCTGATAGTATAACGTCAAAAAACCAAATTTATTGTTAAATGTAATTAGTTGATTATAGTTTAGCTTTTCGATTCTTGCAAATAAACCTTATTTTTACAAAAAAAAGCTATGTCATTTGATAAAGATAAAATCCTTCACCTTTGCAATACCTGGTGCAAAAACACGTTGATGGAAACCTTAGAGATTGAATATATTGATGCTGGGGAAGATTTTTTAACCGCCAAAATGCCTGTCAATTCAAGAGTACATCAGCCCATGGGATTGCTTCACGGGGGTGCAACAGTTGCCTTAGCGGAAAGTGTAGGAAGTGCGGCTTCGCTTATGTTTATCAATACAGAAAAACAGGAAGTCCGTGGGATTGAAATTTCTGCGAATCATTTGAAAAGTAAACGCGAAGGAACGGTTTTTTGTACGGCAAGAATCATACATCAGGGTAGGAGCATCCATCTTTGGGAAATAAAGATAACAGATGAAGCAGGGAAATTAATATCACTTTGCAAGTTGACTAACATGATTTTACCCCGAAGATAATGACCGATTTATTCATAAAAGTCAAAATCCAGCAGGAACAAAAATTGCCCTTTGTACTATTCTGCAAGCCAAATTCGGATAGGGTAGTCGGCATTTTCCAAAAGAATGACCATCTTTATTTTTTGGAAAGTTTTGAGGAAAAAGGGTTTGTATTTGCGCCTTTTGATGCCGAGACATTTCCGTTTATTCCTTTAGAGCATTCTGATGTTTATGTTGAGAATGTGCCGCGAAAGGATTATTTTTCGAAAGGAGAGACGGATAATTATAATAGTTCCGTGGGGAAGGATTACTTTGAGGAATTAGTGGCGAAAGGCATTGATGCTATAGAGAATAATGATTTCGTGAAGGTTGTTTTATCGCGTAAGGAAGAAGTTCCCTTGTCTGATTTTGATATTCAGATTACTATGAGAAGAATGATTAGCCAGTATCCTACGGCTTTTAATTATTGTTTTTTCCATCCTAAAATTGGGACATGGATTGGAGCAACACCGGAACAGTTCCTAAAAACCAATGGTAATGCCATGCAGACAGTTGCACTTGCCGGTACGCAATTGGCAACCGGTACACAAAATGTGGTTTGGCAAAATAAGGAAGAAACCGAGCAGCAGCTGGTAACCGATTTTATAATAGGAAGCCTGCAGGATTTGGTTAAGGAAGTTACGATTTCAAGTCCGTATTCCGTAAAGGCCGGGAATCTTTGGCATATTAAGACTGATATTTCAGCTACATTAAAGTCAAAGAAAATACTGAAAAGGCTTATTCTTGCTTTGCATCCTACTTCGGCAGTTTGCGGATTGCCGAAACAACCTGCAAAGGATTTCATTCTCAAAAATGAAGGCTATAACAGGGAATACTATTCAGGATTTTTGGGCGAACTTAATATTGATTTCGTTACCTTTAAGACATTACAGACTGATTTGTTTGTCAATTTGCGCTGTATGAAGGTATTGTCGGATAAAGCACAGCTTTTTATTGGCTGTGGCATTACGAAAGACAGCAATCCTCAGGATGAATATAAGGAAACGGTCAATAAATCGATGACTATGAAAAAGATTTTGGGTTAATAGAGAAGCAAGAAGCAAAAGAAAAGAAACAAGAAAAATAGTTATGAAATTAGATATATTAGCTTTTGGGGCACATCCGGATGATGTTGAATTGGGTTGTTCTGGAACGATTGCCAAAGAGATTTCATTGGGAAAAAAGGTAGGGGTAATCGATTTGACGCGTGGTGAATTAGGAACCCGCGGTTCGGTTGCAATCCGGAATTCCGAATCGGCAAAAGCTTCGGAGATATTAGGCGTTACTGTCAGGGAAAACCTGGACATGCGTGATGGCTTTTTTATAAATGATGAAGCGCACCAAATCAAAATCATTGAAATGATTAGGAAATACCAACCCGAAATTGTGCTTTGCAACGCCATTCGCGACCGCCATATCGATCACGGAAAAGGAAGCAAGCTGGTTTCTGACGCTTGTTTTTTATCCGGGCTTCGAAAGATTGAAACTACACATGATGGCAAAAAGCAGGAAGCCTGGCGACCAAAAGTGGTTTATCATTATATTCAGTGGGAAAACATTGAGCCTGATTTTGTTGTTGATATCACTGGTTTTGAAGATATTAAAGCCCAAGCAATCTTAGCTTACAGCTCTCAGTTTTACTCAGAAGACTCCAAAGAACCTGTAACGCCGATTGCAACTAAGAATTTCCTCGAAAGCATTCATTACCGTTCCCAAGATTTTGGCAGGCTGGTAGGCGTTGAACAGGCCGAAGGTTTTACGGTTGAAAGATATTTGGCTGTCAATAGCTTAAGCGATTTAAGATAAGTTTTTAAATTTTTTCTTGGCAAAAGAAAAGAATTATAATATATTTGCACTCGTTAAAAATGGTGGTTGTAGCTCAGCTGGTTAGAGTATTGGTTTGTGGTGCCGAGGGTCGCCGGTTCGAACCCGGTCAGCCACCCTTAACTAAAAAGTCCTGAAATTTCAGGACTTTTTTTGTTTTTATATACGTAGGCAAAATGTTTTAGCCTTAATAACTTTTTGTTTTGGTATTGAAAACATTTTGTTTTGTTATTGATAATTTCGTGTTTTGTTATTGAAAACATTTTGTTTTAGCCTTAAAAATAAAAAAGCTCCACTTTCCCGAAGCTTTTTTATTTATATGTTTAATTTTATTTCACCGGTTTGTCAACAACAAGCTTTTCTTTTCGGTTGGCAATTTCCCAGGCAATGGCAAAAGCATATTTGGTACGTGTCGTTAATGCATCAAACTCGATCTTGCTGACTTCGTCTGTTGGTTTATGGTAGTCTTCGTGCTCTCCGCTGTAGAGGAATACTACAGGAATCCCTTTTTGGCAAAATTGTAATGATCGGAACGATAGTAAAAACGGTTAGGGTCGTTTAAATCATTGTATTTATAATCTAAAGTGAGGAAGTTATTCTTTTTATTTACGTCTTCACAAACGTTATACAAATCGGTCGACAGGTAATCAGAACCAATCAGATACACATAATTATTACTGTCCAAATGGAATTTATCCCGACGGCCAATCATGTCAATATTAACGTCCGCAACTGTATTGGCTATTGGGAATAAAGGGTTTTCGGTATAATAACGCGAACCGTGTAAACCGTGTTCTTCACCAGTAACATGCAGGATTAGCATAGAACGTTTGGGACCATTTCCTTCCTTTTTTGCTTTTTGGAAGGCAGCAGCCATTTCCATAAGAGCTACCGTTCCGGAACCATCATCATCGGCACCATTGTATACTTCACCGCGTTTGATGCCAAGATGATCGTAATGCGCAGAAACGACCACAATTTCTTCCGGTTTTTCGGAGCCTTCTATAAATGCCCAGATGTTTTCGGAATCCTTTAAGTTCTCATTGCGTTTGGCATTTAAGTAAGCTGCCGGAATAGGTTGGTAATAATCAGAGGCACCTTTTGGAAAGCTAACCCCATTTTTCTGGTAAAAATCAATGATGTAACGACCGGCTTTTTTTGGCCTTCACTTCCGGTTTCACGGCCTTCCATTTCGTCGGAAGCTATTACCGTTAGGTTGGTTCTGAGTCTTTCGGTGGATATAGCATTGAAATAATCCGAAGATTCAAGAGCCTTTGGTGCTGTTTTTACGGCTGTTGTTTTTTGGAAGAACAGCTTAAAAGCGTAAAAGAGAGAAGTAGAAATGCAATTTTTTTCATTTAGTGGATGTTAATAAAGGAATAGAACATAAAGATAAGTATTACGATAAGCATTAAAATGATATTGATGAAAAACATCGCTATACTTTTGATGAAAGAAATCATCCGGGTTTCACCATAAAATCGATGATGTGCCGGGAAGAAATAATAGAACATCCAGACATAGCCTACAAAATTAACGATGTTATTGAGGAAAGTGGTGAAAATATTTTCAACAAAGCAGCCCATTATCTTTCTGAAGAAAAAAGGACGAGTGTTATCAATAACAGGAAGGAAAAATAATGCAGTGTAAATATACCATGGTCAAAATAATACCAGCGCTTTTTGCCATGGAAAAGCCATAAGATCAGGGCAAATAAAGGCATATAGATGAACAGGGTTTTTGGGAAATTATGTTTTATCTGTTCCAGGAATTTTTCCATTATCTCCTTTTGGCTGTATTTGGCCTTGATGACGAGTGTTTTTTTCATCATGTTGTATTCCCAATCAGAAAGTTTATCCTCTTCGGCGCCATATTTTTGTAGAGAATCCAATTCCCTTACATTTTTATAGCCCATGTTGAAAAAGCCTTCGTTTTGCTTTTCAAAAGAAAGATTATTCTTTATGCGTTCTTTTTCACTGGCTTCGAGAAGCTCTGAAATCTTTACCTTTCCTTTTGAAACTAAGCTGTCTTTCTTATTTCCATTAGCATCTGTAACCGTTACCGTTTTTGTTTGGTCTAAATCGACTATGCTGTCTGTAGCCTCTGCATTTGGGAAAACGAAAATAATAAAGAATGTTACAAAACTAATGAAAATGTATAGTCGAACCGGCGCTAAATAGGAGAGGCGTTTCCCCGAAAGGTATTCCTTGGTCAGCGCTCCCGGTTTAAAGAATAGGTTTCGGATGGTTTTCCAAAAAGAATTTTCATAGTGCGTCAAATCTTCAAAGAAATGGACAAAAAGATGGTGGAACGTTTTTCGGGTATCCGTATTCTCCTGGCCACAATTGGGGCAGAATCTATTTTCTACAACATAATTACAATTTAGGCAGGTTTTGTCTTTTCTTAAAGTACTTTTGGACATAGGCTGTAGATATAATATCAAAATGTAAATCTATTAAAATAATTTCTATTTTTGAGCTACTAAAACCACAAACCATGCAATCAAAGGCTACTACTCCGGAGCAATATCTGTCTGAACTTCCAGACGACAGGAAAAATACAATGCTTAAACTCCGTAACGTCCTAAAAGAGAATTTACCACAAGGATTTGAGGAAGTAATAAGTTACGGAATGCTTGGCTATGTTGTACCTCATGCCATTTTCCCGAAAGGATATCACTGTGACCCGAAATTGCCGCTACCCTTTATAAACCTGGCTTCGCAAAAGAACTTTATTGCTTTATACCATATGGGAATTTACGCTGATAAAAATTTATTGGACTGGTTTACTGCCGAGTATCCAAAACATGTTAAAACGAAGCTGGACATGGGAAAGAGCTGTATCCGGTTTAAAAAAATTGATGATATCCCGTTCGAACTTATTGGAGAATTAGCCGGTAAAATGTCGGTGCAGGATTGGATTGCGATGTATGAAAAGAACCTGCAACGATAAGCTGAATGATTTCAATCTGTAACAATACCGACGATAATTTTACCGCAATCAGAGTAATCGCTTATGAAGTCTGGCCAATAGCTTATGGTACAATCTTGAGTCAGGCTCAGTTGGACTATATGATGGAAATGATGTATAGTATTGACTCATTGCGAAAGCAGGCAGCATCAAATAAGACTTTTATTTTGGCTATGGATGATGAAATTCCCGTTGGTTTTGCTTCCTATGAGTTTAATTATAACGGAACTTCGAAAACTAAAATCCATAAAATCTATATTTTGTCCAACCAGCAGGGAAAAGGAACAGGAAGGGTTTTGATAGATTACATTATAAAAGAAGCACTTCGGAACAATGAGCAAGGGCTGCTCCTGAATGTCAATAAAAATAATGTGGCGCAACAGTTCTATAAAAAATTAGGTTTTAACATTAGCAGCGAAGAAATCATCGATATCGGCAACGGTTATGTTATGGACGATTATGTAATGGAAATTGCAATATAATTAGAAAGGGAATGAAGATTCTGAAAAAAATAAACAGTAAGGCTAAATCAGATTCCAATACGGGTTTTGGAACCAATGCGTCAAGTTACGGTGGTCGGTTTATCACCAAAAATGGAAATGCGAATGTCAGGAAATCCGGCGTTGGATTTTTTGAAGGCATCAGTTGGTATCACACGATGGTCAATATTCCGCGATGGAAGTTTTTTGTCATCATTGTGGTATTCTATTTTTTTGTGAATTTTGTCTTTGCCAGTCTGTATTATGCTGTTGGGATTGAGCATCTGAATGGTGTTACGGCTGTTAAAACGCTGGACAAATTCGGACAGGCTTTTTTCTTTAGTGTACAGACTTTTACTACTGTTGGTTATGGACATGTTAGTCCGACCGGATTTTTAACCAGTTTCATAGCGGCTATTGAAGCCCTTTTCGGATTATTGAGTTTTGCCATTGCAACAGGTTTGTTTTACGGAAGATTCAGTAAGCCCAAAGCCCATATAAAATTCTCGGAAAACGCTTTGATTACACCTTATAAAGATGGAACTGCGTTGATGTTAAGGCTTTCACCTTTCAAGAATACGAATCTAACCGATGCAGAAGCCAAAATCACTCTTGGAATGAAATTAGATGAAAAAGGCGGATTAATAAACAAGTTTTATACGCTCGATTTAGAGTTGTCAAAGATTACTGCTTTGAATTTAAGCTGGACATTAGTACATCCGATTACCGAAAACAGTCCGCTGTATAATTTAACACAGGAAGACTATGCCAACATTGATGGGGAAATTTTGGTATTCCTGAAAGTTTTTGATGATATGTTTAGTACGACGGTGGTTAAAAGGGCATCGTATTCATTTGATGAAATAGTTTATGGTGCTAAATTCCTTCCGATGTTTTCAAGGAGCGATAATCAAAATAAAACCGTGCTGCATATTGACAAACTCAATCTGTTTGAAAAAATGAAGCTGTAAATTTCTTTACAGCTTTTCTTTTATTTTAAGGTCGCATCTAATTTTACCGATACTTTTTTGGAGACTTTTTTGCTTACCACACTTGGAATCTCAATTCCGTAATCGTCAGTGTTTACCGTGAAGTTAGCATCAATGTCAATTCCGTCCGTTGTCTTTTTAATACTGGCGTTTATCACTATATCCTTTGATTTTCCATGCATTTCCATTTTGCCTTTAATGGAATACGATTGGGCTGTCGCAGTTAACTTCGAAACATCAAAGTTATCAATTTTGCCTTTAAATGTGGCTTTCGGATATTTGTCGCTTTCCATGTAGTTTTCATTGAAATGTTCTTCCATCAACGCTACTTTGAAACGAAATCCTTTAATCAATGCTAAGCTGGCTATTTCTCCCGTTGCCGGATTCAATACTACTGTTACCGATTCGTTTTTTGCTTTTACTTCTTCCATAGCCGGAATCGAAGCTTCAAACGTTAACTTTCCGGTTTTGGTAATCATTTTGGTCTGAGCAAAACTGCCCATGCTCACTAAGAGTAATAAACTAAGTAATTTCGATTTCATATTTTTCATATTTTATTCAGGCATTCCATTTTGTGCCCATTGGGTAATTTTATCAATTGTTGCCTGTGGTAGCCTCATTCCGCCGTTTGGCATCATTCCGGGAGTACCTTGTGCCAACGAAATCCTATTTATCAGACCTCGATTTAAAACCGCATTCTTAACATCTTCGTATGTGTTTAACGACATTGGAGCACCATTTTGTGGCGGTAAGGTATGGCAAACAATGCAGTTGTTTTCGATCACACTTTTGACTGTGTTGTTATAAGTAACTTCTCCGGTAGAATTATCAATTAAATCAGAAGTTGAGTCATTAGTGCATCCAAACTGAAGAAAGACAGCCGGAATAACGAGTAATGTTAATTTTAATCTGTTCATAGTTGTTGGTTTTTATTCAAATGTATATAATAAAGTTAGTAAAAATTCTGACGTATCAATAAATAATTAAATTTGTAAAAACTAAATCCATTTTGTTTATGAAAAAGAAACTAATTATTGTTGTATTCATTCTCCTTGTTTTGGCTTTCGCGGTTTACAAATTCCTTTATAAAGAACATAGGGATATTGCGTCTGAAGATGTTACTTACGTTGAAACCGTTGTTCAGGTTTTTGATGCATTTCAAAAAGATGCTCAAAAAGCCAATGCTAAATATCTGGATCAAACCATTGAAATATCGGGTAAGATTACAAACATCGATTCACAAAATAAGCTAATTACAGTGGATGAGAAGCTTTCGGCCAAGTTGACAAATGGTGTACCGGCAGATTTAAAACTTCAAAATCCTGTAATTTTGAAAGGTAGAGTGGTTGGCTACGATGACCTACTCGAAGAAATTCAAATGGATCAATGTACAATCAAAAAATAAAGAACTAAAATTAAAACAACTATGAAGAAAATTACCCTACTGTTATTATTGCCCTTTACACTATTTGCCCAAGAAGATTTGCTCAAGGATGTTGATTCGGCCTCAAGTCAGAAAAGCAAAGTGGAATCGGCATTTAAAGCGCTTAAAATTGTTAATATAGAGTCGACAAAACTAGCAGCTAAAGGCGATTTGTATTTTATAGTTGCCCACCGATTTGGTTCGGTTAAGGATGGTTTTGAAGGTGCTTACGGACTTGATAATGCTGTAACTCAATTAAAATTTGTTTATGGTCTTACCGATTGGCTTACTATTAGTGCTGCCAGAAGCGAACCGGCTTATGATTTCTCTGGGAAGTTTTTATTGAAGTCGCAGGAAACAAATGGTTTTCCTTTGGCCATTGCAGCATTCACTAGTTTAGCTTTCAATAATACTCTGAAAGAGAATATTTATCCAAATATGAAGTTTGAAAACAGATTGGTTTATGTGGCTCAGCTTTTGGTTTCAAGAAAGGTTAACAGTAATCTGTCTTTAGAACTAGCACCAACATTCTTTCATGAGAATTTTGTAATCGATGACAATCAGGATAATAGCCAATATGCAGTTGGAATGGGAGGAAGATACAAGTTTGCTAAGCGTTGGTCAGTAAATGTGGATTATGCAGCGCATTTAAACAGATCTAGCACATCGCCATATAAAGATCCACTTTCTATTGGAGTTGACTTGGATACAGGTGGACACGTATTCCAAATGCACTTCAGTAGCTCTCAGGGAATCCACGAAGCAGGATTTTTAGGTAACACAACTGGGGATTGGGGTAAAGGAGATGTATTCTTTGGTTTTAATCTGTTGAGGGTTTTCTAAAAAAACTATTTAATAAAAAAAGCGTCCCGATATTCGGGACGCTTTTTTTATCAATAATTCAGGATGATTATTCCTTGATGAATTTTTGTCCGTAATGTTTATTATTTGTATCAGTAATTGACAAAATATAAGTTCCTGTTGCTAGTTTTTCAACATTTATAGCTTGTGTTAAATCGTTTGTTGTCATTACTATTCTTCCACTTAAATCAACAATTGCTGCTGATTTCAGGATTACATTTGAATTCTCATTCAATTGGATATTAATTACACTATTTGCTGGGTTTGGATATACAGAGAATACTTGGTTGTTGTTGAATGAGTTTACAGCTAATGTTGCTCCTTCTACCACTAAAAGCATTTGGTTTGGAGTTACGTTGTTATAAGTATCAACTAATCCGGATGGCCATTTAATAACTACCTGATCGATAGTTGTTGCCTGTCCAATACCGAAATGGGCATTCATTGAACTCATGAATTCAAAACCTTCCCCACTTCTTATATCTCTTATCTGTGTACCCCAGGCACCATGAATCTCAACACGCGCTCCAATTCCGTTGATATTACTTTGGATACCCTGCAATGCTACTTTTATCCATTTGTTTGTGTTTGGAACAGCAAAACGGATTGTGTTTCCATTTTGAATGTCAAGGAATCCATCATTATTTAAATCACCAATTGCTCCAGTACCTATTCCGGGATAGGATACGGGTGCAAAAGTACTGTTGTGTTGGTTAAACATAATTTTGTTTCCGCCACCTAATACGTCAAGGAAACCATCATTGTCAAAGTCGTAAGTCACGTTATCGATATTGATGGAATTGTTGGTGTCCCAGCCCGAACCTGCAGTGATATTGGTAAATGCTACTGAGGTACCAAGGTTGTTTCTGAAATAGTTGTGTGCGCCTGAACTTGCTGTAATAATTATATCCATATCGGCATCATTGTCAAAATCCCCAACTGCTGATGACCATGTTTGGATCGGCATTTGGTTAAGTCCTGTTGCTGCTGATATATCAGTATAAATACCACCGCCATCATTTCTGTGCAGTTCACATGGAACTCCTGAACACTTAGAAATAAAGACATCAGTGTCGCCATCGTTATCAAAATCAGAAAACAATGTAGAATAGTTACCACGGACAATTCCTAATTTCATAGCTCCTGGCGTTACATTAGCCTGGTAAAAAGTTAGTGGTTGATCTGTACCGCCACCATTAAGGTAGTAACAGTTTGGTGCAATATCGTGGCAAGAGAAAATGTCAAGGTTTCCATCGTTATTCAAATCGGCAAAATTTGTTCTTTGGCAGAAAATATAATCTCCCGGAGTAATATTAGTATAACCTGTTCCTGTAGATTTCAAGATGGATAGGCCTTCATAGGCTCCTAAGACCAAATCAGTTTTTCCGTCCCTGTTATAATCACCGGCGGCCATACTCCAAGTTGGCAAGTAATGTGTTCCGGCCACAGGAATATCAGTAACGGTGAATGTACCACCCGCACCTTGATAATGTACCCTTAAATTATTATTGCTGACACCCGCAATATCATCAAGATGATCACCATTAATGTCAGTAACGCAAATATTATAGGTACTGTTGATTGTTGAAATGGTTTGGGTTACATAATTAATTGGGTTTACAGGCGGAACCACAACAGGAGCTTCCGTTAGTTGGAAACTGAATCCTGTATTTTGGCTAACATTAAGCCATATATTGTCAAAGGCTATGATATAAGATGTTCCTGCCGTAACGTTAAAAGTGGCCACGGAAGAAAATTCTTCTCCGGCGTCATCATTTCCAGCAAAGCAGGTCAAGGCGTCACAGCTTCCTGTATAAACGTGGAAACGCGTGTCCTTTCTTGGAGTATTGGCTGCAATGTCCGTGGACACGGTTACCGTCCTGTTTTGTGTCGGGGTGTAAATAAACCATTCACTGGCTGGTCCCGGGCTTGTTTGGTTATTTGCTCCGTTATCGGCACAAATTACTGTAGCCGCAGTTCCGTTCATTACACCTACAGCGTAAATTCCAGACCCTGATATTGCTGTAGCTCCAAGACAGGTGTCTTGCGCAATGGATAGTTGCACCATAAAGAGCAACGCAATGATTAAAGTAATTTTTTTCATGTTTTTCTGATTTAAAATTTGATTGTTTTTATAGTTGTTTTTTTATTTTGCTAAGGACAAGTTGTTAATGAATTTATCCATTCCTCCATCATTCCTACACCTTCTTCATGTATTAATGTCCGTCCGTGGAGTGGCATTCGGAAGGATTCTTCGGTTGTGTTTATTCGATAGAAAAGCATGGATCTGTTTGTGGATCCTGGCTTTACGATTTTTAAATATGCAGGTGCAAAACTATAATCTTCTGTATCAACGCATACCCCCATGTTTGTTCGGCCATTGTCGCCGCCTGTTTCACTAAAAGGAAAACGTACCGGTCTGTAATAACAATGCCTGTTTATTGCATGGCAATGCGAACAGTTGCTGTCCAGATAGGAACGAACCCTTAATTCTAAAGGCTGGGTATTGTCATTATAATTTATTACTGTGTTATTGGCTGTTGGATAAGAGAAATTGTTTTCCAGATATCCTACCTCAGTCCATTTCTTTAGTTGGTTCTTGTTTTCAGCCCCATAACTATAACTGAAATTAAGGTTTTGAGGCTTAATACCTATAGGTATATATGTTTCTATTTCTGCCGTGCCGTCAAATTCCTGGTGTTTGTGGCAGGTAATGCACTGTACATCTTTTGGGATTCTGTAATCAGCAGTTTTGATGATGTTATTTTCATCTTTCCAGGAAACTTCGGTGTTGCTGCCAGCCATGTCCAGATAAGCTTCTGTTTGTTCGTCATTCCAAACATACTCAGCAAATATCCATCCTGTAGCTTTTCTTATCATGACACGGGTTTCAATTATTCTTGTAGCGCCAACAGGAACAACATTTTGTACATTATCGTAATAGAATGTTTTTATTAAAGCTGCCCCAACTGGAAGTTCTAAAACTTTCCCGTCTGCTATATAGGTTGCTTTTGTTCCTTCTGGCATCCATACAAATCTCTTTTTATGTGCATAATCAGAAAATAAGGAAGAAACTGGCTCATAGGGTAAAACATTCAGTGCAGGAATTTGATTTTTTAGTTCCCCTTCAAAAAATTTATAGTCCGACAGTTTTGGATAAGGTACCTGAGTTAAGTCAACAGTTACTGGCGAAACCGGAACGTAATCCTCATCGTTATCTGAACAGGAAATAAAAATTGCCAATGATAAAAGTATCGTCAAAGTTGACAGATAGTAATATTTCTTCATAAAATTCATAAAATGAAGTCAAATATAATAATTTATTTCTTAATATGTTTAATTTTAATGGATTATATATCAACAAATTACTTGTGTAAACATACAAATTAAGGCAGGCATTCGAGGTGCAAAAAGTAGGCTGGAATTCTCAGGATTGTGATTGCCGTGAAAATTATGGGTATAAAAAAGCCTCGATAATAGACTGCCCCCAAAAAGTTAGACACTATTTGGGGGTATTTTTATGGAAAGAAAAGTCAAGTATGATTATACATTCAAGATTGAATGTTTAAAATTAATTATTGAACAGGATCATTCCTGTGAATCAGTTTCAGCACAAAAAGGCGTTCATGAATCGATTATTCGTAAGTGGTTAAGGTTTTACAATGCCTATGGTTCTGATGGTTTATTGCCGAGAAAAAATCAGGATTATTCTATTGATTTTAAATTGAAAGTTTTAAAAACTATTACTGAGCAGCATCTATCATTGCACCAGGCTTATGTGAAGTTTAATATTCCGACACGAAGTATAATTGCGAAATGGCAACGGGATTTTACTAACTTTGGGGTTGAGGGTTTAACTCAAAAACCTAAAGGCAGACCAAAATCTATGGATAACTTCAATCGAAAAAAACGTAAATCAGACAAACCCCTAACCAGGGAGGAAGAACTTCTTTAGAAAATGAAGCATTACGTTGTGAAAATGCTTTGCTAAAAAAGTTACAAGCCTTAATTCAAGCCGAAGAAGAAGCCAAAAAGCGCAAGCTATAATAGAGTTAAGGCATGATTTTGATTTAAATCTCCTTTTAAATCAAACTAATATGGCACGGAGTAGTTTTTATTACCATCAAAAGCAAGGTAAATTACCTGATAAATATAAGACAATTAAAGAATTGATTAAATCCGTTTATCACAAGCACAAAGGGCGTTATGGTTATAGAAGAATCACGGACGAACTTAATAATAAAGGAATAATTATCAATCATAAAACGGTTTTAAGATTAATGAAATCATTAGGATTAAAGAGCATCATAAGAATCAAAAAATACAATTCCTATAAAGGAGAACAGGGCAAAATTGCTCCAAATATTTTAGGACGTAATTTTAAGGCAACAGCTCCCAATCAAAAATGGGCTACTGATATAACTGAATTTAATGTGTCTGGAAAGAAATTATATTTATCACCAATAATTGACTTGTTTAACCAAGAAATTATAAGTTATGAACTAACGGAGAGACCTGTGTTTAATCAAGTGGCAATAATGCTTAAAAAGGCTTTTAAGAAAATACCAAATAATACCAATCTCACTTTACACTCTGATCAAGGTTGGCAATATCAAATGAAACAATATCAATATTTATTAAAGAAGAAAGGAATTACTCAAAGTATGTCAAGAAAAGGAAATTGTCTAGATAATGCTATAATTGAAAATTTCTTTGGAATACTAAAATCAGAACTCTTTTACATACAGAAATTTGCAAGTGTAGAAGAACTCAAACACGAAATCAAACAATATATAAACTACTACAATAACGATAGAATTAAATCAAACTTAAACAAAATGAGCCCGATACAATATCGAGCTCATTATTATCAAAATTAATTATTAACTTGTCTAAACTTTTGGGTGCAGTCTATAATTGAGGCTTTTTTGTTTTATTGGTTTGATTATTCTTTTATGAACTTCTGAGTGTATTTTTTATTTTCAATATCAGAAATTGATAAAATGTAAGTTCCTGCTGCTAATTTTTCAACATTTAACGGATGTGTTAAATCACTTGTTGAAAGCACCACTTTTCCGATTAAATCATAAACTATTACCGACTTAAGAGTTACATTCAAATTATCCTTCAATTGAATATTAACCACATTTTTTGCCGGATTTGGATAAAGTGAGAATACCCCATTGTTGAATGAGTTTACGGCTAAAGTAGAACCTTCAACTACCAAAAGTTTTTGATTTGGATTCACATTATTAAGCGTGTCAACTGTGCCTGATGGCCATCTGATAATCACTTGATCAATAGTTGCTGCCTGGCCGATACCGAAATGAGCGGTAATGGTACTCATGTTTTGGAATCCGGTTCCACTCTGAACATCTCTTATCTGTTTACCCCAAGTACCGTAGATTTCAATCCTTGCCCCAATTCCGTTTCTATTGCTTTGAATTCCCTGTAGATTAACAGCTAACCATTTGTTTGAGTTACCATTGTTGAACAATACACTTCCTCCATTTTGAATATCAAGGAATCCATCATTATTCAAATCGCCAACAGGTCTGTCATTAGCGGATATGTTGTACATATTTGGATTGGGTGTAAAATGAAAATTACCATCACCAAACATAATAGTACTTCCTGAGCCTAGAACATCCAAAAAACCATCGTTATCAAAATCGTGTGCAACGTACTCTCTTCCGGTAAAAAGATTGGTGTCATAGCCAGAACCTGTTGTAACGCTCGTAAAGGTGCCATCGCCATTATTCCTTTTTACGTTGGTAAAGCCATTTGTGCCTGCATTTACTCCAACAATAACATCCATCCATCCGTCGTTGTTAAAATCGCCACAGGCTCCAGACCAAGTTTGCTCTGGATTGGCCATATTAGCCTCAGCGGCAACATTGGTAAAAGTTCCGTTACCATTGTTTCTGTGTAATTGATCAATATTTCCTCCTGCACCAGAACCACCCTGACCACATTTAGCCAGGTACATATCTACATCGCCATCATTATCGTAGTCAAACCAATTAGAGGCATAATTTCCGCCTGATGGGAAATCTCCAATTCCTCCCTGAATGTGGTTCATATTTTCTCCGTCATTCATATAATACCGATTCGGAGCGTTGTCATCGCAGGCAAATGCATCTAATTTTCCATCATTATTAATATCGACAAAATTGGTTCTTTGTACCAAATACGGTTCTGATTTTCTGTCAGTTGTATATCCTGTTCCTGTGCTGTTTGCTTTTAAAAGGCATATTCCGCTTGATGAACCATAAATTAAATCGTTGAATCCATTATTGTCATAGTCTCCCGCAGCGATACTCCAGGTAGGCTGAATTATTGTATTGGCAAGTGTAAATCCAGTGTTTGTAAACGCACCATTACTTCCCTGATAGGTAATAACCAATGTCGTATTATTAACCGCAGAAACAATATCGTCTAAATAATCCCCATTCATATCAACAATACAGTTGTCGAATCCGCCGGTTATCCCGGTAATAGGGGTTGTAGTAAAGGATAATCTGTCTGGTGCCGGTGGAGGCGTATTTATAACGACAAAATCAAATCCGTTATTACTGTATCGGTTGTCAAAAGCAATCGTGTAAGTTGTTCCTGCCACGGCATCAAACGACAAATAAGAGGAATTTGTATTGTTGTAATCGTCATTCGCTCCAACACAAGTTAAGTCAAGACAAGTGCCGCTATAAACAATTAGACGGGTGTCTGTATTGTTGTTTTGTGGAAGCAAAGTTGTAATACTTATAGATCTGGTTTCAGTGGCAAGAAATTTATACCACTTTCCTTTTGTGGCAGTTGCATTGCCGTTACTGCCATTTCCATTTCCAATGCCACAGAAATTGCCAGGAACTGCCCCAGTTTCGCTGTTAAAGCTTGGTGCTGTAGTCACGGCATCCAATACTACCGATACAGCATTACTACAATTTGTTTGTGCTATAGCAAATGAGGTGCAAAAAAGCAAAACAATTAGATGTGTAGTTTTTTTCATGATGTGATGTTTATTAAGTTAGGGTTTAGTTGAAAGGTTAATTACACGATTGTGTTAATGATGAAATATACTCTTGTAACAAAGCAACTCCTTCATCATGAACCAATGTTCTTCCCAATAAAGGCATTCTTTCACTTTCATCATTGATGCTCATTCGGTAATGCATAACAGATTTATTAAAGTTACCCGGAGAAATTATTCTCTGTAAGCTTGCGCTGATCGGTTCGTCAGCCTGCAGACAGATACCAATATTTGAATCAATATCCGATTGGCTAAACGGCAGTCTTATCGGCCTGTAATAACAGCGGGCATCATCCTGATGGCAATGTGCGCAGTTTATATCCAAATAAGACCTTAACCTCAAGTCTATTGGCTTGGTGGTGTCATGGTAGTCAACAGCAGAAACTATATTGGAAGGGAAGCTTTGTAAATAACCCTGTTCCACTAATTTCTGCAGAATGTTCTTATTGCTGTTTCCGTAAGTGTGATTGTGATTTAGATTTTGAGGCTTAACCCCGATTGGCGTAGCAACCTCATTAATTTTATGACACGCAAAACATTCTGCATCTGAAGGAATTCTGTAATCTGTCGTTACAATCTCTCCACTTGGCTTTGCAAAAGTTATGGTTTGGGAACTTCCGTTTGCAAAATCGGCAGTAGCAAGTAAATTGGCATCGGTTTGTTCATCATTCCAAACGTACTCATAGAATTTCCAGCCGTCCTCTTTTCGGATCATTAATCGGGTTTCGATGATTTTTGTAGTATTTTCCGGTTGGATTGTGGTGTAGTAAAATGTTTTTATTAAAACCGTCCCTACCGGAAAATCCATAATCTTATTGTCAGCAACATATGTAGCTGCAACACCGTTTGGCATCCAGATGAATCGCTTCTTGGAGGCATAATCGGTAAAAAGTCCGCTGGCTGGTTCGTAAGCAATAACATTTAGCGATGGAATCTGATCTTTCATTTCTCCTTCGAAAAATTTGTAATCAGACAGTTTTGGATAAGGAACCAAAGTCAGGTCAACCGTTACTGGCGAAACAGGAACGTATTCATCATCCTGGTCAGAACATGAGTAAAAAATGACTGCCGATAAAAGGATGGTAATGGATAGTAAGTAGTATTTTTTCATAGGTTTTTAAAAAGCTGACCAAATATAATAATTATTTCACAACCTTCTAAAAATTAACACAATTTCTCAAAAAACAATCGAAATTATTCCTAATATGATAAATAAACCGCGCTTCTTTTCCTATAAATCTTCTTCTTTACCGGCTCTTAAGAGTATGTTTTCGGGTAAGGATTTTTTGGCTTTTGCGCCCATCTTTTTCAGGTTCTCGACTCTGTTAATTAGATTTCCACTGCCATCAACCAACTTATTCATCGCGTTGTCGTATTCCGTTTTAGAATCTTTTATTTTATTGCCAACCTTTACCAAATCCGATACGAAGCCTTCAAATTTATCATACAAAGCACCTGCCTGTCGTGCAATTTCCAAAGCGTTTTCCTGCTGTTTCTGATTCGCCCACATGCTGTCAATGGTACGAAGGGTTGCCAAAAGTGTAGATGGCGTCACAATGACAATATTTTTTTCGAAAGCCCTATTGTAAAGTGTGGTGTCTTCATTCAATGCTGAGGCAAAAGCCGATTCAATCGGAATGAAAAGCAATACAAAATCAGGACTTTCCATTTGGTATAAATCGTGGTAATTCTTACTTCCCAATTGCTCTACGTGGCGTTTTATCGATAGAACATGTTCTTTCAGATAAAGGCTTTTTTCGGTTTCATCTTCTTCATTGATATAACGTTCGTAAGCCGTCAAAGCTACTTTCGAATCAACCACCATTTTCTTGCCATCAGGTAAATTAATCACAACATCCGGAAAAACGCGGTTGCCATCTTCGGCAGTAAAACTTTGCTGAACTTCATATTCGCGTCCTTTTTCCAAACCTGATTTTTCTAGCACGCGTTCTAAAATCAATTCACCCCAATTGCCCTGCATTTTACTGTCGCCTTTCAATGCCTTGGTTAAGTTAAGCGTTTCCTTGCTCATCTGTTCGTTCATTTCGCGTAAGCCCAAAATCTGCTGGCGTAATGCGGCGTGGTAATCAATGCTTTCCTTGTGGGTATCTTCGACTTTCTTTTCAAAAAGCTGGATTTTATCCTGTAATGGTGTAAGGATGTTTTTCAGGTTTTCTTTGTTTTGTTCGGTAAATTTTGTGGTTTTTTCCTCGAGAATTTTGTTGGCAAGATTTTCAAACTCCTTGGTAAATTTCTCCTGTAGCTTTTCTACTTCTTCCTTTTGTTCCTTGTTGCGTTCCCAGAGGTTTTCGAAATCGGTTTCCTTTTTGGATAACTGAATCGCTAAGGCTTCTTTTTCATTGCGGATATTTTCCCGTTCCTGTACTGTTTGATTTACCTGATTTTTGAATTGCTCAATCTGCTGGTACAAGCCATTTATTTTTTCTTCCAGTGAAGCTTTTTCAGATTTTGAATTGGCAGCAAAAAACACTTTTCCAAAGTAGATACCTAAAAACAAGGCGATTATGAATAATAAAAGAGAAAGAATAACGGCGTTCATATATAACTTATTTAAAAGTAAATATAGGAAAACAATCTGTTATTTATTCGTTCATAAAAGAATAATATTTGTCAAAATCTTCGTTTTTTGTTCTTCTGTCAGAATAGGAATTGTAGAATAATGATTTGGATTTTGTTCTCTTTGGAAAGCTTAAAACACCTAAAATTATAAAAATAAAAAACAAAATTGCCAGTAATGACATAAATATCAGGTAACTGAAATCAGTAGAATATTTCAGGTTTGTAGCGAATGCATATCCAAATGATAAGGATGCTACGTTAGCCAGAAGTGAGTAAATTGTTTTCATATCCAAAGAGTTTAAATTTGATATGTTAAAATTAGCGCTATTTTTGACAAGCTATTTATATGATTTTAACATTTCATTATACAATTTAAAGTTCATGTCTACCCACCGTAACTTTCTCATCCACAAACCACACGGCTATTTAAGCCAGTTCATTTATGAAAAAAAAGACCCAAAAAACTGCTGGGAGAACTCTATGATTTCCCGGAAGGAACAATGGCAATCGGGCGTTTGGATGAAGACTCAGAAGGATTACTTTTGTTAACCACCGACGGAATGACGAGTGAGATAGTGCGCAGCAAAACCGTCGAAAAGGAATATTATGCGCAGGTAGATGGTATAATTACGCAGGAAGCTGTGGAGCAATTAAGAAGTGGAGTGGAAATTGGCTTTAAAGGTATTCGATACACCACCAAAAAATGCGAGGCTTCTATTATTTCCCAACTTCCGGAAAGTATTGGTGAAGGCAGGAGAATCCGCGATGAACGCCATGGACCAACTTCATGGGTTTCGATAACGCTTACCGAAGGTAAATTCCGCCAAGTGCGAAAAATGACAGCCGCAGTTGGTTTTCCGACTTTGAGATTAGTAAGAATCCGGGTTGGAAGTATATCTTTGCAACTCAAAGCAGGAGAAGTTCTCGAAGTAGAAAGCTTTTTTACAAATCACCAGATAACCAAATAACCGAATCCATCAATGCTCAATATCGTTTTAGTAGAACCCGAAATTCCAAACAACACCGGGAACATTGGTCGATTGTCTGTTGGTACAGAAAGTCGATTGCATTTAATCCATCCGTTTGGATTTGTCATTAACGATAAAAATCTAAAGCGCTCCGGTTTGGATTATTGGGTGCATTTAGACGTAACCGAATACCAGAATGTAGCCGAATGGATAGCCCAGATTCCCGATAAATCGAGAGTATTCTTAATGAGTTCGCATGCACAAAAATCTATTTATGAAGCCGAATTTCAGGATGGCGACTGGTTGGTTTTTGGTAAAGAAAGTGTTGGATTGAGTCAGGAGGTTTTGTCAAGATTCGAAAATCATCTGACGATTCCAATGTCGAATTTAATCCGAAGTTATAACATTGCCAATTCGGTAGCGTTTGTAGTTGGTGAAGCAAAAAGGCAGATTAATATAAAGTAAATGCTATTAAAAGCAATTACTCCACTATAATTACTGAGCAATATAACCCGTATACGACTTAACTATCTTATTAATAGTCTTTTCAAGCACAGGTTTTGAGTCCCTGAAATCGTCTTTAAGTTTTCCATCTTCTGTAAAGAAGTCGGATACAGTGGTTTTAAGAAGTACGTTTTCTGCATAAATTTCCTTAACGGATATTGCAATCGAGTATTTTTTATCCGCCTCAAAAACAACCTTCATTGTATACACAATATCGTAGTTATACTTCACTCCAACATTATAGGAATAAAACGCATTGGTAACTCGAGCTTCAATTTTTAGCGAATTTTCAGTTACCTCAAAAATATCATATCCTTTTTTATTGTAATAAGGTGCCCATGATTTAGAAACCCGGAACAATTCATCCATTGGCCTGTCAGGAGTTTTGAATTCTAATGGCGTAAAGCCTTGCGGTGTTAATTCGAGCGTTGTTTGTGCCGAACAGAAAGTAATCCAAAAAAGACAGGAGATTTTAAGTAGGTGTTTCATCTTTATGAATTTGGTGTTTACACAAAGATAAGCAACTCTGTTTATTATAAGTCCCTGAAACTAAACTTTCCTTTTTCGGCATCAAAAAAAGATTCTCATCTTTAAACAAGGTATCGAAAACCCCTTTTGAGATTAAATTGCATGGCTTGTCCTGTAGTACCATTTCTTCAGTCATTACAATCATTTCATCCGAAAGCTGAATGGCCAAATCAATATCGTGGGTCGAAAATAAGATGCATTTATTGGTGGTATGGGATAGTTTTTTCAAAAGCTTAAAAACAGAAAGCTTGTGGAATAAATCAAGATGAGTTGTTGGTTCGTCTAGGATAATCAATGGAGTATCCTGAGCCAGGGCACGGGCAATCAAAACAATCTGCAACTGTCCGTCACTAATTTCGTGGTGTTTTTTATCCACCAGATGTTCGATGTGGGTAAGTGTAATGGCCTGTGCTATTTTTTCGGAATCGTCTGCCGAAATTTTGCCCAGCCAATTAGTATAAGGTTGCCTTCCCAAAGCGATTAATTCAAATACCGTCAGGTTACTCGGTGGTAACTTTTCGGTTAAAACCAGACTTAGATTTTGTGCCAGGGCCAAGGGTTCATATAAAAAAATATCCTTATTGTTAAGCGCTACTGATCCTGATAACGGTTGCTGAATTCCGGTTAACGTTCGAAGCAGGGTTGATTTTCCAATGCCATTGGCACCGACCAATGCAATGAGCTGACCTTCTTCTAAACTCAGATTTAAGTTTTCGGCTATGCTGTTTTGTTGGTTCTTCGATTTATATCCAATGCTTAAATTGGAAGTGCTCAGTATTTTTTGGTGCAATTGCAATGTTATTGTATCACGATAGTAAATTCTTTTGTAATGGTATCATCGCCAAAGCAAACCCTGTTTCCGCCATTCCAGCCCCAGTCTTCATAATGTGGTGGATCGACAGTCAGCCTAATGTCAAAAGTATAGGTTCCCGCAACGGTTGGTACTCCGGTAAAAAACACTTTCCTGCCCTGCTCGTGATAAGTTATGCCAGCAGGCAAATTTCCATCCACCTGAAAGAAATAATCATAAGCATTATCATCAGGCTCGTTCGTAATGTCGGCGTCAACAAAGTCGCTATAGTTGATTCCGACCGTTCCGGTATTTAAGGGTTTGGAATGTAAATCAGGTCGCGCACTCGCTACGCAATCAATTAATTCGGAGCAACCAGACAACAACAATCCTGTAGCTGTAAAAAGGAATATGTAAATTTTAGATAGTATGTTTTTCATATAGCACTATTTTTATTTTTTCTACTAACAATCAGCCAGATTACCATTGGCGCGCCAATTATTGAGGTGATGGCATTTATGGGCAATGTAAACTCAAAACCAGGCATTTGCGAAATGGTATCACAAAATAACATAATTATTGAACCAATAAAAAGTGTTCCGGCAAATAATATTTTGTGGTTGCTCGTCCGGAATAATAATTTCCCCAAATGAGGAACCGCGAGCCCAATAAACGCAATAGGTCCGGCAAAGGCTGTGATGCTTCCTGCCAACAGGCTTGTGGCGAATATAATAATATAGCGTGCCTTTTTTAGATCCAATCCCATGCTTTTAGCGTAGTTCTCACCCAGCAATAAGGCATCTAAAGGTTTCAGTGAAAGTAAACTAAGCAGTAATCCCACAAACACACAGAGCGCCAAAATAACAATGTTCTGCCAGGAGAGGTTTCCGATGCTTCCCATGGACCAAAACGTATATTTCTGTAATTGTTCCGCCGTGCTGAAATAACTAAAGACACTCACAATTGCACTCGTAAAACTACTGAACATCAAGCCTACAATCAATATCGACATGGTGTCGCGCAGTCTTTGCGAAACAACCAAAATCATTAGCAATACCAAGAGACTTCCAAGGCAGGAAGCCAAAATGATTCCGTAAGAAGATAGTATGATCGGCGATAAAACCGGCGGCAAAACACCAGCGCCGAGAATCACAAAAGCAACTCCTAAACTCGAACCCGAACTCAACCCCAAAACATACGGTCCAGCCAATGGATTACGGAACAAGGTCTGCATCAGCAAGCCCGAAATGGAAAGCCCAACTCCAACCAAAACTGCTGTAATGGCTTTAGGCAGGCGGAAATTTATAATAATATATTCCCAAGTTTCTTTGGAAGCTTCACCACCCAATAAGCTTCGGAAAACCTCCTTAACCGGAATCGCAACCTGGCCAAATGAAATGTTGCATAGGAATGCAGCCAGCAATAAAATTGCCAAGCCTGAAAATACTATGGAATTTCTACTTTTCAATTAGTTTAGTTTCTCAAAGAAAAAAGGTTTATAACCCGCTAAAAGTTCAGGATGCAGTATCTTAACCAAATCCTTCAATACCAAATCCGGTCGGTTGGGAGCCAATTCGTAATAAAGGGTTCCGCCTGTCTTTCCTTTTTCCTGCTGAAAGTATATACATTTTTTTTGCCAAAAGCATCAAATTTAGCATAATGCGGATTTTTTTCAGTCATCTCGTTCAAGCTAGAAAACTGCCCCGAAGTAATCCAGATGTCGGCATTTTTTGCTTTTTCAAAAACCGTTTCAAAGGATAATGACAAACTTCCGGTGCCGCTGGTTTCCTGCCACTGGTAATTTCCGTTAGCCTGTTTAATCAACTGGCTTCCCCAACTGGTTCCTTTGGGTAAATACCATCGGTCTTCAAACATGTCGCCCACCAAAACCGTTGGGATAGTTTTGCTTAGTTTGGCTATCTCCAATGTCTTTAGGTAATCTTTTTCTATTTTGTTAAAGGTTTCTTCTGCCTGTTGCTGTTTGCCATAAAGTAGGCCGAAGAACTTAATCCATTCTGCCTTTCCTAAAGCCGTTTCTTCATTCCAGTCGCCGTTCAGAATTACCTTTAAACCACTTTTCTGCAGGTTGTCTAAGGTTGGATTCTTGTTGTCAATGCCATAACCAATGATAACACTCGGTTGTAAATCGAGAATAACTTCGGTGTTTAAATCTTGGTTGTTACCCAATTCCTTTACTTTTCCGGCATCAATACGGGCACGGACTTTCTCGGATGAAATATAATCCAGATGCGGAAAGCCAACCAGTGAATTGACTTCGTTCAGCATTTCCAGCGAAGGAATATGTGTCGTTGAGGTTACCACTATCTTTTTTATTGGAATCGAAATTATTGGATTTTGCTTTAAGCTGTCGGGAACTATCCCATTTTTTTCTTTTAAGATATAAGTATAAGTCTTATCTGCTTTTGGCCACGGATTAATCACTGTTAGAATGGAATAACCCTTGTAATTGCGGATGGAAAAACCTTTGGCATAACGAACGGTGTTCTCGGATGTTACAGCTTTTTGTGATGTCTTTTCGTTTTTGCATTGCATAAACAAAAATGCAGCCATAACAGTAAACACAATTTTGGTAAAGGTTTTCATTAATTGTTTTTTGCAAAAGTATTGTTTTATTTTTTACATTTGCACCCGAATTAAGGTTGTGATTTCTATTTTCAAAATCACATTAAAAGGGAATTTGGTTCAAAACCAAAGCTGTTCCCGCAACTGTAAGCTATCAAGCTTGTTGTTATCTACAAAACCATTGTTCTGAATTTAGATTTTACGATCTACTTTCGAATGAGAAGGTAAACAACAGGACGCAAGCCAGGAGACCTGCCTTTTTTCTTAATCAATATCGAATCCTCGGGAAAAGGGTTCAGAAATTATGACTTTAAGAAAGCAGTTTCTATTTATCGTTTTTCTAATGTGCCAATTCATTTGCGCGCAGCACGATTCTATTGTGAAATTGGAGGAAGTCCAGGTTTCGGATTCACAGCTAAAGAAGTTCTCCAACACCCAGTCGGTTTTGCAGCTTAATGATTCCATCATCCACAAAAATAAAGCTTCGTTAACCAGTTTACTCAATTACAATTCGGTACTCTATTTTAAGGAGAATGGTTTGGGAATGGTTTCCTCAGTCTCTTTTAGAGGAACAACGGCGCAGCAAACGGCAGTAATTTGGAACGGCATCAACATCAATTCGCAATTTAACGGGCAGACCGATTTCAATACGATTTCGGCCAGGGACTTTAATTCGGTTTCCATCAGAGCTGGTGGCGGAAGTTCTGTTTATGGTAGTAGTGCCATTGGCGGAAGCATCCATCTGAATAATGATTTGATTTTCGGAAAGCGATTTGACAATACCCTGCAACTCAATTATGGTAGCTTCAATACAGCCAATGTCAATTACACTATGCAGGCTTCAGGAGAGCGCTTCAGTTCGCAGGTCAGCATTTCGCGAAACAGTTCGGACAATGATTATCCTTATCTGGATACGAATCAGAAAAACGAGAATGGACAGTTTTACAATACCAGCGTCAACGTCAATTTAGGCTACAGGCTGAATGCCAAAAACGTATTGAAATTATACAGTTGCCTTTTTGAGAGCGAAAGGCATTTTTCGGGCACATTGGCTGCACCTTCCAAAAGCAAATATGAAGATCTCAATACCCGTAATCTGTTAGAATGGGTGGGAAGCTATGGCAGGTTTACCTCTAAGCTGAAAGCAGCCTTTTTATCGGAAGCGTATAAATATTATGAAAATGCTGCGAACCCCATTTTTAATACGGCAAACGCCAAAACCTTAATTGCAAAATACGATTTGAATTATAGGGTTAACCCCAATATGGAATGGAACGCTATTTTAGATTATACCCAAAACAAAGGCGTAGGGGAAGAAATCGGAATCAATACGAGACAGATTACTTCGGGCGTTTTGCTTTTGAAACATTCGCCATTTAAAAAATTCCTATACGAAATAGCCGTTAGGAAAGAACTAACAAACGATTACAGATCTCCGGTTTTATTTTCTGTCGGGACTAATTATTCGGTGACTGATTTTTATAAAGTAAAGGTAAACGGTTCCAGGAATTTCAGGATTCCAACCTTTAATGACTTGTATTGGCAGGGCAGCGGAAATTCAGATTTGAAGCCTGAAAGTTCGTATCAGATAGAAGTGGGCAATGATTTTAAATTCAATAACACCCGTTTTTCCCTTACGGGATATTATATAAAAATACAGGATTTACTGCGTTGGACACCGGGTTCGGGCGGGAATTGGTCGCCTTCGAATGTGGCCAAAGTGTCGACTTATGGTGCCGAAGTTTTATTGCATACGACAAAAAGAATCGGGCAAAACCAATTCGATTTCAATGCTACTTATGGTTATACGGTTTCACAGGATGAAGAAAAAGAGAAACAGCTTATTTATGTGCCGTTCCACAAATTCACCGCTGCTTTAGCGTATTCGTTTAAAAACCTTTCAGCACACTATCAGTACCTGTACAACGGAAAAGTCTTCACCTCTTCAGATAATTTCTATTCGATTGACGATTATCTGGTTTCGAATGTTGGAATTGCCTATGCGTTTGGAAAACAGAAATCCCTTCAGCTGGGTTTTGATGCCCTAAATATTTTTAATGAGAAGTACCAGAGTGTGAGTCCAAGACCTATGCCGGGAAGAAATTATACAATCAACTTAATCTTTAATCTTTAAAAAAAATGAAAATGAAATTCAGTAAATTAGTTCTAACGGCCATTACAGGTTCGCTTTTCCTTGCCTCCTGTTCAAGCGATAATGATGACAACCAAGAACCTTTAGGAAGTTATGACAAAGGCGTGTTAATCCTAAATCAAGGTGGTTTTGGACATGGAGATGCTTCCCTTTCTTATTTGTCAGAAGATTTTGCTACACAACAGAACAATATTTTTGCTTTGGTAAACCCAACACTTACGCTGGGAGATACGGGCCAGGACATTGGTTTTATAAACGATAAGGCATTCATCGTGTTGAATTATTCTAACAAAATTGAAGTCGTTAACCGGTATACGATGGCACATATTGCTACTATTTCAACGGATTTAAGCAATCCAAGATATATTACTTTTTCTAACGGAAAAGGGTTTGTAACCAATTGGGGCGATGCAGTAGATACAACCGATGATTATGTAGCCGTATTGAATCTTACGACTTATGAAGTGTCGGGTACAATTCCGGTGGCAGAAGGTCCGGAAAGAATCGTAGCCAATAACAATAAGCTGTATGTTGCACACGCAGGAGGATACGGTTATGGAAATACAATTTCTGTAATTAATGCTTCAAACAATACATTTGTAACAACAATCACTGTGGGAGACGTTCCTAATTCCTTGGAAATCGAAGGCAATTCGCTGTATGTTATCTGCGGTGGAAAACCGAGCTGGGCAGGTTCGGAAACGGCAGGAAAGTTTGTTAAAGTAAACCTAAGCAACAATACAGTGTCTTCCTTTATAGACTTTCCGGCAGCAACGCATCCATCCAATCTTGAAGTTGTCGATAATTCATTCTACTACACTATTGATGCTGATATCTTTAAATCTACCCTAAACGCTGCTGCTTTACCAACTACCGAGTTGTTTTCTACCACTGCACAAGGTGTTTATGGAGTGTATAGCCTGGCGGTTCATGATAATACCATTTATGTTGGCGATGCTATGGATTACAATTCTAACGGAAAGATTTATTTGTATACCACAACAGGAACGCTTGTAGAAGATTATACTGTGGGTGTTATCCCGGCAGGTTTTTATTTTAATTAATCCCCCAATTTAATTAGCAGAAGAAGAGCACTCGAAAGGGTGCTTTTTTTATTAGTTGGAATTGTATAACAGCAATCCATAAGCTTATAAGGAATTTAAGCAATGAAGGGACTAAATTTACTTAAACTTAAATAATTGATTATGAAAACTTTATTCAACCTGCGAACTACATTTATGGCTTTTATGGCATCACTGTTATTACTTTCATGCGCAAGCCAATATTCTAACAGAGGCACAGCTTCTGACAGAACCGGAACCAACGGCGCCACCAATGGAAATGGTAAAACACCAAGAACGTCTGCCCACAACCAGAAATAGTAACAGTTAATGTACTATTTTACAATGGCCTTTACTAGGGTTTTGTTCGGGGTTGTACTATCCCTTTGCGAACCGATTCCGAACCAAAACCCGAATAAACGGTAGTTATCATCTTTTTAAAAGCACTGCCTTATCCATGCTTTGAAAGGGATTTTGTTCGGGTTTTGTTCGGGGTTGTGGTATCCTTTTGCGAATAATTACAAAACAAACCCCGAACGAAATAGCAGTATAGGCTTATTTATTCTCAAGATACATCTCGCTTCCTAGAGGATGTATTGATTTGGAATCTACAAAGTCGCGGATAAAAACATCAGGGACTGGAGGTGCCATCTTTCCGCTTCCGATAATTTGATTGATGGCAGCACTAAGCAAGGGTTCATTAACATCTCCCAAAATTCCTAAATTATTAAAATTTTCTGGTATGGAAGTGTTTGGAGTAATTCCGGTAGTATACTCCCCGAAACCTTCTTTATTAACAATCTTTAATACAATAGGCTGCATTGCATATTTGTGACTTGGGTTAACATTCGATTTATTGAAAGTAGGGGAATCGTACAGTGTAATAGAACCCACATTCTTCCCAGTTGTTACATCGCCAATCTGAACCACATTGATGTACGGTTTCAAGCAGTTAATAACCAATTCGCTTGCTGAAGCAGAGGATTTTGAAGTTAGGATGTAAACCTTATTCAACTGCAGTCCGTTTAATCCGCTAACGAATTTGTTTTGTAACTGTCCTGGATTGGTATCTTCAAAATAGGCTTGTGCTTTGGCATTCCACTGCTGTTTTGCAAATAATTGTCCCGAGAACTGTCCCGTAATCATACTGGCGAGTTTGGTAGCAGTAGCAATAGATCCGCCCGAATTGTAGCGCAGGTCCAACACTAAATCGGTAACATTTTGGGAAATAAGTGAGCCGAAAACGGTATTAAGCTGACTGTCATAACTCGAATAGAATCCGTTGTACATTAGGTACCCAATATTATGTGTGCCCTGATTGATTACGGTGCTCAATAAAATTGGATTTTCTGCTAAACTGGTTTTGGTTAAGGTAATTGATTCGCCAGTAGGTGTCAGTGTTACGACACCAGCATTCAGACTGTAGTTCGCTAAGTTTACCGTATAGGTGTTATTAGCTAAAAGCGTCCTATAATTGTCATTGTTTAAGGGAACACCGTCAATTGCATAAAAAATATCACCACGCTGGATGTTTTTTGTTGAAGCATCAGAATTGGGGATAATATAGCGTACCCATCCAAATAAAGTCGTTTCGCTGTTGTCCGTATACTTTAAGCCATAGTCCATTCCGTTGTTCAAAGTGTTTCCAGAAAGTACGCCTTCCAAAACCGTATAATCACTGTAAATTACGCTAAAACGATCTGTTGGTGCAGGAACCCTAAGATGGTTGAATAACGCTTCCGGAGTGGAAAAGGTTGCGGTAAACGTATTGAGTTCGGTTTGATTGGCAAAGCGATTATCCGCTAAATCAGGAACATCTTCCTGCCATAAATAGTATAGGTTCATTCCTTTCCAGACAAAATCCTTTACTGAAAGTGATGAAGGAACCGCATTGTCATCCATATCCTCACAACCCAACGGAATAGCAAGAAGGAATAACAATAATGATGTTAAGGCAATTTTTTTAAACATAGCTTTTTCTTTTTATAAACGTAAATTTACTAAGTTTAGATTGATATTTGCATTTTGTTTGTAACAAATAAAAAGGAGTGTCGTCTTGCCTACATAACCAATAACCAAATTAGTTTCAATGAACCAACAGGAGTTTATGCAGCTTGTGAATCCATTTAAGGATAAGCTCTTTAGGGTAGCAAAGCGATTGCTTGTGAGTACTGAAGAAGCGGAAGACGCTACTCAGGAAGTCTTGGTAAAATTGTGGAACCGAAATGCAACACTAAATGAATATAATAGTGTGGAAGCTGTGGCAATGACAATGACTAAGAATTATTGTTTAGACCAATTGAAGTCGAAGAGGGCAGGTAACATGAAGATTGTACACAACAATTTCACAGATAGGGAAGCAAGTGTGCAGCAAAAAGTGGAAGACAGGGATACCTGGAATTGGGTAGAAAAGATAATGAACGACCTTCCGGAACAACAGAAGCTGATAGTACAGATGAGGGATATAGAGGAAATGGAGTTTGAGGAAATAAGTAAGATTTTAGAAATGAACGAACAGGCAATCCGTACAGCATTGTCAAGAGCACGGAAATCGATAAGGGAAAAAATGATTAAAACACATCATTATGGCATTGGATAGAATAGAAAAATTATTAGAAAAATACTTCGAGGCACAAACCAGTATTGCAGAAGAAAAGGAATTGAAAGATTACTTTGCGTCTTCCGATGTTGCGCAGCATTTGGAACAATACCAGCCAATATTTGGTTATGCCATCAAGGCAAAACAGGAACAGTTTACTGCAACGATTCCATTAAAGGCTAAGAAACGCAATCGCGTAGTTTGGTTATCGGTTGCCGCTTCTGTGGTGGTTTTACTTGGCGTGGGTTTATTTACATTCAACAATTATAATCAGCCTGAATATCAGGACCTGGGTACCATTGAAGATCCGGAAGTAGCTTTCAGGGAAACACAAAGAGCCTTGGCAATGATTTCGGAAAGTGTAAATAAAGGCATAGGAAGTATGGAATACATCAAGGAATATGAACAATCAAAAAACAAAGTTTTTAAAAAATAATTAAATAGAAATCATGAGAAAATTAATTTTAAGTTTAGTATTAGTTTTAAGTACAAGTACGTTCTTTGGTCAAAGCGTTTTCGACAAGTTTGACGGTCAGGATAATATCGCTACTGTTATTGTCAACAAAAAGATGTTTACGCTATTGAGTAAGATGGAAGTAAAGGACAAGGAAACACAGCAATATGTCAACCTGATCAAAAAGTTAGACAACCTTAAGGTTTTTGTGACCGAAAGCGACAAGAAAGCGGAAGACATGAAGGCCGTTTCCGATAAATACATTAAGTCGTCTGCCTTGGAGGAATTAATGCGAATCACCGAAAAAGGGAAGAGCGTAAAGATTTATGTAAAATCGGGAGCTTCAGAATCACAGGTAAAGGAACTATTGATGTTTGTTGATGGTGCTGCACCTAAAAACCAAACTGTTTTAATGTCGTTAACAGGAGATTTCGATTTGAATGAACTTTCTGTTCTTACAGATAAAATGAACCTGCCGGGAGGTGATGATCTGAAAAAGGCATCAAAAGGAGCAAAAGGGCCTAAGGGCGCAAAATAATCACGATGAAGATTTCCTTTTACATAGCAGTAGTCGTTTCATTATTCCTTTTAAGCTGTAATAATGAGCCATCTCTACAAAAATATTTTGTAGAAAACTCTGAAAAGAAAGATTTCGTCGCCCTTGATGTTTCGCCAAGTATTTTTAATATGGATAAAACGAAGCTTACGCCTGAACAGAAAACAGCATTAGCCTCTTTTGACAAAATGAATGTACTGGCTTTCAAGTTGGATGAAAGTAACAAGGCAGCTTTTGAAGTGGAAAGTGAAAAGGTAAAACAAATACTAAAAGGAAAAGACTATCAGGAACTGATGAAGTTTGGTTCAGGTAAAGATGCCGCTTCAGTTAGTTTCGTTGGCGATGAAGACCATATCAATGAGTTTATCCTTTTTGCCAAAAAGAAAGAAAACGGATTTGCTGTTGTAAGGATTCTTGGAAACGATATGAATCCCAATAATATTATGAATATGATTTCATTACTGCAAAGCTCTAATATCGATTTAGAACAGTTAAAGCCCTTACAGGGTTTGATGAAATAAATTATTTGAGGTTAGTTTATGTAGAGGCGTGATTTATCACGCCTTTATTTTTTAAAATACTTAAAAGGAACAATTAACATTCCGAAACACTCACCATCTTCTTTTCCAATATGCTTATGGTGCATTTTGTGTGCTCTTCTAACCGCTCTTGCATACCTATTGTCGGCATTCCTAAACAATTTAAACCTCTGATGGATAAAAATATCATGAACAGTAAAATAAGCCAATCCATAAGCAAAAATTCCCAAACCTATAGCCAGTCCGATTTGTAGTATATCGTATTGCCAAAGTAAAAAGAAACCAATACTTACTACGGCATAAAAGATGAAAAAGGCATCATTGCGTTCAAACCAGGAATCATGATCCTTTTTATGGTGATCGGCATGCAATTTCCACAGAAACCCATGCATGACATATTTATGGCTAAACCATGCCATGAATTCCATTATACAAAACGTAAGGATAAAAACTAAAATATTTAAAAGCATGATTTTCATAATAAATTCAAACGGTAATTAACATAACATTTAGCCAAAAGCCCGAATTTCTCATAGTCGGGAACCCGGATTCTGGTATTTTTGATTTCAATTGATGGTGTGTTTTTAAGTTTTGATAACAACTTTTTGTAATAGACATACGCGGTGTAGACTCCAAATTTTGCTTCCAAAGGCAGTTTTACAATTCCCTCGAAACCTGCTTCGAAGTCGGCTTCAATTTCGCTGATAATGGCAGTTTTCGACTGTTCGTCCAAACGTGATAAATCGGTATTTGGAAAATAAGTACGGTTTAAAACTTCATAATCTGTTTTCAAGTCCCGAAGGAAATTTACTTTCTGAAAGGCAGAACCCAAACGCATTGCTGACTGCTCTAACTCGGCAAATTTGGTTATATCGCCATTTACAAAAACCTTAAGGCACATTAAGCCAACCACATCAGCAGAGCCATAAATGTACTCATTATATTCTTCCATAGTGGTATATTTATTCTTCCTTAAATCCAATTTCATACTGTCCATAAAGGCAGTAATCATCGATGGTGGAATATTGTATTTGTGAACAGTGTGCTGAAAGGAATTGAGCACGGGATTAAGGCTGATTTTTTTATCTAAAGCACTTTCCAAATCCCCTTCAAACATTTCCAAAAGCAATTCCTTGTCATAGTCATGAAAGGAGTCTACAATTTCGTCGGCAAAGCGGACAAAGCCATAAATGTTATAAATATCCTGACGTATGTTGGGCGCAAGCATTTTTACAGCAACTGAAAATGAAGTACTATAGGATTTTGTTACGTTCCTGCTGCATTCAAAAGATATTTTGTCAAAAAGCGATTTCATAGTTTTACTGTATTAATGATTCTTCTGAATAAGTTCTGCTACCAACTTACCTGATATTAAAGCGGGTGGAACACCGGGTCCGGGAACCGTTAACTGCCCGGTAAAATAGAGATTCCTTACTTTGCTACTTTTGAGTTTTGGTCTCAGGAAAGCAGTTTGTAACAAGGTGTTGGCTAAACCATAGGCATTTCCTTTATAGGAGTTGTATTCTTTTATGAAATCATTTACACAAAATGATTCTTTAAAGATAATGCTTTCTTTTACAGATTGCTGCGTAAGTTTTTCAAAACGGTCTATAATTTTTTCAAAATATTTTTCCCTTAACGGTTGTGTGTCTTCTAAGCCAGGTGCTAACGGAATCAAAAATATTCCTGCTTCTTTTCCGATTGGTGCAGCATTAGTATCTGTTTTAGATGGAAAACTGACATAAAATAAGGGTTCTTCAGGCCATTTTGGAGCATCATAAATCGCGGAAGCATGGAGGTCGAAATCGACGTCAAAAAACAACGAATGGTGTTCTACATTTTCAATTTTCTTATCAAATCCAACGTAGAATAGGAGAGAAGAGGGTGCAAAAGTTTTATTGTCCCAGTATTTTTCGGAATAGGCACGGTACTTTTCATCAAGTAAACTTTCACTATGATGATAATCAGCACCACTCAAAATGATGTCGCTTTTTATGGTTTCGCCGTTTACAATTAGTGCATTTGCCGCTCCGTTTTCAACTATTATTTTTTCAATATTGGAATGGGTATGAATGGTCACGCCAAGTTCTTTAGCTAATTTTTCCATTGCCAATATTACGCTGTACATGCCGTTTTTCGGATGCCAGGTTCCCAAACCGAAATCTGCAAAGTTCATAAAGCTATAAAAAGAGGGAGTGTCTGATGGTTTCGCTCCTAAGAAAAGTACGGGAAATTCGAGTATTTGGATTAATTTGGGACTGTTAAATTTTCTTCTGATATCTTTTGAAATGTTCCCAAAAAACTGGTTGACCTTTTTTGCTGTTTCCAAGGTGATTAATTCCATCGGGGAAACTCCGGGACGATATACTAAATCTTTTATAGCAATCTCGTAGTTACTTTGTGCTTCAGCCATAAAACTGGCTAATTTAAAACCACTTCCTTTTTCGATTGATTCAAAGGTTTCAATTATTTCGGGAAGATTGTCTGCTATGGTTACAAATTCATTTATACCAAAATAAACCTGGTAAGCAGGAGACAGTTTTTTTAATTCGTAGTAGTCGGTTGGTTTTTTACCAAAATCGGCAAAGAACCTTTCAAATACGTCGGGCATCCAATACCATGTTGGTCCAATATCGAAAGTGAATCCTTCTCTTTTTAGCTGTCGTGCCCTGCCGCCTATGGTTGGGTTTTTTCATAAATCGTTACGTCATGACCTTGTTTTGCTAAATAGCAGCTCGCTGCAAGCGATGAAAATCCGGAACCAATTATTTTAATTTGTTTTTTCATAATGTTTAACAAATATATAAAAAAGTTAAACAATATTGTGGTTAAGATTTATAAAACTGTAATTATATCTGCAATAGAGGTAAATATAGTTATTTTATCATTAGAGGAACGGACATTAATACTTTGTGTCATCCTCCCAATAGCCCAGAAATTAGTATTGTCGACAAGTAGATGGTTCGTTATTTCCTGCATGTAATCATTTATTGCATCTTTATTGGGCTCGACTGTCATATAGCAGATAAATGTAATGTTGTCAAAGTATCTTTTTACGTCTTTTAAGCTTTGAATTGGTACACTTTCTCCTAGGTATATTGTTTTATAACCATTGAGCTGTACCTCATAATTTAAGTACATTAAGCCCAGTTCATGAATTTCGTTGTCGGGCAGATAAAGAACAAATACCTTGTCTTTTTTGGTTGGTTCCTTAGCCTGTAATACTTCGGTATTTAATAGTATTTTTTGTTTGATTAGGTAACTAATGAAATGCTCATGGGCAATGGTTATGGTATTGGTTTGCCATAAATAGCCAATTTCACCAATAAGAGGAATAAAAACGCCAAAAAAGATTTCCCTAAAAGTTGTTTCCTTAAGAAGCGCATCATAAGTGTTTATGAACAAGGCCTGATCAAAGTTCATCATGGCTATTTTAAAGGTACTGATAGCATGATTTTTAACGCTTTTTTCGGAGACAATCTCATTAACAAGTTGTGGGATCCTTTCTTCGGGTAATTTAGATATCTTGGAAATTTTATAACCGTATTTGTGAAGTAAAGTTATGTTTAGAAGCTTTTGAAGGTTCTCACTATCATACAGACGAATATTGGTTTCCGTCCGCATTGGACTCAAAACGTTATATCTTTTTTCCCATATCCTTATGGTGTGCGCTTTGATGCCAGAGAGATTTTCCAGGTCTTTTATACTAAAAACACTTTTAATGTTGTTCATCTTTTATATTAACTCGTTAAACAAATTTAACAATTTAGAGTTATAAATAGAAAACAAAATGAATAAGTTTAGTTTTTAGGTTGAATTATTATTTTTACACAATTGTTATTTGGTTCATAAAGGAAAGAAGGATAGCTTTGAAAAACTATTTCAATAATTGTTTGGTAATTTGTAGGAGCTTGTGTAAAAGAGGCAACTATCATGGAAACGTTGACTTTAACCACCAAACCAAAAAGTAGGAGACCACAGTTAAATATAGTAAATTTGAGTTCAGCTACCATATCTAGCCCAGCATACGCTTTAATCGTGTTTTGGTTCTTGCAGGTTAAAGTATTCGCTTTTTGTTTTGTCTAATGTATTTGATATTATTTTGAAATTTTGTGTTGTTGGTTTCAAATCTATGAACTTGTCAATTATTGTTCTATGTCTATAGATTATGAATGTATTTTCAACGATTGGATTTATTTTGTTCAGATTTACTTCACTTTCTGTATCGGTCATTGAAGGTACAAAAGTCAAGGCCATATTTTTCAGATTCAATTCTGTTCCGATCTTTTCTAATTCCTTTTCTCTTACCTCTTTGTTATATTTTTTTTCATTTCCGTAAACGAAATAGGCTTTTAAATAGTTATTCCGTTTTACGCTTTCCTGTTCTAAAAAAGTCAGCCATTTTTTAATTTCTTCCCAATCCGGATTGTTTCCAACAAAATATACTATTCCGTGAAACCGTCCATATTTACAAACCGGGCAGGTTCTTGTTCCTTTATCTGGGCCAAAGGCGTGATAAGGAATAAATGATGGATTGTCTTCACCAATTTCAAGTCCAGATTGCTTTTCTGTATTATTTTTTTCGGGGTAATTAGGAATATTGAGCCCTAAAATGATATTATGTTCGGCAATTTGTAAATTACCCGAAATAACAACTCTCAAAATTCCACTTCCACCACGATTTTCGAGTGCCCTTCTTTTTTTGCCTGTTAAGAATACATCATCATCAAAAACCAAATCGTCAATGTAATATTCATCTTCAATATTGGGTTCTTTGATTGAAATATGAATATGAGCAGGCATGTCTTCCTTAGGATAAGGTGCCGGTCTAATAGTATAAATCGAGTATTTCCCGCTCTCATCTGTCTTTACCCAACCTCTGATGTGTCCGTGGCTTTTCGCTTTTTCATCCATTCCTTTTGCTGGTGAATAACGTCCGGTATTGTCTGTCTGCCAATAATAAATTACAGTATTTGGAGCTGGTGTCTTACCATCGATTTTATAAACATTACCTGTTACTAAAAGTTTCTGTCCTTTTTCAGACCATCCCTTACTTGTATCAATTGCCTTTATGCTTTTTGGCATTCCAACAAACATTAATTCACAACCATCACAACCTCCGCCAACCACCAATTTAGAATTTTTTGGATTAGGATTTTTAGTGGATTGGCCGTTACAACTTATTAAAATCGAAAATAGAAGCAACGCAGAAATACTAAAGTTTACTGTTTTCATAGTATAAAATTTTGCAAATATTAAAGAATAATGAATTGACAATCAATTGAAATGATGCCAGTGGAGTTTATTTTGCTGTGACCCGATTGTGTTTTTCAAGTTTAGCCTTAAAAACTTTTACATAGCTGCGACTTAACCTCAGCACTGAATTATCGGAAAGAGTTACATCATAGTCTCCGTTTTTTCTCGATTGAAAAGAAAAAATTTTGCTGATGTTGATAATATGGGATTTGTGAATACGTACAAACTGATCATTGTCTAGTTTCTTTTCTAAACATTTTAGGGTTTCGGAATGTAAATGTTTTTTTGAGTAAAGATGTATATTGATATAAGGTGGGTTAGCAGAAAAATAATAAATATTGTTTACTTCTAAAATTGCTTTTTTATTATTTCGTTCAGAAATCACAATTGAAGTTATGAAAGACGGCTTTTCAATTTTTTCTTCCAATACTGTAGATTGTTCTTTCGGTTTATTTTTGGAAGCGGTAAATACTAGTAAAAAAAAACTATAAATGATCACGGACTTAATAAAGTAGGCGGATAAGCCAAAATTGAATGTCTGCAGATATGAAAAAGTATGATAATATAAAGTTTTAGATAAAATCCAAACGAACGCAGGATAAACAAGTAAATGAATTACAATAATTATTCCTGTGAGGATTAATCTAGATCCTGTTTCCTCTTTGCTTTTTATCAGTTTTGAGAAAACAAGTAATAATGGTAAAAATAAAATCCAAAACGAACTAAATAATACAGATTCAAAAATGTAAAATGGAGTGTTTTGAAATTGTGTAAACCAATAATCCAAAATGACAGTAGCCATAATCAGTCCAATTAAACAAACAGCTAAGGAGTATTTTATTCTTTGCCTATTGCCGATAATCTGATATGTCTGTTGAATTGCCAAGGCATTTTAAGTGTTACATTATTTTCTGAATCGGGCTGAACAATGACAGGAAACTAAACTACTTCACTAATATGAACAAACCAATGGAATTCTTATTTATTCAAATTTATGAATTAAGTAACAGCATTTCTAAAAAAAGTTAAAAGCTAGGTTTTTTTGACATCAAATTTCTTCTTTTCATTCTGCAGCATTATATATTAGTATGGATGTTCCAAACTAATAACCATTACTACGACTATTGATTCTTTTTTTAGATAAAATTAAATTCTATGATTAAAATTTAGTGAAATAAGCGATGTATTGGATTGTTTAACCTTTAAATCATCTTTACTAATTTTGTTTAAATCGCCTTGTATATCAATCATAATTCCAAAGCTTGTGGATTCTGATACTTTAAATACAGCACCAGTTTGAATTCCTAAACCAAAATTCATGCCTATATTTTCTTTCTTAATTTCCGATCCTATTTTTGCATTATAGAGGTAATTACCATAAATGCCGAGACCATGGGAGAGCGCAATAAGACTATGCTGTTTTATTCTTTTATTATTTTAAAAGTTTTGGTTATACTATCGCCACTAATTTTTATAAAAAAAATAGCATTTGGAAGTGATGACAAATCAAGAGTAACTGTGTTAGAGTTGGCATTTTTATGTTGTACTATTTGACCAAGCATATTTATAACTACAATTTCCCTGATTGTACTGTTTCCCAAAATGTTTAGCATCCCAGTAGTTGGATTTGGACTTACACTAAAAATACTACGTTCAAAATGTTCATTGCCTAAAGTTACACTAACCGTAACTTCTAAAGGTGCACTGGCACAGTCCTCTTGTATGGACACGGCATAATAGTTATTACCATTAATTAAAACTGTTGTCGGAGATAAAGCATTTGATGCTGATAAAGCATCGGAGAGTGAACCATACCAAATGACACCTAACGGACTTACCACTAAATCTTCAACAGTAGCTTCATTTAAATCCTCAACGCTAAAAGTCTGGACACTATCTCCAATAGGGGTTGGAGTAATATTGACGGTAATGGTTAGTGTGGAAGCCGTTGCACATTGTCCCGCAGTGGGTGTAAAGGTATAGGTTGTAGTCTGCGTATTATTCAGTGCAGGCGACCAGGCTCCGGTAATGGAATTAGTGGAAGTGGTTGGCAAGGCCGATAGCGTATTTCCTGAACAAATTGGACCTACTGACATAAATGTCGGTGTTACATTCGGATTAACCGTGATTGTCAAAGTCGTAGTCGTTGCACATTGTCCAGCAGTTGGTGTAAAGGTATAGGTTGTAGTCTGCGTATTATTCAGCGCAGGCGACCACGTTCCCGTAATTGAATTATTGGAAGTAGTTGGCAAAGCCGATAATGTTGCTCCGGAACAAATTGGGATAACAGCAGTAAATGTTGGAGTTACATTCGGATTAACCGTGATTGTCAAAGTCGTAGTCGTTGCACATTGTCCCGCAGTTGGCGTAAACGTGTAGGTTGTGGTTTCTGTATTATTTAACGAAGGCGACCAGGTTCCAGTGATGGAATTATTGGAAGTAGTTGGCAAAGCCGATAGCGTATCTCCTGAACAAATTGGGCTAACAGCGGTAAACGTTGGAGTTACATTCGGATTAACCGTGATTGTCAAAGTCGTAGTCGTTGCACATTGTCCCACAGTAGGAGTAAAGGTATACGTTGTAGTCTGCGTATTATTCAGCGCAGGCGACCAAGTTCCCGTAATTGAATTATTGGAAGTAGTTGGCAAAGCCGATAATGTTGCTCCTGAACAAATTGGGCTAACAGCAGTAAATGTTGGAGTTACATTCGGAGTAACAGTAATAGTAACACTTCCTGTCATAGTGGTGGAGCAACCGCCAACAGTTCTGGTGGCTACAATTGTATAAGTACCAGCTGCTGTCTGATTGCCAAAGCTGATTGAATTCCCTGAACCACTTACGGGAGACCCAACATTTGATGCGCCATTTTTCAGCTGATAGGTGACCCCAGTTTCAGAATCTAATAATATAACAACATGTCCAACACCTCCGGCACAGTAAGAGCCACCACCACTAATCGCGTATGCTGTTGGATTTACACAAGCTACAACATATTCATAAGCACCTAAATCTGGCTGGGCATCACGGGTTGTACCCACAATGTCTAAATTTGGAACTCCTGCACCAGTAACTCCGTAATTTTTTGCAGGGCTGGCGTTTTGTATTGTAATTCCGTCATCTGCAGTTGCCCATTTATTGTCTGCACCATCTCCATCAGAAAGATTTGTAAATAATGGATTTCCGGTAATACAGTTGGTCATTATTACATTGGTAACAGAAGCCGGGCTACCAACAGCATCTCTTACAATACAATTTATAAAGGAAGGTTGATTGGCAACATTGGTTTCATGACTAAAAATTTCACTTCTTCCGGCTACAGGATTACTGGTGGGAGGATTATTTGATATAATGCAATTCTTGAATACGGCTTTAGCAAATCCGGAAAAGCCTACTCCTGAAAACGGAGAGGTATTATTGGTTAATGTACAATTCGTTATAGTGGATAAGTTTGATACGGAGCCACTAGCATGAATTGCGGCACCATTTTGTGAGCTGTTGTTATAAAAAACACAGTTTGTTATAGTTGCTGTTCCTCCTAAATGCAGTGCGCCTCCCCTGGAAGCATCGAAAAACCCGATCCACTTGTATTATTGGAAAACACACAATTAGTCAGCACGCACGCTCCGCCGTTGATCATCATCCCAGCACCAAACACACCAAAACTTGCACCTCCAATGAGGAATGAGTTGCCATCAATGATACAATTAGTAAAAGTAGAAGAACATATATCATTCACTATACCTGCTCCCCAAGCATCATCATCGCTATTGGTACAATCTGCACTGTTACCTTTAATTGAAACATTAGTAAATGTGGTTGCCGAATTTGAATTATAAACACCACCACCTTTATACCTGTCAATTACCCGAGTATTTACGGTAATGGCTGATGGGTTAGGTGCAGTAGCGTACCCTTTTGTAATTGTAACACAATCCAATAGTGTGGCACTGCTTAAATTTACTGTAATTACTACATGGTATGCATTGTCAGTAAGAGTATTGAGTACTCCCAAATCCCCACTTAAGGTTGTAAGATTGGTTTCCCAGTTGCGTTGGTTCAATTGAGTTTCTGTTCCTGAAAAACCTCCATACACTTTAACTCCATTTTTAAGAGTGAAAGTTTTATCACGGTTGTTTGCAGGAGTAGTACTTCCGAAAGGATCATGAGTAGGGTAGTAGGTACCCGATTTTACCCATATTACATCTCCGGACGCAGCAGTATTTATGGCAATCTGCAAATCTCTTTTAGCGGTCGACCAGGAGGTGCCTACACCTGAATTATCAGGTTTAGTGGCATCAACATAATAGGTGGTTTGGGCTACAGTAATGAATGGAAACATAACAAAAGTCACTACTAACAAAAAAAAGTATTTTTATTCATAATCGTCAATTATTTGATATTTGGCATTCCAAAAATAATTCTATTGATAGGAGAAAAAATACCTTTAATCAGGTAAAATGCAATACCTGAATGCTGGCAAACTTTATTTTATAGTATGCAAATCAGTACTTATGTTTTATAGTTAGAGCTAATTGCCTCTCCGAGTTAACACGGAAACTTATCGCTGGAAAAGATGCCGAAAATTAAACTTGCTTCTATTCTATTTGTTTGAAAAGTAATTCCGGAAAATTTATAACTTAATCAGTTTTAAAAGATTGTGTGAAGAAATTTATTTTTAAAAAATTCACACAAAAAGTGTGTGAAAAAATTTATTTTTTGAAATTTCACACAAAAAGTGTGTGGAAATTTATTTTGAAGAAACTTTCACACAAATTGGAAACTAAAAGTGTTAGTTGAAATCTTTTAAAGTTTTCTTTACTATTTTTCTCATTCAGATTGTTTAGTTACTCTATTCACAAATACTCATTAAAATACTTATGCTGATACCTTTATAATTATTATCTCACTTTATTACATGTGAGTGTAAATGTTTGAGGTGCCTGGGGAAAGTTATCGTTATAGGTTCTAGTTAAGGTAACCGGTTCTGTGATTGTCACTACAGACTTTCCATCTACTTGTGTAACAGTTGCTGTAAGATCCGAATCCATTGACTCATACATTGCACCATTTCCAAGACCATTGGAAACAAAACATTTAATATACATCGTTTTTAGGGTCACATTTGAGAATACGGTATTTTGAGATTTTACTGTGTAAGTTCCCGTTGTATGGGTATTGAATGTAGGTATAAAATTGCAGGTTTTAAATATTTGATTGTTGTTGAAATTTGAATCGACATTTACAATTGTAAAAGGTTCACCACTGGTATAAGTTGTTGCTGTTTGTGTTGAATTACTTCTTATAAAATTATTGGTGTCTAATGTCCAGGTATTTTCATTTGCAGCTGGAGGAGGATTGTTTTGGTTGCCATCATCACTGCTACAGGATATGGATAATGCACTGCCTATTAGTAGGTATAAGATTGATTTTAAAATTGATTTTTTTCTCATTAGTTTTTGATTTTTTTTAGTCAGTTTAGCCACATTCGTCCGTTGAATAGTTATTTTAATGATTGTATTGGTTATTTTATAATTAAGCTATTTTTTTTTCGGGTATTTTGCTTAAAAACTCATAATAAGCCTTTAGCATATTTTCCTGATCTTCCAGTTGTGGCCAATGGCCTATGTATTTATCGAGAAGAAAAACACTTGAATTTGGAATTAATTCATCGTATCGTCGCGCCATGTATATTCCTGAATTGGGGTCATATGGCCCGCAGATATAACACATTGGGATAGAAGTGTTTTGCATCGATACCACCCATCTTTCAAGATACTTCCATTTTTCAAAAACCAGCCTGCCTAATAAATAGGCAATGGCTTTACCATCCTTGAAATTTAGGATTTCCCATTGCTTTTCTAAAAAACATCTGTTGGCTTGGTAAAAGGGCCAAAAACTGACTTAACAGAATTTAGCACCATTTTTTTAGTCATTACTCTACTCAAAAATTTTCCAACAAAAAGTGGTGATTTTGATAATAACTTTTGAATCAACCGAGGCTTATATACATCAATGAATAAACTACCATTCATGAAAGCAGATGATTTAATCTTAAACGAGTTATTGCGTTCTTGTGCAATTAATTCCTGTACAATACTTACACCTAAATCATGCGAGAATAGATGCGCTTCAGTAATTTTTAATTCTCTCATAAGTAGATTAGTGATCTCACAGTATTCTTCAAAGCTGTATTTATGATTTTTAGGTTTATCAGAAAACCCCATTCCCAACAGGTCAAAGATGGTCACCCGATACATTTTTGAGAGTTCATTAATTGTACTTTTCCACTCAAAACTGTTAAAGGGATACCCATGGACAATTAGTATATCCTCACCTATACCATCCTGAAAATAAAAGATTTCCTTGTTTTTATAGGTAAGATATTTACCAAGAGATTTCCATTTAATTACTTCAATGTCCATATTTATTTAATTTAAAATTTCTGGTTTTCGGGTTAAAGCGGCTGTATTGTAATTTTACTCCGACTACACAGCAGCAGTGTAAGCCTAAAGAATTAAATTGACCCCTTAAATTTCGGGAACAGCCTTGCTATATGGAGATTACGAATATAAATCCCTGACATTAGCTTTCCTTAATGTACTCCTGGATTTTGATTTAGTTTTTAATGAATTTTTGTGTGTGACTTCCTTTTGAGGTATAGGCTTTTATTATATAAATTCCATTTTGAAGTTGTGATACATCAATACTGTTCGCTGAAATAGGAGTGATAAATACATTTTGCCCTAACACATCATAAACACTTATTTCATTTATTGGATCGGTAGTGTCTATGCTCAGGGTATTGTGAGCCGGATTTGGTGATATCGTAAGAGGCGTAACATTTTCAAACGGAGAGTTCTCCAACGTATTCAAGTTTAATTTTACAATCCGATTAGCTCCCGATTCGGCTATGTATAATTCATTATTGAATACAACCATACCTTGTGGATTATTGAGTCCGGACACAATCAATTGGGCTGTTGTTGAAGATCCGTTAGGATTGATTCTATAAATTTTACCTTCTTCACCATCTGAAATGTAAAGTAAACCATCGTGAAGCAGTAATGATGAAGGACTCGGAATATCAGTAACAATAGTAGTGGAAGTTGGACTCGGATTGACAATAGTGTTGGATTTGACAGAACCATAGAAAGGATCTGCAAAATAAAAGATACCTCCATCAATAACAATATCAGTGGTTAAATGATTATCTAACAATGATACCTGAAATGGTGTTGCCGCTGTGTTTATTCTTTTAATTGCATAAGTTCCATAATCCCCGACAACTATATCATTGTTGCTCACAGCTATTGCACTTGGTGAATTTAACCCGGTTGTAATGTAAGGTATTAACTGCGGAGGTCCTACCAGTAAATTGAAACGTGATACCTCACTTGATCCTGTTTCCAATACATACAGGTAATTGTTGGCGATAGTTAACCGTGTTGGATTGTTTACGTTATTGGTAAATAGATCAAAAACAGCAGGTGCACCATCATTCAGATACATAAAAGAAATTTTATTTGTTTCTGAAATGTATAAATTACTGGCTGTATCAACCGCTAAGCCATATGGGTTTGACAAACCTGCAACAACTTCAACAACCTGAGAATGAGCTTGAATTGCAAAAAAGAGTATTAGTAATAAGTTTTTCATTTTTTATGATTTTATGGTTTCGATTTTTTTTCGTTGACTGAAAGTGGTTTTTTGTTTTCATAGCTTTTTTATTTCAAAATTAATTTTCTCAAGCCTTATTTCATATCGCTAAAAAATGGTATTTTATTATACCTTTAATCAGGTATTTTAATTTCTTACTCTCAAAATAAGCAAGTTTTCCACTAGATTACTAATCTGAAAAATAGTCAGGTGGCATTTAAAGAAATTCGAATACTGAGTAGGCATGACTCAATTTTTTTCTTCAACATTTTATTCCTTTGATGCAATTCCGGCAGGCAAAGATTGACGTGCAACAGTAAGTTGCTTAAATACACTCGGAAATGACGAAATTGGCGATGGTTTTATTGATTATTCATTCTCCCCAAACCCTGTTAAAGATTTCCTGGATATAAATCAAAAGATAGTTTTGAATAGGTAATGGTACCTAATATGGAGGGTAAATCACTTATAAATGAAAAACCCTTATTAACAGATTTTAAAATAGATTTACCCGCTGCCGGCACTTACGCAGTTAATCTACTCATTAATGACAATAAAGCCTCATTTAAAATTATAAAAGAATAATTACCCCACTTTTTTTTAGTTGAAGGGTATGAAAAACAACTTTTGTTGCATTTTTAAATCAATCCATTTTTTAAGGTAAAACTAACTAGTTCAGCCACATTTTTAACCTGGAATTTATTTAAAAGATTTCTTCTATGTGTCTGTGTGGTTAGGAAACTTAAAAATAATTCATCGGAGATTTCCTGTGTTGACTTTCCTTCGATTAATAATTTTAAGATTTCTTTTTCTCTTCTGGTTAGTCGAGGTATACTTTTTAAATCATCAAATTGTGCTTTGTTTATCAGCTTTTCAACTTCTTTACTAAAAACTATAGTTCCGTCTAAAGCATTTTTTATGCAATAAACAAATTCATTAAGGCTGGCACTTTTAAGCAAATAACCACTTGCACCATTTTTAATCATCTGTAAAACAATACTGCGTTCTGATTGACTACTCATTCCTAATACAATCATCTTCGGATATTTTTTAGTGATTCGAAGGCATACATCTATTCCGTTACTGTCTGCTAAAAAGACATCTAACAGTAAGACATCGATTGCATTTAAGTGAGAGTAATCAAATAATTCTTCACTCGATTTGAAACCAGCAACGACCTCGTATTCGGTAGATTTCGAAAATAACAAACACAATCCTTCAATAATTAAAGGATGATCGTCAAGAATTGCGATTTTAAGTTTTTTATCCATTATACACCCATGTTTAATTCAATGTTATAGTAGGTTCTGGTTGAGCTACTTTCTAAATTAAATATTCCATTAAGCATTTCAACTCTACTTTTCAGGTTTTTTAATCCAAGTCCCGGTTTGGAATTACTATTTTTTATATCAAAGCCTTTTCCATTATCTTCTACAGAAATAAAAAAAGTATTTTCATTTTGGCTGCATGATACTAATATCTCATTGCATTCTGCATGTTTTAATGCATTGTTAATTAACTCCTGAATAATTCTATAAATATTAATTTGGCTCGAAACAGGTATATCCTGAGTAATGCCTATGGCTTGAAACTCGATCTTAATTGTTTCCGAATGTAATAAATGACATAAATCACTCAGGGCGTTTTCGAGTCCCAACTTTATTAAGGATTCGGGTACTAAATTATAGGAAACCTGTCGTAGTTCCTGGATTGAGGTGCTTAACAATTCGTTTATCCGTAGTATCTCATCCTGATTTGAATTATGGTTCTCTATGCGTGTCAGCATTATTTTTAAAGCCGACAGCTTACTGCCGATACCATCATGCAGCTCGCGGGCAATTCTTTTTCTTTCGAGTTCTTCTCCATCAATCATGGCTTGCATAACTTCTACTTCCTTTTGATTTTTTAGCAAGTCAAATTTTTGTTTGTTTTTTAAATTTCTCTCTATTTCAAATTTGTTTTTAATTCTTAAGTATAATAAAATCAACAATATAGCTACTACCAAAACTCCGGCAATTATAGCCATTATCGCATACTGCAACCTATTGTTTTTAGCTAAAAGTTCCGCTTGTACTTTTTGAGATTGTAATTCTCTGATCTTATCTTCATTTTTAGTTTTGTTGAATTTAGCTTCTTGTTCTAGTATGTCTTTTTTGTATGTTGCTTCATTTAAACTATCATTAAGTTTAATATAGGATTTGTAATAGAGATTTGATTTGTTGATGTCACCAAGTTTTTCATATACAATAGCTAATTCTTTCATATAATTTTTTTGGTCGGCTTTTAAATACGTATTAGTAGCTAATAAATCTATCAAAATATTTTTCGAACTAGTATAGTCTTTTATGGACATGTACGATTTATGCATTGCAAATTTTAACCTAAACTTAGTGAAAAGGCCATTATGCAGCATGGTGTTTTGAATTCCGTTTTCGAAACACAATATGGCTTTTTGATATTCATTTTTTTATGGAAGTACAAACCTTTTGAGTAGTAGTAAATACTATTAAGGTTGGATTTTGGGTAATTCTTGAGTATCTGATAAGCATTTTCCAAATAGAAATTGGCTAATGAATATTTTTCAAGTTCTATTAGGTTCTCTGAATGAACGACTAATGTTTCAACAAAATTTTCTTTAAATGTTGGCGAATTTTGATTGGCTTTTTCTAAATAAATCATGGCCTCGCTCAAATACACATTAGCTTTTTTCCGAGCAGGGTAATTCATGAAAATTATTCCAAGGGATTTATATAAATTGCCAACCAACTCATTGTCTTTGCTTTTTAGGGCTATAGGGATTGCGTCCTGAATAATTATCTTAATTGCTTTTTGCTCATTGTTAAATACTTGCTGCATTATAGCATGATTCGATAGAATTATGGCTCTCAGTCTATACGCTTCCGTATTTTTATATTTTTTTAGTTTTTTATCTGATATAACTAATGCTTTATCAAATCCTTCGTAATCTCCGCTGTTTAGCAATTGAATGGCATCAAAGTATAACACATAATCTTTTAAAAAGCATTGTTTTTAAGATGTGTTTTTGCCTTTTTTAAATAAAGAGTTGAAAGTTCTAACTCTTTATTTCGCCTGTAAAGATTTGATAGTTGTAGATTCAGTATTGATTTGATGCTATCTGAGGACGATTTCTTTATAATAGTTTGTATACTATCAATACTTTTTTGATCGTCACCAAGCGAAAACACTTGTTGTGCGTTGCCAATAGCGATATGGCATAAGAAGAAAAGAAAAGTTAGATATTTTTTCATATAATATTATTCAAAAGTAGGAATCTTAAATTTTATACTAGTTAAGTAAGATTGAAATTACCTGATATCAGATAGTTTACAAATCCAAATGAGAAAAAAAGTCACTACTTTTTACTAAATTATAATTCTAGTAATAGAAGCAACATAAACCAGTTGTGATATTTTAGGCCACACTACCTGATTTAAGGTAGTAAAATGTACATAAATATAGGTATATGATTTGTTCTTTAATATGGCTAATTTTGAATTTGAAAGTTGCTAAAAGATAAAAGATTGGGAAGGTTTAAAAAACAGGAATGATAAAAGGGGTTAATTGGTTATAAAAAGTTGTAAAAAGTTATGGATAGTTCCTGTAACCTTCCTAATTCTTTTCTTTATTTAATTTTTACGTTTCAAAAACAAGCTGCTATGAAAAAAATGATAATAGTATTGACTATGTCAATAAGTGCTATGGCTTTGGGACAAAGTCAAACAAAAAAGTTCTATTTCTTGGAAATAGTTATACAGAAGTAAATAATTTACCTCAAATTATTGCAGCTGCTGCTGCCTCTGTGGGGGATGTTTTAATTTTTGACAGCTACACTCCAGGCGGATATACATTATTGCAGCATAGTGTAGATCCTGTCTCCCAAAACAAAATCATGATTGGAGGTTGGGATCATGTAGTTTTGCAAGAGCAAAGTCAACAACCAGTTACTAATGAATCTAATTTCGTTCAAGGTGGAGAAAATCTAAACAATTTAATCCACCAATACAATCCATGTGCAGTGCCGATGTTGTATGTAACTTGGGGTAGGAAAAATGGCGATTTTAATAATTGTCCGAACATACCCGTTCTCTGTACCTATGAATCGATGGATACTGCGCTTAAAACCGCCTATTTCTCACTCGCAACATACCTTCAAACAGAGGTTTCTCCAGTTTCTGTTGTATGGAAATACCTACGTCAAAATCATCCAAATATAGAATTATATCAAACCGATGAAAGCCATCCATCGGCAGCCGGATCTTATGCAGCAGCTTGTTGCTTTTACACAACTATTTTTAAAAAAGATCCTGCATTAATACCTTTCAATTATAATTTAAGCCCTGATGTTGCTGCTATAATTAGAAACGCTGCAAAAGTAAATGTATTTGATAACTTGAGTTTATGGGATTTTAAACAAATGCCAATTGCTAGTTTTAACTACAGAGTTGGTGAAGGAAACAATGTGGTAGAATTTGAAAACACGATGCAAAATGCAGACAATTATTTATGGGATTTTGGAGATGGCACAACGAGTTCAACAACAGTTAATCCAACGCATAGCTATGCAAATAACGGAACCTACACTGTTACTTTGACGACATCAAATTGTGACCTGGAGGGCGTACACCAATCTATTCATTCAAAAAATATTAGTTTTTGTTCGCATACACCAACCATTTTGCCTGAGCCACTCACGCTTTGCCCGCAAAGTAGCGAAATGCTTTCGACAGAAGCAGCCGATTCGTATCAATGGTATGAGGATGGCGAAGCTATTCCAGGAGCTACAAATCAATATTTTTTAGCAACACCATATGCCACTATGCGTCCGAGCGTGATGACAGCTATTAATGGCTGTTCAGAATTATCCAAACAATCTTACATCGATGTACATCATTGGGAGTTTTACATACTCACGTATGGTGTGTCTGCTGAAGGCCCGGTTTTTGACGGCAACAAAGTGTGTATAGGTGATAACATGGCGCTCCTTCTCACAGTAGATTCAGCACACTTAACGCAATGGTATAAAAATGATGTTCCTATTCCTTTGGCAAATGACGATACATTAGTAGTAACAGAATCAGGAACTTATAAAGCCAGGATTACTCATCCTATGTGCCCTGACATGAGTGTGTTTTCGGATTCAGGATGGGGAAATCCTGTGCAATATGAATTTATAGATTGTTCTTTAGGGAATGGTGACTTTACCAAAGAGCTTACAGTTAGTCCAAATCCGGCAAAAAATATTCTCAACCTACAACTGCAGGATATAATTTCAGAAGTTTTAATATATGACATGCTGGGCAAAAAAGAAATTATTAAACCTGTTTCCAATAATGCTATTGATGTTTCCAGTTTGGCTCAGGGAATATATTTCATTAAAGTGACAGTGAATAATGGCATGACTTTTTCTTCAAAATTTATAAAAGAGTAGTAAAATAAATTCCACTTATCTATGAAAAACAGATTAAAAATAATTTGGATAATTACAACTACTATGGTTTTTGTATTGGGTTGTTCAAATAATAGTTCCACTTCCGCAACACCAACAATAGATTTAGTTAAAATTGAAGATGCCTTAAATCATTCTAATATAGATTTCGTAAACCTGGTTAATAAAACTAGAGGTAGCGTGGGAACCAACGGTCCTGGAAGCAAAGTTATCTGGAGCAAAAAGAATGAGTATAATTTAGGCTTATTTGTTTCAGCAAATCACGTTTACAATATCTCATCCTGGTTAAACTTAAATGAGGATTTCATTGATATAAAAACCATTAACAATGGCTTATATGCAGGTTCAAAAATTCCGCCAATAAATGGTAACCCTGCTTTAACAAATGAACTATCTGCTAATTTTGCGCTTTATCACCCGGATATCCCCTCAAATGCTACCAATACAACAATTCTTCCTGAAAATGATTTTTATTTAGGTATAATTGACAATCAAAAGGTTGTAGATAACGGGTTTGCAGTTTATCCAAATTTAGTTCAAACTTCAATGCCGTTACAAATTTTTGACCCAAATAACAGGACGTCCTCAATTCAAACCTGGTCAACAGCAGAATCTGGTAAAATGGTAATTGCAATTGGCTATCCGCAGGATACAGACACTTATCCGAATGGCGCAGTTTCATCCGGAAAAGTCTATTCTGATGCTGAGTCAGAAAATATTATACAATCCTTACAACTAAACGGTGATGTTGAAGGTGATATCCCTTACAATGCACAAGTAGAATTTTTGGCCAATTCAAAAGCAGTTGCCGGTATGAGTGGTGGAGGTGTATTTAATGATGAAGGACAATTACTCGGCGTTATGGTTAGAGCTACAGAATTGAATGGAGAACCCATTTTACGGGTTGTACGAATGAGTTACATAATACAAAAATTAAAAGGCTTTTATAATGCGCTTTCGGTAGCTGACAGAAGCAAAATCAGGCCATTTATAAGTGGTGAACTGAATTAAAATAAAATACAATTACAAACTAAATAAAAAAACTATGAAAACTATTGTAACTATAGCACTTTTCTTTTTCTCCTTATCAAACATAAAAGCGCAAAGCCTGCCTGAATTTAAAGACAAACCTGCCTATTACGATTCTAAAACAAAACAGTTATTAGAATTAGAGAAATCGCAGTATAATACCATGGCAAAGGCAAAAGGTTTATTCACAGCTGAAGGAGGTTTTTTTTTGAATGGCAGTACATCTAGCGTAAAGATTTCCAAACAAACAGAATTGAAATTTATAGTACAAGTAACGCCAGGAACCGACCCTACCTCGGTATTTGATTTGGTCCAGTTTGAAGTAAGGAAGGGAAAGAGGGTATTTATAACCACCAAAGCCAAAGCGACCAGTACCTCTTCATCCTTTCAAAAAATAAACTTTGATGTTAAAAAAATTAAAGAAGGCTATTATTATTTGATTGTGAAGAATATGGAAGTAGGGGAGTATTTTTTTGGATCTCAGGATTTTATGTATGCTTTTAGTGTTCAGTAATTCAATTTAAACTCTGTAGGGAGTTTGCTTAGCCTCAATGGAACGATTAAATCAGCTAAAGATCCAGTGTCAATTCAATATTGTAAAAGGTGCCACCTGAACTGCTCTCTATATTAAAAATTCCATTTAACATTTCAATCCGATTTTTTAAGTTCTTTAACCCTTGACCTGGTTTTACTTTGACTTTTTCAATATCATATCCTATTCCGTTGTCTTCAACAGCAATGTAAAAGGTGTTTTCATTTTGACTGCAGGAAACCAAAATTTCAGAGCATTCAGCGTGCTTAAGTGCATTGTTGATTAATTCCTGTACTATTCTGTAAATATTGATCTGATTTGGAATGGGGATGTCCTGAGTGATGCCAAAAGATTGGAATTCAATTTTAACGGATTCCGAATGAAGCAGATGGCATAAGTCGCTTACCGCATTTTCCAAACCTAATTTCAGTAACGACTCAGGTACCAGATTATATGATATTTGCTGCAACTCATTTATGGATGTGCCTAATAATTGATTAATATTCTCTAAATTCCCATTGTAGCTGGTGTCACTCGGTTTAAGATGGGATAATTTAATCTTTAAGGCCGAAAGCTTACTGCCGATTCCGTCGTGCAATTCTCTTGCAATCCTTTTTCGTTCCAATTCCTCACCATCCATCATTGCTTGTATTACCTCTAGTTCTTTTTGATTTTTTAAAATCCGGATCTCCTGCTTATTCTTTAAATATTTTTCCTTTATCAATTGATTTTTCTTTCGTTGGTATAATAGAATAAATAGAATCAGAATTAATAATACCATAGTGGTTATGCCGAAAATACTGTATTTTAACCTATTGTTTTGTGCCTTTAATTCGGCACTGTTTTTTTGAATTTTTAATTGGTTGATTTTAATTGTATTCTCTTTATTTTTGAATTCCGCTTCAAGATCGGCAATTTCATTTTTATATGAAATTTGGTTCAGGCTGTCATTCAAAACCATATATTTTTCGAAGTATTCTAAAGCTTTTGGATAATCATTCAGTTGTTTGTATATCAGAGCAAGTTCTTTAGTATAGGGTACTTGGTCTTCTATATTAATATGCTTATGATTCAATGTTTCAATCAATAGATCTTTCGCTGCTGTATATTTTTTTGAAGCCTTAAGATGTCGAATTTTAATAGATTGAACCTTATATCCGCATAGTAATCATTGGTGCTGCGTGCTAAAGCGATTCCTTTATCATAGATTTTAATTTCACTTGCATAGTCTTTGCGTTCATGAAGAAGCGCGCCTTCGGCAAAATAGTACTCCAGGTACAAATTGGGGTCCATGTTTTTTTTAAGTAATGATTTGGCTTTGGATAAAAAGTACTCTCCCTTTTTACTATTTTTTTGAACCGAGAGCACTTCCGTATAGAATAAATAGGTTTCTATTAAATCTTTTTCATACCCCGCATTATTAATTGGTTTTTCTTCTAGAGTCTTTATTGACAAATCCAGATAATCTGCTGCCTGGGTTATATCGTCATTATTATAAAAGACCAAAGCAATAAGTTTATACAAAAATGCTAATTCCTGATTATTGTTGGCCTTTTTTGCCAGCGGAATTGCTTTAGTGGTAAAAATTTTTATAGCTTCTAGTGTTTTATTTTGTCTTTGAAGGAATAATCCAATATTGGAATAAATTTTGGTCCGGATAGAATATACTTCATTGCTGTTGTATTTTTTTAACTTATCGTTAGCTGCCTGTAGTTCTTTTACCGATGCCTCAGATAATTCTAGATTAATGGCATTATAGTAGAGCGAAATATCCTTTAAATAGGCATTGTCATTTATTAACTTATTGGCTTTCTGTAGGTGTTTTTTACTAAGGTTTTTGTTTTTGTTTTTTCCATAAATCAACGAAAGTTTAAAGTGTACAATAGATTTTAAACTATCTGATTGTGGTTTAGAAAGAAGGGTATTCAGACTGTCAATTATTTTTTTATCGGTCTTTGATAACTGAAACTCTTGTGAAAAGCAAGTGAAAGAAATTAATAAGGCAACGATAGCAAGAAGATTTTTCATTATTGATAATATATCTTCCAAATTTAAGAATCTAAAATGGATTTCTTTTTTGTTTCAAAATAACTTACCTGATATCAGGTAGTTCAAATTACCCTATTTAAGTTATTTTAATCGGTGTGCCATTATAGTAATTTTGAAGTCAAATCCTCAAGCGGATTTAATTAAATATTATCCACACTTTTAAAAATTGTAAAATGAAAAAATTAATGTTAAAATCGGTTTTATTACTATCTATCCTATTCTGCGCGTGTAGCAGTGACGATAATGATTCAGGAGGAAACAGTTATCCAAAAGAGGTAAGCATAACCTATAAGGTGAGCAGTTCAAATACCACATCTGCACAGGCAGTTTCCTATAAAAATGCGACTGGCGGTATGGCAACAGTTACAAATGTAGCCCTTCCGTATACTATAACCGTTAACCGAACAGTAAATGAAGGTGATGATGCATCCATTGGATATTCATCAGCAAATGCGAGTGCCAATGTAACGCTACAGATTCTTGTAGATAATTCAGTTGTGAAAACCCAAAATTTCACTGTGGGAACCGGAGCAATTCAATATCTATTTGAGTAATACAGAATAGTAATTTAATTCTGTCATTTAAGAATTGCTTATCAATGGCAGGTATTAATATTGCCACAAACAAATAGCTTTTTACAGCTTTTTGCTGTCGTAATTAATGATAGGATTTATTATCAAAACTTATCTACACATCATAATGTTATTGGATGGATAAAAAGATGCTGCGAGGCATCTTTTTTATTTTGGTATCGGAATTGCCGACATACAGAAAAATTATCAATTAGTTGATTTACTTATTGAATATCAGTTATTTAATTATTTTAAAAGAATGTGGAAGTTTAAAATACCAACAGAACTTTAACTTCCTTCGGCGTTACTAATTTTAACCTAAAAACTTCTAACTTTCTAAATCTTCCACATCTTTTACTTTCAAGCAACTTATGCACTTTAACATAAAATCTACACTTGTCATGTTAAAAAATCTTCATAAGTAATTGTATGATTTCTTGATGCAAAGCTATTTCACTAATGCAACATTTAAAATCCCTTAATAATGGTAATTTTTAATACCTCTAAACAGGTATTTTATTTAGGATTCATACTCTTTAACTTTGAGAACACTATGCAGTATAGGCTTCTTTCATGAAAAACACATTACCACTACTATTCTTGAACTTATGCATTTTCTCTTGAGTATCTTTCAATCAGTGGAAATAAAACATCATTTAAAATTGTTAAAGAGTAATCAATTTGTTTTATGATTTTTAATTTAAAATTTAATCTAATGAAGAAACACATATTACTTTTTTTTCTGAGTTTATGTAGTTTATCTTGTTATTCACAAAGAGAGGCCAATATTTGGTATTTTGGTGTTAATGCAGGTATAGATTTTAATACGGGCTTACCGGTTGATCTGAATAATGGAATTATTAGAACCAACGAAGGTTGTGCCACTATATGCAATAGTTCTGGTCAATTATTATTTTATACTGACGGGGTTAATGTCATAGATAGAAATCATAATCTAATGCCTAATGGCAGCAATTTAGATGGTGATTATTCTAGTACACAGTCGTCAATTATAGTCCCAAAACCCAATAACAACAGTATTTATTATATTTTTACTGTAGCAGCCATAGCTGGCGAGAAAGGGCTAAGATATAGTGAGGTTGATATGAATCTTAACAATGGTTTTGGAGATGTTACTAGTTTGAAGAATGTCTTTATTTCTACTCCTGTTTGTGAAAAGGTTTGCGCCATAAAAAATGCTGCTGGTGATGGATATTGGATTGTGTCACATTCTTTTGGAGATAATAAGTTCTTATCTATAGAAGTGAATGAATCTGGAATTGGTAACGTCAAATTTACTCCAATAGGTACAGTTATCGATATTAATTTACCTTTTGGTGTTTATACTTCTCAAGGACATTTAAAAATTTCTTCAGATGGCACCAAATTGGTTTGTGTAAATGGATATAATGACGTTCAGTTATTTGAATTTGATACTGCAACTGGAGTCGTAAGTAATGTAAGAACTGTAAACAACAGTAACAATTATTATTGTTATGGAGCTGAATTTTCACAATCTGGTGATAAATTGTACCTGACTGCAGGTGGTAAAGTCCTACAATATGATTTAACTGCTGTAAACATACCTAATTCAGAAATGGTAATCCATCACTCTTATACAACTTTTGGCGCTTTACAAATGGCTTCAGATGGCAAAATATATTGCGCTAAAATTAGAGAGGTTGCAGAAAGCCAGAGTTATTTGAGCGTTATAAATAATCCGGAAGCGTCCGGAGTCGGTTGTCAATTTCAATTGAATCAAGTGGGATTAACTGGTACATCAATAATAGGCCTGCCTCAGTCAATACAATCCATTTTTGATGTAAGCATCATAGCCGACAGTACGTGCGAAACTAATGCAACATTATTTTCAGTAAACGGAAACCTTCCTGTTCTTTCTGCCATTTGGGATTTTGGTGATGGTACCACTTCAACCAGTTTAAACCCTACTCACTTATACAATTCAGCTGGAAGTTATACAGTATCAGCAACTTTCACAACAGCAAAAGGCAATTTGACAAAAACTAAAGTAATAAACATTTTACCCAATCCGACAGCAAATCCAGTGAATCCGATAAATTTGTGTGCTGCAATAAATTCAGTTTATAATTTAGGAATACTCAATCCCTCCATTATTGGGAATCAGCCTATCAATGGTATTGCATTATCTTATTTCTCCTCTATTACTGATGTTATAGATCATAAAAATGAATTACCCTATTTACAAAATTTGCCCGTGGGAATATCTACTTTCTATGCGAAGGTGTATAGTTTTAATAATTTTAATTGTTATGGCGTAACTACCGTTGTAATCAATCTAACTGAGCAACCAATTCTAAAAGCTAATTTGAAATTACTGGCCTGTGATAGTTTCCCATATATTGATATCGGAACATTTGATTTAAATACAATTAATAATGAGATTGTGGAAGATCCAAACAATTATTCTATAACTTATCATTTAACGCAGGTTGACGCACTATCAGATAGTAATGCAGTTGCATTAAATTACACTACTGCTTCGATGGTTGAGGTGCTGTATGTTAGAGTAGAGAATACCAGTAATCCCACTTGCTTTTCAATAGAAACAATAGCTTTAAAAGTTATTCGGGAACCAATTATAGCAGTAATTTCAGATTTATTTGCCTGCGAGGATACTTTGCCTACTGATGGTGCAATTCGTTTTGATTTGAGTATAAAGGATTTAGAAATATTAAATGGTCAATCCGGAACACAGTTTGATGTTGACTATTATTTAACAAGCTCAGATGCCCAGAATGATGTTAATCCTTTAAATCAATTTTTTATAAATAGTACAAATCCTCAAACCCTGTATGTTAGAGTATTTAATATTGAGGCACGAAATTGTTATAAGATAGGCTCTTTTTATTTAAATGTTAATCCAAAACCTGATTTTTTGTTTGATTCCATATATACAATTTGTGAAGGAAGTAATGCTATTTCCATATCGGCGCCTAATGGTTTCTCACATTATCAGTGGTCTAATGGTGCTGTAATACCCAAGACAACAATTTCTCAACCAGGTAATTATACTCTTACGGTTGGACAACAGTATGGGGATTTACGTTGTGAAACCACTAAAAACTTCACTGTAGTGGAATCTGAGGTAGCAACAATAGTAGAAATTGAAATTTCAGATTTTAATGGTAATGACAATGTGATTTCGGTAAATGTCAATGGTTCAGGAAATTATGAATATTCAGTAGATGGTATTCATTATCAAGACTCTAATGTTTTTTATGGTCTTGGCACCGGAGAATACATTGTTTTTGTGAGGGATAAAAATGGTTGTGGAATTATTCAGGAAAGGATCTATTTATTAGATTATCCTAAGTTTTTCACACCCAATGGGGATGGAATTAATGACTATTGGAGAATAGAATTTTCTGCTTTTGAACCCAACTTAAAAGTTGAAATTTTTGACAGATATGGTAAGCTGATAAAGGATTTAAATGCGGACTCGATAGGATGGAATGGCAAATTAAATGATAGACTGCTTCCATCTGATGATTATTGGTTTGTAGTACTAAGAGAGAATGGTAAACAATACAGGGGTCATTTTAGTTTGAAAAGATAAATTGATCTTTAGAGTACACCAACTTATATTCCACATTCTAAATGCCTTTCGAATAAATGTCCCATATTTTGATGTAACTGATTTGCCATTTAAATCTTAAAAAAACAGTCCACCAATAATAATCCCCCTACCACCTTCTTCAGGGCTTATCCCATTAAGTGTTGTATTAGATTCATTATTAAGTTCTATTATTGGTCTTGACTTCCCATCATCAGTTGTATTCACACCTCTTCCATTCAGTTTCCAACCTGTTTCAGTGTACCAAAGTATTCTAGTATTTCTGAACATTCTTTTTCCAAAAGGAATTGGGAAACCAACTAAAATTCTATCTCTACTATTTTCATTCTCAATTATTATCGCTTTTGTCCTAATGATATCGAATTTTTCGATTTTGGTAAATCCAAGACAAAATATTGCAATCAATGTCGGACTTAAAAATCCCCAAAAAAGTATCTTCATTTTTTTATAGCGAATTTCTGCTTCTTGTAACCTTTCCAAGATTTCTTTTTCCATTTTAAAATTATATTATTGTGTAACATTATTTGGAACAACGAAATGCAAAAAGTATGTTCTAAAGTTTTCTGTTTAATCCTAACTGAAAATAAAAAGGGATTGTAGGTTCGGTTTTAAAATCTTCTTGTATTACTTTACCAAACTTTAAAGTCAAATCATTTTTTTTGAAAGAAACTCCAGAGTGTAAACCATATAAAAAGTTTCCCCCTCTTGGAATGTACCATCCATTTTTAATATCCGGGTAGTATTCTTGAGCTAGTTCACTATGCTTTACATGAGTTGTAATTGCTTTGTCAAAGCCGAGTTCGCCAGCAACATACCACTTTGGTTTGTAAAGACCTGCCAAAGCTGAGAATTCACTTCCAAAATTTAAAAACCGAGCCATTACATTTTCATATCTTCTAAAAATCCCATGGGCTTTAAGAGTTGCAGAAAAATGACCTATCTTAATTATTTCTGCTTGTGCTCCAATTTTAGTTTTGAAATCATCAAAGATTTTTTTCCAAAAGGAATTGAGAACTGAGTATTTAAAACCAGAGGCAAGGAATTACTTATGCAAAGTATTAATGATAACTAAAATACCTGATAAAAGGTACAAAAAAATACCTTTTTTTGGTGATTTGAGATAACGTTTCAGAAACCTACTTTTGAATAATATATTCATAAAAATAGATTTGTTTTTCACCTATTAAAATTTAAGAAAGAGATTTTTAGGATGAATTTTTAAGAATAACTCGGAATGTAGTTTGGGCAATAATGATTTTCTCAAACCACTGAAATAAACTTGTATCCAAACCCAAGATGCAATAATAGAAACTTCTGGTTATGATTTGTTAGGTAAAAAAGTCCTGGCGTTAACCAAATTTCAAATGATGTAGTTAATGTTTCAAACCTTGCACAAGGAATATATCATTAAAGTAATTGGAGATAATTAAAAAATTCTTCATTCAAAATTTATTAAAAATTAAAAACAAACGTTATGAAAAAATTACTATCAATTCTTCTGTTATTACTTTGTCAATTTTCATTCGCTCAATTAGAAATCATAGGATCTAAAGAGTATGGTAGTCTTCTCTGCCTAACTTATGATCCAATAGTCCCCAATAAAATATATGCTGTGACATACGGAAACCATATTGTTGTCTCGGAAGATAATGGCGAAAACTGGAGTGTGTTCTATACGATTCCTTCTAATAATTTCGACCAGAAGTGGATAGGTTTGCTAAAATTCCATACTAATAACCTATTATCATATGTCGTGGGCGAGTTAAATGGCAATAAAATATACATCTTAGATATAAATTCGAAACAAATTATTCGTGAGTACGCCTGTCCTATTCCTGACATAGCAGATAATAGCAATATATCGTCGTATGCATTCTATAATGATGATACGTTAATAGTACAACAACATTTCGAGGTGGGCGGTGCTTTGAGAGCGAAAGTCTATTATACCAATGTTGGTGGTAATTCATGGGATACAATCTACTATAACATAGACTATGGTTCAATTTTTCCAAATGGCGTGTACATAGCACCTAATAATCCTCAAAAAGTATTTATTGCGCGACATGGCGGTCTCGATCCTGCTGATTATGGCGGCTTACTTATTTCAGAAGATGCAGGACAAACTTGGGAAGAAAAATTATCAGGCGTCGATTTAAGTGCTATGGCATTTCACCCGAACAATCCAGACGATATTCTTTTGGGCTCTTGGTATGCTTCGTTTACACAAAATCTATATCGATCTATTGATGGAGGTGATAATTGGGATGCAGTAGACCAAAATTGGTCTAACGAAGTGCCAAGTGGAATTTTTGTAATTAAATATAGCCCCACAAACGTTAATCACATTATTGTAACAGGACTCAATGAAATTGTCAGAACCTATGACAACTTTCAAACGAAGGAAGTTATTCACTATGAGAACGATATAAACAACCTGAATAATTACTATTATGGAAGCCATCTTTCATTTAATCCGTTCAACACCAATCAACTGCTAATTGTGAACAATGATTATTCTCTGATTTCAAATGACAGTGGATCAACCGTTTCTAAAATCGATATTCCATACTTTTTTCACAAAATGGCCAACTAAATTTCTTCAAAAATGATACTGGTAGTCACTTATACTATTCAGTGCATAATGGTTTTAGTCATCGAAATCTAAGTACTCAAGCGGAAGCAGCATATCTTACAGTTCCACTTCAATTTCTTTCCAATACATTCAAACAATTCTACAGTGATGAGCATGTTGAAGGAAGAATCTATGCTTCATTCCAAGGTCCGATGAGTTCCGGTATTGGGGTAAGCAACGATCATGGAGAAAATATTTTCGGTTTTCAATCGCCAAAAATCTACATGCACGAAATAATCTCACAACCAAGTAACCGTAATGTTTTATTTTGTTCGTTATCCGATGATTGGGCGCATTGTGATCTTGTTAGGTTTGATATCAGTGATGTCGATAACATTCAACAAACAACTATTGCATTACCTGAGCAAGGATTTTTAAGTGATATACATTTTGATATCAATAATAACGTTGTTATGTGGATTGCTCTAGCAAACCACATCTATAAATCAAATGACAATGGTTTGACTTGGACTCCTCAAAACCTCGGTTTAGAATTATTAACTACTAATGATGTGATTAATAAAATTTGTCAAAACCCTTTAAATCCATCACAGTTAACTATTGCAACTACAAAAGGTGTATTCACATCCACAAACCAAGGAGGAAGTTGGACTCAATTATCTTCGTTATATACTGATTACGTCAAACATTCTGCATCTAATGATAATCATTTAGTAGCCATAACTTATGATGGTGAATTTACATCTCTTGACCTGAGGCTCTCTAATGACCAGGGTACTACATGGAGTCAAGTAGAAAGAGAGGATATACTTTATGTTAACTCCGATAGAAAAAGCACAGCAGTTGACTTTGATGGGGACTCAGCCGTTTTCTATATTGGAACTTATGATCTTGGAGTTTTAAAATACACCATTGATTTGACTACTTTAGGGCAAAATGAAATTGAAAATAATTTACAAGTAATTATTTCTCCGAACCCAGCTCAAAACATCCTAAACATCCTAACCCAAGAAACAATCAAAGAAGTTTCTGTTTATGATCTGTTAGGGAAAAAAGTAACCGTTAATCAAATTTCTACTAATGCAATTGATGTTTCAAACCTTGCACAAGGAATATATATCATTAAAGTAATTGGAGATAATGATAAAACATTTACCAAAAAGTTTATTAAAAATAATTAATATGAAAATAGTAAGAGTTATAATATTAGCAAGGTTTATAGTGCTTATTGCAATTTTTGCAATACCATTAACAGTGCTTTCCCAGCAAACTAGAAAAGTTTTGTTTTTAGGGAATAGCTATACCTACGTGAACGACCTGCCTCAAATAGTTTCAGCACTAGCCACAAATACGGGTGATGTTTTTATATACGATAGTAATTCAATTGGGGGTTACACTCTCGAGGATCATCGCGCTAGCATCATATCACAAAATAAGATTATGTCTAATGACTGGGATTATATTGTGTTGCAGGAGCAAAGTCAACGACCCGCTTTTGGTGTTCCACTTGCATTTTTTAACGCTTTTGGAGATTTGAAATCTTTTATCAGACTAAATAAACCCTGTGCCCAAATTACGTCTTTTATGACTTGGGGATACCAGAATGGAGATTCGCAAAATTGCGGAACTAACCCAAGTGTTTGCACCTATGCCGGCATGGATGACCTGATACGCGAAAGATATATGGAATTTTCAGATGTATTTGAATCAGAAGTTACCCCGGTTGGCGTGGTTTGGCGCTATATCAAAGAAAACCACCCAAACATTAATTTATATCAATCGGACGGCAGTCATCCATCACTTGCAGGTTCCTATTTGGCTGCTTGTTGTTTTTATACCTCACTATTCAGGAAAGACCCTACTTTAATTACGAATAACTATGGTTTGGACGCCACAACAGCGTCATTAATCAGAAATGCTACCAAATCTATCGTTTACAACCAAATGTCAGCTTGGTATATCGGAAGGTATGTGCCAAATTCGTCTTTTAATTATATTATTGGGAATGGTCCGAATGAGGTTGTAATAAAATATATTGCTCCAACCTACAGAAATTCAGTTCTTTGGGAGTTCGGAGACGGTGCAACGTCTACAGCAATGCTGCCAAGCCACAGTTATGCAGCAGACGGTACTTATACCCTTCGGCTTACTTCAAAAAAATGCTACCTGGGCCAGGACATCGAATCGGTTTTTGAGCGTACCGTTACATTTTGTGCGCACCAGAATACAATCCTTCCGGATGATTTAATTCTTTGTCCTTCAACCACGGATACCATTTGGACACAGGCGGCAGACAGTTATCAATGGTTAGATTACCTGGGTAACCCAATTGCTGGTGCTACCAATCAGTCATTAGAAGTTTATTCGGGATATTACAGTGTCATAACATCGATTAATGGTTGTACCGAAAGATCTCCGGATGTCCTTGTTGACGGATGGATGCAATGCGATTTAGGTACTGATGATTTTGATAAACCACTTCAAATAATGATTTCCCTAATCCAGCTCAAAACATCCTAAACCTCCAAACGCAGGAAACTATAAAAGAAGTTTCTATTTACGACATCATTGGCAAAAAAGTAACAGTGAATCAAGTTGATACAAATAATATTGATGTTTCGCGCCTATCAGCTGGAATATACCTCATCAAAGTAATTGGAGAAAATAACAAAACCTTTACATCAAAATTTATTAAAGAATAGGGCAAAAAACATAAAGAAAATCATGTTTACAGGATTACTTCCTGGTCTTCGTTCAGTGGACATATTCCTGATTTAGCATCCATTAACAAGGTATTTTTTTAGGTTCTAAGATGCCGCGAACGAATGGCAATTCCACTTTAATTAATGAATTGTCTTAAGCTGAATTTTGTGTTTATTAATAATCACTTTAAAGTTTAACTACATTAATTCACGTACTCTATTTTACCTTTTTTAAGGTATTTTATACTTAGTTATTTATTTGGATTTTTACAAAAAGCTATTACATATCACTAAATTCAATGGTCATGAAGTCACACCATTTTTTATCGCTATTATTTTATTTGTCTATTTATCAATCATTTGGACAAGATAAGCAGAAAGATTATTTTGCTAATTATAGAGGTTACGAGTATTCTTTGCGCCATGGAATAGTATCAAAAATGAATCTTGTAAGCCCCTCTAAAAAGGATCCGATTTCAAGAGATCAAAGTTTATTGCAACGAAGAACCGACGTGCAATACGAATACATTGATATTGTAAAATCATCAATGAACATTCCTTTATCACAATGCCAAGACGAGAATGGGAATACTTTCATTACAGGATCGAATGGAAATATATCCAATCATTCGGGGGACATTACCACTGTGAAGATTGATCAAAATGGTACCATTGTTTGGACTGTCAGAATTCCTTCTTCAAATTTCACGGTTAATTCGGGTACTACAATAGCTCTCGATGATGAGGGAAACATCATTGTAGCCGGATATATTTGGAATAATGACAACATGGATGTCATTTGTAGTAAAATAAGCAGTAGTGGAGCAATTATTTGGCAAAACACGATCAATAATGAAAACAACTTTGAAATTCCTAATGCTGTTTTTGTAAGCGATACTAATGAAATCTTTATTACCGGTATTGCGCATGCGAATGACAGCGTTACTTATTACACATTAAAATTAGATGCACAAGGGCAATTATTATGGGAGCAAACAGAAACGGGATTTCCTGAGTCTACTTGGAATGAACCAAAAGCGCTTACACAAGATAATGATGGAAATGTAATTATTTCAGGTTATGGATACGATCAAGGTGAAAAAAGTGCAATTGTTACCATTAAGTATACGCCCGATGGGCAGTTATTGTGGAAAAGAGTAAAAGCATACACCGTATCTTTAGAAGACACCTCTATAGTTTCGACTGATGCTTTGCCTTACGATTTTACAATGGATAGTCTAAACAACATCTACATTACGGGCATATTCAAAACTGAGTTTGCAAGCAGTACTACGACCTTTAAATACGATGCAAATGGTGTTGAAATATGGAATTTAAACTATCAGGTTGATGAAGAAAACACTTATGCACATCGTGTACTATTACATCAAAATGTGTTATATGTAGGCGGAATCCACTATGGCAACTCATTAGACGGGTATTTTTTAAGATCCCTTAATCTGGATGGTATAATAAACTGGACAACAACAACCGAAGACTTAATCTGGATTTCTAAATTCAATATGTTTGAACACAATAATGCTATAATTCTAAATAGCATTTCATACACCGACATTCAGGTTACAAACAATAAGATAAACACAACTGCATTTTCTACAGCAGGAAGTCAGATAAATAGTAGTAACTACGCAATGGACAATGAAACATTGGGAATGAATTTTGGTGATTTTTTTGATAGTTATATACACAACAACAATGCTGTTATTACGGTTTCTTCCTATTATTCTTCTATTGGCAATGTTTACGAAACCCTAAAATTGGATATTAACAGTTCTGCAAGCACTTTTATCTGGAGTGCGAAACTTCAGGAAGATAATGCTACCAGTACCAATGTTCTTGAAACCGTAACCGATTCAAACAATAATGTTTATTCTTTAGTAAGCAATTTTTACGTTACAAATAATCAAATAAATCAAAAAAGTTATTTGATAAAATACAATGATAGTGGAGAAGTGGTATGGAATAAATTACTTGATGATTCTCCATTTTTGGTAAGTTTAAGAATAGCAATTGATTCTAATGCCAACCTGATTACCCTTTTGGGTAAACCTTTAGATGATATAACTACAGAAGTAACCTTGAAAAAGATCGCGTCTGATGGTTCGGATGTGTGGAATACCTCAGTACCACTTGAACTTAGTGGTAACCTTTTTGTGAAAGTCAACAATTCTGATGATATATATATTATAGCAACAGTTGTTGGAAATAATAACTCAACTGCTGTCAGATCAGTAAAAATTTCAGAATCTGGAAGTGTTCTCTCTTCCAACAACTATCAGCCTGCTGATGAAGTTTATACTAAAAGTTTTGCAAATAAAGTAATCATTGATGAAAATGAGAATTTAATAATTGGTGGCGGATCTGGATTTTTCAATACTTCAACATTTCAAAACATCTATTCACCATCACTACTAAAGGTTACTCCTAATGGTAATGTAGAATTTTACAACGTATATAATCTTCTTGAAGGTGAATCGTCCTATATTGTCGATATGGATACGAATAGCAATGGTTATACCCTGGCTGTAGATAATTCTAATTTGATAACATTCAACAACAAGATAAAGCTTATGACTGTGAATCAGTTGGGTGGGATAATCTGGGAACATACTTTTGAAGCATCGAATAGCAGTAATTATGTATACAAACTTTTAAAAGGAAATGAATCTACTGTTTATACCGTAGGTGCGAGGTTGGCCGATGAGCAAAATATCCAAGTAATTAAATGGGAATTGAATGAAAATGCGACAAGCTCGGTAATTTTAGCTAATTTTAATTACTATCAGGATTGCTTTATTGATGCCGAAAGTATTTATATTTTAAGTCAGAATCAGGAGTCATTGCATTTTCCACGAAGAGTATTACGTTGGATAGGTCCGTTTATTTCAGCACAAGTTACGAAGTTAAATTACGATTTGGTTCAGACTGAAGTGATAAATATGATCGGTGAAAATTATTCTTTGTACGAACCCAAACAATTTATTCCGATGGCTAATGATAACTTATTAATTTCAGGTAGAATGTTTGACGAACAGCTTTTCTTTGAAGGATTGTACTTTTTCAACGTACCATTTAGCCCAATCCTAAGTAACCCTGAAATCCCAGGAAATCAAGATTTTATTACGCTTTCAAATTATCCAAACCCAGTTATAAATTCTCAAACTACAATTGGTTTTAATTTAGTGCAAGATGCTTCCATTTCAGTTAATTTATATGACTTGAATGGAAAGTTAATAGAAAAATTGTTGAATGGTACTTACCCTCAAGGATCAAATGCTGTTGAAATAATACTACCCAATTTGATGGACGGAGTATATGTATTGCAGCTTTCTAATGGAAAAAATAATTTGTATAGAAAAATAGTTGTTAGCAATTAACTTTTCTGTTTCAAACTTATTTTTACTCTTAACTAATGCTATCGGGAACAAAAAGATAAAAATATTATAAATTAAAAATTAATCATTTAAATCAACAATTATGAGAAAATTAAAATTATTTTGTTCGACTTTATTACTGGGTACAATGCTGCTTAATGCAGTACCCGCAGCAGCCGACCCTCCTCCAAATGGTGTATATGCCTTTACTGATCCTGCTACCGGAGATCGAATGGTTTGGAATTCACAAACTAACATGTATGAAAAACGTACAATCTTTCATTTTCCACTTCCGGAACAGAAGTAATAATTTGAATGTAGAGGAGAATTCTATGATTCAGATTATTACAAATATCAATGTTTGGATGGGTTGATTTAAATAAGTTAACCCTCATAACGTTTTATTCTTATTGATAGCGCGGCTTCGCAACAGTGCTCTGGCTTAATAATAAAAAAGGCCCATAAAAACAATGAAGCAAGTTTGTTATTTTCATGAAGCATTTTTATTCATTTGGGTGCCCTTATTGAATTTTTAATATCGACTTTTCCTTACGACTTTTAATATTACCGATCAACACTCCATAAGGTTTTAAAGATTCCGTATGATCACATATAATCTTAAGAATGGCAGTGAGGGGAATCGCAAGTATAAGACCCGGAATTCCCCAAAGCAATTCACCAATGACCAGGAAGATTATGGTAAAAAGAGGATTTATTTTTACCTGCGGCCCAAGTACCAACGGTTCAAAAATCCAAGTTTGGATCAGCTGGACAATGCCATAAATAATTATAATGCTTACAATCAATTCAGAATTTGCGCCATTGGCAGAAGCCACTAAAACTGTCAATAGAGTCCCGGTAATATTGCCGATATAGGGTACAATTTCAAATAGTCCGCAAAGTATCGCAAAAAACAAGGCATTCTCCAAATTTATAAGACTGAAACCAATTCCATACATAATCCACAACAATACAATCATTTTTGATAGTCCAAGTAAATACTGCTGTGAAACTTTTGCAGTGCTGATAATCACCTGCTCCATTTCAGGGCGCTGTAATTTTGGTGTAATTTTCAGCAAAAATTTCTTTATATGGGATCTGTACAATAATAAAAAAAGAAGTAAGCCTGCACCAAAATAAATGTGGTTACCAATGTGCTCGCAGAACCAAATAATATATGTATGGTATTGTCGTAAAAAGGTTTTTCGTTTTTAAGCAATTTAAACTGATCTTCTATGGTAATATTCAAATGAAGAAATATAAATTCCTGTATGCTATCAAGTGTTTCGATCGCTTTTTGCTTAATTGAAGTGAGATTTTTTAAAAGTGCCGAAACCTCAAGTCCAAGTAGTGACAAAAAAATAAAAAGGATGCTTAGCAATAATAACAAACAGACCAGAACTGCAATTGTTCTTGGTAATTTTTTTTCTCCATCCATTTGCAAAAAGGTAAAAATAGGGTAGCCAAAATACCGCCAATACACAATGGAATCAGGAATTTTTTAGCAAAATATAATGCTGTGAAAATTAAGAATAATAGGAGCAATTTTTTAATTACTGATGATAGTGATACTGTCATGGTGCCAGGAGTTTAAGTAACATTTCAACATCTTTCATTTTGCATAGCTCAGAACCTGGATTCATAGTGGCTGCTGTTCCGCATGCTACTCCATATTGCAGTGATTTTTCCAGGCTTTCTCCATTGGACAATGCAAATACAAGCCCCGCAACCATGCTGTCACCAGCGCCAATTGTACTTTTTACTTCTACTTTTGGAGCATTTGCCTTATATGTTTTTTCTTTTGTAACCAATATAGCTCCGTTTATGCCAAGTGAAGTTACGACTATCTCACATTTGCCTCTGTTAATTAGTTCTCTAGCGGCAACTTCAACTTCTTCTATTTTGATAGTGTCTTTATTTAATAAAATACCAAGTTCCTCAAGATTTGGTTTTAGTAGATAGACATGTTCCTTCGCGACTTCTTTTAATGCATCGCCTGAAGTATCCACAATGAGTTTTGCCTGAGATTTTTGTGCAATTTTCAATAATTGTGCGTAAACATTCAACGGAACTCCGATAGGTAAGCTTCCGCTGGCTACAATATAATCTACGTTTTTTTGATTTTCGATAACTTTCAGGCAAGCCATCCACTCATCTTCAAATAATTCATTTGCAGGCATTCCAAAGCGATACTGCTTATTGGATGCTTTGTCAAGAATTGCAAAATTTTCCCTGGTTTCATTTTTGGACAGGATTGCATCAAAAGGTATTTTCTCAATTTGTAAAAGCTTATTCAAATGAGTGCCCGTACATCCTCCGGAAGGAAAAACTGCCATAACGTTTCCTCCCAGCGTATTTAATACCCGCGCCACATTAATTCCGCCACCTCCGGGTTCAGATTTAGCTTGAATACAGTGCATTTTCTTTTCAGCAACTAATTCCGCTACACGAGCGCTTTTATCTACACATGGACTGAATGTGATTGTGATTATTTTAGGCATATGGGGGTTTATAGTTTATTATACAAAGTTTGAATAAATAGGATTCGATTTAAATGAGCAAACGCAAAGGTATAAATGATTTACATCACTATCTGCCAGGTTTTACAATTATATCTTTACCATTATCAGATGGTTACATTAATTAATCTATTGCTGTGCGGACTTACTATAAAATACATAAAAAAGAAATCGGCTTATACTGTGGGATACTGCTTGCTTTAATTTGTTTTATAATGAATCCTTTTGCATTATCCTATCGGGCCAATCAGGTGCTCTCTATCGCAATCCTAATGATTATTTGGTGGGTTTTCGAGGCTGTCCCAATGCCTGTCGTAGCTCTAATCCCCATTATACTATTTCCTTCCTTTGGAATTGCTCCCATAGAAAAAGTTGTTAAAAATTATGCTGACCCGGTAGTCTTCCTGTTTATGGGAGGTTTTATAATGGCTCTTGCGATTGAAAAGTGGGATTTGCATAAACGGATGGCATTGGGAATTATCCGGATTACAGGCACCAATGGTAACCGGATTATACTAGGGTTTATCTTTGCCACTGGCTTTCTGAGTTTATGGCTAAGCAATACAGCCACAACCATGATGATGTTCCCGATTGCGATATCGGTAATCCATATTATTAAAATCCATAATAAAAATGAGAAAAGCGTCAATAATTTCTCATTGGTACTGATGCTTTCGATTGCCTATGCCTCAAATTTTGCCGTGGGTACAATAATTGCGACACCTCCAAATGTAGCATATGTTGGTTACATTAAAAACAGGTTTAATTACACTATTGGGTTTGTAGACTGGTTAGTGTTATTTTTACCACTGACTTTACTTTTGTTATTTATGCTTTATTGGGTGCTTGTAAAAATAATGTATCCTAATTCTATAAAGCATAGCAATGAAGCAGCCGAGGCCATTAAGGAAGCGCAGGCGGAGTTAGGATCAATGAATATAGCGGAAAAAAGAGTTTTGTTTATATTTACCCTGATCGTTATTTTATGGATAGCAAAAGACTTCCTCAATGAACTGCAACATTATCTTTTATTGGATGATACTATTATTTCAATGTCAGGCGCTCTTTTATTGTTTTTGATTCCTTCAGGCGGAAAGACAGAGAAGAAGGGCCAACTGATGTCCTGGCTGGATACAAAGAAAATGGCGTGGGATGTGCTCTTACTTTTTGGAGGCGGAATAGCACTGGCCGGAGCCCTGGAAACTTCGAATTTGATACAGGAGTTAGGTTCGGGTTTGGCTGGTATTACAACTAGCAATACCTTTTTGCTCATTTTAATTGTAACCACTATTGCAGTATTCTTAAGCGAACTTATCAGCAACCTTGCTTTAGTGATTATTCTTTCCCCAATATTGACTTCATTGGCCATTTTACTTCACATTAACCCTTTACTACTTGGTGTCCCAATGACATTGGGTGCGAGCTGTGCCTCAATGTTTCCTATGGGAACACCTTCCAATGCAATAGTATTTGCCAAAGGGCACATCAGTATTCAGGACATGATGAGGACAGGATTTGTGCTAAACATAATCTGCATCATACTTATTACTTTTTTCTGCTGGCTTTTTCTTCCTATGATGTTGAAGATGAATTTATAGAAGAAAACTTGCCTTTAAGTGCATATGAAAATATAATTAGCCACAATAGAAAGGCCCCAATATTGATTCGCTCCCAAATTCCAATGTAAGGAGTAGGTTGATTTGTTTGAATTCCTGATGAATCGATAAACGTCAAAACACCGAAGATGATAAATATAACCCAGGTCATAACCGTATACAGCCGAAAATGCTTTCCCAGGCCCGCTGCCGCAAATCCCATTAAAGCGAGACTCAACAGCAACGTTATTACAGCCCAAACAATATGCAGGCTATCCGTAAGGGTACCATCTCCCGCTGCAATTACCTGTCTTTGGTGCATAGGCGGCCAATAAAGATTTATGATCCCGTAAATAATCAATAGCTTTCCGGCTATGAGGAGCGCCCGGTTTTTGTATGCTACATACAATACGCCCCAACCAAAACTAATCAATAGTAGTGGATACAGTAGGATAAGCAAGACCCACATTATTCTTGTTGGAGCTTCCAATGCAGACAATTCGCTTATTGTAAAAGCAGGCGTTTGATATCCTTTATAAAATGTTGGTACAAGGATAGTTATAGTGACATACCAAAAGGCCGCGAGAATTCCACAGTTTAATAAAATCCTTGCTATAAAGTTTGCGTTCAGACTGGACATAAGTAAGGGGATAAATACTGCGATTCCTATCAAAACCGGTAATCCCCACATGCCATGAAGCCAATGCAGTTCCTGCAATATTGAAATTTCAACTGCAAACCAGATTATCAATCCGCTTAAAGCTATCAAAGTTATAAGCCAATCAAAATAAAATCGGTACCGAACTGAAATAAATGCCAAACTATTTAATATTCCTAGAATAAAGAGAATTATACCCGGAATTAGGAAGTCTGAAAAGTATCCGTGCAATATTTTTACAGGCATATCCATGTATCTCCCATCTGGTGAAAGAATTAGTAAAATCCCACCAAGTAAACACCCAATAGACTCGTAACCAAGTATGATTAGCAATAATATCCGTTGCCCTAAGTTGAGAATGTTTTTATTTCCTGTGCCTTTCAATGCTTTTCCCGATTTCATAACTTTCTATTACCTTGACAAGATTAATCCGCCCCTATTTCATCTAAAGTATCCTCGATATTGGCATTCAAATCAAGGACATCACTAAAGAATTTGTTTTTAAAGGCTCGATATTTAATTTCGCTTTGCGGATTATATTTAATAATGTCCTTTTCAAAAGCTGCGTTTTCGTGGGCTAAGCGACTTTTAAGTTCAAGGTATTCATTATTGCTTTGCACATAAATTAAAAATAATGAATCCTTCTCATCCACATTTAGCGTTTTTGCGTGTAAAGCCGACAGCGATTTTAAATTGGTGGCAGTGATGGCCAATAGTTTTTCTGAAGTATGGTTAAACTTCTTCCAATCTGTGGCAGCTTTCGAAGCTGTTTTTACTTCGTCAATAGTTTCCTGATCCGATTCATTTGCTGGCTCGTCTTTTTCTTTGGCACAGGTAATGGCTAAAATCAAAAGGATGAACATGAAGGAAGTGTTTTTGGAAATCGGCATCATAATAAATTAAATAATAATTTAGTCAAAAGTGACAAATTCTATTGAAGTTTTAACTGATGATTATCATCTGATTCCTTGATATACATCACGCTTTTATTCAGTTGATTAGGATAGTTTTGAATAATGCTAATTATTATACAATGAAAAAATCCTCTTTCCAATCGACTTTTCAAAAGCATCATTAAATGCGTTCAGTTACGCTTTACATTTTGCCAAAAAATGGACGCTGAAATTTTAACCCTGCATATTTATGACGTCTCGTCTTTTCCGCCTTACGTTGATTATCATGATTATATTATGGAGCATTATCAGGTAACAGAATTGGAACAATTTGAAAATTACAGGGATGAGGTCCCGAAATTGAGGACTATCGCGGAAAAAGAACAGCTTCACCACGTGATTGTAAAACATATTTTGAAACAAGGGGATACCGAAGCGACTATAGTAAAAGTAGCGGCTGCAGAGAAAGTGGATTATATCATAATGGGAACAACAGGAGCTAGTGGATTGAAAGAAATTTTTTAGGATCTCTAACCCAGAAAATAATGAATAACTGCAAGTTTCCGGTAATTGCCATACCACAGGATTGCCGTTATATTCCAATTAACAAAATACTTTTCCTGACGGATTATAGCTTATCCCAGCTCCACAATCTTAGAAAGGTTCATAATCTGGCACTTTTGTTTGGAGCGGAAATAGATGTTTTGCAGGTAAGTACTGTTGATAGTGGCCAGGACAAGATCTTTGGCAGGGAATGGAGGAAATTTAGGGCCAAAAGCGATGTGCATTTTTATTTCCTCACAAGCAATGATATAGAAGGGACAATCACTGATTTTATTGAGCTGCAGAAATCAAATTTGGTAGTCATTACTACGCATCACTATAACTTTTTCAAAAGCCTGTTTCAATATAGTTTATCCAAAAATCTTGCTTTCCATTCAAAAATCCCTGTCTTATCAATTAGCGCAGAAAGGGATTAGTTTTATCTGCAGGACATATAATATTTTTCGCGAAGGTGGCTAAATCTAATTAATATCGTGTAATATGAAAATAAATAAGGAATGGCATAAAGCAAATCCAATGCCCAAAAAAGCCACAATTGAGGAACGGTTTGCATGGCATGTTGAACATACCAAAAATTGTAGTTGCCGTAAAATGCCCACGAAACTAAATGAGTTAATGCAATAAAAGGCCGCAATTAACCACTTACGGTTAAAGCCTAACGGTGATAAGATGGATTAACAGAGTAAAGACTAATCAAAAAAAAATCCCGGGATTTACCGGGATTTTTTTTGGAAACCTTTGTTAATTTACTTTTATTTGTTTAACCGGCTCCGCAATGCTGACCTCGCTTTTAGGAAGTTTCAGTTTCAGCACACCATTCTCATATTTTGCATCAATCTTGTCGGCAACTAAATTGTCCGGCAAAACAAAAGAACGGTAAAGTGAACTATAGGAAAACTCACGTGAGAGGTAGTTTTTGTCTTCACTTTTAGTTTCCTCTTCTTTTTCGGCACTAATAGTCAACATTCCATTTTTCAATTCAATCTTGAAATCTTTTTTATCTAGGCCTGGTGCCGCCAATTCAATCTGGTATTCTTTTTTATTTTCAACGATGTTGGCTTCGGGTAGAATGTTCTGAAAGCTTAACTCGGGGAAGTTGCCATTCAAATCCAATAAAAACCGATCGTTGTTGAAGATATCATCCATAAATTTAGGAAATAATCTTCCGTTTCTTTTTCTTGCTGCTACTTGTGTCATAGTAATTTGATTTATAATTAAACAATAATTTATAAGTCAAATTTAGCAAGTTGACGGCCCAATTGCGATGACCAAAATCAGGTTAAAATCTTGATTTTCATCACGGTTTTAACTATCCGGTAATAAATGGATTAACTAGTTTAATTGCGAAGGTTCCGAAGTTTTTGCATATCCATAAGCTGAATTCCATTTGAATGTTTATTAATTAAGCCTTCGCTTTCAAAATCAGTTAAGGTGCGGCTAACTGTTTCAGCTGCAGTACCCGACAAATTGGCTAATTCATAGCGGGTAAGATTGATAGCTTCTCCGTTTGTGCAATGCTGTTTGTGAAAATTCAGTAAGGATTCGGCAATGCGTTTACGCACTGAAGAGTAGGCCATCTGAAGAAGCTGTTCCTCTTTTTCACATACTTCATTGGAAAGGATTTTTATGAATTTACCGGCGATATCAGGATACTCATTGATTAACTTTTCGATTTCGTTTATAGGGAAGAAACTTAGCGAACATTCTTCCAATGTTACAGCGTTATCTTTGTACATGCCATTTGAAAATAGCGCATTCGCACCAATAAAATCGTCAGCATCATAGATTCCGGTGGTTAGTTCCCGGCCATCATCAGCAATTTTTGTAGTTTTTACTTTTCCTTTAAGTAAAAGGTAAATACCTGAAACTTTGTCTCCTTCATAAAATATTACCTGCTTTTTCCGGATAATCCTTAATTTTTGTTCTTCAACGATTTTGTTTAACAGCGGCAATCCTTTTGACGTGATAACTAATTGCTGCATCTGTTGTATTGGTTTGCTGTCAAAATTCTTTTGCAATGACCTTTTCTTTAGCCTGGTTTCAACAGAATTCAACAATTCAATCGCATCAAATGGCTTCATCAGGTAATCATCTGCTCCCATTTCCATTCCTTTACGTAAATCCTGCTTTTGGGTTTTGGCTGTAATAAATATAAAGGGGATGGTGCTTGTTTCGGGATGCTTACCAAGGCTAAACAATACACCATATCCGTCTAATTCGTCCATCATAATATCACAGAGAATTACATCGGGTATATGCTCTACAGCCATTGCAACACCCTCCTTACCATTAGTTGCAGTAAAAACTTTGTAATCGGAAAGCTGAAGGATTTCAGCAATGTTGTCCCTCATTTCAAAATTGTCTTCAATAACAAGTACCTTATTCATAAGATGAAAAATTAGGAAGTAGGAAGTGTTTTAAAAATTTGGAGATTTTGATATTTATTTCTGTTTGTTCATATAATTATTCACGAATGTAAATAAAAAACCAATGTAAGGCATTAATAAACAGTTATTTTAACTACTTAAGGATTTTTAAATATAATGAACAACTGTTAAAATTATATTTTGATATTGACAGTATAAAAATACTTGTTCTAAATCAATATTTTCAATGATATTAATCAGCATCCAATCATAAAATGTAAAATAAATTTACGTTGAATTTATAACGTAGTGGTCAGGTAACTGACGGCTTTTAAATAACAATAAAATTTATCGAAATGAAAAGTAATGAACAACTTCAGAAAGATGTTTTGGATGCCATTAAATGGGAACCGCAACTCCATGCCGCAGAAATTGGTGTGATTGTACATGATGGCATTGTGACCCTAACAGGTACTGTTGATAATTACAATAAGAAACTGGCAGCGCAGGATGCAACAAAAGAAGTGGCCGGAGTGAAAGCAGTAGTGGAAAAAATCGACGTTAAGTATCCTCATTCCGGAATTAAAAGCAATGATGAAATCGCCGCAGAAGCCCTAAAATCATTGAAAAACCATTGGAATGTTCCTGATGAAAGAATCAAAATTGAGGTCGAGGACGGTTGGATAACACTTAACGGAGATGTACACTGGAATTACCAAAAAGAGGCTGCGAAACGTGCCGTCGAAAATATTCCGGGTGTTAAGGGAGTATTTAACCACATTCAGATAAAAACGCAGCATAAAAGCGAACTGGAGAAAAAGGTAATCGAAAACGCTTTGCGACGTCACTGGTCTATAAACGCTGATGATATCAGGGTGTTGGTAGATAACGATAAAGTAATCTTAAATGGCACTGTAACATCATTGTATCAAAAAGAAGAGGCAGAAAAAATAGCTTGGAAAACTCCGGAGTTTTGTTTGTAGACAATAACCTCGTTATTGATTATAAATACGATTACGTGGTGTAAAAAAACGCGGGAGTATCACCTCCCGCGTTTTTTGTGATTTATAGTGTGGCTTTCATGATTTTAATCCTGCAAAGCGTTTCCATGGATATTAATTATTTTAATACAAACTCCTTATGTGTTTTTCAGCGATTGCAAGTTTTGGTGCTGGTACTGTCCTGACTGTCGTGGGATATGCATCAATAAGAAAGGTAAACAGTCCAAATCAGTATCCTTTCGCTTATATTCCTATATTTTTTGCTATACAGCAATTTGCTGAAGGAGCTTTGTGGCTAATTATTCCAGGTGCAAATCACCCGGAGCTCGAAGAAATTTATACTACAATTTTTCTCGTTACCGCACAGGTGATATGGCCTGTATGGGTGCCATTATCCATTCTACTGCTGGAGAAAAATAAAATGCTTCGCACGATACTTTCGTTTCTTACTGCCGTCGGAATTATTGTTTCGATGGTTTTTGCCTGGTGCATTATAGTATACGGATCTGTAGCACGGATAGACGGCCATCACATCTGCTATGAGGAAACCTATCCAATTATATTTAGTGAGATTGGAGGATATTTTTATGTAATGGTTACGGTTTTACCGACATTTTTTTCGCGTTTCAAAAAAATCTGGATATTAGGCCTTACAATTTGTATATCCTACCTGATTACAAAAATTTACTATGATAATTACCTTATTTCAGTATGGTGCTTTTTTGCTGCAATAATTAGCATAATAATATATTTTGCCATGGATGAAATAAAAAGTAAGTCGTTCGATTCACATCAGCCCGAACGACCAATTTAAGCAAATGACCATTCAGCATCCCATAGATTTTAAGCTAATATTTGAAGCTGTACCCGGATTGTTTTTGGTATTATTGCCCGATTTAACCATAGTGGCAATGAGCGATGCCTACGCCGATGCAACGCTTACTCAAAGGAAAAAATCCTGGGTAAGAATTTGTTTGATGTTTTTCCCGATAATCCTACAGATTCTAAAACACACGCCATATCAGATATTAGTCTTTCGATGCAATTTGTATTGCAAAACAAAACCGCGCACACGATGCCAATACAAAGGCATGACATCCGTAATGCAACCGGAGTTTTCGAGGAAAGATATTGGAGCCCGACCAATAAGCCAGTACTCAGTGAAGATAACGAAGTACAGTATATCATTCATCGGGTTGAAGATGTAACAGAATTTGTAAAACTAAAAAAACTACACCTTCAGAATGCTGCCCCTCAGGACGACCTATCTGACAGATTGTTTGCGATCGAAACAGAACTTTTCCAGCGTTCACAGGAATTGGAAAGACTTAACGAACAATTGCTCAAAAAAAATAGAGAAAGTAGTATTGAAGCGGAAAACCTGGCTAAAGATATTTTTGATTATAAAGTGGCTTTGGATGCGGCCGATATTGTAGCCATAACCGATGAAAAAGGAACTATACAATATGTTAATGAAAGCTTCTGTAAAATTTCAAAGTATGGTAAGGAAGAATTAGTAGGCCAGAACCACCGTATTATTAATTCAGGCTATCACCCTAAGGATTTTTTCAAAAACCTTTGGCAAACTATCGGGAGTGGTACTATTTGGAAAGGAGAAATAAGGAATAGGGCTAAGGATGGTACTTTTTATTGGGTAAACACTACCATAGTTCCGTTTATAGATGCAAAAGGTAAACCGTATAAGTATCTTTCCATTCGGTCCGATATTACCGAAAACAAGCAGAGTATTGAGAACCTTGAGAAAAGCGAGGAGCAGTATCGGGATATTTTTTCAAATAGTTTGGTGGCTATATTTACAACCGATGTGGCTACCCGTAAAATAATAGAAGTAAATGAACGGTGTGCATCTTTATTTGGCTATGAATCGACCGAAGACTTTTTAGTAAGCTTTGATGTAAATGCACACTATTTAAATTCAGATGACAGAAAGAAAAATTGGGTCATCTTAATGGAAAATGGTGAGCTCCAACATGTCCAGCAGCTGAGAAAGAATGATGGCAACTTGATCTGGGTAAGCATATTTACAAAATTAAACCAAAGTAAAACTTTGGCACATACTGTTGTATTAGACGTAACTTCTCAAATTTCCTTCCAGGAAGAGTTGTCGGCAAAAGTAACGGAACGCACTTTAGAGCTAACGGAATCCCTGGCAAGGGAAAAAGAACTCAATGAAATGAAATCCAATTTTGTGGGTATTGCTTCCCATGAGTTTCGTACGCCTTTGGGAACGATTTTATCAAGCATTTCGTTGTTGACTAAGTATACAGAGGACTGCCAAAAGGATTCTATAACCAAGCACATCGACAGGATTACTTCCTGTGTCAATCATCTTAATGCGATATTAAATGATTTTCTGGCTCTTGAAAAACTACGAAAAGGGACAGTAGATTGTGAAGTAAATGAATTTAACCTGCGTGATTTTATAACCGAGACAATTAATGAAATTGATTATCTGGCCAAAACAAATGGACAAAGAATACTATATTCACATAAAGGAGAATCCTATGTCAACCAATCTGCGAAAATACTTAAGAACATACTCCTGAATCTTTTGTCCAATGCCTCGAAATACTCAGGCGAAGGGAAAAAAATAAAAGTCTCATCCAAAGTAAATGAAAATAGTATGACCATAAGTATCAGGGATTATGGGATCGGTATACCATTTAAGGATCAAAAGAAATTGTTTACAGAGTTTTTCCGTGCCGGTAATGCCAAAAATATCCAGGGAACTGGTTTAGGTTTGGTGATAGTAAAGAATTATGCAGCCTTGCTGGAAGGCACCATTACATTCAGTAGCAATGAAAATAAAGGTTCAATGTTTACGGTTACCCTCCCAAGGTACCTTCCGGAAGCATGGTAAGTTTTCTATTTGTACAAAGGACTGGCAAAATGATCGTGTATAAATTTGTTTCTTTGGTTTAGGGTCATAGTGCCGGCTTCCTTTAGATAGGTTTTAATCTTAAAAAAACGATGGTCTTCAGCCAACATATTAAACAGTTCTGACTTAGCATGGGTCGGACCAAAAAGCAGCACTTTATCATAATTTAAAATAGTACTAGCAATTTTTTTGAAATAATCTGCCTTACATTGTCTGGCTACCGCGTGCAAATGCCGTTCTCCTCTTTCCTTTTCCTTAGATTTTAACCTTGAAGCAAAGTTGGATTCGATTGTCTTAATTTCATGGGGCCTTTCAGAAAATTCCATGATATGGGCAGTGGAATAATCCATCCAGATGCCGATTTTTGTTGTTGTATTCATAGTCTTTTATTTAGTGTTATTCGTTTTGTTTATAATTCGTTAGGACAGGGTTCTCCTTTTTCCCATTTGTTTATATTGGAAAAGGTAATTTGAGCGATATCAGACAAAGCTTCGGTAGTAAGGAAACCCTGATGTCCGGTGATTATGACATTTTGGTGATTGCGTAGTGCTTCAAAAAGTCCATCAACTAATACTGTTCCTAAATGATTTAGGAAAAAAATACCTCGCTCGTTTTCATAAACATCTAAACCTGCTCCGGAAATTATTTTGTTATTCAAAGCTTCCAATAAATCTGCAGTCTTGACAATGCCTCCACGGGCGGTATTGATAAACAGCACCCCTTTTTCATAATATCAAAAAGTTTTTTGTTGAACATGTAATGAGTTTCATGATTTAATGGGCAATAAATTGAAATTACATCCGATTGCCTGCACAAGTCTTCTAAAGTAGTATATGCTATTGGAACCTGAGTTTTTAGCTGTTCATTTTCAATAATATCATATGCCAGTAAACGACAGCCAAATCCATTCATTATTTTAGCGAATGCAGAGCCTATATTTCCTGTTCCTACAATTCCTACGGTTTTTTGATGCAGGTCAAATCCAATCAGCTCATCCAGGAAAAAATTGTTTCGGTTCATCAGTTTTTGACCTAATAACAGTTTCCTGTTGAGTGCAAGCATTAATGCGACTGAGTGTTCTGCTACTGAATAAGGCGAATAATTAGGCACATTGGCCACCTTAATTCCCAATGCCTTGGCTCTAGCCAAATCAACATGGTCAAAACCAATAGAGCGTAAAGCAATAAAACGGATACCGCGGGAAAACAATTCGTCCAATACCCCGGAGGATAAATCATCTGACGTAAATGCCAAAACCGCATCACTACCATTGGCCAATTTTACGTTGTTGCGATTTAAGCGAAAGGCTGTGAAAGCAAGTTTATGCCTGGTTCCTGCCGCCTCCAGTAAAAAAGGTTTTTCAAATAGGTGTGCACTGTAAACGAAAATTTTCATGGCTGAGGCTATTGTTTTCGATTTTTCCTGAATACCAACAACGGCACTTTGGAAGCAAATGAAAGTTCTGCAGATTCGCTGGAAAGCAACATTCTGTCGAACCAATTTCTATCCTGCCTGGTAAAAAGGACTAGTAACGAAGGTTTAATGGAGGCAACTGCTCTTTTTAAATGATCGTGTAAAGGATAAAGCGCATTCAGCTTTTTATAATGGAAGCTGATAGTTTTAGTCTGGTATTTTTTAGCGATTGCAGATAATTTTTGATGGTTTTCCTGCAAGTCGATGGCATAATCAAAGTGCAGTATCTTAGCAGAGGCATGCAAAGTCCTTGAGAGTTCTAATACTTTTTTTATTTCAATATCAGGATTTTCCATATCAGAGGCATAGCACAGGTCTGAAATAGGTTTTAACCTGTAATTTTTAGGGATTACAAAAACAGGAACCGGAGAATGGGTAATTAAATGCGTGGCCACCGTACCAAATAATTTAGCCATAAATCCCGTACCGCGTGCTCCGGCGCAAATAAAATCGATTTTTTGCTTTTTTGCATACTTGATGATAGTATCGCTTACAGCATTATTTAACTCACAAATACAGGAATAGCGAACCCCTTGCGGCTGTATGGCATTGTAAATCGTTTTCACGAGTCGGGTCAGCTGTTTTTGCCGTAGCTCTAAAGTATCCTGCTGAAATTGTGCGTAATAGGTAAAATCCCATGCTGCATCCACAGTCGGTGCCATAATGCTGACAACATGGTAGAAAATAACTTCTGCATGGCTCTGTACCGCTAGCTGAAGTGCAAAGCGTATTGACTTATTAGAGTTGGCCGAAAAATCAACCGGTACCAGTATTTTTTTCATTTTTGTAAAATTTTAAATTCATTGTTCAACATTATTTTTCCTGATGGTCCTTTGTAGAAAAGTTCCAAATTGTATAGAGAGGGCAATAGCCTGTAAGGACAGTGAAAAGTAATAGGGCTCCTGTTGCCAAAAACATATAATTGGCATTGCTTTCTATTATATTTATAGGATATATTGCCATAGTAGTAAGCGCTACGGTTATCCGGATTGATTTATCGAGTATTCCTAAATTGGATTGCATTTCGTGTTTTTTTTATACTGCAGATTGATTTATAGGTTGATGGATTACCAATAAATTATTGACTGTCCATACTCCAGGTGAATTCCAGGCGATTCTTTCAGCCTCTTCTTTTTGGAAATGAGCGGTAACCTCACCGCTGAGGGTAACAACATTTCCTTTGACAGTTACTTCAATATCTTTATCCTGAAGCGATGAATTCCTGTGAAGGGCACTTTCAATAGCTCGCTTTTCAATCGTATCAATATCGGGTGATTTGATTTGAATGGTATTAACCACACCCTTCACGCCCGGAATTGGATCAATAGCATTTTTAGCCGAGTGTTTTTGATAGTTCCAGTCTACAACGCCTTCAATGTAAACCCATCCATCGCTGACTGTGATCTTCAGTTTGTCTTCTGGCACTGAAACGCTCCATTTAAGTGCATCTAAGGCATCTTTTGCAATATCTTCGTCGGTTCTTATCGAGTCATTGTAATCTATTTCAATTTTTTCAACCACTGCTTTCACACCAGCGACCCTTTTAGCGGTGTTTTCGGCTTCCAGTTTTTTAGTATAATTATCCACTGTACCGGTAAGGGTAACAATGCCATCATGTACTGCAACACCTATTTGTGCTGCATCAAGTATGGGCACCCAGGCCATAGCATCCTGGACTTTTTTTTGTAAGGCTTCATTTACTTTCATAAATTGTTATTTTGTAATGCTTTTATAAAAATGAGTCAACACCAATTTCATTGGATACAGACCATATACCCGGTGCATTCCAGGCAATTCGCTCGGCTTCTTCCTTCTCAAAAAAGTTTTTACTAATCCGGAAAGAGTGACATCACTGTCTTTCACTGTTACATGGATTTTATCATCCTGCAAGGCAGCATGATTGTGTATTGCTTTTTCTATGGCATTTTTTTTACCGCGTCTTTGCGATCCGACTTAGTGGTAATATTATTGGTAATACCACAAACTCCCATCAGGCCGGCCACTACATTTTTTGCAGCTTCCTTCTGGTAGTTCCAGTTTACGGTGCCTTCCAGGGTGACCCAGCCTTTTTCAACGAAAACAAAAATACTTTCGTCAGGTATAGAAAAACTGGATCGGAATAGTTCCAGTATTTTTCCTGCTATGTAAGTATCATTGAAACTTTTTTCGGGATTAAGTTTTACTGTAATTTTTTCTACCAGAGCCTTTACGCCGCTTACTTTCTTTACCACTTTCTCTGCTTCTGTTTTTTTATAATAACTATCAACGGTACCGGTTAGTGTTACGATGCCGTCTCTTGTAATTACTCCAATATCGGCGCCCTTTAGCTGAGGTTCCCAGATTAGGGCATCCTGCACCTCTTTTTGTAAAATTGCGTCAGTCTTCATAATCCTATTTTTAAGGTGGACTTTTAAGTTTACTCCAATATGTTATGGATTGCAATCGAATTATTGAGGAATTCATCTTCAAATTCGATTTTGATTTTTTTGCCGGATTTATTTTTTTCCACTGCCGTTTTTGAAAGCGGCTTACCGTTGGCCTTTTTTGTCTTTTTGTTAACCGGCAGGCCTTTTGCCTTTTTTGGGATTGTCATAGCTTTATAATTTAAAGTTGAAACTATTTTGTTCTGAGGTAATTTCTTTGATAGGATTTTTTGTTTTAGAGGTATCAGCCTCAAAAGGTTCAATAGTTAAACTAGCCATGATTCATAACAGCTGATTTTCAAACCCTTGTGTTTTTTTTAAATAGGATGCCCTCTTTTTTATACAAATTATACAGTTCCTTTTATTCATTACTCTTTTTTAAACCTTCCTTCTGCAATTTTTTTGGACTGCATAATCGTTATAAAATCAAAGTTCCTGACTTTGATTGAAAAAGAGCATGATATGCATCATCAGGAATTCTGATTCTAATCAGCAAGAAGGTAAATAATAAGAATGTTTTAAACTGTCCTGTGTTTTCCAGGTAAATAAATATGGGTCGTGATTGCGGTAAATACGATTACGATGGCTTCAGGTATCCAAAGTTTATAGCACAGGTAAAAGTGATTAAAACCTACTGTAAAAAGGGGCTTTACCCTAAGATAATATTTACCTCTTGGCTAATTCGCTTTCTCAAGTATCATTTGAATAATTTTGTCTTTAGATAAAACCCCGGATTGCCGCCAAAGCTGTTTGCCGATTTGAAACAACATTATTGTGGGAACACCTTTAACGTTGTACAATGACGCAATTTCCTGATTTTTATCTACATCCATTTTAATGATGTAAATACGCCCCCGAGGCTCTCTTTTACCTCTTTCAAAATTGGACCAAGCATTTGGCAAGGACCACACCATGTGGCATAGAAATCGACTAGTATTGGCTTCTCGGTATTTATCAGTTGATTAAAATCGGCAGTCATAACTCTTATTGTGTGATTGCAAAGGGTGCGAGGGCCTTACTGTTAATGTCATGTCGTGCTAATTCTCCCAATCTTTCATTAGTATGTTTTTCATTTATTACAGCATCATGCAGTAGAAGGGAAATGTCCTGTAATTCAAGTAATTGCGCCCAGGTAGCGGCAGTGCCGTAGCAGCTAATTTTTATATGGTTAACTGTCTGGATACTGGCTAACAGAAAGGCATCCAGGATTTCCGGGCTGCAGTCTTCAATTTTTGACGTTATTTCGGATAAATAGTAATCCGTAAATCTTTCAGGTAGATCGTACATACCCTCGGTTTCAGGCAATCCATAAGTTTTGAGATTGTCAGCGTGATGTTTTACATGGTGCTGGTAGTCCCTCAATAAGTTCTTAAGTATAAGGTTGTGCGTTTTGTCAATCCAGGCAGGCAGGAGCTCTGTCAGCCTAATCTCTGTACAAAGAAGTGTTGACAATTCATCGTTTAGCAGATGATGCAAGGTAGTAATGGTTTTAGTTTTCATGTTCTAAAATTTTATTTTTAAAAGTATTTCTATCTCATTATATGGCAATTGATAGCCACAGGCATTCGGGTATTCGTCAACTATTTATTCTGAAATTTTACCGCCGTCTGGTGGATTCCCCTTGGGGTAGGGTTCTTATATTCTCTCGCTGTTGCTTTCGGTCTGTACGTGTTGGCCTTACAGAAGGAGCGCCAACGGGGTGTTGTTGCTCGACGGCATTCCTGTATTCAGAAGGCCGTGGTTGTGGCGACCTTCTTTGTTGCCCTTCGGGAGTTTCAATTTGTGGCCTGAATACCTCCATACGGCCTCGTGATACGCGATTAGGTGACCTGTTTACTGATTCTATGGACACAGGCCTTATCGACGTTCTGGTTTCCCGTTCTACATCAGCAAAGGCAGGTCCTGTGGCATAATAATGATGGTGGATTGATGTGGTCTGGAAATTGCGTATCGGATGGATATTGCCTCTGGTTCCCGGCACCGCAACATGGTGCAGATGGGTATTTGTAATATTCGCATGTGGACAGAAATGCCAGTAAAAGTCAGGTGGCGACCAATTGTCAAAGGCAATTGTGACATCCACACTTGGCATTAGGGGTGCCCAGCAATAATAGTTATTCATAGTACCCCAGGTTACCCAGGCAGGTGACCATTCATAACCCGGAATCCAAAGCCATCCATAACGATTATCGTAAAACCAACGGCCATAATGAAAAGGCGCCCAGCCCCAACGGTAGTCCGATATCCACGTCCAGCCTGCTGAGGTAGCCACCCATCTGCCATTAGTAAGGTACGGACTGAAATCATTGACAATGTCGGGATTCCATACATGGCCATAACCAGGATATTCAATCCAGGAACCATATGGTGAAAGATTGTCATAAAAGACTTGGTAAGTAAGCGGTTCATCAACATCTGTATGGACAGTACTACTGCATCCAATAAGCAGAAAGAAAAGAACTGTCAATGCACTAATTTTTGTGGTCAGTTGTATTTTCATCATTTTGTAATTTTTTTGAAAATGGCTTTTATTTTTACATCTATCACTTTCTGTTTTAAAACCATAATAGAAGTAGAGTATTAAATTGTATTTAAAACAAAAGTCCCGGTAGTGAACCGGGACTTCTGTATGGTGCCTGGCAAGCTATAATCCATTTTCAATTATTCATCGTGTCTCACTCAGGTTTAACATCAATATCAATTTTAAACTAACTATAACTTATAGGCTTCCTCAATTTTTCTGAATTCCGTTTGAAATTTCAGATTTGCAAATGCCAGTGACAAACACCATTTCCGTGGCTAAACGTTAAAACAAAAATTAGAACTTATATTCTATGTCAAAGTTAAAATAACAATATTGCTGTAATAATGATGTCCATCAGCTTTTTCTAATGATTGTAATCAGGCTGCCATCTGATTTAAGTCAATGAATATTGTAATGGGTATGTATAATTTTGAGGATAATAGTTTAAAAATTATAGAATCAACTCTATACATGCAGATAATGGAATTTACTAATGAAACACCAAACTTAATCGATCGAAATGTATGGAATCAGCGAGGATTAATTAAATTTTCAATCTAATAATCCGGGCAGTTTTACTGGTTTTAAAATAAAGATGGCATTTTTTATTAAAATATGCAGGTATATGACGGATGTCATTCCCTGGGATTTGTACTTCATCTATTTTTACCCTATGACAAGTATAAAGCAAATTATATATCTATTTCTTCTGGTTTTTCTCTTCGGCTGCAAAGAAAAAGGCCAAATAGTTAAGCCAACATTTCAGCCTATTTCTGAATCCGTATATGCTTCCGGGATAATAAAAGCCGAAAATCAATATGAAGCTTATGCCCCAGTTAACGGTATCATAGATTCCGTCTTTGTTTCCGAAGGGGACAGAATCAGGAAAGGAAGCCCTATTTTGTCTATATCAAGTAAGGTACAGCATCTCAATGAGGAAAATGCCGAACTCACAGCTGCTTTTTCAGATGTCAATGCAAATCAGGGTAAACTAAAAGAGGCAAAATTAGTGATTGATATGTCCCGCAATAAAATGAGAAACGACTCATTAATGTATATCAGGCAAAAAAATCTTTGGCAACAACAAATTGGATCTAAAGTAGAGTTCGAACAGCGTGAGCTTGCATACCAAAATGCGAAAGTCGCTTATTTTTCGGCTCTCGTAAACTATGATGACCTGAAACGGCAATTGAATTATAATGCCTCACTATCGAAGAAAAACTTATTGATTTCAGGCAAACTTACCGACGACTTTTTGCTAAAGAGTGAACTGGATGGAATGGTATTCAGTATCAAAAGGGAAAAAGGGGAAATCGTAACTACCCAAACACCGCTTGCTGTCATTGGAAACGAAAAAAAGTTTATCCTTGAAATGCAGGTGGATGAATATGACATCATTAAAGTGCAGAAAGGACAATTGGTAGAGGTAGCATTAGACAGTTATAAAGGCAAAGTGTTTGAAGCCCGTGTAACAAAAATAAACCCACTTATGGATGCTCGCAGCCGAACGTTCGTAGTAGAAGCGGAATTTGTTAAAAAGCCCCGTTATCTTTATCCTAATGTTTCTTTTGAAGCTAATATAATACTTAGCTCTAAAGCTAAAGCGATGCTTGTTCCCAGAAATTATGTACTGGGAGATTCTATAGTAGTTAAAAGAAGCGGCAAAAGGATCCGTGTCAAAACGGGGCTTAAAGACTACAGGAAAATAGAAATCCTATCCGGAATCAATGCAGATGATGAACTGATACCTCCGACACCATGAAATACAAACTCATAGCAACCATTTCCTTTTCACTGCTGATGGCGCGATGGCGTCAGACTTTGGTTGCAGCTGTTGGAGTAACATTCAGTATCACGATGTTCGTCGCTCTTCTTAGCTTTATGTCCGGACTGAACGATTTGCTCGACGGTCTTATCCTGAACCGTACTGCCCATATCCGATTGTATAAAGAAATAAAGGCTTCCAAGCTGCAACCGATTGCAATTGCTTCCCAGTTCCGGGACCATCATAACTTTATACGATCTGTGAAGCCGAAAAACGAGAGAGTCGATTTGTATAATGCGGCAGGGATAATGGATGCGCTTAAGGACGATGAACGAATTTTAGGTACAGTACCGAAAGCTAGTGTACAGGTTTTCTATAATGTGGGAGTGTTAGACATCAATGGTGTTATTGATGGGATTGACGTGGCTGAAGAGAGCCGTTTGTTTCAATTTAACGATTATGTTGTGGAGGGTAATTATATAGATCTGCAAAACATTCCTAACAGCATCATCCTTGGAAATGGAGTTGCAGAAAAAATGATGGTGGGCATAGGCGATGTTATACAGGTTACCACTTCAAAAGGGCAACAGGTGTCCCTGAAGGTAGTAGGCTTATTTCAATCGGGCATAAGGGACATAGACAATGTGCAGAGTTACTGCTCGCTCAATACTACTCAAAAGCTGTTAGGCGAAACTTCAACTTACATCACAGATATCCAGGTGAAGCTCAAGGATATTTCACTTGCACCTATGCTCGCAAAGGAGTATGAAAAGATATTCAATGTCGAGGCGTTGGATATACAAACGGCGAACGCCCAATTTGAAACGGGTAGTTTTATCAGGACGCTCATTTCCTATTCGGTAGGCATTACGCTGCTGATAGTGGCGGGCTTTGGCATCTATAATATACTGAATATGATGATATATGAAAAAATGGATTCGATTGCCATACTGAAAGCTACCGGATTTTCAGGTAGGGATGTCAATGCAATATTTATACTGATCGCATCAACTATAGGCGTTGTAGGTGGTGTAGTTGGACTTGCCTTAGGATTGGGCTTGTCGGCTATCATAGACCAGATTCCCTTCAATACCGATTCGCTGCCCGCGATCAAAACCTATCCGATTAACTATAATCCTAAAATCTATCTGATCGGGCTTTCATTTTCAATAGTAACTACCTGTTTAGCAGGCTACTTTCCTTCGCGTAAAGCCAGTAAAATAGACCCGGTCATAATTATAAGAGGAAAATAGAATGGACAATCTGATACTTAAGGCCGAACATATTTCAAAATTTTTTAAGGAACCCGCTCCGGTACAGGTGCTGAAGGATATTTCATTTGAAATCAAAAAAGGCGAATTCATTTCCGTAATTGGAAAATCGGGTTGCGGTAAATCAACGTTATTGTATATCCTTTCTACCATGGACACCGATTACAGTGGTAACTTGTGGATTGACGGTGAAAATATGGTCGACAAAAAGAAGAAGATCTCGCCCGGGTAAGGAATGAGAAAATTGGATTTGTTTTTCAATTCCACTACCTGCTAAATGAATTTTCAGTATTGAAGAATGTAATGCTTCCCGGACTCAAGTTGGGAATCCATACGGAGAAAGAGGTAGAGCATAACGCATTCGAACGGTTAAGGTCACTTGGCATCGAAAATGAAGCTTTAAAAAAGGCTAACCAACTTTCCGGTGGTCAAAAACAACGTGTTGCAATCGCAAGGGCACTTATTAATGATCCTGTAATCATCATGGCCGATGAGCCAACAGGAAACCTTGATAAGAAGAATGGTGAAATGGTTTTTGATATTTTTAAGGAACTCAGTTCACTTCATAAACAGTCGCTGTTAGTCGTTACACACGACAACGAATTTGCAAAGCAAACCAACAGGATTATTGAGATGGAAGATGGTAAGATTATTAAAATGTAATTTCAAACTCACAAGCTATCGCAGGTTATTAAGCCCCGTTGTCCCGCATTGTTTTTTTGCAATGCCTGCGGGATGTTAAACCACCTGCTCTCTTTTTCAATTTAATGATTAACCGAAACACTATCAATCCAAAACATAGGTAACTATTATTTTTGCTTTACATATTTATCAATAATATAATCTGTAATAGGGTTTAATTGTTTTTTTGTGATTGGATGAAAGCCTGCGCCGGGGCCATCGAAAAATTCGGGTTCTTCATCAACTTTGCAATACCACACGACTGCTTTACCACCACAGAAAAAAGGAAAGGTATCACAAACTTCTATTTTTCTCAAATCTATTGCTCTTTCGTCTATGGGCTCTATTGGCGCGTTGGCAAATAAAGTATCTGCCTCATCTTGACAATCAACCTTTTCATAATGATCGACTTGCCACTGCATGCATTGTTTTTCGGGGAAAACAAGATTTTTAGTGGTATAGCCTACAAAGAACAATGCTGCCATTGATAAGAAAGCTATTTTTTCTGCCTGGTAAAAAAAGATATATTATTATTTGCCTTAGCTTTTTCATTGACTAATAGTACAAGAGGGCCTCTTTCAGGATTCTTAGGTTCGTTGTTTCCTCCTGCATTTGGAGATATTTCATCCAGTTCTCTATTTTCTCCTTTATTTCCAGGAATTTCTCCACTTATTTTAAAGAATTTGGCATAGGGGCGGGGTGTGAAATCCACAAGTATAGCGATAAGTTCTATAATAATTGGCTTAGTATCTTTTGTTTTGTTTTTAAGATAATTACCAATAGGTTTTAGCTTATCTAAATCAAATTTTTCAACTTCCTTAACTATATTCTCGTCGTCTTTTACATCAAAGAAACGTTTAAAAATTAATATATCATCACTTCCCATTTTTTCTACTGAAGCTAAAATACATAACTCTCTAATGTTTCCTGAAGATGGATTATTTAGCAATCCGGAAACATCATCATCTTTCACTAAATCATACTTGGCTTTTACTGCCTTTTTGTATTCATCTAAGGTATTTTTTTTCATAGGCATAAGGATTTTTGAGGAATATTCAAGAATTATTCGGAATCATCGGAAATATCGGAATTCCCTATAAACACTCATACAAAAACCACATTCCTTTGCTTCAGGATTAGTTCTTGTTCTATATCGCGATAGGACAAATGTACAAAACTACTTCTTAAAAGGTGACGCTTTACAGGACTGAATTTTTATTCGGGAAGTATAACTAAACAGTTCTGTAGCAGCTCACTTCACTTCCCAAAAATTATTACTAGTAATCAAAATCCGTGTAGTACAAAATCTACTCGGAAAGCTTTCGGGATAATCCCGGACAGCCACAACCATGTTTAATTTTTAATAAGTCAAAATCATGAAAAAAATAATTTTATTATCGTTTTTTATAGTGTCATCCGCAGTTATGACATCCTGCACAGCAGATTCGATTGCCGATGCTACTCCTTCAACAACTATTAACGCTGATGATCCCGGAGGCCAACAGGGCATTCCGCCACCACCACCGCCACCAAAACCACCTGGAACAGGTATTGGGAAAATGGGAAGTTCCGGAATTTAAGTTTCAGTTTAAAATTATTTAATAACTTCGGGGAATGATACGCAAGAAAGTATATTCCCCGATTTTATTTTTTGTCTTAATGCTATTTATTGGCTGCAATAACCATCAAATAGGTGACGCCAATAGTTACGAATTGTATAAAAATAAAGGAGACACATTGTTAAAGAAGGTTCAGCTTGACAGTGCCTACTTTTATTATAATCTTGCAACCGAAAGCTGTAATGATTCCAAAGATGAAAACCATACCTATGCCTTACTTCAGATGGCAACTATCCAACAGCATATAAGTGATTATTATGGCAGCGAGGAAACGGTAACTGAAGCATTAGACCACTCAAAGGATACGATTTACAAACCCTATTTGTACAATATGCTTGCTGTTACCTATGACAAGCAGAGGAAATATGATGATGCTTTGCTTTATTATACCAAAGCCTTTCAAACCTTTAAGGATAGCATGGCTAAAGCTATAGCACTGCATAATATTGGACTTATTTATAGGGAGAAAGGACAGCTCAATAAGGCTGTCCAAATATTCAAACCACTTTTGAAAAACCGCCACCTGAAAGCTAATCGATTTGAAATAGCAAGGGTTTTGGATAATTTGGGATATGCACAATTTAAGATAAATGATCCGGCCGCCTATTCCAATTTGTCTGAATCCTTACGGTTGCGCGACAGCCTGAAAGATATTATTGGAAGCATTCCGTCTTACATCCATTTATCAGAGTTCTTTTTGGCAACCGACAAGGCGAAGGCAAAAATGTTGGCCGAAAAAGCATTGGCTTTGGCAAATACTATAAAAAGCCCTGACGATAGGCTTGAATCGTTAAGATGGTTAGCAAAAAGTACTGACCCTTCAACAGCTCAGAAGTATGCTTCTGATTATATCACGCTTAATGACAGCCTGAGCTTCGCCCGAAGTTCAGCTAAAAACCAATACTTTAAAATTAAGCACGATTTTGCGAAATCCAAAAAAGCTAAGGAGGAAGCTGAATTTATGACAAAGAAAATTACTGTTGCACTTATAGTAATAACATTATTATTGTTAATAATGATTTTTTTGGTGCGATACGTAAACCGTCAAAAACTTAGAGCTTCCGTCTACAATACAGAAACAAGGATTTCCAAAAAATCCATGACGAACTGGCGAATGATGTTTATCAGGCCATAGCGTTTACGGAAACCCAAAATCTGGAACAACCGGATAACAAAGAAGCATTGCTGGATAATTTAAGCAACATATATTCCAAAGCAAGGGATATTTCACAAACCAACAGCGAAGTATATACAGATGATAGATATCCTGATTCGCTTTTGGATTTAATAAACAGCTTTAGCGGAAATGACATTAATATCATCACCAAAAATTATGATACTGTAGATTGGAACAAAATCAACGAACATTCAAAAAATGCACTCTACAGAGTCATACAGGAATTATTGGTGAACATGAAAAAACACAGCGAAGCCAATTTAGTGATGCTGGATTTTGAAAGCAAACCTAAAGTTTTGGAAATAAGGTATTCTGATAATGGAAAAGGGATTGACCCAGCTAAATTTTCCAAAAAAGGCCTTCAATATGCGGAAAACCGTATTCATGCAGTGAAAGGAACTTTTACTTTTGATAAAAAAGCCACTAAAGGATTCAGGGTAACCGTTCAAATACCAAAATAATATGTTTAAGAAAGTTTTATTAGCCGAAGATATAGATAGTATTAATGCAGGTGTAATGCAGGCACTGAAGGAATTAGGTGTGACCCAGATTGATCATGTTAAATATTGTGATGATGCCATTTTAAGGATAAGAAAAGCAATGGCCGACGGTGCTCCTTATGAACTTTTTATTTCTGATCTGTCTTTTGAGCCTGACAGCCGCGATATAAAAATCAAATCGGGAGAGGAAGCTATTGCACAAGCCAGGATAATTCAGCCGGACATTACCATTATTGTTTATTCGGTTGAAAACAAAAGCTTCAGGATTAAATCGCTTTTCGAAAAGAACAAAGTAAACGGCTATGTTCTAAAAGGCAGGAAAAGTATTGAAGAACTTAAAATTGCAATCAGGCAGCTTTATGATCAGGAGGATATATATCTTTCTCCCGATCTACGCCATATCCTGAACGACAGGACCATTCGCCAGATTGATGACTACGATATCAAAATCATAAAACAGTTGGCAGAAGGTATCACCCAGGACGATTTAGAAATGCGCTTCAAGGAACTTGGAATTACACCTAACAGCAAATCCACTATCGAAAAGCGTATTAGTAAACTAAAAGACCACTTTAGGGCTAATAACACTGTCCACCTTATATCTATCGCAAAAGATCTCGGAATAGCTTAACTCTACTTTCTTGTCATATTGATTTCTTACAACTAAAAGAACCTTCATTTTTTATTTCAACCGGTTGGGTTTAAATATTTCTACGGAAACAAATCTAAAGAAGGAAGCATCTCAGCATTTTTTGATTAGTTCAGCTAAACCTGATAGGTTTTTGAAACCTGACAGGTTTAAACGATAACTAGGCGGGTTTATGGGTTTGTTGTAACTGATAATTGACTTTTTGAGCTGTTGAACTCAGTAGTATAAATTACCATTCCCGTCAAACCTGTCAACGAATTCCAGAACTTTTTGCAATAACTCTAAGTCTAATTGCAGGAGCTCTAAGTCTAAATGCAGGAGCTCTAAGTCTAATTGCAGGAGCTCTAAGTCTAATTGCAGGAGCTCTAAGTCTAAATGCAGGAGCTCTAAGTCTAAATGCAGGAGCTCTAAGTCTAAATGCAGGAGCTCTAAGTCTAATTGCAGGAGCTCTAAGTCTAAATGCAGGAGCTCTAAGTCTAATTACAGTAGGTCTAAGTTTCTAATTCTCATCCACATTCCGAATGTAATTAAAAGGACTAATAGAGAATATCTTCTCATTTTATTTCCCCTTTACGGTTTCCCGTAAGGAACCGATTTTTATTGGGTTTAAGTTTGAACTGTCTAATCAAATAAAATAATAATCATGAAATATCCGAAGTTCGTCATCAGGAAAAGCAGCAATGACCAATTCTACTTCAATCTATGGTCTGCACAGGAAGAGATTCTATTGACAAGTGAAATGTACACAGCAAAACAAAGTTGTAAAAACGGAATTGAATCTGTAAAAACAAACGCTCCCAATGATAAAAACTATTACAAGCAAATATCACAAAACGGCAAATATTATTTTGTTCTTAAATCTGGAAACGGAGAAATCATAGGAGTAAGCAGGATGTATACCGATTCTAGTGACAGGGATAACAGTATCGCAAAAGTAAAAAGAGATGCGCCTATCGCTGAAACTGAAGAATTATCATAACCATGGAACTACAAATACAACTCAAAGCACTTGCCGACAAAATCAATCTGCTGAAAGATAAAATAGGAACGGAAGAATCAACGAAACATGCTTTTGTCCTGCCATTTATAAACATACTTGGATACGACACTTTTAACCCAACAGAAGTTGTTCCGGAATTTACGGCAGATTTAGGACTCAAGAAAGGTGAAAAAGTAGACTATGCCATTTTCCAGAATGATGAACCAATCTTAATTATTGAATGCAAGAACTGGAAAGATAACCTATCGATTCATGGTTCCCAATTGTTCCGGTACTTTCACGTAACCAAAACACGTTTTGCTTTGTTGACAAATGGAATTACCTATCAGTTTTTTACGGATTTGGATGAGAAAAATAAAATGGATCAAAAGCCATTTCTCCAGTTTGATATCACTAGCCTGAAAGACAACAGTATCAATGAGATTTCCAAATTCCATAAATCAAGCTTTAATGTTGAAAATATTGTAAACAATGCCAGTTCCCTAAAATACATACAGGAAATAAGAAAACAGATTGAAAATGAGTTGACCACACCTTCATCTGAGTTTGTAAAGTTATTTGCCAATAAAGTCTACGGAGGCAGATTAACGGAAAAGGTGATGGAAGAATTCAGGGATTTGGTCGGTAAGGGATTTAACCAATTCATAAACGAAAAAATCAATGACAGGTTAAACGCTGCGCTAAACAAGGAAGCCCAAAATCAAAAAGAGGATATACCCGAAACTATAGAAGATGAAAGCAAAGTCTTTACGAGTGATGAGGAAATGGAGGGTTACCGGATTGTAGTGGCTATTTTAAGACGCCGTCTTCCTGTTAGCCGTATTGTCTGCCGTGATACCCAATCTTATTTCGGAATCTTATTAGATGACAATAATAGAAAACCATTGTGCCGCTTACACCTCAATGGTGGAAAAAAATACATAGGATTATTTAATGACAATAAAACCGAAAACAGGCAGGCTATTCAAACTGTAGATGATATTTATTTATTTGAAAAAGAGTTGTTGGAGACCGTTGGATTGTATGAAACGGAACAACAGTAAAACGTCTGGATGTACTGGTTTTAATGTAAGCATAAAATAAAATCAAGATAGTTAACTAAATTCAAGTAGGCGCCTGTTCTGAAGTTAAAGTGGTATTTGATTCAGTATGCAGGCGCCGAAATGAATTAATCAGTAAAAAAATCATTCTGCATTCCAGTTGCAGACTTATTGGTTAAAATTGTAATGTTTTGGATATACGGGTTATAATAAAGATACATGAGCTTGTCAAAGCCAATAGGGCAGGGAACACCGAAGAGCTTTCCCAACGCCTTGGCATATCTGTGCGGTCTGTATATAATTATATCACATTTATGAAAACAGAACTAAATGCACCAATTAGTTACGATCCACACCATAAAAATTATTGCTATGAACGAGAATGCGAATTAAATTTCAAAGGATAGTGGATATGGAAATTTTAACTATGTTTGTAATACAAGTTCGGTTAAATTAGATCTTATCCCACCTCTTTAACCCCCAATCTTTCGTATAAACCTATTAATCATAAACCCACATTTATGAAGCAGCTTTATATTGCCTTTTTGTTTTTAGTAGTTCAGTTGGGATTTGCAAAGGAAGTGTTAGCCCCAACGGCAACAATTTCAGGACCTTCCAATGTTTGTCTTAATGCCACTGGCCAAGTAATTACCTTTACAGGAATTGGTGGGACAGCACCTTACACTTTTACTTATAGTGTAACAGGTAGTCCCGGAAATCAAACCATCCAGACGGTTTCTGGTAGTAGTGTTACCCTTCCTATAGTAGCTAGTCCGGTCGGTTCATTAACCTATACTTTAGTTAGTGTTCATGATGCAGCGACACCAGCGGAGCAAACTGTTACTGGGCAATCAGTTATAGTGACTGTCAATTCCCCACCGACGGTAAATTTTACGTTTACAAATGATAATACATGTTTTCCAGTTCAATTTAATGCTATTGTTGGAAGTGGTACTTATACATACTTGTGGAATTTTAATGACTCTACACCGAATGCAACAACACCAAATCCACAACATTTGTTTGAATCTTCAGGAGTAGGAACACAAACTTTTAGTGTAGAATTAACGATAACAAATACACTGACCAATTGTACAAATAGTATCATAAGAACAGTGACAGTACTAAGAAGGCCAAGTTCTGCACTTAATACAACTACAACTGATGGAGCAACATTTTATGATACAGCTCAGAATATATTTTTAAATTGTAGCGCAACGGCTTCAAGTCCAAATTTTGATTTTGTTGCCGTAAATGCGAGTACAACTGTTGCAACAAATACAAGCTATACGATTGATTGGGACGATTCTAGTCCAGATACGACAACAACTAATTTCACATCTCTTCAACATACCTATACTACTTTAGGTTTTTTTAATATCTCAGTTACAACGTATAATTCTGTTACTGGGTGTTCGTCTGTAAAAATCTATAGGTTTTTCAATGGGAATTCACCAGCTGGAAATTTAGGTTCTTTAGGAAATGCTGACGATTGCGCTCCATATAGTTTGACATGGCCTGTTCAAAATACATCAGCAAACCCTCCAGGAACTACTTATGAATTCTCTGTAAATGATTCATCAACCCCTCAAACCTTTAATCAAAATACCCTCCCAGCTACAATAACTCACAATTTCACACAGTCTTCTTGTGGTTTACCGGGAAATAAATTCACAGTGACTTTTAAAATTACAAATCCATGTAATGAAAACATTACAACAACTCAAGTTCAGGTCGCGCAGAAACCAGTCGCATCTTTTAGTATAAATCCTGGCTTGAACGTGTGTACAAACAATGTTGTGACTTTCACAAATACTTCTGTTGGTAATTACGTTAGTGGTTCATCTTGTTTAACAAATTTTACTAAGACCTGGACTATTACTCCTAGTACTGGTTGGAATTTAACTGCTGGAAATTTAAACGGAACAGATATTATTAATGTGATATTTAATACACCTGGTAATTACACCATATCTTTAAATATACGTAAGCCAGGCTCTCAAATCGCAAGATGCACAGATGATACTGTGACACGTACTATTTGTGTGGAACCTCCTTTATCACCTTCTTTCACAATAAATACAACTGCAGGTTGTATTCCTTTAACCATAACTACTAATAATACCACAGTTCCATTAAATCCTTGCACGCCGCCAATTTACACATGGAGTGTGACTCATTCGCCGACAAATTGTGGCGTAAGTATACCGCAAATACCTGTTCAGACGACAAATAATGCTTCATTTAATTTCACCGAAGCGGGGACATATGTAATTACACTTACGGCGGCAAATTCATGTACGCCTCCGCAAACAACAACTCAAACTGTTACCGTAAAAAGGCCTCCTATAGTTACAGCTATCAGTGGCATAGCCGCTAATTACTGTGGTTCAGCTACGATAAATCCAGTTGCAGCTTTGACTGCCTGTACTACCGGAACATTAAATTATATATGGAGCTTTCCCGGTGGAAACCCATCAACATCCAGTGCGCCAGCTCCCGGTCCAATTACTTATCCAGTTGGAGGACCTTATACTGTTTCATTGACTGTATCAAATGAATGCGGCCCATCCAATACCACTACACAAACATTTACGGTCAATACTGCACCAGTTATAACTAACAGTAGCCTGAGTCAGACTATTTGTTCAGGGTCTGCTACAACATTGGTTAGTATGACAGCTAATCCAGCTGCGACAACCTTTACTTGGTCGGCATCAGCGACGGCAGGTGTAACCGGCTTCCTGACATCAGGGACTAATACCATACCCGTACAAACGATTAGTACAACAAATAGCTCCCCAGGAACTGTAACTTATGTTATTACACCAACAGTAGGTGCCTGCTCGGGAACGCCGGTAAACTATGTTGTTACTGTTAATCCTGCTCCGGCAATAAGTACACAACCCTCATCAAGTACAGTTTGCCAGGGTGGAACACCTACGCCATTGACAGTTGCATTAAATAGCTCTTCTGTAACACCGACATACCAGTGGTATTCAAACACAACCAATTCAACTACGGGAGGAACATTGATTAGCGGTGCTACAGCTGCTACTTTTAATCCTCCATCATCAGTTACTGGTACTTTTTACTATTACTGCCTTATTACATTATCCTCAGGTGGATGTTCAGGTTTAACTTCTAATGTAGCAACAGTTACAATAACGCCAGCTCCAACAGTTACAACACAACCTAATCCAACACAAGAGCTATGTGTGGGGGTTACTATTCCTGCGCCTTTAACGGTAGCTTACACAGGAGGTACAGGAATAGTGTCATATCAATGGTATTACAATACAAGTGCATCAACAAGTGGCGGAACTTCAATTTCGGGAGCAACTAATGCAACTTATACACCGCCGGTTTTTAATGCAGCGGGAAATTATTATTACTATGTAATTATAAGCTTAGCTGGAAATAATTGTGGCACGTCAACAAGTAACGTAGCTGAAGTGGTAGTTTTTACCGACCCGTCTGTAACTTCACAACCACTATCAACCCAAACTTTATGTCAGAGTGCCACTCCAACAGCCTTGCAGGTTACAGCTACTGGTGGAAGCGGAGCTTTTACCTATCAATGGTATAGTAATACAGCTAACAATACTACTTCAGGCACTCCTATAAGTGGCGCTACTACTTCGAGTTACAATCCACCTACTACAACAGTTGGTACTATTTATTACTATTGCGTTATTTCACAGCCAACGCTGGGATGTAGTGTTACGAGTACCGTGGCTTCAGTTATTATAAATGCTTCGCCTAATATAACTCTTCAGCCTCTTTCGAATTCACTTTGTTCTGGGGGAACCTCTACTGCATTGTCTTTTACATATAGCAACGGAGTGGGAACACCAACATTTCAATGGTATTCAAATACCTTAAACGACACTGTTAATGGTACGGCAATAATTGGAGCGACCAATCAAACTTATACACCTCCTGCCACCACTGTAGGTGTTTTGTATTACTATTGCCTAATAACATTTCCAAACCTGACTGGGAGTTGTGCAACTATTGCGACTGCGACTGCAGCAATAACGGTTACCCAGGCTCCGGTTGTAAACCAACAGCCATTGCCTACGCAAAATTTATGTGTGGGCGGAACTATTCCTAATGCCCTAACGGTCACTTACAGTAACGGAACAGGTACTGCAAGCTATCAATGGTATAGTAATAATACCAACTCAACTACAGGAGGAACTCCGGTAGGTACTAATGCCCCTAATTATACTCCACCGGTTTTTTCTACAGCTGGCACCTACTATTATTATGTAGTGATATCTTTTAGTGGAAATGGATGTGGAGCAATAACCAGTAATACAGCTCAAATAGATGTTCTTTCAGATCCAATATTAACTACACAGCCATTAGCAACCCAAACGATATGTCAAAATGCAGCTGCCGCCTCTTTAACAGTTGTAGCATCTGGAGGAATAGGAAGTTCATTTGATTACCAATGGTATAATTCTCCCACCAATACTTCAAGTGGTGGTACTCCAATAAGTGGAGCAACAAATGCAACTTTTACTCCTCCAACTACGGCCGCGGGCACATTTTATTATTATTGCCAGGTTACCCAGCCAAGCGGAATAGGTTGCGGCGTAACCAGCGCTGTAGCTACAGTTATTATCAATTTAGCTCCTCTCGTAAGTACACAGCCAATTGGTTCCTCAATTTGTGTAGGGAACTCTTCAACAGTTTTGTCGCTTGCTTATAGCAACGGAGTAGGGATTCCTACTTACCAATGGTACAGCAATAGTAATAATTCAAATACTGGCGGAACTGCAATAAGTGGTGCGGTTGGTGCAACATATAGTCCACCTTCTTCAACAGCGGGCACTATTTATTATTACTGTGTTATAACTTTTCCATCACTATCGGGTGGTTGTGAAGTGATTACTACCAATACAGCAGAAATTATTGTAAATGATAATCCCGTCATCAGCCCCCAGTCAACAACCATCTGCAGTACCAATACCTTTACCATTTCACCAATAGCTACAGGAGGTGACATTGTCCCACTCGGAACGACATACATTTGGACAAACCCGGTGATAAATCCACCCGGAGCTGTTACAGGGGCAGGTACTGAAACCACTCCGCAAGCTAATATTAGCCAGACGCTGATTAATACTACAACAAGTCCGGCAACAGTTACTTATACCGTTACACCAACATCAGGAACTTGTATTGGCAATAGTTTTACGGTTACGGTTACGGTAAATCCAGCCATTAATCCAAATGTTGTCCTGACCAATAATGCGTGCTTCGGTGTAAATATTGCTTCAATCACCACAAATGTTACGGGAGGAATACCTTTCTCATCAGGAGCGCCTTATCACTATACGTGGTCCGGGCCAAATTCCTTTTCATCAACGGCTTCAGGCATATCAAACCTGGCTCCGGGTAATTACAATCTAACCATAGACGATGCGGGCAACTGTCCTTTTACAAGTTCCTACACTATCACAGAGCCTACCGATATTGTAATTATGGTTGACAGTGAAAATGATATTACTTGTTACGCAACCAATAACGGGAGCATCAATATAACAGTAACCGGAGGAACAGGAAACTATGCCTACACCTGGACGCAAAGTGGAAATCCTAACACTTTTGCTTCAACGGAAGATATTGCTAACTTAATTCCCGGCAATTATACCATTTCAGTGACCGACGCAAACAACTGCGGTCCACGCACCATGAGTTTTACTATTACCGAACCGCCTTTGCTGGTAGTAAGTCTGGTAAGCCAGGTAAATGTGCTGTGCTATGGAGCTTCAACAGGAGCCATAACAGTAAATGCTATCGGTGGAACTCCGGGAGGGGGATATAATTTTTCATGGTCGGGGCCAAATGGATTTACATCCAGTAATCAGAATCTTATCGGTATTGCAGCCGGGACTTACGATCTGACTATTACGGATGCCAATAGTTGCACCAAGACCTTATCGGTAATAATAACGCAATCCACAGAAATACTCATTGCTTACACAACAACACCTATAACCTGTTACGGAGCCAATAATGCTTCACTTACGGTAACGCTATCGGGCGGTAATCCTCCCTATACTTTTGTATGGAATAATCTGTCAACGAGTTTATCTCAAACAAATCTCTCTGCCGGAACGTATATCATTACGGTTACAGATAATGTGGGATGTATACAAACACAGACAATTATAATACCTGATGCGCCGGTTTTCACGGTAAATCCGATAGTGAGCAATGTTACTTGTCGTGGAGCAAACAATGGCAGTATCAACCTGAACCTTACCGGAGGAATTGCACCCGTTGCTTTAACCTGGAGTGATGGCAGTACGGCCGGACTTATCCGAAACAATTTAGCTCCGGGAACATATACAGCCACCATTTCCGATGGTACTCCATGTTATATAGTGCGGACTTTTACAATCGTAGAACCACAATCCTTAGTCGTATCAGCCAATCTGACCAATGCTTTTGATTGTACCATAACCAATAGCGGTGCCATTGATTTAATCGTTGCAGGTGGAACCCCGCCATATACCTATAACTGGTCAACAGGAGCGGTTATTGAGGATTTGGCTAACCTGACTTCCGGTAATTATGCAATAACGGTAACCGATGCTAATAACTGTACTGCCAATGCACAATATGCAATAATACGCCAGGATCCAATAACAATTTCCGTAGCAACCCAGACTAACTTCGATTGTGCCGCACATACGGTAGACCAGAGTTTTGTTGCCACAGTTTCGGGAGGCATTCCGCCTTATCAATTACAATGGTCAAGCGGGACTATTAGCGGTGCGAACAATGAAATTATGCATACAAATATAAACGGAACGGTACTGCTTACGGCAACAGACAGCAATAATTGTACAGGAACCTATACCCTGACGGTGGATACTCCGGTATTGGGTTATCCTTCGTTTGATACCACTTCTTACGGATTTGTTACTTATGGATTATATGCCATTGGCGATCCTATACAATTCCAGAGTACTATAACGGGAGATTACGTTTCGGTTTCCTGGGATTTTGGGGATGGCACTTTTTCAACAGACTTAAATCCGGTTCATACCTACCTGATTCCAAAAGATTATGTCGTTACACAAACCGTAACCTATCCTTTTGGCTGTGTGTATGTCCAAACGATAAGCCTCCTTGTAGAAAAAGGATATGTATTGGTGGTGCCTACTGCTTATACGCCAAATAATGACGGCCTTAATGATACGTTCCGACCGGTAACGAAGGGATTGAAAAATGTAGTATTGGATATCTATGATACCTGGGGTTCATTGATTTATTCTGAAACGGGTGAAGTACTCGTAGGCTGGGATGGTAAAATCAAAGGGTTCAATGCCGAAAATGGCAACTATTACAGCAAGGTAAGGGCAGAAACCTTTTATGGCACAGTGGTCAATTCCAATCAAACATTCGTATTAATTAAATAAGGCTCCAATGAAATTAAAGATACGATTGTTTTTATACACGATTATGATTCTTGCTTTGAGTAAAGCACAAGCGCAGGATCCTGTTTTTACCCAATACATGCTGGTTCCAGAGACTATCAATCCTGCCTTCACCGGAGTGGCCAATGCATGGAATGCAGGTATGCTAAACAGGAGGCAGTGGCCGGATGCTGACAGGCGTATGGATACCCGCTTCGGATATGCCAACTTTATGGCTACAGACCAGCTGGCGGTCGGAGGAACGATTTTAAACCACCATGAGGACTTTACAAGTTACAATTTCTTTCAGCTTAATGGTGCGGTTTCATACCGCGTAGAGCTGGATTACGAATGGCGTCTACGGATGGGGTTGGAAGCTGGAGTAGGATATAAGAATTTCAATTTTAGGAATCTGTTATTGGAGGACCAGATCAATCCTAATGATGGCTCTATTGGTGGCGGCAGCGTTGACCCGGGCGTCCTGCACAGGCGAGAGAATGTTTTTTTCCCGACTTTTCCGTAGGGGTGGTAATTGATAAGGAAGAGATGTGGTTTGGAGCAGGCCTAAGGCACATAGCACGGCCAAATATCTCTTTTACAGATGAAGGTAACGTACCCTTAGATATGTTCCTTACGATTCATGGCGGTTACTACCTAACTATGGAAAGGCCGTTCCTTAGTTTTTTACCGGATGACTCTGATTTGTTTTTTACTTTCAATTATATGCGCCAGTCCGAATACAACCGATTGGACTTAGGAACCTTTTTAGAGATGCCAATGTTCTCATTCGGGGTAATGGCAGCCACAAACCCACAGCGAAAGAGCTCCAACAGCCACTTCATCACTTCGGTGAATCCTATAATCTCCATGAAAATGGATGAGTTTACATTTGGCTACTCTTATGACTGGAATACTTCCAAAATAGGGCATACACAAGGCGTGCATGAGCTTACACTAACCTGGCAGTCCAATCATACCTGCAATAAGTGTGATAATTATAAGGTGAAGTTGAAGAGGAATGGAGAGGCGGGGTATACGCATTGATTCTGATGACTTTAGCAGTGAAAAGCTAAATGAAAGCAATAAAGTAAGAAATGGAAAAATAAACAATAAAAAATTACCTGAAGATATTAACTAATAATAATTAAAAACAAATTCCTATGGCATATCTAACATTCGATCAGATATCATCAACGATCACTTTAAGAAAAGCTGAATCAGCTAATGAAAGTATTAAGAGCAGAACATACACCGAGAAAAGAGTATTTCTATCTTATAGACGAAATGATAGAAAATATGTCGAAGGAATAGTTCGATTTTTAAAGAGTTTAGGAGTTTCTGTGTATGTTGATTATTTAGATGAAACTTTAGAAGACAAAACAAATGAAAATGTAGCCGCAATTCTTCGGGATCATATTAAGTCAAGTACAAAATTCATATCGTTGGCGACACCTGATAGTTCAAATTCAAAATGGATGCCTTGGGAATTAGGATTAGGAGATAGAATAATAAATTATGAGAATGTGGCGATTTTGCCTTTGACTAATAGTACCGCTGTTTGGCCTGACCAAGAGTATGGGAAAATATATGGTCATATACAAGGCAACTACACATACACAGCAAATGGACCCGAAGATTGGTATATTATTTATCCAAATTCCCAAAAAATAAAATTAAAAGATTGGTTAACTAAATAAAAAAACAAGAATTATGGCAAAGAAAAAAGTATTTATTAGTTATGATTATGATAACGATAAACATTATAAAAATTTATTACTCGCTTGGGATGCACACGCTCTTTTTGATTTCTCGATTTATGATCATTCAGTTGATGTTTCTGTAAATAGTGTCAACGCAAATTATATTAAAACTGTAATTTCTAATGCCATTAATGATGCATCTTATTTTTTGGTAATAATAGGCCCAAAAACGTACAGAAGTAATTGGGTTACTTGGGAAATTCAAAAAGCTGTCGCTTTAGGAAAAAGAATTGTTGCTGTTAAAATTGCTAACACATATGAATCTCCTACTGCCATTTATAATGTTGGCGCGAAGTGGGCGATGTCTTTTACATATTTAGCGATTAGAAATGCCATTGATAACGCTTAACAAAATATAAAATGGGAAGAAAATGTTTTATTTCGTTTAAAACGGAAGATAAGGAATATAAAAAATTCATACAGGATGACTTAAATGTTGATATGATTGATAAATCACTAGACCATCCAATAGATTCCGATGATGAAGATTATATAATGAGAAAAATTAGGGAAGATTATCTTTCCGATTCTACTGTAACAATATTTTTAATCGGACAGTACAGTAACGAGAATTTAGGTTACCAAGAGCAGAAATTTTTGAAAAGAGAATTACAAGCTTCTTTATATAATGGTGTAGGAAATACCCGAAATGGAATTTTAGGTGTTGTACTTCCAAATATGCTATCTAGTATTTATACGGGGTCTGGTCAATGTTATTCTTGTGGTAAAGTACATACTTATGTTAATATTACTAATTCGACAACTATTACTGAATTTGGCTATAATTATTATATTCCAAGTAATAAATGCTCTTGGAGTGAAGATGATAGATATTGTGTATTGGTAAGCTGGGATGATTTTGTCAGAACCACCTGAAAACTATATTGAAGAGGCATTTCAGAAACGAACACATTCTATAGCTTCAAAAATTAAAGTAAAACCATAAATTATGTCAAAAAAAATATGTTTTGTAATAATGGGTTTTGGAAAGAAAACAGATTTTTCCACCGGGAATACATTTGATTTAAATCAAACGTATAAAAATATTATACAGCCAGCAGTTGTGAAATCAGGGTATCAGTGTGTAAGGGCAGATGAAATTCAAGATAGTGGTTTAATTGACCGAAGTATGTACGCTTTATTGATTCAAGCTGATTTAGTAATTGCAGACATATCAACCTACAATCCCAATGCAATTTATGAATTAGGTGTAAGACACGCTGTAAAGCCATATTCTACTATAATTTTAAAGGAGAATGGAATGGGAAAAATTCCCTTTGACTTGGATCATACGAGAATGTTCACCTACTTTCATTTGGGTGATGATATTGGGACAGATGAAGCGAGAAGATGTGTAGAAGATTTATCTAATCTAATAGTAGCTGTTACGGATAAAAGTCTAATTGATAGTCCACTATATGAATATATTGGAAATGTAACACCGCCAATTTTACCAAAAGAGGAATATGAGAAGATTATAGGTGACTTGGCTGATAAGGAAAAACACATTTTTGCAATTGTTGATGAAGCTGAGAGATGTATGGATAAAAGTGATTTTGAAGTTGCATATAAGCATTGGGAAAAGGCTCAAAATTTAATACCAAATGAAATTTATTTTATTCAACAGGCAGCATTGGCTAAATACAAGTCAAAATTGCCATCTTCAAATGTCGCTTTGACAGACGCTTTGGCAATAATTTTGCCTTTGTATCCCACAAATGATCCCGAAACACTTGGAATTACTGGTGCTATTTATAAAAATTTATACCAAAATAATAATGATGTTGAGTATTTAAATAGAGCAATTGAAAATTACGGCAAAGGATTTAAAATCAGTGAAAATTACTATACAGGAGAGAATTATGCATTATGTTTAAATTTAAAAGTTCCAATAGAAGATAATTCTAACGAAAAAATTTATTTAAAGGTTGAGGCAAACAAGACCAGAAAGAAAATAATTGAAATTTTAGAGGAAGTTATAACATTTGAAGAGTTTGAACAACGAAATGATAAAAAGTGGATTTTTGCTACGCTAGCACACTGTTATCATACTTTAGAAGATGAGAAATCAAAACAGTTTGAAGCAAAATTTTTGGAAATAGCTGTTGAATGGGAGGCAGAAACATATCTTAACGGAATTAAAACAATAGATAACCTTAAAATAAAGCTATGAATGATTCAGATTTTCCAGGATTATATCAATCCGCAGATCAATCTTCAGTAAAAGAGCAAAAAAATATTTCACTGGAATTGCAATATATTTGATTTTATTAATCATTGCAGCCACATTAACGTATTATGATAATATAGCGAATATTTCTATTTTAAAAATTATTTCTGCAATATTATTTTTAATTACATTATCAATAATGGTGTGGTTACGAATAAGTAAACCAGATGATATTTGGTATAATGGGAGAGCAGTAGCTGAATCAGTAAAAACCAGGTCATGGAGATGGATGATGAGAGCTGATCCATACGAGATAGATAATGATACTGAGGCAAGAAAACATTTTATTAATGACTTAAAAACAATATTAATACAAAATGAAAGTCTAATTGGAAAAATTGGATTGAAGGCAAGTGTTGAAGAGCCAATTAGTGATTTTATGATTAAAATAAGACATCTCAACAGAAATGAAAGATTTGAATTTTATAGGATTAATAGAATAACTAATCAAGCATTATGGTATAGCAAAAAGGCAAAATTTAATATGCGTAAGGCAGAAATTTGGTTTTGGGTTACAGTTTCTTTACATTCAATAGCAATTATTTTATTACTGTGTAATATTCAATACGTTGATATAAAGTTCCCTATAGAAGTTATAGCCATTGGAGCTTCTTCAGTACTTACATGGCTTCAAGCTAAAAAGCATAATGAATTATCTTCTTCTTATTCTTTAACCGCGCATGAAATAGTTTTATTAAGAGCGGAAATAGTTTCAATCGAAAGTGATTCCGATTTATCAGAATTCATAATTAATTGTGAAAATGCTTTCTCTAGAGAACCACACTCAATGGTTCGCTAGAAAAACAGAGCAATAATTAGATTTATCACTACGATTTTCAATCCGCTATTAAGTATCCAACATCTATTCCTAACTAATGAATACAGACCAAACCAAAGAAGAAAAACTAACCTATTTCAATCTCTTAATGTTAGTGCTTTCTCTCTATATCCTGGGATCATTTCTCATCGATACAATATTTGTGTTATCAAAAGAGACATCGAGACTGTTAAATTACATTGACAACACAGTCTGCTTTGTTTTTTTAATTGACTTTATAATCCGTTTTAGAGCTGCTCCCAATAAATGGAAATTCATGCAATGGGGGTGGATTGACCTTATTTCAATTATTCCGGTAATTGATTACTTCAGGGCAGCAAGACTGTTACGGATTATAAGACTGTTGCGTATCCTGAGAGCCTTTAGGTCTACAAAAAGATTGTCAGCCATATTTTCAAAAACAAGGCTGAAGGGACATTCACAACAGTTTCCATAATTGCGGTGATGTTATTGATCTTTTCATCAATAGCCATACTTCAGGTGGAGAATAGGCCAGAAAGCAACATTAAGACAGCAGAAGATGCAATTTGGTGGGCTTATGTAACAATAACTACTGTAGGATACGGAGACAAATTTCCAATAACAACCGAAGGTAGGATTATTGCCGCTATTTTAATGACAGGAGGCGTTGGGCTTTTTGGTACTTTTACAGCTTTTGCCTCTTCTTGGTTTTTAGTAGAAAGTAAAAAAGAATAAATTTCAAGATATTTTATTAATTCCCAATATCTCTAAAATGCCTCGTCCTAAAATAACTATACACAATAACAATTGTATAGAGAGTACAGGATTAAAATTACATTTGTATAGCTATAACAGGATTTATTTACTAATCTGTATAGTTATTTTAGGACGAATTAACATTAATTCCCAAACATCTCTAAAGCGCCATCAAAGTGCCATCAAAGTGCCATCAAAGTGCTGTGTAATTGCTGCAAGAGTGCTGTAAGGATTCTGATAAGTGCTGTAACTATCCGTAAAAAATTAAAAATGCCACAAAACCAACAATGAAATCCACAATCACTTTCCTTTTCTGGCTGTTTATAGTAACTGCAAACGCCCAACTGAAGACCCTCTCCTGGAACGTAGAAAACCTTGGCAGCTCTAAAACAGATTCCACAATTAGTTTTATTGCAAATACGCTAAAAGGATATGATGTAGTGGCATTACAGGAAGTGGTAGCGGGTGATGGTGGAGCGCAGGCTGTGACAAGATTGGTAGATGAGCTCAACAGAAAAGGAGCTCAATGGGATTATGCAATCAGCAACCCTACAAGCAGTTCAGCCTATAAAACCGAACGCTATGCCTTTCTTTGGAAAACAGCAGAGGTGAAGCTGGTAGGCAAACCCTGGCTCGAAAGGAAATACCATCTGGAAATAGACCGCGAGCCTTATTATGCCACTTTCGAATACAAAGGGAAACGATTGACACTTGTTAATTTCCACGCCATAACCAAGAGGAAGCAGCCAGAAACCGAAATCAAATACTTTAAGTTTTTACCGGCTGAATATCCGCACTTAAACCTGATATTTATTGGTGATTTCAATTGCCCACAATCGCATACGGTCTTCAATCCATTGCGCAAAATGGGGTGGCAGAATGCATTCGAGAAGCAGAAGACTTCGCTGCGCAAAGAATGTAGGGAAGCCGACTGCCTCGCATCCGAATTTGATAATATCTGGTATGATCCCAAAAAGGTAACACTGTCTAATGCTAATGTTATCCATTTCTACAATTCATTCGCCTCCCTGAAAAAGGCTAGGGAAGTCTCTGACCACATTCCAATAACAGCCGAACTGACCTCCAAATAGTCTCAAAACTATTTATAATTCGTTTACGTTTTTCCGTAAGGAAATGAATGCTGGTTTAAGTACGTTTAACGCAAAAACCACAGCATCATGAAAAACTATTATATTTATGCAGCGCTGCTGCTTTTACTGGCGTGTAAAGACAATCAGCAGGCACCGGCTCCACAAACTCCTCAGGGTTTCACTCCGCATACGGAAGAAGTGGTTGAACAAACTTATCATGAGGATACAACTTATAAATATGAACACCGCACAGGCACTTCTGGCGATTATCAATACAATTACGATGTTTCCGGAACTGACGAAAATGGAGATGAGGTTACAGGAAATGTATCCGTACAGGATAAATACGGTGAAGGGACATTAACCGATAATGAAGGTAATGAAATTCAGGTCGAGGTCGAGTGGATTGACTACGGAAAACTAAAGGCAACAGACGACGATGGCAACGAATATGAATTAGGTGTTGACTGATTTATTGTTTTTATAACCACAAAAAATCCCGAAACCTTGTATATCAAGTGTTTCGGGATTCTAGATGTGACCACGGTGGGATTTGAACCTTTTTTGTAGTGCCTTTATTATATAGGCTTCACAATGTCATATTTTTGATGTACCCCGAATTATACCCCTATCAGATTAATTCGTTTTATGCTTTTTTGAGTTTATAAAAGTACAAAATTACAACCTAACTACAAAGCAATTCATTAAATAATCGGGCTAGTATTTGAACAGGTTATTAGAGGTTTCGTTGGAGCTTGAGACTATTGTCGTTCAAATTTTACCCTACAACATGCAACGCTGAACTTCTTCAAGAGGAAGCCCTGTATATTTACAAAATTCTTCTACTGATATATACTGGTGATCTTCTTTGTTAAGATGCTCCTTAATCTTCTTTAAATATCTTCTGGCCTGGGTATATTCTTTACCCATGATTCGTTGAACGTCTTTCGGGTACATGCACACTCTAACGCTGCTTGCTCCCATTTTTCACATTTGATACTTTAACTATGCCTTTGGTATACCGAATGCATACCTCAACAATACTGCAAATCTATAATATTTCCTGGATTGGCAATAGGTCATTTTTGGTACTTATAGTCAATTATGGTTTACTAGCGACATACACCCTTTGAAATGTCGCGCCAATACTGGAATCTTTGATTATTCATTCACGAAAATGTTGCAACGATTGCCGAAATGAAGTGAGTTGTGAAAATGAGTATTAATCAAAAGTTTTAGAAATTATGGCAAGACAGAAAGGCATAATTAAACTAAAAGGTACTATCGGAGGTATTACCTTTTACAAGACTTCGCAAGACGGGCATCTTGCCCGCGAGAAAGGAGGTATCGAAAAAAGTAGGATTGAAAGTGATCCTGCGTTTCAAAGAACACGTGAAAATGGTTCTGAGTTTGGAAGGGCTGGGAAGGCCGGAAAATTGCTTAGAACTGCACTGAGAGCTTTATTGTTGAATTCTGCCGATGGCAGAATGGTTAGTAGGCTAACCCGGGAAATGGTAAAAGTGATTCAGGCTGATTTAGTCAGTGAGCGTGGTTTGAGGAACGTAATTGATGGTGAAGCGGAATTGCTTGTTGGATTTGAATTCAACATCAGGGGTAAATTAGGCACAAGCCTTTACGCTCCGTTTACAAGCGCAATTGACCGTGTGACAGGAGAAATAACAGTGGATATTCCGCCGTTTGTTCCGGTTAACATGATTGCAGCGCCATCAGGAACCACTCACTTTAAGATTATTTCTGGAGGTGCCGAAATTGATTTTGAGGCTGAAACATTTATTGTTGAAACCTCAGAAACTGCAATATTACCTTGGAACGCTGTGGCAACTGTTGCTATCGCACATACCAATCAGGTAACAGCTGCAAGCACCAAACCTCTTTTCCTTGCATTAGGTATTGAGTTCTACCAGGAAGTCAATGGTCAGATGTATCCACTTAAAAACGGTGCATTTAACCCATTGTCAATCTCAAAAGTTGACAGTGGCGTTTAACGGTTATTATTAACCAAAAGTAAAATCCTAAAACGTTTTTTAGGTCAGTTGTAAATCGGAAACAGTTGGGCCCACTGTCCGATAACTGGAATTCAATTTTTATCAATTTTTAATTTTTTATTAATCATGAAAACAAATTTTATATCAAATTTGAAACGCGTGGCGTTTCTTGCTCTCGCCGTTTTCGGCGCATTCGTTGGCTACTCACAGTCACCGCAAAATCCATCAGTTGGAGGTAGTAAAACTCCAAGTACAGATCCGTTTGGAGATTTCCTTTTAAATATTGGCGGTAGTCAAGGTACACCTCGTGATACAAGCGGTGGAATGATTGTACTTTCACTGGACACTAAGACGCAATGTATATTTGCTTATCCAAATGATATCGGAGGCGGTGGAAAAGGAACTAGTACCGGCGGAGACACTGGACAATTCGGCGACGGCGATATTGATCCTTACGACATCGGTGGTGGAAAAAGTAGTGATGGAGGACTAGGAGCTCTTTACGGATTTAACGATATTGGTGGAAATGGTTCTACCGGTGGTGGAAAAGGAACCTCGACTGATACTGGGCAGGTAAATGATGATTTTGATCCTTACGATATCGGTGGACGTGGCACAAATACAGGAACTGGAACCGGAGAATTTTTATCCTATGAAATTGGAGGTAAAAATACTCCAGGTGATCTTGGTCCAGGAAGTTCAGGAACCAATCCGTTTGATGATTCAGATGATGATACAGGCGGTCGCAATTCTACGAGAACTACTGGTGAATCCTACGAATTATTTTCGTGGGACAGCCTGCCCAATTAAGCTAGTATCATGAAACTTGTGACCAGAGTGCAAGCTCCCACTCCGAAATTTTTTAAGGTGCTTCGAAATATTGGTTTGGTATTGGCAGCTGTGGGTGGAACAATCCTTGCAGCACCAGTAGCCTTGCCAATAGTAGTAACCTCTGTTGGCGGTTACTTGGTTGTAGCGGGTGGCGTTGCCTCGGCCGTAAGCCAGTTAACTACAATCAATGACAATGTCAACAAATAATCCTACTTACATAGGGACAGCGGGAGGGACATTTTTGAGTGTATTGCCCAATATCCAATCGGAAGATGTTTTTAAAACGGTTGTATTGGCAACTATTGGTGCCGTGGTCAGTTTTACGATTTCGCTGGTATTCAAAAGTTTTGTCAAGAAGCCCAAAAAATAGTTTAGCTTTAGCTTGATAACCTTTGGGTTAAATGAAAAAGCCTGGTCTGGACATGCCCCAAAAAGTTAGACACTATTTGGGGCATTTTTTATGGAAAGAAAAGTAAAGTATGATTATGCATTTAAGTTAGAATGTGTAGAATTAGTATTAAAGAAACATTATTCAGATGGATATGTTTCAAAATTGAAGCAGATTCCAAGATGGAATATTCGCAAGTGGGTGAGCTTTTACACGACTTATGGTAAAATAGGGTTATTGCCAAGGATAAATCAAAGTTATTCCACTGAAATTAAATTAAAAGTGGTTAAAGCCATAGAAAAAGAATCTCTTTCATTGATGACAGCTGGCATTAGGTTTAATATCCCTAATATTTCCATAATTTTAAAATGGAAAAAAGATTTTGCTAACTTTGGAATAGAAGGATTACAGCCAAAGCAAAGAGGCAGACCAATTTCTATGAGTGATAAACGTAAAAAAAGCAAGTCAGGCAAACCCCTAACAAGAGAGGAAGAACTATTAAAAGAAAACGAAAGACTTCGCTGTGAGAATGAATTGCTAAAAAAGCTGCAAGCCTTAATTCAAGCCAGGAGAAATCCCAAGCCATAATGGAGTTAAGGCATAAATTTGATTTAGGATTACTTCTGGATCTAACAAATATGGCACGCAGTAGCTTTTATTATCATCAAAAGCAGAATAAATTACCTGATAAATATGAAGAAATCAAGGAGTTGATTAAAGCCATTTATCAACGGCATAAAGGGCGCTATGGTTACAGACGAATAACCGATGAACTTCAAAATAGAGGAATCCCCATCAACCATAAAACCGTTTTAAGATTGATGAAGCTATTAGGATTAAAAAGTATTGTCAGAATAAGAAAATACAAATCTTATAAAGGCGAAAATGGCAAGATAGCTCCAAATATATTGGAAAGGAATTTTAAATCCGAAGCTCCAAATCAAAAATGGGCAACCGATATAACAGAGTTTAACGTATCTGGAGATAAGTTGTATTTATCGCCGATAATTGACTTGTTTAATCAAGAAATAATCAGCTATGAACTGACTGAAAGACCAGTGTTTGATCAAGTAGTTATGATGCTGAAAAAAGCATTTAAGAAAATACCAAATAATACAAATTTAATACTTCATTCTGACCAAGGCTGGCAATATCAAATGAGGCAGTATCAACATCTATTAAAGAAGAAAGGGATTATACAGAGTATGTCAAGAAAAGGAAATTGTTTAGACAATGCTATTATTGAAAATTTCTTTGGAACACTAAAATCTGAAATGTTTTGCACGCAAAAATTCAAATCAATTGAACAATTGAAAAAAGAAATCGATAAATACATTATCTATTACAATAACGAAAGAATCAAATCAAATTTAAACAAAATGAGTCCGATAAAATATCGGACTCATTATTGTCAAAATTAATTATAAATTTGTCTAAACTTTTGGGTGCAGTCTAGTCATATGATCAGGCTTTTTGCTTTCTATTAATCTTCGATAATCTTTTTCCTGTGTTCTATTCCCCAATCTGTAAGGTTGTTGATTATGGTTTGGAGTGTTTTACCATGGTCGGTTAACGTATATTGTACTGTTATCGGCTGCGTATCTAAAACAGTCCTTTTGATCAGTTTGTTTATTTCCAGTTCCTTCAATTCCTTGCTCAGCATTTTGTTAGAAATACCGACAACATCATTGAGGATATCGGAAAACCTTCTTTGATTGTAATAGCATATTGAGGAAATTATGGAGATTTTCCATTTACCGCTTAGCACATCCATGGAATCCTGGACCGCCATCATGTTTCTCTTATTGTCTCTCAGACATTCTTCTTTTGACATTTGTTACTTTGTTACTTCGAGGTTACTGTTACTTTTGGTTACAAAGTTACGAAAGTAAATTATTGTGTTATAATTTTGCTGCTCAATTTTTAATACAATAAATCATGAGTAAATTAAAAAACAAGGTCGCGGTCGTAACAGGTGCTTCCAAAGGGATAGGTGCTGCGATTGCAAAATATTTTGCCGCAGAGGGCGCAAAGGTTGTGGTTAATTATGCATCCAGTAAAATGGGTGCGGATGCTGTTGTCCAAGCAATAACAGAAAATGGAGGCAGTGCCATTGCGGTTAAGGCTGACGTTTCTAAAACAACTGAAATCCAATTCCTTTTTAGTGAGACAATCGCAGCTTACGGAAGCCTGGATATTTTAGTGAATAATGCGGGCATTTATCCAGCGGCATTTATTGAAGATGTTACGGAGGATTCATTTCACAAACTATTTGATGTAAACGTTTTAGGTCCGTTGTTGACCATCAGGGAAGCTGTAAAGCTATTTGCCGCCGGTGGTGTTATTATCAACATCAGCTCTGGTGTTAGTACAACGCCTTTGGCAATGATGTCTGAATACTCGGCCACAAAGGCTGCACTGGATGCCATTACGGTTTCTTTATCGAAGGAGTTTACTGGAAAGAACATCCGTATCAACTCGATACTTCCAGGCGGGGTTGAAACCGAAGGGACAAGGACTGCGGGGATTACGGGTAGTGATTTAGAAAAGACCATAATTGAGAAAACCCCGCTTGGCCGAATTGGCCACCCTGATGATATTGCTAAGGTCGCCGTTTTCCTTGCTTCTGAAGATTCGGGATGGATTACCGGAGAGAAAATTACTGTTGCCGGAGGTCTTTACGGGTTGTAATAGGAAAGATTTTAAGCCTGGTCAATTGATCAGGCTTTTTTTCTTCATTTTGTTCCTGCTGTCTGATATGCAGAGCAATAGATTCTTTATGTGAGGCTTTTTACAAATGTCTATTTGATAAAGAAAAAGTTTCATTACGTTATTTTTAAAATTGTCACTTACAATAGCGGTACAGAATAACTCTGCGCATATCATTGATAAGGTTGATGTTTTTTCGAAAGTTGTTTGCCTGTGCTTCAAGTAACTGCAAGGCTTTCACATCTTTTTGATGTTGCTCGAAATCGGCTAGCATTTCGTCGGCTTTCCTTGAAAACTCCTTTATAAAATCATGGATTCGCAAAAATGGAATAACGGAGCCTACGAGGTTGCGGTGCCAAAATTTGGACTGCCAAAGGCTGTACGTTATCCAAAAAATGCTTTCGCAATCCTGTTCATTTTCGAAAATGACAACAAAGCTATTAGTGAATGGCTCCTTTTGAGGCTTTCCACTGTTCAGTCCTTTGTTCAGAATAAACAAATGTGGTTTAAGGTAACTAACGCCTTTTTTGTGGGTTTTAATGATGTAATTATTACTCACTCTTTGAATATTGTTTTTTTGGTGTTCGTGAATCTTCGATTTCATGGCTTCGATTTAACGTGAAGTGCTCTGTTACGATTGCTCACAGCGTTTAATATCTGTTTTCTCGGTGTTCGCGAATTCCGTTTCACTACATTTCGCACACAAATTTTTCAAAAGAAAAAAGAGAAAAAAGAAAGCCATCTGTTGAAGTGGAGGGTTTCAAAAAAGCAAGTTTTTTTTGAAAATTTTTTCTTCGGCGGTAGGGGGTGATTTGAAAAAGAGAGTGAAAAAATTTTCAAAGAACCGGAGGCCTGAACTTGCTTTTTTGAATACCCGGAGCTTAGTTTTGCAGTCTTTTTTATCTCTTTTTTATTTTGATAAAATATCCGGTCGTCGAGGGTAAGGGTGTAAAATTTCTGTGCCTGATAAAATTGCCAGGTAAATCCACTACTATTTCTTTTTATCAGGCACAGAAATTTTTCACTCTTTCTTTGCAGTTGTTTTTTGATGATGCCCTGAAGGCTAATAAAAAGATTAGTAGTAAACAAAGTAAAATAGCCTTTGAAAATGGGAAGCATCTTCAAAAAACAACAAATGCCACTACCGAGTGCGACGGGGCAGCAGCGCGGGCAAGTGTATTACTTTTTATTTGCTAATTGGGGTGTTGTGATTGCTTTTGTGGCTAGCAGACGGAAGTAGCGTAATAATGAAAACTTGTGCAGCTACTGGGGCGTTTGTTTGAAGATATAATCTGCTAGCCGCTAAGCAATTTAATTGGGGTGCCAGGCAAATAAAACAGTAATACTCTTGCTGGCTTTTTTTGGTTTTATGGGTGCCTTGAATAGTCTGCAGAACACAGCATTTAGATTTCAGCAAAGGAGTTGAATAGTAGCCGGGAAGGCACTTATAAAAGCAATGAAAATACTACCGATTTAAGCGGTTAGCTGATAAAGACAGTTAACGCGAAAGTTATTAGAAATAGAGATAACCGGAGAGTCTCTATTGAAAAAGCGAATGTTGTTTATGGCGGCGGTGAAGTGGTGGTTTTTTTAATAGCTGGGTGATGCGATGGGAGCTATTAAAAAAGTTGCCCCTGAACCGCCGACAAGAGCGTTGGGTGTGCGGCTTTTTTACATAATGTTGTTATAGTCTCTTTAGAGCTATAACGCCACATTATGTAAAGAAGCTTGGGAGAAAAAATTACCGGCGCAAGTCACGAAGTGTACGCGTTATTGTACCAATAACTGTGACGGTAATTTTTTTAGGAGCGTGGGGTAGGAGTGGCTTTATGTAACTTTTAAGGTATCACTTGCAATAGGTATTGATAAATTCGGAGAGATAGCAATCTTCCAGTTATATCTAACCATTTACCAATTGAAGTATAGCGTTATATTTCCTACCTCTTGTTTATATAAATCTTCCATTAGTGGGCTAATTCAGTTTTGGGAGAACGACATACTAAACCGGTTGATGTTAAGAACCACGCCTGAAGTTAATGCCACAGCATATTTTTTTAAGTTCGTGATTATATGACTGCTCCGCAGGAGAATCTTTTAGCTTGTAGTATATATCAAAACCGTGACTATTAATTTAGCTCCTCCAGTTCGATGGCTATATTAATCCTTGCCTGTTGTTCATATTTGAGAATGAAGTGTTCCGTCTTGTATATACTATCCATATGAAGAAAGTGTTGTAGTGCTTTTTTTCTGCCAGATGCATATATAAAATCAGCATAGATGGTATATTCCTCCCTGATTTGTTCGGTATATTTTTGATAGTCTTCCGGGTTTTTTCCGAGTATTGCCAAGTCGACATCCAACAGATAATTAGTGTCACTGTCTTCAGAGAGTTTATGCTGTTTAGTAGCCAAAATCATATTGGCACATTTGGCTGTTTTTTCGGCAGGGTAACCAATTTCAGATAGCCTTTTCATTGCCAATTTAGCACTATCTCCTTCATTATTGCTACTTGATGCTTTATAGATTATGTCGTGATAAAAAACTGCCAGTAGGGTAGTGTCCCAGTCTTTGATTTTGTCTTTTACCTCTTTCAAATCTGTTATCATAGCTTCTAAATGGTCAGGAGTATGGTAGTGCCTTTTGGGCTCGGAATATTTTGTGAATATTTCCAACCAAAGGTTATTGGCCAGCTCGTGGTCTTTAGAGTATTTTTTGACGAGTTGTAAAAATGTATCCGTTAGCATATGTTAAATCAGAGTTGCAAATTTAGGTATTTAAACTTTGGCTCATTCATGTTTCAGATTTATAAATTATTACTTAATAGTATTAATCTTAAAAACTTAGTATAGCAGAAGATATTAGTTATTTTTGTGGATAGAGAAATTTGGGAAAGTATGAGCATTAATGTACTATTTGATAATATTCACAAGAAATTTGTGGCGTATGAGAGTTACTTATCGAATTCCAATTCATTGGGACTAACAGATGCGGCAATATTTGCGGAAAATCATATGCAGCAAATTTTGAATATAATTTTTGATTGGGAACTTATAAATGCTAATTCTCTTAAGAAAAATCAGTCGGGTTATGATTTAATAGATTCTTCTAAGGGAATCTATATTCAAGTTACTTCTAGAAAAGATCATGGTGTAAAATTTAAAAGTGCAATTACTTCGTTTAAAAAATTATATCCTAAACAAGATGATGTGGGGAAATTAATAGTTTTATATATATCCTCGCAGATTTCCAGAAAGCTATTGCCTGAAGTTGTAGAGGGAAAATTAATGTATCAAGCTTATTTTATTCCACAGTTATTAGATAAAATCTTTTATCTAGATCATGACAAATTACTGAAGATTGATAAAATACTAGATCAGATTTTAAAACCTATAAATTTCGACAGTACTGCTAAGATAAAGATTGTGCCTTCAATTGCTATACAGGCAGTAAGTGAAATTGGCCCCGGTATTTACATTAAACGCGAAAAACTAATAACTGAACTATTCAATTTTATACAAAAGGGGAATGGACTACTTACAGGAGGCCCAGGATACGGAAAGAGCTTTACTCTCGAAGAATTGCAACGGAAATTTTTATTGGAAAATGTACCATGCTATATAATTAGGATTAATGAGTTGAACAAGGGTAGTAATGAGGAAATTGGTAAACTACTTGGTACCGGTAAAAAATGGCTTAGTACATTGAAAGCACTAAGATGGGAAAATAATCTGAAGGGATGTTTGATATTTGATGCTTTTGATACTGCAAAGGATGATGGTTTGAAGTTGGAAATTTTGTCAGTCATGAGATTAGCAATTAAAGAATTGTCTTTAAATTGGAATGTCTTAACCAGTGCCCGGACATATGATGCTGCTAAGTCAAATAAATTACAGGAACTATTTCCCCAAGAAAAAATTGGTGCTGAGATCATATGCAGAAATTTTTTAGTGCCGGGTTTAAATGATGAAGAGCTTGAACTCGCATTAAATTTTAAAAATCTAAAGGTAAAAGCCAGTAGTTGCGCTTCAGGGTTACAAAAATTATTACATGTGCCCTATTTCCTAAAATTGTTTGAAGATATTTTGCAAACCAGTGAAGATGTTAACGATATTAATTCTGTAGAAACCGAAGCACAACTTTTAGAGGTATTTTGGAAATCAAAGGTTGATGAATCGTACAATAACTTTCTTTCGGAATTAACAAAAAAATTTGTTGAAAATGATAGTCTAGTTTGTGATAAATTAGAATTTGTTAACGATTCTAATATTGTCGCCTATACTTCTTTGGTAAGTGTAAATATTTTACAGGAAGTAGCAATGAAACGTAATATTTCGTTTGCCCATAACATACTTCTTGAGTTTGCGATTTCTAAATATATTCTCAAGATAGCTGTTGAAGATCAGGTAAAACTCATTGAGAATTCACCAAAATTACCTTTTCATTTCAGACAAAGTTTTGTTTATTTCTATAGTCAGATGTGGTCGTCTGAAAATGTTATTTTCTGGGAACATTATAACCATATAAAAGAAATTGGCGCGCCACTGTTCCGACTTTTTCATCATACAATTTTTAATTATGTGCTTGTTCATTTTTACAAGTCACCAAGTGAAATCTTGCCAAATATTAACTCCTCTGAAGAGGAACTTTATGGCAACACAGTCCGACGTACTCTGGAATCAATACGATTTGCCAGAAAGGGAAAACTACTTGACCAAGATTTAGATTTTATTTTAGCGGTAAGTAAACAAATTAATGTTGCTTATTTGTGGGAACTAGGTAATTTAATTGAAATAGGAATTCAACAATTTGAAAAAGAGCAATCAAAGACATCCTTACAAAAGCTTTCGAATGCCAGTTGCAATTACATGAATTTTGTTTTAAAAGAAAGAAATGGCCAGCAAGGTTGGTTTATAGATGGAAGTGGTGCATTGTTTGGTGTCCCAAATGTTGCAAGTTCTTTTTACTTTAATAAAATTAAGTCAAAATCATTGCTTCAGAAAGTGATGAAAATCTTGAACGAGAAAAATTTCCCAATCAGATATTTTAGTTTTTTGGCTGATAATCTGGAAAAGGTTGCCACTGTTGACATAGAGTTTGGTTTCGAAATTTACAAAACTTTGTATTTCTTTCAAGAAAATAGTACTGAAGAAACCAATATGGGTGGTGGTGCAACACTAAGTCTACGAAGTAATCGAAAGCAAGATTATAATCATATTCACTATGTTTTAGAAACAAAATATGTTGAACTCATGAAAATTGATTTTGATAATGCACTAAAGGTTGGATTGGAAATAATCAATAAATTCAGTTCAGGCGATGGATATAGCTATAAGCCTAAACCGTCCTTAATAAAAGTGGGTACAATTGAATCAGCAATTAAATTTGATAGTGGCTATTTTGATGAAGATAAGGAACATGGTCCAGTTTCTTTTTTGAATAAAATTTTTCATGAATTGGATTCGAAGGCTGAAAATTCTTCTGATAAAGTTATTACAGATAAATTATATTTAATCATTGGAATTGGTGGTGCAAGCAAAATATGGAGAAGGTTACTGGAATTTCTTTCGACACATCCAAAAGCCTATGTAAATTTATCATTTCAAATATTGGATAATAGCGGCATATATGAATGTAATGAGACATTACATGAAGCAGGTGAGTTAATAAGAGCTGTATGGCCGTTCTTAAGTCCAGCCAGGAAGAAAAAAATCGAAAAATTAATTCATGTTATTACTCCAATTGAATCTACTTATCCTGAATGGGGAAGAACTAGAATTAGCAGGCTATTATCATGTATCCCCGGCGATAGTTATGTGTTAGATATGTCCAAAGCATTTATTTTAGAAAACGGTGTAGGCGAAAATCCAGTAATTGTAGAAGACCGTAGGCCAATTATGGCACAGCAGTATCAACATACTCCAGAAGAAAGAATGACTTACGCGGGTTTTGATCCGGAAATTGATAGAGACAGTTCAATATATCCACAGTATCGTAACCTAGAAATCTTTAATAATAAATTTGAGAATGGGACTGACAGGAAAGGTCTTAGGAATGAGTATAAAACCATTATTGATTCCGTAGAAAATTTATTTATGAGTTCTTTATCTGGGTTATTTAGGAATGAACTCATGACACATTCCTGTGATTTAGAAATTAGCCGTTGTGCAAGAATACTATCTGAAGTAGGGAAAAAATTAAATATAGGAGAAAGAAAAAAATATGGCAAATCGCGCAACATTATTTAGAATCGTCGGCATATTTAAAAACTGAATATGAAGCCGGTGATTTAAAAAACAGGTTTATAGTTGGAAGTCCAAGTGCAAGAACTGAAGCAGTAAAAACAGTACAAAATTTATATTACAGTTTTAAGGATAATAATTTAGTAGATTTAATTTTGGCTTTAATGTCAGATAACGATCTAGGAGTTCGACATAGAGCATTGAACAGTTTACAGCTACTTTATGAACCGAATGCAGAAAAATTTTGGGAAAAGGTAGAAGAACGTATTGTAGTTGAACAGGATGGGGTTTGTATTCAAAAAATAGCCCACTCACTCAACAGTGAGTACATTATCACTAATGATTTGTCAAAGGTATGTAGTAATTGCAATGTGCTTATTCATAAATTAGCCAATGACGATGATATACCAAGAGATACATGGAGTGATTTGGTTGCAATAACTTTAAGGATTTCCCTTAGACATGACAGAGAATTGGCATTTAATATTATAAATAATGGAATTTCAATTAAACAATTTTCACATAATCTGATATATACTACAAGGTCAGTGCTAAACGAATATAATGGAAAGAAATTATATGTAGAGGAATTAAATAAAGGTGCTATTTTGTTTGATATACTACAATTACAACTTACTTTTCGCTTCGGAGAAATTTTAAGAAAAGGAATCCAGAGTCCAGACGTAAGGGATGATTTCGAAATAATTGACCTTGTTATACAAAACCTGTACTTTGCCTACGACTATGATAATGGCAACAAAAAAGCTACTAAAGATCTAACCTTACCTGAAAAGAAAGCGTTTTATGAAAAAATTAAACCACTCTTAGATTATACAGCCAATAAGTCATTAGGAATTGAGCAAGGCTTTATGGTTGCACACACTGGTTATTATTTTATGCAACTATTAAATAAGTTACTTCCCTTAGAACCTGATTATATATTAAAATTGTCAAATATCATCGTAGTTTGTGCAGCCAAGAATAATTTTACATTTGATAGAATTACGCTTAGAGAAATTGTGACATTAACTGAAGGTATTATCGCTGACCACAGAATTATTCTGAAGGAAAAACAGAATTTCCTATATTTAATTGAAATTTTAGACCAGTTTACAACTTCTGGTTTTGAAGAGGCAATTGAATTGACCTGGCGATTGAAAGAGGCCTTTTAGTTTAGGCTTTCATATTCTTCCTGTGACTTAAAACCACTAACAAAATCCTTTGTTGAATTGATCAATTCTTCATTGTCTATTTTATGCTTTACCATAAGTTCAACTATAGTCTCTAACCTAACTTTTACAGCGGTATATAAATCAAAGCGTTTTACTTTTCCGACTTCGTAGTTACCTTTTAGTATTTTATATGTTTCTATAATGTCCAGTAAACAATTTTGAACAGTTATATTCTTTTTATAATTTACTACACATCTTCTTGCAAGTTCTCCCAAATCTCCTTCCGATATAAATATACCAAAATCCAGACCTCCTAGAAACCATCTATCGAGTTTATCCAAACCTTGAAGATCAATTAATAGGTAGCAATATTTTTGCAATACTCCTCTAGAGTATAATTTACCCTGCTCAATATCATGTGAAAACAAAGTTGGCAAAAGCCCTCTTGCATCACTTCCTCTAGTGTATATATCCTCCTTAAATGCTTTAAAAGCAAAACTTGAAATCATTTCTGAACTTTTTAAGTATAAAAAAGCTTCCTGGTATTTCTGTTTTCTTCCATAGCGTTCAATATCAGAGTTGAGTTTATTGAGCTCTTCAGTACATTTAACTAGTATTTCCTGTTTTTTATATTTTATGGCTTTATCCATGATAAATGAAAAGCAAAATAAAAATTCAATAGTTATTTCACCAAAATGCTCTGATTTATAATGTGCTTCATCTTCAAATTCAGTGGGATATTTAAAATCTTTTTCAATGTCGGCACGCATATGGTTTAAATCATACAGTTCCGTATCATCAGGCATATTTGCTACCATTTGATTATAAATAATATTTTTTAAAGATTCGATTCCATTAAAAATTATTTCTTCCTTATTATTTTCAAAAAGGCGATTGAAGTACCTCTCAAAAAACTCATTCCTAAACTCCTTAAAATTTTGTGTGTACTCTTTTTTGGAATCAGCAATAGATACAAACTTTCAACGTTATACCAAATATTATTAAGTATAGCTGAATTATTTGGTTGTAATAAAGCGAAGTCTATAATATTTATATAAAAACTGATTAGGCGTTTTATTATCTGTTTTTTTTCGTTTCCAGTTTTACTGTCAATAATCAACAATCCTAATTTATCTGTGCATTTGAAGATAATAGCCTGTGCTTTTATTTTATCAGAGACAGAAATGAGCGCAATAACAATATTCTGAACTTTGACCAAATGATCATTCTCCATAATTTCAACCTGTTTATCAATATCATCTTCATTATCCCAATGAATTAAAATTGTTTTACTATTTATTTTCTCAATCTCTTCACTTGCCAACTTTCCGGGTTTTAATGATGAAAATAAATTAAAAGCAACCGGAAAAAGGAAACTGATTACAAGTAGAAATAGAAGTGCATTATAATAAATTATAGAAACCTCATTATAATCTGGTTTTTCGGAATGGATTACCAAACTTGAAATGAATGCGCAAATAATTGTAGAAACCGAGAAGGATATAAATAGCGCATTTGTTTTGTTGACAAGGAAAGATTTTTGAAGGTCGACACCGGATTTCTGTTTAAAAAATTCGTAGGCAACTAAAGATACAGTAATGTATATCCCGATTAAAGAAGTTAAAGAACTAATTATCAAATTAAAAAGTTCATATATTTTGGAATACTCCTTTAAATGAAAAAAATCAGGAAGTAGTGCAACCGGGGAAAAATAAATAACTAAACCTGTAGCAAAAACACTAAATGCTGTTAGAATTGTCAGACCATGACTTTTTGCGTATTGATTGAGCTTTTCTAGTTTCATTTAAATAATGTTTATGCTAAAGTAATTATTTTCACCTAGGCATTTTATTAATTTGCCTGAATGTTAGATTGATTCACGGTAAAACCTATCCGGCCTTTTTGGGAACCTGATGTTCCAGTATTACATACTAGCAACATAGGAATTTGAACAGGATGATTTAGGGGTAATGAGTGTTAAGGATGTGTTGCAGGGAATCAGACATGATTTTTCGGCATTGCAGACTGAGTTTAGTCAGAAGAAAACCTGAAGGAATACCTAAGGTTTCAAAATGGTAAAGGCGGTTCAAGACCGCCTTTATTTTTATTTCTTTTCAATAGCCGGAACAACTTTGCTATGCTGGACTGTATATTTGATTAAGGTTGCTGTATCACCACCCTCATCATTCCAAACACATGATTCAGACTGCCAATATAATTTATATATATTCCCTGAATTATTTTCACGCTTTACAACTGCCGGTGTATTTCCAACAGGGTTTCCTGTAAATAAAACTACAATGTCAGTTGGGGTTATATCCAAGTCAGGGAAAATATAAATATGTCTAAACTCGTTAGAAATTTCACCATCTTCATCAAATGTCCTGTCTACAAGGGCATAGCCTTTCAAATTTAAATTAGTAGTTGATACTAATCTCACAAATTCTTTGTTGGGTTCACTTGCGTTTACCACACTGTTAATTCTTAAACTCATTTATTTTTTGTTTTAGTTGTGTTAAAAAGAAATAGCCCTTGCGGGCTATTTTATATTTTTTAGAGAAGGTCAATTAACGGGTTCTTATCTTCTGGGGTTTGCATTACTTCTAATGCGGCATTCTTGTAATCATTTGTTTTTTTCTTCATAGCTAAAGTTGTTTTAGGGTTATCATTTTCATCATTATTGCCAATAGGCATTGCATTCTCGATACCGAATATTTCACGGCCTACTTTAAAACACTCGCACGTGTGAACGTACACTGAAACCAGTAAAAACAGAAAAAATAAGAACCTGTTCCTTTTATCAACCATACTTCTCTGAGTACCTGTTTGATAATACAAATATACGTATTCTCAAGGACATAAAAAAATTGATTAAATTTTAGTAATAGGATTGTTATTTATATCATCCAAATAAAGTTGTAAATCATAAAGATAAATTAATTCATCATCTTCCTGTTCCGGCATTTGTGCCAACTCGACGAAATTGATGTTTTCATGCAATGATTTTTCCCCAATGATGTCCTGCATAATAAAAAATACTGCGTCAAGCAGGTTTTTATTATTGCAATGAACCGTGAAATTTTTTAGGTAGACAATCATGTCAATTTTCTTTTCATCCTTATATTCAAACGGCATGAATTTAAGTTCGCTTGCTTTGAGGTTGATGTCTTTGAATACATAGGGCTCATCCAGCCCAGCTTCCATTTCGTCAATAGCTTCGGAAGGTTGAACAAATGCGATAAATTCCCAATCTTTTAGTTTCGGTGCTGCTTTGATAACTTCATCAACTTTATTAAAAAAATCAGGTTCCCCATTGGCTGAGATAATCATTTGTGTTTTTTCATTTTTTTTGTTAGGGAATATCAGAATAAAATCTACTCCAGGGGCATAATAATGCAGGTGCCAATCAAGCCAATGTACATAGTGCTTTTTCTCTTTTGGACTTAGTGTGGTTAGGATTTTTAATTTTGCTTTGTGGTCAATGAACCATGACCAAAAATGATTTACTGCTTTACTCATAATTTTTAAATTTTAACGTTTGTCTTTAGTGTTGTTGTCGTATGCTATCAAGTTGAATAATTCCCGCATCCGGCTTCTGACCCGGTTGCCGTATTGTGCTTCAATTTCTGAAGCCGAGAGATTAGTTGTGATGTGTGTTTGTATGCGCCTGCTGATGTAGAGGTCGTATCGGCTTAAAAGGATTTCGGCCATTACGTTACATTCGTTACCATAGTATTTCAGATTATTTTCTAAGCCCAAATCATCGAAGCAATAAATTTTTGGATCGAGCTGCTCTAATTTTCCGCGACTGTATCTATGTATTACTTCATATCCATCCTTAATAAATTCGAAGCTAATGTCCCGGCATGGTTTTACTATGAATTTATATTCAACGGGAGTTAGGTATTTCATTAGGTTCATCAGTGAAGTTTTGCCACAGCCTACAGGACCGGACATCAGTATTCCCTTGTTGAGGTTTATTCCGAGTTGGAAACAGGCTTGTTCGTCTTTTAGGAAATAGGCGATGAGCTTGTATACTATTGGATAATCTTCTTCTATGATTTTGAAATGATTGCCATAGAGTTCCAAACCTTTCTTTTCTAGCCATTGAATTATTTCTGAATAGGAGCGTTCTGTGTTCATTTTTGAAGTTATAGAGGTTCGGCATAGTTTTTATTGGTGGAAGTATGGAGATTTGGCTGTGCCTCGAGTTGGTTTGACTTCATATTGAATTTTTTAGCATTAAGCATCCAGTTATTGGCTGCTGCCTGCCAGTCGGCCATTGGAGTTTTGCCACCAACAAGCCAACCTATGCTTTTGAAATAATTGTAGAATTTATTGGCTTCCACTTCTGGAAAGTTTTGTTGTTGAAAATATTTAAGTACTTCATCAAGTTCCGGCGACGTAACCTTTTGCCGACGGGTATTAGTGCGCTCCGCGATGTAGTCGGCGAATGCCAGAGAAGACGATTCCCTATTTTCATGATGTAACTGTTCCGGCATTTCTTTTTTAGCGGAACTTTTTTCTTTTGGATTACTATCATCTTCTCTAAAAATGAATTGCTTTTCTTCAATTTTTTTTCGTGCTCGCCCAAGTTTAAGTTGTTTGAATTCTTTAAATCGTTTGTAATGTTTGTATTGTTTATATAAGGTACTACGACTTGTTCAGCAACCTGTTCACTAGCTGTTTCATTACCAGCCTGTGGCTTGTTTACAACCTGTTCATCGACAGGTTCAAAAATTGGTGTGGTTGCTTTTTCTGATTTTGATAATGGTTTCAAGTTTTCTGAAAAATTGAATAGGAAAACATGGCTGCCCTTAAATGGATTGTATGACGGTTCATATTTGATATAGCCCTGTGCATGTAAAGCTTTCAGGCATTTATGATAAGTTGCTTTTGAACTAATTTTGCTGATGCGCATAATTTCATCACGCGATATGCTGATCGGATTTTTGAACCGGTTGCAATTCCAGAATTGAAACAAGGACATGTACAGACTTATGTGGGTTGGGTTCAACTGCCTATCACTAGCAACCTTATCAAAAAACCCGTAAGGTGTTTGATGTAATTCATAATGAGAATTACTTTGAGTTGAAGAGTGTTCGCTCTGAACTTACCTTGTTATCATCAAGTATCTTGTCTATATCCTTTTGGGCATAATAAATAATACCTCCGATTTTGGTATAGGATAGTGTTTTGTTTATTCGCAAAGTTTGGAGCGTTCCGGGTGAAATATTAAGCAGTTTTCTGACCTCAGTTGATTTTAGCCATTGCTTTGGTTGTTGTGAATTAATTTTTAGTAGTTCCTTTAAGTCGGAAAGTAAAAGGATTCGAAATTCGTTTAAATCTTCCCTTGTGATCACTTCGATTGCCATAACTTATGATTTAGATTGTTATGGTGCAAAATTGTTGGGTTTGACAGGATTTATTTCACAAGTCGTTCACAAGTTGTGAAAGAAAAAAGCAAATTAATCTAAATTGTCCGTGGTTACAGATCTCTTTAATTTGGAACTGAAGTAGGTGGGAGTAATACCGGTATAGGATTTGAAAGCCCGGGTGAAATTTTGCGTGGTACGAAATCCGGCTTCCTCGCCAAGTGCTTTGTTGGTGTAATTCCTGTAGCGACTGTCGGTTTTGAGCATTTCGATGATGTAATCTAACTTTAATTCTGTGATGTACTCTATAGTTCCTTTGCCCCCGATGCTTTGCTATAACCTTTGTTACGTATTTAGAATTGGTATGCAGTATTGTTGCCATTTTTGACAATGTCATATCTTTTTCCAAGTACTTTTTGGCACCCTCAAACTTCTCTAATTTTTTAATAATAGCCTCCTCAATTTCTAGGCTTATATCGGGTGTTGGCACCTTATTATTGTTATCTGATTCCAAGGCTTCCGGAAGTTCTATTTCAGGGTTCTCACAGACTGTTTCCTCTGGCAGTGCCGTGTTTCTATTCATCAACTCTTTAAAGAGCTTCTGATTTATTTTATTCTTTCGTACCAAGTACATAATTATTATTGTCATTAACAGGACTATTATACAGGCAGCAACCTGGACAAAAACCATTTTGTTCTCAATTGCATTTTTGGCGCTCAGCAATTCTTTAGTGTCATACTCTTTCACGATTTTTTTTAGGAGGTATTTATAGTCCTGTGCCAATACCTTATCCACTTTCAACAATTGGTTAATATAAAAAAGCTGTGATTGCGTATCGTCCTTTTCTTTGTAGTAGTCAATTAGGTATTCATATCCTTTCCGGAGATCAGGTATTATGTGTTTTTCCTTTTGAAATATGTAATCAACCTTTTTAAAGTATTTAATTGCTTCACTATACCGCTTTAAGGACCAATATGATTTTCCTAAATAAAAATAAGCTGCAGCTTCGTTTGTGAAATCATTAAGCCTGATAATCTCTGGCAATACTGTCTTCAGTTTTTTAATGGCATCAGTATAATTCCCAATGCAACATTGATTAATCCCCTCCGAATGATTAAAATAAAATTCCATTCCGGTGTCCTCAAAGAGCCGACCATTCTCAATACCAAGGAGGTTTGTTTCTGTGGCTAATTGATGTTTTCCAATATGGGTATAACATAACGCTAAACCATGTAAAGCATTTAGATACATCCGGTCATTTTCGTCCTCAAAAAAGACACTGCATTCACTATATAAAGAAATAGCCTCGTCATAAAATCCTAAATAGTATTTGATTTGAGCAATACCATATTTTATCTGGAAATTTAATGACGGAATATCACTCTTAGTAATATATCGGTCTGCAATTAGATAATTATCGAGCGCCTTACTATGCTCGTTACGATTGTAATACAGTATTCCCTTAGTCATAAAGGATGAGCCAATAAGTTCATCGTTTCCTACTCTTTTTGCATTACTAATCATGCTGTCAGCGTAACGCAACTGCAATGATTTTTCTGCAAAAAAAGCTGAAGCTCTGTAGGCTAATGCTAATTGAAGGTAGTTATTCTTTTCTGCCTTTGCTTTTTGTAGCCAAGCAGACACATATATTTTTGATTTGTCCTTATCAAAAATGGTTTCTTCAAACTTGCTCTTCAGGTAGTCGTAACTTTTATCAGAAATACTATCAAAACGTGAATTATTGGGCAGTTGTGCCAGAGCGCAATTCGCCAGCAATATTAAAATAATTACATCTTTCTTCTGAACCATTATCAAATATTGACATTTCAATACAGCAATATCACGAAAGTTTGGTGTGACATTTTGCGAATAAATGTAAAAAAATAATTGGAAAACTGCTATTCCCAGAAAGAAAAATATTGAGAATATACTGACCAGTATGTAAGTCGTTGAGGGTTGGTTCTTTAAACCTGTTATGACAGTGTGCCATTCGGGAATGACCTACAATGCGATTCCCGAATGCCACAGTTGTTGGGTTGTGGAGGGACAAATGGCTTGGTAGATTTGCTCCGAATTCAAACGGTTTTGTTATGAGCAAAGCCAAATAATACTGTTCAGATTACCCCGGGCGAAATGAACTGATGAAAAAAGTAATCAGTAACATTTTAACATTAAACAACCATGAAAAAAATATATTCATGCCTACTAATTATGACCATTTTTGCTTCCTGTGCTGACGATGAAAATACAGCTCAGGAAATGACCCCGCTTTAAGCAACAGAGACGGTGGTGATACATTGCCGGCCTATAGCGCTAATCCCTATGATAAAGCCGGGCGGATATTTGATGAAATTTTTGATTCGTACTACGATGGTACAAGCCGACTGGCAGATATGCCCTCTGTTATTGCTGATGTAAAGGCAATTGCCAATGCGAATACTTCATTTGCAACTATGAATAGCTCGTATACATTACCATCGGTGGAGCGTGTTCAATATCTTGCCACACGCAGCATTTCTGATATAGGTGGTATTATAGGCGCGAGCAATTTGTCATCAAGTGCAAAGACCAGCTTTATTAATTTTGTAATTTCAGTTACTGCTCTTTACGATACTGAAACGGATGCTTCCAAAATTTACAGTGCTATTGTGAACTATGAAGCAACAGTTATTGGTAGTGAATTACTAACCGCTAACGATCAGCGAGTGATTTTGACAACAACATCTATACTCCGTTACAGTTCTTACAGGGCCAAAAAGAAACCTAAAAAGAATACCGATCCCTACTTGACTATATGGGTAACCCACGTATTTGGAACGGAAGAAGGGTCGGAAGAAAATGAATCAAAGGCTATTATTGAAGGCCTGGTAACATTAATTGTTTCCAATAAGTAAAGAAAAATAGTCCCTCTGACGAGAGGGACTTCTTTATATTTCATCGGCATCATCCATCCGTAGGATTAATTTTTCCTTTATAATGTTCAGGAATTTAGTCCTTTCCGATTTCCTTGCGCGTATTTCCAAAAATACCCTATTGAATTGCCCGAGGTCAACCCCAAAAGCAGCTTCAAAACTATTTACCACTTCCTTAAGTTCTGAATGTCCGTTATTAAAAACGCCTTCAGCATGCAGTGCATAAATCAATTCGATTAATGCTACTTTTGAACCTGTCCAGACTTGGTTCGGTTGGCCGTTCGAAAATTGTATAGCTTCGGTTTTGCATTCTAGATTCTGTGTTTCGGATTCGAGAAAAACCTTAATGGCATCGTTTGCTAAAATTTGTGCCACTTTATAATCATGGGAAGTAGAAAAACGCTGATCGGCCTGAAAGTAAAAACTATCCAAAGTAAGCCTTACATCGTATTTGCCCCGCAAAAAATATTTGTTATCTAATGCCTGGTTACCTGTTCGGTAGTAGCGATAGAATTCCAGATTTTCATTAAAAAATATTTCAAGCTTGTCCAATTCGGTTTTGTAGTAGTTGCGGATTGTTTTCCTGGAGCCAATTGGTTTATTGGATATGATTGTATAAATCTCATTGTAGTAAATAAGCTTGGATGCCAATTGTGGTTTACAGTTGCGGAAAAAATTAATCTCTTCTGCCTTAGTAATAAACTCGTAGGAGATGCATTTGGTTTTCAACTTTTCGAGGACTGCAATGGAGGCCTTGATGCCGTGTTCTGCATATCCTAACGGTTCAGGAGTTTCGGAATGGATTTTATCCAAGCGTTGCTGCAGCTCTGACATTAATTTTTGGGAAAGCAATTTCATATTGCGATAGTTGGAATTGACGAGGGCAAATCTATTGGAGTAGGGGGATTGGGGCAAGTGGTTGGGTGTTGGATTCCCGAATTGAATACTATTTAATTCCCGAATTGCATAGTGTAGTTTAATGCAGTTTAGTATTATTGTAAATGATTGAAACTGGCAAGAAAATGAACTAAAGTTCATATACCTGAAGCCCACAGGGCTTCCTCCTCTTAATATCAAATCACTGGCAGTCCTCCTTTAATTTGCTTCGCCCGTTCGCTACGCTCGGGTCAAATACGAATTGAATAGTATACTTTTTTACTGCACTATAATTGACCACCCCGCTCTTCGGGCACCCCTCTAACGGAGGAGAATCTTTAACGCACAATTTTTGATTATGATAGTTTTATTACCAGCAGTATTAGTTTTTGTATTATTTGTTTTTCTATTTTTTAGGGAAATAAAGCTTGACCATCAAAGGTTTCTAGAAGCTGACAGGTTGGCGGATGAACATATATTAAGGGAAGTTGAACGGTTTGTTAAAGAAATGAATAAGAAGAACAGCTTACCTGCTGATGAATAATTAGGTTTGAGCTACTATAAATTTAGCAAAACTTCTTTAGGTTTTTCTTTTTCATTACTTTTGGATTTACAAATTTGTATTTATGAAGTCATGGGTAACTAAAGCCAAAGAAATTTTATCACATAGTTTAGGGAAGGTTCCGCAGGAGTTAAATGAACTAGACTGGAAGGAGACCTTATCACCGAAAAATGATAAATTATGTCAGCATATTTCTGCCTTTGCTAATTTACCAGGAGGTGGTTATTTGGTCTTTGGAGTAGAGGATAAAACGGCTACCGCCAAAGGTATTACAAAAACTGATGCTGATTTCATAGTGCAGAAATTAGCGAGTTTATGTCGTGACGGTGTTGACCCTTTGGTTAGTATTGATCACTCTGTTGAGGATTATGAGGGTGTTTCATTATTATTTGTGCATGTAAAAGAAAGCTCTGTTAAACCTGTTCATCTTGCTACTAAAACTATTGAGCACAGCTTTATCAGAAGTGGCGGTACAACACGAAAGGCCTCGAGACCTGAAGTAGGAGGGTTGATGCTTAATAGTAAAACTCCTGTTTTTGAAGAATTGCATGCCTCCACACTAAAGAATCAGATTGAAATAATGACTCTATTGGACTATGCCACCATCTATAAGTTATTAAAAACACCGATACCTTCTAATGCAGAAGAAATTATGTATTGGCTTGACAGAGAAAAGATGATTGTTACGGTTGATGATTCGGGCTACTATATCACCAATTTTGGGGCTCTTGCCGCAGCGCAAAACTTAACTGAGTTTGATGGTTTATCCCGTAAATCTATTCGTGTCATTAAGTATGAGGGCAAGAATAAAGCAGCTGGAAGCAAAGAGTTTCCGGGTTCTAAAGGATATGCTATCGGGTTTGAAGGACTTATTCAGTTTGTAAAGAGTCTGTTGCCAGGTAGTGAAGTTATTAAGCATGCTTTACGAGAAGAAACGGCTGTTTACCCTGAAATTGCTCTTCGTGAGTTAATTGCCAATGCATTGATACATCAGGATTTTAGCATTAGAGGCAGCGGTCCGATGATAGAGATTTTTGAGGATAGAATAGAAATATCCAATCCGGGAAGGCTTCTTCCGACCAAAAAAATTGACCGTCTTATCAGAACTACTCCTGAATCAAGAAATGAAGTATTAGCGGCAGCTTTTCGCCGTTATAATATTTGTGAGGAGCGAGGATCTGGATTTGAGAAAGCAGTAAGAGCTATTGAGCTTTATGGATTGCCTCCTTTGAAATTTCAGGAAGCCGAAAATTCGTTTAAAGTAATCATGTATAGCCCAAAGAAATTTGCTGACATGAGTGTTCAGGAACGAATAGAAGCGTGCTATCAGCATAGTGTTATACAATATTTCGGGAATGATGGTATGACTAATACTTCCTTACGTCAACGGTTTGGTATGCATGACAAGCAAGCTTCGCAAATATCCCGATTGATTAAAGAAGCCACAGATGCGGGTAGAATAAAACCTAAAGACCCGGAAAGTGGTTCTAAAAAATTCACTATTTATTTGCCCTATTGGGCTTAAGTGCAGGATTTTTTATTTGACCGGAAACCGGAATACTTCTTTAACCCCTTAAAAGCTAAGGAGTTTTTATTTGCTCGAGTTACCGAAGTGTCTTTGCAAAGGAGGGTTGGTACCATTGCAAACGATGTTTTGCAAATGGTACCGTTTTATTTGACTGGAAAACGGAAAATTGCTTTAATCCCTTATAAACAAAGGGTTTTTTATTTGCTTGAGTTTGCAAAATGCCCTTGCAATGATGATGTGGTAGTATTGCAAACCTATTTGCAAATGGTACCGTTTTTATTTGACCGGAAACCGGAAAAATACCTAAAGTCCTTATAAAACAAGGGCCTTTTATTTGCTCGAGTTAAAAAATTGTCTTGCAAACACTGTTACTTTTCCCCAGTGAGATTATTGAAAGCGGGTGAATAAGTGGGTGAATAAATAGATATGCATTGCAATACTGATTGCACTATTTGCAAATGGGTTTGCAAACCCATTGCAATATAGTTACTATGTTAGGAGTTCCAGGTATAGATAGCTTTCAGTTAAAAGGTGGGTGAATAAGTGGGTGAATAATTAGATAGGTATTGCAATGGTGCCTGCACTATTTGCAAAGGTGCTTGCAATCATGGCTGCACTATTTAAAACTTATGCAATACTATGAAAAAACTAAAGGATAATTTATTTGCCGTAGAAGTACCATTATGGAGCACACAACATGAACTTTATGATACTGGTGATCATACAGTAATAAAATATCCTGCTCCTCATGGATGGGGAAGGATTAAAATATTACAAACAGCGTATAAAATAATAGGAACTATTACAGAAGATACTATTGATTTTGATGTTCGACCTTATTTAACAGGTAGGATTGTTGAAGGACCTCCTGCATACATGGTTTACAGAATTGCAAATCATTTTGGGGACTGGCCATACACTGATAACCCTATAGAAGCTTTTAGATCTTATCTCTATTGGTTTTACTTTCCGGATAATGCCCCTAAAAATCCTGATGAATGGCCAACAGAAATTCCGCTGATTAAAGAAAAATTACTTCTTCTACAAATGGTTAACTTTACTTCAGAAAATTGGTAAGCATATGAAGCAATACGACGACATGAATCTTCCGAAAGTAAATCAGAATGAAAGCCTGGAGACTATTTCGAGCAATTTTTTCAGACCATTACTGGATGTGAATAGGTTTGAAATACGTTCCGAAACCGTGAGAGACAAAGGCATTGATTTTCATGTTGAACTTAAAAAGGAGCAATCCAATGGAGATTCAGTATATACCAATTTTAGGTTTGCCGTACAGTTAAAGGCAACTGAATCTATCGAGGCGAATACTGATGGAAGTTTCAGTATCCAGATAGATTCATCAAATATCAATTATTTACTTAATAATGGGATGCCCTCCTTTTATGTGTTTTATCATAAACCTACACAAGCTTTTTATTATGAAAGCACCAATAACTTTTTGCTGAACTGCAAAGGAAGAATGCTGACTGGAGCAAACAAGAAAAGCATTCCTTAAGATTCTCCAAATTGTTAGATGATGCAGCATTATCAGCAATATATCGTGAAACTTTTGATAAGGGAATTTTATTTAGCCAACTTAACCAACATCTTAAATTTGCTGTTACAGATGGCAAGCCGGGAGGGATTATCATTGATGGTGATAACGAAGTTTATAGCGTAGCCGAGAATATGGCTTATATTGATCAATTTGGACCTGAATTGATAAATGGGCAGCACTTTAATTTTATCATTGAAATTGAGCAGAGAACGCACCCCCGGCCTGAAGCAACCCCTCGTTTTAATTTAGTATGCGGAATCGCGTATTTCCAGAGAGGAAACTTATATAAAGCTATCGAATTACTGAAATTAGCGCAGCAAAAATCAGAAGTTTTTGAGCAAGATATTCAAGCAATGCTTACTTATACTTTGCTTAATGCCAAGTTCTTACTAGGCATAATGAGTAAGGATGATTTTGAAAATGAAATGTCCAAAATTACGGAAAATCAGGACTCCGGAACGTTCTTTGAAATTGAAAAAGCATATAATGAAATTTCAAGTAATAGGGTTAAGCCTGCTGATGGTATTAAGGCTTTATACACTACTATAAATGATATTATCAAAAAAGACGAAAAGAACTTCCATATGCGTATTACTGCTTACGCCAAAATATTAGATGCTGAAGCTGTCATTCTATTCCACGAACTTGAAATGAATTTTACTTATTTGATAAATCGAGTAAAGGACCCGCTTAAATCACAAACCTATCTAGAATGGCTCGAACTTGAAGCGGCATATTTAAAGCGCATGGATGCGTTACTTGAATTTGCTATGGACAATAAATATTTCCTAGCCGTAAGTAATCTTGCCTCGTCTAAAATAATGTGGAACTATAAAAGAATTTTTCATAGCCATCTCTTTCAACACTGGAAAAAGAACTCTTTTCAATTGGATAAAGCACTAAATAAGGAAGATTTTGAAATCCTTCTTAATGGCCTTGTTAAACTTGATAAAATAGCAGGAACTTATGAAATGCTTGAACACCGTGAAAATATGATATCCTGTTTGAATAACAAATATGAAATATTACACTTTATAGGGCAAGATGAAGAAATAGAAGTCACCAAAACTAAAATACTTGAAATTATTGAAGCTAATGATTTTGTTGGGCTTAAAGCAAAGTATAATGAAATGATTAACGGAAAAACACCGCATGAAAAATTTATCAAGGACTATACTGAAAGGATTAATGGAATACAGAAACTGATGAAAAAATGTGGAGTACCAGTTTATAAAGAATCAGAAGATTTCTTTTTGAAGAGAAAACCCGAATGGTCGATCAAAAACTTTTTTGAATTTGATTTCATAAAACTGTAAATTAAATGAATAATAATATTTTCGCTAAAAGTACTCAGTCGTTAAATTTCTTTTCGACATCATCAAAATAGGGATGTTCAATAAGATATGTTTTACCGGTAGTCTCAGAAGTGAGCTCAAACTTTACATCGATGTACCCCGTTGTCACTAGTTTTGAAATATCATAGATGGTGAAAGCCCTATACCTGCCGTTATACATATAAAGTGTTGGAGCATTAATGATAAATATACCCCGAATGTCATAATCATCAAGTGATTCATTAAATGTCCCGCCAAATTTATTTTTAAAATGCGTTTCAATCACTTTTTTATTATGCGTTGCCCAATCCACTTTCCTGTCTAACTGCTTTTCATATTTTTCCTTAAAGTTGGCATAATCCCGACGCCAATTATTCAGATCAAAACGCGATCTATTGTGTTTACTTTCACACACATAAATGATTTTATATTTTCTATCAAGGAATAATATATCTATATCGCCTACAGTATTTGTAATATTGATATTTGTACCATTGCCCTGATCAAATGATGCTATATCTATTTCATTGAGAATTTTGTTGTCATTTAAAATTTTTTCTACAGGATCCTGCAATATCTTATCATGTGTGTTATCCACCTTTTGAATAAACGCCTTTATCTGAGGAAACTTTTGCCACTCAATAGGGTATAGACCAAACGGAAAACAATTTGTTGTTAATGTTGTAAAACTTTCCATCCATTTTTTGAAGCCAATGATGTTATGTTTTTTACCATCAACAGTTAATTCCAATATAGGCCGATATATATGACGGTTTAAGTCCTGGTTATTATAAATACATTTTTCAACAGATAGACAATTTTCCTTATTTACAGTTAATCCTGCATAAAAGCTACGTACAAATTCTTCATCGCAGTTAGTCTCTTTTATCAATGTTTCAATAAGAGGCTCTATCAGTGTTAGAGAAAACCGATAAGCAGGACGATATTCCTGCTGAAGGATGAAGTTAGATAAATCATCATATCCTATATTAAAATTATCCTTAATTATATCCTTAAATTCTCCAATTGAATCTGATAAAGCCACGTGTGAATTGTGCTTAGGTATGTCCTCAAAAATGTACTTAAAAAGTGCAGGATATGGTTGGTAGGTCAAGATAACAAGTTCCGAAGCTTCCATTTTTAATCCCATAGATTTTGGGAAGAGTTGACATCTTGCAGTATATTCGCTTAGTAACAGACACCAATGACCTATATATAATAATTCTTCAATTATTTCAACATATTTTTCAGTGTTTTGCTTTAGTTCCTCTATAAAATCCGGGCTACCAGTTAAATCAAGTTTTGTGCTTTGTTCCAATATTATTTTCAATGACTTTCTGGCTGCTGCAAAGTCTTCTTCATCAATAGGTAAAGTGACTCCCTGAGTTTGTAATTGCCATAAATCAATAGAATCTTCGTGCAAATATTGGCAACAAATAAAGAAAGACACTTTTTTCTGCTCGGCAATTTTCTCTTCAAATATCTGGCATAGTTTAGAAAAGCACCTTTTTAGTAATTCCTCCACTACAGCTGCATCCTTGATTTCTTTACCTGCAATTTCTTTTTCAACTTCCTCAGTTACTATTGGCCAGTATTTTTTACTAAAATCAAAATTTGGTAAAACAACTTTTTTATTAAATACAGTTCTAATGGCCATAACTAACATGTTTTATATTAATACATTCCTCATTACCAAGATGAGGACCTTAAATGTCCATATATCTTTTTATACTCTTGCCTAACTTATTTTCAACATAAATGAAAACCCTAGGTTCCGTTTTAAACGTATCATCAAAAATTTCAATATAAACGTCTATTTCTTTTCTTGATGGGTATTTCTTTGCCAGAATCATTCTGCCTTTAAAAACATGAGCCTGTAATCTATTATAAAGTATGTGATCTGAAGTGATTTTATCTTTCTTCCCGTCTTCAATTAAATATACTGTTAAATCATTGTCAAAGCTTTTTAAGTAATCTTCCATCTGTTCTTTTTTAATAAATTTTAAAATTACAATCCGCTTCTTTTTCCAAAGTTTGGTTGTAACATGTCCCATATCTGTTGTTCAATTATTTCGACCAAATACCGATCTATCACTACATCTTCTCTCGAAACAATCTCGTATGATTTTATTATAATATCATAATTTAAATCTTTATCCCATTTTGCATAAATGTAAACTATAGACACGATTGCCACGCACTCCCAAATGATTTTTTATCCTCGATTTAAAATCTGTTGTTGAGCTGCCTACATACAGAACATGGGAATCCCTTTTCATATCCCCGGAAACATTGACCCGATCTTTGTTTTTGGTTTTTTGAATATTATAGGTTGTAAATTCATCGAAGTTAATCAATAGCTCCTTTTTTATACTTTTAGTTTCTAACTCAATTACATAAATAATTGGGTTGCTACTCTTTTTAAGCATTTTTAAACTTAGTGATGCTTCTGCAGCATTTCTAAATTGCAACGAATTTAATTTTAAAGACTGTAAATCTTCAATCTTCACGTCCTTCAACTTATCAAGTGAATTTTTTAAATAATTCTCTGTATCGCTTAATATTTTTAGTTTATCCATTTCGAAGCACTAATTTAAGTGATTTATCAAAGTCTCCGTTAACATCTTACCATTGCTGATTTCTTCACGGATAAATCCGGATAATTCCTCAAGGTCCATATGCCAATAATTTATGTTCATTTTTTTTGAAATAGAAACATATGCTTTACTTGTAGGTTTATTGCATTTCTTTTTATATCCAAGATTATTATTAAGAGCAATATACTCCATTTTTGGAATAATTTTTTCAATCCATGTTTTGTTGGATAACCCATATTTATCTCCGTAAATTGAAAACGCAAATTTGATGGTCTTTCCTTGTAATTGGATTATTGTTGCATAGTTTCTGTTTTCGTACCATATGTCATTTTTGATATGAAAATCTATCAAGGCATCTCCACGTGTATCAGTAATATGACTTGAAACCTCGGACATCTGGAGTTTTAAACGGTTTAAAAAAGATTTTTGAAGAATTGTTTCCAATTGGTTATCTGCTATAAATTTTTCAAAATCATTATTATAATTAAAATTTATTTTGTCCGATTTTTTCTTTTTGCCATCCAGAAACACCATATCATAGTCCTTTGTTCTTGATTTGAAATCTTCTACTACAGTTGTAAGCTTTTTTAAATAGTTTAAGTACTCTTTCAAAATTACAGAATGGCTATTTTCTATCAAAGTTTGTTGATTAAGTGCCACAAATAGTTTGTGATAGGAAATCCGTATCCAGTCATCATTATTAGAATTTTCATCAATAAGTGTTAAATAATAAAATTTGGGTTTGACGACCTTAAATTTGTAATCGCAGTATTGTTGGTATCTCTCTAATTGATTTGAATGCTGTGATGATTTTATCTTATTTTCTATAATTATTATTTCGCAGTCGGTTTCAATAAGAATATCGATGTTATTATGTTCCGTTTCAACATTCAAAATTTGACGCTCACCAACTAAGCTAAATAAATTATTAATAAAATTATTTTTGGATACTGCATTCATGGCCTCACAATCTTTCGAAATTATCCATGAAAGAAGCTGCGAATGGATTCTCTCAATATGCGCAATATTTAAGTATTCAAAAAATGATTTTTGGGTCATGTCTATAAATTACAATATGAGAGATTATATGTCTTTATTCAATTCATCGTGAAATTTGATTTGGAACTCCCCGAAATATTCATTTAATATTCTTTCCTGATTTTTCCATTTCTGATAATAGCGGGCATTTCTTTTTTCATAATCATGTTCAAGTTCTCCAGTTAAATCAACTATAAAAATCTTAGTATACCTAATTTTCCAATCAGCCCAAGTCTTGAACCCATCATCTTCAATCGAAGCATTTTTAAGTAATATGATAAAGCTGTTAGCTGCCCGTTCGAGTGTATTAACGGAAGGATATTTAAGTTTAGACTCTTCAAAAAGCTCCCTTTTTATTGCCTTAAAGTCATCGCTTAATTTTTTGTATTTGTTGTCCATATTTAGTCAAAGTTTGAAAAGTTGATTATTTAATACACTTTTATTTAGGATATGATTGGTCAAATTTATCTTTTACGTCCATTGTTTTTTTTGCTAAATAATCTAAAGGGTTCACATCATCACTAGTACTCTTAAAGGATTTTTCGAAAAAAGACAAATCCGGTTGTAAAGGATGGACATTCATTTTAGCTAATTTGGTTTCCGCAATAATAGTTGACATTTTATCTGTCTCATTAAATTTCAAGAGAATATTTTTACCATATAAAGCAAATGAGCTTGCGAGAATATCAGCTAGTTGAATTTGAATATTATCCTTTGAGTCTATTGTTTCAACAGATTCAATTTGGAGAGGGAAAGTCATTTTTCGCGTGTCGAAACCAACATCCTTTTTTCTGTACTGATGTCTTTTGAAAGAAACATGATGAATTCTTTCCAAAAGTCTACTTGTTTCGAATCATCATGTATAATTTTAATTTGGACATTTTCATTTTTATACCAAATATCACTTAATAAGGTCAAAGAAGGAAATGCCAAATCAATTGAGAATTTATTTAACGACTTCAATATACCATTAATATAAACCTTGCTTTTCAAAATTGGATAAAAGAAATTCTTTTCACCTTCTTCAACAATTGAATCAAATATAGATTCTGCTTTATTGTAAAAATTATTAATTGAATTTTCGTCTTTTACCCTTATCATTTTTTGAAACAGGCTTATCAGTTCCAAATAGTCGTATTGCAAATCAAAAATTCGGTTTGCAGGTATAAGGATTGTGCGTAGGCTATATTCAATCCTTTCTCGTAAAATGGCATTTTGTGTTCGTAGTGCATTGTTTCAACTAGCTGATCGACTAAATGGGTGCACAGGGCAAATCTTTTGTTGTAGTACGCTATTTTGATCCGATCATAGCTTATCAAGTCATGATTTAATATTTCTTCTATTGGTTTTTGATATTTTGGATACTTTTTCATTTTATTGAAGTGAAACTCTTCTGAAAAAGATTTTAAAGGACTCAAAATATCTGCAGCCTCTTCAGCTGTGAAATTATGTGAAACTAGGACGTAAATAGGCTGATCATTATCAAGGAGATTTTGCCCTGAGTTGCCTGCTTCATCAAAATATATATTCATATTATAATTATTAAAGTTTTGAACTATCTTTTAAGTTACTACATTATTGACTTGTTCAGGTTCTATATCCTCAACTAAAATAGTTTTCTTTTTAAGAATTCTGCATAATGATAAAACAAGAGCAACACCACAAATAAATGGTGAAACAATCCTCGATTTATCTTTCTTAATGTCTAGTTGATGTGCTTCCTCATTCCTAATGATTTTTAAAACGCTTAGTTGATGGTAGTCTTCAGAAGAAATTATATTTTCATTTCTGCCATGTTCAATATAATCGGCAAAGACAGGGTTTTTTCGATTATTTTTTTTAGCTATTTCCTTTACTTTAGGATCATTTTTATAAAGTTCGATTAGCAGGTTTTCTATGATTTTTGCAAGTTTTAATACCGCTGAATTATCTTGTTTGATTTCTATTAGTGCCGATATCTGCGTAAGTTCATTTGCGATTTTTGGTTCTACCTCTAAATTATTTTCAATAAGCTCAGTTAGTTTTTGCTTTATCTCTTTTGTCAAATCTTCATTATCATCAATATCCTTTTTCAACTCCTTAATTTTGTTGGCTTTGTTGTTATTGTCAAGAACTAAGAATGCAATTAATGCTGCCATTGCAACAAACAACATTATTGCTTTGTTTTTTGAACTGTTATCCATTATTTTATTATTAAAAATTGATGTTTATTTTATGTAATTGAATTTTGTTTCGCCATCTAATTTATCAAAAAAGATTACATAATCATTATACCAATTTTCATAATCTATACTCTTGTCCGGGATTCTTTTTGTAATATACTCTTTATATAAATCTAAAATTATATTTACGGTATAATAAAAGACTTCCTTACAATCCTGAAAATCCCTAATTTGAATAATGTCTGCCCTACTTTCACCAGCCAAAACAAAACCTTTCATTACATCAATTCCGTGGACATTTTGGGAATATTTGCGATACGGAAATTCGTAAAGTATTGTGCTATTTAATTTCTTGCATAATTCCTGAAAGTTTTCCGGGCCATCATATAAGGAATACCAATTTGGATTATTTGTTTTTTTGGATTTACAAACTTTTAAAAATTCATCATTGACTTCATTATAAATAGGTTCCTTTAGCAGTTCCAGCTTTCCTTTAATGACATTTTTAATTTCTTCAATATCACAGTAAGAACTTAAATTAAAATCGGATTCCTCCTTTTTTATTTTTGCAACAAACTCTTTTGAAATGCTCTCAGTCGGAACAAATTGTTTGTAGTATCTAATATCTTTATTTGCTTTACAAACTAAGAACGAGTGCGCCCTAAGTTTTTCATTTTCTGCTATCATGTATTGAAGTGCAAATGAATTTTCCATTAAGGCCCGAAACAAAATTTTGCTGGGGTCTACAGACGATTTTTTTAGTAAAATTGAAATGGAGTCTGCAAGCTCTATGCAATTTCGCAGGAATATGGTTGGAATATTATTGTCCTTTCCTTCCCTTGTGACTTTAATGTCCCAATTTATTATGTGTGTCCCAAAATTTACCAATTCATTTATGCCAATTGAGAGTTTTTCGAGGATAGTATTTAAGGCATCATTTTGTTCCTGGGGAAATATTTCTTCTATTGGGTTAGTTCTCATGTGCTTTTGCTAAATATCAAATGTAATGCTCTTTAATTACTTTCCTACTTTCAACTAAGTGATTTACACTCTCTTTATTTTAATAAACCTTACTTTGGGCATAAGTCCCAATTATTAGAACCACTCTTGCTGAAAATCTGTAAATGTTGCTATTTGCCCTTCGTACTTATTTACAATATTTTTTGTGGTAACTATTTTTTCTTCGTTTACTATAGAACCAGTTCGAATATAAATGGAAAATCCATCATCGGGTTTTTCCATGAAGTCTTTTTTTCCTGATTGCTCAACGTAAAATTGTTATGGTACAGATGCGTGTCATTGCTATGAACTGCGCGCCTGTAAGGTGTTTCATTTTTTTGTGTTTTAAATGCAGATGTTTCCATAAAGTAGATAGTATCATCCAGTTCTCCTATAAATTGATTGACATAGAAACCTATTAAGATAGGCTTGTCAAGTTTATCGTAGTATCTAATCTTAAAGGCATTTTCTAAAATATTTAAAAAAACGGGGTCAAATCTTTCCGTTACATCCCAATTGTTTTTGGATAGCAGTGCTTTGAGTTTTTTAAAATTGTCAAAATGGTGATAGTACCTTTCTTTTTCGTTTGAAGAAAGTACAATTAGTGCTTTCAGATACTTTTCTACAGCCGTGCTGGCAAGCGTAAGCCCTTGAATCACAAATCGATTATTAAGCAGAAAACGTGCGGCGATATAATCGCGATAACCCAAGTCTATTAGAGAATACCCAATGGAGCACTTTTCAGAAAATGTAATTGCTTTCGCCATAAACTAAAACCTTTATATCGTGAGGTCATCTGTCACCGCATAACCTTTTAAATTCTAACCTAACATCCTCAAATGTTGGCGATCCAATGTTTGATATTTTGTTATAAGAATCAATACCATTGTCTGTTGCCATTGCGCTCCAAAAATATTGACGAACTTTTTCGGCACTAACCTGATTATTTAGGCGCATTCTAGTAGCATTGATTTTTCGTTTAATTGTTTTATCAGCTTCTGGGTTTGTTTGTGTTGGAATCAGTACATTTTCTTCTAAAAATGTGATTAGTTCTTCTTTAGTTGCATTCATAAATTTCAATGTTAAACAATCCTTATTTCGAATTTGTATCTTGTTTAGCTTCAAATAAAAGTATCCTATTTAAGTAAGCTTCATATATTTTAGCACGTTGATTTTTAAAAGTTCGTTTAAAAGACCTTCGGTTTCCACAACAAAATTATGCTGATCTGTAATCAAATCAGAAATCGGAAGTATCACCCAAAAATCCGTACCGAACAATGATCTTTCTTTCATTAGATTCCCTTGCGCATCATCAGTAAATAATTTGTTTCTGAAATTTTTAATAGCGGTAAGTGACTTAAGATTAAATGAAAAATCCGCATACAGATTATCGTATCTATCCATCATATCGAGAATTTCAGGAATTCTATGTGCCGTGTCGGGATCATTCTCCCATGCTGAACTACCACCATAATGCCCTAGGCAAAGCCTCAAATCCTTATACTCTTCTAATACATACTCCCATTCTTTAGGCTCATTCAGTTTCCTTGCACGATGCTTTCTTTTCAAATCATTAATTTCTATCTTTTCGCCAAGCCGATTTACATGAATTGGGCTTTCAAAAGTCGAGACGCTTTCTCCTCCACAATGCGTCATAACTGGTATATTCTTCTGTTCACAAATTTTAAATATAGGCATTAAACGTTCGTCAGCTGGTAAATAGCCAAGTGCCGGATAACATTTTACCCCAAAGAATTGTGGATTTCTTTGATCAAATGCTTTGAGAAACTCCTCATAAAGATTTTCCCGTCTAGGATCTACGGGAAGATAGGGTAATACTGGTTGACTTTTAGACAGGAAGGCAAGCTCCGTATTTTGTTCCTCCCATGTTTTTGGGACACTGCCTTCCCAACCACTGTTCAAATCCATTCCTAAGGCAACTGTTAGCAGTTTTTTATTACCCCCTTCGCGATAGTTCAGTACCTGATGAATTGCATAATTTTGTTCAAAAGTGTTATAAACGCTTTTCATGCTGCCACTTCGCAACAGTCGTATAATGGTTCTGTATCTTTTGATAAACTCTATAAGACCAAAGCTATGAATACTCTCGATAGTTTTAGCTTCAATTTCCATTTGGTCAAGCTCTTTTTCCATACGATCAAGAGCAGATGGCAAATCTTTATCCTGTATAATCATTGGATTTTCGTAAACCATTTCCACCATTTGTTTAGTAGACAAAAGCGATTCGTCAGAGGTATAAGGTTTTCCTGTTACCAACCTCCAGACCCATTCTTTAAACCTACCTACTGCACCCGCAATCATGCGCGTAGCCATATATTTAACGTTAATACAGTCACCATCGAACAAATGACAGTGCGCATCAAACACATAATTATTTTCTGCTATAACGTCTTTCGCTACCTGGCTAAGCCTAGTTTGAGGGTCATCGCTGATAGATTGCATTGCTTTCTCTATAAAAGCTAATTGTTCTTTTTTGAAATCCATGCTTTTTTGTTTAAAGGTTTAAATTGTATTCTCGTTTGATATGGTGTGGATGTATTAGTCTTTAGAACCTTTTTCTTTGGGTTTAATAAGCTCTGTAATAGCAGCTAATTTTAGTTCTTTTATTATGCCGTAAATTGATTGAATTTTCTTTTCGCGAAAATCCCTTGCGCTTGTAATGATTTCCCGAACTTCGGAAGCTACGCCTGTTATTTCTTCGATGGAAGCCCCTGCTAATGGTCCACCATCTTTATACTTTCGAATTAAAAAGGCCTGCAATTGACCATCAATTCGTTCTATTAATTTTGAATAGTGTGAAAATTGTTCCGGCAATTTTTCTCCATTCTTTAGATAATTATCCAGAGAGCGGTAAAGTTTTAATCTATTTTTTGAAAGAAGATCAGCGCTTAACTGGTTTATCAATTGATCGACGGATAGTTTTAAAAGCGTGTATTCGGAATTAAACTTTAACGCCTTTTCAGGTTTTTTCGTGTAATTTTCATCATTAACTAAACTGGTCATTTTAGCTTCAGATATAGTTTTAACATAAGTCAGATAGCCAACCAACCCAAGGTCTTTCCCATCAATAGAAATATCTTGACTATATATGTTCAAACTAAAAAGAAACAGGAGTAAGATGTACTTTTTCATATTTTTAAATTTAATAGTTATTATTGTTTGAAAAGTAGGTTCTAAACATTGTGTAATCTTTGCGATTTGGGAATTTCTTATTGCAATGCGATATTTTATAAAATAGGATATGCACGAATCATAAACTTTTGCTGTTGAGACTATTTTTGTAATGCTTTAATCGCATCTCTTAAACTTTCAATATCTGTTCGATAGGTCTTTTCATTTACTATATCTCTAGGATTTACGGAAAATACTAAGTTCGTAGTCATATACTTTTTAGGTGAATCAATAATAATTATTGGTTCAGACTGATATGAGGATGCCTCAAACATCTTCTGGCCATTGAAATGTTCATCTTCAAACAATGTAATCTTGGGAGAAAAATGAAAATTCGAAACGATTGTTTGGTCAATAATTGCGTTAAAATTTAACTTATTTGGTAATGTTTCGTAGCATATAATTTTTACTCCAACTTTAACATTAAATGGTTTTGATTTAAACGATTGAGAGGTTCCATAAATAATTGCCCGTATTCTATTTGATCCATTTGGAAATCTGTTACTTAATATTTTATCATAATTTGTGTAAATATTTGAATCAAATTGAATTGTGCCATCTGATGCTTGGCTTCTAATCTTCTTTGTCTGCTTACCAGTGTCAATATTTTCTAAAACTACATAGACTTCTTCATCTACTCCCGATGAAGTCCAAGTTACCGTTATTGGATCAATGTCGACCACTAAATCTTGTGCATTTACATCTGTATTCTGAATTTGGATGTTGTCAATTTGCAGAGGTTTGGGTTTTAGGAACAGATAAATGCCTGTAATTAAAAGTAGTGCACATAGTGTGTAAACAAATATATTTGTCCTAAATTGATTTGTTAGTGCCTTATCTAAAATGAACCGGTCTTGCGCAGCAAGTTTATCTCGAAGCTCATTATCCTGTTTAAGAATTTCTTCCTTTTGAGCAGAATTTAAACCTTCCCAACGACTAGCGAAATTAGGTTCGTCAAATTTTAGTTTTTCAATAATTCTTTTGACAACAGGATCTTCAGTGACGCTCTTTTTTAATATATAGTAAATAACAAAACCGACTATTCCTAAGATCGCTGGAAGTGAAAGTAAAAATGTATTCATTTATTTTATCATTAAGAAGTTACAAATACTAATCTTGTTTTATATCGCTTTATTGCGTCATTAATTTGCAAATATTTCATTATTTACTTCCTTAATGTTATATGAGGAATAAAAATTTTGGATCGTGAAATCCTCTGGAATTTGTCCTCGATGAATCGTGAAAATATATACAAATAAGTCAAAAGAGAGAAAGGATATTGAAGACTTGAATAAATTCCTTAAAGGATGATTTTCTTTATACGCATTAGAAATATTATCCCTTGCAAATTCAGTGATAAAGTTGTTACATAGATACGAGGAAGCGGGGGCGGCCATCTTTGGCCTAGAAGAAATATCGTCTCCAATGCTGTTAGATAAAATATTTTTAAATAGAGCTCTCAATAATGGTTTAGTTCCTTTTTCGATTTTCATATTAAATGATAATTTATTTGCAAACTCAAGAATTGCATTTGAAATAAATGGCAATCTAACCTCTAAACCATTGCACATTGAACTCCTATCTGTGATGTGGAATTGCCAATTAAATAATTGATCTTTGCTAAAAAAATCAAATACACATTCTATAGCAGAGGTTTCTTGACTAATATGATAAAGTTTTGATAGTCTGTCCCTACTAGTTTGAAAATGTTGCTCGTCTAAAAAATTTAGTCTTTTTAAATTAAAATAATTTGCCTGATATTTATTTAATACGCCAATTGGGTCATCAAATAAAGAGTAACCACCGAATAATTCATCTGCCCCATCGCCTGAAATAACTCCTTTTACTTGTTGACTTATTGTTTTGGAAGCAAGAAAGTTAATGTTAAGTTTAGTTGGCATTTCATTATGCATGATGCAAGGTGCAATTTGACGTAATACATCATTGGGATTTATAATGATTTCCTGATGATTTGATTTAATATGAGAGCTCAGATTTCTAGAGTACTCAATATCCTTATTAAATTGATCGCTAATAGAAAATGTTTTAATGTTATATTCGGTTGTATTATGTAACAAGACTGTAAGAATTGAGCTGTCAAGTCCACCAGAAAGCAATGAGCCTATTTCATAATTACCAATTAATTTACTTTTGACGGATTCTTGAAGTAAATGTTTCAATTCTAATATTGCATCACCAAAATTTACTTTTTTGTGTTCAGTAAAATTGTTTTCAATTGTACTCTTTAAAATTGTTATCTTATGTTCACTGTTTAGCGTAATATCTAATGTCGATCCTGGATCCAATTGATAGATGTTTTCAAAAAAAGTATTATTACCAATTACGAATCCAAAAATATGACTTTCAACTAAGGCACCTAAACGAATTTTGTTTTCAATATTTTGATTCTTAAATAAAGCTTTAACCTCGGATGCAAAATAAATTACCTCATTGTTCAAAATAGTATAATATAAAGGTTTAATTCCACATCTATCTCTACTCAAAATTAATTTATTAGACATGCAAATAGCAAATGAATACATGCCATCCAATTCTTTAAAAAAATCAACCCCATAAAGTTCATAACCAATTAATATTACTTCAGTATCTGAATCTGTCTCGAATTTTATATTATGTGTTGACTCAATTTTTTGCTTGAGATTTTTGTAATTGTAGATTTCGCCATTGTAAACTATGGTTGACTTGTTTCTGGTGAAGGGCTGTTTAGCTTTTATATCTGTAAAATGGAGTCTAGCTGCACCTACAGTATAAATCTCGCCAGAAAAAATAGCTGAATCATCAGGTCCTCTATGCATTATTGAATTTAGCATATTTTGAACCAATTCTAAATCTTTTTGACCAAATACGCCAACTATGCCACACATTATAAGAAACTTTTTGAATATGTACCGTTTAGTTCATGACCTAAGTCTTCTATAGCTGTAGATATGGAATTATGATCTGTCAATAAGTTTTCAAAAGTATGAGATAGATATTTTCCATGCTTTCCAATAACTGATATTGACAGTTTATCTTGCAGAAGTTTGGAGAGTTTATTTTGAAGGTCGGATTCGTTTTTTGGATCTTCAATGATAATACAGTTTTTGTTATCTACAAGACTATTATAGTATGGTTGTTTGCTTGCTACCTCTTTGGAAACAATAAGGCAAGAGCCTACTGCAAGTATCTCACGAATATTCTGAGGAGCATGAATTTCAATTGGAAAATCTCTTTCTAAACAACAAACTATATCACACAATTTTATATATTGAGGAACCAAGTGCGGAAAAACAGGTGGGAAAAATGATGTACAGTTGGATAACTCTCTTTTATTTAAAATCAAGGAGTAGAATTTTGTTAAGTCATCTATTTTACCAGTATTCATAGAACAAAAATTAAATTTGAGTCCACTCTCTCTCAGCTTAATTAGGGCTTCAATGAGATTGTAAGTGCCTTTTACCTCTCCAATTTTCCCAAGTATACCAATCGTGGGCAAGGATGGATCATACGTAGATATATTATTGCAATCAATAACATTTTGTATTAATCTACCATCAATTTTTAATTTGGATACCCAATTTGTGAATTTTTCCTTTAATATCTGTGGTTTGAATTTTTCGACTGAGCTTAAAAACTGTTTTGGTATGCGTGATGGGAAAATATGAATCCTTTTATTCTCTGGTGAATCTAATTGATCAAGTAAATTGGATACCTGTATAGAATGGTTGTTGGTTAATAAGCAATCCGCAGATTGTAACATCCATCTGTATGTGCTTTTTAATTGATTGTAATTTGAAAGTTTGCCAAGGTCGCTTCCAGCATGTTTCAAAATGACAGGTTTGTTATATATAAGTCCTAACTGGCTTGCAACAATTCCATATGGTTCGAAATACCATCCAATAATCAAATCGATATTATGATTAGATAAAACATCAATTCCAGCTCCTAATAGCTTTGTAGAATAAGGGTTTGAATAAGGAATAAAAGCATTTTCTTTAATAGCCAAGGTTTCATGCAATTCAATATTTTGATGCAGATAATTGACATCTGCTTCATCTTTGATATTATCAATTAACATGGATTTGAAGTTGGGTTCAACTTCATTCGCATTAGTTACTACATGTATTTTGTGCCCCCTTTTTGCTAATTCCATACTCGCCCAATATACTTGAGAACTTACGCCGCCTTGAATAGGGGGAATTTGCCAATAATAAGAATTTCCATAAATTTAAATTAAGCAATGCATCTACAACCACATCCACATACGCAACCAGCTCCGGCAAATTCTTCATAATCTTCACTAATTCTGGGCCACAAATGTGCTGGAGCAGGACTTTGAAAAATGTGCTCATAATCAGAGAGGAATTTTTTGTATCCTTCTCTCAATTTAACAACTTTTTCTTTATCTTTTTCTTGAGTTTCTGATTCCTTCATCGAATATCTCGGTTGAAATGGGTCATCCGTGTTTGGCATATGATGTATAAACTTATTTGCAACTTTGAAACAAAATTCAGAATAAAGTTCTGTGAAGACCACGAACGTATGCCAAAATTCGTCAATTGGACCTCTCATACTGTAAGTTCCATCGTCTTTCAATGCACATAATGCTAAGAATCTTTTTAATTCGATTTCATGTTCTTTTGCAATTTCAATTGGTAAATCTTGCTCTTTAGCATACCTTTTAGTAACAACGTCCATATTATAGTTGATTACTGATTCAATAATGTTTTTTGTGTCCATAATCAGTTTATTTAAATGTTTTAATTTTATTTAATTCGTTCAATTGTACTTATCATAACTGGCACTTTTAATGATTTCACGTCCGTGTAATCAAAGCTCATCGTAAGTTTACATTGCGATTCTACAAACGAAATATAGAAATCTTAATTAATCTTATTTTGGGGTAGGTAACATAACACATTAAAAAATGCATTATATGCTTTCTAAGCCTGCTGTGGTATTTGGCTTAAAAAACAATTGAAATTTTGTTATCTCAAATGTAAAGGAAAAGTGTTAAGAAAACAATATATCATGAGATTATTTTTGACAAACTTTAGTATATCCTAAAATATAACAAGCACAGCATCTATTACTTACGCTTGTTTTGCTGGCTATTGTTACGATTTTTTTTTTTTATGCTGAAAGATTTGCCGCTATTACAATAAATTTACTTTGGAACTACATTCTGTAACATAGCAATATAATTTTCAATAACATGTTCCTTTACAACCTTTCCATTAAAAATTAATTTTATAAATTTTTTGAAATTAATGAACTTGTGGTTTTCTACTTTGTTTAGTCCCGAAACAGATATTTCATATTGAATCCCGTTTTGCTGGAACTTAAGTGACTTTGGCGGTATTGCCGGAACAATGTCTTTTTGGTTGTATATATGATAAAGGTTATCAAAGGTGGGACTTTTTTTATTTGAAAACATAGGCATTCCAAAAGTATAGGCACTAATACTATTGCGCTTTAAAATGGCGTGAGATCCTCTACAATTACAATTACTACGAAAATAAAAATACAGAATGCCCGTAAGAGCTCCTCCTAATGAGTGACCAGTGAAGCATACAGGGGCGTCCTCCCGAGCAAGCCTTTTATGAATTTTATCAAGAGTCTTTAGTGCAATATTATGAAAGCCTCTATGAAAGTTTAACTTTTCTAACTTACATGCTTTATTTTTTGGAAAGTTCAAATTAATCAACCAATCTTTCTTTACTGCAGTGCCCCTAGACGCTACAATAACAACACGAAAAGCGGAGATACCTACAGTTACAGAATGCCTATCTTCGGCAATAAATAAAAGATTCATATCTGAATTTGATAACAAAGAATTAAATTGACTGATATTTTTATAGTTCCGAAGAGTTTCGTCATTTATATCATAGAATGAAGTCCTGTCATTTAATGAAGTTGGCTTATATTCATATATAAGTTGGGAAAATTTTGCACAAACATATGCCTTAGTTACGCTAAACGAAGTATCATTCCAATCAGCAGCATTGATGTATTTATATAGATTTTCCCTCATGGACATAAAAGTAATAAAAAAAGATGCTTCTCAACACCTTTCTTTTTCCTCTTGTATCCACATATCCTCCCGCCATTCACTAACAATATCAATAAGATCGTTAAATTCCCAATTATCAGATAAAAAGCCAAAGCCATTAAATACAGGAGAATCGGCACCAATTTTATAGGAGTAGATTTTATTTTGCTTATCATCCATGTCTTCAAACTGGATGTATTTAATGCTTAATTCGTCAAATGTGTTAGTAGTATTTAAAGACAGTTTTGTTGGAGAATCTCGATGTTTGTAATAGTTTGATATTTCGTTAATTAGTCGGACTCTCGGTATGCTTGAATCGGCTACATTTTTGTCAATATAAAATTTTTGATATAGTTGCGATAAATCCGGGAACAAATCTGAAATACTGCTATTTATGTAATTCTGTAAAATAATAAAAACAGTTCCAACTATGTGCTCCGTATCATCAGCATAAATACTATCCCAATAGTTAAAGGGATCATTTTTACATATCTCTGTTATTTTATCTAATTGGAGTTGGAACGGAGAAATTAGTTCCTTAATAACTTTAATCCTAGTATCAATCCTATTCATATGTGCCATCATTCACCTTTTATATTTTAAACCACTGTTAGTGGCTAGCTTTTTTACGCTTTTGGAAAATGTATTTTTTTTAATTCTGCTTTAAACCCAATTTCACTTATATGAAAAAGTTTTGAAAAATTTGGATGCAGTCCTTTCTCTTTTAATGTCTTGAAATGTTCATCATTCGTTAAAAATACATCCGAATATGTTATGTAAATACTATGAAGGCAATCCATAAAAAGGCCTCGATTAGTTTTACCTTCAACTGATAGCTGATGGAAAGCCATTATTGCCATTTGATAAATTGGACCTCGCAAAACAATACCCTTATATTTTAGCATTAAATAATCCATTCTTTTAAAAGGATCAGTAATTCCAATTTTTGACCAATACATTTTAGTTGCGGAATTGTCCATGTCCATTTCTATACATAAAATGTAAAACATAAAAAGTATTGAAATTTTAATCACACTTTTATCCATGTCATCATATATTTCAATTTTTTTTCAATTTGAGAAAAGCAATGATTTACGTAATTTTGAATTACTAATTCTTCATCTGATACTTTTGTATCTAATACTATTCTATTAATTATTTTATCAATTTGTTTTGATAATTTTTGAAAAAGTTGCATTCTTTGTTTGAACTCTTCATAATCATAAATGAAAGTTCTTTGTGTATCAGTTACTAAATCTTTCCAAGTTTCACTCAGAGATAATTTACTATGGAAGTCATATCTCTTTTCAACTAATGGACAGCCTGCGTTCAGATAGTTTATAATAAATTCAGATGGAGAATTTAATAATTTCTCGTGAAATAAATGTTGACAATAAAATATAATTCTTTCTCTTCTTTCTTTATCACTTGTTAGCATTATTTCCCATAACGTTACAGGCGATAAGTACCAAATATTTCCTTTAGTTAATTGGAGAGCTTTTGTTGCAATTGCGTCGGCATATATAAATCTATCAGCTAAATAATTTACAGCTGATGTTTCTAAATAAAAATTTGCATTTGACAATCTCATTTCATTTCTGTCTTTTGTTTTTAAAACTTGTCGTTAACGTTTTGCCTGTAACCGTCAGTCGCGGATCAAAGCGGGCTGAGTCTCTCTGACGAATATAATATTTCTTCGTGAAACCGAGACATTCAACTCAGAAAAATCCAGACATTTTGGTTAGCGAGGGTACTTAGAGGAATCTATATTTGCCGCTTTTCTTTTCGGTCAAATATTTCTCATCCTTAAATCCTAATCCTTTGTGGTAAAGTTCATCAAATATTGCAGCATGCATGGGATTTGTTACTAAAACAATATCGCTTTCAAAGATTTCTTTTGGAATCAGGTTTTGTATAAATGCACCAAAAAGTTCCAACTCATCACCACATATCAAACGTCCGTGTAGACTTTCTCGCAAGAGTAAATACTCAATTAAGTAACCAGGACCTTTCTTAAGTTTTAAAAGAGTTAAAACAATAACCTCAAAATCATCAAGTTTAACAACCCATGGAAAAACATCATCCTCATCTTTTGTCAATAGGATTGACAAGTCATTTTGAATTTGTCCAAATGAATTGAGGTTGATTATAATTGAAAAATCATTGTCTTCATAATCTGTGGTCTTAACAGTTTTAATTACTTTGCCTTTGTCGTCTGTGATAACTAAATCTCCTCTATTAAAAAATTTAGATTCGATTCGAAGGGTCTGCTCGTACCCATAGCCAATAGATGAATTAAAGTCATCCCTCAACCTAATGAAAGCTTTTGAAGGTTCTCTTAAAGGTTCACGAATATTATAACCTTTCGCTTCAATGATGAATGCACTTTTTTCCATAGATATAGCAAATCTTGCTCATTTCCATCTACAAAATAACTCTCAAACTTTTCAAAGTTTGATTTTAACAATTTTTCAAACAAAATTGCAATTCGCTTTTCAAGCAACTTTCCTTTTCTTTCAACAATTTTGCTTGGATTTTTTGTTGAGATGAGCAAGACTTTTCGAGAAATGCTTCAATTGAATGCAATACCTGTTTTACCTCAAATACTTGGTATAAATTGTCGATATGAATTATGGGCTGCAGATAAAGTGGATTTGCAGGTTTAGTTGAGGAATAATATATAAAGTCGGTTTCTTCGCGCTTACAAGAAAATATGTCCAATAGCTTTTCGATTTTTTCAATGGGAAGTTGGTCTGAAACTAAATCTATTTTATGAAATCTGAAAATAATTCCTTGATCTTGAACGTATTGATATAGTGGTAAGTTATTCTCTTGTTCACGCAATAAAAAAGGAGGAATGTCTTCAGAAATTATTACTTTTCTATTGGTCAATTCCATCCACTCCGGTTTAAATTTATGGCGATTTCCTGTAAATGCCTGAAACTTATCTTGAATCAGATAATCTAGAGCGTTATAAAAATTTATGAAATCAGAAGTTCTTAATTCGAACTGAGAAAAAATTTGATCGTCAAAGTCTACATATAAATCTTTAATCCAATTTAGTTTTTGCTCTTCATAATTTAATGGCCCTTGATTGAAATAAGATAAAAAAGAAGGCATTGCAACGCTTCGCATCTTTAACCAATCTGCATCAACTTTGTTGTGTTCTGTGGGAAGAAAAATTTTCCCATATTCTTGTTCGATTTCGTTTAGTAATACAACTATTTTCTCCCATATAGTTTCATTGTCTGAATCTATTGTGTGCATGCTAATATTGTCTTCGCCCGAAGTTACTAACAAGCCGCCCAAATAATACAGCTGCCTTTGGGGAGATGATAGATTTCCGATTTCCGATTGAGCCAATCCGGATACGATGTTCATTATCAAGCCTGAAATATGGCCTAAAAACCATTGAGTATCGAATTTGCTAACTAATTCTTTTAAAGTTTTTGAATGATTTTCTAAATTCATTGTGGTTTAGTATATTGCATAATTAGGTTATATATGTATGATAAAATCATCCCTATCCATCCTTTTGAACCAATTGATATAATAATCTTCATCTCTTACGAATGTATAAAGATTTGTCCTCTTAATAAAAGAAAAGATAAATAAAAAAAGATGCCTCTCAGCATCTTATAAAGTGGTGTTTATTGAAAATCGAAGAATTCCTTAAGACTAATGCCAAGCATATTGCAAAACTTTTTAATTGTATAAATCGTTATACCTCTTTTATTAGTTTTGCTTTCCCATCTATTTATAATCTGGCGATCAATATCATGTTTTTTTGCAAAGTCGGTTTGAGAAAGACCTGTTTTATTTCTCAAATACTGTACTCTATCAGCGATTTGATTTTTCAAAAATATATCTTCTTTGTCTAACTCTGCCATAGTGCAATTTTGCTCTATTTTTAAAATTTATTGTAATCCATTTGGATTACAAATCCGCATTGCATATATTTGTGATTAATATTATATTTGCGATACTTCTTATAAAAATATTTGAAGCATTCGCTTTGAATCTCGTTTTCAAAAACTGGTAATTTTTAAAACGCACGAGATGATAAGTAAGATGCTCACGTCTAGGCGTGGGCTCACTTATTCGTGTGTTGGGTATACCAGTACCTTGAAAACGTTTGAGCTGAGTCCACCCTTTTTTTGTGGATAACTCTCAGATTCCTAGCAACTACTTCAGGCAGCATCGCAGTCATTTTTAACCTTAAAAACTGTGTGCCTATGCTAGAAAATTAAACTTCAAAATGAGATTGCCACGGAGTTCCTCCTCGCAATGACACAAACAAAAAAGACTTCCTATCTCGTCGCCAAACTCGTTAGGAAGCCAAAGCAAACAAAACTAATGTTTCATTTAACCAAACCAATATTATGAATAAATATTCATTGTACAAGGGCAGTTGGCTTATAATCGTATGCTGCCTTTGTTTTCAAGTTGCTTTTTCTGATGAGGGAAAAGGGATTAACTCTGTTCCGTTCGCCTTTGGCTCGGGTAGGGAAAAGGGATTAGACTTTTCCTTAACCGAATCCCAAAATGCTAATCAAGAAAATACTATTACCGGCACTGTCAGTGATGCTAATGGCGTACTACCCGGTGTAACCATCACCGTCAACGGAACAACACAAAGCACCATTTCAGATAATGCCGGAAAGTTTGCCCTAACTACCAATGCCGATGCAATTTTAACCTTTACCTACATTGGTTATGCAGCAGTCACAGTTGCTGTTGACAGTCGCAGCGTGATTAATATTACCATGACCGAAGATGCAACTACCTTAAAGGAAGTTACAGTAAATGCCGGTTACTATACTGTGAAAGACAAGGAACGCACGGGAAGCATTGCCAAAATAACTTCGAAGGATATTGAGAAGCAGCCCGTAACCAATGTCCTTGCCGCTATGCAGGGGAGAATGGCCGGTGTAAGCATCACCCAAACCAGTGGTGTGCCCGGAAGTGGCTTTGATATTAAGATTCGGGGGCAGAATAGTTTACGAGCTGAAGGAAATAGCCCATTGTATTTGATAGATGGTGTTCCTTATTCGTCAGAATCAATTGGAAACTCACGGACTACCAGTATCATGCCTACAGTAGCCAATCCGCTTAACAGCATTAATCCTTCGGACATAGAGAGTATTGAAGTTTTGAAGGATGCGGATGCTACTGCTATTTACGGTTCGCGCGGTGCCAATGGCGTAGTGCTTATCACCACTAAAAAAGGGAAGCAGGGCAAAACCCGTTTTACTGCCAATGTCTCTCAAGGTGGTGCGAAGGCCACTAGATTCATGAAGCTATTGAATACCGAACAATACCTGGCGATGCGGAATGAAGCTTTTGCCAATGATGGGGTGGCACCTGGTTTCTCGGACTATGATGTTAACGGCACATGGGATCAAAACCGATATACTGACTGGCAAGCAGCACTGCTTGGCGGAACCGTAAGCTATAAGGATGCCAATGCTAGTGTAAGTGGTGGAAGTGCTACTACGCAATTTTTGGTAAGTGGGACGTTTCATGATGAGACTACGGTGTTTCCGGGCGATTATGGCTATAAGCGAGGGGTGTTGCGAAGCAATATTAGCCACAGCTCGGAAAACAATAAGTTTAGAATGTCGCTATCTACCGGCTATACCGTGCAGGACAATAACCAACCCGCCGTTGACCTTAGCCGGACAGCGATGCTACTGGCACCGAATGCCCCGGCTCTTTATAATGCCGATGGGAGCCTGAACTGGGAGGGAAGCACCTGGGAAAACCCTTTGGCAGGCTTGGATGCCAAGTACCAAACCAAAACCTACGATTTTATTGCCAATTCAGTATTAAGTTACAGCATTCTGCCCGGATTGGAGGTGAAGTCGAGTTTTGGAATAACAGATACCAAACATGATGAAATCAGAACTACTCCATCGACCATTTATGATCCTGCCTATGCCGCGGGGCCTGAATACTCGTCTTTATTGGTGAACACTGTGGCACGTCGTTCGTGGATTGCAGAGCCGCAGGTAAGCTGGTCGAAGCAATGGAAATACGGCAAAACGGAATTGTTGGCCGGTGGGACCTTTCAGCAACAAAAAAGCAGTAAGATGCTTCAGAGTGGGGATGGATTTGCGAGCAATAGTTTGATCAATAATCTCGGTTCTGCCTTTGTGGTGCGCGTTGTACAAGACCAACAAACTGATTACCGATACCAAGCCTTTTTTGGAAGGTTTAACTACTCCTATAAAGACAAATATATTGTAAACCTGACTGCAAGACGAGACGGGAGTAGCCGTTTTGGCCCGGGTAAGCAGTTTGCCACTTTTGGCGCTTTAGGGGCAGCCTGGCTGTTTGGTGAAGAATTGTTTATTAAAGACCAAAGTGTATTGAGTTTTGGAAAGTTGAGAGCCAGTTATGGCACTACCGGAAATGATTTGATTGGCGATTACCAGTTTCTTGATACGTTTCTTTCCTCGGGCGTTAGCTATAATGGTGTTATAGGCCTACAACCCACACGATTGTACAATCCTAACTTTGGATGGGAGACCAATAAAAAATTGGAAGTTGCGGTAGAAACGGGATTTTTTAAAGACCGCATTTTCCTGACTGTTGGTTGGTACCGCAACCGATCCTCAAGCCAGTTGGTAGGGATTCCGATGCCTGCCACAACGGGATTCCCCAGCTTACTGGGTAACCTTGATGCCACCGTTGAGAACAGCGGAACGGAAATAACACTGAGGACGGTGAATTTTCAGAAAGGGAACTTTAACTGGACGACGAATTTTAATATCTCCTTTTCTGAAAACAAACTGGTATCGTTTCCTAATTTAGAGAGTTCGACCTACAGCAACCAAGTTTGTCATTGGTGAAGCACTGAATATACAAAAAGTATATCATTACACCGGGCTGGACCCACAAACGGGCGTATACACGTTTGCGGATATGAATGGTGACGGCATTATTTCGGCATTGGACAAAACGGTTGTAAAGGATTTTAACCCCAGCTTTTTTGGTGGGTTGAGCAATCAGTTGAATTATAAACGGTGGCAGCTTGACTTTATGCTGCAGTTTGTAAAGCAGGAGAATTATACTTCTGCGGTGATGGTGGGATTGCCGGGGGCAAAAGGTAACCAGCCGGTTGAGGTACTACAACACTGGCAGAATGCGGGAGATATTGCGAGGCATCAGATTTATACCACCGGTTACAATGGTGATGCTGTGAATGCCTTTTACAATTACTATGAAAGCGATGGTGCCATTGCAGACGCGTCGTTCGTTCGCTTGAAAAATGTGGCGTTATCGTATAAAGTTCCTGAGCAATGGTTGTTTGGAGCCAGCTGCAAGGTGAGTTTGGAAGGACAGAACCTGTTGATTTTTACGGGTTACAAAGGCCGAGATCCTGAGTTTTCTGCCTATGGCTACCTGCCACCGCTGAAAGTCATTACCGCAGGACTCCAATTCACTTTTTAACACTTAAAAATTAGACTTATGAAAAATTTAAAAGCATTTAGTTTTTTTCAACTGTATACGATTGTTGGACTTGTTATCGTATTATCGGGCTGTGATTCATTTGTAGATGTGGAGCTGCCCTCCTCGCAACTGAATTCGTCGAGCGTGTTTGATGAAAAGGCTACTGCGAATGCAGCCATGACGGATATTTACTCCAAGCTTCGAGATACCGGACTGCTGACAGGCAACGCCACGGGTATGAGCATTGCCTTGGGCACCTATGTGGATGAACTTGATTATTATGGCACTAGTTTGTCGGATATCCAACATTTTTATAACAATAGCGTCCTTGCCCGAAACGGTGCTGTTGCTGAATGGTGGAGTAGTAGTTATAACATTATCTATTCTGCCAACACTGTTTTTGAAGGTGTGAGCGCTTCCACCAAACTCTCGCAGGCCGATAAAGACCAGCTGATGGGCGAGGCCTTGTTTGTGCGCGGACTGGTGCATTTTCACCTGGTGAATTTATTTGGCAATATCCCGTATATCACCACTACCAATTATGAGCAAAACCAAGTGGCTCATAAACTGCCGATTGCTGAGGTGTATGGTCGTATCATTGCCGATCTGGAAGCTGCCCAATTATTATTGCCTGCGGATTATTTTGGTGGACAACGGATTCGCCCGAACAAGCTGGTGGCCTCAGCCTTGCTGGCGCGGGTGTATTTGTACAATGGCAATAATGCTGAAGCCGCCAATGAAGCTTCGGCCGTTATTAACGAGAACGGCACTTATTCGCTTGTCACTGATTTTGACAGTGCTTTTTAAAAGGAAGCAGCAGCACTATTTGGCAACTTATCCCACAGGATGCCGGAGGCAATACCGGGGAAGGAGCGAATTTGATATTTAATTCGGTGCCGCCTACGTTTGCCGCTCTGACTGAAGGGCTAATTACAGCGTTTGAACCGGGCGATTTGCGCAGGAACCATTGGGTAAATGCCCTAACGGATGGTACGAATACCTGGTATCATTCCTTTAAATATAAACAGCAAATGAATACCGGTACCACCGAAGAATATTCAATTGTGATGCGTTTGCCCGAAATGTACCTTATTCGTGCGGAAGCGAGGGCAAGGCAAGGGTTTTTGACTGGAGCAACAGATGACCTTGATGTGATTCGCAACCTTGCAGGCTTGCCCAATACCACAGCTGTGACGCAGCAGGAAATTCTTGATGCTATCTTACGGGAGCGTCGGGTAGAATTTTTTACTGAGGGAGGTCATCGCTTTTTTGACCTGAAGCGTGCCGGACAACTTGATACTGTACTTACCCCTGTGAAGCCTGGCTGGAATGCTTATGAAGCGTTATTTCCGTTGCCCCAAAATGAGCTGTTGCTGAACCCGAATATGCTGCCTCAAAACCCGGGTTACTAATGAAAGCTAAATTATTATTTCATTTTTTATTTGTTTTAGTTATGGCCTGTCCCGTAATGGGGCAGGTCAAAAAACAACTAACAGAAGCTGATTATAAATTGTGGAGTACTATGGAACCGCAGCAATTGTCTGAAAAAGGAAGCTGGGTAAGTTATTCACTGCATTATGAAAGCGGAGCAGATACCTTGTTTGTAAAAAATGCAAAAAACTTAAAAGGCTATGCATTTGCCGGAGGTACTGATGGGCGGTTTGCGACTGACAATTGTTTTGTGTTTCGAGGAAAGAATGGGGATATAATGGTGCAGCATCTTAAAATTGGTACGCGGCAAACTTATTCTGATATTAGCAAGTATAGCATTGCAATGGAAGGGCAGCTATTGATTCTTCTAAAAAGCGATGGTGCTACTCCGGGCGATTTAGTGATTGTGGGTACAGATGGAACTGAGGTAATTACACTTCCGACCGTTTCCTTGTACTCGCTTAACCCTGACAGTACTATGCTGGTTTGCGATTCCGAAAGGAAAATGTACTTATTGGATCTTAAAAAATTGAACACCATTGAACTGCCGGATGCTACCGAACGCGGTTACAATAGTTTTGCCTGGCAACGCAACGGAGAATCGTTTGCCTATACTACCGATGATAACTTGGGTACACTTGGTTATTACCGGCTAAAAGAAAGGAAGTTTTACACTTTTGATCGCAGTAGGTATGGTAGTTTTCCAAAGGAAAGCGAAATCTATAAGGCATCAGGTACTGAACTATCAGTTTCTGATGATGGCTCAAAGGTATTTTTTGCCGTTAAGGAAAAGCAATCTATAGCAGAAGCGACGGGTGTGCAATTATGGAACACGGCGGACAAGGTATTATATCCGAATAAGGCCTACATGAGGGATTGGAAGGGTATACCAAAACTGGCTGTATGGTTTCCGGAGGAGCGAAAGTTCAGTATGGTAACTAGCAATGAGTTTCCTAATTCTATTTTGTTTCCGGGACAGGAATATGCCTTGGTTTACAACCCGCTTGACAATGAACCGCAGTTTGATAGTAATGCCCCGAGAAACTATTTCCTGCAAAACATAACAACGGGCTATCAAAAGTTGCTTTTGGCCAATCATAGTGCGGATGGAACCAAAATAGTTATTTCAAATGCCGGTAACTATGTTGCCTACTTCAAAGCCTCTCAGTGGTGGGTCTATGACATCGTTTCGGACAAGTACCGGGAACTAACTTCAAAAACCGGAGGACGATTTACAAAAGAAAATTATGACAGGTCAGGGAGGAAAACGTTTCGGGTGTTGTAGGTTGGACTGCCAATGAGGAGGAACTTTTAGTTTATGATACTTATGATATCTGGCTGCTTAAAACAGATGGGAGCAGTGCCGTCAGGTTGACCAACGGACGCGAAAAAGGAATCGTATTCCGGTTGGTGTCAAAAAGCCCTTATGGCGCAACCGACTCAGCTTCTAACGGTGTTTTAGATTTAAATGCCGGCTTGCTGCTTCAGGCGGTGAGTGATAGCAAAAGTGGCTACTTTAGCTGGGATAACAGTAAAGGATTACAGCAGATTGTATTCGAAAATAATAGGATTGGCTGGCTTAAACATTCGACAAATGGAGCGTATATTTATGTTAGGGAGCATTATCATGTGCCACCGCAGCTCGTTTATCAGTTTAGAAATAATAAGCCTAAGCTAGTATATCAGAGCAACACGCAACAGCAACACTATGAATGGGGCTTTTCAAAATTAATAACCTATGAAAACTCAAAAGGGAAGGTACTTAACGGAGCGCTTTTTTATCCTGCCGGATATGATGCTGATAAAAAATATCCTATGGTAGTGCATATTTACGAGAGGCTGTCGGATTATTATAATCAATATGTTAATCCAACATTGTTGAACTCAGAAGGATTCAACATCAGTATTTTAACAACAAACGGATACTTTGTGTTGTTGCCTGATATTGCCTATGAGGAAGGTGAACCGGGAAGTTCCGCGGTGGATTGTGTAACTGCCGCTGTTGATGAGGTACTTGAACACGAATCAGTCGACCCGCAACGATTAGGAATATTTGGTCATTCCTTTGGAGGTTACGAAACTAATTTTATCATAACACAAACTAATAAGTTTGCCGCGGCAATTTCCGGTGCGGGTATTTCGGATATTATAAGTAGTTACCTGACGATAGGCCGAACCTATAATACGCCTAACAACTGGCGTTATGAATATAATCAGTTTAGGATGGGAGTCTCGCTCTTTGAGGGCTACGATAAATACTTGAAAAATTCCCCTGTTACCTTTGCGAAAAATGTAGAGACTCCGATTTTGGTGTGGACCGGAGAGGCTGATAAATCTGTGGACCACAATCAAAGCCTTGAATTGCACCTGGCTTTGCGCAGGCTGCAAAAACCTAGCATCCTGCTTTTGTATGAAGGCGGTGGTCACTCGCTAATAAAGATGGAACACCAAATTGATTTGACACATCGTACACAGGATTGGTGGGATTACTATTTGAAAGGAACAGTAAAACCGGACTGGTTAAATCCCGACAGCATGTAAACAAGAATGCAGTTCCCGGGGGAACTGCATTGCTTTTTACTAGTGATTTCGTTTCAATTCGACGGTACATGGTGAATCAACTCCACCCGTCTTGCCCCAAACCTGCGTAGCACCAACGGTACACAGTGGGCCGAAATCATCAGCACATTTAACGGAGGCCTCGCACTGAGTACCCATAGGGTTCAATCTGATGTACCCCTGAATGTTGGTTGTCAATTTTGACTCTTTGTTCACTGTAAATGAACTTAAGGCTCCAACCAACCCTAAAGCAAGCACTGCCATAGGAACGAATTTGCTTATTCTTTTCATAATTAAAAAATTTACGTTACTGATCTACTCTGTTTACAGGTTTTCGATCTTACTCCTGACAACCGGCCGGTTATATTGTTATTTTTTGAGTTTTGCGTACTACTTTATTACCAGGTTACTCATTTTGTAACTCACAAGGTGCGTTCCGACTATTCCATAAAAATTATTCCCTTGAACAGCGAAATCAGCTAACCTTTCGCCATCGATATTGTAAACGTAAAAGCTTACTATATACCTCCGGTTTTTATAGTCGTAGACATCAACAATGCTTGCCTGTTTCCACATTTTTTCAGACTCATATCTGCCCATCAAGGCTGAGTTTACAAACAATAACCCCTTATAGGCGTAAGCATTTTTATTGACCGTCATAGGCGGTGCGGAAAACTTCTTTTCGTTTCTGTCTTTGATGAATGCTACTTTGATTTTGGCTCTGGTAGTGGTATCTATGGTATTACCCCGATGAATTAAATTTAATTTTGAATCGGCAACGATGTACTGATTTCTATAGTAGTATATGTATACAAGCTGATTGGTATAACCGTCGTAACTGAGTACACCATCGGTATCGAACCGGCCGTCAATTTGTTTTTGTAGTAACGCAGGATTTTGCTTTATATGGTTTGAAGTAAAAGTGGATGCCCCTAACACACTTTCGAGATTTTTTTGTGTGTTCGGAAAGCCAGAGAAACGGAATCTGTGAAGACAGGATTGGAAAAGTCGTAGTTGGTTCCGGGAACCTGTTGCGCCTGCCATAGTTCTGTTTTGCCCCTGAAAATTACCGGAACGGTAGCATCGGACGCGTAGAAATACTTTGGATACACCTGAATATTCAATGACCGGAAAGGAAAATTGACATTACTGAGCTTTATCACCTTTTCTTTTTTGAATTTCAGTGCGGTGTCCGTTTCAGTCAATAGTAAAGGTGCTGTTACATTGCCAAGGTAAATTTTTCCATTCTCAGCTCCGGCGAAGTAATAGGAGTTAAAACCGAGGTCGATATCGTGTTCTTTGAAAAACTGCTCGGGAAGCCTGCGCACAAAGTTATTACGATGCTGAATAATATCTTCTGAATTGAGGAACAATGCAGCCACTATGGCAATCCCTGATGCGAACAGAAAAGCTAAAAAGGCACACACCCATTTTGTTGCAGCGTGAAATAGCACTGCTATAGCAGCAATTAACACAAAGGCGATATTAAATAGTAAATGTTCGTCCTAGGACATCTTTTCTAAAATACCTCCGCAGGAACAGGGTATAAACGAACTGAAATTTAGAATTATAAAAATGTAGGCTGTAAACATTGTCATGAGCATGAAACTACCATAGAGTCCAATAATGCGATATCTGGTAAACAATAATAAGAGAACGAGAATAAATTCTACTATCGGAACGGCAATGGAAACAGGAACGGCAAATGCGCTTAACAGAGGCGATTGGCCAAGCTGAACCTGAAAATTTTGAAAGTCTAATAGTTTACTTGCTGCAGCGTATGAGAATAAGAGAATGTGTAGCAGTGCAACAACGTAAATTACATTTGATTTGATAGCGGTAAGGTTCATTGTAATTGATTTGATGAGGTAAAATTCTGTAAATGAAATTATTAACAGATTATCAATCGGGAATATTTCAGTTGACAATATTGGAATCTAAATCAGAATTTAAATCTTTCGTTGGTCGTCGGGCAATATCACTTGGACTCTGATTGAACTTTTTCTTGAACGCTTTGAAGAAATTACTATAATTGTTAAAACCAGAAAGAAGCGCTATGTTCCCTAAAGGAATCGCAGTTTGCTCGATAAGTAAACGGGCTTTTTCAGTCTCTCGTCGTTGTAGAATTGGTAAATACTTGTTTCAAATAGATCACGGAAACTCTGCTTTAATGTAAAATCGTTTGTTCCGAACATTTGTGCCAATTCTTTTGTTGAAGGAAGGTCTTCTTCTAAATGATTTAATATGTAGTCCTGCACTTTTTGGATTAGAACGGCAGGCTCAATTGCTTCTTTAATTTTCTCTGTAGAAAGATATGGATTCAAATATTCTGCGTTTTGGATTTTTGCAGCAAGTTCGTTTAACAGCCCTGCCAATTCATTGAATTGATTATCATCCGTGTCAGCCGGAATGCGATACTCCAGATTGCCATTGATGATTTCAAACAGCATCCTGTATATCGCTTTAATCTTTAATTCTTTCTCTTGACTGCCCACTTGTTCGCATAGTTGAAGTAGTGCGAAGTTATCTCTTACTAGTAAGCTAATCAAGAAGAGTAGTGTGTGATTCGGGAATTACACACTGTGTTTTTTGTAGTTTTTTGCGATAATAAAGCACCACAATTGAATGGTGGTGCTTCATGTTTTGACTAAGTTTTTTGATTTATTATGCTGTTTTTTCTATTAGAGATTCATTACCCATTTCGGGAGAATTTGTATTTAATTTATTCTTTAGATTTTGCATATCCGTGCTCACTTTTACATCCAAAACACGCGCGTAAATTTGGGTGGATTTCAGGCTTCTGTGTCCAAGCATTTTGCTAACGCTTTCAATTGGGACACCATTAGAAAGGGTTACGGTCGTTGCAAATGTATGCCGAGCAGTATGAAAAGTAAGCTCTTTGTTTATTCCACAAACATCTGCTGCTTCTTTCAGTTTTAGATAGAAATTATAGTCCATTATGAACGCATGGTCGATTTATTTTTATCAATATCGTTAACCTTGTATTTCCATTGCATGAATTCAATTGTATGACTAAGAAGGATTAATCAATTACTTAAGATTTTCCTGGTTTATCAACTTTGTTCAATCTATTTTGAAGCCAATTGTGTATTTTTGTTTTCTACCCATAACTCCTATCTGCCACAAATGATTAAAAAATCCGATTTGTATGCATTATTGTTATTGCTGTTTATTTTTTCAGCTGCCTTTGCACAAGATCAGGCACTTGATTCAATAAAGAGGATAGTACAGAACCCTAAAATCCATGACACTACAAAACTATTTGCTATTGCAGCTGCAATAGATGAACATAGCCAATATGAACAGACAACAAAGGAACTGAATAAGCTGTTAGGCAATTTGGCCCTTAGGAACTATAATAAAAAGACATCTGTCGAATTACATAAAAAATACACCCAATACCTTGGTGCTTATTATAACAACATCTCCCTTGCTTATGATAAACGAGGTGATATAGTAAATGCGATGGACTGTATAGACAAGAGCATTTCACTTTTCAAATCCATAGGGTCATACGATGAAATGTATTATGCAACGATCGGTAAGGCGGTCACACTTACCCGCATTTATGAATACAAAAAAGCAATATCCTATTTGTTTACGGCCCTGAAATATTTCGAAAAGGATAAGATAGGCAATGCCGATGAAATCTCATACATACAATCCACGATGGCCAATATTTATGCTGACCAGGGAAAACACAAGGAATCAATTGCCTACAATAAAAATGTGATTGCTTATTATGATTCGAAAGCTTCAATATCAGATGCAGAAGGATTTGCGAAAAGTTCCGCATATGCCAATTGTGGTTCGTCCTATCTTGCCCTTGGAAAACATCCCGAAGCCATTAACAATTTTAATAGGGCATTGTATTTATTAAGAAAGATAGGGGATATGAGTAGTGCCAGCGTGGTACTGACCAAAATTGCTGCGGTTAAAATAGATGAATTGAAATTTGATGAAGCAGAATCATTATTGAAGGAAGCCCTGCAAGGTGATATTGATGAAATGGCAAGGGCAAATGCTTATGTACGATTTGGCGAATTATATTATAAGAAGAAAGATAATGAAAAGGCTGCGTTTTACCTGAACAAAGGACTGCTGTTAAGCAAGGAATATAAATTACTGGAACTTCAGGAACCAGGCATCGCTTCTTCTGTTCCGGATCAGCCGGGAGAACAAGGATTTTGAAACGGCACTTGAAATGGATCAGTTTCATGACCAGCTGATTGATTCGGGCAAAACGGAAACTGCAAAAAATATATTGGCACAGCAGCAACTCAAATACGATTTTGAGAAAAAGGAACTTAATTATAAGTTAACTACCGAAAAAGAAAAAGCAACACAATACAATATGGTTTTATTCCTTTCGGGTATAGTATTGCTCCTGCTATTGGGCGGCTATTTCTATTATAGGAATAACAGGCAGAATCAAACCATCATGCTTCTTGAAAAGAACCAGATTAAGCAGAAGTTCCTCATTTCGCAGATGAACCCGCATTTTATTTTCAATTCTCTCCAGAACATCAGGAACCTGATATATAATAAGCAGGATGATACAGCAGTGACCTATCTCGACAAATTCTCAAAACTGACACGCCAGATTCTTGAAAATTCAAATGAGAACTATATTTCGCTTGCAGAGGAAATAGAAATGACCCGTAACTACCTGGCCATCCAGCAGCTTCTATACGATAAGGCATTCGATTTTAAGATTACTGTTGAAAATACAATAGATACCGAATCTGTTTTTGTTCCTCCAATGCTCACACAGCCTTTTATAGAAAATGCCATTAAGCACGGCTTGGGTACGAAAGAGGCAGGAGGAAGGGTCGACATTGCCTATTATCCTGATGGTAATAAATTGTTATTTGAGGTTACCGATAACGGAAAGGGATTTGATACCGTCAGAAATGAGGGCAGCCACAAATCAATGGCTACCGAAATAACCCGGGAAAGGCTGGTTAACTACACCAAAAACCAGGACTTTATAGTTCATGCAGCTAACGCGGTTGATAAGGACAATAATGTGACCGGTGCAAAAGTTACTTTTGAAATTCCTTATATGCAGGATAACTAAACTTATCTGGCAGGTCAGAATTTAAAAAAGAAGAAATAAGCAGCCACCCAGTCCTTCCTTATATTTTTGGCATACCCCAAAACGCTGCCGCTGTTGTTCATTATCACACCATCATTACTAATGCTCCTAATCCGGCTGCGGTGGCTGTCCTCAACATTGCCGTCTTTGCTGATATAGCCTAATACTGAACGGTGGCTGTCGGTGACCCTTCCGTCACTTTCGAGATAACCTATGGTTGAACGGTGGCTGTCCTGTACAGTGCCGTCGTTTTTGATATAGGCGGTAGTGGAACGGTGGCTGTCTTCGATGGTACCATCGGTACTGATATAGGCGATAGTGCTCCTGTTGGCCGATTCTATAGTTTGTGCACTGGCCAAGGCTGGAAACAGTAATAAAAAAAGGATAAATGTTTTCATAGGTTTATTTTAATTTTTAATGTTGCAATGCCAGAAGGCTTTTATTACTTCAACTCCGCAATTCCTTCTTCGCGAAGTATTTTGATGAATTCCATATACTTTGGGAAATTCTTTTTATGCCTTGTAGGTGCGACAATTATTGAATCATCATGATAATTACTCAAATAAGATTCAGCCAGAATCATATCAATATGTTTGATTCCTTTCCATTTTGCTTCCTTCATTTTCTCTTTAAGCACCAGTGCCTGTGTTTCGGGATTCCTGATAACCAATTTTCCGGGAATGCTGTTTTTCAAATCACAGGTTGAAAATTCTGCCTTACTGATATCAATTGCCCATGGCACATTTTCATAATATGATCTCCTATAATCTTCCAATTGTACCATTTCATTTTCGGCCGGATACCTGAAATTATTTTCGTCGATATAAATTGGCAATCCATTAGTAACAAAGCTGCCGAGCATGATCTTATTAAAGTTTCCTTTCAGGATTACCTGATTAAAGGTCACGCCAACAATCCGTAGTTCGGTTGTTTTAATATTTTCAAAAAGGACATTTTCAAGCGCCCCTTTTTGTTGGGAGCAAGTATTGTAGATAATGGAATCCCTGAAGATACAATTTCGGATGATTGTCCTGTTTTGAGGTATCGCCGTAAAAGGAACGGAAAGCACACAATTATCAAACTCGCATTTTACAAAAGTTTTGTTTTCAATAATTTCATTTTCATCAAAATAACGAATTTCAAATTTTTTATTTTCTATATATTCCATTCTGTTTGTATTTTAAATTTACTCCGCCGGAATCACCATAAGATCGGGGCAATTGAAATCCTTTAGCACATCAAGGAATTTCTACGTAACGCCAACTTCGCTGTGGTCATAAGGCTCAAAACTGTCTGGGTACCATTGTAAAAACCATTTGTTTTCAATCATGACTTATTTAATTTAATTATATAATTTTTAATTTGCATATAGACAGCGCTTGCCTTTAAAGTAGCTGTGCCAGCATTTCCAGGTTCTTTTTAATATTTACTTTTTCAAGATTCGATACTTTTTCATCGCCACCTAATGCAAGTGCAGGAATAAATGTGAGACATTCGTCAGCAGTCAGTTTGTGTTTTTTTGCGGCTTTTAATTCTATTTTGCCGTAGCACTCCCTTTCCCAAAATGGATCGGCAGCAAGGTTAAATTCGATAAAGACTTCAAAATCTGTACTAACAATGGTTGTCGTTCCAAAATGGGTATTTAAATACGTAATAGAATCCCCAATATCCAGTTTTTCAAGCAAAAACAAATTGCCAATACTAGTCCTGGCCAATACAATTGCAGTATTTGAAATGTGAGGAAACTGACGAGCGAGATCATTATACTCATCGGGATTGACCATCCAAAACAATCCATCCCGATAACTTCTTAAACCGAATTTTTTCCATATATAATTGATGATATCTTCTGTTCCCCCATTAATCACGAAAGCACCTTTATACTTATCAATGATTTCCGGAGGCACATCGGCATACCATGTTCCTTCGCCTACACGCTTTGTAAAACCATTTGCTATAATTTCTACTTCTTCCATGATTGGTTATTTTTAAATTTAAAAACTTTAAATCCACTCCGCGGGAATAACTACCAAATCAGGACAATTAAAATCCTTTAGCACATCGAGGAATTTCTGCGTCACGCCCAATTCGCCATGATCGGCAAGGTTAAAGATGTCAGCTCCTTCCCAGGAATCGTAGTAAACCTGGAGATGCGCTGCATCTTTGTCGCTCTTGCGGTTGATTAATACCGATTTCTCCTCATTGTATTTGGAGTGGTATTGCTTGCAGGCTTCACATCTTCCCGTATAATCGTAAGCAATGGGAATATTGCCGACTGCCGGCGAAAGCACAGCCAGGTAAACCAGGTTGGGAACGGTTTTCAAGTCTACCTCCGAATATTTAAACCTGACTTTCGAGACTTTTAGCGGCGCATAACCCTTAATACCTGCCTGTTGCAGCGCGTTGTGCAGTTTTTCGGTCACCATCGTTACTGTCCTTGACTTAAACATGTCTTCGCCATTGTAGGTATCGATTTCCAGTTCCACTTTGGAATATCCGATTTCTTCGAGGATGAACCTGTCGCAAACCGTACATTTGGGCTGTTCTACCATCTCGCTCTTCTTGGTCAATATGCCAATCCTATGGCGGCAATTGAAGGTGTAGATTTGGGGTTTTTCTTCTTGTGTCATTTTATTTTAGTCATTGTTTTTATTCAAGTTATCTCCCTTTACTGGTGTGAACACAAATCCCGTAAGGTCGTTTTCCTCAATGGCTTTCTTGATTTTTTCATTGTTTATTCTGATTTCGAAATATTTCATGTCATTTAGATTTAAATGCTTTTCAAAACCCCCATATTATACTCCAAAACCTCCTTTGCCTCCAACCATCCGTTCCTGCCGCAAAGATCGATGGCTGCTTGTAGTATCACAGGCTGTGCTTCCGGAAGGCTTCTGGCTGCCCAATATCCGGCGCTGACAAGGTAAGTCCATGCCCTTTTCGGGTTGCCGGCCTCATCCATAACCGCAGCCATCTCGATATGGGCAGTCCCGTTGTATCCTTTTTGGGCCTCATGCATTTTTTTTGCGATGTAATATTCGGGTGTGGTTTTTAATTCCGCAGGGATTGTTATTTTGCTGTAAGGGGAGAATAATTTTTTAATGGGATCAAATACCGTCATTGATGTAGCAATACCACCTGTACCATCAGAAACACTATTGGTTTCGGTGTCAAAACCGTGGGCATAATTTACAGCCTGTAATAGGATATTCGCTGCCTCTTCTGGCTTTTCAAAATGTTCAATACGCAGCATTACACTGGCTTTATAGGAAAACATACTGAGTATGCGGTTTTCATAAATGCCCAGATCGAAGTCAGGCAGGGAAGGCAGATAATCATATTTTCCCCATTCGTCAACGAGTTTGTATAGGTACTGGTTTTCCCTGCCTGGGTCAAGTTTCAGCTTATGCTGTCGCTTTTTCTTTTTTATTTCTTCCGATGAAATCTTTTTGGAAGGCCAATTTTTTTTATCAAAAACGTATTCCTTGAGTTCTGCGAGGTCATCGGTGCCACCAAAAAGGCGGTAGACGGGAATAATGGCTTCGTAAAACAGGTCCCATTTTGTGACTAGTTTTTCGCAATAATCCCTGCTTTCATAACAAAGATAGAAATCGGGTTCAGTAAACCTGGCCAAAATATTGAGATGCCGTGAAACAGACTGCATATCAGCGTTATCGGTAGTTACTGCCGGCCATTCGCTGCCAGGCAGCCACGGCAATATCCTAAGGTCATCTGTGCCAATACTCTTTGGATGGGCAGCATAAGTGAGTACCGACCACTTACCGCCACGGATGATTCTTTTTACTTTCTGCATATCCATAGGATGTTTGATACCGAGACGGTTTTGCTCGACTTCGGTATAGTTGTCCAGGATACGGTGTAGTTCCTTGATTTTTTGTAGTATCATGTTATCTGTCTTTTAGGTGTTCTGTAACAACTCCATATTATGCTCCAAAGCCTCCTTTGCCTCAAGCCATCCGTTCCTATCACAGAGATCGATGGCTGCCTGCAGGATTACTGGCTGTGCTTCGGGAAGGCTTCTGGCTGCCCAATATCCGGCGCTGACAAGGTAAGTCCAGGCTCTTTTTGGGTTGCCGGCCTCATCCATAATGGCTGCCATCTCGATATGTGCAGTGCCATTGTATCCTTTTTGGGCCTCATGCATTTTTTTGGCGATGTAATATTCGGGTGTGGTTTTTAATTCCTCAGGGATTGTTATTTCACTATAAGGGGAGAATAATTTATTGATGGGTTCAAATACTCTACTTGATGTTGTGAGGCCGCCTGTACCATCAGAAACATTATTGGTTTCGGTGTCAAAACCGTGGGCATAATTTACAGCCTGTAGCAATATGTTGGCCGCTTCTTCGGGTTTTGTAAAATCCTCAATATCGAGCATGGAGGCCGCCCTACTGGAGAACATACTGAGTATGCGGTTTTCATAAATGCCCGGATCAAAATTAGGCAATGAAGGCAGATAATTATAATCTTGCCATTTGTCTATGAGCTCATACAGGTATTGATTTTCCCTGCCTGGATCAAGTTTCAGCTTATGCTGCCGCTTTTTCATTTTTATTTCCTCATAGGAAGTTTTTTTAGTCGGCCAGTTTTTTTTGTCAAATACGTATTCTTTGAGTTCTGCGAGGTCATCGGTGCCACCAAAAAGGCGGTAGACGGGGATAATGGCTTCGTAAAACAGGTCCCATTTTGTGACTAGTTTTTCGCAATAATCCCTGCTTTCATAACAAAGATAGAAATCAGGTTCAGTAAACCTGGCCAAAATATTGAGTTGCCGTGAAACAGACTGCATGTCAGCGTTATCGGTAGTTACTGCCGGCCATTCGCTGCCAGGTAGCCACGGCAATATCCTAAGGTCATCTGTACCAATATTTTTTGAATAGGCAGCGTAAGTGAGTACCGACCATTTACCGCCACGGATGATTCTTTTCACTTTCTGCATATCCATAGGATGTTTGATACCGAGACGGTTTTGTTCGACTTCGGTGTAATTGTCCAGGATGCGGTGTAGTTCCTTGATTTTTTGTAGTATCATGTTATCTGTCTTTTAGGTGTTCTGTAACAACTCCATATTATGCTCCAAAGCCTCCTTTGCCTCAAGCCATCCGTTCCTGTCGCAAAGATCGATGGCCGCCTGCAGGATTACGGGCTGTGCTTCCGGAAGGCTTCTGGCTGCCCAATATCCGGCGCTGACCAGATAGGTCCAGGCTCTTTTTGGGTTGCCGGCCTCATCCATAACGGCTGCCATTTCGATATGTGCAGTGCCATTGTATCCTTTTTGGGCCTCATGCATTTTTTTGGCGATGTAATATTCGGGTGTGGTTTTTAATTCCTCAGGGATTGTTATTTCACTATAAGGGGAGAATAATTTATTGATGGGTTCAAATACTCTACTTGATGTTGTGAGGCCGCCTGTACCATCAGAAACATTATTGGTTTCGGTGTCAAAACCGTGGGCATAATTTACAGCCTGTAGCAATATGTTGGCCGCTTCTTCGGGTTTTGTAAAATCCTCAATATCGAGCATGGAGGCCGCCCTACTGGAGAACATACTGAGTATTCGGTTTTCATAAATGCCCAGATCGAAGTCAGGCAGTGAAGGCAAATAGAGGCGTTCCTGCCATTTGTCTATTTCGTCATACAAATATTGGTTTTCCCTGCTTGGGTCAAGCTTTAGCTTATGCTGCCGTCTTTTCATACTTATTTGTTCGTAGGAAGTTTTTTTAGTCGGCCAGTTTTTTTATCAAATACGTATTCTTTGAGTGCTGCAAGGTCATCGGTGCCACCAAAAAGGCGGTAGATGGGAATAATGGCTTCGTAAAACAGTTCCCATTTGGTCATTAAATTTTCACAGTATTCCTTATCTTCATAACAAAGTTGAAATTTTAGGCTGGTGAACCGGGCCAATATATTCAAATGCCTTGAAACAGACTGCATATCAGAATCACTGGTATAAACTTCTGGCCATTCGCTGCCTGGCAGCCACGGCAATATCCGTAGGTCGTCTGTACCGATGTTTTTAGGATGGGCGGCATAAGTGAGTACCGACCATTTTCCGCCACGGATGATTCTTTTTACTTTCTGCATATCCATAGGATGTTTGATACCGAGACGGTTTTGTTCGACTTCGGTATAGTTGTCCAGGATGTGGTGGAGTTCCTTGATTTTTTGTAATATCATGTTATCTGTCTTTTAAATATTCCCTCATACTGTCTTCATCATCTTCAGGGGCGAGTAACCTTTCTGTTTCAACCAGTTTGCCTAGTGCTTCTTTGTTGAGTAAATAGTCGTTATCGCCATACCTGTCTTTTCCGATTTTCATGAATGCTTCATCACCGGCATTAAAATTCCATTTCGAGTCAGAAAAAAGAATTTTGCAATTATTTTAGACGAATTGCGCTTTTCTATTATGAAACAATCAGCATATATCATTAACCCATTTGGATCACGTTCCGAAACAAGGGCTTTATATATTACTCTTTCATTTTGCTCAAATTTGTCAATCCTGAATACAAATCTCTTATCAGGATTTCCCGCTCCCTTCATTTTTTCATAATATTGTGGGCTGTCTAAAGTATGCTTTGGTGTCATTCCAAATTGATTTTTAACACTGTCAATTACAAAAGAATTCATGTAATCTAATTTAGAATTATAATCATTTAAATCGGCTATATCCCTTGATTTTATAGCCTGTACTTCGGCTTCCAAAAAGTCGTTTAGGAATGCTTTAATTTCTTCCATGGTTGCTTAATATTATTTTTCTCCGTTATAATCCTTTAAACTGCTCTCTTCTTCGGGTTCTTGGTATTTTTCTACAGCAATCAGTTGTCCTGACGTTAAAACCTGCGTGGTTTCCAAATCATGCGAATGCCTCCATTTTAGATCATTCACGCCATAAGTAAGGCTGTAAATTATTTTTAAGCCTTCGTCTGTTTGCGCTACATAGTACAGTTGGTTATAGCCTAAGAGACGCCCTGTGTTCTCGGTGTAGCTTACATAACAGGCATACATATCTTCGCCGGTTACGAATCTTGCGAGGCCGTCACCTAATTTAGAGTTTTTGTAATGTTTGATTTGGAATAGTGTACGCGGAACGGCCTTCACAACATTATTGGCATATGCTTTTTGGAACATTTCACTCAGCCCTTTCATTTTTTCCTGCGTAGTACCCCTTCCAAAAATGTTTGATACAGTTGGACAGTAATAGCTGTAAGCTTTTAAGGCCAGGTCTTTATAAACATCATCGGCAACGTTTACATCGGTTTTTGACTTGTTGGCATTGTATTCGTCTTTGATATAATTTTCAATGAATGTTTTAATTTCTTCCATGGTTACTTATTTATTATACTTAAAAGTTCTTTATTTCGACAAGCGTAACGATTCATATTTCTGCACAAACGCTTCCCAACTGAAATCAGGGAACAGCAGTGGCATTTCCTTCCTGAAATCTTCGGCAACCGATGCGCCTATACTCTTGCCCTGAATGAATAACAGTACACGCTGCCAGTAATTGAATACCCTGGCCTCAACCGCCATCTGGCAATAGCCGTTGAAATCGAGGTCGAGGTCATGCAGTTCGGTTTCGGCGTTGTCGTGGTAATAAATGGAGGGGTAGACTTTGTCTGGCGTTACGATAAACCCGCATTCGGCTTCGGGCACGAACATGTCAAACGGTTTGAAATATTGGATGTCTTCGTTTTCTTCAATGGCATCATCATCGTATAAGCCATTTTTGGCCCAATCGCCAAAAATGTGTTCGGCCTTGATGAAATTGATACTGCCATTTGGAAAGCCGGTTTTATCCTTTTTCCATTTGATTTCGAAGCCATCTGCTCTTTCAGTATAAAATTCTTTTATGCCTTTGTGTGTCTGGTCGACACGGTTCAAATCAGGGATTTCATTTTCCAATGTCGAATTATGGCTTTTTTCAAACGACCCAATTTTTTTTCCTCTTCGGCGGTGATGAGATCGTATACAAGGTAACTGTCAAAATATTTCTTTCTCATTATATAATTGTCAATTTGATTAATAATTTATTTGCGTTTCCACTAATGACCCGGCAACACCTGGCTTATTTCGAAAGCCTTAACGCTTCATATTTCTCCACAAACCCTTCCCAACTGAAATCAGGGAACAGCAGTGGCATTTCCTTCCTGAAATCTTCGGTAACCGATGCGCCGATGCTGTTGCCCTGAATGAACAGCAAAACACGCTGCCAATAATGAAACACCCTTGCTTCAACCGCCATCTGGCAATAGCCGTTGAAATCAAGATCGAGGCTATGCAGTTCCGATTCGGCGTTGTCGTGGTAATAAATGGATGGGTAGACTTCATTTGGCGTTACGATAAACCCGCATTCGGCTTCGGGCACGAACATGTCAAACGGTTTGAAATATTGGATGTCTTCGTTTTCTTCAATAGCATCATCATCGTATAAGCCATTTTTGGACCAGTCTTCAAAAATATGTTCGGCCTTGGTGAAATTGATGCTGCCACAGGGAAAACCAGTCTTGTCTTTTTTCCATTTGATTTCGAAGCCGTTGGCGCGCTCGGTGTAAAATTCCCTGAAGCCTTTGTGCGTTTGGTCAAGACGGTTGAAATCGGTAATTTCATTTTCCAATAGCTCATTGTAAGCAATATCAAAAGAATCGATTTTTTTGTCGTTTTTTGCTATGCGAAGGTAGTATCGCAGGTAAGAGTCAAAAGTTTCTTCCATTATTTCTTGTTAATTATTTATTCCGCGCTTCCAGCAATTCAAAATACCGCGAATAATCCTTCTGCGGCAGGGCTTTCTGTAATGCTTCAAGAGCTGCTTTCAATTCAGGATAAATATGATCCAGCATCGGGTCTTTGAACGATACCTCGGTAAACAGATACTGCCAGTATGCAATCCCAAGCATATCGAGCACGGCCTCATAATATTGCACGAAAGTCAGGTTGGTCTTGTAGGCATCGGCACGGTCGATATAATAAATATCGGGCTCATTTGGCGGCGATACGCCTTCTTCGATGCTGAAAACCCCCATTTTGCCATCACCAATTTCGGGGCGACTATCAAAAACTTTAAATGTTTTCCAGAGTCCCATTTCCTCCTCGCTCTGCCCATCGAAGCATAATTTATTGTTGTATTCTAACACCCGTAATCTTGTACTGACCAATTCGATTGAAACTTCCAGATGCGAGAAATAACCATCAATCTCTATCGATCCATAAAAATAGAACCTACTTATATTAAGGATGTCTTTAAAACTTTCCGGGAAGCGATAGTTAAATACAGTATTTAAGTCATTGTGTGCAAAATCAATTGCTCTGATCCCTTTATCATAATCTTCCAGCCGCTTTAGCCTGAAGGTCTCGATTTCAATTATTGAATCCTTCAGGGATGTTTCCAGGGCTTTAAACTTTTGGGATAATTCGAGCATAGCTTACTTATTTATTTCTTAATTCCAGCAATTCAAAATCGCGAATAATCATTTGAACTACTTTCTTCCTGTGCACTATTTAGTTTTCAAAAGCATCAATTATTTTTATCAAATCAGTGCCACCGACTTGTTTTAAAAAATCATAAGGCGATTTTTTAAAAATATCTGAAATCTTTTTGGGTCGACACCAGCATTGAGCAGGACTTTTAAGATTTCCTCTTCATTATCTCTTATTTCAAATACTAAGATGTCAAGGGCTGTTCTGCCATGGCTATCGGAAGCATTAACATCAGCACCATTGTGAATCAGAAGCTTGACCATTTCTACATTTCCTTTTTCGCATGCTGCCATTAATGGTGTAAATCCTTTTCCCTTGGAAGAGGCAAAACTATGATTTACATCGGCTCCCTTTTCTATGGCATATTTTGCGATTTCAAGGTTGTTGTAAAATGCCGCGAAATTCAATGCTGTACCGCCATAGCCAACAAGATCAGTTCCTACATCGTCGATAAGTCTTTTGGCTTTTTCATTTTCATGCTTTTCTATCGCCGATGATAGCTCAAGAGATTGTATGCTGTTATCCATAATTTCAGATGTTACTTAATTAGTTTATAATTTGCTTCAACTTATTTCGAAAGCCTTAACGCTTCATATTTCTCCACAAACCCTTCCCAACTGAAATCCGGGAATAGCAGCGGCATTTCTTTTTGAAGTCTTCCGTAACGGATGCACCGATGCTGTTGCCCTGAATGAACAGTAAAACACGTTGCCAGTAATTAAAAACCCTCGCTTCAACCGCCATCTGGCAATACCCGTTGAAATCAAGGTCGAGGTCGTGCATTTCTGATTCGGCGTTGTCGTGGTAATAAATGGATGGGTAGACTTCATTTGGCGTTACGATAAACCCGCATTCGGCTTCGGGCACGAACATGTCAAACGGTTTGAAATATTGGATGTCTTCGTTTTCTTCAATGGCATCATCATCGTATAAGCCATTTTTGGACCAATCGCCAAAAATATGTTCGGCCTTGATGAAATTGATGCTGCCGCACGGGAAGCCGGTTTTATCCTTTTTCCATTTGATTTCGAAGCCGTTGGCGCGCTCGGTGTAAAATTCCTTAAAGCCTTTGTGGGAATTGTCTAATAAATCCAATTCAGAAGTATGCTCTTTTAAAGGGAGTTTATATTTATCTGTATACCCAACAATGGTCTTGTCATCAAGTTGAGCGGCAATTAGCTTGTCTATTAAAATGTCATCAAAACTCATAATTTCATTTGTTTTTATTTATTTATTACTCGCTTCCGGCAATTCAAAATACCCGATGGCGCGGATTTACTTCGACAGCCTTAACGATTCATATTTTTCCACAAACCCTTCCCAACTAAAATCTGGGAATAGCAGCGGCATTTCTTTTTGAAGTCTTCCGTAACGGATGCACCGATGCTGTTGCCCTGAATGAACAGTAAAACACGTTGCCAGTAATTAAAAACCCTCGCTTCAACCGCCATCTGGCAATACCCGTTGAAATCAATGTCGAGGTCGTGCAGTTCTGATTGGGCGTTGTCGTGGTAATAAACCGACGGATAGACTTTATCGGGCGTCACGATAAACCCGCATTCGGCTTCGGGCACGAACATGTCAAACGGTTTGAAATATTGGATGTCTTCGTTTTCTTCAATGGCATCATCATCGTATAAGCCATTTTTGGCCCAATCGCCGAAAATGTGTTCGGCCTTGATGAAATTGATACTGCCATTTGGAAAGCCGGTTTTATCCTTTTTCCATTTGATTTCGAAGCCATCTGCTTTTTCGGTGTAAAACTCCCAAATACCCTTGTGTGTCTGGTCGAGACGGTTGAAATCGGGAATTTCATTTTCCAATACCCAATTATATTTTTCGGCTATTCCTATTGATGATGCGTTTTCTCTTGCGTCGTTCAATGCAAAAGTAAGCGTGTCAGAAAAAAACAATTTAAATTCGAACATCATAATTATTTTTTAATTGATTTATTTAGTCGTGCTTCCAGCAATTCAAAATACCGCGAATAATCCTTTTGAGGCAGTGCTTTCTGCAATGCTTCAAGCGACGCTTTCAGTTCAGGATAAATATGGTCCAGCATCGGGTCTTTGAACGAAACATCAGTAAATAAATACTGCCAGTATGCGATTCCGAGCATATCGAGCACGGCCTCATAATATTGCACGAAGGTCAGGTTGGTCTTGTAGGCCTCTGCACGGTCGATATAATAAATATCGGGCTCATTTGGCGGCGATACGCCATCTTTTAAGCTAAAAACGGCCATTTTACCATCGCCGATTTCAGGGCGGGTATCCAGAAGCCTGAACGTTTTCCATAGAGCAATTTCCTCCCCGCTCTGCCCATCGAAGCATAATTTATTGTCAAAATCCAATAACCGCAACAGTGTACTGACCAATTCGATTGAAACTTCCAGATGCGAGAAATAACCATCAATCTCTATCGATCCATAAAAATAAAACGTATCTAAGTTAAGCATGTCTTTAAAACTTTCCGGGAAGCGATAGTTAAATTCGGTATTCAAGTTGTTATATTCAAATTCAATTGCTCTGATCCCTTTATCATAATCTTCCAGTCGCTTTAGCCTGGAGGTCTCGATTTCAATTTTGGAATCCTTCAGTGAGGTTTCCAGGGCCTTAAATTTTTGTGATAATTCGAGCATAATGTTTTTTTTAATTGGATTAAACTATCTGTTCCTTTCTTCCAGCAATTCAAAATAGCGTGAATAATCCTTATGTGGCAGGGCTTTACGCAATGCTTCCAACGACGCTTTCAATTTTGGATAAATATGGTCTTTCATTGGGTCTTTGAAAGATACCTCGGTAAACAGATACTGCCAGTCTGCGATTCCGACCATATCGAGCACGGCCTCATAATATTGCGCGAATGAGAGGTTGGTCTTGTAGGCATCTGCACGGTCGATATAATAAATATCGGGCTCATTTGGCGGCGATACGCCTTCTTTGATGCTAAAAACAGCCATTTTGCCATCGCCGATTTCGGGGCGGACATCTAAAGTCATGAACGTTTTCCAAAGTGCCATTTCCTCCTCGCTCTGCCCATCAAACCATAATTTACTGTCAAAATCCAATAAGCGCAAGCCGGCACTTACTTTTTCGATTAAAACTTCCAGATGCGAAAAATAACCATCAACCTCTATCAACCCATAGAAATAGAACCTACTTATATTAAGGATGTCTTTAAAACTTTCCGGGAGGCGATAGTTAAATACAGTATTTAAGTCATTGTATGCAAAATCAATTGCTCTAATCCCTTTATCATAATCTTCCAGCCGCTTTAGCTTGAAGGTCTCGATCTCAATTTTGGAATCCTTCAGTGAGGTTTCCAGGGCCTTAAATTTTTGGGATAATTCGAGCATAATGTTTTTTTTAATTGGATTAAACTATCTGTTCCTTTCTTCCAGCAATTCAAAATACCGCGAATAATCCTTCTGCGGCAGGGCTTTTTGTAATGCTTCAAGAGCTGCTTTCAATTTTGGATAAATATGGTCTTTCATTGGGTCTTTGAACGATACCTCGGTAAACAGATACTGCCAGTATGCAATCCCAAGCATATCGAGCACGGCTTCGTAATATTGAACGAAGGTCAGGTTGGTCTTGTAGGCATCTGCACGATCGATATAATAAATATCGGGCTCATTTGGCGGCGATACGCCTTCTTTGATGCTAAAAACAGCCATTTTGCCATCGCCGATTTCGGGGCGACTATCAAAAACTTTAAATGTTTTCGATAGTGCCATTTCCTCCCCGCTCTGACCATCGAAGCATAATCTATTGTTGTATTCCAACACCCGTAATCTTGTACTTACTTTTTCGATTAAGACTTCCAGATGCGAGAAATAACCATCAATCTCTATCGATCCATAAAAATAAAACGTATCTAAGTTAAGCATGTCTTTAAAACTTTCTGCAAAGCTGTAAGTAAATCGGGTATTTAAATCATTGTATTCAAATTCAATTGCGCTCATCCCCTTATCATAATCCTCCAGCCGCTTTAGCTTGAAAGTCTCGATCTCAATTATTGAATCCTTCAGTGAGGTTTCCAGGGCTTTAAACTTTTGGGATAATTCGAGCATAATGTGTTTTTTTAATAGTCTCTCACCCTAATTTCCTTACCCACATATTCCAAAACAATCTTATTGCCTGTAATACCATATTGTTTCTTCCAGGCAGAAGGTATAGGCGATGCTTCACCGTTGTAGGTTTGGATACGCATCGTAATTTCGGGCAAAGCATCCTTGTCGATATTACCGATTGAAAATTGCTCAGGTTGGCTGTCATCTACATCGGCAATATAACCACCGTCCATTTCAAAAGGGAATTTTCGAACCTTACCGTCGCTACTCAATGTGATATTGATTTTATAGCAGCAATGTGCGCCTTTGGTATAATCAAAATAAATCTTGTCGCTTTTGCCGTCGCCGTCAAGGTCGAAACTTTCGAGCCAGTTTACGCTTGCTGTTGGTTCCATTTTTACCTTTACCGATCGCGCGACGACTCCGCCTTTGCTGTCATCCCAACTGTCACCCACAAGGAAATATTGGTTTTTCTCCTTAACGATACGGTGCTCCGCATCGGCATCATCGCTGAAGAAACATTTGGTACGCGCAAGCTCAATCCATTTTCCATTCGAAAGGGTATAGGCAAAAATGTCATTCCAGGAACCTTCATTGGTACGCGAGAATAAAAGGATATCATTGCCGTTGTCGTTGTTAAGGTCGGGTGCTGGCTTAACAAAAATCCCAAGCGACTGGTCGATATCGAGGTCGGGGATTCCCAAGCTAAAGTTTATATTAATAGCACAGTTGGGCGTAGGGCATATTACCTCCTGGGTATTATAATTAAAATCAAAGGATACGGTAGCTGTATCTTTTACGTTGTCATGATTGATATCGCCAACAGGATATTTTTCACTCACGTATTGTATTTTGGTGTCGCTGGGCGTTTCCGGGTTTGGCACATCGGGTGTGACGGACTTTTTATTGGATTGTTGCTGACAGGATATTAAACAACAGGCAAGCAGCAAAAAAATAGTTTTCATAATGTGGTTAAGGTCATAGGTTAGATTTTTTGTAACTGCGCTTCAATCCAATCTTTCAAATATAGAAAAAAATATACAGAAATTGGCATTTCGTCGGGTGTAATGCAACTGACAGTTGAATTAACGATTGCTTAAAACTACAACAAAGAAATACGATAGAAATTACTCATGTAAATGCGCTGGCATTTAATGTCAATCCGCTAAAATGTGTTGTAAATGTGTTTTTATAAAATTGCTATTTATAAATTATTCAACAGCAAAAGAAATTCTTCTTTTTTGCGGGTTGCCAACGGTATTACTGCTTTATTTTTAAGGCGTATGGAGTTGGTGTCCTTTGAATAATGGTCAAAATATAGAAAATTAATCAGGTGCGATTGATGTGTTCGGAAGAATCCGAAAGTGCTCAGCATCTGATCATATTCCTTAAGGTTGGTTGAAACCACTAGTTTTGGTGCATTGATAAAATGGAAAGTAGTATAATTGCCTTCGCCTTCACAATGAACAATATCCTGTACGTTAACGGAATATACTTTATCGGAAGTCCTTAAAATAAGCTTTTTAAGGTCTTTAGGACGTTCCATGTTGGTAAAGAGGGAACTGAGCTTCATATCCATAATTTCCCTGCTAACTGATTCTTCCGCTTTTTTTACTGCTTCTATAAGGTCTGTAGGATTGATAGGTTTTAATAAATAATCGAGCGCACTGAAACGAAACGCCCTGATGGCAAAATCCTGATGGCCACTCACAAAAATTACCTTAAAGCTAATGGGTTTAAGCTGTTGCAATAAATTAAACCCTGTTCCATCCGGCATTTCTACATCGAGGAAAACTAGGTCAGGCAGGAATTTACGAATGGTTTCCATGCCCGATTTTACATCATCAGCTTCAGCAATGACAACTACGGTAGGGCAGTATTTTTTGAGAAGTTCAATAGTATTGGCTCTCATTGTACTAATGTCATCAATAACAATCGCTCTTAGCATAGGATTTTTTTCGTAAATATAAGGGATTTCCATATGATAATTGGTGCAGTTGACGCCGCCATTGTAAGTTATTCCAAAGATTTATTACCGCAATATTTCGGTAAAATAACGAATATGGATTTATAGTGGACGGATTAACATTAAAAACCTCAGAACCGACATCTTCCCAAAAAAATACCTTTTTACCGCACTATTTTTACTTTGGATAATTCTAAAAATTAAACTCATGAAAATTAAAAAGGTATTGATTGGACTGATCATTTTATCAGCTTTGTCATGGACTTCAAAAGATGAAAAGAAACAAAACGGAGCATCAGATGTAATCATAAAATCTTGGATGCTTCAGGGTTTTGATTCCAAAGAAGCGGAAGCCAATATGTCTGAAAAAGAAAAGACGGAATTCAAAAAAGTGGTGAATGAAATGGTCACCATGGCAAAAACCAAAACAATATATGCTTTTGATAAAAACGGAAAGATAACAACCACTACGATAGCCAATAATGGAGGATGGAAGAAAGAGCAGGGAACATGGTCTATACCTGGCGACGGTAAAATGTTATCAATAACAATAAATGGCATTGAGGATAAATTGAAAATCATAAGGCTGACGGACAACAATCTCGATTTATATTCAGCAGAAGTGAAAATGACAATGAAATTTGTTTCTAAAAAATAGCCTGAATTGAATTACTTTTGATAAGGAATAAACATAGAGAAGAATCAATTAAAAAATTTTAATTGTTATGGAAAGTAATTTCGTTTGAAGAAGAACGCCTGGATATCAGAATATCAATGAAAATATTTTTCAATGAGAAAATCAGCTGTTTTTTGACGGTTATGATATTGGTAAAACAGTTCTGGAATTGCTGGGTGATTCAGATTATGAGTATATTTATACTGTTGAGCCCGAAGAAGCAACTAAGTTTTATAAAATATACGAGATAAAAGACGGCGATAAGTGTGGCTTATTGCAGTCAATAAAGGGAGACTTTAGCGTTGAAGATGCCTATTCGCTGTTTGGCCAATTAATTATACAGCATTTACGTGGAGGTAGATTAATACAAAACCACAAATATGATAGTTGATTGCGGCCTAAATTTAGCAGTTGATTTGTTTTATCATCCCTGTCACCATACATAAGCTCCATTTTTTCCTCAACTGCAGCTGCTTTCCTTGCCGTCTTATCCCCATGTTCGGTTAGTCCAATACTTCTTAGTGCCCGAATTTCTTCAGGCAGCATCCACGGTCGGCCTCGCTCTATTAAATATTTTTTTAATTCGCCAGTCATTTCAGAGTTGCAACAATCTTTATTTACAAAGATTAATTTCCTTACCACTGTCTGAATCAGCCAGTTTTAAAAATAATTTGCCATCAATATAAACTTCATAACCGACCTTTACGGGCACTTTTACCTTATCTCCATTTTTGTATTTGGAAACTGATGAAGAGCCATCCGCACGGATAGTAACTTCAATTTCCTTTGAGCAGTTGTTTTTGAGGTACACATCAAAATAACCACTGACTGGAGTTGCGTAAAGCGTTGCACATGCGAGCAAAAGAAGGATAGTGATTTTTTTCATTTTAAGGTTTTTAGGATTGTTATTAATATTGATTAAGGCTGTTATTAAATTGTAGTCCTCTATTAAAAAGGTGCCGTAAATATATATTTTCCATTGTTATGATTTTAATAGACGTAAATAAAAGTCTTAAAATATATACAATGGATTATTACTAAATGTCAGTCCGCTGGTCTTTATTGTAAATTCGTTAGCCTATTACCGCACCGTAACAAGAAAAAAATAAAAACTGTTCATTTTTTACGATTTATTTTACCTTAAAAATCTTCTTTGTGAAAAGTCAATTTCTTTGTTTAGAATCTCATCCATTATGATATGTCCAAATTATTATAATTTTCACTTTCATCCTGTTTTTTCTGTAATTGAAGGATTTTGATTGCTGACTTGTGATTTTGTTAACCTGTCTTTTAGATTGAGCATATCCCGGCTCACTTTTACATCCAAAACCCTGGCGTAAATCTGAGTTGATTTTAAACTTCTATGGCCAAGCATTTTGCTGACGGTTTCCATTGGAACGCCATTAGACAATGTTACAGTCGTTGCGAAAGTATGCCGCGCAATGTGAAAGGTAAGTTCTTTATTTATGCCGCATACATCTGCTATTTCTTTTAAATAACTATTCATCCGCTGATTGCTCAAAATGGGCATTACACGATTTTTATTGGCCGCATTGGGATGGTTTTTATATTTTTCGATTAGCTCTTCGACAATTGGTAAAAGCGGAATATTTGAAGGGCCATCAGTTTTTTCACGATTGGTAAAAATCCACTTGGAACCATCTATTCCCATTGAAATGTTTGCAGGAGTCAGGTTCTGAACATCGACATAAGCAAGTCCTGTATAACAGCTGAAGAGGAAAATATCCCGGACTAATATTAGTCGTGGTGTTACAAATTTCTTAGTTTGAATTTCGTGTAGTTCCGGTTCTGTTAAATAATCACGATCAACTATGGTAGGCTTCGGTTTGTACTTTTTAAAAATATCTTTGGTTAACCACTCGTTGTCTAAACATATATTGAATATTTTCTGGAAGTTCTTAATATACTTAATGCTCGTATTGTTTTTGCAGGCATCCTCTTTGGTTCGCAAAAAAAAGTCGAAATCCATTATGAAAGCGTAATCTATTTTACTGATGGCAATGTCTTTTACTTTGTACTTTGATTCCAGAAAACTTTTAAAGTGATTCAAGGTTGTTTTGTACCTTTCTACAGTTCCCTGGGCAAATTCTCCTGTTGGCACGAGTGCCTGGATTCTATCATTATGCTCCTGAAAGATTGAAATGATGGTTCGCTCTTTTTCACCCTTGCCAGTCAATATGTTTTTCATATTGATATAATTGACTTCTTTACGATGGAGAATTAAATCTTTTTCGGCTTCAGAAACGCTATTCAAGAGTTTGTCAAGATGATTATTTATTGAACGAGCTTCTTCTGTTTTACCTTTGATTTTAGATCCTTCAGTAGACCAAAGCGCCGGGTCAATGTATTTGCCGGTACTTTTTTCTATACGTTGGCTGTTGACAGTAATACGTTGAAAAATTGGAACTAATCCTTTGTTGTTTGGTTTGGCTCTTTTGATGTAAAAGAGATTGGTGATGTTTGCATCCATAACTTGGAACCTTTTTGATAGTATTAATTTACATTAAGTATCAAAGCAAAACAAGATGTTCATTTTTTGAACTGCTTGATTTTACTGGGGTTAACAATGGGGTAGGGGTACATAAAAATTCAAAATGAAGGTACCCCTAATTGTACCCCTAAAGCATTGGATTCGAATGGTTGATTTTGATATATTGGGAAAATAAAAACCCCGTAAAACCTTAGTTTTGCGGGGTTTTGAGGTTGTTTAAATACTAAGTTGTGACCACGATGGGATTTGAACCCACACGCCCTTACGAGCACCACCCCCTCAAGATGGCAAGTCTACCGTTTCTCCACGTGGCCTTAAACAAAAAAAGCCAAACACTGCTGTTCGACTTTTTGTGACCCGACTGGGGCTCGAACCCAGGACCCCATCATTAAAAGTGATGTGCTCTACCAACTGAGCTATCGAGTCTTTAAACCGTATTGAAGAAGAGAAATTGTGACCCGACTGGGGCTCGAACCCAGGACCCCATCATTAAAAGTGATGTGCTCTACCAACTGAGCTATCGAGTCTTTTTCTTTTCTTGAACGCGGGTGCAAATATAAGACCTTATTATTTATATTTCAAAGCAATTTTATTATAAATTTGGCTTTTTTTATCTAAGGGTCTTAAGGGCTTAATCTATAAGGTTTTATTACTATGCATAAAATAATTTTGATAGGGTATATGGCTGTCGGAAAGACTAAAATTGGAGAGTTGCTGTCTAAAAAAATGCAAATCGAAGCGATAGATTTGGATAGGGTAATAGAAATGGAAACTGATTTAAGCATTCCTAACATTTTTAAACAAAAAGGAGAAATCTACTTCAGGAAAATAGAGCATAAGATCTTTAAGGAAATTGTAGCGAGTGAGAAGGAGTTAATTATCAGCACTGGAGGAGGAACACCTTGTTATGCCAACAATCACTTACTGCTGAACGGGAAAGATGTAACTTCAATATATCTAAAAGCATCCATAGAGGTTATTTTTAACAGGCTTAAATCAGAAAAGAAACAAAGGCCATTGGTGGCTAACCAATCCGAAGCAAACTTAAAGGAGTTTATAGCCAAACATTTATTCGAAAGGAGTTATTTCTACAATCAGGCGACTTTTACAATTAATGTAGACAATAAATCCCCAGAGGACATAGTAGAAGAAATCGCAGGGCTGTTAAACTAAATAGGCTTGATTGTTATCGGCTTCAAATACAACATGTACATGTTCCTTAGATGAGGTTGAAAGAGAAATTCCTTTGAAGTCAGCTTTTACAGGGAATTTTTTGTGGTTTCTGTCCACCAACACGGCTGTTTTGAACTTTTTGACAGGGACATCTAAAAAGTGTTTTACGCCGTATATCAAAGTAGTTCCGGAATTCAGTACATCATCAACTAATACAATGCCCTTATTACTGTATATTTCTTTCGGAATAGAAGTGGTTATCTCCTTAAATTGATCTTGTTTGTCAATTTTCACCTCGCATAAAATTATTTTTATCGACGATATTTCTTTTAAAACAGCACTTATTTTTTCAGCTAAAATAAAGCCATTATTAGAAATGCCGGCTACTATTATTTCATTTTCATCCGCAAAGGTTTCATAGATCTGATAGGCGATACGTTTTATTTTATGTTCTATCTGCTGGTGAGTAAGAATGATGTTATGGCTCATTATTTTTGATTTTCATCAAAGATAAAAACTGTTTAGTTCTTTGTGGAACTATTTGAAAGATTTTTTTCCAATATTAATAGGATGAATAATAATTGTTTATAAAATAACATTGCCGGCAAACATAGTAGGAATAAGCTTTTACATACTATAGTTATCATACAGTTCAACGATTTTATATATAATTTTAACGATGAACGGCAATTTTTTTTAACATTTAATATAAATTTACGTTATTTGTCGATTCTGCAATTATGGTGTATAATCAATTTAGAAACAATAATTTAAGGAACCGTGAGTATCATTACCAACTTTATTAAAACTAAATGAATAATAAATTTGCCCTAAGAAAATTAGTTACCCTAAAAAAGCACTTTCTTGTTTTTTTGGTGACAGCTTTTTTACATTAGTTAATCAAATTGGTTTTGCTCAGGTAAATACCTATACCTATAGTGAATCGGTGTCGACTTACACTCCTTTAGCAACGTCTTCTGTTGCCTATGCTGCTCCTTGGGATGATCATGTGAGCGGATCTGCATTCTTAGCTCCAATTGGATTTAATTTCGTTTATGATGGCATTACCCAAACGCAATGTTATATAAGTCCAAACGGATTTGTATCCTTTGGTATCCAGCCAGCTCCCAATACTTATCTGCCTTTAAGTGTGGCGACTTCATTTACGAATGGCGGAACGATCAGTGCACTCGGAATGGATTTGATTTCGACCTCTTCAAGTGCTACAGACAATATCGTTTATAATACTATCGGGTCAGCGCCCAACAGGGTTTTTGTGGTGCAATGGAATAATGCAAGACGTAAGGCGGTAACCGGTAATTTTAATTTCCAGATTCGATTAGTGGAAACTACAAACAGGATAGAGATTTCATACGGGGCCTGCCTCCAGAATGATGCATCCGTTTTAAATACCCAGGTAGGAATCAGAGGAGACACCAGTGATTTCCTGCAGGGCAATGTTAACAATCGTTTTCAGACCGGAGCCAATGTTAATTTTGCCTGGTCGGGCAGAACGGTTAGCGGAACACTTAATTCCAACACGGTGCGTACGAGTCTTACAGAATATCCTAATACAGGTTTAAAATATGTCTATACGCCCTCGCCATCCTGTACTACGCCTACAGGTGTTCCTTCGGGTCTTGTAATTGGATCAACCAGTGTAACTCCGACCAGTTTTGTAGGGAACAGTTTTACAGCTGCCACACCAGCACCAACCAATTATTTAGTGGTTAGAAGCACTTCTAATGTGCCTCCCAATGGTATTGATATTGTGAATAGAACGTATTGGGCAGTGAATGACTTGATTTCAGGAGCGTATACGGTAGTCAGTACTTCTAATGCTACCACTTTTACCCAAACGGGTTTAACGCCAAATACTACTTATTATTATTGGGCTATTCCATATAATGCGGGTTGCTTGGGTGGTCCATTCTATAATCTAAGCAATATGATATCGACGTCAAAAACGACGTGTATTTCAGAGCCGCTGGGGGTAACCGCTTTGGGAGTAGCGGGAAATTCGTTTATAGCTTCCTGGGGAGTAGTAACGGGTGCTACAGATTATACTGTTGATGTTTCCACTTCCAATACATTTGCTACTTTACTTCCGGGATATTCTGCTGCCTCAACTAGTGGAGCTACCAGTTTATCCATAACAGGGTTAAGTTCATTAACGACTTATTATTTTAGGGTCCGTGCCATTGGTATAGGTTGTAATACTGATAGTTTAACAGGTACAGCAACTACTATTTGCGGAGGTTTTCCAATACCCTATTTCCAGAGTTTCGACAGTACGCCGATTAATACATTACCAACATGCTTTACTGTAAGTGATATCAATGCAGATAGTGTAGCGTGGAAAGTCCAAAATACCATTGCTGCTTCGAATCCAAATTCCTATCATCTTGCTACCAATACAGCAGCAACAACCGACGACTGGTTTTTTACACCGGGTTTAAATTTAACATCAGGCGTAACCTATAGATTAAAATTCAAATATAATACCAGCAGTGCGGGAGTATATAATGAGAACCTAAGGATTGGATTAGGAAATGGTCCTTTTGAGCCTAATATGACACTAACATTAGTGGATATGCCTAATCTTGTTAATACCGTATATCAAACTGCTATTGTTGATTTTACTCCGGCAAGCAGCTCTGTTTATTATATCGGTTTCCACGGCTATAGCTTTGCCAGTCAAAGTAAGATAGTTATTGATGATATTAGTGTCATTGTATCACCAACCTGTTTCGAGCCTGTCAGTGTTTTGGTAACCTCTGTGGCCAGTACATCAGCTACTGTAACATGGAGCGAACCATTTCCGGCACCGGCAAACGGTTATCAATATTATGTGAGTACCTCCAATACTTTACCTGGAGCGGCAGTAACACCAACGGGTTCTGTAGGTTTCGGTATAAGGACGGCCACCATAACAGGATTAACTCCGGCTACCCTATACTATGTTTGGGTAAGGGGAAATTGCAGTGGTAGTGATCAGAGTGTGTGGAGTCAATATGATTCTTTTAGTACGGATTGCGCAGCAGCAGCGGGTTTGACGGTAACTAATGGTACTTTATGCGGAGGAGGTTCTACAACGCTTCAGGCTGTACCAGCTCCGGGAGCAACTATTGAATGGTATAATGATAATGTCGGTACAACCTTATTGGCGACAGGAAATAACTTTGTAACGCCTACACTTTTTGCTACTACTACTTATTATGCAAGGTCAAGAGCGCCAGGGGGATTAATATTGGTTGGGCCAAGTTCTCCAGCTGCTCAGGGTGGTTCCTTAGGGGTACAACCCGCACAAACGTATGTTAGTTTTACTGTAACTGCACCCACCACATTGCAGTCTTTCGATATCTTTCCAATGGTATCGGGACAAAATGGAGTGCTTACTATTCGAAATTCGTTAGATGTTGTTGTAGCTACTTATCCTTACATTACAAGTGCAACGGGTGGAACTACAGCCCAAACCATTACGTTAGCCCTCAATCTTACCGTAGGTAACTATACGCTTTATATGGATACCTTGCCAACGGCAGGACTATTAACTAATATTGATGGCGCTTCTTATCCGTTTACCTCCTCTGTTGCTAACATTACGGGGAACGGATTTGATAATACATACTATTTATATGCCTACAACTGGAAGTTCTCTAACATCTGCCGATCGCTTTTTACTCCGGTTACTGCAACCGTTACCACTGCACCGCCTATATCCTTTAGTGCTTCAACTGCGACTATCTGTTCGGGTGAGACAACACCACTTGTAACCGTTTCTGGATATGCTGCCTATACTAATTTTACATGGTTACCCAATAACACCGGAGTTTCCGGTTCGTTAGCTGCAGGATTTACCTTTAATCCAACCGTTACTACTCCTTATTCTTTGGTGGCTGCCCAGACATCGGGAAGTTTATGTACCTCGGTTATCAATTTTACTGTAAATGTTAATCCGGCACCGCCAGCTATTACCATTGTGCCGACAAATCCTTCCTTATGCTACGGGACAGTTCAAGCTCTCAATGCTAATTTAGCGGCAACCCCTCCCGTTACTATATATTCACAGAATTTCAATGCGGCTACCAACGACTGGACCACGACCAATCTTTCAAGCGGGGGAACTCCTGCGAATGCAGCATGGACTTTAAGGCCGGCAGGATATAACTGGACAAGTAGCTATTGGAATCCTACTACAGGAGGTGTAACTCCGGTATCTAATGATAACTCACAATATTACTTTACCAATTCGGATGCGCAGGGTAATCCCGGACCGTCTCCGGGCAGGACTAGAACCTATTTAACTTCACCAACGTTTAATTTAGCGGCATATACCAGTGCTACCTTTAGTTTTTGGCATTATTTAAGATATTCAGGAGGGGATAAGGCACATATTGAGGCCAGTATTGATGGTGGAACTACCTGGACTTTATTGACAGCCTACACTGCCACTCAGGGAACAGCTTCTGGTTTTGTGAATGCCACTATAAGTTTAAATAGTTTATTAGGGAATTCAAATGTGAAGCTGCGGTTTTATTATGACGTAAGATGGCATTGGGGTTGGGCTGTTGACAATGTAAAAATCTCGGGTAACCTTGCATTGGAAGTGAACTGGTCGCCGGCAACAGATTTGTATTTTGATGCTGCGGCCACTAATCCCTACATAGTAGGAACTCCGGCTGCTGTAATATATGCTAAACCTACTTCTACGATTACCTATACCGGTTCGGTGTTGGGAGCAGGGGGATGTTCAGTAAGTAATACTACAACCATAACAATCTCTCCAACTACGGTTGCGGGTACCTTATCAGGCAATCAGAATAATTGTGCAAGTTGGGGAGCCAGTAACCTGGTTTTGTCGGGATATGTGGGTTCGATACTGCGATGGGAATATGCTTCAGATCCTTTATTTTTAGTTGGCTTAACTACCATAGTCAATACAACCGATACCTTAACCCCGGCTGAGTTCGGTGTATATAACGGAGACCGATATTTTAGGGTAGTGCTACAAAGTGGTGTCTGTACTGTCGTAAATTCGAATAGCGTTTTGGTTAGTTTCTACGCTACGACCTGGAACGGAACGGCATGGAGTAATGGTGCTCCAAATGCTACGACCAGGGCTGTTTTTAGTGGTAATTATTCATCTACAGCCAATTTACAGGCCTGTTCTGTTGAGGTACTGTCAGGAAATGTGGTCTTTAATACCAGCCATACGTTAACGGTACAAAATGATGTTAGGGTAACTGGCGGTTCGCTTACGTTTGATGATAAATCGAGCTTACTTCAGGTAAATACTTTAGACAATAATGGCGTTGCCTTTACCAATAGCGGTAATATCACTTATAAACGAACGGCTATGCCTATGTTTAAGTTTGACTATACTTACTGGTCAGCTCCGGTGAGCCCTCAAATCCTTGCTAATGTTTCGCCTAATTCGCCAATGACCTTATTTTATCAATACAATCCGATTGCCGGTTTATGGCAAAATGTTGCTCCTGCCAGTACGACGATGGTACCTGGTAAAGGCTATATATTCAGGGCGCCATTATCTTATCCGGTGGCATGGCCGTCAACTCCACAAGATTTTACAGCAAACTTTATTGGTGTGCCTAATACGGGAACCATTACATTGCCAATAATTGGTGGTGCCAGCCAGTTTAACTTATTGGGGAATCCTTATCCGAGTGCGCTTTCTGCGGATGCCTTTTTATTGGATTCGGATAATGCGGCTACTTTAGGAGGAACGCTTTATTTCTGGACGCATAATACCGGAATCAATGCGGCCTACCAATATACAGGCAGCGATTATGCTATATATAATTATTTGGGCGGTGTAGTAGGAGGGGTTCCTACAGGGCCGGCTACTAATCCGGGGATCAATGTACTGCCTCCAAACGGCAAGATTGGTTCAGGTCAGGGATTTTTTATTAAAGGATTGCTGAACGGAACTGCTTCTTTTAAGAATACGATGCGTTTGGCAGGAAACAATGATCAGTTCTTTAAGACTGCAACTCAGACTATTTTGTCTAATGAACCTGAGAAACACCGCTATTGGTTGAACATTGCCAATACCGAAGGGGCATTTAAGCAAGCTTTAATTGGTTATGCCGATGGCGCTACGATGGGTATCGACAGGTTGTTTGATGGAGAAATGGTAGATGTAGGTAACGCCGTTACCATGTATACCCTGATAGACAATACCAAACTAAGCATACAGGGAAGATCGCTCCCTTTTAATGTAAACGATACGATTCCGTTAGGGTATAAATCGACTATCAATTCGACTTATACGGTTACTTTGGCAGATGTAGATGGTTTATTTACAGAGCAGATCGTATACCTTGAAGACCGGGATTTAAATACCATCCATAATCTTACAGCTACGCCGTATACCTTTACTACGGCAATCGGTACTTTTGATAATCGTTTTGTACTTCGGTATACCGATCAGGCTTTAGGGAATAATGCTCCTGTATTTACTGAGAACTCGGTTGTCATTTATAGAAATGAAGCCGATAATTTTGTAGTGACCAGCGGTTCGTTTGAAATGGCATCCCTAAAGGTATTTGACATACGCGGAAGGCTGTTGTTGAGCCAAAAAGAGATTAATGCTACCCAGACAACCTTTAATGAAGGCAAGACCAATCAGGTGTTGTTAGTTCAGATAACTACAGTTGATGGGGTTAAGGTGACGAAGAAAGTTATAAGATAAATACAATACCCACAATACATCCAAGCATCCGATAGGCATTATGGCTTACCGGATGCTTTTTTATTTAGCCAAGCCGCCAAGAGTTGGAGGGATGTGGTATTTACGGTTTTGGTCTGATTCTTGTGTAGCTAACCTATGGGGTACTATATACTTACCATATAAGTATTATAAAGGTACTATATATAATAAGTAAAAAATAATTATGAAAGAATTAAAACAGAAATTATTATGGCACGGCAAAACGGAATTGTTGTTCTTAATGGAACGATTGCAGGATTAAATTTTTATATTAGAAAAGGGGAGGCATTTGTGCGTAAGGCTGGTGGAGGATTCGAAGGTGAAGCTATCAAAAAGAAGGCGTCGATGGTGCGGGTGCGGGAGAATAGTTCTGAGTTTGGCGGCTGTGCCAAGGCTGTCAAGCAGTTTAAGATAGCGTTACATCCTTTATTAGCGATGGTTAAGGATGGAGGTGGTCATAATAGGTTGGTTCAGTTGTTTAGCCAGATTAAGAACCTGGACGAAGTTAGTGTTCGTGGGGAGCGCAATGTGTATCAGGGGCTTCTTAGTGTTTCGGGCAGGGAGAAACTGTTGGGTTATGTTATTACACCTGGTCCAAGCCTTGAGCCTTTATTGCTGCATGCTTTTGGGTTTGGATGGGGTGCTGAAGGCTTTACGATTCTCAATTTTTTGCCCTCGAAGCTTGCGTTTCCTAAAGGGGCAACGCATTTGGAGCTACAGTCCGGTTATCTTGTGATTGATTTTGAGCAGCGGAAACATTCATTTGCCAGTAGTGCTCCTTTTATAATTGAAAAGATGGCTGAAGTGACTTCGATACAGGTTGCTCCCGATAGTGTTCCCGTGGGAAATGGGTTTAGGATAGGGGTGGTGCTTTTGCGTTTTATGCAGGAAATCAATGGTGTTTTATATCCGCTTAAGGAAGCTCCCTATACCGTAATGGAAGTGGTTTCTGTAGAAGCTCCTTTTGCCCCGGTTTAAAATTAGTATTTACAGGTTGAATGCTCCTACACTTACAGTTTTACCACCCTTTAACCGACAGGTACTGTTTTTATACTAAAATAATTACATCCTGAGGTGGGTTTTTGTTAGCATTTTGATTATATGATAGGGTATTTAGGTAAAAACATAATCATTTATTAACAATTATTGTAAACTGTTGATATTTTGTTACTTTAGCGCACCCAATTCTTCCAAAAAATGTTATATTTGAGTGCTCCATATCAACACATTACACTTAAATAGAATACTTTTTCTATGGCAAAATGCCAATTTTAGCTGACTAACAAACCCATAGGTTACGTTTTGTCGGATAGATTTACCGTTAATCGAAAATGTTAATTTTCGGTTAGTGAAGTGTTAATTATTTGATTTTATTGACGTAGTTTTATCGTCTTAACCTTAAGGTAACCGTTAATTGTTGCCACTATAATACCAAAAAAACTAAATATGAAAAAAGCTTTACTTACTGCCTCGAGTAAATTTTCCCGTTTTTATGTTAGAACTTTATTTGTTCTTTTACTTGTCATAGGAGTTTCGGCTTCGTCGGAAGCTCAATGCGGTCCTTATCAGGGATATGAAAGTATTCCTAACGCAATTCCAGCTACTGTTGTCTCAACCATGACTGCAGCTGGTTGGCAGTTTGTTGGCGCTCCTACATCTTGGGTTTCTTTAAATAATACTACTGCCACTTCAAGGTCAGGAAGGACTAGGTTGGCCTCATCATTTCCCACGACTGCGCCTACCGTCAGCCCTGGACTTATCACGCCAAAAATTAATACACCTCAGACTTTTTCATTCTGGATTAGAGGTAATAATACTGCGGGTCTTAATTATACCGTTTATTTTTCTGACGACAATAAAGCTACTTGGATTCCTATTCCACATGGAGCAACCACATTGACTGGTGGAAATGGTTCTTTTCCAGTATCATCGGCCATTATGCCTACCTTACCAGGAATAACATCAACTATTCCGATGGTATTGGCAACTGTTACGGCTACCTTTCCAGCAGATGCTGATGGTTACTACTTCAAAATAGAGGACAGCAGACCGATTGCTCCAGCAACAAATGTTCCTGGTGGTATTCAAATTGATGATATTTCTTGGATTTCCTCAGTATCAACTGATAATACTATTATCGTTCCAAACTTAAATGATGCTGGTGTCTGCACGATTACAGTTCCAGCAACAGGGATTTATAAATATTACGATAACGGTGGAAGCTCTGATACTTATTCTGATGGGCAAACCAATGGTGTTATCTTTACGCCATTTAATCCAGCTGATAAAGTACGAATTACTTTCAAGACTTTTGAGATTATATCTGGTCAAGAGAATTTTAATGTTTATGACAGTAACACAATAGGAAGTGGAGCTATTTTAGGTTCTCCTTTTACAGGTGGCCCAGCTCTTCCGTTAGGATCTGCGACTCCTATAAACTCTTACACTTCTACATTTGCGACTGGTGAAATAGCAACCCAATTTACTTCAAATGGAACTTATAGAACAGGTAATAGCAATGCAGCGATAGGTTACGAAATCGAGGTAGAATGTATTTCCGGGTCTTGTGCTGATCCTGGAGTTCCGACTGTTAGTGGTACTACCTTTAACAGTGCCAATTTAACGTGGTCAGGTGCTGCACCGGTTGGTTATGAAATTGCTTATACTACTACTGCTTCGCCTCCGGGAGCTGCGGGAAGCTTTGTTGCGAGTCCAACAGTAACGGGAACTTTAACAGGCCTTACGCCTAATACTGTTTATTATGGATGGGTTCGGGCTCAATGTGGCGCGTCCAGTTTTAGTAACTGGGTTAGTACGGCAACCAGCTTTACTACCTTATGTGCGCCTGTTGGTGTTCCTTATACCGAAAACTTTAACGGACTTAACGGTCCGCTTCCAACCTGTACTTCTCAAGCAGGAGGAGGATGGGGAACGAATTTAACTAACGGAAATTTATTTGGAAGTTCACTGTCATCGTTTTTCTTTACCAAACCAATTACATTAGCGGCCGCTACGGTTTATAAATTGTCATATGACTATTCTACTCTCGCATTCAATGCTAATTTCCAGGTATGGATTGGTACGGCAAATAATGCCAGCATGCTTGGTGGAGGTACATTGTTATTTACTCACCCCGCTGCCACCAATTCGGTAACAAATAATACATTAAACTTCACTTCCGGTGCTGCAGGTACCTATTATATTGGTTTTTATTTTGTTTCGAGAACCAATAACTTTGCTCAGCTCAATATTGACAATATTTTCCTGGATGTTGAAACGTGTATTGCACCAAGTGGTGTAGTAGGTTCGGCGCCAACAGCCAGTTCAGGTACTGTAAGTTGGACTGCGCCATCCATCATTCCTTCAGGAGGTTATCAATATTATATAAGTACTTCCAATACGCCACCAACATCGGCTTCCACACCTTCGGGTTTGGTTCCTTCGGGAACGACTACTACCATTGGCAGCTTAACATCGGGCACTACCTATTATGTTTGGGTTCGTTCGAGTTGTGGAGGTGGTCTGACGAGTTTATGGTCAAACAGTTTCGCAACAATCTCTACAACAGTTGTACTAACCACTACCGTACCTATGAGTAATGGTAATAATGGGCCTGGAGGTAGCTGTAGTGTTAACTTCTTTGATAGCGGTGGTGCTACCCTAGATTACCAGGATAATGAAACTTATACTTATACTTTTTACCCGGGTACAGCGGGGTCTAAGCTTAAAGCTGTTTTTGGTTCGTTTAGGACAGAGAACAATTATGACGGACTTATGATTTATAGTGGTACTTCGGCCAATCCAGCTAACCTTATTTCTTCAGGCTTACCTGTAGGGGTTAATGGAGCTACCTGTCCGGCTGGATCATTTTATGGAACTAACTCCCCGGGAACTGTAATTTCTACAGATGCTACCGGAGCCTTAACTTTTGTATTTACTACTGATGGTAGTGTTCTTTTTGCGGGATGGGCAGCTACCTTAAGCTGTGTAACCGTTCCGACTATCAGCAGCTTTACTCCGAATAATAACTTATGCGGAACATTAGGTTCTGCTCCAATTACTATAACGGGAACTAATTTCACCGCCGCTGGGGGTGTTACGGGTGTTTTCTTTAATGGAGTAGCTGCTACTTCATTTACGATTGTTAATAGTACTACCTTAACAGCAGTGCTTCCGGCCTCGGGTGTTACCTCTGGTATCATCAGTGTTGCCAATGCAACAGCTACAGGTTACAGTTCAACTGCGTTTTCTGTTAACGGTACAGTACCTACTACGACCGGCGTTACTATTTGTACAGGAGCTACCGGAAATCTTACTACTTCTACTACTTGTTCGGGTTATGTGAATTCGGGCACCACATTATCGGGTACGCTTACCGCAGGAGTAGATCCTGTAGGGCCTATTTTGGGAACCTCTATTACCAATACCGCAGTATGTGGTTTTAATGCCGGAGTGCAAAGAAACTATGTTGGCATAACCTTTCAGGTTAGTGTAACTGGAACTTATACCTTTGAATCATCTGCAACTCCTGCTTTTGATAGTATGGGGTACATTGTTAGAACGCCTTTTACGCCAGGAACCTGTAGTGGTAACTGGGTAAGAGGAGATGATGACGGAGGAGCAGGAACTTTTTCTTTACTATCAGCAGTCTTAACGGCTGGGGTTGATTATATTTTATACACTACTTCATGGGCGGGTACCAGTGGTGCAATATCAGGACCATTTTCATGGGCGGTTACGCCGCCGGCAGGTGGGCAGATTATGCTTCCGGGTGTTCCGGTAATGAACTGGTATGTTAATGCCTCCACTACAACCGTTTTGGGTTCAGGAAATTCCTTTAATCCGGTTGGAGTTTCAGGTTCCGGTTTGGCTAATACCAATACTGCAACAGCTCCGGGTGGTGTAATATATTATGGTGCCTGTCCTTCTAATCCAACCTGTAGAACAGCCACTCCTTTTGTTATCAATGCACGACCAACGGTTAGTTTTACTGCGCAACCGGGAGCCATAGCATGTACCTCTAGTAATGTTACTTATACTACTCAGGCAGGCCAGACGAATTATGTTTGGACAATTCCGGGTATATTGAATACCGATTATACAATAGTTTCTGGAGGTACTACTACTAGTAACACAGTTACACTTCAGTGGTTGACGGCAGGAGTAAAAACCGTTACCATAAATTATTCGAATGCTTTAGGATGTCCGGCAACTACTGCTGTATCTTCTACGGCAACTACCGTTTCACTTTCAGGTTTGTCTACTACAGTGACGCCAAGTTCGGCTGCTATCTGTGCTAACGTACCTCAGGCACTAACCGCTAGTTCAGGATCGGCTAATTTCTTTACCTGGACAACGACTTCGGGTTCCTTGTTTACTGATGCAGCCTGTACGGTTGCTTATGTACCGGGAACTAACTTTGCCACTGTTTATTTTAAAGGAACGGCCAATGCTACAGTTACGGCTTCCGGTACTGTTGGCGGAACAGGTTGCCCTGCGGACATTAATGTGGCTATTACGATTAATAAAGCCATTTGGAATGGAAGTGTTTGGTCTAACGCCGGTGTTGGTCCAAGCAATACTATCAGTGCAGAGTTCCAGGGGAATTTTACTTCGAATGTAAATGCTTCGGCAACGTCAGGAAACTTATCTGCGTGTAGCGTTGTGGTAACGAGTGGAAATGTCTTGTTTGACAGAGGGACATTAACTGTTGAAAATTCAGTTGTAGTTTCCGGAGGAACATTGACCTTTACGGATACGCTCTTTGATGTAGCCTTACTCCAACCTAACAATGTTGCCAATCCATCAGGTTACAGCGGTGGAAATACAGGTAACATTACTTTTAACAGAACCTCTGCGCCTTTATTCCGATATGATTATACTTATTGGTCAGCGCCAGTATATCCACAGAATTTACTAGCCATGACACCGAATTCTCCTTTTGGTTTGTTCCTTGACTATGGTACGGCATGGAATTATATTCCAAATCCGGGTCTTGTAACCATGATTCCGGCAAAAGGATACGCTACGAGATCACCATTAAATTATAATCTTCCTTCAGGTATGCCGAATACCCCACAGGCTTATACAGCACCGTTTATCGGAGTTCCCAATAATGGAGATCTATCTATTCCGATATTGGGTGGAGCGACAGCAATGAATTTACTAGGAAATCCTTATCCAAGTGCTTTATCGGCAGATGATTTTATCCTTGGTAACCCAAATGTAAACGGAACCCTTTATTTCTGGACGCATAACAGCCAAAGTTTTTCTCCGTATCAGTATGTACAATCGGATTATGCCATTTATACTTTAGCGGGAGGAACAGGGACAATTGCTTCAACAACTCCAGGTGGTACAGCAAATACTACAACTCCAGCCGGTTTTATAGCATCAGGACAAGGATTCTTTGTTAAGGGATTGACTAACAGTACAGCAGTATTTACAAATGATATGCGTGTTGCGGGAAGTAATAGCCAGTTTTACAAAACTAACCAACAGCAACTGGAGAAAAATCGTTACTGGCTTAATATGCTAAGCGTTGATGGAGCTTTCAAGCAAGCACTTGTGGGTTATATAGAAACTGCAACCACGGAAATAGACCGTTTATTTGACGGTGAGGTAGTTGAAGCAGGAAATGCAGTTTCGCTATACACTAAAGTAGGAGATGTCAAATTGAGTATACAAGGAAGACCATTGCCATTTGATATAGCGGATACAGTACCATTAAGTTACAGAGCGACTACGGCAACCACTTTTACAATATCTATTCCGGAGGCTGATGGTTTGTTTGAATCACAACATGTTTATTTGGAAGACCTTGTTTTAAATGTTATCCATGACTTAACAGAAAGTGCTTATACTTTTGCTACTGAAGCAGGTACTTTTGAGGAGCGTTTTGTACTTCGTTATACAGATCAGGCCTTAGGAAATGAGAACCCTGTATTTAATGAAAACAGTGTTGTGGTTTATCATAATGCCAACGGATTGTTCATCAATACCGGAAATGAAAATATGGCAAAAGTAACCATTTTTGATATTCGCGGTAGGTTGCTTGCAAGCCAGAATGAGGTAAATAATACGTTCACATCGTTCACCACCTTACCAACAACACAGCAGGTATTGTTAGTTAAGATTGAAGGCGAGAGTGGAAGGGTAGTTACTAAGAAAGTAGTTTACTAGACTAGTCTTTATAAATTAAAAGCCCCAGTGCAGTTTTGCATTGGGGCTTTTTTTATGTTAAGATTTATGTTAATAACTCATTTAATTGTTGTTTTTAGATTAAAATGTTTTTACTACACGAAAAGAATTACAATTTTTTGAATATTACATAACAATTTAAGAAAACGACTGTTTTTCACCGATAATATAAGTTTTTAATCGATTAACGGCACATTTCCTTCACATTTGATTAACATTATATATATCTTAACAGTCTTAATTAACCTAATTTTTAATTTATATGAACAACAATTACAATTCTTTGAGTACGCGTTTTATGACATGTATCAAAACTTTTGTAAGGGCTACTGGGGAAAACACCCGTGTATCTCAATCAAAAGGCGGGTTTTATTCCTGGATGACAGTACTGTTGGTTCTGCTTTCGTTGACTGTCAGTCAGCGATCGTGGTCGCAAAGCATAACAAATTATGTTTTCGCGAGTAATACCAATGGTTCCCTGGAAGATTTATCTTCAGGCAGTACTAGCTATCTAACAGGAAATTTGGATACTGCTGCAGGGACAGTACAACCTTTGGGATTCAACTTCACCTTTATGGGTACCAGTTACTCTCATTTTAGTGCTAATTCCAATGGACAGATGGCCCTGCATACTTCTTCAGGAGCAACAGCTATTGGGACGAGTGTAACTACAGCTGCCGGAACTGCTATATTAGCGGCTTTCACTGGCGATAATGAAGTAAATAATGGCTTGCGTTTCAAGGTTATTGGAACTGCACCTAACCGTACTTTTGTATTGGAATGGAATCAGTTTTATGTAGGCTGGGCTAACCTTACCAATGCTGGGAATATGCAGGTTTGGTTGGATGAAACGACTGGAAAAATTACATATATATATGGTGAAATTTTTAACGCCAATACTTCTTCTATTACCAGATCAATCTCTATTGCTTCAAGTAATACCGCTACTACAGTTGGGTCTGTAACAATTGGTGCTTCACCTACTTTTACAGCATCTGCAAGCTTAGTTAGTAATACAATTGCAGCAGGAACTAACCCAGTAGGTTCTCCTTTAGTTGCCAATATTGGATCTAATGCTCAGGGAAGCAGAAGGTTCTTTACGTTTACACCTGTTGCAGTTACTACTCCATCTAATCCTACATCTTTAACTTTTACGAATATTTCGGGCAGTACTATTACACCCAATTGGATTGATAATTCAACTGATGAAACGTACTTTACTGTAACACGTGCAACCGATGCTGCATTTACGCAAAATGTTGTTGTATCTACTTTGTCTTCAACGACAGCAGCTGCTACGGGTGGTGCTTATAGCTTGCCTCAAACAGGATTAGGCCTAGGAATCACCTATTACTTTAAAATACAGGCTAACACTGAAGGAGGTACTCCAGGTTCTGGATTGACAGGTTCGTCAGTTACAGTAGCGGGTAATTTTACTGTTAATTCAATTGGTGGTTTATGGAATAATGCTGCTACATGGGTAGGAGGAGTTGTTCCGGGACCGAATAATAATATAACGATACCAGCTGGAGCTATTGTAACAATAGATACAGCGGTTTCACCTAGTAATTTAACGATTGACGGAACCCTTCAATGGAATGGAACTTCAAACGCTATGACATTAGCGGGTAACTTAGTTATCAATAGTGGCGGTATCTTCCGTGCTTACACTACCGGTGGAGCGGGTCAAACGATCAACATAGCCGGTAATTTCCAAAATGACGGCTTTGCTAATTTAGCTTTAGCGTCTCTTAATTTTAACGGTTCAGGTTCTACTTTAAGTGGAACAGGAACTTTTCAGGGTTTTGGTTCAAAAGGAATTATTCGTAGTTTAACTTTTGCCAATACGGGAAGCAATTCAATTTCTACTTCCAGTAACCTTATTGTAACTGCGGGATTCACTCATACTGCGGGATCTTTGAATACGAATGGTAAATTGACTCTTGATAATACGGCTCAGATCTATGGTACCTCTTTTAATACTACCGTAACAAGTGTGGCTGTTACTAACATGGGGTCGTTGTATACAGTTGCCCCTGTTGTTTTTGGTGCGGCCTTTTCGCAATGGACCAATATTACAGGTGCTGTAGGTACACGATATGTGTCCGGTAACAATGTATATATTTGTACCACTGCTGCCAATATTGGGCCAGCTGCTCCGACACACACGTCAGGTGTTGCGCAAAACCTTTTATGGTTAGGAACTACGGGTACCCTTGGTAACCCTTATCCATTCAATGTAGCTTCGACTGTAGGGACACAATATTTTTACGGTGACAATCTTTATGTAGCTACAGTAGCTAATACCATTGCTGCTAATACTGCTGCCAATGCTCCTGTTCATACTTCAGGAATTGTGGGTGGTTATTTATATGTAGGAACTGTTGCAAAAGCTACAGTTAACTATGATGCGACTTCTCAGACTGTACGAAGCCTGAACTTAACGAGTGCAGGTAGCGGTTATTCTTCTGCTCCTTCTGTTGCTTTTGCGGTAGGAGTGGCTGGTGGAACCGGTTCAGGTGCTGCTGCATCAACTACTTTCTTCCAACAAATTATAGGGCCATCTTCCTTTTTAACACAAAAAAGTGGTGGTGCTACTATTTCAGGAGGACTTACCATTAATAGTGATGCAGATGCAGGTGCTTTGGCACCAACCAATGAGCAGGCTTCTTCGGGAGTTGCGGCAATTTCTACCTCAAATGGAGGTGTGAATTATACCGTAGCGCCTCAAATAGGTTTTGCCGGTCCAACTGCTTTAAACTTAATTGTGAATCCTGGTTCTGGATATACCGCTGCACCAACCATTACCGTTAGTGGTGGTACCTTGATTGCGGGAACTGCTTACACATCTGGCAGTTTCACCATAGCCGTAAATGCGGGTAAGGTTCAGGCTGTATACTTAACCAGTACATCTGCGGTTTACTCTGTGCCTCCTACGTTGACAATGTCGGCTCCGGGTGCAGGAACTACTGCTACTTTGGAATTCCCTGCAGGATGTTGGCCTTCGGCTACTCCTGTTCTTGGTTCTAATGGCCAGATAGTAAACTTTACAGTAACTAATTCAGGGTATGGATATGTTACTGCACCAGCTACTGTCTTAGGAGCTACTTCAGGAACTTCTGCCGGTGGTACCTTTACCACAGCAGCCACTACGCCTACGACTCGTATTGCCTTATACAACCTGACTATAAATAACTTCATTCCATCTGCGGCACCAGCTGTTCATGGAGATGATGTTGCGATTCCTGCTAACAGAAAGATCAATACCTTAAATTTAGGTTCTCTTTCTGCAGGTCTAAATCTTAGCAGCAACCTTGTTTTATTTGGTTCATCACCATTATCACTTAATGCGAGTACAAATGCTCCAGGAAGTGTTATTAACTTAGGAGGTAATAATTTATTGTTTACCTGGAATGGTTATGGTGGTGCAACAGCTACGTTTGGCGCAACCTCTAATGCTTATATCAAAAATGGTTCGATGACTTTAATCGGCCGTGGTGGATCCAGTACTTTTAACTACCCATTCTCTGGTACCTTTAGCTGGTTTGCCGGTAATGGATCAAACGATTTAGGATCAAGTGTTACAAGGGTTACAGTATCTGATACTGCTGCTCCAAGCAACGCTGCTATGGGAACTAGCTTTGTAAAGGGAGCGAGAGCTTTCCGGGTTCAGTATGCAAACATCGGTGCACCTGGTTTTACATCTTTACCAGTTACTGGAACAAATCCTACGGTAACAATGAACTTTAATAATGATGATGCCTTAACAGCCTTTACTCAGGATTTATTATTGATTTCTGATAGTCCTAGTTTAACTGGTCCTTGGTCATTTAAAAGTGTTGCTTCCGGATCAGGTGCTATAACAAGTACTACTACAGGAACCCGGACTACAGCTACAGCAGCTCCGGGACCAATTGCTCCGACAGGGAATAATTACTATGCCTGGTCTGTATCAGCGCCAACAATTACCGACTTTAGCCCGTTAACTGTTTGTGCTACTACCGGTACTTTTACTATAACAGGTACTAATTTAAGCGGTATTACCAATTTACAAATTGGAGGTACTCCGGTAACTTCATTCACTATAGTTTCACCAACTCAAATTACAGGTGTTGCAGCCAGTGGTACTAGCGGTTTTGTATCTTTTGTAAAAGGTACCGATACTATTACGGGAACACAATCTATTACGGTTACTGCGTCTCCTAGTGCACCAACTGCTACACCGGCAACTGCTAACGTTATATTGGGAGGATCTCCTAATGTTACAGCTTCAGGTTCTGGAGGAACGTTTAACTGGTTTACTGCTGCTACTGGTGGATCACCAGTTTTAACGGGACCTACTTATAACTTACCAGTATGTTCTTCAACTACACTATATGTTTCTGAAAATAATGGCTCATGCGATGGACCAAGGACAGCGGTGCCTATTACAGTAACTCCAACTGTTATTGCTGCATCACCTTCAGGTTTCTGCGGTTCAGGTGGTACTTCAGTACTTACTGTTACACCATCTAATCCTGCTATTACTTATACTTGGACAAACAGTGGAGGAACATTAAATACTAATGTTGGAGAATCTGTTAGTGCTACAATAACAGCAAGTTCAGAATTTACAGTGACAGCTACTAATGGAGCGTGTTCTACTTCTACATCAACTTCGATAGGGGTATATGCACTTCCTTCAGCTACAGTTACTACTACTGCTAGTGGAGTTTGTCCAGGCACAAGTGCTACGATAAATTCAGGATTGGCAGCGGGTAATTTCTCTGTAACTTGTATCACGTCACCAACAGCTTTGGCTACACCACCTGTTGGTGCTACCGTTCTTTGTAGTGGAGGTTCAGTTGTTGCACCCTTATCGGGTGGTGGCTTAGATGATGGATACTGGAATACCAGGCCAATAGGATTCTCATTCAATTTCTTCGGAGCTTCATATTCTACGATTAATATTGGTACTAACGGAACACTTGTTTTCGGTGCTACCGGTACTACTACTTTTTCTTTCCCTGGAGGTTTCCCAAATACAGCGAATCCTGCTAACACTATTGCGGTGTGTGCACACGATTTCCAAATGGCATCCGGTACTACAGGTCAATTCGATTTTGGTACAGGTGCAGTAACTTACTGGACTGAAGGAGTTGCTCCTAACCGTAGATTCATTGTACAGTATGCTAATGCAACTACATATTATTCTACAAATGCAACGGATGGTATTACTTCAGCGGAAGCTGTACTATACGAAACCACAGGAATTATTGATATTCGAGTAATCCAATCAACAAATCCTGCTGCAACGACCGGTACATTTATCAATGATGCCAGAAATAAATACATCGGTTTGCAAAATGGTGATAAAACAATTGGTGCTACAGCTCCAAATTGTACTACCAGTGCTTCAAACTATTGGAATGGGCAATCTGCTGAGATCCTTACACCACAGGCGTGGAGATTTGATCCGCCAGCTCACTACAGTGTTACCTGGACGGCTCATGATTTAGTTACTGACGTGACTACGACTCCAGTAAATAATGTAACAGATGCTTTCAGCTTAGCAGTTTCGCCTATTAATACAACTCAGTATACAATATCATATACAAACCAAACTACAGGTTGTACTAATGCATTGAATTCTGCTCAGGTAACGATGAACATTATCAGCGCTACTGCCCCCTCAACTACTGCAGTTGCAAGTGCATCAACAATCTGTTTGAATGGTTCTTCTAATTTAACTCTTACAGGAAATGTTAATAATATCGGTAATACTGATGGATTAACTTACCAATGGCAGGTTGATACAGGTTCAGGTTTTGTTGATTATACAGGTACAGGTGCTACAACGGCAGCAATTACAGTTGCGCCAACTGTGGTATCAACATACAGATGTATGGTTACAGCTTGTTCAGGAACAGCTGTTCCTTCAACTCCGGTATCTATTGGATTTACTAATGTTATTGATTCAACTACCCCAGCTACACGTTGTGGTGCTGGACAGGTAAGCTTATCAGCTACAACTTCTGCATCGGGAGCCTCTATCAAATGGTATGCTGCTGCAACAGGTGGAACAGCTTTATTTACTGGTTCTCCTTATACTCCGACAATTTCTGGAACAACTACTTATTATGTAGCTGCTGAAACGACAGGCCCGGACTGTTCTAGTCCTAGAGTTCAGGTTGTTGCAACAGTAACTTCGCCACCTGCTTTTGCATTGAATGCTGCAAGTACTACAATCTGTACAGGTACAACTTCTGCAACCTTTACTGATGCAGCTGCTGGGGCCACTTATGATACATTCAGTATTACGCCAACTACTGGTGTTGCTGCAAGCAACCTGTCAGGTGTGTTCTCTGCAAGCTTTAATCCTACAGTAACAACTACTTATACGATTAATGCTTCTCAAAGTGGCGGTTCACTATGTACCACTTCAACTACATTTACTGTAATAGTTAACAACACTGTTGTTACGGCATCAGCTAGTCCTACTACAGTTTGTTTAGGAGGATCGTCAACGATTACTGCTCTAACAAATATTATTAGTGCTGGGACGGTTACAATGGGTACAGATACCACTTTAACAAGTGATACAACTCAGCCAACGGCATTTTGTAACAGATGGCCTTCTGCTCGTCTGCAAATGGTTTATACCGCTGCAGAATTACAGGCAGCTGGTTTAAGTGCGGGTAATATTACTTCAATGGCCTTTAATATTGCCACACTAGGAAATGCTGCTACAAATGATAATATGGTTATTCAAATGGGTTCTACCTCTTTGTCTACCCTAAGTGATTTTGTAGATACCAGTGGTTTTACAACAGTATACCCATCACAAACTTATACACACACAGCTAGTGGTCTTCAGACAATACCGTTCTCTACGCCATATAATTGGGATGGAACTTCAAATATCATCTTTGATATGGTTCAAAGCGGTGCCAATCTTACTAATAATTCTCAAACTTATTATACTGCGACACCAGGAAATACTGTGGCTTATACCACTACATCTTCTACAAATAGCGCGAGTTTAAGTACTAACCGTTTGAATGTTGTCTTTGCAGGTCAGGCAAATACTCCTGGAGTAGGTACATTAAATTATACCTGGAATGACCCATCTAATACGACAGGAAATGTATTAACCATTTCGCCAAGTGCTACTACCACCTATACTGTTACTGGTACTAATCCATCAACAGGTTGTTCGGGTACTGCAACGGCTACGGTAACAGTTCTAAATGGAAGTGCAGAAATTACAACTGCTCCTGCTGCACAAGTAAAATGTTTGGCTGGTACAGCTAGCTTTACTGTAGCAGCTACAGGACTTAACTTAACTTACCAATGGCGTAAAGGAACCACTAATTTAACTGATGGTACTGGTATCAGTGGAGCTACTACAGCAACACTTACCCTTACAGGTTTAACAGCTGGTGATGCCGGAAACTACAATGTAGTTGTATCTTCAGACTGTGGTGCTCCTGCAACCAGTGCAGATGCTGCATTAACAGTTATTTCACCATTGGCAGGCATTAATGCTTCTGCTACTACGGTATGTTCAGGTACTCCAGTAACACTTACTGAAAATGGCGGAACTGCTACTTCATGGGTTTGGTCAGGAGGATCTACAACAAACCCTTATGTTGTAACGCCAACATTTACACAAACTTATACCGTTACTGCTACAAGCGAGGTTGCTGGATGTACTGCTACGGCTAACGTTACAATTAATGTTAATCAAACTCCAGGCACAATAAGTGTTTCTGCTGAAGGTTTATCATTGCCTTATGCAATATGTGATGGCAGCCCAGTTAAAATGAATGCAACTGATGGAGGTTATACTGGTCCGGCAACAACAGTTGAAAATTTTGATGCTGTTTCGTCATTATTTACTGCAGCAACTGTTAGTGGTGATGGTACTACGGTAACAACAGCAACTTTAGATACTGCAATTAAAACGCAGGGAACAGGATCTGTGCTATTTACTTCATCAACTGATCCTGATAGTTCAATTAGTTCAGAAGCTACTTATTCTTTGAACACTAATATAGATTTGTCTGCTTCTCAGGTGGCTACGCTAACTTTTTCTCACATAGCTTCTATGGAAGGTGCTGCTGCGAACTCATACGATTATGGTTATGTACAATACTCAACCAACGGAGGTTCTACATGGACTACCTTTAACAGTAGTGCTTATACCGGAGCTGCCGATACTAGTTTATTTAATGCGGGTGCAGTTCGATTCAGTACAAGAAGTTATGCCGATTGGAAAACAGGATTATATGATACGGTTAATTCAGCTACAGTTGCACCAACTAACGCTTTATGGAAAAATGAATCGTTTACTATTCCGACAGCTGCTTTAACTAGCCAATTTAGAATACGTTTCCGCTATACTCTTGACACTTCGGAATATTATCAAGGATGGTGGATTGACAATGTAGTACTAAATTATAGTGTTACTGTGAATCCACAATATTCATGGACAGCTACTCCGGCTACAACATTGTATACGGATGCTGCTCAAACAACAGTATATAATCCTTTAACAGATTTTGCTCCTGCTGTATATGCTACTCCAAGTGCCAATACGGTTTTTGCTGCTACTGTTACTAATGGCTCTTGTAGTAATTCTTCAAATACTACTGTATCTATAAAAGCCTTGCCATCATTTACAGTTTCAGATAAAACTCTTTGTAGTGATGCAGGAGGTGTTATTGTTTCACCAGTAGGTGGAGACGGTGCCAACACCTATGTTTGGTCACCAACGGCCAGTTTATCCGGTGGTAACATTGGTGTTGATGGAACCAGTACTAACATTGACGTTATTACTGCCAATCCTTCTTCAACAACTTCTTATAGCGTTACAGCTAATAACAATACAACAGGTTGTGTTTCTACACCGCAAGCCTTTACGGTGACGGTTAATCCGCAAGCTGTTAGTGCAGCTTCGACACCTCCTACAAGAATTAAGTCAGCTACTACAAGTACTACTTTCACGGTGTCTTCATTAAATGCTGTTGCTTATCAATGGCAGGTAAGAGAAGGGTCAGGAAGTTTTATTGATATCGATGGTGGTTATACGCCAGTTGATGGTGAATCCTATAGCGGTGCAACAACTGCTACTTTAACTATCGATAATATTTCGGAATTGATGACTGGTTTCTCTTACAGATGTAAAGTTAAGGGAGCAGGAAATTGTGCTTTCGTGATACCATCAAATGCAGAGGAAAGTGTATTGACGGTTCAGACTATTGGTTTTGTTGCTAATTTCCCTGCTGATTTTACTTTATGTGAATCAGGAGATGCTACATTCAGTATACAAACCACAGGAGGAACTCCTGAGAATTATATCTGGCAGGTAAGTACCAATAACGGACCATTTACCAATATTACTGACGGATTTGATGCAGCTTCAGGATTTGAGTATTCAGGTGCTACCACAGCTAATTTAGATATCACAGGTATTACTTATTCTGCAACAAATAGTTACAGATACCAAGTTGCAATAGATGATGAATCAGTAACGAGTGACTTTGCTTCACTTAAAGTGAACAAAACAATTGTTGGAACTCAGGCTCCACAGAATAACAGTCTTTGTTCATTAGCTGCTAGTTCTGTTATGAGTGCTAAAGCGACCGGAACAATTTCAGGTGTTACTTGGGAGTATGGTACTTCTGCAGCGGGTCCTTGGAGTCCTGTTGCTAATGGTACTCCATCGAATATAACCTATTCGTCTAGCCTTCCTGCTGCAGCGACTACAGATGGTGAAAGAACGGCTACGTTATTGATTTCATCAAATGCTACGACTCCTGTTGTAGGAGGTCCATATTTCTACAGAGCTACTTTCTTAAGAGCGAATGGAGAATGTACTGACTTTACAACAACAAGCGGTCAATTGGATATTACTACTCCGGTACTTAGCTCTCAACCGGCTTCTACTTCTGTTATCGTAACCAATTCGGCTACATTTACAGTTGGAATTTCGGGAGCTGCTACTTATCAATGGCAGTATTCAACCTCTGCTTCTTCAGGATTCCAGGATATTCCTACCGGATCTCAGACAGGAGCAAGTTATTCAGGAACTACTTCAGCTACATTAACAGTAACTACAAGTGGTACTACGCCATTTGCAGCTAATAACTACTATAGAGCCAGAGTGACTTCAGGTGGATGTATTGTATATTCCAATGCAGCACAGCTGACAGTAACCGATTACTGTGCACCTACTTATGTAAGTGGATCTGTAAGTGGTAACAGTATTACAAGGGTTGTATTAGGAACACTAACCAATAATAGTGGTGCTTCTACATCTCCTTTCTATACTTTCTATTCTAATGTTACTGTTCCGGATTTGATTAAATTGTCTACGAATAGTGTTGCTGTCACAGTGGGAGCAAATGCTAACCAGTACACAGGTGTTTGGATTGACTTTAACCAAAACGGTACTTTTGAAGCTTCGGAAGGTGTAGTTTCAACTACAAATACTGCATCTGGTGGTACAAGTACACTTTCTGTACTTATTCCTTCTACTGCTACAGTAGGCCAGACAAGGATGAGAGTTAGAGGTGGTGATGATGTTGCCATGTTAACGTCTCAGGCTTGTGGAGCTACCAACAGTGTTGTTGGAGAAACAGAAGACTATTTAGTTAATGTAATTGCTACACCAGCACCAGCAGTGACTAGTGTGCCAGCTTCTGCTTGTGCACTTTCAACTATTGCAATCGGTGGAACTAATTTCTATAACGTAACAGCTGTTACAGTAAATGGTACTCCTGTGAGTTCATTTACTGCTACTTCTGCTACTGCGATAACTGCTACTCTTGCAGCAGGTACAACATCAGGTGTTGTTTCAGTTACGGCGGCAGGTGGTACTGGAAGCAGTACAAGCGTTACTGTTAATCCATTACCGGCTATACCTGTTATAACGGGAGGTGGTTCTATTTGTGGAGCAACAACTACTTCAATCAATGCTTCGAACGGAGGAGAAGGTACAATGTACTACCAGGGAACAACCAACAATGGTACTTCTACTGCTACTACGGGAGCGCAAACAATAACTATTGCTGGGACTTACTATTTCAGAGCAGTTTCAGCTGAAGGATGTTGGGGGCCTCAAGCGAGTACTACTGTACAGTTCTTAACTGCGCCAGTGGCACCTACTACAACAAGTTACACAATCTGTCCAGGAGGAGCGATTCCTGTTGGTCAGGGTCTGACTAGTACTTCAGTAGGAAGCAATGTAACAGGAACACAAACTATTCCGTTTAACATTACTGCTCAACCAGCTGAAGTTAACGCGGCACCAGGTGTTGTTCTAGCTTCTGCTACTATGCCTGCCTTGCCAGCCGGAGCTACTATTACAAGCCTTGTTTTAAGAGTCAATGGAATAACTCCTCAGCCAACTAATTCTTGGGCTTCTGATGTTAAGCTTGGGTTAAGTGGTGCTTTGATTAATGATGCCGCTAGCGGAGATGGTGCAGTTAATAATTCTACTTCAGTAGGAGTACTATTCAATTACATCAGAACATTCTCAACAGGTATTACCGGTACGCCTCTAACAGGAGGAACTGTTAATATACTTTATTGGGATTCCACTAATGACAACGCTGGAGTAGAAGCTATATTTACAACAGGATCTGTTGCTACCTTAACGGTTAACTACTCTTATCCAAATCCAAATCCTGTTAGCTGGTATACAGCTGCTACAGGAGGTGCAGCTATTGGAACAGGTACTCCATTCAATCCTATTGGGGTTGCTGGTTCAGGCCTTGCTGATAGCAATACTCCGGGAACGTATCCGTTCTATGCAGAGGTTAATAATGGTAACTGTACTTCTACAAGAACAGTAGCTAATATAATTGTTCAGGATTCAGGTCCATTTACAGCTTCTTCAATTGCTGCGACAGAAACATCTGGTACTGCTGCTAATGATGGTGCTATCTGTACGGGAGCTTCAGTTACACTAACCGGTAGTTCAACTGGTGGTGGTGGTGGATTGAGTTATGAATGGAAAGTGGGTGGAACTACTGTTAGTACCGCTTCCTCTTTCACCATAACACCTGCATTAACTGCAACTACAACTTATGATTTAACTATTTCTGATGCGTGTGGCCAAACTATCACAGCTTCCAGAACAATTACAGTTAATTCATTACCAACAGTAAGTATATCATCTTTAACACCTGCACAAGCAAGAATTTGTGGTACAGGTTCAGTAAGTATGACCGCTACGGGTGCATCAACTTATGTTTGGACACCAACAACTGGTTTAACACCAACAAGCGGAAGTCCAGTTTCGGCTAGTCCATCTGCTACTACATCTTATACTGTAGTTGGAACGGACGTTAATGGTTGTGTTAGTGCTGCTTCTGCTCCTCAGGTTATTACTGTAGGACCTGCAGTTGCAATAACAGTTGCTGCTACACCTGATGCTATTTGTTCTGGTGGAACTGCTGTATTGAGTGCTAATAATGCTACGCCGGTTTCTTACTGTACACCAGCGTATACTCAAACAGATGGTACTGATTATATTGCTACTGTGGCTCTTAAAGATGCTACAGGAGCTACTACGTTATATACACGTACCTCAGGACTTGCTGCTATACCGGCATATGATGATCAGACAGCGTTAACAACTACAACGTTAACTGCAGGAACATCTTATCAGATATCTGTTACGATCGGTAATTCAGGAGATAGAATAGCCGCCTTTATGGACTTTAACCGTGATGGAGATTTTGCTGACAGTGGTGAAACAATCCGTACCAGTACTTCTGTGGCTTCTGGAGGAACGACAACAGCTACATTTGCAGTACCTGCAGGTGCACTTAATGGGAATACCCGTTTACGTGTTGTTAACAGATTTAATGCCGTTGCAACTTCATGTAACAATACAGGGTATGGAGAGACTGAAGATTATACAGTAGGCATTACTGGAGGTGTTAGTTCGTTGAACTATGCATGGACTGGAAGCAATGGATTTACTTCAAGCCTACAGAACCCAACAACACCAGCGTTGACAACGAATGCTTCTTATTCAGTTACAGCCACTGATCCAGTATCTGGTTGTTCTGCAACTGGTAGTACATCAGTCGCTGTTACTAACTGTGGTGTAACCCAGCTTTCAAACTGCGGTAGCACTCCGGCATTGCCTTCAGTTAATACCAGAATATTTGCAGCTAACACTGTAAGTGGTGCTTCGGCATACCGTTTCAGAGTAGCAGTTTCAACTGCGCCAACATCATACTTCTATGCAGTTACAGCTTATCCAAGCTTTAGATTAACTGATGTTGTTGGATTGACTCCAACTTACGGTACTACTTATAATGTAGACATTCAAACTGAATACACTGTAGGTGCTTCAACTGTTGTTGGTGCTTACGGACCGATGTGTACAGTTACGACTCAGCTTCCAACCAACATAACAGTACCGACTAACCAGTGTGGTCAAACATTGGCAGCGGTTAATTCTAAGATTTATGTTAATGGAGTAGCAGGTGCTACAATGTATACTTACAGAATAGCGAAACAATCTGCACCTACACAGTATGGATATATCGAAACACCATATTCAAATTTCCGTCTGACTGCACCATTGACTAGTGGGTCAGTTGTGATAGAGCATGGAACGATATACTTAGTGTCGGTGAGTGTAACTACTGCAAGTGGTTCTTCAAACTTTAACGGTGAGTGTATTATCACTACACCTGCAGGACCGACTACTACTCTTCAGGCATCACAATGTGGAGATGATGAAACACCTTATGTAATACCAACTAAGAGTACTAAGGTTTATGCAGCTGATTTCGTATCAGGAGCTACTTACACATTCAAGTTAGAGCAGTATAGCGGTGCTACATTGGTAGATACTAATTATGCTACTTCTCCAATCAACTATTTTGATTGTAATATGTTTACAGGTGATAATTCTTTATTGCCAAACACTAACTATCATGTGTATGTTGCTGTCAACTATTACGGACAGGGAGATTATGATCACGATTGTGTAATCAAAACTCCTGCAGCATTGAAACAGGTAGACATGATTACTGACTTTAAAGCGGTGGCTTATCCAAACCCATTTGCGAATAATTTCATGATTGATGTAAAATCATCGAGCGAATCATCAGTAAACCTAAAAGTTTACGATATGATCGGAAGATTGATAGAGCAAAGAGATGTTAGAATGTCTGACTTAGAAACAACAACAATAGGAGATCGTTACCCAAGTGGTGTATACAACGTAGTTGTAACGCAGGAAAGTACGGTTCAGACTGTTAGGGTTGTTAAGAGATAAGTAATCTAATAAACTTAATAAACAGAAAAGACCTTCGAGTAATCGAGGGTCTTTTTTTATTTGTCAAATAGTCTGCTCACAGTTTCCTTCTAATTACTTCTGCTGTAAAACTTATTTATTACTTGTTTGCCAACTATAAATGCAAATTTATCTATATTTGTAGCCTGTAAAATAGGGGTAAACTGTATTTGATAAATATTGTCTTTGAATTAAACATTAAATTTTAAGTTAGGCATGTTAGTAGTATTCCCGAGTATTCAAGTGTATTTTGTAAACAATAGTTATTTCATAAAAAATGTTTTTAAAAGATAAAACCCTGCTTATTACCGGAGGAACTGGTTCCCTAGGAAAGGCACTTACCTCTCACATTCTAACCAACCATCCCGAAATCAAAAAACTGATTATCTATTCGAGAGATGAACAGAAACAATTTGAAATGGCGCAGGATTACCCACTGCATGCCTTTCCGAAAATCCGTTTTTTTATTGGCGATGTTCGTGACAGAGAGCGATTAATGCGTGCTTTTAAAGGTGTTGATTATGTGATTCACGCTGCTGCCATGAAGCATGTGCCTATTGCAGAGTATAATCCCGATGAATGTGTGAAGACCAATATCGGCGGTGCTGATAATGTCATTCATGCGAGTCTTGAAACAAGTGTCGAAAGAGTTGTTGCCTTATCTACTGATAAAGCTTGTGCTCCGATTAATTTATATGGCGCTACTAAACTTACATCTGATAAATTATTTATAGCGGCAAACAATATCAAAGGCAACAATCCTATCCGTTTTTCAGTTGTTCGTTACGGAAATGTAATGGGTTCCAATGGTTCGGTAATTCCGTTTTTTATCAAAAAAAGAAAAGAAGGAATATTGCCAATTACAGATCCAGAAATGACACGTTTCAACATATCACTTCAGGGTGGTGTTGACATGGTAATGCATGCGTTGGAATATGCCTGGGGCGGAGAATTATTCGTTCCAAAAATTCCGTCTTACAGAATATTGGATGTGGCTGAAGCTATTGGACCGGAATGTAAAAAAGACATTATTGGCATAAGACCTGGTGAGAAGGTACATGAAGAAATGATTACTTCTTCCGATTCTTTCTACACTTATGACTTGGGCAAATATTACACTATACTTCCTTCAATTCCAAATTGGTCTTTGGACTCTTTTCTTTCCACTTTCAATGCTGTAAAAGTTCCCGTAGGATTTACCTATAATTCGGGGGAAAATACCGAATGGGAAACTGTAGACACAATGAGAGCACTAATTAATGAACATGTTGATGCTACTTTTGAATTATGACAAAAGCAATACCTTACGGAAGACAAAACATTACTCCAGAAGACATAGCCACCGTAATTGAAACATTACAATCGGATTACCTTACTCAAGGACCAAAGATTGCTGAGTTTGAAGAAGCCTTTGCTAACTATATTGGTTGTAAATACGCTGTAGCTGTTGCCAACGGAACTGCTGCACTTCATCTTTGTACACTTGCATTAGATGTTGCCAAAGGTCAAAAAGTAATTACTACTCCAATAACATTTGCTGCTTCAGCTAATTGCATTCGGTATTGTGACGGTGAAGTGGTCTTTGCAGATATTGATCCCGAAACTTATCTGATCGATTATGAATCCGTAAAGAAATTACTGGAAGCTTCTCCGATGGGAACTTACCAGGGAATTGTTCCGGTAGATTTTGCAGGAAGAGCTGTCGATTTAGAAAAATTCAGAGCACTTGCCGATCAATATAATTTGTGGATTATTGAAGATTCATGCCATTCTCCAGGAGGTTATTTTGTTGACAGCAAAGGAAACCAACAAAATTGTGGTAACGGAAACTTTGCTGATTTAGCGATTTTTTCTTTCCATCCTGTTAAACACATTGCCTGTGGAGAAGGAGGAATGATTACTACCAATGATGAAAAGCTATACAAAAAATTATTAATGCTCAGAACACACGGAATAGTGAAGTCTGAAGATTTATATACTAATTCTATCGAATTTGCAGGTGGTGATACCCAATATCCTTTATGGTATATGGAAATGCAGCAACTGGGATTCAACTACAGATTAACCGATTTTCAGGCAGCCTTGGGATTAAGCCAATTAGGAAGGGCCGATGCAGGAATAATCCGTAGAAGAGCAATAGCTCAAAAATATAATAATTCCTTCCAGGGAAAATCATTTATAAAAGGACAGTCCGGAGCGATAGAAGGTCATGCTTACCATTTGTACATTATAGAAGTGGAAGACCGACTTGGACTGTACAATTTTTTACGTACCCAAAATATCTTCGCCCAAATACATTATATCCCTTGCCATTTGATGCCTTATTATAGAGGTTTAGGTTGGAAAGAAGGCGATATGCCAGAAGCCGAAAATTATTACAGGCATTGCATCAGTCTGCCCATGTATCCAACATTGACTGAGGAAGAACAGCAGTTCGTTATTGCGACTATACTTTCATTTTATGAAATGGCAAAGTAAAATAGGATTAGGTTCGGTACAGTTTGGCTTACCTTATGGCATTTCGAATCAAACCGGGCAAACTCCCATTGATGAAGTCTCAAAAATACTCGATTTAGCTTTTACGGAAGGAATCAGAATCATAGATACTGCGTCAGCTTATGGTACTTCCGAATCGGTAATCGGAATGCTCAATAACAATCGTTTTTCTATAGTGTCTAAGTTTGGCCCATCATCATCTGTTGAAGATATCAGGCAACAATTGGAAAATAGCCTTTCCGCACTTAATACACAATCATTATATGGATATCTGGCACACCGTCCGTTAGATTTGCTCGATAATCCTATTGTTTGGCAGGAACTTCAAAAATTGAAGACTGAAAACAAAATCCAGAAAATAGGTTTTTCATTAAATGCTCCCAATGAATATTATCTGCTAAAAGCAGTAGGGATGCAACCCGATTTGGTTCAGGTTCCGTTTAACTATTTTGATACAAGATTCAAGGAAGTTTTGACTGAACTCAAAGCAAACGGCTGTGAAGTGCATACACGATCCACCTTTTTACAAGGCTTGTTTTTTACTGATATAGAAAAACTTTCCTCTTTTTTTGACGAATTAAAACCAAACTTACAGTATCTTCATAAGACCTACAAGAGCAAGCTGGAAGGAGCACTGCTTAGTTATGTTTTGCAGCAGGATTTTATTGATGTAGTAATTATGGGTGTTGAAAATGTAACACAATTGACAAAGAATCTCGAATCAATTGCTGTTGCTCCCGAATTGGAACCTTTAGCCGTTTCGTTTTCTGAAAAGTTAGTAATGCCAATGCATTGGCCCAAAGATTAATTTATGGTATATACATTTTCCTTAAAAAATAAAGTTGTTATAATTACAGGCGGCTACGGTCATCTCGGAAAAGGCATCACGGAGAGTTTGCTTTTTCACGAGGCTATCGTTTATGTTATGGGAAGGGATGAAGCAAAGTTCAATGAAGCTTTTCCAGACTCAACAATAAATAAATCATTATTGCATTTTGTTTCGGGCGATATTTCTGAAACAGAGAGTATCATCAGTTCATTTCAAACTGTTTTTGATAAAGAAGGAAAAATTGACGTGTTGATTAACAATGCCTTTTACAGCAAAGGACAATCGCCTGAAACTATGACCGATGAAGAATGGGCATATTGTATGGATGGAACCTTAAGCAGCGTTTTCAGGACAATCCGTTCCATTATTCCGTTCTTTAAAAAGGGCAGAAGCGGAAAGATTATCAATGTTTCCTCAATGTATGGCGTTGTTGCTCCACAATTTGAGATTTATGATGATTTCCCTGCCTACTTAAATCCACCGCATTACGGTGCGGCAAAAGCTGGAGTAATCCAATTAACAAAATATTACGCATCCTATTTAGGAAAAGACAATATTCAGGTAAATGCCGTAACTCCGGGGCCATTTCCATCAGAATCTGTTCAGCAGGCAACAGGTTTTGTAGACGAACTGAAAGCAAAAACCAGTTTAAACCGAATTGGAAAACCAGAGGATTTGGCTGGAGCTTTTGTATTTTTAGCTTCGGATACCTCTAATTTTATAACCGGTCAAAATATAGTTGTAGATGGCGGATGGACTTCTAAATAAGAAAATAGCTTTTATCATTCAGGCCCGGATGCAGTCCACAAGATTGCCGGGAAAAATATTTATGCCACTACCTTTCAACAGTGATGTGCCGTTGCTGGGTAGAATTGTGAATGTTTTAAAAACATCCAAAACAAATCACACAATAATAGTAGCTACATCATCAAATCCTGAAAATGACTTACTGGAAGTGTTTTGTAAGGAATATGAAATAGCTTGTTTCCGAGGTTCTGAAGATGATGTATTAAGCAGGTTTACAACGCTACTTTACAATAGTGATTTTGATGTTGTCGTGCGTTTGACCGCTGATAATCCGTTTGTTGATGCTGAGTTATTGGACAAAGCCTTGGAAGAACACTTAGTATCGGAAGCAGATTATAGTTTTACAAAAGGATTACCTTTGGGGATGAATTTGGAAATTATTTCCGCTTCAGCCATACAATCTCTGGCTTCAAAAGAACTGAACGATCAGGAAAAGGAACATGTAACTTTGTATATAAGAAATTCAGGCCTTTACAGTGTGAATTGTATTGAATCTTTTGCAAAAGAATCATACAAATCACTCCGATTGACAGTTGATTATCCATCTGATTACTTGGTTGCATCGGCTTTATTGGACCTACATCTAAAAACAGGAATAGCGATAGGTTCAAAATTAGTGGATTATTGCCTTGAACACCATCCTTGGATTTTTGAAGCCAATAGAAATAACTTCCAAAAAGGAAACTACACTTCATTAGCGGATGAAATACAAAATGTAAAGCCAATTTTAGAGCAGTTAGAATTTGAAAAAGTCCTAACTTTGCTGGCTTCACAATTGCCAAAAGAATAGTTATGAAAGAATATAAAGTATTAAATAATCAATCTTTTACGGATGGTTCCTATTCAATCGTTCCCTTGCGTTTTGAAGATAGAATGCTTATTATGCAATGGCGGAATGAGCAGCTTTATCATCTGCGCCAGCAAAAACCATTGACAGCCGAAGACCAGGATAATTATTTTAATACGGTAGTTGCCAGGCTTTTTGATCAGGAACAACCCAGTCAGATTTTGTTTTCTTACTTAGAAAATGGCATTTGCGTTGGCTATGGCGGCTTGGTTCATATTAATTGGGCAGACAGGAATAGTGAAATATCTTTCATAATGAATACCAGTTTAGAAAAGGATTATTATGCCAAGCATCTTTTACTCTTTTTAAAATTGATTGAAGAGGTTGCGTTTATGGAGCTAAGACTTCATAAAATTTTTACCTATGCGTTTGACATTCGCCCGCATCTATATCCGGTTTTAGAGACAGCCGGATTTGAAAGGGATGCAGTCCTGAAAGAGCATTGCCTATTTAATGGAGAATACAAGGATGTGGTTATCCATGCTAAAATAAATCGTACAAAATGAATGCAGTAATAGATAATTCGATGTACACCTTTACTAATTTTATTGATCTTCCTATTGAAGACAAAAAAATAGTGCTTGAATGGCGCAATGATGAAAATATCCGAAAATGGATGTACAATACAGATGTTGTACTCTTGGAAAATCATTTACAGTTTATCGAAAGGTTAAAGGATGACAAAAGTAAATTGTACTTTTTGGTAAGAAGAAAAAATGTTCCGGTGGGAGTTGTTTCACTGATTGATATTAAGGATACTGTAGGCGATTGGGGATATTATATTGCACCCTCTTTACATGATAAGAATTTAGGAGTTGAGTTTTATTATTATGCTTTATTATATTTTTATAGGTCTCTAAAATTCTCAAAAATTATCGGATATGTCTTAAAAGACAACAAATCGGCAAACTCTTTCAGCGATTTATTTGGGTTTACTAAAGTTTTACAGATGAAAGAAGTTGGTAATGTGAGCCAAGAGTATTACTTTAGAGAAATGACTGCTGAAATTTGGGAAGAAAAAGTGCTTCAAAACCCCAAAATTAGCAGACTTTTGCAATTAACAATAAATTACTAATGATGGAAGCTTACATTAATGGAATTTCTTATTATCTGCCCGAAAAAGTGCTGACTAATGAAGAGCTTTCCAATTTATATCCAGAATGGTCAGTCGATAAGATTTCCCAAAAAACCGGAATATACAACAGGCATATTGCTGCTAAGGATGAATTTGTAAGCGATATGGCCATTGCGGCTTTGAATAAGTTAATTACAGAATATGAAATTGACAAAGAGTCAATAGATTATTTGATATTGTGTACCCAAAGCCCCGATTTTTCGCTGCCTACAACAGCCTGTATTATTCAGGATAAAGTTGGTTTGCCAAAAACATGTGGTGCCTTAGATATTAATTTGGGATGCTCCGGTTATATTTACGGATTGGGTTTAGCCAAAGGTTTAATTTTAACCGGACAGGCAAAAAATGTGGTTTTTATAACATCAGAAGCCTATTCTAAATTATTACATCCAAAAGATAAATCAAACCGGACTATTTTTGGTGATGGAGCAAGCGCGACCTTGATTACATCCAATCCAAATGAAAAATACTTTAGCGCCGCAATAAAAAAGTTCAAGTATGGTACAGACGGAAGCGGCTTTGACAAGTTAATTGTTAAAAACAGCGGATTGAATTTTGAGAAAATCCTTCACGATGATGTTTTTGATGAAGAAGGGAATTTTGTTTCAAACGATGATTTTTTATACATGAATGGCCGTGGGATTTTTAATTTTACCGCCTTCGAAGTTCCGAAATTGGTTGAAGATACCTTAAAGGAAAATGCTTTGGCCATGTCCGACATTTCTATGGTGGTTTTCCATCAGGCGAATGCTTATATGCTCGATTTTATTCGGAAAAGATGTAACATAGACAAGGATATTTTTTATGTTTCTATGGATGATGTTGGGAATACCGTTTCATCCACTATTCCAATCGCTCTAAGTCGTTTAATCGCTGAAAATAGATTGAATAAAGGAAATAATATACTTTTGTCAGGATTTGGAGTTGGCCTTTCTATGGGAGGCGTTGGTTCTCGAAACCGCTTGATATTTAAAATAATTAAATTAAATAAAATTATGAATACAGAGACTTTTATTAATAATGTGAGACAGCAGTTTATGGATCCGGAAGAGGTTACTTTAGAAATGGCCTCAGAATTCAGACAAATAGGATCATACGATTCGTTGACCGGAATGACCATTATGGTTATGATAAAAGACGAGTACGGAATTGATATTTCAGAAGCCGACTATCGTTCTAAAAAAACCATTCAGGAATTATACGATTTTGTACTTTCAAATCAATAAAAAATGGAAGCCTATATTAACGGAATCTCCTATTATCTGCCTGAAAAAGTACTGACCAACGCAGCACTTTCGGACATGTATCCAGATTGGCCTATTGATAAAATTTCAAAACGAATTGGAGTTGAAAGCCGGCATATAGCTGCATCAGATGAGTATTCAAGTGATTTGGCCATAGCGGCATTGAATAAACTAATAGATGAGTTTTCTATCAATAAGGAAGCTATTGATTACCTGATTTTGTGTACGCAGACTCCAAATTATTCTTTGCCGGCCACAGCTTGTATTGTTCAGGATAAAACCGGGCTTCCGAAATCATGCGGGGCAATTGATATAAGTTTAGGATGTTCGGGCTATGTTTACGGTTTGGGATTTGCCAAAGGATTGATTTTATCCGGTCAGGCCAAAAATGTAGTTTTTATTACAGCTGAAACCCTAACTAAAACACTTCATCCCGATGACAAAGGGAACAGAGCGCTTTTTGGAGATGGTGCAACAGCCACTTTAATTACATCCCAACCCGATACAAGCCGTTTTTGTGGCTTAATAAAAAATTTCAAATACGGGACAGACGGTAGTGGTTATGACAAACTGATTATTAAAAACAGTAGTACACATTCCAATAAGCAACTGCACGATACTATTTTTGATGAAGAAGGAAATTTTATTTCAAATGATGATTTTCTGTATATGAACGGTAATGAAATTTTCAATTTTACCGCGTTTGAAATTCCAAAACTGGTTGAACAAACCTTAAAGGAAAACACATTGGAAATCCAGGATATTGCAATGACAGTTTTCCATCAGGCCAACACCTACATGCTAGATTTTATCCGTAAGAGATGTAAGATAGCCGAAGATAAAATGTACATCGATATGAAAGACGTAGGAAATACGATTTCCTCTACGATTCCCATAGGTTTACGCCGATTATTAGACGAGAATAAAATCGCAAAAAAAGATAATTTACTACTGTCCGGATTTGGAGTCGGACTCTCAATGGCGGGAGTAATTATCGAAACAGAATATATTTAATTATGAAGATTGAAAATTTTACCATAGACCAAAATTCAAAGGTTTTTATTATAGCCGAATTATCTGCCAATCACAATGGTAGTATAGATGTGGCAATTGAAACCATTAAAGCAGCCAAAAGAGCCGGTGCCGATTGTATAAAATTACAGACTTACCGCGCTGATACTATTACACTTGATTCCAAGAAAGATGATTTCCTGATAAAAGGAGGTAGTATCTGGGATGGAAAAAATCTTTTCGAATTGTACCAGGAAGCCTATACTCCATGGGAATGGCACAAGGAATTGTTCGAGGTTGCCCGAAAGGAAGGTTTAGTATCATTTTCTTCTCCATTCGACCCAACTTCGGTTGAATTATTGGAAAGTTTAAATGTTCCGGCATATAAGATTGCTTCTTTTGAAATTACCGACATCCCATTGATTGAATTGGTTGCCTCTAAAGGAAAACCGGTAATTATTTCAACTGGAATTGCAACAGTGGAAGATATTGAATTAGCGATAGATGCCTGTCACAGAATGGGAAATAGTGATATTGCCCTACTTAAATGTACTTCAAGTTACCCCGCACCAATTGAAGAAGCCAATATGGTTATGGTTAAGGATTTGGCCGATCGATTTGGCGTTATTGCGGGTTTGTCAGATCATACTATGGGAAGTACAGTACCAATTGTGGCCACTTGCTTTGGAGCTAAAATTATAGAAAAACATTTCATCTTAGACCATTCTATTGGAGGTCCGGATGCCTCATTTTCTATGGATGAAGCCGAATTTACACAAATGGTTAAAGCAGTACGAGAAGCCGAACAAGCTATAGGAGTTGTTGATTATACCTTAACCGAAAAACAACTTCACGGAAAGGGCTATTGCCGTTCGCTTTATGTAGCAGATGAAATTAAGGCAGGTGAAGTTTTCACAAAGGAAAATATAAAATCAGTCCGACCAGGTCTTGGATTGCATCCTAAATATTACAATGAGGTATTAGGAAAAACGGCAACTCAGGATTTAGAGAAAGGCGATAGGCTCTCTTTAGATTTTGTAAAAAAATAATCTTTTTATAAAGAGTTAGGTTTTTAATTCGTTCCCAATGATAAAAAAAATGAGTAGTCTGTACAATACAAGTGCTTCCAATCGGGCTGCTATTAACACTGTCATTATTTATTGTCAAAGGTTTTTGCAGCAGCATTATCATTAATTACAACACCTTTAATCTTAAAGGCATTAGGAGTTGAAGACTATGGTTTATATACGCTAACACTTGGGTTCGTAGGCATGCTGGCGGTTTTAAACTGGTCATTGTCTAATGCCACACAACGCTATACTTCTTACGCAATTGGTGAAGGCGATTTTGTCAAACTTAAAAAAGTCTTTTCGACCGCTTTGGTTTTGCATTTTGTATATGGCTTGCTGCTGTTTTCAATTATCGCAGTCATCAGTCGGTTTTTTATAGATGGATTGCTTAATATTCCTTTAGCGAAAATTGATGATGCGAAAATTGTTTTATACATCGTTGGTTTTGTTTCGTTTATAAATATTGTTTCTATTCCTTTTTTAGGAATATTGCGTTCTCAGGAAAACTTTGGAGCCATCGCCATTGTTGGCATAACCGAGTCTATTTTAAAATTAGCCATCGCCATCATAATTTTAAATCTGCTAAACAATAAGCTCATTGTTTATGCTTTATTATTAATGCTGATATCCCTAATTTCCTTTTTGATTTATGTTTATATTGTAAAAAGGAAGTATACAATAGTTGCTGTAAGTTTTGCCCATTACGATAAGGTACATTCAAAGGAAATGTTTTCGTTTTTAAGCTGGAGTTTGTTGGGTTCATTGGCTTTGACCAGTAGGAATGAAGGTGTACAAATCCTGATAAACCTTTTTTCGGACTTGCCCGAAACGCTGCTTACGGAATAGCAATGCAGATTAACGCTGCTATGGCCATTTTATCTCAGGGGATATTGGGTTCGCTAAGTCCGCAAATCATAAAAAGTGCCGGCGCGGGAGATCATAAGAAAATGATTTTCTTAATGCGGACCATGTCAAAGTTTGCCACGTTTTCGGTTTCACTTGTTGCCATCCCACTTTTTTTCAATGCCCTTTTATCCTGAAATTATGGTTGAATAATTTTCCTCAGGACACCATAATTTACATTAGGTTTATCATCATTTTTGGACTCATTATGCTAATGTCTGCTGGTATTCAGACTGTTTTTGATTCACTCGGAAAAGTCAGGCTTTACAATATTTGGGTAAGCCTTATTTTGATGCTGAACCTTCCAATTGCTTATACCTTCTTTAAATTGGGTTTTCCAAGCCATACTATTATTATTGTGGGTATGTGCTTAGAATTGGTATCTTTAAACGTTAGATTGGTGTTACTCAAGAAATACGTAGCATTTTCCATAAAGGAATTTTATTACGATGTTATTTTTAGGGTGTTTTTACCAACAATTGCAGTATCGACAATAATTTACTTTTATTGCCTGTTGCCATTAAATGGATTCGTCAGTGCGATTGGTACATTCCTTTTAATGATAATTATCTATCCAATACTGATTTATAATTTTTCATTAGAGCCTGTGCAAAAGGATTTATTATCGGGTATGCTTTCAAGATTAGTTAAAAGAAAACAAAAAGGATGAGAAAAAAATATGCTTTTTTATACATACAGAATACCACCTGCTTCTGGCAATTCACTTCATTCAACAAAGTTACAGTGATGTAAGTGCTTATGAGGTAATTGTGGTTTTGAAAAGAAAGATAAACGGTAATCGATTAAATCAGGAACTGGATTTTAGTTCGTTGCCCTATGAAGTCAGGTTTTTTGATATTCATAATGATTTAAATAAACAACTTACGGCCGACGAGAAAGCGAAAATTGATGATCTGTTAAGTTTAGACTTAGCCGAGTTTAATTTCTTCCAGGAGCAAGATCCGTTGGCGGTTATTTTGATAAATGGCTTAAAACAAAAAGGTGTACTTATCAATTTGTTTCAGGATGGTTTGAAACCTTATATTGCGCATACGATGTCTTTTTCCCCAGCATTGTGGATGAACAACATAAAGCAGAACATTTGGATCAAAAAGAACAAGTATCCCGTGAATGATTACTTTTCGTTCTTAAATTCAAAAATGTATGGGTTTATAAAAGGAATCGATCAATTATTTTTGACATTTCCTGAGTCTTATGTTAATTGGAAGAAATTGCCAATCCGCACTATTAAACCTGAATATACAGCGGATTTTTTAGATACATTAAAAAAAGTATTCCATTGGGATGATACTTTGCTCGATGAAAAGGAAAGAGTGATTTTTTCATGAATCAGCCTATGCATGACGATGGTTCTTTTGAAGTGAATATGCTCCAACGTTTACAACAGAAATATCCCGGAACAAAAATTTACATCAAAAATCACCCTTTAACGTCGAAAGTTAAATTGAAAGCCTACGAAAAGCTTTCCAATGTGACAATAATCAATTCTAAAATCCCTGCAGAAATATTTATTAGTGAGTTAAATGATTCTATTATCCTTTCACTTTGCTCTACTTCAATGTTTATTGATAATCCGAAGTGTAAATTTTATTATACTTTTGCCATCGAAGAGCAGAATAATATCAAACGGCTTAAACAGTATACGGCAATAAATCCGTGTGAACATGTGATTAGCGCTAATCAGATTGACGCAATAGAATTCTAATTATGCAAAAAACCATTCAAAATAACAATAAACTCTGGCTCTGGATAATCTTTGCGCTGTATCCGTTGGGAGCTTTGATTTATTCGATTAAAAACTTTTCAAAAAGAATTATCGGGTATTTATTTTGTTGTTTTTTATGTTTTACGGGTATACTTTTTTGCCTATTCCCAGTTCTGATGGTTCGCGTTATCAGGAAGATTTTGCGAAAACTAAATCTTATACGTTTTCACAGTATGCTTATGATGTTCAGGAGATTTTTAGAGGAGAAGCAAATAACCCTGATTTTTATGCACCCACCTTAAAGTATATTGTTCATTCGTTTACAAATGATCCACATATTTATTTTTTATTTGCCGCTCTGTTGTACTTTTTTGTAGTGTTGAAGTTACTCGGAACAGTATGGGAAATGGTTGTGAGCAAAAATGCCCGCTATTTCATCAGTTTTTTTATTGGTTGCTGTTTTATCTATAATCTTTCGGCAGGTGTTAATGCAATCCGATTTCCTTTTGCGTTTATGGTATTTGCTTATGGCGCATTGAATTTGATCCTGAAAAATGAAAGGAAATATCTTTTTATTGCTTTTATCTCGATACTGATTCACTTTGCTTTCTCGTTCTCCTGCGTTTTTTTGGTTATTATCTATCTCTTCAAATTCAGGAGTAATCCATGGATATTATATTTACTGCTTTTAATGTTTGCTTTCTTTGGTTCACTGTTTCCTTCTTTTGTTGAACAGAACTTGGAGTTTCTCGGGAAGGCAACTGAATCTAAATTTGACGCCTATACAGGAGAAGGTTTTGTTGAAACACGGGAAGAACATTTACAGGTTTGGAATTGGTATGTTTATTTTAATTTCTATTCTGTTTATTTTTTTCCGTTGATAGTATTGTTTGTAACTAGGATTAGGTTTTTCAAAATTAAAACCGATGAGCTTTCTGAAAAACTATATATATTTGCAGTGGTTATGCTGCTCCACGCATTACTGTCGGGAAGTGTAGTGGATGCTATCAGTAACCGATTTAATTTGTTATTTGTTTTCTTTACGCTAGTGTATATTTTCTATTTATCCTCAGATAATTACTATAACAAAATATTCCGTTTAATAAATTACATCTATATACCGTTACTCATTATCAATATATTGATTAAATTCAGAGGCGACTTATATACCGTAAATGCCGTTGTGGTTTTTGGAAACGTAATAGTTACGTTTTTTATGGATATTACCGTTTCGATACAAGATTTTATGTTTGGTTAAAAATTAAAACTATGAATTTCAAAACTATTTTAGCTAAGAACTATGTCAATTTCAGAGGATGGAGTACCAAAAGGAAAATTGTCGTTATAGAATCCGATGATTGGGGATCAATCCGTACGCCTTCGAAAGAAGTGTATGACAACTTGTTGTCTAAAGGAATCCCAATGGATAAGAGTTATTTTACGAAATACGACAGCCTGGAAACTCAGGAAGATTTACAGCAATTGTTTGCGGTATTGCGTTCCTATACTGATAAAAATGGCAGAAACCCTTGCATTACAGCTAATGCCTTAGTAGCTAATCCAGACTTTGATACTATCAAAAAAAATAATTTTGAATCTTACCATTATGAAAGAATCGAAAAAACCTATCAAAGATATTATGGTAATACTAATGTTTTTGATACCTGGATAAACGAAGGTATCAAAGAAAGATTACTTTATCCTCAGTTCCACGGAAGAGAACATATTGGCGTTTGGGAATGGATGTCGGCTCTACGCTCTGGAGAAGTACAGGAACTTTCGGGTTTTGAAAGCAAAGCCATTTTGGGATTGGGAAACAGGAAATCAGCCACAAGACAAAAGGATTATACTGCTGCATTCGATTATATTTCTGATGAAGAAAAGTACAGTTTACTTCCAATTCTAGAAGATGGGCTTAATCTTTTTGAAGAAACTTATGGTTTTAGATCAAAATCTTTTGCGGCTCCAAGTGCTATAAGGGGTAGTTTTATGGATGAATTTCTTTTTAAACACGGTGTTTTATATCACCAACTAGGACAACAATATCAGCCAGATGGCAAAGGAAAATTGGAAATAATCAATAAATTTTGGGGTGATAGAAATGAACAAGGGCAATTATACTGGAGAAGAAATGCTACGTTTGAACCCAGCAGAAGCCCAAACTTTGATTGGATAGAAAGTTGCCTGGAAGAAATGGCAATAGCTTTCAGATGGGGAAAACCTGCGGTTATCAATTCACATAGAGTTAATTTTATGGGAACATTATCGGAAGAAAACAGAGCAAATAGCTTAAGTTTATTGTCGGGGCTGCTAACAGCCATGCTTCAAAAATGGCCAGATGTAGAATTTATGAGCAGTGATGAACTAGGTGATTATATGGCTTTCACAATTCAATCCAAAAAATAAATGCTGGAGAGGATAAAAAAATATCATTAATATTCCTGGTAAAAGCATTCAGCGAAAGTTGTTGGTTTTTGAATCAGATGATTGGGGAAGTATACGGATTCCTGATAAAAAAGCTTTTGCTTTATTACTAAACCAAGGTTTGATAAAACCAAATGATCCATTTTCAAAATATGATGCTTTAGAAAATGCCGAAGATTTAATAGCCTTGTTTTCGGTTTTGAAAAAGTTTAAAGACAGTCAAGGAAATCATCCTGTATTTACAGCCAATATGGTTATGGCAAATCCCGATTTTGAGAAAATAAAGACTGCTGATTACATAGAATATTATTGGGAACAATTTACTAAAACCTACGAAAGATTCTCGAAAGACACTTTTTTACATTTACAAAAAGGAATTGAGGAAAAATTATTTTTTCCGCAATACCATGCCCGTGAGCATTTAAATGTGCAGTTGTGGATGGAATTACTACAAAAAGGAGATGCTTCTTTCAGGAAAGCATTTGATTTGAACTGTTTCGCAATTCCGTATCAATCTAAGGACAACAGGAGAGACAATTTGATGGCATCCTATGACTATAATTCGGACGCTGACTTTCGATTCATACAAAAAAGCATTACTGAAGGATTGTTTATATTTGAATCGGTTTTTAATCAGAAATCAGAAACTACAATTGCACCCTGCTACGTTTGGGACGAAGCGATTGAAGATGCCTTTAAAAAGAATGGAATCTCTGTTTTTCAAGGATCTCGTTTTCAAAATATCCCTAAGAGGAATGGCGGAGGTTTCAAAACGGCTTTCCATTTTAACGGACAACGAAAGAATGAAAGTTTGTATCTTTCCAGAAACGGATTGTTCGAACCTTCTTTATCTGAAAATATAGACTGGGTATCAAAATGCATGGAAAGCATTTCTATTGCTTTTAAATGGAATAAACCTGCTGTCATTGGTACGCATCGACTCAATTTTATAGGCTCGTTAGTTGAAGAAAACCGCAGAGGAAATCTAGAAAAATTAGAATTATTGTTGACTAAAATAACACAAAAATGGCCAGAAGTTGAATTTGTAAATTCTGCTGATTTAGTTAACGTTTATATTAATTACAATCCTAACAAGTAAATATGTTATTTAACTCTTTTGATTTTCTGCTATTTTTCCCAATAGTATGCGTGCTTTTCTTCTGCTCTCCCCATAGATATCGATGGATTATATTGTTGGCAGCAAGTTGTTATTTTTATATGTATTTTATTCCAATATACATTCTCATATTAATAGGAACTATTATAATTGATTATTTCGCTGGTTTATGGATTGAAAAAAGTGAAGGAAGAGCAAGGAAAAGGTATTTGATTATAAGTTTGTTAGCTAATATTTTGGTGCTGGCGGTCTTCAAATATTACAACTTCTTTATAGAAAATATAGAAGTTGTTTTGAATGCTTTAGGCCAAAAAAACAGCCTTCCTTATTTAACGATATTATTACCCGTTGGTCTTTCATTCCACACTTTTCAGGCAATGAGTTATACGATTGAAGTTTACAGAGGTAATCAAAGAGCAGAAAAACACTTTGGGATTTATGCACTATATGTTATGTTTTTCCCACAACTGGTTGCAGGACCAATTGAAAGGCCACAGAACGTTCTTCATCAGTTTCATGAAAAGAAATATTTTGAGTATGATAATCTTGTAAAGGGACTTAAATTAATTCTTTGGGGATTTTTTATGAAAGTTGTTGTGGCTGATAGATTGGCTATTTACGTAGATGCAGTGTATAATAATGTTGACAAACATTCAGGTATAACATTACTGGTAGCAACACTTTTCTTTACGTTTCAGATTTATTGTGATTTTGCCGGTTATTCCTATATAGCTATCGGTACCGCACGTGTAATGGGATTTAAATTGATGACCAATTTTAACAGACCCTATTTTGCCAAGACAATTTCAGAGTTTTGGAAAAGATGGCATATTTCCCTTAGTACGTGGTTTAGGGATTATTTATATTTACCATTAGGCGGAAATAAGGTACCCAAGTATCGTTGGTATTTCAATCTGTTTTTTGTTTTTTTGGTCAGCGGAATATGGCATGGGGCCAATTGGACTTTCTTTATATGGGGTGCCTTAAATGGCTTTTATTTGGTTTTTGCAATCCTAACACAAAAGTACAGGAATAAGATTAACGATTTTTTTGGCATTTCTAAAAATGAAATAGTCTTTAAATCTATACAAATTATAACGACGTTCCTACTTTGTGCTTTTGCCTGGATATTCTTTAGGGCGAATAATGTCCAGGATGCGTTTGAAATAGTTAAAAAAATAACATCAGGACTTAATTTTAATCTATTTGTAAAATGGGATGTCTTTTTTGGTGTTCTAATTGGACTAACAATACTGTTACTTAAAGAATTTAGAGAAGAATATTTAATTAATAAACTCCCAATCTTTAAAAATTCGATAGTCAGACTGGTAATTTATGCTTTGTTGATAGTATTGATTTTGTTGTTTGGTGTTTTTGATTCAGGGCAGTTTATCTATTTTCAATTTTAATAAAAAAATTTATGAAGAAGTTGAATAAAAAAATCATTTATAAATTAGTTATCATAATTGTGATAGTCCTTTTTGTAGATTTGTTTTCAGGTAAAATTTTCGGTAAATTATACCAGTCTTGTAAATCGGGTATTTGTTCTCAGGAAAATTATATCATGAATAATACAAATCAAGATTTATTAGTATTTGGTTCCTCCAGAGCTGCATATCATTACATTCCATCAATTTTACAGGATACGATAGGAATGTCAGTTTATAATTGTGGTAGGGAAGGATCAGGTATTTATTATCACTATGGAGTATTATTGAGTACCCTTAAGAGATACAATCCTAAGGTTATTGTTTTGGATATTGATTATCGGGATATCTATAAAGCCGAAGGAATTTTTGGTACTGACATTTTAAAAGAGCACGCTCCTTTTTATCACCAGGTTTCACATGAATTTGATTCGTTATTAATTTTGCCAGGTAAGAAGGAAGCAATAAAACTACAATCGAATTTATACAGATATAATTCAAAAGTTTTTAAGATTATAACAGGTAATCTTGTACGCGGAAGAGATAATGAATTAGGATTTAGAGCTAATAATGGAGTATGGAAGAAAAGTTTAACGTCATTAAATCAAAAGGATTTAAAAGTTGATGAAAATAAAATACTAACAATTAAGAAATTTATTGAAAAAGTTCAGAAACACAAAATTAAATTGATTTTAACAGTTTCACCTTATTATAAAAAAACCATCAAAGGTTTGTATGAACCTTTAGTTGAAGTTAGCAATGAAAAAAAGTTAAAATATTGAATCACTTACAGGACGATTTTTTTTAACAAATAGGGGATTATTTAATGATGAGTTGCATTTAAATCGAAAAGGAGCAACTATATATTCCTCTATCATTTCTTCGGAGATTAAGAATTGTCTAAAATAAAAATATTTCAACTACAAATCATGACTAAAAATATTTGTATAGTTTCTCCATCGCTAAAAATGGGAGGCATTGAACGGGCATTGAGTGTGCTGGCAGATTATTTTGTGCAGCAGGAACATAGTGTTACTTTTATCTCGGCTCAGGGAGGTGAGAAATTCTACTCTTTAGATAAAAGAATATTGTTTTTCGAACCCGATTTTAAACGAAAAGGCGGCATTTTTGGTAAAATACTTTTCTTTTATTCGATGCTTTTTTTATCCGGAAAACTGTAAAAAAACAAAATCCCGATGTGGTTTTATCTTTTGGCGATACGTTTAATCCAATAGTTTTACTTGCGTTGTCGGGAACAAAATATCCTGTTTATATTTCCGATCGTACAAGCCCTGATTTTCCTTTTAATACCTTTATTAGATTTGGGAAAAAATGGCTTTATCCAAGATCAGCGGGTTTCATTGCACAAACGAAACGTGCTGCGGAATATAAAAAAAGCATTTTAGTGATAAATTAAATATTACAATCATTCCTAATGCATTGAAAAAGATGGTTCGCCAGGATGTTCCCGAAATCAATCAGGTTTTATTTGTAGGAAGGTTGTCTTTTGAAAAAGGCCCCGACAGATTACTGAAAGCGTTTTCAAAAATTGATGATAAGGGAGATTGGAAACTAATCTTTGCAGGTACTGGACCAATGCAGAATGAATTAGAAAAAATGGCTCAGGATTTAGGATTGACCGATAAGATTAGATTTTTGGGAAAAGTTAATAATATTGATCAATTAATGAGCGAATCGGCTATTTTTGTACTGCCGTCACGACTTGAAGGTTTTCCTAATGCGTTGTGTGAAGCAATGGCCATAGGGTTGCCTTGCATTTGTTTCGATTCCATTGCAACCGAAGATTTTATCGAACATCAGAAAGATGGCTTTGTGGTGAAAGAAAATGATATAAATACATTAAGCCAAACTATTGAAATGTTGATGAAAAATACAGGTTTGAGAAAGGAAATCGGAAACCATGCGAAAGCAATTGGGCAAAAACTAAACGCGGCCGTTATCGGAAACCAGGTTTTGGATTTTATGTACAAACAAAAGAATTAAAATGAACTTTCTATACCAGCTTTATTTTTGGATTCCTCAATTCAGAAGCCTTGGGCTTTTTGGAAAGGCAATCCATAAAGTAAATGCCTTGATATTGAAAAGGATTTTCGATTTGATACTTCCAGGCTATTATCTACGGACTATGGATAAAGCGGGAATTGGACTTATAGAAGAAAAAAGAACAATTCCCATCATAGTTTCTGTTACTTCTTTTCCGGCTCGTATTAATCATGTCTGGATAAGCTTAGAAATTTTATTCCGTCAAACAGTCAAGCCGGATATGATTATCCTTTGGTTAGCTGAAACGCAATTTCCCAACAAAAAAGTTCCGGATAGTTTGATAAAACTTCAGTCAAGAGGTTTGACAATCAGATTCTGTGAAGATTTGCGTTCGCATAAAAAGTACTATTTTGCTATGACGGAATTTCCAAATGCCTGCATTATGACTTTTGATGATGATTTATATTATGATAAAAATGTAATAAAAAGGGTAGTGGAAGTTTATGAAAGACATCCAGATTGTATTTGCACTAATCGGGCACATGAAATCAAAATCAAAAATGGAAATGTGCAGCCTTACAACAAGTGGAACCACAACGCCAAGAATATTTTATTCCCTTCAAATGCTTTATTGCAAACTGGCGGCGCTGGAACCTTATATCCTCCAAAATCCCTGTCTGAATCTACTTTTGATAAAAATTTAATACAGACACTTTGCCTTCATGCCGACGATGTTTGGCTGAAACTGATGGCGACGCTCAATGATAAAAAAGTAATCACGCATAGCTTTTACAACAAGGATTTCCTGACGGTTAAAAGCTCCCAATTAGAAAAGCTAGTAACCAAAAATGTTTTCGACGGTGGAAATGACAAGCAATTTCAGGATGTCTGCAATCACTTTTCAATAACTCCATCACAATTTATCGACTAATGAAAAAACTTGTAGTGGGAATCACAGCACCGGGAAGCGTTATTTTAATAGCAGGACAGATGAAATATTTCAAGTCGCTTGGCTATGAAACTTATTTGATGGCACCAATGCACGAAAGGGTTGTTGAATATTGCCAACGTGAAGGCTGTATTCACCTGCCGGTAAATCTGGAAAGGGAAATTTCACCAGTAAAAGATGCCAAAGCATTATTGCAGGTTATAAAACATCTAAAAAAATCAGGCCCGATGTTGTTAATTTTGGTACGCCAAAAGTAAGCTTACTTGGAATGATTGCGGCAAAAATACTTGGTGTAAAAAACAGGATTTACACTTGTCGTGGATTTCGTTTCGAACATGAAACAGGCACTAAAAAAACGATTTTGGTAGCCATGGAAAAACTAACTTCCCACTTTGCTCACCAAATAATCTGCATAAGTAAATCTGTTCAGGATTTGGGTGTAGAGCAAGGAGTTTTTCCTGCAGATAAATCACTGGTAATCCGAAAAGGAAGTAGTAATGGTATTGATTTAGAGTACTTTAATCCAAAGTTGATTTTGCAACAGCAAAAGGATAAATTAAAACAGGATTTGGGAATAAAACCAGATGATTTTGTTTTTGGCTTTGTAGGAAGACTCGTTGATAGAAAAGGAATCAAGGAACTTTATGAAGCTTTTTCAAATCTATATGATGATAACCAGAAATTGCAATTGTTGGTTGTTGGTCCAATTGAACACAGCCAGATTTCAGACACCAGCCTGATAGACCAAATGAATCAGCATCCGGCAATCCATTTGGTTGGAACCCAAAAAGATGTCCCACTTTATTTATCAGTAATGGATGTTTTCTGCCTGCCTGCCTGGTGGGAAGGTTTTGGTAACGTTTCTGTTCAGGCTGCGGCAATGGGATTACCCGTTATTGCAACTGACGTAACCGGAAGTAAGGATGCCGTTTCAAAAGATTACAATGGTTTGCTTATTCCGGCAAAATCTACAGCTTTATTACAGGAAGCCATGCTAAGATTATACAACGACGAAGCTAAAAGAATGGAGTTGGGTTCAAACGGAATTGAATGGGCGAAAAACTTCGACAGCAAAATGATTTGGGATTCGATGGACTATCTCTATAAAAAAAAATAATTAATTAATTGTAATGCTTTTAAGTTGTTTTTCAGTACGTTACTTAATTCAGATTATGTTATTTTTTAAAATTAGTTTATGTAGATATTTATAATTTTTTTACATAATTTTGGGTTTGCTTAAAAATTTATAAAACATACAGTCAAAATGGGTTTTCAACACTTTAAAAATGTTGCAATAAGAGGCTTTGCAGCTTGTGTTCCGAAACATATAGAAAGCAATGAACGTCTTGAATTGCTTGGTAATCAAGAACAAATTCAAAAGTTTATTGAAACTACTGGAGTTAGGGAGAGGCATACTGTTAAAGGTCAGGATATCCGTACTTCTGATATGTGTTTTGAAGCAGCCAATAAATTAATTGAAGACTTGAATTGGGATAAAAATGAAATAGATTGTTTATTATTTGTTTCTCAAACAGGAGATTATATATTTCCGGCCACTTCCTGTATTCTTCAGGATAGATTGGGTCTGTCCAATGATTGTTTTACAATGGATATTTCATTAGGTTGTTCCGGGTGGATACATGGCATGGCTACAATTGCTGCTTTATTGCAAAACGGAGGATTCAAAAAAGGGCTAATGCTTGCCGGAGATACTTCAACAATGACAAAATCACCAAAAGATAAAGGCACCTATCCATTGTTTGGTGATGCAGGAACGGCTACTGCAATCGAATTTGAGCAAGGAAGTGAAGGAATTAAAGTGCATACCGCTACTGACGGCAAAGGCCACAAAGCAATTATTATACCGGATGGTGGATTTAGAAATTTTTACTCGCCAGAATCAGAAGTTTATGCCGAATATGAGGATGGAAGTAGTAGAAATAATCTTCAGACAATCATGGATGGAGCTGCAGTTTTTACATTCGGAATTACAAAAGGACCACGAAGCGTTTTTGCTTTAGCAGAAAAATATTCTATCAACCTTGATGAAGTTGATTATTTTGTTTTTCATCAGGCCAATAAATTTATGGTCGAAAAAATTAGGAACAAAATAAAAGCACCTATCGAAAAAGTTCCATATTCACTTGATGAATTTGGCAATACATCCAGTTCTTCCATCCCTTTAACTATGGTTACAAGGTTGGGAAATCAGGCTAGAAACAACAAATTAAAAATCCTAACTTGCGCTTTTGGAGTTGGACTATCCTGGGGTTCCATTTATTTTGAATCGGAAGCCCTGGTTTGCCCGGAAATAATAATGATTTAAATACAATAATATTAAAATAAGAATAACATGGAAGATAAATTTTTAGATTTATTCAAAGAAGTTTTAGAAACTGAAGATAAAGAAATCAATCTTAATGATGAATTTAGGCAATACGATGAATGGGATTCACTGACCTATTTGTCAGTGATTGCTATGTTGGATGATGAATACGATATCGTTATTGAAACTGAAGATTTCAAAAAACTAAAAACAGTCGGAGAATTAATGGCCGAGGTTAAAAGGAGAAAATCGGAATAATCAGTGTTATTTTTAATTCTTTAAAAATGTAAAAAAATGGCCTTTCAAAATATTCCGAATGTTAAGATTAGCGGATTGTCCTGCTGTGTTCCAAAAAATAGGGAAAAAAATATTGAATCTCCTCTTTTCCCGACAACGGAAGATGCTGAGAAGTTTATAAAATCTACAGGAATTGTAGAGAAAAGGGTTGTTTCAGATGATATAACCTCTAGTGATTTGTGTTATATCGCTGCCGAGAAACTAATAGCTGATCTTAATTGGAATAAGGATGAAATAGATTGCCTTATTTTTATTACTCAAACACCCGATTATATTGTTCCGGCAACCTCCTGCATTTTGCAGGCCAGATTGGGTCTTTCTAAAGAATGCCATGCTTTTGATATCACGTTAGGCTGTTCGGCGTGGGTTTACGGTTTGTCAATCATGGGATCATTACTTTCTTCAGGATGCTTTAAAAAGGATTGCTTTTGGTTGGAGAAACCACCACAAAAACAAAATCAACACAGGATAAAAGTACATATCCTCTTTTTGGGGATGCTGGTTCAGCAACAGCAATTGAGTTTTCTGAAAACAGCGTTGGGTATAAAATTCATTCTGGTACAGACGGATCAAAATTTGAAGCTATCAACATTCCTGATGGGGGGTTTAGAAACCAGACTACGTTTAAATCATTGGAAATGCAGGAAATTGAGTCAGGCGTTATAAGGAATAAGTTAGAGTATATAATGGATGGCGCTGCAGTATTTACTTTTACTATTACAATGGTTCCCAAAAGCATTGTGAAGTTAATGGAGAAGTTTTCGATCGAAAATGAGAATGTTGATTATCTATTATTGCATCAAGCCAATAAGCTTATTGTTGATAAGGTAAGCAGCAAGCTAAAATTCGAAGAAGAAAGGGTTCCAACTTCCTATGAAAATTTTGGGAATACTTCATGCTCGTCAATTCCGTTAACAATGGTAACCAAAATGAAAGACGAATTAAATACAAAAAAGCTGAATTTAATTGCGTGTGGTTTTGGAAGTGGTTTATCATGGTCTACAGCCTATTTTGAAACAGACAAAATAGTGTGTTGTGATTTAATTGAAGTATAAAATGAATAGATTTAGTCTTTTTGATAAAGTAATTATAATAACAGGCGCATCCTCTGGATTAGGAAAGGCCTGCGCTATTGAATGTGCAGTCATGGGAGCTAAACTAGTTCTTTTAGGCAGAGACGTTGACAGACTAAATGAAACCCTTGCTGAAATTAATAAACTTCCGGAAAGTAGCGCTTCTGATAGTCTTATTTATAGTGTAGATTTACTAAATGATTTAGATGAATTAGCCAATATCATTGATGATGCTGTTTCCAAATTAGGGAAAGTAGACGGTTTTATCCATGCTGCCGGAGTAGAAAAAACGCTTCCTGTGAGTTCATTGAAATCTTCAGACTATGAAACTATTTTCAAAGTAAATACAGTAAGTGGTTTCGAGTTGGCGAAAATAGCATCTAAGAAAAAATATGTTTCAGATAAAGCAAGTTTTGTTTTTATATCTTCTATAACTGCTGTAATTGGCAGGGTTGGAGTAGTAGCATATGCAGCATCCAAAGGTGCTTTGGTATCGGGTTCAAAATCAATGGCATTGGAATTGGCAGCTAAGAATATAAGGGTGAATTGTATTTGTCCTGGAACAATTTTAACGCCTATGATGGTCAAATACCTTGAATCTATTTCAGAAGAAGAGCAAGAAAAGCGAAAAGAAGGTTTTCCGCTTGGGCTTGGTGAAACAGTTGATGTTGCAAATGCCGCAATATTTTTATTATCCGATGCCTCTAAATGGATTACTGGCCAGAATTTAGTAGTTGACGGAGGATATACAGCAAGATAAAATAAATAATACATGGATACCAATCCTTTTAGCTTAAAAGACAAATACATATTAGTTACGGGATCTTCCGCAGGAATTGGCAAAGCTATTGCCATTGCCTGTTCAACTATGGGGGCCAATCTAATTATTACAGGACGTGATATAAACAGATTACAGGTAACCATGGAAAGCTTGAACAAAGAACAGAATAACGAATTCATTTTAGCTGATTTATCAAATCACGATGATATTAATAGACTTGTGCAAAGCCTGCCAGTTCTAGATGGTGTAGTTTTTAATGCCGGCATAGTAAAAACTGTTCCGGTATCTTTTATAAAAAAAGAATATATCCAAGATGTTTTTGATGTTAATTTTACGTCTTCCGTATTACTGATTCAAAAGATCTTAAGCCAGAAAAAATTAAAAAGGGAGGATCAGTTTGTTTCATTTCTTCTGTAGCATCCAATTATGTTAATTTAGGAAATTCTTTATATTCTGCTTCAAAAGGGGCTGTCAATTCTTTTACAAAAGCGTTAGCACTCGAACTTGCAACGAAAAATATAAGGGTTAATGCAATACTTCCCGGATTTATTGAGACGGATATTCTTAAGCATAGTAGTATTGATGACGATACTATTAAAAATCATTTAAAGAAATATCCAATGGGAAGATTTGGTAAGCCAGAAGACATCGCTAACGCAGCAATATACTTGTTGTCGGATGCATCACAGTGGACAACAGGTAGCTTAATGACGGTTGATGGAGGCTATTCAATCAAATAAATATGAAAAATTTAGTTATAATTGGAGCTGGTGGATTTGCAAGGGAAGTTTTTGACATGGCGAACTATTGTTATGGTAATGATCCAAATTTTAAAATAAAAGGATTTCTTAGCGATGGACCATCTTCTATAGAATCTTTGGGGTATCCTGCTGTTTTAAATAATGTTGCCAACTATGACATAGAAGAAGACGATGTTTTTTTTTGTGGGATAGGAAGTGTTCAGGATAGAAAAAAATGTGTCGAAATAATACTTTCAAAAAGTGGTAAATTCATCAACCTGATCCATCCAAATGTAGTAATTTCTCCAAGTGTAAAAATAGGTATTGGCGTTGCCATTAAAGCCTATTGTGTGTTGGCTAGTGATGCTGTTATTGGAGATTTTACATTCATTCAAAGTGCAGTAATTATGGGACACGATGTGCAGGTCGGAAAATATTGCCAAATTAATTCCTTTTCATTTTTCGCAGGCAATTCAAGGATAGAGGACTCTGTTTTCGTTGGAGCACACTCAAAATTTGTACAAAGTGTAACGGCTGAAGAATTAAGTGTTATTGGAATTGGAAGCCTAGTCATAAGAAAAGTAAAAAAAGGAACTACCGTTTTCGGGAGTCCTGCCAAAAAAATCGATTATTGATGTATAAACTTGTGGTAAAACCGACAATCGACTTTTTGTCATCCATTGTGGGATTGATTTTATTTTTGCCCTTGTTTATTGTTGTGACTATTCTGTTAATTTTTGCAAATAATGGAAAACCATTCTTCTTTCAGTCACGACCTGGTAAAAACGGTAAGATTTTTAAAATAATGAAATTTAAAACTATGAATGATCGGAAAGATGCCGATGGTAGGTTGCTTCCGGATGCACAACGACTGACTACAATTGGAAAGTTTGTACGCAAAACCTCATTAGATGAACTACCTCAATTGCTCAATGTAGTAAAAGGTGATATGAGCCTGATTGGACCGAGACCCTTGTTGACGAATTATCTGCATTTATATAATGAATTTCAAAACAGACGACACGAAATTAAACCAGGAATTACAGGCTGGGCGCAGGTAAACGGAAGAAATGCCATATCGTGGGATAAAAAATTTGAATATGATGTTTGGTATGTAGACAATGTATCATTTCTGTTGGATATAAAAATAATATTTAAGACCATTCTTAAAGTTTTTAAAAGTGATGGAATAAATGCAGCTAATGCAGCGACAACCGAACCTTTTAGTGGGCAATAATAAACAAAAATCAAAATGACAGATTCAAAAATATGGCTATCATCTCCACACATGGGAGGAACTGAACAAAACTATGTTAAGGAAGCTTTTGATACCAATTGGGTTGCGCCATTGGGGCCAAATGTTACCGGTTTTGAGAATGATTTGACCAATTTTCTAAATGAGGATGTCCATGTGGCAGCGTTGAGTTCAGGAACTGCGGTTATACATCTAGGCCTGATTTTACTTGGAGTCCAGGCTGGAGATGAGGTTATCTGTCAAAGTTTTACTTTTTCGGCTTCGGCTAATCCAATTGTTTATCTTGGAGCAACTCCTGTTTTTATTGACAGTGAGCCTGAAACCTGGAATATGTGTCCGGTTGCTTTAGAACAGGCGATTGTAGACAGGATATCGAAAGGCAAAAAACCTAAAGCTATAATTCCGGTACATCTTTACGGAATGCCATTTAAGGTTGATGAAATAAAGGCTGTTGCATCCAAATATGATATTCCAATCCTTGAAGACAGTGCAGAAGCATTGGGAAGCAAGTATAAAGGGAAGAAGTGTGGAACTTTTGGAACCATTGGGGTTTTGTCCTTTAACGGGAACAAAATCATTACGACTTCCGGAGGTGGAGCTTTGGTTACATATGATATTAAAATCAAGGAAAAAACAATTTTCCTAGCCACTCAGGCTCGGGACAATGCACCACATTATCAGCATTCGGAAATTGGATATAATTATAGATTGAGTAATATTTCAGCCGGAATCGGAAGAGGACAGATGGAAGTTCTACAAAAACATGTCGATTTGCGAAGGGATATGCATACTTTCTATTTGGATTTTTTCAAAGATATTGATGGAGTTACGGTATTTGATGAGCCAAATGCTGATTATCATTCAAACCATTGGCTGTCCTGCATTACATTAGATTCTGAGAAATTAGGAAAAACTACCGAAGACTTAAGGGTTGCCCTTGAAAAAGAAAACATAGAAACCAGGCCACTTTGGAAACCGATGCACCTGCAACCCATTTTTGCAAAATGTCCGTATTATGGTACTAATGTAGCCGAAAGTTTATTCAATAACGGACTTTGTTTGCCATCTGGCTCTAATTTGTCCGAAAGTGATAAAAAAGGATTGCTAATGCACTGCAAACATTTTTTTAACATAAATTTGTAAAAATTCGTGTTTTGCCTATGCGCACTTTTATTTATAAGTTTTTGAAGAACGTCATTCTTAACAAGAAAATCCATAACATTGGTTACTTACCAAGATGGATTATTTTTGCCATTGACGTAACTATTGTTTTGATAGCCTGCCTTATTACACATGTTATTGTTTATAGTTTAAATGTTGAACCCAACACTATACTCAAGGCTTATCTGCAATACACATTAATCTTAATTGTAAACGCCTTTTCTTTTATGTTTTTTAAAACATATAGTGGGATTATCAGGCATTCTACTTTTATAGACGGAGTTAAGCTTTTAGTCGCAACATCAACGTCCTATTTTGGATTAGTGATCTTTAATTATTCTTACCTACTGGTTTATCAGGATAAGTTATACCTAACCACAGCTTTATTTATTACTTATGTTATTTCGTTTTTACTATTGTTCCTTTTCAGGATATTAGTCAAAAATTTCTTCGAAATATACCTGCGGGTAGAGGATACTAATCAGTTGGTAAGGGCTGTTATCTATGGTGCGGATGCCAATGCGATTTCGGTAGCCAATGCATTAAAGACTGAAAAGCCCGCGCGATTTAATGTAGTAGCATTTGTTGATAAATACAAACAGGTAAAGACATCCAAAAGCATTCTAAATTTACCTATAATAAATCAGACCAAGAGCATCCATGTGATTTTGCGGTCCGTAAGAGCCGAGGCGCTTATTATTGCAGAAAAAAGCCTTAGTAAAAACGAAATAAGAGAGCTTGTTGAAGAATGTCTTGAATATAATGTAAAAGTTTTTACCGTTCCGTTAATTACCGACTGGGAAGACCAGGGACAGATATCCAATCAGTTAAAGAATTTTGCTATTGAGGATTTACTCGAAAGAAAGCCGATAGTTTTGGATAACAAAAAAATCTCTGCACAAATTCAGGGTAAAACGGTAATGATTACTGGCGGAGCTGGTTCAATAGGAAGCGAAATAGTGAGACAGCTACTTAATTTTAGTCCCTATAAAATAATTATCCTCGATCAGGCAGAATCTCCGTTACACAGTTTGCAGCTCGAAATAGCCGAGCAGACAAGCGATATAAAAATTAGAACCGTCCTTGCGGATGTGAAAGATTATAAAGCACTCGAAAACGTTTTTGAAAAGTACAAACCTGATTTTGTATACCACGCAGCGGCTTACAAGCATGTTCCATTGATGGAGGAAAATCCTTCACAAGCCATACATACCAACGTAATTGGAACAAAAAACCTTGCCGATTTATCCAATAAGTATCTCGTTGAAAAATTTGTATTGATATCAACAGATAAGGCCGTAAATCCAAGTAGTGTAATGGGTGCAAGCAAACGTATTGCAGAAAAATACGTGCAGTCACTGAATTACCATCTTTTAAATTCAAAGAAGAAAGAGACAACTAAATTTATTACAACCCGATTTGGAAATGTATTAGGTTCGAATGGCTCTATTGTACCTCTTTTTACAAAACAGATACAGGAAGGTGGACCAATCACTATAACACACCCGGAAATTATCAGGTATTTTATGACCATTCCAGAAGCCTGTCAGCTCGTACTTGAAGCAGGTGCAATGGGTAATGGTGGCGAGATTTACATATTCGACATGGGTGAACCGGTAAAAATTATCGATTTGGCTAAAAAGATGATTCGTTTGGCTGGATTTGTTCCAGATAAAGAGATAAACATTAAAATAATAGGTTTACGGCCAGGTGAAAAATTATACGAAGAATTACTCAATGACACCTCGAAAACCTTACCGACTCATAACACACAAATAATGATTGCCCAAGACAGTTGTGATGATTTCCTTGACGTAAGCAACGCTATTAATGAATTAATGGTAACAGCTCAAAAGAAATCAAACGATGATGTGGTAAGTAAAATGAAAATGATTGTTCCCGAATTCAAAAGCATGAACTCTGTTTTTGAATCACTTGATATCTAAATTCATTCAAATAATATAAATAATCTATCTTTGTCTCCTAAATGTACTCTATGAAATTCAATACTTTTATAAAAGCAATTTTTTTATTTGTTGCCATTACACTTGTTTCTTGTGCTTCAAGAAAAAATGTAGCTTATCTTCAGGATGTTGATTCAGAAAAGAATTCTGCTGAATTATTAAATTATGAACCACGCTTACAAAAAGACGACTTGTTGAGTATTATCATTTCTGCGGATCAGCCAGAAGCAACTTTACCTTTTAATATGCCTCAAATTCAAGGGAATTACCAGGTAAATGAAAATCAGGATGGAATAAAAACCTATCTGATAGATTCCTATGGTGATATCCAGTTTCCTGTGATTGGAAAAGTACGCTTGGCCGGATTATCGAGAACAGATGCTGTTAAAAAAATTGAAAATGAAGTGAAGCTATATATCACAAATCCAACGGTTAACCTTAGGATATTGAACTATAAGGTAGCCGTAATTGGTGAAGTGAACAAGCCAGGGAATTATAAAATCGCCAGCGAAAGGCTTACACTCTTAGAAGCCTTGAGCCAGGCTGGAGATTTAACTATCTACGGAAAACGAAATAACGTTCTGATCATTAGGGAATCTGACGGCAAAAGAACTTTTAACCGCGTTGATATGACCAAAGCCGATTTTGTTTCATCGCCATACTATTACCTCTCACAAAATGATGTTGTAGTAATAGAACCAAATAAGACTAGAGTTAATTCATCGGTAATAGGTCCAGATGTTGCCGCTGTGATTTCAGCACTTTCTGTTTTAGTTTCATTAACAATTTTATTGACCAGATAACATGCAAGAGCATTTTTCCTTACAACAAAAAATACAGGACGAAAGTCTTGATATCAGAGAGCAGATCGATAAATATGTTAAATTCTGGCCTTGGTTTCTTTTCTCAATGGCAATGTGCTTTATTGTCGCTTTTTTATACCTGCGTTATACTGTTCCTCAATACAAAGCAGCTGCAACGATATTGGTAAAAGATGAGAGAAAGGGCGGCTTACAGTCCGAATTATCTGCGTTTGCCGATTTGGGGCTAATGACGGGAATCAAAAATAATGTTGACAATGAAATCGAGATTATTAAGTCGAGGTATATCATTGAATCGGCGATAAAGAAATTAAATTTTAATGTTTCCTATTCAACAGAAGGAAGGGTTAAAACAGTAGAATTATACAAAAACTGTCCTATAGAAGTTTCATTCTTTGATACGGATGCTTCTTTTTATGAAAAAAAGCAGGAATTTGTAGTTAACTCAAAAGAGGCTAATACTTTCGAATTAAGTAAAGTTGATGGTAAGCAATTGGGTGTTTTTAAATACGGTTCTCTAATCAGGTTAGCGAGTTGTAAAATGGTAGTTACCAAAAGACCATTAATCAAATCTTTGGAAAGCAAAGAATTCTCGATTGTTGTCAAAATCAATAAACTTGAAAGCGTCGTTCAAAGCTACAAAAACAGAATGTCAGTGGCCTCATTAAATAAAAATTCAAGTGTTGTCGAACTTTCACTTAACGATGCTGTTGCCGATAAAGCCGAAGATTTGCTAAATACAGTGATTGAAATATACAATCAGGACGCCATAGATGACAAGAATTACATCTCCAGAAATACACAGAAATTCATTAATGAAAGGTTGAAATTTATTACGGCCGAATTGGGTGACGTTGAAAAACTCGGTGAAAATTTCATGACCGCCAACAGATTGACCGATATTGCTTCTGACGCTAATTCATTTGTTCAGAATTCCGTTAGCTTTGAGAAAGCTTTGATAGAAACAGAAACCCAGATTAAGGTGGTAAATTCTATGCTTGATTATATGAACAGTTCTTCAAGGGACGATATTATTCCAAGTAATATTATACCTTCTGATAATAGTGCTTCAGATCAAATCAATCAATATAACGGATATATTATTGAACGAAACAGAATTGCTGGTGGTGGAGCAACTCAAAAAAACTCAGTAATCATTAATTTCAACAACAGAATTGATGATATGCGGAAAAGCATCAAAGAAAGTTTGAAAAGATTAGTGGTTTCCCTCTCAATCAAAAAAGGCGACTTACAAAAACAGGACACATCATTAAATAACAAAATATCCCAGATTCCAAGACAGGCAAGAGAATCGAATGTCATTGGAAGACAGCAAAAAATTAAAGAAACATTATACCTTTACCTGCTTCAAAAAGAGAAGAAGTTGGTATAACGCTTGCTGTTACAGCACCCAATGCTAAATTGATAGATTCGGCCAAAGCACAGAGTTCGCCAATTTCACCCAATAGGAATGTCATAATTTTAATCGGATTGTTTCTCGGTCTGTTGATTCCGTTTTTAATAATATTTATCAGGGATTTATTAGATACAAAAGTTAAAACCAGACAGGATATCGAAGAGCGAATATCCGTTCCGTTCTTAGGCGATATTCCAAAATCGGAAACAGAGGATGAACTGATCAATGCCAGCAGCCGTTCAAGTTCTGCGGAAGCCATTAGAATCGTTAGGACTAACCTTGAGTTTATGCTGACCAATGTTCCGGAAGGTCAGGCAAAAAGTATTTTTATTACATCAACTTTGCCAAAAGAAGGAAAGACATTTGTAGCTATTAATCTGGCAAGTACTATAGCTTTGTCAGGTAAGAAAGTTATACTTGTAGGTTTGGATATCAGAAACCCGAAAATTGATAAATATCTTACCATTCCGTCAAAAGGGCTTACCAATTATCTTGCAAAACCGAATGAAAACCTGGAGGATTACATCGTGAAAATCGAAAATTTCGATAATCTGTTTGTACTTCCATCGGGTGTAATTCCGCCAAATCCTGCCGATTTGTTGTTAAGTAACAAGATTGGAGAAATGTTTATCGAATTAAAGAATAAATACGATTACGTTATTGTTGATACTGCTCCGGTTAGCCTGGTAACAGATACTTTATTAGTCGCTAAATATGCCGATGTATTTGTTTATATCGTAAGAGCGAATTACATGGATAAACGACTTCTGAAAATAGCCGATACTTTCTACCAGGAAGGAAAGCTGCCTAATATGTCAATACTGTTAAACGACACCGTTTGGAGAAAAACCTATGGCTACGGTTATGGTTATGGCTACGGTTATGGCTATGGTTACGGCTATGGTGTGGAAGAAGAAAAGCCATCATGGAAAGACAAATTATTTAAGAAAAAATAGATTTTTCTCAATAGCCTGATTTAATTTTCCGATATTTTTAAGGGTAACTTTATTATTGAATGAATTGATATGATTTTGATGGTGTACGTCACTGCCAACAAAGTCATAGAAGTCATTGGCGAATAATTTATCGGCAACTTTAGCAATGTTTTTCCCGTAATAATCAACAGTTGCCAGTAAATTCAATTGGAAATAGCAGCCTGCATTTTTCATTTTCTCATATTCCTTAAAATTGAAATGAAAAAACAAATACCTTTCAGGATGAGCCATAATGGGCTTGTATCCGGCTAACTGAATTTCAAAAAGAATTTCATATAAATTAATCGGCGGATTCAGATAGGATAACTCAACCAAAACATAGTTGTCCTTTAGAGTCAATAGTTTTTCGGTCGCAAGCCTGTTTAAAAAATGCGAATCAATCATGTATTCCGCTGCTGTTTTAAAGGACGAAATTGGCGTGTCCTTAATTTTATTTAGCGTCTCATTATACTTATCAGTAATCGAACTTTCGGTATTGTCCCAAACATTTGTAATAATATGGGGCGTTGTTATGATGTTTTTAAAACCAATTTCACTCATCTGATTGAGTAACGAAATACTATCTTCAATTGTCGCTGAACCATCATCAATACCAGGCAGTAGATGCGAATGGATATCAATATGATTTTCGGGAATTAAATCACGCAGAATTGGTTTTTTTGAAAGAAATGAATCAAGGCAAATAGTTTTAATATGTAAAATTACTAAAATATTGGTTTTTATTTTTAAATGGTGAGTATTAATTCTTTTAAAGCTTTTTTCAGCTATTGTAATTTATATATTTGCATAGTAAAACCTTAAAAATTCAATTTAACCAATCTCCAATGAAAAACAATAATCAATCTGAGGATTGGGATTTAGTTATTAAAGGGCAAAGTTCGCTTTTTGATGTTAATTTCAGAGATCTTTGGCATTATAGAGACTTACTGTTTTTGTTTGTAAAAAGAGATTTTGTTACTGTTTATAAGCAGACTATTCTTGGCCCGCTTTGGTTCTTTATCCAACCCTTATTAACCACTATAACATTTACAATTGTTTTTGGAATAGTAGCTCAACTAAATACAGATGGCGCTCCCAAAATTATTTTTTATATGGCCGGAATCACGTTGTGGAATTATTTTTCAACCTGCCTTACCACCGTTGCAGGAGTCTTTACAACCAATGCGAGCATCTTTGGTAAAGTGTATTTTCCAAGATTGATTATGCCGCTTACAATTGTAATTTCCAATCTTATGAAGTTTGGAGTGCAGTTTCTATTGTTTCTGGGCTTTGTAATTTATTTCGCTCTAAGAGGTCAGATCCATCCTAATACCTATATAGCCCTAACGCCATATATTATCCTTTTGATGGCAGTAATTTCGATGGGAATTGGTCTGATTTTAACAGCCATGACAACAAAATACAAAGACTTAACACAGTTAATTACTTTTGGTATTCAATTGTTTATGTATATTACCCCGGTAATTTATTCCAGCACTTCTATACCTGAAAATTACCGTTGGCTTGTCGATTTAAATCCTCTGGTAAGCTTGTTTGATTATATGAGATTTGCCTACCTTGGAATTGGGAAGTTTTCATTAGGGTCACTGATTTATCCAACCCTTTTTTCTGTAGTGTCTTTAACTATAGGGATTTTAGTCTTCAATAAATCACAAAAAACATTTATTGATACGGTCTAAACTGACAAATGAAAATGAATAGAGTAGTAATAAAAGCAGAAGATATTTCCAAACAATACCGATTAGGAGTCGTTGGTACCGGAACAGTGCGTGACGATTTGAAGCGATGGTGGTTCAATGTTCAGGGAAAAGAAGATCCTTTCCTGAAAATTGGAGAATCCAACGATCGTTCCTCAAAAGGAGAAAGCGATTATGTTTGGTCATTACGGGACATCAATTTTGAAATAAATCAGGGAGATTCTGTTGGAATAATCGGTCGGAACGGTGCCGGAAAAAGTACACTTTTAAAAATACTAAGCCAGGTTACACTTCCTACAACGGGAAAAATTTACACCAAAGGACGGATTGCTTCACTATTGGAAGTTGGTACCGGATTCCATCCCGAAATGACAGGAAGGGAAAATATCTATCTCAATGGCGCCATTTTGGGTATGCGAAAACAGGAAATCTCACGCAAGTTTGATGAGATTGTAGCTTTTTCGGGTGTGGAGCGTTATATTGATACACCTGTAAAACGGTATTCTTCCGGAATGTATGTGCGATTGGCTTTTGCAGTTGCTGCGCACCTAGAGTCGGAAATCCTTATTGTAGATGAGGTTCTTGCCGTTGGCGATGCCGATTTTCAGAAGAAGTGTTTGGGCAAGATGAATGAAGTCAGCAAAGGGGAAGGAAGAACAGTTTTATTCGTAAGCCACAATATGGCAGCTGTAAAAAGTCTTTGTACGAAAGGGATTGTTTTAGAAAACGGATTGTTGGCTTATAGCGGTCCTTCAGAACAGGCTGTGAGTTATTACCTGAAAGACGGAGGAAGCGAAACTTCCAACATAAGTTATTTTGATAAAAATTACGACACCCCAATTTTCAGGCTAAATTCCATAGCCATAAAGAACGTAAGCCGTAAATTTGAAGATCCAATATTAGAGAGCGAAACGATCACCCTGATTACGGATATTGACATAAAAGCCAATGCCAGCCGTTATTCGGTAACCTATCATTTGTATAATGAATTAGGTGAAGCTATGTTTTCCCTATACGACTCCAATGCAGGTTCGACAATGCAGGAAGGAAACAATAAATTATGTTGTGAAATTCCAGCGTATTTTTTTCAATCAGGCAATTATTCGCTGTCTCTTTTTGTTGTAGAAGACAAAAGGGTTTCTGTTTTTGTTGAAAGGGATGTTTTTCGATTTACAGTTGTCGATGGAGGCCGGGATTTAGGAGTCTACATGGGAAGAGAGCCCGGCTATATCCGTCCCCAATTTAAATGGTCAAAATTATGATTACTGTAACCAAAACCTTTTTTCCTCCCATTGAAGAATACCAGCTTCAGTTACAACGCATTTGGAAAAACCAATGGCTGACCAATCGTGGTGAATTGCTGTTGGAACTAGAGGAAAAACTTAAAAATCATTTATCGGTTTCCAATATAATTATTACCAATAACGGAACAATTCCGTTACAGATTGCACTAAAATTATTGGGCAAAGGCGGAGAAGTTATTACAACTCCTTTTTCCTATGTAGCCACAACGGCAGCAATTGTCTGGGAAAACTGCACACCGGTTTTTGTGGACATCCATCCCGAGTATTTAACTATTGATGAAAGCAAAATAGAAGCCGCAATTACAGAAAAAACCACCGCTATTTTAGCCACACACGTTTTCGGGAATCCCTGTAATGTTGAAGCTATCGAAGTCATTGCCAAGAAATACAATCTTAAGGTTATTTATGATGCCGCGCATTGCTTTGGAGTGAGATATAAAAATCAGTCGATCTTTAATTATGGTGATATGAGTTCCTGCAGTTTCCACGCCACCAAATTATTCCATACCGGTGAAGGCGGAGCCATATTCTGCAAAGAGGAATCGCTTTACAAACAGTTTTTTTACAGCCATAATTTTGGACATAACGGCCCTTTAGAATTCCACGGATTGGGAGTTAACGGCAAAATTTCCGAACTTCAGGCGGCCATGGGATTAAGTGTTTTTCCTTATATGGATTTGATAATTTCCGAAAGAAAGAAAGTAGTGGAGTATTACGAAAAGTCGCTCGATTTTTCCAAACTCGGCAAAATGAAAATCAGGAAAAATACCGATTGGAATTATAGCTATTATCCGGTTTTGTTTGCAGACGAAACAACTTTACTTGATGTAGAAGCTAAGCTGATAGCTGATGGTATTATGCCTAGAAGGTATTTTTATCCGTCGCTGAACAATTTGCCTTATTGCGAAAATGTTAAAATGCAAGTGTCAGATTCGGTGGCGTCACGGGTTTTATGTTTACCTTTATACGTTGGATTAAAAGACATTGATCTGAATAAAATTATTGTACTAATAAATTCAAATTTATGATTATAATTGGCGCCAGAGGTTTTGCTAAAGAAGTCTTGGAAGTTTTACATCAGCTTAACCAAACAGATAATGTTGCCTTTTATGATGACGTAAATTCAGATGTTCCCGAAAAATTATACAATCAGTTTCCCGTGCTGACTTCATTAAGCCAGGCCGAAGCCTTTTTTAAATCCACAGACAATAAATTTACAATCGGAATTGGAAATCCCATTTTACGCAAACAGATTTTCGATAAATTCTCTGCTTTAGGTGGACAATATTCTGCTACCATAAGTCCGAAAGCCAGCATTGGCAATTTCAACACTTCCATTGGTAAAGGCTGTAACATCATGACAGGAGCTGTTATTACCAATGATATTGTTGTAAAAGATGGCGCTTTAATAAACCTGAATTGCACCATAGGTCACGATTCTGTAATTGGTCAATTTGTAGAAATGTCGCCTGGTGTTCATATTTCGGGCAATTGTACCATTGGGGATTACTCAATTTTAGGCACAAATGCTACAATGCTGCCTAGAATTACCATTGGGAAAAACGTTACCATTGGAGCAGGTTCCGTAATTACAAAAGATATTCCCGATAACTGTGTGGCTGTTGGAGTTCCGGCAAAAATTGTGAAAGAACTGCCTCCGCTTAATTTTTAAAATGGAAGATTTACCAGTAGTTAGTATCTGCATGATTACTTATGGTCATGAAAAGTTTATAGAACAAGCTATAAACGGAGTGCTGCTGCAGGAATGTAATTTTAAGATTGAACTGATAGTATCCAATGACTGTTCTCCCGATAAGACTGATGAAGTGGTTCGGAATATTTTAAATACACATCCTAAAGCTTCATTGATAAAGTATTTCAGACACGAAAAAAATGTGGGTGTTATGCCCAATTTTATATTTGCATTGCAAAAATGCAGAGGCAGATATGTAGCGCTCTGCGATGGTGATGATTATTGGATTGATGCATTAAAACTTCAGAAGCAGGTTGGTTTTCTGGATGCCAATCCCGATTATGTAATTCACAGTGCGAATGCAGCTCAATTAGAATTGAATTCTGACACTTTAGGAAATAATGTCCTGGCTGATACCATAGATCGATCGTTTGTGTTAGAAGATTTTTTAGCGAATAATAATCTGCTTACCTGTACGGCAATGTTTCGTAATATGGATTATCAATTGCCCTCTAATTTTGCGAAAGTAACCTTTGGCGATTGGTTTCTATACGTTATTTTGCTTAAAACTTCAGGTGCAAAAGCTTTCAGAGGAACGGAAGTGTTTTCGGTTTACAGAATTCACAGAGGAGGAGTTATGGGAACGATGAGTGAATTAAGGCATTACCATACACACGTGAATCAAATACTGATTATCCATAAATATTTAAAAAATACAGTACTCAACGCTAGGGTAAAAGGTGTTTTGAGTCATTATTTTTTACAGCAATACCGAATTCAGCTTAAGCAAAAAATGTACTTTCAATCGCTAAAATTATTTTTCACTAATTTTAAATATTGTAAAACAGAATTGCCTTTCAAAAAATACTTAAGCGAAATAAAACATCATACTCATTAGTAACAATGGAAAAGCCAGTAGTTTCAATAATAATTCCATGCTATAACCAGGAACAATACCTGGAGGAATGCCTGCAGTCGGTTTTGGCTCAGACTTTTTGGGAATGGGAATGTATTATTGTTAATGACGGATCAGCAGACAATACGGAACAAACAGCAAAAAAATGGATTGAAAAAGATGTAAGGTTTGTATACGTTTACAAAGAAAACGGTGGTTTAAGCAGTGCCCGAAATTCAGGGTTGAAAATCGCTAAAGGAAATTATATACAGTTTTTGGATTGTGATGATGTTTTAGATAAAGATAAATTGCAATTATCGATTAATGAATTAAAAAAGGTTAATGATGACCATGTGAAAGTTGTTATATCCAATTTTAGAATGTTCATTGATACTCCTGACAATTCCTTACCCGCATACTGTGCTCTAAATCCAGCACAATTTAATTTCGAAAGTTTGCTGTATGATTGGGGAGATTCCTTTACCATACCAATACACTGTGGCCTCTTTGACGCTTCTTTATTCACCAATTTCAGATTTCAGGAAAATATTAAGTCAAAGGAAGACTGGGTAATGTGGGTCAGTATTTTTAACGAAAAAATAAAAGCAATCTTTATCGATAAGCCTTTAGCATTCTACAGAAGAAATCCTTCGAGTATGACAATGCAAAAGGATATGTTGCCCGATTTTATTAGAGCTTGTGAATACCTAAAAAGATTCCTTACAAACGAAGAATATCAAAAATTATTGATGACATTGTTTGTTAGGTATTACAAATCAAGTGTTTATTTTAAAGTGAAATTAAATTCAACAATACATTCAAATCCTTATGTTTTGGGTAATCTAACCAAAAAGACACTTAAGAAAACAGGTGTGCTGCATCCGTTTAGGAAATTATTCATTCTGCTATTTCAAAAAAATCTTAACTGATAACAAACAAAATGATAGCAGTGGTTATTCCATATTATAAAATCGCTTTTTTCGAATCGACCCTTATTTCCCTAAAGAATCAAACGGATAAACGATTTAAGGTATATATTGGCAACGATGCAAGTCCAGATGACCCAAAACCATTAATAGAAAGGTATGAAAATTCATTTCCGTTAACCTACACTGAATTCAAAAGTAATTTAGGAGGAAAGTCCCTCATAAAGCAGTGGGAAAGATGTATTGATCAAATTAGCGATGAAAAGTGGATCATGATTCTTGGCGATGACGATACGTTATCGGAAAACTGCATAGAAACGTTCTACAAAAATCTAAAAACAATTGAAAATCAACAGATAAATGTTGTTCGGTTTGCCACAAAAATCATAAATGAAAAAAACGAATCAGTCTCGGATGTTTTCCGGCATCCTCAAATGGAATCTTCAGTCGATTTTCTTTTCAGGAAATTGAACGGCGGAACCCGAAGCTCATTGAGTGAATATGTTTTTTCAACCCATAATGTCCAACAAAATAAATTTAAGGAATTACCCTTAGCGTGGCATTCTGATACATTGGGGGTTTTGGAATTTTCTGAATTTGGAACCGTTTTTACAATCAATGATGCTATCGTAAATTTTAGATGGAGCGGACAAAATATTACCAGTAAAAGGGAAGATATGGTAATTAAAAATAGTGCCACTTTCGACTTTTATTATTATTTACTTAACGCACATAAAAAACACTTTAATGCCACTCAGCAGGAAACGCTCTACAATCGACTTGAAAGGTCCTTTCTTGATGATAAAAAAAACAGTTATTTTTGCGTGAAATTAATTAAAATCTATTTCCGGAATTCTAAATTTAGAAGCTTCTTTTCGCTGTTGCATAAAGCAATAAGTCAAGGTTATAAAAAACAAACATCCTTATGAAATTTTTAGTAATTGAACAAGATTTAAGAGTCTCCGGAACCAGTCAGGGTATTATTTCCAGGTCTTTTTTGTCTAAATTAAGAATGGCTCACCCAAATTCGATAATTGATGTCATTTATCTAAAAAACTATCCTAGCGAAGATCAATTGGAGTTATTGCCTGTCGATGCTATTGAAACCCATATTATTAACCGTAAAATACCATTTATAATTCGGTTAATCAATAAATTGTACTGGAGGTTTTTCCATATTTCATTAGCTGAAAGACATATTTACAACGTGTATAGAAACTATATTGCGAAAGCCGATTATCAAAAATACGATCACATTTTTATCAGAAGTGCTGGATTGTACCACGAAAATATTTTAGCATGTAAAGGTTTGCCTATCCTGAATAAAGCCATCGTGAACTTTCATGATCCTTATCCCGTTTTTTGGTATGTTGGTTCGAAAAAGGAATTAACAAATCTCGAGATGTATAAAATGAAAGAGATGCTGAAAGTAGTAGGTGAGGCTAAATCCTGTATGAGTTCTGCACAATGTATGTCTAATGACATGGAATTCCTATACGGAACAACCAAGAAATTCTATACACTGCCACATCAATATGATGCCAATGTTTTTGATTTGACGCAAACAACACAAGCTTTCAAAAAGAATAAGAAAATCACAATTTGTTATCACGGAGCCATTCAATTTGGAAGAAATTTAGAAATACTGTTGGATGCTTATCAGGAATTAGTGAAAAGCAATAATGATTTTAAGGAAAACACAGAGTTTATAATACGCGTAAAGGGCACAGATATGGACAAATTACGGTCAAGATATGCGGCAATAACGAATATAATTATTTTGGACACTGTTGATTTTTCTAACTCGTGTTATGAGCAGTCGCAATTGGCCGATATAAACATCATTTTAGAAAATGGTCCAATATACTGTAATATTTTAGTTGGAAAAGCACCCTTTTTGGCAGCAATACAAAAGCCGGTACTTTCTATTTCGCCAGAAAGAAGTGAAATGAGGAGAATAATAAAAGATAATCAATATATTGCCACATGTAATAATAAAGAAGAAATTCAACAGAAGCTGGAAAATCTAATTCTGAGCAGGCAAAAATCAGACAATCCAGTTTTTCCTTTCGGAGATTATTTCAGTGATAACAATTTTAAGTTATTGTTGCAACAGGTTATGGAAGATACAACTGGAGCTAAACAAAATTAATAATCTAAAGACAAATGAAAAATAGGATCAGGGAATTTATCTATAACAGATATAATATTAGCTTTTCTAAATCGGGAGATGATGTGCAATTGATGAAATTGATTAATAACAGAACACCCGGAGCTTATGTGGATATTGGTTGCTGGCATCCTGTAAAAGCCTCAAACACCTATTTTTTCTATGTACGTGGTTGGAAAGGAATTTGTATTGATCCCAATCCTGAATTAAAAGTGCTGTACGATCAACTGCGACCAAAGGATAATTTTGTAAATGCCGGAGTTGGCGAATCAGGAAGTTCTTTAGAATACTATATGTTTGAAGAAAGTTCGATGAATACCTTCAGCTACGATTTTGTAAAAAAGCATAACGCCGAATCCAAAATTATAAAGAAATTAGAGATTCCATTATATTCGCTGAAAGAGATTCTGGATGCCAATCTCGATAAAAACGACCGGTTGGATTTTTTGATATTGATGTGGAAGGTTTTGATATCGAGGTGCTTAAAACGAATGACTGGAATGTTTACCGACCTAAAGTTATCGTTATCGAATCGGATATTGCACTGCAGAATGATATTACTTCTGAAATTGTAAAGTATCTCGAGCAACAGAATTATCGCCTGATTGGTAAATCAATCATCAATGGTGATCTGGGGAATTTATTTTTAATATCAAAATAATGTTCAAAAATTAGTAGTACTGATTTGTGAAGAGTGTAAAGAATGAATGTTTGTTAAGTCAATAAAAATGAAAATAGCGATTACAGGAGAAAAAGGCTTTATAGGAATACATTTAACCCAATATTTCAGGAATATACTGAAGTATGAAGTTATCGAGTTGGGACGTAATTACTTAGATACGCTTTCAACCCTAAAAGACTTAGACTGGCTTATTCATGGAGCCTGCATTCACAGAAATCCTGATCCGGTTACTTTGTTGCAGTTGAACCGCAAACTCACTAACGATACATTGAATTGTTTAAAGGATAACGGACTTAAATGTAATATTGCATTTTTATCGTCTTATCACGAAGAACTGGAAACGCCTTACGGACAGTCTAAAAGAGAGGCAAAAGTAGCTTTGAATGACTATTGCTCTTCCATTGGTAAAGAATTTGTGTCATTCAAACTACACAATATTTTTGGCAAATACGCCGTTCCTAATAAAACCTCGTTTATTGCAACTTTCTGTTACAATCTACACAATAATCTTCCTATAGATTTTAATAAAAACGAAATTAAACTTGTCCATATTGATGATGTTTTGCCCGTTATTGCAAGTTTTAAGGAAGCCAAAATCCAATATACAGAAACTTCAGTGGAGAAGGTTTATTACTTTTTGAAATATTTTCACGATAACTACCTAAATAATGTATTCCCTGAATTAAAAACTAAATTTGAGTTAGATTTGTACCAAACCTATTTAAGCTACAAAAACTATAAACTATAAATTCCAATTAAAATTTTATGAGAATAGGTATTAATCCCAATAAAGAAATTAATCAGCAAGAATCTTTCTTTATTCATCAGGTAATAATTCCTGTTTACATTCCCAATGAGGAAGATTATTTTAAGGATGCTATCAAAATATTGAAAATCTGCCTGAACTCTTTATTCAATACCATTCACGACCGAACTTATATCACCATCGTTAATAACGGAAGCTGTGAGAACGTAGTACAGTTTCTCAATACACTTTTTCAGGAAAAGAAAATCAATGAACTCATTCATGCGGACAATGTCGGGAAAATAAATGCCGTATTTAAAGGCTTGTCAGGAAATAATATAGAATTGGTAACCATAACCGATGCTGATGTTATGTTCCTTGGTGACTGGCAGTCTGAAACCGTTAAAATTTTTACTGAAATCCCGAAAGCTGGAGTAGTAGGGCTTGTTCCCCAAATCAGAATGTATAAATATAAAGGCGGAAATGTTATTTTTGATAACTTCTTCAATAAGCGAATGAAGTTTCTGCCCATAAAAAATCCGGATGCCTTAATTCATTTTTGTGAAAGTATTGGCTGGGGAAGGGATTACAATCAGGATTATCTGAAGTTTGGACTCGGATTAGAATATGAGAAGGTAAAATGTTTTGTCGGTGCCGGACATTTTGTGGCAACCTATAAAAAAGATGTTTTCGAGGAATTAAAAACCTTTATCGGAGGCAAAAAAGCAGCTGGCATCGGTGAAGATTATATTGATGAAAAAGGCTTGGAAAAAGACTATTGGCGACTTACCACGTATGATAATTATGCCTATCACATGGGAAATGTTTACGAAGAATGGATGGATATGATTCCCCAAAATACCTCTTCGGCAGTTTATGAAAACTTCCATTTTGCCAAACGAAAGAAAATTAATAAAGTCACTCATTTTTTTAAAAACAAACTCATTAAAAAGCTGATTTCAAAAAAATGGTCTGCAAAATTGTTTCTGAAATGGACAAAGTTGCCGAAGGAAATGATTGAGAATTTTTAAACGGAGTAAAAGATATTGGGAACCATAAAATTACTTATTTTTACTTCTATTTGAATGTATTTTGATGAAAAACAAACCCTATTTAATAGCAGAAATTGCACAGGCTCACGAAGGAAGTTTGGGAATCCTACATTCCTATATTGATGCTGTTGCCAAAACCGGTGTGCAGGCTGTTAAGTTCCAGTTGCATATAGCGGAAGCCGAAAGTAGTATCCACGAACCGTTTCGCGTGAAGTTTTCTAAAGAAGATGCCACGCGTTATGATTACTGGAAACGAATGGAATTCACGCTCGAGCAATGGAAGGGAATCAAAGAACATTGTGACGAAGTTGGCTTGGATTTCATCTGTTCACCATTCAGTAATCTTGCCGTTGACTGGCTCGAAGAAATAGGTGTACACACTTATAAAGTTGGTTCTGGCGAAGTAAATAATTTACTGCTTTTGGAAAAAATCACACAAACCGGAAAACCAATCATTATTTCTTCCGGAATGAGCAGTTTTTCCGAATTGGACGAAACGGTTAATTTCCTGAAAGACAAAAACGCCGATTTTTCGATATTACAATGCACCACAGCTTATCCAACAATTCCGGAACAATACGGATTGAATGTTATCGGTGAATTAAAGGAACGTTATAATGTTCCCGTAGGATTTTCAGATCATTCGGCATCAACTTCAACCGGAGTTGCGGCAGTGGCACTCGGCGCTGAAATTTTGGAATTCCACGTAGTTTTCCATAAAGAAATGTTTGGGCCCGATACGGCAGCATCACTGACTATCATGCAGACAAAACTATTGGTAGAAGCTGTAAATAGAATCTATATTGCCCAAAATAATCCGATTGACAAAAATAACAACGAAAGCTTTAAAGAGTTAAAATCCATTTTCGAAAAATCATTAGCCATAAACAAAGATTTACCAAAAGGACATACGATTACTTTTACCGATTTAGAAAGCAAGAAACCAAGTGGTTTCGGAATTTCTGCCAAAGAATTTAAAAATGTAATTGGTAAAAAACTGACCCATAATAAAACGAAGTGGGATTTCCTGAATGAAGAAGATTTAGAATGAGTACAACCCGAAAAATAGCTGTTGTTATTACAGCACGACCATCCTACAGCCGCGTTAAAACCGTTTTAACCGCTATAAAAAACCATCCTGAACTAGAGTTACAACTTATTGTTGCAGCATCAGCTTTACTAGACAGGTACGGTAGTGCAGTGAACTATATCGAGAAAGATGGTTTTGAAATTGCTGCCAAAGTTTTCAATGTCTTGGAAGGCGAAAACCTTACGGCAGCTGCTAAAACAACCGGAATCGGCATTTTAGAATTATCCACGGTTTTTGATAATCTGCGTCCAGATATAGTTGTGACTGTGGCTGATCGATTTGAAACTATGGCAACTGCTATTTCAGCTTCTTACATGAACATTCCGCTCGCTCATATTCAGGGTGGAGAAGTAACAGGAAATATTGATGAAAAAGTCCGTCATTCCATTACAAAACTGGCTGATTATCATTTTGTTGCTTCTGAAAATGCAAGGAAAAGAGTAATTCAGCTGGGGGAAAATCAGGAAATGGTTTTCAACACCGGCTGTCCTTCAATTGATATTGCACAGGAAGTCGCCAAAAACACAGAACTGACTTTTAATCCCTATGAAAAATATGGTGGAGTAGGTTCGCAACCTGATTTGAAAAACGGATATATCGTGGTAATGCAGCATCCGGTAACCAATGAATACCAGGATTCCAGAAAACATATTGAAGCAACGTTAAGGGCAATCCAAAAAATAGACAAACCTACACTTTGGTTCTGGCCCAATGTGGATGCCGGTGCCGACGGAACATCATCAGGAATACGATCTTTCCGTGAAAAGTATAAAATGGAAAACGTTCACTTTTTCAAAAATATGGAAGGTGATGATTTCCTTAATTTACTACATAATTCCTTATGCCTTATAGGAAATTCGAGTGTGGGAATTCGAGAATGTGCTTATCTTGGCGTTCCGGTTGTTAATGTGGGCTCGCGCCAGAATCGTCGTGACAGAGGAGTAAATGTAGTAGACGCTTCCTATGATGAGAATGATATTATAAATGCAGTAGAAAGTATTTTAAAAGACAACAAAAGGACAACGTCAAATGTATATGGCGGAGGAAATGCCGGTGAAAATATTGCTAAGCTTTTGAAAGAACTTCCATTGCAATTCCATAAAACTATTACTTACTAATGAGGATTCTTGGATTAATACCGGCACGTGGTGGTTCCAAAGGAGTTCCCAAAAAAACATCAGGCTTCTGGGCAAGATTCCTTTGATTGAATACACTATCAATGCCGCAAAAGAATCCAAATTACTGACTCAAATAGTTGTTTCTACAGATGACGAGGAAATTGCAATAGCTGCCGAAGTTGCAGGATATAAACCACCGTTTATAAGACCAGCCGAATTTGCACAGGACGCGTCAACATCACTTGAAGTGGTACAACACGCTATCGCTTTTTTCGAATCACAACATATTTTTTTTGATGCCGTTTGTTTGCTTCAGCCTACGAATCCGTTTAGGGAAAAAGGGAGTATTGACATTGCCATTAACAAATTCATCGATTCAGGTGCAGATTGTCTGGTAAGCGTTTTGCCCATTCCACACGAATACAATCCGCATTGGGCATTTGAAGAAGATGCTAACGGATTTTTGAAAATTGCTACTGGTGAAGAGGCAATTATTCCAAGAAGACAGGAATTACCCAACGCATTCCATCGCGACGGCTCTATTTACATCAGTAAAACAGCCGTAATAAAAAAGGGATCTTTTTACGGAAAATCCATAGCTTACATAGAAAGCAATCCCGAGTTTCATGTCAATATTGACACGATGAAGGATTGGGAAACGGCCGAAAAATTACTCACTCAAATCCATTTATAAGATGTGTGGAATTACCGGAATTATTGGTCAGGCTGCCAGGAATGAGAAAATTTCCCAAATGCTTGAATCCCAGAAACACCGCGGTCCGGATTTCATGGATTTTTATTGCGAACTAAACAAGGTTGCATTAGGACATAACCGTTTAAGCATAATTGATTTATCGAGTAATGCCAACCAACCTTTTACAAGTGATTGCGGTCAGTTTGTTATGGTTTTCAATGGCGAGATCTATAATTACATCGAGTTAAAGAAAGAATTGTTAGGCAAGTATATATTCACATCAGCATCTGATACCGAAGTTTTATTGAATGCCTACAAGGAATGGGGCGAAAACTGCCTGGAAAAACTGAACGGCATGTTTTCATTTGCCATCTGGGACAAAGCGGAACAAAGCCTTTTTGCTGCCCGTGACCGATTTGGAGTAAAGCCATTTTATTATTTTTTTGATAATCATAACTTCTTTTTGCTTCTGAAATAAATCCGTTGTTTGCTGCCGGAATAGATAAAGTGCCAAACGAAAAGGTTTGGAGCAGCTTTTTTCTGCCGGAAGTTATGGTTTGCCCAACGAGACTTTCTGGCAAAATATACAGCAGTTGCCTGGTGGTTATTGTTTGACTTTAAGGAACAATAAACTCAATCTCAAAAAATGGTATTCTTTTGAGCAAAGAACAAAATCTTTATTGGATCGTTTTCATGACAATGAAGAAGAATATATTACCAACTTACTTTTAAAAGCTGTTAATTTCCGATTCAGGGCCGATGTTCCGGTTGGATTTAATCTCAGCGGAGGATTGGATTCCAGTACATTATTAGCATTGATTGACCAACAACATATTGATAAGTCAGCTGTTGAAGCTTTTACATTCGTAACCAATGACGAACGTTATGACGAAATAATCTGGGTAAAGTCGATGCTGAAAAACAGGGATTTCCATCTGAATGTCTGTCCACTTTCGGCAGCTGAAATTCCGAAACTTTCATTAGAAATGTCATTGCATCAAATGGAGCCTTATGGCGGAATCCCAACCATAGCGTATTCTAAAATATTCCAGGCTGCAAGGCAGAAAGGAGTAAAGGTTTTGCTTGACGGACAAGGTTCAGATGAGGCATGGGCAGGTTACGATTACTATATCAATAATTCCCAAAATATCATTCAGGGCGTTACGGGTTCACCGTTTAAATCAAATGTGCTTGATGCTGATTTTGTCAAAAAATCCGATAAGATGGTTTATGAAAAACCCTTTGAGGAAAATCTGCTGAACCTTCAATACCGCGATTTGTTTTATACCAAAATCCCACGCGCACTGCGTTTTAATGACCGGGTTTCGATGCTGCATGGAACGGAATTGCGTGAGCCTTTTTTAGATTATGAACTAGTCGAATATGTTTTTAGCCGTCCGGCGGATTTTAAGATCAAAAACGGAGTCCAGAAATGGCTGTTGCGAAAAATAGCAGAACAGTTTTTACAGAAAGATTTGGTTTTGGCTCCAAAACGACCGTTGCAGACACCACAAAGGGAATGGCTTTCAGACAACCTAAGGGATTGGGTTAGGGCAGAAGTGGAAACACTTTACCATAATAACTGGTTTGACAAAAAGCAATTAGAGCTAGAACTTGATTCATTCCTTAACGGAAATAACCAAAGTAGCTTTCACATTTGGCAATGGATCAATACGGCACAAATAGTTAAATAAAAATCCAATCCAAAGCACATGTTTTTTAACTCACTTCAATATTTATTTTTCCTGCCGCTGGTTTTTTTAGTGTATTGGACTGTAAATAAAAGAAGTCTAAAACTTCAGAATCTGCTCCTCCTGGCGGCGAGTTATTATTTCTATGCCTGTTGGGATTGGCGGTTTTTATTTTTATTGGTATTCTCTACCGGATTGGATTATTTCACCGGATTGCAAATGTACAATGCAGAAAATCAAAGCAAAAAGAAGTTTTGGTTTTGGCTGAGTATTATCATTAATCTTGGGTTTTTAGGTGTTTTTAAATATTATAATTTTTTTGCCGAATCTTGTGCCGAATTACTGAATGGAATTGGATTCAAATCGAGTTTCTGGACACTTCAGGTTATTCTTCCGGTCGGGATTTCCTTCTATACTTTCCACGGTTTGTCTTATGTTATTGATATCTACAAAGACAGGATCAAGCCTGAAAAGAATATTATTGATTATTCCTTATTTGTCAGCTATTTTCCATTATTGGTTGCTGGTCCAATCGAAAGGGCAACGCATCTTTTACCACAAATAAAAAAGAAAAGAAACTTTGATTATAACAAAGCAATGGATGGTTTTTACCAGATATTGTGGGGCTTATTTAAGAAAATCGTAATTGCGGATAGTTGCGCAACCTATGCCAACGACATATTTGACAACTATGAAAGCATGAATTCGTTTTCACTGATGCTCGGAGCGGTTTATTTTGCTTTCCAGATCTATGGTGATTTCAGTGGTTACTCTGATATTGCACTCGGAACTTCAAAGTTATTTGGAATTGATTTGTTGCGGAATTTCAATTTCCCCTATTTTTCCAGAGATATTGCTGAATTCTGGCGGCGATGGCACATATCCTTATCTTCTTGGTTTCGCGATTATCTCTATATTCCGTTAGGTGGAAGTAAAGGTGGGATGTGGACTAAAATCCGCAACACTTTTATAATATTCCTCGTCAGCGGATTTTGGCATGGAGCGAATTGGACATTCCTAATCTGGGGATTCCTGAACGCGCTGTATTTCTTACCGCTATTAATTACACAAAAAAATAGGGACAATATAGAAATTGTTGCTAAAGGAAAATTACTGCCTTCTTTCAGGGATTTTGTCAGTATCCTACTCACGTTTACCTTGACAACTTTCGCCTGGATTTTCTTCAGGGCAAAATCGGTCAGCCAGGCATTTGTGTACATTAAAAATATCTTTACCTTCAATTTTGATGGCGGAATCCAATACCTTTCCAATGACAGGTATACTGTTGAATTGTTGCTCTTACTGCTGTTTTTTATGGTAATGGAATGGTTTTCAAGAGAAAAGGAACATCCAATATTTGGCAGGGCCAAAACAATTAAGGCATTTTTTATAATCCTAATGATAATAGTATTTGGTTCTTATTCTGAAGCTAGTGAATTCATTTATTTTCAGTTCTAAATGAAAAAATTCGTAACTAACATATTTGGCTTCGCGATTGCAACATTAGTGTTAATGTATTTGCTCGATTTTGGCTATACATCAATTTACAGAAACTCTTTTCCAAGAACTAAGACACAATATTTAAAAACTCTAAAAGGCCAAAAAATAGATTATGTATTTATTGGCTCGTCAAGGGTTTTAAGCGGAATTGTGCCATCGGTTATTGAAGAAAGAACGAATAAGAAAGCACTTAATTTAGGCTTTCAGGCAGCGAGAATGCATGATATCTATACGATTTTGAAGTTGGTTGATTACTATAATATCAAAACCGAAAAAATCTTTATACAGGTCGATTATGCTTATAATTTTAATGCAACCTCTCCAATTTACCAAACAGAAGTTTTACCCTTCATCCATGACAATGCTGTTTTCAATGACCATATAAAATTCGATCCGTCAACGTATTACAAATATTATTATGTTCCTTTTTACAGGTATTCCAAAAATGATTTAAAGCTCGGATTCAGGGAAGTTTTTTTAAATGTCATGAATAAAAAAACCAATGCGCTGAACAATGATGGGTATTCTCCGTTGGAAGGCACTTCTGCAACACACAAGTACGGATTGCCTGAAAAGATCAATCTTAATAATGTTTATGTTGACAGCATTCAGATTTTTTGCAAAAAGAAAAATATCCCTTTTGCCTTTTACTGTGCGCCGTTTTGCGGACATGTGATTGATAACCATTTTGTGGATAAATTAAAGAAAAAAATTCCCGGATTATACGACTTTTCAAAAGCAATAAACGACGAACAAATGTTTAATGATCCATTGCATATGAATGATAGTGGAGCAAAATCATTCACGAATATCTTTATTGATAAAGTGTTGAAAAATTGAAAATAAACAATCTATTTTGCGTTAGCCTTTGTTTGCTTGAATAGATAAAGTAAATTTGGTTAAAATTTGTAAAAGATAAATTCTGATTTATGCTAATTGTAGGTGCTAAAGGTTTTGCCAAAGAAGTCTTGGAGATTTTCCATCAGATGGAGAAAACCGATAACATTGTCTTTTATGATGATGTGAATGAGGATATTGGAGATTTATTATTTGATAAATACACGATTTTAAAAAACGAAACTCAGGTTTTGGAGTATTTTAAATCCAACGGGAATCAGTTTACAATTGGCATCGGTAATCCGAAATTAAGAAGCAAATTATACGATAAGTTTATAAAATTTGGAGGCGAATATGTATCCACCATTAGTCCGTTATCCCTAATGGGCAATTACGAAATCAACATTGGCGCCGGATGCAATATCCTGATGAATGCTGTTTTTTCGAATAGCATCACACTCGGAAAAGGGTGTATCATTTATTACAATGTGGTAATAACACATGATTGCGAATTAGGCGATTTTGTCGAAATTTCTCCATGTGCCATCCTGCTTGGAAGATGTAAAGTGGGATCGTTTACGCATATCGGAGCCAATGTCACTATTTTACCCGATGTTAAGATTGGAAAAAATGTTGTCATTGGAGCTGGTTCGGTAGTGACAAGAGATATTCCTGATAATGTCGTAGCCTTTGGTTCACCGGCAAAAGTCATCAAAAAATTGGAACCCATAATTGAATAAAGCCTATGAAGTTATCATTTGTAATTCCGGTATTTAGAAACGAAGGTTCCATTACACCAACCTATCAGAAACTCTATGATTTAGTTCAGTCAATGCAATTGGAGTATGAACTGATTTTTGTAAATGATGGTTCTGATGACAATTCCATAGGAGAACTGGTTGCTTTGCATGAAAAAGATGCTAACGTAAAAGTACTTTCTTTTTCACGGAATTTTGGTCAGGTTCCGGCCATGATTGCGGGTTGGAAAGAAGTAACAGGAGATGCCGTAGTAACGATGTCTGCCGATTTGCAGGAACCTATCGAACTTATCGCAGAAATGATTGCCAAATGGAAATCCGGTAACGAAATTGTAATCTGCCACAGAAACGATAGGGAAGATAGTTTCATAGCCAACAACGCCTCATTGGTTTTTTATAAGTTAATGAAATATGTAAATCCTCAAATGCCCAAAGGCGGATTTGATTTTCTTTTAATTGATAGAAAAGCGCTTGAAGTCCTAAACCAAATCGATGAAAGAAACCGTTTCTTCCAGGGCGATATCTTATGGCTCGGGTTTAATGTTGCCTTTATTCCGTACAATCGACTAAAAAGAACCATTGGAAAATCACAATGGACACTTTCCAAAAAGCTGAAATATTTCCTTGACGGATTACTCAATACCTCTTATATGCCTATCAGGATAATGTCGTTAATGGGAATTGTTTTCTCTTTATTGGGATTCATTTACGCCATCGTAATTGCCTACAACAGACTCATGCACAATACTCCTTTTGATGGTTGGGCGCCAATTATGATCTTAATTTTGATAATCGGCGGATTGATTATGCTTATGTTGGGAATCATTGGTGAATATGTCTGGAGAACCTACGACGAAACAAGAAAGAGGCCCATTTATATCATCAAGGACAAATTTGTGAAGAATGAAAAAAATAATTGATTTTGTAACCAAATATCCTGTGGCTATTACAGCACTATTGTGTTTGGTTTTCTTTTTTTACCCTTTAAGCCAAAGCCCTTTGGCGACGGACAGTTTCACGCCGGAACCCAGCAGCTGATTGAATACATACTGCACGGTTTTAATGGTTCCATCTCTATTGACAAAGGATTTCTGACGTTGTTCTGTTATCTGATTCCTTATTCTGTTGTCTATAGTTTTCATAGTGATAAATTATTCTTTTTAAGTGGAGTGATTTTTAGCTGCATCTTTATCTGTCTTTCGGTTCACTATCTTTTTAAGGCATTCGATATATTGAAGTTTTCCAGGAAAGCCAAGTTCTTTACGCTGGTTTTGCTATGCCTTTTTCCGGTTCATATTTATTACGCCATGGGAATAATAGGCGAAGCGTTTGGATTTTTTGCAGTTTCAGCATTCGTTTATTTTTGGATCAAAATAACAAATTCCAAAACCAATTCGCTTTCCGATTTTATGTTTTTGGGACTAAGTTTAGTGTTGCTTTACGGAATAAAACCGACGATGATTCCGTTTATAATCGCATTTACGGCCTTTTTGCTTTTAAGGAAGTTCGATGTAAGGGACAAACTTATTTATATAGCCGCAGTTGCTGTAATTCCTTTACTGATAGCTATCGAAAGTAAATTGGATGACTCTGATTTCGAATTCAAAAACACGGTTTTCCGCAATCAGATTCTATGGTCAAGGTTTGAACTTAGGGACGAACCGTTCAATTGGCTTCCCCAACACGGACATGACGGCTTTGAGTCGAATGATTATCTGAACAACCTTAAAAAACGGAGAGAGTTAGACTCTATTTGTGAAGCCAATCATTACGATAAAACGAAATATTACATTAATTGGGTTAAAGACGATATTACCAGTAATCCTGGACTCACTTTAAGGCAATATTCATTAAAGTTTTTCCAGGCACAAAGCTTTATCATTTCACCGTTAATGAAATCCAATAAAAGCAACGTAGTCAAATTTGGGATTCACGGTTACATCAATCTGATCAATTATATATTGATAATTGTTGGTTTGTTGGCGATGGTAAAATTGTTCCGCGCTAAGAATTATAAGCTTTTTGTTCCGTTTTTGTTTTTTGGGGTTGGAGTTTGATCTACGTATTCGCCTTCCATTCAGAACAGCGCTATATGTTTCCGGCACGACCGATTTTACTTTTCCTCTTTGCCTATTGGGTAAGTAATTCTAAGTTTATAAATGATTTTTTTACAAGGAAAAAAATGTTAACAGTCAGTAATTACCATTACATCAGGGAAGATTTTAGTGCGCCTTTTTCAAGTATTTTTGGCGTTACGCCCGATGCTTTTGAAAATCAGATTACTTTATTGAAATCGACGGGTAAATTCATTTCTCCCGATTATCTAACGGAAAACATTGACCCCATCCTAAATGCGGATGATAATTACATTCTGATAACCTTTGATGACGGACTGAAAGAGCAATATGAACTGGCTAAACCGATACTGGACAAGCACGATATCCAAGCTTTATATTTTGTAAATTCCATAAATCATATTGAAAAAGAAGTTTCTTTGGTACATAAAATCCATTTGGTACGTTCACAAACTGAACCCACTTTCCTTCTTAACTATATTGAAACAAAATTATCCGATTACGATGTAAAACTTTCAGGAACAGAAACAGAAAAAGCACTTTTACATTATAATTACGACGATGCCGATAGTGCCTTTTTAAAATATTTATTGAATTTTAAATTGACATCAATCCAACTTAAAACAGTAATTGACAGCCTTTTTTCCGAAAGGTTTGATTCAGGAAAAGTTTGTACTGATTTATATATGAACCAACAGCAATTACAGGATTTAGCCAATGGAAACATGCTCGGAAACCATACGCACAGTCATTTTGCATTAGGTTTGCTATCTCCTGAAGTTATTGAGGCTGAAATTTCTAAGACCATAAGATTTTTAAACACCTTCAAAAAGAATGATGGTTTAACAATAAGTTATCCCTACGGAGCAATGGAAGCCTGTGTATCGCCTGTTCCTGAAACTGCAGCGGCATTAGGTCACAAGATTGGTTTTACCATGGAAAGGGGAAGCAATGGTTTTGGTGCCGACAAATTACTTCTAAAGAGGTTTGACTGCAATGATTTAGTAGGCGGAAAAAACTATAATAAAAATTAAGCATGACTGATTTCTCTCAAATAAGGAAGAATTTGAAAAAGGACTTTTCCGGTTTAAAGCCTATAAAAGTTAGTGTGTTGGGTGATACTTCGACGCAGTTTCTGACTCAGGCTTTAAGAGGAACCGGTTTCGATTTTGGATTTGATTTACAGATTTCGGAAGGTGATTTTAATCAGATTGAGCAACAGGTTTTTGACAGAAATTCTGATTTGTATTCTCATAATCCTGAAATTATCATCGTGTTCCAGTCGGCACATAAATTCTTGGAGAAATACAATAAATCGCATGCTTTGCTAATTAATTCGCTGGCTAAAAGTGAATTGGATGATATTATTGCCTTGATAAACACAATTCAAAAGCAGTCATCGGCAAAAGTGATTTTCTATAATTACACCGAAATTAATGATAGTGTATACGGTAACTTTTCCAGTTCGACCGAGAGTTCCTTTTTGTTCCAACTCCGAAAGCTGAACTATCTTTTAATGGAGTACGCAATAGAAAACAATAATTTTCACATTGTGGATTTGTCAACAATTCAGAATCAAATAGGGAAATCAAACTTTTTCAAGCCATCCATTTATGTTAATTCGGAAATGGTTTTGAGTATCGATGCGTTGCCGATGATAGCGAAGAATACGTTAGATACGATTGCAGCAATAAACGGAACTTTCAAAAAGTGCCTCATTCTCGATTTAGATAATACGACTTGGGGTGGAATTATAGGAGATGATGGCATCGAAAACATTCAAATTGGGAATTTAGGAATAGGAAAAGCGTTTACCGAATTTCAATATTGGATTAAAAAGCTTAAAAACCGCGGAATAATAATTGCAGTTTGCAGCAAGAATACCGAATCCATTGCCAAAGAGCCTTTCGAAAAACATCCGGACATGGTTTTGAAATTGGATGATATTTCAGTTTTTATCGCCAATTGGGACAGTAAGGTCAGCAATATTCAAAAAATACAAAGTATCTTAAATATTGGATTTGATTCGATGGTTTTCCTGGATGATAATCCTTTTGAAAGAAATATTGTAAGGGAAAATATACCACAAATCACGATTCCTGAATTACCGGAAGATCCGGCTGAATATTTAGAGTATTTGTATGCACTGAATCTTTTTGAAACCGTTTCGGTAACCGATGAAGATAAGGAAAGAACGAAGCTATACCAACAGAACGCGCAACGGAATCTTACACAGCTCGAATTCACCAACGAAAGTGATTTTTTGAAGAGCCTGAATATGAGATCCAATGTTGATTCGTTTAATAAGTTCAATATTCCAAGGGTGGCACAACTATCGCAACGATCCAATCAATTTAATTTGCGAACCGTCAGATATTCAGAAATTGACATTCAAAACATTTCACAGTCACCAGATTATTTTACATTTGCATTTACGCTTGAAGACAAATTTGGCGACAATGGATTAATCAGTGTCGTAATTCTGAATCAAAAAGAAAAAGCACTGTTTATAGATACTTGGTTTATGAGCTGTAGGGTTTTAAAGCGCGGAATGGAACAGTTTATCTTAAATTCAATCGTTGATTTTGCCAAGGAAAATGAATTCAAAAGTATCATCGGCGAGTATATTATGACCCCTAAAAATGAAATTGTAAAAGACCATTATGAAAATTTAGGCTTTTATTTTGAAGATGGTGTATGGAAATTGGAAACCGAAAATTATAAAAAATTAGAAACTTCGATAGTAAAGTCAAATTAATGAGTACTTCCTTAGCGCTGATATTAAGCAAAATACAAAACAAAAATCCAGGCCATTTTTCGAAATTGGAAGCTAATTTAGCCGCTTTGGATGCCGAATATACTATTGCGGCCAATGCTTTTTTTGACAAATATTTCAGCTATTTAAACAGAAATAATATCGAGCTTGATTTTGGAATAGATTGCTATCTCCACATGATTTCTGATATGCTTGAGGAACGATTGAAATTCATCCGCGAAGGCAGTTATTCCAATTCATCCTTTGACGATGTGGAAAAAAGGATTTACGGCAATCTCGAAATAATGACTTATCACATGCACGGTTTGGTTTTGGCGCAGTTCCTGTGGTTTGATCAGTACGAGAGATTAGTATTTTTTTCTAGAAATCTAAAAAAACACCACAACAATATCCAGAAGTATCTGGAGATTGGCGGCGGACACGGTTTATATATCAATGAAGCAATTTCTGTAATTCCGGAAACGCCACAATTTGATTTGGTCGACATTAGTCAGAGTTCATTGGATTTGGCCAAAGGAATTGTGAACAATGATAAAATCAATTATTATCTAAAAAATATTTTTGACTTTTCAGATGATGAAAAATACGATTTCATTACTATGGGAGAAGTTTTGGAACATGTAGAAGATCCATTAAGTTTACTGCAGAAAATAGCTGATCTGCTTTCAGAAGATGGCGTCTGTTATATTACGACTCCAATAAATGCTCCAATGATTGACCACATTTATCTGTTCAACAATGAAGATGAGATTAGGGATTTGTTCAGAAAAGCCAATTTTGAAATCATAGAAGAGCAAATCGTTATTTCAGAAAAAATTACCGAAAAACAGGCTGCAAAACGAAAAGTACCGGTTATGTATGCTGCCTTTATAAAAAAAAATAAAAAATGACTAGAACAGAAATTTTAGGAAAAATGCACGCTATCTTTTTAGATGAGCTCGATTTGGAAGAGCTCACCTTGACAGAAGAAACAACAGCATTAGATATTGATGAGTGGGATTCACTATCACACATACAACTTTCTGTGGCTTTTGAGAAAGCATTTCAAATTCGTTTTACTGCTGCTGAAATGCAAAGCTGGAAAAATGTCGGAGAAATTGTTGATTGTATTGCGTCAAAAATATGAGTCAGCACACCATCAGGTTTGCCACTTTATCAGATGTAGATGCTATAATGAATTTTATAGATGTGCATTGGAAAAAGGATCATATTTTGGCAACAAATAAGGATTTTTCCTTTACGAATATGCAGATGGTGAAAAGGTAAATTTTGTTGTGGCAACAGATAATGTCAGCAATGAAATCGTTGGATTGTGTGGATTTATTAAGAACACAAAGGAATTGCCCGGAAGCGATATTTGGGGAGCATTATGGAAAGTGATTAAGACACGCAATCCAATGCTGGGCATTAATATTTTGGAATATTTAAATGAGAATAGCTGCTGTCGATCGTTTTCTTCTTTGGGAATAGCCAAAAAAACACTTCCGATTTATGACTTTTTAAGATATAAAACCGGAAAACTGAATCGCTATTACAGGCTCAACAACCAGGAAAATTTTCAGGTTGCGGTAGTAAAGGAAAAAATAATTTTAGATTTCAATAAAGAAGACAATTACAGCTTACAACGTTTGGATAATTTTGAGGCTGTGGTGCCCATTTTAAAGCGAATTCAAAACGATACCAAAGTTCCTTATAAAGACAACTGGTATTTGGAAAAAAGATATTTCAATCATCCCATCTATAACTATCAGGTATTTGGAATCAAAAAGGAACAGATAGATTCTATCATTGTAGTCCGTGAAATACAGCAAAACGAAACCAAAATCTTAAGGATAGTTGATTTTATTGGAAATCCATCCGATATTTGCGGTATTGGAGAGGAATTACAAAACCTAATCGATCAAAAAGGTTATGAATACATAGATCTTTATTGTGACGGAATAGCAAATGAAATTTTGGAAACGGCAGGTTTAAAGCTAAAGGATGAAGCTGATTTAAATGTTATACCCAATTATTTTGAACCCTTTGTTCAGGAAAATGTCGACATTTATTACTTTACGACCCATAATGAAATTTTTCCAATTTTTAAGGCAGATGGTGATCAGGACAGGCCAAGTCGTTCCAATTTAGTTAGTTAAAATTGTTTTTTAAAATGAGCAAAAAAAAATATTCATATTGTTGCCGGATGGACTTGGGTTGAGGAATTTTGGGTACACCGATTTTCATAAAAACTCCGGCGATAGGAATTCGGAAATCATTTTCTGGAACATAACGCCATTTCCCTTAACTGATTTAGGTTATAGGGAATTAAAAATCAACAACACTAAACTTCATCCGCTAACGGATATTTACAAAAAGGCCAAAGTTCAGGTTGAATTTAATCTGAATATAAAAAAAACCAAAGACGACGTATACAACCGATATCGATTTCCATTTCAATACACCACAATCAATGCCACAGTCAAAAACCTATTGGTTAATCTGATAACATTTACTCATTCTACAAACGCTGGTTGGGCCAGAATCAGGAGAAAAATTAGTCAGAACGAAAAAAAGACACTTTACTACCAACAAAGTTTAGCAACCTTACAAAAAGAAAAGCCTGCCATTGTTTTTTGTACCAACCAAAGGCATATTACTACTGTTGCCCCACTTTTGGCGGCAAAGGATTTAGGTATTCCAACGGCAACATTCATTTTTTCCTGGGATAATCTACCCAAAGCAACCATGGTTGTTGAAACCGATTTTTATATTGTTTGGAGCGATTATATGAAGGAAGAGCTGATGTTTTATTATCCTTACATCAAACCAGATCAGATTATCGTTACCGGAAGTCCACAGTTTGAACTTCATTTTGATAAGGATAATTTGTTGCCGAAAGAAGAATTTTTCAGGCAGAATGGATTGGATTTATCTAAAAAGTACATTTGTTTTTCGGGCAATGATGAGACTTCGAGTCCGGATGATCCAAAATACCTCGAAGATATTGCAAAAGCAGTTAGGAAGTTGAATGCTGAAGGCAATAATATTGGAGTTATATTTAGAAAAAGTCCTGTAGATTTTTCAGGAAGGTTTGACTGGATTCTCGAAAAATATGCCGATGAAGTCGTTTTTATTGATCCTTTGTGGAAAGCAATGTCAACGTCCTGGAACTCAATCCTACCCACAATCGATGATAATGTTTTATTTTCGAACTTGGCTGAATATACCGAATTGGTGATCACTATTGGATCTTCCACAGTTTTTGATTTTGTGGCGCACAATAAACCCACAGCTTATTTAAAGTACAATCAGAAAGAGCAATTGAATAAAAAATGGGATATTTACAAGTGCTACGGTTTTGTTCATTTTCGTTCCATGCCCAATCAGGAAGTAGTATTTTGGCTCAATGATCCGGAAGATATGGCAGCTGACATTTTAAATGCTTTGTCTGATACTAAAAAAACAATAGCACAAGCCCAAAAATGGTTTGAAAGAATAAATCAGCATCCACCACAACAAGCTTCTGAAAGAATTTGGAATGCAATCGAAACAATAATCGAAAAATAATATGGCAAAGAGCAGACTTTTAGCCGATTTTAATAGATACAATCTTTCCAAAATTAACTTTAGGACGCTTTTCTTTGTCTTTATCTCTCATCCGATTCCGGGCTTGAAGTTCCTGACCATTTTTAGAATGACCCAGCATTACAGAAGAAAAAACAGACTGCTGTTTTATTTTTCTTTTTGTGGTTAAGACGCCTGAAAGTCAAATATGGTTTTGACATTTCCTATCGCACAGAAATCGGCGCTGGATTTTACATTGGACATTTCGGAAACGTTGTCATTCACGGCGACGCTATTATTGGAGAGAACTGCAATATCTCTCAGGGAATTACTATTGGAGTCAGCAATTACGGAGATAAAAAAGGAACACCAACCATTGGAAACCGAGTTTTTATGGGGCCAAATGCCTGTGTTTTTGGCAGTATTAACGTTGGGAATAATGTTACGATTGGTGCCAATGCCGTTGTAACGGATAACATTCCGGATGGGAAAACAGTTTTGCCATCGAAAACGATTATTTTAGACAAAGACCTGTCTCCGTTTTATATTCACGATTATACCAATTAAGATGAAAATTGCTTTTCTAACACCCGAATTTCCACATCCTAAAACGGGTTCGTCTGGTGGAATTGGAACAAGCATCCTAAATTTGGCTAAAGGATTAACGCTGCAGGGACACGAAGTTTCGGTCTTGATTTATGGGCAGAAAGAAGATGAGGTTTTTACCGAAAACGGAATTTCCTATTACCGAATCAAAAACATAAAACTCAAAGGTTTCTCAAGGCTTTTAACCCAAAAAAAGTTCATAAACTAATCAATAAATTGGTTAGGGAAAACAAAGTTGAAATTGTCGAAGTTCCGGACTGGACTGGATTTACCTCTAACATAAAACCTGTTTGCCCGCTTGTAATCAGGCTCAATGGTTCGGATACCTATTTCTGTCATTTAGACAATCGACCTGTAAAGTTCTTAAACAAATTCCACGAAAAAAGAGCTTTGCAAAATGCCGATGCCCTGCTTTCTGTAAGTCAGTATACAGCCGATTTGACCAACGAATTATTTGGATTGAACCGTAATTTTTCTATTATTCCCAATAGCATTGATACCGATAAATTTTCGAATGAGAGTTTTGAAAACGTTGTGGAAAATACAATTCTCTATTTTGGGACTTTAATCCGAAAAAAAGGGGCGCTCGAATTGCCTTTTATTTTCAATGAAGTCTATAAACGAAACAAGGACGCCAAATTAATTTTGATAGGACGTGATGCATCTGATATAATTTCCGGAAATTCATCCACTTGGCAAATGATGCAGCCTTTATTTGACCACGATGCTAAACAAAATGTGAGTTATTTAGGAAGCGTTCCTTACGAAGAAATTAAAGCGCATATTACCACTTCTGCCGTTTGTGTTTTCCCTACATTTGCGGAAGCGCTGCCTGTTTCCTGGATTGAGGCAATGGCTATGAAAAAAGCAATAGTAGCATCAGATATTGGTTGGGCAGTCGAAGTAATTGACGATAGCATAAACGGATATTTGGTGCATCCAAAACAACACCAACTGTATGCTGATAAAATAATACAATTGTTGGACAACAAAGAAGTAAGAAATAATTTTGGCATGGAAGCCCGGAAAAAGGCAGTGCAAAAATTCAGCATAGAAGTTGTAGCGGCGCAAAGTGTTGATTTCTACAAAAAGGTAATTAAAAAATGATAATTCTTTATCACAACAATGCAAAAATTACTGGCATAGTTTCAACTGAAACTGGAGATGTTTCTGATGGATTAAACCGAAATATTAGTGCGGTATTACTTGATTTTGCTGATAAATATCCAAATGAAATCTTAGTCTGGTGTCACGAAAGTGCGAAAGACAATCTGAATGTTGATGCCATTGAAAGCTTATTCCACCACAAAAAAGTCCTTTGTTCCTATCATCCGTCTTCAAACTATTTTGACAGCCGTTTAGGCTATATTGAAGCTTCTGCTTTTGTCAAGGTTAATAAAGAGGTTCATTATGGGACATGGCAGACAAGCAGTCATTTTGGTGCTGTTCATAGTTCGGTTTTAAGAGCCTGTAAAGCTGATTTACTTATAGAAAAGGATTTTGATTATTTTCTTAATTCCTTTGCCAAAAGAGCTATTTTTTTTGGGTTATTCTGTTATTCAGAACCGAGTTTGCTTAAAAATAAAAAGAACATCAGCAAAGTAGTATCAGCCAATCTGTATACACTTTTTAAGTTCGCAAAGCAACATTACAGAATCCGATGGATTTTCCTTTTGTTTTTCAATTTAATGGTATTTGAAAAACGGTTTCCGGTATTTCCATTACTGGTTTCCTTGTTTTATAAAAGAAGGAATTTTAATCCAGACGAACTAAATACAATCGGAATTACATCCAATAGATCCATTATTGAAAAAGGAAGTATAGATGTATTGATTCCAACCATTGGTCGTAAAGATTACTTGCTGAATGTGCTTGAAAATCTGGCTTCGCAAACCCATTTGCCAACCAATGTTATCGTTATCGAACAGAATCCGGAAGAAAACAGTGCATCTCAATTAGACTTTATCCAAAACAGGAAATGGCCCTTTACAATCAAGCATCATTTTACCCATCAAACCGGTGCATGCAATGCCAGAAATATTGGATTGGAACTCATAGAAAGCGAGTTTTGTTTTTTTGCAGATGATGATATCGTTTTTGAAAGTAACTTACTCGAAAATGCATTTAAGTCAATTCAGTTTACCGGAAATGAAGTAATTTTAATTTCCTGTCATTTGAAATCGCAAACCATACAACCGATGCCGCCGATACAGTTTCCCATTTTTGGTGGCGGTCATTCTTTTGTTAAATCAGCCTGTCTGAACGGATTGAAATTCAATATGTCTTACGAATTTGGTTTTGGCGAAGACGGTGATTTTGGAATGCAGCTTGTAAATAAAGGATATGATATCTTATTCATTTCTACCAATGAAATTATTCATCTTAAAGCTCCAATTGGCGGCTTTAGGACAAAACCCATACTAAAATGGAGCGATGATGTTATAGAACCCAAACCTTCGCCAACAGTCATGCTTTATAAATTGCTTCATGAGACAGAAGAGCAGTTACTAAGTTATAAGACTACGGTGTTTTTTAAAAATCTGAACAACGGTTTTTTTAGAAATCCTTTTAAATATATCAAAACATTCAGGCAGAAATGGAATAGAAGTGTCTATTGGGCTAACGAATTAAAGAAACATCAATCATGAATTTTACACTGGTAATCTGTACCTATATGCGTCCTGTTCCGCTGCTGAATTTACTGAATTCGGTTAAGCTGCAAACGCTTTATCCCAATGAAATCCTCATTATTGATGGTTCGGCGAATGATGAAACGACAAAAGTGATTGAGCAGAACTTGTTCAAAAACCTAACTTACTTTCTAGTTCCAAAAGAACATAGGGGGTTAACCAAACAAAGGAATTTCGGTGTTTCCAAAGTTTCTGAAAATGCAGAAGTTGTTTGCTTTTTGGATGACGATACCGTATTGGAATCAACTTATTTTGAGGAAATAATCAAAGCTTACGAAAGTGATTCCACTATTGTTGGCGTTGCAGGAGTAGCGATTAACGAGAGTAATTGGGCCAAAAAAGTTCCAGGCAGAAACTACAATAAAAACAAGTTTTACGAATTTGAAGACTATGTTTATCCCGAAGGCTCAAGAAATGTTTTGAGAAACAGGCTTGGATTGCAATCTACTCTTGGACCTGGAAGAATGCCTGACTTTTCACACGGAAGAACCTGCGGTTTTCCATTGACCAATAAAATGTATGAGGTTGATTTACTGATTGGAATGTCTTTTTCCTTTAGAAGGAAAGTTTTTGATACCATCAGATTTTCTCATTATTTTGAAGGATACGGACTTTACGAAGATGCCGATTTCAGTATCCGTGCACAGCAATTGGGCAAAAATGTAATTGCCACTAAAGCACAACTTTCCCATTATCACGATCAGGCAGGAAGGCCTAATAAGTTCCAATATGGCAAAATGGTTACCCGAAACGGTTGGTATGTGTGGCGTGTGAAATACCCAAATCCGTCATTCAAAGCCAGGCTGAAATGGAATCTAACTTCCTTAGTATTGACTATTATCAGATTTAGCAATATATTTACCACAGACAAAAAGCAGGAAGCCTTTACCGAGTCGATAGGAAGAGTGGTGGGTTGGTTTAGTTTAATTTTTGACAGACCAAAAATAGAGAGATAGCCTGCATAACCAAAAATCAAAATGAAACTAACGATAACTTGTTTAACTGCTCATCACAATATGTTGATTTTTGCCTATTTGTATTATTGTGAGCAAAATAAAATCAGGTTTGATCTGAATTTTGATCCACAATGTCCCTATAATGGAGGCATACTTGAAGTAAATAACAAAACTATTTTTTTTGACTATTCTGACAGCCCGGTTTTTGCTGATGATCCTCAGAAATACAGCTACTATTTCAAAAGGTCTTTGCGAGCATTTGATGAAAAAGACAATGTATATCCTTTGAATTTCCAGGTTAATTATTCTTATAAATCGCTAAAATTTGTATCCAAACTTGGGTATAAAGATTTGACTAATAAATACAACAGGACCGAAATAATCAGAGCGCTTGACTATTTTAATTCTATTACCAATTCATCGCACAATGCTATGGATATCAGAAAGTTTCCGAGTAATGTGATTGATCATGGTGGTAGGATTTTATTTTATACCAGATTATGGTCTCCTGACAATCATCCTGATGAAGCCGAAAAAGAACGCAGAAGGCAGCAAAATGAGTTTCGTATGGAGGCTTGTCGAATCATAAAGAAAAATTTTAAAAATTCAGATGTGGGTTTATTTCCGGATAAATTCGCATCAACTATGGCGCCTGATATTCTCGTTGATGAAAAAAGACTTCCAGAAAAGAGTATTTCAGATTGTTGCGGAATTGTAATATTGGCATTGCTGATGATGGATTAAAGGATACTCCAGGCTGGAAAATCGGTGAGTACTTGCTATTCGGCAAGGCAGCGATAAGTACCCCATTGAATGTTGCGATTGAGAATTTCTACGAGCATGTCAATTACGAAAAACTATCGACCAGGAATTCGGTTTTGGAACTTCCCGAGAAGATTGAATTTTTATTAAACGGAAACCGCTATCTTGAAGTAGGCAGGAATAATCTGGATTGGAGTAATGAATATTTACATCCCAAAAACTTTATGCATAGAATTCTTTCTAAAACAATTGGAGAAATAAAATAAGGAAAATGAATTTTTGCATCATTACACATGTTTCTCACGGCAATCAAAACGGACATTACTTTGCGTATGCTCCGTATGTGAGGGAGATGAATATTTGGTCAAAATACGTCGATAAAATCATATTGGTTGCACCACTTGATCTACAGCAACATACGGCTATTGATATTCCATATTCTCATCAGAATATAGATTTCCGACAGGTTCCAATGTTCAATTTCCTAAACGTAAAAGCTTCTTTCAAAACCCTTTTTAAATTGCCTGTAATTGCATTCGAAATATACAAGGCTATGAAAGATGCGGATCATATTCACTTGCGTTGTCCCGGAAATATGGGACTTTTAGGCTGTATTATCCAAATTTTTTTCCAGGTAAGAAGAAAACGGCTAAGTATGCCGGAAACTGGGACTTGCAATCAAAACAACCATTGAGTTACCGATTTCAAAAATGGATTTTGGCCAACACTTTCTTAACCAAAAACATGCAGGTATTGGTTTATGGCGAATGGGAAAACAGCACAAAAAATATAAAGCCTTTCTTTACGGCAAGTTATTTCGAAAAGGACAAGATTGATGTAAGGCCAAGAGAATTCAAAGGCAAAATTTCCTTTCTTTTTGTCGGGACATTGTCTAATGGAAAACAGCCACTGTACGCTATTAAATTGATTCAGAATCTTCATCAAAATGGGAATGATGTTCGGTTGATTGTTTTTGGGGAAGGGAATGAGAGAGCTGATCTCGAACGCTATATTTCCGAAAATAATCTTGAGGATATAGTATTACTGAAAGGGAATCAGAATCAGGAAACCATTAAAACGGCTTATTTAGAAAATCATTTTGTAGTTTTACCCTCAGTAAGCGAAGGTTGGCCCAAAGTGATTGCCGAAGGTATGTTTTGGGGTTGTCTGCCAATAGCTTCGAAAGTTTCCTGTGTTCCTAACATGCTCGATAATGGCCAAAGAGGAATACTTTTAGAGATGAAACTTAATGAAGATACTAACGCCATTCAAAATCTTATAAACGACCCAAATTTGTACCAGGATAAAGTTAATAACGCCATTCTTTGGTCAAGAAATTATACACTTGACGTTTTTGAAGACGAAATAAAAAAGCTGTTGTCATGAGAATAGTTCAGATTATCGACTCTTTGGAAATTGGCGGTGCCGAAAAAATGGCCGTTAATTATGCCAATGCATTATCCAGAACCAATGAATTCTCAGGTTTAGTGGCTACAAGAGCTGAAGGAAATCTTAAAAGCCAATTGCATAATTCGGTTTCTTATCTTTATCTTAATAAAAAATCTACACTTGATTTTGGTGCGGCTTTCCGGTTAAAAAAATACTGTAAAGACAATAAAATAGCATTCCTACAACCACACAGTAGTTCCTATTTTATAGCTTTATTGGTCAAATTCATTTATCCTAAAATTAAAATAATCTGGCATGACCACAACGGTTTGAGCGAATTCATAAGTTCTGAAAAATCGGTTGCACTAAAGATTGCCTCTTATTTTTTCAGCGCCATTATTGTTGTAAATTATAAACTTAAGGATTGGGCAGAAAAAGAACTGAATTGCAAAAAAGTAATTTACCTTCCTAATTTTACCAGTGATGAATCTTCAGCGGAAGCGGTTACCCAGCTGAATGGGATAAATGGCAAAAAGATTGTATGTTTGGCCAATCTTCGCGATCAGAAAAATCATTTTTTATTGTTGGAAGTTGCAGTAAAATTGAAAAATTCGCATCCGGACTGGACATTTCATTTAGTTGGAAAAGATTTTGAAGATGACTATTCCAGACAGGTAAGGACACAATTAAAAGAGAAAAGCTTAACAGAAAGTGTCTTTATTTACGGTTCAAAGGACGATGTTATTAATATAATCAACCAATCCGAAATAGCTATTTTAACGTCTAAATCAGAAGGTTTACCTGTAGCTTTGATAGAATATGGATTGCTAAAGAAAGCAGTGGTTTCTACTAAAGTTGGTGAAATTCCATTAATTATCAAAGATGGCATCAATGGTTTTATCGTTGATTCTAATGATGCTGAAAGCTTTTACAACAAATTAGTTAAACTTATTGAAGATGACGATTTAAGGGTTAATTTTGGAAAATCCTTGTATCAAACCATTATAGAAAATCACTCAGAAGAAGCAGTTATTGCTAAATACTCAAATTTGATTAAGGAATTATAGTTTTATGGGTGAAAAAAATATATCATATTAATTCTTATACATGTACTGATAGGATACATCATATATCAATTTCCATCATTGTCAAAGTTATATGCTATTGCAATATTTGCTGTCGGGATGTATGTTGTAATTAAAACCAGAAACCAAAATAATGAGGTTTTGTTTGTGTCAGCCTATCTTGTAGGAAGTGAAGTCTTTCTGAGGATGACTCAGGGAAATATACTTTATGAATTTTCAAAATATGCCGTTATCCTTTTCCTGATATTAGGAATGTATTATAAAGGATTTTCAAAAAACGCTGTCCCCTTTTGGTTTTATTTGTTATTGCTTTTGCCAGGAGTCTTAGTATCTACAGAAACTTTAAATTTAACGGCTGATTTAAGAACCACAATTTCCTTTAATATCTCGGGACCAGTATGTTTGGGTGTTGCGGCTATCTATAACTATAATAGGGAAATTTCACTTGAGCACCTCAATAATATGCTGTTGACTCTTGCACTGCCCATTTTATCTACAACGGTATATTTAATTTTCTTCACTCCGGAATTAAAGACAATTTTGGTTTCAACGGCTTCAAATCCTGCAGCTTCTGGAGGATTTGGTCCTAATCAGGTTGCTACTCTTTTGGGAATTGGGATGTTTATTTTCTTTTCAAGACTCATTTTTGAATCTAAGTCCAAGTTGATATTAATAGTCAACCTGTTGATCTTATTCAATATAACCTACAGAGGTTTGGTAACTTTCTCAAGGGGAGGAATGATGACGGGATTTGTTATGATCATTATTTTATTGCTTTTTATTTATAAGAATACGGCAAGTAAAGGAAGGTATAAGCTTAATATGCTTTTTGCCTTTGTATTGTTTTTATTTGCACTTACCTGGCTCTACACTTCCAGTCAAACTGGCGGTTTGATTGATAAGCGATATGCCAATCAGGATGCCACCGGAAAAGTAAAGGAAAGTAATTTTACAGGAAGAGAAGAAATATGGGATAGTGAGATAGCTGCTTTTGAAGACCATCCTGTATTTGGTATCGGAGTAGGAAAGGGCCTTGAAATAAGAGAGGAATTGACTGGAGGACTAATTGTAGTATCGCATAATGAAATTACCAGAACCCTTGCAGAACATGGAACTATGGGTATTATGGCTTTAGTAATAGTTTTATTAACGCCTATGATTTTGTATTTAGACAACAAGCAGAATATGTATATGTTTTGTTTTTTAATATTCTGGCTGCTTACAATTAATCATGCTGCAATGCGGATTGCTGCACCAGCTTTTGTATATTCGTTATCTTTATTAAAAGTGTTTATGAATGAAGAACCTTCTCTACATAGGAAATAAGTTATCCAATCATGGATATACTTTGACTTCTATAGAAACTTTAGGAATGTTTCTCGAGGATGAAGGTTTTAATTTATATTATGCTTCTTCCAAAAAAAATAAGCTGTTCCGGATGCTTGAAATGATTTTCATGACGTTCAAGTATGCTAAAAAGGTCGACTATGTATTGATTGATACCTATAGTACAAAAAACTTCTGGTATGCCTTTGTAATATCACAACAATGCAGAATGCTCGGCATTAAATACATTCCCAAATTGCATGGGGGAAATTTACCCACAAGGATTGTAAGGAGTAGGGTATTTTCGAATTTGATTTTTAAAAATGCCTATATCAATGTTGCTCCTTCTTTATATTTATTCGAAACATTTAAAAATAGTGGCTATACCAATCTTAAGTATATACCCAATACCATAGAACTTCAATTGTATTCCCCATCCGAAAAGGAATATAAAATCCCAAAATTACTTTGGGTAAGATCATTTGCCAAAATCTACAATCCACTAATGGCTGTCAAAGTTTTTATGAAGATTAAAGCAGTGTTTCCGGAAGCCAAAATGTGTATGGTAGGACCAAAGAAGGATGATACTTATGCCAAAACCCAGCGCTTTGCCAAAACCAATAATATTGAAGTTGAATTTACCGGTAAATTAGCAAAGAAGGATTGGATTGCATTATCAAAAGAATACAATGTCTTTATAAATACTACTCATTTTGACAATACGCCAATATCTGTAATTGAAGCAATGGCGTTAGGTATGCCGGTTGTATCCACCAACGTGGGTGGAATTTCGTATCTATTGCAGCACAATTCAAATGCCCTTTTGGTTAACGACAATGATGTTGAAGATATGGCAGTTCAGATACATAGACTTTTTAATGAGCCCGAACTGGCACCCACTTTATCCTTGAAAGGAAAGGAATCGGTGCAAAGCTTTGATTGGGAATTAGTAAAAAAACAGTGGATAGAATTACTTATTTAATTTTCGCTAATATTTATTAACTTGCGACGTCAAAATTTTTTCAAAGTAAGTAATGAATAAGCGCAAAGGAATACACTTCGAAGTATCCGAAAGAAAAATTCTTTTAAGGATTTTTGATGTTATTTCGGTGCTTTCTTCGCTCTATCTGGTCGGAATTGTTTTTAATTTCAATTACTTTAATATTTCTACGACCAATTTTTACTGGACAATCGTTTTAGGACTTTACCTAAATTTCATTGGTTCTGTGTTTGAAATGTACAACCTGCAAGTGGCAAGCAGCCAGTTTCAAACGATAAAAAGCATTATCCTTACTTCATCACTTACCGTTCTGCTGTATTTACTGACGCCAAAATACACGCCATTTCTTCCGTCTAACCGACTTCAGATTCTTATTTTCTTTATAGCTATTTTCGGTGCATTATTTACGTGGAGAATGATTTATGTGCGTTTTTTTGCCTCCAACCGCTTTTCCAAAAAAGTAATCCTTATTTGTGATAAAGAGCAGTTAATAGAGCTTGTCAACGGATTGGAGAGTGCAGATCCGCATTACAAGGTTCTGGGCTATGTAAATTCTGATAGTGCCAACACCAATACAGGAGATAATATAAAAGTAAAGAGTATCGAAATCAAAAACCTACAGCACTTTGTTAAAAAGAATTCTATTTCTGAAATCGTTGTCGCTTCTCAAAAAACAGACGGAATTACAGTCAACCTTTACAATCAATTAATCAATTTGTTGGAAAACGGATACATTATTACGGAGTATACCCAAGTTTATGAAAGTATTACCCAACGAATTCCGGTTCAGTACGTTTCGCGTGATTTCTATCGTTATTTCCCCTTTAGCCGAAGTAACCAGAATCATTTTTACCTCATAATGGTAAGGTTTTTCGAGATTATATTTTCACTAACCGGTTTGCTTATTGGCTTTGTTCTCCTGCCATTAATAGTTATTGGAAATATTCTGGGCAACAGAGGTAAATTGTTCTACACTCAGGAAAGAGTAGGAAAGAACGGAAAGGTTTTTAATATAGTTAAATTCAGGACTATGGTTAAGAATGCAGAAAAAGGCGGTGCTGTTTTTGCAACTACCAACGACAGCAGGGTCACCAAGTTTGGAAAAATTTTAAGAAAATCCCGAATGGACGAGCTTCCGCAGTTTATCAATATCCTAAAAGGAGAAATGGCTGTAATCGGACCAAGGCCGGAACGTCCAATATTTGTGAGTGAGATTGCTGAAGTGATGCCATTTTACGAAACAAGGCATGTTATCAAACCGGGATTGACAGGCTGGGCTCAGGTTAATTATTCTTATGGGGAAACCATCGACGATAGTCTTATAAAACTGCAATACGATTTATATTATATCAAACACAGAAGTCTTTTCCTCGATGTTAATATAATCTTCAAAACCCTAAGTACGGTCTTGCTTTACCGAGGACAGTAATTTAGCATTTCGACCGTTAAGCTTCAACAAAATGTAAAGATTTGCCAGTATAAACGGAAGCATAATCACCAAGTGTATTTTGGTTATCATGACGATGCTGTAAATCAACAGCAACAGCAATAAAACTATATTTAACCTTTTCAGAAAGTTGCCTTTAACGAATGGAAGTAATAGCAATAGCGGATTAAACAGCAATGCATTATAATTCCACAGCAGTTCTACATGTTCCGAGAAGAATCCGATAAGGCATAGAAAAAGTCCAAATAACCCACAAATGAACAGATAACTTTGGAGTACAACACGATTATTGATAAGTATCAAAATCAAAAGTATCGTACAGATTAAGTATATGCTGTTGAAAAAGGAAAATTTAGGCTGTATATCTTCGCCGGTAACCACAATTTCTGTTTTTGATACTAGCCGTTTTCCATCAAATTTAGCTTTGTCTAAACTATGCATTAATTCTACAGGAAGAAATAATTGTTCCGCATCATGGTCAGTCCTGGCTCCAAAAACCATATTTATTCCTAATTTGTACCAAAAATAATTGTCGAAATAAGGATACAAAAGGGTTCGGTAACTGATGGTTTTATCATCCACTTTCTGAATTTGTGCTTTACCATACAAGCTATTGATTTTCTCTACAATCATCGTCGTACAGTTTCTATCGATAAATTTATAGGTGTAATACCGGTCTTTAGAGAGCAATGCAGCATTTAAGGCCTCAAACAGCTCCTGCTTTTTTGCTAATGGTAGGTTTAGCGTTTGTTCCACAACTTCTCTTTTGTCATTCTGATATTCAAAAACAAAATCTTCAAAAGAAGTGACGTTCATAAAATACTGCAAATCACCTTTTACAAATTTGAAATAGAAATTTTCAGCCCTAAAATCAAAATAACCGTAATTGTAAACTACATCAAGTTGATTAACGGTATCTTTAATCCTTAGTGCCGTGTGGCCAAATGTAGAATACAGTTCTTCGCCTCTTCCACAAGTGAAAACGCTGACTTCGGTAGTTGGTGAAAGTTTAGGGTTTTGCGAAAACGCAATCAGATTTACTAAAAGTAGGGAAAAGAAGAGGATTTTTTTAAGCATATTTCTTTATCTAAAGATACTAAGATCAACTTTAACAGAAAATATATTCGAATACAAAGCAGCACTCTGGTCACCTAAATCGGTAAGAGCGTAGTCTACCTGAATGCCTTTGTATTTAAATCCTAAACCGATATTAGGCTGAAAATTCACCTTTCTTGATCCGTCAATTTGCTCTACATTCTGAAAATTTCCAACACCAGCTCTAAGGAAAACCAAATCGGTATAACCAAATTCCAATCCCAAAGCCGGGTCAATACTAACTGCATCTGAAGCAAAAACGTCGTTGGTTCTGGCAAACTGCATGTTGAGGTTGACAGCAGCTAACAAAGTATAATCGTAATGAAAGTCAAATTTTTTGGCGATTCCCAATTGTGCTTTTGGTAAAGTAATCTCAGTACTCTCAGGCGGTTCCTGATTTTGCCCTGCAACCGCATCCCGAATCTCCTCATACTTATCTTCATCAATTGCCCAAACGTTATAGGTCGTGGTAATATCGCGAAGCATGATTCCGTAACGCCAGTCGCTGCTTTCATATTGGAGTCCGAAATCGAATCCAAATCCCCATGAGGAAGCAAATTCCCCAATAACCCTACGGATAATCTTAGCGTTAACTCCGTACTGCAGGCCTTCAATTAAGGTTGGGCGTCTTGCATAAGAAAGGGTGAATCCATAATCTGCGGTCGAGAATAAGCTGATTCTATTGTAATCGATATTGCCTTCGCTGTCAATTAATTGTGTAGTATTTAGGATATCATCCACTCCAAAACGGATTAAGGAAACGCCCCAAGCACTTCGGTCGTCTATCTTTTTGGCATAAGCCGCATAATCATATTGTGCAATATTGGCAAAATAACTGGCGTGCATCAACGAAGCTTCGCTGTCTTCAATTTTCAATAAACCAGCCGGATTCCAGTATCCCGAATTGACATCGCCTGTAAAAGCGGTTACGGCATTTGACATTCCTAAAGCCGCCGCATCGACACCAATATTCATAAATTCGTTAGAGTATTTTCTAACGGATTGGGCATGAGTAATTAGGCAAATTAAAAGCAGTGCAATAGCAATCGTTTTTTTCAAGGCAATTTTTCTTTTTACAAATATCAAATAAAATCTCTATATGAAACGTAGAAAGCTTTAACTTATTGTATTAAATTTGCTCAAACACCAAAAAAACTTTATCCGAATGAATATCAAAAGGCTTATTCCCAATTTATTTACAATGCTAAATCTGTTTAGTGGATGTGTTGCTTTGGTTTGTGTGGCTAATTCTGAATTTGGCTTAGCTTTTTTTTATAGCCCTTGGTATTTTCTTTGATTTTTTTGATGGATTCTTTGCCAGAAAATTTAATGTGGCCGGTCCATTAGGCGTTCAGTTGGATTCCTTGGCAGATATGGTCACAAGCGGTGTTGTTCCGGGTTTTGTGATGTATAAAATGCTTTTTTCCCTGAAAGATTATCAATGTCACGAAAGCTGTTGTGGTTATTATGATTTTTTGCAGGTAATCCCATCTCTTGGTTTTATAATAACGCTTGGCGCCTGTTATCGTTTGGCCAAATTTAATATTGATACAAGACAATCGGATTCATTTATAGGATTGCCGACACCTGCGAATGCTTTGTTTATCACAAGTTTGCCTTTAATTACTATTCCTGAGATTTATAATTTTATTTATAATCAATGGATTTTAATTGGAATCACTTTGTTAAGCGCTTATGTTATGAATGCCGAAATCCCGCTGTTTTCCCTTAAGATTAAGAATTTCAGTTTTACTAAATATAAATTGCAGATTTCCTTTTTAGCAGTTTCGGTTGCGATGCTTATTTTCCTTCAGATAATTGCTGTTCCGTTGATAATAGTACTTTACGTGTTACTTTCGGTTTTCAATAATATGACAACCAAAAAAGCATAAAATAGAAAAAGGATTTTTGTGTGACAATTTTCACTTTTTTGTGTACTTTGTCACAGGCTTTTTTATTTTTCCTTGTGAAAATCGATTTTCTTTTTACGAAGCTCGAAGTTTTGTCCGAGATAGACCCTTCTTACCATTTCGTCTTCCACCAATTCCTGTGGTACTCCGGCTTTTAGGATACCACCTTCAAACATTAGGTAGGTTTTGTCTGTAATCGCTAAGGTTTCCTGAACGTTGTGATCGGTAATCAGGATTCCGATGTTTTTATCTTTTAGTTGGGCTACAATTCTCTGAATGTCTTCTACCGCAACCGGGTCAACTCCTGCAAATGGTTCGTCCAACAGGATAAACTTTGGATCTGTTGCCAATGCACGTGCAATCTCAGTTCTACGGCGTTCTCCACCAGAAAGTAAATCGCCACGATTGGTTCGGATATGTTCTAAACTGAATTCGGCAATCAGGCTTTCCATTTTGGCAATCTGTTCTTCCTTGGTAAGTTTTGTTAGCTGTAAAACACTCAGGATGTTGTCCTCAATACTTAGTTTTCTGAATACTGACGCTTCCTGGGCCAAATAACCAATGCCGTTTTGGGCACGTTTATACATCGGAAACTCGGTAATATTCATATCATCCAGATAGATATTCCCAGAATTAGGTTTAACCAATCCGACAATCATGTAAAAAGACGTGGTTTTTCCAGCGCCATTCGGACCCAGAAGTCCAACGATTTCACCCTGATTTACTTCCACAGAGATACCTTTTACAACACTTCTGCCTTTGTAGGTTTTGACTAAATTTTCGGCTCTTAATTTCATTTATGCTGAATTTATTTCAGTATCTTTTGATAGCTAACTGAGTATTATTTAATGCAAATAAACAAAATCCATTTGCTCGATTTCTTGTTTTAACTCTAAATTTGGAAAACTGCCTTCTGATTACTGAACACTTTCTTCAAGGTCTTCCCAAAATTCATATGCTCTTCTCAAATGCGGGATTACAATAGTTCCGCCTACCAAAGTCGCAATGCCCATAGCTTCCATCATTTCTTCTTTGGTAATTCCTTCCTTATGGCTGGTTTCCAAATGGTATTTAATGCAGTCATCACAACGCAATACCGTTGATGCAACCAATCCAAGAAGTTCCTTGGTTTTTACATCCAGTGCACCTTTAGCGTAAGCATTGGTATCCAGATTAAAAATCCGCTTTACGATTTTATTATTGTCGGCCAATAATTTTTCGTTCATTTTAGAACGATATTCGTTAAATTCGTTTACTAGCTTGCTCATTTTTCAATTTGTTTTTTTCTACAATAACAGAAATCCAGATGCTGGCTTCATAAATCAATAACATCGGAACAGAAACGGTAACCTGGCTTACTACGTCGGGTGGCGTGACTATAGCCGCAACTATCAGTATGATTACAATGGCATATTTTCGGTACTTTCTTAGGAAACTTGGTCCCACCAATCCTAATTTGGTTAGGAAATAAATAATGACCGGCAATTCGAAAAACAAACCACTGGCGATTACTGAGGTTTTTACCATGCTCACATAAGAAGCAATGTTAAACTGATTTTTTACCACACTGCTGACGCTGAAACTGGCTAAAAAATTAATCGACATTGGGACGATGACATAATAACCAAAGAGTACGCCAAGGAAGAATAAAATAGAAGCTATAAAGATAAAAGCCTTAGCGCCTTTTTTTCTTTTTCATACAAGGCCGGACTGATGAATTTCCAAAATTCCCATAAAATATAAGGGAAAGCGAGAATAAATCCAGCGGTAATGCAAATCCAGACAAATATATTGACCTGGCCTTCCATTTCCGTATTCTGGATGATAAAGTTGAGTTCGGTTATGCAGATGCTGTCTGCAAAACCTAAATAATGGGAAGCATCACAAAAGAAACGGTAAGTAACAAAATTGGGATTCGTTGGTCCAAAAATTAAATCCTCAAAAATATAATCGGCAAAGCAATAGGCAACAATTGCCATTATTAAGACCGCAAAGGAACTTCTGACCAATATCCATCTTAATTCCTCAAGATGTTCCAAAAATGACATTTCACCTTTCGGCTTTTTCTCCGTTTTTGCCATTATACGATACCTTCCTTTAAAATGTCATGCAAATGTAAAACGCCTTTGTAATCACCATTATCGACTACCACTAATTGGGTTATGGAAAAATCTTCGAGGATGTTTAAGGCATCGCTAACCAATTCGGTTGATTTTATGGTCTTTGGATTTACCGTCATGATATCCTTAGCGGTCAATCCGGTAATGTTTTCTGTTTTATTCAACATTCTTCGGATATCACCATCTGTAATTATTCCGATGACTTTATCATTTTCTACAACTGCAGTCACGCCCAAACGCTTTTCAGATATTTCAACGATGGCCTTTTTGATTGTCGAATCTGGTGAAACGACAGGTCGGTGAGTCGTATCGAGCATATCGCCAACACGTAGCAACAATTTTTTCCCAGAGCACCGCCTGGATGGTATTTGGCAAAATCTTCTGCTGTAAAATTTTTCATTTCCATCAGGCACACAGCAATTGCATCTCCCATAACCAACTGCGCTGTTGTACTGTTTGTCGGAGCTAAGTTAATTGGACAGGCTTCGCTTTCGACGTAAGTGTTTAAAACGTAATCTGCCTCCTTTCCCAAAAAGGAAGTCGTATTGCCGGTAATGGCAATCAGTTTATTGCCAAATCGCTTCAGTAACGGAACCAAAACCTTAATCTCGGGGCTATTGCCGCTTTTTGAAATGCAGATGACCACATCGCCGGGCTGAACCATACCTAAATCGCCATGAATAGCTTCAGAAGCATGCAGGAATAAGGAAGGAGTTCCGGTTGAATTTAGTGTGGCTACAATTTTTTGCGCAATGATGGCACTTTTACCAATTCCGGTTACTACTAACCGTCCGGTTGAGTTGTTTATGATTTCCACTGTCTTTACAAAATTGTCATCCAGGAAGTCAATCAGCTTGGCAATCGATTCACTTTCAGACAAAATTGTTCTTTGGGCAGCCGCTAAAATGGTATCTTTATTTATCAAAATTGTAATGATATAAAATTTGTGTGTGTAAAAGAAAGTCGTATCTTTATGTTTGCAAATTTATGTAAAAATACCATTAACAAAGAATGAATTTAAGCGAAATTGACATTCACAAAGAATTAAAAAAGTATTTTGGTTTTAACCAATTCAAGGGATTACAGGAACAAGTCATAAAAAGTATTATCACTCAAAATAATACCTTTGTTATAATGCCCACAGGTGGAGGTAAATCGTTATGTTACCAATTACCGGCTTTAATTCAGGAAGGAACAGCAATAGTAGTTTCCCCACTAATAGCGTTAATGAAAAATCAGGTGGATGCCATCCGAAGTTTGTCTTCGGAAAATGGTATTGCCCATGTGTTGAATTCATCCCTTACCAAAACAGAAATAAATCAGGTTAAAAAAGACATTACTTCCGGAATCACTAAATTATTATACGTAGCACCGGAATCCCTGACCAAAGAAGAGTATGTAGAATTTCTTCAAAGCGTTAAGATTTCGTTTGTTGCAATAGATGAAGCGCACTGTATTTCGGAATGGGGACACGATTTTAGGCCGGAATATCGCAATTTAAAGGCAATTATCAAACTAATAGGAGATGTTCCCGTAATTGGATTAACGGCAACTGCTACTCCAAAAGTTCAGGAAGATATCCTTAAAAATTTAGATATGTCTGATGCAACAACTTTTAAGGCATCTTTCAACCGTCCGAATTTGTTTTACGAAGTACGCACAAAAACTAAAAATATCGAAGCGGATATTATCCGTTTTATAAAACAACATAAAGGAAAATCTGGAATCATTTATTGCCTGAGCCGTAAAAAAGTCGAGGAAATTGCCGGAGTACTTCAGGTAAACGGAATTTCAGCGGTTCCATACCACGCAGGTTTAGACGCCAAAACAAGGGCTAAGCATCAGGACATGTTCCTTATGGAAGATGTTGATGTCGTTGTGGCCACAATAGCTTTTGGAATGGGAATCGACAAACCTGACGTTCGGTTCGTAATCCATCACGATATTCCAAAGTCATTAGAAAGTTATTATCAGGAAACAGGTCGGGGAGGACGCGATGGTGGAGAAGGCCATTGCCTTGCCTATTATTCCTATAAAGATGTTGAAAAGCTCGAAAAATTCATGTCGGGCAAACCGGTAGCCGAACAGGAAATTGGTTTTGCCTTGTTGCAGGAAGTTGTGGCTTATGCAGAAACTTCAATGTCAAGGCGTAAGTTCCTATTACATTATTTCGGTGAGGAATTCGATAGTGAAAACGGTGAAGGTGCCGACATGGATGACAATGTCCGCAATCCAAAATCAAAGGTGGAAGCCAAAAATCAGGTAAAAATGCTATTGGAAGTGGTTCGTGATACCAAATATTTATACAAATCAAAGGAAATCTGCTTCACCCTTATAGGAAGGGTAAATGCAATGATAAAAGCACACCGGACAGATTCGCAGACGTTTTTTGGAATTGGGAAAGAGTTTGAGGAAAGATATTGGATGGCTTTGATCCGCCAGGTATTGGTTGACGGCCTTTTAACCAAGGATATCGAAACCTATGGCATCCTGAAATTATCAGAAAAAGGACATGAATTCATCAAAAACCCAACGTCATTCTTAATGTCGGAAGACCATGAATATAATGAAGCGGAAGATGATGCCATCGTAACCGCAGCAAAATCAAGCGGAACTGCGGATGAAGCATTGATGAGCATGTTAAGGGATTTACGTAAAAAAGTAGCTAAGAAACTGGGAGTTCCTCCATTTGTAGTTTTTCAGGATCCGTCATTAGAGGATATGGCATTGAAATATCCGATCACAATTGATGAATTAAGCAATGTTCACGGCGTTGGAGAAGGAAAAGCAAAAAAATACGGAAAAGATTTTGTAGAACTTATCGAAAGATATGTTGCGGATAATGATATAATCCGCCCTGATGATTTGGTAGTGAAGTCTACCGGAGCCAATTCGGCGAACAAACTATACATCATCCAAAACATTGACAGGAAACTTTCGCTAGAAGATATTGCCAAGGCAAAAGGGATGAATATGGATGCGTTGCTTAAGGAAATGGAGCAGATTGTTTATTCCGGAACCAAATTGAATATCAATTATTGGGTAAACGAAATCCTTGACGACGAACAACAGGAAGAAATCCACGACTATTTTATGGATTCGCAAACAGATAAAATCGAAGATGCGCTCAAGGAATTTGATGGCGATTACGACATCGAGGAATTAAGGCTGATGCGGATCAAATTTATAAGTGATGTTGCCAATTAAAGAGAAGTGAAAACTTTTCTTTTTTATTCGGTGTATAATTCGCCACGATGCGGTTTCAAGGTATCGCGGACCGAAATCATAAATTCATCGGTAACTACCATAAAAGCTATGGCATGCATTTCGTTTTTTATCTCAAATCCCGTAATGTGCAATGGAAGTTTTTCATGAATAATATATTCCTTTAAATGAAGTTCATGATGCTCGGCTGTCCTCGCTGCTGCTTCGCCACGGAAATCCCATATTAGTTTTATTTGTCTTGGCATAGTAATATTTTAAAAATCAATCGGTTGCTGGATAAAATTTGGTAAATTTGCCTAAATATTTAAAACAAACCCCATGAAACAAAAGTACATTCTTTTTATCTTATTTGCCTTTATCTCACTTAAAGGAATTTCACAAAATAATTATTCGGTAACCGCAATTCCGTTCCAGCCCTTTTCCGGAGGTTTGACACCCTTAGCAACGGGCGACGAGTTGTATTCAGGCGTTATCAATTTACCATTTAGTTTTGACTTTTACGGAACGACCTACAATCAGGTTCTCATTAGTACCAACGGATACATTGATTTTAGAACTTCTTTGGCTGGAGCATTTTCTCCATGGAGCTTTAATCAAACCATTCCTAATGCTAGTTTTCCTATAAAAAATTCTATATTAGGTTGTTACGAGGATTTATATGATAATGCAGGAAGCGGAACGCTGGCCTATGGAACCTATGGAGTAACACCGTTTAGAAAATTTGTTGTTTTCTTTAATAATCAAACGCATTTTCAAGGTACTCCTACGCAACTGACGTCTTTTCAAATGATCATGAACGAAAGTGCTAATGCTATTGATATACAAATGATTACTAGGACACCTACGCTAAACTGGCAAGGAGGACGAGGTGTCATCGGTTTGATTAATTTAGATGGTACGCAGGGAATTGCAGCACCAAGCCGAAACACAGGAAGCTGGACCGCTTCTCAGGAAGCCTGGCGTTTTTACCGCCCGGGATATTATCCAAACTATTCTTTTGTACGTTGTGGCGATGTGAGTAGCGGAATCCAAGTCTTTAATTTAGCCGTTGCTGCAGGAGATTTAAATTCTTCAAATCCATCAGTGGCAAGTTTTTATGAAACAATGGTTGATGCACAGGCAAATGTAAATGCTATTTCTAACACCGCTTCCTATTCCAATTCGACCAATCCACAAACCATTTATGCCAATATCAATGGTGTTGTAAAACCTGTGGTTTTAAGCGTTGTAGACTGTAATATAGATTTTGATAATGATAATGCAGCTTCAGAAATAGAAGATGTAAACAGTGATGCCAATTTAGCCAATGACGATATCGATTTTGACGGAATCCCAAATTATCTGGATAATGATGACGATGGCGATTTGGTTTTAACTAATGTAGAATATGTTTTTGCCAAAACTAACATTACGCAAGGTGCAAATGTGTTGAGAGATACTGACGGTGATGGCATTCCGAATTATTTAGATAATGATGATGATGGAGATAACTTATTAACTTTCCTTGAAGATTACAACCGCAACGGAAATCCTTCGGACGATGATACAAATTCTAACGGAACTGCTGATTATTTGGAGTTTGGCGTGGCACTTGGAATAAATCCGGTTTCTCTAGTAACTGATGCCATAAAAGTATATCCAAATCCGACATCCAATCTATTGAATATTCAAAATAACACTGATGATGTAAATGCTTCAATTGAGATTTATTCAATAAATGGTGCCAAAGTAAAATCGTTAAATGCTACGGAAGCTTTAACAACTATTTCAGTTTCCGACTTACAGACGGGTGTTTACTTTGTAAAAGTCACAATGAACAATCAGGTTGGGAATTACAAGTTTATCAAAAACTAATCCCAAAACATAAAAACACAAAAGGTTTGGCGAAAGCTGAACCTTTTTTATTTACACTAAATTCATTTGTTTATTTTTGCCAAAAAATAACCCATGCCACAAGAACTTCAACTTCAGGTTTCCCCCGAAATAGCAGCAAATGCAAGTCTGCTCTATGAGTATGTGGCTAAAACAGTTCGGGTTTCTACTAAATTGGTTCATAAAGTCGTTATCCTAAAACGTTCGATAGACGCACGTCAAAAAGCGATAAAGGTTAATCTAAAAGTCTCGGTCTATCTGATAGATGAAAAATATACGGAACAGCCCATCGAACTTCCCAATTATGAAAATGTTTCCAATAAACAGGAAGTGATCATTGTGGGTGCCGGTCCAGCCGGATTATTTGCAGCTTTGCAATTGATTGAATTAGGTTTAAAACCAATAGTAATAGAACGCGGGAAAGATGTCCGTGGCAGACGTCGTGATTTGAAAGCCATCAATGTTGATCATATTGTCAACGAAGATTCCAACTACTGTTTTGGAGAAGGCGGTGCCGGAACCTATTCTGACGGAAAATTATACACCCGTTCCAAAAAACGTGGCGATGTCGACAGAATCCTACAGTTATTGGTAGGTTTTGGGGCAACTCCGGATATTTTGGTCGAAGCGCATCCCCACATTGGAACCAACAAATTACCACAAATTATTCAGGATATCCGCGAAAAGATCATAGAATGCGGAGGAAAAGTACTCTTCGAAACCCGTGTAATCGATTTTGTTATTAAAAGCAACGAAATGCAGGGTATCATTACCCAAAATGGTGAAACTATTTCGGCAAATAAACTCATTCTGGCCACAGGACATTCAGCTCGTGATATTTTTGAATTATTGGATAAAAAGAAAATCCTTATTGAAGCCAAACCTTTCGCACTAGGCGTGCGTGCGGAACATCCTCAGGAATTGATTGACAGAATCCAATACAGCTGTGATTTTCGCGGAGAACATTTACCGCCTGCACCTTATTCCATCGTGAAACAGGTTAACGGTCGCGGAATGTATTCTTTCTGTATGTGTCCCGGAGGCGTAATTGCTCCTTGTGCTACAAGTCCAGGAGAAGTTGTAACTAATGGCTGGTCACCATCTAAACGAGATCAGGCAACGGCAAATTCCGGAATTGTAGTCGAATTAAAACTCGAGGATTTCAAACCTTTTGCCAAATTTGGAGCGTTGGCCGGAATGGAATTCCAGAAAAGTATCGAACAGAAAGCCTGGCATTTGGCCGGAGGCTCGAGCGTAAGCGAACTGGCGAAGCAAACACAACGTGTTCCGGCACAAAGAATGATTGATTTTACTCAAGGCAAAGTTTCAGCATCGATTCCAAAAACTTCTTATGTTCCGGGAACAACCTCTGTAGAAATGGGGCAGGTTTTCCCCGGATTCTTATCCCAAATCATGCGAGAAGGTTTTAACGAATTCGGGAAATCAATGCGCGGTTACCTAACCAACGAAGCCATCCTTCATGCTCCGGAAAGCCGAACTTCATCGCCAGTTCGGATTCCAAGGGATAATTTTACCTTAGAACATCCCCAAATCAAAGGCCTATATCCTTGTGGAGAAGGTGCTGGGTTCGCAGGTGGGATCATTTCAGCCGCCATCGATGGTGAAAAATGCGCGCTGAAAATTGCCGAAAGTTTGGCAAAATAAATTATATTTCATTTTTATTTAAAAGAAAAAGTAGGGTGGTGTGTTTTTGCGTTGTCTTACTTTAAAACTCTAAATATAAATAAGATGAAAAAAGTTAAAATTTTATTATTGTTTCTGTTGGTTACAGCGACAACTTTCTATTCCTGTACAGACAATAACCCTGTAGAAAATGAGGCAGTCGCTTCTAAAAGCATTGCGTTGAGAACTACGCTTAATGCGGTTAAGAAAGCAAATAATGCTTCAGGAAAGGTAACACTCACAACACAAGACCAGGCTTTTTGTTTCAATTTTGTTTATCCAATTACGCTTTCTTACAACAACGGGACTCAAATTACCGTAGCCAATTTTGAAGGTTTGTTGGAAATTTTGGTTAACGAAAATAACGATTTATATATCGACGGAATTGTATTTCCTTTCCAGGTACAACAGGAAGGTACTATTACTACCATAGATAACGAAGCCGAATTTTTTGCCTTGCTTCAGGATTGTGATACCATCCAGACGGTAAATGATTTTGCGTTCGACTTTAGTTGTTATAGCATTGTTTTTCCTATACAGATTATCAATGCCGATTGGGAAACAGTAACAATTACTACTCAGGCACAATTGATGCAATACATCTCAACGTCTACAGGAACCAGTAATTACCAGCTTAATTTGGTTTTCCCATTTAGTGTAACACAGAACAACCAAACCATTGTAATTAACGATATTTATGAGTTCTTCGAGTTAAATAATGAATGCAACCCTTCTTCCGATTGCTTGTGTGACTTGGTTTATGACCCAGTTTGCGTATGGACTCCAACCGGAGTTGTACAATATGCTAATTCTTGTTTTGCTGAATGCGATGGATTTACTCAGAATGATTTTTTTGATTGCAACAGTTCCTGTATTTGCCCAACCGACATTAATCCGGTTTGCGTACAGACCGCGACAGGAATCGTTCAGTTTGACAACGCATGCCGTGCAGAGTGTGAGGGATTTACATCGGCTGATTTTGTAAGCTGTGATGGAACTACCAATCCAATAAATTTCGGTACTGGTTTAGGAAATTGTTTTACTGTTAGCTTTCCCGTTCAAGTTCAGCATGAAGGAGCTTTAGTAACCGCCAATAACAATACAGAATTGCTGCAATATTATAATCCATCATGGTCAAGTATTCCACCTTTGGTTTATCCTGTATCGGTAACTTTTTTAAATGGTACACCAACAGGTATGAATGTAACCATTACCAGTCAAGCTGGTTTTGAAGCAGCGATTGCTAACAATTGTAATTAATATGAATCAGAGAAAATAAAAGTTAATTAAGTTTTGTTACCACATGTCTTTCAATAGGCGTGTGGTAATAAATTTTAGGATGGATAATCAAAAAGAAAAAGAAACTACAGTCTGTTTATGCTCGGAACCCATTTTTAAATCGGTTTTTGAAGCAAACTTTAAGCTGTTAAGAAATTTTCTGATTTATAAATTTAGGGATATTGAAAGGGCAGAAGATGTAGCACAGAATGCCTTTGTCAAACTCTGGGAAAATTGTGGCACGCTAAAACCCGAACAGGCAAAAAGTTTTTTGTATACTACAGCCATCAGGCTTTCGCTAAACAACATAAAGCACGATAAGGTTGTCTCTAATTTTGAAATTAAATCAAAACCAAAAGCAAGCCATCAGGAATCGCCAGAGTTTTTGTTAGAGGAAACCGAATTGAAAATCAGATTGGAAAAAGCCATTAACGAATTGCCCGAAAAACAACGAACCGTTTTTTTGATGAACCGATTCGACAATCAAACCTACACCGAAATTGCTGCAGTTTTGGAACTATCGGTAAAAGCAGTAGAAAAAAGAATGCACCAGGCTTTGCTCTCACTAAGGAAAGTGGTGAAAAATGTTTAAAAGTGAAAAATGATGTATCATGGAAAATGAAAACGAAACATATTTAGCGGATTGGTTAGCCGATAAAATTTCCGACGAGCAATTAAAGAAATTAGTAACTGAAGAAGCTTTTCTTGATTTTCAGCAACTGAAAAATACTGTGGAAAATTTTACGGTTTCTAATCCCGATTTGGATAAAAATTTCGAAGCGGTCAAACAGAAGTTTCACGTAAAAAAAGCAAAAAAAAGAGTAAAGGTTTTCCCTCTTTGGCGCTACTCTGCAATTGCTGCAACATTCCTTTTGCTTTTCGGATTGTATCAATCATTCCATTTTTCGAATACCAATGTTACCGGATTTGGAGTTTCCAAAAATGTAACCTTACCGGATAATTCTATAGTAACATTAAACGCGAAATCAAAATTATCGTATCCTAATCTGTTCCAAATTAACAGAACTTTGAGTCTCGAAGGAGAAGCGTATTTTGAAGTGGAAAAAGGAAGCACTTTTACAGTAGAAACCGCATTGGGTTGTGTGAAGGTTTTGGGAACCAAATTCAATGTGAATGCTTATGAAGATTATTTTGAGGTAATTTGTTATGAAGGAAAGGTAAGTGTAGCCTCCAAAGGGCAAATTGTTATCATAACTCCTTCAGAAAGTATACGGTTCTACGACCATACTTCCGAAAACTTTGCAGATAATACCAATCAAAAACCGCAGTGGCTAACGGGTGAATCAGATTTTAGGAACGTTCCGTTTAAGTATGTGATAGATCAATTTAAAAAACAATATGATGTTGTCATTGCATTTCCAAAAACAGCCGAAAACGTAAAATTCACGGGAACCTTTACCCATAAAAACATCGAAACCGCATTACAGTCGATTTGTATTCCGTTGCAACTGAAATACAGAAAAGATAGTTCAGGAAAAATTATCATCTCAGAATGAAATACGGCCTTTCACTCTTTTTAGCGATTGTATTTATCCAAATATCATGGTCACAAAAAAGTGAAAAGCGAACTTTTGTCTATACTGCCGTAAAAATAGAAAAAGTACTTTCGGATGTTGAAGAAAAGTTTGATGTCAAATATTCCTATGTAGACAGTATAACTTCCGGAAAGGAAATTACGTTGCCTAAAGCGCTTTATTCCTTAGATGAAATCAATACTAAAATAACGAAACAAACGGGTTTCAGGATTGTAAAAATTGACAGTCGGTTTTATTCTGTTGTTCAGGATACTGAAGCTATTTCAATCAAAACAATTACGTTAGATGATGTTATTGTAGAAAGCTTTCTGGCTAAAGGAATCAATAAAACAAGCGAGAAAGTTGTCTTATATCCGCAGAAAGTCCAAACTCTTCCCGGAGTTACTGATGCTGATATTTTGCTGACGCTGCAACAATTGCCCGGCGTTAAAAGTCCGAATGAAACAGCAAGCGGATTGCATGTGCGCGGAAGTACATCCGACCAAAATCTAATCTTGTGGAACGGTATTAGATTATATCATCCGGGACATTTGTTTGGGATGATTTCGGGTATTAATCCAAATGTAGAACAAACGGTTAATTATTACAATAAGGCTGTAAACCCCAAATTCGGCGAACGCATTTCGAGTGTGATTGACATCAGGACTTCCGATAAAATCACAGATAAAACTAAAATAAACGGTGGCATTAACGGTTTGAACGCCGATTTATATGCGCAGACTTCCCTAATTAAAGGCAAATTAGGTATACAGTTATCAGGAAGGAAATCGTTTACCGAATGGCTGCAGACACCGACTTTCAATCAATTGGCCAGGAAAGTTTTCCAGAATACCAATTTCAGCGATTTTAACAGCCAAAACCAATTTGGTTTCCAGGATTATTCGGCCAAGCTGAATTACAAGCCTAATTCAAATTCAGAGTTATCGTTAACCGGATTGTGGATTGATAACAATCTAGATTTCAAAAATAAAAATTCGGATGCCACCATTAATAGTCAGGACATGGCGATTTCTAATTTTGGCTTCAGCCTAAACTGGTTCCAAAAATACAGCCAGCGATTGCAACAGAAACTATTGCTTTTTTATTCTTCTTACGATTTTGAATACGAAAAAATACAGCAGTATTCAGCATCAGAATTCGAAGGCTTTAAAAAGCTGAACCATGTTATAGATTCGGGAATGGAATTGAATTTTTCCTTCTCTGTAAATGAAAAACTGCATTGGGATTTCGGCTATCAGCTTTTTGGGAATGACGTTTCGCATTTGTTCAACAGTTACAATCAGAACCTCGGTGTTATTTTGGATTTGAGGCATAATTACAATGTAACGCAAGTTGGCTATTCATTTTTGAAATATGATTATCAGAAGTGGAATTTTCAGGCAGGTGTGCGCTATAATTACTATAGCCAACTAGAATCCAATAGTTTTGAGCCCAGGATTATGGTACAGAGAAAGTTTACCGATTCCTTTATCTGGCAGGTTTCCTATGAAGGGAAAAGCCAGGTTTCGAGCCAGATTCGGGAAGATTTTGCCAATGATCTGAGCTTAGAAAATTATGTTTGGGTGTCAGCTGCAAAACGTTCTTATCCAATCCAGAGAGCGAATCAATATACAACTGGGTTTATCTATAAAAAGAATTCCTGGCTGTTGGATGTTGATGGGTATTTCAAAACCATTTCAGGCATCACTTCGTTTACGTTCGACTTCCAGAATCAATACGATTTGAATATCCAAAAAGGAAAAGGTTTTACGAAAGGCGTGGATGTTTTGCTTCAGAAAAGTGCAGCAAGCTGGCGTGCCTGGATGACGTATACTTTTGAGGATTCCCAAAATAAATTTGATGCCATTAACCAAAATGAGTACTTCAGGACCAATTCCAATATCAAGCATGCACTCAATTTTTCACTTTATAAGAAATGGGGAAATTACAATCTGGCATTGGGTTGGTTTTGGCATACAGGAAAACCTTATAGTTCGATAAACGATGATGGAGAAATGGTTTCATATAACTCAGAAACACTTCCAAATTATCATCGTTTGGATGTTTCCGGATTTTATCAATTCCAGGATAGCAAAGACAGGCAATACAAAATAGGTGTTTCAATATACAATCTTTACAATCGCCAGAAAGTAATAAGCAAGGAATTGGAACGGGATTTTGCTGAAATAGGCGATTTTTTGACCCCAAAATATAGTGTGCAGAATTATTATTCTTTGGGAATTACACCCAACATTTTCTTCAGGCTTAGTTTTTAAATAAAAAAACCGCTCATTCTCACAAGCGGTTCTTCCGAATTAATAATTATTTCTTTTTCAACCTGTCCTTAAAAACCTTCTCAAATTTTTCCAGTTTCGGCTGGATTACCATCTCGCAATACGGTTGATTTTTATTGTTCTGATAATAGTTTTGATGGTAATCTTTTGCTTTATAAAAAGCCTCAAATGGTTCTAAGGTCGTTACAATCTTACTGCTGTAAACACTATTCGAGTTTAGCTCCGCAATAATATTTTCAGCAGCTTTTTTCTGTTCTTCATTCTTGTAGAAAATCACTGATCGGTATTGTGTCCCAACATCTGCGCCCTGACGGTTCAAAGTTGTTGGGTCGTGAACAGTAAAAAACACTTTAAAGATTTCATCCAGATTGGTTTTGGTCTTGTCATAAGTGATTTCCACAACTTCAGCAGCACCAGTCGTTCCGGTACAAACTTCTTCATAACTTGGGTTGGCAACCTTTCCGCCGGCAAATCCCGAAACTACTTTTTCAACACCGTCTAAGTTTTCATATACAGCTTCCACACACCAATAGCATCCACCACCAAGAACTATTGTTTCTAGATTGGCTTTATTATTTTGAGCTACAGTTCCATCAGGAACAAAATCTAATGAAATGGCATTCATGCAATACCTTTTGCCTGTTGGTTCCGGACCGTCATCAAATAAGTGGCCCAAGTGGCTGTTACATCTTCCGCAAAGCGCTTCAATACGCTGCATTCCGAATGAATTATCTTTCTCAAAGACCACACTGTTTTTATTTTCCTGTTCAAAGAAACTTGGCCAGCCACAGCTGCTTGTAAACTTTTGATTGGATCTGAAAAGTTTCAATCCGCAGGCCGCACAATAATAAGTTCCTTTCGTTTCAGAATTCCACATCGTTCCGGTAAAAGCTCTTTCGGTATTGGCTTCACGCGCAACAGCATATAAATCTGGAGATAAGACCTTTTTCCATTCAGCATCTGATATATTCAGTTTGGTAGTGTCAGTATTAGAATAATAAGGATTTTCAGGTTTTGAAATTACGTTTTCCATAGTTTTGTTTTGTGTCGTGTTTTGTTTATTATTGGATTGTCCACAGGCAGTCATCATGAATAGTGGAAGTAAAAATAAGAAGTTAAAAATTGATTTTCGCATATCGTATTTGTTTTAATCTAGTGCAAATTTACGCTTCATATACGAGCTACAATGTCGGATAGATTACAAATTGCCTTGTTTTAAGGAAAGTTTAACGGTTGTTCAAATCCTGTATTTTTGAAGCCTTGTTTTTTTTCGTACTTTTGAATCATTAATAAATGCTATGATTGAAGAAAAAGTAATCCTGGTTAACGAGCAGGATGAGCCTATTGGTTTGATGAACAAACTCGAAGCACATGAAAAAGCCATTTTGCATCGTGCATTTTCGGTTTTTGTATTGAACAGGAATAACGAAATCATGTTACAGCAACGGGCACATCACAAATACCATTCACCTTTATTATGGACCAATACTTGCTGCAGCCATCAGCGCGATGGTGAAACGAATATCCAGGCAGGAACACGTCGTCTGTATGAAGAAATGGGTTTTAAAACCGAACTCAAAGAACTTTTTCATTTCATCTATAAAGCGCCTTTCGATAATGGTTTGACCGAACACGAATTAGACCACGTAATGATTGGCTATTATGATGACAAACCAATTATCAATCCCGAAGAAGTCGAAAGCTGGAAATGGATGAAAATAGAAGATGTAAAAACCGATATGCTTCAAAATCCAAATCTATATACCGTTTGGTTCAAAATTATTTTTGATGAGTTTTATCACTATCTGGAAGATCATAAACTATGAATAAGCCTAAAGCTTTTAGCAGTGAGCTATTAGCAAAATTTAATATTAAAATGAAAGCTTAAAGCTAAAGGCTGTCAGCTAATTGCTAAAAAGAACACCATGAGAGTAACCGTTTCACGAAAAGCACATTTCAACGCCGCCCATAGATTATACCGAAAAGACTGGTCGAATGAACAAAACGATACCGTTTTCGGCAAATGCAACAATCCTAATTTCCACGGACATAATTACGAATTATCCGTCTCTGTTACAGGTGAAATTGATCCGGAAACCGGTTATGTTATCGATACTAAAATCCTATCTGACCTAATCAAACTGCATATTGAAGATGCATTCGATCATAAAAACCTAAACCTTGACGTTCCCGAATTTGCCGATCTAAATCCAACCGCGGAAAATATCGTTGTGCTTATCTGGCAAAAACTCAGGAAACACATTCAAGACAACATGGATTTGGAAGTGGTATTATACGAAACGCCAAGAAATTCAGTAACCTTCAACGGAAAATAATGGCAGTAAAAGTAGGAGATAAGGTTCCCGAATTTTCAGGTATTGATACAAATGGCAATTTATTTGAAAGCAATTCCCTTATCGGGAAAAAACCGTTTGTAATTTATTTTTATCCAAAAGACAACACCAGAGTCTGCACCGAACAAGCCTGTTCGTTTCGCGATCAGTATGAAGATTTTAAAAGTTTAGGGGCAGAAGTTATTGGCGTAAGCAGCGATTCCCTAAAATCACACCAAAAATTTACAGCGCAACACCATCTGCCTTTTATATTGCTCTCCGATGCGGATAAAAAGTTGCGAAAACTATTTGGTGTTCCGAATGATATATTGGGTTTAATTCCAGGCAGAGTTACTTATGTTATCAATAAAGAAGGAATCATACAGTTGGTTTTCAATAATATGTCGGGTAAAATACATATCGATAAAGCACTTGAAATCCTAAAGAGCATTTAAATTCAATCTACTATTATGAAATTATATCCGTTACAGTTTGAGCCTATTTTAAAAGAAAGGATTTGGGGCGGAACCAAATTAAAAACCTTTCTCAACAAACCCATCACTTCTGAAATTACAGGAGAAAGCTGGGAAATTTCTACAGTCGAGAATGATGTAAGCGTAATAACAAATGGTTTATTCAAAGGAAAATCACTAAATGATTTGATTAATGAATTTCCTGAAGCTGTTTTGGGAACAAAAGTACATCAGCAATTCGGGAAACAGTTTCCATTACTATTTAAGTATTTGGATGCGCGCGAAGATTTATCAATACAATTGCATCCAAATGATGAACTGGCCAAAAAGCGCCACAATTCTTTTGGTAAAACCGAAATGTGGTATGTAATGCAGGCTGATGCCGATGCAAGGCTCATTGTTGGTTTTAAGGAAAAATCGACTCCTGATGAATATCTGAAACACATTCACGATAAAACAATAGTTGACATTCTGGATACCAAAAAAGTGAAGCAAGGCGATGTTTTCTTTCTGGAAACAGGAACCATTCACGCGATTGGTGCCGGAATCATCGTTGCCGAAATCCAACAGACATCTGATATAACTTATAGGATTTATGATTTCGATAGGGTAGATGCCAACGGAAACAAACGGGAACTTCACATTGATTTATCATTGGAAGCCATTAATTACGAAACCGTTGATGCCCAAAAAGACTATGCTAAAGTTGAAAATATTTCGAATGAAGTGGTAAACTGCCAATATTTCACAACCAATTACATTCCGCTTGACGGAAATGTTACAGTTTACAAACATGGCGAATCTTTTACCGTATACATGTGTGTTGATGGCAATTTCGAGCTCGCGGTTAATGGTGAAAACTACTTTTATAAAAAAGGAGATACGGTTTTACTTCCAGCTGCTTTGACTGATTTTCAGCTTTCGGGCAACGCATCAATCTTAGAAATTTATATTTCTTAGTTGGTGTTCTAAAGATTTAGTGTAATTTTGCCACGAATTTAAAAAATAAAGAAAATGCCAAGTGTTAAAAATTTAAAGAAAGACATTAACTTCGTATTGGGTGATATTATCGAAGCAGTTTACATTTACGAAATGACAACTACAGGAAAACCATCTGATCAGACTAATGCCGTTATAGATGAAGCAATTACCTCTTTTGATGCTTTGATTACTAAAGTAAATGCAAAAAATGTAGAGAATAAAAAGGCGCATTTCAAACAAATCAATGTTGAATTAGAACAAACTGCTAATCAATTGGTTGAAAAAATCAACGCACTTTAATAAAATATTTTGCGAAAAAAGTGCACAAATATTTTGGAGAATTAATTTTCACTTCTATATTTGCAGAACAATTACGCCGCCAGCGTAGCTCAGTTGGCTAGAGCAGCTGATTTGTAATCAGCAGGTCGTGGGTTCGAGTCCCTCCGCCGGCTCCAAAAAAGGAAAACGAAAGTTTTCCTTTTTTTTATGCATATAACTGAAGAGCTGCTGAAATCAATATTTGAAAAAACATTTTTGCAAATCATTTCAATTCGTATCTTTATTGGCTTCAAAATTTTGAAAGCTCCCAACAAATAATATAATCATAATACAATATGTGTTCTACAAAACAAACCGAATTTATGCAGGAAGCCATTCGCCTGTCGATTGAAAATGTACTATCTGGCAAAGGCGGTCCTTTTGGTGCCGTAATAGTGAAAGATGGAAAAATCATAGCACATGGTGCCAATAGCGTAACTTCTACAAACGATCCAACTGCGCATGCTGAAGTTGTTGCTATTCGAAATGCCTGTAAAGCATTAGGTTCTTTTCAATTAGACGGATGTGAAATCTACACCAGCTGCGAACCATGTCCAATGTGCCTCGGAGCAATCTATTGGGCAAGACCGGACCGAATGTATTTTGCCAATACCAAAAAAGATGCTGCCGATATCAACTTCGATGATCAATTTATATACGAAGAATTGGAATTACCATACCAAAACAGAAAACTGGAAACTATCCAGATGATGAACGAAGAAGCACTCGAAGCCTTCAGGAAATGGTCTGAAAATATCAATAAAATCGAGTATTAGATTCCTAAATCAGCATGATTCAATTTATACTAAATAACCAACTCATCCAAACCAACAAGCCAGCAAGTACAACCCTGCTGGATTTTGTGCGTTATGACGAAAACCTACGTGGCACAAAAATTGGCTGTCGTGAAGGCGATTGTGGTGCGTGTACGATTTTGATAGGCACCATCAAAGAAGGAAAACTCGAATACATGAGCGCTACTTCCTGCTTAACGCCATTGCCAAACGTTCACGGCAAACACGTCGTTACTGTCGAAGGTTTAAATTTGCCGGACAAACTAAACCAGGCACAACAGGCGATGGTTGATTGTTCCGGAACCCAATGCGGTTTTTGTACACCAGGTTTTGTGAATTCGATGTGTGGTTTTGCCTTAACTTGCGCCGAACCAACTTTGGAGAGCGCAATTAGTGCCATCGATGGAAACATCTGCCGCTGCACGGGTTATAAAACAATTGAACGTGCTTCTGCTAAACTTGCCAAAAATCTTCAGGGAAAAGATCAAAACAATTCCATGCTTTGGCTGGTTGAAAATGATTTTGTTCCTCCTTATTTTTTGGGTATTGAAGAAAGGATAAAAGCCATAAAAATAGAGTATAATACAAATGGGCAAATGCCAATTGGTGGTGGAACCGATTTGTATGTCCAGAAACACGATGACCTTCACAAATATGATTTGGATTATTTATTTGATAGAAGCTCGTTAAACGGAATTTCTTTCGATGGCAACACCTGCATCCTAAAATCGGCAGCCACGGTTACGGATTTGATGGAAAACGAAAGGTTGCTACAAACGATTCCGAATTGGTATAAGTATTTGAAATTACTTTCCTCAACACCCATCCGAAACATCGCGACAATTGCCGGAAACATTGCTAACGGTTCACCAATTGGCGATTTTACGATTATCCTTTTGGCAATGAAAGCCAAGTTGACATTAACTAACAAAGCAAACGAAAATCGTCAGTTGATGCTAAAGGATTTTTATACAGGCTATAAAACCTTTGACAAACAAGCAGGCGAAATAATTACCGAAATTGCTTTTGAATTGCCAACAAATGGAACCCAATTCAATTTCGAGAAAGTCTGCAAAAGACAATATTTGGATATTGCCAGTGTGAATTCTGCAATATCAATTAAAACAAACGGAACTGCCATAACAAAAGCTCATGCTTCAATTGGTGGTGTAGGGCCAATCCCGAAATATCTGGCGAAGACCAGCGAATTTTTAGTAAACAAACCAATTACGGTTTCAATCATAAAAGAGGCAGAGAAAATCCTGCAAACCGAATTATCGCCAATCAGCGACGCACGTGGAACTGAAGCCTACAAAAGATTATTGGGACGCCAGTTGTTTTTCGGGCATTTCATCGAACTTTTTCCTGAAACCATTAAAATGGAAGACCTGATATGATTAATATAGACGCACATAATCACGTAAAAGGGAAATCCATTTACCTTGATGATATTCAGGAAGTACACGGCACTTTGTACGCACTTCCTTTCGATTCGACTGTAGCCCATGCTAAGATTAAAAGAATAGATTTTGATGCTGCGCTGGAAAGACACGGAATAGTTAGGATTTTAACAGCCAAAGATATTCCGGGTCAGAATCAGATTGGCGGAATCATTCCCGACGAACCTTTATTTGCAGAAGGTGAAGTGCACTTTCGTGGACAGGTAATCGCCTTGATAATCGGGACTTCTGAGCATCATTGCCGTCAGGCTGCTAAACTGATTAAAGTCGAATTCGAAGAACTTCCGGTAATAGTAGACCCAAGAGAGGCTCAGGCTAAAGGTAAATTAATCATGCCACCGAGACAGTTTAAACTTGGAGATACAGAATCTGTATGGCCGCAATGCGAACATATTTTCGAAGGAAGAAGCGATGTCAACGGTCAGGAACATTTATATATAGAAACCCAGGGAGCTTATGCACGTCCAAAAGAAGACGGAAGCATCATCATATCCTCATCAACCCAAGGTCCAACAGCTGTTCAAAGGATGGCAGCACAGGTTTTAGGAATTCCAATGCACAAGATTGAAATCGACACGGTTCGTTTAGGCGGAGGCTTCGGTGGAAAAGAAGATCAGGCAACCCCTTGGGCAGTTATGGTGGCTTTGGCGACACAAATCCTGCACAAGCCTGTAAAAATGGCAATGCACCGTATGGACGACATGCGCATGACGGGAAAACGGCATCCGTATTCAGCCGATTTCAAGATTGGATTGGATAAGGATTATAAAATCATTGCCTACGAAGTAACGCATTACCAAAACGCCGGCGCAGCAGCCGATTTATCTCCGGCCGTAATGGAACGAACCTTATTCCATTCGACGAATGCCTATTTTGTTCCGAATGTGATTGCCAAAGCATTTAGTTGCAAAACCAATCTGCCTCCAAACACCGCATTCCGTGGATTTGGCGGACCACAAGGGAAGTTCGTAATAGAAGCCGCCATCGTAAAAGCCGCCGAATCATTAGGCGTAAACCCAGCATTGATTCAGAGAGCGAATTTAGTTGTAGATGGTAATGAGTTATCATACGGACAAATCCTAACGCAGGTTGAAGCAACCAATACCTGGGAAACCTGTATGAAAAGCTACAATTATGAAGCGCAGAAAGCAAGGATTGAAGAATTCAATAATGCTAATACAAGATTCAAGAAAGGACTCGCAATTCAACCTATTTGTTTCGGGATTTCGTTTACCAATACCATGATGAACCACGCACGCGCTTTGGTACATATCTATCACGACGGAAGCGTTGTCGTTAGTACTGGCGGTGTCGAAATGGGGCAGGGCCTAAATACCAAAATGTTACAGATTGTGACGGAAACTTTTGGGATAAGTCCGAATCGTGTCCGCATCGAATCAACAAACACTTTACGTGTTGCGAATACATCTCCAACAGCTGCAAGTGCGGGAGCAGACCTTAACGGAAAGGCTTTGCAGATGGCTTGTACTGCTTTGTTGGGAAGATTGCTCAAAGTAGCTGAAGCCGAATTGAATACTGATAAACTGCAGATTAATGATGAGTTTGTCTTTGCCAATGACAAAGCAACCGAAATCAGCTGGAAGGATTTGGTAATGAAAGCACATGTAATGAGGGTAGCACTTTCTGAAAATTCACATTATGCTACTCCAGATATCCATTATGATAAGACGAAGGAAAAAGGGCATCCGTTTGCGTACCACGTTTACGGAACTTCTATCCACGAGGTTACTGTTGACTGCCTGAAAGGAACTTACGAATTCGACAGCGTGGATATCGTACACGATTTCGGAAAAAGCATGAACCCAATTATTGACAACGGTCAGATAGAAGGTGGATTGGTACAGGGAATCGGTTGGATGACACTCGAGGAAATAGTTTACAACGACCAGGGAAGACTGCTTTCGAATGCACTATCGACTTATAAGGTTCCGGATATTTATTCGGTGCCAAAACAAATCAACATACAGCATCTCGAAACCCAAGGCCACGAACTTGCCATCAAAAAATCAAAAGCTGTGGGCGAACCACCATTGATGTACGGAATCGGAGCTTACTTTGCTATCCGAAATGCGATAAAAGCCTTCAATCCAAGTGCTGATTTAGCGGTCAATGCACCTTATACTCCTGAAAAGGTTTTGATGGATTTGTATAGGGAAGTTATAAATCAAACAAATGATTAAATATAGACCTGAAATTGACGGGTTAAGAACTATAGCTATTTTACCGGTACTATTTTTTCACTTAGGATATAACTGGATAAGTGGTGGTTATTTTGGAGTTGATGTGTTTTTCGTTATTTCTGGGTATTTAATAACGACATTACTAACAGCTAAAATATCAGAGGGTAATTTTAGCATGTTTGAATTTTGGACAAGAAGAATAAAACGACTGATTCCTGCATTACTAATAGTTATTTTATTTTTTTTAATAATTTATCCCTTAATTATTTTTAAACCAAACATCAAGGAACTTTCAAATGATATCTTTCCGGCAATATTTTCCTATTTCAACTTTTATGCCTTATTTCATTTTGGGGATTATTGGGGAGTCGCTGCTGAGAAATCATATTTTTTGCACACATGGTCTTTATCTGTTGAAGAACAATTCTATCTTATTTATCCCTTCTTTTTATTTTTAGTCTATAAATATTTTAAAAACTACATTATACCATTATTAATAATTACAGTTATAAGTGGTACACTGTTTGTCTATTTTTTAAATACTCATAAAGACTTCTCGTTTTATTTATTACCATGTAGAGTATGGGAATTGAGTGTAGGTGGTATTTTAAGTTTAGTAAACATAAGAGATTTATTTAAGAACAAGCTTTTAAAAAATCTAATCGTATTGATAGGCTTGATTTTCATATTAGCATCCTATTTTATCCCTGTTTTTGCAAATAATAGATATGGTATTGGTGCCTTTCTTGCCGTTGCAGGTGTTGGAATTATTTTGTCTCTATGCAATCAAAAAGATTTTTTAGGAAGGATATTGTCCTCCAAACCTTTTGTTTACATCGGAAACATTTCTTATTCTTTATATTTGTGGCACTGGCCTATAATTGTATTATTTGGAAGTCTTTCATTTCAATTATCTAATTATAACAAGCATTTCATCAATCTTGTAATTATCATTTTAACTCTATTGTTTTCAATCATTTCATATCATTTTATTGAAAATAAAACAAGGAAATCCAAACATACCTTAAAATTAGTAGCTGTTTTTATTGCAATTGCAATCTCAATGACAATATATTACAAATCAGATAATTTCAAAATTTATTACAGTTCAAAATATAATCAGGTTAATTATTATTTAAGATACTATGATATTTCGCCTGCACAGGTAAAAATAGAAAAGAATAACCCATTGATTTTTAATGTTTTCTTACCCGAAAGAAAGCAGATATACAAAAATGCGTTTAAAGAACAAGGAATAATAACTATTGTAGGTGGTAAAAAGCCTAACTTAATATTATTAGGAGATTCACATGGTGTTATGTGGGCAAATTTATTAAATGAAGTTTGTGATAGTTTAAAAATAAGCAGGTCCTTTTATACCTCGAATGCATCAAGTCCATTTTTTAATATACAGAACATCGATGCACAAAAAGGGAATGAATATTACACTCAAAAACAAAGAGTTGACTATGCAAAATCAGTTGTTAAAAACATTGAAATATGGAAACCTGAAATTTTCGTAATTGCCTGCAGATGGGATAAAATTACAGATGATGAGAAAAGGGAACTGTTAGATTTATTACATTATCTAAACTCAAAATCTATTAAGGTTATCCTGTTTAATCAGCCTCCAGTTTTAGAATTTATGGTTGACTATAATGCGAGTCAGTATTTTACTTTTTTAGGTCTAAACCCAGTAAAAGGATTTAATTATTTGAAAATCGCAAACAATGAAAAAACTAAGATAGGAAATAATTATATTAAGGATTTAAAAAATAAATATAATAATTTAGATATATATGATGTTTACTCCAACATGACAAGAGATGGTAAAATGCTGGTATCAAATGATAAGGAAATATTCTATTTTGATGACGATCACTTAAGCTATGAAGGAACTAAATTCCATAAACATAAGATTATGGAATTATTACTTTCTCTAAGTAAAAAGTAGTTTTTTTATTAGAAATGCGCTTCTTCGCCAAGGATCATATAAATCTCTTCTGAAAACTATTTCCCAGCCCTGTTCTCCAAAATTTTCTTAAACGAACGGCCTCTGATTTCCTCTAACGTCAGGCCAGTTGCCAACACTTCATCTTCGGTAATAGCTCCCCACGCTACCGCACGAATCCTTTCGTGTGGTTCTTCTTCCGCTACCGCACTAAATAGATAGTGCGGTTTATAATCCGTGTCCACAACAAAATAAAGCACACTTAATTATTAAACATCCCGCTACCCCACCTCAAAGCTCCGCTGTCCCACCTTAAAGCTCCGTCATCCCACCTCAAAGCTGCGTCGTCGGAGGTCAAAGCTCCGCTGTCCCACCTTAAAGCTCCGTCATCCCACCTCAAAGCTGCGTCGTCGGAGGTCAAAGCTCCGCTGTCCCACCTTTTAGCTCCGCTGTCCCACCTTTTAGCTCCGTCGTCCCACCTTTTAGCTCCGTTGTTGCACCTACAAAGGTGCGCTGCCGCAGGTCAAAGGTGCGCCGTCGCGGTTTCGAGGTGGAGGGGGTACCCCTAGGGGTGGGGTCTGGCACAAAAAAACCACACCATTCCTGATGCGGTCTCCTTATCTGTAATCTCCTTTCTGTAATCTGCCTTCTGCTTTCTGCAAACTGCTTTCTGACCACTGACCACTACTTCCCAGCCCTGTTCTCCAAAATTTTCTTAAACGAACGGCCTCTGATTTCCTCTAACGTCAGTCCTGTTGCCAATACTTCTTCTTCGGTAATCGCACCGCTGTTTAAGGCGCGAAGGAAATAATTCAATAGCCCCTGTCCCGTAGCGGCATCGTCAAACACATCTCCAATCAAAGTGGCACGCGCAGCTTTGTCTACAAAAGTTTTCAAACGTTCTACAGCATCGTCATAGCTTTCCAAAAGAAAGCGTAAACGGCAGCATAACGCATTGGGAACTGAGCCGGATTTAAATCCCACCCTTGGTAGTAGCCATTCCACAACGAATGTCGGATATGATCGTACCCTTTCTTCCAGGCCCTGTGAACCACTTCCATATTTTCCTTTTCCTGTGCCGGAGTCAAATCGCCCCGATGTGGGCCGATAGGCATGGTATTCGTAGCGCCGTCGCTCAACCAGATTCCGGTGTGGGCCAAAGCTACTTTGGTTACATGGTGCGCAAAATCGCAAACCGGGTGGTCCATTTCCTGGTATTTTGCCGTGATGCTGCAGCTTGCCGTATAATCATAAGTCCCAAAGTGCATTGCGACGCAGCGACCCTGAGCGGCTTTAATGAATCGGTATAACGGATTGGTTCCGTGTATGTCCATGATAGCCTGAGTAGTTTCAACCATCATCTCCATTTTCAGGCTTCCTTTTGCCAAACTTAACTCTTCTTCAAGGATAACAAAGAAATTAGCAAGCGTTTCCGGTTGCTCCGGAATGGTAACTTTTGGTAACATAACCACAAAATTATCAGGCAACTTCCCGCCAGTTTCCTTAACTAAAGCCGAAACAAAAATATCAAGCGTACGTAAACCTCTTTCTTTCATTTCTTCGGTAAAAGGCTTGATACGAATACCAATGAAAGGCGAAAGCGTACCATCTGCCATTCCTTTTGCCACTTCCTTAGCCGTACTTTCAGCTGTAGCATCTTCCTCTTCATTGCTACGGTTTCCGTAACCATCTTCAAAATCAATACGGAAATCTTCAATAGCTTCAGTCTTTAATTTGGCTACGACCTTATCATAAATCCTTTTGCTAAAGTCATTACCACCGGTCAGGCCAAATGCTTTTCCAAATACTTCATGATTAGGCGCATAGGTTTCCAGTATTTCCAAAGCACGATGTCCCAACGCAATCGGCGCATCCGATTTAAAAAGGTTCGCACCGCCATACAAAACGTGCACAGGCTGGCGCTCACTTCGGTCACCGGGATATATCTCGTTGAAAGTCGAATTGGCTTTGCTTAAACTGTTGAACAACTGTTCTTTTTTATTACTCGGAATTGTCATAATTATATTTTTTCTATTCTCTATATTGTTTATTCTATACTCTTTGTCACCCTGAGCGCAGTCGAAGGGCTCTATATTCTATTCTCCATGTTCTCTTTGTCACCCTGAGCGCAGTCGAAGGGCTCTATACTCTCTTTGTCAGCCTGAACGCATTCGAAGGCATCAACTACCTCGATACGTACTATATCCAAAAGGATTAACCAACAAAGGAACGTGGTAATGCGTTTCGTCAAAAGTGCTGAAAATGATTTCCACTTTAGGATAAAACGTCTTGGTATTGGCATAATAGCTTCCGGTATCGAAAACCATTTTATAGGTATCAGGTTTTAGGTTTCGCTGTGGCGGAAGTAAATCCGGTATCCTGCCGTCAACATTGGTAATACCCTGAGCGATGGTTTGCCAGGCATTATTTCGTAACGATTGTAATCGGATGGAGATGTCCTTTCCGGGAATTCCCGTTGAGGTATCTAGAACGTGTGTAGTAATCTGACTTACTTTCAGGAAACTGAAATCACTATCAGGCAGCATCTTTTTAAAACGGATGATTGAGATTTTCTGTTGTTCGCCCATGGCTATATGGAGTTCTTCTTCGGTATTGTTTTGCAAACGGTCGTTTAATAGTGCCAACATTTCCGTTGCTGATCTACCTGTTGCACATATGATAAAGATAAACCCGAATTTGTTTTCATAATCGGTATTGGCTTTTGCTAGATTTTGAATCGTTGCTTCGGTCGCCACTGCAACTCCGGCCTGTTCCTTTCCGGCAAACTTTTCGGTCAGGCTTTTCACGTCGCCAATTTTGGGATGGTGCGTAAACGATTCGCGCCAATCCGCTTCAGTGCATTCATCATACCAAATCTTTGCAGATAAATCCACCAACTGCTTTTCGGACGCAAAAGGGAAGTGGCTCATCATTGCTGATGCCCATTTCTCGGAACCACAGCAGGCGAACAGCTCTTTCTTTACCGTTTCTTCGGGTAAGGTGTTAAATGCTAATAAGTTCATATATATTTTGTTTTTACCGCAAATTCGCAAATTAATTTGGTTTGTTAAGACAATAATTTGCGAATTTGCGGTCTGTCATTTTAAACTCGCGCCTTGTTCAATCCAGCACCGAATTGTATTTCTTTCTTCTTCGGTGATATTGGTCTTATTATTCTGAGGCATCGTTTTGGTAACCACAACACGCTGCATTATCAGGTCTCTTTTGGTATAAATATCCTGAGGTGTGTCGTATTTAACACCATTCGGAGCTGTTGTATACACATCGTCAGTTGGCGATGAAGAGTGACATTGGGTACAACGCTTCTGGATAATTTCATTTACTTCTATAAAGGTAACTTCTTTTTTGCATTCATAAGGATCCATACTTGGAGCCGAAATAAAACACGCAGCCAAAAGGATGATTACCGATACCGGAAGAATCCAAACGTTGAGGTGTTTTTGTTCCTTAAGGTTTAGGTAATGCTTTACACCAGCCGCACCTAAAGAGATTATCGCCAGCATCAGCCACGGATATTCATACCCAAAGGTAGACGGAAAGTGATTGCTTACCATCACAAACAAAACCGGAAGTGTAAAATAGTTATTGTGCAACGAACGCGCTAATGCTTTTTTACCCAAGCTCGGATCTAACGGAATCCCCAACTTGGCACAACGCACCATTTCCTTTTGTCCCGGAATAATCACAAAGAATACATTGGCAACCATTAAGCTTCCAATCATCGCTCCAAAATGGATATAAGCCGCACGTGCGCTGAATACATGGCAATAAAAGAAAGCAAAAGCTATAAGGAATACAAAACCAATCAATGCAAACGCCAATTGATTTTTAATTAACGACGATTTACACATCTTATCATAAATCAGCCATCCCACTACAAACGAGCTAACTCCAATCAATATTCCCTGCGTTGCCGAAATATCGAAAACATTCTTATCAATTAGGAAGGCAGAAGCATTAAAATAGTAAACCACAAACAACAGGCAGAAACCCGAAAGCCATGTAAAGTAAGCTTCGTATTTGAACCAGTGCAGGTGTTTCGGAATTACTTTTGGTGCCACTTTGTACTTTTCCAGATAATAAAATCCACCACCGTGTACAGCCCAAAGGTTTCCCGCCAGTTCATCGCGAACATCTTCGGTTCTGTTCAAAGCATTTTCGAGGAAGACAAAGTAGAACGAAGCACCAATCCATGCAATTCCGAAAGTGATATGCATTAAGCGGATGACAATGTTGAGCCATTCCATTAGGTGTGCCTCTAAGGGAGTTCCCTCAACTACAATATAGGTGTTGATTAGGATTCCAACAATCATCAGAAGCATTCCGGCATAAATATAATTCATGCTTGTGTTCCTGATGTCTTCGTCGCCTTCGGGATCTTTTTGCGATTTGCCTTTAAGGAAGTTGGGCATTTTATAGGAGATATAGCCCAGCATAATCAATACACTGAAATACAATACATACAAAACGGTTATGACAAAGGTTTCTATTGACACTAGTTAACTGATTTTACCAAACAATCGCAAACGGCTGATGCCACCGTCAGGGAAGATATTCAACCTTACATGCGTTATTGGTTCGTGAGCGTTTATTTCCTTTACAAATTCGTGTTCGTTGTCGGCGCTCAGTTTTTGCTGAGGAAGTAAAGTCTTCCAGTCACCATTTTTGATAACTGCCTCGTCATTATCGCTGTTGCAGAATTCAATCGAACAACTGTCAGGATAGTTCCCTTTGAAGTGGCAGGTATCGACAACAATTTTATCAACCGTTCCTTTATGGGCTAATTTTAGAATAACCCAATCCCGGTTGTTGGGTGTACGGTTTCTTTTGGTTTCCCAGCCGTCACCCATATTGGCACCACGGTTGGGCATAATCAGGTTGCTCATCGCGCTAAAGAACATATCGTTGCAGGCAATTGCCTGTCCGCCGTTAATAGCAGCAACTAAATCTATTTCCGTAGCGGCGTCAAATGAACTCCAATCCTTGAAAACTTCACCATAAACACGGAATCTTGCAACACCGCCATCAGGGTAAATGTGTAATCTTAAATGTGTATAAATTTCATTGCTTCCGCATTCGTAGAAGTTTTGTGAACCCGCATCCAAATGGGATTTTGGCAAAATTTCTGTCCAAGCTACGTCTTCCCAGTCGGAAGTTTTATAGCCATCAGGTAAATTAGCAGCTTCAATCGAACAATGCGGAGGATGATTCCCTAAAAAGAAATTGGTGTCAATGTCAAAACCCGTAATCTTTCCGGAAGTCGCTAATTGGATTACAGCCCAATCGTGTCCCGGAGTTCGTTTCCTTCGGCTTTCCCAACCGTCCATCCATTTGCCGCGGTCGGTATATTTATCTGTAATGAATATGCCTCGTGTTGGCAATAACAGGTTTTCCTTTTCGGCAAAGAAATCATCGGTCGCATACAAAACCTTTCCGCCCAAGCGTTCTGCCGCTAAATCGGTTAAAGCTGTAAATGCCGGTGATTCCTTAATTATCTCGGTTACTTTTGCAAAAGCCATTGTCCTTTATTTTTATTTTCTATTGATTTATTGTGGTAAACAGTCGAGCCGTTTACTATAGTTTTCAGTACTTTACCATTTAAGTCCTGCGCAATATATGGACTTATTTTATATCTGAAAAAAATGTCCTCTTCTTTTACTAAAACGATTTCGTCAGGATTCCAGATTACCATGTCGGCATCGTTCCCAATCTTGATTTCACCCTTTTTGCCAGCCTTGATAAAACGTGCAGGATTTGAAGTCAATAAAGGAATAAATTGTTCCAAAGTCATAGTGTCTTTTAGTGAAGTCCAGGAACCCGTCAAAAGAAACTGAATTCCGGCAATTCCGCCCCAGGCTTTCTTTAGGTTTCCGCTTTCCATTTCCTTGATATTCGGTGGAGCAGGCGAGTGGTCGGTCGTAATAAAATCTAAAACTCCTGTAACAAATGCTTGCTTCAATTGTTCGTTATTGGATCTTTCGCGGATTGGCGGTGCACATTTGTAAATGCAGTTCGCATCCGGAATCGTTTCTGCATTAAAGAAAATATATTGGGTGCAGGTTTCGGCAGTGATTGGTAATCCTTCTTTTTTAGCAGCTTCAATCATTGATAACGCTTCCGCGGATGCTACGTGGACGATATGAACCGGGCAATGGTGTTTCCGGCACATTCTAATCATCAAATCGATGGCATCATTTTCCCATTTCTTTGGACGGCTCGCCAGGTAATGTTGATAGCTAGTCGGATTATTGTCAAAATCGCAGTCAATTTCTGTATCGTATAATTCGCAGTGTGCCAATAAGGGAATGTTGTGTTTGGCAATAATCGGCATCGCTTCATCCAGATCCTTTTCGGTAACATTAGGAAATTCATCGATACCCGAATGCGTCAGGAAACATTTTACACCAATAACTCCGGCATCAATTAAAGCTTCCAATCGATTGGTATTTCCAGGAATCAATCCGGCATAAAAACCAACATTGACATTCATCTTACCTTTAGAAGCTTCAAGTTTTTCGTTAAAAGCATCTAAAGTTGTTGTTACCGGACTTGCATTCAGAGGCATGTCGATAATTGATGTCGAACCTCCGGCAGCGGCTGCCTGGGTTGCAGTTTCAAAACCTTCCCATTCGGCTCTTCCGGGTTCATTGATATGGACGTGGGCATCAATCACACCCGGCATGATTACGGCGTTGCCATAATCTTGCGCATCAACTGCTTTGTTGAATTCAATAACTTCAATTGTATCGGTAAATGTAATTGTTGCCGGCTGTAATCTATTTTCAACCCAAACGCGGTTACTGTATATTTTTCTTTGCTGCACTACTGTTTATTTTTGGATTTACCCGAAAGGCAAACATACAAACTTAAAGATAAAAAGTTAATTTTGGCAAATCCAACAGGCAAATTAATGATCGTTTCTTCTACGAATCATAAGTAAGGTAACCAAAAAAAACAATATTTAAAATAGTATAAAATTCACCACATGTCGATTTTTTTTAATAATTTCGACATAGATTTGTTGTGTGTCGATTGTATCGACATAGTAATTTAGAAAAGGCAAAAATGAAAACCAATTACAATAAAGACATTCCTTATAACGATTTACCGGATTTACCATCAAAAAATAATTTGGAAACTGTAGCCATTTTTAAAGCCACTATACGTGCTAATAAACTTTTGGCTGAACTAAAAGGCTATTGCCAAACCTTGCCTTATCCTAAATTATTATTAAATACCATAGTACTTCAGGAAAGTAAGGAATCAAACGCGATCGAAAATATTGTAACGACACAAGATGAACTGTATAAAGCAACCTTGATGGGCGACGCAATTAAAAATCAAGCAGCTAAAGAAGTTCTGCAATACCGGGAAGCTATTTATTGGGGAATCGATGAATTAAAAAAAACAATTTGATAACGACCAATTTGTTGGTAGGTTTAATGCAACGTTTGCGTGGTTCGTCGGAAAATATTCGAAAAAATACAGGAACAAAATTAGGAAATCCTACTAATAATCAAATCGTATATACACCACCGGAAGGAGAAAATATTATTAGGGATAAATTATCAAAGCTTGAAATTTTTATCAATAATCCCGTATTCTCTGATTTAGATCCATTAATTAAAATGGCACTTATCCATTATCAGTTTGAAGCCATTCACCCTTTTAGCGATGGCAATGGACGAACAGGAAGAATATTGAATGTGCTGTATCTTATTCAACAAGAATTATTAGGATTGCCCGTTTTGTATTTAAGCCATTACATAATCCAAAACAAATCTGATTATTATCGTTTGCTAAAATCGGTTACCGAAGATGATAACTGGGAAGAATGGGTTTTGTTTGTTATAAACGGAGTTGCAACAACATCTGAAATGACTTTAAGAAAAATTAATGCCATTTTAGAATTAAAGGTTGATACCGAAATAAAAGCCAAAGAAGTGCTTAAATCATCATATTCAAAAGAGTTGGTTGATTTATTGTTTAGTCACCCTTACATAAAAATAAAGGTTTTGGAAGAGAATAATATTGCCAAAAGACAAACGGCAGGTGAATATTTAAGAAAATTGGAGTTTCACAAGATACTTTCTTCTGTTAAAATTGGGAATGACGTTTACTTTATAAATCAAAAACTAATTGAAGTTTTATCAAAATAATTTAAGAAACGGCATGTCGATTGAATCGACACTTAAATAACCTATGTCGATTTTTTTTAATTATTTCGACATGCTTTTGAATAGTGTCGATTTAATCGACATTGTTAAAACTAGAATATTTTCCCTCAAACTTCCCACACTTCCAAATGACCACAACCTTCTACAAAAACCTTTCCCAAATCCTCCAATCCGAAAAGCGATTGGTGCTGATGGTTGTCATTGCCAATGAAGGCAGCAGTCCGGGACGGAAAGGCTTTAAAATGCTGGTAACACAAAACCAAATGCACGGAACCATCGGTGGCGGAATAATGGAGCATAAACTGGTTGAGTTTGCCGAATCACTTTTGGATAAACCCTCATTTGAGCCGTTTATAAAACTCCAAATCCACGACAAATCAGCACCCAAAGACCAATCGGGAATGATTTGTTCTGGTCAGCAAACGATTGCTTTTTATGATATTGATTTAGATTTTCTTCCAACTGTCAATCAGATTTTAACCGAAAAGGATTTTAAGATAACCTACTCAAACAGCGGAATCAACATTCCTTCTGAAAACCCGGAATGGTCATTTGCCGAAACCAACTCACTGCCACAGAAGGTTTACATCATCGGTGGTGGCCACGTTGGACTGGCATTGAGTGAAACGCTTTCCAAACTGGACTTCGAAATACATGTCCTCGACCATCGCGAAAACCTGAATACGATGGAGCAGAATCATTTTGTACATTCGAGCCAGGTTGTTGAATTTGAGAAAATAGACAATTATATTCCCGAAGGAGATGCTATTTATGTTGTGATTATGTCTTTTGGTTACAGAACAGACGACATCATCATCCGTAAGCTAATCGACAAACATTTCAAATACATTGGACTATTGGGCAGCAAAGAGAAGATAGCAACTCTTTTCTCAAAAATGATTGAAGATGGTTTCAATAAAGATAATATTGCCAAAGTGTACGCGCCAATCGGAATTGATATCAAAAGCGAAACCACACAGGAAATAGCCATTAGTGTGGCCGCACAATTAATCAGGGTTAAAAACCAAAACCGATGATTTCAACAGCAGAAGCTTTTTCCATACTTGAAAAATTAAGCTATTCTGAAAGAATAGTGGAACTTCCATTGCTGGAAGCCCGTAATCATGTACTTGCAGAAACTGTTTATTCTCCGATTGATATGCCACCCTTCCGCCAGGCTACAATGGATGGATTTGCAATATCGCTGCATGATGATCTGCATTATGAAATTATAGGCGAAGTAAAAGCCGGAGATTCTTTTGATATTGATCTTAAATCTGGCGAAGCCGTAAAGATATTCACCGGTGCAGCAGTTCCCGATACCGCAGATGCTGTCATTCCAATAGAAAAAGTAACGGTAACCGATACTGTTTTGTCGATTCACGAACGGATGCAACCGGAAGCTCACATTCGGCAGTTAGGTGCACAGATTACGAAAGATGCCGTGGCTCTGGAAAAAGGAACATTGCTCAAGCCAGCTGCAATAGGATTCTTAACAGGTTTAGGTTTTGTAAAAGCCAAAGTGTACCAAAAGCCTAAAATCGGAATTGTAGTCACAGGAAATGAGCTGATTTCCGCAGGAGAAAAGCTGTCAGGCGGAAAAGTATACGAAAGCAACGCAATAATGCTGCAAACGGCTTTATTTGACACTAATTTCAATGCTGTTTCGCTTTACAAAGTAAACGACGATTTCGAAAACACGAAAACAGTATTGAAAAAAGCAATAGAAGGAAATGATGTAGTACTTGTCTCGGGCGGGATTTCTGTTGGCGATTATGATTTCGTAGGCAAGGCTCTGGAAAGCCTAAAGGTAGAAACCCTGTTTTATAAAGTGAATCAAAAACCGGGAAAACCATTATTTGCTGGGAAATTAAATGATAAAATCATTTTTGCCCTACCCGGAAATCCTGCCGCCAGCCTTACCTGTTTTTATGTGTATGTATTGCCAACGCTGCGAAAAAGCTCAGGGCTTACTTATCAATTTGGGTCTGAACTAATGAAGAACCTGGCTTATGATTTTACTGTAGATAATTCACGTGCTCAATTTTTAAAAGCATTCGTTAGCGATGATGAGGTTACGATTTTGTCGCATCAGGATTCGGGAATGCTCAATTCTTTTGCGCTTGCCAATGCCTTGGTCTATGTTCCCGAAGGCAATTACCTATTGACAAAAGGCTATAAAGTTTCAGTTTATCTTATCTAAAATCATAATTGTCTTTATATTTACGGTTCGTTAATTTTAAATATGCTCGCAGGCGAACTTATACAATCCCCGTTATTACTCATTTTACTGGCCGGAGTTGCTTTTTTGTATGCCAGTGTCGGACATGGTGGTGCCAGCGGTTATCTGGCGTTCCTGAGTTTGTTTGCATTTCCGGTTACGTTTATGAAACCAACCGCTTTGGTGCTGAATATCCTAGTATCGGCTATATCGTTTTATTTCTATTACAGGGAAAAGAAGTTTGACTGGAAACTGTTTTATCCGTTTGCCATTACCTCAGTTCCATTCTCGTTTTTAGGCGGAATCATTACGATTGAAACGCATATCTATAAAATAATCTTAGCTACAGTATTACTGTTTGCAGTAGCAAGGCTGATGGGTTTATTTGGAAAGCAAAAGAAGTACACAAGCCGGTAAACATTCCATTAGCTTTATTAATTGGAGCTTTTATTGGATTTTTATCTGGCTTGATAGGGATTGGAGGTGGAATCATTCTGAGTCCGGTAATCTTGCTGTTGGGTTGGGCGGATATTAAAAGAAGTGCGGCAGTTTCGGCTCTATTTATTTTTGTCAATTCCATTTCCGGACTCATAGGGTTTCTATCAAAAGGAGGGATGCTTCCAATTTCCTCAGTATCTTTGATAGCCGTAGTTTTGATTGGCGGAACTTTTGGGGCGTACTTCGGAAGTAAAAAAATGAACACCCAAATATTAAGGAATATCCTCGCTTTGGTTTTACTAATTGCTATTTTTAAATTGTACACAACCTAATGGAAATAACGGTAAAATATTTTGGAATCATAGCAGATATAACCGAGAAAAAGGAAGAGATTTTTTTATCGATGAGCATTGCAATACAATAAAAAAACTACAATCATTAATTAAAATAAAGTATACTAAAATACTGGATATTAATTATTCAGTAGCAATTAATAAATTATTCGCAAATTGCGATATGAAGCTAAAAGACAAAGATGAGGTGGCTTTTATGCCTCCGTTTGCAGGTGGTTAAATCAAATAGCATGAAGCGATACGAAAGGCAAATAATATTACCCGAAATAGGGATAACAGGACAGCAGAAATTAGCTGAAGCCAGAGTGCTGATTATTGGAATGGGCGGCTTGGGTTGTCCTGTTTTGCAGAATCTGGCAGCAGCCGGTGTGGGAACTATTGGAATTGTCGATGGCGATGTTGTAGATGAAACCAATCTACATCGTCAATATTTGTATACTCCGACTGACATTGGTAAAAGCAAGGTTGTGGTAGCTGCAGAGGCTGTAGCAAAACAGAATCCGAATGTAGAAATTATCAGCTATCCCGATTACCTTTCAAAACACAATTGTATTGATGTTGTTTTTGATTATAAGATAATTGTAGATTGTTCTGATAATATTGCAGCTCGTTATTTAATCAACGACGTAGCTGTAGTAAAAAGAATCCCAATGGTATACGCTTCAATCCATAAATTCGAAGGACAGCTTTCTGTTTTTAATTATAACAATGGCTCGACTTACCGCTGTCTTTTTCCGGAAAATGAACAATTGGAAACGATTCCAAACTGCAATGATTCGGGAGTTTTGGGTGTTATGTCAAACGTTCTGGGAGTTATGCAGGCAAACGAAGTGCTCAAGATAATCTTAGGAATCGGCGAGGTGTTAAGCGGAAAAATGTTGTTGTATAATAGTTTAGATAATGGTTTTCAAGATATTGAAATACAAAAGAATACAAATTTTAATAACAAGTTTAAATTAGTAGACAGAAGCGTTAATGGATTCGATTTTTTAGCTGATGATAATTCATTTATAATTGACATTAGGGAAAATTATGAAGAGCCAAAATTAGATTTGGAAAATGTCAAAAACGTACCTTTGTCAGAACTGGATAATTTTTTAAAAGACATTGATAAATCACAAAAGATAATTCTGATCTGCCAACACGGAAACAGAAGCGGGCTGGCGGTTGATTATTTAAATAAACAAGGTTTTACAAGCGTCTTTCATTTACAGAACGGAGTAGAGTCTATAGAAAAAAACTAATGACAACAGATAAGCCAAAGAAATCAACCTTTATTCAGGGAGCAATTGCCGCCGAATTCATCGGAAACTCCATTGCCAAACACCAAAGTAAGACAAGCATTGGGGCTCATAATATTTTCCTTGGCCAGGTTCGAGCTGATGAAATTGATGGTAAATCTGTGGTAGCTATTGATTATTCGGCTTATGAGGAAATGGCAGAACAGGTTTTTTACGAAATCCGGGAAGCGGCATTTGAGAAATATGACTTAACCTGCCTGCATATTTATCATAGTTTAGGTTTGGTAAAATCAGGAGAAATCTGCCTGTTTGTCTTTGTTTCTGCACCAAGGCGGAAGGTTGTTTTTGAAGCATTGGAATTTTTAGTTGAGGAAATAAAGGAAAAAGTTCCGGTATTTGGTAAGGAGATCTTTGAAGATGAAACCTATACATGGAAAAAAACACATAAAATGGTCGACATCACACATAAAATCACCACACTAAGAACCGCCATTGCACAAGCAATCGTAAAGGTGGGTTCGGCTGAAACCATTAAAGCTATTTTGGATAGGAAAGTCCCAAAAGGCGATGTGCTTGAAGTTTCCAGAACTGCAGGTTTATTCGCAGTAAAGAATACCTCAAACGCAATTCCCGACTGCCATCCGATACCAATTGAGTTTACCGGAATTGAATTCGAATGCTTGGCTGATAGTATCAAAATTGAGGTTACCGTAAAGACTATCTACAAAACAGGTGTTGAGGTTGAAGCCATGCACGGAGCGTCAATCGTAGCGCTCACGATGTATGATATGCTAAAGCCTATTGATAAAAACGTAGAGATTGCAACCGTTAAACTGCTTCGTAAAAAAGGCGGTAAGTCAGACTACGGAACTAAGTCAAACCTGAACCTGAATGTAGCTGTTCTTGTCTGTTCTGATAGTGTTTCATCTGGTAAGAAAGAAGATCTTGCCGGAAAAATCATTATCCAAAAGCTTGAAAAATTAGGCTTGGCTATAACAAACTACTTTGTGATTCCCGATGAGATTGAGGTAATCCAAAACAACATCAAGCAGCTTCATAATGCCAAAACCGATTTGATTATCCTAACAGGCGGAACGGGCTTGTCCAACAAAGATGTCACTCCGGAAGCTATAATTGCGCTTATCGACCGAAGAATTCCCGGAATTGAGGAAGCTATTCGTTCGTACGGTCAGGAACGAACTCCGTTTGCAATGCTTTCCAGAAGCGTTGTTGGTTTTAAAGGCGATACATTGCTGATGGCGTTACCTGGTTCTGCTAACGGTGCAGCTGAGTCTATTGACGCGGTTTTTCCATCAGTGTTGCATTTGTTTCAATTATTGAATGGCTTAGATCATGGAAAATAATAACCTCTTACAGGATGCATTTGGCCGCAGGCACGACTACCTACGCATTTCGATTACTGAACACTGTAACCTGAGATGTACCTACTGCATGCCGGAAGATGGAATAGTTTTAACGCCAAAACCACATTTGATGACTGCGGATGAGATTATTTCTATATCCGAAACCTTTGTGAATCTGGGAGTAACCAAAATCAGGCTGACTGGCGGAGAACCTTTGGTGCGTAAAGATGCAAAGGATATTATATTGAGATTAGGTAAATTAAATGTCAATCTATCCATAACCACTAACGGAATTCTAGTTCCAGACTTTATTGAAGTGTTTAAAGAAGCCGGAATCAAAACCATAAACATCAGTATTGATAGTTTGGTTAAAGAAAAATTTAACGCTGTAACAAGACGTAATTATTTAGATATTGTCCGGAAAAACATTGATTTACTCTTACGGGAAAAATTTAATGTTAAACTTAATATAGTTTTAATCAAGTCGTTTAACAACAATGAAATAATAGATTTTATTAATCTGACAAAAAACAAAAATGTCCAGGTTCGGTTTATAGAATTTATGCCTTTTTCAGGTAACCAATGGGATAAATCAAAATTGGTTTCTTATGCCGAGATTATGGAAATAGTTGAGTCGGAATTTAAGTTTACTGATATCGAACGACTTCAGGATGCTTCAAACGACACGGCAAAGAACTATAAAATCCGCGGCCATATCGGAAGCTTCGCAATCATCAGCTCCGTTACCAATCCGTTTTGCAGTACGTGCAACCGTATCCGGTTAACGGCTGATGGAAAACTTAAAAACTGCCTGTTCTCCAATTCGGAGATTCCATTGTTGGATACTTTGCGTGCCGGAGAATCAATACTTCCTCTAATACATCAAAACCTTATCGCAAAAAAAGCCATTCGCGCCGGAATGGATGACGACCTTAAATTCCAAAATCCCGACTTATTTTCCCAAAACCGAAGCATGATTACCATCGGAGGTTAGCCATCAGTCTACTGATTTCTGCTTTCTGCCTTCTGCTTTCTAATTAGTTGAGAACCTTGTTAATAAGTTTGCTCCAACTGATTTTCTTCCCATTAGTTTCCTTTCTAATTTTAGTTTACTAACCAATCGTGTTAATTCACGGTTTAATACCAAACTTATGAAAAAACTATTCGCAGAATTTTTTGGAACCTATTGGCTTGTCTTTGGCGGCTGTGGAAGTGCTTTGTTTGCCGCAGGAATTCCCGACCTTGGCATCGGATTCGTTGGAGTTTCCCTAGCATTTGGACTAACCGTTTTAACAATGGCGTATGCTGTTGGACATATTTCGGGTGGACATTTTAATCCGGCCGTTTCTGTTGGACTTTGGGCCGGAGGAAGGTTTTCAGGCAAGGATTTGCTGCCTTATGTAGTGGCTCAGTGCGTTGGAGCCATAGCTGCAGCCGCAACGCTTTTCTTCATCTGGTCAGGAAAGACAGGAAATGTTATAGATAATACCAAACCTGGTGCCTTTGCTTCGAATGGTTTTGACGCTTTTTCACCCGATGGCTATTCGATGATGGCCTGTTTTGCAGCCGAATTTATTTTAACCATGTTCTTCCTGCTCGTAATTTTAGGAGCTACCGGAAAATTCTCCCACGTTAAATTCGCAGGAATTGCTATTGGTCTCGCACTGACCTTAATCCACTTAATAAGCATTCCAATTACCAATACTTCCGTAAATCCAGCCCGTTCATTATCACAGGCACTCTTTGCAGGCGGTGTTCCGTTAACGCAGGTTTGGCTTTTTTGGATAGCTCCAATTGCCGGCGCTTTGGTAGGTGGATTAATCTACAAGAACTTATTACACCAACACAACCCTGAATAAAGTATGTTGTTTGTTGAAGGAAAAACGCTGGAATCTTCCGGCGTTTTTTTTGTATGGTTATGCCATCTTTCTCATTTTAAATGATTTTCCAAATTTTGTAACAATTTTTTTGTAACATTCTATATTGTTACAGTTTTTTTGTCACAACTTTCACAATAAGCTTTTCCACTTCAGGCTATGGAAGAAAATCTTCATTACTTTTTTATCTGAAGAAGCAGAACAATTAGGGTATTAGGATATGTACTCCCGCTATCTGTTCCAATCTTTTCGCTATCGCAAAAAGGATTTCCACTCCTATCGGGGCTATTCGAGAGGTACTGGGTTTTTAGGATAAATAAAAGCTGCAATCTTCAATCTCCCAACTTTTCTCTATTTTTGAAGCATGAATTCACTTTTCCCAAAAGAAAAAATCACTTTCAACCTTCCCGATGCCGACATTGAATATTATCCTAATTTCTTTGATGTTATCCGGGCAAACGAACTGTTTGAAAAGCTAAAAAACGAAATCCCATGGCAGCAGGACAACATTACCGTATTCGGAAAAACACATCCACAGCCAAGATTGACTTCGCTTTTCGGAAACGAAGGAAAGCCATACAGCTATTCAAATATCGTAATGCAGCCAAATCATTGGAATCCTTTATTGATGTTTATCAAAAATGAAATTGAGGAAACCTGCAATGAAAATTTTACCACAGTCTTACTCAATTACTACCGCGACGGAAAAGACAGCAACGGCTGGCACGCCGATAACGAAAAGGAATTAGGACGGAATCCAGTAATTGCTTCCGTAAGTTTTGGTGCCGAACGTTTCTTTCATCTGCAGCACAATACCATCAAAGAGCAAAAGCTTAAAATAAACCTGGAGCACGGCAGTCTGCTTATCATGAAAGGAACAACACAGCATTTTTGGAAACATCAGATTCCGAAGACAGCCAAGGATATCGGTCCAAGAATAAATCTGACTTTCCGGATTATCAAATAATCAGATTTGCTATATTTGGATAAAATCTACAAGAATGAATGATATAATTCAATACTTTGAAACAATTCCGTCTTCACACAGGGCACTCATTTTGGCTGGCGGAATCGCGCTATTCTGGCTTATCGAAAGTGCCTTTCCGTTTATCAGGTTTGAGTATAGGAAATGGCAGCACGCCGGAATTAATATCTTTTTTACCGTTACCACGATTATTGTCAATTTCTGTCTCGCCTTTATTCTGCTGAAAACTGCGGATTGGTCGGTTCAGCATGATTTCGGATTATTAAACTGGTTGCCCGAAATAAATCCGTGGTTATTTGCCATTATTGGATTATTGCTTTTGGATTTAATAGGTGCCTATTTAGCACATTTGGTCGAGCATAAAGTGAAATTCCTATGGCGTTTTCATTTAATCCATCATACCGACACCTGGATTGACACGACTTCTGCCAACCGCCATCATCCGGGTGAAAGCGTGATAAGGTTTGTCTTTACAACCTTGGGTGTTTTGATTATAGGAAGTCCGATGTGGATGGTTTTCCTTTATCAGACATTGTCGGTTGTTGCGACACAATTCAATCATGCTAACATAGTTTTACCAAAACGACTGGATATTTTACTGAGTTATTTTATAGTTTCGCCCGACATGCATAAAGTGCACCATCACTATGTTTTGCCTTATACGGATAGTAATTATGGTAATATCTTTTCGGTTTGGGACAGGTTGTTTGGAACCTTTAAAACCTTGGACAGAGATAAGATAGTTTATGGAGTTGATACCCACATGAAGCCCGAAGAACATAATAAGTTATCCAATTTATTAGCGATACCATTTCAAAAACACCGTTCTCCAAATTAAGTGATGTTAAAAAAATAATATGGATGTTGGTCAACTAATTATTTTTTTTACTAATATTGAAAGACAAATTAAGGATTAGAAATCATATTTTTTAAAATGCTTTTACAGAAATGAAAAAAAGTAAATTAGCGGAACTTGACACCGAACAATTAGAAAGAGTTGTCAGCATGGCACAAGAGGAGAAAAAACCTTTTGAAGTGATTAAGGAAGAATTTGGGCTTCCCGAAAATGAAGTAACCGAATTAATGAGAAAGAGGCTGTCAAAAGACAACTTCGAACTATGGAAAAAAAGGCCTGCGGAAGCAAACCTAAACCCAAACCAATCATTGATGACTTTGATGATTTAGACAGTAAATATTACATCAAAAATAAATTTGACTAAAGTCGAAACTCCTGCTAAATGCGGGAGTTTTTTTAACAGCAATTCTCCAAATTATATCGGCACGATTTTAGTTAATCAAAAATTAAAAAATGGAAAACCTTTGTAACTATTGGTTACTTTTGAGGACTTACTTAAAAAAAAACAAATAAATTTAGTAAATGAATAAATTATTTCTAGCTGCCATTTTTGCTCTATCGACATTCGGTTACACAGCAACGGCACAAAAAAAGGCTTCTACATCTGAAGTAAAAGTTACCATCGATTTAAATAATGTAAAGAATGATAAGGTTATGGTTACCGTAACGCCACCTTCATTTACAAGTAATACGGTAGTATTCCATATTCCAAAAACAGTTCCCGGGACTTATTCTTCTGATAATTACGGAAGATTGATAGATGGCTTAAAAGCGTTCGATAAAGGCGGAAAAGAAGTAGTTACTTCAAAAACAGATGATAATTCATGGACTATTTCCAACGCAAAATCGGTAGCGAAAATTACTTATTGGGTAAACGACACTTACGATTCTGAATTGGGAAGAGGTTTCGGAAAGGAAGATATATTCTCTCCGGCAGGATCAAATATCCTTGAGGGGAAAAACTTTATGGTAAACAATCACTGTTTTGTAGGTTATTTTGAAGATAAAATTGCCTTGACGGAAATACCATATAGCTTGACAATTCAACACCCGGAAAATCTCTATGGCGCAACTTCATTGATTGATACCGATAAAAGCGATGCTGTAGACAACTTCAAAGCCAACCGTTATTTCGACCTGACAGATAATCCGATAATGTATTCCAAGAAAGATTATGAAACGTTTACTGTAGACGGAATGGAAATTGTTTTCGCGGTTTATTCCCCAACCGGAGCACACAGTGCCAAATCACTTCTACCGTATTTGGAAGAAACCATGCGTGCACAGAAGGCCTTTTTGGGTTCTATCAATGCAAACAAAAGATACACGGTCATCTTATATCTTGCCGACATGGAGAAAAATGATGCTAAAGGTTATGGCGCTTTAGAACACCACACTTCCACCACAGTTGTTTTTCCCGAAACTATGCCGGCAGATGCTTTGGGCGAACAGATAAAGGATGTGGTTTCGCACGAATTTTTCCACACCGTAACCCCGTTGACTATCCATTCAAAGGAAATCCAATATTTTGATTACAATAACCCTAAAATGTCGGAACATTTATGGATGTATGAAGGCATAACGGAATACTTTGCCAATCTGTTCCAGGTTAATCAAGGTTTAATTGAGGCCGATGAATTTTACCAAAGAATGTCAGGAAAAATAAGCAACGCTGCCACTTTGAATGATACGATGCCCTTTACAGAAATGAGTAAGAACGTTTTGGTTTCGCCCTACAAAGAGCAATACCTGAATGTTTACGAAAAAGGTGCCTTAATTGGAATGTGTATTGACATCATCATCCGCGAAAAAAGCAATGGAGAAAGAGGCATTTTAGATTTGATGAAAAAATTGTCTAGTGAATACGGAATCGAAAAACCGTTTAATGACAACGAACTTTTCGCAAAAATAGTTTCACTGACCTATCCGGAAGTTGGCGAATTCTTAAATACGTATGTTGCAGGAAATACGCCAATTCCGTATGAGGCTTATTTTGCCAAGATGGGTGTAACCAAAGCGAAAGTACAGGTTCCGGGTAATCCGTTTTTGAAAGACCAGACAACTCCATATATTACTATCAATCCAAATACAAAGGAAATCATCGTTATTCCCGGTTCCGAATCGAGCGAATTCATGAAGGCTTTGGCTTTAAAAGGAGGCGATATCATTCTTTCAATTAATGACAAACCGTACAATCTTGATAATATTTATGAAATGATTATGGAAAGTCAAAATTGGAAAGCAGACGATGCAATAAGCGTAAAAATTAAAAGAGACGGTAAAGAACAAATCCTTAAAGGAAAAGTAAAATTAAATTTTGAGGAAGTAGAAGGTTATAAGGTTACTGATCCTTCTAAAGAGAAATTGAATACAGCCTGGCTCAAAGGATAATCCAAAAATAAGCGATACTTAAATCCTCAATTTGTTCATCAGATTGAGGATTTTTTTAGTAGTATTGCAAAAAAATAAAAACATGTATAAATCAGTTATTGCCCTATTTTCTATTTTAATTTTAGTTTCGTGTACAGAAAAGAAAGCAACAAAGAGTTTTGTCTTAAACGGAAACATTAAAGGTTTAAAAAATGGGACACTATACATTCAAAGAATAAAAGACACCACTTTAGTGCCTATAGACACGATTAAGATAAATGGAGATTCTCATTTTACCAGTGAATTTGATTTACAGTCGCCTGAAATGCTATACTTGTTTTTAGATCGGGGTGTGAGCAATTCGCTGGATAATAACATTTCATTCTTTGCCGAAAAAGGACAACTCAATTTAGAAACCTCACTCGATTTCTTTACCGCTGATGTTAAAATTACAGGTTCAAAGAATCAGGCATTGTATGATGAGTACAAAAAAGTAATTTCACGATACATTGATCAGGATTTAGATTTAATACAGAAAAAGTTTAAGGCTTATCAAAATAAAAACACCGCTGAAATCAATAAGATCGATCAAGAGCAAAAAGGTATATTAAAAAGAAAATACCTTTACACTACAAACTTTGCGGTCAATCATGCCGATTATGAGGTGGCACCTTATGTAGCTTTGGCTGAGATTTATGACATCAACCTTAAATATCTGGATACTATCCAAAAATCGATGACGCCAAAGGTTTCTAAATCCATGTATGGAAAAAAATTAAATGAGTTTATCGCAGAGCGAAGAAAGGCGGAAGGAAAATAGTACTACTCTCTTTAATTACCTCACCATAGCAAAATGCCCTTTGTGTATTTTCCCATCAGCACGAGTCACATAAAACCAATAATCGTCTGATGGCATTTGTCTTCCGTTGTAATTTCCATCCCAGGCTTCTGAGCTGTTCATTGACTTTATCAGTTTACCGGAACGGTCAAAGATCTTAACGTCAAATTCCTGTTCAAACTGGGAGAACTTGATATACCAGGTGTCGTTAGTTCCATCGCCGTTGGGAGTGAAAAATTTAGGATAATTCAATAACAATGCTTCTCCTTTTACAATGCCACAACCATTGATATCGCGCACAAATACCTGATAGATTCCCGGCTTGAGGCCAGTAAAGGTTTCTTCGGCCTGATAATGTACTCCGTCAATTGAATATTCATATACGCCAACTCCGGTAACCGTGATAATAATGCTGTTGTCAACTGCAGTCCAGTCAATCTCCTGAATATTGGTAATCGTTGCAGGATTAGACAAAAAGACATTAAAATCTTTGGTAGAATCACACACCAAACTGCCGTGGTTTTCGGTTACCGTAACCCAATAATTTCCAGGTATGGCAACCTGAGCCTGATGATATGTAGTTCCTGTTGACCATAAGTAACTGTCAAAACCAGCACCAGCTTCAATTACAGCACTACTAAATTCACATACAGGATAATTGTCTTCCATATAAATTCTTGGCGAATCGATAAAGACAAATTTCAAGGCAACCACTATATGGCAATTATCAGATGAGGTAACCCTAACATATACAGTATTATTAGTGTTGCTCATGTTGTAGGAAGTACTGTTTGAAATCGCTGAGATTCCATTCTCCGCATCAGCTGCAGTGGTATAATAACCAAATGTATAATTAGCAGCATTGGCAATCAGGTTGGAATTATACAAAGGCAAATCCATATTTTCAGAACCGTCATTAAACGCATCGCAATAAGTAGTCTCATAATCATTAGCCAACGGAATTGGAAGATATTGCGTATTCAGATACACATTTCTTATATAGGAAATACAGCTGCCTTTTTTAACAACAATACCAAAGCTATCCGGACCATTTAAATTGTCTAACACCGGATTTGTTGTCCAGCTAAATCCACTGTCAAAACTGTAAAAATCTCCTGGCGTTGTTATAGTTAGGGTCGCATAGGTTCCACAGCCTGCATCCATTAAATTATATTCTGGGTAACTTTCCTCTAAATTATACAAATAAACGTAAACGTTTGGAGAGGTACATCCTTGCGAATCCTTAATCTTAATCAGATAACTGCCATCAGTTAAATTACTTAAGGTGTTAGAAGTTTGCCATGTTGTTCCTCCGTCAAAACTATATTCTGCAGCGGGAGTTGTGATAATTATACTTCCCGGATTTCCGCAGAAAGGATTGTCTTTAATGTATAACGGTTCGTCCAAAAACTCACTACTCAACGAAACACTATTGAAATTGGATTCACATCCCTGTGCATCCCTTACCATAATTTGATAAATCCCTGACGGAAGTCCCGATGCAGTATTGTTCGTTGTCCAAGTAACACCGTTGTCAAAACTATATTCTGTCGCGGCAGTTGTTATCGTTATGCTACCCAGATCACCGCAAAATGTCGGATCTAATTGAGTAAAGTCTGGTAAATCAGAATGGAACGGAACAATGTTCACACTCGAGCTATAGGAAGTACATCCACCCAAAGTCTTTATCTGTACCAAATAATTCCCATAAGGGAGGTTACTCATAGATGGACCCGTACCCCATGTAACACCATTATCAAAGCTATATTGTGAGGCAGGAGAAGTTACCGTAATAGTACCTGTACTGCTAAAACAGGAGGGCTGCGTTAGTGTAATCGAAGGTAAAGGCGCAATTGTAGTACTCAAAATTGTCACTGAACCATTGGCCGCACAACCATTACTATCCGTAACTGTTACACTATAGGTTCCTACTGAAGTAACGGTAACGTTTTGTGTAGTTCCCAAACCACCTGCCCAAAGGTATGATGCTCCTGGAGATGCAGTCAATATAGTACTGCCGCTACACATATTCAATATTCCGGTGATGTGCACGAAAGGATTTTTTACAATAAGCTGTATTGGAATAATCTTAAAACAAGTAGGGTTAAGGTCAATCCTCACAAAAATAGTCGCTGATGAACTTTCATAGTTAGCAAAAGTCGTAATAGGAGCAGTATTGGCGGTAGCCGTTGCAACCGAACTGAAATAACTAAAGGTTAATCCGGTTTGTGGCGTGGTAACTAAAGCATTAACATTGGAAAGATTAAAAAATTCCTTACCGTCCTGATTGGTATCACATTTAGTCAGGCTCGCTGTCTGAACATTTACAGGGCAATTGGCACAATTCAAAAACCAAATATCCCAACCCGGATTGGCATCGTCATCGGTAACTGAGGCAAAATTAGCTCCACTGCAATTTGTCTGAAGTAATCCAAAATTTATGGTAGCACTTACATTATAAGTTCCTGTCAGTATATCAGGCAGGTTGGCGGCAGCAAGGTCAAAACAAAATCTTTTGGTAGCCAAATCCAGCATAACTGGTGCCTGCGAAGTATATACTACCGTATTGTTGGCATCCCTTACATTTAATTCAATTGAAGATACGCTAGCATTCACACCACCCGAATTAGGAACGGTAAATTTACCACAAACAGACAAAGGAAGTGTCGGACATACTTTATATAAAGGATCAAGTTCAATACTCCCCTGAAGACTTTCATTAGCGTGTAACAAACAGATATCATCAACATAAGCATAGCCAAAGTGTCCATTTAGCCCACATCGTGAAGCCATAAATTCAATAGTAAAATGCTCATTATTGGGAATACTCGAAATATCTAGAATTCCCGATTGCCAGTTGGGTGTATACAAAATGATGCTTCCTCCTTCAACGGTATTGGCTTGTGTAAAGATGCAGTTAGCCGGATTTCCAATCAAACAGAACTCATCAACAACAACTCCGCTGGAATTGATAACCCTTGCTTTAAAAAAAGGCTGTTCATTTTCGTGGTCGTTCCCGGTAATACTCTGGAGTACGGCTTTATAATTAAATTTCAGTTGGGTCTCATTGTCGGTTTTATACCTTTTCGACTGCACTAATCCTAAGGAAGGTGAGGATTCCTTGTAATTTATCTTTAACGTATATTGATCAAATGCATTGATGTTTCCAATAAATTCATCAATAAAATTCGAAGGGACGCTTGAAGCCATCAAACCGTAATCGGCGGGATTGTATTGCTTTATCCTAAGGTTAGGGATCTCTTCAATATTCTGGCATTGCATTGGGTTTATCGGATCACCCGAAACATATTCAAAATCCTTAAGGACATTGTTTCCCGATATAGTTTCAAACTCTTCAAAACCACCATTAGAACATAATGGTACAGCAGGAAGCGCATTAACTGAAAAAATATTTTTTTTGTTTTGATTGTTGATAGCCTTCTGCCTTTTTTCAAAAAAAGCTTCCGTTCGGCTGGGTCTGTAATGCGACGGCCATCCCGGTTTTCGATTGTCATCTCATTATGAAAATGAAGTGGTTTAGTTTCTTTCTGAACATTTTTATTTTGTCCAAAAATACTACAGCTAACCAAAAGTAAAAGAACAAAAAAATGTAGACGTGTCAAGGGATTCAGGAGTTTAGAATTCAAAAATAAGAAAGTTCCTCTATCAAAAAAATGTAAGGTAATAATTTAGTTTAAAAACATATTTTACCGATGAAAGGCACTCAAAATGAGCTATATCTCAATATTAATACTGGAATATAATTAGATAAGGTTTCCTTGAAACAAAACGTGTAACAAAACATTTCTTTAAAATTGGCCATGCGATTACTTAGCAAATGAAAGGCAACATTTGAAGTGAAAACCGACAATTAAAAATTAGATAAGGCTCAGATTGAAAAATATGGATTAATTTTGTAAGCCAATAAACCCTAATGAAAGACATACTATTAATCACTCCGCCGTTCACACAACTCAACACGCCCTATCCGGCAACGGCATACCTAAAAGGCTTCCTAAACACCAAAGGAATAACTTCCTTTCAAATGGATTTAGGGATAGAAGTGATTTTAGAACTCTTTTCAAAGAACGGTCTAACCTTAATTTTCGAACGTTCGATACCAGAATCCTTAACGGATGAAAATCTGCAAAGAATATATTCCCTAAAACAGGATTATATCAACACTATTGATTCGGTTATCGAATTCCTTCAGGGAAAAAACCAAACATTAGCCCGACAAATCTGTGCCGGAAACTTTCTTCCCGAAGCTTCCCGTTTCGATCAGCTCGATGATATGGATTGGGCATTTGGTTCTATGGGGATGCAGGACAAAGCCAAACATTTAGCCACATTATACCTCGAAGATTTATCCGATTTTATCAAAGAATGCATCGATGAAAACTTTGGTTTCAGCCGCTATGCCGAACGATTAGGAAGAAGTGCCAATTCTTTTGACGAAATGTACAATCATCTGCAAAAAGACCTGACTTACATCGATACTATTTCATTAAATATTTTAAATAATAGGGTAAAAGAAATCCAACCTAAGCTAGTTCTGATTTCTGTTCCGTTTCCGGGTAATCTGTACAGTGCTTTTCGATGCGCCCAATTTATAAAAGCTAATCATCCGGAAATTAAAATCTCGATGGGTGGCGGTTTCCCAAATACAGAACTTCGCGATTTAAAAGACCAACGCGTTTTCGAATTTTTTGACTTCATTACGTTAGATGATGGAGAACTTCCAGTAGAATTACTTCACCATAATGCCTGTAATTCTGAAAACAACATTTGTAATTCTGACGAAGGAAGAACCTCGCCCCAGTTTAAACGGACATTCCTTTTAGAAAATGGGATTGTAATCTACAAAAACAACAGCATCCAACCCGATTATAAACAAAGTCAGGTAGGCACGCCGGATTACTCCGATTTGCTTTTGGAAAGCTATATTTCGGTTATAGAAATCGCCAATCCAATGCACAGTTTATGGAGTGACGGGCGATGGAACAAACTTACCATGGCACACGGCTGTTATTGGGGGAAATGTACGTTCTGCGATATCTCTCTGGATTATATTAAGCTTTATGAACCGGTTGCCGCCAAACTTTTAGTAGATAGGATGGAAGAAATCATTGCACAAACGGGAGAAAACGGTTTCCATTTTGTGGATGAAGCAGCGCCACCTGCTTTGATGAGAGAAGTAGCCTTAGAAATTCTCCGAAGGAAACTAACCGTCTCCTGGTGGACAAACATTAGGTTTGAAAAGAACTTCACTGCCGATTTGTGCATGCTATACAAAGCTTCGGGATGCATAGCCGTTTCAGGAGGATTGGAAGTGGCTTCCGATAGATTACTGCAATTAATCCAAAAAGGAGTAACCGTTGAACAAGTGGCACAGGTAACGCGCAATTTTACCGAAGCGGGAATTATGGTTCACGCTTATCTAATGTATGGTTATCCGACACAAACGGTTCAGGAAACCATTGATAGTCTTGAAATGGTGCGCCAGCTTTTTGAATTGGGGATTATACAGTCGGGTTTCTGGCATCAGTTTGCCATGACAGCTCACAGTCCGGTTGGAATGTTTCCCGAAGAATTTGGTGTGATTCCGGAAAGCAATGCCATCACTTTCGCCAATAACGACATTCAGTTTAAAGACAAAACCGGAATCGACCACGATAAATTCAGTTTTGGATTAAAGAAATCATTATTCAATTATATGCACGGCATCTGTTTTGATTATGAGCTTCAGGATTGGTTTGATTTTAAGGTTCCCAATACAACCATTTCATCGGATTATATTGTTTCCTGTCTGGAAAAGGAAAACAGTTTCAATATAAAACCAACAGCAAAAATAATTTGGATAGGAGGAAAGCCACTAAAGCAAATCTTTACCAAATCAAAAAAGGGAATTCCTGGGAAATGATGCAATTGACTTTTCACGACAAACGTGAAACCATTGCCATATCATTAGAAAAGGATAAAGCCGAATGGCTGATGAAAACTCTTGAATTGATTGACGTCTCCAATGAAAAAGCGCTAACTTTTGCACAACTGAAAACCGACTTTGAGAACCAGTTAGAGGATTTTGAAATCTTCTGGTACAGTAAGTCCGTAAAGACTTTGCAACAATTTGGATTATTGATGTTATAAATTGTTGAAGGACATGATAATTATGTTTATTTTTTAGCCTACTTTTAAACCCCAAATAAAAGTTAGCCTGCCTAAATGAAAGTAAAAAAGACCTTTCCTAAAATACTATGGTTGATATTCTCCTCGAGCATATTTTTTATACTCCTGTATTTTGCCTTATTTTATTATACCAAAAAAGCCGAGAAACAGGTTTACAACTCTTCCATTAAACAGTTCGATAATGAGATTCAAGAATTAATGCATTTAATCAATAAACCCGAGCTGGTTTATATAAATAATGATACTAATTGGGACGAGTTTGTAAACTTTATAAAAAAGCGTGATTTAGCATGGTACAATGATATAATAGCGCATGAAATTGATATATATAAAGCCGATCAAATGGTTGTTTATGATGAAAATAACCAATTGGTTATTCACACTAAAACCTCAAAAATTAAATCTGAGGGATTTATTCCTAAAGAAGCAATGGATAAACTTGATGAGTCAGGTTTAGACGTCTTTTATATGAAAATCCCCGAGGGCTATATAGAGGTTTTTGGAGCTTCAGTTCACCCTTCTTTTGATTTATTAAAAAATAAAACTAAATCATCCGGGTACTTTTTTGTAATTAGGCTAATTGATCAAAGCTATATTTCAAATATCGAAGGCATAGCTAACTCCAAAGTTTTTTTGACAAAGACTTTAGATGTTAAGTCAAATCAGAGAAATAAAATAAATTCCTTTTATTCATTAAAAAATTTCGATGGAAAGCTAATAGGCAGAATGCGATTTGAAAGAAACTTTGCGGAATATTTTGAGAATGCCATCAACATATTATATGTGATAATTGTAGCTTTTGTCATCAATCTGATAGTAAATTTAATCTACACCCGGCGCTTGGTTTACCATCCGTTGTATTTGGTAAGAAGGGCATTAGAAACAGGAAACAGGAGAGCTATAAAGCAACTTAAAAAAAGCACAGGAGAGTTTAGTTATATCGGAAATTTATTTGAAGAAAACAGCAATCAGAAGATCGAACTGATAAAGGCTAAGATAAAAGCAGAAGAAAGTGACAGGCTGAAGTCGTCTTTTCTGGCCAATTTATCGCACGAAATAAGAACTCCGATGAATGCTATAAATGGTTTTACAGAATTAATCCTTAACACTAAAATAAGCGAAAGTGAAAAGCTGGAATACCTGAATGTTATTGAAAAAAGCGGAAAAAACCTTGTTGGGATTATTGATGACCTGATTGAAATGTCAAAAATCGAATCCAATCAGCTTTCGCCCAACCTCAATGTGATTAATCTGGATTCTATGGTTACCGAATTGTATGAAACGGTTAAAGTTACCATCCAGAATAAGGATGTCGATATAAAACTTGAGAAAAGCAAAACACCAGCTAAATTTAATATTGTGACGGATGACATAAAGCTTAAACAGGTTATAATCAATTTATTGACCAATGCGATTAAGTTTACTGAAAAAGGTTCGGTTACGTTCGGTTTTGAAATTGATGAAGAAAATGAGCTGATTAATTTTACCGTAAAAGATACTGGACTCGGAATTTCTGAAGCTAATCATAAAGATATTTTTGATCGTTTCAAACGTGTGGACAGCGATATTTCGATTAAGGTTGGCGGTTTAGGATTGGGTCTTGCTATTTCAAAAGCCTATATCGATTTACTTGGTGGTACTATTAGCTTAGAATCAAAAGTGGGAGAAGGATCAACCTTTTATTTTTCAATTCCGCTGCGATATTCAAAAATTGAGCACATTACGGTAAAATCAATCAACAATCTCGAAACCATAAAGGATACAGAAGAAACGATTTTAATTGCTGAGGACGATAATATTAATTTCCTGCTATTCCAAAAGATGATGCAGCATAAAAATTACAAAATCATCAGAGCCCTCAACGGACAGGAAGCGGTTGATATCTGTCTAAATGAGCCCAATATAGAGTTGGTATTGATGGATATTAAAATGCCGATTATGAATGGTTTTGAAGCTTTAGAACAAATCAGGCCAATGCGTCCCAATCTTCCAATAATTGCACAGACCGCTTATTCCTCATCAGATGATAAAATCAGGATTGAAGAAGCCGGATTCAATGGTTATATCACAAAGCCTCTGAATAGGGATAATTTATTCGAACTGATTAATAAATATTTAGACAAGGAAAATAAGAATGAAAGTTAAGCTGCTATTTCTGTTTCTTAGTATTTCCCTCTCAATGTTTTCTCAGGAAAATCAATTGAAAACGGATACACTTGGTATTATAAACAAGAAAAAAATTGGCCTGAATTTAGACATCGTCAGCCGTTATCTTTGGCGTGGACAATGTTGGGGTGGCAATTATATTGCAGTTCAGCCTTCAGTTGATTATTTCGTTACTCCAAAATTGACCGTGGGATTTTGGGGAACAACCAATTTTAAGAATGGTTATTTTTCTACAGATGCTGTTCCTGAAAATAAAGGATATCAGGAAATAGACTTGTATGTCTATTATAAGCTTACTGATTTTTTGGAGTTTCAGATTTGGGATTATTATTGGCCGCCAGTCAGCAAGGTTGATGGCGTAAAAAACGGTTATTTTAATTATGGAACGAACGGTACTAAATCGGTTGACGCTATGGTCTGCCTTGATTTTTCAGAAGGTTACAAATATCCGTTTAATGCAACTTTAAGTACACTAGTTGCCGGAAATGATTTTCGATATGACAGCAATGGAGAAAATCCAAAGCAGAATTTTACGACTTATTTTGAGGTAGGATATACTTTTACCGTTTTCGAAAACCATAAATCAATATTGCTTCAGGATATCGATATTGATCCTATGATAGGAGTTATTTTCAATAATAAAGCAGAATATTATACCTATGCAGATTATGACAAGGTTTCTTTTGTTGACTTAGGGCTGAACGTTTCTAAGGAATTCGAATTAGGTCATGGAATCAAGATGCCGGTTATGCTGACATACACCCACAACGCTGCTTCAAAAAACACTGAATTTTACGGTAAAGATTTCCTTGTCGGATGTTTGAGTTTTAAGTATTAGGCCGGTTCTCCGTAAAGATCGAATTCGGTAGCGTCAATAATCTTTATATTCACAAACTCTCCAGTCTTCACATAGAATTTCGAGGCGTCAATAAGTACTTCATTATCAACATCTGGGCTGTCGAATTCAGTTCTTCCAACAAAGTGCTGGCCTTCTTTCCTGTCGATAATGCACTTAAAGGTTTTTCCAATTTTTCCTGATTCAAGTCCCAGGAAATTTGCGATTGAAGGTCCATGATTTCCATCGCGCGTGCTTGTTTTACTTCATTCGGAACATCGTCATCCAATAAATACGCATGAGTGTTTTCTTCATGAGAATAGGCGAAACATCCTAAACGTTCAAATTTCATTTCCTGAACCCAGTCTTTCATGATTTGGAAATCTTCTTCGGTTTCACCAGGATAACCAACAATCAAAGTGGTTCTGATTGTCATTCCCGGAACTGCTTCCCGAAACTCTTTCAGTAATTTGGTTGTTTTTTCTTTTGTAGTGCCACGACGCATTGATTTCAGGATATTATCTGAAATATGTTGCAGCGGAATATCAATATAATTACAGATTTTTGGTTCGCGTTTCATCAAATCCAAAACATCCATAGGAAAACCAGTAGGGAAGGCATAATGCAAACGAATCCATTCGATTCCTTCCACTTTTATTAAGTTTTCCAGTAATTCGGCAAGGTTTCTTTTTTTGTATAAATCCAATCCGTAATACGTCAGATCCTGTGCAATCAGAATTAGTTCTTTTACGCCATTTTTAGCTAAACCTTCAGCTTCCCTAACCAATTTTTCAATTGATTGCGACATGTGTTTGCCACGCATAATTGGAATCGCACAAAAACTACATGGTCGGTCACAGCCTTCAGCAATTTTTAGGTAAGCATAATTTTTTGGAGTAGTCGTCAAACGTTCCCCTAATAATTCGTGTTTATAATCTGCGCCAAGTGCTTTCAATAAAAGCGGTAGTTCGGTTGTACCGAAATATTGATCTACATTCGGAATTTCCTTCTCTAAGTCGGGACGATATCTTTCAGATAAACATCCGGTAACGAAAACCTTATCCACTAAGCCTTTTTCTTTTTTGTCGGCATATTCCAAAATGGTATTTACCGATTCGGCTTTGGCATTATCAATAAAACCGCAGGTATTGATTACTACGATGTTACCTTCCTGTTCATGCACGACATCTTTACCACTGGCTTTCAACTGACCCATCAAAACCTCACTGTCGTAAGTGTTTTTGGAACATCCAAGTGTTATGACATTGATTTTGTTTTTCTTTAATGACTTAGTTCTCATAGATTTATACCTATTGTTCTTAGGGAGTGCAAAATTACGCTTTTTATTTTGAAATAAATTCCACTAAAACTGTTAAAATAAAAAACCACCTTAATTGAGGTGGTTTAGTAATGTTTTTATTGAAAATCGCTTTTTAGTTATTTTTAATTATTTTTTTAGTAATTAATTTTTCAGCATTTTCAAACTTTAAGTAATAAGTACCAGAAGATACTCCTGAGAAGTCTAATTGAATTTGATTTTCTGAATTTGTAATTATGTTCAAATTGATTTCTCTACCAGAAATGTCATAAATTAATATTTTTTCTGGTGTTGAGCTGCCATCTTCAAATTCTACATTTAGCAAATTACTTACTGGGTTAGGATAAATCAATACATCAGAATCTGTAAGTAACATATCATTATCTTCAGTATTAATATATTTAGCAGTTCGGTTAGGCCTATTTACCGTGATTTCATTGCTGATATTTATTGTTGAGCCGTTTTGTATCAATAATCTCCTGAAAGTTGTTACTAGAGTCCCTCTTAGAGCGGGGTTGGTAAAAATATGGGTGTAATTTTGAGATGTCGCTCCATTAATGTTTTGCCAAACCATAGGGTTATATAAATTAGGAGCTATTTGCCATTGATAACTAAAATTTCCATTTAGAGCAGGAATGTTTCCAGTTATGGGCTGAGGCTGACTGTTATAGGTTGGTAAATTTTGTGTACAACAAATGCTATTTACAACTGGGGCAGCAACTATGATATCTATTGGTAAACTCATACAGTAAAGGCCATTATAGAATGCAATTCTCCTATAACTTGTGTTTGAAGTGAATTGATTTGTTGGTGTATAATCTTTTGATGTCACGTTTGGAAGATTAGTCCAATTCCCCGAGTTTTGTTTTATTTGCCACTGATAGTTTGTAACGTTTGAATAAATTTTAGGATCATTACATTTAATTCTATAAGGACATTCTAATTCTCCGCCAGTAACCCAAATATTTGGCTGTGATGAAGTAAATGGTTGAACAGTTTGACCCGATTGGATGGTTTGGCTGCTGTATATATTATTAAATTCAATTGATCTGCTGGGCCTTGCCAGTGAACATGTATAGATTTCTGTTCCTTGAAAACTAAAAATAATTCTAACAGTCGAATTATCAGCAACTTCCGTAGAGCGTATTTTCAAATTAGTAAGAGAGAAAGTTGCGAAAAATTCAGTGTCGGACAACCATCCTGTTAAATCTTTCCATACAGGTTCATCAAGAGAATTTCTTCCGGATACCTGAACTTTTGCTGAAGGATAATAACCAACATCAGTTGTACCGAGTGTACAATTATAACTAAATGATAAATTGATACTTCTTGTTCCGGGTTCTTCGTCGTCATTTTGCTGTCCTGAATCAGGGACAACTACTTGATTGTTTATTAATGGCATTCCATTACTATATGAAATACTATTTATTATTAGATTTTTTACTGACGGTATGGAAGGCTCATTTCCTGTTTTTGTTCCTCCTATAATTCTGTAGGTTAATTTAGGAAATTGGCGTGAAAAGTCCCAAGGGGAACCATCGTCGTCCTTGCGATACCTGAAAACAATTGAACCTCCCGAGTTATAAATTGAATGTCGAACAAGATGCATTTTTTTGTGATATGTGTAGGTATAATTAGTTCCATTTGAAATTAAAGTTGGCTTGTGCGTAAAAAGAACTCTTGGTAATACACCATTATTATAATATTGTGCTATCTCATTGTCATATGAATTTGGATCATAATAAGTACAAGATAATTGTCCATTTATAAAATCAGGATCTGTTCCTATATAGGTTAATTTGACATCAAATTCTATATACAGATCATTTACTCCATTAAAGCTAATGGTGTTATTTGGTTGTACTGAACCGTTGGTTACAAGATTTAATATTTGAATGGTCCCATTTGGGTCATAGAATTTCTTGTTTGTTGAATTAGCTGTAGTATTTAGTAAAAAAATAAAATTAAAGGCAAATAAAAATGTTTCATAATAAGTTGTAGATAGTTAAGGAATTGATGTAGTTATAAAATTAGAAATTCATAGAATAACTTAAAGTCACATTATTGTTATACCTGCTAACTCTAGCCGGATCAGTTAAGCCGGAAGAAAGGAAAGTATAATTAAAGTTTCTGTGTTCGTAAGAGTAGGCAAGGTCAATCCGGCTGTCACCAAAAGTATATCCTAATCCACCAGAGTATCCGGTCAAGTCACCGAAAGCCTGATCAACTTTATATGGACTTTGGTCAAAATGATAACCCGCTCTGAAACTCACTTCTTTGTATTTGTATTCTCCACCAAGGCGTACTTCAATTGCATTATCCAGGACATTGCTCATATATGAATTTAAGCCTGCATAGTCATCTTTTGGACTAAACTTCGTACTGCTGTAATCCTTTGTAGAAACATCTGCACTCAATAATCCTTTTTTGCCAAAAATATACGCTAAACTTCCGGTCCATTTTCCCGGTGTTTGAATTGTATATGGTTTATAAACCATAGTAACTCCAGGATTATAAATTGATCTATTCCCATCATTAACAGCGATGACAGCCTGTCTTTGCTCATCTTCAAGCCTGTACCATGTAGGTGATTGATAAGCTAGTCCGATACGTAAACTTTCTGTCGCTTTGGCAATCGCTCCGAGGTTGAAAGAAAAACCATTTCCAAATGTATGGGTTTCAGTATCAAACTGAACGGACTGCAATCCGGTTGAAGGATCCGCTGTATTATAAGATTCAAAAACAGAAGTGGTTTTTATGATATCTGTATAATGATAGTTAAGATTGATTCCTAAATATAATCTATCCTTATAAGCGGTTGCAAAGTTAGCTGTGAACTTTCCATCGTATCCTGTAGAAATGGTGTAATTATCCTGAAAATAGTTTCCGGCGGTCGGAACGTTTGAATGGTAGGTAAAATTTTGTGGATCACTTGAGTCAGGCAGGAAAATTTTCATTTTGTAACCCAGTAGTGCCTGCTGATCTATAAAATTAAGATTTTCAAAATTAGCAAATTCAAGTGTTTGTAGTGTGATTCCACCTTCCTGTGGCAATCCATTTGCAAATCTTAAAAAATATTTGTCAATAGAATTGGTTGGATTATATCCGCCTGAATAAATAGAGTTATTAAAATTATTGTTGTTTTCATAGTTGAATGCAACAGTGAATTTTTGCCAGTCATTTTTAGGATTATTGTCTTTAAAGACAAAAGCAACTCCAGCCTGATTTAAATCAAAAGTATTGTCATTGTCTTTTGCTGAAGTACCAAAATACCGCGAAATATTTTTGCTGTTGTAGCTTGATCCTGAGAATGTAGCGAAGTTATTGGCAAAAAAATGGAGCCTGCGGGATTTTGGTTTATAGCCGACATATCACCGCCAACTGCGCCAAATGCTCCACCCATACCTCTAAATCTGGCTGAACCGGTTAAATTTTCAACGCCATAACGAAGTGCATCTTCGGTTGTTGTTTCCTGTGAGTGCATTGCGGTAAATGATAACCCGGCAATAATGATTGATAATAGTCTTTTACTCACTACTGTTGTCTTTTTTTGGTGTTCATAAATCTTTGATTTCATAATGCAATTTTATTTTAGTTCAAAAAAATATCTATGCTACTTGTTAAGATTGCATAGATATTTGTAAGTTGATTTTTTATCTTCTTCCGCCACCGCCAGATGATCTTCCACCACCTCCGCTACCGCCGTAACTTCCACCTCCAGAAGAGGAACGAGTACTGGAACTTGGAGTGTAGGATCTTGATGGAGCAGAATTGCTTCTCGAAGGCTGAGTGTAGGTATTATTTGTATTAGATCTTGAAGGTGTGTAAGAGTTATTGGTGTTCGATCTTGACGGAGTATAAGTATTGTTTCTGTTATTTGATGAAGATCTGGTGCTATTGAAATTATTACTTCTCGATGCATTGCTGGTAGTATAAGAATTACTTCTTCTTCCTGTATTTACATTACCAGAATATCTTCCGGACCTGTTACCGTTTCCTGCATAGGCATAGGCAGTACCTCTTCTGCCACCGTAATAATGATTATTATAATAGCCATTTCCGTACCAATTGTTATAACCTCCGTAATAACCGCCATAATATCCGTAATATCCAGGATAACCCCATCCCCAGCCAATACTTAAGCCTGGGCCATACCAATTGTTCCAGCCTAAGCCCCAACTTGGGCCATAGTAATTATTCCAACCCCAATAATTTCCATACCAATAATTATTCCAATAACCATAACCCCAGTTATTATCGTAAACATTTATGGTTACTTGCTGAGGATTATCGCCCCAACCTGAATTATTTGAATTGTAGGTTTCTGTCTTGTTGATGGTGTCATTATTTACAGAACTATAATTGTTGACATTGGTAAATACTTGAGAATCTTTATTTAAGTCGCTAAAATATTCTTGGTATTTATTACTTTGGGAATTACTATTGTCAGCAGTTCTATTGGGTTGCGAATTATGATAAACTCCGTCACTATCATAGTAAGAACTATTTTGGTAGGAACCACAGGACGTCATTACCATCGCCAGAAATCCAAATACACCGTAAATGGATAATCTTTTACTGTTTAAAAAATAAGTTTTCATATCTATAGCATTTTTATTGTTGGACTATACAAAAATAGTTAGTTTTGCCGAACTATTTAGTTAAAATTAGTTAAACAATTTTTATGCCAAACTATTCAATATGAGTAAGAATTTAACAAAAAGAGCCGAAGATTATTCCAAATGGTATAACGAACTGGTTGTGAAGGCAGACTTGGCCGAAAATTCAGGTGTTAGAGGATGTATGGTTATCAAACCGTATGGATATGCTATTTGGGAAAAGATGCAGGCAGAATTAGACAGAATGTTTAAGGAAACGGGACATAGCAACGCTTATTTTCCTCTTTTTGTGCCAAAAAGCATGTTTGAGGCTGAGGAGAAAAATGCTGAAGGATTCGCAAAAGAATGCGCTATTGTTACTCATTACAGATTAAAAAATGATCCTGATAAACCAGGAAAATTGATGGTTGACCCAAATGCTAAACTTGAAGAAGAGCTAATTGTACGTCCAACGAGTGAGGCTATTATTTGGTCAACTTATAAAAACTGGGTGCAATCTTATAGAGATTTACCGTTATTAATTAACCAATGGGCGAATGTCGTTCGATGGGAGATGAGAACAAGGTTGTTTTTGAGAACAGCTGAGTTTTTATGGCAGGAAGGACATACCGCGCATGCAACGCGTCAGGAAGCCCTTAATGAGACGATTCAAATGATGAATGTTTATGCAGATTTTGCCGAAAATTTTATGGCAATTCCAGTAATGAAAGGCATAAAGACTGAAAGCGAAAGATTTGCAGGAGCCGATGAAACGTATTGTATCGAAGCTTTGATGCAGGATGGAAAAGCATTACAGGCCGGAACTTCACATTTTCTTGGGCAGAACTTCGCAAAAGCATTTGATGTTAAATTTGCCAATGCAGAAGGTAAACAGGAACATGTTTGGGGAACTTCATGGGGAGTCTCTACCAGGTTAATGGGAGCATTAGTAATGACGCATTCAGATGATAACGGTTTAGTGTTACCTCCAAATTTAGCTCCAATTCAGGTCGTAATAGTACCCATTTTTAAAACGGATGAAGAGCTGGATGCTGTTTCTGATGTGGTAAATGATTTGGTTGCACAATTTAAAAAATTAAAGATTTCGGTTAAGTTTGATAACAGGACTACACAAAAACCTGGATTTAAATTTGCTGAATGGGAATTAAAAGGTGTTCCCGTTCGAATTGCAGTTGGACCAAAAGACTTAGAAAACGGAACTTTTGAAATTGCCAGAAGAGACACATTATCTAAAGAAGTAAAATCTAAAGATGGAATTGTTGCCTATATATCTGATTTGTTAGATCAAATACAGGCTGACCTATTTAATCGTGCCCTGGATTACAGGAATACACATATTACTGAAGTAAATTCCTTTGAGGAGTTTAAAGATGTTCTTGAAAACAAAGCAGGATTCATTTCGGCGCATTGGGATGGTACTCCAGAGACAGAAGAAAAAATTAAGGATTTAACCAAAGCAACCATTCGATGTATACCTTTAGATAGGAAAGAAGAGGAAGGAGAATGTATTTTTTCCGGAGGCAAATCTGCTGGTAGAGTGCTGTTTGCAAAAGCCTATTAATAAAAAATCAGAAAAATATTTTTTTGCTCTTGCGGGATTGAAAAATAGTTGTATTTTTGCAACCGCATTTTTAAGCAAAGAATGGCCCGTTCGTCTATCGGTTAGGACGCATGGTTTTCATCCATGTAAGAGGGGTTCGATTCCCCTACGGGCTACAAATTTTTCAAAGCTTAAAAACGGCCCGTTCGTCTATCGGTTAGGACGCATGGTTTTCATCCATGTAAGAGGGGTTCGATTCCCCTACGGGCTACAAGTTAGTTGTAAATTAGTTTTATAAAGCAGCGTCCAGTGTCTCGGATTTTTGTTTTATTAGTTAAAACCAAAGTGATTTTTAAATTGTGGGAGGTTTTTCTTTTTTAACTAAATAGTTTATTATTAATTACAATTAAATTACAACAAAATGGCAAATCATAAGTCAGCTTTAAAAAGAATCAGAAGCAACGAAAAGAAAAGGGTATTAAACAGATACCAACACAAAACAACCCGTAATGCAATTAAAGCATTGAGATTAGCGACAGACAAATCAGATGCTGCTTCTAAATTATCTGCGGTTGTTTCAATGATTGACAAATTAGCTAAGAAAAATATCATTCATGATAACAAAGCTGCTAATTTGAAATCTAAGTTAACGAAACACGTTGCAAAACTTTAATCACTTAAAGTATTCAATATAAAAAAGTCCCGATTATTTATCGGGACTTTTTTATATTTATGGAAATTGCGTTTTTAGATTCTCCAGCATATCTTTTGTTACCGGTTTTGATAAAAAGCCAATTACAGGATAGGTTTTGGATTTGTTTATATCATACGGATCAATAGAAGAAGAAAGCACAATAAATCTTGTCGAATCAAATACATTGTGATAATCCTTAGTGATGTAGCTTTCCAGGAATTCCCATCCATCCATCACGGGCATGTTTAAATCCAGTAAAACTAACTTTGGGTAAACAATATCGTTATTTATTTTTCTTTCTTCAAACAGTGTGTCAAAATACAGAATTGCTTCCTCTCCATTATTTACTGTAATTATTTCTTTGGCAAAATCGACCTTCTCCACAACTTTTCTACAAAGCATGAGGGTAATTGGGTCGTCGTCTACACAAAGTATTTTATCCAGCATATTTAAAAGTAATTGTAAATGTTGTTCCTTTTCCAACTGTACTCGCAACCGAAATAGTTCCGTTCATACTTTCCACTTGTGATTTGACTAAATATAAACCTAGTCCTTTACTGTCGGGATAATTGTGGAAACGTTGGTAAAGCCCGAATATCTTATCTTTATTTTTATCTAAATCGATGCCAATCCCGTTGTCCTTGAAGGTTATAATCACATTATCATCTTCAACTTTTGTGGCAATGGTAACTTTCAATTGCCTGATTGGGGCTCTGTATTTTATGGCATTCGTCAGTAAATTTAAAAAATACTCTCTAAGTAGGACTTATTTATCTCTAAAATTGAAACATCTTCCAAATCTATCTTCAAAATAGGCTTGTGAACGCTTATCAAAAAGCTCAATTGGTTAAAGACATTTTCAAATACTTCCTTAATCAATACTTTCTCTTTCTGAATAGACGGATTGTCCTTGATTATAATCACTTTTACCAAGTCATTTATCGTCTCATTCAGCAAATGAGTCGATTTCGAAAAGCCATTGATTATCTCTTTTAACTCTGGGTCTTCAATGTTGATATCGTCAATAAGATTCAACAATCCTGTCAAATTAGACAAAGGCGCTCTTAAATTGTGTGAAGTTATATAAGAGAATTGTTTTAAGTCCTTATTGTTTTGCGTTAATTCCCGAATAAGCTGCTCTCTTTCCTTGACTTTCTCTTTCTCCTCAGTAACGTCTCTTTGTATTGATACCCAATGTGAATGTTCACCATCTTTATTGGTTACCGGAATCATCGAAAAGTTAACCCAAAATTCCTTTCCGTTCTTTTTGTAACTGATCGTTTCAATAAAGCATTCTTTATAATCCTGAACCGCCGTTTTTAGTTTGTCATATTCAAGAATATCCGATTTTTTTCCAAAGAACATTGCAGGCGATTTTCCAATTACATCTTTGGCAGCATAACCTGTCATATCGGTAAAAGCCGAATTCACGAAAATTATATTCGGTATCTCATTCTCTGAAGTGTCAATATCCGTAATCATAACAGCATCTTTTGACTGTGTAATTACGGTTTCCAATAATCGAAGTCGTTGCTCTTCTTCCTTTTGTTTGGTAACGTCCTGAATGGCTCCAATCATTCGGACAGATTTTCCGTCTGAGTCTTTTACCAAAAAACCTCTATCGAAAACATATTTGTAACTTCCGTCTGCACATTGAAAACGGTATTCATCCTGCCATTTTTCAGTCTTTTGCTCCAGAAAGGAGTAAAGCTTAACCGACATTTTCAAACTGTCTTCCGGATGTATCCTGTCAAACCACCATTTCGACGTTTTGCCAACATCCTCCTTTTTATAACCAAAAACTCCTTGAATTCCTTTATTCCAAATAAAACTATCGTCTTCCATTTTCCAATCCCAAATAGTATCACTTGTCGCTTTGGCCACAATGTCATATCGCTCATTCGACTCTTTGATTTCAATATTAGTGAGTTGCAGTTTTTCAAACACAGATCTGTTTCTCATTTCGTTTTGATACAAAATGACCTTAAGAAGTATTGCAGAAAAAATGATAAAGATGATGTTGATGGAGTATGCATTTTCCTGAAAATAATCGGCAAATACTTTGTGGCCACCAATCGCCACAAACATTAATATAAGTACATAAAGTAATGTAATTTTATTAGAATTATTTTTCATTGTTCCAAATTTACACAATCAAAAATTAATTCACATTATTTAAATATAAAAATATCACAAAATTTTTCCTGGATATATCAAATGTTGCTAAATAGTAAACAATCAAATATTACGCTTTTAATTAAAAAATAAAGTGTACTTTTGCACCTTGAAAAAAACACAGATGGAAGCTATTAGAAACATTGCTATTATTGCTCACGTTGACCACGGTAAAACGACTTTGGTTGACAAAATTATGTATCACTGTCAGTTATTTCGTGAAAACGAGAACACAGGTGATTTAATTCTTGACAACAATGATTTGGAGCGTGAAAGAGGAATTACAATTACTTCTAAAAACGTTTCGGTTGTATATAAAGGTACAAAAATCAACATTATCGATACTCCGGGTCACGCCGATTTTGGTGGAGAGGTAGAACGTGTATTGAATATGGCCGATGGAGTTTGCCTATTGGTAGATGCTTTCGAAGGTCCGATGCCGCAAACGCGTTTCGTCCTACAAAAAGCAATCGACTTAGGTTTGAAACCTTGTGTGGTTATCAATAAGGTCGATAAGGAAAACTGTACTCCCGAAGAAGTACACGAAAAAGTTTTCGATTTGATGTTCGAATTAGGCGCAGAAGAATGGCAGTTGGATTTCCCAACCGTTTATGGTTCAGCAAAAAACAACTGGATGTCAGACGATTTCAGAAATATGACTACAAACATTGAGCCTTTATTGGACATGGTTGTGGCACACGTTCCGGCTCCAAAAGTTTCAGAAGGAACACCTCAAATGCTTATCACATCCTTAGATTTCTCTTCATTCACAGGCCGTATCGCGATTGGTCGTTTGGAAAGAGGTGTATTAAAAGAAGGAATGCCAATTTCTTTGGTAAAAAGAGATGGTAAAATCCTAAAATCAAGAATTAAGGAATTACACACTTTTGAAGGTCTTGGACGTAAAAAAGTGCAGGAAGTAATTGCCGGAGATATTTGTGCGATTATCGGTATTGAAGGTTTTGAAATTGGAGATACTATTGCCGATTTCGAAAATCCGGAAGCATTGCAGACCATCGCTATAGATGAGCCAACAATGAGTATGTTGTTCACAATCAACGATTCTCCTTTCTTTGGTAAGGAAGGTAAATTCGTAACATCACGCCACATTAGAGACAGATTGACCAAAGAGTTAGAGAAAAACTTAGCAATGAAAATGGCTGAGACTGATTCTGCGGATAAATTCATGGTTTTCGGACGTGGAGTTCTTCACTTGTCTGTTCTTATCGAAACCATGAGAAGAGAAGGTTATGAAGTGCAAATCGGGCAGCCACAGGTTATCATCAAGGAAATTGACGGTAAGAAATGTGAGCCAATTGAAGAATTGACCATCGACTTACCGGAAAATCTATCTGGTAGAGCCGTTGAGTTTGTTACTATCCGTAAAGGAGAAATGCTTTCAATGGAAGCGAAAGGCGAACGTATGATTATCAAATTCAACATTCCTTCCCGTGGAATCATCGGATTGAGAAACCAATTACTTACGGCTACTGCTGGTGAAGCTATCATGGCACACCGTTTCATCGGATACGAACCATTCAAGGGTGAAATTCCGGGACGTAACAATGGTTCATTAATCTCTATGGAAAACGGAAAAGCTATCCCTTATTCTATCGATAAATTACAGGATCGTGGTAAATTCTTTGTGAATCCTAACGACGAAATCTACGAAGGCCAGGTTATCGGTGAAAACTCCCGTAGCGACGATATGAGTATCAACGTAACTAAGGCAAAGAAACAATCTAACGTTCGTTCCTCAGGAAATGATGAAAAGGCAAGGATTATCCCGCCAATCATTTTCTCATTGGAAGAAGCTTTAGAGTACATCCAAAAAGATGAATATGTAGAGGTTACGCCAAAATCTATTCGTTTGAGAAAAATCTACCTGAACGAAACAGACAGAAAAAGATTTAAAGACTAATTTTAGTTTTCAAAATAAAAAGAAACCCTTTCAGCAATGAGAGGGTTTTTTATTCTGAACTTGTTTCAGAATCTTCAGGAGCTGTTTCCCGCTTTCCGTTCTATCTTTTATCTTGTTAAAAAACAAGATAAAAGGATGCCACTGCAATCGGGGCTAGGGCTATTGCTGTAATAGGAACTCCAATGGAATACTCAATCGTTCCGCCCAGGATTTTTCAGAATGGTCCTTTCCGGGAAATACTTTTGTATTCCAGTTTATCCAGTCAAAACCTTTGTCCACCATAATTAAGTTGACCTTTCTCTGCAAAGGAGGATATAGTGCATCCAAAGTGGCATCGCCATGGTCAAAGTAAATGCGGTTACTTTGCGGATTCGGAAGATTGGTTCTCAAATAATCAAAAAACGCCTCCGGTATCGGATTATCTTCCAGTTGAAAAATACCAGTCCAATGCGTCGATAAACACGCAGCAGCACCAAAAACCTTTGGATATTCGCAAATAGCATACAGCGAAATCAATCCACCCATACTCGAACCTGAAATATAAGTGTTGTCTTTGTCTGTAAGCGTAGCAAAATGGGAATCAATAAAAGGCTTTAATTCGGTTACCAAAAACTTGAGGTAGTTATCCGAAATGGGTTCAAACGATTTATCAATTTTTTTACGGTTCAATAAATTGTCCGACACAAACTGCTTCTGCTCATCAGTCAATTTTTGAAAAGGCTTCTGCGGAAAGTATTCGCTATGGCGTTTTGATCCATTATTCCAAATCCCAACGATGATAAATTTTTTGGTCTTTCCTTCTGTATTAAGCTTTCCCGCGGTTTCATCGGCTTCCCAACTTTGCTTGTTCCACGTAATATCGGCATCAAAAAGCATTTGCCCGTCGTGCATATAGACCACAGCATATTTTTCGGTTTCCAAATAATCATCGGGCATCCATACATCAATATTCCTCGGGTCTACAAAATTTGATTTGAAGTTTTCAATTTGCTGCAGTTTCCCATTGGTCACTTTTGGAGCCTGGCCATATATGAGTCCGGATAAAAGTAGTGTAGCGACTAAATTGAGTTTCATTTCTTAACGCTTTAGGGTGAAATGCCCGTTATGAGTCCGATTGTCAGGCAATTGGATTCGGTACCAATAATCGTCTGCCGGCATTAGTTTCCCATTATATATTCCGTCCCAACCCAAACCTTCCGCACTGATCTGCTTTAATAATTTCCCAAAACGGTCAAAAATGTAAATCAAAGCACCAGCGTTTTGTGCCAAAGGATTACCATCCTTAATGTTCCAATAATCATTATAACCATCACCGTTTGGTGTAAAAAACTTCGGAATCTGTATCAGGTAAAATTCTCTTGAAACTTCGCCGCAACCGTTTTTGTCACGAACGTAAGCCGTATAAACCAAACCGTTTAAATCATTGAAAACCGCACTGTCCTGATACTGAATCCCATTAATAGAATATTCGTAATTTCCAGTACCTGATACAATAATTTCTACCGAATTATCTCCATTGAAATCGTTAACGATGATGTCATCAATAGTCGCAATTTCAGAGCCAATAACTGTGAAGGTTTTAATTTTGGTACAACCATCAGCATTTTCAATAGTAACGGTATAGACTGCCGGAGTTGCAACCTGAATTAATTGCGTTGTTTCTCCTGTGCTCCAGGTGTAAAAGGCATAACCCGGATCGGCAGTTAATGTTATTGGATCATTGTTGCACATGCCAAGTTCTTCATCGGCAATCGTATTGGTAAAAACATTGATATTGATGGTAACAGGAATAGGAGCGTAGCAGCTGCTATTGGTTATTTTGGCATAGATAATCTGTTGAAATGGTGTCGTAAGCAGGAAAGAATCCGATAGCGGAGTTGTGCTGGCAGCACTGCTGTAAAAGCTAACCTGAAACCCTAAAGGAAGATTTGTAAATAGTGTTGGTACAATATCACTTAGTGTAACCGTCGTAATTCCATCCTGTGCAGCATCTGCATCACAATAAAAATAAGTATCCTGATTAATTACGAGATCGGGTGCAAATTCTAAATCAATATCTGCGACAGTTGTACAGGTTGGCGAATAAGTTGTAGTAAGTGAATAGGTTCCATCCTGTGCGCTTGTAAAAGGTGGATTGAAAGTTAAGGTAGCGTTAGTTTCTCCCGGAATGGGATTCGTATTGAAGTTCCATTGATAGCTTAATGCTCCTGGAGCTGTTCCGTTTAAAGTCAGACTCTCCGTTGGACATATCGGATTATTATTAGCAAAAACTCTGTCCGATCCCAAATCGACTCCTACTGAAAAGCTACTACCTTTTAGGAAAATAGCCGAATCGTACCTGTAATTTCCTTCATCGGCAATAACCAGTTTTATATGGTACGGGCGTCCTGGAATGACAGCAGATTTTGCAGTTAAGACTTTGGTTTGACCGTTAAAATTGGTTGGATGTTCGTTACCGTTAAAAGCATCAAAATATTGTTCGTTTTGAGCTGGACAAATGGTGCCTGTTCCTCGTACAGTATTGACTTTTACAGCAATATTTGTGTTTGGGATTACGGCTAAATTTTCATAGCTGGAACTACCAACTTCTTTTAGTAAAAAAACAAAACCATCTGTAAAACTACATTGGTTTGGATTAGGATTGGTTAAATATTGTTCTGAGGAAAAAATATAATCGAAGCTAATTTGGTTTCCTACCGGAATGAAATCAAATTCCAGAATTGTAGCGTTAAAAGTACTAGTTAAACCTAACGCCTGATTCAGGTCGCTATCGCCAGTCCAACCCATTCCGCCGCCATCATCAGAGATAAAAGTATTTGGTCCGACAGTATTGATAATTTTTCCGGTGCTTAAAACCACACCTTCTGAAAAAGGGAATCCGGAACCATTAGCGTTAAAATATCCCCAGCTGTTTTCGCCAGAACCAAAATTACCTCCAGATACAGAAACATTGGAAACAGAAGCACAACCCGAATTTATCAGGACATCTTCTATAAGCTGAAGAGGAGTCCGCGTTTCATCTGTAGCTATGTATTGGGCAGAAGCTGTGCCGCACACCAATATAAATAGGAGGTGAAATTTTTTAAAAAACATTGTGGGTTTTTATCAGTAAGCAAAGGTAGTATTATCTTTTTAAAGCAAAATGCCCTTTTACGTTTCTTCCGTCTTCAAATTCGATATTGTACCAATAATCATCGCCTGGCATCGGATTTCCGTTGAAAGTTCCGTCCCAACCCAAACCAGCCGCACTGATTTGCTTCAGTAATTTTCCGAATCGGTCATAGATGTGAATGATAGATAGGCGATTGAATTGGGCGTTTGCTCCTTTTACATTCCAGTAGTCATTATAACCATCACCGTTTGGTGTGAAATAAGTAGGAACTCCGAGTACAGGTACTTTTATCGGGCCAATCAAACCACAACCGTTTTGATCCCGAACATAAATATCATAAATTCCCATTGGTACATTATCAAACAAATTGCTTTCCTGATAAGGCCCGTTACTATCATCAATAGCATACTCATAATTGCCTGAACCCGTAACGTTCACAGTAATGGAGTTGCTATCAGCCAAATCGACGATGGCTATGTCCTGAATCGTAGCTGGTTCTGAACCTGTTACCGTAATGGTCCTTGTTTTACTACATCCAAATGCATTTGTAACGATTACACTATATACTGCAGGAGTGTATATAACTATTGATGGTGTGTTGATGGCAGGCATTAATATTCCGTCTTCGTACCAATTATAAATATAATTATTAGGCGATGAACCGTCAAGGATTCCAGCGTCAATCAAGGCTTCTGTAGTAGGTAAACAAATAATCACACTTTCATCCAGATCAATTTTTGGAGTCGGATTTACCACAAACGGAATTATTATCTCAGCTGTACAGTTGGTATTTATCGGATTCTCTACAACTACTTTTACATTTTGTGTCCCTGTTGTAAAGGGATTTGGCAGTTGGTTTGGCGTTGGACTTGGTATAAGGACATTATTCTCATCGTAATAATATACATTGACACCAGTTTGTGTTCCAATGATGGTATTCAGGAAAGTAGATGTGTCAAAATCAAATAGACCATCCTGGTTTATAGGATCTGATTCGTCATCGCAGGTTGTTGTCAGATTAGCTGGAATTGGAAAAGCTTCTGGTAAATCGTCAACAATGAACTGAATCGTTCCATTATCAAAACAGGGAGTTCCACCACTTTGGGTTGTATTATTATTTACCCTGATGGTTATGGTTTCGGTTACATTTACAGTAAATGGATTTGGCAATGGTGATGATATCGGTGTTCCGTCGGCTCTGAAATACTGTACATTTACGCCAGTCTGACTTCCAATGATTGTTGCCTGAATAGTTGATGTATCAAATCCGAATATTCCGTCCTGATCTTCATCGCAATGACGGATGACATTTGAAGCGTTAACCGGATTTACTCTTGGTAACGTTTCAACAACGACATCAAAAGTTTTAAATCCATAGCAGGAATTGTCGGTAGTGCTGTCTACACGAACCCAGATCGTCTGACTGTTTGGAAAACCGATATTTCTATAGTTAGCGATATTGGTAATAGCCAATGAATTTCCAGAAGCATCAGTTTCTGCAAGGAAATCGGCTTCAGTTTTATAAAAGCTTACGGTTACGTTTGGTGGTAAAATTGCAGCCAGGTTAGTCTGAACACTTGTAAAATCGAAAGGTGTGGCCGGACTTACAATTCCATCTCGGTCATCGTCGCATTGGTACTGATTTGGAATAATATGGTTGGGCGGAATCTGTGTTACGGAAACTATTAAATCAATCTGCGCCACTCTATAACAGCCGTTTGAATTTTCGACTCTTGCATAAACGCTTGCATTCCCCGAAGTATGGACAATAGGATTTGTAATTATAAAATTATTATCCTCAGTATTTGCGGCTGCCAGTGTTGTATAATAAGTGAATGTTTCCGCAAGGTAGTTCGCCGAAATCATATCATTTTTCTGGGTTAGATTAAAGCTTGAAATTCCATCAGTATCATCGTCACATTGTTTTAAGGTAATCGGGGTTGTGATAACAGGCAAAGGATAAGTTGTCAATATTGCTCCGGCAGAATATAATCCGCAGGCATTTCCGGTTTTTATTAAATATACGCGATATTGATTACCAACCATTGCAGGCGTCACATTAGAAACTGTCAAAGTATCTGTAGTCGTACCTGAATAAGTAGCGTTATTGGTAATGGTTGTCCACGTTGTTCCGCTATCGGTGGACAATTGCCATTGGTAAGCGGTTACGATGTTGCTTATAACCGTAAAACTAACGCTTTGCAATTCACAAGCAATGCTGTTTTGTGGCTGAGTGCTAATAGTAATTGGTGCAGCAGTAACATAATCAGAATTTGGATTTCCATAGGCTGTTCCGCTTGTGACTAATCCGTTATTTATGTTTACAGTTGGTGGCGTTGTTGCACCTAAAAGGCCATCATTATCGCTATCCAGATAGCCTGCTTCTGTAACATCATTACATAAATCGCCATCACTATCCAATTCCAATGCGTTATAAGTTCCATCGGAATCTGTGTCGGCAAGTACATAAATAGATTGTAAGTCGCCACTATCTGGCGTGGTTTCCAATGTGTTCTGCAATCCATTTGAGCCAAAATTTACTCCGTCAATCTGACCATTGCTATCGGCATCGGTTAGATTGAAGCCGGTTTCATCAAGATCGTGAATTCCGTCATTATCGGAATCTAAATCGAGGTAATTCGGAACAGTATCAGTATCATTATCGGCTGGGACAATTCCGGTTGCAAAAATATCGTCAATTCCATCGGCATTAACATCGACGTTAGAAAGAGCTGTTATGTTAAGTCCTTGTGATTCAATAAAGTCGAGTATGCCATCGTTATCACTGTCATAATCATTTTGATCGGCAATTCCGTCACCATCTGAATCTTTTGGAATGCAGGTGGCGATTAATTTTAGGGCAACACGGCTTGTCGTATCTTCTGATAAATTGATATTTGTTATTAGTATAGAATTTATAAGGTTTCCCCTGATGGAAAAAGTACCGGTTCCAGCTGCCAAAGGAATAGTATTATTCAGTCGGATACGGACTTCAAAAGAAGAATATTCGGTAATGCCACTTTCAAAAACGCCATCATAATTGGTATCAATCAATAATTCGTTGTTGGGATTTAATACAGTCAGTGTTTTATCTACCGGGCAAGTGAGCCTGATTTCTGTGGATGAAGTGAATAAATCTCCCGGATTTGCAACGGAGGCATATTCGATAGATAAACTTATTGGTGAAGTAAAATTTGAAATGGTATAACTTACAGAACTATTTATTCCCAAAGCTGCTTCGGTAACGAAATTCCCATCGGCAGCACCTGTAATTGGACTAACTGAAGGTGTTCCCGTTCCGGCTGTAGTGATAGCTCCGGTGTAGGAGTTGGAATAGGAACCAATAGTAATGCTACCGGCAGCTGGATTGGTTAAATTAAAATTTTGATTTCCGAACGATTCTGTACAATTTGTAATTCCATCTTGGTCATTATCGAGGTCTGTATTATCATTTCTACCATCAGCATCACTGTCTTGGGGACATGAGCTTACTGGAATATTATCTGAATTCTGTGGAGTGGTGCATCCTGAAATTGTAGCCGAAACAAAGTAATAGCCTGGACCAAGACCAGTAGGAGTGTTCAAAGGCTGATAAGTATTATTTATCGCTCCCGGAATGGGTGTATTATTAAAATACCATTGAAAAACATCAAAAGGATTTAGCGAATTTACAGATAAGATCGTATTTGGAATACAGCCTAGTTGTGTTATATCAACCTCATTAAAGGAGATTTCGGGTTTGAAGGTAAATCCGGAATAATAACCGCCGAATGTTGCTGCTGATTCAGAACCATAAGCAGCTAAGTATAATTCGCCTGTGGAATAAACAGACACATTCCCCGCCATTCCGGTCAGGACATAAGTTTCGTAATTTGAATTACCTACTACTGTATAAGGTCCATCAACGTTTGCACCAATAGCTCCTAATCCGGACAAAGTATAATTAGCGCCATCAATGATAAAGGTTAGCGTAGCACCTGTTTTGGTTACCATTGTTATCCTTCCGGTAACAAATTCCCTTGAGCCAATAAAGTTAATAAAAGGGATATTGTCTATAACGCGCGGTGTCTGACAACTCAATGGCGGTACGAAAAACATCTCTTGATTTCGGTCGTCAAATGCGCCAAGCTGGCTTCTGTCTCCAATACACTGGTAAGCAAATATTTTTTTGTCGGAACTCAGGTATAAATTACCATTGGCATCGTAGGATGAGCCGAGTAACTCTAAATATTCTCCTGCGTTTATGGTAAATGTTGGTGCTGATCCATTTAATGTTATGGTCGTATTATCTTCATCTGCAACCAAAATAACTTTTTCCACTTCATCAGCTCCCGTACTCTTTATGAATATGTATTCGTTGCTTGATATCCTTTCGGCAGGAACGATTTGATCAAACCCTAAATCTATATTTCCGACAGCATTAGAACCACCAAAGGAGCCACAGTTTAAGGAAATGGGTTTATCTGATTCAATCAAAGTTCCGATTAGTCCATCACGGTTGGCTTCTGTCGGACCTTGTACGGCCAACGCATAACTTTCGCCTCTGTTCAGCGTTATACTGAAAGGAGTGTCACCTGTGCCACTATTGATAAGCTGAACGCCAGGTTTCATACCGCTGAAATTAACCGTAGTATTATTCTCGGTAGCTAATACGGAAATGAAGGTGTAATGAATGTCGAAATAATTCTGAACCAATGTGTTGGTAAATGCACCGGCTCTAAATCTCAGACCAAGCGAAGCCAAACCTTTGGAAACCAATTCACCAGCCTGATTTGTAGTCCCAGCAATAACTCTTACGGAAACATAAATCAAATCCTCAGCTTCAACGATATACCCTTTATTACTTAACACTAAATTTGTACTGCTTTCATCAATGACCATTTGGGTGTCGTTGCCAAAACCAATATTGTAAACGTAAGGAGCATCTCTTGAAACAGTTCCAATTATGGTAGTGCCGCCAAGCTCAATTATTCTGAAATTTACTGGATTTACGTTTGGAGTAGAAATATATATGAACTGTTCTTCAGCACCTAAACTAGTCGAACTGGAAAGGGGTGGAATGTAGTGGGTTTTACTAAATTGCGAAAAACAATTCAATGAAAAAAGTAAAACAAAAACAGCATAAAGTAATTTCTTCTTCATTCGCTAAAATTAGCAAATAAATAAGAAAACATAAAAAGTACATTGTCTATTTATGTTTTCTTTAAGAATTGATTGATGATTGAACTACAAGTCCCTTTTTTTATTATTTTATACGAAAAGAAAACAAATAAAGCTGTCCAAATTAAAACAATTAGTATTGAAGTGAAATGAACATCGTAATCTTTAATGTCATTTGCGCCAATAGTAGTTTTTATATTCCTGATGATAGACAACTTCGTGAATGGCTCAACAATTAGATTACTCATAGCTTCTAATGGAAAGAACTGCATAATATTGGCTGCTGTTTCACTTTTAGGGAAAATCTTAAAACTCAAAACTCCGTTAGCTATTCCTTCGAGAATGTTCCATACAAACAGAAATCCAATCGCAAAGGCAGAACGCTTTACCAAAACACCTAAGAACAAACAAAAGGAAAAGAATCCCACGAGTTTTACAAAATAGGCGAGTAAATATTCTAAATCGGAGAATACAATTCCCAATTCGGTGTAGGATGAAAAGCTATAACCTAAAATCAGTGACATGACGAAAACAAATACAGTAGAGGCTAGAGCGAATAAAACAACTGTTAAGAATTTTGATAACACAAATTCCTGTTTACTCATTCCGTCTATAAGGTTCTGCTTTAACGTACCATAACTGTATTCGTTAGCCATCATAGAGACTATCACGATAGCCAAAAATAGTTTTAGAATAGCTGCAATGTAGGTATTGAAATGCCAGATAAAAGGAAAATTAAAAATTCCCATTTCGGCTAGATGAAATTTAAGGTTTCCAATATCAAATTTAATGGAAGCAATCATTGCTATAAACGATAATATCACAAAGTAGCTGATAGTCAGAATTCTACTGGCTCGGTTCTTCCAGATTTTTTGTAGTTCTATGGCGAGTAATCTTTTCATTTTCAGGCTCTTATTTGTTGGTTAATGCTAAAAATTGTTCTTCTAAACTCATTTTTTTATTGACCAGGTGATTCAAGTAAATTCCTTTTTCGACTAAATAACGATTTAAGAGAGAAGCTTCAAACTGGCTTTTGAAATGTACTATTACTTTCCCATCCAATTCTGAAATTTTTTCAACTTCAGGATGGTTTTTAAGGATTTCTATTAGCGTTGAATTGCTGTCTGCCTGAAGCTCGAAGAAACCGGTTTGATTACTCATTCCGTCAACGGTTCCGCTGTAAAGTATTTCCCCAAAACGCAAAACCAAAACATGGCTGCACACTTTTTCGACTTCATCCAATAAATGGGAAGCTAACAATATAGTTGTTCCCTGAGATGCTATTAATCGAATAATGTCACGAATTTGATGAATTCCCTGTGGATCTAAACCATTGGTTGGCTCATCTAAAATTAATATTTCGGGATCATTTAAAAGGGCAGAAGCAATGGCTAAACGTTGTTTCATCCCTAGCGAAAATGTTTTGAATTTGCTATCTTTTCTATCAATTAGCCCAACTACTTCAAGCTTTTCGTTGACTTTAGAATAGTCAATGTTTTTTATTTTACAGACTAATTCCAAGTTCTCTTTTGCCGTCATGTAAGGATAGAAATTCGGACGCTCGATAATGGCTCCGACTTTTTTAAGCGCGTCGTGTGTCTGCATTGTACCGCCAAACCAGCTATACTCTCCTGAAGTTTTATTGACAACGTTGAGTACAATTCCCAATGTTGTCGATTTTCCTGAGCCATTTGGTCCAAGAATTCCATAAACATTGCCTTTTTTTATTTCGAGGGAAACGTTATTTACAGCGTGGATTTTGCCATAACGTTTGTGTAGGTTTTTAATTGAAAGTATAGAAGATTCCAAAAGCTTAGTTTTTAAGGTTTTTCATTTGACGAATATAACCTTATTTTGTTACTACTCTTTTCTAAAGTAAAATTTGGACAGGAATTGTTTCTTTAGATTCAGGTAAAAAAGAGTTTTGTTGATATCCTTGAGTTTTGAGGTTAGCGTAATTTTTTGTCCTCTTGTATCATTGGTAGCCTGCATTTTACAAACAGAACATTCAAATTCGCTAAAGTGGATATTTATTTTTTTAGTCTCCACATAATGATGTCCTAGCAATGAACAGCGATAATTTTTTTCACCATTCCTTCGGTTGTGTAGTTTGTTTCCATACAATAGGGTATTGGTTTGGTGAATTAAACATAGAAATAAATCGTTAAAACGTCAAAATTTATCGTTAAAATACATTTTTTATTTGATTTATAACGATTTATACTTACAAATAGTAATAATTTTTTTTAATTATAAGGAACTATAGTTGGTTCGCCAATTTGGAAATCAGGTAATGATAAATCGTCATTTTTAAAAGTATTGGTTTTAAATAAGTTTGATCCCTGATATGGGATAGATGGATAGAAAGAAAATGAAACCTGAAAACTATTAAATACCAAATAATCATTGTTTATCATAACGCCTAAACTAAAAATTGAATATAACTTATCACTAAAAAGTTTATCAGTATGGTCTCCAAGTATTCCCATTGTCATATTAAAAAATGGGCTAAAATGGAAACCATGCCAATTTCCGGGAACATAACTTTGGGTCTGGAAAGTAGTGAAGAGTTTCCGGGTTCCGTTAATCAACGGATTGTCAAAACCTGAAATTCCATTTTGCTCACCAATAGTAACCCTGTCTGAAATTATGTCTGCTCTGTGGTTTCCCAAAATAAAAGTCGGTATTACAAATTGTCTGACTCTCCAGCTTCCGATGGATAACAAATTGGTAAAATAGTTGGCCTCAACCCTTAATGTAGTTTCCTGTGATTTCTTTCCATCAAAAAAACTTCCTAATTGTACGTTAATGCCTGCATATCCAACTGGGAAATAAGTTCCATAGGCAACTCGCCCTCCAAAATAGGTACGTCGCCGGTTATTTTTATCCTGAAACCCTCCGGTTAAAGCATAAACTTGTCCATAGGGCACATCCTCAATTACACCAAAATTAAAAAGATATTTATCTTCCGAGAATTTTCGGGTATTGAAACCTATGGTTGTCAAATACAATTTTTCTGACGCATAATACCTTGACGGATCATAGGTCAAAGACGGAGTTGCCTTATACGAAACATTTTTATAACCAAAAGTGGTTACAAAATTGGTACTCCTGAAATCTTCGGATCTTCCTTTAAAAATCTTGAAAGAGTGTCCAGCCCAATATTGCTGGGTTTGCAGTTTAAAATCCTGATTAGCAAAAACACTACTATTGTCTGGTAATGAATCTACATAAAACCTGTTTTCAAAATAAGCACCATAGGCCAATCTTGTCAATGGAGAGAAAAATTGCCTTTCCAATCGTGCGCTTCGTGTTACATCGTTATTTAAATCATTTTTATATAGCAAAGTCGCTTTTATATAAGTATCCCTGATATTATTAATAGTATAAATTCCGGTATATGCCTTTGCATTATCTTCAAATCTTCTGGTAAAATCATTTTCTATTTCGTGTCCTAAACCAAAAAAATTACGTTCTGTTAAGTCAAATCTTCCTTTAGAACTTGAAATTGCTCCGGTTGGAATTAAGCTCCACGAATCCAATACACGAACGGAAACATCAACCGAATCTTTCGATCCCGGAATCTCTACGGGTTTTATAATAACGCTTCTGACATACCTTTGCCGTCTGATTAAACGTTCTGATTCTTTTGCGGCTATTGAGTCCAACGGAGTGTTTTTCCTGAAAAGCAATAAGTTTCTGATTGTCCAATTTTTGGTTTTTAAATGCAGTCGATTTCCAAATTTCTCAAATCCTTTGTTAGGCTCATCTTTGTAATTGTCAACAGAATAGCCAAAAGGATCTAAGGTTTCTATGTTAATGGTTCTTATGATTTTGCCTTCATTTCTATCAAATGTTTTTTTGATTAAAAACTGCTTACGTATATTTTTTTGGGATTTGGTTTCACTTCTTTTAGATTTGAATAAAAGGCGATAAACAAATTTTTTGAATTTCGTTTTCTTAGCATTATCTTCAATCTTTTTATAAACCTGTACAGAATCGTTACCGCTGTTTTTTACAACCTGCGCTTGTGTAGTCATGCAGATCAATAGAAAAAATAAAATGGCGTAACAATATTTCAATTTCATAGTGAAGCAAATATAATAGCTTTTGGCAATCTTAATTTATATAATTTTCAGTTTTATTTATGCTGAAAAATAAAAAATCCCCAACTATTTTACTAATTGAGGATATATTTATTAAGTAATAAGCGGTTAAGATTTCTGCTCCTTATTGAAATACACTAAGTAATAATACATTTGTTTTTCTTCATCCCAGCCTTTTTCGACATATTTTTCGGCACTTTCCGGATTGATAAAATCCAATTTTATTTGAATATTGGTATCAAGGTTGATGACATTTTTTATCGATTTTCGGGCATCAGAAACGGCGCCGTTAGCAATTGGGAAACTCGTAACGTCTTCAATGCTGTATTTTTCGCCCTTGTCTACCTTATAGTTTTTGAATTCCGGAATCAAATCTGGATTGTCCAAAACTTCGTTAAGGAAATTGGTTTCTTCGAACTGGTCGTTTTTGGCAAAATAATTTACCGAACGGTTCATGAACATTACTTCTTCTTTTTTGTCTTCGGCTGGAAAAACTACATCTTTTGCAAATCCCTGACAGAATTTTAAGTACTTTTTGGTAATGAAATTTTCGTCCTGAAAAGCATCAACCGAAAGGAAATGCTCTAACCAATATCTAGTATCATAACGGTTGCTGTCAACACTTAGGATTTTATAGCCTTCTTCTTTTTTGTAATTAAAAATAAGGCAGCCTTTATCCAGTTTGTTTAGGTTAATTCCCTGTTGCAAAATCATTTGAAGCGTTTTGCCTTTTTCTTCAAACTGCATAAAATCGGACATGATTTCGCTTTTGAAAACGCCAATGGCATCAACTACATTATTATCAATGCTGAGGTTAGTCAGATAAGCAACATAAACTTCACCATTTTTAATATGTGGATGATTGGATTGTTCAAAAAGATGATTGGTAATCTTTTTTGATACCTCATGGATTTCACCTGGATTGGTAAAAATCTCAGTTGCCAGATTGAACATGTCATTATATTCCAGATCAACTTCGTGGGCAAACTGGAAATAGTTTTCTTCCTTTTCCCTGAAAGGCTTAAAAAATATTCCTTCAATAGCGGTACAATCTCATCATTCAGCGTGTAAGCTTCATCAGAAAGGAATACAGATTCGTTTTTGTTTTTGTTTCCAATTCTGTGAATGGATAATGACTCGATGTGCGTGTTAAATAAGTTGATCATTTTTTAGCAGTTAGCCATCAGCAATTAGCTTTTAGCGGTTTTTTTATTATAAATTATTTTTAAATGCTGAAAGCTAGATCCTAACAGTTACTAGCTTTAGTTCCAATTCTCCTCAAATCCGTAATCTTCAAAACTATCATCACCAAAACCATCCAGATCGTCTTCGTCTAAATCATCTTCAAACTCTGAGTAGAAATCGTCTCCTTCAGCTTCAAATTCTTTTTCCGGAGCAATAGCTGGTAATTCACCATGAGAAAACAATAATGCAGGATAAGTTTCGCCAACTTCATCTTCTTCAACAGCGGCAAGTTCCACCAAGAAGGTCCACATATTGATAAAATCGTAAACATAGATTATCTTCGTCTGATCTTCGCCAAGTAATTGATTCAGGTGGTAATCACTCATCGTTTTTTGTTCACCCGGAGTATCGCCAGTATCAAACATCGGAATTTCATCTTCCTGATTCCAGGTATCGTCGCAGGTATAAAAGGAAGCAACTTCCATTCCGTCAAAACCAAAAGCATTGACAATAGCGTTGTGCAAATCTTCTAAAGTATCTTCTTCCTGAATGGCAATATCCCTGAAAACATCTTCTTCTGCATCGAGAATTGCCCTGAATTTGTAAATCATAATCGTAATTTTAATAAGCAGGCAAAGGTAAAATTTAAATTATGAATTTTGAATGCTAAATTTTGAATTGTTGAAAAGATTTATAATTTAAATCCAATTCTGATTCCGCCCCACTTAAACGAATTGCCATAGCTGAATTCGCGAGTGAGTATAGTCCTCGAATACTGAAGGTAAAGCCAGCGATACTGAAGTACAATGCCAAAATTATTCTGAAGTGTAAAAAGTTCGATATCACTTCGGCTGATGGTGTAAACACTTTCGCGATTAAACAATCCGCCCTGAAGTGTTGCATCATAAGCAATCAAATTCACAAGAGGCTGGTTATAAAAATATAGTTGAACCTGTTTTTGTTTTTTACAGAAGTGAATGGAGAATTGATAATCCCCAAAGTGGCATTCAATCCAAATGAGGCATTGGTAAACAAAGTTCCCAATCTTGCAGTTGCTGTGGTTTGTATTGTAAAAAAATCATGAAAGCGAAGCAATTGCTTTTCATAAGTAAGTTCATAATTTATTACAACATCATTTTTAATTTGATTATACCAGCCTTTCGGAATAGTATTTCCGGTTGCTTCATGAATGGTAGTCTGCATATCGCCGCCAAAAGCGCCAGGGCCAATAATTCCGAGATTTAAAGATGAGGCAATCCTTGTTTTTTGAATAGTGTCTGTTGCGATTACAAAGCTTTTTAACATGATTGCCGCAGCAAACGGACGGTCGTCAAATTGAATTTCATCGCTCGCTATATTATTAGCCGTAAATCCAATATGTTCCAGCGAAAGCCCATATTTAAATTCACTGTTTTTAGGTTTTATAAACAGATAGTTGACTGGATTTTGTTCCAATCTTGGCGAAGTTAATTCGAAATTATAGCCTTGTGTATATTCCTTATCTGTTGAAGTGAAGTAATCATTGTCATAATGAAATCGGAAATAATTAGCACTTTTCATATCTTCAAAAGAAGCCATGTTGTCAATTTTCTGCGCAAGCACAATTGTTGGAATAAGCAGAAACAGCAAGGATCGTTGTATTTTTTTCATAAAATCATTTACGAAATTTAATACTAATGAGTTTATGATTTAACAACAATAAGAGTGCGTCGAACTTTAGAAATTATTTTTCAGACAAACAAAGCTCCACTATCTGATGGAAAATTTCATTCAGTTTAGTTAAAGCCAGTTTTATTTCAGCATCCATAACATTTTCCTGTACCAAATAATTAACCACTTTGGTTTGCTTTTTAAGGTTAAGCAACGTTTCCAGTATCTTTGGGTTTCGGTATTCGGCAGGCATGCCTTCAATAGATAATTCTTCTGCCTTTTCAACCAAAATAGCAGAATGGGATTTTATTTCATTCAGATTTCCTTTTTCGGATGCATGAAAGGATTTAGACAAAACATCATAGTAGGATTTGATTTGTGGCCATGCTTCAGTAAAGGATTTAGCTGCTGCTGAATTTAATGCAAACACGTTCGCTGACGCAAATAGCGATTTTAAAAATTTCATTTTAGTAGGTAAGTTTTGGTTCGACAATTTTACTGTTTTTATTTTGTTTTTGCGTTAAAAAAAGATATAATTTTTATTTTAAGTGATAAGGTTAACTCAACCGTATGATGCTGAATCATATAAAAAACATCGATGAAAAGCATCAGAATTCCAATATTTGTTTACTCTATCGAGTTTTGCGGTAGTTTATCGATTAAGTTAGACTATAGTAAGGCAAACAATTAATTTAGCCTCAGTTAATTAGATAAACACCAAGAAATAATACTAAAGAAATAGAGTAAAACTTCTTTAAAAATACTTATCCTGTCAGATAATCATTAATTCAAACTGAAAAATCCTGTTCCTAACCGAACAGGTTTTTTTTTGCAGTTCATCCCTGAAAAAATACATTTCGGTAAACTTAAATTGTCCGGTTTCAGTCTTTGATTGAATTTTGCTTCATCAAAAACCTAAACAAATGAAGATTCTTTACACTTTCACACTTTTATTAATTGCTTTATTAGGCAATGCGCAACAGACCATTTCCGGTACTGTAATTGATGAAAAAAATAAGCCAGTAGTTGGTGCCAATGTTTTTATCGATGGTACTTATGACGGTACATCAACAGATGAAAATGGGAATTTTAATTTCCAAACAGAGACATCCGGAAACCAGATATTGGTAATTAGTTTTTTAGCTTATGAAACACAAAAGATTAGTATTGATGCGGGTAATTGCAAAAACAAAACGCTCAAACTCAAGGAAAGCGTTAATACACTAGATGCTGTAGTTATAACCGCCGGAAATTTTAGTGCTGGTGATAAAAGCAGGGTTTCTGTTTTGAAACCGTTGGATATTGTTACTACAGCCGGTTCTCGCCGGAGATATAGTTGCGGCTTTGCAGACCTTACCAGGAACACAAAACGTTGGAGAAGACGGAAGACTATATGTTCGTGGTGGTGAAGCAGATGAAACACAAACTTTCGTCGACGGAATCCGTGTGGCACAACCTTATGGCGCGACAACCAATGAATTGCCGACCAGAGGCAGATTTTCTCCGTTTTTATTTAGCGGAATTTCATTTTCTACTGGCGGCTATTCTGCTGAATATGGGGAAGCGCTATCAAGTGTCTTATTGTTAAATACACAGGATGAAGCAGACCAGAACAAAACGGATATTTCCTTGATGACAGTTGGTTTGGGATTGAGCAATACACAAAAATGGGCAAAAAGTTCGTTGAGTGTTAATACAGCTTACATAGATTTAGCTCCGTATCAGGTAGCGATCCCACAGGATGTAGATTGGAACAAACCATTTCAGTCCTTATCAGGGGAAACTGTTTATCGCTATAATTTTGCTAACGGAATCTTTAAGGCTTATGCGTCTTTTGATGCCTCAAGGTTTGATCTGAACCAGGAAGATATTAACCAAACAGAGAAAGTGAGGGTGAATTTAAGGAATAATAATTTCTATTTCAACAGTTCCTACAAAGGTAATTTAGGTGGAAATTGGCAATTATTTGCAGGTTTAAGTTATGGGTACGGGCAAACTAAGATAGGGATTAATACCAATGATATCAATAATTCGGAACATGCATCACATCTGAAACTGAAACTTACCAAAAAGCTTTCGGACAGAATAAAGCTTAATGTCGGAACCGATTATTTTATTACCAAATTCGATGAAGATTTTAATTCCAATTTCGAAAGTGGCTATGATGCGAACATAGCTGCAGTATATACAGAAGCCGATATCTTCTTCTCAAAAAACTTTGCAGCGAAGGTAGGAGTGAGAGCGTCAACCAACGATTATATCAATGAAAACAGCATTTCTCCAAGAGCATCATTAGCTTATAAAATCTCAAAAAACAGCCAGTTTGCTTTCGCTTATGGTAATTTTGAACAGTCTCCAAAACAAGAATACCTAAAGTACTCTGATGATTTTAAAACGGAAAAAGCAACACATTATATTTTAAATTATCAATACGTAAAAGGCAATAGGACTTTGCGTACGGAAGTTTATTACAAAGGTTATTCGGATTTGGTAAAATATAATATTGATGGCACACAGTCTGATCAACAGTTTTCTAATTTTTCCAATGACGGAAAAGGTTTTGCCAAAGGTTTGGATGTTTTCTGGAGAGACGGAAACAGTATAAAAAACCTGGAGTATTGGATTTCGTATTCTTATATCGATACAAAAAGAGATTATAAAAATTTTACTGCCGAAGTAACACCTAGTTTCGTAGCGGCACACAGCTTATCATTGGTAACGAAATACTGGATATCTGACTGGAAATCACAGGTGGGTTTTACCCAGCAGTTTAGTTCAGGAAGACCTTATAATGACCCAAATGAAACGGCTTTTATGAACGGAAAGACAAAATCCTACAGCAGCCTGAGCTTTAACTGGGCGTATTTGTTAACGCAGCAAAAAATCTTGTATTTCTCGGTTTCTAATGTATTAGGAACGCAGAATATCTTCGGATATAATTATTCGGATACCTTAAACGGAAATGGAGTTTATGACAGGAAAGCAGTAACGCCAACTGCAGACAGGTTTTTCTTCGTAGGTTTCTTTTGGACTATCAGTCAAAACAAGAAGGATAATCAGTTGAAGAACTTGTAGTAGCAAAGTTACAAAGTTCAAAGTAAAAAAACTCTACTACTTTGAAACTTTGCCACTTAAAAAAAACAATTCATCCTTCAAAAATGACAATTCGGTAATTATAAATTTTATGAGGGCTATAACGACAATACTTTTACATCAGTATTTAAAACAAAGGTTTCAATATTAATCAAATCATATAATCTAAACAACTTAAAAACATCAAAATCATGAAAACAATTATTACATCAATCGCATTTTTTGTCTGTTCCTTATTATCGGCACAAACCCAGTACGAACAAGGAATGGGGAAGGCAATGCAGCTTTGGGGAGCAGGAAAAAATACTGAAGCGGTTGCAGCCTTCGAACGCATTGCATCTGTAGAAAAAACCAATTACCTGCCAAACTATTACATTGCCTTTATCAATACCATTGAGGCATTTGAAACAAAAGATAAGGAAAAAGCTGCCGCACTTACAGCAAAAGCCCAGGACGCTATTGACAATGCAACAGCAATTAGCCCAAACAATCCTGAAATTATGGTTGTACAGGCAATGATTTACACAGCAATCCTGGTTCAGGATCCAATGACGAATGGTCAGAAATATGGCGGATTGGCAATGGAGCAATACAATAAAGCACTAATCATTGATCCAAATAATCCAAGAGTTGTATTCTCTAAAGCTGAATTTGAAATAGGTGGCGCTAAATATTGGGGAACCGATATTAAACCAATGTGTGCTGCAATAACCAAATCAATCGAACTTTTTGCTAAATTTAAACCGGAATCCCAGTTTCATCCAAGTTGGGGCGCAGACAGGGCACAGGAAACATTAACATCTACTTGTAAATAATTATCAACTTTTAAAAATACAGATCATGGAAAATAAAGCAAAAGATACTAATAAAATAGCTGGAACCATCTTCGTTGGATGCATGTTCATCGGAATCGCCATTGGAATGGCAATGGAGAGAACCGGCGTTGGAACATTAATAGGAATAGGCGTTGGATTTTTAGCATCGGCTCTTTATAAGTCAGAGAAAAATAAATAAGCCATTTTAAATTTCAGCAATGAAGAAATTGACAAAAGAGATCCCAAGAGCCATAATTATATCAATTAGTATTTTTATAGTATTGTTATTGGTCAGGTTGATTACGGGAAACAATATTCAATTTAATTATGGTTTGCTGGTAAACTTTGGCTATACTATGCTTTACGGTTTTTCATTGTACTTTGCCAATGCGATGGTTTTTATTTACCTAGACAAGATTTTTAAAGCTAATAGATTTACACCAAAAAGGATATTCATTGGTTTTCTGTATTCTTTCTTTATTTCAATTGTTATCATTTTCTTACTGAGGATTTTTGAAGATGTAATTGTTGAAGGTTATTCGTTAAATTATTTTTTAAGTAACGAACAACTATCAAACTATTTGGTTGCCGTTGTATTGACATTTATTGTTACATTGGCTTTTCACGCCTTTTATTTTTATAAAGCCTATGCAGAAAGCAAGGTAAAAGAACAAAAGATAATAGCCGGAACCGCATCAGCACAATTCGAAAGCTTAAAAAACCAAATTGATCCACATTTTCTTTTTAACAGCCTGAATGTTTTAAGTTCGTTGATAGAAGAAAATCCCGAGAATGCTCAACGCTTTACGACTTCACTATCTAAAATATACCGTTATGTTTTGGAACAGAAGGATAAGGAACTGGTTTCGGTTTCAGAGGAACTGGCTTTCGCCAAAACTTACATGAACCTGCTGAAAATGCGTTTTGAAAATAGCATTACGTTTGAATTGCCTGAGGATTTTGATAATCCAGATGCCAAAGTTGTACCGCTTTCATTACAGCTGTTATTAGAAAATACAATCAAACACAATGTGGTTAGCGAACGAAAGCCACTACACATCAAAATCTACATCGAAAACAATTATCTTATCGTAGAGAATAACCTGCAAAAGAAAGAAGTATTACAGGATAGAAGAGGTGTCGGTTTGCAAAACATCGTGAATCGTTACGGACTAATTTCAGAACGAAAAATGCTGATTGAAGAAAGTACAACATTTTTTAAAGTAAAGATTCCAATATTAACAAAACAGATTGCTTTTATGGAAACACAAAATATATACAATGAAAACATGGCTTTTATAAGAGCCAAAGAAAGGGTTGAAAAACTCAAAGGATTTTATGGCAATTTAATTTCCTATTGCTGTGTAATTCCGGTGTTGATTTTTATAAATCTGAGAACGTCTGGATTTCAGTGGTTTTGGTTCCCAATGTTTGGTTGGGGAATGGGAGTAGTATTTCATGCCATCGAAACTTTCGGTTACGGAAAATCGTGGGAAGAAAAGAAGATTAGGGAAATTTTGAATAAGGACAAACCAACTAAATGGAATTAACCATGGAAGATTATAAAGAAGAATACGAAAGATATCAGCGTGCCAAAAAACAGGTAGATGAAATCAAAGGTTTTTACGGACATTTGCTTTCCTTTATTTTTGCAATGGGATTTATGATCTATATCAATCTAAGATATTCTCCCGAATATTTGTGGTTCTTTTGGCCGTTAATGGGATGGGGAATAGGCTTATTTTTCCACGGGCTGAAAGCGTTTAACTACACCCCATTCCTTGGAAAAGAATGGGAAGAACGAAAAATGAAAGAATTTATGGATCAGGAAAAAAATAAAAAGTATGAATAATTACCATCTAACAACAGAACAGTTAAAGTACCAGGAAGCCTCAAAACGCGTTAAAAAAATTAAAGGGTTTTATACGTTCCTGATCGCATATATCATAGTTAACCTTATGCTGCTAATCCCGAAATATCAAAGTTTGGATGCCGATGTGGATTTTTGGAGATTGAGAACCTTCAGTATTACTATCTTATGGGGAATTGGCTTAGTAGTATACGGGCTTTCAATATTTTTGCCTTCGTTTATGACGGGCAAGGATTGGGAAGAAAGAAAAATAAAGGAATTTATGGATCAGGAAAAAAGCAATAAACATGAATAATATGAACCTAAATTCAGACGAAATAAAATACCAGAAGGCATTAAAACGCGTCAAAAAAATCAAGGGATTTTACAGCCACCTTATTGTTTATATCGTAATCAATACTATGCTGGTCGTTTCGAATTCAAATAATTCATCGGAAGATTTCTGGCGATGGCAAACCTTCAGTACTGCTTTATTTTGGGGAATTGGCCTTATTGCGCACGGACTTTCGGTATTCCTGCCTTCCTTTTTGATGGGGAAAGACTGGGAGGAAAAAAATCAAGGAGTTAATGGAAAAGGAAAAACAAAATAAGTGGGAGTAAGACAGTATCCAGTTGGCAGTAGCAGTCAGCAGTTTTAAATTTCCAAATAACCGAATAACCAGATCAACAAATGAACATCATTATCATCGAAGACGAAAAACCAGCTGCACGTTTACTACAGCGAAAAGTCGAAAAAATGGGATTACAGGTAAACCAGTTGCTGCATTCTGTTGAAGAATCCATCAATTGGTTTAATGCCAACACACATCCCGATTTGATTTTCCTCGACATACAGTTATCCGATGGTTTGTCGTTTGAAATTTTTGAAACGATTGATATAAAAAGCGCCGTAATATTTACAACTGCCTATGATGAATATGCACTTCGGGCCTTTAAACTGAACAGCATCGATTATCTTCTGAAACCAATAGATGAAGATGATTTGAAAATCGCCGTAAATAAATTCAAAGCGAGGAATATGAGTGCACCTAACCTGTCGCTCGACTTTGAAATGATTAAGAAGATGCTCATCAATCCGGTAGAAAGAAACTACAAAAAACGGTTTACCATCAAAATGGGGCAGCAGCTCAAAATGATAAACATTGAAGAAGTAGAATGTTTCTACAGCGAAAACAAGGGAACCTATCTCCACACTATTGACAACCGCAATTATTTGTTGGATGTCACTCTCGAACAACTCGAAACCGAACTCGATCCAAAAGACTTCTATCGGGTTTCCCGTAAATTCATTGTGCCTATGAAAGGTATTAAAGAAATCCAGATTTACAGTAACTCAAGACTAAAAGTCATATTGCCTACCTACAAGGAAGATGAGGTTATTGTGGCAAGAGAAAGGGTCAATGATTTTAAGGAGTGGTTGGGGTAACTATTCTATTTTCAAGAACTCGACCCTTCTGTTCTTCATTCGACCTTCTTCTGTATCATTCGGAGCAATAGGCTGTGTACTGCCTAATCCTCTAAAGGAAAGCCGACTCTTTTCAACACCTTTTGAAACAAGATAATTTAAAACAGACTTTGCCCGTTGTTCTGAAAGCGTTTGATTTTTGGCATCCGAACCTACATTATCCGTATGGCCTCTAATCTCAATTTTAAGCTTATTGCCTTTTAGCTGCTTTACTAAGTTGTCTAATGACTCAAAAGACTCTGGCAATAAGACAGATTTATTGGTTTGAAATAATATATTTTCCAAGATTATGGTTTCAACGTTTTTGCTTGCTCCCGGTAATCCATAAACATTTCCCACATCAAAACCAGGAGACAGTCCTTTATTATCCTTGCCAACGATTTTAAGATATTTAACCTGTTTCTTGTAGGCTGTTTTGGCGAGATCAAATTCATTAACCTCTCCATTGCCTGCCGTTCCTAAAAAGGTATATTCCACATTATCCGAACTTACAAATACATCGGCATATTCGCCTGCACCACCAACTTCTTCAATAAAAATATCATTCTGGTTTGGAGCATCAATCAGGAAATTATCGGTAAATCCTAATATTACAAAACTACCTTTTGGTAAACTAACGAAGTAATCGTTTTTATATAAAAGATAAGACAGTGGCACTACCAGTCCGTTTTTGGTACCCTTACCACCATAGAAAACATCCGATGTTTTGGTTTGGCTGTTGTACGCCTCAGTTATTACGTCAGGATATTGAGTTTCTGCCTGTGAAAACAGAAATAAGGAATAGAATAGAAAAAAATGAGAAACGATTTTGATTTGATGATGGTCATTTTAATTGATTTAGGTAAGGCCAATATACAAAACATCTTCCAAATTGTTTCTAAACATTGGCTGGATAATATTTTCTTACGGAAACTTATATTTAATGCGCGGAAGATTGTTCTTAAGGTTAGGATGCTCATTCTTAGAATAGAGAAGGCGTTATCGATGACACGGAAGCAAAAAAATAGGATAGTGAAGCTCAATCCGATAATACGGAAGATTGTTCCGAAGAGACGGAAGCTGATTCCGAGGCTGGGAAGCCTTGGAAATGTTCAAAAGTTGCCTTTTTGACTAAAAAAGAATTAGCGTTAAAGTAATTGTAAAGTTTTGTTAACGCCATGGCATCTAAAACACTAAGTCGTTAACTTCGTGCATCTTAATTTTGTCATGAAACAGCTTTCGGTAATACTATTCCTCTTCATCCTTACACAAACCGCTTTTGCACAGCAGCCGGTTGTTTATGAAAAGTTTGCCGACTTTGAAAAGAATGTTATCAGGAATGATGAAAATGTATATGTAATTAATTTCTGGGCAACCTGGTGCGCTCCGTGTATTAAGGAACTGCCTTATTTTGAAAAGCTGCATCAACAAAATAAGAATGTAAAAGTCATTTTGGTCAGCCTTGACAGCCGCAAGGATTTAGAGAAAAAGCTGATTCCGTTTATAAAGAAAAAGGAATTAACTGCCGAAGTAATCCTGCTAAGCGATAAGGATTATAATTCGTGGATTGACAAGATTGACAAAAGTTGGTCAGGCTCAATTCCGGCTACGCTGATTATCAAAGGAAACCAAAAGCTGTTTGCCGAAAGGGATTTCGAAAGTTATGCGGCGCTCACCGAATATATTAACTCATTTACTAATCAAAAACAATAACACATTATGAAAGCAATCCCATTAATTTTTGTTGCTATTTCTTCGTTTATAATTGGAGAAACAATGATATCCAACGGATATGAACCCGGAGACAAAGCCACTGATTTTAAACTGAAATCGGTAGACGGAAAAAATTACAGCATGTCCGATTATAAAGATGCCAAAGGTTTTATTGTGGTTTTTACCTGCAATACCTGCCCGTTTGCAGTGAAATATGAAGACCGTGTCAATGCATTAGCCAAGAAATACAAACCAAAAGGGTATGTTTTGTTAGCTATAAATCCAAATGATCCTGCCGTACAGCCCGATGATACTTATGATAAAATGCAGGCCAAAGCCAAAGCTGAAGGTTTTGCATTTCCGTATCTCGTAGATGAAGGACAGAAAATCTATCCACAATACGGAGCCACTAAAACACCACATGTATTTTTGTTGGATAAAAACCTAATCGTAAAATACATTGGTGCTATCGATGACAATGTAGACGATGCGGCTGGAGTTCAGGTTAAATATCTGGAAAACGCCATTGCGGCCTTAGAAAACGGAAAAGAACCTTCACCGGAAATCACAAAAGCCATAGGGTGCTCGATAAAAGCCAAGAAAAAGCATAACTGGAACGGACTTCAAATTTGGAGTCCGTTTTTTATTTGATCAAAACTTTCCTAAGACCAATTAATGCAAAGATCAATAATGTGTAGGCAATGAAAAAGGGAACTATCAGTTCAATCCAGCCTAGCGGAAGCATTACAGCAATAATCAGCAATTGAAAGCCTAATCCATATAAAGAAAGCATCGTCATGAACCAATTAGGGAAGGTTCTAACTCTATATGCCTGCGAATCTAATGAGTGGATTATTTTGTCAAATGTTCCATAAACAACCGTATAGATTCCAAATAAGATATCGACTGATTTTTGACTTTCACCAGGCAGTGCTTTGGGCGTTTTGTATTCAAATATTTTACTGGTCGAATCGCCACCCACCGATTTGGTTCTCAAAATTACATAGTAATAATTGTATAATGTGCCTTGCAATTGAATGCCTATAAAAGCCAGCAAAGTAAACCAAATGGTAGTTTTGGAAACATAGCAAATGGCCATCAGGAACATAAAATTCAGGATTATGTCGAAAACACTGTCGAGATAGCGTCCGGAATAGGAAGGTTTATTTTTTAACCGGGCCAATTCGCCATCGGCAGCATCAATTCCAGATTTCAACAGAATGAAGAATGCAGCAAAAAGGTAGTTGTGCTGTAAAATACAATAAATAGCAATCAGACCTGAAATACCAAAAAGTAAGGTCACATGAATAGGAGTGAAACAGGTATTCTTTAACTGATTGGCAAAAAATCTTCCGAAAGACCTTCCGTAATCTGATAAATCCAAAAATTTATCCTGAGCAGTAAGTTTAGACATTTAAGTTTATAACTGGAAAATGCGACAATATAGTCTGGGTATGCGTATTACTTTGAAAGGCGATGCAGGGTATAAGTCATCGCAATCAATAAAAAGAATGCCATTACCTGATGTGTTAATCCGAGCCAAAGCGGAACGCTGTATAAAAGTGTACAGACTCCTAATGCAAATTGTAAAAAGACAAGGAGCACTAAAGAATCAAGACCACTTTGTTGCTGCGTGCTAAGCACATATTTTTTGCTTTTGAAATATAGGAATAAAATCAGTCCCACTACAACATAAGCCATAGTTCTGTGCACAAACTGAACGCCGCTTTTTCCTTCCGTAAATCGGGTTAACCAGGAATCCTTTTCCAATATAATACTCTCGTGGAAGAATTGCCCGTGACTCATGATTGGCCAGTGATTGTGTATTAATCCGGCATTCAAACCTGCTACAAATCCACCATAAATAATCTGGATTAAAAGGAAAATCAATGTGATACGTGCCAGTTTTTTTAATTCGACAACAACAAATTTCCGTTCAGGATAAATCAAATCCAAAGCAACCCATAGGGTGTAGGCAAAGGTTAGGAAAGCAAAAGTTAAGTGTAACGACAATCTGAAATGACTAACATCCGGATTGTCAACCAAACCGCTTTTTACCATAAACCAACCAAAGAAACCTTGTAAGGCTCCCATTCCTAAAAGCACATAGCATTTTTTGAGTGTGGCTTTGTCAATTCGTTTCTTAATCAAAAAGTACACAAATGGAATGATGAAAACCAATCCAATTATTCGTCCGATAAAACGGTGGAACCATTCCCAGAAATAGATGAATTTGTAATCAGCCAGCTGGAAATCGTTATGGATGTTGATTTTTTGGTATTCCGGAAACTGCTTGTAGGCATCGAAAGCCTGTTGCCATTTTTCTTCGGTCAAAGGCGGTAAGGTATCGGTAACCAGATGCCAATCGGTCATTGATAATCCCGAATTGGTCAGCCTCGTAATTCCGCCAACCACAACCATAATAAATACTAAAACACAACCTGAGAGCAGCCAGTAGATAACGGCTTTATCTTTTTTCATTTCTTTAAATTGTTTTGCAAAATTAGTGTTTGGCTACCAAATTAGGCATTGAACAATAGTTAATCTATAACCAACTTATTTCACTTTTTTCAAGCCCAGTTTATCAGCTTTAGCCAAAACAAAATCATACGCAGCCTGATATTCATTGGGAATTTCACCTTCTAGTATTGCTTCTTTTACAGCTTCCTTTAAAACGCCAATTTCGCGTGAAGGTTTTAGATTGAAAATTTCCATAATCTCTTCACCGGAAATTGGTGGTTGGAAATTACGAACCTTATCGCGTTCTTCGACTTCAATGATTTTCTGACGGACAATGTCAAAATTATTGTGGTACTTTTTAAACTTTGCCGGATTCTTTGTCGTGATATCCGCTTCGCATAAAGTCATCAGGTTATCTACATCTTCACCAGCATCAAATACTAAGCGACGCACTGCAGAATCAGTTACTATATCTTCCGAAAGTACTATAGGTCGTGAACTGAGAATTACCATTTTGGCAACAAACTTCATTTTCTGGTTTAGCGGCATGTGCAATCTTTCAAAAATTTTCTTTACCATTTTTCCGCCAAGGAATTCATGTCCGTGAAAAGTCCAGCCTTGTTTTTTGTTGAAACGTTTTGTTGGAGCTTTTCCGATATCGTGCAGTAATGCTGCCCAACGAAGCCAAACGTCATCCGTATTTGGACAAATATTGTCAACGACTTCGAGCGTATGGTAAAAATTGTTTTTATGCGTATGGCCTTCAATTTCCTCGACGTTATTCAAAGCCGTCAATTCGGGAAGGATAATGTCTAATAATCCGGTTTTGTATAAAAGTAAAAATCCAACAGAAGGCTTTGGAGTCGATAGTATCTTGTTCAGTTCATCTACAATCCTTTCACCTGAAATGATTTTGATTCTTTCTTTATTCCGTTCAATGGCTTCCAATGATTTGGTTTCGATTGTAAAGTTTAGTTGCGTGGCAAAACGAATCGCGCGCATCATCCGTAAAGGATCATCAGAATAAGTAATGTCAGGATTTAAAGGCGTTTTGATGATTTTGTTTTCCAAATCTGCCGAACCATTGAAAGGGTCAATCAGGTCACCGTAGTTATTTTCGTTTAACGAGAAAGCCAAAGCATTGATTGTAAAATCGCGGCGGTTTTGATCATCTTCAAGTGTTCCGTTTTCAACGACAGGATTTCGGCTATCTTCAGAATAACTTTCTTTTCTGGCACCAACAAATTCGATATCGATTTCCTTATAACGAAGCATAGCTGTTCCGTAGTTCTTAAAAACCTGAACCTTTGGTTTGTTTGGAAGTAGTTCAGAAACCTTTAAAGCTAAGTCAATTCCGGAGCCAATGGCAACAATATCGATGTCTTTTTTGAAGTCGCGCTGTAATAAATAATCACGGACGAAGCCGCCTATCACATAACTTTCAAGACCAAGTTCCTGTGAAGCTTTTGAAACTATTTCAAATATTTTATTGTCTAATGCTTGTTTGTAATTCATATTCAATTTGAAAATTTGAAAATGAGATAATTTGAAAATTAATTAGCACATTTCCAAATTTTCAAATTTTCAAATTAGTTACTTGCGGATGATTTTAACCTGATTGTCTAACGTAAGCTTTATAATCGTTGAGGGTTTGTCGCAAATTTTTTCGTGATGCAAATTTACTACATAGTCTACACCTTTTATAATTTCGGGAGCAATTTCTTTGAAAGATTTTGGCGTAAACATACCAGAAATATTAGCTGAGGTTGAAACCAAAGGTTTTCTCATGCGTTCCATCAATTTGAAACAAAAAGGCTCCTTGACTAATCGAATTCCCAGTGTTTTGTCTTCCGCAATAATATTGGGCGCAACATTCCTTGGATTGTCTAAAATAAGGGTTGTAGGTTTTTCGGATAAGTCCATAATCTGCCATGCAGTTTCGGGGATTTCCTTAAACACATTGTACATCATTTTTTCGCCATTCATCAGCACAATCATGCTTTTGGACTCTTCGCGTTGCTTCAGTGCATAGATTTTTTTACGGCTTCAGCATTGGTCGCATCACACCCAATTCCCCAAACAGTATCAGTAGGATATAGGATGATGCCACCATTTTGAATGACTTCGAATGCGTTGTGAACTTCAGAATTTATATCCATGTTTATTTTTTTATTGGCTTTACCGGTGATTTCAAATCGTTTCCTTTCATCGTGTAATACCAGGCCAATGCCATTAATTTATTATGTTTCATTTCCAGTTCGCTTTTCTTCAAATTGGTTTCCCTGAAAGTGGTCAAATCTATTTTTTCGATGTTGGCACCTTTTGGGAAATAATACAAATCGTTGCCTTGAATCATTTTGTCAAAAGCGATGCATTCCTTTTTATCTTTTGTAAACATCGATTCGCCAAAACTGTAATATTCAAAACCTTTTGGAGCAATCATTTCGATAAGCGTCGGCATAATGTCAATATGGCTTCCCGGAGTTAAATTCAGTGATTTCGGAATCGATTTTCCATACATAATATAAGCAACGGATGATTTTTCGTAAAGATTAGGTTTGCTGTTGATGAATTTTCGGCCAAAATGATCGCCGGTAAAGTTGAAGATTGAATTGGTAAATTCCTTCTCAGCTTTCTTTACAAAATCCCCAATGGCTTTATCCCCATACCAAAGATGGCCCAATTCCTTCATGTTCATTGCGCCGTCATAATATTTCTTCATCGCTGGCGGAAAATCATCAGCTGATTTATAGGGGAAACCTTTTGCTTCTAAATCAACCGTGTATGGTGCATGATAGCTTGTTGTTAGTATAATATTCAATGAATATTTATTTTTGTCTGTGTGCTTCATCACCAGATTGAAAAGCTTTTCATCTTCGATTCCCCAACCGCCGGTATCAGTTTTTCCACCGCCGTCAACGCCTGAGTAAATTCGGTCAACGCCATAATATTTAGACAAATCGCCAATGCTTTCCCAAGATAAATAACCGCCATAATAGAAATTGGTTTCGTAGCCCAACTTTTTGAACTGTGTAAAAATTGAAGTTTCAAATGGCGCAGTTGTAAGTCCAATATGACTTAGGTTGATGCCACAATTGGGAACATTGGTCATGATGGCTCCAAAGGAATCAATTGTAGTATTTCCGGCGGCTAAAAAGTGGCTGAAGTGTGTTCCGTTTTGGGCGATAGTTCTCAATTTATCAGCAAAATGAAATCCACTATATTTATCCATCAAAGGCCACGAATCGTAGCTTTCCATTACCACAATGAAAATTTGTTTTGGCTTTTCGATTGTTGCGCCTTGAGCCGTTTTGCGGACAACATCGGTAACTTTATCCTGAGGAAAGCTAGCCTTAAAGAGGTTGTCATCCATGTATGGATTCTTGTCACCGAGTTTATTCAGTCGGTTGAAGTCCTTAATTGCATATTTTAAGGAACGAAACGGATTGATAATCGTTTTATTAAGGAAATTATCTTTAGAAACTCCTGAATATTCCCGTAATACAGGAATGGATGAAACAGAACCACGAATGCCTGCAATGAATAAGTAAAGGAAAAGTATAACAATTGCATATCTGCTTCCCTTAAAATTGATTTTGTTCAAAAAGCGGTAAATACGTTCCTTATTTTCAAAATACCTGAAAATATAAGTCCCTAAAATAATCGTCAGTATAATCACTAAGCTGTTTATAATCGGATGGAAATCAACTAAAATGGTATTCATGACAGCTTTCTTATCATCATACAGCGCCAGGAAAAGAAAGTGATTGAACTGATCGCCGTATTCCTTGAAATAATTAATGGTAACGATGCAAATCAAAGTAGACAAAATCACAAATAATAACTGATGGATTTTTCGGATTACTTTAATGATACTGAATTTACCAAAGCAAGAAAGCGTCAATAATAAAACTAAGGGAAGCAAAAGGAAATACGCGATTGCTGTGCAGTCAAAACGAAATCCCATCAGGAAAACATTGGAGTAATCACCCAAATCAAAGCCGTGTGTTATTTTTTTATGGAAAAATAAGATGAAGGCAATCCGGAAAACGGTAAAGAAAAGCACTCCGAAAATCCAAAAGAAAATTAGATTACCAAGCTCTTTTAGAAAACCATTCCACTTTGATTCTGAGGCCATAGATTATTTATTATGCAATGATTTATTTCGACTTATACAAGCCAATCTTTCTTTTGAGAAGTTTGAAATTCAGTTCGAATGTTTGTACAAATTGGTTTTTGATGCTGGTGAAAATCCAACTGCTGTAAGGAACTGTTTTTTCAGAAATTAGTTTGCTGACTTCTTCTGAAACAGTAAAATTCTTCTTGATGTTTTCCCATTTTACCAATCCGTAACCGTCAAACTTATTGATTTTGTTGCGTTGGTGGATAATCGAAAGCCACAATCTTTTATCGCCAAGCTGTGTTACTTTTTTATCGCGTTTCCAATAACGGTGGTCCTGGTAAAAAGCGGTTTTTGGATTCTCATTTTTCTCAATCAGACTGATGAACGGATTGAAAAGCTGTTCTTTTTTTCCTAAAATATAAGTCGGTTCAATCTGTAGTGAATAACCTTTTATAAAATCGATGGCGCGGTATTCCTGCTGGTTGAACTGTTTTTGGACTTCATTGATAAAATCTACATGTATACTATCGTCATTGTCAATCCGGGTTGTAATCAGATAAGGCTTGTCTTTTGTTTCCTGATTGATATACTTCAACAATTCGGGCATAAACGAAGGCATTGCATCCACAAAAAACACTTTAAAATTGGGTTGGTTTTTAACCAAATCAAGAATTCGGTTTTTGTAAACTTCCTTTGTATTGGTGTCAAAATACAAAACCCACTCGAAATTTTGGTTCGTCTGACCCACTACCGAAGGAAAACAGAAGTTCTCAAACAACCACATTCGGTTGTCCATCCATTCATCAGTCAGCAACTGCTCATTGTTTTTGGTAACATCCCAATAATCAGCTCGCAGATTGAATCGGGTAATTAAATAATGGTTGAACATCTAATGGATTTTTTTACTTCGTAGGGTGTAAAATTAGTTTTTTTTTCAAGTCCGAAAACGATACCGATACTTTTGCTTAAAATACAATTTATTCTTTATGTTTGTAGAGTATGAAGCTGTCCCTAATTATATCCACATACAATTCGGAAGAATGGTTGCACAAAGTGTTACTGGGCTACACTATTCAAACGGAAAAAAACTTTGAGGTTATAGTAGCCGATGACGGTTCGACCAATAAAACCAAGGAAGTTATAGATTCTTTTAGGGATAAATTCCAGCATCCGATTATTCACGTTTGGCACGAAGACAAAGGCTTCAGGAAGTGCAAAATATTAAACACAGCTATCCTCGCATCCAACTCCGATTATTTATTGTTTACCGATGGCGACTGCATTCCAAGAAAGGATTTTGTGGCGCATCATTTAAAAGATAGGGAAGAAGGCTATTTTCTTTCGGGCGGTTATTTTAAGCTTCCGCTGGATATTTCAAAAGGGATTACCGATGACGATATCCTTCACCAGCGATGTTTTAAGGTTTCCTGGCTTCGAAAGCAGGGATTAAAACTCAATTTTAAGATAACAAAACTAAATCGGAATAAATATTTTGCTGCATTCATGAATTGGCTTACGCCGACAAAACGCTCGTGGAACGGACACAATTCATCAGGCTACAAATCGGATATTTTCGCAATAAACGGCTTCAATGAACTGCTCGATTATGGCGGGGAAGACCGGGAAATGGGCGAACGTTTGTTTAATAATGGATTGCTTTCCAAACAGATTCGATACATGGCTATCTGTGTCCATCTCGATCATCCGCGGAGTTATGTGAATGCCGAAAAGGTAGCTTACAATATGGAAGTGCGCCGATTCAACAAAAAAATAATATTACCTGGATAGAAACTGGAATAGAACAGCATCAAAAATAAAATGTAATTTTGCAACGATTAACGGAAAAACTATGACACTATCGGTTATTTTCAGTACTTATAATTCAGAAGCCTGGCTCGAAAAAACCATTATTGGTTTCAGTGTCCAGACTTTTACCGATTTTGAAATTATCATAGCTGATGATGGTTCACGTGAGGCCACGCGTGAGTTAATCGACAGATTGAGAAAGGAAATTGACATTCCGATTATCCACGTTTGGCAGGAAGACAATGGTTTCCAAAAATCACAAATCCTGAACAAAGCCATTATAGCTTCGACTTCCGATTATTTGATTTTTACTGATGGCGACTGTATTCCGAGAGAAGATTTTGTCGAAGTGCATTACAATAACAGGGAAGAAGGTTATTTCCTTTCGGGTGGTTATTTCAAATTGCCAATGGATATTTCACAGGCTATTACCAAAGAAGATATTGTTTCCCAGAATTGCTTCAACCTGAATTGGCTTAAATCCCAAGGATTGAAATCGAGTGGTAAGAATATTAAATTTATGGCTTCTGGAATTTCGGCTAAATTCCTGAACTTCATTACACCCACAAATGCTTCGTGGAATGGACATAATTCGTCTGGCTGGAAAAAGGATTTGGTGGAAGCCAACGGTTTCAATCAGGAAATGCAGTATGGTGGACAAGATCGCGAATTGGGTGAAAGATTATTCAATAAAGGATTGAAGTCCAAGCAAATACGATATTCGGCAATCTGTGTGCATTTAGATCACAAACGCGGTTACGTGAACAAGGAAACGTGGAAGAAAAACTACGACATCCGCGCCAATACCCGAAAAAATAAAGTAGTCAGAACAACAATCGGTATCGATTCTAATTTAACTTCAGACTAAAATAGTCGGTTAAATCATTCCACTGGTCAACGTTGAAGTTTTTCACGACATTGATTTTCTTCAGGGATATTTTCTGCGTTCCCGGAATCGGAATAAATACTTTTGATGGATTTTCAGATAATCTTACCGTAGTATTGTTCAGTAAAGCCATCGCCTTAAACCATAAATCATCATTTTTCGGAGCCAGTTTCAGAGCCAGCTCGTAATCGGTAATCTGACTATTCAAAGCACCTGGCGGATATAAGATTCCACCTTCTCCAATAGCTAAATTCTTAACCGGATTGTTTTCTTTGGTATATTTCCAGAACTTATAATCCATTGTATATCCTTTTTCATCCAATGCAATCTGCCTTGCTTTGTTGCAGATAATGTCTTTCGGATATTTTACATGCGTGGCATATAATTTCTCGAGCCATTGATTTTCATAAATCAAATCGTCGTCACAGGTTACAATTACCTTATCGGGAAACATTTCCAAAGACGGAAGCAATTTTTTGTGTGAGCTTGTATGTTTGGTAAAATGGATTTCCAATAAATCGCCTGTAAGTTTTTGTAGCGTTTCCGGAATTTTATTTCGATCCGCTTCGGTAATCCAAAGTATGATTTTTTCGGGTTTTACACTTTGGTTCATTACACTTCTTAAGGTAATATGGACTTTATTCAAACGCGATTCAATCGTTGTCAGTGAAACTATTACCGGAACTGAATTCGATTTATCATTAAGCTTACTTAGCGGAATTGAAAGTAATCTTAAAGTATTGAAAAACGATTGAGGATATTCTTTAAGTTTCATAAAATGGAATTAGTCGTGTTCAAACAAATATAGGAAAATTTACTAAACCGCTACGTCGTATTCCCTTAGCGCATCGTTTAGCGAAGTTTTCAAATCGGTTGATGGTTTTCTCGTTCCGATGATTAAGGCACAAGGCACCTGGAAATCACCAGCTGCAAATTTCTTGGTATAACTTCCCGGAATTACAACCGAACGTGCCGGAACAAATCCTTTATATTCAATTGGTTCGCTTCCGGTAACATCGATAATCTTAGTTGATGCTGTAAGGCAAACGTTGGCACCAAGAACCGCTTCCTTTTCTACACGAACACCTTCCACAACGATACAACGAGAACCGATGAAAGCACCATCTTCTATAATAACAGGGGCAGCTTGTAAAGGTTCTAAAACACCCCCAATTCCAACTCCGCCTGATAAATGGACATCTTTTCCAATCTGAGCGCAGCTTCCTACTGTAGCCCAGGTATCAACCATAGTTCCTTCGTCAACGTAGGCACCAATATTCACATAACTTGGCATCAAAATCACGCCTTTCGAAATGTACGCGCCATATCTTGCCGTAGCTGGTGGAACTACTCGGATTCCTTTTTCGGCGTAACCTGTTTTCAATAACATTTTATCATGGTATTCAAAAATCCCGGCTTCCCAAGTTTCCATTTTTTGGATTGGAAAATACATCACAACCGCTTTTTTTACCCATTCGTTTACCTGCCAGCCATTTGCAGTCGGTTCGGCAACTCGTAATTTTCCTGCATCAAGTAAGGCTATGACTTCACGGATGGTTTTTAAGGTAGTTTCGTCTTTTAATAATTCCCTGTTTTCCCAGGCTTTTTCTATAATGGATTGTAAGTTGTTCATCGTTTCTGATTTTGTGGCAAAGATACCTTTTTTAGACGATTGTTAAAATTGAAATTTATTTAACTTTAACTTATGAATTGATTTGATAATTTTGGTCAACTTTATTCCTAACCCGATGAAAATAAATATACTTTTCGTTCTGATGATACTAACATTGGTAAGTTGTCAAAAACAATCGGCCCATGATAAAAAAAGTACAAGTAATTATATCCCTCGAAATTCTGAAGATTATATCGGAACATATAAGGGGATTCTACCCTGTGCCGATTGCAAGGGTTTAGAGACTGAAATTGCCATCAATGAAAATACGACCTTTTCCATAAAGACAAAATACCAAGGTAAAGGCGATAAGATATTTGTAAAGAAAGGGCATTTTACATGGAATAAAAAAGGGGATGTTATTATTTTGACAGATGTAAATGAACCCAACCAATACTTAGTTGGCAAAAACAGAATCATACAACTAGATATTTACGGAAAAAAATCACCGGAAGTCTGGCTGACGAATACATCTTATCAAAACAGCCAACCGATACTTCTGATATTGAAACCGCCGATACCAATGATAAGGTTACTGTGGATTTAAATAGCAGGATTGCTACGACAACGGTAATCCAAAAGGTTAATCCGGCAATAGGAAAGTATCCGTTAGCGGGAACCAAATGGAAATTAGTTTCGTTAAACAAAAAGAAAGTAGATCAAAAAGGCAAAAACGTTTATTACATAAAACTGAACTCCAAAGACGGAAGATTTGTTGCGCTTTCCGGCTGTAATAATATTATTGGAAAATTTGTAATGCCATCAGCCGCTACGTTGACGTTTTCGGGAATAGTTTCCAACAAAATGGACTGCGCTGATGTAGAAATGGAAAGTTATTTTTCCTCCATGCTGGCCCAAACGAACAGTTATAAATTGGATAAGGAAACGTTGACCTTGTTTGGAGAAGACAAAAAAGAAATGGCTAAGTTTGTGGTAGTAAAATAATAAACGCTATTCAAATTTGGAGTTTATTGTGTAATGAATGCTAAAAATTGTATAAAGCCTTCCATTTTAATGTTCCTAATTTTGTAGCCTAAAACTAAAGCTATAATCTTATGAAAAACATTTACCTTTCTATTACATTCCTTTTTCTGTGTCTTACAAGCTGTAAAAATGCAGCAGATACAAATAATGATTCAGTTTCAATTGACTCTACTGTGGTTCAGAATGATACCGTTGCCACGGATATCGACACAATGCGTTACGAATCAGATTCGACTACCACAAGCATTGATTCATCAGATGCAAAATCCAAGGTAAAATTACCCAACAAAATCTCTGAAACTGTAAAAGTCATTCCAGGAGAAAAAGGAAAATTTCCATTGGCAGAAACTAAATGGGAATTGGTTGAATTAAACGGGAAACCTATTGAAAAAACTACTTCAAAAGATTACTTTATAAATTTTGATTCCAAAAGCGGTACATTCAAGGCTTTCGCCGGATGTAACAGGATAAGCGGAAGTTACTTTATGAAAGCGTCCAATAAATTAGGGTTCTCCAATATAGTTACAACGCGAATGGCTTGTGCCAATATGGATGTCGAAAGAGGGTTTTATAATAACCTACAGAAAACTGATAATTACATGATTGAAGGCAAAATGCTGCACCTTCATATCGGAAAAAAGCAGGAGCCAAGTTCGAAGCCATCAAATAAATTTTATTTACAATGAAAATCCTTGCCAACACAAGGATTTTTTTTGGCATCTTTTAATTTATCTTTGTCTAAAATCTTTAAAAATGCCAAGGATCCTCGCTATAGATTACGGAATAAAACGCACTGGAATTGCGGTAACTGACGAACTGCAAATCATTGCTTCAGGCCTGACTACAGTTCCATCAGAAACGGCAATTGTATTCTTAAAGGATTATTTTTCAAAGGAAACTGTTGCCAAAGTACTCATTGGCGAACCCAAACAAATGGATGGAACTCCTTCAGAAAGCACAGCTGTAATCGAAAAATTCGTAGTAGATTTTAAAATCGCTTTCCCCGAAATGCCCATTGTAAGGGTTGACGAACGATTCACTTCCAAAATGGCATTCCAGACCATGATTGACAGCGGACTCAAAAAGAAACAACGGCAGAATAAAGGTTTGGTTGACGAAATTGCAGCCACCATTTTGCTTCAGGATTATTTGACCCGAAAAATGATTTAATTTACTTATTTTTGCAAAAAAATTCAGAAATGATTATTCCTATATACGGCTATGGAGAACCTGTATTAAGACAGGTTGGAGCAGAGATTACTCCGGATTATCCTAATTTGGCAGCCATTATTACCAATATGTACGACACCATGTATAACGCGTACGGAGTTGGACTTGCGGCACCACAGGTTGGATTACCGATTCGCTTGTTCGTTATCGACACTGAACCTTTCAGCGACAGCGATAATCTATCTAAGGAGGAACAAGCGCAGTTGAAAAACTTCAAAAAAACATTCATTAACGCAAAGATGATTTTGGAAGATGGCGAAGAGTGGGGTTTTAATGAAGGCTGCTTAAGTATTCCAGATGTTCGTGAAGATGTTTTCAGGAACGAAAGAATTACCATCGAATATTGTGAAGAGGATTTCGTCAGGAAAACAGAAGTTTTTGAAGGGTTGATTGCCCGTGTTATCCAGCATGAGTATGACCATATTCAAGGAGTTTTATTTACAGATAAGATTTCGATGCTGAAAAAAACACTAATTAAAAAGAAACTTCAAAATATCATGGACGGTAAGGCTTTCCCAGATTACCGAATGAAATTTGCTAATAAGAAAGGAAGATAAGTTTCCGAATTTCTATTTCAGATCCAAATTAATTTTATCTTAAAATTGGATTTTGTGTAGGAACTTTGGAATTTTATTTATTTATATTTGACCCCATTAATTATATTAAAAATGAACGTAGAAAAAATATTAGCCATTGCCGGAAAACCAGGTTTATTCGAATTGAAAGTGCAAACCCGCTCAGGATTTTTAGCAGAATCATTATTAGACGGAAAAAAATCACAGTTGGATTGAGAAGTAACGTAAGCCTGCTTTCAGAAATTTCGATGTATACCTACAGCGCTGAAAAACCTTTGGTTGAAATTATGCGTTCGATTGCCGTTAAGGAAAATGAAGGCCCAACAGCTGTTTCGCATAAAGACGATAACGCTAAGCTAATTGCTTATTTTAAGGAAATCTTACCGGACTATGATGAAGACAGGGTGTACGCTTCCGATATTAAGAAGTTACTGAATTGGTACAATATCCTTCAGGCTAAAGGGATGGTTTCAAAAGAAGAGCCAAAAGTGCAGAACGCTGAAGAAGTAAAAGAAAAAGTTGTGGAAGAGGTAACTCAGGGTAAAGCCGAAAAAAGCGAAGTTAAAGCTAAAAAAGAAGCCAAACCAAAAACAAAAAAATAGTTAATTACTTTCTAATAAATATAAATCCTATTGCTGAATTCAGTAATAGGATTTTTTATTTTTATGATGTTTAAAGTCAATAAACTTATAAACCTTATAAACTTTCAAAATGAACACCCGCCAACAGCAACTTGAAGCCTTCAACAGACTACTCGATATCATGGACGATTTGCGCGAAAAATGTCCATGGGATAAAAAGCAGACCTTGCAAAGCTTACGCCATCTTACTATTGAAGAAACTTATGAATTAGGAGATGCCATTTTGGATAATAACCTACAGGAAGTCAAAAAGGAATTGGGCGATTTGCTGCTGCACATCGTTTTTTATGCCAAAATCGGAAGCGAGACCAACGATTTTGATATGGCAGATGTCTGCAATGATATTTGTGACAAATTAATCCATCGCCATCCCCATATTTACGGAGATGTCGTCGTTGCCGATGAAGAGGAAGTAAAGCAGAATTGGGAGAAACTCAAACTTAAGGAAGGAAAAAAATCAGTGCTCGAAGGTGTTCCGAAAAGTTTGCCTGCATTGGTAAAAGCCAGTCGCATTCAGGACAAGGTAAAGGGCGTTGGTTTCGATTGGGAAGAACCGCATCAGGTTTGGGACAAAGTCCAGGAAGAACTACAGGAACTTCAGGAGGAAGTGGATGCAGGAAATCAGGACAGGATTGAAGCCGAATTCGGCGATGTTTTATTCTCAATGATTAATTACGCAAGATTCCTAAAAGTTAATCCTGAAGATGCTTTGGAGCGCACCAACAAAAAATTCATCAAACGATTCATGTACCTCGAAAGCAAAGCCGGAGAGCTCGGAAAACCTTTGTCAGATATGACTCTTGCAGAGATGGACGTTTTCTGGAATGAAGCTAAAAAACTGTAGGAGGCTTCCGGAAAATTAGTATAAGTATCAATGGAGTTATTAAAAGTATAGATGACGTCATTATAAGTATATCCTGCATTAGTATAAGTTATAAAATCGTAATTAAACGTATAGGTGCGCTTAGTAGAAGTATCTTTGGGGTTATTAGAAGTAAATTCCGAGGCATAAAACGTATCGACAAAGTCATTAAAAATGATATCTAAGGGAATAAACGTATCTGATAAGTATACTAAACGTATACCATAAGAATTATATTTCCATTTCACTATATTTGAAAACCTAACCAACCAAAAAACCAAAACATGTCTGAAGAAAAACACCACTTACAACGATCATTAGGATTAATCGATGCAACGAGCATAGTTGCCGGTTCGATGATTGGCTCCGGAATTTTTGTAGTAACAGTCTATATGGCGCGCGATTTAGGTTCAGCTGCATGGATTTTAATCACCTGGGTAATTACAGGATTGCTAACGATGTCTGCTGCGTTAAGTTATGGCGAGCTGGCAGGAATGATGCCTAAAGCGGGTGGTCAGTTTGTTTATATTCAGAGAGCCTACGGAAAACTGGCATCTTTTCTTTATGGATGGACGGTTTTTACAGTAATTCAAACCGGAGTAATTGCAGCAGTTGCGGTTACGTTTGCCAATTATACCGCAGTTTTTTCCCTTCTCTGCAGGATGAAATTTTTAAGGTAGGAGATTTTTTTGTCTTTAAAAATAGCCAGATTTTGGCAATGCTATGTATCATTCTGCTAACATATATTAATACAAAAGGAGTAAAGAGCGGAAAAGCCATCCAGTTAATTTTTACATCGGCTAAGCTGATTGCTTTGTTTGCCCTTATCGCTTTCGGATTGTATATTGGTTTCCATACAGATACTTTTTCCAATAATTTCACAAACCCATGGGATGCAAGTAAAACAGTTATTGATGAGGCAACGCAGACCGTAACCGTTACAAAACTTGCCGGAATTGCTTTGGCAGGAGCTATTGGCGCAACTATCATTAACTCTTTATTTTCAAGTGACGCGTGGAATAATGTAACTTTTATTGCGGGTGAGATTAAAGATCCGAAAAAGAACATCCCAAGGAGTTTATTTCTTGGAACATTGATAGTTACTGTCATCTATATTTTAGCCAATATTGCTTATTTGGCGTTGCTTCCGTTAAACGGAACTATTGACGGCTCTGTTACCGAGAACGGAATCATGTTTGCCGCTCAGGATAGGGTAGGTACTGCAGCAGCCAATATGATTATGGGCAACATTGGTGTTTTTGCGATGGCAGCTTTGATTATGATTTCAACATTTGGTTGTAACAGCGGATTGATTTTATCCGGAGGAAGATTGTTTTATGCTATGGCTAAAGATAGTCTGTTCTTTAAACAGGCTGGAGAATTGAACAAGCATGATGTACCTGCAAAGGCACTTTGGTTCCAGTGTATCTGGGCATGCCTTCTTTGTTCGTCTGGGAAATACGGCGCTTTATTGACTTATGCTACTTTTGCTTCGTTACTGTTTTACATACTTACAATTTATGGAATCTTTATTCTTAGAAAGAAAGAACCCGATACGGAAAGGCCTTATAAAGCTTTTGGCTATCCAATTATCCCGGCTTTATACATCATCATTACAGCAGCCATTTGTGTTGCTTTACTTATCAATGACACTTTAAGTACAGGTTTAGGTCTCGGAATTGTCGCCATCGGAATTCCGGTTTATTATTTGTTCTTAAACAAAAAAGAATAAAAAAAGCCCCGAGGAATTATCGGGGCTTTTTTTATGGTTTAACTTATTACTGCTTCGCAGCCGGAGCAGTTTCTGTCATTTCAATTTCAAAAATAATATTTGAATTAGGTGGGATTACATTTCCTGCACCTCTTTCACCATAACCTAATTTTGCCGGAATGAAAATCAAAGCTTTATCACCTAAATTCATCAGGTTTAATCCTTCAATGAATCCCGGGATTAAACCGTCTTTCTTCCCGTACTGGAATGGAAATGGCTGGTAACCGTTTTGTTTTGCACGGTTTTCATCATATTTACCGAACTCTTTGTTTACAGTTTCGTAGCTGCTGTCGAACAAAGAACCATCTTCTAAGTAACCTGCATAATTAATGTAAACTGTTGAGCCATCAACCGGTTTTTTACCAGTTCCGGTTTGAATCATTTTATATTTTAATCCAGAAGGTGTTTCAGTTGCTGTAGCTTTGGTTTCGTTTAGGGATTTGCTTTTAGCTGCAAAAACAGGTGCGTATTTTGCTTTGTATTCGGCCTGAGCTTTTGCTGCATCTTCTGCCTGTTTTTTTTGTTTTTCAGCGGCGAGTGCTGCTTCTTTTGCATCTTCTCCGGATTTGTTAGCCATATAATCTGAAAAAGTTTTCGCGGCATCAAATTTCTTTGCGTCGCCACCTTTTCTGATAATGGTAATTTTATTGATTACATCATCTTGTTTGATTGCATTTACAACATCCTGACCAGTGGTAACATATCCAAAAATTGTGTGTTTTCCGTTTAACCAATCTGTATTTTTATGTGTGATGAAAAACTGGGAGCCATTAGTTTTTGGTCCCGAATTCGCCATCGCTAAAATTCCGGCTTTATCAAATTTAGCATCGGTAAACTCATCTTTAAACGCATAACCCGGTCCACCAGATCCATTTCCGGCAGGATCACCACCCTGAATCATAAAATCTGGGATAACCCTGTGGAATTTTAATCCGTCATAAAAATGCTTTCCTTTTAACTTTTCATCTGTTACGGAAGTATTTGTTCCTTCTGATAATGAAATGAAGTTTGCCACAGTAATTGGCGTTTTTTGATAGTCTAACTGAAGTGTGATTTTTCCTTTTGAAGTTTCAATTTCAGCAAATATTCCCTGATCAGCAGAAGCGGAAGCTGCAGGTTTTGTTGACTTTGCTACTGTTTTTTTGGTTTGTGCTGTTGTACTTAAAATACCAACGCAAATCAAAAGAAGCATGTTTAATCTAATTTTACTCATGATGTATTACTTATTTGTTATTTATTATGGTTGTTTTTTCATTGCTACTTCAAAAATCAAATTGGCATTGGGTGGAATCACATTTCCAGCACCCTGTTCTCCATAACCAAGATTGAAAGGTATAAAGAAAATTGCTTTCTCACCAATTTTTAATTTACTTAAACCTTCAACAAAGCCCGGAATCATCCTGTTGGAACCCATTACGTAGGGCAGAGGGGAATAACCGCGCTCCATTTCCCTGCGTTCGTCATATACTCCAAACTGTTTTGCGACAACCGGATCGCTCGTATCAAAAAGCGTTCCGTCTTCCAAAAAACCGGAATATTCTATAGATACAGTTTCTCCATCTTTCGGTTTATCACCATTGGTTTTTTGCAGTATTTTGAACTTAAAACCTGAAGGAGTTTTGGTGGCTGATTTTTTTAGCTCTTCAAAGAAAACGACCTTTTGGTCTTTCACTCCTTTATATTTTGCATCATATTCCTTCTTCATCTGCTCGTCAATGAGTGCCTGTTTTTTCTGGTTTTCGGTTTCTGATTTGAAATAGTCATTGAATACTTTTACAGCGTCGAATTTTTTTACTGCTTCCCCTTTTCGGATTATCGTAACTGTTTTTATGACATCATTTTTGACTATCGAATTAGCAACCGCCAATCCTTCATCGCCTACAACACAGCCAAATACTGAGTGTTTTCCATCCAGCCAAGGTGTTGGTACTAATGTTATAAAAAACTGACTACTGTTGGTATCCGGACCCGAATTGGCCATCGATAAAATCCCCGGCTTATCGTGTCTTAAATCGGTAATCTCGTCTCTACATTTATAACCAGCATCTCCTGAACCATTTCCTAACGGATCGCCTGTCTGGATCATAAAATCCTCTGCATCACCATTTGTTTTGGATATTACCCTGTGGAAACTCTGTCCGTCAAAGAACGGTTTTCCTTTAAGTTCACTAGAGCAAAATTGATTTTTACCTTCAGCCAGCGTGACAAAATTCGCAACCATTACAGGAACTTTTTGATAATCCAGTTCGCATAAAATGGTTCCTTTTGAGGTTTCGATTTCGGCATATAAGCCATCTTTTAAGTCTTTGTATTCATCTTTGCACGAAGCTAGGCAAAGTGATAAAACGGCTAAGAAGAGACAAATCTTATTATTCATTTTTAATGGTATTATTTTCTGTTTTTGGTTTAACAACGTTAAGTTCGGCTTTGACTGCTTTCGCTTCCGGTTTGAAATCGTTCAGCATTACTGTAACTATGATAGGCTGATTTGTTTTGATGCGTTTTGTATCGCCTCTGTATCCGTATGCCATGTGCGAAGGAAAAAGGAAAGTCACTTTCTCATTTTTATGCATCAGTTTTATTCCGTCACGTAAGCCCATCATGATATTTTGTTTGTCGACGATATAAGTCTGTGGCCGCAATTCAACTTCTGAGTAAAGCACATTGCCTTTTAAATCCAATATTTCATAGTCAAATTGTGCTACATCACCTTTTTTAGGACGAAGCGTGTCTTTTTCGTTTTTGATTTCATATCGATACCAATATCCTTTTTTCGAAGCGATGTATTGTACTTTGGGATCGCTTTTGATTATCGAATCAATTTTTCCTTCTTCACCGGCAATTAACTTTTTGTTGCGCGCTGCTGATTCCTTCATAAAGGTGCCTGAAGAACGGGAAACGGGCATTCTCGCCTGTTGTTGTTTGCAACTTAAAAAAGTCATGAAGACTAAAAAAAGCATCATTATTCTGGTTACGTTTTTCATTTCAGATGGTTATTTTAGAAATTAAATCTTCAAATTTATTAAGTGTTGCCTTTAGGCTTTCATAGGATTTTCCGCCAGCTGCATTGATATGTCCACCACCGCTGAAATGTTCCCGCGCAAATTGATTCACGTCAAAGCTTCCTTGCGAACGGAACGAAATCTTTATGATGTTTTCATCTCTGTGTTCGATAAAAATAGCTGCGAAATGGATACCTTTTATACTTAATCCATAGTTTACGATGCCTTCCGTATCTCCTTTTTGGTACTGAAATTCATCCAGTTCTTTTTGTGTGAGCGAAGTGTAAGACGTTTTGTATTCAGGAAAAACTTTCATATTCTGCAATGCTCTTCCCAGAAGTTGAAGCCTGTGATAAGAATTATCGTCAAAAAGCGAATTATGGATATCACTGTTTTCAACACCTAAGTCTATTAATTCCGCCACAATTCGGTGCGTCGTGCTAGATGTTGATGGAAAACGAAATGAACCAGAATCTGTCGTAATTCCAGTGTAGATGCATGTGGCGATGGTTTTGTCTATCAGTTGCTTTTTATCCAAAAATGAAATAAAATTATAAATCATCTCACAAGTAGAGCCAATGTTGGTATCTGAATAAGTGTAAGCCGCATAAGTATCAGGTTTCTGATGATGATCAATCATTATCATAGGAACGGTAAGTTTACTTAATACCTGTTCCATTTCGCCAGTTCTGTGAAGTGCATTGAAATCCAAAGTGAAAACCAATTCGGCTTCATTAAGGATTTTGGTGCAATTTTCCCTGTCATTTTCATAAACCAAAACGGTTTCAGAACCAGGAAGCCATGCTAAGAAATTCGGAAAATCATTAGGAGAGATTACAATCGGATTGTGATTCAATTTTAAAAGGAAATGATACAAGGCCAATGTGGAGCCCATTGCATCGCCATCGGGACTTCTGTGCGGAATGATTGCAATTTTTTTTGGAGTTGCCAATAAATGCTGAATGGCAATAATATCTTCTTTTTTCATAGGAGGCGAAAGTACTAAAAAATGAAATAAGATTATATAGATTAACCAGATTTTAAGTTTTATTTGGATAGGGAAAGACCAACCCAGACAGCTAAAAGTCCCAAAATAACACTCAATGCAATATATCCAAAAGCCAAAAGCGAATTATTGTTTTGCAACAGATTGTAATTTTCCATTCCAAAAGTCGAGAAAGTAGTATAACCACCGCAAAAACCGGTAACCAAAAACCATTTTAAATTAGACTCTTCCAATTGATTTTTTGCCAAAAAGCCAATAAATAAACCTATTAAAAAACAACCAATAACATTAGCAATGAATGTCGCCAATGGAAAATTATTTGACCAGAATTTCGAAATTAAAACCGTAGTCAGAAAGCGAAGTACACTTCCAACAGCACCGCCAATGGCTATATATAAAATCGTTTTTAGCATTTATGGCTTAAATTTTTTGGCAGACTTGCTTCTTCAGTCTTGCTTGAAGGTTCGATGAGTTTGTTCAACTGTTTTATTTCGTCGGAAGTTAATTCCCGGTAACGGCCAACATGAACATCTAATGTAATATTGATAATCCGCGTTCTTTTCAGAGCCATAACTTCATAATCCAGATACTCGCACATTCTTCGGATCTGACGGTTTAAGCCTTGTGTTAGGATGATTCGGAAGACAAACTTACTGATTTGTTCTACTTTACATTTTCGGGTAATAGTGTCCAAAATTGGGATTCCGTTACTCATCCTTTCGATAAAGCGATCGGTGATTGGACGGTCTACGGTTACAATATATTCTTTTTCGTGATTGTTTCTCGCACGAAGGATTTTGTTGACAATATCTCCGTCATCGGTCATAAAAATCAAACCTTCACTGGCTTTGTCCAATCTTCCAATCGGAAAAATACGTTTTGGGTAATTGATGTAATCCACAATATTATCCCTAACATTTTGATTGGTAGTGCATTCAATTCCTACAGGCTTGTTGAATGCGAGGTATACAGGTTTCTCCCTTTTTTCGCGGATTAGCTTTCCGTCCACACGGACTTCGTCATCAATAGTTACTTTTGTTCCCATTTCAGGCACTACTCCGTTAATCGTAATCCTGCCTTCTTCCAATAGTTTATCGGCCTCACGACGGGAGCAATAACCCGATTCGGAAAGAAATTTATTGATTCGTGTCTGATTGATTTCCATTTGGCAAATATATGATAATTTAGGGATTTGGATTTTATCAGATTCAAATTCAATTGGTGATAAATAAGTTAATAAAAGGTTTCAAAAAAGTTAAAAAAAGATTTGTAACTAGTAAGTTTTTGTTATTTTTACCCACATGAATATACAAGGAAAACTCATTATAATTGGCGGTGCTGTTGACAAAGGCAGTTTCACTGAGACAGATTTAGATAAGAATGCTGCAAAGAACTTAAACTTTTTTGAAGCAGGAATTTTAAGGAGAATTATTGACGAATCAAAGCATAAGGCAGACTCCCGTATTGAAGTTATCACGACGGCTTCCAAAATTCCAAAGGAAATTGGTCCGGAATACATGAAAGCGTTACACTATTTAGGTGCTAACAATGTTGACGTTTTAAATATAGAACGCCGTGAGCAGGCGACTGAACCAGAAATCTTAGATCGTTTGAAAGCTGCCGATGTTGTAATGTTTACTGGCGGAGACCAACTTCGACTGACTTCAATTTTAGGCGGAACGCCTTTCCATGATATTTTGCTTGATAAATACCACAACGAAGATTTTGTGTATGCCGGAACTTCTGCCGGTGCGGCTGCCGCTTCCAATAATATGATTTACCAGGGAAGTAGCAGTGAAGCGCTATTAAAAGGAGAAGTTAAGATTACGTCAGGCTTAGGTTTGATTGACGGAGTAATAATCGATACCCATTTTGTGCAACGTGGAAGAATTGGACGTTTGTTCCAGGCGGTTGTCGGAAATCCAAAAGTACTTGGAATCGGACTTGGAGAAGATACTGGTTTGCTGATTACCACCAATTCAAAAATGGAAGCAATCGGTTCGGGACTTGTAATCCTGGTAGATGGGAAAGAGATAAAGGACACTAATCTGACGCAAGTTGAATTAGGCCAGCCAATATCAATCAATCATTTGGTCACACATGTTATGAGTATTCACGATACTTTTGACCTGACTACTTTCAAAATGACCATTAAATCTTCACAATACGTTTAATATAGTTGATGGTTTACAGTTGATTGTATTTTTATCGACAACCGACAACCAACAACCAACAACCAACAACTATGAAAGTTATCATCCACGGCGGATTTTTCTCAGAATCATCAACCAATCACGAGACTAAAGTAGCCAAACAGCAGGCGTTGCTTCGTATTGTTAAGGATTCGTATGATTATTTGAAAACGCATACGGCTGTGGAAACTGTTGTTTATGCAGTGTCACTTTTAGAAGATGATGAATTGTTCAATGCCGGAATCGGTTCACAAATCCAAAGCGATGGAAAAATCAGGATGAGTGCTTCTCTGATGGATGGTTCAACCATGAAAATGAGTGGTGTTATAAATATAGAAGAGGTAAAGAATCCGGTGCAGGTGGCTCAGGTTTTAATGCATTATGATGATAAAGTCCTTGGCGGAAGCGGAGCAACCAATTTTGCCAGGCAATACGGATTTGAGAAATTCTCTACCGAAACACCACAACGTCGTTCAGAATATGAAGCCAAACTCCATGCAACACGTATTGGAACTGTGGGCTGTGTAGCTTTAGATAGCGACGGAAAAATTGCTGCAGCTACCTCTACCGGCGGAAAAGGTTTTGAAATGCCAGGTAGAATTTCTGATTCTGCAACTGTCGCCGGGAATTATGCTAATGAATTTTGTGGCGTAAGTTTAACCGGAGTTGGGGAAGATATTGTTAGTGGAGCAGTAGCTGCCAAAATAGTTACCCGTGTTACAGACGGATTTACATTAGATAAAGCATTCGAAAAAACCTTTACCGAATTACTGCCTTTTGATGGTTTTGCCGGAGCCATTGCCATTGATAATAAAGGAAATATGTTTCATCAGGACTCTCATCCAAGTATGGTTTTTGCCAGTTTTGATGGTAAAAAAGAAGCCGTTTTCAATTAGTAAATTTAGATATAAATAAAAACCCGTCTTGTATGAGCAAGACGGGTTTTTCTATTTAGTATTCTTTACTATTAAAAGCCAAGCCCAACCGCAAATCCTTTAACCGATGCAGGGAAACTTGTTAGTAAAGTAGCTGCTCCGGTATCTTTATTGATGCTATAAATTCCGTTTGTTCCCCCAACTGTTAGTATAGCATAAGCCATATTCGAAGTCCCTCCGATATCAAAGTTTGCTGATGTTGCATCAACTCCTAAAGCTCCTACCATTACCAAAGTTCCGGCGTTCGGAGGGTTTTGGGTATAAAGCATATCGGTACTCAAGTCGATATCGTAAAGGACTGTTGTTGCCGTTCCCGGGAAACTATTCGTATAAGCTACAGCAGTAATATTAGGCGTTCCCGGATTTAAAGGACTATCAGTTGCAGCCAGCAATCCGTCATTAGGATTTACCCTCAGGTTTTGTCCTGTATTACTAACAATACGGATTCTATCCGGAACCGGATTAAAATCAAATCCAAAATCTGTTCCGTCAAGTACGGCCGCTGGCCCAATGCCAACCATGGTAGCTGCACCTGTAGCGGTGTTCAGTACGTAAATTCTACCAGTGCTTCCCAATGCGTAAAGTTGTCCTGTTGCCGGACGCATATCTATTCCAAAGATGGTTTCAGATGGCTGAAGATTCGTAATAGCTTTAGTAATAGGAGTTCCGGGAGTATTTAAGTTAAATATGTGTAAATTGCTTGAAGCATCAACAGCATAGCCAACCGGATTTGTTGGTATGGCAATTCCAATAATAGGAGTAGCTAAGTCTCCCAAATTGGTTGCTTTTCCTGTCATAAGATTGATTTGGTATAGCTTGTTAATACCATCAGAAGTGAAGCTCGCCAACGCAATGCCATCTTTAGCATCAATATCGAATCCACCATCTCCTGTGATAGTTCCTGAAATATCAAGATCTCCAATAGCTGTTAGTGTTCCAGCGTTTGGTGGATCTTGTTTATAAAGCATCCCTGAAGTATTGTCAATTACAAAAAGCTCTGTAGCAGTAGCGCCTGATGTATTGTTAGTGTAAGCAGCTGAACTCACATTAGGTGTTCCTGGATTGAGATTGCCATCTGTCGCAGCAACGGCTCCAGTCTCAGGATGTAATCTAAGGTTTAATCCACTTGAGGTTACTAAACGTATCCTGTCAACGGTTGGATTGAAATCAAATCCTGTCAGCGTTCCAGCTAATGCAGGTGTAAAAGATGTTGCGCCTAAAGCAGTTGCGGCTCCGGTATTTTGATTTATTATGTACAATCTGCTTGTACTTCCCAATCCGTACAATTGTCCTGTGCCTGGACGAAAGTCGATGACCAATACATTTTCACCAGACTGCAAACCTGTAATAGGTGTGGTGCTGATTGCGGTTCCTGAATTATTTGCGTTGTATTTTACCAATGAGTTCGCAGCAGTAAGACCATAAAATACGAGATTTGGTTTGGTCACTAAAGGATCATTGTTGTCGTCACTGCTGCATCCCGTAAAGGTTGCAACCAATAAAGCTGTACCCAGACAGCAAAGGAGTTGAATTGTTTTCTTCATGATTTTGATGTTTTAATGGTTGTTGAAGTTTACTTACGAGAGAAATTAAATTTTGGTTTTTTTATCTGTGAACTTTATTTGACTTTTTCGTTGAATAAAAAAATCCCAACCGCTTGGCTTTGAATTTCAATGATGACTAACTTTTCAGTCGTATAGATAACGTCTACACCTGAATAAATAACTTTTTCAACCGTATAGATAACGTCTACACCTGAATAAATAACTTTTTCATTCGTATAGATAACGTCTACACCTGAATAAATAACTATTTCATTCGTATAAATAATGTCTACACCTGAATTAATAACTATTTCATTCGTATAGATAACGTCTACACCTGAATAAATAGCTTTTAAATCCTATAGATAATATCTAATGAATAAACTTATTCAACGAAATAAATAATCTTTCAACCTTATATTCCATCTCATATTGTTCAATAGAAGATATAATGGATAACGGGATAGGAGTTGGTAGGATTTCAGATAGCCTTGCTCCTAAACAAAAAAAATCCCAATCTTTCGATTAGGATTTTCTTTATATAAGTAAGTTAAATAAGATTGTACAAACGTTTATTTTACTTTATTAAGTACTGCTTTGAAAGCTTCTGGGTGATTCATTGCTAAATCGGCAAGAACTTTACGGTTCAATTCGATTCCGTTAGCTTTTACTTTCCCCATAAACTGTGAATAAGACATTCCTTCCAATCTGGCTCCAGCGTTGATACGTTGAATCCATAAAGCACGGAAATTTCTTTTGTTCACTTTTCTGTCACGGTAAGCGTAGCACATTGCTTTCTCAACCGCATTCTTAGCAACCGTCCAAACGTTTTTACGACGACCAAAGAAACCTTTGGCTTGCTTCATTATCTTTTTTCTTCTTGCTCTTTTAGCAACTGAATTTACTGATCTTGGCATAATTTTTCTTGTGTTTTTGTAGCAGGCGTACCGAATTTAATCAAGGTAACTTTGTTGGCCATACTCCAAGGTTATTAAATAATTTGTAACCTAAAGGTAAAAGTTTACTGTTTATAGTGAACAGTTTACAGTTTTTTGACTGTTAACCGTTAACTAATAACTGTTAACTTAGATTATCCTTAATTGTTGTTTGATGCTTTTCTCATCTGTTTTGTGAACCAAAGCAGAATGTGTTAAAGCCAATTTACGCTTTTTTGATTTTTTAGTCAGGATGTGACTTTTAAAAGCGTGTTTTCTCTTGATTTTTCCAGAGCCAGTTACTTTGAATCGCTTCTTAGCACTGGATTTTGTTTTCATTTTAGGCATTTTTTCCTAGTTTATTTTAATTTAACTTACTTACTTTTCTTTATGCTGAACTTGTTTCAGTATTCTATTCTTTTATCTGCTTCTGCAAATCTACTTACTTCGTTTTCTTCTTAGGAGCGATAAACATAATCATTCTCTTTCCTTCCAGGACCGGCATAGCTTCCACTTTTCCGTATTCTTCTAAATCGGTTGCCAAACGCAATAATAAAATCTGGCCTTGCTCTTTATAGATGATTGAACGTCCTTTAAAAAATACAAATGCCTTCAGTTTAGAACCTTCTTTAAGGAACTTCTCCGCATTCTTTCTTTTAAACTCGTAATCGTGCTCATCTGTCTGAGGACCGAAACGGATTTCCTTTACACTTATTTGAGTAGATTTTGCCTTTAATTCCTTATCACGTTTTTTCTGCTGATAAATGAATTTTCCATAATCCATTAACTTACAAACCGGCGGATCGGCATTTGGAGAGATTTCTACCAAATCTACTTCCTGCTCTTCAGCTAAACGCAGTGCATCAGAGAATTTAAATACTCCGGGCTCAATGTTTTCTCCTACCAGACGAACTTCGGACACGCCGCGGATTAAATCATTTATTCTGTGGGCGGCTGTTTTTTCTACTCGAGGCTGATAACCTCTGTTGTTTCTAATTGCTATGGCTTTATTTTTTTAATTAAACTTCAAATGTTTTTAATGTTTTTCCTATTTCTTCGTTCACCATTTTGGCAAATTCGTCAATAGTAACCGAAATATTCCCTTTTCCTTCCTGTCCATGACGACGAACAGAGATGGTTCCGTTTTTCTCCTCTTCCTCTCCAACTATCAGCATAAACGGCATTTTCTGAACTTCAGCGTCTCTAATTTTCTTCCCAATCGTCTCGTTGCGGTTGTCAATTAGGGCGCGAATTTCGTGATTTTCTAGCAATTCTAAAACTTTTTTGGCATAATTTTCATATTTCTCACTCAAAGATAATATAATAGCCTGTTCAGGCATCAGCCAAAGCGGGAAATTTCCTGCTGTATGTTCTAATAAAATTGCGATAAAACGTTCCATCGAGCCAAAAGGCGCTCTATGAATCATGACAGGTCGGTGTAACTTGTCATCTGCACCTTTATATGTCAGTTCAAAACGCTCCGGTAAGTTGTAGTCCACCTGGATGGTTCCCAACTGCCAGCTTCTTCCTAAAGCATCTTTTACCATAAAATCCAGTTTCGGGCCATAGAAAGCAGCTTCACCATATTCGGTAATGGTATTCAGCCCTTTGTCACGCGCGGCATTGATGATAGCATTTTCCGCTTTTTCCCAGTTTTCATCGCTTCCAATATATTTATCCCTGTTTTCTTTATCCCGCAAAGATATTTGAGCCGTAAAGTTTTCAAATCCTAATGAACCAAATACATAAAGAACCAAATCGATAACTTTCTTGAATTCAGAATCCAATTGATCAGGCGTACAGAAAATATGTGCATCGTCCTGTGTAAATCCACGAACACGAGTCAATCCATGCAATTCTCCTGATTGTTCGTATCTGTAAACCGTGCCAAATTCAGCATAACGCTTTGGTAAATCCTTATAAGACCAAGGTTTTGTATTGTATATTTCACAGTGATGCGGACAGTTCATCGGTTTCAATAAAAACTCTTCACCTTCCGCCGGTGTATGGATGGGTTGGAAACTATCGGCACCATATTTCGCATAGTGTCCCGAAGTTACATACAATTCCTTCTGTCCGATATGTGGCGTAACTACCTGTTCGTAACCTGCCTTTTTCTGGGCTTTTTTCAAAAACTGCTCTAATCTATCGCGTAAAGCAGCACCTTTTGGCAACCACAAAGGTAAACCCGCACCCACTTTTTGTGAAAACGCAAATAAATCCAATTCTTTCCCCAGTTTTCTATGGTCACGGCGTTTTGCCTCTTCCAATAATTCAAGGTACTCCGTCAAATCTTTCTGTTTCGGAAAAGAAACTCCGTAAACACGAGTCAACTGTTTGTTCTTTTCATCACCACGCCAGTAAGCTCCGGCAACACTCATGATTTTCATCGCCTTGATGATTCCGGTATTCGGAATATGGCCACCACGGCATAAATCAAAGAAATTAGCATGGTCACAAAAAGTAATCGTTCCGTCTTCAAGATTCGAAATCAATTCAGTTTTATATTCGTTGTCTTTATATATAGCCAAAGCTTCTTCTTTCGAAACCGGTCGCATCCTGAATTCATGCTTCTCTCTCGAAACTTCTAAAACCCGGTCTTCTATTCTCTTGAAATCGGCATCGGTAATTTTTTGGTCACCAAAATCTACATCATAATAAAAACCATTATCAATTGCTGGTCCCAATGTTAATTTGATTCCTGGAAATTGCTCCTCCAAAACCTGCGCCATCACGTGCGAAGTCGAATGCCAGAAGGCTTTTTTGCCTTCCTTGTCATTCCATGTATATAATATAAGAGAGCCATCGGTCGTTAATTCCGTTTCCGTTTCAACTGTTGTACCATTAAAGGCAGCCGAAATCACATTTCGCGCTAATCCTTCACTGATGCTTTTCGCAACATCCATTGGAGTCGAGCCTTTCGCAAACTCCTTAACCGAACCGTCAGGCAGTGTAATCTTTATCATTCCTAAAATTTTATAGGTTGCAAATATATAAGATTACCAAAACACATACAATATATAAGTAGAATATGTTAAAGTATTTTTAGTAGCCCAGCGACAGTTTTCCTCAGGACGTCCGGTCCCGCTGTCCATTCTATCTTTTATCCTGAACTTGTTTCAGGATCCTGAAACAAGTTCAGGATAAAAGGATACCATTCCCATCGGGGCTAACGAGGGGTTTTGTTGTGTCGGGAACCTAATATAAGCATTGGATAGTGTCTTTTTCCTAACGTCCCAATGAAGTGCGTCTGTAAACTTCAAGTTATCAACGTATTAAAAAAAGGTATAAAAAACATGGATTTTTATTTGGAATTAGTTGGATTTAGTTTTTATATTTGCACCCCGCAAGAGGGAATAAGTTCATTGATTAAGCTGAGAAAATAAGGATTTAAAAATAAATCAAAAATATTTTATAAATTCCTTGTAGGTTTAAAAAAGATGCTTACTTTTGCACCCGCTTTGAGAATGAAAGCGGTTTAATCTGGACTTGTTTCAGGTTCTTAAAAAAGAAGACACGTTCATAGACATATTGAATTGACAGCCGTTTTAACAGCGATGTTAGAACAACAAAAAGAGAGTAAGAGAATCGGAAGATTTTGAAAAAAAGACTAGCCTTTGTCTAAATTACGATGCAGATAGCGATATCAGCATAACAATATACGATGAAGAGTTTGATCCTGGCTCAGGATGAACGCTAGCGGCAGGCCTAACACATGCAAGTCGAGGGGTAGTATAGCAATATATGAGACCGGCGCACGGGTGCGTAACGCGTATGCAATCTACCTTTTACAGAGGGATAGCCCAGAGAAATTTGGATTAATACCTCATAGTGTATTTGAGTGGCATCACTTGATTACTAAAGTCACAACGGTAAAAGATGAGCATGCGTCCTATTAGCTTGTTGGTAAGGTAACGGCTTACCAAGGCTACGATAGGTAGGGGTCCTGAGAGGGAGATCCCCCACACTGGTACTGAGACACGGACCAGACTCCTACGGGAGGCAGCAGTGAGGAATATTGGACAATGGGCGCAAGCCTGATCCAGCCATGCCGCGTGCAGGAAGACGCATCTATGGTGTGTAAACTGCTTTTGTACGGGAAGAAACACTCCTACGTGTAGGAGCTTGACGGTACCGTAAGAATAAGGATCGGCTAACTCCGTGCCAGCAGCCGCGGTAATACGGAGGATCCAAGCGTTATCCGGAATCATTGGGTTTAAAGGGTCCGTAGGCGGTTTGATAAGTCAGTGGTGAAAGCCCATCGCTCAACGATGGAACGGCCATTGATACTGTCAGACTTGAATTATTGGGAAGTAACTAGAATATGTAGTGTAGCGGTGAAATGCTTAGATATTACATGGAATACCAATTGCGAAGGCAGGTTACTATCAATATATTGACGCTGATGGACGAAAGCGTGGGGAGCGAACAGGATTAGATACCCTGGTAGTCCACGCCGTAAACGATGGATACTAGCTGTTCGGGGCAACCTGAGTGGCTAAGCGAAAGTGATAAGTATCCCACCTGGGAGTACGTTCGCAAGAATGAAACTCAAAGGAATTGACGGGGGCCCGCACAAGCGGTGGAGCATGTGGTTTAATTCGATGATACGCGAGGAACCTTACCAAGGCTTAAATGTAGATTGACCGGTTTGGAAACAGATCTTTCGCAAGACAATTTACAAGGTGCTGCATGGTTGTCGTCAGCTCGTGCCGTGAGGTGTCAGGTTAAGTCCTATAACGAGCGCAACCCCTGTTGTTAGTTGCCAGCGAGTCAAGTCGGGAACTCTAACAAGACTGCCAGTGTAAACTGTGAGGAAGGTGGGGATGACGTCAAATCATCACGGCCCTTACGCCTTGGGCTACACACGTGCTACAATGGACGGTACAGAGAGCAGCCACTGGGTGACCAGGAGCGAATCTACAAAACCGTTCTCAGTTCGGATCGGAGTCTGCAACTCGACTCCGTGAAGCTGGAATCGCTAGTAATCGGATATCAGCCATGATCCGGTGAATACGTTCCCGGGCCTTGTACACACCGCCCGTCAAGCCATGGAAGCTGGGGGTACCTGAAGTCGGTGACCGTAAGGAGCTGCCTAGGGTAAAACTGGTAACTGGGGCTAAGTCGTAACAAGGTAGCCGTACCGGAAGGTGCGGCTGGAACACCTCCTTTCTAGAGACGATAAAAAGGACTGGTCCTTCAAAGAATAAGGTTTAATTACTCTCGCTGTTAGTTCAAATATTATAATAAGCAAAAAACAGAGTCTCGTAGCTCAGCTGGTTAGAGTACTACACTGATAATGTAGGGGTCCCCAGTTCGAGTCTGGGCGGGACTACTTTTTAAGTTATGGGTTATAAATTATAAGTTATAAGTTAAGAAGCGGTGTTTTTGTTTATAAAAGGAAATTCTGGAGGTTGAGCGAGCCGTTTGAAGTACTGTTAACTGAAAACTGTTAACTGAACACTAGACACGGGGGATTAGCTCAGCTGGCTAGAGCGCCTGCCTTGCACGCAGGAGGTCATCGGTTCGACTCCGATATTCTCCACAAAAAGAGTGGTCAGTCCACAGTGATTAGTAGTCAGTTTCGGCTGAATACTAAAATCTGAACACTGAACACTGCTTTAAAGTTCATTGACATATTGAGATAAGAAAATATTTAAAAAGTAGAAAGAACACGTCTTTTCTGTTGAAAAACGGAAGAGATAAGAGGTATAGCTAGCGCTATATCTGGTACATAAGCAAAATAAGGGCGTATGGGGGATGCCTAGGCTCTCAGAGGCGATGAAAGGCGTGATAAGCTGCGAAAAGCTGCGGGGATCGGCACACACGAATTGATCCGCAGATACCTGAATGGGGCAACCCACTATGTTGAAGACATAGTACTCCGATAGGAGGGCAAACCCGCTGAACTGAAACATCTAAGTAGGCGGAGGAGAAGAAAACAAAAGTGATTCCGTAAGTAGTGGCGAGCGAACGCGGATTAGCCCAAACCAAAGTTGTTACGGCAATTTTGGGGTTGTAGGACCACGCCATTTGTTGCGGATTGAACTGGAATAACCTGGAAAGGTTAACGATACAGGGTGATAGTCCCGTACAGGTAAGAGAAGATAACGATAGTGGTATCCTGAGTAGGGCGGGGCACGTGAAACCCTGTCTGAATTTGGCGGGACCATCCGCTAAGGCTAAATACTCCTGAGAGACCGATAGTGAACCAGTACCGTGAGGGAAAGGTGAAAAGAACCGTGAATAACGGAGTGAAATAGATCCTGAAACCATACGCTTACAAGCGGTCGGAGCCCTTTCGTGGGGTGACGGCGTGCCTTTTGCATAATGAGCCTACGAGTTAACGTTGCTGGCAAGGTTAAGTGATTAAGTCACGGATCCGTAGCGAAAGCGAGTCTGAATAGGGCGCTTTAGTCAGTAGTGTTAGACGCGAAACCGTGTGATCTACCCATGGGCAGGATGAAGCTGTGGTAACACATAGTGGAGGTCCGAACCGGTTGACGTTGAAAAGTCTTCGGATGACCTGTGGGTAGGGGTGAAAGGCCAATCAAACTCGGAAATAGCTCGTACTCCCCGAAATGCATTTAGGTGCAGCGTTAGTCGTAAAGTTATATAGAGGTAGAGCTACTGATTGGATGCGGGGGCTTCACCGCCTACCAATTCCTGACAAACTCCGAATGCTATATAATGTTTACTAACAGTGAGGGCTTGGGTGCTAAGGTCCAAGTCCGAGAGGGAAAGAACCCAGACCATCAGCTAAGGTCCCCAAATATATGCTAAGTTGAAAAAACGAGGTTTGTCTGCCCAGACAGCTAGGATGTTGGCTTGGAAGCAGCCATTCATTTAAAGAGTGCGTAACAGCTCACTAGTCGAGCGGACGAGCATGGATAATAATCGGGCATAAGCATATTACCGAAGCTATGGACTTGTATTATGTACAAGTGGTAGGGGAGCATTCTATCAGGGTTGAAGGTGAGTCGTAAGGCCTGCTGGACCGGATAGAAAAGAAAATGTAGGCATAAGTAACGATAATGCGGGCGAGAAACCCGCACACCGAAAGACTAAGGTTTCCTCAGCTATGCTAATCAGCTGAGGGTTAGTCGGGTCCTAAGGCGAACCCGAAAGGGACAGTCGATGGCCAACGGGTTAATATTCCCGTACTTCTTATAATTGTGATGGGGTGACGGAGTGATGAAAGCGCCGCGAACTGACGGAATAGTTCGTTAAAGTACCTACCTATAGGATCTCCAGGCAAATCCGGAGATTTTGGGGAAATACGATAGTACACGGAGTCTTCGGACAAAGTGATAGTGCGCCTAAGGGCTTCCAAGAAAAACCTCTAAACTTAGATTATAAGAACCCGTACCGTAAACCGACACAGGTAGTCGAGGAGAGAATCCTAAGGTGCTCGAGAGATTCATGGCTAAGGAATTAGGCAAAATAGACCTGTAACTTCGGGAGAAAGGTCGCCAGCAGTAATGCTGGCCGCAGTGAAGAGGTCCAGGCGACTGTTTATCAAAAACACAGGGCTCTGCAAAATCGTAAGATGAAGTATAGGGCCTGACACCTGCCCGGTGCTGGAAGGTTAAGAGGAGATGTTATCTTCGGAGAAGCATTGAATTGAAGCCCCAGTAAACGGCGGCCGTAACTATAACGGTCCTAAGGTAGCGAAATTCCTTGTCGGGTAAGTTCCGACCTGCACGAATGGTGTAACGATCTGGACACTGTCTCAGCCATGAGCTCGGTGAAATTGTAGTATCGGTGAAGATGCCGATTACCCGCAGTGGGACGAAAAGACCCTGTGCACCTTTACTATAGCTTAGTATTGGTCTTGGATAAGTGATGTGTAGGATAGGTGGGAGACTATGAAGTGGCGTCGCCAGGCGTTGTGGAGTCATTGTTGAAATACCACCCTTTGCTTATCTGAGGTCTAACCCCGGAATCCGGGGGACATTGCTTGGTGGGTAGTTTGACTGGGGTGGTCGCCTCCAAAAGAGTAACGGAGGCTTCTAAAGGTTCCCTCAGCACGCTTGGTAACCGTGCGTAGAGTGCAATGGCATAAGGGAGCTTGACTGAGAGACATACAGGTCGATCAGGTACGAAAGTAGAGCATAGTGATCCGGTGGTTCCGCATGGAAGGGCCATCGCTCAAAGGATAAAAGGTACGCCGGGGATAACAGGCTGATCTCCCCAAGAGCTCATATCGACGGGGGGTTTGGCACCTCGATGTCGGCTCGTCACATCCTGGGGCTGGAGAAGGTCCCAAGGGTTGGGCTGTTCGCCCATTAAAGTGGCACGCGAGCTGGGTTCAGAACGTCGTGAGACAGTTCGGTCTCTATCTACTGTGGGCGCAAGAAATTTGAGTGGATCTGATTCTAGTACGAGAGGACCGAATTGGACAAACCTCTGGTGTATCTGTTGTTCCGCCAGGAGCACCGCAGAGTAGCTACGTTTGGAAGGGATAAGCGCTGAAAGCATATAAGCGCGAAACCCACCACAAGATGAGATTTCTTTTAAGGGTCGTGGAAGATGACCACGTTGATAGGCTATAGATGTAAAGGCAGTAATGTCATAGTCGAGTAGTACTAATAACCCGTAAGCTTATGTACACACCCCCGCTTCGGCGGGGAGTAACTTTCTTTATGCTGAACTTGTTTCAGTATCTAAACTAAAAACTTTTTCTTTATCTCAGTATGTTAAGATATTCTGTATTGTTGGTTGGCATAAGTCAATCACCCATGCAAAACGCCTTAAGGTGGTTATTGCGTCGGGGCTCACCTCTTCCCATTCCGAACAGAGAAGTTAAGTCCGACTGCGCAGATGGTACTGCAGTTATGTGGGAGAGTATGTCGCTGCCTTTTTTTAGAAAGTCCTTCACGATAGTGAGGGACTTTTTTGTTTTGTATCATTAAGTCAAATTGCAATATCGTCAATAATAGTTTAATTGTTTACCGATGGTACTTGATTTCAGACTGATGGTAATTAATTTCAGAATGATGGAAGTTGATTTCAGAGTGATGGTAATTGATTTCATACCAATGGTAATCAATTTCAGACTGATGGTAGCGGATTTCAGACTGATAGTAATCAATTTCGGGGCTATGGTAATCGATTTCAGATTGAATGGAAGCAATTTCCTTGTGATATAGTATTGGAAAACAGCGTAATTGGTTTAGTTTAATTAGTAGATTTGTAAAAAAGTTTTATATTTACTTACACTTTTTTTATATGAAGCAACTTATACGTTTTATTAGCAGCGGCTTATTTTTTTTACTTCTTAGTTTGAGTTCTTGTTCTACTGATAGTGAAAATTCTCCTGTAACGGTTATAGATTATCCTGAACAGGGATTATTGGGACAGCCAATAGTAATTCAGCTAAATCATATTCCTCCTGGAAATCTTCAGGTTTTTTTCGATCTTGAAGAGGCCGAGATAAGTTATCTTTCGGAAACTTCTATCCGTGTTGTTGTTCCGAGATCTATCACAACTCATACACCAATATTGAAGGTTATTGATTTGGTGACTAATGAAACAATACTCGATACTACATTTTCTTTAAAAACTCCAGTGATAACTGGTTATAGCGTTAATCAGGTTACGTTTAATCAGGTGTTTAGTATTTATGGTGATAATTTTGATGAGCTTGAGGATGATATTAAAATTTATGTTAACAATCAGTTGGCTGAAATTGTTGCTACCAATTATCATGAAGTGCAATTAGCAATTCCTTATGCAATAAGTAATTCCAATCTGCAGATTAAAGTTGAGGCGCAACGCCAAGAGGTTAATTCTACTATAGGATTGCAACTGAAGAGTCCGGTAATTTCTGCAGTAGCCTCACCAACCGCCTGGATTACTGGTCAGTTAATTATTGCCGGCAGCAATTTTAATCCGAATGAACAATTTGGACAGGTTTTACTAAATGGCGTACCCTGTTATTTTACAGCATCAAATACACAACTTAGTATTACTATGCCTCCTGGTCCTTTTAGTAATTTTCAGCTTAGCAATGTTACTTATACCACTGCAGGTCTGACGTCTAATTATAATACCAATACGCCTATTGGCAATGATGGGATTATGGTTGATCATCTTGATAATACAGGCTTTCAGCATGAAATATTTGTGCATAATAATAAGGCATATAATTTAATCTATACGGGTGCCACTCCTTATAGTTCAGGTAGTGATAATGTATTTATTGAGTTTTCGCCTGTCACTGAAAAATGGACACAATTAAATTCATATCATTATACCGGTGTTGTAGCCGATGCTGTTTATGACGGCAATGAATATTTATATTTATACAAGCATTATCCAAGTACAGATACTTATTCGTTGTCCAAACTAAATATGAACACTTTTGTTGAAACTTCAATTTCATTACCTTATAATAAAATACGAGGGCCAATATTGTTTGCCTATCAGTCTAAACTATACTTACTAAGCGGTTTGAACAATGTGAATGGTGTGATAAGTACACGCACAGAAAAGTATGAGTATTCCGAGACTACGGGAAATTGGACTACATTAACATCAACCGATTTTTCGGAACTTCCATTGGTAAGTACACAAGGCACAGGAAAATCGAGGTGTCTTCATTATAATAATACTATCTACCTGAACTATGGGATTAATTTTAAGACGTATAAAATTACCCCATCACTTTCGATGACAACCTATAATTATAATTTTAGTTTTGGCTATCAGAATGAAATTATAGGAAAATATGGTAATGGAACTAGTGAAACTTTATACAATATTGTTACGAATGCTAGTGCTCCCATGCAAAATGGTATATTTGATTATGGTAATCAATGGTTTGTATTGAATAATCAGATTTACTTTATCAGGAATAGCTGGACAGCTTATTATCAAAACACCTATTATACCCAAAAATTAAGAACTTCTATAATCAATGGCATACTTTAAAAAAATTTCCTTACTATTACTATTCTCAATTATTGCTTTGTCTGGATGTAGCTCTGATGATAGCGGAGGAAACCTATCATTGGTGATTACTGATTTTCAGCCTTCTTATAATCAAGTCGTGGTAAAGTGGGAATTAGTACGCCCGAGTGCAATCATAATACAGGATTTGCAAATTTATCGGAAAGATAAAAATCCAGATGATACTGATACTTTCCTTCAGCCAGTATTACTTGCCAATTTGCCATCCAATGCAACCACATATACAGATTTGAATGTACCCTACAAATCTGAAGTGAGCTATTTTGTCCGAATAAGGTATAAAAAAGTCAACGACGATACAAATGGGATTGATTACACTCTGGAAAGTGATGTAAGGACATTCTCAAGGAATTTAGTTTTGTTTAATCAGGTTCCCCTTCAGGTTCAGCAGGATATTTTGGATGCAAATGCCTTCCACATCCTTGATAAGTCGGGAATGGGTGCGCTGAAAAAGTATAGCGCATCTCTAAAGGAAATCACAACAAGTAAAACATTTACAGAAGGCTCGCTGTTGAATAATAGATTCCACATTTATAATAATGAAGTTTACGTAGCAGATACACATGGTAAGATTGCCAGAATTAGTGCTACAGATTATCATTTAAACGCCACCTACAACACAACAATAAGCGACAACCTTAATGCCTTTGCGGTAGATGGAGACCGCATTTACTATCAGGACGAAAACATCCTAAATTATTATACTATTTCAAGCGGTGTTTCTACTGTTGGACATCTTGTATCCCAAATGGATTATGCTGAAACATTAAGCACTAACCGATTTTTATTTATGTATGCCCAACAAGGGTCATATGGTTTTAATATTAAAGGCTACTCTACATTAAACTGCAATTCGCCCGATTGTTTTGCAGACTATACAATCTATCCGACAGGACCAGCTACAGTTCCAGTCTATAGGACGGATCCTTATATTTTTGCATGGAATCCTGCGAAAGATAAATTCATTACCTCTTATGAAGGGTGGGTCATAAATTTATCCACCTTGCAGCCGGAATTAAAATTAAATGCCATTACAGGCAAACATTATTTTCAGTTTGCTTATGATACAGGAGGTAATATTTATGCGACAGTTCAGGGCGAAAAAACCATTCATAAATTTAATAGCAATTACCAGCTAATTGATAGTATTTCGACCAAGTTGTATCCGATATTCCCTATGGTTACAACTAGCGGATTACAGGTTATTGGTTCCTATGAAGCAATAGATTACTGGGGCTTTTGGTATGGATACGAATTTAATTTCAACGAAAAAAATGTGCTGTTGAGATTTTTCAGTAAACACTAACTGTTTGTTTTGCAGTATTCGCACTCCTTATTTAAAACGCATTCACTGTGTTTTGGATTTGTCGGACGACATGTTTCCCTTCCAAGAAAGGAGATGGCCATTCCGACTTCACTCCACATTTCCTGTGGAATTAACGCCATTAAATCCTTTTCCATTTTGTCTCCGGTTTTTGCCTGGGAGATTCCAAGGCGAGGCACCACTCGTAAAACATGGAGGTCACACATTATACCTTCGGCTTTGACTTCGGCTTCTCGCATGATAACATTAGCGGATTTTCTTCCGATGCCTTTGAGTGCGGTAAGATCCTTCATGTTTGTTGGGATATTTTGGTCTTCCTTTAGTTCAAGAGCTATTCCGATAAGCCAATCGGCTTTTTTATCGAAACCACGGACTTTGCCAACATAGGGTTCTAAGTCATCTTTTTCGGCCTTGGCAAGAGCTTTCAAATTTGGATATTTCTCAAATAAAGCCGGAGCGAGTTTATTAATGTGAGCATCGGAATCCTGAGCAGATAGTACAACCATTACCATCAGCTGATATAAATTATGGTAGTCAAGCGGATGCTTTTTGTCTTTATATTGGGCTATAAGTGGCTTTAACGCTTTGCCCCAATCAGTATTTTTCATAAATAAATCCATTTGAATAAAGTTAATGAGAAAACGAGTCGGAATGATTCTAAATTATTGGGTTATAAAGTCGATTGTTTTTGATATCACATTTTTATCACCAAGTATTTTCCTGTGACCTAAATTTTCTGTAATAAGTATTTCTCCATTTTTTAGATTTCGAAGAATATTGTAGGCTGCTGTGTATTGAATTTCATCATCGAATTTGTCGTGTATAACAAGAACAGGAATCTCTACTGATTTTGCTGCAAAGCTAGCCGAATAGCTTTCCATTTCCACTCCATGTTTTTTCTCGAAATGCATTTTTAGCATTGGGGCGATTTCTGGTTTTAATTCAAGTTTAATGATAAAATTATCTATTATGTCCTGAATTATATCACCACTTCCGATAATTACTGCTTTTTTGACTGCCAAGCCTCTTTTTATTGCATTTAGGATTGACATGCCTCCAAGGGAATGCCCGATAGCGAAATCGAACGGACCGAATTGTTTATCGATTTCGAGGATTGAAGCAATAAATTCTGGCATTAGAGTCGTTTTGCTACCTGATTTTCCGTGAGCTGGAGCATCAAAATTGATGGTGGAAAATCCGTTTTGAAGTAAGGTATCAGCTATTTTGACCAATTGTGTTCCTCTGCCTGACCATCCATGCACCAGAAGCACTTTGCGATCACTTGTGCCATAGTGGTATAACTGTATTTCTTTATTTATTTCGGGAATCCATAGTTTTTGCTGCTGGCTATTTTGCTCCATATGCAATTCCCTCTTCGGAATACTATGTTTTAGTGGAGTAGTGAATAGCCTGGCTGCAAAAAGCGTTGCTAGTTTTGGTGAAATTGCTTGTAATAATTTAGCCGTTCGCGTAATTGCCTTCGGAATTTGCAATGATTGATTAGGTATATTGGTTTTTTTTGTCATTTTAATAAAATTATACTGCAATTTATAATGTATACTATTTTTTTCTAAATTACAACTTCCTAAAATTACGATAAAAATGCAAAACCAAACCCGAATTATAATTGAAAACGTTTCTCCACAACTTGACGGTGGAGCTTTTTTTATAAAAAGAATTGTAGGCCAAAAAGTTGTTGTTACCGCCAATGTTTTTTCTGATGGCCATGATGTTGTGGCATGCAGTGTAAAATTCAAACATGAAAAGGATAAAAAATGGCAGGAAATTAGAATGGTTGAAACAGGTAATGATGAATGGAGAGCGGAATTTAAAGTTGATAAGCAGGGTTTTTATAGTTATTTCGTTGAAGGCTGGGTAGATTATGCCCTGAACTGGCAGCACGGAACGCAACGTAAAATCGAAGATAACCAACATGTAAAATCAGAGTTATTGGAAGGTGCAGAATATTGTGATGCAATTTTAAAAGAAGTTTCGAAAGAAGAGAAAGCCTATTTGTCTACAGCCGTAAAAGCATTCCAGGATACTAAACAATATGATAAAGCTATTGCAATTGCTTTATCACCTGAATTACATCATATTTTCAGACAATATCCTACGCGGACTTTAGCTAATAGTTCGGCTGAATTTAAGATATATGTGGATAGGAAGAAAGCATTATTCAGCACCTGGTATGAATTTTTTCCACGTTCGGCTTCTCCCGAAAAAGGAAAGCACGGAACTTTTAAGGATTGCGAAAAGCTGTTGCCGAGAGTTTCAGCAATGGGATTTGATACCTTATATTTCCCACCAATCCATCCTATTGGAGAAGTAAACAGAAAAGGAAAAAACAACGCAACAAATGCTGAAAAAGGAGACGTTGGTTCCCCTTGGGGAATTGGTTCCAAACACGGTGGGCACAAAGCAACGCATCCCGAATTGGGAACTATAGCCGATTTTAAATCTTTGGTTAAAACCGCAAAATCTTTGGGCATTGAAGTCGCAATGGATTATGCCCTACAGGCTGCGCCCGATCATCCTTATGTGAAGGATTTTCCGCAGTGGTTCAAATGGCGTCCCGACGGAACGGTGCAATATGCCGAAAATCCGCCAAAGAAATACCAGGATATACAACCGATTTATTTTGAAAGCGGTGATTGGAAAAACCTTTGGAAAGAGTTACTAGATGTAGCTTTGTTTTGGGTAGAAGAATGTGATATCAAGGTTTTCAGGGTTGATAATCCGCATACAAAACCGTTTTATTTTTGGGGTTGGCTAATAGCCGAAGTGAAGAAAAAACATCCCGATGTTTTGTTTTTGGCAGAAGCCTTTACACGTCCAAAAATTATGCATGAGCTTGCCAAACAGGGATTCACACAATCTTACACTTATTTCACCTGGCGCAACACCAAAGCTGAACTGATTGAATATGTTGAAGAATTAACCAAAACGGAACAAAGCGAATTCTTCCGTCCTAACTTCTGGCCCAACACTCCTGATATATTGCCTTATGCTTTACAAAGTGGAAACGAAAGTATCTACCTTCACAAATACTTTTTAGCAGCAACACTAAGTTCAAGCATCGGGATTTATGGACCGGTTTACGAATACATGGTTTCGGAAGCGATGCCGGGAAAAGAGGAATACCACAACTCAGAGAAATACGAAGTTGTTAACTGGGATTGGACGGTTCAGAACAAATTAATTACAGTGATTTCCCGATTGAATAAGATTCGCCACGAACAACCTTCATTACAGCAGACCAATAATATACAGTTTTGTGCGACTGATAATGACCAGGTTTTAGCGTATTACAAATATGATGATGACAAGCTAGACGAAACACTGATGATTTGCAGCATTGATCCTTATTATGCCAAACAGGCTTGGGTTCAACTGCCTATACAATCTTTGGGAATTCAACCCGGACAGCCAATTCGCGTGATTGAATTGATTACAGGGAACAGCTATATTTGGGATAAGGAATGGAATTATGTAGAGCTCAATCCAGCGTTGCCATTCCATTTGTTTAAAATACAGAAATAATTATGGAAAACGATAACCAGGATACTTTTTCAACTCCGTTTATCTTTAAGACAGACTGGAAAACTGCTTTTGAGGATGAGGAATTTGTTAAGGTATTTTCTTCCGATATTTTAGAACAGTATATCATCAATAAACGATGGTATGGTGGGAAAGCAAGTACTTTGAAATATATTGAAGTGGTTGATCATTTCAAAATTACATCAAAGAATAATAGTTATTACGGAGTACTTCTGGAAGTGAACTTCAAGGAAGCATTCTATCAGCATTACTTTATGCCGCTCGCTTTTATGTCTGAAGAGGAATTGGACACCAGTACAATTATCGCTCCTGTTAAAATGGGAAAACAGCAGGGTTTTTGGTAGACGCGCTGCATCAGGAAGACTTTAGGAAACTGCTTTTTGATAACATTGTACAATCTAAAAATAATCCCGAATTAAAACTGGTTTTCCACAAAGGAACCAAGTTTGAGGATAAGGAATACAAGACTTCCAAATTCATGGGAGTCGAGCAAAGCAATACTTCCATTATCTATAATGATTCGTTTGTATTGAAAATTTTCCGCCGCATATATGTGAGCACCAATCCCGATTATGAAATCAGCCGCTTCCTCACAGAACGTATGAATTTTAAGAGTTCACCGGCTTACACAGGAAGTATCAATTTAGCCTTACCGGAGGGAAATATTACGTTGGGTTTAATGCAGGAATTGGTTCCAAACCAAGGCGATGCCTGGCAGTTTATGCTAGAGGAAATTGATGGCGTTTTCAGTAATCTGAAGACTAAAAAAATCAAGATCGATAAGCTTCCCGATATTCCATTATTCAAAAGGGTTAAGATCAATGAAATTCCGCCTGAGATTATTGACTGGGTTGGACTGAGTTTGTTTCTTCGCTTACAGACTTTGGCCAAACGCACTGCAGAAATGCACATAGCCCTGGGTGGCGATATACATGATACGGCCTTTACGCCAACAACTTACAACGGAGATTACACCGTCTGGCTCAAAAACAGGATGTTGTACCAATTCCAGAACCGATTGAATATTATCGAAAACAGCCTTCATAAATTAGATGGTTTAGCGCTCGAACTGGCACATCAGTTTATGGAAAACAAAAAGATGGTCCGTAAGCATTTTGTGGATTTTGACTGGACCAAAATGAAATCAGAACGTATCCGAATACACGGCGATTATCATTTGGGTCAGATTCTGGTAAACGGAGATGATTTCTACTTACTCGATTTTGAAGGCGAACCCGAAAGTACCATCCGTGACCGAAAGGTAAAACAGCCACCATTGAAAGATGTTGCCGGTTTGTTCCGTTCGTTTCATTACGCCATTTATGCTACGATTTTCAATAACAAAGACAAATATCCATACGACCAGGAACACCTTTTCAAGGCCGCAGAAATATTGTTCAATTACTTCGTAGGTGCGTTTTTGGAAACTTATGTAGAGAAAGCACAATCAGGAAACCTAAACATTGGCTATAACCACGAAATTGATTTCCTGTTGAAATACTGCTTAATTGAAAAAGCGGTTTATGAATTGGGTTATGAATTAAACTCACGTCCACGTTGGGCTGTGATTCCGTTGAGAGGGATTCAGAGTATAATGGGGTATTAGAATTACGAATTTGAAATTACGAATATTAATTAAATATTTAAACACCATAATCCCTTCTCCCGAAGCTGCGGGATGCGCTCAGGTTGACAAAATGACTAATGAATAACATATGTCATCCCGAGCGCAGTCGAGGGACGTAAAAGAAAAGAATGAAGTTTTATTACGTATACATTTTAAGATGCAAGGATAATTCACTTTATACCGGAATTACTAATGATTTAGAAAGAAGGTTAAATGAGCATAATGGAGGAAAATTGCGCGATGCATACACATTTAAAAGAAGGCCGGTTGTGTTAGAATGGTTTCAGGATTTTACAGAACCAAACCAGGCAATATATTTTGAAAAGAAATTAAAGCGTTGGTCAAAAGCAAAAAAAGAAGCATTGATAAAAGGCGATTTTGATATGATCTAAACATTAGCTGAGTGTAGGAATGCAACACATTATAAATACAAACCATAAGCCCTTCGACTGCGCTCAGGGTGACAAACCGCTGAAATGAGACAGTTCAGATTTTATAAATACTGTCATCCTGAGTGCAGTCGAGGGAACATAAAGAAATAGAAACAACATACATAACCTAACAAAAATGAACCAAGTACAAACACATTCCCTTTTCACCGACGTTGACATCGATTTATTCAAGGCAGGTAAACATTTCAGGTTACACGAAAAAATGGGCGCACACCTTATGGAAGTCAACGGTGTCAAAGGCGTTTATTTTGCTGTTTGGGCTCCGTCTGCGCGTTCGGTTTCTGTGGTTGGTGATTTCAATTACTGGATACAGGGCGAACATCAGCTGAATGTGCGTTGGGATGCTTCGGGCATTTGGGAAGGTTTTATTCCAGGAGTGGAAAAAGGTACAACCTATAAATATAAAATACAGTCCAATAATGGTGGAGTCATAACTGAAAAAGCCGATCCGTTTGCGCTTTATTGCGAACATCCGCCACAGACAGCTTCTGTTATATGGGATTTGGATTATAAGTGGAAAGACAAAAAATGGATGGATACCCGAAAGGATAAAAATGGATTGGATAAACCATTTTCAGTCTACGAAGTGCATTTGGGTTCATGGCGAAGAAATGCGGAAGGCAAATTTTTGACCTATCTTGAACTGGCTGACCAATTAGTAGATTACGTTAAAGAAACTGGTTTCACTCACGTAGAGTTCATGCCGATAATGGAATATCCTTATGATCCTTCATGGGGTTATCAATTGGTGGGTTACTTTGCACCAACATCCCGATTCGGAAAACCGCAGGATTTTATGGTTTTGGTAGACAAACTCCACCAGGCCGGAATTGGCGTAATCCTCGATTGGGTTCCGTCACACTTTCCTGATGATGCGCACGGTTTAGGGTTCTTTGATGGTTCTAATTTATATGAACATCCGGACAGGAGAAAAGGATACCATCCCGATTGGAAAAGTTTGGTGTTCAATTATGGTCGTAATGAAGTCCGCTCGTTTTTGATAAGCAATGCCATTTTCTGGCTTAGCCAATACCACGCAGATGGTTTACGTGTCGATGCTGTTGCTTCGATGCTTTACCTGGACTATTCCAGAAAAGAAGGCGAATGGGAAGCTAATATTTACGGAGGAAGGGAAAATTTAGATACCATCAGTTTCTTAAAAGATTTTAATGAAGCGGTGTATTCTAGTTTCCCTGATACACAGACAATAGCTGAGGAAAGTACCAGTTTTCCCATGGTTTCACGTCCAACATTCATTGGAGGTTTAGGCTTCGGAATGAAATGGATGATGGGTTGGATGCACGACACGTTACAGTATTTTAAAAAAGAAAGCGTTTACAGGAAATACCATCAAAATGACCTGACTTTCTCTATGACTTATGCTTTTACAGAGAATTTTATGCTGCCGTTATCGCACGATGAAGTGGTTTATGGAAAGCAATCCATATTGGGCAGGATGACTGGCGACGAGTGGCAGAAATTTGCAAATCTTCGTTTATTATATGGCTATATGTTTACGCATCCGGGAACCAATTTATTGTTTATGGGTGCCGAATTCGGGCAAAGCTCTGAATGGAATTTTGAAGGAAGTTTAGACTGGCATCTGTTGCAGTTTGGCTATCACGAGGGCATCAAGAAATGCATTACGGATTTGAATAATCTCTATAAAAATAATCCGGCCTTGTATGAAAAACAATTCCACGCCGATGGTTTTGAATGGATTAATTATTCAGATAGCGAAAATGCTGTCCTGAGTTACATCCGCAAAGGAAACAACGAAAAGGAAAGCCTGGTTGTTGTTTGTAATTTTACTCCGGTTGTAAGGGATAATTACAGGATTGGAATTCCGGCAAAAGGAAAGCTGACACAGATTTTCAACTCCGACAGTACCGAATATGGCGGAAGTGGAGTCGTAACAACAAAGCCAATCAAAATCGATAATGAACCATGGAACGGCAGGGAGTTTTCGGCAGCATTGCTATTACCGCCATTAGGAGTTTCGGTTTATAAAATTTCGTAAAAAATTATATTCAATAAACCTGTCCGATTTTTAAAACCTGACAGGTTTAAAAGTAGTTCCTAACGTATTTAAAGTGGTTCTTAACGTATAAAAATACGTCCATCCACGTATTTAAAGTGGTTACGAACGTATAAAAATACGTCCACCAACGTATTTAAAGTGGTTCTTAACGTATAAAAATACGTCCACCAACGTATTTAAAGTGGTTCCGAACGTATAAAAATACGTCCATCCACGTATTTAAAGTGGTTCTTAACGTATAAAAATACGTCCACCAACGTATTTAAAGTGGTTCCGAACGTATAAAAAGTAGTTTTTCGCTAACACAGTGTCCAAGATTTAAGAGCTTTATTGTTTTATCATTAACCGCAAACGTTGTAGTTAAAAACTACTATACCAACTTAATAGGTTTTAGGTTTCAACTTTGTAAATTTGGCACTCGACATTAAAAAATCATTATGATTACCAACCAAGAACTTGAATTTAAAGGCGATCAATTCCCTTCCAAAATAATTAGCATGGAACAGGATGTAGACAGTATTTATTTCCATACTGTGAACAACGTAATCCTGAAAGTTACTATCCTTCGCGATAGCCTGATCCGTTTCAGATATACTACCAAAGGTTATTTCAGCAATGATTTTTCCTATGCCATCGATAAGACACAATCCCATGGTTATAACCAATTAGAGGTTGTAGAAGAACACGCATTTTATCTGATTAAAACCAGTAAAGTATTTTGTAAAATCCAAAAGAAAGACTTAAAGATATCCATTCACGATATCGATGGTTTTACAATTTTGGAAGACGAAATCGGTTTCCATTGGGAAGAACATTACGAATTTGGAGGAAACATTGTAAAAATGAGTAAAGTCTCTAAAGACGGGGAAAGTTTTTACGGAATGGGCGACAAGCCAACGCATTTGAACCTAAAAGGTAAACGAGTTGAAAACTGGGCGACCGACCAATACGCATTTCATAAAGACCAGGAGCCACTTTATAAAGTTGTTCCGTTTTATATAGGATTGCATCACCATAAAGCTTACGGTGTTTTCTTTGACAATACGTTCCGGACATTTTTTGATTTCTGCCATGAAAAAAGAAACGTAACCAGCTTTTGGGCAGAAGGTGGCGAAATGAATTATTACTTTGTTTATGGCCCAAAAATGTCAGATGTTGTTACTACTTATACCCATTTGACCGGGAAGCCCGAATTGCCGCCCATGTGGACTTTAGGTTACCATCAATGCAAATGGAGTTATTATCCGGAAAGCAAAGTCAAGGAAGTTACCAGAAAGTTTAGAGAGTTAAGAATTCCGTGCGATGCTATTTATTTAGACATCGATTATATGGAAGGTTTCCGTTGTTTCACCTGGAGCAAGGAGTATTTCCCCGATCCAAAAAGAATGGTAGCCGAATTAGCAAAAGATGGTTTCAAGACGGTTGTAATAATCGATCCAGGAATAAAAATCGATAAGGATTACTGGGTGTATCAGGAAGCATTGAAGAATGATTTTTTCTGCAAACGTGCAGACGGCCCATATATGAAAGGAAAAGTATGGCCGGGAGAATGTAATTTCCCAGATTATACCAATCCCGAAGTTCGTGAGTGGTGGGCTGGATTATTCAAGGAATTGATTTCAGACATTGGAGTAAAAGGCGTTTGGAACGATATGAACGAACCAGCCGTAATGGACGTTCCGGGAAAAACTTTCCCTTATGACGTTCGTCACGATTATGACGGAAACCCATGCAGTCACAGAAAAGCACACAATATTTACGGAACCCAAATGGCAAGGGCAACCTATGAAGGTGTAAAGCGTTTTGCCTATCCGAAAAGACCTTTCATTATCACCCGTTCGGCATATTCAGGAGCACAGCGTTATACTTCATCTTGGACTGGAGATAACGTAGCAAGCTGGGAACATTTATGGATTGCCAATATTCAAATGCAAAGAATGTCAATTTCGGGAATGGGATTTACAGGTTCTGATATTGGTGGATTTGCGGAGCAGCCTTCGGGCGAATTGTATGCACGATGGATTCAGCTTGGCGTATTTCATCCCTTTTGTAGGACACATTCTTCGGGTGATCACGGCGAACAGGAACCTTGGTCCTTTGGAGAAGAAGTGATTGATATTACCAGAAAGTTTGTTGAATTACGATATCAATTATTACCATATCTGTATACCATGTTCTGGCAATATGTAAATGAAGGAACGCCGATGCTCAAACCTTTGGTTTATTTCGACCAGGATGATATGCACACGCATTACAGAACGGACGAATTTATTTTTGGGAATCAAATTTTGGTTTGCCCAATATTAGAGCCAAACGCACAAGGCCGCAGAATGTATATCCCGAAAGGAAATTGGTACAACTACTGGACAAACGAATTGATTGAAGGTAAAAAAGAACTTTGGGTTAAAACCGATTTTGATCAGATTCCGATTTTTGTTAAAGAAGGAGCTATTATTCCAAAATATCCTGTGCAGCAATATGTTGGAGAATTGCAGTTTGACGAATTGACGTTGGATGTTTATTACAAATTAGGAAAAGAAAAATCAGTTGTTTATGAAGATGCCGAAGATGGTTATGACTATAACAAAGGACGTTTTTCGTTACGCACCTTTACGCTAAACGGAAAAGAGAAAGAGCTTATCATTCAGCAACATAAAGAAGGTACCTTTGAAACAGGGTATTCTAACTTTAAGATTAATCTAAAAGCCCTGCCTTTCAAAGTAAAAAAGATAGAGGTCGATAATGAAAAGATATCTTTGGAGTCACTTCAGTTTAATGGAGGAAATACATTGATATTATATAAAGATTTTACAGAATTACATATAATCGGAGTTTAAAAAAATCATAAATTTGAACTATCTAAAACCAAATGTTATGAAAAATAGAATTTTAATTGGTGGAATCTTTTTGGCAGCTCTGATTGTAGCCTGTTCCACAAATCCGTTTACAGGAAAAAATACTTTAGCCTTAGTTCCAAATAGCGAAATTTTACCTTCTGCATTTGCACAATACGGAACATTCCTTAAGGAAAACAAAGTCATTTCAGGAACTGGAGATGCCAATAAGGTAGTGAATGTAGGAACCAAAATTAAAAATGCTGCTGAAAAATGGTTAAATGCTAATGGTTATCAGGGATATCTTAAAGATTATCAATGGGAATATAAATTGGTTGAAAGCAAAGAAGTAAATGCGTGGTGTATGCCTGGCGGAAAAATTGTGGTTTATTCCGGAATTCTACCCATTACTAAAGATGATGCAGGTTTGGCAACAGTGCTTGGACATGAAGTTTCGCACGCCTTGGCCAATCACGGTCAGCAACGTATGAGTGCCGGAATGTTGCAACAACTTGGAGCAGTAGGTGTAGCTGCGGCAACGGGAGGGAAAAGTGCCGAGACACAGCAAATAGCAATGACAGCTTATGGTGCAACAACAGAAATAGGAGGTATGCTGCCTTTTAGCAGAAGCCACGAAACAGAAGCCGATCAAATTGGATTAACATTGATGGCCATTGCGGGTTATAATCCGGAACAGGCAGTACTTTTTTGGTCTAGGATGTCGGCAGCGTCAGGTGGAAACAAACCGGCAGAATTTATGAGTACCCACCCTTCAGATGAAACCAGGATTGCAAACCTCAAAAAACTTGTGCCAATAGCGAAAGCCGAAGCAGCTAAGTATGGCGTAACATTTAAATAACATTTCCAATTCCAAAAAAAGAGTATATTTAATCCCGATTTGAGTCGGGATTTTTTATTTAATTATACTTTATATGCCAACACTTCCAAAAGGCCATCCAAAATTACTTAATGCCTGGGCTTTCTATGACTGGGCTAATTCAGTTTATAGCTTAGTTATAGCTTCTGCTGTTTTTCCAATTTATTATGAAATGATTTTCAAGGAAAGCGACCGCAATTACGTCACTATTTTTGGAATGCAATGTAAAGATACTGCTATGATTAGCTTTGTTACGGCATTTGCATTTTTAATGGTTGCCATTTTCTCTCCTTTCCTCTCAGGAATTGCTGATTACATCGGAAACAAGAAGGCTTTTATGCGTTTCTTTTGTTATATAGGTGGTATTTCGTGCATTACCTTATATTGGTTTGACATCGATAATTTGTTTTGGAGCTACACTTCGTATTTTTTTGGATTGATTGGATTTTGGTCCAGCTTGGTATTTTATAATTCATATCTTCCGGACATTGCTTTTCCCGAACAACAGGACAGGGTCAGTGCGCGAGGTTTTTCTATGGGATATATTGGTAGTACATTATTGCTTATCTTTAATTTGGCAATGGTTATGTTTCCTGATTTTTTTGGAATTGAAACGGCTAAGGAAGCCATGAAGATTTCATTCCTCACTGTTGGAATCTGGTGGATAGGCTTTAGCCATGTTACTTATTATTATTTGCCAAAAGGAAACAAGAATGATGCTAAGCTAACTAGGGATTTTATCTTTAAAGGATTCAATGAATTAAAGAAAGTTTGGAAACAGCTTCAGCAGAATCTACCCTTAAAAAGATACTTATACAGCTATTTTGTTTTCATAATGGCAGTACAGACAGTAATGCTTATAGCCACTTATTTTGGTGCCACCGAAATCAACTGGAAAAGTTCAGATGACCCAACACTGGCCGGATTGGATAAAATATTCCAGGTGAAACAGACAGGCTTGATAATCTGTATACTATTGATACAATTGGTTGCAGTTATCGGAGCCGTAATTACCTCAAGGGCGTCCGAAAAGTTCGGAAACATTAATACTCTGATCTTTCTGAATGCCTTTTGGGCTATTTTATGTGTTTTTGCTTACTTTGTAGAAACGCCAAATGAATTTTATGGCATAGCTGGCTTTGTTGGTTTGGTTATGGGTGGAATTCAGTCGCTGGCACGCTCAACCTATTCGAAGCTGCTTCCGGAAACAGAAGATACAGCTTCGTTCTTCAGTTTTTACGATGTGACGGAAAAAGTAGGAATTGTAATTGGAATGTCAATTTATGGAACAGTAGACCAAATCACTGGCAGTATGCGAAATGCTATAGTATTTCTGGGCGCTTTTTTCATTATTGGATTACTACTTTTATTAAGAGTTCCAAAAAAGCATTGTCATAAATTTAAAAAAAATTATATTTGGTCTTTATTTATAAAATTAATATGAAAAACATAAAATTTTTAGCGGCGATATTTTTAATTTTTGCTGCCTTCACTTTCACTTCGTGTGAAAATGAGCCCATTGATAGCGCTATCGATTTAGATGATTTTGAACCTCCAACGAACGGACCAACCGTTTTTAAAGCTGATTTTGGTGGTGAAACATGGACTTCGACTGTAGCACAGGCTTTAATTTCCGGGAATTTTATTTCGATTGGAGCTACCAAGGCTGATGGATCAACATTTTCTTTTTTAGTTGAATCAAATTCGGTAGGAACTTATCCGGCAAATACCAATATATTGGCTTACACTCCTGCTGGTTCAGAATATGGATATTGGTCAGTTAATTTTGCCAATGAAGCAGAAAACACAGGTTCGATTACGATTACAAATATTAATACGGTAAACAAAACTATTTCAGGAACATTCACATATAAAGGATTCTGGTCCGATCTGGATAATACTTCAATCATTCCAGTTGACTTTACGAATGGTGTGTTTACTAACGTGCCTTACATTACGCAGACAGAAACTGGTGATACTTTTTTTGCTAAGGTTGGCGGGACAGAATTTGCAGATGTTGATATTTTAACTGTTATAACTGATATTAACGGTCAGGAATTCATAAGCGTTGGTGCTCAGACTGCTGCTTTGGATGACATGACTATCTCAGTCAGAAGCAGTTTAACAACTGGAACTTATCCTATTACAGGAGACATTGCGGTTGATAATGTTCAGGCAATTTGTACTATGAACAGTGTTGAACAACAAGCCGTTTCAGGAAGTATAACGATAATCAGCAAAACCGCAGATCATATTAAAGGAACATTCCAATATGTGACTAATGGAACATCACCATTTACGGTTACCGAAGGTGCCTTTGATGTAGATTATTAGTAGAAAGCCGAATTATAAAAATTATAAATCCGTCTCGTTGCATAACCTGACGGATTTTTTTATGGCATAATACTTGACAGATTAAGATGCTAATCGGTACTATATGTTCGTATAGCGATTTTAACCAAAAACAAATGCTATACATCGATTTTAATTAATTTGTAGGGAAAGATGTCCTACATTTGTTTAGCATTATATAATTTCTAATGTCATTTTGACTTTAATAAAAAAGTATGTCAAGCCAAAATATTATTTCCTTTGACAATTTGTCACTACAGGAATTCGATACCGAAACAGATTTAATTCCACTTCTAACACCAGAAGACGAGGAAGAAATGAACAAAGAGGAACTACCAGGTTCTTTGCCTATCTTACCTCTGAGAAACACCGTTTTATTTCCGGGAGTGGTTATACCCATTTCGGCCGGAAGGGACAAATCCATCAAGCTGATTAATGATGCCAATGCGGGAAACAAGATCATTGGTGTTGTTGCCCAAAAAAATGAAGAGGATGAAGATCCAACCAAAAATGATATTTACACCGTTGGAACGGTAGCCCAGATTCTGCGTGTCCTTAAAATGCCAGATGGAAATATCACGGTTATCCTGCAAGGTAAAAAGCGTTTCGAAATTGACGCTGTCACTTCTGAGATACCCTATCTTAGAGCCAGTATAAAGGAAGTCGAAGAAAAAAGACCTGGCAAACAAGATACTGAATTTAATGCAATTACTGATTCCATAAGGGAATTGGCAATCGAAATCATAAAAGAAAGTCCAAACATTCCAACCGAAGCTACTTTTGCTATCAAGAATATTGAAAGCCAATCGTTTCTGATCAATTTTGTTTCTTCCAATATGAATCTCACGGTTAAGGAAAAACAAGATTTACTAGCAGTAAATGTCTTAAAGGAAAGAGCTCTAGAGACCTTGCGTTTCATGAATATCGAGTTACAGAAACTGGAACTTAAAAATGATATTCAATCCAAAGTGCGTTTTGATTTAGACCAGCAACAACGTGAATATTTCCTGCACCAGCAAATGAAAACCATCCAGGAAGAATTGGGTGGCGTTTCCAATGAACAGGAAATTGAGGAAATGCGAATGAAAGCCAAAACCAAAACATGGGACGCAAAAACAGCCAAGCATTTTGATAAGGAAATTTCAAAAATGCAGCGAATGAATCCACAAGCTCCTGATTTTGGAATACAACGAAATTATTTGGAGTTATTCTTAGAACTTCCATGGAACCATTATTCGAAAGATAACTTCGATTTGCAACGTGCTCAGAAAATCATCGACCGTGACCATTTTGGTTTGGATGATGTGAAGAAAAGAATCATTGAACATTTGGCAGTCTTAAAGTTGCGAAATGATATGAAATCACCAATATTATGTTTAACCGGACCTCCGGGAGTTGGAAAAACATCTATTGGCAAATCTATTGCTGAAGCATTAGGAAGAGAATATGTACGTATTTCCCTTGGCGGATTACGTGATGAAGCGGAAATACGTGGACACCGTAAAACCTATATCGGTGCTATGCCGGGAAGAATTATCCAAAGCCTTAAAAAAGCAGGAACATCGAATCCTGTTTTTGTTTTGGATGAGATTGATAAATTGTCAAATAGCAATCAGGGTGATCCGTCTTCAGCTCTGCTTGAGGTTTTAGATCCTGAGCAAAACAGTGAGTTTTATGACAACTTCCTTGAGATGGGGTATGATTTGTCAAAAGTGATGTTCATTGCAACTTCCAATAATATGAGCACAATCCAGCCTGCATTGAAAGATAGGATGGAAGTAATCAAGATGACAGGTTATACAATCGAGGAAAAAATTGAAATCGCACGCAAACATTTGTTTCCAAAACAATTGAAGGAACACGGATTAAAGCCGAAGGATTTATCTATTGGTAAAAAGCAATTGGAAAAGATTGTAGAAGGATACACCCGTGAATCAGGAGTCAGGAGTTTGGAACAAAAATTAGCGCAGGTTATCCGAAATGCTGCCAAATCTGTAGCTATGGAAGAAGAATATAATCTAAAGGTTACAGATGAAGATATTGTAAAGATTTTAGGTGCACCCAAATTATCGCGGGACAAATCAGAAAGCAATGATGTTGCCGGCGTTGTAACGGGCTTAGCATGGACTTCTGTTGGTGGTGATATTTTGTTTATTGAGTCATTGATTTCGGCAGGAAAAGGGAATTTAACTTTGACTGGGAATTTAGGAACCGTAATGAAAGAATCGGCAACGATTGCATTGGAATACATAAAATCTAATGCAGATCTTTTTGGTTTGCAACCTGAAATGATATCCAAATACAACATCCACCTCCACGTTCCGGAAGGCGCAACGCCCAAAGATGGTCCAAGTGCCGGAATTGCGATGCTTACTTCATTGGTTTCCCTTCTGACCCAACGAAAGGTAAAGAAAAACTTAGCCATGACAGGAGAAATAACGTTGCGTGGAAAGGTTTTACCGGTTGGCGGAATTAAGGAAAAAATCCTTGCTGCAAAAAGAGCAAACATCAAAGAGATTATCCTCTGCCACGAAAATAAAAGTGACATCGAAGAAATCAAAGCGGAATATATTGCAGGACTGACTTTCCATTATGTAAAGGAAATGAGCGAAGTAATTGATTACGCATTGACAAAAGAGAAAGTGAAAAACGCTAAGAAGCTCTGATTTTTTAGAAGAAATAAAAACAAAGGCATAAGTAAAACAACGCTTATGCCTTTTTCGTTTAACTTTTTTTCATCCGATATAAAATAATATCTTCGCATTTCCGTTATAGTATATTGCATAAGCCATTTTTTAATGTTTAAAAAAGTAATTTGTATTGGGTTTTGTCTCGCCAGTCTGATCAGTTTTGGTCAAATTGGAGGAAAATCAATATACCAATTCCTGAACTTAGTGACTTCGCCGAGACAGGCAGCTTTAGGCGGAAAAGTGATTACTTTTTATGACAGCGATGTCAATCAGGGACACTTCAATCCTGCGAATATAAATGCTGAAATGGATAATAAACTTTCCTTAAACTACGGAAGTTTATTTGGTGAAGTAACTTATGGCACAGCTTCTTACGCTTATACTTATGACAGGCACGTCCAGACTTTTTTCGGTGGGGTGAATTATGTGAACTACGGAAAATTTGACGGTTACGATGAAAACGGTGTCGAAACATCAAGTTTTACAGGAAGCGAGGTTGCACTAACATTTGGTTATGCCTATAACATCCCTTTCTCTGATTTTTATGTGGGTGCGAACGCCAAATTAATTTCCTCTACTTTAGAAACTTATAATTCATTTGGTGCTGCAATTGATATTGGAGCCATGTTCATTGATACCCGAAACGATGTAAACTGGGCAATTTCGATTAGGAATGTTGGAACCCAGATTACCACTTATGCCGATACAAGAGAGAAATTACCGTTGGAAGTTTTACTTGGAGTGTCTCAATTGATGGAAAATGTTCCAATCCGCTGGCACTTAACGCTCGAAAATATGCAGCAATGGCAATTGGCATTTTCCAATCCAAATAGGGCAGAAGGGTCGTTGGATGGAGGTTCAACTCCTGAAAAAGTTTCTGTTTTCGGAAATGCATTGCGACACGTTATCGTTGGCATCGAATTGTTTCCTGAGAAATCCTTTAACCTGAGATTGGGCTATAATTTCAGAAGAGCCGAAGAATTGCGTATCTTGGAGCAGCGAAATTTCTCAGGGCTTTCGGTAGGTTTCGGACTGAAAATGAATAAGCTGAAATTCAATTATTCCTATTCCCGTTACACACTTGCCGCAAATACCAGCTTATTTGGCCTGACCATAGATTTTGCAGATAATCAATATTAAACATACAATACAGTTGAAAAAATTACCATTGCCATCGACGGATTTTCCTCTACGGGAAAAAGTACATTAGCCAAACAGTTAGCCAAACATTTGGGTTACGTCTATGTTGATACTGGTGCGATGTATCGGGCGGTCACTTTTTTTGCGATGCAGAATGGCTATATCCATAAAGATTTTTTCGATAAACAAACGCTGATAAACAGCCTGCCGTACATCAAACTTCATTTCGAATTCAATGCCGATTTAGGTTTTGCCGAAATGTACCTGAATGATGTCAATATCGAAAAGGAAATCAGAACTCTCGAAGTTTCTAATTTTGTAAGCCTTGTTGCCGAGGTTTCCGAAGTTCGTGCCAAATTGGTGGAACAGCAGCAGGAAATGGGTAAGGGAAAAGGGATTGTAATGGATGGCCGGGATATTGGAACCGTAGTTTTCCCGAAAGCCGAACTCAAGATTTTCATGACAGCCAGTTCAGAAACCCGTGCGCAAAGACGTTTTGATGAGCTACAGGAAAAAGGCCAGGAAGTGTCTTTTGAGGAAGTTTTAAAAAACGTAGAAGAGCGGGATTACATTGATACACACCGCGATGATTCTCCACTCCGCAAAGCCGATGACGCTATCGAAATAGATAATTCCTACCTCACTCGCGACGAACAATTCAACGCCGTTTTGGAAATGGTGGACGATGTGACGAAATCGTTATAAATTTTTGTATATCTCAATTATAATAGTAGATTTACGGGTTGTTATTTTAAAACCTAAACCACTATTATGAGTATAAAAAACAGATTAATCGCCATGAACTTCTTTCAGTTCTTTGTTTGGGGTGCTTGGCTTATTACGATTGCTAACTTTTGGTTCGGAACCAAACAATGGGACGGAACACAGTTCGGATTGGTTTTCGGTACAATGGGAATAGCTTCTTTATTCATGCCAACCTTAACCGGAATCCTTGCAGACAGATGGATTAATGCCGAAAAATTATATGGGATACTTCATATTTTGTATGCCTTCGTTCTGTTTTATCTTCCTCAGGTAGAAACGCCGACAAACTTTATTTATGTGATGCTTTTGGCCATGTGTTTTTACATGCCAACTATAGCGCTATCAAATTCTATTTCCTACACCGCTTTAAAAAACAATGATGACAGCGATGTTGTTAAAGATTTTCCTCCAATTAGGGTTTGGGGAACCATAGGTTTTATTGCTGCGATGTGGTTAACTAATTTATCAGGAAATAAAGCAACAGCTTATCAGTTTTACATTGCCGGAATTGCTGCAATTTTACTTGGATTGTATTCTTTTACTTTACCAAAATGCAAGCCGCAGCATATAAAAGGTGGAAAAGAGACGTTTATTGAATCTTTAGGATTGGAAGCTTTTAAATTATTTGGGACTTATAAAATGGCGTTGTTTTTTATATTTTCTATGTTTTTAGGTGGAGCATTACAGTTGACAAATGCTTATGGCGATGTTTTCTTAGATGAGTTCAAAAATATTCCCGAATATTCTGATTCATTCGTGGTAAAATATTCTACCATAATTATGTCGATCTCACAGATTTCTGAAACCTTATTTATTCTTGCTATTCCGTTTTTCTTAAAACGATTTGGAATCAAACAGGTTATGCTGATTTCAATGCTGGCTTGGGTTTTACGTTTCGGTTTATTCGCTTACGGAAATCCAACTGACGGATTATGGATGATTATAATGTCTTGTATTGTTTATGGAATGGCATTTGATTTCTTCAACATTTCAGGATCTTTGTTTGTTGAAACAACAACTGATTCTAAAATCCGCGCGAGTGCACAAGGATTGTTTATGATGATGACCAATGGATTCGGAGCCATATTAGGAAGCTATACTTCTGGTTGGGCAATCGATAAGTTTTTTACACATGACAAAGTAAGAGACTGGCATAACATATGGCTTGCATTTGCTGTATATTCTTTAGTGATTGCAATTGCTTTTGCCGTTTTATTTAAGCATAAACACAATCCAAAAGATGTTGCAGAAGTAACACATTAAAATAAAATGAAGGGCCTAAGTAATTAGGCTCTTTTTTATTCCAATTCCATTGGATGTTCCGGATTGACAAATTCATTTTCATTTTTGGAGATTACTATTGCTGCCACACCGTTTCCAATAAAATTGGTGATTGCCCTTGCCTCGCTCATAAATTTGTCAACGCCTAAAAGAAAAGCCAATCCTTCCACCGGGATTTTATGGATGGCTGTGAGTGTAGATGCCAATACAATAAAACCACTTCCGGTAACTCCGGCAGCACCTTTTGAAGTAATCATCAAAAGTCCAATTATTGTCAGGATTTCAGAAAATGAAAGCTGCACATTATACAACTGCGCCAAAAAAATGACAGCCATTGAAAGATAGATGGATGTTCCGTCAAGGTTGAAGGAATATCCGGTTGGCACTACCAATCCCACTACCGATTTACTGCAGCCCATGCGTTCCAGTTTATTCATCAAGTTAGGCAAAGCAGGCTCTGATGAAGAAGTTCCAAGAACAATCAGCAGTTCCGCTTTCAGGTATTTGATAAAATCCAGAATGTTTATTTTGTAATATCTGAGAATGCTTCCGAGTACAAGAAATATAAAAATAGCCATCGTGACATAAACGGTAAGCATTAGTTTTCCTAAAGGTATCAGCGTGTGAAGTCCGAACTTACCAACGGTGTATGCCATTCCGCCAAAAGCACCAAGTGGAGCTAAATACATAACGAATTTTAAAGCTTTAAAAACAAACTTCGACCAATTATAAAGTGTAGCTACTATTGCTTCCCGTCTTTTGTGATAGTTCAAAGCGATGCCACAGATGATGGCAACTACTAAAACCTGAAGTGTAAAATTGCTTAGGAAGAAATCAATCCAACTAAAAGCTTTTGGACTGGAAATGTATTTACCGGCATCTTCAATTGCTAACCCTGATTTGTCGATTTTTCCGGGTTGGATGATATACGCAGCTGCCACTCCAATTATCAAAGCGAATGTGGTTACGATTTCGAAATAGATAAGTGATTTGATTCCGATTCGGCCCACTTTTTTCAAATCACCCATGCCTGCAATTCCCAAAACGATGGTCAGGAAGATGATTGGCCCAATAAAAATCTTAACGAGTTGTATGAAAGAATCGCCAACGATTTTCATTTTTTGTCCGTTTTCAGGATTGAAATGCCCTAACAGAACACCGCAAATTATGGCAATCAAAACCCAGAAGGTTAGGTTGGTTGTGACTTTGAATAAAAGCGATTCTTTTTTCATTGCCCGAATGTAACATTTTATTCCATACAAATCCCAATCTAGCCCCGATAGTAGTGGCACGCAGTAGAACGGATAGCGGGAAAATGGAAACCAAAAAAGCCCAAGCCATTCGCTTCTTATTTTTTACAGAATATTTAACTTTTTTCTTTTGTTAATTGTTTTGTAGTTAGGAAATTATGTTTAATTTTGCAAACCTTTTGGCGAAGAAGAGTTTCCATTAGGTATCAACTATTTAAAACTAACACTGTTGTGTTTTTAATCGCATTAAGAAACTCGAAGGACATGACATACAAATTATTTTATCAGCATGGCTGTATTAAACAAAGAACAAGAAGCGTTTTTAAATGATTTTAACTGGCATAATTATTCAGAAGGAATTGACGCAGTAGACCAGAAAAATTTAGAAGAGTTTGAAAGTTTAGTAACTAAAACCTTTATTTCAACGGACCAAGAGGAAGTTGTAGAAGGAGTAGTTGTTAGAATTACAGACAGAGACGCAATTGTTGACATCAACGCGAAATCAGAAGGTGTAATTTCATTGAATGAATTCCGTTACAACCCAGGTTTAAAAGTGGGTGACAAAGTAGAAGTATTAATCGACGTTCGTGAGGACAAAACAGGTCAATTGGTATTATCTCACAGAAAAGCAAGAACTATCAAATCATGGGATAGAGTTATTTCTGCAAATGAAACTGGAGAAATTGTTACCGGTTTTGTTAAATGTAGAACTAAAGGGGGTATGATTGTAGATGTTTTCGGAATTGAAGCATTCTTACCAGGTTCACAAATTGATGTGAAACCAATCCGTGATTATGATGTATACGTGAACAAAATGATGGAGTTCAAAGTTGTGAAAATCAACCACGAATTCAAAAATGTTGTAGTATCGCACAAAGCGCTTATTGAAGCAGATATCGAAGTTCAGAAAAAAGAAATCATTGGTCAATTAGAAAAAGGACAAGTATTAGAAGGTATTGTTAAAAACATTACTTCTTATGGTGTGTTTATTGACTTAGGTGGTGTTGATGGATTAATCCACATTACTGACCTTTCTTGGAGTAGAATTAACCACCCAAGTGAAGTTCTTGAATTAGACCAAAAATTAAACGTTGTAATCCTTGATTTCGATGATGAGAAAACAAGAATTCAATTAGGATTGAAACAATTAAACGCTCACCCATGGGATGCCTTAAGTGCTGACCTTAAAGTTGGTGATAAAGTAAAAGGTAAAGTAGTTGTAATCGCTGATTACGGTGCATTTATCGAAGTTGCTGAAGGTGTTGAAGGTTTAATCCACGTTTCTGAAATGTCATGGTCTACGCACTTGCGTTCGGCTCAGGATTTCGTAAAAGTGGGTGATGTTGTTGAGGCAGTTATCTTGACTCTTGATAGAGATGACAGAAAAATGTCTTTAGGTATCAAACAATTATCTCAGGATCCTTGGACTGATATTACTTCTAAATACCCAGTAGGTTCTAAACATACAGGTATTGTTAGAAACTTTACAAACTTTGGTATTTTCGTAGAATTGGAAGAAGGAATTGATGGATTAGTTTACATCTCTGACTTGTCCTGGACTAAGAAAATCAAGCACCCATCTGAATTTGTAAACGTTGGAGACAAATTAGATGTAGTAGTATTAGAATTAGATGTTGATGGACGTAAATTATCTTTAGGCCACAAACAAACTACTGATAACCCATGGGACAAACATGAAGATGCTTACGCTGTTGGAACTATCCACAACGGAACTATCGCTGAGATTGTTGACAAAGGAGCTACTGTAGATTTCGGAGATGATGTGGTTGCATTTATTCCAACCCGTCACTTAGAAAAAGAAGACGGTAAGAAATTGAAAAAAGGTGAAGTAGCTGACTTTAAAGTTATTGAATTCAACAAAGAATTCAAAAGAGTTGTAGCTTCTCACACGGCTATCTTTAGAGAAGAAGAAGAGAAAAATGTTAAAGCTGTTTCTGAATCAGTTGCTGCTTCTAACAATAATGCTCCTGCTCAAACTCTTGGAGATAACAATGATATCCTTGCCGGATTAAAAGCAAAAATGGAAAAAACAGAGAAAAAGAAATAATTCACTGTTTCCTATAAATAGAAAGCCCCGAGTAATCGGGGCTTTTTTTGTGAGTTGATTTTTATGCAATCAGTTCCAGAATGTTAATTAAATCCTAAAAGCAGTTTTTCCAAAAACCAATATAAAAGCGCTGGCGTAAATGACTTCATAACTTTAAAAAAATTAACCATGAAGACTAGAAACATTTTAACCGCTGCATTTTTTGCATTAACCTTATTTGTAACTACTGCCACATTTGCTCAGAAAGAAAAAACCGTGATGGTTGGCGGTGCTGCCATGTATACATCGAAAAACATCATTGAAAATGCTGTAAATTCTAAAGACCACACAACCTTGGTTGCGGCTGTAAAAGCTGCAGGCTTAGTGGAGACTCTACAAGGAAAAGGTCCTTTCACCGTTTTTGCTCCAACAAATGAAGCTTTCGACAAATTACCAAAAGGAACAGTAGAAACATTATTGAAACCTGAAAACAAGAAAATGCTGCAAACAATCCTTACTTACCACGTAGCCGCCTGAAAATGGCAGGCAGCAGATATTGTTAAAGCTATAAATGACGGTGGAGGTAAAGCTGAAATAAAAACGGTAAGTGGTGGAACCTTAACTGTCTGGATGAAAGGTTCATCAGTATATCTAACCGATGAGAATGGTAAAAGTGCCAAAGTTACCATTGCCGATGTAAATCAATCTAACGGTGTAATCCATGTTATAGATATCGTAGTGACTCCAAAATCATAATTTATACTTGTACTTCGAAACTATTTAGTGTAAAAGAAAAGTCTCCATCTTTAGGTTATGGAGACTTTTTTATTTAAAATCGATTAGTTTTTATTTTTTTATTACGCTCAACTCTCCGGAACGGTCCATGTAAATTTCCTTAACATGGGTCATCTCATCAACGTTTAGATTTTTTCTAACGGTTTCCAGCAAATCATTTTCTGTAATATGCACGCGGCTTAAATTTTTAAAAACGGGTTTGTTATTTTGAAAAAGGATAATCGATTTCCCTTTTAGGATCCTCCCAATCCAACTACTTTTAAAAGTTAGCCATGCCACTAACCGGTGTAAAATCATTATAACGAACGCTGCCAGAAGTGTACCTAAGAAGGAATCATGACTTATTACAGCCTTACCTAAAATTGCCCCTAACATCAGAGCAGTCAGCGAGTCGAAAGCGGATTGCCTGCCAAGCATACGCAAACCACCAGTTCGGACATAGGCAAGTGCAATAAAAAACACAACGGCTGCGCGAACTGCCATTTGATGCGCTTCAACGTAATTTTCATCAAACCCAAGCAGGTGGTTTAAATATTCTTTCATGTAATTTTAATTATTATTTCTAAAGATAACAAAATTTCAACTTTAAGCTACGGCTTACAGTATGTTTCAAAATTTTCATTTCAAAAAAAATGAAACAAAAAGTGTTTCAAAATTTTCATTTTGAAATATTTGAAACAGCAAATTATTGCAGGAAATGAAGTCCGCAAAAAAGCCCCGATATTTCGAGGCTTTCCTTTATTGTCTTAAGCTGGCACCAACTTCTGTTTCCAGGTTCTTTTGGAGCTTGCCCATGATTTTATCAATCTGTTCTTCAGTTAAGGTTTTTGTATTGTCCTGCAACGTGAAACTCACCGCATAGGATTTCTTGCCTTCGGGAAGGTTTTTACCTTCATAAACGTCGAATAGGTTTATATCTTTCAATAAGGACTTTTCAGTCTGGCGTGCGATGTTGTAGATAGTATCGAAAGCTACTGAATTATCAACCAAAAGTGCTAAATCCCTTCTGACTTCAGGATATTTCGGAATATCGGTAAACTTGATTTTATTGTTGATTAATTTCAAGATCAGGTTCCAGTTAAAATCAGCAAATAAAACTTCCTGCTTGATGTCGAAATGTTTTAGTATGGATTTTTTTACGGTACCAAATTCCACCAAAGTATCAGTACCATAAGCAATCGCAATTCCTTCCGCAAATACATCAGAACTTACCGGTTTGTTTTGAAGTTTGGTAATTCCCAAACGAGCCAAAACCGAATCTACATAACCTTTAAACAAAAAGAAATCAGAGGGTTTCTGAACATTCGTCCAGTTTTCTGCCGAACGGTTTCCGGAAACGAATAAGGTCAAATGTTTAGGCTCATCATATCCTGAAAGCAATTTATGATAGGTTTTTCCGAATTCGAATAATTTCAGATCGCCATTTCTTCGGTTGATATTATAGGAAACGGCTTCAAGTCCGGAAAACAACATCGACTGACGCATCGCAGCCAAATCACTACTCAAGGGATTCAGCATCATCACATTGTAATCTTCCTTCAGCATATCCGAAAGTTTTACATATTCAGCGGTAGTCAGCGAATTGGCCATCATTTCATGGAAGCCAATCGAATTCAATTGAGTAGCTACAATGTTCTGTACTTTATAATCTTCTGTACGGCCCGAATTAGCAACCGTAGCGTTTAGTTTTTTGGTAAAATTAATATTGTTGTAACCGTAAACACGAAGGATTTCCTCTACGACATCAACTTCACGCTGCACATCTACACGATACGATGGAATAATTAATCCCAAACCGGCATCGGAAACACTGTTTACCTTTATATCGAGCGACACCAATATTTTCTTGATGGTCTCCTTCGACAATTCCTGCCCAATCAATTTGGCCGTTTTATCAAAATGAAGGAACACCGGAAAATCCTCAATTTTCTTTGGATATATATCTACAATGTCCGAAGTGATTTCGCCACCAGCCAATTCCTTAATCAAAAGAGCGGCGCGTTTCAATGCAAATTCAGTAATATTGATATCAATCCCTCTTTCAAAACGGAAAGAAGCATCGGTATTCAATGAATGTCTTTTAGCTGATTTCCTAATACTTATTGGATTAAAGTAGGCACTTTCCAAAAAGATAGAATTGGTCGTTTCTGTCACTCCCGAACTTTTTCCGCCAAATACACCAGCCAGGCAAAGTGGTCCCTTTTCGTCGCAGATCATTAAATCCTCTTCGCTTAAACTTCTTTCAACATCGTCAAGCGTGACAAACTTAGTTCCTTCGGCAACCGTTTTTACAATAATTTTACCATTGATTTTCGAAGCGTCAAAGGCATGCAAAGGCTGTCCTAAATCGTGGAGTATATAATTAGTTACGTCAACAATATTATTTTTTGGCGTAAGCCCAATAGCTTTCAGTCGGTTTTGCAGCCACGCCGGAGATTCCTTTACGGTAATTCCGGAAATAGTGACGCCACAATATCTCGGTGCCAGTTTGCTGTCCTTAACGTCAACATCAATCTTCAGCGTTCTTTTGTCGATACGAAACGTACTCACAGATGGCGTAATCAATTCGATATTACTGTTTTTCTGTAATAGGCTCGCACGCAAATCACGCGCTACTCCGTAATGAGACATGGCATCGGCACGGTTTGGCGTTAATCCGATTTCAAAAACTTCGTCATTTTCTACATTAAAGACTTTGGCAGCCGGAGTTCCGGGTTTTAGTTTATCATCCAGAACCATAATTCCGTCATGGCTTGTGCCTAGTCCTAATTCGTCTTCAGCGCAAATCATTCCGTGGCTTTCCTGACCTCGTATTTTACCTTTTTTGATTTCAAATTCAACGCCGTCTTTGTCGATTAATTTAGTTCCAATGGTCGCAACAGGCACTTTTTGTCCTTTAGCAACATTACTCGCACCACAAACGATTTGCACTGGAGTCCCATCGCCAAGGTCAACGGTAGTAATGCTTAATCGGTCAGCATCAGGATGTTTTTCACAAGTCAGTATATGCCCAACCACAACACCTTCCAAACCGCCTTTAACCGATTGGTATTTTTCAACTACTTCCACTTCCAAACCTAAGTCGGTCAGGATAGCCGCAGTGTCTTCTGATTTTAAATCTATTTTAATGAATTGCTTTAACCAATTGTATGAAATCTTCATATATACCTACTCTTTTTTAACGAGTGCAAATATAATCAATGCAGTTGGGTGGATGAAAGTTTTAAATGTTTTTTTGTCAGCAATTTTTGTGTGAAGCACATAATAAAACGATGTGACATGAGATTGGATAAAAAACCTTGTTCAAAATGTTTGGATAAACGAAACGATTTAAAGTTTGAAATATTTGCATTTATAGGAAATAGAATATTAAAATAAAATTTATATGCACTTAATCGATTTTAAAGCACATTTAAACCGCAATTTGCGACTTTTGATTTACATTCGCAATATAATTACAAGCCTATAATTTTTGCTTTTCGATTTGCCTAAATATAAAAGTGCAGATTGAAATAGTATCATTAAACGCGCGCTATTGTTTAAAAATATCCCCAGATTTAAATAAACATTAACCTTAATTTCAAGAAAATGCAATTAAATTACTTCAACACTCCTGCATCGCGGGAAGCGACGACCATTGTCGAAATGTTTCGAAATGCGAACATCTTGTCAACAAAACTAATCCTCAATTTGCTAATGCTATTGACAGTTTTTTCGTTAAGGGCTCAGTGTCCATCACCACCTGGAAATCCTTCTGTTTTTGGTAATAACCAGTGGAATGCTTATGTTTATGATAATAATGACATTTCGCTTGTTACTGCAGTTTACTCGGGCTATTACGTTCAGTATACTTTAGGTTTTGATACTCTTGACAATTGGAACCTAGATTCATCCCCGTCAAATGCTGAAGGATGGTCGGGATGCTCAGTGGATAATGATGCCTTTACCTATGTTTATAAAAGAAAAGGATTTCCGTGTGGGAATTATACAGTTGCAATGACAAACTGGGATGATGTAGCAGAAGTTTACGTTGATGGTGTAGCACTATGGTCTTGTTCAAGTCCGAGTAGTTTGGGAATTTGCAATGGTTATGTTGGCGATATTTTGCTTAATGAAAATTCCGAAATTGAAGTCCGTGTTCGTGAAGACGGCGGCGATTCATTTGCAAGCTTAAGTCTGGTTAACAATACACCTAGCATTGCGGGAATACTCACTGCTTCAGGAAATTCAACAATTTGTCCAGGGATTGCTCCGTCACCGATCACGTTGTCAGATTTTTCAGGAAGTATTGTCAAATGGCAATCAGCCGAAGATGCTTCGTTTACAACGGGAGTTGTGGATATTTTATCTACTTCGGCTATATTGACTTCTGTTGACATGGGTATACTAACTGTAACTCACTATTATCGTGCTGTAGTACAGGATGGAAGCTGCAACCCCGAATATACGAATCCACTTGAGGTCACTGTTGGCTTGCCTGTTACCTATGCTGCCGGAATGTGGAGTGAGACACCTACAGAGACAAACCCTATCATCATAGATGACAACATATTGCTTGTTGACGACCTTACTGTTTGTTCCTGTCAGGTTAAAAGCGGGAAAACCTTAACTATAGCTTCAGGGACCAACCTTACAGTTGTAAATTACATTACTGTAGAAACGGGTGCTGATTTGATAATAAATAATAATGGAAGCCTCCTTCAGACAGACGATTCAGCAATCAATTCGGGAAGCGTTAAAGTTAAGCGCGATACACAGCCTATGAAAGCCTATGATTATACTTATTGGTCTTCACCTGTAGCCAATAACACTTTATTTCAATTGTCTCCATTAACTGCGGGCGATAAATATTACCGTTTCAATCCAATAATCAACAACTGGGTTTCTATAATAGGAGGTACAGAGGTTATGCAGCCAGGCTTGGGTTACATTGTGAGGGCTCCACAGGGCTGGACAGTGAATAATGCCAGTTCAGGTGTATATAGTGGCGAATTTAATGGAATACCAACAAATGGAGTTGTTTCCACTACTATTCAAAAAGGTGCTGGAACGTATAATCTTATTGGGAATCCTTATCCCTCAGTTATTGATATTGATTTATTTCTTACCGATCCTGCAAATAGCGGTATTGTAAACGGTACGATTTATCTGTGGACGCACAACACGGCCATTAGCAGTACAATACCGGGCAATGTAGTCTATAATTACACAGCCGATGATTATGCAAAGTACAACCTCACTGGTGGTATCAGAAGTGCTGCTGCTGCAATTACAGGCGGGACAGTTCCTGATGGAAAAATTGCCATAGGACAAGGATTCTTTATTGAAGCGGCAACCGGACTTGCCGATGGCACCTACAGCGCAACTTTCAGGAACAGTATGCGCGTAGATGGTAATGGACGCTTCTACCGTACAAGCCCAACGCTACCTACCAATACGAACACCTTGGAGAAAAACCGACTGTGGCTGAATATTTCCAATACGAATGGTGCCTACAATCAGATATTAATCGGATATGTTGCAACCGCTACTAATGGTTTCGATCCTTTGTTTGACGGTAAGACTATGGTAGCCGGCAATGTGCTGTCGATGTATTCCATTATTGGAACTGATAATTTTTCTATTCAGGGAAGGTCGCTTCCTTTTGAAATTAGTGATTCGGTAGTTGTAGGTTATAAAACTACGATTGCCGGTAGCTTTACTGTAGCACTTGAAGATTTCGACGGACTATTCCAGGATCAGGATGTGTATCTTTTCGACAAATTACTCGGTATCTCACAAAACCTAAAGGAAGGTTCTTATGCATTCCTTTCAGAGGTTGGAACGTTTAATGACCGTTTTGAAGTCCGATTTACGAACTCGACTTTGGGAATTGGCGAAGTAAACTTCGATGAAACTAATGTATCTATTTCAATCAAAGACAGGAAGGTTAGTGTACATTCTCCGTTATTAATTGAAGGCATGGAAATATTTGATTTACTCGGAAGAAAAGTCTATAGTCAGGAAAATATCGGTGCTATGGAATTTACAACACCAGAATTTATGCTTTCACCTCAGGTACTAATCGCAAAAATAAAACTTATGGATTTTGAAATAACCCGAAAAATAATAATGAAATAGATATTTAGGTTAATTAAGGAGAAGATCGCCATCAGCAATGATTGGCGATTTTTTTTGAATGATTTTGATTTATCGACAGTATATTGAGATCCGTAAATTCCGTATTTATAGCCTTAAATAATTATCAATTCTGCAAATTAATTTTCTTAAAATTATTGATATGGCAATTTAGTGCTATCAGTTGGCTGATTTGTGCTATTCAAACAATAGTGATAAAACTAAATTTGAAAGAACAATCAAATCAAACATTATGAGTAATATAGCCAAAAGACCTGATTTTAAGGCAAAGTATGATAATTATATCAACGGGAAATTTGTACCACCAATAAAAGGGAACTATTTTGATGTCGTTTCTCCAATAGACGGCAAAGTCTTTACACAAGCAGCACATTCCTCTAAGGAAGATTTAGAATTGGCTGTAGATGCAGCGCATGCCGCATTTGAAAGCTGGGGAAAAACATCAGTAACGGAAAGAAGCATTTTACTGAACAAAATCGCTCAGGTCCTCGAAGACAATCTTTCTTATTTGGCAGCAGTAGAAGCAGTGGATAATGGTAAGCCAATTCGGGAAACTACCTACGCAGATATGCCATTGGCCATCGATCATTTCAGGTATTTTGCGGGTGTAATCCGTGCTGAGGAAAGCTCGATTACGGAATTGGATGCTAATACGGTCTCAATCGCACTAAGTGAACCATTAGGTGTTATTGCTCAAATCATTCCGTGGAATTTTCCAATATTAATGGCAGTTTGGAAGCTGGCTCCGGCATTGGCAGCAGGAAATACGGTAGTTCTAAAGCCTGCAGAAAGTACTCCAATTTCCATTATGGTTATGATGGAATTGATTGGCGATTTACTGCCTCCGGGAGTGGTGAATGTCGTTAACGGATTTGGTGCCGAATTGGGAAGAGCCTTGGTAACGAACAAAAAAGTTTCTAAAGCAGCATTCACCGGTTCTACTACAACCGGGCGTTTGGTAATGCAGTATGCTACCGAAAATATCATTCCCGTAACCTTGGAACTAGGTGGAAAATCGCCAAATATCTTTATGAAATCGGTAGCGGATGCTGATGATGATTTCTTTGATAAAGCCATAGAAGGAGCCGTTTTATTTGCGTTAAATCAGGGTGAGATTTGTACCTGTCCGTCCCGACTTTTAGTGCATGAAGATATTTATGATAAGTTTATAGCGAAAGTTATCGAACGTACAGAAGCCATCGTCGCAGGAAATCCATTGGATATGACCACCATGATTGGAGCTCAGGCTTCCTTGGTGCAGAAGGAAAAAATTATGGCGTACATTAAGTTAGGCAAAGAAGAAGGAGCAGAAGTATTAACTGGTGGAGATGAAAATGCTTTTGAAGGCGATCATGCCGGTGGATATTATATCAAACCAACCATTTTTAAAGGAAATAATAAGATGCGGATTTTTCAGGAAGAGATTTTCGGACCGGTATTGGCCGTTACGACTTTCAAGACTACAGAGGAAGCCATCGCCATCGCCAATGATACGATTTACGGATTAGGAGCCGGAGTGTGGACGCGTGATGCACATGAAATTTACCAGGTTCCGAGAGCCATTCAGGCGGGTAGGGTTTGGGTCAATCAATACCATTCGTATCCGGCTGGAGCACCATTTGGAGGTTATAAGCAATCGGGAATTGGACGTGAAAATCACAGGATGATGTTAGGGCATTACCGACAGACCAAAAATATGCTGATTTCATACGATAAAAAGAAACTAGGTTTTTCTAGGATTAGTTGTTAGGTTAAAGGGCAGTACTTCACAGTATTGCCTTTTTTTAAAAGATATAAATCATGATAAAGAGAATTGACGCGACACAAGAGGCAAAAGAACTTATCCAAACATTAAAGGATTTACACGGCGATTTAATGTTCTATCAGGCCGGAGGATGTTGTGAAGGAACCCAGCCGCAATGCTTTGAAAAAGGCGGATTTTATCAGCGAATGGGAGATGTCTGTATCGGAACTATTGAAGATACGGAGTTTTGGGTCGATAAGGATTTGTTTGAATACTGGAAGCACGCCCATTTTACCTTAAAGGTTATCGATGCTTTTGGTGTAGGCGGATTTTCATTGGAAACACCATTAAAGAAAACCTTCCAGATCGAATACCGCATTTTTACCGAAGCGGAAGAACAGGATTTAGAGCCTGTAACTTATATCGAATAACGTTTCGCGGCTTCAACAAGTGGTGACGAACCAAAACCAAGCCTTTAAATTAAAAACCTTTTTCTATTTCTGATAAATACCATGCCTCGCCATTTCTTGAATACTGTGGCAGTTTTTATTTTTGTCTTGCGGTCTTTTTGTATTGGGCAATATGGTAAAACTGTTTCAATATTTTCAATTGTCAGGAATGGATTGAATAAAACTGTAAACAAACAACAGAGAAGTTATTTTCTTATTTAGTGTTTACGTCAATTTCAAATAAACTTACTGTTGCGTTGTCATAATGCGCAGGAAGTCCTTCAGTGTTTTTAAGTTTCAGTAAACCTAAAAACTCAAAGCCACATTTTGTGTAGTGATTAATTAATCCTGAATTATCGCCAACTGTATCCATTCTAATGAATTGTTTTTGATTTTCTTTAGTATATATTTTTGCCCATTCTACAATTTTGCCCACTAAATTTTGTCCGCGAAAATCGGGATTTGTTGCTATGCGGTGAATGTAAACAGCTGGATCTTCGTTACGTTCCTCCCAAATTTGTGGATCATTAAATGTTGTCGCCCAAACACAAGCAATTTTTCCATCTGCAACTATTTTCCATTGTCTGTTTTCTGAAATTTCAGTTTCAATAAGTTCTCTATCAAATTCTGGCCAATGATGGGTAAATCTCGTCTTCTGAAAATCAGTGGCGATTTTGTATAAACGGAAAATTTCCTCTGTGTCGTTACTGCTGCTATTTTGTATTTGAAAGTTCATTTTTGATTTTCTTTTTAATTTTCTTTTATTTTGAAGCGAGTCGGTTACAATGACAATCGATATTTTGTTGTTTCAAGAAATTGTTTTATTCTATCCAAAAGTTCCCAACAGAATAGGTTTTTGCTGTTCCGCTAATAATAACTCGGTCACCTTTGTCTTCACAATATAGTTTGCCCATTCGTTCCGAAACTTGTTGCCCATAAAGTACTTTTTTATCAAGTCTTTTTGACCAAAATGGCACTAAAGAACAATGAGCAGAACCCGTTACAGGATCTTCTAAAATGGATGCTTGTGGTGTAAAAAAACGAGAAACGAAATCACAGTCATCTCCAATTGCTGTTACAATTATTCCGCCTGGATCAAGGTTGATTTGGTCAAACAATTGTCGGTCAATTTTAATATTTCTAATTGCTGTTTCGTTTTCATAAACCAAAACATAGTCTCTTGATTTTAAAATTTCCCTAGGTTGGATATTTAAAGATTTTGAAATTGTCTCGGGTAAAGTATCTGCAATAGGCATTCTTGATGGGAAGTCCATTTTGTATAGTCCATCTTCAACTTTAACAATTAAGTCGCCACTTAATGTTTCGAAAACAATTTCATCTTTTTTGTAATCTAAAATTGTCTTTAAACAATGTGCTGTTGCAAGTGTGGCATGTCCACACAAATCCATTTCAATTTCTGGCGTAAACCATCGCAAATGGATTTTTTCTCCTTTATCTACAAAAAAAGCGGTTTCTGCAACGGCATTTTCTTTAGTTATTTTCAACAAAATGTCGTCTGATAACCAATTGTCAAGAGGCACCACACAAGCAGGATTTCCACCAAAAATGGTATCTGTAAATGCGTCAATTTGGTAAAGTTTTAATTCCATTTTTCTTTTTATTTTATAATAAACAGCATATAGTCAATTTCTTTTTGAAAAGACTATATGCTGTAATTTTTGTTAATTATGCATCAACAAGTATCACTTGACCAGTAATAAATCCATCAACCGAGCGCTCAAACGCTTTACCAACCAATGCACTTGGTACAGGTTGAAATCCTGGCATCATATCGCCGTAAACATCCCAAGCCTCCGCTAAAACTGTTGGATTTACTGAATTTACACGAATACCTCTTGGCATTTCGAAGGCTACACATTTTACAAAGGTATCAATGGCACCACTTGTAGTTGCATCTGCAATAGCAAAAGGAATAGGCTTTAAATTTAGTATACCTGTAATAAGCGTAAAGGAACCTTTATCAGCAATGTATTCCTGACCTATTCTAACAATATTGATTTGCCCCATCATTTTACTCATTACTGTAGTCATCCATTGCGCTTCAGTCATTTCCTCGAAGGTTGCATATTCACATACGCCAACTGTATTCACAACTGCATCAAAGTGACCAACCTCCTTGAATAATTTTCTCAAAGATTCTTCACTGGTAATGTCAACTTGGTAGTCGCAACCGTCTTTTGAACGACCAGCTGTAATCACTTTGTGTTTTCCTAAACCTGTAAGTGCTGCTTTTCCCATTTTCCCATTAGCACCTATTAAAATTACTGTTTTCATCTATTTAATTATTTTTAATTTGAAGTGCAAAATTACACTCCTGCCCTACTAAGCACGTAGGACATTTGTCTAAAAATTAAATCGATGCTCTTATTCTACTTAAATGTCTTTGAGTAATTCCAAGATAGGAAGCTATGTAGTGAAGTGGAATTTGTTGCACAAATTGTGGATAGTTGTTTATCAAATCTACATATCGTTTTTGGGCGTTGGATTTTTGATGATTAAATATCCATTTTTCGAGTTCAACATATTCTTTTTCAGCAATTATTTTTAAAAAATTTAACCATTTATTGTTTGATTCCGCAAGGTTTTCTAATTCTTTTTTGAAATTGAAATTATTTCAGAATCGGTTAAAGCTTGTAAATTTTCTTCTGATTTATTCTGTGTAATAAATGAAGAATAAGCCACTAATAATGTATTGGGAAAGGTAAAACAATAGGTTATTTCTTCGTCATTATTAGAATAATAGAATGATCGAAAAATACCAAAATTCACGAAGGAAAGCGTGGTACACATTTCATCATGTTTAATGAAAAAATCTCCTTTTTTTATCGTAGAAATAGTCGCTAAACTTATAAATTCATTTATTTCACTATCTGTAAATAAATTGTATTGTTTTAAGTATTCCAACAGTTGATTTTTCTTAAACATAGTACTTGTTTTAAGCTTTAATTCTATAATTCGTATTTATATTTTGCTGCTTTGCAAGTTAGCAATTACAAGTGTAGAATTTTAAATCCCTTTCAAATCATTGATGATATAAAAAATATGACATTGATTTACTGGCTGTTTTTCTATAAAATCATTTGTACTTAGTTTATTAAAAGACTTTACTTTCTCCATCATTTGGAATAAAAACCTTGTCAGAAAGTCCAATTTTTGAAACTTCTGCTTTTAATTGTTTTCTTGTTGTTGGACAATGATTTACAGCTTCTAAATGATTAGCGATTACTTGGTTTGGTGCATTTTTTACGAATTTTAAAATGTCGTCCATTCGCATTAATAAAGGTTGAAAAAGATCCAATTGCGCCGTTCCGCAAGCTACAACTGAAATTTCAGGTTTTAACTGTGTTAATGTTTTATGCACATCATCTGTGTAAATAGTATCCGCACTTAAATACATCGATTTTTCATTCGGTAATTCGATGTAAAAGCCCATCACATTTCCCATGGGTTTTGCTACAAATCCATACCCGTGAACTGCTGGAATGCCTTGAATAATTCCACCTAAAAAACTGGTTTTTTCCAATAATCAACAGTTTGGGAAACATTTAATCCTTTTTTCTTAAGGTAGCTTCGTCTTTTATGCTACAAATAACAGGAATTCGTTTAGAACGTAGAAAATTCTCTGCTTCCTTGTCTAAATGGTCTGGATGCAGATGCGTAAGTAAACAATGTGTCGTTTTTTCAACTAAGTTCATTGCATTACTTGGTAAATCTACTATAGGGTTTCGTTGTGGTTTAAAACGAAAAAGTGTAAAAGTTGGTCCAGCTGTTCCTTTTTTCCAAGCATTGGATCAACAAGAATGACTTTATTTCCAGTTTCTATTACCAAAGTGGCGTTTCGCAAATGATGTACTTTCATTTTCTATATTTTCTATTGAAAGTGCAAAGTTGCTCAATGCTAAAATAGATTCCATTGATTGAAATCAAGAAATTACATTTTTTTCTAATTCTGCTTAATGTTTCTGGTGTAATTCCTAAATAGGAAGCAATATGATATTGTGGAATTTGAAGTAACCAATCCGGTTTTGTCTTCATAATATCGAGATATAATTCTTCAGCAGTATTTACAAAATGGCTGAACTCTTCTCTTTCCTTATTAACCACTATTCTTTGGAAAATAGTTTCAATAAATAGTTTGCCACATTGGTATTGATTGGTAAAAGTCAAGAATTTTTCTTTGGATAAAACCCTCAAATCTACATCAGTTAAACATTCTTGATGTTTTCTTGTTGCTGTGGAATGTGTAAACGAAGAAAAGTCGGTTATAAAACCTGAATTTGTGTAAAAATTTATATTTTTTTCTTTGTCATTGGTTGCATAAAATTCTCGGATAATACCTTGGTCTAAAAAACGAAGTTCATTTTCTATAGTTCCATTTTCTAAAATGATTTCTCCTTTTTTGAATGATTTAATAACAAAAGTATTTACAAATTCTTCTAAACCTTCTTTATTAAAAGGAAATTCATTGCTAAAAAGTAAAGATAATTTGTCTGCTTCTGTCATTTTTATAGTTAAAGTTGTTTCTTCGGTTTGTTTCGGTAAAATTGCCACCAACTTACGCTTAGTCGTTGTCATAGGTCTTGAAAATGTATACTTTGTCATAGCGCCTGAAGTTTCCAACAGAATCCGATATAACCCTGACATTTTTTACCGCACTGGCTTCTATAGCTGTAGTTTCAAAATCATTGCTTTCGACTGCAATGCCATCAATGAGGATTAGCTGATTTTCTAACGGCTTACTGTTGTCGGCTATGGTCGATAAATTGACACGGTTTAGGATAGTGTCTTTTCGCGTAAGGTTAATTACTTTGCGTTCTTTGTCTATTTCGATTTTGCTGATGGCTCTCTTATCCAAAAAGAGATCCTTAATTTTAATAGTTTTCGTTTTATTGATTACAATAGAATAGCCATTCGACTCATATTCGAGAAGCCGTTTCCGCGAATATTCCATTTCGTTAGGATGACAGCCTGATAAGACAACCAAAAGGAAAAGAGTGGTGATGGATTTCATATTTCCTTTTATTAATTCACGTGAAGCAACTGATATTGTTTGGGCGTAATTCCTTCATACTTTTTAAACAATCTGGTGAAGTAATTCGCATCTTCAAATCCCGACAGATAACAAACTTCATTAATCTGAATCGTTGGGTTTTTAAGCAGTCTTTTGGCACATTTTATTTTTTCATTCAGTACAAATTCTATTGGGCTCATGCCGATTTCCCTTTTAAAGAAACGATAGAACGAAGTGGTACTCATACAGGCTTTATCACTTAGGCTTTTGAGGTTGATATTCTCTTTCAGATTCAATCGGATGAATGCAATAACTTCGGATATCGGATTATTGGGATTAAAAATGCCTTCCTCAATAGATTTTGCGGTCTGCGTTTGAATGATCCTTATCAATAATTCCTGCAATGTCAAATCGGCCAAAGCATCTTTGGTAATTGATGTGCTCATGCATTCCTTGATTAATTTATTGATGGTCGAAGCCAAATCTACATTGTTATAGAAGAAATAATTCTGATAATTCAACTGCCAATACCTATCGTTACCTTCTTTTGGATAACGTTCATTTAGAAAATCTAAAGTACCGGTTATCTTAGACTGATCGATGGCAAGTGCTAAGCATTGTGTCGGATTGTGTTTTGTCGCTTCGGGAAAATCAATCTTCATTTCTACGTTGGATGGAATTACAACAGTTTCACCAGGTAAGTAATCAAAACCCGGTTCGTCAAAAAGATGCATTACCTTTTTACCACGCAACATGCTGGTTACTACCAAATCATTGAATTTCAACGGTACCAACTGTGATTCCTGATAGGTTTCGAAAAGATTCAGCTCACAATTGTTCAGCGAATAAACAGTGCGGTTTTCCACTAAAGTCTTCAGCGATTTTTCAGAGGACAATTGCGGTGCGCAAAGCAGGGATCTTTGGTTGTTCATAGCAGGAATTATAACGAACTAAATTTAGGCAAAAAATGGTTACTCAAAGACAAACAACTGTTATAATTCGCAGAAACTTAAATTAATTCCTCCACATGCTTTTTGATATTCTCTGCGATTTTATGCGTAGGCAAATCGTTCTCATCACCACCAAACGGATCTTCGATTTCTTCCGCAATCAATTCTAAACTTGCTAAAACGTAAAAGATAAAAACGACAACAGGTGCTGTATAATATCCTAAGCTAAAGGAATAACCGAAAGGCAAAGTCATGACATAAAAGAAAATAAACTTTTTGATGAATGCACTGTAAGAGTAGGGAATAGGTGTATTTTTGATTCGTTCACAGGCACCGCAGATTTCGGTAAACGATTGAATTTCGGCGTTAAGGATGATCAATTGGTCACCCGAAATTTTCTTGTCCAGATATAATTCATTGATTTTGCAAAACATTTTTTTTGCTACCTGATTCGGTTTGTGCTTGTGATGGTCAATTTCCAAATCGACATCGTCGAATAATTGTTTGGTAACCTCTGTATTATTCAAATGCTTGTGAAGAATCATGGCGTAATTTGGAATCAGTTTCCTAAAATAATCTTTGTCTTTTTCATCCTGCAGGATAACTGCGAGTTTTATGGCGAAATTACGGCTGTTGTTTACCAAACTTCCCCATTGCCTTCTGCCTTCCCACCAACGGTCATAAGCTGTATTGGTTCGGAAAACCAGCAATAACGAAATCACGAAACCTAACATTCCGTGCATGATGGTAATGTTTTTTACATAGCTGTTTTCGGCAATTTTCCAAAATTCCACTTCCATATACCCAATAAACGCAGCATAAACACCTATTGCAACCATGATTGGAAAAAGTGTCCGAACCGTATCGGCTTTGTGGAATCGGAAAATAAAGGTAAACCAGTCTTTGGTGTTGTAGGATATCATTTTGACTTTGAATTTAGGCCAAAAATACAAAAAGATGTTCTGTTTATGTGGGAGATCTAAATGGTTTTTATGGATAGTCTATTTTATTATATTGTTTGGGAATTTTTTCTTCATTAAATCTTCAACACTGGATTGATGCCTGTTAATGATAATAAGTTTCGTTCTGTCACGAAGCGTAACTACTTCTATAAACTCCTTTTTATAATTCATTTTTCTTTCCTTCAATTCTGTAAAACTATTTTTAAGTAAGCCTAATTTTTGTTTATGGTCAATAGAAATTACAAAGCACTTTGTTAATGGATTATCTTTTGCTTTTTCTATTTCTGATAAAGATATATTGCTGGATAACCTGTTATTTGAATAAAAACGGAATGTTTTTTTGAGATATTGCAGGTCACTTCTTGTATCTGCAACAAGATATCGATACATAAATAAATGGCCTAATTCATTATTCCAACCAGAAAAATTCATGTCGTATAAATGAACATAGGTTTTTACAAAATCTTCGTCGATGGCTTTTTTGTTTTCAATATACTGCTTTACCGTCGGATAAATTGTTTTTGACATCTCAGAAATATATTTATTTCCATACCAATCATCTTCCTCTATTTTCCCATTAAGCTGTTCCATAATGTAGGCATTTCCTAATGAGGTAGCAAGAACTTCATTAAGTAATAACAAAGCATATTGACTGTTTGGTGAATTTGTTTTATTAAACCATTGTTGAATATTATTTTTTAATTCAAGTGATTGATTGTCATATGCGATATGATATATTTCGTGCATAGCGACGCTAAAGAATGATTTGTGGTCTTTCAGATTCAGCATTGCTTCACAAACGGCTACATTAAAAAATGCTCTTGCTCCTAAGTTTCCTTTGTCAAGTGAAGGCAGGAGGTTTAGTTCAAAAGGTATGCTTTTATCCCAGTTGGTATTATAAAATGATAACCCTATTTGAAAGAAACCTGAAAATTGATTGTTATTAACGTAGTTTAAAAGATTCTCTTTCTGGTCTTGAAGCGCGGCAATATTAGGCTGGATTACTAACTCGTGATATATGGGTTGAAATTTTTCTATCGTTTCAGAGAAAGCAATTAAGTCTTCATTTGGAATGATACCCACAGACTTATTTTTGAATTCTTGTATGGTTTGGCTGGTTGCTAAATTTTTTTCTAATAAATCAACAGACATCATCGCTACTTTTAGGGGTAATGGATATTGATCGTAGGTGTAAGTATAATTTAAACGGATTTTTTCAAAATCCAAAATCAACTTTCTGTAATTTTCTGTATTATACTTTGAGTTTGTGTAAATTGACTTTAAAGCATTATCTGGGTAATTCTCCGATATTTTGGCAAGGAAATCATAAGTTGCATATGGTTCTGAACTATGTAACTTAAATTCTACTCGATCTTGTGCTAAAAGAGTTAGAGTATTGGTGACCAGGCAAATTATAGTTATAAATGTTTTATTCATTTCTTCTCAAATGTTTCTATATGGCATATATCTGTTTATACTCCTATAATTTCAGTATCAGTCAAATATAGAAAAAATCCTTCAATATCTTTAATCTTTAAAGACTCAAATTCCCAGCCAGTTCCTTTAAGGCAATTTCAGATAATTTGGCCTGGAACTGTGCGTTGCTGTTGCGCACTTTTGCGTTGATGTAATTTAATTGGGCGGTTCTGAATTCGATGGTTGGAATGGTTCCGATTCGGAATTTTTCCATCGTAATGTCTAAGTTTTGTTTGGCAATGGCTTCGTTTCTTTGCTCGAGTTTGGTCAGTTCGAGATTCGTTAGATACGTTTGGTACGAGGTCATCAATGTACTCTGCAATATTTGGTTCTGCTGTTCTATCGCAATATTGGCATTGTCAACCAATAGCTTCGCGACCTTTTCATTCCGTCTTTGATTGAATCCGTCAAACAAGTTTAGAGTGGCTGTGAATCCATAGTTCAATCCTTTTCCTGATGATTGGGTTACGAATCCGAGACTCGATTCACTTTCGGTAAAATTATAACCTGAATTTACCTTTACTACAGGATATCTGTCGCCTTTTATCTGCTTCAGCTGTAATTCGGCAATCTTTTTATTCAGCACCTGCGCCTCTAATTGCGGGTTTTGTTTTTCGGCAAGCGAGGTCAGTTCCGGCAGCAATAATTTGTCATCAACAGTGATGGAATCAATTACCTTAAAATCGGTTTTAACATCACGCGCAAGCATCTGATTGAGCAAGGTTTTGGTATTGGCATACAATTCCTTCTGCCTTAAATAAGTTGTTGTATCGGTATTCAAATCAACCTGCGCATTCAACAGTTCAAGTTTGGAAGCTCTACCAATTGTAAACCGGTTTTGTGCCAATTCAACTCTTTGGTTCGAAATTACAATGGTGCTGTCCAAAGCCGAAAGCTGTTGCTGTTGCTGAACCAAATCGTAATAAGTTGAAGTAACATCGCTTATTTTGGTAATGACTGTCAATTTGAGTTCGGCTTCCCTAATTTCTGCAACGCCTTTAACTGATCATATCGGGCAAACATCCTGAAGCCGTCAAAAACAGTCCAATCTAGTCCAACACCGTAGGTAATACTGTTGTTTTTAGCATTGTCGAGTGTAGTTGTGGTTCCGTCAGATCGTGTTTGAGTTGTATTTTGAATATTGTTGTTATCTACAACATTAGCGGCAACCTTTGGCAGCATTCCGGCATAACCGACAGAAACGTTTGTTTTATCGATAGTCAGATCGTTTTTGGAAATTCGGATTTCATAATTATTCTCCAACGCAATTTTCACAGCCTCTTCGAGTGTCAATATTTCTTGAGCCTGTATTTTGGTCAGGCCAAATAATACTATGGTTATATATATAAATCTAATTTTCATAACTATTTTTCTAATGCTTCCAGATTATCAAATTCCGGCCTGTGTTTTTTCTCTCTCGACCACATTAAATAGATGGATGGAATTACAAATAAAGTAAGGATTAAGGAGAAAATCGTCCCACCTACAATCACAACTCCCATTCCGATCCTGCTTGTTGATGCTGCTCCAAGCGACAGGGCAATTGGCAATGCTCCTAAGGCAATAGCTAAACTCGTCATCAGGATAGGTCGTAACCTGGCTTCAGAAGCTTCCAAAATCGCTTCAAGCTTTGGTTTTCCCTGTTCCCTTAACTGGTTTGCAAATTCGACAATCAGGATTCCGTTTTTCGTAACTAATCCAATCAGCATTACGGTTCCTATCTGGCTGAAGATATTCCACGTTTGGCCAAACAGCCATAATGAGAATAAGGCTCCGGCAACAGCCATTGGTACCGTTAATATAATAATAAACGGATCAATAAAACTTTCGAATTGCGCTGCCAATATCAGGTAAATCAATAATAAGGCTAAGCCAAATGCGAAGGCAGTATTCGAGCTGCTTTCAACAAAATCCCTCGATTCGCCACCCAAATCGGTTGTAAAACTGCTGTCCAATACTTTTTCCTTGATTGCATCCATCGCGTCAATTCCGTCATTAATGCTTTTTCCCGGAGCTAAACCTGCAGAAACCGTGGCCGACATATAACGGTTGTTGTGGTACAATTGCGGTGGATTGCTTTGTTCATCCACCTTTACCACATTGTCTAACTGAATCAGTTCGCCTTTATTGTTTTTGACAAACATCGAAGTCAGATCGAGTGGGGCATCACGGTCTTTTTCGTCAAACTGTCCGATAACCTGATATTGTTTTCCATTTCGCATAAAATAACCGAAACGTTGTCCGCTAAGGGACAATTGTAAAGTCTGGGCTACATCCAAAACAGAGATTCCAAGGGTTTCGGCTTTTTCCCTATCGATGGTAACATTGATTTCGGGTTTGTTAAATTTCAGATTGACATCGACGTTAGAAAACGTATCATTCTGATTGGCCAAATCCATAAACTGTGGAATCTTTTCGCGTAATTTCTCAAAATTCGGTGCCTGGATAATGTACTGAATCGGCAATCCTCCACGTTTGTTTACCGCAATGGTTGGCTGTTCGGTAACGGTAACTTTCGCCTGTGAATATTTTTTGGTCCATTTCGTAAACTTTTCCGCCACCTCTTTCTGGCTTAATTCCCGTTCGTCTACATTTTTTAGCGCCATACGCACCCTTCCACTGTTAACCGAAGCTGAGGCAAATCCGGGAGCCGTTATCACTAACGCAATTTTTTCTCTGGAATTGAATCGTCTATCAGCTGTGATAACTCCTGCATAAACCTATCCGTATATTCATAAGTCGAACCTTCGGGAGTGGTCACTCCAACCGTAATCAGGTTCCGGTCGTCATAAGGAGCCGTTTCTTTCGGAATGAGTTTAAAAAACAAAACAATCAATCCGATACAAACAATGATGATGGGGAAACTTATCCATTTTCGATTCACAAACCTTGCTAGCGAATTGGCATATCCGGTGTTCATTTTTACAAAATACGGTTCGGTAAAGTTGTAAAATCTCGTTTTTTTCTGTTCGCCACCTTTCATTAAATAAGCATTCAGCATCGGCGTAAGCGTTAACGAAACAAAGGCCGAAATCAATACGGCAGCGCCAATAACGACGCCAAATTCCCTAAACAGCCTTCCGACAAATCCTTCCAAAAGATGATTGGCAGAAACACTGCGGCAAGTGTAATAGAAATAGAGATTACAGCAAAAAATATCTCATTTGAACCTTTAATAGCGGCTTCTATGGGCGACATGCCTTCTTCTACTTTTTTGAAGATGTTTTCGGTAACTACGATTCCATCATCCACCACTAAGCCCGTTGCGAGAACGATGGCTAAGAGCGTTAGTACATTTACCGAGAATCCACACAAATACATAATGAAAAAGGTAGCAATCAGCGAAACCGGAATGTCAATCAAAGGCCTGAAGGCAATCGACCAATCCCTAAAAAACAGGAAGATAATCAGGATTACCAGAATTATTGAAATCAATAAGGTTTCGGCAACTTCAACAACCGATTTTTTGATAAAAAGCGTATTGTCAAGGGCAACATTCAGTTTTATGTCGGCAGGTAAATCTTTTTGGAAGGTCTCAAATTGTTTGTAGAATTGGTCGGCAATATCCAGATAATTAGTGCCGGGTTGTGGAATGATGGCCAATCCGACCATTGGTTTTCCTTCCGCTACCAATCGGGTTTCGAGGTTTTCCGGACCTAATTCGGCCCGACCGATATCACTTAAGCGTACAATCTTATCGCCTTCAGCAAGGATTACGATATTGTTGAATTCTTTCTCATCGGATAAATTCCCCATCGTTTTAACGGTAAGTTCCGTATTGGCACCTGTTAATTTCCCGGAAGGCAATTCGACGTTCTGTTTGTCTAATGCTGTTCTGACATCGGAAACCGTAACACCATAGGAAGAGAGTTTTATCGGATCGATCCAGATACGCATCGAATATCTTTTCTGTCCCCAAATCTGGACACTACTTACACCAGGAATGGTTTGTAAACGTTCGGCAATAACATTTTCGGCATAATCACTTAATTCTAAAGCATTTTTAGAATCACTCTGAACCGTCATGGTTATAATTGCATCAGAATCGGCGTCAGCTTTAGAAACTACTGGCGGAGCATCAATATCCTGTGGCAAACTACGAACGGCTTGAGAAACTTTATCACGTACATCATTTGCCGCTTCTTCGAGGTTTTTTCAAGCTTGAATTCGATGGTAATATTGCTTGAACCCTGATTACTTGAAGAGGTAATATTTCGGATTCCATCGATGGAATTTATTGCTTTTTCTAAAGGTTCAGTAATTTGAGATTCGATAATGTCGGCGTTCGCACCGGTATAATTGGTACGCACCGAAATTTGTGCCGGATCGATGGAAGGAAATTCACGTACGCCAAGGTAACTGTAACCAATGATACCAAAAAGAATGATGGTAAGATTTATTACAATGGTAAAAACCGGTCGTTTGATGCTTAGGGTTGATAAACTCATGGTTTACTGATTTTTACTTTTACATCGGCTTCGTCCTTTAATGACATCATTCCCGATGTTAAGACGGTATCGCCCACTTTTAGGCCAGAGGTAATTACAACATCCTTATCAGTCCTTGCCAGTGTTTCCACTTTTACTTCCTTGGCTTTACCGTTATTGGCAATGAAAACTTTTTTCCGTCCTGTATCGGAATAACCGCTTCGGTTGGAATAATGATGGCATCCTGAATGTTGCCTAACGCCAATTCAATGTTAGCGAAAGTTCCGGGTAATAATTTGCCGTTTGAATTTTCTGTTAAGGCTCTGATTTTCATGGTTCGCGTTGTCATTTCGATGGCTGGTTCCAAAGCGTAGATTTTGGCTGTGAATTTGTCAGCTACATTCGGAACGGTAAAGTTGATTTGCGAACCTTTAACGATTTGGGAAGCATATTTTTCGGGGATGGAAAAAGTGATTTTTAATTGATTTGTGCTGACTAGGTTGGCAATCAATGTGGTTGGAGTTACATAAGTTCCGGGAGAAATATTCCGTAAACCGATACGTCCCGAAAATGGAGCACGAATGCTGGTTTTTCCGATTTGAGCCTGAATTAATTGGGTTTGCGCTTTCATTGTCCTAAAATCGGCGCTTGAGATATCGTATTCTTCCTGGCTTATGGCTTCTTTCTGAAGTAAAAGTTTGGCTCTTCTTTCGTTTTCTGAGGCTAAGTTTTCTTTGGTTTTGGCCTGAATCAATTGCGCTCTTAATTCGACATCATTAACCTTTAATAAAACCTGTCCTTTGCTTACCTGGCTTCCTTCGGTAAAGGAAATGCTTTCGACAATGCCGGAAACTTCGCTGCGGATTTCGATTTGTTCATTGGCATCAATGGAACCGGAAAGTGAAATGGTATTGGAAAAATCCTGAGGTTTTACGACGACACCGCTAACGGTTACGGCTGGTTTTTTGCCTTTTTTATCGCCTTCCTTTTCGTTTTCAGATTTGTTTTTTGTGATTCTATAGATTATCATTCCGCCAAGGGCAACAGCGAGAATTGTTATAACGATGTATTTTACTTTCATCTAAAATAGTATTGTAGAGGTTTTCTACAAAACTACCTCATACCAATGAAAGGGGCATTGCTGTTAGTTTTTATTTAACAATTGTTTGCTTCGGAATTAATTAGCTGATATAATTCCAAATATTCTTCTTTTTTGAAAGCTCAATAAAAACCGCTCTTAAAGCCTGATGTTCAGGCAACGACATAGATGCATCGCGTTTTAGTAATTTGAGGGCTTCATTTCGGGCAACTAAAAGGATGTCTTTGTCCCGCACCAAATCCGCAATCTGAAGGTGCAATACACCACTTTGCTGTTTTCCCATAATATCGCCTGGACCTCGCAGCTTTAAATCTACTTCGGCTATTTCGAAACCGTCATTGGTTTTGCACATCGTTTCCAAACGTATCTTACTGTCATTCGATAATTTAAACGAAGTCATTAGAATACAGTAACTCTGTTCGGCACCACGACCCACACGGCCACGAAGCTGATGTAGTTGGGATAATCCAAAACGTTCGGCACTTTCAATAATCATTACGCTTGCATTCGGAATATTGACACCTACTTCAATAACGGTGGTTGCCACCATAATATTGGTTTTTCCTTCTGAAAAACGTTTCATTTCAACATCTTTATCAGCGGGTTTCATTTTTCCGTGTACAATCGAAATGCTGTATTGCGGTAACGGAAAATCCCTCGAAATGCTTTCGTAACCATCCATCAGATCTTTATAGTCCATTGTTTCACTTTCCTGGATTAGCGGATAGACAATATAGATTTGTCGCCCTTTTGCAATTTCATCCTTAATGAATTTCCAGACTTTCAATCGGTTGCTGTCGAAACGATGCACGGTTTGAATTGGTTTTCGTCCCGGTGGCAATTCGTCGATAACAGAAATATCCAAATCGCCATAGAGACTCATTGCCAATGTTCGCGGAATAGGAGTGGCGGTCATCACCAAAATATGTGGCGGAATATCATTTTTCTGCCAAAGCTTCGAGCGCTGTTCTACACCAAACCGATGCTGCTCGTCAATAATGGCTAAGCCTAAATTTTTAAATTTCACTTTGTCTTCCAATAGGGCATGTGTCCCAATCAGAATGTGAAGATTTCCACTTTCGAGCTCTTCGTGGATAATTTTTCTATCGGCAGTTTTGGTTGAGCCGGTCAGTATTTTTATGTTGATATTTAAATCTTTAGCCAATTCGGTTAAACCGTTGAAATGTTGGTTCGCTAAAATTTCAGTTGGCGCCATTAAGCAACTCTGAAAGCCATTATCCAACGCAATCAGCATCGCCATCAGTGCCACAATTGTTTTTCCCGAACCCACATCGCCCTGCAATAATCGGTTCATCTGGGCATTGGTTCCCATATCATTCCTGATTTCCTTCAGTACTTTCTTCTGGGCGTTTGTCAGTTCAAATGGAAGATGGTTTTGGAAAAAATTATTGAAATTATCCCCAACAACCGTAAAGGCATGTCCTTTAATTTTATGTTTTCTGACAAGGTTTTTCGTAATCAATTGCAATTGTATAAAAAACAATTCTTCGAATTTCAATCGAAATTGAGCCTTAGACAAGAGATCCTGACTCTTCGGGAAATGAATATTGAAAAGCGCGGCATTTTTGGGAATCAATTTTAACTCCTCTAAAAGATAAGCGGGCAGTGTTTCCGAGAATTTGGCTTGTGTTTCTACAAATAACTGTTGCATCATTTTGTTGATGACCCGATTCGAAATCCCACGATTCGTAAGTGTTTCCGTTGATGGATAGACAGGTTGCATCGCCGAACGGAGGCTTTGTTCATGTTCACTAAACAATTCCATTTCAGGATGCGCCATGTTATAAGTGTTTCCAAAATGCGCTACTTTTCCGAAAATTACATAGGGAATATTAATCTTTAGGCTGTCGCGAATCCATTTGTGCCCCTGAAACCAGACCAGTTCTATTTCTCCGGTTTCATCCACGAAAGTGGCCACCAGGCGCTTTTTGGCCTTACCAAATTCAACTGTCTTTACATTGATAATCTTACCAATAATCTGTACTTCACTCTCGTTTTTCTGCAGTTCGTTTATTTTGTAATAACGCGTCCTGTCGATGTAACGATTAGGAAAAAATTGATTAAATCTTCATAACGGTGAATGTTCAATTCCTTGCGCAACAACTCGCCACGTTGAGGTCCAACGCCTTTTAGGTATTCAATGGGAGTTTGCAGAAGCTGATATGACATTTGTTTTTTTTAGACCAAAGAAGCAAGAGTAAAGAAGCAAGAGAATAGCAGTGGGGTCAATTTTTTGTCTTTCTTCTTGCTTCTTTTTTCTATTTTTTCTTAAAGCGAAGATAGTTTTTTAATTTGAAAATTTGAAAATGAGATAATTCGAAAATGATTATATTCGTAATCCAATACCTTAGTAAATGCGCCTACTGTTTTTTCTTTTATTTAGCTTTATTTCTTTTGCACAGCAAACCACCAAAGTCGATTTTATCGAATGTAAGGGAAGGGTCAAACCCGAATTTTCGACCAAGTCAATATTGGGTGAGGGCTTATATACTTTTGTAGTGAAATCGGCAATTGATACTATAAGGGTTGATGCCAAAAACATCGAATTTTTAGCTGTTGCCATCAATGGAAAAACAGTAGATTTTAAGAACAATAAAAAAGAACTACTGCTTTTTGAAGGTTATAAAGCTGGGATGAACAAATTGACCTTTAGCTACAAAGCCGTGCCTAAACAAACAATGTATTTCAATGCAGGGAATAATCAAATCTGGACACAAGGCCAGGGCAAATACACCAGCCATTGGTTTCCAAGTTTTGACGATGTGAATGAAAAGGTGATTTTTAGTATGGATATTTCATTTGATTCAAATTATCAGGTAATTGCGAATGGAGTTTTGAAAAAAGTTTCGGTTGATGGCAATGATAAAATCTGGAAATACGAGATGAAAAAGCCTATGAGTTCGTATTTACTGGCGATGGCGATCGGAGATTTTGTCAATAAGGTTATTCCGTCAAGGTCACATATTCCTTTACAAATGTTCATCCAGCCGAAAGACACGTTCAAATTTGAGCCTACCTATCGCTATTCAAAACAGATTTTTGACTATTTAGAGAAAGAAATCGGGTTTAAATATCCGTGGCAGATCTACAAGCAGATTCCGGTGGAGGATTTTCTTTATGCCGGAATGGAAAACACAACGTGTACCATTTTTGCACAGGAGCATGTTGTAGATGAAATTGGTTTTAATGACCGCAATTATGTGAACGTCAATGCGCACGAATTGGCTCACCAATGGTTTGGCGATTTGATTACGGCCAAATCAGGGAAACACCATTGGTTGCAGGAAGGTTTTGCTACCTATTATGCTTTATTGGCCGAAAGGGAAGTATTTGGGGCTGATTATTTTTACCATCAGATGTACCGGAATTCCCTTCAACTAAGGAATGCAGCTAAAACCGATACGGTTCCGGTGATGAATGAAAAAGCAAGTTCGTTATCGTTTTATCAAAAAGGTGCGTGGGCTTTACATTTTATACGTGAATCCATCGGAGCAAAGGCATTTCAGAAGGCAATAAAAACCTATCTGAAAAAGTATCAATATCAAAATGTAGAAACCGATCAGTTTTTGGCCGAAATCAAGAGAATAGCTCCGGCATTTGATACCGAAAAGTTCAAAAAAATATGGTTGGAGGATTATCATTTTCCGACAGAAACTGCTAATGATCTGCTGAAGAAAAATGAATTCATACGAACACTTTTTGAAGCCCAGCAACTCCGTAAAAATTCGTTTGCAACTAACAAGGCAAGATTTACGGAATTGCTTAAAGCAACTGTTTTTTATCCGGTGAAAACCGAAGTTATTTACCAGATGAAAGATATCCCATTTGAAGATAAAAAGGAATTACTGCAATTAGCCTTACAAACAAATGACATCGAGGTACGTCAGGCTGTTGCTGAGTTTACAACTGATGTTCCGCAAAATTTTAAATCGGATTATGAAGGTCTTCTGGATGACAAATCCTATGATACAAAGGAAATTGCATTTATGAATTTGTGGAAAAACTTTCCAAATGATAGGAATACTTATTTGTCTAAAATCCAAAAATGGATTGGCAGTAATGATAAAAGCCTACGGATTTTATTTTTGACATTTTCGATTCAAAACGAAAGCGCCCAAGCCTCTGATTATTATAAGGAATTAGTGAATTATACCTCACCTAAATATGAAACTTCAGTACGCCAAAATGGGATTATAAACCTTCTCGCCATTAATCCGAAAGAGGAATTGGTTTTGAAAAATTTAGTGAATGCGACAACGCACTACAAATGGCAATTCAGTAAATTTGGACGGGATAAAATTAGGGAATTACTGGTTCAGGAGAATTACAGAAGCCTTTTTGAATTGCTGCTTCCCCAACTTAATGATACTGAGAAAACAAACCTACAAAAATTATTAGCCGAGAAATTATGAGAGCATTGGTAATATCAGGTGGTGGAAGCAAAGGTGCTTTCGGAGGTGGTGTTGCGCAATACCTGCTTCAGGAAAAATTCCATAAATACGATATCCTGATCGGAAGTTCCACCGGAAGTTTGCTTATTCCGCATTTGGCTTTAGGCGAAGTAAGTAAAATATACGACGCCTATACTAATGTTGATATGGGAAAAATATTCAATATTAATCCGTTTGTGGTAAAACATAAAGATGATGTGGATGTTGTCACGATCAATCACTTCAACGTTTTGCTCCAGTTTTTAAAAGGCAAAAGAACATTTGGCGAAAGCTCGAACCTCAGAAGCTATATCAAGGAAACTTTCACCGAAGTAGAATTCTACCGACTAAGAGCATCCTTTTGCGATGTGATTGTAACGGTAACCAATCTTTCCAAAAATGATGTAGAATACAAATCGATTAAAGATTTTGAATATGAAGCGTTCTGCGACTGGATATGGATTTCGTGTAATTATATTCCGTTTATGAGTTTGGCCAGCCATGACAACTGCGAATATGGCGATGGCGGTTTTTCGAGCCTGGTTCCGATTCGGGAAGCCATTCAGCGTGGCGCGAAAGAAATTGACGTTGTTATCCTCGAAACCGAAATGCAGATGACACCGAAAAGCGTTGGTAAAAATCCCTTTTCACTAATGATTGATTTGTTTCAGACATTGCTAAACCAGGTTGAAAAGCATGATATTACCATCGGAAAGCTCGCTGCAAACAATAAAAACGTAAAGCTGAATTTATACTACACACCAACCAATTTGACAAACAATGCGTTGATTTTTAACAAGGAAAAAATGAAAATCTGGTGGCAGCAGGGCTATGATTATGCTAAAAACAAGAGTGAGATTATGAGTGATAATTTGCAGTAGTTAAATATTCCTGCATTATCAAAATGTACACTTTTTGCCTACTTTCCATTTATAGCTTTCTTTTACTTTTAGCTTGTAAATAAAATGAATGTTAGTAAAGGTTTTTGGAAGCGCGGTTTTCGGAGTCGAAGCGACAACGATTACAGTTGAAGTGAATATTATTTACTTGTTGCTTCTGAAAATTAATATTAAATCCTTTAAAATCAAGTAGTCTAGGCTTTAACAAAGTTGTAAGAAAATAAATATTTTAATATTTATTCCTTGCAACCATTGTTATTTATACATAATTTTGTGAAACAACCCAACTAAAAATTAATTATATGACAGGTATAAATCTTAGCATTAAAAAGGATGGAATAACAAAGCCTTATGGAATTTTTTATTCACAAGTTTTGAATTTTCACATTGCTCAAATTTTTGATGAAACAATGAAAATTATTTATAATGAAACTAGTAGAGAACAGGAAGATTGTTTTAAAAATTTATTAACTGCAGTTGATACACTAGGTATAATTATTACAATTTCCGAAAGTACACCAGATGAAGAGTTTCTAAATATGATAAAGAAACTAAAGGAAGATTAATCAAAAAATCGGATGCAAGCAATTGCATCCTTTTTTTTATCTTTATAAAATGATAAATCAGAAACCATATTCAGGATGTTCACCTGACAATAATTTCTAATACCCAAGAAACTGGGAATGTATGAAATCTCAACCTTCTGGTTAAAAACATAAAGCTTATGAAATTCATTTTACCAATAATTACATTACTTCTTTTCACAATTACCTCAACAGGTCAAAATGTTAATTTGACCGAAATGATAAAATTAAATAATCTTGGAATTGAAGAATTTGATACCTCTGTTACAAGAAAAGGGTTCACTTATAAAGAAACCCAAAAAAATGATAGTGCTGAAAGTACTGTATATAAAAATGGCAAAGGAAGAAATACGTCTTATATAACTAAAGCTATTTATAAAACTGACAATTGGGAAATGGTATCATATCAGACTAATGATGAATCTACCTATTTAAAGTTTAAAACAGAATTGAAAAATCTTGGATTTAATTATGTAGGTAAGAATGTTTCGGATGATGATACAATAATGTTCTATTATAAAAAAGATAATTTAAAACTGACCCTTTCTTCTTGGTTGAATAAAGCAGAAGAAAAGTATACAGTTTATGAAATATCAATTATTAAAGATAAAGACTAAAGAATAGGATGGAAACAAAAATAGATATTTCTTCAACAATGGTTGAAAAAGGAATTGATTTAGTGAAAGGTTTTGTTGAGAAAATAGTTGGCTCAACACTTGAAGAAACTGGTTTATTATTAGGTGATAAAGTTAGAGTATACCGTTTGAAAAATCAAATTAAAATGCTGGGAATGACTCAGCAAATTTGCAATGATAACAATATATCCATTAAACAGATTTCTTTAAAAACATTGGTTCCATTATTAGAATATGCTTCTCTTGAAGACGAAGAATCTATACAAACCAAATGGGCAAAACTTCTATCAAATTATGTTGATTCGAGGAAGAATTTGGAATCATCAATCTTTCCTTTTATCCTTAGTCAACTTTCTACTAAAGAATTAGAAATTCTCGATACGATGTATAATAGTCCACTAATTGGAAGTCGATTCGATAGGCTACAAATAGATGGTGTTATAAAATCAAATCTTATAAGATTAGGTCTTGCTGAAATTATTATACCACCACCAAAAAATGAAAATTCTTTAAGTCTAAGAATTCAAAGAGGTTTTGGTATCAATTATAAAATAAAGCTCACTCCTTTAGGTAATGAATTCTATAAGTGCTGTTCAACAGACTAATGTTTTTCTGTAAGTCAAGACCCTTTGCGATTACTTATCCAATATTGCTTTAACCTTCTTAACTGTATTAGGTGCGCAATTAGCTATCATCGCAATAGCTCTGTAACTAAGTGTAGGATGCTTTTTAATGGATGACACTACTTTTTTATATTTTGTTAGAACGACCTCATCTGATTCGATGCTACCTAAAACCCTTCCTTTGTAAGTATCAGGATTCTTAGCCTTGGCAGATTTAATTCCCTCACGTTGACGTTCCAATAGATTCTCTTTTTCCATCTGAGCAACGTTGCTAAGAACATCACAAATCATTTTAAAAATTGGATTTGGCTTGCCGTTAACAATTGATGATAAGCCTAGATTGTCAACATTAAGGGTAACGTTAGCCTTGTTGAATAATTCAATCGTTTCTTGAACATTAAAGGCATTACGCCCCAAACGGTCAACCGATGAACATGATACAGTATCTATAGTTTTCATCGTTATTTCAAATAGCAAATCTTTTGCAGAAGGGCGTTCATTAAAAGGAACTGAACCAGAAATAACATCAATGAAAAGTTTTTCATCTGGATGCTGTCTGTCCAGCTGTCTGAGAGTTGATTGTGTGGCGGTGCTAATTCGGATGTATCTACTTTTCATTTGTTTAATTTAAAATACAAATGTAAATAAATTATTTTTATTGTGCAAATTTAGGGTGGTATATTTTGCACACAAATATTTAATGCTTTTATTAGGATTCTGGGAATAGTTAATGAGCATGATAAGACTTTAATCTAAATTTGCACAATAGGGTGGACTTGTAATTTTTATATTAAAGTTTAAAGCAATTTAATTGGGGTGGATAGGGTAAAAAAAATACCCAGATTTCGATGCCCTTTTTTTAGAGCGTAAAAAATGTGCGCTTTCGCCAATTTTTTGGTCATATCTAGATGGAATTTATATTTTGTAAATGCTTAATTACCATTACTTTGAAACGATTTTGAAACGATTTTGAAACGTTTGTGTATCGTTTATGTCACGTTTGTGTATCGTTTGTGTATCGTTTGTGTATCGTTTCTGTCACGTTTGTGTCCCTTTTTTTATTTTTTTATTTCTCTTGTATCTCTTATTTGGCGGTTGTTTTCTGTTATTTCTACGTTTATTTTATTTATTCCTCTTGTTAAATAATTTTTGTTTCAAACAAAATAATATTTATTTTGCTTTATATTTGTAAAGCAAATACAAACCTACCAGAACCGCTAGAGGGGTCTATAAAAAAACCCTCCATGAAAATGAAGGGCTAAAAGGTTTAAGATTTACAAGCTTCGATAAGCTTTCTCAGTTCTTTTATAAATTTAATTATCCTTAATCTGGATAACCAACTAATAAGAAAAAAGATTTCCATGTCTAGTGGGATTTTTTATTACAGTTAAGAGCAATCTGACTGTGCAAAGACCGAAGCTCCAACTTCGGTTTTTTTGTTTTGATATTCCGTCAGTCGAATTATTAAAACATCTTAGGTCAAAGATAACATATTCTGTTTGTACAAAAAAGCCACATTATAAAATTTGATGTTTACAAGTAAGTATTTTTTGTTGATAACTTCTTAAAGGATATGTACAGTAACCTTTACCATACAACCATGAATGCCATCTAGATACTTTTGATTAGTAACTATTTAATTTTTAATATTATAATAGCGATTTTGTTGATGGATATATATAAACGTGAAAATCGAAAAATGTAACGTTTCACTTTTCGATTTGCGGTATTATATTGTTTATAACTTCTTAGTATTAAAAAGATTATTTATAAATCTTTGGCGAAAAGTCTATTCTTCTTTTTTGAATTCTAAACCTTCAAGAAGTTTACTAGGACTTACTTTAATAGCTCTTGCAATTTTAAATAATAAATTTAATGTCATCCCTTGATTGTGGTCGAATAAAAATCTAATAGTTTTTTCATTACAACCGACCGCTTTAGCAAATTTTCGATTGTTCCCATCAAAATCTCTCTGGAATACAATATGTATCCTTTGAACTACTTCTTTTTTGATTTTGTCAAGTTGCTTCTGCATTAAACAAAATTGCAGAAGTAACAACTAATTAGAGAATTTTACTTGCGGGTTTTTCCCCGCAATTTAATATCTTTGTTTTAATCAAAAAAATCAAAAATGAGAAAAACTTTATTTTCAATTGTATTAATTTTATTAGGCGTTTCGGGTAAAGCACAATTTACAAATTTGCATAATTTTCCAACTGCTGGTGGTTATAGCTCTTTAACTTACGTGAATGGTGTTTTATATGGTACAGTTAATTCGGGCGGAACGAATAATGTGGGATACATCTATTCGATGAATTCTAATGGTACAAGCTTTACAGTTTTATATAATTTTGTTGGCGATGCCAGTTTTCCTTGTGGTTCATTGTTATACGATAACGGAACACTTTACGGTATGACATCACAAGGCGATGGTGTTAATACGGGTGGGGGAACAATTTATAAATTAAACATTGATGGAAGTGGATATGCTATTTTACACTCTTTTACATACCAAAATCCTAATGATGGGTTTAGTCCACAAAACTCATTGATTATTCTAGGTAATACATTATATGGTATGACACGAAAGGGTGGGGCAGTTTTTCCAGAAATTGGTGGCGAGGGTACAATTTTTAAGATTAATACAGATGGTTCAAATTTTTCAATTTTACACAGTTTCGCTTATGGTGAAGAAAATCCATACGGCTCACTTTTATTAAGTGGAAATTATTTATATGGGATGACCTCAACCTATAGCTCAAATACAAATGCTGGTAAAATTTTTAAGATAAATGTTGATGGAACTGGCTATGTGATACTATATAATTTTAATGGCGCAGATGGGGCAAAGCCAAATGGCAGTCTTGTTATATCAGGTAATACTTTATATGGAATGACGGCGTTAGGCGGGAATACATTCACAGGAATAAGAAAAGGTAATGTATTTAAAATTAATACTGATGGTTCAGGTTTTCAAAGCATATATAATGATTTAAATGGCTCTACTAATTATACATGGTCATACGGTTCATTGGTGCTTGTGGGAAATGTACTGTTTGGAAAATCAAATGTAAATTTATATTCATTAAATACTGATGGTTCAAATTACCAATGGTATAATTGGGGAGGATATGGTTCAACGACTGGAAGTTTTGACCCAATGGAAAATGGAAATTTAACTTTTGGAGGTGGAGTATTATATGGAGTTAATAATCGCTTTGGTGGTGATTCTGGCGGAGGGGTAATTTACAAATTTGCTCCCTCAACATTAGGTGTCGATTCAAATAATTCAATAGAAAATTTAATAGAAATATACCCAAATCCAACAAATGATAATATAATAATCGATTTTCGAAGCGAAGTTAGTATAAACAATTATAATGTTAAAATTTATACTATGTTAGGTCAAGAGGTGTTGAATAGTATAATTAATCAAGAACAACAATCTATATCATTGAATAGCCTATGCGGAAAAGGAATTTATCTAGTTAAAATATTTAACGATTCAAATTCTTTAATCGCATCCAAAAAAATTATGCTCAAATAGTCATTTTTAAATGTATTTAAAATATATAATAGGATGTTTTGTGTGTTTATTTTGTACCATAATGTAGTTGATTCTCACCTATTAGCTATATAGGTGCAACAAGCTAATCAATCTGCAATGTATCAGATTTGTATATGCCTCCCTACTTTTTGAGCCGGAAATCGAAGATTTCCGTTTTTATTCTGAGTTACCAGCCTCACTAGTTTGAAAAAAATAAAGTATAGCTACTAACACTCTATATGCCTTTCAAATTTTTTTGGTTTTTTCAGTTTAATTTTTCAGTTGATATTTATATTAAAAAAAACATGAAAGTAAAATTAACCTTATCACAATTAAAAAAGATACTCAGAAATAACAAAATTAAGTATCCCATCAATTTCAAAAGAACAGATTTCACCGAAAAAGAATTCTTAGATTTTCAACAATTAATTATAAATAAAAAAGAAACTATCCATGAAAGAATTTAAAGTTATAATGTGGATTGGAGCTAGTAAAACAGAAATTTTAGTTATAGCTCAAAATTCACCTAATGCTATGCAAATTGCTAAAAAACTATATCCATCTGCCAACGTAATTAGTGCAAAAAAATCTTAAAAATACAGCTTCTAATTTTCACAGAAAATGTGAATGGGCTGGGTAATTTTTACATTGATGTTTTGGCTTCGCCAATTCGCTTCCAGCAGTTGAGATGGTGTAATCCTTTTCAGTTGAGATGGTGTAACCTTTTCAGTAAATATAAATTTTCTAAAAATAAATTGTAGTGAATAAATCTAAGTTGAATTGGAGTAACTTAACAATTGTAAACAGTCAATTAACTTTTATATAATATTTTTAATTTATTTATTAAGTATTGTTTTTATAATATAGTTATTTAGGATAGTTATATAGGGGTTATATGACAGCAGAGTAAGCATTTAACTGACTGCTGGTTGAACAGACACCTGACTGTTAGTGATAAAATAAGCTTCTTTCAACTCACTCCTAGAATTAACTATTAGTTCAGCTAAGTATTTCTTTTTAAAATTTACTATTAAAAAAAATGGTAAAAAAAGTTGGTGGTGGAGCTTTTGTGTAGTTTACTTGCATAAATTAAATACAAGCAATAATGCCAAATACATTAACAATTCAACAAACTTATCATGATGCATTAAACTATGCTTCAGCATCCATCAACAAGAAAAATAAATTTTATATAACACCTTCTGAGCATAAGGTTTTAATTAAGCTTATTCATTATTCTAAAACTTATAATGACATAACCTTCCAAAATATTCACATAGCAAAGCACTTATTCCTGGCAGAATCAACAGTAAAAGATTCATTAGAAAGCTTGAATCGAAAGAACTTTATTAGAACGGAATTGGATATTTTTAATAATAGACTAGGTTACAAATCCCGAAGAACAATATATATCAATTGGTTAACTATTAGTGATGTTAAAAATCAGATGGAACAATTTCAATTAAATGATAAAGAAAATGTTCCTGAAATACAACCACATGCATATATTGAGCAAGTTATAAAAGAAGAGCCAAAAACAAATTTATCAGATTTTGATGCAGAAGAGGAATACGCTGATTTGTTGGATTTTGTTAATGAATATCAGAAAACATATACGGGAGCAAAAGGTAGGCATTGGGTAATTCAAAATCTTTTGAGAAATAAACAAATAAAGACCAAAAAACAGATTATTGAATTATTTGAAAAAGATTAATTCTTTTTATAAATTTATAACTTTAAAAATCGCCCAATTTTCCACAATGGAAACCACCAGAGATGGTGGTTTTTTTATTTGGTAGAAATTACTTCCTATTAAAATTTAATGAATCCAGTTGTATATGTTTTTTCAGAAAGGATTCTAATATAATACCAAGTTCTAAATTTCCTTAACACTTTAAAATTACTTCCTGATTCCAAAATTAAAATAGTTTGTGAACGAATATCTTTCTCTGTTTTGACAGTTATTTTATTTCTATTTGAATAAATTACGTTAACTTTTATCTGTGATTCGTCTTCAATATCATTTTCAACGAAGGGCAAATTCAAATTGTTTATTCTCATTCCCATCAATAGTATAATCGGTGGATAAATAAACAAAGCCAAAGTCAATAAAATAAATTGAACATTTTTTGAATGATAAAATTGATTTAGAAATATTATAAATTCATCTAACATTTCAAAAATTTTGTCCGAATCAGTATTGTCTGCATTACTAACTTTGTCAAAGAATTTGTTAGTTGCATCAATCATTTCATTAACTTCTTTTTGAACGACTTCTCTACCATTTTTATCCAAATCTTGAACAACAGCAACAGTTAAACTATCGGTAAAATTTTTATTTTCGGTTGTTATATACCTACCATAGTTAGTATTTAAAAATGATAAATTTCCAACAAGTGCTTTAGCGATATTTTCCGTGTCTGGAAGAAACATTTGTGGAAATTTATCACGCCATTCAATTTGAGAAATTGCAAATTTAGTAGCATAATCCATTCCAGTAAATACTTTTTGAGCTGTTAGACTAGATAAAAATTGTTGAGTTGACAACCCTAATAATGGCGGTTGTGGAGTGTATAACTGGCTAATTTTATTTGGGATTTTATAAAATGCTGAATTAACTGAACCAGCTAATGCAGCTCCAATTGATTTGTCAAATACTGGATTTTCATATTGGGTAAGCAATTTACCTAACTGATTGGAAATTGCAAATGACGGTGAAATTGAATCAATTTTACTTTGAACATCACTCAACATTTTAAACATAGGGTTATTTAAAAAATCCATATTCATTTTTAAAAATTTATTGGTTGATTTTGCGCCATAAAGACACATATTTAATTTTTATTTTCGTTTTGATGGGTCAATTTCTGGATAAATTTTATCAAGTGTTTCATATAACAATTCCACTTGATATTTATGAACTCCAAGTACTATTGCGTCAGTATCTGCATTGAGTATTTCAGCTGTCTTATTGTGACAAAGTTCCATCATATTGTTGATTATAAATTTATCGGATAAGGAATTTTGAAACTCACCTATTTGTTTATAAACTTCATCACTAAAAATTCCTTTCATCAATATGCAATTTGTAACAAATTCATTTTCATAAGTTACTGATTCCTCAAACTTTGCAAATTCTATAGGAAGTTTTTCTTTTAGTTTGTAAGTAATTTTATCATTAAACTTTGGTGGTAATAGGGTAATTTTTAAACTGTCTTGAATTTTTACATCTTCTTTCATGTACAACATCCTAATTTTGGCTCTATGCTCACATAATGAAATCATCGTTAGAGACGATTTCGTAAATTTTTCTAGTAATTCAATTTTATAGTTATCAAGACTTTGGTTTTGCTCGATTTGATTTTGTTTTTTCCAAACAAAGTAATTAATAAATGAAACAAGTATAGCAGTAATTACTGCGGTTATAACAGCAATCAAAATGGATTTATATGTTGATTCAGTTTTAGTTGGCATAAACATTATCTATTAAAGTTTGATAAATGTAATTATAATAAATCTATTCAGAATCAGTTAGTTTATCGAAAGCAATAATTTTAATCAGTCCCGTATTGCCTATACTATAAAACAAATATTTGTCATTGAAATACAATAGTTCAACCTTTTCAACCTTATATTCTTTTTTTAAGTTTTTTTCGATTGGTTTGACATTAATAAGATTACTAGGTAAGAAAAATTTTTTGTGAAATTCTATTGCGATAAGTGAAAAATTGAATAACAGAAACAACAATCCAAAGGTGAAAATATATCCTGCCAACTTATTTTTATCTTCAAATGTAACTTTCCAACCGACGACGAACCCGAAGTAAATTATTAAGAAAATAAAAACAAACTTAATTAAGCTAAGTACGAATGGATTAACTTGCGGAAAGCTTTCAGTTGAAAGAACAAAAGCATATTCAAAAAGTAAAAAAGACGCTATTGCCACCAGAAAATATAACGACATACTAAGGATTGGATACTTTTTTATGAATGCTAATCCTGATTCACTCATTCCTTTGCGTTCCGAAAAGTCAGTAGTCACTTTTTGATAATAGACCGTTATTATAAAACTAGAAGCGATAATTATCAAAATCAACAATCCATCCGCAACAAGTTGAGTTCCTGAAAAAAATCTTACGAAAGAAAACGACATACAAGATAATGCAACAATCTGCCAAATGCCACCAAGCAAAACTGGAATAAGGATTATAACGCCTACATAGTCTTTTAAAAAAGCTAATGGGTCGGTAATAAAGTCGGTTCTTATTTTCGTAATCATATTCAAAAGTTTAAATTGTTGGTTAGGTAAATATACTAACCAACAATTAACGATTGACAAATTTTTTAAATATCTTCTGGATTATCTCGGTTGATATTCGCTAGGATAAGGAATATTATTATCCCTAACATAGGTAAATAGGTTATAGAAATTGTTGTGAGCCATTTGGAAATCTATATAGGCAATTTGATAATCAGGAATAAGGTTTAGTTCAGAGAATCCATCTGCTTCCACTAATTCTTTATCAAGCTTAAGTAATGCTTGAGATTTTGAAGCATAATCATCATATAGTTCTTGTAATTTTTCTTTGTAAGTCATAATGTGTTGTTTTAGAAGTACAAAGTTATCTGGAAGTTATAACCTAATCAAGGAATTTAAAATTTATTTACTATAAATCTCGAATAACGTGCTTAACAATCCCAAGGCATCTAACCTCATCATTTTCTTCAATCTTAATTGGTTTATGCTCTGCATTATCAGAAGTGAAGCTGTTGGATTTTTTGTTATAACGTTTAACGCTGTAAGCTGAATTGTTGATTGATATTACAGCAATACAACCATCCGTAAAATCTTTCCAAGATTTGACGCTGGATTGAATAATCTTTCGCAAGAAACATAGCAATTGTTGACATCGACAAGGGCAATCATAATTTGGGTTTTGAAGTACCACAAAATTACTAAAAAACTCAAGGTCAAATTTGAATGTTGATAAATAAAACTACGTAGTATATTTTTAAATCACGTCATTAAAATTAACTTCTTCTGCATCGTTTTTCTTATCCATTCTATAAAAATTATATAAAGCATCCATCTGTGCTTGAAATTGGATAGGATGATTTTTCTGTGATTTCAACAATTCTAAAAAATAATTAAATTTAGAATAATAAATAAATTTAGACAATTCCTCAAGTTCAGTTCGATATTCATCTTTCAAATCACAATTATTTATTGAATCAAATACATTGTAAAATGACGATATTATATTCGTGATGTGAAAGTAAATTGATAGATATGAATCGTTATATGTTATATCAACTTTTGTTCCTTTGTCTTCTTGCTCTTTTTTATTTCTAAAAATTCCACCAGAAATAAATTTATTCCTTGAATTCCAATGAAGTTATATTTCTTGTCATTTTTATCGTCTAAGTATTCAATCTTTGAAATTAATTTGTTGCCGTGAAACGAAATGTTGAAATTGTTGATTTCGTTAATTATCATAAGTAACCTAGACTTGTAGTTATTGAAAACAAAGTCAATATGTTCAGATGCCATATTTTTATTAAACTGTTCTTGGATAATATCATTTGCTTTTTTTTGCATATAGAAAGCCAAGAAAGTAACTAAGGTTGCGGCTATTCCAACAATTGGGTTTAATATTCCTCCAAGTGCATCACCAACAACTCCGAAATTATCTGGTATACTTTGAAAGAATAATAATTGAATTAAAATTAAGGCAAAGCCAAAAACACCCAATCCTAGTAGTACGAAGCTTAGATATGAAGTGTTATAAATTTTTTGGTCAGTCGTCATATTTGAAATGTTTACATACAAATATATAGAAAATGGGTTCATAGTTGAACCCATTATGTACTATTGAAATTAGTTATTATATATCGCATTCACTTATGTAGATATAGTTTTCTTTTTTAATTGTAGTTAATTGATTGCCTAGAAATCCATCACTTTCAATCCCATATTTTAATTGTTCTTGGAATTGATTATATAATTCTAGGGTATCTACAGTAAGGATGTTTGTATTTTCCTTATCAATCATCTGGTAGTTTTCCAGAATGTCCTTTGAATGGTCAAATTCAAATTGGTCATCTTTGTAGGCTGGTGCATTTTCCATATTAAGAATTGGTAGGTATTGATATTTTTTTCACTTCTTCCACCGTAAACCCTAACTCCATTCGCATTGATAAACAACTTTAGCGTGTTGTTTAGCCTTACACCGTTCACTTTGACAAAGGTGTTTGCCAAAACATAACCATTGCCCACATCATTAAGGATAATCTTATCAATGAACTGTTTGAAGATGCTTCTTAATTCTGGTCTGTTATGCTTTGCATTCTCAAACATTTCAGATGTTGCAGTTTTTTGATTGTAGTTTGCAATTGTGGTTTTTTTCGATAGAATATCTTTCGTAAGCCTTCTGATTTTTTCCTTGATTCCATCAATTTCAGATTGAATTTCACCTTCCAACTTGGCAAATCTTTCGAAGTTTGGATTGGTACTAGCAGTAGTTACTTTCAAAAGGTTATCAATTTGCTTTTCCTTGCCATCCAATGCTGATTTTTCATTTTTCAAAAGCTGTTCTTGGATACTTAACTCAGCTTGGATTTGCTTAAGGATGTCATTTGGATTATCCAAGTACTTTAGAAGTCCATCTGCATTAGAAATCTGGTCATAAATAACACTTTCGATTAGGCTAATGTTAATGCTTCTGTTTCCACAACCACGCCCAGCAACCAGATATGAAGTGCATTTGTAAACCTTATCACCATTGAGTTGATACTTGCCTGAGTATTTGCGACCGCAAACACCACAACGCATAAGGTCTTTCAACAAGTATTCATTTACAGTAAGCATATTTCTACTTGATTTGTTTTGTCTAAGATGGTTGCATTCATCCCAGATTTCAGTAGATACAATTGGTTCAACTGGAATTTCAATGTATTCAGCTGGTTCAAGGATTACATTTTTATCATCTATGATTTCAATTATAGCATCCTTAACTTTATGCCTTCTTATTCCTTTATAAGTTGGATTTTTCACCATCTGTCTTATCACCACATCAGACCATTTAATTTCACTCCCAGTTATTGTTATATTTTCATCTAAGAAATTAAAGCTAACATCAGCTTTAAGTTTGTTGAATTTTGTTGGAACTTCCATTTCATTAAGTGAATTGGCTATTACTCTAAAACCAATTCCAGATTTATAATCTTGAAATATTTGTTCGACTATGCTAGCTTCATCTGGATTGATGATTACCTTACCAGTTTCATCGGTCATATATCCATAAGCTTGAGTGTTAGTATTTGATTTACCGTCAATAGCCCTTTGACGCTTTCCAGATTTTGCACGTCCTTTGAATAACTCCGCTTCAATATGTGCAAACTCCATAAGCACTTGTAGAATGATTGAAACAATTGGGTCAACTTTTCCATCATCTTTGATAGTTTTTAATTGAAGTGTTCCAATATATACTGGTACTTTCAAGTCAGATAGTTCATCAATGATTTCCCTTGTGTGTCTTGGATTCCTTCCTATTCTTGAAATCTCAGTTACATAAATGCAATCATAAGCTTTTGGATTCGCTCTTAAGATTTCCATTATACGATTTAGTTCTGGTCTTTCATTGCACTTTTTATATCCAGAAAGTTTTTCAGCATAAATTTCAATCTGGTCTTCTTTGTAATCGTCTTTCAAAATCGCTCTGGTGCAATCAGAAATTTGACGCATGTATTCTTGATTGTCTTGAGTTGAAACCCTTGCATAAATTGCTACTTTTTTTTCCATAATTTTTAAAATTTATTTGTTGTTTACTGGCAATCCTACTACAGAAAAATTCAGCCAACAAGTTTTTAATTGTATTATTTGCTTGTATAAATGTAAAGCCTCAAGTTTACTATACCAACTGAGGTCAATATTGATAAAGGTGTCGGCTATCATTTAGTCGGACTGCCGGATAATGCCATTAAGGAAAGCAGTTACCGGATTGCCGCTGCACTAAAAAACAATGGTTACAATCTGCCGGGAAAGAAAATAACAATCAACATGGCACCAGCTGATTTGCGAAAGGAAGGTTCCGCCTATGATTTGACTTTGGCTGTGGGAATCCTTGTTGCTTCAGGTCAGATAAAGGCTGATGAAGTGGACAGGTATATTATTATGGGCGAAATGTCGCTTGACGGAGGTTTACAACCCATAAAAGGAGCATTGTCTATCGCCATCAAAGCGAAGGAGGAAGGTTTCAAAGGTTTTTTCTTCCGATTCAGAATGTAAAAGAGGCAGCGATTGTCACCGGATTGGATGTGTATGGAGTTGAGAATGTAATTCAGGTCATCGATTTTTTTGAAGGCAACGGTACTTTAGACCCAACAGTTATTGATACCAAAGAAGAGTTTTATAAAACCTTAGATTTTCCTGAATTTGATTTTGCTGATGTAAAAGGCCAGGAAAGCATCAAGCGCTGTATGGAAATAGCCGCTGCAGGTGGTCATAACATTATACTTATTGGGCCTCCGGGTTCAGGAAAAACAATGCTCGCAAAACGATTGCCTAGCATTTTACCACCAATGACTTTAAATGAAGCCTTGGAAACTACAAAAATACACAGCGTCGCGGGAAAAATAAAAGATATTGGTTTATTGAATCAACGTCCATTTAGGAGTCCGCATCATACAGCTTCATCGGTTTCTTTAGTTGGTGGTGGAAGTTATCCTCAACCCGGAGAAATCTCGTTAGCACACAACGGCGTTTTGTTTTTGGATGAATTGCCGGAATTCAAAAGAGAAGTCCTCGAAGTGATGCGGCAACCGTTGGAAGACAGGGAAGTGACTATTTCGAGAGCCAAGTTCACCATTACTTATCCGTCGTCGTTTATGTTGGTAGCGAGTATGAATCCAAGTCCCGGAGGTTATTTTAACGATCCTGATGCGCCTGTAAGTTCATCTCCTGCAGAAATGCAGCGTTACCTCAGTAAGATTTCCGGGCCATTATTAGATAGAATTGATATTCATATTGAGGTAACTCCGGTTCCTTTCGATAAACTTACCGAAACTAGAAAAGGGGAGAGCAGTGTTGAAATCAGAAAACGTGTCACCGTTGCGCGGGAAATACAGTCAGTTAGGTTTGTCGATTTTGATAACATCCATTACAATGCGCAAATGAGTTCAAAACAGATTCGCGAATATTGTGCTTTGGATGAAAGTTCGTTACAGCTTTTAAAAACCGCTATGGAACGCCTGAATCTTTCCGCAAGGGCTTTTGACAGAATCCTAAAAGTCTCAAGAACCATCGCCGATTTAGAAGCATCGGAAACCGTAAATTCAAACCATATTGCTGAAGCGATTCAGTATAGAAGTTTGGATAGGGATGGATGGTTGGGTTAATCCAGCAAAGCCGAAAAAGTATCGCCCTGTTTGATATCTCCCGAATTATAGCCTTTCATAAACCACTCCATACGCTGTTCTGATGAGCCGTGCGTAAAAGATTCCTGGTTTACATGTCCCTGCATTTTTTCTGGATGGCATCGTCACCAACAGCATTTGCCGCACTTAACGCTTCCTCAATATCGCCTTCTTCCAATAATTCTTTGTTGTAGTGCGCCCAAACTCCGGCATAAAAATCCGCCTGTAATTCGAGGCAGACCGATAGTTTATTGGCTTCGGTTTCGCTTCTTTGGGACTGTAACTGTCGTACTTTATCTGAAGTTCCCATTATCTTTTGGATATGATGCCCGACTTCATGCGCAATTACATACGCTATAGCGAAATCACCGCCTTTAGCACCAAAGCGTGTTTTCAGCTCTTCAAAAAAGCGTAAATCCATATATACTTTCTTGTCACCCGGACAATAAAAAGGTCCGGCAGCGGAAGTCGCACTTCCACAAGCTGTTTCTACACTATCGTCAAAAATAACCATTCCGGGTTTTTCATAGTTCATATTATTGTTTTGGAAAATGTTTGCCCAGGTTTTGTTGTTGTATACAAGCACCGATTCTGAAAAGTCACCTAGTTCTTTTTCTTCGGCCGATAATTCACGGGTTTGTGTTTGCCCTTCCGTTTGCGTTCCCTGCGTTTGCTGCAGGATGTTACCGATGCTCTGTCCGGTTTCGCCACCAAAGATATTGAGTAGTAGAACTATAATTCCAATTGCGCCTCCGCCAAGTAGCGCTTTTCCTCCGCCTGACATTCCCCTACGGTCTTCAAACGAATCACTGTTTTGTCTTAGCCATTTCATAATTTTGCGATTTTAGTTTTTGTTTATCCACTGACTCATGATTTTTATCAAAAGTTCTTTGTCTATTGGTTTTGGAATGTAATCGTTCATTCCGTGTTCTATGCATTTTTCCTTTTCGCCAACAATTGTTCCTGCTGTAAGTGCAATAATTGGGATTTTTTCGGCTTTTGGAATTTTCCTAATCTCTAATGTGGAATCATAGCCGTTCATAATTGGCATCTGAATGTCCATCAAAATCAAATCGGGTAATTGTTCTTTGGTTTTTTCTAAAGCGTCTTTGCCGTTTTGTAACTCAAATATCTTAGCATTTGGGACAATTTGCATAACCAATGTCCTAGCCAATAACATATTTATTTTGTTATCCTCGACAATAAAGATAGTTTTTTGGTCGTTGGTAACTATTCGGTCGGAATCAGAAATTTTAACAACATCTTCTTTACTTTTATCAATGGCATGATGGTCCGAATATGTAACTTCCAATACAAAACTAAATTCGCTTCCTTTGCCAAATTCACTTCCTAATTCTAACTGGCTGTTCATTAAACTTAACAACTGGTTAGAAATTGATAACCCTAAACCAGTACCGCCAAATTTCTTGGTTGTTGAATTGTCTGCTTGTGAAAAGGCTTCAAAGATCCTAAGTTGGTTTTTCTTTTTGATGCCAATTCCGGTATCTGTCACGAGGAACTTCAATTGTATTTTCGAGTCATCAATTACCTGAAATAGGGAAATCGCTAAATTTATCGTGCCAACTTCCGTAAATTTGACAGCGTTGCTCAGCAGGTTGACCAGAACCTGTTTTAGGCGGATATAGTCTACTTCAATATATTTAGGTACGTTTGAATCTATATTAAGATTGATGGTTAGGTTTTTGTGATCAGCTTCATACTTAATGAGATCTACAACCTGATTGGTAATTTCTGCAAGGTCCACTTTCTCTATATTGAGCTCTAATTTTCCGGATTCTATTTTTGAAAAATCGAGGATATTATTGATTACTTCCATCAGCGAATTGGCCGACTGATTAATCGTATCCATATATTTTTTCTGGATGTCCTCTAAATTCGAATTCATAAGCAGTTCAGTGAAACCGATAATACCGTTTAACGGAGTCCGTATTTCGTGGCTCATATTGGCCAAAAATTCCGATTTTGCACGGTTGGCTGCTTCGGCATAGTTCTTTGCCTTGATGGCTTCTTCGGCTTCCATTCTTTGCGTGATATCAATAAAAATACCTACTATGTATTCTATAGTATCTTCTTTAAAAATAGGTTCTCCAAATTCTTCCACCCAAACATAATGGCCGTTCTTATTGATAATTCGATAAACCAAATGAATTTTTTGTTTGTCCTTGAATAGGTCATCCGCTTTGGTTTTTACGATTTTTAAATCATCTGGATGCACCAAATCAATATAAAAGATTTTGTTTAAAAGGAAATCTTCTTTTGAATAACCGGTTAGTTTTTCAATTTCGTCATTAAGGTAGATTTTTGACCATTTTTCATCATACTTCGAAAGGTGAACCGTTCCTGGTATATTACTTGCCAAAAGCCTGAATTTCTCTTCACTTTCCTTGATGATGGCTTCGTTGATGTTTCTTTCAAAAGCAGAAGAAATATTATTAGCCAAGCTTTGAAGTATTGTAATCTCATCTACTGTCCATTCACGCTCAAAACTCGTATCATCAAATACAAGGAATCCAGACATTTTATTTTTTATGGTAATAGGCAAAAACAATATTGATTTCGTTCCAAGATTTTCCAAAAATGCTTTCGTCGTTGGGTCTTTAATCTTTCTGACCTTGGCAACATAATAAAATTTTGTAGCCATTTTTTCAAAAACGTAGCTCAAAAGATCCGGAGTAATGTTTTGTAGCATCGGGTTTGGATCCAAAAACCATTTTCAGAGGCAATCCATCTAAGTTTTTGTGAATAATCAGACGAGTCGCTGTTGAGGTCAAAATATGAAATCCTGTCTACATTCAACACTTTTCCTACTTCATCCAATAGGCTTTTCAGAACTTCGTCAGTATTTTTATCAATTAAAAACTTATAGGTGTTTTTACTGATAACTGTCAGGATATTACTCTTGTAGGATAGTTTCTTATCCGATTCCAAAAGCAATTGTGATTCGATGGCAATGGCTATTAAATCGGCAATAGAACGCGAAAAATTAATGTCCTCATTGTCCCATTCTATTGCAGTTTCAATTTTTTCAAAACATAAAATACCAATGATTTCACCGTTGATAAAAATGGGCGTATCAAGCAGCGATTTAATATTATTTTTAGGGAAATATTCAAAACAAAGTTCTTGTGTAATCGTATTGTCATATACATTAGAAGCCACAATCTGTGCTCCGGTCTCCAGATTTTTAAAATAGTGGGGATGTCTTTCTTTATCGATAACAAAGTTTTTTTCAAAGCGGTCGCTATTGAAATAGTAAAGGCTTTCACAACGTATGCCATCTTTTAGGAAAGCCCAATAACTTACCCTGTCAATAGAACAATTGGTGCTGGCTATTTTAAGGATGTTCCTTAATATTCCGTTGAAGGTGTCTTTGTTTGAATAGCTTTGCGAGGTTAATATCTTTAGGGTTTCATTGTGGATTCTAACTTTTTTGCTTCGATTGTAATGTTCTATTTCGAGGCTTTTGACTAATGTAATGTCTCTGGCAATGGCAGAAAAACCTACTACTTCGCCATTTTCGTTTTTCTTTAAGGTTACTTTTTGGGAAACCCAGATGGTATCGAGGTCTTTTTTTACAATAGGAAAAACTAAATCGCTGTATTCGTTAGCTTCTTTTGGAATGTCTTTATAAAAATCGACAACATAATCTACATAATCTTTTCTTATAAATTCGAAAAAATACTTATTGATAATCTCTTCTTTAGCAAAGCCCAGGGTTTTTTCGGTAAATTGGTTTACATAAGTTATGGTCGAAGCCAGGTCAATTTCATAAATCAGATCGGCTGCTGATTCGATGAGGCTTCTATATTGGTTTTCAATATTTACAAGTTCGGTTACATCCTGGCCAATACCGATAACAACATCTTCAGAATATTTTTTGTCTTTCCATTGAATGTATTTATAGTCGCCGTTTTTGCATTTGAGTTTCCGAATATATAAGCGATCATCAACATAATCATTATGATAAGCCTTTCCAACAAATTCAGGATCTTCAGTCAACTCCCAAAAGCCCATTCCCATTACTTCATTGGCATTGTATCCTAAGATTTCTTTCACAGATTCACTACAAAACGAAACTTCTCCGGATTGATTTGTAGTTATGATGAGTGAATTTCCTTTGTGTACAATCATATTTGTAAAAAGGAATTTATTTCTTGTTTCTATCAGTGCTAAATGCCTTGCTGTATGGATAGTTGTGGTTAATATAATCGCACAGATAAGGATGATAGTATAGTTATGCGGAATTAGCTCAAAGCCATAAGAACTTATTATGAGAAGTAAACAGGTAATAACAAACAACCAATAGTGTAAAATGTTTTTTAAGACAAAATAAGATAGAAAGTAGATGAGTATAAGACCAATGTAGTTAATTAACTCAAAATGCATGAAAAAGACATAGTAGATGTTGATGCATAAATATCCAAAAAAACAGAATAGGAATACGGCGTTGATATACTTAACAAATAATCCGGTTCTTGTACAAAGCAGGTAAAGGGTTATTAGGATTATTCCAACGAAGACATTAGGAATTAGAAAACTGTTGGAACGTACGTTGAAAATCTCAAGAATAGCTTCAACTAATGGAATGGTGATTCCGAAAAAGAGAAGGTAAAGGATATACTGCTGCTCTTTTGGTTCAATTTCCGATTGATTGCTTAAGTTTAATTTTGTTTTTAAGGAATTACTGGTTGCAAAATAAGCACTGTAAAGCAACAACAGCAAAACGGCTATGATAATCAGATTGTTGGTATTTGAAAAAGTAAAAAAGGCGTTCAACTTAATTTTGGTTTTTTGGGATTATTTAGTTTTGTTATCTTCAAAAATAAAGAAATTAGCTTACCCATTTGACTAATCGCTTTAAATTTTTCAATTTTCCTTTGTAAGGTGCGTATCTCATCGGAATGTCCAACCAATTTCCTTTTTTAACTATGGCTTTTTGATGTGAAAAAGTGTCGAAACTGCGTTTGCCATGATAAGCTCCGATACCACTGTTTCCAACACCTCCAAAAGGAAGCCTGTTATTAGAAAAATGAATTACCGTATCGTTAAGGCAGCCACCACCGAAGGAATACTCCTGAATTATTTTTTGAGCGAAAACTTTATTTTTGGAAAAGATAAAGAGTGACAAAGGTTTTTCATACTTAGATATAACATTACGTATATCAACATCATTTTCATAGGATAAAATTGGAAGTATAGGACCGAAAATCTCCTCTTTCATCACTAAGCTATCCAGTGAAGGTGAATCAATAAGCGTAGGAGCGATGTAAAAATCGGTTTTATTGGACTTTCCTCCAGCAAGCAAGGTTTCTTTTTCGAGCATAGCAGTCAGTCTTTTCCAGTTTTTTTCATTGATTATTCTAGGAAAATCAGGAGAAATTTCGGGATTGTCACCATAAGCATTCGCGATTTCTGATTTTAAAAGCTCGACGAAATACGATTTTACTTTTTGAGAAATCAATATATAATCTGGTGCAATGCAGGTTTGTCCGGCGTTAAGGAATTTGCCCCAGACAATACGCTTTGCTGCGAGTTTCAAATTGGATGTTTCATCAATTATGCAAGGATTTTTCCCTCCCAATTCGAGTGTGACAGGTGTTAAGTTTTCTGCTGCAGCTTTGGCTACTATTTTACCCACACTCACACTTCCTGTAAAGAAAATGTAATCCCAGCGTTGCGACAATAGCTTTTCTGCCACTTCGTGATTTCCCTGTACACAGGTTACATGATTTTTATCAAATGTCACGCTGATAATTTTAGCAATAATCTTTGATGTATTAGGTGTCAGTTCGGAAGGTTTTATAAAAACCTGATTTCCTGCTGCAACAGCTGCAATCAATGGGCATAGTGCTAATTGATACGGATAATTCCAAGGAGCAATAATCAGTACTTTCCCGTAAGGTTCTTTATAAATATAATCGGTAGAAGGAAAATTTAAAGAGAAGGCAAAACCATCGTTGGTTTTGCCCATTTATTTATGTTTTTAATAGTATGATGAAGTTCCGAAATGACATAGCTTGTTTCAGTAGCAACAGCTTCAAATTCGGGCTTTTTGAAATCAAGATAAAGTGCATTTATAATTTCGTGCTCGTTTTGCTGAACGCAGTTCAACAACTTTATTAAAGTCTGCTTTCGGAAACCTATATCGTTCTTAAAATTCATGTCTTGGCTAAATTGGTTCAGCAAGTTACGATTTTAAGCTTTTAAATTCAATTTTATTAATTTTATAAAAACGCATAACGATAACCAGTATAAATATTAGCCTGTTTTCCATCTGCTAAGGTAGAAATGATTGAGCCTGAACCCAGATAGAATCCGGCTAACCTAAATCCAAAACCAACATTTGTTCCTGAAATATCATCATGTGATAACGGAACATAAGCTTCAAAAAAACCAATATTAAATCTCGGCGTAAGACTGATAAGATTAGGGACTGTAATCTGCATGTTTCCATCATCCTTATTGAGTTTTTGCTGTAAATAGGCAGTAACGTAAAATTTTGGAACTATTTTAAAATCCGCATACATAGAAAGTGAAGTTGGAAGTTTTACCTTAAAATCAGTTTTGTTACGTGGCTGAGCTGTCAGATACCCTTCATCTGTCAAAATTTCTTCCACTTGACTTAAATTATCAACATTACTAAACTGACTTAAATCTAAAGGATTCGTGGTAGGTATATTTAAGGTATACGTGGTATTGTAATTATTATCGTCTTTATAAGTCATGCTGCCAATATTTCTTATAGATAATCCAAAATTCAATTTGTATCCTGTTACTGCCTTTAACTGATAATTGACACCGATATCTCCTGAAAAACCATTCAATCCGCCAAAAATAGATTTACTGTAATCATTAAAATTTGAAAAGCTGTCCGCCAGGTTTCCGGAATAGGCAATATTTAATGTCGCCGGAGAATTGGTAGTAAGAAAGGCTGCTGCACCATTTTGAGTAATTTGTCCGTCAAGTTGGCTTAGACCAAAATTGGAATAAGAACCTGGAAATAAGATTTTCAGAGTTACCCCGGCACTAAACTGATGTTTCTCGTTTTCGAAAACTGTTCTTGCAGCCGACAGGCCAATTTCGCCATAAGAGGTTCCGCTTAACCTTTGATTATTAGGATTATTTAAAATAGTGGTGTTAAGGATTAAATTGTCATTCGTAATAGCGTTTCCAATCGTAGGGTCTACATCTACCATGTCAAATTTGGCGTGGGCTACTGTGGTAACGGCAAATCCCCATTTGAACCATTTCATGGCAAAACTCGGACCTAATATCGTTCCGTCAAAACGCATATCTACAGGCTCATTTCCGGTAAATATTAACTCTTCGAGATTATCGGAATTTAAATCACTGATCCCAATTTTATTATTCGAAACATCGAAACTGAATCCGACAACATTGATTTCAAATTTTTTGGAAAGATTGGCAAACTCTGCCGGATTTATTACGCCATTTAGTATTCCAACACGATTAGAAGTACTGATTCCCGAAAATTGGTCCTGTGCAAATGCACCTAAACCAAAAAATAGACTTAAGCTTAAAATTATTTTTCTCATAGCGTGTATTTTTACTTAGGGTTAAAAACAGAAAGTAAATATAGGGTAATTAACACAATGAAACTTTCAATTTCAAAAGAAAAAGTTTTATAATCTTAATATCAGACAGCCATCCAGATGACATCTTTTGGAGTAGGAGCAACTATTTCGAGGGTTTCCTTTGAAACAGGATGGATGAAAACTAATTTTCTCGCATGCAGGTGAATTCCGCCATCCGGATTGCTTCGGTCAAATCCATATTTCAAATCACCTTTGATTGGACAGCCAATTGCAGCCAATTGCGCCCTAATCTGATGGTGCCTTCCGGTATGAAGATTGATTTCGAGGGCAAAATAATTATCAAGTGTTTTAATGATTTTATAATCCAGACTTGCTTTTTTGCTCTCGGGAATTTCTTTGATATGCGCTTTGGATGTGTTATTTTTTTCGTTTCGCTTCAGAAAATGAACCAAATTATCTGCGTCTTTTGGCGGTTTGTTTTTTACCACTGCCCAATAGGTTTTTTGGGTTTCCCTATTGGCAAATAATTCATTTAATCGCGTCAGGGCTTTGGATGTTCTCGCAAAAACTACAATTCCGGTCGTTGGCCTGTCCAATCGATGAACCACACCAAGAAAGACTTCGCCAGGTTTATTGTATTTTTCCTTGATGTATTCCTTAACAACTTCTGATAAGGGCTTGTCACCAGTTTTATCGCCTTGCACAATATCGCCAACGCGCTTGTTTACGACAATGATATGATTGTCTTCGTGAAGGATTTGGAGATTTTCTTTAGTGGAAATTATTTTTTCTGCCATCTGCTTTCTGCCATCTGCAGACTAATATTGTTCGCTAGTATTAGGAAAGTCCTTCGATTTTACATCCGAAACATAGTTTCCAATGGCTTTTGTCATTTGTTCGTATAAATCCAAGTAACGACGTAAGAATCTTGGACTAAATTCATTGTTCATTCCAAGCATATCGTGAATTACTAAAACCTGTCCATCAACACCGCCACCAGCACCAATCCCGATTACCGGAATCGAAATGGTTTTCGCAACTTTTTCTGCCAAAGCGGCCGGAATCTTTTCCAATACCAAGGCAAAACAGCCCAGTTTTTCTAAAAGTTGTGCATCTTCCAGCAATTGTTCTGCTTCCGCTTCTTCTTTGGCACGAACAGTATAGGTTCCGAATTTATATATTGATTGTGGTGTTAAACCCAAATGTCCCATTACAGGAATTCCGGCATTTAAGATGCGTTTAATGCTTTCCTTAATTTCTCCGCCACCTTCCATTTTCACGGCATGTCCGCCACTTTCCTTCATAATTCGGATGGATGAACGAAGCGCCTCTTTTGGATCAGACTGATAACTTCCAAAAGGAAGATCGACTACAACTAAAGCACGTTCAACAGCCCTCACAACACCCGATGCGTGATAAATCATCTGATCCAAGGTAATAGGTAAAGTTGTTTCGTGGCCAGCCATCACATTACTAGCAGAATCGCCTACTAAAATCACGTCCACTCCAGCCGAGTCTACAATTTTAGCCATGGTAAAATCATATGCCGTTAGCATCGATATTTTTTCACCGTTGGCCTTCATATCAAACAAGGATTTGGTGGTAATTCTTTTGTAATCTTTTTTTGCTGTAGACATCGCTTTGTTTTTAAAAAAGTAAAGGTAATAAAAACGAATTGTAAAATTATTGTTAAATCGTTAAGTACAGGTTATAACACTGTAACTAATTGATTTCAAGCTGTACTTATTTCAAAAAAAAACAAATTATGGAAGCAATTAGAAACTGGCAAAAAGTAAATGAGAAGAAATATATTTTCTCTATCGGTGAAAAGAAAGTAGGGGAACTGGATTTTTCTTTTAAAAGATTAAACGCAGTTGCTTTGTTGGATATTAACGGAGAACTATTTACAATTGAGCGAAGAGGTTTTTGGAAAAATAAATTGTATATTCTTGATGCCAAACAGAATAGCATATTAACTGCAACTCCCGAAAATTGGTTTTCAAGTAACACCGAAGTGTCATACAAAGGCATTGAATTTCAACTAAAAGTAAGGAACAATCCTTTGGCAGAAATTGTACTTCTTCAAAAAGGAAAAGAGATACTAAGCTATGGTTTAAAATCAAATGATGGCAAAATAACTGTTGGTATACAATCAAGTCAGGAAATAGATGATTATTTGTTTGACTTTCTTTTATGGTTTTTGTTTATGCCTGTTGCTCACGAACAAACGGGAGATGATTTCACTTTTCAGTTGTTGCAGACCTCATAATAATTCCAATTACAAGTAAATTAGCTGAATCTTACATTTATATGATGCTCAAATGCTTTTGATGATTAACTTTGCAACTTATAAATTTCAGTAAAATGCCCAAAATATTAATCATTGAAGACGAAGTATCTATCCGCAGGGTTTTGGCCAGAATACTTTTAGAAGAAGGTGACAATTATATAGTTGACGAAGCCGAAGACGGAAAAATAGGTTTTGAAAAAATTAAAAACGAAGATTACGATTTGGTACTTTGTGATATCAAAATGCCCAAAATGAACGGAGAGGAATTACTCGAAGCCGTTAAAAAAATCAAGCCCGAAATTCCGATGGTCATGATTTCCGGCCACGGAGATTTAGAAACTGCTGTGAATACGATGCGTTTAGGTGCGTTTGACTACATCTCAAAACCGCCAGATTTAAACAGGCTGCTCAATACGGTCCGCAATGCTTTAGACAAAAAGCAATTGGTAGTAGAGAATAAGATACTAAAGAAGAAAGTTTCAAAAAACTACGAAATGATAGGCGAAAGCGAACCTATCAATCAAATCAAACTAATGATTGAAAAAGTAGCTTTGACTGATGCAAGGGTTTTGATTACAGGGCCAAACGGAACCGGAAAAGAATTGGTTGCCCATCAGTTACACGAAAAAAGTGAAAGAGCATCGGCACCAATGATTGAGGTCAACTGTGCTGCGATTCCATCCGAACTGATTGAAAGTGAACTATTCGGTCACGTTAAAGGTGCATTTACTTCTGCCGTAAAAGACAGAGCGGGAAAGTTTGAAGCTGCGGATGGCGGAACGATTTTCCTTGACGAAATTGGAGACATGAGCCTTTCGGCGCAAGCCAAAGTATTAAGAGCTTTACAGGAAAGTCTGATACAAAGGGTTGGTGCCGATAAAGACATTAAAATCAATGTAAGGGTTGTTGCTGCGACGAATAAGGACTTGAAAAAGGAAATTGCCGAAGGTCGTTTCCGGGAAGATCTGTACCATCGTTTGGCCGTAATCCTAATCAAGGTTCCTTCATTAAACGAAAGACGAAGTGACATTCCATTATTAATTGAGCATTTCACTACTAAGATTGCTGAAGAACATGGAAATATAGCCAAATCATTTTCGGTTGAAGCCATCAATTTACTACAGGAATACGACTGGACAGGAAATATCCGTGAACTCCGTAACGTTGTGGAACGTTTAATAATCCTTGGCGGGAATGAAATTTCAGAAACTGATGTAAAATTATTTGCCAGTAAATAATAGCAATTAGCCATTAGCTGTCAGCCATTAGCTATTTTGTTTTTGCTGAAAGCTAAATGCTAAAAGCTGAAAGCTAAAAAAATGAACCTAAAAAAATAAACCCAAACCTTCAGAAAGCACTTATCGAAAACGGCCTCACCGAAGCCAACGAAATGCAGCAGGAAACCTTTTCTACCATCAAAAGTGGAGCGGATGCTGTTATTCAGTCGGCGGAAGGAACCGGAAAAACAACAACAATAGTCTTAAACGTTATCCAAAAACTGGAGAAAACAAAGGACGAAAGTACAAGGGCTTTAATCATTGTCGAAACCAAGGAAAAGGTCATAGAAATGGAAGAACTGTTCCTAAAATACGGAACTTATACTGATTTGAGCATTTTGGGTGTGCATGATAAAGGCGACATTGATTACGACAAAAATGTAGTGTCAATGGGATTGGATATCTTAATTGGAACCCCAAATAAAATCAACGCCATGTTCGCATCGGCCGGATTTAACGCCAACACAATTAAACTGTTGATTGTTGATGATGCCGATGTCTTATTCAGAAGCAGGATGGATGCGATTGTCCATCGTTTATCCAACAGTATCGAAAAAACACAGCGCCTTTTCTTCTGTTCACAAATCACCGAAAGGGTAGAATCTTTAGCAGACAAAATAATGATTGAACCAGTGTTCTTTGAAATGGAAGATTAAATGATTATTTTAAATTTTGAATTATAAATTTTAAATTAAACCATTCAAAAATTTATAATTCACTCATAAAAATATTTTTAGAGCAAAAATCTCTACAAATAATAACCATTCAAAATTTATAATTTATAATTCATAATAATTTTAAAAAATGGGCTTAATAAAAATATTTTCAGGCGAAAAAATTCTCGCAATAGGTTTAAAGGACAAACTCGAGGAAGCCAACATCAATGTGGTTGTCCGCGATAACAATCAGGCCAATGTCCTGCCAAGCATTCAAACCGAAAAGGCTGTAGAATTATTCATTCAGGAAGTTGATTTCGGAAAGGCAAATCCGGTAATTGAAGAGTTTAGGCTGAGCATATAAATGAAAAAGGGCAGTAACATAATACCGACGCTGCTGTTTATTGTTTTCATATTCCTATTGGATAGGTTTTTCTTTTTACCAGGCAGAATGGATGGCACATGGGAATATGAAAGCGGAGTTAATGCGGGCGATTATATTACTTTCGATAACATTGACATCGTTAGCAATTACGAAATCAAGGTAAGTTCAAACCGGACTTTTGATTCGTTTTATCTTGTCGGATGCTATTTTGGGACATTATACCTGCTTGATAAAGAAACAATGGAGTTCACCAAGTACAAAAGGATAGAAGGAATCGGTGAATAACTGGGTTACTTAAAAATCTTCAACCGACTTACCAAAACCGTAATAAACACTCCAAAAACCCCAATAACTGCAAACGAATACTTCAAACTGGTCATCTCCGCTATAAATCCAATCAACGGCGGACCAATTAAAAACCCAAGGAAACTAATACTCGTTACCATAGTTAAAGCTATTCCCGGTGGTACTTTTTCATTATTTCCGGCTGCGTTGAAAATAATCGGAACTACATTGGAAACGCCAAAGCCAACCATCATAAACGCAATCGTACACGGAATAAGATAAGGGAATAAAACTGCCATATATAATCCAGCCGAAATCACTATTCCGCTTAACATCAATACCTTTTTGCCACCATATTTGTGGACCAGAAAGTCGCTTAAAAACCGTCCCGAAGCCATGCTGATCATAAAGGTTGTGTAACCCAAAACCACTAATGCACCGGGAGCTTTTACGATTTCTTTAAAATAAACACCACTCCAGTCGAACATGATTCCTTCGCTCGCCATGCCACAAAAGCAGATGATTCCCAACCAAATCAAAGTCATGTCAGGATTTTTGAAAAACGAATAGCTTTCCTTATTTTCGGTCTGTTTCACTTTTGATTTCAGGATAAATTTGGCATTGGTCAGTACAATAAGAATTACAAATCCAAACGCAATGGCAAAATGCTGGAAAGTAGTTAATCGGAAAGCAAGCATTACTAAACCAACTAAAGCGCCACAGAATCCGGCAAGGCTCCACGAACCGTGAAAGGAACCAATGATGGGTTTGTCAAATAATTGTTGGGTATAAACACCTTGTGTATTGACCGCGATATTGCAAAAGTTACCAAAGAAACCAAATAGAAATAAGGCTATTGCCAAATGCCAACTTACCGTGGCCAGACTCAGCATCAAAAGACAGGTACCATACATAAGTAATCCCAAAATAGAAATTTTACGGCTGCCGTATTTGGTCACAACCTTACCCGAAAATGGCATAGCAAACAATTGCCCTATCGGAATCGCAAAAAGTAAACCTCCTAAATCGGCCTCGCTAAGATGCAGCATTGACTTAATATCAGGAATACGGCTTGCCCAGGTCGAAAAGCAAAAACCCATTCCAAAAAAGAATAAGGAAGTAGCCAGCCGCACTCGGTTGAGATACGATTGCTTAGCTTTCCTAAAGCTTTTTTAATCTTGGCTTTAGGAAGTATCCTTTCTAAAAAACTATAATCTATTAATGGCATGGTTCCGAATTGAACCTTAAAAGTAACCATTTCCATTGGGATAGGAAAACCTGTTTTATCTTATCAACCAATTATAACGTTATTGTTATTAAAATTTTAAAAATAGCAAAACTTATACAGCTATTTTATAATAAAGGATAGTAATAAATGCGAATACAATTTATTCTTTTTTAAATAGTAGACAGTTGTTTAATAAATAGTCGCCGACTATTTGATAAATAGTCGCCGACAATCTAACAAATAGTCGCCGACTATTTGTTTGACTATGCATTTATATTATTTTAGGATTAAGTTGAAACAGAATTTATGAAGCAAAATCATTTTTAAATTTTCAATCATCTCATTTTCAAATTACTTATTTAAACTATCTTTGCCCCTTCAAAAAAGCCTTTAGACTTTAGCTGCCAGCCATCAGCAATAGGAAATATAAAGAGTCAGGATTTGATGCTAACCGCTAAAAGCTAATTGCTGAAGCTAAAAAGAAATAAATGATTACAGTTAACGACATAGCCGTAGAATTTGGCGGCACAACACTTTTCAGCGAGGTAACTTTCGCCATCAATGAAACCGACAAAATTGCCCTGATGGGTAAAAACGGTGCAGGTAAATCGACTTTGCTTAAAATCGTAGCCGGAGAAAGCAAACCTTCAAGAGGTTCCATTTCGGCTCCGAAAGAAGCAGTGATAGCTTATTTGCCTCAGCATTTATTAGCCTCGGATAATTCTACTGTAATGGAAGAAGCTTCAAAAGCATTTGCAGAAGTCTTCCAGATGAAGGATGAAATAGATGCCATCAATGAACAGCTTACCATCCGCACAGATTATGAAAGCGATGAGTACATGAAACTGATTGAGCGCGTGTCAGAACTAAGTGAAAAGTATTATTCAATAGAAGAAGTCAATTACGAAGCTGAAGTTGAAAAAGTATTGAAAGGCTTAGGATTCGAAAGAGAAGATTTCAATCGCCCAACATCTGAGTTTTCAGGAGGTTGGAGAATGCGTATCGAATTGGCAAAAATACTATTGAAACAACCCGATTTAATCCTGTTAGATGAGCCTACAAACCACCTGGACATGGACAGTATTCAATGGTTAGAAGACTTTTTGATCAATCAGGCGAAAGCCGTAATGGTAATCTCGCACGACAGGGCATTTGTAGATAATATTACCAACCGTACGATTGAGGTTACCATGGGAAGGATCTATGATTACAAGGCCAAGTATTCGCATTATCTTGAATTGAGAAAGGATAGGAGAGTGCACCAGCAGAAAGCCTACGATGAACAACAGAAATTTATTGCCGACAATCAGGCTTTTATTGATCGTTTCCGAGGCACTTTTTCAAAAACAGATGCTGTGCAATCGCGGGTTAGGATGTTAGAAAAAATCGTTCCGATTGAAGTGGACGAAATCGATAATTCGGCATTGAAACTGAAATTCCCACCATCGATACGTTCAGGACAATATCCTGTAATTGTTCGTGATTTGGAGAAATCGTATGGCGATCATTTAATCTTTAAGGATGCCAATATGGTAATTGAACGTGGTCAGAAAGTAGCTTTCGTTGGAAAAAACGGTGAAGGGAAATCGACCATGATTAAAGCCATCATGAAGGAAATCGAAATCAACAGCGGAACTGTTGAGGTTGGACATAATTCACAGATTGGTTATTTTGCCCAAAACCAAGCCTCGCTGTTAGACGGAAATGCTACCATTTTTGAAACGATAGATAATATTGCCGTGGGTGATGTCCGAACACAGATTAAGAATATTCTGGGAGCCTTCATGTTCCATGGTGATGATATTCAGAAAAAGGTAAAAGTACTTTCTGGCGGAGAAAAAACACGTTTGGCGATGATCAAATTATTATTGGAACCGGTTAACCTATTGATTCTCGATGAACCTTCCAATCATTTGGATATGAAGACAAAGGATATTATCAAAGAGGCATTGAAAGATTTCGACGGAACATTAATATTAGTTTCCCACGACAGGGATTTCCTTGACGGATTGGCAGATAAGGTTTTTGAATTTGGCAACAAACGTGTCAAGGAACATTTTGAAGATATTAAAGGTTTCCTTGCCCACAAAAAGATGGAAAGTTTAACAGAGATTGATAAGTAAAGGCCTTATATTTGAGAAAATATTTCTTAGATAACCTAAATTATAAGGCATGAATGAAACCGTGATTTCAAGATTTGAACTTCATAAAGTAGCTGACTTTTTACCTTATCCATTTATTATAGCGGAAGTTATTGATGGGATTCATTACAATACATTTGTGAATGAGAAATTTTCAGAAGAAATAGGCTATACGCTCGAAGAAATCCCGACTATTGAAACCTGGTACGAGCATGCCTATCCGGATGAAGCCTACAGACAAAAAGTGATTCGTGATTGGGATGAGGAGGAGATTAATTCCAAACAGGAAGGAAAAGTATTTGTCAAAATGAAGTCCCATGTTACCTGCAAGAAAGGAATGAAAAAATGGTATGAGATAAAAGCTTCTGTAATTGACAAATTACATGTTGTAGCTTTTGTAGATATTGATAAGGAAATTGCCTTACAACAAGAATTAAAGAATATTAACAGCAATAATGACCGAATGTTATCTGTGTTAGGCCACGACCTAAGAGCTCCTATCAATAATTTAAAAGGAATTACGATTTTAGCATTGGAAGATTCTATTTCTCAGGAAGAGTTTACACCTTTTATTCAAAAGATAAATGAGCAGTCGGAACAAGTGTTAGAGATGCTCGAAACTACATTAAATTGGGCAAAACTGAATTTTAACAGCATTCAGCTAAACAATGTTGCTATTGATATTAAGGCGATAGTTTCGTCAATATTGGCGATACACAAAAATGCCTATCAGAGCAAAAACATAAGGATAAATTTATCTTTTGATAAAGTTAATTCGGTCTTTTCTGATTCGGAAATTGTTACTATTATTGTTAGAAACATGATCAGTAATGCGATTAAATTCACACCTCAAGACGGCGAAATCAATATTGGATTTAGTCACAATATACTTAGTGTTACAGACAATGGAGTTGGAATGACCCAGAATATGATTAATGACATTATGAAAAATAATTATACTTCAAAAAGAGGAACAAATAACGAATTGGGCATGGGAATGGGATTGCAGTTGACTTTAAATTTGGCTGCCAAAGTAAATGCTGAAATTGGTATAGAAAGTGAATTGGGAAAAGGAACTTCTATACGCCTTATTTTTTAACCTGAATCATCCTTCTAAAAATCAGAAACCCTGTCCGTGTGCATCCGAACAGGGTTTCTTCCTTAAAAAACACCCAACTTAACTATTCCTTCTTATTCATCTTTCTTAGTTCTCTTTTGGAGAATTTTTTGGTTTTGATGATAATAACTCCATTATGTGATCTATTGCAAAAATAATTTGCAGCAGAATCTTTCAGGATTGTCATAGATTCTATTGTTTCAGGATTGAGGGCCATCACTTCAGTATAGCTAATAGGCTTTCCATCTAATATATACAATGGTTCTTTAGCCAAGCTATCCCTGAAAATAATTTTCTTTTCTGCTGCAGGGTTTACCTTAACCGAATCTCTTTTTTGCTGTTCGTTGCCAATGGGTTTGAAGATTATGTTTTGCGTAAAAGATTTATTGGTAACGAGAATCAATAATATTAAAAAGTATTTCATTTTTGATTAATTTATAGCATCCATTAATCTGATAAACTCCGCTCTGTAACCTTGGTCATCATAAGCCAGACCTTCTTTAGCTAATTTTTTGATATCCGATTTCGATTTGTTGGTTACGAATTTCGAATCCCTTAATTTCAAACCAAACCAGGCTACGGCAGAACTGAATTTTAAATCGCCCGATGCCTTTGCCATTTCTTCTGATTTGTTTTCTATTATCCTAACCATTTCGATGCTTTTATCGCCGTCCGGTTTTTTGTAACGGAATTTAACTGTGGCCAATTCGTCATTAAATTTAGTTTTGGAAGGTTGCGTTTTGGTGTATTTCAAATCGGTTGGCTCATTATAGAATTTACTTTTTACACCCACAGGAATTATTTCGTATAAAGCCGTTACCGTATGTCCACTTCCCAATTCTCCCGCATCGATAGCATCATTTTGAAAATCTTCAGGATTCAGTTTTCGGTTTTCATAGCCAATTAATCTATAGGAAGCTACATGAGACGGATTGAATTCAATCTGGATTTTTACGTCTTTAGCGATGGCAAACATCGAGCCTTTAAATTCCTTTCCCAAAAAGCGGTTAGCTTCCTGGATGTTATCGATGTAAGCGTAATTTCCGTTGCCTTTATCCGCTAAGATTTCCATTTTGCTGTCTTTGTAATTGCCCATTCCATATCCGAGACAAGTCAAGAATACACCCGATTTTCTTTTATCCTCAATCAATGTCTGCATGTCACTGTCGGACGAAGCTCCCACATTGAAATCACCATCAGTCGCTAGTATAACCCTGTTATTTCCACCTTTGATGAAATTCTCGGTTGCTGTTTTGTATGCTAATTGAATTCCGGCTCCACCAGCTGTGCTTCCTCCGGATTGTAGTTTGTCTAAGGCATCAATTATAGTTTGTTTCTGGCTCCCCAAAGTGGAAGGTAAAACCAATCCCGCTGCTCCTGCATATACCACAATTGAAATACGGTCTTCATCACGCAATTGATTTATTAGTACTTTCAAAGATTCCTTTACTAACGGCAGCTTGTTCATAGCACTCATCGAGCCCGAAACATCAATAAGGAAAACTAAGTTAGAAGCCGGCAAGTTATCGGTTGGAATTATTTTCCCCTGCAAACCTATGCGGACTAATTTTGTATTTGGATTCCAAGGACAATCGGTATATTCTGTATTAATCGAAAACGGATGATTGTCTTTTGGCTGTGGATATTGGTATTTGAAAAAATTCACCATTTCCTCTACACGAACGGCATCTTTCGGAACTTTCTGCCCTGAATTGATAAATCGCCTGATATTGGTGTACGAAGCATTATCCACATCGATGGAAAAAGTAGAAAGCGGTGCTGTTTTTGGACTTTCAAATACGTTTTCAATCAGCATTCCATAATCTTCGTCGTTTTCGTTATAAAAACCTGATTTGATTGAATCCTGAACAACAAGCATTTCTGAATCTTTGTCATCTACAGATTTATTTCCACGGATTACAATTTTAGAAGAGCCAGATTGTCCGGAACTATGAGTCACATTTAAACCAGCAACTTTTCCCTGTAAAGACTGAATAACGGCATTATTAGGTTTTATAGATAACTGATTTGAAGTAACGGTCGTGGACGCAAGCGATTTAAATTTTGTTTCGCTTTTATTATAACCCAAAACAACAACTTCTGATAATTGTACACTATCACTGTTTAATATGACGTTGATGGTGTTGGAGTTTCCGATGACTACAGTTTTATCGCCATATCCGGTAAAACTGAAGACTAATTTTTCACCCACTTTAGCAGTAATGGAATATTTTCCATCAAAATCAGTTTGTGTACTTCTGGTAGTTCCTTTTACAACTACATTGGCACCTGGCAACGGTCCGGCTTTATCGGAAACGATACCAGTAATTGTTTTTTCTTGCGCGATAGACACGACACAAAAGAGCATAGCAAGGGCTAATGAAATAAGTTTTACACTTTTCATGGCATTAAAATTTAAAGTTGGACAATGTTATTTTGCTTTCTTAGAAGCGCTTACGGGTTTCCCGTTTTTGGTGGTAATGATGACGACGCCTTTTTTGCCTTTCTTACCATAGATTTCGACAGCTTTTTCATCCTGCAGTATTGTCAAAGCCTCGATTTCCTGCTTATTCAGCGGAGTATATGGACTGGTCGGATTCGGACCAAATACTTCTTTTTCTGTATATTCAACACCGTTAATGATATAAAGAGGGTCATTTAAGACTACCAGTGAATCGCTCTCTTCAAACTCAATGTCTTTTATATTCTTCTTTGTTAATTTGTCATCAATAACTACTAACGGTTCTTCTTTGCGTTCATAAGAGATTTTACCCCTTTTATCCATCATCATCTCTACATCTTTGGCTTCTTCCATTTTAGGTTTAAAGGATAAATAGCCAAGTGCATTACTCTCACTTTTTGCTGCTTCCGGAGCTGAGAAATATGATCGGTTTACAGAAATACTGTCAGTCCAGCCAATTTTATTTTCTTTCAAATCGTCGTTATAGGTAACAATTTGATGACCTTGTGGGCTTGTACTAATTTGTTTTTGCAGGATTTTGTCAGCGTCCTCTTTTATTCCAGGATTTATTGGCTCAGCCGAAACTACATCCTTATTTTCCTGAACAGCTTTTTTAATAGTATCATTAGAAGTTACCGTTTCAGTAGGCTTAATTTCCGGTTGATTATTTTTAAAAAATTGAAATCCTAAAGTTCCGACTAATAATAAACAAGCAGCAACGGCAATCTTTTTCCAAAGCGTATTCTCTTTTTTCAGGATCTTTTTGTCGAGTTTTCCTTCCACGCGTTGCCAGACATTTTCCATTCCCGGAAAGTCTTTCGTTTCGGCATTGTCGGCAGCCGATTTAAATTGGTCAAATATTTTATCTTCTTTCTCCATCACTATTTTGCATTTTGATAATAAAATTTCGCAATCAGTTCCTTTAATTTTGTCTTGGCCGCATTTAACTGCGATTTGGATGTTCCTTCTGAAATATTCAGCATCTGTGCTATTTCTTTGTGCCCAAATCCTTCTATGACAAACAAATTAAAAATAGTTTTGCAACCTTCCGGGATTAAATTCAGTAAGTTGAGCAAATCCTCTTCTTCTAAATTACTTTCTGCTGCTATTTCAGGTTGTAGATAGAATGGCGTGTCTTCTAGATACAAGTTAAAGTTTACATTGCGTTTCAATTGCTGCAGGCAATGATTTACTGTAATCTTTCGCGCCCAAGCTTCAAAAGCGCCAAATTCCTTCAATTGATCTATCTTTGAAAATATCGTGCAGAACGAATCGGCAAGTATTTCTTCGACTTCTTCTTCCTTTTTCAAATAACGTTTGCAGGTGCGGTACAATTTTGGCGACAAATATTCATAGACTTCCCGCTGCGAATCCCGCTGCATTTTTCTACATCCTGTTATTTGGTTTTCGGTAATCACAAAAGTGCTTTTTTATATAGAGGACAATTTTGGTAAAAAGGTTGGGATGAAAACGGAAAAAAATAAAACATTTTTATAACATCCTTATTTTATTGGGCTTTCTCTAGTACTAATTTGTAAATATCTGATTCGAGTTTTTCGGTATCATTGTCTTCGCAAAGTAAAAATTCAATTTTAGAGTTTGTTTCTTTATACAAAGTCAGTCCTTCAAATTTATGTTTGTCCGTAATTTGAATGGTATTGATAAGCTTCATGGTTTTTAAATCGATTGATCCAATTAAGCTTCCCAGAACCTCGCCATCAAGATAAGTTGAGGTTGTGTCTTCGGCTGTAGCCAGAAAATAAATAATTCCATCCACTAAAACCGCATCAGTAAAAGTTGCCGGAATGTTTTTGATTTTGGGCAAATCAAATGGATTGAAGGTAACAATAGGTTTTTCTTTGGTTTCATTGTAATAAAAAATTCCGTTTTTACCTGATAACCCATTACCACGCTGAAATAAATAGTTTACTCCATCTTTAGAAATCAATCCTTCGATGTTGAATTCGTTATCGTTTATCGGATACTGTTTTTTTATCAATGAAAAAATTCCGCCGATGTCTTTTGAAATGTAACTTTTGGAATCGGTATCGTACCTAACCAGCAGGTTTCTGTTTTGGGTTGATCCTGATCCTATAATTGTAATATGGTTTTTCGATAGGGTTATTGACTCAAAATCGGGTTTGTCTTTTTTGACAATGTTTTCCTTTGGATTGTCAATTAAAGCTATTTTGTTTAGTTTTTCATCCGAAAGGTTATATTCATAAAGATAATTACTGCTGTCAGAAATGATAAATAATTTGTCATCATGATACACCAAACCCGACGCAGAGCCGATTCCGATTATTTTGCACAGTAGCGAAAGTTGAAAATTTTCCATAATTTTACAAATATAAAAACTTGAACGATGAAAAGCATTAATCCCGAAGATTTTAGAGTAACTGATACAATCAAATTATCCAAAATTCCAACCCTTGTCGATTTTGATGCGGATGAAGAGGAAAAGGAGGAAAAATTAGTAGATATTCAGAAAAAGCTCAGCAAGCGCCAGGACATAATGTACGCGCATAATCGTTATGCTGTTTTAATTTGTTTACAGGGAATGGACACTAGTGGAAAAGACAGCTTGATTCGGGAAGTCTTTAAGGAATTCAATTCGCGTGGCGTAGTGGTGCACAGTTTTAAAACGCCTAATTCGACGGAATTGGAACACGATTATTTGTGGCGGCATTATTCGGCTTTGCCCGAAAAAGGAAAGTTTGCTGTTTTCAACCGAACGCATTATGAGAATGTTTTAGTAACCAAGGTGCATCCCGAATACATTATGTTTGAAAATATTCCGGGAATTGAAAAAGTAGAAGACATTACTCCAAAATTTTGGAAAAATAGAATGAAGCAAATCAATAATTTCGAAAAACACATTACCCAAAACGGGACTGTCATATTGAAATTCTATATGCACATGAGCAAAGAGGAACAGCGGAAACGTCTTTTGAAACGATTGGAAAATCAGGAAGACAACTGGAAGTTCTCTACAGGAGATTTAAAAGAGCGTGATCTTTGGGATGATTATATGAAATGTTATGAAGAGGCAATCAATCATACTTCGAAGGAAAACGCACCTTGGTTTGTTATTCCGGCAGACGATAAGGAAATGGCCCGTTGTATTGTAGCTAAAATCATTTGGGAAGAAATACAGAAACTTTCTGATATAAAAGAACCTGAATTAGATCCGGAAATTAAAGCAAATATCGAGGAGTATAAAGAGCAATTGAAAGAATAAACGGTTTATCTTTGCAGACTTAAAATTGCAAAATGAACCTGTCTCAATATACCAAGGAATTCAGAACAAACATCCAATTGGCCTATCCTGTCATTATCGGAATGTTAGGTCATACTTTGATTGGGATAGTAGATAATATCATGGTTGGAAAATTAGGCACCACCGAATTGGCAGCTGTTTCGCTTGGAAACAGTATGATATTCGTCGCCATGTCGATTGGGATTGGATTTTCAACTGCCATCACTCCAATCGTCGCCGAAGCTGATGCTGAAAAAGACAATTCAAAAATCCGTTCGGCCTTTCATCACGGTCTTTTTCTGTGTGTTATTTTAGGTTTTTCATTATTTGGATTAGTAGTTTTGGCTAAGCCGATAATGGAATTATTGCATCAGCCTAAAGAGGTAATTACGCTGGCAAAACCGTTTGTGGACTGGGTTGCTTTTTCTTTGGTTCCGCTAATTATTTATCAGGGTTACAAACAGTTTGCCGATGGATTATCGATGACGAAAGTATCTATGTATGCCATTGTTTTAGCCAATATTCTGCACGTAATCATTAACTATTGCCTAATTTATGGGGTTTGGATATTTCCAAGAATGGGAATTGTAGGCGCTGCTTTAGGAACTGTAATTTCAAGAATTGCAATGGTGCTTTTTATGCACATTATATTGTCCAGAAAAGAACAGTTAAAACAATATTTTCACGATTTTAGTTTTGACGAAATCAAGAAAGAGATGATCAGGAAAATTGTTAATCTTGGTTTGCCTTCTGCGATGCAGATGTTGTTTGAAGTCGTACTTTTTACTGCCGGAATCTGGCTTTGTGGAAACATTGGTAAGACCAGCCAGGCTGCAAATCAGATTGCACTGAGTTTGGCTTCTATGACTTTTATGTTTGCAATGGGTTTAAGTGTGGTTTCGATGATTAGGATCAGCAACCAGAAAGGATTAAATGATTATAAACAGTTGGTTATTGTAGCGCGTTCAATATTTCTATTAGCTATAATTGTTGAAATCCTCTTCGCATTGATGTTTGTAGCTTTGCATCAGATTTTGCCTTATCTTTTTCTGAATATGGAAAATCAATCGCAGTTATTGGACAATCAGGAAGTAATTACTATCGCATCTAAATTGTTGCTGGTTGCTGCGGTTTTTCAGATATCAGATGGAATCCAGGTAGTTGTTTTGGGAGCTTTAAGAGGTTTACAGGATGTGAAAATCCCCATGTATATAACCTTTGTCGCTTACTGGATTGTTGGCTTTCCCATCTCCTTTTACCTTGGCGAATATACTTCACTTAAGGCAATCGGAGTTTGGATAGGATTATTAGCAGGCTTAACTGCGGCCGCAATATTTTTGTATATTCGTTTTCATTACTTAACAAAAAAACTCATAACTCATAATTCATAACTTAAAATGGAATTACCAAAATTTTTACTCGCTGACAACTCTGATTTACCAGAAGAAGATATCTTTATCATTCATCTTGATTTTCCGCGTTTTATAATTAATTTGAAAGACGATGAAGTCGAGTTTCTGGAAGATTTGGAAGGAGAAGATGAAACCGAGCTTGAAAGTGAAATGGAACATCTGATCACTTTGGCAGGTGAATTCTACGATAGAGAAATGGAACGTTACGAGGAATAGTTTCAATCGTTTAATCCAAACCTGTTTTTATGGCATAAACGGCCAATCCAACGCGGGTTTTTATATTCAGTTTTTCACATAAGCTATTTCTATAGCTTTCAATGGTTCGTGGGCTACAGAACATTTTTTCGGACATTTCTTTGTAGCTCATGTCAGTTATGCAGAGTTTTAGGAATTCCTTTTCCCTTTCTGACAAATCCAACGAAAGGCTTGTGCTGTTTTCATTTGAAGCGCTATTCATCATATTAGAGAAAACGATACTTGAAGCCCATTCCGGGTAATAATAACCGTTATTTATTATTGTTTTTAACGCTTTTTCCAATTCGGCTGGCGAAACATTTTTCAGCAAATAACCACGAGCTCCGTTTTTAATCATTCGTATTAAACTTTCTTCGTCATCCTGCATGCTGAGGGCCAATACCAATACATTAGGATGGCTTTCGCGCAACCATTTTGAAGTTTCAAAACCATTCATAACCGGCATACTTACATCCAATAGCACTATGGAAGGAATGTTGTCTTTTGAGGCAAATTTATGCTGTAGTTCTTTGCCATTTTCACATTCATAAAGAACCTGAAAGTCTGTAAAATTAGACATAATGCTTCCCAGGGCTTTAGCAATTAAGATATGGTCGTCAACAATAACAATAGAGTGCTTCATGGTTTAGATATAATGAAGCTAATATAATAATTATTATTTTAACATTTTAACATATCTATTTACAATGTGTAAGGTAATTTTATGGTCAGGGAAGTCCCGGCTTGACTACTGTCTAATTGGAATTGACCACCAATAGATTCGGTTCGTTTTTTCATGTTCTGAAGACCAATACCGAGGGATTTTGTTTTGTCGGTCTCAAATCCTTTTCCATCATCTGAGAGTGTCATTACAATAAACGATTCAGAATAGGCAATATGAAGTTTGATGGTTTTGCAATCAGCATGCTTTAGACTGTTTTGAATAAATTCCTGTGCAATTCTCAGCAGCATATTTTTGATGTGGTAGCTAACTTCAATAGTTTGTATTTCACCATCGTAAGTAAACCAGCATTTTTTGAGTTTGTTTACCTTTTGGCACTCCGACTGTAGTAAAGACACGAGTGGTTTGTTGGCTATACCATCATCTGTTAAAGATTTGGATAGCTGCCTTAAATCAGCTAAAGAATCGTTGATAATGGTACTGATGTTTTCTATGTTTTCTGCCGCATCAGGTTTTTTATTGGCTAAAAGCAGATTTTGAGTATAAAGGCTTGCGAGAGTTAACTTTTGCCCGATATTATCATGGATCTCCCTTCCTATTTCCTGCATCGTTTTTTGTTGCATTTCAAGCTCCATAGCCAATAGCTCTTTGAGGTGTATGTCCTGTTGGTTTTTAATGGCAAAGACATGCTCTCTTTTCTTTCGTTTGTATTGCAAAACATAGGATATGATTGCAACAATAAATAAAATAAACAGAAAGTTAAAAACGATCGTTATCATCAGGTATTCGGTTTTCCCCATAGTAATGCAATTGAAAATATTAGGTACATTAAAATACCCGCGATTAGAAAAAGTGTAAAATAATTATAAAAAATAACCTGATCTTTCCATAAAAGGCTGTTAAAAGCGAAAAGAGGTAGCGTACCTACATAAAATAAACAAACTCCAGTATTAATATAGAACATCATGTTCTCCCGAAATCGGAGGATATCATCTGTTTTTATTTGTTTATTAAATTCTAAAATTACCATAATGCTCAACAAAAAAGTTCCAATAACATAATTAAACTGATTAACTACACTTGACCCACCAAAAACAAAGTAAGGTAATAATGAAAGTATATAGATGATGCAACAAATCCAGAATAATTTTTTATTGTCGAGTGATTTGTAGCTGTATAACCAATACAGAAAAATAAATTCCACTGGTATTACAATGAAATCATAAAAGTAACTTCTGTAATCAGTAAAATAGCATAATATAAATTTGCTAACTGCTTCTGCAAGAAATATAAAAACCAGATAGTAAGAAAACCACTTCCAATAACTATCTCTAAATTTCCTAAATTTTAAAATAGCTACAACTGCTGCAATGAATTCGGAAAAAAACAATAATTGCTTTAAAAAGATTCTAAGTTCTTCCATATTTATTTAAAAATTACCTACCAATACATAAATATTGGTAGGTAGTCTTATGTATAGATTTGTTAAACTAATTAGTAAACGTTTTTAACTAAAACCACGTTCCTTGATTACCTCCAGGAGGAATAAGTTCACCATGGTTTTCTGCCATAATCGATATTCCAACCCCTTTTGGTTTTGAACCATCATAGGTTTTTACATCAGCCGGATCAAAATCCTGATTTGTATTATTGATTAAGGCGGTAGGAATTCCTATAAGTGTGTGTAACTTTTCATAATTGCTCGGAACTTTAGATAGCGTTTCATATCCCGGATCTTCCCAATTCACGCTTGCTGGATAGGCGGAATAATAAAAACGTACGCCTAAATCTTTCATACCATACTCTGGATGTTTTGCTGTTTCTGCTTCGATAGTAGCAATAAAATCTTTTAATTCATCCAGGCCAAACCACACAGATTTCGCATCAAACGTCATCGGATTGACTGTGTTGGTCAGGATTGATAGAAGTTGTTTTGTCTGGTAATTAGTAGTCATTTGCTGAACTAAATCTAAATTCATAGTTTTCGTAGCCATCTGATTCTGTTTAAGGGTTAGGGTTTTGTTTAAGTATGCAAATTAGTAATCTTATAAAACAAATCACGTTATTTTTCAGAAAATATACAATGGATATACACTATTTCGTTATCGTAATTCTACTATAAAAAATACCGTAAAAACACGGTAGCAAATACCGTAAAAACCCTATACGCTAATTCAATTACAATTTGCAATTTTGGTATACCTTAGAACTTAAGTTGTTAGAGGACAAAATAAATTTTTTGAGACTAAATTCATAGTAGTTTTTTACAACAAAAGAACAAGTTAAAGCCTGCCCAATAAAAATCATCGTGGTATTTGATATAAAGTAGGGCAGGTTTTTATTAAAAACAATCATATTTGGTAAGCTATCTGATAAAAAAATGAAACAACTAAACACATACCCCCAGTCGATACTAACTGTATCTGACAGAAAAACAGAAACTGTTATTCGGGTGCTTTTGTTGTGTAGCATTTTGGTAGTAGCATGTGAATGCTATATACTTCTAAAATTATAAACGAGAATTAACTAAGATAATTAGTCCTTTCAACCCTCTTGCTTTTTTTTGGGATATTTAAAAGTGAGAGGTGTTGTAAGGGTTAAAACTGAATATAGTATGAACTGGAATAGCGTAGAACAAAAATGTAAAGCAATTTACCTGACCCAATTAATTAATGGGAAAGATCCGCTGGAACGAAAGATGATGATAAGCCTCATTGCAGAAGAATTCCCGGAATTCCCAAGAATGCGGATTGCTTTTGCGGTTGATAGGTGCATTAATTCCAACCAAGGACTGATGAGTCCAAATGCTTTTTTGACTTTTGTACAGAGTTATTTGAGATAAGTTACAGTTTCTTAAAATTAGATATTTACAAAGTTTTACTTAAAATACTTTTTCAACAAAATCTGAGCAGCTGCAAAAGGTGATACTTCATCGTTTTGGACTGCTTTTTTGTTTTTCTCTAATTCTTTTATGACCTCTGGATGATTGTAGAAATTGTTTTTCAACTGTTCATCAATAGTTTCCAACATCCAAAACTGATTCTGCTCTTTACGTTTCTTATCAAAGTAATCATTGGATTTTACTAATGCTAAATAATTGGAAATCGTCTGCCAAACATCGTCAATTCCGGTTTTCTCATAAGCACTGCAGGTCGAAACCGTTGGAATCCAGCCCGAACTTTTAGCTGGAAATAAATGTAGCGCCCGATTGAATTCTGTTTTAGCCAATTTCGCTTTATTGATATTATCGCCATCAGCTTTATTGATTACAATCGCATCTGCCATTTCCATAATGCCGCGTTTGATGCCCTGCAATTCGTCACCTGCTCCTGAAATCTTAAGCAACAAAAAAAATCGACCATACTGTGAACCGCAGTTTCACTTTGACCAACGCCTACTGTTTCTATAATAATCGTATCAAATCCCGCCGCTTCACAGAGAATGATTGTCTCACGGGTTTTTCGGGCAACGCCACCCAAAGTTTCGCCCGAAGCTGAAGGACGTATGTAAGCATTCTCATCTTTCACCAATTCTTCCATTCGGGTTTTGTCTCCCAAAATACTTCCGTGAGAAATTGTACTGCTGGGATCAACAGCCAGAACAGCCACTTTTTTACCCAATGACGTTAGGTATTTTCCAAATGCTTCAATAAAAGTCGATTTTCCCACACCGGGAACTCCCGTAATTCCTATCCGAACAGATTTATTGGCATAAGGCAGGCAACTATTTATTATCTCATTGGCTTTCGCCAGATGGGATACATTGGTACTTTCCACTAAAGTGATAGCACGACTCAAAGCTACCTTATCATGCCGAAGGATTCCGGAAACTAATTCACTTGCTGAAGGTTGTAGTTTTCTGCTCTTGACAATTTTCTCCAACGATGATATGCTGAAACTCTCCGGTTGGGGAATGCCATCTTTTTCGTGAAGTGCCGATTTGTTGTTCTGCTTTTGGTTCAAGTGAAAATCGTTTGGGTAAATTTAGTAAAATATTGCTTCTTAATAATTCTAAACGGCATTTTTTAAGAAGCCATTGCTGTTCTTTTCCATTTTTTTGCCGTTCCTTTGCAGCATTAATTTATTACCTCGAATGGATAACATTCTATTAGTTTTTCTTTGTCTGATAGTGGGTTTGGGAATGCAACGAGTGGCAGCTTTTCCAAAAAACGGACACCTGGCACTGAATCAATTTGTAATCTATATTGCATTGCCATCCTTGGCTTTGTATTATATTCCTAAAGTTTCAATCTCTACCGATTTGTTATATCCATTAGGTATTGCCTGGATTGGTTTTCTACTATCATTTGCTTTTTTCTATTCCATCGGAAAGAAGTTAGGCTGGCCCAATAGATTAATAGGATGCCTAACCATAACGGCAGGTTTGGGGAATACTTCCTTTATTGGTTTCCCGATAATTCAGGCACTATATGGAGATGAAGGGCTGAAAACCGCTATCATCGTAGACCAACCCGGTTCGTTTGTAGTAATGGCAACACTCGGAATTATAACGGCCGGAATCTTTTCTAAAGGAGAACCGAAAGCAAGTGATATCATTAAGAAGATTTTATTTTTTCCACCCTTCATAGCCTTTGCCATTGCCTGCGTAATGAATGTATTGAAAGTTGATTTTAACGAACACTTTGAAACGGTTTTCCAAAAGCTTGGTGCTACGGTAACTCCTGTAGCTTTAGTCGCCGTAGGGTTGCAATTGAAAATAGACAAAGACAGCCAACACTGGAAGTTCCTTAGGTTAGGCCTACTTTTCAAACTAATAATCACACCAGCTGTATTTTTGCTGCTTTATAAAGTTATTTTGGGTGGCAAAAGCATAGCTGTAGATGTCTCGATAATGGAGTCAGCAATGGCACCTATGATTACGGGAGCCATATTAGCATCCAACTATGGCTTAAAGCCAAAACTAAGCAGTATGATGGTTGGAATTGGAATTCCGTTGTCTTTTCTAACGCTGGCTTTTTGGTATTATATTTTAATGGCATTCTAAATGGAATCTACTGTAGAATTACCGGATCAGAGTAAAAATTTATTGCATAAGACAATTTATTCCATCTTGTTTTCCATAAGCTTTGCGCACTTGTTAAACGATTTAATCCAGGCTATAATTCCATCGGTTTATCCGATTCTCAAACAAAACTACAATCTTTCGTTTTCCCAAATCGGTTTGATAACCTTTGCATTTCAGTTATCTGCATCGCTCTTACAGCCATTTGTTGGTTATTATACTGACAAATATCCGAAACCATTTTCGCAGATTTACGGAATGTTGTTCTCCATGGCCGGGATAATTTCTATATCCTTTGCCAATAATTTCTATTGGATTTTACTTTCGGTAACTCTTATCGGAATTGGTTCTTCGATTTTTCACCCCGAATCAGCACGTATTTCCAATATGGCTTCTGGTGGAAAAAGAGGTTTGGCGCAGTCCATTTTTCAGGTTGGTGGGAATTTTGGAACAGCACTTGCACCGCTTTTGGTAGCGTTAATTGTGGTTCCAAATTCCCAGAAATACATTCTCTGGTTTGTTATTGCGGCAGTAATCGCACTTGGGATTATCAGTAAGATTGCCTTTTGGTATCGCGATCATTTAGCGTTCAAAAAGAACAAGGCAACTGTATTTGCAGATTTTCATAACCTCTCTAAAAGCAAAGTGAAATGGGCAATCGCGGTATTGTTGATTGTTATTTTTTCAAAGTTTTTTTATACTGCGTGTTTGTCTACGTATTATACTTTTTATATCATGGATAAATTCCACCTGACGATAAAGCAGGCGCAATTTCATATGTTTATTTATCTGATAGCTTATGCGTTAGGAACTATTCTCGGCGGACCTTTGGGCGATAGAATAGGGAGGAAGCATGTAATTTGGCTGTCTGTTTTTGGAGCAACGCCTTTTGCCTTACTGTTGCCTTATGTGAATTTATTTTGGACAGATGTATTAATGATTATCATCGGAGTCATAATGTCGTCTGCTTTTCCGGCAATATTGGTTTATGCGCAGGAATTAGTGCCTAAAAAACTCGGAATGATCTCTGGATTGTTCTACGGTTTTGCTTTCGGAATGGGAGCATTAGGTTCTGCATTGCTGGGTAAATTGGCTGATTACACTTCAATACAATATGTTTACCACGTTTGTTCATTTCTGCCTTTAATCGGAATTATATGCTATTTCCTGCCAAACCTGAAGAAGAAATAAAGAAATGATTATTTTTATTTCTTTTTTTCAAAAAGGTATGAAGTCAAAATCAACAATTGTATTATTTACGCCAGCAATAGTTTTTGCCATCGGATTTATATCTATTTATTTTTTGGGTGATTATGGCTGGACAGTTTTTGTTTTTCTGCCTTTTCTGATAGGTTTTCTGCCTTCGTATCTTGCCAGTAAAAAGTTAGAGTTATCAAAAAAAGATTGTTACTCTCTAAGCTTTACATCCTTATTGATTTCCCTGCTTGTTTTACTAATTTGTGCTATTGAAGGAGTAATTTGTATTGTGATGGCGCTTCCGATTTTGATACTGATTATTTGGATTAGTGCTTATATAGGTTACACTATAAACAAAAAAAAATCAAAATTAAGCCGGGCACATTTTACCATTATACTCACTTTGTATTCCTTGAGTTTTCTAAGTTTCGATTATATAAACGAACCCGAAGAAATGATGTCGGTTAAAACGCAAATTGTAGTGAATGCTCCTATTGAAAAGGTTTGGGATAATGTAGTAAGCTTTGATACCATTCCGGAGCCTCAAGAATTCTTCTTCAAAACTGGAATAGCATATCCACAAAATGCAACGATAAATGGGAAGGGAGTTGGAGCCATAAGATACTGTAACTTTACCACAGGAAGTTTTGTTGAGCCAATCATAACATGGAATGAGCCTAATCTGCTGCAGTTTACGGTTGCATCACAGCCTTTGCCAATGAAGGAATGGAATCCGTTTTGGGATATTTACCCACCACATTTAGATGGTTATCTTAAATCGTATAAAGGACAATTTAAATTGGAAAGAATCGGAAATAATGTAACTTTGCTTGAAGGAACAACGTGGTATAAGGTTGATATTTACCCTCAGTTTTATTGGAAAATCTGGGTCAATACAATCATCCATAAAATCCACTACCGAGTTTTAAAACACATTAAATCCGAAAGCGAAAAAGAAAATGCTCAGTCCCGAAATACTCCAAAAATTATCTAATATAGTTGGTGATTCTTATATATTCACCGACGAGGAAACCCGAAATCATTATGGCCACGACGAAACGGAAGATTATGTCTTTCCGCCACACGTTGTTGTAAAACCCGCCAATACAAAGCAAATATCTGATATTCTTAAAATAGCCAACGAATATAAAATCCCAACAACGCCTATTGGTGCAAGAACGGGTTTAAGCGGAGGGGCTTTGTCAATCTATGAAGGTATTGGTTTGTCGATGGAACGTTTGGATAAAATTATCGAAATCGATGAACAGAATCTTCAGGTTACGGTGGAACCCGCAGTCATAAATCAGATCCTGCGTGAAGCTGTAGCCGAAAAAGGCTTGTTTTATCCTGTTGATCCAAGCAGTATGGGAAGTTGTTGGATTGGTGGCAATATAGCCGAAAATGCTGGTGGTGCCAGAGCGGTAAAATATGGTACTACCAAAGATTACGTACTCAATTTAGAAGTTGTTTTACCTAACGGAGAAATAATCTGGACAGGAGCAAACACACTTAAAAACTCCACAGGCTATAACTTAACTCAATTGATGGTGGGAAGTGAAGGAACTTTAGGTGTTATTACGAAAGCCGTTTTAAAACTGTTGCCAAAAAATGCACACAACGTCTTGATGTTAGTTCCGTTTTACAATGCTTCTCAGGCGTGTGAAGCCGTTTCCGCTATTTTCCGTGCTGGAATTGTTCCAAGTGCATTGGAATTTATGGAACGTGATGCAATTGATTGGACACTCCGATTGGTGGAAGGAATCAGTGTAACTGTAAAACCGGAACATCAGGCGCATCTACTGATTGAAGTCGACGGAAATTATCCTGAAATCTTAATGCTCGAAGCCGAAAAAATAATGACTGTTGTTGAGCAGTTTGAAATAGACGAGGTTTTATTCGCTGACACAGAAGACGAAAAGAATGCCCTTTGGAAGATACGGCGTTCGGTTGCAGAAGCTGTAAGATCCAATTCAATTTATAAAGAAGAAGACACGGTTGTGCCAAGGTATATGCTTCCTGAGTTGCTTTCCGGAATTAAAAGGATAGGAGCGAAGCATGGTTTCAAATCGGTTTGTTACGGTCATGCCGGAGACGGAAATTTGCATGTGAATATCATCAAAGGCGATATGACCGACGATCATTGGGAAACTCAAGTGCCTGTTGGCATTCGCGAAATATTCGAATTAACCGTTTCGTTAAAAGGAACAATTTCTGGAGAACACGGCATTGGATACGTTCAGAAAAACTACATGGACATTGCGTTTTCAAGAGCGCATTTAGAACTAATGGAAAGCATCAAACGCGTGTTCGACCACAATAATATTCTTAATCCCGGAAAAATCTTCCCGGACGAACTCTAGAAAATACGCAATTTGCCGTATTGCCACTTTTACCGTTAGCAAGTATTTTTACATCATTAATAATCTAAACAATAAAAATGATGAAAAAATTACTATTCATTGCGGTATTAGTTGCCGGTGCATTCACTGCCAATGCACAAAAAGACACAAAATTTGGTGTAAAGGCCGGAGTTGACTTTGCTTCAGCAAAAACTACTGTTCTGGGAACCACTGTTACTTCATCTGAAACAGGTTTCTTTGTTGGAGGTTTTGCAACCCTTGGAATTTCCGAAAAGTTCGCTATCCAGCCTGAAGTATTGTACGTTGCTATTTCTGATGCGAACTCGTTTCAGGTACCAGTTTTGGCGAGATACACTTTTGCTGAAAAATTCAGCGCGTTGCTTGGACCAAGCTTTAACTATTACTCTGATTTTGAAGAGGACAAATTTAAAGTTAACATCGATTTAGGTGCAACTTATGACATTACAGAGAACATCGATGTAAATGCTAAGTACTCTATAGGTTTTGGCGATATTGCCGTTAGCGGATTATTTGTCGGTGCAGGTTACCGATTCTAATAGCTTTTGTTTTAGTTTAGTTTTAAATTAAAAACCATCCCGATTTATCAGGATGGTTTTTGCTTTAGTCTCTTTTTGGAGTAGATTTTTTATCGCGCTTTTCCGCTTTCTTTTCTTTTGCCGTCTTCAGTGGTTCTTTCTTTGCGGCTTTCTGAACGTCTTTTCCTTTTGCCATAGTATATAAATTTTATTTGGTTAGTAATCGTGTAGTAAAGGTAAATACTATTTTTTATAAACCCAATTCTTTTTTTATGCTTTCGCCAAAATTGGAATCGAATATTTCCTGCTGAAAAACATTGTCGAAATTAAAGAATTTCCATTGGTTTGCAGTCGTTTCATCTGAAACAGCGACAAAGGTTGTCGTTCTTTTTACATTAAAACTATTTCTCGCCGGTTCAAATGTTACTTCTTTGGTCTTGTTGATATCCCTTAAATCCTGTGTCTTTTTTGCTGCAGCTTCTTTAGATAATTTTTCTCCAAAAGTGTAGCGCATAGGATTTCGACAGGTAATCACACAAAATGACCTTCCTTCTATCTTCTTGATTTCGCCATATTGAAACGGAACGGTTTCCAATTGATAACGCAAACGGTATTCGTCATTTTCATAATACTGTTCGATTTTATCATAAATGTTTTCAGCACCAATGGTTTCGATTAATTTTGGATAGGTAAGTGAAGTTATTTCATCAAAATCCAATAGGTAATTGGCCTGGAATATTTTTTTCGTTGAGGCTTTCAGGCTTTCTGCCGATTGGGGAAAACACTAAAGCTTACAAACATCAATAACAAAAACACTTTTTTCATAATCTGAATTTTATCAAATATAAAAAATCCCAAACAGTTTTCACTATTGGAGATTGTTTTATGAATTTGTGTCTATAAACTATCTGCTACAGCCTAAAAACCGACACCCAATTTCAACAAGCTTGCCTGTGTGTTATAATCTGTTTTAGGAACTCCCGATTCCAGGTGGCTTAAGACAGTGTAATCATAGTTTGCAAAGATGTATACTTTCTTAAATATGTCATAGGAAAGCCCAAGCGTTGTATTTACCCCACTTCGTGTCTGCTTATCGTCTGCTATGCCGGTATTCGAATCGAATTCGGTATTGGTTATGAAAAATGAATATCCAAGCCCTGCGAAAGGACGGAGCTTGGTTATCCCTTTCAAATTAAGTTCGGCAAAGAACCGAGGCTGTATTAAATAAAGATTAGTTTTAAAATTTAGGGTTTCATCATAGGCTGGGAAGTATCCGGTGTCATTATAATTTAGCAAAGCGGCATTTAAGGATAAGCCAAAATTAATTACCCGCAGGTTTTTAATCCTGTATTTTAGGCACACATCTGCCACTCCTTTAAAGTTGTCGCCAACAAAATTTTTATCAATTGGTAAGGGATAAGCTCCTTCTATACTGAATTTGGTAAGCTGTCCAAAGCAAAAAGTAGTGCTTAAGAGTAGCAGCAGGATTATCTTTTTCATGATAATTACTTTTAAGATTAGGTAACAAAGCTAAAAAAATCCCACACGGCTGGTGTTATAGAAAATTGCCAAAATGTTTCAAAAAATCAATTGCCAAAAAAATCCCCAACGTCTTTCAACATTGGGGATTATATTTAATATGCTTCTGCAACTGCTTTCTGAACTATTCATGAACGATAACCCATTCGCCTGAAGCAATCATACTTTCAGCTTTTTTGTATTTCATCGTTTCCGTTTTGCCGCTCATCACATGTTTGATGGTAACGTTATCATTACGGTTGATTTTTGGCTGGTCGCGAACAATAGTTTCTGTTACCTGCGGACGTTGGGAAGCAGCCTGTCCTGCCTCACGGTTCGCACTTTCGCTGCTTTCTATTTCGTCCCTGCTTTCGGTATAGTTTTGTTTTTCACGAACCTGAAGCGCTTCCTGTATGTTTTGGTTTTGCTGTGGCAGATCACCTTTGAAAAGGAATGAAATCACTTCCTTATTCACACCATCAAGCATTGCCCTGAACAAATTGAAGGCTTCCAGTTTATAGATAAGCAATGGATCTTTTTGCTCATGGACTGCCAACTGAACCGATTGTTTCAGTTCGTCCATTTTACGCAAATGTTTTTTCCAGGCTTCATCCACAATGGCAAGTGTTATGTTTTTTTCGAAATCGGCTACCAATTGTGTACCGTTGGTATCGAATGCTTTTTTCAAATCGGTTACCACATTAAGGGTTTTGATTCCATCCGAAAAAGGAACGATAATCCTTTCGAAGGTGTTGCCTTCTTTTTTATAAACATCAGTAATAATAGGCAGTGCTTCGCGTGCACTTCTTTCGGTTTTCTCAGTATAATAAGCCATTGCTGCTTTATATACTTTACCCGTAATTTCATTTTCAGATAATTTTTCAAATTCACTTTGTGAAATAGGAGAAGTTATCGAGAAGTATCGAATCAATTCGAATTCGAAATTCTTGAAATCGTTTTTGCCTTTATTTTCATCTACGATTAGCTCGCAGGTGTCATACATCATATTCGCGATATCCAGTTTCAGACGCTCTCCGTGTAAAGCATGGCGACGACGTTTGTAAACTACTTCACGTTGTGCGTTCATTACGTCATCGTATTCCAGCAAACGTTTACGAGTACCGAAGTTATTTTCCTCTACTTTTTTCTGGGCACGCTCAATAGATTTGGTCATCATGGAATGTTGGATTACTTCACCTTCCTTCAATCCCATTCTGTCCATGATTTTGGCAACCCGGTCAGAACCAAATAAACGCATTAAGTTATCTTCTAAAGACACATAAAACTGTGAGCTTCCCGGATCTCCCTGACGACCGGCACGACCACGCAACTGACGATCCACACGACGTGAATCGTGACGTTCCGTACCAATAATTGCCAAACCACCAGCAGCTTTTACTTCTGGCGTAAGCTTGATATCGGTTCCACGACCAGCCATGTTCGTTGCAATAGTTACAACGCCTGGTTTTCCGGCTTCTTCAACAATCTGTGCTTCCTGTTTGTGCATTTTAGCGTTCAGTACGTTGTGATTTACACCTCGTATCTTAAGCATTCGGCTTAACAACTCAGAAATCTCTACAGAAGTGGTTCCGATAAGTACCGGTCTACCTGCCTGTGATAATTGGGTAACATCTTCAATAACGGCGTTGAATTTTTCACGAACCGAGCGGTAAATCAAATCTTCCTTATCCTGACGCGACATTCCACGGTTAGTTGGAATTTCAACCACATCTAATTTGTAGATTTCCCAAAGCTCTCCAGCTTCAGTCACAGCAGTTCCGGTCATACCGGCCAATTTACTGTACATACGGAAATAATTCTGTAATGTAATCGTAGCAAAAGTTTGTGTTGCTGCCTCAATCGTAACCTGTTCTTTGGCTTCAATTGCCTGGTGCAATCCGTCAGAATAACGACGTCCGTCCATGATACGACCTGTTTGTTCATCTACAATCAGGATTTTATTGTCCATGATTACGTATTCTACATCTTTTTCAAAAAGAGTATAAGCTTTTAATAACTGTGTAAGTGTGTGGATTCTTTCCGATTTGATTCCGAAATCCTGGAACAATCTTTCTTTAGCTTCCGCTTCCTTATCCTTATCAAGGTTTTGCTTTTCGATGTTGGCAATTTCTGTTCCAATATCTGGCAGAACGAAGAAAGTTGCATCAGTATCCTGCGAAAGGAATTTGATTCCGTTATCAGACAGTTCTACCTGATTGTTTTTCTCTTCAATAACAAAATACAGTGCCTCATCAACTTCCGGCATTTTTTTGTTATTGTTTTCCATGTATTCGTTTTCCGTTTTCTGGAGCAATGCTTTTACACCTTCTTCACTTAAGAATTTGATTAGCGCTTTATTTTTTGGCAACGCTCTGTAAGCTCTCAATAATTGGAAACCAGCTTCTTTGTTGTTTCCTTCCTTGAATAATCGTTTCGCTTCAGTTAAGAAACCATTTGCCAATTGACGTTGTAAATTATATAGGTTTTCGATTTTTGGTTTCAATTCGGTAAATTCATGACGATCACCATCCGGAACCGGGCCTGAAATAATCAATGGAGTTCTGGCATCATCAATCAATACCGAGTCAACCTCGTCGACAATCGCATAGTTGTGTTTTCTTTGTACCAAATCTTCCGGAGAATGCGCCATATTATCACGTAGGTAATCAAAACCAAATTCATTATTGGTTCCATAAGTAATATCTGCCTCGTAAGCTTTTCTACGGGCATCAGAGTTTGGCGAGTGATTGTCGATACAGTCAACAGTTAATCCGTGGAACTCAAATAAAGGTGCTTTCCAGGTACTATCACGTTTTGCCAGATAGTCATTTACAGTAACCAAGTGAACACCGTTTCCTGTCAAGGCGTTTAAATAGAGTGGAAGAGTTGCCACCAATGTTTTTCCTTCACCCGTCTGCATCTCGGCAATTTTACCTTCGTGTAGCACGATACCACCAATTAACTGAACATCGTAATGAATCATGTCCCAGGTAATTTGCTTTCCGGCAGCATTCCATTGGTTTGCCCAGTTAGTCTCGTTACCAACTAAAGTAATGTATGGTTTTGTAGCAGAAAGTTCTCTGTCTTTCTCTGTAGATGTAACTGTAATTGTAGAATTTTCCTTGAATCGCCTTGCTGTTTCCTTGATTACGGCAAACGCTTCCGGAAGTATTTCCATCAATACTTTCTCTGAAATTTCATAAGCTTCTTTTTCCAAAGCGTCAATAGCGTTGTAGATATCTTCTCTTAAATCGATATCAGCGGTATTTTCAGCTTCTATTTTTTTAGCTTGGATATCGGCATCCTGCTTCGCACGCGCTTGTTTTATTTTTTCCTTGAATTCAGCTGTTTTAGCTCTCAACTCGTCGTGAGAAAGATTTGCCAATACAGGCTCTAAAGCTTTTATTTTAGTGATATAAGGTTGAGTAGCTTTGACATCCTTTTGAGATTTGTCGCCTACAAAAGCTTTGATAATGGTATTTATGAAACTCATAATTGGGTTTGGTATTTTATATTTTTAAAGGTGTGCAAATTTAAACAAAAAAAAGCCCTCAATGGACTTTTCTCTCTTGTGATTGTTTATTTTTTAATATTCATCCTCGTTCCAAAGATAATCTTCGTCGGTTGGATAATCTGGCCAAATTTCTTCCATCGATTCGTAGATTTCACCTTCATCTTCTATAGATTGTAAATTCTCTACTACTTCAAGAGGAGCACCAGTTCTGATAGCATAATCAATAAGTTCATCTTTGGTTGCTGGCCAAGGCGCATCGCTTAAATACGAAGCTAATTCTAATGTCCAATACATCTTCTATGATTTTTAATATTATGCAAAAATAAATTTATTACTCAAAAAGGCAAGTTTTTTTTGATTTATTTTTAAATATGTTTAAGAACGTTTTTTTTTTAGTGCTCCGTAGTCAGTTTTTAGTGTTTAGTAAACAACTGCTTTCTAACTTCTGAATTCCTACTTCTATTTCCTCGGAATCCATTGTACTTCCTCGGCTTTTAGGTCAAGGGTCAACTTTCGTGCCAAGACAAAAAGGTAGTCAGAAAGTCGGTTAAGGTACTTTATAACGAGTTCGTCAGTGGGTTCTGATTCGTGTAAATGCACCGCTAAACGCTCGGCTCTTCGGCATACGCAACGGGCAATATGACAATATGACACTGTAGTATGTCCACCTGGTAAAACAAAATGTGTCATTTGTGGTAATGAAGCTTCCATAGAATCAATTTCCTTTTCAAGAAATTCGATATCACTTTCAAGAATTCCTAAATTTTGCAGTCTTGGTTGGCCGTTTTTTAGAGTTTCCTTTTCAGGTGGTGTTGCCAGAATGGCTCCAACGGTAAATAATCTGTCCTGGACTTCAATTAATACATTTTTGTATAACGGATTCATTTCCTGATCGCGTAGTAAACCAATATGTGAGTTGAGTTCGTCAACTGTGCCGTAGCTTTCTATGCGGATATGGTGTTTTGGGACACGGGTTCCGCCAAAAAGTGCGGTTGTTCCTTTGTCTCCGGTTTTAGTGTATACCTTCATTTAGATTTTAAGATTTTTAGATTGCTAGATTTTCCTCTGAATTCTAGAACCGTAATTGATTTCCAAAGATAGCAAAAATAGAAACGGATTACCAATTAGCCCCGATGGAAGTGGCACGCAGTATAACGGACAGCGGGAAAATGGATTACTGATAAAGCCCGAAACTTTCGCTCCTGATTGCCACGTTCCTCGCAATGACAATTACAGATGATCGGGATTTGGATTATCACTTTCAATCAAGCCATCGCGCAGACGGATTATCCGGTGTGCATATTTGGCAATATCTTCCTCGTGTGTTACAAGGATTACCGTGTTTCCGTTTTTATGGATGTCGTTGAAAAGGTTCATGATTTCGACAGAAGTTTTACTGTCGAGATTTCCTGTGGGTTCATCGGCCAAAATGATGGAAGGTTTATTAACCAAAGCACGCGCAATGGCTACACGTTGGCGTTGTCCTCCGGAAAGTTGGTTGGGTTGGTGATCCATTCTGTCGGATAGATTTACCTGAGTGAGTACTTCTGTTGCACGTACGTTTCTTTCCGATTTGGAATATCCGGCGTAAATCATTGGTAATGCTACATTGTCTAAGGCCGTAGTTCTAGGCAAAAGATTAAAGGTCTGGAATACAAATCCGATTTCCTTGTTTCGGATTTCTGCCAATTCATCATCGTGCATCTTACTAACGTCATTTCCGTTGAGTATATAAGTTCCCGATGTTGGCGTGTCCAAGCAGCCTAATAAATTCATCAGGGTAGATTTGCCCGAACCCGAAGGTCCCATTAAGGCAACGTATTCCCCTTTATTTATATTTAGATCTATTCCTTTAAGGACATTGATAATTTCGCTGCCTAAAACGAAATCACGTTTTAGTTTTTTGATATTGATTAATGGATTTGCCATTTTATATATAATAGTTGGGGTTAAAGTTATAAAAAAGAAAGTTAATTTATAACGTGTTTTAACCATTGTCCAAAGTTAAAACCAGCTTTGGCAATAATTATTATGCCTAAAACGACAACAAATGCCAATAAAATTTTGAACTGTTTAGATTGTAAGAACTTTTGCGTTTCCATAGTTTAATATTCAAAATACAGTTATAGGTACTGTTAATGCACAAATTGTTACAGACATAAATTGAACTCATATAGAAATTCTATAAATCGTTTTAAAAATGGTGTAACAACAGGCGAATGGTTTCAAAGTAATTTTACATCAAACAAATAGTAACAAATAACCATATTATGAAAAAAATGTATTTACGATCGGAATCCTGGCTATCGCTTTAGCTTTCACTTCTTGTAAGGATGAAAAGCAGGCACAAGCTGAAAAAACAGTTAATAATTATGTAGTGTATGTAGACTCATTAGGAAATGTAGCTGCTGACGACGCCAAAGCAAATTGGGAAGCTATTGATGCCGACTATCAAATGAGAGTTGCTGCTGCTGAAAGCTCTTTGAGTGAATCAGATAATGAAACTCTAAGAGAGAAATTAGCTGAAAGTAAGGCAAAATACGAAGCTTTAAAAGCAAAATATGCAGCTGAATTAGAAGCAGAAAACGCTACGGCTGTTAAAACTCCAAACCAATTGGTTAGAGATAGATTCTTCGGTGAAGGAAAAGTGGGTGAAGACATGAATTTCTCATGGGTAAACAAAGATAACATCTTACAGGTATACCAAGATTTCTATGATTCATACAAAGCAAACAAAGGAGATTTCTCTAGAGAGGATTTCGACGAAGTAAAATTGTTGTATGAAGCATTGGATAGCAGAAAAAATACTGTTGAAAAAGAAGGATTATCGTCAGAAGACAATAACAAAATTGGTTCTATCAAATTCAAATTCTCAGCAGAGTTTAAAGTTAACAGAATTGGTGCTAAAGCAAGAGAAAACGCAGAAGCAAAAGAATAAGGAAATATAAAGTTGGTTTTTAATGAAAAATGGCAATCAGGGATGGTTGCCATTTTTTTATGCTCTGATCACAAAATGTTCCTTGGGCTGTTCCTGCCTGAAGAAAACAATTCCCCATTGAAAAGTATCAATCGTAACAGTTACTTTGGAATGGTTTTTTATTATTTCCCAGGCATCTTCCATATCTTTAGACCAATGGATATCATCAAAAATCCAAACCGATTCGTTGTTGATAGTGGGCAATAACATTTCAAAATAGTCTAAGGTTGCTTTTTGTGAGTGATTGCCGTCGAAGTATATCAGTTGTCGCTTGTCAGTTGTCGGTTGTTGGTTGGTTAAAAAAGTACTGAATTCCGTTTGGATAGGATTTACATTATGCAATGAAAAATCTTGAAATTGATTTTGAGCTACAGCCAAAGTATTGGGACAACCTTCAAGTGTAATGATTTTAGCTTTTGGGTTTCCCAATGAAAGGGCAGCAGTTGCCAGTCCAAGCGAAGTTCCAATTTCTAAAATATTTTCAGGTTGAAAATAATGGGTAATCCTGAATAATAATTCTGCCCTTTTTGCTGAGATTCCGGCATTCATTGCAATTTGATTTATTGCTCGAGTGTTGCTTTTAAAAACTTTCGAACCAGCTCCAAAATCAGTTACTTCGATAGTTTTTTTATTGGATAAAAGTGAATCCCTGTATTTTTTAAGAACTACATATTCCGGATATTTCTTCTTATCATAAAAACATTTGGTTATCAATGAAAACACGAACGGCGAATGCACACCGTGTTCGTTTTTGGAGTTCCAAAGGAATTTTAGATATGATTTAATGATATGTAACATTTGAGTGATTAGTGATTAGTGATTAGTGATTGGTAATTAGTCAAAAAAAACATTAAGATGCTAGTCACTAATTACTCATTACTAATTACTTTTTTTATTATTCCATTTTTGATGAAAGTTCAAACCAACGCTCTTCTTTTTCCTCCATTTTCTTAATGATAACTTCCAGTTCTTTGGCTTTCGCAGTGATATCCGCATCAGCGACTTTTCCTTCAGCGAATTGGTTTTCGATTTGTTTTTTCTCGTATTCCAAATCCTTGATTTCTCTTTCTATTTTATTGAATTCCTTTTGCTCATTGAAATTTAAGCCTGACGTAGTTGAATTATTCTGTTTCCAATTCACCTTTTCAGTGCTTACACTCGATAAATTTTTCGGTTCAGCCGAATCTTCATAAGCCCTGAAATCTGAATAATTTCCAGGAAAATCCTCAATCTGCCCTTCGCCACGGAAAATAAATAGGTGATCTACAATCTTATCCATAAAATATCGGTCGTGGGAAACCACTAACAAACAGCCGGGATAATCCAAAAGGAAACTCTCTAACACATTCAAGGTTACAATATCTAAATCATTCGTTGGCTCATCTAAAATCAGGAAGTTCGGATTCTGAATCAGAACCGTACACAAATACAATCGCTTCAATTCACCACCACTCAGTTTTTCAACAAAGTCGTATTGTTTTTTGGCATCAAATAAAAATCGTTCCAATAACTGTGAGGCCGAAATGATTTTTCCTTTCGTCAACGGGATATATTCTCCGTATTCCTTAATGATATCGATAACCTTTTGACCCGGTTTCGGATTGATTCCGCTTTGGGTATAATAACCGACTTTAATTGTATCGCCAATTACCACTTTTCCGGCATCGGGAACCATGGTTTTGGTTAGGATATTTAAGAAAGTTGATTTCCCGGTTCCATTTTTACCAATGATTCCAATACGTTCACCACGCTGAAAATCATAAGTGAAGTTATCCAGAATCGTTTTGTCCTTGAATTTTTTATACAGTTTATGCAGCTCAATAATCTTGCTGCCCATACGTTCCATATTGATTTCGAGCTCAACTACATTTTCTTTTCGACGGCTTTCGGCAACGGCTTTGATTTGGTAAAAATCATCCTGGCGCGATTTCGATTTGGTTGTTCTGGCTTTAGGCTGACGGCGCATCCAGGCTAATTCCTTTACGAAAAGATTCTGCGCTTTGTCGATAGAAGAATTTTCCATGGCAATGCGTTCTTCCTTTTTCTGAAGATAATAGGAGTAATTTCCCTTGTACGAATATAATTTTCCATTATCGAGTTCGATAATTTCGTTACACACACGCTCCAAAAAGAAACGGTCGTGCGTTACCATAAACAGCGTAATATTTTCTTTGGCAAAATAACTTTCCAGCCATTCAATCATCTCTAAATCTAAGTGATTCGTAGGTTCGTCCAGAATCAGTAGGTCAGGACGGTTGATCAAAATAATGGCTAACGACAAACGTTTTTTCTGTCCACCCGAAAGTGATTTCACCTTTAATTTTAAATCTTCAAGCTTTAATTTGGTTAAAATCTGTTTGAATTGTGTTTCAAAATCCCACGCATTGTGGCGATCCATTTCGTCAAATGCCAGTTGGTATTTTTCTTCATCTTCGGGGTTTTCCAAAGCTTTTTCGTAACGTTCGATAACGTGCAGGATTTCATTATCCGAAGCAAAAATACTTTCCTCAATCGTTAGTTCATCCTGCAATTGGTTATTCTGAGAAAGAAATGCCATTTTGAGTCCTTTGCGAATTACAATCTGACCTGTGTCCGGTTCGTCATCGCCATTGATCATTTTCATGATTTGTGTTTTTCCAGAACCGTTTTTGGCAATGAAAGCGATTTTCTGGTCTTTGTTGATTCCGAAAGAAATGTCCTTAAACAAAGTTCTTTCGCCAAATGATTTTGATATGTTTTCTACTGAAAGGTAATTCACTTTGAGTTATAAATTATAAATTATGAGTTATGAGTTGGACAAAACATAACTTTCCCGCAAAAGTAGTACTTTAAAGTCGTTCATCATTTTCAAATCTTCAAATTTCCAAATTTTCAAATTATATTTGCCAAATGCAACTATCGGTCATCATCCTTAATTATAATGTGCGCTACTTTTTGGAGCTTTGTGTTTTAAGTGCACAAAAAGCCATCCTGAATCTTGATGCTGAAATTATTGTCATTGACAACAACTCTTCGGATGATAGCTGCGCGATGATGAAACAGCGTTTTCCTCACATTAAACTTATAGAGAACAAAGAGAATTCGGGTTTTCCAAAAGGCAATAATATTGCGGTAAAGGAAGCCAAAGGAGAATATCTCTGCATCTTAAATCCAGATACTGTTGTGGCTGAAGATACTTTTGAAAAGGTTCTGGCTTTCGCCAAAAGTAAAAATGATTTAGGAATTGTAGGCTGTAAACTTATTGACGGAACAGGGAATTTCCTTCCGGAAAGCAAACGTGGCGTTCCAACTCCATGGGTTGCCTTTTCCAAGATTTTTGGTTTGTATAAAATGTTTCCGAAATCATCGCTGTTCAATAAATATTACGCCCAGCATTTAGATGAAAACCAAACAGGAAGAGTTGATATTTTGGTAGGTGCATTCATGGTTATGAAGCGCGAATTGTATAATGAACTCGAAGGTTTTGACGAAAACTGTTTTATGTATGCCGACGATATTGATTTGTCGTATCGCGCCTTGTTATTGAATAAACAGAATTTTTATTTCCACGAAACAACTGTCATTCATTACAAAGGGGAAAGCACGGTGAAAGATGCAACTTACATGAAGCATTTCCGTGAGTTTATGAACTTCTTTTATAAAAAACACTTTAAGCAATCACTGTTCTTTAATCTAATGGCGAGGTTTGGCGCGTTTTATTTTTCAATAGTCAAGCTCTTTAAAGGGAAAGCTATAATCAAAACCGCACCTAATCGATATGCCTTAATCTCTGATAATGAATTAATAAGGGAAAAACTGGGAGCAATACTTCAAAAAATGTGGAAAGAGTCAGTTTGGAAAATGGAAAAATAGTATTTTCGCAAACGTTTTCGGAAGAAAAAAAAAGGAAGTAATTTTGGATATAAACTATCTGAAATTTAGTGAAGCCATATCTTTTTTTGAAACCAATAGAAACAAGTCGTTTACTTTTAAATTGATGCCAATGCAAAGCAATTTTATCATAGGAAGCAATAGCAGTAACGACAGAGGCGAAGTAATTAATTTCTAGAAAAGCACTGTAATCGCCTTTTCTTTTATTAATTTTGCAACGAATTTGAAAAACACAACTTTAGTTTACATATATGGCAAAGTTTGAATTGAAATTACCTAAAATGGGTGAAAGCGTTGCAGAAGCAACCATTACAAATTGGTTAAAAAACGTTGGAGAGAAAATCGAAGCCGATGAAGCCGTTCTGGAAATAGCTACCGATAAAGTAGACAGCGAAGTACCAAGCGAAGTTTCCGGAACCTTAACCGAAATTTTATTCCAGGTAAATGATGTGGTAAAAGTGGGTCAGACCATTGCTATTATTGAAACTGAAGGCGGAAGTGTTGCTGCACCAGTGACTGAAGCTGCATCAACTCCGGTTGCTGAAGTTGCCAAAACTGTTGAAGCTGCAAAAGAATCGGTTGCTCCGGCAGATTTCAAATCATCAGATAAATTCTATTCTCCTTTAGTAAAAAATATTGCATCCGCAGAAGGAATTTCTGTAACTGAAATGGATACAATCTCAGGTTCAGGAAAAGATGGGCGCGTAACTAAAGAAGATATCTTAAATCATATCAAAAACCGAGGAAGTCAACCTATAGCTTCAGTTCCTGCTTCAATTCCACAACCAGCGGTTTCAGCACCAGTAGCTGCCCAGGCAGTTCCGGTTTCTGTAAATGGCGGAGACGAAATTGTTGAAATGGACCGAATGCGTAAGCTGATTTCAGGTTATATGGTGGCTTCAGTACAAACTTCGGCTCACGTACAATCATTCATTGAAGTGGATGTGACGAATATTGTTAAGTGGAGAGATCGTGTAAAAGGAGCATTCGAAAAGCGCGAAGGAGAGAAACTTACCTTTACGCCAATTTTCATGGAAGCTGTTGCCAAAGCACTTAAGGATTTCCCCGGAATGAACATTTCTGTTGATGGTGATTATATCATCAAACGTAAAAATATCAACCTTGGCATGGCTGCTGCTTTGCCAAATGGAAACTTAATTGTTCCTGTAATTAAAAATGCAGATCAACTGAATTTGGTTGGAATGGCAAAAGCCGTAAACGACTTAGGAAACCGTGCAAAAGCCGGAAAACTAAAACCAGATGATACGCAGGGCGGAACTTACACTGTAACAAACGTTGGAACATTTGGTTCTGTATTCGGAACTCCAATTATCAACCAACCACAAGTCGGAATCTTAGCCTTGGGAGCCATCAGAAAAGTTCCGGCTGTTATAGAAACACCAGAAGGTGATTTTATTGGAATCCGTCAGAAGATGTTCCTTTCCCATTCGTATGACCATAGAGTAGTGGATGGTGCATTAGGCGGAAGCTTTGTAAAACGGGTAGCCGATTACCTGGAAGCATTTGATGCTAATAGGGAATATTAAAAAAAATAGAAGGTGTTCCGGTCGGGACACCTTTTTTGTTAATTATCTTTAATGGTAATAACTGCATCTTCATCATGTCTTGATGATTTAAACAAAAAAATGAATTTCATCATTAACAGATTTGGTGGTATAAAATAAAATTCTGAGCTATATTATTGTAACTCAATTACGCTTGTTAAAATAGGTTAATTTTAGAGTTAAAAAACAAAATAATCGACCAACGGTAACATCAAAATTTTATATTTGTCTCTTAACTTTTGAAAATGGAATTAAAACTCACACGTCCTATTTGTTTTTTTGATTTGGAAACTACGGGTATCGAAGTGGCCAAAGACAGGATAGTAGAAATATCTATTTTTAAGGTGTTTCCTAACGGGAATAAGGAAAGCAAAACTTGGTTAGTAAATCCAACCATTCCTATTCCGCCACAATCAACAGCAGTTCACGGCATAACGAATGAAAAAGTAGCCAATGAGCCTACTTTCAAGGAACTCGCATCCCAAATTCATGCTATGATAAAGGATTCCGATTTGGCAGGCTTTAATTCAGACCGATTTGACATTCCGCTATTGGCAGAAGAATTGTTGCGTGCCGAAGTCGACTTTGATATGAAAAACAGAGTTTCGGTAGACGTGCAGACTATTTTTCATAAAAAGGAAGAAAGAACTCTAAGTGCTGCCTATAAGTTTTACTGCAATCAAAGTCTGGAAAACGCGCACAGTGCTGAAGCAGACACCATGGCGACTTATGAAATATTGAAAGCACAACTTGACAGATACGAAGATTTAGAAAACGATATGAAAACGCTCTCCGAATTTACAACCAGAAAAGTATGCGTTGATTTTGCAGGATTCATTGCGTTGAATGCTGAAGGCAAAGAGATTTTTGCGTTCGGAAAGCACAAAGGAGCTTTGGTTGATGATGTATTAGAAAAAGAACCGGGTTACTTCGGCTGGATTCAAAATGCTGATTTTCCTTTGTATACCAAAAAAGTTTTGACTGCTATCAAGTTGAGGAAACTGAACAATAAATTCAGCTAGGAATGGCACGAGCGAAGCGACTGCACGAGACGAATAAAAAACAATAAACTAATAACGAGTGAAAATTATCTGCATCGGAAGAAATTATGCCAATCACATAGCCGAACTCAAAAATGAGCGTCCGGACGAACCAGTAATTTTCATGAAAGCCGACACTGCAATCTTACCAAAGAAAACACCTTTCACTATTCCTGAATTCAGTAACGAAATCCATCACGAAATTGAGATTTTGGTTAAGATTTGCAAAGTTGGGAAGTATATCGATGCCAAATTTGCCCACAAATATTACGATGAAATCGGACTTGGGATAGATTTTACGGCAAGAGATGTTCAGCAGCAATTAAAGGAAAAAGGATTACCTTGGGAAAAAGCCAAAGCATTTGACGGCTCAGCAATTATTGGCGAGTTTTTTCCGAAAAGTGATTTTAATTCAGTGAAAAATATTACTTTTGAATTGCAAAATAACGGACAGACAGTTCAAAAAAGCAATACAAGCCACATGCTGTGGAATATCGATGAGATTATTTCACATATTTCACAATATTTTACCCTCAAAAAAGGGGATATAATTTTTACCGGAACACCAGAAGGCGTTGCAAAAGTTAATCCTAACGATATTTTGGAAGGATTTATAGAAGATAAAAAAGTATTAAGACTACACATCAAATAATGGCAATTAACTACAACTTAGCAAAAGTTTACGCACTATCGGACAACGATCCGGAGTTCGTAATGCAAATCATCACACTTTTTGTCACTGAAGTCCCGGAAGATTTAAAACAAATCGATTTGGGTATCAAGGAAAAAGACCACAAATTAGCTTACAGCTATGCGCACAAAATCAAACCAAGTTTAGATTTACTTGGAATGACAGTTGCTTTTGAGGAAATACTTCAGGTGGAAGCATGGACCAAAGCAGAAGGCAAACGCAAAGAAATTGAACACACTTTCGAAAGCATCAAAAGCCAGATTGACAAAGCGGTAAAGGAAATCAAAAAAGATTTCGATTTGTAAATAAGAAGCGATTGGTTCGGGATTTATCGGTTATGGTAAATCCCGCTTTTCATTCTATCTCGCTTGCAGCGAGGATGCCATTACAATCGGGGCTAAATAGGATTTCATTTTATTGTTTGAAATCCAAATTCAAAATTTAAAATTCAAAATTTCTTGAAAGCAACCATAGTAACAATCGGCGACGAAATCCTAATTGGCCAGATTGTCGACACCAATTCAGGATACATCGCCAAAGCGCTTGATAAAATTGGAGTAGAAACGGTAGAAATGCTTTCTATTTCAGATAAGAAACAGCATATTTTAAACACATTTACCCAGCTCCAGAATAAAGTCGATTTAGTACTTATTACTGGCGGTTTAGGTCCAACAAAAGACGATATTACCAAACATACTTTCTGTGAATATTTCGATGATGCTTTAGTAAGCAATCCTGAAGTGTTGGCTCACGTAACCCAAATGATTGAAGGTTTCTACAAAAGACCCATCACGCAGTTGAATAGGGATCAGGCTTTGGTTCCGTCTAAATGTGAAGTGCTTTTCAACAAAGTAGGCACTGCACCCGGAATGTGGATGAAGAAAGAGAATACGGTTTATATTTCGCTGCCTGGAGTTCCGTACGAAATGAAATACCTCGTAGAAAATGAAATCATCCCCAAAGTTGTCAAGGAGTATAAACGTCCCTATATTGTCCATAAAACGATACTAACCTACGGTCAGGGCGAAAGTATGGTTGCCGAACGAATTGAAAGTTGGGAAAACAGCCTGCCCGAATTTATCAAATTAGCGTACCTGCCAAGTCCGGGAAGAGTGCGTCTGCGATTAACGGCACGTGGCGAAGACGAAGATATTCTTAAAAATGCAATTGACGAAAATGTTGTTTTCTTAACCAAAATTATCGGCGATATCATCGTTGGTTTTGATGAAGATGAAACAATAGAAGTTATAGTTGGACGATTGCTTATCCAAAAAGGAAAAACAGTTTCTACAGCCGAAAGCTGTACGGGTGGAAAAATTGCCCAAATGCTTACTGCTGCCGCTGGAGCTTCTGGGTATTTTAGAGGAAGTGTGGTTTCCTATTCCGAAGAAGCGAAAATAGAGTTGTTGGGTGTTGATGCTGATTTAATTAAAAAATATGGCGTAGTCAGTGCTGAAGTTGCTTTGGCAATGGCGAAAGGCATTCAGAAAACCTTAAAGACAGATTATGCCATTTCTACAACAGGTAATGCCGGACCAACAACCGAGCCAGGAAAAGCAGAAGTAGGTACTGTTTTTATAGCTTTGGTTACTCCAAATGAAGCAATAGTTGAAGAATTTAATTTTGGTCAACCCCGTGAAAAAGTTATAGATAGAACGGCAAATAAAGCATTGGAAATACTGCAGAAAGAAATTTTGAAAAATGCTTCAAACTAAAGCTCAACTGTTAATAAATTTGTTCAAAAAAAGCCTTACTTTCTTCTAAAAAAAGCAAATAAAAAAAAAGAAAAAAATCTGCCATAATTATTTTGTTACAATGATTTATTTTTCTTAAGTTTGCACCCTCGAATTGAATAACGATATAAAGATAAGTATAATGTCAAGAGTTTGTGACCTTACAGGTAAAAGAGCGATGGTGGGAAATAATGTTTCTCATGCGATGAACAAGACTAAGAGAAAATTTTCTGTTAACTTAGTTAAAAAACGTTTCTATCTTGCTGAAGAAGACAGATGGGTTACTTTAAGAGTAGCTGCTTCTACAATTAAAACAATCAATAAAAATGGATTGGCTGCTGTTTTGAAAAAAGCAAAGTCTGAAGGATTTATTAAATAATTCCTAATCCAATAAAAATAAAGTACGATGGCAAAGAAAGGTAATAGAATACAAGTTATTTTAGAGTGTACTGAGCACAAAGGAACTGGACTTCCAGGAACTTCTCGTTACATCACAAACAAAAACAAGAAAAATACTCCAGACAGATTAGAGATTAAGAAATTTAATCCAATCTTAAAGAGAATGACTGTTCACAAGGAAATTAAATAATTAGGAGTTTTTACTAGATAAGAATTTCAATAACAAATATTAGTCATGGCAAAGAAAACCGTAGCAACGCTTCAAACAGCTTCTAAAAGATTATCAAAAGCTATCAAAATGGTAAAATCTCCAAAAACCGGAGCTTACACTTTTGTTGAAAGCATTATGACACCAGAAGAAGTGGATAGTTTCTTAGCAAAGAAATAATTCCAAAAAAATCATATATCAAAGCTACTTTCATTCGGAAGTAGCTTTTTTATTTTTATATTTACGCAAAATTTTTCCCTAAACCATGAGTTTTTTCAAAAGAATATTCTCTTCTGAGAAGAAAGAGACCCTCGATAAAGGACTTGAAAAATCAAGCACCTCCTTTTTATCAAAACTTACCAAAGCCGTTGCCGGAAAATCTAAAGTTGATGACGAAGTTTTAGATAATTTGGAAGAAATCCTTGTTTCTTCTGATGTTGGTGTCAGCACGACTCTAAAAATCATTAAGCGAATCGAAGAAAGAGTTGCCAATGATAAATACATGGGAACTGAAGAACTCAATAAAATCCTTCGTGAAGAAATTGCAGGTTTATTGTCTGAAACCAAATCAGGTGAAGAAACCGAATTCACTATTCCTGCCAATAAAAAGCCCTACGTAATTATGGTTGTCGGAGTAAACGGTGTTGGGAAAACCACTACGATTGGAAAACTGGCTTATCAGTTTAAGAAAGCGGGATACAATGTAGTCCTGGGTGCTGCCGATACGTTTCGCGCTGCAGCCATCGATCAATTACAGATTTGGGCAGATAGAGTAGGAGTTCCAATCGTAAAACAACAAATGGGAAGCGATCCGGCTTCGGTGGCTTTTGATACGCTTCAAAGTGCAGTTACCCAAAATGCAGATGTTGTAATTATTGATACTGCTGGCAGATTGCACAATAAAGTTAATTTGATGAACGAATTGACTAAAGTAAAAAGAGTGATGCAGAAAGTAGTGGAAGATGCGCCACACGATGTTATGTTAGTTTTGGATGGTTCTACCGGTCAGAATGCTTTTGAACAGGCAAAACAATTTACCGCAGCAACAGAAGTTACCTGTTTAACCGTAACCAAATTAGACGGAACAGCAAAAGGTGGCGTTGTGATTGGTATTTCAGATCAGTTCCAGATTCCGGTAAAATACATTGGAGTTGGAGAAAGTATTGAGGATTTACAGGTTTTTAATAAATTTGAATTTGTAGATTCGTTTTTTAAATAATAGCATATGAATAAAATGGTACAATTTTTTAAACAAACATCAGCTTTAGCGTTAATTTTAATAAGCATTGGAATCGCTGTCTTATCCTATTTTATCCAAAAGCCATTACCGAATATCTTTATGGGATTGCGTCTTATAGCCTTTCTTTTGTTCGTGTATGCTACTATTCGTCTGCTAAACAAAAAGTAGTTTACTGATATAGGGCGTGGATTTTCGCCCATAAATCATTATCAAATCCAGATAAGGCAAAAGTTGGATTTTCAGGATTTGCAACATCGCCCATTCTAATGACTACCATTTTTTTACTTGGGATCACATAAATTTTCTGATCGTTTTTACCTAAAGCACAATACATATCACTTGGAGCATTTGGAATTAGGGTTCCGTTAAACTGGAACTGAGATGTTGGCAAATGATAAGTTGATTTTCCGTTAAGCCACCATAAATAGCCATAAGCCTGATTGATAGATTGTGAAGTTGTTGTAGCTTGGGAAAGATAATTTTCATTCACAACCATAGTTCCATCCCACTTTCCTTTATTTAAAATCATCAATCCAAAACGGGCCATATTTCTTGAGGTACTCCAATATACACTCAATCCATCTCCACTATTAATCCATGCACCGCCAGTCATTCCAAGTTTATCTCTCAGTTTCGTATTGAAATAATTCGTCCATGTTTGTCCGCTTGCTTCAGCTATTACATCCTGCAATTTTACATATACATTATGATATGCCCAACGTGATCCCGCATCCGCAACATATTGAAGATTGGCAGGAGATACATCATCGCCTAAAGCATCATTCAGTCCCGAATTCATTGACAATAAATTTTTGCAGGTAATTAGGTTTTCTTTGGCTAATGGTGCACTCGTCCAAGCAGTTCCTAAATAATCCGATACTTTGTTATTGATGTTTATCAGTCCTTCCTGTTCTGCAATTCCGGTTACCGTCGAAGTTAGTGTCTTTCCGGCACTGGCCCAATACCATGGAGAAGTAGCTGTGTGCCCATTGAAATAATTTTCCATTACAATTCTGCCATTTACTAAAATGATAAAGGATTTGGAATGTTTCTCTTCCAGATAATCCAACAAAGGTTGTACGGCATTCTGATTCCAATTTAAATCTGCAATCGATTTTGTATCCCAGGTTGTACTGCCATCGCTTGGAGGGAAATACATTTGCTCTTCCACCGGTTCAGGGGATGATGAATCAGAACTACAGGCAGAAAGAATTAATAAAAGAATAGGAATGAAGTATATTTTTCTCATTTGTAATAATTTTGCCTTTGGACTTTTAATGTCTGGAATGGTTTAATGTTGATAACATTAATTTTAATAGCTATCACTTTATAAAGTTAAAAATTAAATTTGTAATCCGTAAAAAAAGAAATAGTCAAGATGAAAAAAATAAGTTTACTGATTGTTTGTATCGTACTGATTTCATGTCATTCAAATGTAAAGGAAGAAGACCTAAACAAGCTCAATGGTTATTGGGAAATCAAACAGGTCGATTTGCCTAATGGCGAAAAGAAAGAGTATAAGGTGAATGAAACCATAGATTTTTTTGAGTTAAAAAACAAGCAGGGTTTCCGCCAGAAAGTAATGCCGCAGTTTGATGGTACTTATAAAACCAATGGACTTAAAGAAAGCATTAAGGTTTTTAAAAAAGATGACACTTATTTCATCGAAGGTAAAACCGAGTATGGAAAATGGAACGAGGAAATTATCTCCATTGAAGATTCGACCCTTGTTTTGAAAAACAAAGACAAACTGGAATACACTTATAAAAGATATATACCTTTTTCATTAAAATAATACTGAACTAAATCCAGCATAAAATGGCAAGACGACTTAGCAACGAAGGTTCAATAGGCGATGTCCTAAAGCAGTTTATTGAGAAAAATAAGCTTCAGCCTGGCATGGACAAAATTGAGGTGGAAGACGCCTGGAAATCACTCATGGGCAATGGCGTTAATAGTTACACGAAAGAAGTGATGCTGAAAGGAACAACGCTCTACGTTTCGCTAACTTCTGCTGTGCTTCGCGAGGAACTGAGTTATGGCAAACAGAAAATCGTCAAAATGATAAATGACGAATTGGGTAAGGAAGTGATAAAAGAGGTTGTCCTTCGTTAAGTATTGGTTTCTAAATCTTTAATATAGTCTTCGTATTCATAAAAGAAACGCTCAAAAGAATCCATTGTTTCGTAGAAGAATTTGAAAATCTCACCCCACGTGTTTTTATTGTTTAAGCTGACGCCTGTTTTATCAATCCAAATCCTGCTGATAACCTTTCCGTTTTCCAAATAGAAATTGCGTTCAAAGATGGCTTCAGAAAGGTAATCTTCCAGTAAAATCGATTTTAACGATTCTATTTTTTCGAAATAAACCTTGCGCAGTTCTTCATCTTTAGGCTCAATATCCAACAATACTTGCGCTTTTTTATTATCGACATAAAACTTAAAGGTAACGTCTTTGATCTTAGTATCATACAACAGCCATTTCCTCGGATAGACTGATGCAAATGCAACCCAGAATTCTTTTTTTATAAATAGCGCTTCTTTTTTGCTGTACATTTTAGTTGGATAAAAATTTGAATGCTTTGAATATTTGCGGTAACTTTATATTTCAAAACCTACGTTATGGACTTCGAAGAGTTTTTAAAATATACGCCAAAAATACTAAATGTTGAGCTACCTGCAACGAACGCTCATGTAAAAATGGTTCCGCCCAACAGGGCAGATTTACTACGAAATACTGATTTCACTAAAATCACCCCAAAAAAAGCTGCCGTTATGATGCTTTTTTATCCAAAGAATTATCAAACTCATTTAGCGTTAATACTTCGTACATCTTATAACGGCGTGCATTCGTCACAAATTGCCTTTCCGGGTGGAAAGGTAGAGTTAGAGGATTTCGACCTAAAACAGACTGCATTGCGTGAAACCCATGAGGAAATCGGAATCCATCCTAACAGTATCAATGTCATTCGGGCTTTTACCGAAGTCTATATTCCGCCAAGTAATTTTATGGTGTACCCGTTTTTGGGCGTAAGCCAAGATGATTTAGAGTTTGTTTTGCAGCCCGATGAAGTAGCCGGAATGGTAGAATTTCCGTTAGTCGATTTTATGGATGATAGCATAGTGAAATCGACTTCAATAAAAACTTCCTACGCCGATACGATGGAGGTACCAGGCTTTCAGGTTAATGAACATTTCATTTGGGGTGCAACGGCGATGATGCTGAGCGAACTTAAAGAAACTCTAAAATTAGTTTTATAAAGTTTTAGTTTTTGTAGATTTGCCATCCTAATAAAATTAATATTATGGGATTATTTAAAAGAAATCCTTTTGGCCATATACTTTTCATTAAAAAATGGTTGATCCGCATCTTTGGTGCCATCACGCACAGAAGATACCGTGGCTTTAACGATCTGCAGATTGACGGTTCCGAAATTATTGCGGCATTGCCGGATAAAAACGTATTATTCATTTCCAATCATCAGACTTATTTTGCCGATGTTGTTGCGATGTTCCATGTGTTCAATGCCAGTCTTTCCGGAAGACAGGACAGTATTAAGAATGTAGGTTATCTGTGGAATCCGAAACTGAATATTTATTATGTTGCCGCAAGCGAAACGATGAAGTCGGGTATACTGCCGAGGATTTTGGCATATGTAGGTTCAATTTCAGTAGAAAGGACCTGGCGAGCCGGAGGAAAGGATGTAGAGGAGAAGCGCGAGGTAAATCCAAATGACACTGAAAATATCAGGATTGCACTGGAAGATGGCTGGGTAATTACTTTTCCGCAGGGAACAACAAAATCGTTTAAACCCGTACGTAAAGGTACAGCGCATATCATTAAACAATATAAACCTATTGTCGTGCCTATTGTAATTGATGGTTTCCGCCGTTCGTTTGATAAAAAAGGGCTGCGGATGAAAAAGAAAAATATCTTACAGTCATTTATCATCAAAGAGCCTTTGGTAATCGATTATGAAAACGAAACCATAGAGCAGATTGTCGAAAAAGTGGAATACGCTATAGAACAGCATCCGTCCTTTCTAAAAGTGATTCCAGCCGAGGAAATCGAAGAGCAGGAACGCCTGAACAAGCTGAGGGAATACCATATAGATAAAAAAAATATCCCGACTTAGTGTCGGGATATTTTATCTTATTTTTTTATTGCTTTAGACAGGTCTTTTAAATCTGAAGGCTTAATGTTGTAATTACCTTCCATATCTCCATAAGCGTAAACAATCTTGCCCGTTTGTGAATTTATCACCGAAATGTATTTAGTTGTGCTATTCTTTACATATAAGAAATAATAAATTGGGTTTTGTTCATTAAGGATTTTTTGACTCAGTTCTTCAGAAGTTACAACTTTGTATTGAAATTCATAATCCTTCATCAGATCAGTCACTTCAAATCGTTTTGTTTCATCCCCTGTCCATTTATCGAAATTAATAAAAGTGTAATCCGGTATATATAGTGTTTCAGTTTTTAGCTTATCTAATTCGGGCTTATCCCTATAGTCTTTCAGTTTAAACGCTTTACCATCCATAATCATTAAGATAGTCTGGATATAATTTTTTAAAATCCCCACGCTCCAATTTCTGATATGGCCCTCTTTACTGTAATCAGAATTAAATGTTAAGCTTGGATTCTGTATGCTGGCATAGTCAGTAAATATTGAAATTCTTGTGATTGGATCAACTTCAAATTTTCCTTTTTTGCCGGTTACCGGTTGCCACAGGGTTAAAAAATAATAAGTATTACTCCATGTAAGTCCTTTGCTTTGTCCTGCCCCAGCAGTTGGATTTGTGCTTGATGTACTTGTAGTAATATCAATCCAAAGGAAAAGGGCATGTTCAGCAGTATGTTTTTCGATATCATCATAGTTTATGAACTGCACCTCAGAATTTGTCCAGCTATTTTTAATCATATCAATATAGGGCTTTGATGCGGCTGCATCTTTATCACCTAAAGCAACATAGAGTGAACGTTTTTTAAAATCTTCTCTTTCATTAGGCGAATAATGAAAAATATTATATTGCCCATAAGTAGAAAAAGAACAAATGAATAGTAGAAATAACAGGATAGTTTGAGGGTTGAATTTTATTTTCATTGTAATGAATTGTTTTTTGATGGTCAAATGTATAATTTTTTCTGAAAAGAATATCTAGAACTATTGGTTTTAAAAAGGCGATAGGGTTACCTTTTCGACCATTTTCCAATCTGTGATAATTCCTACCATCAGATAAAGAAGGATTCTCAATTCTATATAAAGCAAGCCAAAAAATAATAGTACCCTGAATACCATTCCTAGCTTTGAATAATCAGCACTAAAGGCATCAATATAGGCATAAATAACATACGCTATTATAAGGCCGGCTACGATTAGGCTGGCAACAGTATTACTTAAACCAAAAGTCAGATCAAAAAGGAAAAAGAAATTGGTGAGTATATTCAGCAAAATGATTCCCAACAATATCATTCCCGTTAGTATCGAATGTTCGCTTAGGTTCAGTTTTTTTCTTCTGAATAAAATAAAGCTGTTCAATGCCGCAAACGGGATAAAAAGTAAAATTATAAACTTACTTCTTTGTGAAATCATTTCATTTAGTCTTTGGCTCGTTTCATCGAGTTTAGAGGGTTTGGGAATAGCTTCGATTTCCTGAGGATAAAACAATTCATCAATATGGCGGAAAAACAGCATCAAACCAATCATTATCAGAATCAGGTAAAACACATTGTAATAGCGTTTCCTTTTTCCCGAAATATACTCCAATGCGGCTTTCCCCGGACGAAGGAGCGACTGTTTGGCCGTGAACAATATTCCTCTATCAATATGAAACGTGCCGTGCAATATGTCATGAAATATAAGGTTCTTAAAGGTAATGCGGTGAATTTCGGCTTTTTGTCCGCAACCCGCACAAAATTTATCGGTTAGTTCTTTATCGCAGTTCAGGCAGTTGTTAGTTGTCATTTATTGTAAGCGGTATTTGGTTTGAAATTTTCGGACAGATTACTTATCAATTTGTGCTATCCAATCTTTAATTCCTTTTGTTAAAGCTTCTGTTTTATTTTGAACATCTTCTAAATCTTTAATTTCAACAATTTTTCTTCCATCAGGATAATCTTTGCCTATTAAGCCTGTTTGTCTGTCAATCTTATTGCCTGTCGGAAAAACAATCAGGAGCTTTCCACGGTGTAAATTTAGAACCGCTACATCCCGTTTGTATTCTTTGGCATCAAAATCTTTCATTTCTCCATTGTAGTAAAAGCTGGGAGAATTCCATTTAATATGTTCGGCAATTTCGGCATCGGAATTTAGGAAAATTTTCCGAAGTAATTCAATGGTCGACTTAAATTGAACGTCAATTGAATTTATATAGTCAGTTACTTTTTGAGAATCTGGGTTTGACATAATTTATTGTTTAGTTTGTTTGGAAGTCTTGCACATCACTTATTATATCCGCGATAGCTCTCAAATCTAAGAAAAAAATCCTTTCACAATCTTTGCCATTCTCTTTACTGCCTTCGGCTGCATTTTTAGGTGTCGACGCTACTTAACACTTTAATTAAGCGTTGGATTTTTCGATTTAACTATGGGCACAATGGATTCTCCTGAAAAAACCAGTATTTGTAATACCACTAAAATGATGATGACGATTACGAAAGCAAATTGAGAAGATGCTTTAATAGTGGCATACTGTGATTCGACTTTTTTCATGATTAACTTGGATTCCTCTAACTGAATGGTGGAAAGTTTATCTAAAGAAGAAAGAACCTTATCTGTATAATTCGAAGGCTGATGATTGTTTTTAAGGGTGGTTTGCCCGAATTTCTTCAAGTACCAAATCAACTCCACTGCTGTTGCTTTTTCGGGTTTGGTAAGCTTTGTTTTGAGATATATAGTATAGATGCTATTGAACTTTTCAGTTAATTTACGGATAGCGTTGGATTTGGAAGCCCTATCTAAATCAGAATTTAAGACTTCCCTAATTTGATAAGTAGTACTGGTCATTTTTAAGATGTAATCTTCAGCAATCAATCTATCTTCGTACAAGGTAGATATAGCGTTTTTTACATTTTGGGTATGCATCCTGTCAAGGTAATGGCTCAAAAGTACCAACAGGCATAAGGCCAGCAAAACCACCGAAGCCGTAATTTTATTTTTAATGCTGTAGGTCCATTTCATATTAGTCCAATTTTATGTTCTATGTCTTTTAAGCTTGCTTACTTTTCCTTGTTTCTGTCAGTATCGGTATTTTTACCAATCAGTCCTAAAGATAGGCAAATTCAATTTACCAATGAATATGGTTAAAGGTTGAGTTTGTTTCCCCGTTTTAAAAGTTTACTTTTGAATATAATGGAAGACCCAAAGTATAAATTGGTCTTTGATAAAAAAATAATCGTTTAAGAAATGACTACAGCTATAATTATTTCGCTTTGTATATTATTGCTTTTTGCCTATGTTTTTGATCTGTCTTCCGCAAAAACTAAAATTCCATCAGTCATTCTACTGTTGGCTTTGGGATATGCTGTTAAACAGGCATCTGTTTATTTTAGCATAACCATTCCAAACCTAATTCCGCTTTTACCCATTTTAGGAACTATTGGATTGATATTGATTGTGCTCGAAGGTTCATTGGAATTAGAACTAAATCGTTCCAAGTTACCAATGATAGGTAAATCTTCTGTAATTGCTCTCATTCCGATGATTGTAGGTAGTCTTGGTTTGGCATTTGCATTTCAGTATTATGGCAATGTAAGCTTTAAGATCGGATTGGCCAATGCCATTCCGTTAGCCATTATCAGTAGTGCAATTGCAATCCCAAGTGCCAAAAACTTACTCTCTAAAAACAAGGAATTCATTACTTATGAAAGCAGTTTGTCCGATATTTTCGGAGTGCTTTTTTTAATTTCATTACCCTGAATGATTCTATCGGCTCTAAGTCGGTTGGCTTTTTTATTCTTGAATTAGTAGTGATGTTGATTATTTCCCTTTTGGCAACCTTGTCACTGGCTTTCTTCCTTGATAAAATAAAGCATACTATAAAGTTCTTGCCCATTATTTTAATGATTATCTTAATTTATGCTATCTCAAAAGAATATCATTTACCCGCCTTACTGTTTATATTGCTGTTTGGTTTGTTTTTAGGTAATATCGACGAATTGAAAAATTATAAGTTAGTACAAAAGATCCATTTAGTAAATTTTAATCGCGAAGTCTTTAAATTTAAGGAGTTAACTACAGAAATAGCTTTCCTGATCCGGGCTTTGTTTTTTATGCTGTTTGGATATCTGATAGAAACGGCAGAACTATTTAATTCTGATACTATTATTTGGGCAATTGCTATAACTATTGGTATTTTTGTATTGCGCTTTATATTCTTAAAACTTTTCAAATTTAAGACGAGCCCTTTGCTGTTTATTGCTCCCAGAGGTTTGATCACCATACTATTGTTTTTTAGTATACCGGCAAGTCAAACCATAGCCTTGGCCAATAAATCACTTATAATCCAGGTAATAATCTTAACAGCATTTGTAATGATGTTGGGTTTAATGAAACATAAAAAACATGAAACAGGAGAATAAAGGTATTAAGCTGTCAGAGCTGTTTACAGGCTTTATCGAAAGTGAAAAATCAGGCGGATTGCTATTGATCCTTTGTACAGTAGTTTCATTAGTCATAGCTAATTCGGTATTGGGAGAAGGGTATCATCATTTTTGGCTTACCCAATTTTCAGGTCAGAGCCTCGAATACTGGATAAATGACGGACTAATGACGATTTTCTTTTTACTGATTGGTTTAGAATTGGAAAGGGAAATCTATAAAGGGGAACTATCCAACATAAAGGATGCTATGCTGCCCATTTTTGGAGCGATAGGAGGAATGGTGATTCCGGCATTGATTTTTATACTGTATAATTATGGAACCACTACGCAATCGGGAGCCGGAATTCCGATGGCGACAGACATTGCATTTGCTTTAGGGATTTTGTCGTTATTGGGAAGCAGAGTGCCCACATCATTAAAGATATTTTTGACTGCGTTGGCTGTTATGGATGACTTAGGGGCGATTTTAGTCATTGCCATATTTTATACTAAAACGATACTTTGGTCTAATTTATTGATAGCTTTAGGCGTATATGCCGTGTTGATACTATTGGGCAGGCTCAAAGTAAATAACCTGATTCCGTATATAATTGGAGGTGTGGTCATGTGGTATTTTATGCTGCACTCAGGCGTTCATGCTACCATTACCGGAGTTTTACTGGCATTTGCCATTCCGTTTGGAAAAGGTGGAAAGAAATCGACTTCCTATGTTTTACAGCATTTTTTGCATAAGCCTGTTGCCTTTATTATCCTGCCTATTTTTGCACTGGCCAATACAGCAATTGTCTTAAGTTCTGATATCGGTGCCACGCTTACCCAAAATTATAGCCTGGGAATTGCCTTAGGTTTAATCATCGGGAAGCCCTTAGGGATTTTTGCCCTGACTTTCTTTGCGGTTAAAGTAGGAATATGTCAACTGCCGGGTGATATAAACTGGAAATCAATTTTAGGAGTTGGGTTCCTGGGAGGCATCGGTTTTACCATGTCTATTTTTATAACCTTATTGGCTTTTGACAGCGAAACCATTATCAATAATGCCAAGTTTGTAATCTTGATTTCATCCTTGATAGCCGGCGTTTTAGGATTCCTGTTTTTAAAATTTTCTTTGGGTGAAAATGCGGATGAAGTTGAGGAATAAGGTTTTTAGGATTAATTAAGTTATGGTAAGGGAAATAAAACCTGCTATTGCGCGAAACCGCCTTAAGTTTACAATTATTAAATTTATGCATTAATCAGAAAGAACAAAAGAGAGGAGTAAGGTTCTCGATAACCGCTGTTAGCAGTAGTGTTTTATTTTTTCTCCATTGCCTTTAAATAATTCAAAATTTCTTCTTTTGAGTTTCTTAAATCTGATCTGTCTACAAATCCAGTGTATTTATCTGTAAAATCTTCGTATTGAAATTTTTTTGAATTTAATGCTTCACTTAAACCATATATTTTCATTGTCTTTGGATTTATTTGGCCAACTACATAAACTTTTTCTGGAATGGATATTTTCTTTTCGATAACAAAATATTTTAGCGCTTTAAGGGAATTACCATGTAAACATCTTGAAATAACGCCTTCGCACACACCTGAAGCGGAATCTTCAATACAAGCATTAATATCTGCGCCACTATCGACAAGAAACTTAACTGTTTCTAGACATTCATGCCTCTTATGACTGAATTTTGAAATTGCAGCTAATAAAGGAATACTGTATAAATCAGAAAGAATATTTCTATTTTCGGAAACGATTTTTTTATTAATGTCAGCTTTAAATTTCACTAACGTTTGTATGTAAAATAAATCGCAATTTTCTTGATATTGAATTGCATTCATAAAAGGAGTAGAGTCTTTTGATTCTCCCAGAAGTACATTTGGATTTGCGCCAGATTTCAATAATTCAACAAAAGCTTTTTCTTTTTATTTACGATTGATAACGTAAGTAACGTTTGTTGATATTTAGGGTCTTTAAAATCAATTTGCAATTTATTTAGTTTTATCAATTCTCGTATTTTTGCATCGTCATCATCACTGACAGCTTTGGCTAAATCCCAAATTTCGGTATTCTCAAAGTTTGTAAACCTATATCCTGGCATTTCAAATTCTGATGCGCATGATGTTAATGATAAGCTAAGAATAAATAGCAAAAGGATTTTTTTCATATAGATTTATTATTACGTCTAGATTTATTGTTACGTCCTGAAACATTACTGCTAACTTATTCATACCCGCTACACTCATAGAGCATACATCCCAAATCTAAGAAAAATCCTTTTAATAACCTTTTCCGTATTCGCTAAAATTACCTTTTGGCAATATTTTTGCAGTAAAAAGCTCTGTCGCATAATAACGTGTCGCAAAAAATACTGTGACAGAAAAAAATGTGACACAAGTGGAAACCTAAAAAGTCAGATTATGAAAAGAATTAAAAAAGGCACCGTTAGAGCTATGTTAGGCCTTACTCAGGAGCAAATCGCCGGTCTATTAAAAGTATCCCGAAGCCTTTGGTCGCACTATGAAGGGTTGAGGAGAAATTTACCTCAAGGTGCAGGGACTCGGATAGGAGAAATGATTACCTACATGCTAACGCCTGAAGCCAAAGCTTTAAAAAGCTTATCCAAACCTGAATATCTGGACAACAGAACAACATTGATAATTGAAAAGCGGCTGGTGGAAAACGATTACCAGTTGCAGGTTATAGTGCGAAAAATAGCAAGCGAGCAGGAAAAATTTGAAAATTATTCGAAAGCGGTCCAACTAATGGACTTTTTGAATTCACCGGAAGAAGTTAAAAAAGCCAGAAGTTTGCCAGCCTTAAATGCAATAACAGTGGATGTAATTGATAACTACCTAGAAAGTAAATCAAAGTTGCGTTTGTTGCTAATTGATCAGAACTCCTGCAAAAGGAAAAAATAATACTAGAAAGGGCATTACAGGAAGAGGGAAGTAAATAAAAAAACCGCCCTGCTTTTAACGGGACGGTCTATATATTTACAAATCAATTTTCTTTAATTCCTTGTAATTCGAATTCAGCTTTCGCATCAGGATACCATATAATAATTTGTAGAATACCCAAAAGGCTCCAAGGATTACTATAAAGGTCAATAGGATTACGCCAAGCGTTATACATAAGGTATAGTAGCTGTCTTCGTGGGCAATCTTATCTTTGAGCAGTGCCATTTTGGGATTAAAATTGAACTGGATCAGAAAACCGGCAATAAGACTGACTACAATCATCCCCAGATTATACCAAACATAATACTGCACCGTTTTCCTGGTTTTTAGGATGTCGTGCATCAATTGCTTTGTGGATGCGGTGGTCGAAATCTTGACGTAATTTTTATAAAAGGTATAGATAAAATACAAAATCACTGCATAGTTGATAAAATTCAATACCTTAAAATAGATGATTGTATTTTCGGCATGCATTTTCCGCATATAGTCATCGGTGTTCCAAACCACGCTGATAAGTGTCCAGACGGAAACCTCAATGATACTGATGATCAAAATCCATTTTACAATCGACGATGATTTGGTATGCAGCATTTTATATATATCGGTCTCCGAAACCTGTTCGAAGGAATGGCTGTCTTTTTGCCAGGCTTTTTTAGTAAATCCAACTCTTCCATAATCCTTAGGGATTTAATATTTTTTTAATTTTCCTTTAATTCTGTTCATTTTCACGCGGGCATTTACCTCGCTGATTCCCAATGTTACTGATATTTCTGTATAATCTTTGTCTTCCAGGTACAAAAACACAAGGGCTTTTTCAATGTCATTCAACTGTTGTACGGCCTGGTACATTAATTTGATTTGCTCTTCCTCCTCAAAATTGTAGTCTTCCTGCGAAAGGAAATGCTTTTGTCCTTCGTAAGAAGTTGTAGCTACGTTTCGGGTGCTTTTTCTGTAAAGGGTAATGGCGGTGTTTAGTGCCACACGATAAGCCCAGGTGGAGAATTTAGATTCGCCTCTAAATTTTGGGAAGGCCTTCCAAAGCTGAATGGTTACTTCCTGAAACAAATCCTTGTGCGCATCTTCATCATTGGTATACAGCCTACATATCTTGTGGATAATGTTCTGGTTGTCCTTTAATTGCTTTACAAATATTTGTTCCAAGTTGTCACTCATAGCCGAGTTAGTATAGAAAGCGTTGGTTTTGTTACACCAACAAAACTACGTATTTTTTTAATTGACTAACAAGGCACGAATTAAATCACTTAAAATTAAAAATCTGCAAACTGCCAACTGCTACTGCCTACTAATTCCTATCTTTGCAGTCAAAATTACACGATTGCAAGATGGAAATAGGACATTACAATACACTCAAAATAGACAGGGAAACCAAAGTCGGGCTTTTTCTAACCGATGGAAAGGACGATGTTTTACTCCCTGTGAAATATGTTCCGAAGGAATATAATATAGGAGACGATTTGATTGTTTTTGTTTACCTTGACCATGAAGAGCGGCCTGTAGCCACTACATTAGAGCCTTATATACTAATGGATGAGTTTGGATTACTTCGCGTAAATTACGTCAATAATTTTGGGGCTTTCCTCGATTGGGGTTTGGAAAAGGATCTGTTCGTTCCGTTTAAGGAACAGGCACGCCCAATGGAAAAAGGGAAACGTTATTTGGTTTTTGCCTTTATGGATGAAAAAACGAATAGGCTGATGGCATCCAGTAAAACCAATCAGTTTTTGAAGAATGATGAATTGACTGTGGCCGTAGGTGATGAAGTAGACTTGATAATTTCGCACATCACCGAGTTGGGAATCAATGTAATTATCAACGACATCCACAAAGGTTTGCTATACAAAGACCAGGTTTATGAAGATATAAGGACGGGAGACCGAATGACAGGCTACATTAAAGCGATTCGCCCTGATAATAAGATTGATGTTACGCTGCATAAATTTGGCTACCGCAATGTAGAACCAAATGCGGAGAAAATCCTTGACGAGTTAAGAGCCAGCAGAGGTTTCCTTAGATTGAATGACGATAGCAATCCAGAAGACATCAAAACGGTGCTGAAAATGAGTAAAAAAACTTTCAAAAAAGCCATCGGAGCACTTTACAAAGACAAGCTTATCGAAATTAAGGAGGACGGAATTTATCTGGTAAAGGAATAATTACTGCGCCCGTTTTTCCAAATCCTGGAGTTCCTGTTCGGTCGGAACTGGAGTTTCAATTTCTGTTTTCTTTTTGTAGAATAAGCTGCTTACCATACTCAAAGCAGAGTAGGGTCTGTTGGAGTATTTATTTCCCAAACAAATAACGGTTACGGTATCTTTTCTGACTGGTATAAACGAAGTGTTATTTCCATGCCACCATCCGTTATGATAAATCATTTTTTCTCCCGTTGGCGGTAAGAATCGCATTCGCATTCCCAAACCGTAATCCTTTATAGGTTTAGCCAATTTACCGGCGCTGTATCCAAAATAGGCTTGCTGTAATAAATTCTGGTCGATAAAATCAGGAGAATAACAGCCCATGTCAAACTTAACCAAATCCCTTGGTGTGGAATAAATATTTTTATCGCCATATAGATTATCAAACTGATCCCATGGAAATATGTTGTTGCCGCGATACGATTTCGATGCCGTTTCCCTATCTGTATCGTAATTAAAAACATAACTATTCTTCATGCCCAACGGTTTAAAAACCAGTTCCTGCATAGCCCGACGGTAATTCAGTCCGGTAGCCTTTTCAATAATCAGGGCCAGGATTATATAATTGGTATTGCAATAATCAAAATGCGTATCATTTGGCGTGACCAATCTGAATTTGTTCTGCACCAATAAATTATAAACATCAGTATTAGTCAATATTTTTTTCCTGTCCCATCTTTTTTTCATCAGTCCCGGAAAGTTGGAATAGTGCTGCAGTCCACTTCTGTGATTCAATAAAGTCCTAATCGTAGTATTTGGATAGGGGAATTTAGGAAGCCAGTCGGTAACTTTCTGATCCAGCATGATGTTGTCATGCTGCACCAATCTTAGAATAGCGGTGCAGGTCAAAACCTTACTTACAGATGCAAGGTGTATAGGCGTTTTTGCGTCAATTTTCTGTCCTGTCTTTACGTTAGCATATCCTTGATAATCCTCATAGAGCACGCGGCCGTTTTTGACTACAATGAAACTACCACTGTAAAAAGGGGATTTAATGTTTTTGTTATAAAAGGAATCAATATAATGTCTTTTGGCTGCGATGTAGGCTTCAGAAACCTTTCCCATTTTTATAGGAAATGCTGAGCTTACATGTAGACTATCGTCTTTATTTGCCTGATTAGATGTAACAGAATCCACCTCGGCTTTTGGACCGGTAAAAAAAAGGTTGTCAATAAAAGAAAAGTAAGCAGGGTAATCTTCATAATCAGTGTAAAGTTTACAATAATACCGATATTCGTTCAAAATTAATCCCAACGGTTTCTAAAAGTTATACACGACTTATTAAAAAAATAAACCTGACAAGTTTTTAAAACAAGCCAGGTTTAGGGCAAAAATGCAAACAGAATTAATAATTAAAGCGCAACTTTTATCGGAAGTACATACAGTGTTCTCATCTTTTGATTGTCCTTAAAGCCTGGCGACCATTTTACCTTGGATGCCTTTAACACCTTAATAGCTTCTTTTTCAAGATTTTTATCTGTACTTCTTAATGCTTTGATGTCGGTCATGGAACCGTCTCTTTCAATTACGAATGACATTAGGACACTGATAGAACTCAAATTGTCATCCACTTCAGGTTTGTCAATATTATAAATGATGTATTGATAGAATTTTGAAATCCCACCAGGATATTCCGGAAGCCTGTCCAGTTCGTTAGGAGATTTTGGACTATTATCAATAACAGCTGCTGATATAACGGGTCCCCTTGGACTTCCGCCTTCGGTTGGAGTATCAATGGCCGGGCCTGTAGTTCCGGTGTCCGGACCAGTTACAGTTGGAACTAAAGGTGTTTCATTCTTTGGAACCTCTACATCATCAGGAGTTGTGGAGGCTTCATACCTTTTGTTTTTATTCTCCGTGGCAGCTGCAGCAGTACTTTCTTTAGTTTCAGCTTTCGGTCTTAAAGGCTCTTTCTTTGGTTGTAGAGTAACAGGGATAATTGTTGGTCTTATTACAGTAGGCTCTTTTGGAATTAGGGTTTTATTCCCAAAAGAAGAAAATAAGAACCAGCCAGCAAACAATAATACGATCAAGGTAATACCACTAAGGAATGCAAATAAAGTGGTTCGGGAGTTTTCCTGACGCAATTGGTAAGCGCCATAAGCTTTGTTTTTGTTCTCAAAAACTAGATCGGTCCAGCTTTTTTCATAGATACTAACGTTTGACATGATTAAATGGTTTTAAGTTAAGTATCGATGTTACATAAGCCTTGGTTTTAATATATAACGCCAGAAATTATAAAATAGTATTCGATTTGTTAATTATTTTAAAAATAATTCAACAAAGCTATAAAACACTAAGTATTTAAACGGATTTTAACAAAAGCCTATTTTTTGCTTTCAATGATTTCTGCCAGAAGTTTTTTGGCACGCAGTAATTTTATTTTTACATTGCTCAAAGGTTCGCCAAGCTGTTCGGCAATTTCCTGATAACTCATTTCCTGAAAATACCGAAGTTGGATGACTTCCTGATAATGAGGCTTGAGTTCCTTGATGAATTGCAGTAAACGCGAAAGGTTTTGTTCCGTAATCAAGGCATCTTCTACTGATGGAGTGGTATCGGCAACGTTATAAGCCTGTTGGTCTTCTTCGTCTGTGATTTCTACAAAGACAGTAGATTTCTTTTTGCGAAGCATGTCGATATGAACATTTTTCGCAATGGCAATCAACCAGGTGTTGAATTGAAATTCGGGATTGTAAGAGGCAATTTTGTCAAAGGCTTTCGAGAAGGTTTCTATTGTGATGTCTTCCGAATCGGTTTCGTTTTCGGTACGTTTCAGCATAAAGCCATAGACTTCGTTCCAATAATGGTCGAGCAGATAGGTAAAGGCAACCTGATCGCCTTTTTTGCTTTCTCTATGTATGGATTTATTTCCAATGTACTGGTTTTGAGAACGTATTGGTAATAAACACATTCAGTTGTGTAACGATTAGAACGATTTCGATTATTGGAAACCAATACATTACATCTTTTTCCTTCAGTTTTCCTGCTGCAAAACCCATAGTAATCCATGCAAAAATATAACGGAAACCAATGATGCTGATTACTGCAATCCATTGGTATTGAAAGGCTAGTAAAACGATAGGCAATATCAAAAATAACAATTGCGAGGTATAAAATATCCCAAGTTGGTTCTGGTCAAATATTTTATAATGTTTTGCTGTTGAAACATGGCGGCGCTTTTGGGTAAACCAGTCCTTGAAAGAGGTTTTTGGTTTAGAATAAGTAAAGCTTTCAGGCACATAACAAACGGTTGTGTTTTTGGCTTCCGCTGCCTGATTGATAAACAAATCATCATCACCAGAACGTACTTTCATATGATCCATAAAACCGCGAACCTTGAAAAATTCTTCACGTTTGTAGGCTAAATTCCGGCCAACCCCCATGTAAGGTTTTCCTAATTTTGCCCAGGAAAAATATTGGGTTGCAGACAATAAGGTTTCAAAACGGATGATTTTATTTAGGAATGAACCGGCAATTTTTTCATAAGCACCATAGCCCAAAACGATTGTTTTTTCGGCAGTGAATTGGGAACTCATCGTAGTAATCCATTCTTTGGAATTAGGTACACAGTCGGCATCAGTGAATAATAAATATTCATTTTTCGCGGCCTTGATCCCTAAAGTAAGTGCGTATTTTTTATTACCCCAAAAAGCTTCGTTATTTTCAACCTTAACCAGCTTTATATTAGAATGCAGTTTTTCAAATTCTTCAAAAACCTCCAGTGTATTATCGCTTGACGCATCGTCAATCAAAACAATTTCAAATTGTGGATAATTCTGTTCCACTAATAATGGGATTAAAGTGCGGACATTTTCTTCCTCATTTTTCGCACATACAATTACTGAAATAGGAACCCTTTTCGGCGTTACGGTTTGATGTTTAGCAAATGAGAATTTGCCAAAAACTACAATGTAATAGAGGAACTGAACAGCAACAATGACAATAAATAAACAGAAAATAGATAATAACATAACGCTTTCTTCGACTTTTAAAAAGGACTGCAAATGTACGAAAACCAATTGTAAATTATGAATTATAAATTATGAATTATGAGTTGTGATTTTTTGTCCTCAGGGATAAGTAAAAGGGAAAAGTGATAAGTCTTTTAATCAAATAACTTATCGCTTTTAAATAATCTTTAACTTTTAAATCACATTAACTTCCGCCTCAATAGCAATGCCAAATTCCTTTAAAACTGTAGCCTGGATATCTTTGGAAACCGCTAAAATTTCCTGTCCGGTCGCGTTGCCATAATTTACCAACACCAAAGCTTGGTTTTTATGGATTCCTGCGTCGCCAAAGCGTTTTCCTTTGAAGCCCGCCCTTTCAATAAGCCATCCTGCAGGAACCTTGACTTCAGTTTCTGAAACTACATAATGAGGCATTTCGGGATGTAACTGATGTACTTTTTCGTATTGTTCTTTCGGCATGATTGGATTCTTAAAAAAGCTTCCGCTGTTACCCAGTTCTTTTGGATCTGGCAATTTGCTCTGGCGAATCGCAATTACGGCATTTGAAACGTCTTTTAAAGTAGGAGTGGAGACGTTTTGCTTTTCCAATTCCTTTGTGATGTCGCCGTAGGAAATATTAATTTTATGATTGCGTTTTGTGAGTTTAAAAACCACAGAGGTAATGATGAATTGGTATTTTACAGCATGTTTGAAAATACTTTCCCTATAGCCAAAATTACATTCCTGCTTTTCAAAAGTTTTCATTTCCTGAGTGGTAATATTGATGGCTTCGCAGGAAACAAAAGTGTCCTTGATTTCTGTTCCGTAAGCACCAATATTCTGTACCGGAGTGGTGCCAACATTCCCAGGAATAAGCGACATATTCTCCAATCCTCCGAAGTTTTGATCAATGGTCCAAAGTACAAATTCGTGCCAGTTTTCGCCAGCCTGGCTTTCGACCCATACAAAATCATCATCTTCCTTAATGACTTTCTTTCCTTTTAAATCGACATGGATAACCAGTGCCTGAATATCCTGGGTCAGCAGCATATTGCTTCCACCACCAAGAATGAATTTGGGTTCCGATTGGTATTCCTGTAGAACAGTTTTCAGTTCTTCAACAGAATGAGCAGCTACAAACTGTTTTGCTTTGGCTTCAATGCCAAAAGTGTTGTATTTTTTAAAGAGAAGTCGTTTTGGATAGTCATGCTTAAAAATCTATGATGACAAAAGTAAGCCAAAGATTTTTTAAACGAATTTATTATAATAGTTTTTTTGCCATTTATGAAGCATAAATATTGGCATGAAATAAGGCAGGATTTTGGTGTTTCCTTTTCTGATTTCGGCAACCATTTTTTGTCCGTCGAGGTTTTCCAACATTGGCATTTCAAAAATGGGACTCTTGGCAAAAAGGTCTAATTCATCTATAAATCGCGGAAAACTTAATAGGTAACTTCCCCAAGGTGCACTTAGTCCAATCTTTCGGAAGTCTATGATTTCTCTTGGAAGTTTGTCTTCCATTGTTGTTTTTAGAATGAACTTTCCTTTTTTCCGGTAAACATCCATTTGTCATCCAAAGTCCCCAAACCGGCCACCAACCTTTGATCTAAGAACGGCTCACGGCATTCAATTGAGGTTCCCATGGTGCAGCGGTCATTTCGGTCGAGCAACGAACACATATAAGTATGCTGGTCAAAATACAATGCCTGGCGTTGCAGGTTTTTTGGATATAATTCCTGAGCTTCCTTTAAAATCTTATGACGGTATTCATTCACAGGTTTTTTTTATTCCCATAAAACTGATTAATATCTTCGGGATACACATTAGAACCATTGAAAATCACTAAATCCGAATCACTGTTGATTTTGGAATACCGAAATAATTTGTCGTAACGTGGTTTTTTGTTAAACGTTTCAAACCTGCTTATCTGCGAAATTACTTTTAGTAGTGAAGGATTTTTTAATGCTTTATAACGAACATAACCACCCATTAATTCGTCTGCGCCTTCTCCTGAAAGCAATACCTTAACTTTTGGTTTTGCCAGTTTTGCAATCGCCAACAAATGAGGTTCATTAAGGTGCATTATCGGTTCATCCTGATAATAAGAGGTCTCGATTAAATTTTGGTAAAGGCTTTCATCTTCCAGTTTGGTATGATTGAAGGTATAACCGTATTGGTCGGTTATTCTTTTTGCCAAATGATACTCGTTATGCTCTTCTTCCGAAAAACTGATATTGAAGGTTTCTATTTTCTCGAATTCCTGTTCGTGTAATGAGGATAGAATCGAACACGAATCCAATCCGCCACTTAACAGAACGCCCACTGCAACATCGCTGACCATTCGAAGTTTAACCGATTCAAAGAACGTTTCTTCAAACCATTTTTTTGGATTCAGGATATTCGCATGGTTTTGAATCTGTTCTTTTAGATTCCACCATCGGGTTGTTTTGCTATTTCCGTTTTCATCCACAACCATATAATGTCCGGGAAGCAATTTTTTGACATCAGCAAATAGCGTGTCTTCTCCAGCTACAAATCGGTTAAAGATATATTCTTCCATACCGCTTTCCGAAATGGCAATTGGAACTCCGGCAGCAAAGAGGGCTTTTTGTTCGGAAGCAAAATATAAAGTGTTTTTGTGAATACAATAATACAGAGGTTTCACACCCATTCTGTCCCGGCAGAGCGTCAGTTTTTTTCTAAAGTATCCCAAATGGCAAAAGCGAACATTCCGTTAAGGCGATGCAGCATTTCCATGCCGTATAATTCGTAAAGCTTTAATAAAACTTCGGTATCGCAACCCGATCTTAGCGCAATTCCTTTACTTTTTAGTTCGGGGTAAAAAGACTGATAGTTATAAATCTCTCCATTGAATACGATAATATACCTTCCGTTATCGGAAACAAACGGTTGATGGCCTGCCGAAGAAGTGTCGATAATGGATAGTCGCCGATGGCCTAATCCGATATTGTTGTTGATATATAAACCTGCGTCATCCGGACCACGGTGCTCCAAAATATCCCGCATTTTAATCAGCTGATTTTGGTCAACCGGTTTGTAATTTAAATGGAAAATCCCATTAATCCCACACATAAATCTAAGTAGTAGTCGATTTAACTTTGATTAAATCATTATAAGTATCAGCAATTTTTTTCATATTCTTCCTGTAGTTGGCATTCTCTTCTACAAATTTCCTATTCTGAGTTACAGCGTTTTTTGTAAAGTCAGGATTGTTATAAGCCCACTCCAATTCTTCGGCTAATTTAGTATGATTTTCCGATGGTACAAGTATTCCGTTATCTTTTTCGGTTATCCAACTTCTATTTCCCGGTAAATCACTTACAATTGGAAAACAGCCGCAGGCCATTGCTTCAAAAGAGAAGCTGAAACACCTTCTGTTATTGGCATGCTGATGTAAAAATTTGACTGCTCCAGAAACTTTGGAATGTCATTATTATCGATTCTTCCAACAAAAACTACTTCGTCTGCGATGTTAAGTTCCTTGGCCAAAAGTTTCAATTTTTCCAACTGCATTCCGTCTCCGATAATTGTCAGTTGAAAAGGAATATTGCGTTGTTTAACAATAGCAAATGCCCTTAAAATTACATCATGTTTGTATTCGGGCTGTAAGGCTCGCGTAACAATAGCATTTATAATCGGAAGGTCCGAAGTATCATTAAACCCAAAAAAATCCAAATTTATTCCTTTTGGCATAATCATCACTTTAGACATGTCTACCTTGCTTTCTTTCATGTGGTTTGCCATTACAGTTCCCCAAGCGTGAATTAAATCGGCTCTCTTAAATGCGTAATCCTGAAGTATCTTTTTGAAGATGAATAAAGGTGAATTATTTGGCCATAAATCGGTTATGCCCTGTTGTGCGATGGCAATTGGTTTGATGCCAGAAATTGCAGCTAGAAATCCGTAACTGGTAGTTCTTTCTGCGATTACCATATCGGCATTGAACTTTCTGACAGTGCTTCTGATCGTTAGGATTGCTTTGGATAATTCCAACAACCGTTTTATTCTGTTAACGCCGTTGCTGTTGGTGTTGAGTTCCCATGTTACAATTTCAAAGTCGCCAAATTCCTTCAGGCCGTTAATCCAGGTAATGGCGTCAGCACGATAGGTTTCGCCGAGAAAAAGAATGCGTTTTTTTGACATTAGGATTTACTCTTCTGTTTCCAGAGCTCGATTTAGAAAGTCATTCATTGGTTTCAATGCAATTAGTTTTTGGGACACAATTTTGCTGAAGTCTTTATCTAAAAACAATTTGTCGTCAATTTTTGCTGAAGCGGTAAAACTTTTGAGTTTCAGGAATTCAATGGCAGGATGATTGGGTTCGAAATCCTTCGGAGCTTTTTTTAGTGTATTATTATCATCTCGTGTCAAGGCGCCAAATTCTGATTTGAATTTTTTATCCTTCACAATTGCTTCAAGATCATCATGGAAAAAAGCGATTTCCTTTCGGATTTGTTTCAGTTCATTCGGTTCCGGACACCAAACGCCGCCAGCAATAAACGAATTTCCTTTTTCAAAATGAATGTAATACCCAGGACTGTTTTTCCTGAATTTATTTTGGGTAAACCAAACGCCAATATTGGTTTTATAAGGCGATTTATCTTTTGAAAACCGAATGTCACGATTGATACGGAACGTACAGTTTTTAATTTCCAACGGTTCCAGCGTTTTGTCTAAAGGTTTCATCTCCGCCAAAAGAGATGCGATGTAATTATGATAATCCTTCTTGAAATTCTCATACCTTTTTTTGTTGGCATGCATCCACTCGGTATTGTTGTTGGCCACTAAATCTGCCAGGAACTGAACTGCTTCTTTAGTTATCATGTTTACAAATGTTTTTTTAAATCCTCTTCGGAAATATAACCCGTGTTGCGCCAAACTTCCTTTCCTTTTTCATAAACAATAATTGTTGGTAATCCTTCCAGTTTCAATTGTTCGATCAAGGTTTTGTTTTCATCGGCATCGAGTAGGACAATTTTAATTTTGTCTTTCAAATCTTCCTGAAGTTTTTGGATATAAGGCTTCATTTTTTTGCAGGGCTCACACCATTTGGCATTGAAATCAATCATGACCCTATCGCCTGACTTTATTAATTCTCCGTATTCCTGATCACACATACCGATAATTTTTTCACTCGGCTTCCCATTGCCCGAAGCATTCCATTTCATAATTCCGCCATCAAGATTGTAAATTTCGGTAAATCCCATTTCGGCTAATTTGGCTGCAGCATTGGCACTTCTCCCGCCGACCTTACAATACACAAATACAGGTTTTGACTTGTCATATGCATTGACTTTGGCAGCAAAATCTTCTCCGTTCCAATTTACATTTACGGCATTTTCGATATGTTCGGTTTTATATTCTTCTGGCGTTCTGACATCTAAAAGTTGTGGATGTTCGGTTGCCTTTAGTTTTTCGGCATATTGTTTTGCGTCAATTGTTTGGATAGCTTTTGACGGTTGACCTTGGCAGCTTATAAATAAAAATGGGCATATCAATAAGTAAAGAAATCTCAATTTCATGATTTGTAATTTTCCGCTAAATTACAAAATAGTACAACACTACAAATTAAATATTTTATAACTCTGATGTGTAGTTTTTACTATGTTTTCAGTCCGTTCCGGATGGGTATCAGAAATGAATAACTGCCCAAATTCGTCATTATTTACCATTTCGATGATCTTACTGACCCTAAATTCATCCAGCTTATCAAAAATATCATCAAACAGCAGGATTGGTTTTTCACCACTTTGTTTCTTGACAAAATCGAACTGTGCCAGTTTTAATGCAATCAGAAATGATTTCTGCTGGCCTTGGGAACCAAATTTCTTTATCGGATGATTGTCAATTTCAAAAGATAAATCGTCTTTATGGACGCCGACAGAAGTATATTGCAGAGCTCTATCTTTCTGAAGGTTATGTTCCAATAAGGTTAAGGTGTCATTTTCGAATAAATCACTCTGGTAAACCAATTGTACTGTTTCTGCCGAATCGGTGATATCCTGATGGTAGTGATTGAAAATCGGAATGAAATCGGCCAGAAAGTTTTTGCGTTTTTCAAAAATTACATGTCCTAAAGTATTTAATTGCTCATTATATATAGAAAGCGTATCATTTTCGAAAACATGATTGAGTGCAAAATATTTCAACAGGGCATTGCGCTGTATTATGATTTTTTGATATTGGATAAGCTGCTGCAGATAGGAATTGTCCAATTGCGAAATCACATTGTCTATAAATTTCCTTCGGGTTTCGCTGCCTTCCACAATCAAATCCCTGTCGGCTGGCGAAATAATTACTAACGGAATTAGTCCAACATGGTCGGAGAATTTCTCATAAATCTTGCCATTCCGTTTCAGGATTTTCTTTTGCCCTTTCTTCAGGCTGCACAAAATCTGTTCTTGCCTTCCGTTTTTTTCGAATTCGCCGTCCACCACAAAAAACTCTTCATCGTGTTTTATATTTTGCACTGCCAACGGATTGAAATAACTCCGGCCATTTGCCAAATGATAAATCGCATCAAGCATATTTGTTTTACCAATACCGTTTTTTCCAACGAAACAGTTGATTTTAGTATCAAGTTCGATGGTTATCTCGGAAAAATTTTTGTAATTGAGTAATGAAATCCGCTTTAAAAACAATTTTGTTTTTGTTTAAAATTAGTGCTCTAAACTTGAGTGGTGCAAATTATTCAAAATTATCCTAAAAATAGCTTTTAAATATGAATAAAAATTTTATTTTTGCGCACACTAAATTAAAAATAGATGGCAACTTTTAACAAAAGAGGATATAAAGCACCAAAAGAAAAAGACGAAAAAGGAGTTAATACAAATGTCGCTGACATTGAGCAAATCAATATTGACGAAAAAGACAGCGCTACGGCAAAAGCTTTTGACACTTTAGATCAAACGGCAAACAGGGCGGAAGATTTTGCTGCTAAAAATTCAAAAGCCATCATCGGATTCCTTACTGTTGTTGCTTTAGCTACAGTTTCATATTTAATGTACCAAAAATTCATCGCTGAACCAAACCAGGAGGAAGCGGCTAATGAATTGTTTGTGGCACAGCAAAACTTCCAGAAAGCGGTGGATGATGTAACCGGAACAAAATCAGATTCCTTATACAATTTGGTTTTAAAAGGTTCTGAAGGGAAATTCGGAGTTGTGAAAATCGCTGACGAATATTCAGGAACTGATGCTGGAAATTTAGCTAACTATTACGCTGGTATCGCTTACCTAAATACCAAAAAATATGCTGAAGCTATCACAAGCTTAGAGAAATTCTCTTCAGATGATATCATGTTGAGTACTTTGGCAAAAGGAGCCATTGGTGATGCATACGCACAACAAAACAAGCAAAAAGAGGCTTTAGAGTTTTATATCAAAGCTGCTGACGCTAATAAAAATGACTTTACAAGACCAAGATTTTTGTTAAAAGCCGGTAAGACTGCTTTGGCTTTAGGAAATAAGGCGGATGCATTAAAATATTTCACAGACATCAAAGATAACTACGAAGCCACTCCTGAAGGACAAGGAATCGATGCTTTGATTGGTTTAGCCCAGTAATTGAAAAAAACATATTTAAAAAGGATTAGAGATTGTATCTTTAATCCTTTTTTCTTTTAAATTGAATTTTATGGCAACAGCAAATAAAAATTTATCCAATTATGATAAAAGCAGTCTTCCAAACGCAAAGGACTTTCGGTTTGGGATTGTTGTTTCAGAATGGAATGATCACATTACAAATGGTCTTTATTCGGGAGCTGAAGCAGCTTTGATGGATTGTGGTGCCAACCCCGAAAACATAATACGCTGGAATGTTCCGGGAAGTTTTGAATTGGTTTATGGCGCACAGCGAATGATAGTAACTCAGGAAGTTGATGTAGTAATTACAATTGGATGTGTGATTAAAGGCGAAACAATGCATTTTGAATTTGTTTGTGAAGGCGTAACCCAAGGAATAAAAGACTTGAATGTGCAGACTGATGTTCCGGTAATCTTTTGTTTATTAACGGATAACAATGAACAACAATCCATCGACAGAAGTGGTGGAGTGCACGGAAACAAAGGAACCGAAGCTGCTATTGCTGCTATAAAAATGGCTGAACTGAGAAGGAAAACAAATTCATAAATACTTCCTTTTGGATATAAAAATTAAGCCTATTCCATCGTGAATAGGTTTTTTATTTTTAGCAAATTATTAAGTAAAAATGACGGTTGTTTTTCCTTAAATTTGCTAACTTCGGAACTCCTACTGAATACTTATTACTGAACACAGAACACTAAAGAATGTCGAGCATAATTCAATTACTTCCCGATCATGTAGCCAACCAGATTGCCGCTGGAGAAGTGGTACAAAGACCAGCTTCTGTAGTTAAGGAATTATTGGAAAATGCTGTTGATGCGAAAGCAACCGACATCAAATTAATCATCAAAGATGCCGGTAAATCCTTAGTTCAGGTTATAGATAACGGAATGGGTATGAGCGTTACCGATTCGCGTTTGTGTTTTGAACGCCACGCTACTTCCAAAATCCGTCACGCTGAAGATTTATTTTCCCTACATACCAAAGGTTTTCGTGGTGAAGCATTGGCTTCTATTGCAGCTATTGCCCATATCGAAATGAAAACGAAGCAGGAGCAGGAGGAATTGGGTACGCACATTATTATTGAAGGCAGTAAATTTATCTCTCAGGAACCTGCAGTTTTGCCAAAAGGGACTTCGTTTGCGGTTAAGAACCTGTTTTTCAATATCCCGGCCCGACGTAATTTCCTAAAATCAGAAACAGTGGAACAACGCCATATTGTTGACGAATTCCAGCGTGTTGCATTGGCACATCCGAATATTCACTTCACGATGTACCACAACGGAAGTGAAATGTTTAATCTGCCGGTTTCCAATTTCAGGCAGCGTATTGTCAATATTTTTTCGGGTAAAACCAATGAAAAACTCGTTCCGGCAAAGGAAGAAACAGAAATTGTAAACCTCCATGGATTTATCGGTAAGCCCGAATTTTCGAAGAAGAATAGAGGCGAACAGTTCTTTTTTGTCAACAACAGATTCATCAAAAGCGGCTATCTGCATCATGCCGTTATGGCGGCTTATGAAGGGTTGTTGAAAGACGGCTGCCAGCCAAGTTATTTTTTATATTTAGATGTCCCGCCGCATACAATCGATATCAATATCCATCCAACGAAAACGGAGATAAAGTTTGATGACGAACATGCTTTGTACGCTATTTTGCGTTCGTCAATCAAGCACAGTCTTGGACAATTCAATGTCGCACCCATTTTAGATTTCGATAGAGATCCAAACTTAGATACGCCTTATCAATATCAAAATAAAGAAGCGGAATATCCAACCATACAAGTGGATAGATCTTATAATCCGTTTTCGGAAGAAAAGCCAAATAAAGCTGTTGCGTCCTCCAATTATAGGAAAGTGGAGCCACAGCCAAGTTGGGAAAGCCTTTATGTTGGATTGAAACAGGCTACTCATGATATTGCCGAAATGTCTTTTGAAAACGATGCTGTAACTTCGTCTTTATTCGAAGAAAATGATATTGAACAGGAAGTAAAGCGCACATATCAAATACATAAAAAATATATTGTCAGTCCAATAAAATCGGGGATGGTTATCATTAATCAAAAAAGGGCACACGAACGTGTTCTGTATGAAGGATTCCTAACCAGCATGACTGTTCATCAGGCTTCAAGCCAGCAATTGTTATTTCCTTTACAGCTGTATTATTCTTCTGCAGAAATTGAGTTATTGGCCGAATTGAAATTATCGCTGGAAAATACCGGATTCGTTTTTGAAGCTTTCCATGAAGACCATGTTATGATTTCAGGTTTGCCTGTAAATGTAACCGAAAGTGAGATTTCTATTGTTCTAGAAGAATTGTTAAGCGATTTGCAGGACGGAATTCCTGATAACAGTTTCAGCCAGAATGATACCATAGCCAAATCAATGGCGCGAAGCCTGGCAGTAAAAACCGGAACCTATTTAACTGAAAAGGAACAGGAAAACCTGGTACACAATCTTTTTGCATGCCGGGAACCCAATGTATCCCCTTTTCAAAAACCAACTTTCATAACGATGAGTGTGGAAGATTTAGATAAAAAATTCAGCATATGATGAAAATGACCGATACTGTCAAGCAGTTACTGATTATCAATATATTGTTTTATATAGGAGCCAATTATATAGGTGATTTTGCCTATCAGTTGCTCTCACAATATTATCCATCTAACCCTAATTTTAGGTTCTGGCAGCCATTGACTGCTATGTTTATGCATGCTCCAATTTATGATCCTAAAGCAGGAGGTATGGGAATTATGCATATTCTTTTCAATATGTTTGCCCTGGTTTCCTTTGGAAGCGCATTAGAACATTATTGGGGAGCGAAACGGTTTGTTTTCTTTTACATATCTTGTGGATTGGGAGCGGCTTTTTTATATACCGCAGTTAATTATTTCCAAATGCAGTATGTATTAGATCAGGTATCAAGCCTGAACTTATCTCCTGCCAATCTGAAGATAATTCTCAATGCGGATTATTCCACTAATATGATTCCGGAAACGGTTCAAACTATTTTAAGGAACGCTAACTGCACTCAGGAACAGTTTAATGAATTAACCAAGGCTATTCAGATATACAAATCAAGTGCACTTGGCGCTTCGGGAGCAATTTACGGTTTACTTACTGCTTTCGCTTTTATGTTTCCTATGGCAGAATTGGGGCTTATGTTCATTCCGATTCCAATCAAGGCTAAATATTTTGTACCTGGTATCATTGCAGTTGACTTATTTTTAGGCTTTCGGGGAAGCTCTATTTTTGGTTCATCAGGTACAGGAATTGCCCATTTTGCACACGTGGGCGGTGCTTTAACTGGATTTCTAATGATGTGGTATTGGAAGAAGAATTCATTTAATAAAAACCGTTGGAATTAATATGAGTAGTATTATTGACGACATAAAATTTCAATACAGGGTAGGAGGCATTGCCAATAAAATGATTTATTGGAATGTTGGCTTATTTTTGTTGTCGCTTATTTTTTACCAATTTAACTCGGGTGTAATAGATTTCCCAGATTGGTTGGAAATTGCATCCGATCCAACAATTGTTTTAATAAGGCCATGGACTTTACTAACGTACGCCTTTTTTCATGGTGGATTCCTGCATTTGTTTTTTAACATGCTGGTTTTAAATTTTGCCAGTCGTTTGTTTTTGACTTTTTTCACAGAAAAACAATATCTTGGATTGTATATCCTGAGTGCTGTTTTTGCTGGAATTTGTTTTGTGACAAGCTTTTATTATTTGGGAAAAGTTTCAACTATGGTTGGAGCTTCGGGAGCAATAATGGCCTTGTTAGTCGCAACTACAACATACCAGCCTTTAATGCAGATACGATTACTGCTGATAGGAAATGTCAAATTATGGCATATCACTGCAGTATTGCTTTTATTGGATTTGCTGCAAATTCAATTAGACAATACTGGTGGTCATATTGCACATTTGAGCGGAGCATTTTTTGGTTATATTTATATCAAATTACTGCAAAGCGGAACAGATTTGAGCCGGATTGTAAGTTCGATAATCGAGTTTTTTTTGAATTTTTTAGTCCTAAAAAAGTAACGCCTTTTAAGAAAGTGCATGTAAATACAAGGAAACCTGTTGCAAAACGAGAAAGTAAAATTGTTGTTAAAGATAAAACCCAACAACAACTCGACGAGATTTTAGATAAAATAAGCCAGTCAGGTTATGACAGCCTTACGGCAGAGGAAAAGGAATTTCTGTTCAAGGCTGGAAAATAATGATTCGTTTTTATATATGAAGCAAAGTAAATGAAGAAACTTTCATGGTTCAATAAAGTGGTCTACGGATTCAATATAGTAATTACTGTATTGACTTTTGTTGCTTATATTTTACCCTTTCTGGCACCAAAAATGTTTCCGCTACTTTCAGTACTAACCTTGATTTTACCCTTGTTCCTGATTTTAAATGCTTTGTTTTTTATTTATTGGATGCTGCAGTTAAAACGGCAAATCATCCTTTCGGGATTGGTGTTGTTGCTTGGAATTACCTTCATCAGTAAATTTTACAAGTTTTCTTCTCAGGATAAAGACAGGGAAGAGAAAGATTTTACCGTAATGAGTTACAACGTTCGTTTGTTTAACCTGTTTGAATGGCTTCCCGGAGATGACGTTGGAAATACGATTTTAAGCTTTATCAACGAGCAAAATCCGGATGTTTTGTGTATTCAGGAATACTCCGAAAATGCTAAGGTTGATTTGCGGATTTACAAATACAAAGCTATTTTCATGGAAGGCAAACAGATCAAAACGGGACAGGCAATTTTCTCTAAATTCCCTATTTTCAATTCAGGTGATTTTAAAATACCTACAGCGGGAAACAATATCATTTATGCTGATATTAAGAAAGGGAAAGATACCATCAGGGTTTATAATATCCATTTGCAGTCCATCAAAATATCTCCCGATGTGAATGAGATTTCTGAACATGTAGATTCTATCAATCAAAGCAAATCGCAACAGCTTTTCAAAAGAATCCGCGAAGCCTTTAAAAATCAGGAACAACAGGCCGAGATTTTGGTAAAGCACAAAAAGAATGTCCATATCCTGTTATTATTTGCGGAGATATGAACAACAGTCCGTTTTCGTATCTGTACCGAAGTATCAAGTCTGATTTGAATGACTGCTTTGAAGAAGCGGGAAATGGTTTTGGCCAGACCTATAAATTCAAATATTATCCGGCACGGATTGACTATATTTTTGCCAGTAAAAAAATGCAGGTTAAGAGTTTTTCAACCTTTACCAAATTCGAAAACTCCGATCATTTTCCAATCATGACACGATTGAGTTTTGTAGAATAACTAAAGTGCTTGTTTTCTCAGATAATCCAACGCATATCTTCCTTCATTGAAAAGTAAATCCAAAATCGAAAGGTTATTGATAAAACCATGTTTTTCCCAAAAAACCTGAGTATAAGGTTCAAAAACAGATGCATCCTTTTTACCATTAATTAATTTCCTGAAGTCAGTTTTGTCATTCACATCGTGGAAGTACTCGGTAGTTTCATCGTAGTCAAATTCCAATCCAAGGCATTTTGAGGCAAATGCGATGGTTTCCATATTTAAATCCATTAAAAAAGTATGTTGCTTTTCGAATATCGGACGGATATCATCCTCAAAATATTCAAAGAAGGGCGAAGTTCTATAAGCGGCTTCAAGTGATTTGAAATGCTGTTTCTGCCAGTCAAAAGCAGTTTCTAATTTTACTTCTTTGATACGCTGATGCCTTTCTTTACTATGTTTAATCGGTACATTCAATAATTGGATACCATTGGGACTATAAATAAACATTCTGTTGCGATTGGTCTGTTTCTGGAAATTATCTTCCATTTCAAAAGTCACAACATCAGCATTGGCAATAGCTGCAAAATGACTGATGGAAGGAAAATAACTTGGATGGATTAGGATGTTGTTCATTTAGGCTTTCTTGGCTTTTTTCTTTTTCCAAAAATAATCCCCAACAAAATACAATCCTAATAATATAAGGAAATATTTGAAATAGGATTGTGGCTGGCCTTCTCCATTAACAGTTGTAAACATTCTGTCCCAACGAATTTTATGGATTCCTTTTCCGTTAGTATCCCAGCTGAGCCAAATAAAAACTGGTTTTCCAACGATATGGCTCTCTGGAGTATAACCCCAATAACGGGCATCTAACGAATTGTTTCGGTTGTCGCCCATCATCCAATAATAGTTCTGTTGGAAGGTGTAGCTGGTTGCTTTTTTATTATTTATTAAAATATCATTTCCAACGACTTTTAAGGTATTACCTTCGTATTCAGTAATGATTACTTTATAGAATGGCAGTGAGTTTAAATCAAGTTTGACGGTTGCATTTGCTTTCGGAATGTATATTGGACCGAGATTGTCGCTGTTCCAATTGTTTATCGACGAAGGTTTTCCATCAGGCACATCAGGAAAGATTCCGTCTTCTGCTTCTGTTTTGTTGTGTTTTGTTATGGATTCAATAGTAGGATCGCTTTTGATTAAGTTCGCTTTTTCCTGTGTCAAATTTGCCTGAAAGTAATTTTCGGGAATACTTAGTTTGAGTTTATCGTAAATGTCCTGTGTAAGCCTTCCATTGATATAGGCATCGGTTGAATCTTTGGAAACTTCATAAAGCGGCATTTTTTCTGTACGCATATAGGCCTTAAATACATTATTTTCCCAAAGCTTACGATCAATCCTAAAGAGCGGAAAATGTTCCGTAATGTCATATTGTTCGAGGAATGATGCTTTTTCAGGAGTTTTAATCCTGATGTCATAACAATATTGGGGCTTAGCCCTATCACTAAGATATAATTTTTTCCATTGATATAAACATCTCCATCCTTAATCTGCAGGCTGTCACCGGCAATTCCGACACAGCGTTTTACCAAGTTTGTTTTTTTATCGGTTGGTTTGTTATATCTTCTGTCTGTTGGAACATCCATCATATATACAGTATCCCGTGGAGAATTAAAAACGACAATCTCAGTGTTTTTTATTTTTTCAAATCCAGGAAACCTGAAATAAGGAAACTGTAATTTGTTTTTCCATGATTCCGGATTTTTGTCATCATATAAGTAGGATTTTGTTTTTATAAGCGGTAAGGTATCATGAACCATTGGTGCGGCAACTGCGGTCATAGGCGTTCTGGCTCCGTAATGAAATTTACTTACAAAGAGAAAATCGCCAACCAACAATGATTTTTCTAAAGAAGAAGAAGGTATAGTGTAAGGTTGCATTACATAGGTATGTACCAAAGTTGCCACGACTACTGCAAAAAGCAACGAACTTACAGTATCCCCGATTTTGGTTTTTGCTACCAAACTTCTGCCCGAAATATATTTTACATCCTGGGTATAGTTGATATAATAGATGTATAATCCAAAAGTAAAAATGCCAAGAAAAGTATCAGCAGTAGAATTTTTGCCAAAACTTCTCAAAGTTTCCACCCAAATAACTGGAAACATAATCAGGTTGATGATCGGAATGAATAAGAGTATTGTCCACCATGCTGGCCGGTTGATGATTTTCATCAACACAATAGAGTTGTATACAGGGACAAATGCTTCCCATGATTTTCTTCCTGCTTTTTTGTATAATTTCCAGGTTCCTAAACCGTGAATGACCTGAACTGCAAGAAAAAATATAAACCATTGATATGTCGACATACATAGAAGTTTGAAAGGTTAAAGCGTATAAGTTGAACAGTTCTAAAATTTGTTACAATTTTTCCGAATAAAATATACCTATAACCAGCCTAACTATGCTTTACTTGCTTTTCTTTTTTTCCAAAAATAATCACCCACAAAATACAAGGCTAACAAAATAAGGAAGTATTTGAAATAAGATTGTGGTTGACCGTCTCCGCCCACTGTAGTAAACAATCGCTCCCAACGGATTTTATTGATTCCTTTTCCGTTGCTGTCCCAGCTCATCCAAATAAACACTGGTTTCCCTACGATATGATCTTCAGGTACATAACCCCAATAACGGCTGTCTTCCGAGTTATGACGGTTGTCTCCCATCATCCAATAGTAGTTTTGTTTAAAGGTGTAGGAAGTTACTTTTTTATCGTTTAGATAGATATCACTGCCAACGACTTTTAGGGTGTTTTTCTCGTAAACCGAAATAATCCTTTTGTAAAACGGAAGTGTCTGCAAGTTTAAAGCAACCGTTTTTCCAGCTTCCGGAATATAGATTGGGCCAAAGTTGTCGCCACTCCATTTTGGATTGTGCGTAAAAATATTCACTTCACCTTGCTTATTATCTATTTGGGTAACCGTTTTAATGCCAGGAACACTTTTTAATGTTGCCGCAGCTTCTTTAGTTAGTGCACGAATAAACAATGTATCCCTTGCTTCCGATTTAAAACCACCACCATCAGTAGAACCAACCTGATTTAATAGATATTCGAAATCAAGATCAGGATTATTTAAATCGTAAGTAACTTTGTAAGAATACTGAGGTTTGGCTCTTTCCGGAAGGATTAATTGCTTTCCATTGATGTAAACGTTTCCGTTTTTTATTTCTAATGAATCGCCTGGAGTTCCCTGGCAACGTTTTACATAGTTTGATTTTTTGTCTACCGGTTTTAGGATGCTTCTTCCTGATGTATCGAAAAACTTGTAAACCGTATCCGCAGGCCAGTTGAAAACTACAATATCATTTTTCTCCACTTTTTCAAAACCAGGAAATCTGAAATAAGGTAATTGAGGCCAGCTCAAATACGATTTTGTTTTGATGATTGGAAGCGTATCATGAACCATTGGTGCAGCTACGGTTGTCATTGGCGTTCTGGCACCGTAATGAAACTTACTTACAAATAGGAAATCGCCAACCAGCAAAGATTTTTCTAAAGAGGAAGTTGGAATAGTGTAGGGCTGCATCAAATAAGTATGAACTAAAGTGGCTACTACAACTGCGAAAAGCAACGAACTCACAGTATCTCCGGTTTTTGTCCGGGCAGCCAAACTTCTTTCGCTGAGATGTTTTACGTCTTGTGTATAATTGATATAGTAGATGTAAAGTCCGCAGGTAAAAATCCCCAACCAAGTATCGGCAGTGGAGTTTTTGCCAAAACTTCTTAGTGTTTCTACCCAAACTACAGGAAACATTATTAGGTTGATAATCGGAATAAACAGTAAAATGGTCCACCACGTAGGTCGTCCAATGATTTTCATCAGGATTATCGAGTTGTAAACAGGAACAAAAGCTTCCCAGGATTTCCTTCCGGCCTTTTCATATAATTTCCACGTTCCTAAACCGTGAATAACCTGAACAAGCAGAAAAAATATAAACCATTGATATAATGACATGATACTGAGTTTAAAGTTTATGAGTGAATAAGTTCTGTATTCGCTTATTTATTACAATTTTAAGGTTTATTTAAGTCTAAAACATCTTTCATCGAGAAAATTCCTTTTTTACCAATAATCCATTCGGCAGCTATAACAGCACCTAAAGCAAAACCTTCGCGATTGTGGGCTACATGTTTGATTTCAATAAAATCGACATCAGAATTATAAAAAACACTGTGTGTTCCCGGAACATCGTCTATCCTTTTTACATCGATGAAAACATCATCCTGTTTTGGATTTTCAATCGCCCAATTATTTTTGTCTGTATGATTGATAATAGCGTTTGCCAATGAAATAGCGGTTCCGCTTGGTTTGTCTAATTTTTGCGTATGATGGATTTCTTCCATTGACACTTTGTAGTCCTTGAATTTAGCCATCATCCTTGCCAGATAATCATTCAATTCAAAGAAGATATTTACACCCAAGCTGAAATTGGAACCATATAAAAATGCTGCGTTTTTTTCATGGCAAAGTTTTACGATTCCGTGATAATCCTCCAGCCATCCTGTTGTTCCTGAAACGACGGGAATTCCAAGGTTTATGGCAGCTGATATGTTTTCAACGGCAACATCAGGAACACTAAAATCGATAGCGACATCTGCTTTTGATAATCCGTCAAAAGAACCTGAAGAATCTTTCCTTAAAACAACTTCGTGACCTCTTTCCAAAGCAATCCTTTCAATCACCTTTCCCATTTTTCCATATCCTAATAACGCTATTTTCATTAGAATTTGTAGTTAAAAGTTAGGCCAAGATTGGGTTTGTAGTTGATTTCATTGGTATATACGTCAGGTTGAAAAGACAAATTGTCGCTTACGTTGAACTGAATCAAATGCGCATCGACATTGGCATCTACAATATTTAAAACGTAAAAACCTATGGTCACTAAAAGCGATAAATCACGGTTTCGCTGATAAAAACGCTGTGCCTGAATCAATCGGTTATCGTCAAGGTATTGGTATTGGTCATCGCTAAATCCAGCCAATCTTCGTTTGTAGGCATCACGGTAGCTGTGGTATTTTTTTCCGTTATCGATATAAAAATACAGACTGGTTCCAATGGCGCCATATACTAGTGGAATTTTCCAGTATTTTTTATTGTAAGCCTGGCCTAAACCAGGTAATATAGCGGAGTAGAAGGCTGCTTTCGAAGGACGAAGCGGATCAATTTCTTCTGATTTCGCACTGTCTTTTGCTTTTATAGCTTCACCAATTTGCTGTGAAAAAACAGCTTGGTTTCCCAAAACGAAAAATAGAATTGCTATGTAAAAAAGTTTATTCACTATCCTTTTATTAACTTGATAATGCGATTAAAATCTTCCTCAGAGTGGAATGGAATCGTAATTTTACCTTTCCCGTTTCCGGCAATTTTCACATCGATTTTGGAACCGAAGAAATTGGTAAATGCTTTTTTCTGTTCTTCAGCCACAGCAAATGTGGTTGCTTTTTTTGCTTTAACTGCCGGTGAAGGTTTTATGCTATCCTGATAGTTTTTGACCAAAGATTCCGTTTCACGAACCGAAAGATTTTGGCTTACGATTTTTTGATAAATGTCCGTTTGAACCTCCTGATCTTCGATATTTATAATCGCGCGGCCATGTCCCATACTGATAAATCCATCTCTAATTCCAGTTTGGATAATCGGATCTAATTTTAACAGACGCAAATAGTTAGCTATGGTAGAACGTTTTTTTCCAACACGCTCACTCATTTGTTCCTGAGTCAATTGAATTTCGTCAATCAGCCTTTGATAAGAAAGCGCAATCTCGATTGGATCTAAGTCGTGACGTTGTATGTTTTCAACCAAAGCCATGATCAGCGACTCGTTGTCATTGGCAATTCGGATGTAAGCAGGAACGGTATTTAGTCCAACTAATTTAGAAGCACGCAAACGACGTTCTCCAGAAATCAACTGGTATTTGTTGAAGTCTAATTTACGAACCGTAATAGGCTGGATTAGCCCTAATTCCTTGATAGAGGATGCTAATTCCTTAAGTGAATCCTCATTGAAATTGGTTCGGGGCTGAAACGGATTTATTTCTATAGCATCGATATCCAATTCGATGATATTGCCCACAACCTTGTCGGCGTTTTTATCATTAACCGATTGAATATCATTTTCAGGATCTTTCAGCAAAGCAGATAATCCTCTTCCTAATGCTTGTTTTTTTATAGCTTTTGCCATAACTTAATTACTGTTTTTTTTGATAATTTCATGTGCCAGGCTCAGATAATTACTGGCTCCTTTGCTCGTTGCGTCAAAATTAATAATGCTTTCCCCAAAACTTGGAGCTTCGCTTAACTTGACATTTCGCTGGATAATCGTTTTGAAAACCATATCTGCAAAATGTTTCTGAACTTCCTCAACAACCTGATTGGATAAACGCAGGCGCGAGTCGAACATCGTCAATAAAAGTCCCTCAATATCTAAATTGGGATTGTGGATTTTCTGTACACTTTTGATGGTATTCAATAGTTTTCCCAAACCTTCTAAGGCAAAATATTCACATTGAATCGGAATCACCACACTGTCTGCTGCTGTTAATGCGTTCAAGGTTAACAAACCAAGGGAAGGAGCACAATCAATCAGGATATAATCATAATCATCTTTGATGCTTTCCAATGCCTGTTTCAGCATGTATTCGCGGTTTTCCTTGTCAACTAATTCAATTTCAATGGCAACCAAATCGATATGCGCTGGAATTACCCAAACATTTGGTGCGCTACATGAAATTATTGCTTCTTGTGGTGTATTGCTGTGTTCCAGAATCTGATAACTGCCAATAGTGACATTCTCCACATCAATACCTAAACCAGAACTGGCGTTGGCTTGTGGATCCGCATCTATCAATAACACTTTTTTTCTAAAACTCCCAGTGATGCTGCGAGGTTTACAGAAGTTGTTGTTTTTCCAACACCGCCTTTTTGATTGGCAATAGCAATGATTTTACCCATTTAATTTTTAAAAATTTTGAGCCGTAAAAATACAATTAATTATGGCTTTGGCAACGGAATTTTGTTAACATTGTTGTAAAAGTGTTCACTCTTCTGACTGCCAACTAAAATCTGCCAACTGACCACTTTATTTACTTCCTTTATTCTTAATCATCGCCTCCAGCATATCCCACATTTCCTGTGGAATTTTTTCAAGGATATTGAATTGTCCTGCGCCCTGAAGCCATTCTCCGCCATCGATAGTAACAACTTCACCATTAATGTAAGCAGAGAAATCAGAAACCAGATAAGCAGCCAGATTTGCTAACTCCTGATGGTCGCCAACTCGTTTCAAAGGCACTTTTTTGGCCATGTCAAATTTTTCGGCTAAATCGCCCGGAAGTAATCTGTCCCAAGCACCTTTTGTTGGAAATGGTCCAGGCGCAATAGCATTCATTCGGATACCATATTTTGCCCATTCAACGGCTAAACTTCTGGTCATAGCCAAAACTCCGGCTTTCGCAGTAGCGCTCGGAACAACATATCCGGAACCTGTCCAGGCGTAAGTAGTCACAATATTCAGGACATTGCAGTTGGTTTGTTTGGATTCAATCCAGTGTTTTCCGAACGCCAATGTGCAGTTTTTAGAACCTTTAAGAACAATATCGATTATGGTATCAAATGCATTGGCAGAAAGCCTTTCGGTAGGAGAGATGAAGTTTCCTGCAGCGTTGTTTAGTAATACATCTACTTTGCCAAATGTTTCCAAAACCTTTGCAAGCATGGCTTCGACCTGATCGTAATGGCGTACGTCGCATTGAATCGGAAGGCATTTTCCGCCCGTTTCCTTTTCTAATTCGGCTGCAGTGGTTTTTAGTTTTTCCAAATCCCGTGAAGAGATGGCTACTTTGGCACCCAATTCGAGGAAATATTTGGTCATGGCTTTACCTAAACCGCTTCCGCCACCAGTTACTACTATTACTTTATCGGATAACGCATTATCGCGGAGCATTTTTGCTGAGAAATTCATGAGGTTAGATTTTTTGTAAATATAGTAAAGGAATTTAAAAAAAATAGTGATTGTTGATTTGAATTGACTGTTTTCAAATAGTTCCTGAATATGAAAAGCGTGTCGTTAGCCCCGATTGTAGCAGGCTGCCGTGCAGCGCGAAAAGCGGGAGCATGGTTCCTGATGAATGCGATGCTGTGCTTCTAAATAAAAAAATGCCGGACTGTAGTTTGATATACAATCCGGCATAGGTAAGTTAACCTAATTTAAACAAACCAATTTTCTATTTTTTGATAAACTTTTTAGTGCTGTTATTTGTTTGGTCCTGAATGTTAAGGAAATACATTCCCGAACTAAGGTCGCTCACATTAATAGAGTAGGTGTATTCCGGACTTTGATTAACGGTTGCCTGTTTTATAACCTTTCCTTCAGAGTTGATGATTTTGTATGAAACCGATTCAGAGAAACCTGTTGGTATTATATTCAGTTCTGTATCTGCAATTGTTGGCCATACTTTTGCTGTGTGCTGCTGATTCTCATTGGTAATCAAGGTGCTGAAATTCACTCTAACATTATCTACAATCAAACGCGTTCCGAATGTTGGTGTAGAGCCTTCTTTTGCCATATTAAACGAAATGTTCATAAAAGCTGGTGTTCCCGAATGCGTAATGCTAACTGGCGTGTAAACATATTCGTAAATGTTATGCATTCCGCTTATATCAAGGGAAGCTCTTCCTAATTCGTTTCCTTCGGCATCAAAAACTTCTAATTTTGCTTCGGCAATATCATCGCCGGCAGGTAAAAATTTGTAATCAAAGCCTAATAGAATTACAGAAGTTCCTGGATTTACAGGCACACCCGGATTCCATCCCGGACTGTCTTGTTCCGGATCATTAAAAATGGTTGCCGATCCAACGATAAGTTTGTTTGTGGTCCAGTTGAAGGCATTAGAAACTTCCATGGCATATTGCCCATCTTTGGCTTCTGTTGATGCATATACCATAGACGGAAAGCACCAAGTGTATTGAATCTGATCGCTAACTGTTTCTCCGGTCTGCGCGTCAATAGCAATTTCTTGTGTGAAATTCATTCCCCAATTGCTGGGCAAAAAGTTTGGTTTAACGTTTTCAAAGTTGCCATTTACTACTTGCGCCTGTGTATAAAAAGGGGCAATCAATAGCATAAGGCTTAAGATAAAATAGTTTTTCTTCATGACTGATTTTTTTGATTAATAAAATGAAATTCTTTTTCATAGCAATTAGAAACAAAGTTATTTTTAATATTTGACCGATTGTAATTTAGCAGGTTGACAATAGGTAAACATTCTATTTATTCTTTAAAAATCAATGCTTGACGTTATTGGAGAATCAGTTTTTGATGGAAATTTTTGTTTCCGTTGTTGAGTTCAATAATGTAGATTCCTTTGGTAAAGTATCCCAAATCAAATGTTGTTACTTCGTTGTTGATTTTTTCTGATAGTAATTTTTTACCAGTAATATCATAAACATTCACAACCGCTGATTCCTGAAATCGTTTTGTGGAAATTGTTACCAAACCATTGGACGGATTTGGATAAACGATAAATTTATTTTCTTCAAAATCAGTATTGCTAAGTGTACAAACCGTAATCGGATTGTCATATTTAGCGATAAAAACTCCGGCTATACTCGGATTTATACTGCTCGAGTTTACAAGCGTAGTTCCTGTCGGTGAAGCATCTAAATCGATTTGCTGCCTGAAGGTTCCTGTAAAAATCAAATCGTTATCGTTATCTAATGCAATCGGAAGATAGCCATTGAATTCCACGAAAGTGACATTGCCCAATCCACCAACATTCATAGCCCATTGATGTTCGCCTGCCGAATTATAAGCAGCTACAAAAGCACTGATAAGATTAGTTTGCGTACTAAGGATATCGTCATTAGCTGAAGGATTAAAATCACAATTTCCCTGAAATTCCCCAGATACGTATATATTGTTGCAGCTGTCGGTTATTACGTTGGCGCAAAATGAATTAGGAAAAAAGTTGTTTGGTTAGCCGTTGGAGTTCCAAAAAGAGTGTCCCAAAGTAAGGCTCCGTCGTTACTGTATTTTGCCAAAAATGAGGTGTAAAAGGAACCTGTATTCAACGAACTTGAAGTTGGCAGAAACGTTACTGAGCCTTTAAACGAACCAGTGAGAATAATATTGTCCTGCGTATCTTTTTTGATAAAGGTCATGAAGAAGTCGGTAACGTTACTGCCTCTCAAATGCCTGCTCCACAGTAATTCCCCGTTACTGTTATATTTGGCTAAGAAAGCCGAACTTATCGCCGCTGATGAAACGGATTGCGAAGTTATTAATGCATTAACTGAAGGATCCGGATTTAAATCGACCGAACCCAAAAAGATACCGCTTAGGAAAATATTGTTTGATGCGTCAACTTCAAGTCCCGTAATTATAGCACCACCATTGCATCTGAATTGTTTTACCCATTCAAAATTTCCTTCTTCGGAAAGAGACAATAGAAAACCGTCATTATTCACGGCGGTAAGTTCTGTTGCTCCACTGGTTGAAGGATCAAAATCCATTACATCGACAAATACACCAGAAATCAGTATTGAATTCCCTTTTTTCTAATGGCAAAAGTGGTTACCGGATTATCTACAGTATCATCAAAATATTTTGTCCAGATTTCGTCGCCATCACTGTTCCATTTGGAAACAAAGAATCCTCTGGTGTTGGTAAAGCCCGTTAGAAACAAGTTGTTGTTTTCATCAATAATCATTGACGAAGCCCGTTCTTCATTCATTCCGGTAAACGTAGGTTCGATTAAACGCTTTGCCCAGATTAGTTCTGCATTGGAATTGTATTTTGCAATAAACACATCCGATTCTCCATCAGTATCATTGGGTGTTCCGCCCTGATAGACCAAAGGGAAACTGGCTGAGGAACTCGTATCAAAATCGACGGTTCCGTGAAATAATCCTGTCACGTAAAAATTCCCATCACTATCGGTCACTGTTGCTCTTGACCAAACACCTTGATCGTGTGCTGTTTCGAGACCTTTGCCAAAAGTAAGTGTTGGCATCTGCGAATAGTTTTTCTGAAAAAATAGTAAAAAGGCAAACAGTAATAATGTGCCGGCTTTGGCTGGTAAAAATGGTTTCATAGCTTTTATTTTTTTGTTTAACCAAAAGTAGAAAGCCTGAATTTTAATTTTGCCTTTTTAAGGTTTACAATAAGTGTACATGCCAAGAAAATCCTTTATTTATAGGGTGTTGTGTTATACAGACAGAATAAAGTCAGTAAGGTTTTCTTCTGTATTCAGCTGTAGTTTTTCCTCAGCCGGTGACGTGCGGTTTTTACACTGTCGGGAGAGATATTTAAGATGGAAGCCATTTCCTTAATTGACAGATTTAGCTTAATCAAAGCACAAATCTTCAAATCATTCGAACTGATTTCAGGATATTTGTTTTTTAGACGCGTGTAGAAATTCTTATTTACACTTTCAAAATAATTGTCAAAGTCTTTCCAGTTGTTGTCCTGGATAGTGTATTTTGAGATAAGCTTTTTTAAGTCTTTTTCCGATGTTGGTTCCTTTCTGCTTAGAATGGTTTTTATTTCGTCAAGCAGTTCGTTTTTCTCCAACATTTGAATGGTGACGGCACTTAGCTGACTTTCCTTAAATTCAATGTCGTTTTGGAATTGCTGTTCTTTCATCTTTTTCTGTTCTTCCATCAACTGTACCAATTCCTCTTTCGTCTTTAGCAATTGTTTGTCTCTTTTATTGATTCTTTTCAGAAACAAAAAGAGTATCGTAAATACAATAAGCAATAATGCCAAAATAAGCACCAGTATGTAGTTGGTCAGTTTGCTAACTTCTTTTTCTGCAGATATTAGTTCAAGTTTCCTGTTTTTTTCCGAAACTTCGAACTGTACTTCCAAACTCTTTACAATTTGTTCCCTTTCAAAAGAGTAAAAACGGTCTTTTATGGTAATCACCTGATTTTGCAGTTTACTCACTTCTTCAAAATCGGATTCTTTCTTTTTTAGTTCAATTAAGGCTTCTATTGCTTTGATTTCAAACGTTTTGTCTGAAAGCGCCATAGAGAATATCCTTGCCTTGTTGAAATATATTTCTGCCTGAAGGTTATCGTTTTCAAACCTCATAAACCATTTTCCCAATGCGACTAAAGCGTTAACCTGAGCCTGTTTGTTTTCTGAACTTTCAGCAATATCTAAAGCCTTGTTGAGATAATTGCCGCTGATTTCCCGCTCGTTTTTATCGGCTGCGATTTCTCCCAAACGGCAATACGAACCGGGCAGATAGGCAATGTTTTTCCCTTTCTCAAATTCTTTCATCGCCAGCAAATAATATTGCTCAGCTTCCTGTTTCTCGTTTTTTAACTCATATATAGAGCCTAAAGTATTGTAAGCAAGTCCAAGTGTACCCGATTTATCATTCTTATCCTTTAATTCATCCACAACTTCCTGACTCAATGCCATTGCCTCGTCATGTTTTCTTTGACGCACATAAATTGTACTGATTAGCTGAAGGCATTTGTAACGGCCAATCAATGCTTTTTCAGGATCTGTTTGTTCAAGAAGTTTGTATTCGTTGAGGGATTTAGTAACAAACTGCAAGCCTTTTTCGAGGCTTGAGCCATAAGAACAGATTCCGAGAAATAGGAGTGCCTCGGCATTGTCAGCGGTATTTTTTGTCTTTCGGGCTTGTTCGTGTGCCTGCCAGAAATATTTGAAAGCTTCATTCTCATCGTCTTTTACCAATGCGGCCCAGCCTTTTTGCATCAACGGATTATTCGATGGCGATGCTAAACCGCACATGGAAATAAAACAAAATAAAATGATGAAAAGCCTTAGGGTAAAATTCATGCCCCAAAATTAGAATTTTTTATTATCATTCCTAAAATTGAAGGTGTACAATGAGTATACAGTGAATAATTCTATAGTTTCATTAGTCTTTCTGCGGCTTGAGTAAGGGTTTGGTCGTTTTTTGCAAAGCAAAACCGTATGCATTTGGTGTCCTTTCCGTTGGCATAGAAAGTCGAAATTGGAATAGTGGCCACGCCAAATTCGGTTACCAGTCTCTTTGTAAATGTAAGATCATCTTCATCTGAAATGGATCCATAAGATGCTACCTGAAAATAAGTCCCTTCACAGGGAAAAAATTCTAGTCTTGTTTCCTTAAGCAAATCGGAAAAGAAGTCCCTTTTCTGCTGGTAAAAACTGCCAAGACTGTATACATCAACAATATCTAAATATTCTGAAATGGCAATTTGCGAAAGGCTATTTACACTAAATACTAAAAACTGGTGTACTTTCTTGATTTCCTTCATCAGATTGTCCGGTGCTATAACGTAACCAATTTTCCATCCGGTTATATGGAATGATTTTCCAAAAGACGAAATACTGATGCTTCGGTTCCAAAGTTTGGGACGGTTATGCACTGAGATATGTTTTTGTTCGAATGTGATATATTCATAAACTTCATCCGAAAGCACAATCAGGTTTGGAAAACTATCAATCAGGTTTTCGAGTTGCACAAAATCGTTCTCCGTCCATGTCTTTCCGGTTGGATTGTGTGGATTGTTGATGATGATAAGTTTGGTTTTCTCATTGGTTTCCAATTTTATGGTTTCCCAATCGGGTGTAAAGTCATCATTTAGTGATACTCTTATAGGTTTTGCATTACTTAGCAATATTGGTGCTTCATAGCAGTCGTAACTTGGATCGAGAATCAGCACTTCCTCGTTAGCGTAGACTAATGCCTGAATAGTAGCAAAGATTCCTTCTGTTGCACCGGCAGTGATTAGAATCTCTTCTTTTGGACTGACAATTCTTTGGTAAGAACGTTGTGTCAGTGCCGCGATCTTATCCAATAAGGGAGGAAATCCACTCATTGGGGTGTATTGATGTACATTTTCAGCAGCAAGTCTGGTAATAATGTCTGTGAGTCTTTTATCAACAGGGAAGTTGGGAAAGCCTTGTGACAGGTTGATGGCATCATATTCATTTGCCATTTGAGACATTACGGTGAAAATGCTGGTGCCAATATGTGGAAGTTTGGACATTGTTAAGCAGGTTTTTAAATAGGGTTTCCGATTATGTTTTGGAATTTAAAAGTACAGTTTTTAAGTAAAAGCACAAAAAAAGCACCTTCATTTGAAAGTGCTTTTTTAAAATATATTATAGTATTTTATTTCTTTTCTGCTTTATTAATTTCGTCAGTATTGGCTTTAGTTTCTATTTTTGGTCTGTCAGAAGCGGCCATGTCCCGTACGCAAACATATTTGCCTTCTCTTTTTCAAAAAACGCCATGAAATTTCCCGTGTAAATGGCTGTTGAAGTTGAATCAGAAACCCTATAGCTTCCTATTTCTACCACTTGATTTCCGTCATTGGAAGGGAATACTTCGTTGGCTACAAAAGCAATCTGGTTTCCTTTCTGAAAGCTTAGTAAATCTTCTCTAATTGATTTTTCGATAGCGGCTTTACCCACTAATGGTGGCTTGTTTTGTGAAAAGCTGGTAGCATCTTCGGCATAATATTCCTGACCCATCATTTCCCTGTTGTTGTACATTTCGGCCATCTTGTTTTCCAAAGCCTGGATTTCGTTTTTAATTTGTTCTTTGTCAACTGAAACCTCTTCTGTTTTTGGTTTACAGCCGACGACAAAAGATAAAATCGTTATTAAAACGATACTGTTTAAAATCTTGTTTTTCATATATTGGTTGATTTAATGGTTTCTTATTTTACTGACAGTACAAGACTTAGGGATTATAAATATAGGAATTATTTACCAAAATCCAACACTAACCAAAAAATGTTTTAACGTGAATTTGGACTTTTCTAAATAAATTGTATTATCGTTTTAGCGCGAAGTGTCCCCTCAAAACCCTTCCGTCCTGACGGTGTGCTTCAAACCAATAATCATCGGCAAACAATAATTTTCCGTTCAGCTTTCCATCCCAACCCTGACTATTGGATATTATGTTGGTAATCAGTTTACCATAACGGTCGAAAATATAAATATTTAAGTCGGGTTCGTTTTCTGCATTTTTCACATACCAGGTATCATTGTAACCGTCATCATTTGGTGTAAAGAATTTAGGATAATTTAGGAGCCACACTTCTTCAGTGACCGTTTTGCAACCATTCACATCGCGAACGAACACCGTATATAAACCGGGAGTTAGATTAGTAAAAGTAGCATCAGTCTGAAAGTTGATGCCATCTAACGAATATTCAAATGCACCGGATTGAGTAGTAAAGACGGTAATACTGTTTTCTTCATCTGTCCAGTCTTCCGATTCTATTCGATCAATTTCTGGCAATTGGGCTATTGTTACGGTTATATCTTTCTGAGAGCTACAGGCTAAAGGGACAGTGTTACAACTTCCATAACTATTCGTCGCAGTTACGCTTACTTTCGTTATTCCAATACTACTAATTGTAATGGATGGTTCAGCCGAGCCGTTTGACCACGAGTAACTTGTATCCGTTAAATTACCGCCGGAAGCATCCAATTCTATTGGTTCCGTGTTGCATACAACATATTCAGGGGCGAGGTTTATTGTTGGAGTTTGACCTGTAATTAGATTAAATGATGCGGTTTCATAACAGTTAGGCAATTGGTTAAATATAAGTCGTACGTAAATCATTTGCGGATTGGCAGACGGATTAAAATTCGTTAAATTAAGTATCGGATTTGTATTATTGTCGGCATTTGCCTGCGAGGTGTGATAGGACAAAGTATAATCTGTTTGCGATTGGTCGCCAAGGATAATGGGCGTTTGTGAGGATAAATCGAAAGTCTCATTACCCGTGATTGTGGTAGCACAACTAAACATATCGCATACAGGATAAATAGTAACCAATGAGGCCAGATCAGAAACATCGAAAGTCCTGTTGATTGTATTTCCGCAACTGTCCTCGACTTCAAACTTATAGATTCCGGGTGTGATGTTTAAAAACACATTTGAATTTCCGTTATCCACTATAAATGCGATGCCATCTTTTTCGGTAATCCGGTAATGCAGCGGAGGTGTTCCATTGGTAAACAAAATAACATCTAAATTTCCGGTAGCCGAACAGGGTACACGGGAAACATCGTTAATAGACAGGGCGTTATTAAAAGTCAGTGAAGGCGATAAAATTTCGATACAGGATTTTGTTGGCGATGCTACCAGACCACTATTGATTTCGCTGCCGTTGTTATATGATGAGAAGTAATGTACAATACGAAACACGCCATTGAATGTCAAATTGAAATTGGTTGCATTATTCTGAAGCAGGTAGGAATTGTTATCGTTGGGAGCAGTTACGTTGGTGTAAACCACATTAGTAATTGGATGTCCCCACGTATCGGTGGCGGAATCCAATAATTTCTGCAGCCCAAATCTTTCGACTCCGTTAATATTATCTATAATATCAAGTGGAATATTAAAGGAACCGCAATTAGCAATTAATGAAAATGTACTGCCCGTTATTACGTAACCTGTAACTACCGCGGATTTGGTTGAAACAAAACTACACGCATCAGTAGCGCGGAAGGTATAATCTCCTGTAGGCAATCCGGCCAAATATAGTTCGCCAGTACTTATTATATTATTAGAGATGTCATACGGAAGAGGAAATGGAAAAGTAGAAGGAGCAATCGTAATTGCTACAGAAGTCAGGCTGCCATTATTACCCGTTATTTTTATGGAAGCTTTGTTACTATCGCATCCGGGTGATTGCTTAATGGTAATTCCCTGATTTATGTAGGCTGGAATAGTTACGTTTAACGGATTAATTACGTCACCACAGTTGTCAGTGAGTTGTATGGTATAATCACCAAGTGGAAGCGGATTTAAAACCAAAACACCTTCGTTGGTAATGGAGGAGTTGACCGTATGAGGCAGGGAAAACGGATACTCTGAAGGCGCAGCAGTAATTATGGCCGATGTAATGATATATCCCGGAATGCTGGCTTCAATGTTTCCATTATTGGATAAACATCCGTTATTGGTTCCAACTATGCTGGGAACAGGAGGAATGTCTACTACAGAAAAGGTTATTGTGGTGGTTTTTCCGCAAGTATCAGTAACCGAAACAGTATAATCCCCGAAAGGGACAGCAATGGTAGTATTGCCAAAGTCAACTTTAGATTGGTTATACGGACCCGGATAAAGAATATTGAAAGCAGCGGGATTGAAACCAACTGGAAAACTGATGAAATTTAAAGTATACGAACTGACAAAATTGTCGGTATTTAACGAAAAGTAAAACTGATTGCAGGGCAAATGGACAACCTCAGCGTTTAGCGTGATATCATTATTCACCACAAAGCTCGAAGTGGGATAAGTTGTTCCGCAAGCATCGGTAATGATAAGATCATAACTGTAATTTTGGTTGACCTGATGCGGAATCGTAAGCGAGATAGTTTGTGTCGTTAGATTACCCGAGTTCAAAGTGGTCTGTATATGATTATCGCCACTTGGTAAATGTAGGATGTAATGAATTTGCAACGGATAACCAATCACAGTTCCCGTCGCAGCGGATATCGTATTGTTGGCTACTACGGTTGTACAGGATGGCGGATTCGCGGCTGTAAAATCAGTAGTACCAATGGTTAAACCAGTTGGATTTAGGGTAACGGTAAATGTCTGTACTACCGAATTTCCGCAGCTATCAATAACCCTCACTTTATAAATGCCCACCGGTAATCCCGAAAAGGTATTGGAAACCTGCGGTGCAAAAAGAATAGGTCCTTCGAATATTGCATAAGTAGCTGCTGTTCCCGAATTCACAATAACCGATATACTACTGGTGGATGAACATGCCTGATTGAGTGCCTGAACGGAATACGTCAATGGCGTGAATGAACTGGTAATAGTTACATCCTGTTGTTGTGTTGTTGTCGAATTGCCTACAGTTTCTCTGGCGATAATACGATAACCACCTGCTGTTAAACCGTTAATTGTGGTATCTGTTCCTGATGCGTAAGGAGTGGTTACATCAGGGAGTTTGTAGATGATATAGATAATGGAGCCATTTGGATTTGTATTGGAAACGGTAAAACTTAAGGAGCCATTTCCGGGACAGGTTTCATTGGTGTGGATAACCGACAAGTCAAATCCGAAGCTTACTATCGGAAATAGCAACAACAGTAATAACGCGCGAAACCTAAACAATATAGTCATCTGGTTGTGATGGAATCAGTTAAAAAACTTCTACTTGATTGTATAGATTGAGGCAATTAAAGATATAATTTCTTCAAACCAATTCTGTTACAATATATTAGCGAAATGTTATAGGATAACAGGGCAAAAGGTATTTACCCTAATTTAAGTTTGAAAAATCAAATTAATGCTATCGTTTCAAAGTGAAGTGCCCTCTATGAACGCGTCCGTCCTGACGGTGTGCGGTAAACCAATAATCATCTGAAAAGAGTGTCTTTCCGTTTAATTTTCCGTCCCATCCCGGACCATTGGAAATGATATTGGTAATCAGTTTGCCATAACGGTCAAATATATACACCTTAAAGTCGGGTTCCTTATCGGAATTCCGAATGTACCACGTTTCGTTATAACCGTCTTCATTAGGCGTGAAGAACTTTGGATAATTAAGGAGCCATACCTCCTGTGTTACGGTGACGCATCCACCAACATCACGCACAAAAACAGTATACAATCCTGGTTTTAAGCGGTCAAAGATTGGGGTGTCCTGAAAACTGATTCCATCTATCGAATACAAAAAATCACCCTGATTGGAGGTCGTTACTGTTATACTATTTTCGTTATCGGTCCAATCTCTTGTGTCGATACTTTCTATCGCAGGAATCACAGCAATCTTTACGATAATGTCTTTTGCAGTAGTACAGGTTAAATCGGTCGCATTGCAATTTCCATAGGTATTGGTTGCTGTAATATTTAAATTGGTTACACCAGGATTACTAACAGTTAAGTTGGGTGTGGTTACTCCGTTTGACCATTGATAGGTCGTGCCTGGCAGGTTACCTACTGATGCATCAAGGTCAACGGGACTGCCATCGCAGATGATGTATTCGGGAGCGAGGTTTATTTTTGGGTTCTGTCCGGTAACTAAGTCGAATGAGGCTGTCCGGAAACAATTTGGAAATAAATTAAAGATTAATCGAATGTAAACGGTTTGTGGGTTGGAAGTCGGATTAAATGTGGTTATGTTAGTAATAGCATTGGTATCATTATCGGCATCGGACTGCGAAGTATAATAGGATATTGTATATTCATTTGGCGACTGAATGCCTAATATAGTTGCCGCTTGTGAACTTAAATCAAAAGTTTCATTACCAGTGATGTTTGAAACACAGTTAACGATATTGCAGATGGGATAAATAGTAACCAAGGAATTCAGATCGGAGACATCAAAGACCTGATTGAAGCTATTGCCGCAACTGTCCTCTATTTCAAATTTATAAATGCCTGGCGCCAGGTTTAGGAAGACGTTTGAATTTCCGTTATCTACAACAAAAGGGAAACCATCTTTTTCAACAATCTGATAACGCAAAGGCGGTGCACCGACAGCAGACAGGAAAACGTCGAAGCTGCCGGTTGTGGAGCATGGGATAAGATACACATCGTTAATGGCCAAGGGGATGAGCGTGAGGTTTGGGGTTATGACTTCGACGCAGTCTTTGTTTGGTGAAGCCACGATGCGATTTTTAATGTCTGCACCATTATTATAAGATTGGAATTGGTGCACAATTCGGAATACACCGGTAAAAGTCAGGTTTAAGGTAGTTGCGTTATTTTGTATTGAATACGAGTTAGTTCCGTTAGGTAAAGCTCCGGCGGTATAGATTATGCCTGTACTGGGATGTCCCCAAGTGTCGGTAACAGGATCCAATAGCTTTTGAAGCCAGAATGCTTCACTTGAAGTTAAATTAGATACAAAATCGAGAGCGATATTAAAGGTACCACAGTCAGGAATTATGGAAAAATTATTTGTCGTTACGGAATAGCCATCAAGGGCAACGGTCTTGTCGGCACTAAAACCACAACTGTCGACTATGTTGAAGGTGTAAGTTCCAGCTGGTAAATCGGAGAGGTATATTTCCCCGGTGCTAACAATATGTTGGGTAATATCATGCGGCAGTGGAAAAGGATAGCTGGAGGGAGCCAATGTAATCTTGGCTGAAACCGGCTTAGTATCTTCGCTTATAATTTTTACTGAACTTATAGTCCTGTCGCAGCCGTGTAAAATACTAATAGCCATTCCCTGATCCACGTAAGGACCCACTGTTACGGGTAATGGTGGAAAGATATCATTGCAGTCATCGGTAATTACGAGAACATAATCCCCTAAAGGGACAGGGTCTAAAGTTAGGTTACTTCCATCACTGCTTATAAGCGCCGTTACATTATGTGGTAATGGAAATGGATAACTGGCAGGAGCAACCGTTACAATGGCTGTCATGATACGATAATCGGCCATGGTTAAAATTATTTTACCGTCATTAGCAAAACAGCCGTTGCTGACTCCAATGATGATAGGAACGGGAGGTTTGTCTACAATAGAAAACTCTTCCACCGTTGTATTACCACATTCATCTGTGATAGTTACTTTGTAGTCACCGAAAGGCACGGGATTGGTTGTGCCTCCAAAAACAACAGAACTTTGGGTAAAAGGACCGGGATAGCTGCTGTTGAATGCCGTTGGGTTGAAGGTTGCCGGCATCTCGGTAAACTGAAGTGTGTAGGAGTTCATATAGTTACCTGCGTTCAGCGTAAAGTAGTTTTCATTGCAGGGCAAAGGGATAATTGTGGACGATAGGCTAATGGTAATGTTTGCTATGAATCTGTTAGCCGGGTGCGTTATGCCACAGCCGTCAGTGAGTATCACATCATAGATGTAGGGTGAATTAGTTTGATACGGAATGACTTGGGAAATATCCTGAGAAAAGGGATCACCCGAATTTAAAACTATATTGATATGGGTATCGCCTCCAGGTAAATGCAGGATGTAGTGTACCTGAACCGGATAACCAATTACTGTTCCCGACGCTGGTACGATAGTATTAGTGGCCAACACTGTGGTGCAGGATGGAGGAGTGGTGTAGGTAAAATTAGGAGCCTGTGTGGTCAGAACATTCGGATTTTGTGCGACTGTAAAAGCTTGTACAACCGAGTTTCCGCAATCGTCTGTCACTTTAAACCGATAAAGACCAACAGTTAAACTAGTGAAAGTATTGGAGGTTTGTGCCGGAAAAGTAGCTGGTCCTGATATTATTTCATAAGTGGCTGCTGTTCCGGTGTCGGTGGTAATGGAAACATTACTGAGGGTAGAACAGGCCTGATTAACGGAGTTAACGGTGTAGGTAAGCGGTACAAAAGAATTAGTAATTGTAAAATCCCGTTGTTGTAAGGTAGTGGTGCTGCCAATCGTTTCTCTTGCAATTACCCGGTAATCTCCGGCGGTTAAACCATTGACAAAGCTAGCGGTGCCTGAAGCATAGGGTGTGATGGTGTCGGGAAGCCTGAATACCATATATATTATCGATCCGGCAGGGTCTGGGTTTGTAACGTTGAAAGTAGCCGAACCATTTCCAGCGCAGGTTTCGTTTACAGTCGTGACCGATAAAGTGAATCCGAAGCTTATTATGGGTAATAAGAGAAGTACTAAAAAGTATATGTAAAAAAATCTCTTCATGAAAGAATCAGATCATTTTAGGATTAGTATAAACTTTGGGCTCTCACCAAATGTGTTTCCCAAATATACTGTTTTTTAAAATAGGGTGTTGTAATTTAACAGATTAAGGCTGTTTGGTTTAGCCGTATAATAAAAATAGCCCGCATCATAGGATGCGGGCCTGCAGTAAAATGTAAAAGCAATAACTATTCGTTTTGCGCTAAAGACAGCACTAAAATTTCATAGAATTAAACTTTCTCAGATAACATTTTGGCTGCATTTTCTTTATGCAGGGGCAAGGTTGTGAAACCTTATTTGTTATCTCTATTTCAAATTTAATACAATCGATGAAAAGTGTTTTTATAGGATTATCGGCAGTGCTTATATAATTTTAAGGTGGTAAATCCTATTAATTGCAAACGGATATAAATAATAAGACCCCTAAAAATAGGGGCCTTAAAACCTAATAAAAAATTAGTGCTGTCTTTAGTGTTAAATAAAATAGGGCGTTAGCAGTTTGGCAAACTGTTGCATGCTGCTTGGCTTTGTAAGATAACCATCTGCCCCTAATTTCTTGACCGAATTTATCGTATCTGGTTGCGAACAGGTCGATAAAACTACCACTGGAATATCCAGATCGGGTCGTTTTTTTATTTCGCTTAAAAATTCGAAGCCATTCATCCCGGGCATGTTTAAATCGACGAAGATAACTTCGGGCAATAGTTCGCGGGAAACAAGTTTCTTTAGTGCTGTGGCAGCACAATTAAGCGAGATGCAATTAATCTTAGTCTTAAACTCCTCTATGGTAGTGGAGAAAATTTCCAGGTCGTCCTGGTCATCGTCAATGTGGAGTACGTTTCTGTATTTCATAGCAGAATCTTTTAATTATTAATACCAAACAATTGCAAAGAATTGAATGAATCAGTTTAAAAAATTATTTCTTCTGAGTGAAATGACAGTTTAAATTTAAATCATATAAAAACTTGATTGTAAACTTAGTTAAGAGCCTAATTCCTATGAGAAAAGGATGTTAACGTTTGGTAAAGGTAAGCTATTAAAGTATACGGGTTGCCATTATTTAGTTAATGTTTTGATATTTAATGATTTGATACTGTCTAATTGCTTAGTTAGTAGGGAAATGAAGAGGTTTTAGATGATTAATGCTCCGCAACTTTTTTATTTCCCGATTCACTTTAGATTTCATCTTAAGCGCTTTCATCGATGGTTTGATGATGTGATGCCTCCATTCCTCACCAAGATAATTAAGCTTTTTGCTCTTAACGAGAGAGTACAATATTAAACTCGTTACTATAATGAGTATAATAGGTTCGGTGTTTTTTGAAGTGGGCATGGTGGGGAATTTTAGGGTAACTAAGGTAGGGAATGTTTTGGGTAATTGGATAGCTTTTCGATAAAATTATATGGAGCTAAACCTGACGGATTATAACAATAGGAGGGTTTACTTTATTTATTGACTTCGGTATTTTGATAGCTAAACCTGACGGGTTTTAAAAACCCGTCAGGTTTATAACAATACCAATAGGAATGTACAGTTGTTATAACTGTTGATAATGGCGCTTTTTTTATACATTTGAAAAATAAGAGAGAGTAACTACATGAAAACAATTGAAGCTGTATCCGCGATAATCTGCCATGATAACAAATTCCTTTGTGTACAAAAGGGAGCAAATAAATACGATTACATTGCGTATAAGTATGAGTTTCCAGGTGGGAAGGTTGAGGAAGGTGAAACTAATGAAGGGGCGGTTATAAGAGAGATTAAGGAAGAATTAAATCTCGATATTGAAGTTGTTTCGCAGCTTTCAACTGTTTATCATGATTATCCTGATTTTAAATTGATACTGCATAATTTCCTCTGTTCCTGCAACTCTCCTGAAATAGAATTATTGGAGCATATCGATTTTAAATGGCTTAATAAATCAGAACTGCAATCGCTTGACTGGGCTGCTTCGGATGTTGCAATTGTGGGGGAGTTGGTGGGGTTGCAATTGTAAATTGTCTTTCCTATGTGGGGTTAGACCCTTCGTCTACGTCTTTTTGCAGGAGCTCTAAGTCTAATTGCAGGAGCTCTAAGTCTAATTGCAGGAGCTCTAAGTCTAAATGCAGGAGCTCTAAGTCTAATTGCAGGAGCTCTAAGTCTAAATGCAGGAGCTCTAAGTCTAATTGCAGGAGCTCTAAGTCTAATTGCAGGAGCTCTAAGTCTAAATGCAGGAGCTCTAAGTCTAATTGCAGGAGCTCTAAGTCTAATTGCAGGAGTTCTAAGTCTAAATGCAGGAGCTCTAAGTCTAAATGCAGGAGCTTTAAGTCTAATTACAGGAGCTCTAAGTCTGTTTGCGGATGCGGTAGGCCTGGTTTTCGTGGCTTTTGTTTTTGTGTAGGGAACTCATTTTAAACATGAAAGCACCTTACTGTATAAATCCTTAGATTTTTTACTGCAGGGTGCTTTTCGTTAGCAGTGTATTTAATTGTTTAATTTGGGACCATTCTAAATGCAATTCCCTTAACCTCTTTGTACTGTTGACTGTTGGCTGTGAACACCGATTTGATGTATTTTTTTACTTCGAGAGCTGTTTCCACTAATCCGTCTTCGGGGTTGTAGAGTGTTTCATCTCTTTCTATCCTTGCATTGGTTACCTCTGTATGGGCTTTTGCAACGGCGGTATTTTTTTCTTTCAGGTCTTTTAGGACTTGCTTTAGTTTTTCAATCGTTAAATCATTTTCATTGGGAAAGTAGCTTATTTCAGACTCAGCTACGGATATCAGTCCGGCAAAGTGTTGTACCTTCTGATCGTATGACTGCTGGCTCGCGCTGATGGAAACCGGCGTGTCCGCATCCAGTTTCACCTCTTTTATCGGCGCTGCTCTTTTTCCCTGTAGTTTACGGTTGAATCCTTTAGCATCCTTTATTGTTTCTTTTGAAGCGTCAGAGACTTCGAGTGCGTTAATTACCCTTGTTGACAGAGAGGTGAGTGTTTGAAAGGCAATCAGCCTGTTGTTTACTGCTGTATTGAAGAGTGTATTTTTGTAGATTACATTATCGAGCTTGTTTTTTGAGTCGAGTAACCTGTCGTTCAGCTTTCCGATTGTGAGTTTGCTTTTTGCCGGGTTGTAGGGTGAGCCATAGCCTTCACAAAATATGATGAGCCTTTCGAAGTTTGCAATGTTTTTTGCATGTCCTGTTTCTGAGAATGTTGCCATATAAATATGTTTTAAGTGTTTATAATGGTAACAAGATTGCTATATTTTATTTAATATATGACTACAATGTTATGAACGGTAGTATCTAGTGCATAAACGGTAGGTTTGGTGTAAAGAACGGTTTTTTTTGAGTTATGAGTTATGAGTTATAAGTTATGAGTTATGAGTTATGGGATTGGATTATTTTGATTTGTTTTTTGCTGCTGCGAGGGCATATTCGATTGTTGAGATTACTTCGGGGAGGTTTTTGTGGATTTCTTTTGACCAGAACCGGAAGACGAGCCAGCCGGATTGTTGGAGGAATTCATTAACCTCTTTATCACGTTCCATGTTACGGAGGATTTTCTTTTCCCAGAACTCGGCGTTAGTTTGTGGTTTCTTTCTTGTTTCCCAATCCTTGCCGTGAAAGAATTCGGAGTCTATGAATATGGCAATGCGGTGTTCCTTAAAGGTTAAGTCCGGACGGCCGCAAACGGTTTTGTTGTTTTTACGGTAGCGGTGGCCGAGTGACCATAGGGCTTTGGATAGGAGGAGTTCGGGTTTGGTGCCTGTGGATTTGATGGCACGCATGTTTTTGGAGCGTTGGTGGGGGTGTGACGGTCCATATAAATATGTTTGGTAAAGTCTTATAAATATAGAACTCCAGCTCTATTAATATGACTTCCAAGTTTGACTTGCAAGTCAGCCAATAGTTGTTGTCGTAATTTATATTTAGTACTTCTTTTTTTGCAATATGACTTGGAATTGAATACAAGTACTTGAAATCAAAAACTAATACATAATCTGTTCCGTTTAGAGATATTGCGCAATCAGAAATATAATTAAAGGCATTTCCTCTTTCAATTTGATAATCTTTTTTTATTAATACACCTGGTAAAATTCTACAACATGGCATTTTTTGTTGTGCATAATCACAAATTGGAGATATGTTAAGTTCAATTTTTATAGAGTTTTGAACTATTTCACCATGTAATCCCCTAGTTTCATCACGCAATAGAGAATTAACGATATTATTATAATTTATTTTTAAAGCTGCTGATTTTAAACCCAATTTTTCGTTTTTTTCATAAGCTTTTTTTACAGCGTTGGCAATTGCTTCTTCTTTTTTGTTAGCGGGAATTTTGTCATTTTTCTTAATTTTTTCTAATTCAGATTGTATAAATTCTTTTTCTATTTGCATTTCCTCATCAATAAATAGAATTGAACCAGGAATATCTCCGGAAAAATTATCAGAGGCAATTAACAGTTTTTTGTTTATCAAAGTTGTAAATGCATCATCACCAGTAGTAGAAATTATATTTACAAATTCTGTTTGGCGTCCCTTTAATGATTTTGAAATTGAGTTTTCAAGATTGTCAATCAATGTATGATTAAGGGTGTAATATGAATTTTTTACTTGTTCAAATTCTGTAGATGAAACAATTTCTTTTCCACCATATGCTACTGCAAGTTTAAATAATAAATATTTTGCAATATCATCCCAACTTTCATCTTTATCAATAAAATTAATGAAACTGTTTATCAAATTACCTGAAGAATCGTTTACCAAATTCTCCCAAAATGAAAAAACCTTTAATACTTTGAAGTCTTCAGCATTTTCTGTTATATTGTTAATTATAAATTCTATAGGATCAACTGCATTTTTGGTAGCTATTTTATCGAGACTGATAGAAATGATTGGTTTATATTCCTTTAAACCATCGTTGAACGCATCTCCAACTGCTTTTCCATACTTTTCTTGTTTAGTGCTCCAGTAAACAAGGATATAATTACTATTAGGCTCAATTACCCTTGAAAGCCTCGCATATATAGCAGAAATTATATTTTGCTCTGTAGCTTTGCTGTCAACGACTAATTCTAAGTCCAAAAAGACGAGTCGAATGTTGTCTACAGGTGTTTCCGGTAAGTCAGTTCCTCCTTCTTCTTGATAATATAAATACGGTATCTTTTGTTTGCTTAATGCCTTAAGCAAATTTTTCACATCTTCATATTTATCGTCGAAGATGACTACTTTTCCATTAGTCGGTAAAATCATATTATGTGTTCGTTTTATTTAACCTTAATACGACAACGGCTCCATTTTCAAATTCTTCATCCAAATCATATTCTCCTACTTCGGGAAATAAAATTTGACCGTTCTGTACCTTCATTACCTCGCTGACAATATGTAGTCCTAATCCCATTCCTGTAGTCTTATCACTTACAAAGGGTTTAGTAAGTTGATGTATTGGCAACCCAAAGCCAAAACCATTATCTGCAATTAAAATATCAATATGGTCTGTATAATTGTAAAGATCAATAAGAATCTTTTTCTCAAATTTTGAATTGCTAACATCAACTTTTTTTCTTTTCCTTTCAAGCCAATAGATAGAATTATCAATTATATTTACAATTGCTCCAAGCATAAGTCTTTTGCTACATTCAATTTTACTATTAACCTTATTTTGATAATCTTTTATTAATTGAACATTATGAGCTTTCAACCTGTATTCAACATTAAATACCGCACCATTTATTAGTTTAATTGCATCCTCTTCTTGGTTTTTTGCCTGTCTAAATAAATCACTATAGCTTTCTATAAGTTCGTCAAGGTGCTTAACAAGATTTAATATATTATCTGGAACTGTTTCTTCTTTAACCAAATAATTTAATTCTGCAATAACTTTCTGAACTTCATGAATACCAACACCCATTGTTAAGCCAACACCAGCACTTGTTAATAACACTTCGTTTATATGATTATAATCTTTCTCTATTTTAGTAAGATGTTTTGTTATTTCTATTTTTAGAGATTCTGGCTCAACTTTGGAATCTACTAAATCCCTTAATTTTCCTAAACTGTTAATTACAGGTTCTTGTTTTTCAGTTGGATTAAATTTTCTTCTAATTGTATCCTTGTCATCTTTTCTTAAAGTCTCTATTATGTTAAGAGTATAAAGAATAGATGTACAAAAATCATTAAAAGCTTCATTTTCTATAAAGCCTTCTCTGTTAGTTTTTTCAATTAATGCAGAGCTCTTTTCTTCATTTAAATCAATCACGCTTAAGATAATGTTATTACTAACTCTTTTGGCAGGAATATTTACCCTTCTCATATCTAAACTCAACCAATCATTACCCTTTTCACCGTACTCGTTGATTCTAATATTATTCCTGTAAACTCTTATTCCGCCTTGTTCATCCAAATAATCCTTTAATAATGAAATACCTAAATGTTTACTTAATTCAAGAGTTAATTTATCTCTATCAAAAATATATCCTTCAAAACTTACTGGACCAATAGTTTTTGGATTTTTTTCATCACCATAATTTTTGGAAAGATTTAGTATTGATTCTTTCTTTTTTCCATTAATTTTTTCTTCAAAAACGAGTGTTGATCGGTCGTTTATGTAATCATCTTTTTCTGTTAGTTTTCTACCTGTGATTCCCGTTAAGCTTTCCCAAGGAGTGAATTCGTATAAAAACTCTTTAATTTCAGATCCCTCAAGTTTACATTTAAAATGCCATAATGCAAACTTTTCGATATCGTCCCATTTTGGCATTTTATCAAGTAAAGTTGAATCATCAGTATCTAATTCCACTCTGAATTTACCAGTTTTGTGAAAGGGTGAGTTAAGAGTAAAGACAGATTTGTATAGTTCGCGAACCATTCTTTTATCCCATTCACTTCGTAGTCCTGAAATAATTATTTTTGTACCAGTTCTATTACCTTTAAAGTATTCTGGATTTGTTCGTTCAAATACGTCAAATCTTGCATCTTTTAAATATTTATTCTTGGCAAATTCATTCCAATCTATTTTTACAACAACTTCATTTTTATCCTTTCTTTTTGATATTAACTCAATTTTAGTTCCTAATTTATGCACCCCAAATCTTCCAATACCTTTTTCTCCTATTGGAAGTCTTGAATATTTTGGGGTTCTGATTCTTTTCCTAAAGAGATCTTCTTTGTAATCACTTCCTGGCTCAAGCCAGACATTTTCTATTATATCGATATCCATTCCTTCACCTTCATCAAGAATTTCAATATAACCTTTATCCTTATTGGCAACATTTATTAGTTTAACTTTTGCCCATCTGGAGTCAGCATCATATGAATTTTTTATTAATTCCAATAATGCTATGTTTTCGTTTTTTATTAATTTATCACCAAGCTGTAATAATAATCTAGCTCGCGGTTGAAAAAAGTTCTTATCTGATTTTAAATCCATTATAGCAATTCTTTAATTTTTTTAGCAATAGCATTTGCCATTAACGGCGGTACCGCATTACCTATTTGTTTAAATGCAGATGAGCGTGAACCCTCAAAGTAAAAGTCATCAGGAAATGACTGTAATCTTGCTGCTTCACGAACCGATATAGAACGACACTGTGTTTCATCCGGATGAATATAATAATGTCCATCTTTTGCAATATGTGCCACAACAGTATGGGAAACACCATTTCCATCTACAACTTTGTATCGGTCACTAAATGCAGTTTCGTTTTTGTGTGTTTTTAATTCGTCTGGCAAATCTGGATATTTCAATCTTTCCTTGCCTTTATTCCATTTTTGAATAGCAGTTTTGTAAATAGCTAAATCTCTTTGATTATGAGGTCTAGTTATATGTTGGGTTACAAAATCAACTCCATTTCGCAATTCGAATTTTTGAAGGTATTCATTTTTGCTGGCTGTATAGTTGGTTTTTGCAAATCCTTCGCCAGGTTTTAATTTTGGTAAGTCAGCAAAGGCATCATTAACAGTATATTCTTTCACTATTTTTTCAAACTCTGGGAAACCAAAATCATTTTCTTTTTCCATCCAACAATGATTATTCTTTTACGTGCTTGGACTACTCCATAATCGGAAGCCACTAGAGTATCATGATATACTTCATACCCAATTCTTCTAAAATAAGCTTTAAGGTTTTTGAAATGTTCTCCTTTGTTTGCTGTTAGTAAACCTGGTACGTTTTCAAATACAAATGCCTTTGGTTGAAATTCTTTTAGAAATCTACCATATTGGATATATAATTTATTTCTTGGATCTTCTTCAATTTTATCTTGATGTCTTCTCAATAAAGAATACGCCTGGCAAGGTGGTCCACCTATGATTAAATCAATTCTCGTATTAGACTTTTTGATTTTTTCAAAAATTCCATTAATTGTATCATCGTTGATTTCGATATTTAATACGGAATCTAAAATTTTGTTTGGAATGTCTTTAAAAAAACTTCTTGAGTAATTTCTCCTTTAATGTATTGGTGATATATATGAAGTTTATTTTTGGATTTTAAGTAATGATAGGCAGCCCTCGTCCTTATAGTTTGACAAGCTTCTGGGTTCATTTCAACATGAGAAATAGGATTAAATCCAGCGTTAATAAAGCCTTCAGACATTCCAGATGCCCCAGCGAAGAGGTCGATAAAATTCAATTTTTCGGCCATAGGTATAAAAATGGTTAATGAACAAAAGTATAGATAAAAATCTTTCAAAGTACAAAAAAATCATGAAATATGCAGTGTCATGTAATCTTTATAGATTGACTGGAATCAAAAAAACACCTACTAAAAGTGAGTGCTTATTTTATTACGAGATGAGATTGCTTCATTCTTCGCAATGACAAAAGTACTAGGGCTAACATAAACAACGTGATCAACACATCCTTCTACATACCTGACATTTCTTTACGCCTCGAACTATGTTAATTCAGGCTACAAGGCTGTTTCATAATCGTCATTTTCCAATCATTGTTTTCATGCTTCACAATCATTTCTACCTGTATTTCTTTATTGGTGATTGAGAAAATGAGTTCTTTGATATCGGCTACCTTGAAGGTGGTTAGCGTTCTTTGGTTGGGTTTTAGGAAAGGGTGAGTGTTGAGTGCTATTTCGTTTAGGATTTTGAATGAGGCGTTACTGTTGTTTTTAGGCAGCGTGAGGGTAAATTGTACGCACTTATTCTTAACGGTGTTTATTGTCTTCATTTCAATCTGCTTTGGCTTTACCTCGAGGGCAGTTTCTGTGGTAAGGGTGGCATTGCTGTTTGGGTCGATAGTAAAGACCTGCAGTACCTCTTTGGGAATGGTTACGCTGACTTCTGTCTTCGGAATGGCAATAGTGGCTTCGTAGCTTACGACTTCATCAATATAGCCTGAAGGATTGTCGGGATGGTATTTTCGGAAGAAGGATGCGAAATTTTCGGCTTCCTTTTTTGGATCGTTGGTTTTGAGGTAAATGTCATATAAGACACTGGAAGCGTATTTTTTGGTTTGGTCATAGATTTGATTTGCGATGTTTGTGAGTAGGGCAGTGTCGTTTTTTTCGTCGACTGTGATTTTTATTTTTGCTTCCTTTTTTAAGTCACTCACGAGACGCTGTATGGCAGTGTTTTTCTTGTCGTTGCGATTGCTGATATAGCGGTTGATAAATTCGGCAAGAACCTGTTGTTCGGAAAGATTGAGGATAACAAGGCCCAATTCGTATTTCTTCTTGAAGTTTTTAGGGTCATAGCTGTTGATGTCAAAGGTTGGCTCATAGGCCAGTATCCTGTACTTTTGCGCTACCTGGATATTGACAGGTGTTGAAAAATCGGTTTTGTCCTTATTGATAATTAACTCAATTCCGGAATTTCCCAGTTTAAAGGTATTCTGTTTTTTGAAAATCAGCCCCATACTATCAAAGGAGGCATCGCCTTTATTGCTTGCTTTATGCTGTAGGTCTGTATAGAAAACTGCCTGCGTTACACCTTTTATCCATGTATCGTAATAATTAAATTCGCCGGACATCTGTTTGTACATGTGTTCCGAAAATAAATTCTTAAGCGACGGATAGTAGCGGTTGGTTTGTGCTGTTAATGTAAAGGCGAATAGTAATCCTGCCGTAAGAAATACGTTTTTCATTGTGGTAATTAGTTATAATTGAAGATTATTTCCTTACTTTAAGATACTTATCAAACCATGCTATAAAGCCTTTTTCGTCGTCATTCATACTTTCCCAGCCATGGCCTGCGCCGGGTTTTAGGATAAGCGTTACGGGAATTCCGCCAGCCTTTAGTTTTTGTTCCATTAGTTGTGATTGCTGCAGTGGTACAACATCATCCTTATCGCCGTGGATGATATAAGCAGGTGCATCGTCTTTGGTTACCATTTCGGCAGGGGATATGAGAGTGTCGATGGCCAGTCGTTCGGTAGTGTCTGTTATAATCTGATAGGTTTTGGTTTCGTTGTTCCATTTTGTATATTGGAATGCTCCGGCGATGTTATATTGTGGTAGTATTTTGGTTTGCTGCGAAAGATTGAATCCTTGAAATCCGTAATGCAGAAAATCGGTAGGAGGGCAGAATACGGCCACAGCCTGCACTTTGGAGGAAACCTGCTCCACCGGATCTTTTGCAGCTGGGTTTGCAATATCGTCTGAAGTGCCCGCTAATAATGACAAATGCCCACCCGATGAGGTTCCGGTAATTCCGATATACTCTTTGTCTATTTTATATGTTTTAGCATTGTAGCGCACAAACTGCACCGCTCTTTGTACATCTTCGAGTGCATCGGGAATAGCGTATCTTGGCCCGGAAGAATGCATGGTTAAAAACACGGTATAGCCCTCATTTACAAATGGCATGGCTCTGTTTATAAAAGCTTCGTTCCAGTTGAGATTAGAAACCCAGCCGCCACTTTTGAGGCTTACGATTGCTTTTCCGTTGGACTTTTTGGGAGTTAATACGGTCATCGTTAATGCCAATCCGTCCCTATATCCATAAGTAGTTTCGTTTTGTGAGTACGTTATATCTACTTGTGAAAACACCAAAGTAGAAAACAGGCAGCAACCCATCAGCAAAATATATTTCATTGGAATGTTTTTATCTTGTTTATAACAGTTAATGCTGATAAAGATAAAAATTTTCTATAATCTGGGATAAACTGTTTCTCTTTAGTTCTATTCGTTACTAAAGTCGGGCCTATCCCATGTCAGGATTCCTTGGATAGTTACTTTTGTCATTCTCGCCAGTACTATCCAACTCATTACTTTTGAAATCATCGTTTAGGAAATTCCTTTTTGCAGCTTCATTGTGAGTTTCATCAATGAAATTCCCTTTAGATTCCTCATTAGAGGGTATTCGTAATCCTGCATTATTGTTATAACGGTTAGGATCGGTGTCGTTAAAGGTGTCAAAGGTATTTTCGCTTCCCATTACCGGATTGTCGTCTGAGAAACCAACATGGGCTTGCCCTTTAACCTGAAACGCATTTTCATTGGTATTTGGATAAACATTTTCAAGATCATTCTGTAAAGCTTCCAGCTTCTCTGGTTTACTGGCGATGTATTTATCGCTGCTTACTTGTTGTGAATCGGGGATGAATCTTGCACCTGTTGGGTGTTTCGTGTAATCCACCGGAGCATCATCGTCCTGACGATGGTTCCAGTTGTTGTTATTTTCCATGATTTGATAGTTTTATGAATTATGCTACCAAAGTTAGCGACATTACAACAGTAGCGATTACAGCTTTTAGATATGGAGTTACATAATCTTCACAAGATTCCCGCGTTTTCGGAAATGACAGGTAGTTACCGCCATAGTATGGTGTTTTAGACCTGACAGGTTTTAAAAACCTGTCAGGTCTAAAGGGAGTTTTCCACCTTGTGAATTGCATTAGCGTGGATAAAAACAGAAGGGGATATTTTTGAAATCTGTCAGGTCTATAAGGTTTCAAGATTCGTTTAGATCTAACTGATGGGTGTGTCGAAAGTTTTCCGACCCGGAGAAAATCTCCAGTATTTCCTTTCTTTTGAGCTTAGTTGGCTTATTCGAAACACAGGTTATATAGGAACTCCAGGGATATTCTAATGGATGGTTACAAATGTTGTGATGCACAGGATTATTATGAATGTAGACAATAACATTTTGGACATAATTATCATGATTTATTTCCTTTCGCCTAAATGGTCTTTCGAATAGTGCTCCATGTCTGTTATAGCTTTTATTGAAAGCTTTCGTATAAGCGTTGAACAGATTTGAAAATGATTGCGAGGGAGAGATTTTCTTCTCTGTTTGTATCTCTTCATCACTCTTTACTAAAAAATGAAAATGGTTTTTCATAAGACACCATGCATAGGTTTCTGCGATAGGCTCAATATGTTTATCGTATAGTTTTAAGAAGTGCTGATAATTACTATTTTCCTTAAAGAGCGTGCAACTGTTAATTCCACGATTGTAGATGTGGTAGTATTTTCCATATTCTAGGGGTAAGGTATTTTTCATTTCTCGGATAGACCTGACAGGTTTTTATAACCTGTCAGGTCTCGAAAATACAAGAGAAATTTTAAATGGAGTTATATTAAAAGTGTATATTTTAATCATAAACCGCATTAGAAAGAGGTTGCTGTTTATAAAAGAGGGTTTCGGCCTTCGCAGAATGATAATAAGGTGTGTAATGGTAAGAGGGAGTGTAATGATGCAAGTATGATGTTAGACCTGACAGGTTTTTAAAACCTGTCAGGTCTAAAACACCCACTAAAAGTGAGGGCTTGTTATTATGATTATGGATTGTCGCCTTGGCAGGAAAGACACTAAAAGTTATTCCTGAAGCAAGACTTCCAGAATACTAATTGCCGCCTCGCTAATCTTAGTTCCCGGGCCAAAGACTGCAACTGCTCCGGCATCGAAGAGGAATTGATAATCCTGGGCAGGGATTACACCGCCTACGATTACCATAATGTCTTCGCGTCCGTAGTTTTTTAGTTCTTCAATTACCTGTGGGACTAAGGTTTTGTGTCCGGCTGCTAAAGAGGAGACGCCTAAGATGTGTACATCGTTTTCGACTGCCTGTTTTGCGGCTTCGTGTGGGGTTTGGAATAGGGGGCCAATGTCTACGTCGAAGCCAACATCGGCGTACCCTGTTGCTACTACTTTGGCACCACGGTCGTGACCGTCCTGACCCATTTTGGCAATCATGATTCGTGGGCGACGTCCTTCTTTCTTCGCGAAAGCGTCGGCTAATTGTTTTGCTTTTTCGAAGCTTTGGTCGTTTTTTATTTCTTTGCTATACACGCCGCTGAAAGATCTGATTTGTGCTTTATACCTGCCGAAAACCGTTTCGAGTGCGTCACTGATTTCACCCAATGTGGCTCTGTTTCGGGCAGCTTCTACGGCTAAAGATAGTAAATTTTCATTCTGATGACTATCAGAATCTGTTCCATTTTCTATAGATGCCCTAGCACACTCCGTTAATTTAGCCAAACTGGCTTTGACTTTCTCCGTATCACGGGTCGCTTTGATGCGCTCTAATTGTTCTATTTGCTGTTTGCGTACCATTTGGTTATCCACATCGAGAATGTGTAATGGATCTTCTTTTTCCAAACGGTATTTGTTGACGCCTACAATGATATCCTGAGAACTGTCGATGCGTGCCTGTTTGCGTGCTGCGGCTTCTTCGATACGAAGCTTTGGGATTCCGGCTTCGATGGCTTTTGTCATTCCGCCTAACTCTTCCACTTCCTGAATTAACGCCCAGGCTTTTTCGGTGATTTCGGCAGTGAGGCTTTCTACATAATAACTGCCCGCCCAAGGGTCGACCGTTTTACAGATTTTGGTTTCTTCCTGCAGGAATATTTGAGTGTTACGAGCAATACGTGCTGAGAAATCGGTTGGTAATGCGATGGCTTCATCTAAGGCATTGGTGTGTAGTGATTGTGTTCCGCCAAAGGCTGCAGCTGCAGCTTCGATTGCGGTTCGGGCCACGTTGTTGAATGGATCCTGTTCGGTTAAACTCCAGCCCGAAGTCTGGCAGTGTGTTCGCAATGCTAAGGACTTTTCGTCTTTCGGATTGAACTGCTTCAATAGTTTTGCCCATAACATACGTGCTGAACGCATTTTGGCGATTTCCATGAAGTGGTTCATTCCGATGGCCCAGAAGAAGGAGAGCCGTGGAGCGAACTCGTCGATTTTCATTCCGGCTGCTAAACCTGTTCTTATATATTCCAATCCGTCTGCTAACGTGTAAGCCAGTTCGATATCGGCTGTGGCACCAGCTTCCTGCATGTGGTAGCCTGAGATTGAGATGGAGTTGAACTTTGGCATGTTTTTGCTGGTATATTCAAAGATATCAGCAATGATTTTCATCGATGGCGTTGGTGGGTAAATGTAAGTATTACGCACCATGAACTCCTTCAGGATGTCATTTTGTATGGTTCCGGAAAGTTTATCGGCAGAAACGCCCTGCTCTTCGGCGGCTACGATATAGAATGCCATGATTGGCAATACCGCACCGTTCATGGTCATTGAAACCGACATTTCATCTAATGGAATCTGGTCGAATAAGACTTTCATATCTTCTACAGAATCGATGGCAACACCAGCTTTTCCAACATCACCAACTACGCGGTCATGATCTGAATCGTAACCTCTGTGCGTAGCTAAATCGAAAGCGACAGATAAACCTTTCTGCCCTGCGGCAAGATTTCTTCTGTAAAACGCATTACTTTCTTCAGCAGTAGAAAAACCAGCATACTGACGGACTGTCCACGGACGACGGACGTACATTGTGCCATAAGGACCGCGTAGGTTAGGGGCAAAGCCTGCTCCGAAGCCGATGTGTTCCAGGTTTTCTATGTCCTTCTTAGAATAAGAAGGTTTAAGTACAATTGTTTCTGCAGTTAGAAATCCCTGCCCCTCGACTGCGTTCGGGGTGACAATAGGCTCGGTTAATTTTATATGTTGGATATCTTTTCTCGACATGCTATTTATTTTCAGGCGAAGGTTTAGTAGTTGTATCAATAAGAATTGGAAGCGTATAGGATACCCTGACTATCTTAAAGTTTTGCTTCCCGGGAATCCATTTTCGTCCCATTTTGAGTACACGTGTAATCTCTTCACTAGTTCCATAACCAATATCCTTTATCACTTTAATATCTGACAAAGAACCATCTTTTTCGATAACAAATGACGCCATTACTTTAGCTTTTAGGTTTTCTTGTTCAGGCTGTTTAAAATTGGAATTAAACAAGGTGTAGAATTGTTTAATGCCTCCCGGATAGTCAGGTTTTTGTTCAACACTTGCGTAGCTGTATATCGAATTGTCCGATTCAGGTACGTTTACGGGAGCAATATCGACAGGTTCCTGGATAGGGGCAGCTTTAACGATTTCCTCCTTTTCATTGTAATGAGGATTGTACATCGATCTTGTCACTTTGCACACTACCTTTTTACCTTTTAAGGTGGCCGGTTTCCATTTTGGACTTAAACCCATAACGCGAAGTGCTTCTTTTCCGTAACGTGGATCAACAAGGCCAGTCATATTGGTGACGAAAATTACACCGTTAGTCTGAACTGTCAATTCTAATGTTACGAAGGCTCGTTTATTGTCTGCCCATTTGAAATTCTTTGCAACAAAAGCTTTAAAGGATTTCTGTCCACCCGGAAACGAGGGTTTGGTATCGACTTCATTCTCCTTGTATATTTGTGCAACTATCAGTTGCGAACAGAAAAGCAAAGCAAGCAGTGTAATTTTTTTCATGGTGGTTTTATTGTTCAGTATTCAGTCTTTCGTGCTCCATTTTTTCTGCCAAACGCTTTTCGATAATTGGAACAATTAGGGTTTTGCGTGGATTTTGTTTTACGAATGGATATAATTCCAAATCGTGTTTTATTTTGTCGTTCTTGTTTGGATATTTATTGGTTCCTAACAGGATTTCCTTTCCGTTATCAAAAAGCTCCTGTTCTTTTGCAGCACTTTCGCTGATTTTCTTTTGGATGTTTCCTTCGATAAGCTGGGTGATGAATCCGCCTTTTTCTTCAATTTCCTTGAATAGGAGTAGGGCTTTCTCTGCTAATTGTTCGGTTAACGTTTCGATGTAATAAGCTCCATCAGAGGCGTTGCTGACTTTATCGAAGTAGCTCTCGTGTTTCAATACCAATAATTGATTGCGTGCAATTCTATCACCAAACTCATTATCCTTGTGGTACAAACTATCGTAAGGTAGATTCGAAATGCTATTGGCTCCGCCTAAAATGGCCGACATGCATTCGGTAGTTGTGCGCAGCATATTTACGTTGTAATCGTATAAAGTCTTGTTGCGTTTGGTTGGAGTTGCGATAATGTGACAATCTAAATTGTGATTGTATTCTTTTGCCAAAGTATTGAATAATAGTCTTAAGGCTCTTAACTTGGCGATTTCAAAAAAGTAATTTGTACCAACGGAAACTTCGATAGTTATGGGTTGGCTGATGCTTTTAATCCTGTTGAAATATTCATTGACATGTGCCAGGGTATAAGCTAACTGCTGCACCATATTGGCTCCGGCGTTTTGGTAGATGGTGCCACTAATGTTTAGGAAAGAAACCACCCCGCCAGTTACCGAATGTCCACTGGACATTCTCCTCTTAATATCAAACCCCTCAAGAGGGGAATTTTTTGCTATTAAATTTAGCTTTTCAAAATCCTTGTCTAAACTTTCGAACCAGTTTCCGTCTTTTGCCAGCTGGCCGATTGGGTCGAGCTGGATAATGAAGTTTGCATTATTTTTATTGGCAAAATCAGTGATTCTGTTAACGCAATCGATTGAAAGGAAAGTCAAATAAAAAAAATAGGATACATTTTCCAAAGGAAGGTTTTGCATTAAATCTTCGATTGAAACTGTTTCGCTTACAAGTGTGAAACGAATGCTTTCTGCACCACGATTAAGGGTGTCTAACGCTCTTTTATTGGATAACGCTACATCGTGTACGAAGATATTCTGCACGATGGCAAATGGCGCTGCGTTTTGTTCGAATGTATGTTTTACTGCTATTTCATCGTTGTGATAAAATGGGCGTACCTTAATGCCTTCAAGGCTTTCCCAAACTAGAGTGTCGTTATAGTCGGCGCCTTTTAGTTCGTACTGAATTTGCTGTTTCCACTGTTTGGATGAAACGGGTTCGAACTCTTCGAATAATTTTTCAGCCATAATTTAGCAATTATAAAGATTTTGATTTAGACTGTTCGTCTGTTATGGAATCACCTTCAAATTCGATGATATAGATGTCTTCGCTGTCGCGCTTCATATAGTATTTTTCGCGGGCGTATTTTTCTATCTGGTCAGGGTTCTTGAGGAGTTTGATATTTTCCTCATCTTTTCTGATTTCGTCCTGATAGTATTTTTTATTGTCTTCGAGTCCGTCTAATTGCTTATTTAGCACGCGGTGGTCCATATAGGAAGTATTGTCGAGGAAGAGCATCCATACGGAGAAAAAACCAAAACGATAACATATCTGTTTCCAAGAATTTTCAGAATAGGATAGGTTTCGGTTAGGTTTTTAAAATAGCTCATTTATTATGCTCTTAAGTAATTCTTTGGTTGATAACGGCTCTGACTACGTCAATGGCAACCGTATTGTATTTATCATTTGGAATGATGATATCTGCAAAGGCTTTGGTGGGCTCGATAAACTGCTGGTGCATTGGTTTTAGTGTCGTTTGATAACGGTTTAGTACTTCTTCCATATCACGACCACGTTCCGCAATATCACGTTTTAACCTGCGGATTAGTCTTTCATCAGAATCGGCGTGTACAAATATTTTTACATCAAACATTTCACGAAGTTCGGCGTTGGCCAGAATCAGGATTCCTTCAACAATCATTACTTTCCTTGGGTGTGTGATGATGCTGTCGTCAGTACGGTTGTGAGTTACGAACGAATATATCGGCTGTTCAATGGTATTTCCTTTTTTAATTCGGTGAGGTGGCTTACCAATAATTCGAAGTCGATGGCGCGTGGATGGTCAAAATTGATTAGGCCTCTTTCCTCAAAACTCAGGTTATTGTTTTCCCTGTAGTAGGAATCCTGAGATATTACGCCAACTTCAGCTTCGGGCAATTCATTAATAATCTGTTGGACAACAGTTGTTTTTCCACTTCCGGTACCGCCAGCAATTCCGATAATTAACATATAATATAGTTGTGTTTTAGTTTCAACAAAAATAGAAATTATATTGGAAGTTTGGAGAGAAAAGAAGCAAGAGGCAAGAAAAAAGATGTAGAGTATTCTAAAATAAAAAATCCTTTCTACAAAAGCAGAAAGGATTTACCGGTCGGGGTGGCAGGATTCGAACCTGCGGCCTCCTGCTCCCAAAGCAGGCGCGATAACCGGGCTACGCTACACCCCGAAAGCGAGTGCAAATATAATATTAAATATCAGTTCTCAAAATGTTTTTCAACAATAATTGAATCTTATTCACAAATTGCATTTAGCGATTGTTTCGCAGATTTATTTTGGATTGAAAAGTTTACATTTGCACCCTAAATAAATACCAAATTATGTCTGACACAATAGAAAAAGTAAAATGCTTAATAATAGGTTCTGGTCCAGCTGGATATACAGCCGCAATTTATGCAGCCAGAGCTAATATGTTTCCCGTTTTATACCAGGGAACACAACCAGGTGGACAATTAACGACCACTAATGAAGTAGAGAACTGGCCGGGAAATCCAGAGGGAATTACGGGACCGCAAATGATGATTGGTTTGGAAGAACAAGCCAAGCGTTTTGGAACTGATGTTCGTGACGGCTGGGCTACTAAAGTTGATTTTTCGGGGCCGATACATAAAGTTTGGATCAATGACACTAAGGAAATTCACTGTGAAACCGTGATTATTTCTACTGGAGCTACTGCAAAATATTTAGGATTGCCTTCGGAACAGCATTACCTTAATATGGGTGGTGGCGTTTCGGCCTGTGCGGTTTGCGACGGTTTCTTTTACAGGAACCAGGAAGTTGTGATTGTTGGAGCAGGGGATTCTGCTTGTGAAGAGGCACATTATCTTTCGAAATTATGTACGAAAGTAACCATGTTGGTTAGAAGCGAGAAATTCAGGGCTTCAAAAATCATGGAGCAACGTGTTAGGAATACGCCAAACATTACGATTCTGATGAACCATGATACTCTTGAGGTTGTAGGCGATGGGCAGGTTGTCACTGAGGTTAAAGCCTTCAATAAAACTACGAAAGAGGAGATTGTCATTCCGGCCACCGGATTTTTTGTGGCGATTGGTCACAAACCTAATACCGATATTTTTGCGGATTACATTACGCTTGACGAAACGGGTTATATTGTTAACACGCCCGGAACTTCTAAAACAAATGTAGAAGGTGTATTTGTTGGAGGAGATGCAGCAGACCATGTTTACCGTCAGGCGATTACTGCAGCGGGAACAGGTTGTATGGCTGCTTTGGATGCTGAGAGGTATTTGGCGGCGAAAGAGTAATAGAATAATGCATATATCGTAGAGACGCGATTAATCGCGTCTCTACAGGAATAAAAAAATCCCATCTGAAAAGATGGGATTTTTTTATTTGATTGGCCGTTTCTTTAGCATGGCGCTGTCGATGAATTTTTTGATTTCGATTTTGGGTTCGCCGAATAGTTCTATTTCGCTGTTGCCTGAGGCATTAATTATTGCATTTGTGCTAACATTGATTACAGCTTTAGCGTAGGCGGTAACTTCAATTAAAGCTATTTTTGCTGTTAATTTCTTTCCGGTAAAGTCGGTATTGTTGTCTAACCTTAGTTTTAAATCCAAAACATCACCTTCTATATCGGCGTTGGACTTCTGATACATATCGAACCGCATTTCGTTGCTGGAGATCAGTGCTTTCACATAGGCACTTTTGCTGATATCTATGGCCGTTTTTTCTGATTTCAGGTTTAGTTCGACTTTCGATTTATCGTTTGCCATTAACGTAAAGTTCTTCGTTTTGGCGTTGAGGAATAATTTGGCGTAGTCGTAACATTTGAAGGTTACGTCATCCACAGTCACATCAGATAAAGCCGTTACATTGGTTTCATCTTTGGCAATTGCCATATTGAAATTATCGTTGTAGGTTACGCGGACACTAAGTTTCTTAAAGCTTGAAATATCCCGAGATGTAGATATCCTCAGGTTTTTGCCGGTAATTTTATATTCAACAAATTCGATCAGGTTGTCATCAGCTTCTACTTCCAGGGCGCATTCATTTCCTTTTACTAAAAACACTTCCAGGTTGTCTTCAACTTCGACACTTTCGAAATTTCCGACTTCTTTTTGTTCCAGCTTGACTATTTTGGAGCCTTTGACCTTTTCCTTTTTCTGTGCGGAGGTCAGCGCAGAAGTAAAGAGGATGATTAGTATAATTGTTTTTTTCATTTATGGTTGGGCAATGGTTAGTATGCCAAAAATAGAAAAAAAACTTCCCAATTTTCATTGAGAAGTTTTATTAACTTATTCTTTTGAAACGCTTCCGCCGGAACTCTCTTCTTTTACTATAGTTTTGGGAGAACTGTTGTAATTTATCGAACTTCCGCTTGAGGCTTTTCCTTTTAAACTTACCATCGGATGAACGTCGGTAGAGCTTCCGCTGGTGGATTCTGAAACGACATCGTTAACGATTAAACCACTCGCTTCGATACTGCTTCCGCTAGAAGAGTCTGTGTTTAGTTCCAATGCTTTTCCTTTGACGATGATTGAACTTCCGCTTGACGATTCGCATCTGATTTTGTCAAATTCCAAATTAACATTTGATTCACTTCCGCTGCTTGATTTGATGCTAATCCCTGTTCCGTTGAATACATTTTTTGTACTAACAGAAGAACCGCTTGATGTTTCAATGGCTGTTAAAGCCGGCATTTTTACATGTATGTTTTTAGCTGTTGCTTCATCGATATTTTCGTCGGTAGAAATAACCAGCGTTCCGTTTTCTACTGTGGTAGTGATGTGTTCCTGTAGATTGTCATCGGCCTCAACCTCAACAAAATAACTATCTGATTGTTCCAGGATTACATTCAAACCGCGGTTTGCATCTATTTTGGAAAAATTATTTCCAACGTTGCGGGTTTGACGGGTTACATTTCCGTTTCCGTCAATGCCATTACCGAGTTGAATGTCTCTTACCTGACAGGAGGTAAACAATACTGCTGCAAGGGTAGCAGCTATTAACTTGGTGCTAAATACTACAAACTTTACCATGATTATTTAGATTTGATTATTATTCCGTTTTTATCAACTGTAAGTGATGTTTTTTTCTTGTTGTCTGAATCGTTTGTAGTACTTGTTTTGGTTTCGGAAACTACTTTACCGTTTACTTTTACGGTAACTACGTCAGTACTATCATTTTCATTTGTTATGACTTCGGTTGTACCTTCTATTTCTACATCGCCATATTCATTTTCTTCCGGTGGGCAGTTTAGGCATTTTACTTGTGTATCGTCGACTTTGTAGATATAATCTTTTGAACTAAAATGCAAATTGAAGAAATCGTTGGTAGTAACATCGTAATCCTGAACACTTTCGTCGGCTTTGAACAAGGTTCCTTTTGGCAGGTATAAAAACAATTCCACTTTTTGACCTCTGAATTTATTGGCAACATCTGTCAAGAGATAATTGTCTAAAATTAATTGATTTCCCTCAATTTTAAAACCATATCTGATTTTTTCTGCACGGCTTCTTGCATCGACAGCAGATTTTCCAACAGCCAGTCTTTCAATTTGAAGATAAGGCAAGGCTTCTTCCGTTTCCATAATTTCCAAGGTAACATTATTGGAATAGATGATTTCCTTATTGTTTTCGTCCTGAGTCAATCTGAATTCAGTGTTGTGGTATCTGTTTTTAGAATAGAAATCGTTGTTTTTGAATTTGATAAGCAATGTGTCAGTAGGCGCAATGTTGATTACCTCTTTTTTGACTTCCTTACCATCGTAAGCGATTTGAGTAGCTTCTTTAATTCCCAATGAAATTAATACTCCAACTGCGATTATCCAAATTCCGAGTAAAGAAAATTTCACAATATTGCCCAATGATTTTAGATTGGTCACCAACAGCTTCAATCCAAGGATTAGGAAGAAGAAGGCTGGAATTCCGGCTGCTAAAAGAAACAATACGCCCTGAACCCAAATTGGTGTTTCCAAACCTATTGGTGTACTGATGTGGTTTAGGATATAGTTTTCGGGCATTGATGATGAAAAGATCATAAAGATCGAACAAAAGCATATTGCCAATAAACCTATAGATGAAAATACTACGATAATAGCACCTAATACTTTTGCAAATACCTTAAAGATGCTTACGAATATGTCGCCGATTCCGTTAGCTCCGGATTTTATTTCGTTTCCCATTTTGTCGTAATCCGCATTTTTGAATTTGTTGGTTACGCTGTCGAATTCTTCCCTTACTTTTCTTTCGATGTTGGAAATGGTTACAGGTTCTCCCGTCATTTCTAACTTATCAGCAGTTGTAATGGCTTTTGGCATCGCAATCCAAAGAATGATGTAAGCCAATAGACCCGTTCCGAATCCGAAGAATAATATCAGGAATAATATTTTTATCCAAACAGCATCAATTCCGAAATAATGTCCTAAACCTGTACAAACACCAGCAATAGTTCCCCTGTCTTTGTCGCGGTACAATTTTTTGGTTCTTGAACCGGTATATAAGGGTTCAGAAGCTTTTTCGTCTGCGTCATCGTCCAATCGGTAATCTTCCGGCTGTCCCATAACCACAATCACTTCATCCACATCTTTATTGTTGATAACATGTTTGTCGCTTTTTTGCTTTTCTGAAAGCAATTCTGCCACACGCATTTCAATGTCTTTCATGATTTCATCTTTTCCGGATGAATTGGAAAGCGAGCGTTTTATAGCCTCAAAATATCGAGTCAATTTTTGGAAAGCATCTTCATCTATGTGAAAAACTAAACCTCCTATATTAATATTTACTGTTTTGTTCATGATTTTTTTGATTTGTTGGTTGTGATGATGTTTACGGCATCGGAAAGTTCCGTCCAGGTGCCATTTAATTCAGTTAAAAACGTTTTTCCTATTTCTGTCAGGCCATAGTATTTCCGTGGTGGTCCAGACGTAGATTCTTCCCAACGATAATTGAGCAAACCGTCATTTTTCAGTCTTGTTAATAGCGGATAAACTGTTCCCTCTACCACAAGCAATTTTGCGTTTTTCAAAGTGTCTAATATTTCAGAAGTGTAGGCTTCCTTGTCTCTTAAAACCGACAAGATACAAAATTCTAAAACACCTTTACGCATCTGGGCTTTTGTGTTTTCAATATTCATAATACATGATTTAATTTTTTTGATTACTACTGTTCGTTTTTTGATGATGGTTGAAACCTGGTGATGATTTTTTCCGCTGCTTTCCACATTAATTGATTTTCTTAATATCAAATGCCTCGGGTGATGATTTTGATGATTAATCTTCGGAAACCTGAACAATTAGATTAGATTGTTTTTCTCCGATAAGCTTCACGAGGTATTTTTCATTTTCTTCCATCGTAAAGCTCAGTTTGTTTTGTCCTGCTTTTTTAATTTTTTCAGTTAAAACGGTTTTATTCTCTTCATCCATTACAACAATGTTAATGTTGTCTTCCGTCTTAAGGGAGAAATTTAAATTAACTTCTACTTCTTCATGGGCTACAATCTCGAATTGATGATTTTCTTTTTGTAACTCAGTGTTTTGTGTTTGGAAGCTTTTAACTTCGAGACCTTTTTTTCCTGCGCTACTAATTTAACGGTCATAGCCAGTAACATTCCTGTGATTAAGATTAATTGTTTCATGATGATTGATTTTGATTGATGATTGATTTTGATTTTTGATTGATTATTTAAAAAATTGGATGCTCAAGGGATATTTATAATTTTCCCCGTTGGATGCCTTTACTGCTGCCAAAATGGTTAAGACAAATTCGATAACTTTTAAGGCAATCAATAGGAAGATTGCTGTGATTCCAACGATCGCAAATCCTCCGATGTGATCAAAGTCGAAGTTTTCGATGATTACGTCGTTATCGTTTATAACAGCTTCAAAAGGTATGTTATAGAAAAAAGTATAAGCTAATATTGGAATGGCGATTAAACATAACAATATACTATAGGTGAACATACTCAATTGAAAATTCAAAACCTGTTTGCCGTTATTGTCGATAAATTCAGATTCTTTCTTAGAACTCCAAATTACAATTGGAAATATATAATTCCCAAACGGAATAATATATTGAGTCAAAGTGCTAAGATGTAAAACGGTAGCAATGTTTTTGTCATTAGATGTTGTCATGATTTCTATTTTTAGGTTGATGATTATAATGGTTTTTATTTAATACTATAGATAGACCATTAATTTCTTATACAAAGATACAATCAAAAAAAGGTATTATGCAATACAAAGTACTTAAATTTAACATAAAATTAACAAATTACAAATATTAGTTTATATACTCTTTTTTATTATATTTACAGTAAAATCAAGCCTTATGGAATTTTCTCCGTCGAAACTGAATACCTTTTTGTTCTTAAAATTACCGTCCGCTTTTTGGAGTGGAGTAAGGGTGAAATCGATTTCAAAGGAGCAATGTGTAGTAACAGTCAAGCACAGATGGTTTAATCAAAATCCATTTAATTCCATGTATTTTGCGGTGCAGGCCATGGCCGCAGAATTAACAACCGGCGCTTTAGTAATGATGCAGATTAAACTCAGCGGTAAAAAAATCTCAATGCTGGTTGCCAATAATAATGGAAACTTTACCAAAAAAGCCACTGGTCGGATCACTTTTACCTGCAACGATGGCCATTTAATTGAAGAAGCTATTCAAAAGACCATTGCAACCGGAGAAGGGCAGACTATTTGGATGAAATCTGTGGGGCAAAATGAAAAAGGAGAACAGGTTTCCGAAATGAACTTCGAATGGAGTATCAAATTAAAACCATAAGTTAAACACATTATAATTGGGTTTTATTTATGACCAATTGGTTGTAACTTTGAGAAAACTGAGGCGTTGCCAAATTGTATGGAGCGCAGCGGAATAAAACACTTCGAAAATGAAGATACTAATTACAGGAGCAACAGGTTTAGTAGGAAAGGAACTGGTAAAATTTTTATTAGCTAAAAATCATACAATACATTATCTGACGACTTCAGTTTCAAAAATTGAAAGCAAATCCAATTACCAGGGATTTTACTGGAATCCCGAATCAGGGAAAATTGACGATAACTGCCTCTATGAAGTCGATGTAATTGTCCATCTTGCCGGCGCCAATATAGCAAACCGCTGGACCAATGCGTACAAACAGGAAATTATCGAAAGCAGGATATTGTCGAGCGAATTGCTTTATAATTTACTCAGAAAGACACCAAACCAAGTCAAGCAATTTGTCTCCGCTTCTGGAACAGCGTCCTATCCTGAAAGTTTTACCAAAGTTTATGACGAAACCACAATAGAAGCTGAAGATAGCTTTTTATCCAATGTGGTTAAGAAATGGGAAGAAAGTGCAGACCGATTTCAGGTTCTAAATTTAAAGGTATGTAAAGTAAGAACCGGACTTGTGCTCTCAGATAAAGGTGGGGCATTGCCCGAAATGGTAAAACCAATTAAGATGGGCTTTGGTGCAGTTATGGGAAATGGTAAACAAATGCAATCCTGGATTCATCTTGATGATTTGGTTTCATTATATAGTTTTGCAATCGAAAAGCAGCTTGAAGGTGTTTATAATGCTGTGTCACCAAATCCGGTTAGTAATAATGAACTGACAGAAGCGATTGCTAAAGTTTTGAAGAAACCACTTTGGCTTCCCAATATACCTGAGTTTGTAATGAAGGTTATTCTAGGTGAAATGAGTTATCTGCTTTTTTCGAGTAAAAACCTGAGCTCTGAAAAAATTAAAAAACTCGGATTTAAGTTCCAGTTTACCACAGTGGAATTAGCTCTGAAGGATTTATATGAATAAAAAAAGTGCTGTTAAACAACAGCACTTTTTTTTACTATAAAGATTCGAATTAATAATTTTTTACAGCAGTAAGCTAACCTTATTGAATACTTATTGATTTATTGTATCACAAACTTAATCAAAACGAAATCGTAATAGTCTTAAAATTTTATTAATTTTTTATTAAAATTTATCATTTACGATAATCTCAATTCCCTTTTCATTAAAATAAAAAATAATGACAATTTGACATTTTAAAAGAAATGGCAGTACTTTTGCTATCCAAAATCGACTTATGAATATCAAAAATATATTTAAAAATAAAAGCACAATGAGTACCGAGAATAGCGAAAAAGAATGCGAAGTAAATGAAAACACAGTAAATGAAGTAGAATCTGCTGTAGAACTAAGTGTTGAAGAACAATTGCAGGAAGATTTAACTAAAGAAAAGGATAAATTTTTACGTCTTTTTGCCGAGTTTGAAAACTTCAAAAAACGAACAGCTAAGGAACGTATTGATTTGTTTAAGACTGCCAATGAAGAGGTATTACAAGCCATGTTGCCAGTTTTGGATGATTTTGACAGAGCAATGGTTGAAATTTCTAAATCGGAAGATGATGTATTGTTAAAAGGCGTTGAATTAATCCACGAAAAACTAAAGAATACCCTTGTGTCTAAAGGTCTGGAACAGGTTGAAGTTAGGGCTGGTGACGCTTTTAATGCAGATTATGCCGAAGCTATTACTCAGATTCCGGCTCCATCAAGTGACTTAAAGGGAAAAATTGTTGACGTAATTGAAAAAGGATATAAACTGGGAGATAAAATAATTCGTTTTCCAAAGGTTGTTATCGGTCAGTAAGCCGTCTAATTTTTATACAATATTATGAGCAAAAAAGATTTTTACGAAATATTAGGCATTTCAAAAGGAGCCTCACCGGAAGAGATTAAAAAAGCATATAGAAAAAAGCTATTGAATTCCATCCCGATAAAAACCCAGGCGACAAACAAGCTGAAGAAAATTTTAAAACTGCAGCCGAAGCTTATGAAGTTTTAAGTGATGCCGATAAAAAAGCGAAATACGATCAGTACGGTCATGCAGCTTTTGATGGTGGCGGTGGTTATGGTGGTGGACATCATATGAATATGGATGACATTTTCAGCCAGTTCGGAGATATTTTCGGTGGAGCGTTTGGTGGAGGAGGATTTAGCGGTTTCGGAGGAAATTCTGGCGGACAGCGTAGAGTGAAAGGAAGCAATCTTCGAATTAAGGTAAAACTAACCTTAGAAGAAATTGCCAATGGTGTAGAGAAAAAGTAAAAGTGAAACGCAAGGTTCAGGCTCCGGGTGTAAAATATAAAACATGTTCTACGTGTAACGGACAAGGTCAGGTTTTAAGGGTAACCAATACGATTTTAGGCAGAATGCAGTCGGCTACAACCTGCCACGTTTGTGGTGGAACCGGGCAAACTATTGAAAGCAAGCCAAACAATGCCGATACTCACGGAATGATATTGGAAGACGAAACGGTTTCTATCAAGATTCCGGCTGGAGTGGTTGATGGCATGCAGTTAAAGGTTTCCGGTAAAGGAAATGATGCGCCTGGAAACGGGATAGCTGGCGATTTAATAGTGGCTATCGAAGAAAATGAACACGAATTCCTAAAACGTGAAGGTGAAAATCTTCATTACGACTTATACATCAGTTTTGCTGAAGCGGCATTAGGAGCTTCCAAAGAAATTGAAGCTGTAAACGGAAAAGTAAGAATCAAACTGGAAGAAGGCATACAATCAGGTAAGATACTAAGGCTGAAAGGTAAAGGGATTCCAAGTTTAAACGGTTATGGAAATGGCGATTTACTGGTTCATGTAAATGTCTGGACTCCAAAAAAATTGAGCAAAGAACAACGCCAGTTTTTTGAAAAATCATTAACAGATGAAAATTTTATCCCAAACCCTGAAAAAGACGATAAATCTTTTTTTGAAAAAGTAAAGGATATGTTTTCATAGTTAAAATAAATTATTTACATTTGGATATTACTTGGAAACAGGTAATTTCTTTTTCATAGCAATTTTTCCCATCCTTTTGTAAAAATTAGGGTGGGTTTTTTTGTAACAAATAATTTCTTTTCATACTTATTCTTTACTTTTACAAAAACAAAATATAAGGATGAGCAATATACTTGAAGTAAACAAAGTAGTTAAGCAATACGGCAATTACACAGCCCTTAACGAAGTTTCTTTAACCGTTCCCAAAGGCAGCATATATGGACTTCTTGGTCCGAATGGCGCCGGAAAAACTTCCCTAATCCGAATTATCAATCAAATCACAATGCCCGATGGAGGCGAAGTCATCTTAGATGGTGAAAAGCTGAAACCCGAACATGTAGCAATAATTGGTTACATGCCTGAAGAACGTGGTTTGTATAAGACGATGAAAGTAGGAGAGCAGTGCCTTTATTTGGCGCAATTAAAGGGACTTTCCAAACAGGAAGCTAAAACGCAGTTGGACTATTGGTTTGACCGATTAGAAATTCAAGGCTGGTGGAATAAGAAAATTCAGGAACTTTCTAAAGGTATGGCTCAGAAAATACAGTTTGTGGTTACCGTTTTGCACAAACCAAAATTACTAATCCTTGATGAACCTTTTTCCGGATTTGATCCTGTGAATGCGAATTTGATTAAAGATGAAATCATCGAACTGAACAAACAGGGAACTTCGGTTATTTTTTCGACGCACCGAATGGAAAGCGTCGAAGAAATGTGTGATTACATTGCGTTAATCCACCAATCCAATAAACTAATTGAAGGGAAACTGATTGATGTCAAAAAGCAATATAGAACAAACAGTTATGAAGTTGGCATCCTGAGTAGTAATATTGAAGGTCTGATGTACGATCTGTCACAAAAATTCACACTATCGCAAACCGATTTCAAATCATTGAACGACGAATTGAAATTAGAAATAAACCTCGGAAACGCTACTCCAAATGATTTGCTGAACACTTTAGTACAACGAGGCCAGGTAACCCATTTTGTGGAAAAAATTCCAAGTATGAATGACATTTTTATCCAAACCGTAACCAAGAAATAATGAGCAAAATAGTACTTATCATCAGAAGGGAATTTATTGCCAAAGTGCGGAATAAATCATTTATCGTGATGACTTTTTTAAGTCCGTTATTATTTGTTGGAATAGGAGTTTTTGTAGGTTATCTAAGTACAATGAAATCCGAACTCAAAACCATTGCAATACATGATGAGACTGGTAGATTCGTTAACGAATTCAGGAATGATGAAGAATATAAATATGTCGATTTATCCAAAACGGATTTAAAGGTTTTAAAGGACAGCATCGTTTCAGAAAGCTACGAAGGACTTTTAATCATCCCAAATGCTGAAAACAATGCGAAACTTCAAAAAGGAATTCAATTTGTTTCCAATGACAGCCCAAGTGTATCCTTTACAGAAGGTTTGGAAGATGTCATTGCCAAAAAAATCACATCGGAAAATTTCCAGAAAGCAGGTTTAGATACATTAGCCATTAAAAATGCCAAAGCAACGGTTTCCATTAGTTTGGAAAAAGCTTCGGGAGAAGAAGCATTAAAAGGTCTGAATGAAATTAAAATCATTATTGGTGGCGCTTTTGGTTACCTGATTATGATGTTTATCATCCTATACGGAAATATGGTAATGAGAAGCGTAATAGAGGAAAAAACTTCCCGGATTATCGAAGTCATCATCTCATCGGTAAAACCATTCCAATTGATGATGGGGAAAATAATCGGAACTTCATTAGCCGGAATTTTACAGTTTTTGATTTGGGCACTTTTAGGCCTGACTGCCATGTTCATACTTTCGGGCATGCTTGGAGTTCATATGGGAGCGTCGGGAACAGCTGGAGCTCAAGCCGTAGAGGCAGCTCAGCATACTTCAGGAAGTGAAATGCAGATGTACATCAAAGAGCTATGGAATCTACCCATTGCAACTATCCTTATATCTTTCATCATTTATTTCATTGGTGGTTACTTTTTATATAGTTCATTTTATGCCTCAATCGGTGCAGCTGTTGACAACGAAACCGATTCGCAGCAATTCCTTCTACCTATAATCATGCCTTTGATCTTAGGGGTTTATATTGGATTTTTTACCGTAATGAATGATCCTCACGGAACTGTAGCAACAGTCTTTTCCATGATTCCATTAACGTCACCTATTGTGATGATGATGCGTATTCCGTTTGGCGTTCCAATGTGGCAAATCATCTTATCGATGGTAATCCTCTTTGGAACTTTTCTCGGAGTAGTCTGGTTTGCAGCCAAGATTTACCGAGTTGGAATTTTGATGTATGGTAAAAAACCAACCTGGAGAGAACTGATCAAATGGCTTAGATATTAATTATTTTTTCTTAAAAATTGAAAAACATACTAATCATTGACGACGAAGAAAAACTACGGGGACTTTTAGCCCGAATTGTAACATCAGAAGGGTTTAACGTTATTGAAGCCGGCGATTTAAAATCGGGTTTTAAGAAACTCGAGATAAATGAAGTTGATGTGGTTTTATGCGATGTAAAATTACCTGATGGTAGTGGTGTCGATTTTCTTGAAAAGATTAAAACGAATTTCCCATTAGTAGAAGTAATTTTGTTGACTGCATACGGCAAAATCTCAGATGGCGTCCAGGCAATGAAAAACGGTGCTTTCGATTATATTGTAAAAGGCGATGATAACGACAAAATCATTCCACTCTTATGCAAAGCCATCGAAAAATCACAGTTACACAAAAAAGTACAGCAACTAGAAAAACGCATTTCCGATAAATATTCGTTTGATACTATAATCGGAAAATCAAAAGCATTAGAACAAGTTCTCAATTTAGCAAAGAAGGTAGCCAAAACAGATTCAACAGTACTTTTGACTGGAGAAACCGGAACCGGAAAAGAAGTTTTTGCACAGGCAATCCATCAAAATAGCACTAGAGCTGAAAAATCTTTCGTTGCTCTAAATTGCAGTACATTTAGTAAAGAAATCCTCGAAAGTGAATTATTCGGACACAAACAAGGTGCTTTTACAGGAGCTTTAAAAGATAAAAAAGGTTTTATTGAAGAAGCGAATGGAGGTACTTTATTCCTTGATGAAATTGGAGAAATGCCGATTGATTTACAAGCCAAATTATTACGGGTTTTAGAAACTAACGAATATATTCCCGTTGGAGATTCCACTCCGAAAAAATCGAATTTCAGACTAATAGCAGCCACCAACCGGGATTTAAAAACCGAAAGTGAAAACCACAATTTCCGTTCTGATTTGTATTTCAGATTGAATATTTTTGAAATTAGTATTCCGCCTTTACGGGAAAGAATAAAGGATATTTCTCCACTAACATCTTACTTCGTCAAGCAGTTTTCAGACAAAACCAACAAAAAGGAATTACAGATAGCGCCAGATTTCCTTCAAAAATTAGAGAACTATTATTGGCCTGGAAATGTACGGGAACTAAAAAATATTATAGAACGTTCGGTAATTTTAACTGATCTAGATGTGCTAATGCCTGAAGTTTTACCGTATGAAATCCAACATCAGCAAGATAGATTAAACAAAACCATGTCTGCTTTCTCGATGCAAAGTATAGAGAAATTACACATCCAAAAAGTACTGAATTATACCAAAGGCAACAAAGCCGAAACAGCACGATTGCTTGAAATCGGAATTGCTACTTTATATAGAAAATTGGACGAGTACAATATTCATTAGTTTTACCGCAAATTCGTAAATTAGTTAGCCTTTTAATTTGCGAATTTGCGGTTATTTTAAATTGAAACCCTTCCAAAACAATAAAAGCCTATCAAATTGATAGGCTTTTTTATTCCCATTTTTTGGCAAATAAATGCCAAACTCAATATTCACAGTAACTTACATTATTTTATTTTTTTTGGAATAACTTTTGGCATTAGGCGAATGAACATAAAAATTCATACTAATGAAAAACCAGGTTACTACCATTTACAAACAAGCCGATCGCTTCGCTGAAATCACAAAATCGGCTATCATTTCGGGAAATATTGCAAGAGCCAAAAAATGTCTGGCACTTGCCGAACGTTTATTTGCAACAGGAAGCTACGAAACCAAAAACGCCATTTCCAATGTGTACGTTTTCTCAGTTTCAACTTTTATGGAATTGCGTCATTGTAACATTTCCAATCTTTTCCCCAAATCATTAAGGGAAGAATACCTTAAACAGATTAATGCTACATCGGTTTAATTACAAAAAATTAAATTATTGATTATGTGATGGTTGTCATGTTTTCAATTAAATGCAAACACTTAATTTATTTAAACAACAATAATTATGACTCTAGCAATCTTACTCACTGCACTTGGTATTTTACTTTTTGCAGCGTTCTTTAAAATAATCGAAATCTTTGAAAAAATCTAAATTATGATACCACTTTTTATTGTCGCCATAGCGGTGTTTGTTTACATCTGCTATGTTTTAATTAAACCCGAAAAATTCTAAAAATGAATTCAGAACTACTAGGAATTATCGTTATGTACGGATTAGTCATGCTTTTGGCTATTCCGTTAGGCCGCTATATTGGCAAAATATTCAACTATGAAAGTACTTGGTTGGATAAACTATTTAATCCAATCGACAAGTTGTTCTTTAAAATTGGAGGTATTAATCCAAGTAAGGAAATGAACTGGAAACAACATCTGGCAGCACTTTTGACTATCAATGTAGTTTGGTTTGTAATTTCAATGTTGGTTTTAACAAATATGTTGTGGTTACCTTTAAATCCCGATGGAAATCCATCAATGACTGGCGATTTAGCTTTCAATACTACAGTAAGTTTTATTACCAATACCAACTTGCAACACTATTCCGGCGAAAGCGGATTGTCTTATTTAGGACAGTTAACTTTAATGCTTTGGCAGTTTATCAGTGCTGGTTGCGGAATGGCGATTTGTGCGGCCGTGTTTATGGCAATGAAAGAGAAAACTTCGACAACGCTTGGGAATTTTTATAGCTTTTTCGTGCGTTCATGTACAAGAGTTTTATTGCCATTATCATTTGTAGTGGCTGTAATCTTAGTGATGAACGGAACGCCAATGACTTTGGAAGGAAAAGATACCATCACTACTTTAGAAGGAAACGAACAAAATGTAAGTCGTGGTCCGGTTGCCGCTTTTGTAGCTATCAAACAATTGGGAACAAATGGAGGTGGATTTTACGGTCCGAATTCCGCCAATCCTATGGAAAATCCAAATTACCTAACCAATATTGTGGAGAATGTTTCTATAGTTTTAATTCCGATTGCAATGGTTTTTGCCTTAGGTTTTATCCTGAAACGTAAAAAACTATCCTTGACGATTTATAGCGTAATGACTTTAGGTTTTCTGATTCTTTTGATTCCAGCTGTGATTAGCGAAATGAACGGAAATCCTTCGATTTCTCACATGGGAATTTCACAAAACATGGGAAGCATGGAAGGAAAAGAAGTCCGTTTTGGAGCCGCAGCTTCAGCCAATTGGGCAACGTATACCACTTGCACCAGTAACGGTTCCGTGAATGCGATGCACGATAGTATGACGCCAATTGCAGGTATGACAACACTCCTCGGAATGATGATTAACTGTTTTTATGGTGGAGTAGGTGTTGGATTTTTAAACTTTTATATCTTCATAATTCTCGGTGTTTTCATCAGCGGATTGATGGTTGGAAGAACACCCGAATTTCTTGGAAAGAAAATAGAAGCCAAGGAAATGAAAATTGCCATGATAATTGCGCTTTTGCATCCATTTTTAATATTGGTAGGAACCGCTTTAGCCAGTCATTTGTATGCCGGAAATCCCGAAGCAATGTCTGGCTGGCTTGCCAATCCTGGGTATCACGGTTTTAGTGAAATGTTATACGAGTTCACTTCATCTTCAGCTAATAATGGCAGTGGATTTGAAGGATTAGGCGATAATACTCCGTTTTGGAATATCGCTACCGGAATCGTAATGCTTCTTGCCCGATATTTACCAATCATCGGACCAGTAGCCATTGCCGGAATGTTAGCGCAAAAACAATACATTCCTGAAAGTAACGGAACCTTAAAAACAGATACTTCCACTTTTGGATTGATGGTTTTTGCAGTCATTTTCATTGTAGCTGCTTTATCATTTTTTCCAGCTTTAACTTTAGGTCCAATCGCTGAATATTTTTCAGCTAAATAATTAAATATCATGAGTAAATCTCAAAATAAATTATTTCAAAAAGAGTTGGTTAACGAAGCCTTTAAACAGTCTTTTGTTAAACTCAATCCAAAAATAATGTTCAAAAATCCTGTAATGTTTACAGTGGAAATAGGAACAGCCGTAATGCTTTTTGTGTGTCTTTGGATTTTATCCGGTGAAGGATCACAAGGAAGTTTTGCCTATAACTTCACTATATTTTTAGTGTTATTTATAACCCTGCTTTTTGCCAATTTTGCCGAAGCCATTGCCGAAGCCAGAGGAAAAGCACAAGCGGATAGTTTGCGAAAAACACGTGAAGAAACTCCAGCCAAATTGGAAAACGGAACTTTCATTTCATCTGCCCAGCTTAAAAAAGGCGATGTTTTTGTTTGTGAAGCTGGTGATATTATTGCTACAGATGGCGAGATTATTGAAGGTTTAGCAACTATTGACGAAAGTGCAATAACCGGCGAGAGCGCTCCTGTAATTAGAGAAGCTGGCGGCGATAAATCATCTGTAACTGGCGGAACAAAAGTATTATCAGACAATATAAAAGTGATTGTAACTTCTGAACCAGGCGAAAGCTTTTTAGATAAAATGATTGCATTGGTGGAAGGTGCCAGCCGTCAAAAAACGCCTAATGAAATTGCGTTAACCATTTTGTTAGCCGGATTTACCTTAGTGTTTATTATCGTAACGGTGACTTTAGCTCCATTTGCCAAATATGCGAATACACCAATTACAATTGCTGCATTTATCTCACTTTTTGTGTGTTTAATTCCAACAACCATTGGCGGATTGTTATCCGCTATCGGAATTGCTGGAATGGACAGAGCGTTGCGTGCTAATGTTATTACCAAATCAGGAAAGGCAGTAGAAACTGCAGGAGATATTGATGTATTGCTTTTGGATAAAACCGGAACTATAACTATTGGTAACAGAAAAGCTACAGCATTTTATCCAACCAAAGGAATTTCGCAAGATGATTTTATCAAATCGGCTGTGTTGAGTTCGTTGGCCGATGATACACCGGAAGGAAAAAGCATTGTGGAATTAGCCGGAGTAGAGGTTGCAAATAAGTTATCTATAGATGGCGCCACCTTAATCAAATTTACTGCTGAAACCAGAACTTCAGGAGTGGTATTGAAAGATGGAACCAATATTAGAAAAGGTGCGCAGGATGCTGCAAAAAACATTTCTGAAATAGCAGGAAACTCTTTTCCGCAAGATACGGAACAAAAGGTAATTGACATTTCCTCAAATGGTGGAACGCCATTAGTAGTTGTTAAAAACAACGAAGTACAAGGCGTAATTGAATTGCAGGACATTATTAAAACGGGTATGAAAGAACGTTTTGAGCGTTTACGTAAGATGGGAATCAAAACCGTAATGGTAACAGGTGATAATCCTTTAACCGCAAAATTCATTGCCGAAAAAGCAGGAGTTGATGATTTCATCGCCGAAGCCAAACCCGAAGATAAAATGAATTATATCAAAAAGGAACAAGCTGAGGGAAGATTGGTTGCGATGATGGGAGATGGAACCAATGATGCGCCAGCTTTGGCTCAGGCCAATGTTGGAGTAGCTATGAACAGCGGAACACAAGCCGCCAAAGAAGCTGGAAACATGGTCGATTTAGATAATGATCCCACAAAATTAATTGAGATTGTTGAAATTGGAAAACAACTGTTAATGACAAGAGGAACGCTTACAACTTTCTCGATTGCGAATGATGTAGCAAAATATTTTGCTATTATTCCGGCCTTATTTATTACAGCGATTCCCGCTTTGCAAGGATTGAATATTATGGGATTGCACAGTCCGGAAAGCGCCATTTTATCTGCCGTTATCTTTAATGCCATAATTATTCCGTTCCTGATTCCATTAGCGTTGCGAGGTGTTGCTTACAAACCAATCGGTGCTTCGGCATTATTGCGCAGAAATCTATTTATCTACGGAATTGGCGGTGTTATCATTCCGTTTATCGGAATAAAATTAATTGATTTAGCAGTATCATTATTTATTTAAAAATTAGAAATTATGAAAGAAAATATCATCCCCGCAATTCGATTAACACTATTCTGTGCTGTGTTTTTCTCCGGAATTTACACCTTGAGTATTCTAGGAATTGCCCAACTGGCACCCAATCAGGGAAAAGGTGAAATTGTTACCGTAAACGGGAAACATCATCATATTAATGTAGCTCAAAAGTTTGTTGATAATAAATACTTTTGGTCCCGACCATCAGCGGTAGATTATAATGCAGCTGGTTCAGGAGGAAGTAATAAAGGACCCAACAATCCTGAATATTTAGCCGAAGTAAAAACGCGAATCGACACCTTTTTATTGAAAAACCCAACGGTTCAAAGAAGCGAAGTGCCATCTGAGTTGGTAACAGCCTCAGGAAGTGGTTTGGATCCAAATATTTCTGTTCAGGGTGCAAAAGTTCAAGTGGACAGAATTGCGAAAACAAGAAACCTGGACAAACAAAAGGTCATGGAAATGATAGAAAAAAATACTGAGAAACCCCTTTTGGGAATGTTAGGTACAGAGAAAATAAATGTGTTGCGATTGAATATTGAATTGGATAAATTAAAATAAAGTTCTTAAAAAGTGAAAGCCCTAGCCCAGATAGCAGTGGAAATCCTTTTATGCTGAACTCGTTTCAGTATCTTTAAAATAGTTTATACTGAATTATTAGCTGAGATGCTGAAACGAGTTCAGCATAAAAGATTGGAACGGATAGCTGGATTAGCTTCAAAATAAAAAATTAAAATAGAGGATGAGATTACTTCGTTCCTCGCAATCACAAAAAAATGGAAAAAATTATAGTTATAGCTTTATTAGCTTTCGGATACACAACAGTTACTGCACAAGAAGTAGCAAAGGAAAAAAGCCCACTGACTTTCTCTGGGTATTTAGAAACGTATTACAGTTACGATTTTGGAAATCCTGATGATCATTTGCGACCAGGATTTGTCTATAGTCACAATAAACACAATGAGCTGAACCTGAATCTAGGCTTTGCCAAAGTGAATTATGCTAAAGATATTGTTCGTGCTAATTTTGCCCTGATGGCTGGAACCTATGCTCAATATAATATGGCAGCTGAAGAGGATTTAATGAAAAATGTATTTGAAGCCAATGTTGGTGTAAAAATTTCTTCAAAGTATAATTTGTGGGTTGACGCCGGAATTATGCCATCGCACATTGGTTTTGAAAGCGCCATTGGAAAGGATTGTCAAACTTTGACCAGAAGTATTTTGGCTGATAATTCACCTTATTACGAAGCAGGTGTAAAAATTGGTTATACTTCGCCTTCTGAAAAATGGTATTTGGCCGCGATGTATTTAAACGGTTGGCAACGAATTCAAAAGATTGATGGCAACCAAACGCCTGCTTTTGGAACACAGGTAACTTATAAACCCAACGGTAAAACAACCTTGAACTGGAGTTCTTATATTGGGAATGAACAACCGGATATCGACAGAAAATGGCGTTATTTCAATAATTTTTACGGACAGTTTAAATTTTCAGATAAAACGAATCTGACAGCCGGATTTGATATTGGCGCACAGCAATCGGTAAATGGAAGCAGCAATTATGATGTTTGGTATTCTCCGGTTTTGATTTTGCAATACAAACCAACTACTAAGATTCAATTGGCAGCCAGAGGTGAATATTATCAGGACAAACAAGGGGTAATTATCGCAACAGGAACTGAAAACGGATTTAAAACGTATGGATTTTCAGCAAACTTTGATTACCTGGTTGCCGATAACGTAATGTTCAGGATAGAAGCCCGAAATTTGTCAAGCAAAGATGAAGTGTTTTTGAAAAATGGAAATCCGACGGATACAAATACTTTTTGACTACATCTTTGGCGATTTCGTTTTAAGAAAACAACCGCAGATTCACAGATTAATTTATTTTTAAAATCTGCGGATCTGCGGTAAATTACAATAGTTTATTTCGTGCTATGCAATAAATAGATACTGAAACAAGTTCAGCATAAATGGAACAGGAAAAACAAAATAACGCCCAGCATTTTCTGGATTTAATCCAAAAATCCCGCAAAGGAAAGTTTAAAGTCTACATCGGTATGAGTGCCGGTGTAGGCAAAACGTATCGTATGCTCCAGGAAGCTCATACCTTATTGAAAAATGGGATAGATGTAAAGATTGGTTATATCGAAACGCATTTCCGTAAAGAAACACATGAGCTGTTGGACGGTTTGCCGATAATTCCCCGCAGGAGTATTTTTTATAAGGGAAAACAACTGGAAGAAATGGACGTCCAGGCAATTATCAATCTGCGTCCCGAAGTAGTCATTGTTGATGAGTTGGCACACACCAATATTGAAGGAAGTAAAAATGAAAAACGTTGGCAGGATGTTTTGGAGATTCTGGAGGCTGGCATTAATGTAATCTCTGCAGTAAATATTCAGCATATCGAAAGCCTGCACCAGGATGTGAAGCAGATTACAGGTGTGGATGTGCAGGAACGCATTCCGGATAACGTTTTGCGATTGGCAGATGAAGTGGTTAATATTGACTTGACTTCGGAAGATTTGATTTCCCGTTTAAAGGAAGGAAAGATTTATACAGAAGATAAAATTCAGGCTGCATTGACCAATTTCTTTAAGGCGGATCAAATTCTGCAATTAAGGGAACTGGCATTAAAGGAAGTTGCTAGTCAGGTTGTGCGAAAAGTTGAAAATGAAGTCCCGAAAAATATAGCTTTACGGCATGAAAAATTGCTGGCATGCATCAGCAGTAATGATAAAACGGCTAAGGTTGTTATTAGAAAAGCAGCCCGATTAGCCAGCTATTACAACGGAAACTGGTATGTTTTGTATGTAGAAACGCCAAAGGAAAGTCCGGATAAGATAGCGTTGGACAAACAACGCCATCTTATAAATAATTTTAAACTGGCAACACAACTCGGGGCTGAAATCATTAAAGTGGAAAATTCAAATATAACCGATGCGATGCTGAAAGTTGTGGAGCAAAAAAACATCACAACCGTTTGTATTGGCAAACCACATTTCAATTTATTTAAGGTAATTTTGTCTACCACTATTTTCAGGCGATTGCTGAATAGCCTCTCGGAATCAAATGTTGACTTAGTAATTCTCTCATAATATGAAAACTAAAACCAAATTAAATCTCGGAGTCGGATTGTTGTTTATGATGATCATAATCCTCTCATTGGTGAGTGCTTATTCTGTTTTTTCGATAAAAAAAGACACCGAAAATATATTGAAAGCCAACTACAACACACTCGAATATTCACGGAATATGCTCTCAGCCTTAGACGGAATCAGTACGGATGAAGATAAGGCTATTGCTGTTTTTGAAAGTAATCTGAAAAAGCAATTTGTCAATATTACTGAAGTCGGAGAGGATAAGGTTACCAGCAATTTGTCTGCCAACTTTGTCCTTTTGAAGAAAAACAGGAATGATAACAGCATAAAGGCCCAAATTCGGCAGGACATTTTTGAGATTATGAAACTCAACATGAATGCCATCAGACAAAAAAGTGATCTAGCCAAAAGAACTGCCGAAACGGCTAATTTATGGATTGCCTGTGTTGGGACTTTTTGTTTTCTGATTGCCTTTAATCTGCTGATTAACCTGCCCAACAATATTGCAAACCCCATCAAGGAGTTAACCGCCAGTATCAAGGAAATTGCCAATAGGAATTATTCGGAGAGAGTACACTTTTATAATCACAATGAGTTTGGAGATTTAGCCAAATCCTTTAATACTATGGCGCAGAAGTTGGAAGAATACAGCAACAGCAGTCTGCACAAACTGACTTTTGAGAAGAAAAGACTGGAAACGCTGATTAATAATATGCACGATCCGATTATTGGTCTTGATACCGAAGGAATGATATTGTTTGTTAATGATTCTGCACTTAAAATAATTGGAATGAAGCAGGAAGAGGTAATCGGCAAATCTGCATCGGCTTTAGCCATTAAAAACGATTTAATGCGTTCCTTAATCATTAATGACTTAGAAAGTGAGAAACCACATTCAATGAAAATTTATGCCGATGGTAAGGAAAGTTATTTTGAAAAGGAAACTATAAGTATCACAGTAACACCAACGGGAGAAGACAAAATGATAAGCATTGGTGACGTAATTATTTTGCGGAACATAACCCTTTTTAAGGAACTGGATTTTGCCAAAACTAATTTTATAGCTACCGTATCACATGAATTAAAAACTCCGATTTCGTCCATTAAAATGAGTTTGCAGCTGTTGGAAAAAGAAGCCACAGGGAAAATCAATGAAGAACAGCAACAATTAATTGATAGTATTAAGGAAGACAGTGGACGTTTGTTGAAAATTACAGGAGAATTGCTCGAAATTTCACAACTTGAAACCGGGAATATCCAATTGAATATTGAAAAAAGCGATCCCTATGAAATTATTAATTATGCCATTGAAGCTGTAAAGGTCCAGGCAGAACAAAAGCAGATTAAGCTTGATATTGAAGCTGAAAACAATCTTCCGGATGTAAAAGCCGATAGCGAAAAGACGTCCTGGGTTTTGATTAATTTCCTGACAAATGCCATTAGATATTCTTCTGAAAATAGTGAGGTTGTTGTGAAATTAACACAGGAAAACAATCAAGTTATATTTAAGGTTATTGACACCGGAAAAGGAATTGACAATCGTTATAAAACCAAAGTTTTTGACAAATACTTCCAAATTCCAGGGAGCCACAAATCGGGGACTGGATTGGGTCTTGCCATTTCAAAGGAATTCATTGAAGCCCAAAATGGAACAATAGGAGTAGAGAGCGAGTTAGGACTAGGAAGTACTTTCTATTTTAGATTAGGAGTAGTATAATTTTATCAGGAAGCGCAGATTTTCCTGCCAAATGTGGTTGTCTAACGTGGTAAACCCGGTTATCTAACGTGGTAATATACGTCTGTCAACGTGGTTTACCACGTCTACTAACTAGGTTTACCACGTCCAATAACGGGGTAGGATACGTCTACTAACTAGGTTTGCCACGTCCAATAACGGGGTAGGATACGTCTACCAACGTGGTTTGCCACGTTAGATAACGAGGTTTACCACCTTCCATAACGGGGTAAGCGGGGTTAACCAACCAGTCTGATGGCGTTTATCAACGTATAAAGGGTACTTTTTAAAACGGATAACCAATGGCAAGATTAAACAAAAGGTTGTCTTTTCGCCACGAACCGCTTCCAAAATTGATGTCATCGATTACCCAACGCTGGCCGTCTGGTAAAAATGGTTTTCTGATCGGAAACGCCAAATCGGTTCTGAGTACCAAAAAGTTAAAGTCAAACCGCAATCCGGCACCAACGCCAACCGCAATTTCCCTCATGAAGTTTTTGGTGAATTGTGAGCCGGGTTTGTTTTCATCCTTATTGACAAGCCAGATGTTACCGGCATCCATAAACAAAGCGCCGTGTATGAATTTGTAGATGTTGTTTCGGAACTCGGTATTGAATTCGAGTTTCACATCGCCGGACTGATCCGGAATAAAAAGGCCATCTTCCAACGCAGCGTTATAGGATCCCGGACCTAATGATCTGGAACGAAATGCCCGCAAACTATTGGTTCCGCCAATAAAAAATTGTTTGACAAACGGAATCTTATCCGAATTGCCATAAGCATAAGCTCCACCAATAATGATTCGGCTTTTCAGCATTCCGCTTTGACTGAATTTATAGGTGTGCTTGAACTCAATCTGCGCTTTTGCAAATTGACTAAACGGAATATCAAAAACCTTGATTGTATCTCCTTTTTTAATATCAGCATCGGTAATTAAGCCTGTTAAATTCCCTGATAAATCAATCCCGGCTTTGAAATAGAAAGTATTTTTTCTGTTTTTCCTCATTTCAGTATTATAGGTATAATAATACGTAGGTCCAAATATGAGTTGTTTTTCGATTATATTCTGTAAAGACGGATTTTCAAGAACCTGGCTCTGATACAAATCGGTAACGTTCTCCGGGCTTGCGAAAGTAATTTCCGTAATGTTTAGCATATGTTCCTTACGGACGTTCTCTTTCCAGGAATAACCAAATGAGGCTTTAAGGGTTTGTAACGAATATAGTTTTTGCCGGTTTTGGAATTCATATCCAATCGTAGCATTAGTTCTGGGTACAAATCCGCTTGACGATTTTAGTCGGAATGGAGATATAAATCGAGGCCATGTTAGGCTTGCTTCTCCACCAAAACGGTACACATTGAATCCGTTATTTTTGCCGCCTAACTGTACTTCAACACCACCAAAAGCAGAAATGGCGAGCAATTCAGCGCCGTGAAAAGTGTTGCGGTTGCTCCAGTTTACCTTTAATTCACTTCCGGTGTAATTGGCCGAATTGGTTTTTGCCAACACTTCAAGACGTATTGATTTTTTTGGAAGTGGAGTCAGGTAATAATAAGCATCTAAATAATTTCCGAGCGTATCTGCTTCCTTAAATTGATTCTTTACAAACTTAAATGTTCCAAGATTGACCAATCGGTTTAAAGACAAATTGTGATCGGTGCGGTTGTATAAATCTCCTTTTTGAAAATACAAAGTTCTATCCCAAACACGAGGTTTAAAAAGTCCATCATTTCCGACGATGGTCAGGTCTTTATATTGCTCTATCTTAGTAAGTGAATCCTGATTAAGCGCATAATTGGGATAGATAATAATGTTATTGATTTTATACGGTATTTTAGATTTTGCCGGAGCTTCATCCTTTATCTTCACAATCAGATCGACTTCATATTTGCCCACCGTACTGTCAACCTGGACTTTTATGTAATCTTCATTGAAATAATAAAATCCTCTCTCCTTTAACCGCGTGTCAATTCGTTCTCTTTCCAATTTAATAGCATCAAGGCTGTACGGATCACCCACTTTTAATAAACTTCGCGCTCTTCCTGCGCCACTTATTCTTCCACCGCTTTTCCTTTTCCCTTTCCCTTTACGTGCTTCCCTAACTTTTCCAACCTCACGTCCTTGCGACTTTTGCGCTGTTCTTCCGAAAGTTCTCCGCACCGCTTTGCCAATATCCGAAGAATCAGTTGGAAACTGAACCGATTTGATTTTGTATTGTTTGCCGGGGATTACTTTATATTCAGCAGTCGCACGGTTGCCATGCCTTGTAGAATCGGCACTGGTTCGCGTATTAAAATAACCGTTATTTTCGGAGAAATTCTGTAGTAGGCTTCGATTGTATTCCAAATCGACCTTACTGAATAAAACCGGCGCTTCTCCAAGTGAATATTTCAGCCAATGCCTAAATCCTTTTTCCTTTTTCACATCGCCTGCCAGATTATAGAAGAACAACTTTGGACGCAATCCCAAAAACTTCTTGTTCGGAACCGGGCGGATGATATCTTTTAGTTTGGTCTGTAAGGCACGGCGTTGCTTTTTTGTTATAGAAGTATCTGTAACCTTTACTGTTCCTCCAGTATACAACAGTTCACCTTCGGGTAGTTTTCCCGTACCGCAACCGGCTACAAATAAGGCAACGATGATACTATAGAATACGTTTCTAATCATTTGTTTTCTTTTTAGCTTTTGGTTTATCGCTTTTTTTGGAATGGAATAATTCCCTAAACTGATTGTAATCCAAAGTGATAATGAATCCAACTCCGGTTTCAATAACCTGTCCCTGTAAAGCTACCTGATACAGGTTTTTACGGTACGCGCGGAGTCTGTAACGGCCATCTTTTGAAATGAGGTATTCTCCGGCAATATCTCCGGCAATGGTATTCGTTTCTTTATTTACCTGCTCCGGACCTTCAATTCCGAAGGTGCTTCCCACGGTAACTTTCAATCGGTCGTTTAGCAGTTTTTTGGAAAGCCCTACATTCAGGTCGGTTTTGTTTTCTTTCTGACCAGTCGTATAATCTTCTGAAGAAGCTAAGTCAAAATCAACTTCGAAACCTTTTATTAAATCTCCTGCAAAATTGTTAAGCTGTTGCGATAATATTTTGCTCACACTTTCCCTTGCTAAAGAGGAAGCTGTTGTGCCACCACTTTCACTAGAAAATGGATCTTCGCCAATAAATCTTCCTAACAAAAGCAAAGCAAAAACCTGTTTGTTCAAATCGTCAGGTTCCTGGCGTAATTGAGCCAGTTTAGCATCGGTTCTCGTAATGATCTCACTCGAAACATTGTTGTTGCCTTCCGGAAGTACAATATCAAATGAAATGCTTGGCTTCATCAGTTCGCCGTTCATCTTTAATTCGGTTTCAAACGGAATCTTTTGTTTGTAGGTATTCCTTTCTTCGGGTGTAAGTGAGGAAAGTTGGTCGTTTAGCAAATCTATCGGTGCCGTTTCGATTTTATAAATGGCTGTAATATTGATTTCTGCTGATGTCGGTTCACCTGTCCAAAGCAGGTAACTTCCGCTTTTAATATCGAATTTTCTTTTGATCAGGTTGAAACTCATTTCATAACTTCCTTCACTCAATTCGTAACGCCCTGTCAAAGTAGTTTTTCCGGATGGATCGATTCCTCCGCTAAGTTGTGCTTCGCCTTTTAATTTCAAATAGTCTCCATTGCTTTTGTCGATAACCATTGAAAGCTCCGCATCTTTATCAACCTCAATATCAACAGCAGCATTGATTCCCTTTATTTCGGTTTCGCTTAATTTTTCATCAGCGAGTTTCACAAATAAGGCTTTCTGATCCTGATCGATAAACTCAACAATCCCTTCCCGGTCAGCAATCGAAGGGTCATCTTGTGGAAGGACAATCGTAAATTTAGTGTCTTTATTGATTTTGACAGTTCCCTCTACATTCGGACTTTCCATAGTGCCTTTAACCAACAAGTGATTGTCTAAAAACAGTTGCCCGTAAAATGTATCGTTGTCTTTAGCTGTTGAATTTACGGCTTTAAAATTATCAGCATCTACAGTCAGGTCAAAACCTAAGTTCGCATAATTCTGATTGTTTAGTTTTCCGTTAAGGATTAAATCATTGTTCTTCTCATCCTTAATCGTAAAGTTGTCAAGTAAGATTACATTGTCACCAAAAATAAGCTTATCATTCATCGATTTGAATTTGGCATTCAGTTTGGTGGCTGTAAAGGCAATATCATTGAATTTTAATTCACCTATAAGTTTTGGGTTGGCAGTATTGCCGGTTACTTTAAACTGTCCGGTAAAATAACCTTTTCCGTCTTTTACATTATCCATTGAAAATCCCTGGACGCTTTTTAGGTTTAGTTTTTGGATATCCAAATCCATATTCAGGTTATCGCTGATAGCATTGTAAGTTCCGTCAAGGTTTAATTGGTTTTCCTGTCCGGTAAGTTCCACTTTGGCCGTGTAAGTATTGGCTGTATAATTATCGACGTTTATGTTGATGTTTCCAACCTCTTCTTTCCTGAAGGTAAATTTATCTATCGTAACATCAGCCGTGAAAAGTACTTTCGACATTAAATCCTTAAGCACAGCATTTCCGTTTATCGTTCCACCCATTTCCAAGGTTTCCATCTGAACGATATTTGTGAGGGTTTGAATCTGGAAGTTTTTAAATACAACTTCCAAAGGTGGATTTGCTCCCTGCGACTGTGACTGAAGCAGGATGCTGCTATCGTCTTTGCTCAATTCAAAATTATTGACATAGATAGCGTTATTAACAAAACGAATCTTATTGTCCTCTGAAATTATCCATTTATCATAGTTCAGCAAGAGCTTTTCGGCATCGAGATGCACCTCGTTGCCACCACTAACCGATTTAAAATTCCCCGCAATCTGATAACGGTCTTTATTTTTAAAATCCTTTACCAACAAGGTATAATCAAGCACATCATTCGCTGCCTGTCCACTGATGCTGGTGCGATGAAGTTCTAAACTTTCGTTTTTGATTTGGTCTACGCTAAAGCTGTACAAAAGTGCATCGTCTTTTTTATCGATTTTTATAACGGCATTCGCAATGGTATTTGTGCCATAAACCAATTTGGGAATCGAGCCATTTACGATTATCGAATCGTTAACCGAATTGTATCTTCCGCTGATGGCCATCGGTTCAATACTTTTGAGGTTTGGAACCAATTTGAGTAGGATAGGAGTACTTTTTACATTTACCTTAAACGCCAGATTTTGATTCCCGTAAGGAACATTTTTGGAACTCGATTTTAGGTTATAGTAATTAGAAATGCTTTTTTTAACCGAATTCGCTATCGTTGACAATTTGTATTTTCCTTCCACTTCGGCATCCAAGAATTGGGACTTTAAGACAATCGAATTTTTCTCAGGCGTTGAAACCGCTACTACATTTATTGAATCGGTAGCAAACTGTTCCTTTTCATTGGCAATTATCAGATTGTGGATGCTGGCTTCTCCGTTAAGGTAATCCAAATCGGCTGACTGAATATCGGCATCGAGAACACCACGTATTTTTAAAGGCCCGGCGTGAAGATTGAGTTTATTTAAATCGGCAATGTCTACATTAAGATGAATCTTTCCTTTGGGATGTTTGTCCTTAAAATTACCGCTCGATACCAAATCAAATTTGAGGTTTGGGTCTTTTATATCGGCATTCACATCGAAAAAACCATTGCTTATCTTTCCGTCGACTACAAGATTATTATAGGTATAGTTATTGAAATTGGCTTTAATAATTGTCGCATTGGCAACAGCACTCGCCGTTTTCGGATTGAAGCCTGTTCCCTTAATTTTGGTTTTGAGTGTTATTCTTCCAATCGAATCATTCTTTAAAAGCCGTCCTAAATCAAAATTGTCAAGAGACGCATTGAAATTGTATTTTTCCCTGTTCTTGATCCTTCTGTCCAAACCGCCAATGACTTTGGCATTTCCGGAACTGGTTACTAGATTCAGATTGGTATTGAAATTATTGATGGTGCCTTTAAAGGTTCCTTTTGCGTTGAAACTGGAAGGCAATTGAATGGTGGACGGAATCGTGTTTTTAGGAATAAATCCATAAACATCCTTTGCAGTCGATTGCAGGTTTTTGATGTTTAGGTTGAAATAGGCTTTCTCCATATCGGGCAAACCTACAATCCAACCGCTGGTGTTAATTTTAGTTGAACCAATGCCACTAAGCTGGAGATTTGGGATATTCAGGTTGCTTAACTTTCCCGAAAGTTTAGTATCCAACAGTAAAACTGCATTCGGATTATCCTTAAACGGATTGTTTTTTAATAGTTCCGGTGCAAAAATAAGTATATCCTTAAACGCAATCTTACTTTGATTCAGGTTAGCCTGAATAGTAAGTGCGCCGAGATTTTTTGAAAGTGATTCGATTGAAGGATAGCCAACAACGATTTCATTCCGCAAAGTGGTTTGTGGTGTTTTCAGATATAAGTCTTTCAGATAAGCGGATTTCGGACCGTAATAAAAATCGGTTTTCAGCGATTCTACTTTGAGTCCGCTTTTCTCTTCTACTTTAAGCGCATCGATTTTTCCGGAAATTACTTCTGAACTATAAGCAATTGTATTGGCATCTAAGTTGAAATCCTTAATATCTAAATGTCGGTAATCAATGCCTCTGTCAACAGCTTTTCCGTTAGCGTTGTCAAATTTAAAGTTCACTCTTTCGAAGGCAACTTTATTAACCTTTACTTTCCAGTTATTTGATTTGGATGTCGCAACATTATCAGCAGTTGCATTCTGTATGGTTTTACCAAGGCTCAAAGCTCCATTGGCTTCGACAAGTTCAAGTTTGTCTATGTCGATAAGGCTGTTTTTCAAATCGAAAGCATTGACTTTTACCAGAAGTTTCTTTAAATCGATATTCGTCATCAATTTAGATTTTTCATCCTGATAATCCAGTTTTATTTTAGATAAGTCGATGGTTCCAAACTTCAGTTTAACATCTGGAGTTTTAGATTTTTCGGTTTTGGCTGAGGGAATGTTGGTAGCAATCCCTTGCTTGTAGGACAAGGACAAACCGTCAATTGTAATTTTAGGAACCTCAAAATTCATCTGGTTTAAATCAAATGTCTTGATTCGTGTGTCAAGATGTGTAAGATTTAAGTAGATATCATTTTTGGAAATAGCATCGGTGTATTTGATTTTGACCTTATCCAATTTAACTTTATCCATTGAAAACTCCATCGGCGGAGCATTGTCATCCTGCTTTTTGGGAGATTTGAATGCCTCGATAATGTAATCGAAATTGAATTTGGATTGGGCATTTCGGTCTATATTGCCCACGATTCCTTCCAATTCAACCGAATTGATTTCGACTTTGTTATCGAATAGGATTCCGTAAAGATTAATGTTTGCCGCAATTTTATTTCCGGCTAAAAGGGTATCCTTTTTTGATCTTCAAAATAAACGCCCTCCAGTGTAACGTCTTTTGGAAAGGCAATCTTGATTTTGTTAATGACAACCTTGGTCTTAAGTTTGCCTTCGAGATAAGTGACGGCTTTGTCTTTAGCAAAGTTTTGTACGGCGGGAATTTGAAGTGCAATGACAGTCAACAGGACCAATCCTATTAGAGACAGCATTATCCAAAGAACAATCCTAAGGCCTTTTTTAAAGTATTTTTTCAAATCGGAATTACCATTTAATTAGATAAATAAGTGATCTACATCTACAGTATACACTTATCCAATTCAAAGATGATAATTTTATTGTGCAAAATTTTATATAATTAATATAAAACGTTACAGAATTTTTTTAGCAGTCCGCCATATTTACAGCTACTGCCAAACCGCCTTCTGAAGTTTCCTTGTATTTGGAATTCATGTCCTTTGCTGTTTTCCACATGGTTTCGATCACTTTGTCTAAGGGAACTTTGGCATTTTTAGCATCGGTTTCCATAGCCAATTCTGCAGCGTTTATAGCTTTTATGGCACCCATCGTATTTCTTTCTATGCACGGAATCTGAACCAAACCACCAATAGGATCACAGGTCATACCCAAATGGTGTTCCATCGCGATTTCAGCCGCCATTAAAACCTGATCTGCTGTTCCGCCCATGACTTCGCAAAGTGCCGCTGCTGCCATAGCTGAGGAAACTCCGATTTCAGCCTGGCAACCACCCATTGCTGCCGAAATGGTAGAACCTTTTTGAAGATGCTTCCAATTTCTCCCGCAACCATAAGAAATTGTTTGATTTCCTTTTCACCAGCCTGATGGTTTTCTATAACTAAGTAGTACATTAAAACAGATGGAATTACACCAGCACTTCCGTTGGTTGGAGCCGTAACCACTCTTCCTAAAGCTGCGTTTACTTCATTGACAGCCAAGGCAAAACAGGAAACCCATTTTAAGATTTGGCGGAACTTGACTTCCGTTTTCCGGATGCTTTCCATCCATTGTTGTGGATTTTCATAATTGGCTAATCCGATTAGGTTTTGGTGCATATCGAATGCTCTTCGCCTTACATTTAGGCCACCAGGCAGAATTCCTTCTGAATGGCATCCGATGTACATACATTCGAGCATCGTATTCCAAATACGCATTAACTCGTGATGGATTACTTCTTCACTGCGCATGGACTTCTCATTCTCATAAACGATTTCCGAAATCAGTTTATTCTCCTTAATTGTGTATTGCAGTAACTCTTCCGCGTTTTGGATTGGAAATGGGAAGGCGCATTTTATTTCTAATTTCTTTTTTGCATTCACGCGTTCTTCCTTTACGACAAATCCGCCACCAATAGAGTAGAAGGTAGAGGCGTATTCGGTCTCATCGTTTAAATAGGCTGTGAACGTTAGACCATTAGCATGAAAAGGAAGAAAGTTTTTGTTGAAGACAATGTCCTGCAGAAAATAGAAAGGTACAGTAATCGTGTTCCCTAACTTGATTTCGTTCTTATTCTCAATGGTTTTAATTATCCCATTAATATCCTGTATCGGAATATATTCAGGATCCTGACCGCTTAATCCTAACATCACAGCCAAATCGGTAGCGTGGCCTTTTCCCGTTAAGGAAAGTGAACCATATAAATCTACTTTGATACGGCTAACCTTATCAAGAATTCCCTGTGTTTCCAATTCAGATAAAAAGCGTTCAGCGGCACGCCACGGTCCAAGTGTGTGTGAGCTTGAAGGCCCGACGCCTATTTTGAGCATATCAAATACGGAGATGCATTCTTCCATTTACGATAACGATTTAGTGGCACAAATATAGCCAATTACCATTTAGGATTTTATGCTAAAATGAATACGGTACTGTTAATTAAACCATCCACTTAAAAATGAAGAGATTTGTAATCCGGCAACGACAACTTAATGTATTAAAAAAGTCCTGATAGTTTTAATTATCAGGACTAGTTCTTGTTATTCGCCCATGGGCTCCCAAAGTTCTATTTTATTGCCTTCGGGGTCCATTATGTGGATGAACTTCCCGTAGTCATAGGTTTCCATCTTATCTACAATGGTTACTCCTTCGGCTTTAAGCTGCTCAATAAGGGCTTCTAGATTCTCCACCCTGTAATTTATCATGAATTCCTTTTCCGATGGCTCAAAATACTTGGTGTTTTCCGGAAACGCATTCCATTGGGTAAGTCCCTTTTTATCAGGATTGTCCTTATCCATCCATTCAAAACTGGTTCCGTAGGGAGTTGTCTCAAATCCAAGATGTGTCTTATACCATTCGTTGACTGCTTTGGGATCTTTGCATTTGAAGAATACGCCTCCAATACCTGTTACTTTTTTCATTGTTGGATTATTTAAGCCGTTGCCGGTTGTTTTTTCTTTAAGATTAATGCACTGATTATAGGTACCAATATTCCAATCGGAACCAATACTTCAACATAGGTTAGAGCAATAATCCAAAGAGGATTTTTATACATTTCCTTATACCTATTTATCTCATCCGTTTTTACTTTGATTTCTGCTGCCGTGATGTTTGTGCTATTCATTTTCTTAAGCATGGCATCTGAATATTTTTCCATAAAATCAGGATAAAGGCAATAGTATTCAAACAGCCATACACCCACATAGATGGTGGAAGCAATCAGCGAAATCAGTGCACCAATTTTTAAGGCTTTCCCGAAAGTGATAACACCATTGTTGTGCTTGTCGCGATAATTCCTGATACCGATAAAGACAAAAGAAAAAGCCACCAACATTCCGGTGTAGCCTAAAATCATGCTGCCTTCGAAGTCGGGATTCTTATCTATCGCGTACGCAACATAAGCCATAAAGGCTGTAACGATAAATCCGGCAATGAGTCCGTAGGTAATTACAATTTGTTTCATACTATTTTTAGTTTAAGAGTGAGCTGCAAAGTTTGGTAAAGCCAATTTAAAACCGCTCATCCTTTAGTATGATTTTTAGTAAATCACCCTAAAGTAGGAGGAAGCAGCAGTAATTTTTTGGCCATTTCTATGGCCTGTGTACGGCGTTTGACTTCTAGTTTTTCAAAGAGCTTGGCACTGTGTGTTTTGACGGTGTTGAGGGAAACAAACAATCGTTCCGCAATTTCGTTGTTGCTCAACCCTTCTGCCATTAGGGTCAATACTTCCAATTCGCGTTTACTGATTTTGCGTGAATGAAGTTCATTTTCATTTAATACAAAGTCATCAGTTGAGAGAATCCTGATTTCCTTTTCTATAATAATGGTTTTTTCTTTTGGATTGGTGATCTTATTCGCTACCCAAATGCCAAACAGTAAAAAGAAAACAGCTATCAACCCTATGTACATCTCTACCTGATGTTCCAGTATTAAAAATCGGAACTCAAACCATCGCAATAGCAGCATCAGTACTGCCATCATGATAGCGTAGCCTATGAGTTCTTTGTGGTATTTTAGTTTGTGGAGCATGGTTTGGATTTCGATAAGTCAAAAATAGGAAAAAGTGATAAGTGATAAGGGAAAAGGGAGAAGAAATTGAAAGGAATTTGTCCTGATAAAACAAGAACCTGTCTTTAGCCCCGATAGGAGCGGCACCGAAGTAGAGCGGATAGCGGGAAGATTCGTTCTGAATTTAATGAAAGGTTATGCTCCTTATAAAAACCAAAGCCCCGACAGTGTTTCCACTATCAGGGCTTTGGCAATCTAACCAAACTTATCTATAACTATTATTTTACGAGTTCACTCTGATTCCTAAACACCAACTGACCGTCGAAGCTGTCCAACAGGATAATACTGTCGGTGGCGATTTTGTTCGCCAGGATTTCCTTTGAAAGCTGGTTTAAAACCTCTCTCTGGATTACCCTTTTTACCGGTCGGGCACCAAATTGTGGGTCGTACCCTTTTTGTGCTAAATAGGCAATAGCTTCCGGAGTGGCATCCAATGTAATGTTTTGTTTCGCCAGCATTTTGATGACGCTCTTTAATTGCAAACCAACAATTTCTGTGATGTTGGCATTGGATAAAGGCGTAAACATTACGATTTCGTCGATACGATTGATGAATTCCGGACGTACTGTTTGTTTCAGTAATCCCAGCACTTCGGTTTTTGCACTTTCTATTGCCGCTTCGATATTGCCTTTTAGATTCTCGAACTTCTCCTGTATGATGGCGCTTCCCATATTGGAAGTCATAATGATAATCGTGTTCTTGAAGTCAGCCAATCTACCTTTGTTATCAGTCAATCGTCCTTCGTCCAATACCTGTAAAAGGATATTAAAGGTATCCGGATGCGCTTTCTCGATCTCGTCCAATAGGATTACGGAATACGGTTTTCTTCTAACCGCTTCGGTCAACTGTCCACCTTCGTCATAACCTACATAACCCGGAGGGGCACCAACCAATCGGCTTACACTGTGTCTTTCCTGGTATTCGCTCATATCGATACGCGTCATGGCGTTTTCATCGTCAAACAGGTACTCTGCCAATGCTTTTGCTAACTCGGTTTTACCTACACCAGTTGTTCCTAAGAAAAGGAAGGTCCCGATGGGTTTCTTCATATCCTGTAAACCGGCACGGCTTCTTCTGACGGCATCACTTACTGCTTCGATGGCTTCTTCCTGACCGACTACGCGGTTGTGCAGTTCGTCTTCCAGTTTCAACAGCTTTTCGCGTTCTCCCTGAAGCATTTTCATTACGGGAACTCCCGTCCATTTGGCAACGACTTCTGCAATGTCTTCGCGCGTTACTTCTTCTTTTATCAGTGAAGTTCCGTCTTGCTTTTCGAGTAATTCGTTTTGGAACTTATCTAAACTTTCCTGTGCTTCCTTTATTTTTCCGTAACGTATTTCGGCTACCTTTCCGTAATCACCGTCGCGTTCTGCACGTTCTGCTTCGTATTTGAAATCCTCGATCTGCTGTTTTACGGATTGGATATTGTCTACAATGTCTTTTTCTGATTTCCATCTGGTAAAGATTTCATTGCGTTCTTCCTTGAGGTTGGCCAAATCCATGCGCAGGATTTTCATCTTGCTTTCGTCATTTTCCCTTTTGATGGCTTCAATCTCAATTTCGAGCTGCATTATCTTTCTGTCGAGTACGTCCAGTTCTTCGGGTTTGGAATTGATTTCCATTCGTAGCTTAGAAGCCGCTTCGTCAATAAGGTCAATAGCCTTATCGGGAAGGAAACGATTGGTAATATACCGCTGGGACAACTCAACAGCCGCAATAATCGCTTCGTCCTTTATTTGTACCTTATGGTGAGTTTCATATTTTTCCTTGATACCACGCAGGATAGAAATTGCACTTTCCGTATCGGGTTCGTCTATCATGATCTTTTGGAAACGGCGTTCCAATGCCTTGTCTTTCTCGAAGTATTTTTGGTATTCGTCCAAAGTGGTTGCTCCAATTGCACGCAGTTCGCCACGTGCCAATGCAGGTTTTAATATGTTGGCTGCATCCATAGCGCCTTCACCGCCACCGGCACCCACGAGCGTATGTATTTCGTCAATAAAGAGTACGATGTCGCCTTCAGAAGAGGTTACTTCCTTTACAACTGATTTCAATCGCTCCTCGAATTCCCCTTTGTATTTGGCTCCTGCAATAAGCGAACCCATATCCAAAGAGTAAATTACCTTATCCTTCAAATTATCGGGAACGTCGCCATCTACAATCCTATGTGCTAATCCTTCGGCTATGGCGGTTTTACCCACACCCGGTTCACCCACAAGCATTGGGTTGTTCTTTGTACGGCGCGTCAAAATCTGAAGCACACGGCGGATTTCCTCGTCGCGGCCTATGACTGGGTCAAGCTTACCTTCCTTGGCCAGTTCGTTTAGGTTTTTGGCGTATTTGCTCAAAGCATTATAGGTTTCCTCAGCAGAAGCGGAGGTTACCCTTTCGCCTTTACGGATTTCGTCTATGGCTGCCTGAAGTCCTTTTTCGGTAACGCCCTGGTCTTTTAGGATTTGCGCCACCTTGCTTTTGGATTTGAAGATAGCCAGGATTAAATGTTCGATAGAAATGTATTCATCGTTCATTTTCTTTGCTATGTTGGCTGCATCGTTCAGCATTGCATTCGCATCACGCGATAAAGCAATGTCACCACCCGAAACTTTTGGAAAGCTTTGAATGGTGCTGTCCAATATCTTCTTAAATAAATCGACATTCACGTTGAGTTTCTTCAAAATGAATGGCGTAACGTTTTCGTCAACCTCGAGGATACCTTTGAATACGTGTTCGTTTTCTATCTGTTGCTGACCAAAACCCTGCGCAATATGTTGGGCCTGTTGTAAGGCCTCCTGAGATTTAATGGTTAAATCATTTATGTTCATAATGTATGTTGTTATTTTGTTGTGTATAATTTTACGGATAGCGAACAATATGCATTCCAATGTAAAATTAGAGACAAAATGTCGTTTATAATATGATTTCCATCATATTAATAAGACAAAATGTCTTGAAATGAGACAATACCGCTTTAAAACCTCATAAGTTTGGTTACAATCTCAATTAGATCCACCTCAAAGCTCCACCGTCCCACCTTAAAGCTCCGTCGTCCCACCTTAAAGCTCCGCCGTTCCACCTTAAAGCTCCGTCGTCCCACCTCAAAGCTCCGTCGTCCCACCTCAAAGCTCCGCCGTCCCACCTTAAAGCTCCGTCGTCCCACCTTAAAGCTCCGTCGTCCGACCTTAAAGCTCCGCCGTCCCACCTTAAAGCTCCGCCGTCCCACCTTAAAGCTCCGTCATCCTAGGTTTGAGGTGGGGAGGGGTACTTATATAGGTGGGAGGGGGTACCTAAAGGGGTACCCTTTTATACTTATATAAGTGGGGTAAAAAATGGGAGATGGCTTGAAAATACTGAGCTCTCGTTGGAACGTTTGGTGTTGTGATGAAGTAAGAACCAAATATAAAAAACATATCTCTGCATAATTAAAAAAAGCACCCAGTTAAGAGTGCCTTGTAAATTAAAATTAAATTTAAGGATTTAGTTTAAGGTACGAGTTATACGACAACGCCAGTATTACTAAAAAGATGAGTGGTAAAAAGGCAAAAAAGCCCACTCCGTCCACACAGAAATAGCTGATGCTGGCAAATAAGAAGTCAAATATGAAGCCCGCGTATGCCCATTCCTTTATACGTTTAGGAACTATTGGTATCATTAAGGCTAAGGTTCCGGCCACTTTGAAAAGTGCTAACGCATTTCCAAAATAGATAGGGTATCCCAAATGACTTAAGCCTTGTTTTGCTTCTTCAGAATTGAAACCGAAAGCGGATCCAACGCCTTCCATTAAAAAAATTATGGTCGTTGTGACCCAAAAGATAATTTTGTGTTTTTTCATTTGCTTTAGTATTAGATTGGATTTATAAGAATATAAAAGTATGAAAGTCATAGCTTTTAAACAATCACTACATTAATCATCCAGTTAATTCCATATTTATCAGTAAGGCTTCCGAAGTACGCTCCAAAGAACATATCGGCTAATGGCATTGTAACTTCACCACCGGTGGCTAGTTCGTCAAAGATTCGTTTGGCTTCTTCCTTGGTTTCGGGCTCGATACAGATGTGCATATTGTTGCCAGGCGTGAGTGTAAAGCCCATTTCAGGCGGTGCATCAGTAGCCATTAATATATGCCCGCCCGTAATTGGGAGTTCGATATGCAGTACCATTTTCTTGATAGCCTCGGCAACCGGTGGGTGATTCGAGTCGGCAGGGATGTCTTCAAACCGCGTGATGCCGTTTATAAAATCTGTTTTGAATACCGATTTATAAAACAAAAACGCTTCTTCGGTATTGCCAGGGAAGTTCAGATAGCTGCAGGTTCTTGCCGTATTGCTGGGTTTGCTCTGCCTGCGCAGCCAGAATTGTGCTTCAATGTACTGGTCAAGATTTTGCATAGCCATAGTAAAGCCTTCCTTGAATCCGAGGGCGATTACCTTTTCGAGATCTTCGAGGCTTGCGTATTGTGCCACAATCGACACCAGCGTCTTATCACCAGCCTGCGAGAAATCATTCGTCCATAGTGTTCTGGGCATATCAGTATTTACGTTTCCTTTTTCATCGCAAAAGGCATCGAGTCCGGTAAAGCTCTTTTCGATAGTAATCTTTTGGTAGTCGTTTTTGCAGTAATGCCTGGCGCCTTCGGGGCTTTCCATATAGTAGAGCCACGTGCCGCCTTCACGGAAATCCATCGAAATTGTATTGGTTATATAGGGTTTTGGTGCCCACCACTGGTCTAATATTTCTGGAGTAGTCCAGGCTTGCCATACCACATCTATAGTGGAATTGAATTCTCTCTTAACGTTTACCGTATTGTTTTCCTTGTTAACTATAAAGTCGAATAATAAGTTGCTGTTCATCGTTTTTTGTTTTATTTTTTCTGATAGTTATGTCGCTAATTATTCTGCATTCAGTTTATAATGAAGCACCACCGTACCGCTTTCGTAAGGTATAGCATCAATTAAGGTAAGTTGTTGTCGGGTGTTGAGCTGGTCAAAAATCCTCATTCCGTCATTTATCAGTATCGGATTGACAAAGATGAAGAACTCGTCTATGTGGCAGCCAGCTATTAGTTCCGAAACAAAACCCGCTCCTCCGTAAACCAAAATATCCTTCCCTTCCTGGTTTTTAAGTTTAGCAATCTCCTCATCCAGGTTGCCTTTAGCTAGAGAGGTATTCTTACCAAAGGGTTTATCCAGTGTTTTAGTGAAAATAATCCTTGGCGTATTTACCATTTTCTGTGCGAAACTATATTTTGGATTCTCAGGAGTAAAGGCTTCAAAGTGTCCCACAAAACCTTCAGCCATCTTCCGACCCAGCAGGATTGTATCCGAAGTTGCTGCAAGATTATCAATTAACTGAAAAAGTTTTTCATCTGCTTTTACCGTCCAGTCTAGTTCACCGTTGGGTCCTGCCACGTATCCGTCAACAGAAACCTGTATTTGTAATTTTAGCTTTCTCATGTGTAATTCCGAATTATATAGATAAAAAGATATATGCGGTCAGCATTGTCCAAAATATATAGCAGCATACCAAAAGCCTGTTGGCATATCCCACCAGTGCAATTACGCCGTCCGGCACTTGTTTAGGAGGTTTAGCATCCTTCCCAAAAGGAACTCCTGCGCTCTTAAATCCCGCTATCATTACCATCATTGTAGTGGCCATTAACCCACAGCTTATCCAGACAAGATGTGTTGAAACCAAAATCAACGTACTGAAAATCTGCCAGCTTTCAATCGTAATGAGGTTATAGGCAACCAATAATGATCCTATCAGTAAGGTAGGGATTCCCAATAAAAAAGCCAATCCATGCCATTTATGCTTTACGTCAAATAATCCGCCCATAATAGCGCCAACACCTGAAATAAAAACCAGGACAACGCCAAAAGCAGCCGAGCTATTGGTCACAATATTCCACAATACTATTGCATTCAGTAATGAGCCAAATCCCCAACAGAAAAAGAAGAAGGTCAATAGCGTCTTGTTTTTGCCTAAGGCATATTCGCTGACCATCTTCCAGCTGGGTTTAAACTCAGGGCTTACAAAGTGTAAGGACAATAGCAGTAACAGTGAGACTGCGCCACAAATAAGTGATAAGATTGCCAATAGAGACATTACCTACTTTTTTAGTGATTCGAAATAATTGTCTAAATAACCTAATGTTGCTGCGAAACCTTCCTTGAATCCCATGGCAATTATCTTTTCAAGTTCCTCCAGCGATTGCCGTTTTATAACGATGTTTACGGTTGTGTTTCCGTTATGTTCGCTAAAATCAAGGTTCCATTCAGAAGGGCCTAAGGCCGAATTGGGAGTTCCTTCACTATCAGTAAAGAACGAAAGGAATCTGAAACTGTCTTTAGGGTGGATAGAAGTATATTCCTGGGCAGACCAGCCTTCATTTCCTTCAGGGCTTACCATAGCGTATAAACGGCGTCCACCCACTTTAAAATCCATTTCTTTTGTTTTGGAGGTAAAAGGCTTTGGAGCCCACCACTGGTCGAGTATGTCCGGATTGGTCCAGGCTTCCCAAACCAGGTCTCTGTTTGCCGCAAACTTTCTTTTTATTGTGGCTGAAATTTCGTCTTTATTGATGATGATGTCTAATGTCTGATTACTGTCCATTCCTTACTTCTTTAGTGATGCAAAATATTCGTCTAATCCTTCTGCGGCTGATGTCAATCCTTCCCTGAAGCCCATTGCAATCGTGGCTTCTAAAGCAGCTAAATCGGGATAGGAGATGTCGAAGGTTACCAGAGTCCCTCCCTCAATACTGCTAAAGTTACTTTCCCAGTTGGATTGGGGCATTTCTTTATTGATGTTTCCATCGGAATCCGAGAAAGCATCTTCTGCTATAAACCTTTTTAGATCTTCCACCAGTGTATAATTGGCTATAGCCCAATGCTCTTCGCCTTCAGGCCCAACCATCGCGTAAAGCCAATGGCCGCCGGTCCTGAAATCCATTGATTTTGTTTTGGCTTTCCAAGGCTTTGGAGCCCACCATTGGTCTAAGATTTCCGGGTCTGTGTATGCTTTCCATACTAATCGAAGTGTTGCATCGAATGCTTTTTTAACGGTGATGGTGTTGTTTTCCCGGTTTACGGAAAAATCCATTGCTAAATTGATACTCATTGCTGTTTGTTTTTTATAGTTAGTAATATTTCATCAAGCTGGTTGAACTTGGTTTCCCAAATCTTTCTGAACTGTTCGAGCCATTGGTCTATCGCTTTCATTTTGTCTGCTTCTAATTTGTAATAAATCTCACGCCCAATCTTTTCTTCCTTCACTACTTCACATTCGACCAGGATTTTAATGTGTTTCGATACTGCCTGTCTGGAGGTATGGAAGTGTTCGGCTAACGCATTAGGAGTCATAGCATTAAGGGCAATAAGTGTAATTATTGCTCTTCGCGTAGGATCTGATATGGCCTGAAAGACGTCTCTTCTCATGGTGTTGGATTTAAATATGAAACTAATCGGTTGCAAATATAAGTGCAACTTTTCGGTTGCGCAAATAATTTGGCAGTTTTTTTAGGAATGTTGTAAGGATAGGAGGTAAGGGCTATTTCTTTTCCTCGTATATTTTGACAAGGAACAGCGCTAGGTTAGGCTCTACATTATTGATTTTTCCTGTATTGAAGCTAACGCCTACGCCATTATACCCGGGGTTGGCAGTGGCACCGTTAATACCGAAGCCGGAAAAGGTAATGAATGAGCTATGGCCATATTCCTTTCGTTTGAACCAATAGGCCATTCCGGTTATTCCACCTTTGCTGACCTTGATTTCATCGTTTTCACCAATGTGAAATACTTTATACTGCCCGCTGCTTATAGTGTGTTTATCGCCCTGTACTTTATACCCCTGTTCTTTATCGGCAGTTAAATCGTCATTGCCAAATACGAATACCTTGTTTTTGGGAATGTATTTAAAATTGTCGTTAAAAAAATCGCCGTCAACATAATACGTAGACAGGATTAATTCGCTGTCTGTGGCATTAAGTCGTTTTAAACTCTCCAGTTTATAGGCATTCGCACCTTTGGACTGTGCGGCATCCTTGATAGAGTAATAGAGATTGGTAGTGTGTTTCAGGCTTCCGGTTGCCTTAATACGTGCTACTAATTTGTAGCTTGCCATATCAGTGCTGTCGCAGATAAAGATAAATTGTTGGTAATAGGGCTTTTGGAGTGTGTCGCCTTTTTGAAGGTACTCAATAGTTTGTGCCTTTACGCCATAGGATAGGAAAAGAGTCAGAAGGATGAGGTATTTTTTCATTTGGCTTGACGGATATAGCGTAAAAATAATAAATAATTCACTTCAGTGTAATAAACAAATCAATTTTGCGTCCTACCTAAAACCAATTAAATTAGACTTTATGAAACAGTGGCAAATTATCCTGACGCTTCTTTTGGTAAACAATGTATTGGGTTTCTCCCAATCGCAACGGGAAGTATATAACGCAAGTACTAAAGCCTACGAAAACAAAGACTATGAAGTTTTCCTGAAACTTACCCAAAAGCTAGACAGTATGCGTCCGTTTCATCCCACCTACACTTATAATTTAGCTTCAGCTTATGCTTTAAACGGTAAAACAGCTATGGCGCTGTCAACTCTTAGGAAACTGGTTTTAATGAACAATACCACACCCTTTGAAACCGACGATGACTTTAAGGCACTGCAGGGAACAGAAGGGTTTAATGCAATTTTGGCGCTAAAGAAGGACCAGAATAAGTTAGTAGCTTCCTCGAAGCAGGTGGTTACGCTGAGTGAGAAAGATTTGCATCCGGAGGGATTGATTTACTTGCCAAAAACAAAGACATGGCTGGCATCCAGCATCCGGAAAGGGAAAATAGTAAGCTTTGATATTAAAACGGGACAATCCAGTGATTGGCTGAAGGAAGACAAAATGTTAGCCGTGCTCGCGATGAAGGCTGATGCTAAATTTCTTTGGGTAACAACCTCTGCGTTTCAGGAGACAGCCCATTTCGTTAAAGAAGACGAAGGTAAAGCTGAGGTATTAAAAGTAGATATAAAGACAAGGAAAATCATCAAGCGCTTTTCAGTCGATGGAAATCATGTTTTTGGCGATTTGGTTGTGGGCAAAAATGGCATTGTATATGTTTCCGATAGTGGAAAGCCAATGGTGTATAAAATACAAAATGACTTGATATCCGAATTTGCTTCGTTCGAAAAGGATGGTTTTAATCTACAGGGATTGGCTTTCAATAAAGAGCAAAGCAAATTGTTTGTCGCTGATTATCTAAAAGGGATTGCCGTAATTGATATGCAATCCATGAGCAAAACGTGGTTAAGTTTTCCTGAAGGTGCCAGTGCTAAAGGTATTGATGGTCTGGTGTTTTATGATAATACATTAGTAGCTATACAAAACGGAGTGAAACCGATTAGGATAATGCAATTCCGTTTGAACGAACAGCAGCATCAATTTAGTGGTTTTAAGGTATTGGACAATAACAGGCCTGAGTTCAACGAACCCGCATTAGCGACAGTGGTTGGGGGAATGCTTTACTTCTTTGCCAATTCGCCATGGAACGCTTATGATAAGATGGGTGATTTGGATACAACTAAAGTGAGTAATCCGATGGTGTTTAGCTGTAAACTGGATTAGGTTATTTGGGACAATCCTTCTTGTTTAAAGGCATTGTAGAGTTGAATTTAAGTTGGTTCACATCCTTAAAGCTTGTTCCGTCTTCGTTCATTTCACCATATCCTTCAATCAGTTGATTGCCTCTTACTTCAAAGGCCACCTGACGTTTACTTACAACACCTTCCGATTGAAAAGTATAATCAGCTATCAGGATATCGTTGTTTAGTGTGCCTTTCAAGGTTCCGGTATTTTTGTCTTTTTCTGCCAATGCGTAGACCATAGTTCCCGTTACATCGTTTCCGGTAATTTCCATTTGTAGAGAAATAGTGCTACCTTTCTCTTCAAAGCTGTAGCAGGTGGTTGTTGTTGGTTGTTCGACAGGTTTTGCAATCTCAGTGGATGGAGTTTTCGTTTCCGGAGCTTCTTTTTTGCAACCCGTTAAAAGTGTTGTAAAAACGATAGAAAGTAGGATAAGCTTTTTCATAGTATTTTTTATTGTTGTGGTTTAGTAATCTTCTTAAAGTTAAATCGCATCATTGGGATATCATCTATTAATAAAAGAAGTTTTCCTTCGCTGTCTATTTTAAATTTGTTGACTTTACCCAGCATATCCATAAAGGTTGCTTCTCCACCACCTTCGCAATACCTCATGGTTTTCATAGCATCTCCAAAGTGAATGGTATTGTCTTTTAGGGTATATTTTCCGCTATAAACATTACAGCTGTTGTTGCCACCAAATTGACTTTCGGCCTCATTAAATGTGATATAAGGTTTTTGTTCCGGATATAATCCCTCAAATGCGATTCGTGGTCCCGAAATATATTCCAATTCCCACGTACCAGCATAAAGATCTGTTTTATTAGTTGCTGTTTTGGTTGCGGAACATCCCAAAATCAAAATAGGGAATAGAAGTATAAGTATGTGCTTTTTCATAAACTATAACATTAGTGTTTTAAAGGTCTTTTCTTAATCATACCGCCTTTGGTGTCTTTGACGCTGTTCATTACGACAAAGGAAGTGGGTTCAATTTTCTCGATTTCGGTATTGAGCTTGTTAAGTTCCAGTCGCGTGATAACGGTATAAATGATGTCAACTTCCTTCGTTGCTCCACGTTTGCCATAACCGCCTTTTCCACTATAAACCGTAACGCCACGTCCCATCTTTTCAATAATCATCTCCCGCATTTTGCCTGGGCGCGAGGAAATTATAGTAACTCCTATATATTCATCGATACCCTCAATAATAAAATCGAGAGTTTTAGAAGCTGCCAAATACGTTATCATCGAATAAAGAGCGACTTCAAGTCCTAAAAATAAGCTGCAGCGGAGAAAATCATTACATTGATTACAATAATAATATCTCCGATTGTTGTCCCGAATTTTCGGCTTAGGTAGATAGCCAGTACTTCTGTACCGTCAATTACCGCACCGCCTCTTACAGAAAGACCAATTCCGGCACCAAGGAAGAATCCACCAAATACCGCTACCAAAAGGTTGTCCTTTGTAATGTCGGGAATGGTAATGGTTGCCAAACAAATGGCAAGTCCGCTTATGGCTAAGGCTGTCTTGATGGCAAACGTCTTTCCCATTATGCGGTAACCCATAAGCACAAATGGAGCGTTGACGCAGATAATTAAAACATAGAGTGGAATTCCGGTTAGAGCAGAAACCAGCAATGAGATACCAGTTGCACCGCCATCGATAAAATGATTGGTAAGGAGAAATCCTTTGAAGCCAAATGTAGCGGAGAGAATTCCTATGGATATCAGAAAGAAATCCTTAACATGACGCCTGGCCATAATTACGAATTCGACATAACCCTTTGCTAAAGCATAATCAGAGAAGCTTTTCTTGTCCTGATCGTGTAATGTGGTCTTTATGATTATGCGCTTCCAAAGTGAATTCATATTTTGGGGTGTTTTTTGCTGCTTTAGTGATTTTTGCCTGTTCTTTACAAAGGTTTCTTTGTAACTTCTTTGGTAGAAATTGCCGAAACCCGGTTTTCAGTATTTACCGTAACAAACAATTCTCTTTTAAAAAGTTTCTTTTCATAGTCGATGGCATAGCGAAAAATATGTTCTTTGGTTTTCTTATTGAAGGAAATATCGAGAAGATTGAGGCCATTAAACCTCCCGTTGCGTTGGTTTATCTTTTTGCAGATAGCTGAAATTTTTTCGCGACTGGCATTCTGCCTTACTTTTTCTGTAGCTTCTGAAGCTCCGAAAGCCTTGAATTTAGATGTGTTGCATGATTCCAGTAAACGTTTGCCAATTTCATACGCTCTATCTTTCTTAACCACTTCTATCTCTTCCGGTTTTACCAATACGATAGATTTCTCTGGAGTTTTAACGGTGTTTGTGGTCGAATTACCAGGCTTTTTACTCTTACAGGAAAAGAGCAGCGCCAAACAAAGTAGTAGGATTATTTTTCGCATAGCTGTGTTTTAATTTAGGATAACGAATGGCAATTTACGATTTTTTGGGCTTTTTACGCTAAAAGATTAACATTTTAAATAGCAGTTTTATGGATAAAATTCTCAAAATTATTCCGTGTCAGATGTATAGTTTCCGTATTCAATTTGTATTTTTGGGTTCAAATAAAGCCTAAAATGAAAATCGTTATTTCGCCAGCCAAATCGTTGGATTTTGAGAAAGAACTTCCAACAAAAACCTATTCTGAACCGCAGTTTTTAAAACAAGCAGCCACCATACAGCGCACCCTTAAAAAGAAAAAACCAAAGGCATTGTCTCAGCTTATGGATATTTCCGATAAGTTAGCCGAACTGAATTGGCAGCGCAACCAGGAATGGAATGTGCCCTTTACCCAGGAAAATGCCAGGCCGGCCGTTTATACTTTTGATGGCGATGTTTACCAGGGTTTAGATATCCATACTTTACCCGAAGCCAAATTAGACGATTTGCAGGACAAACTACGTATCCTCTCCGGATTGTATGGTTTGCTTAAACCGTTGGATTTAATGCAGGCGTATCGCTTGGAAATGGGAACTTCACTGCCGATAGGGAAAAACAAAAACCTATACGAATTCTGGAAAAATACAATTACCAAACAGCTCAACAGCGAATTAAAGAAAGGGGAGTTGTTTATTAACCTCGCGAGCAACGAGTATTTCACTGCTGTGGATGCGAAAGCATTAAAAGTTCCGGTAATTACTCCGGAGTTCCGGGATTATAAAGACGGACAACTCAAGATGATCAGTTTCTTTGCCAAGAAGGCTAGAGGCATGATGGTTCGCTATATCATTGATACCGATGCAAAAACGATTGACGACCTAAAGGGATTTAACTATGAAGGCTACGGTTATGATGCCAATTTGAGTAAAGGGAATACTTTGGTTTTTACGCGGTAAATATTGGTTTAAAAAACGAATTGGTCATTAGGAGCGTTTCCTATAGTCTTTTATTATAAAGAAAATGGAGGCTATAAAGACCACAATATAAACCACTGCCAATGCTGGTTTTTCGAATCTTACTTTCTCAAAATCGAATTGTTTATAGATAGCTGAGCCTACAATGATGGCTATAATTGCAAAAAAAAAGTTTATTCCTTTTCGGTTTTCCATGTTTTTGATTTTTGGCAGATGTTCAATTGGTTACTTTAAAATAATAGGTTTGTTTGATTGTCAAATCTAAGAAAAAATCCTTTCTGCTACTTCTTCTGCATTTTCTTTACACACTGTTAGTCTATGCATATCCCTTCTCTGGGTTTATAAAATAAAAAAGCCCCAAATTATGGAGCCTTTCTTTATTTTGCGTAGAAATATTCTTCGTATTCCATTCGGGTTTCACTGGTTAGTTTTCGTTGGTCTCTTGCTAATTCCCTCATGGCTTCAACACCTTTTTTGGCACAGCGCTTCACTTTGGTTAACCTTGAGGAAAAGTCTAATAGTTTAGTGGCGTCTTCCGGACTTAGTTTCGATTTAATTTCCTCTACAAAGGAGGAAAATTCCTGGACAACTTCTTGATTTTCATCATAATCGGTTTTCAAATCATCGAGCAAATTTTCAATTTCCCTGCTTATTTCCTTGCAGTGGTCTTCACTTTTCTTGTGAAGTTCTTCAATGATTTTCTTTTGACTGTTACCGAAAAGTCCCATGATTGCCTGATTTATGGTTGATGTTTGAAATCCCTAAAAACCAAATTTAAGAAATTGTTTCTTAAAAATAGACAAATTGTTAATAACTTGTAAATTAGTTAATTAGTGCATCGCTTCGCTCATGTCGACTTTTGTCTTTCCTTTTTTTACCAGTAGGATAAACGGAATGCAGAACAAAAATAATAACCCTAAATAAAGGAAAATATCCATATAAGATAGCACTGTAGCCTGTTTGGTTACGGAGAAATCCAAAACTTTATAAGCTTTTTGCAAAGCAACATCCGGACTAAATCCTTTGGACATGAAACCTCGTTGCAATGCCTGTAATCTGTCCTGTATGTTGACTTTAGTTGGATCAAGATAAGATAACAGATTCATTCGGTGTTCCTGTCCGAAACGCGCTAAAAATGTCGTGATAATGGCTATTCCGAAAGAACCACCCAGCTGACGCATCATTCCGGTAAACGCCGCTCCTTCACCAATGCTTTTTCCTTTAAGGTTAGAAAGCGATAGCGTTGTTATGGGTACAAAAAGCAATCCTAAACCAATACCACGCACAATCAACGGCCAGAACATGTGTTCTTCACCAGTATCGGGAGTCATCATATTATGCATCCAGTAAGTAAAAATGAAGAAGGCTAAGAATCCGAGAGCCACTAGGTAAGTCTGCGGCACACCTCTTTGTATCATCTTACCGATAAAAGGCATAAAAATAGCAACGGTAATAGAACTTGGAACCAATAACAATCCAGCATCAGTTGCCGTCCAGCCTAAGATGGATTGGGTATAAATCGGAACAATGAAAGTGGAGCCATATAATCCAAATCCCATAATAAAACTCATTACAACACCTACTTTCAGGTTGCTGTCCTTGAGTACGCTTAAATTTACAATTGGATATTTATACACCAGTTCGCGCCAGATGAAAAAGAATAAACCTAAAAAGCTGACTACCGATAAAACACAAATTGTAGTATCGTTAAACCAATCATCCTGCTGTCCGTGTTCGAGAATATACTGCAATGAACCGATAAAAGCAGATAGCAATCCAATACCTAACCAGTCGACCTGATTGGCTTTTAGTTTTTCGCCATATTTTGGACTTCGGACAAAAGTTAAGGTCAATAAAGTTGCGATAACTCCAATAGGAACATTGATGTAAAAGATGTAAGGCCACGAAAAATGATCGACAATATAACCTCCTAAAGGCGGACCTAATGTAGGTCCAACAATTACGCCCATTCCGTAAATTGCCTGAGCCATTCCGCGTTTTTCAATGGGATAACTTTCGGTTATAATAGTCTGTGCTGTAACCAATAAGGCGCCACCACCTAAACCCTGAATAAAACGAAAAGCTACCAATTCCCAGATATTATCGGCGTTACCACACATAAAGGAAGCAACGGTAAAAATGATGATGGAAGCGGCAAAATAATTCCTTCTTCCAAACTGTTGGGAAAGCCAGCTCGTCATTGGAATTACAATAACATTTGCAATTGCATAGGCTGTAATAACCCAGGCGACATCCGTTAAGGTTGCTCCAAGGCTTCCCCTCATATTGTTGAGCGCAACGTTGACAATTGTTGTGTCCACGATTTCAAGCAATGCGCAAAGCACGGCCGTAATCGTAATGATTGTACGGCGTAAGCCATATTCTACTAAATCTTCCTGAACTACCGTAGTTGTTGCCATTAGATGTCTTTCTTCTTTCTTCTTTTCTCTTTCTTCTTAATTCAAAATCACATCAACATCTGCATTCATTCCTGAGCGGAGCAATTGCAATTTATCCTTAGCATTATTTTCGGTAAAGTTGATTCTAACGGGAAGTCTTTGTACGGTTTTTACAAAGTTTCCACTGGCATTGTCAGGGGGCAAAAGGGAGAATTTAGAACCAGTAGCGGGAGAGAAGGAAACGATTTGGCCTTCAAACTCAGTTCCGGGAAAGGCATCAATTTTAAGTTTTACTTTTTGGCCTTCACGCATTTTGTTTAATTGGGTTTCCTTGAAATTGGCAATTACCCAGGTTTCGTTGTTGTTGATAATGTAAAATAAGGATTGTCCTGGCTGAACCAATTGTCCGGGTTGGATATCGACTGTAGAAACCTGTCCGTCAATGGAAGCCGTTACGACAGTGTAACCTAAATTCAGATTGGCCGCATCTAAACTTGCCTGCGCTTTTTTGATATTGGCTGCAGCCACATTAACTTGTTTGTTGCTGACATTAGTTCTTGCCGAAGCCACATTCTTTTGAAAAGAGCTTGCTTTTTGTTGATCAATCAGAATATTTAACTGGCTTTGGGCTTCCTGTTTGGTTGCTTCTGCCTGTTCGAATTGCTGTTTGGTAATCGAATGGTTTTTGTACAGATTGCTGTAACGTTCAAAATCGTTTGACGCTCTTCTAAGTCTGATTCGGGCAGTTTCTATGCTTCCTGAGGCAGATTGAACGTTGGCTTCTGATACAGAAACTCCAGCCTGAGAAGTTCCAATATCGGCTTTAGCCACTTCTAAACTGTTTTCGGCTGCAGCCAGATTCGCTTTGGCTTCTTCAACCCTTACGAGATAATCGCTGTTGTCGATTACGAAAAGCGTATCACCTTTTTTAACGACGTCATTATCCTTAACCAAAACTTTGGTAATATAACCCGAAACCCTTGGAATTATTGGATTCATCTTTTTAGCTACCTGAGCATCGTCTGTAGTTTCGTGCGATAGGGAGTGAATGTATTTATAACCACCATAAACTACGCCTAAAACTGCTAAGGCGATGAATATCAGTGTGAATTTTTTATTTGTTTTTTTAGCTTCCATGGTTCTGTATCTTTTATTTTTGATTGATGTTTAATGAAGTTGTTAGTTTTCCAGAGGCAAATTGTAATTCGTAATATTTCTGAGCCACATCAGCTTTGGATAACGCCTGATTTATTTTGGATTGTAATTGTTGAAAATCAGCTTCTAATAAATCGTTAGTATCCGAAAGGCTGTTGTCGTATTTGTCTTTTACAATCCGGTAATTTTCGGTAGACTGCTCCACGGCTTTTTCATAAACCTTACTTTGTTTTAGTGAAAGGTTGTAATTTTCAGTAGCTTCAAATACTTCTTCCTTAATCTGGTCGTTAAGCTGTGATACTGCAATTTCAGTCTGTTTAACACGGCTTTGCGCCAGTTTTACATTCTTACCATTTTTAAAAATACTCGATAAATCATAAGATAATCCAACTCCAACATTCATTGCGTTGGTAACGGTGAGTACGTTATTCAAATCAAATGCGATATATCCACCGGTTAAGGATAATGAAGGGTAATAATTTGCTTTTGCGATTTTTATTCCGCTTTCCGCCGCTTGTTTTTTGAGCTCGAGTGATTTTAAGTCGTTTCGTTCGCCCGAACCAGGATTCCCTGCATCAGCCATGTCTCTTTTTACCGCTTCGATATCAATTTCTACCTGAGTGTTTTCGGGAAGTTTTAATAAAGTTATCAATCTGTAATTGGCAATAGCGGTGTTTTTCTTAGCGTTGTCTAATGACAGCTGTACGTTAGACTGTTGTAGCTGTGCCTTAAGCAAATCATTTCGCGCTATCAGTCCGTTTTCTTCCATTGCTGTAAAATCCTTAACCCGTTGGTCTGCCGACTTTAAATTGTCTTCGATTAAGTCAACTGTCTGCTGTGTTTTATAAAGATTGGCAAACATTTCAACAACTTCCAATCCGATTTGTTCTTTAGAGTGCTTTTCAGAGAACGTTTCCGACTTGTACAGGCTTTCGGATTCCTTTATGGAATTCGTTAGCTTAAATCCATTAAAAACAGGCATAGATGCGTTTACCTGTCCAAGCATCAGTTGGTCCACTTTCAAAGGTTTAGCCGGTTCAGAAGAACTGTTGTTGGATTGAATATTGGAATCTACTTTAGCGCTTGAGAGTCGCATATACTGACCGGAAGCTTTTATGCTTGGGTAACGATTGTTTTTGGTAACGTCTAATTCGAGTTTGGAAGTAGCTACTTTAGCTCTTGCTAATGAGGCGGCGTCGCTTGTGTTGACTGCCATTTCAACAGCTTCTTTTAGTGTGAGGAGTTTTTTCTCCTGCGCTTGGTTTTTCCCAAAAGCCAAAAGAAGAATGGCAACGAGGAGTATTTTATTAATTTTCATAAACTAAGAATGCTTTGATTGTTTTTTGAATGTGTTGTGTTAGGGTAGTAATTATATAATGCTCGTATTCCGCTTCCGTTTTCAGATCAAAGATTTTCATGTATAACGGCTTGTTCATGTGGAATTGGAAGTAGGTGCCCATAATGATAGGAGGTAGAAGCGCAACGTTAATATCCTGCTGAAATTCGCCGGTATCTTGTCCTTCACGAATGATGTTTTTGAAGGTTTCTAAGTTGCTTTGCTTCATTTCGGTAAAGCTTTCAAAGTTCAATTCCCTTTTCTTTGTTGAAAATTCAAAATGGATAATTTGGTAGATGCAGCGGTTCTTGTTGATGCGGTTGATATAAAGTTCGACCATTTTATCAACCTTGGCGAAAGGAGGGATGTTCTCGTGGTAAAGGCTTTCCAATTGAAGGCGCATGTCGGAGATTCGATTAAGTACTAAAGCCTCGAGCATTTTTTCTTTTGAACCAAAATAGTAGGATATCATTGCGACGTTGATATTTGCTTTTTTGGCAATGTCCCTAACCGAAGTTCCGTCGAAACCTTCTTCAGCAAATAACTGCTCCGCTACCTGAAGAATCTCTATTTGCTTTTCATTAAATTCAGTCATGATTTGTTTTGTTTAAATCGGATACAAAATTAAACGATTGTTTAAATTAAACGTTTGTTTAAATTCATTTTTAACATAAAATTAACAAAAATAACCACGATAGATAAATTCTATATTGACATTTTAAAGAGTTAATTATCAATAATTTAAATTGATTTATATAAACTGAATTATAGATTTATAAATTGAAGCATGTATTAATTGAGATGGTACAATGAAAACAATTTAGTCTTACTATTTCGAAGATAATTACGATTCAATCCAGTTCTTTAGAATGGTTTTTCCGAATGGAGTGAGAATGCTTTCAGGGTGAAACTGGACTCCTTTTAGGTCAAATTTCCGATGTCGTAATGACATTATCTGATTAGTTTCATCAATTGAAGTGATTTCCAAAACGGAAGGAAAATCTATAGAATCAACAACCCAGGAATGATATCGTCCTACTTCAAAAGTATCTGATAAACTTGCAAATAATGATTCATCGCTTACGGTTGTAGTAACTTTTGTTGCAACGCCATGATAGACTTTTTCCAAATTGGTAAGTCTACCACCAAAGACTTCGCCAATAGCCTGTAAACCTAAACAAATGCCGAGAATGCTTTTAGTTTCGGCATACTTTACAATTACGGCTTTAAGCAAACCTGCTTCATCGGGAATTCCAGGTCCAGGAGAAAGGAGGATTTTATCGAATGCTTGAAGTTCGTCCAGTTCAAATTCGTCATTTCTGAAAACAGTAACGTCAGCATTCAAATCCTCTAAATAATGAACCAGATTGTATGTGAAGCTATCATAGTTATCAACAACGACTACTTTTTTCATTTGGGTTGGAGGTATTACTTTGCAAAGATGGGATATTTTTAAAAATAAAAAACCCCGAAAATTGCTTTTCGGGGTTTTGATATTGATTTGTAGTATTAGAACTGTAGATTCACTGCTAATTCGAAATCATCATAAATCGCTTTGTCTCCAATGCTGTCAAAGAAACTTTTTGAGTTGTATTTGATACCATATTTGGTTCTGTCAATTTTAAGGTCTGTAGTAGCAGTATTGCCTTTTACAGCTAAGTCAAACGTAATTGGATTTGTAATTCCTTTGATGGTCAAATCTCCTGTTACTGTGTAAACTCCATTCGCTTTTGCAGCAATTTTTTTGAATACTAAAGTAGATGTTGGATTCTTTTCCGTACCGAAGAAATCCTCAGATTTCAAGTGACCGTCTAATTTTCCTCTGTAATCACCGGAAATATCAGTTGCGGTCATAGAAGTCATGTCTACTGTAAAGTTACCTCCGGCTAATTTATTTCCCTTAAAAATCAAATTTCCTTCTTTTAGGTTAACCGTTCCGCTGTGTTCTCCAGTTACTTTTTTACCAACCCATTTGATTGTACTTTTTTCAGCGTTAACCTTTTTGGTTTGTGCAGTAGCTACTGTCGTTCCGAATGCTACTAATAATGCAATTGCAATTGTCTTTAAATGTTTCATTTTTTTAATGTTTAGTTATGGATTATTAATTTATTAATTATTTCTATTTTAATTTTTCTGTTTAACATTATGTAAGCTATTTGATGGATCTGTATTTTTCTAGTAATACATTTAATTGCTCTAATTCATCTGCAGTAAGATTATTAGCAAAAAGCATCTCGTGTTGTACCACAACCGGATCTAGTTCGGTGAGAATATCCAATCCTTTTTGAGTGATCATCACTTCAATTTTTCTCCTGTTTTCCGGACAGACTTCGCGTGTTACATATTCTTTCAGCAGCAATTTGTCAATCAGTCGGGTAGTGTTGCTGTTTTTGGCTAACATTCTTTCCTGAATAATACCTAAATTAGCGGGACAACCTTTCTGACCTCTTAAGATGCGTAACACATTATATTGCTCTCTTGAAATATCATAAGGCTTCAGAATCTCGTGAAATTTATCTCCAATTACGTTTTGGGTATACATAAAATTGAGTATAACTTTCTTTGCAGTATCTAAGGAAACAGTAGATTTTATTACTTCTTCGATATTCATAATTGTTATTACAATATTTGTACGTACAAATGTAATGAGTTTTTTAATTGTATATACAAATATTGTGTTATTCTTTTGTTAAAATTCTAAATTGGCATAAGTTTAAGTTTGATGAGGTACATTTAATTCTGCAAAGAAGTATATTTGTTATACTAAAATTTAAATAATGAATTTATCGCAACAAGATTGGAAATCAAAATTAGAGAATGACGCGGATGCTGTTATCCTTGATGTTAGGACAGAAGAAGAATGGAATGATGGGATTATTCCCAATGCCGTTTTAAATGATATCTACAAAGGTCAGGCGTTTCTATACCGATTAGACGAACTTGACAAATCGAAGAACTATTATGTCTATTGCAAAGCGGGCGGAAGAAGTGCTCAGGCTTGTGCTATAATGAATCAGATGGGTTTTGAAACAACCTATAATCTGGAAGGTGGTTTTAGTAACTGGAAAGGCGATGTTGCTTTTCGAGGAGAAGATTAATTTTAACCATGAATATTCCAGCTTCAAAACAGCAACGAATTGTGATTATAGGAGGCGGTTTTGCAGGAATCGCTCTCGCCAAAAAACTTCGGAACAAAAAGCTTCAGGTGGTTTTGTTGGACAAACACAATTACCACACCTTTCAGCCTTTATTATATCAAGTTGCTACAGGAGGATTAGAGGCTGGTTCGATTGCGTATCCTATTAGAAAGGTAATTCAGGAATACAAGGATTTTTATTTTAGATTGACTTCCGTTAAGGAAATTGATACTGAAAACCAGAAAATAATCTCTGAAATAGGCGATTTAAATTATGATTACCTGGTGATTGCCACGGGTTCCAAAACCAATTATTTTGGCAACAAGGAAATTGAACGCCATTCGATGTCGATGAAAACCATTCCGCAATCGCTTAATATAAGAAGCCTAATCCTCGAGAATTTTGAACAGGCTGTTTTAGTAAAGGACGAAACCGAACGAAACGCCTTAATTAATTTCGTACTGGTTGGAGGCGGACCGACAGGAGTGGAACTTGCCGGAGCTTTAGCTGAAATGAAAAGAGCAATTCTTCAAAAGGATTATCCCGATTTGGATATTGATAAAATGCAGATCCATCTCATTCAAAGCGGTGGCAGGATTCTTAACACAATGAGCGAGAAATCCTCACAGGCAGCTGAGAAGTTTCTTTTGAAGCTTGGTGTGAAAATCTGGAAAAATGTTAGGGTTACCAATTATGACGGAAGGATCATCACAACGAATACCGATTTAACGCTCGACTCGGCTACCGTTATTTGGACTGCCGGAGTTCAGGGTGCTAAAATAGCCGGAATCGATTCAAAATCATTAATTGATAAAGCAGAAAGAATCCGTGTAAATGAGTTCAATCAGGTTGTTGGTTACGATAATATTTTTGCCATTGGAGACATTGCTTCTATGGAATCTGAGGAGTATCCGCAAGGACATCCAATGGTTGCTCAGCCTGCAATGCAGCAGGGAAAATTATTGGGAGAAAACCTGATAAGGTTAATCAATAAAGAAGCTATGAAGCCTTTTAAATACAATGACAAAGGTTCGATGGCAACGATAGGCAGAAATCTGGCGGTTGTCGATTTGCCACACTATCATTTTAATGGGGTTTTTGCCTGGTTTGTCTGGATGTTTGTGCATTTATTTTCGCTGATAGGCTTCAAGAACAAAGCGGTTGTTTTCCTTAACTGGGTTTACAATTACATTCGTTTTGACCGCGAAGGACGATTGATTATAAGGCCTTATAAAAAAGAAGTTTTACAACATTTACAAGTGATGAAATTTAGGATTATAAAAATAGCACTAAGTGTTTTAGGTACATTTCTTTTGATTTCCTGTAAATCAACACAACTGGTTTCAACAAAATCGGCAACATTGCTTGATATCTCAAAGGAAACTGACAGCAGTGCTTTTGTCAATTTGAGGAATTATAGCAATGATTTTGTATTCGATATGAAATATGCTACCAGCGATAATTTCCTAAAGGAAAAAGTATATCCATGCGAGGAATGTTTCCTTCGGGTAAAAACGGTGAAAGCCTTACTGGAAGCTAATAAATCATTTTTGCAAAAAGGTTTTCGGATAAAGATTTACGATTGTTACCGCCCAAAATCGATTCAGAAAAAGATGTGGAAAATTGTTCCCGATGCTAATTACGTTGCCAATCCTAAGAAAGGTTCTATTCACAATCGTGGCGGAGCTGTGGATATTTCCCTTGTAAACACCAATGGTAAGGAATTGGATATGGGAACCAAATTCGATTTTTTTGGCAAGGAAGCCAGCCAAAATTATCTGGACTTGACTGAGGAAATTCTTGCCAATAGAAGGTTACTAAAGGAAATTATGTTACAGCATAATTTTAAATCTTTCGATTCAGAATGGTGGCATTACAACCTAAACGGAAGCAATAAGGACGAAGTGTCTAACCTGAAATGGAATTGCCCTAATTAGCCTCAATGCATTTTATATAATTCATAAAGTACTCTCCAGGTTCATAAAGTACTTTGTCTAATTCGGCTATAAAAGCCGTCCTAAAAGGGTAATCCATTGTTTCGCCTGCATATTGTATTCTCATGAATGTCACGGGCGAAGTTTTTAAATCCTGGTAATTCTCTTTAGAAAATAAAAAAGAACCTGTCAAAACCCTATTGTTACGATTTTGGTCATCTCTTAACAATGTGCTACACGAATCTTCTCCACCATTAATTAGTGAAACAATTTTCCCGTTTTGTAATTGAAGGTAAATCTTTGAGTTTTTGTCAAGGCAGTTTGCTTTTATGAAGTCGTTACTTCGTTGCAGTACTTGGACTTCAAGTCCCAAAATGCCATTTGTTTTGGTTAAGGAAAAAAAGATATTAGTTGAATTTCCCGCAAAACTCCTCTCAAAAATAATGTACTGTTTAGTGGTTTTATAAGTTCCGATAGTATCATTGATGTCGCTATCAAATTCACATGGTTTCTGAGCTAAAGCGCTAACTGTAGTCAATAGGAGTAATGCTAATACAATCTGTTTACTCATGATTTTAAAATTGATTTTTGGTATTGTTTCACCAGTTCGCTGGCGCTCGTGTCGTGAACCTTCGGTTTCATTCTTATTTTATTTTGCTGCAAAGTAAAACTATTTTATTGTTATTTAGATCAGTTGTAAAAAAACAATACTGATTTCCGCCATCCTTTATTTTCCATTTCTTACGGATATTCTCTACAGTTTCCGGGAAATTACGAGTTGTGATATTTGCCTTTTTGTTTTCCAGATGCGTCTTCATATGCTGCTTATTATACTCGAAGCTACTTTCAATTTCGAAAATCCTTCCCGGAAAATCGATTAAGTTCTCCGAAGTGTACAGATGCGAATGCTGATGAAGTTTTTGAAGTTTAAAATACTCTGTAATCTCATCGAATCCACCCGATTTCATAATGGCCGCATTGGGTTCAAAAAGATATTTTTTTGGTAAGCTAAAATCGGAAACAACATGATTTCCAAGTTCAAATGAAAATTCTTCTGAAGCCTCTTTTGTCAGATTGCAGGTTTGTATTATAGTGTTTCCTGTATATTCTTTTTCCAAAATCCAAAGCAGTTCCTTGACTTCGTTTTCCAGTGCAACAATGTGGATTGACTTTATGTTTCTCAATTCAGTTAATCCTGCTGTAATATCAAGAATAGGGGCTGTTTTTATCATGATATTGGGGGCAAATCCGAAATAAAAATCCAACGAGTCGGGAACATTGGGCAAGCAGTCCTTTAGCATAAACACTTTGCCTTTTGCATCGTTTCTCCGCGAAGGATCAATATAAATCCATTCGAACTGCTGATTAAGGTTTTTAAGGATTTCAGAACTATCGCCAGCAATGCAAGAGATGTTTTTTACCTTTAGCTGTTCCAGATTATAAGCTACAATTTCTGATAAATCGGAATTGATTTCACAATGAACTACGTGATTTATCCTCTTGGCAAAATAAAAATCATCCACACCAAAACCACCAGTCAGATCTATTAAATTATCGCCTGAAATTAGTTTTGATTTGTATTCAGCTGTCTTTTCAGAAGAAGTCTGTTCAATCGAAATCTTTACAGGGTAATAGATCTTTGAAGCATGAAACCAGGAGGGAAGTTTTGTTTTGGCTTTCTGTTTGGCCGCAATCTGATTTATGACAGCTCTCCATTCTGAATCAGGAAATTTGTTTTTTGTAGCGCTAATTGCGTAATATCAGCGTTTAAATTTGAATGTATAAATTCCTGGATTTCGACAGATAATAAGGATTTATCCATTCCAGACACTTTTAATTATTGAAAATATAATTCAAAATATTAGCTCCCATTTTTAAAGCTTTTTCACGAACATCTTTAGGGTCGTTGTGTACTTCAGGATCTTCCCAACCATCACCTAAGTCACTTTCGTAAGTATAAAGAAGAACCAAACGGCCTTCTATAAAAATCCCAAAAGCCTGTGGACGTTTGCCATCATGTTCATGGATTTTTGGCAATCCGTTAGCAAAAGTATTTGGTTTTTGAAAAATAGGATGATTCGCAGGAACTTCCACTAAATCATTGTTGGGAAAAATCCGTTTGATTTCCCTTCTGATGTATTGATCCATTCCGTAATTATCGTCTGCGTGAAGAAATCCGCCCGACAATAAATAATTCCTTAGATTGCTTATCTCAGCATCACTGAAAACTACATTTCCGTGGCCAGTCATATGAATAAACGGATAGGCAAAAATATCAGGACTTCCAGGTTCCACAGTGGCAGGCTTCGATTTTATGTAAGTATTGATTGTCTGGTTGGAATATTTAATAAGGTTAGGCAATGAAGTTGGATTGGAATACCAGTCTCCACCGCCATTGTATTTCAACAAAGCAATTTCCTGGGAAAAGCTTACAGTTGTAAACAATAAAAAAAGAAGCAGGCAATATTTTTTATTCATTGTATAGTTCTAATTTTTGACAATTTTATAGGTTTTTGTTTTGCCTTCCAGACTCAATTGAAACAAATAAACTCCTTGAGCAAGATTGCTAAGATTTATGGTATTCGCGCCATTTTCAAGTATCCTGCTTTCTATTTTTTGAGATAAGCTATTGAACACATCTAGTTTTACGTCGGCCAGATTTGAAGTCAATGTCAAAATATCCGATGTTGGATTTGGATAGAAGTTAAACGTGTTACTGTCAAATCCGCCGTTAGCTAAATTTAATTGTACCAATATGGCAAGTCTTGCCGATAACGTCATCCGGCTTTCACAATTATTTACCATTTGCGAAGCGTAATAGGTAACGTTGTTTTGCGCTATGGTACTATTAGGTAACAAATTCCCTTCTTGTGGAGCATCATACCATTGAATATTTTGACCCGAAACAATTAAGCTGGATAAAGGTTGGCCTTCGTTGAGCGTTTGCGGACTTATACCGATCGGAGCACCAACAGCAGTTAATATGGTTAACTGAAATGGTTTAATATAATAGCAATCGTAGTTTACATTCATTACAACGGCATAAATAGTCTGATCTTGTGTAAAGGAGAACGTAGTTGGATTCATTATTGGATTGGCAACGTTCTGTGCATCAGTTAGTGATGTGAAATAATAAATTTCAATATCATTCGGATTAGCGGCTCCAATTATGGTCGTATCATTTGCAGTTAAATCTACCGTGTAACTACCAGATGCATCATAACAAACCGATAAGTCTGCTGGGCTTTGGGTTTCATCACCCGGAGCAACAATAACTGTACTTGTACCGGTCACTGTAAATGGTACGCCACTAATAATGTAAGTAGCCTCGGCAGTGTAAGAGGTAGTTTGGGTTGGACATACAGTAGCATTTAAACCAGAGGCAATTTCAGTGCTGCCTTCTAACCATCTGACAGACGAGGTTACGTTAGGTCCTGACGGTGTAAAGCGCCATGCTTCATTGGTTGTAGTCCATGCATCGTTTGTGTTCCTTCCCGTAGGAACATATCCTAAAGTTCCTGAACTGTTTGTAATTCCGATAACGCCATCTCCATCTTCCCAGGCTAGGCATTGGGTTCGGTTTTGTACATAAACTTCAATAATATTGGATATCTCATACAAAACAATTTGGGAAGTCTGTAAACCATTAGTCTGATTACAGTTAAATTGGCCTACATGGTAAAAGTTAACTATCAGTTTTCTGCAGGGATAAGTACCGGTTAATGTCCAGTTTATCGAAACTTCTGCCGGAGATTGACCACCTGCAGTCCTAAAATCGATATCCTGAAACACTCCAAGAATTGCATTCTTAGGAGTACGAATGTCGGTATTGGGAATATTTAAATCATATAAGTTCCAGTTGCAAACTCCAGGAGAAACCTGAGGGTTAAAAGATATGAGCCCGTTAGATCCGACTTGACAGCTTGTGTAATTCTGGTCAAAAAAGCTAAAATTGAATGGCAATGCAATAGAAGGCGACCAAACATCATCATTGTTTGCATCAATCAGCGTATTACCTAATCCTGTAAATGCTGCTTGTGGGCAATATGGAATTGAACTTACCGTATAAGAAGCTGTTGACGGAACAGAAGTTGGCGTCGCTGTCAACGTCCTGCATTCTCCGGGCGTACAGCTTATCATTGAATTTGGGCCGGCAGGACTATTGGTAAGTACTGTTGTACAGCCGTTTGGTACTACAGTTACAGTAACAGTAACACCAGTTAAGGTTGTTGAAATTCCTGTAGAAAACTCTGTAACTCTTTCAAGTGTGAAAATTGTTGTCTGATGTAATATTGGGGTTGTGAAAATTGCGATGCCACTTGCGCCAATATTAACCACGACTGAATTAGGAAATCCGTAATCAACACTGATTAAGGCAGTACAATTTGGAGTGCCGGTAATTGTAAGCGTTGCACTATTACCAGGACAAATGGTAACATCCTGAGCCATCGTTGCTATTGGATCTAAAGTTTTGGGTTTAGCATCAATCGAGAATGTAATTAGAAATAGAAGACAGGTAAATAGTAATTCTTTTTTCATATTATATATATTTTTAATTCCCTGTTGGTCATTCATTTTTAAACACAACACTATGACAAGCCACTATTGCTGCTGTTTCCGTACGTAAACGTGTTGCTCCCAAAGATACAGGAATAAAGTTATTGTCAATAGCCAATTGTATTTCTTTTACAGAAAAATCGCCTTCAGGTCCAATTAAAAGAGTCACATTCTGATTCGCTTTCAGCTCATTTTTTAAAGACTTTTTATCGGTTTCTTCACAATGAGCAATAAAAAGTTGTCCGCTTTGTTTTTGTTTAATGAAATCCTTGAAGGAAATAGGTTCGTTCAATTTTGGCAGATAATAGTGTAAAGATTGTTTCATCGCAGATTCCAATATCTTTTGAAATCGATCCGTTTTTATCACTTTGCGTTCAGAATGTTCGCAGATAATTGGCGTGATTTCCTGTATGCCGATTTCGGTGGCTTTTTCCAAAAACCATTCGTAGCGTTCGTTCATTTTGGTTGGAGCAACGGCTAAATGCAAATGGAATTTTGGGTCAGCCTGTTTTTCAAACGAAATAATTTTAACCGTGCATTTATTGTCGGATGCAATGGTGATTTTAGTTTTAAATAAAAAACCTAAGCCATTCGTAACGTGAAGAATATCGCTTTCTTTTTTACGCAGGACTTTAATGATGTGTTTGCTCTCTTCTTTGTCAAAAACAAAAGAGTTTTGCGTTTCATTTATCGTTGGATTGTAGAATAACTGCATAGTTTTTAAAATTCTATCCTGGCTTTAGAAACGACATCAATATCGGCAAATTTATCGTGTAAATATTTTTGATAACCCACAATTCCAATCATTGCCGCATTGTCTGTAGTGTATTCAAATTTGGGTACAAAGGTTTTCCATCCGTATTTACTTTCGGCTTCTTTGAGTGTCTGCCTGATTCCTGAGTTGGCAGAAACGCCACCGCCAATCGCAATCTGATTGATTCCGGTTTCGGCTACAGCCATTTTCAGTTTATCCATCAAAATTTCAATGATGGTATGCTGAACAGAAGCACAGATATCTGCTTTATTTTCTTCGATGAAGTTGGGGTTTTCCAATACATTTTTCTGGACAAAATACAGAATCTGAGTTTTCAAACCGGAGAAACTAAAGTTCAGTCCCGGAATCCTTGGTTTTGTAAACGGATACATTTTCGGATTGCCCTCTTTAGCAAACTGGTCAATCAAAGGTCCGCCAGGATAAGGAAATCCTAAAATTTTGGCCGTTTTGTCAAATGCTTCTCCTACAGCATCATCAGTTGTTTCGCCAATAATTTCCATATCGAAAAACTCATTCACTTTTACAATCTGAGTATGTCCGCCTGAAATTGTCAAAGCCAGAAAAGGAAATTCAGGTTTGTCAAATCCTTCCTCATCAATGAAATGTGCCAGAATGTGGGCATGCATATGATTAACGGCAATCAAAGGAATCTTCAGTGCCATCGCCATCGATTTTGCAAATGAAGAACCCACCAAAAGTGACCCCATCAGCCCAGGACCTTGAGTAAAAGCGATAGCTGAGAGTTGATTTTTAGTTATGTTAGCTTTTTTAAGGCTACATCCACTACAGGAACAATGTTTTGCTGGTGTGCGCGTGAGGCCAACTCGGGAACAACGCCACCATATTCTTCATGAATGCTCTGCCTTGCCACAACATTTGATAATACAATATCATTTCTTAAAACTGCAGCAGCAGTATCGTCGCACGAACTTTCAATAGCCAGTATAAAAACTTCTTCAGGATGCATAAAAGGCGCAATTTTTGATTTATATTTGACACTCGATCTGAGAAAATCAAATGTAAGGATTTTTACAAAGGTAATTTTCTTTCCCAAGTCAAAATAATAATTGGAAAAAATTAAAACAAATAACGGTTTTAAAAAATTTCGAAAGATACTTTTTCGCACTATTGTTGCGCTAATCCTCCTTTTATTACTAGTCAGCATAGCACTATCCTTGCCTTATGTGCAGACCAAAATTGCTCATTATGCGACGGACAAAATCAACAAGGATTATGGTACAAATATCAATATTGACAAGGTTGCCATAACATTTTTTGGAGGTGTAAAGTTGAAAAACGTTCTTATTTTAGACCATCATAAGGATACATTGATTTATTCAGACCGGATAAAAACCAATATCTTAGATTTAAAACAATTCATAAATGGCCAGCTTTTATTTGGCGACTTGAGTCTGGACAATTTTTATCTGCAAATAAAAAACTACAAAGGAGAAAAAGAGTCAAACCTGGATTTATTCATTGATGCCTTTGATGATGGAAAGAAAGCCAGCGGTAAATTTTTGATGAAATCAGACAACATCTATCTCAAAAACAGCCGCTTTGTGATGGCTGATTATAACCGTGCTAATCCCAAAGATGTAGATTTTACCAAACTTAATGCGCATCTGAAGGATTTCAGGATAAAAGGTCCGGATGTTACAACCAAAATAGCCACTATGGCTTTTAGGGATCATCGTGGAGTGCAGGTGGAAAATTTGACATCTGATTTTACTTATACCAAGAAAAGCATTGTTCTGAATAAATTGGAATTAAACACAAAGGAATCCTATTTGAAAGGCTTTGTAGTCCTGAGTTATAACAAGGAAAATCACGATTTCGCCGATTTCAACAATAGGGTAAAGTTTGACGTAAAAATTGACAGCGCAACCTTGGCGACCAACGATATCCGTTATTTTTACAATGAATTGGACAAAAACCAAAAGTTCTACCTGAGGTCGAAAATTACAGGAACCCTGAACGATTTCTATGCCACCAATCTCTATCTTAAAGATTATAAATTTTCAACAATCAAAGGTGACGTTAACTTTAAGAACCTTTTCCCAAGAAGTCCAGGGAAGTTTTATATGAAGGGAAATTTCAAAAGGATTTCTTCCAATTATGCCGATCTGACAAAACTTTTGCCGAATATATTGGGTAAAAAACTGCCAACATCCTTACAAAAACTAGGGCAATTTAATTATGCCGGGAAAATGGAAGTTACCCAGCACTACTTGAATACCGATTTTGTTATGAATACCGCTTTGGGTATCATCGAATCGGATTTGCACATGTCGGATATCGATAATATTGACAATGCCAAATACAACGGAAATATCATTTTGGATAATTTTGATGTTGGCGCTATTTTGAATGACAAAAGTATTGGTAAGGTAAGTATGAATCTGGATGTGGATGGAAAAGGGTTTACCCAGAAATATGTGAACACTTCCTTTGCCGGTGATGTATTCCAACTAAAATACAACGGATACAATTACACTAAAATTATTGTTGACGGAAGTTTTAAACAGCCCATATTTAAAGGAAAATTCTATATTAATGATCCTAATCTGTTTATGGATTTTAATGGCGTGCTGGATTTATCCAAAAAGAGAATGTCTTCGATTTCCATTCCAAAATTGATTATGCTAATTTGGTAAAGCTGAATTTTATCAAAGATTCCATCTCTGTTTTTAGAGGAGACATTTTAGTAAAAGCCACCGGAAATTCTCTGGACAACCTCAAAGGAAACCTGTTGCTTACCAATGCTTCCTATCAGAATAAAAAAGACATTTATTTTATAGATTATCTCAACGCCAATTCGAGCTTTGATACTAACGGCGAAAGAGCGATTACCATTAGTTCTCCCGATGCTATCGAAGGTTCTGTGATTGGAAAATATAAGTTCAGCCAATTACAGAAAATGGTAGAGAATTCGCTGGGAACCTTTTATGCCAATTACAAACCCAATAAAGTACTGCCTAATCAATACGTGAAATTCGACTTTGATCTGAACAGTAAGATCATCGAGATTTTCAATCCTGAAATCTCATTGGCGAAAAGCACTAAACTAAAAGGAAACATAAGTTCTGACAGCAAGAATTTTAAATTGGATTTTACTTCTCCTAAAGTAGTGGCCTATGACAACACTTTTGATAACATTCTGGTGCAGGTTGATAATAAAAATCCGTTGTATAATGCCTATGTACAATTGGATTCCATCAAGACAAAGCATTATAAAATAAGGGATTTCAGTATGATTAATACCTTTTCGAATGATACGCTGCATTTCAGGACCGAATTCAAAGGCGGAAAACAGGGCAATGACTTTTACAACCTGAATTTTTATCATACCATTACCGATGATAACAAAAATGTAGTTGGATTCAATAAGTCGGAATTGCAGTTCAAGGACTATTTGTGGTTTTTAAATGAAAAGGAAAATACTGAAAATAATAAGATTGTCTTCGATAAAAAACTCAGCAATTTCTCTTTTGAGGACATAATCATTTCTCACGGAAATGAGAGCATTAATTTTGTTGGGATGTTAAGTGGTAAACAGAATAAGGATTTACAGCTCACATTTGACAATGTCAACCTAAATAAGGTCACGCCCGATGTCGAGAAATTTAAGTTTGATGGAAACCTTAACGGAAAGATAAACTTCAAGCAAAGCAATACGGTCTTTCAGCCAACCTCTACACTTCGGATTGACAGCCTGAAAGTCAATGATATCGCACTCGGGAAAATGAATTTGGATATCGAAGGCGATGAAACGCTTAGTAAGTTCCATCTAAATTCCAATTTGGAGAATGAAAATTTCGAAGCTTTTAATGCGAATGGCGATATCGAGATTGTAGACGGCAAAACATTATTGGATGTTGACTTGAATTTTGACCGATTCAATTTAGGAGTTTTAGGAAAAATAGGAGGTGACGTCATTACCAATATTCGCGGATTTGTTTCAGGAAATGCCCGTATTGACGGCGATATAAACGATTTGGATTACAATGGAAGACTATTTGTAAACGAAGCAGGATTGACAATTCCATACCTAAATACCGACTATGTCTTTGATAAAAATTCTATCGTCGATGTTACAGAAAGTAAATTCATTGTTAGGGAAACCAATATTACAGATACTAAATTCAACACCAAAGGAACACTTAGCGGTTTTATAAAGCACAAGCAATTTGGCGACTGGCAATTGGATTTAGCCATCAATACTAAAAGATTACTCGCATTAAATACGGTTGACGAGGAAGATGTGGCGTATTACGGAACTGCCTTTATGAATGGTTCTGCAACCATAAAAGGACCAACCAATAACTTGATGATAAAAGTAGAAGCAGAATCGGCCAAAGGAACAGATATTAAGATTCCAATAAACGATGCCGAAGCTGTGGAGGATAATAAATACATTCACTATGTAACTCCGGAAGAGAAAAAGAAGAAAAACAATAAAGACAATACAATAAAGGAAACTAAAAATTACGGAGGTCTCGAATTGGAATTTGATTTTGAAATTACTGAAGTTGCGAATATTGAGGTAATCTTAAGCAGGGAATCAGGTCACGGAATGAAAGGAAAAGGAAACGGAACACTGCTGTTTAGAATCAATACTTTAGGAAAATTTGAGATGTTTGGAGACTTCTCTGTGGTTTCCGGTACTTATAATTTTAAATATGGCGGATTGATTGATAAGGAATTCAAAGTAAGAAAAGGAGGCTCAATTGTTTGGACGGGAGATCCTCTTGCAGCCGTACTCAATTTGGAAGCTGTTTATAAAACTTCTGCAAATCCAGCGGTGCTAATTGATAATCCGTCTTTCAATAAAAAGGTTGATGTTGAAGTGGTGATAGGGGTAAGAGGCAATCTAACCAATCCTGAACCCGATTTTAATATCAATTTCCCAACTGTTGGAAGTACATTAAAATCTGAGATCCAATACAAATTAGATGATAAGGATGCCAGGCAAACTCAAGCTTTATACCTCCTTTCTACGGGTAGTTTCCTAAGTCAGGATGGCGTCAATCAAAATCAGCTCTCCAATAATTTATTTGAGAAAGCCAGTAGTCTTTTTGGTGAAATATTTTCAGGCAGCGATGATAAAATTTCAATTGCACCCGAATATATCGTGGCCGATAGAACGCCGGGACAACAAACCGATGGACGATTTGGTGTAACGGTGTCATCCAAAATAAATGACAGGATTACCGTTAACGGAAAAGTGGGAGTGCCTGTAGGAGGAATCACCGAAACTGCAATTGTCGGAGATCTTGAAGTGCAGTATCGGGTAAATGAAGACGGTACTTTGAACCTGAGGGTTTTCAATAAGGAAAATGATATTACTTATATAGGTCAGGGAATCGGCTATACTCAGGGAATCGGAATGTCTTATGAAGTAGATTTTGATACTTTTACCGAATTGGTAAACAAAATCTTTAAAAATGCCAAATTAGCGAAAGTAAACTCGGCTAACAACGACATACATGATTCAAGCCTTCCGGATAGAAATATCATAGATAAGGATACTCAGAACAAAGAGAAGAAGGAAGAGGATCTAAACCCAAACAGCGAAGCTATTCCAAATGAGGATTAGGCTTTAATTCGCCATACAAACTAATAACCCAAAAACTTATCAACGAAAACGATTGAATTTTACCTGCTTTATTAATATAATAATAATATGGGTGGAACAATGGTAGTTGTTTGCTAATTTTACATTTTAATACTTAAAAAATGTCAAAAGTCATAAAAAAAATAGGTGTTCTAACTTCAGGAGGAGATTCTCCCGGAATGAATGCCGCTATCAGATCTGTAGTCAGGACATGTGCTTACCATAATATTGAATGCATCGGTATTTACAGAGGCTATCAGGGAATGATTGAAGGAGATTTTAAGGAAATGGGCGCCCGTAGCGTTAACAACATCGTTAACAAAGGTGGAACAATCTTAAAGTCGGCCCGTTCTAAAGAATTCATGACCGTTGAAGGCAGACAGAAAGCCCACCAGAATTTAATGAACTCGAAAATAGATGCCTTAGTGGTTATTGGTGGAGACGGAAGTTTTACCGGTGCTGAAATTTTCAACAACGAATTTGGTTATCCGGTAATGGGAATACCAGGAACCATAGATAACGATATTTTCGGAACCAGCCATACTTTAGGTTTTGACACGGCTTTAAATACAGTCGTGGATTGTATAGATAAGATCAGGGATACGGCCAGTTCACACAACCGCCTTTTCCTTGTAGAGGTTATGGGAAGAGATGCCGGTCATATTGCTTTGAATGCCGGAATTGGCGCTGGAGCAGAAGAGATTCTTATTCCCGAACAGGATTTAGGTTTGGAACGTCTGTTGGAATCCTTGCGTAAAAGCAAGGCATCAGGTAAATCCTCAAGTATTGTCGTAATTGCAGAAGGTGATAAAATAGGGAAGAGCGTATTCGAATTAAAGGATTATATAGAAGAAAATATGCCCGAGTATGATATTCGTGTTTCCGTTTTAGGACACATGCAGCGCGGTGGTGCACCATCCTGTTTTGACAGGGTTTTGGCCTCACGTCTTGGTGTAAAAGCAGTAGAATCCTTATTAGAAGGAAAATCAAACTTTATGGTGGGAATGTTAAGTGATAAAGTAGCCTTAACTCCATTAGAAAATGCCATCAAAGGTCATTCAGAAATCGATAAGGAATTATTAAGGGTTTCGGATATAATGTCAACATAATTTAAGATAAAATAGTAATAAAAGAAAAAATAAAATGTCAAAAGTAAAATTAGGAATAAACGGTTTTGGAAGAATTGGAAGAATAGTTTTCAGGGAAACCTTTAATAGAGACAATGTAGAAGTAGTAGCTATCAATGATTTATTAGATGTTGATCATTTAGCTTACTTATTAAAATACGATTCAGTACACGGTCGATTTGCCGGAAAAGTAGAAGTAAAGGACGGAAAATTATTCGTAAACGATAAACATATCAGGGTTACAGCCGAAAGAGATCCAAAGCTAATCAAGTGGGATGATAAAGAGGTAGATGTTGATGTAGTTGCAGAATGTACAGGAATCTTCACTACAATTGAAACAGCAAAAGCACATATCGAAGGCGGTGCTAAAAAAGTAATCATTTCAGCACCTTCAGCAGACGCACCAATGTTTGTTATGGGAGTGAATCATTTAGAGGCAAAAGCTACAGATACTGTTGTATCTAATGCTTCATGTACTACAAATGCTTTAGCACCTTTGGCAAAAGTCATCAATGATAATTTCGGAATCGTAGAAGGTTTAATGACTACAGTTCACGCCAGTACTTCAACGCAAATGGTTGCTGACGGACCATCCAAAAAAGACTGGAGAGGCGGACGTGCTGCAAGCGTAAATATCATTCCATCTTCCACTGGAGCTGCAAAGGCCGTTGGAAAAGTGATTCCTTCCTTGAACGGAAAACTAACCGGAATGTCTTTCCGTGTTCCTACTATTGATGTTTCTGTAGTAGATTTAACGGTAAAGGTTGCCAAAGAAACTTCTTATGAAGAAATTATGGCGGTATTGAAAAAAGCTTCTGAAAATGAATTAAAAGGAATCTTAGGATTTACCGAAGATGAAGTAGTTTCACAAGATTTCGTTTCCGATCCAAGAACTTCTATTGTTGATTCTAAAGCCGGAATTGGTTTGAACTCAACGTTTTTTAAATTGGTTTCGTGGTATGATAACGAATATGGTTATTCAAGTAAATTAATTGATTTATCCGTTCACATTGCGGGATTGAAATAAGAATATAGAAAATAGAGTAAAGAATATAGACGGAAATCTAAATCTTTGCTCTATTTTCGTTTTAAAACTAAACTAAACCAAAAACAAGAATCAGGTTTTTATTTGTAATTCCTAATTCGTAATTCGAATTATTATATGAAACTACTAGTTGATAGTGGATCTACCAAAGCCGATTGGATTGCCATTGATGATAACGGAAAAGTACTTTTCACTACACAAACTTTAGGTTTGAACCCAGAAGTATTGGATAAAGAAGCAGTCATCGCGCGTCTTAACGATAAGTTTGACATCGAGCATAATAAAGATAAGGCAACCCATCTTTTCTTTTATGGTGCTGGTTGCGGAACAGATCGAATGAAAATTTTCCTTACAAAAGTTTTCGAAGAATATTTTACCAAAGCAATCGTTTCTGTACATGAAGATACTTATGCGGCCGTTTATGCTACGACTCCAAAAAACGAAGAAGCAATTGTCTGTATTTTGGGCACAGGCTCGAATTGCAGTTATTTTGATGGGAAGATTTTGCACCAAAGAGTACAGTCGTTAGGCTACATTGCTATGGATGACGGTTCGGGAAATCGTTTCGGCAGAGAATTGATCCGAGGATATTATTTTAACACTATGCCGAAAGAGCTGGCTAAGGAATTTGAGGAAGATTACAATTTAGATGCAGATTATATCAAAGCTAATTTGTATAAGGAAGCTAATCCAAACGCTTACCTGGCAACATTTGCCAAATTCATTATCAAGCACAAGGACAATGAGTTTTGTAAAAAAATAATCAAAAAGGAATTAAAGTCGTTTACCAAAAACTACATCATGCAGTTTGAAAACTGCAAAGATGTTCCGGTGCATTTTGTAGGCTCGATAGCATTTTACCTTAAAGACGAATTACAAGTGGTTTTAAATAAATACGATATCAAAATCGGCAACGTTCTCAGAAGACCAATTGACGGGCTGATTGCTTATCACATCCTTAATAAATAAATAAAAAACCATCCCTAAGGATGGTTTTTTTATGGTTTCCTTGCAATAAAAATCAAATGGGTATCAAAAACATCCTTTGGTTTTGGATAACGAATGTGTAGCAAATGCAAAGTTTCAAAACCATATTCCGTAAGAGCCTGCTCTAAATAACCTACCTCGTGGTAATAAACATGCATTGTATATTGCCCGTCACTGCTGGTTTGAGATTCAGATTTGTCATAATCGTTTTCGATTGTGCTGAAATAGAATATGCCACCATTATTCAAAAGTGCCCAACTGTCCTTTATCATTTGAATGCTTTCTTCTTTGGATAGGTAAGGCATACAGAAACCACACATAATTGCATCAAATTTTTTGTCAATCTTGTTAATGGACCTTGCATCCAAAACGGTAAATTTAGCAGACGGATTGTTAACTTTACCTAATTCAATCATGCTTGGCGCAACATCGGTGGCAATGATTTGATAGTTGGGATGCCTATCCAAAAGGTATTTGGTAATATTTCCGGGACCGCAGCCAATCTCTAAAATTGACGCCTCTTCTTTCGAAACAGCATTACAGAACAAATCATACGAATCATTATAAATAACAACATCCATGAATTTATCGTGGTACTTTTGTGCCAGTTTATCCCAGGTTTGTATAGTGTTTTCGTTTTGATTCATGATATGTTTTTTGTCAAATATAAAAAATCCCAGACTTAAGATCCGGGAATTTTTGTAAAAAAGTAAATGGTGTTTTTAGTTCTTCAGCACTTTAATCGTTTCAACTTTATCTCCTGAGCTTACTTTTAATAAATAAGTTCCTTTTTCCAAATGTGAGATGTTTAACTGATGTTCAGTTCCGTTCATTTTCTCTGAAAGAATTACTCTTCCCTGGATATCATATAGCGTTACTTCTTCTGGTTGTAAATTGTTAGTAGCTATATTCAACAGGGATGAAGTTGGATTTGGATATACTTTTACCGAAGCTATAGGTGCAACCTCCTCATTTGATAAAAACACTTCCAAAGCAATACAGTCAATAGAAGTAGGGGAAGGTTGGGTTATGGTAGCTCTATCGCCAAGCATTCCAAGTCCATCAGATCCCCATGACCAAAGCTGGTTGTCTGTTTTTAAGGCAAATGAGTTGTGTGAACCCGTACCTACAGCACGCCAGTCCGAACTTGTGCCAATCTGGTAAGGCGACAATACAAAGTTGCTTACCGTTGTATCTATGGTTCCGTTTCCTATCTGCCCGGTATTGTTTACACCCCAGCTCCACATAGTTCCGTCGGTCTTAATAGCTAAATTGTGGCCCAGCCCCACAGCAATTTTCTGCCAGTGTGTATCAGTTCCTATCTGTGTAAAAACGAGTACATTAGATGAAGTGATAGGAAGTCCTAAGCCTAGCTGTCCCCAACTCGCGGGACCACAGCTCCACATAGTCCCGTCACTTTTTATAGCAACAGAATGGGTATTTCCTGCGGAAATTTCCACCCAATTAGTAGCGCTACCAACCTGCGTAGGCAAAAGGATGTCATCTGTGCCACCGCTTCCCAGGCAACCACCTAAATTTGATCCCCAGCTCCATAAGGTTCCATTAGTCTTAATGGCTAATGTATGGTAATACCCGGAATATACTTTCGCCCAGTCGTTGGTAGTCCCTATCTGTACAGGCGTCGTTTTAGTAATTAACGTACCGTCGCCTATCTGCCCGTTATCATTATAGCCCCAAGCCCACATCGTTCCATCGCTTTTGATAGCGGTTGAAGACCATCTTCCCGTTGTTACCTGTACCCAAGTATTGTCAGTTCCTATTTGTGTCGGAACTGTCACATTAGTTAATGCTGCTCCTGTCAATTGATTCTCTGCATTTCTACCCCAGCCCCAAAGAGTTCCGTCAGTCTTTATTCCTAACACATGATAGTCGCCAACAGTAAATTTTGACCAGGTGCTTGTGCCAACCTGAACGCTGTACACCCTAGAGGTGTTTGTACCATCACCTAACTGATTATAGGCGTTAGAACCCCAACTCCATAAAGTGTTGTTTTCTTTTAATGCAACTGTAAATGCCCTTCCGGCCCTAATTTCCTTAAAGCAGGCTTGTGCATTTCCAACAACTGTAATGAAAAGGGCAAGTACTAATAATAAATAATTTTTTTCATGTCTTAGGTTTTAGTTAAGTAAAAATAATCGTTTTATCGAATTGACAGTTTTTTTTGAAGAAATTATTAAATTTCTTTCAAAGTAAATGTATATCTAATAGTCTCAAAAAAAGCAAAAAGGTTGCTTCAAATTATAAAAAAGTCAAATTTTTAATAAAAAGATACATTGGTGTGTGCACTTTATGGGCAAATAAAGTGCACACATATAAAGTGCACACACTTTTTTGAGAATAAATCGCAAAAGCAGACAGCTGCGTTTTAGATAGGGATTAAAACCGTCGGAATGCGTAGTTTCAAAATGCTGATTGATGCCGGGATCAAAATAAGTCGTCCCGGAAAAATATCTAGTAAAGTAAATATTGCCTGACGGAGCGTTTATAAATAGAAATCCAATAAGTAAATAGTAAATTTGTATAAGAAATATTTGATTCGCCACTTAAAAGTTCATGCACTGTTGACTCACTCAATAAAAAATACTACTTTTACCATCCAAACAACACTACCATGAGTCAAAAAGTATTGCTTACTTCCAAAGAAGTCAATATCATACTCCATCGTTTGGCTTGTCAGTTAATCGAAAACCATCTCGATTTTTCCAACTCTGTACTTATCGGAATTCAGCCAAGAGGTGTCTCATTAGCCCAACGCCTGAAAACTATTTTAGAGAGTGATTATAAAGTCAATAACATACCGTTGGGTTTCCTCGACATTACTTTCTTTCGGGATGATTTCCGTCGCGGCGAGCAGCTCGAAGCCAACAAAACCCATATAGATTTCCTGGTGGAAGATAAGAAAGTTGTCTTTATTGATGATGTGCTGTTCACAGGAAGAAGCATTCGTGCCGCTTTAACTGCCATACAATCTTTTGGAAGACCGGCAGAAATAGAATTACTGGTACTAATAGACAGAAGGTTCAGCCGTCATCTACCCATTCAACCTGATTACCGAGGTCGTCAGGTAGATGTGATAGATGATGAAACCGTAAAAGTCTGCTGGAAGGAAAAGGATGGAGAAGATGCAGTCTATCTCACGTAAATTAATGAATGATACTAACTGGTAAAATAACAAGAATCTGAAACAAGTTCAGATTAAACAACAACAAAACAATGTCCGAACTATCAGTCAACCATTTACTAGGCATAAAATACCTGAAAAAACAGGATATCGATTTGATATTTGAAACCGCCGACCACTTTAAGGAAGTTATTAACCGTCCTATAAAGAAAGTGCCTTCACTGCGCGACATTACCATTGCCAACATCTTTTTCGAAAACAGTACGCGAACCAAATTGTCTTTCGAGCTCGCTCAAAAAAGGCTCTCTGCAGACGTGATTAGCTTCTCAACAGCCCAATCATCAGTAAAAAAAGGAGAAACATTAATAGATACAGTAAATAATATCCTTTCTATGAAAGTTGATATGGTGGTAATGCGCCATGCAAACCCAGGAGCTGCTTATTTCTTATCTCAGAATGTAAAGGCAAGCATCATCAACGCCGGAGACGGAGCACACGAACATCCAACACAGGCTTTACTCGACAGTTATTCTATCAAGGAAAGGTTAGGAGAAGTAGGTGGTAAGAAGATAGTAATAGTTGGTGATATTCTGCATTCTAGGGTTGCCCTATCCAATATCTATGCTTTGCAGATGCAAGGCGCTGAAGTGAAAGTCTGCGGGCCAAAAACCTTAATACCAAAGTATATTGAGAGTTTAGGGGTAACGGTCGAGCCAAACTTAAGGAAAGCTCTGGAATGGTGTGATGTGGCTAACATGCTTCGCGTACAAAATGAAAGAATGGATGTGAATTATTTCCCATCAACCAGAGAATATGCACAACAATATGGCGTAGATAAAGCATTATTAAACTCGCTTAACAAAGAAATTGTAATCATGCACCCCGGACCAATAAACCGTGGTGTCGAAATAACCTCAGACGTCGCCGATTCCCAACAATCCGTAATCTTAGACCAGGTAGAAAACGGAGTAGCCATAAGAATGGCGGTCATTTATTTGTTAGCTTCTAAAATACAGCAATAAAAAAGTCCCGATAACTCGGGACTTTTTTGTTTATTCTTCTGTTTTGATATTTCTAAGTTGTTTTAGCTTTTCTTTCCAGGTTGCTAATTCTTCTTTTTCTTTCTCAATATTTTTCAATACTTCCTTCACCAGTGGATTATCAGCCTTGGCTCTGCCAAAGAACTGAATATTATTCTCCAATTGGAAAAGATTACTTTGTACTTCGTCAATCTTACGCATGATGAAAACTTTTTCGTTGTCTAATTTTCGCGTATTATCAGCACCAGAAAGATTATCAATTCTATTGGCATAACGCGCCATTTCATTGTCTTTCTTGCTCGCACTTAATTTTTCAAATAAAGTGTCAAGTATTTTATTAAACTTACCTTCAATGTGCCTACGTGCAAAAGGAACTTTTCCAAAGCCTTTCCAGGTTTCGATGTGTGCTTTTATCGCATCCAAATCGGTTTTATGGTCACCGATTAGCTCGAAACCTTTAATCGTTTCCAAGTATGCTTTTTTATTGTCAAAAGCTTCAACCTCTTCCGCGTTAAGTTCGGTTTTTTGTTCTTTTAGCTTTTCGAAATATTCGTTACAGGCGGCTCTGAATTCAGTCCAAAGTTTATCAGAAAATTTTCTTGGCACATGTCCAATAGTTTTCCATTCTTCCTGAATTTGCTTAAACATTGGAGTAGTGGCAGCATAATCTGTACTTTCCTTCAACTCATTAGCTTTAGCAACTAACGCTTGTTTTTTCGAAAGGTTATCGTTTTGGTCTTTCTTAATATCTTTATAGAATGAATTCTTCAATACATTAAAACTTCTGACAGCATTCTTGAATTCTGTCCATGTTTGGTCCGTTACTTCTGATGGTACTTTACCAGCTGCAAAGAACTGATTTCGTAAGGCTTCAACTTTATCAATTTGGGCTAACCATGCTGCATGGGAATTAACTTTTTCCTGAGCAAGAACTTCAATCTGAGCGATAAGTTCTTTTTTCTTTTCAAGATTCGCCATTTCCCCTTCGCGAAGTTTTTCATACAAACTTTCACGTTTGTCGTGCATTTGCTTGGTCAATTCGCTGAATCGGTTCCAGATTTCTTCACGGTTGTCTCTTGAAACCGGACCAATGTCCTCTTTCCAGATACGGTGCAAATCCTGTAGTTCACGGAATGATTTATTGATGTCTTCTTCTTTAACTAACTCTTCAACACGCTCAATGATTTTAAGCTTCTGAACCAAGTTATGTTTGAAGTCCAGGTCACGAATCTCTCTGTCCAAATGAAGCACATCATAGAAATTCTCTAAGTGGAAATGATAGTTATTCCAAACATGGTTGTATTTGTCTTTCGGAATTGGACCAGCTACTTTCCAACGATCTCTGATGTCGTTGAATTTTTTAGTGTAACCGGAATGCTTTCCTGACTGTGGATTAGGTTTTTCAATTCCTCTACAATTGCGAGTCTATTTTCTAAATTAGATTTTAGGCTGTTTTGTAAGTTTTGGAAATGATTATTTTTTTTGTCTCTGTATTGAGAGTATAATTCGTCAAATTTTAACTTTAAAGGGAAATGGTAATGAAAATCCTCAGTAGTATCTGGATTTTCAGCATGGAATTCCTCTTTCTTTTCATCAATAAAATGATAATATTTGGATAAGAATGCTTTTTTAAGCTCTTCAACGTGATCTTTAACCGACATCATTTTTTCAACCACAACCAAAGTACCCAACTCATCAATCAATTGTTCCATTGAAAGTGTTTCGTAATCCAGCATTGGAATGTCATGACGGTCTTTTAATGTTTCATCTTCACTTTCTTCAGCATTTACTTCTTCGATAGCGCTGATTACAGCGTCGTTGTTTTCGATAACAGGAGTATCATCCGCGAGCTGTTCTTCAGTCAATTCAATTGTATTTTCTTCCACATCAGCTTCAGCCTGGATTTCTTCTGCAACTTCAGCAATTTCCTGAGCTGTTTCTGCAGGTTCTTCAACTTCTTGAGTTTGCTGAGTTTCAACTTCAGCGACAGCTTCAACCACTTCTTCGGTTTCTGCTTCCGGTTCAGCTACAACTTCGACTGTTTCTTCAACAAGCGCTTCTTTTTCAGCAGCTACTTCAATTTCGTCTTCTGAAAGTTCTTCTGTTAAAATGGCAACTTCAGCTTCAGTTTCCGGTGCCGTTTCAATTTCTGAAGCTACTACTTCAACAAAAGGTTCTTCAGCTGCCTGAACTTCAACAGGAACTTCCTGATTTTCAGTAATAGTCACTTCCTGCGACTCGTTGGCTACGTTTCCATCTGCATCCTGCAGGTTATCATTCTTTTCTTCTAACATTATAAAATGTTTTAAGGGTTATACAAATTGAGGGCGAAAGATAATAAAGTAGGACTAAAGTTCAAAGGAAAACCGTGCTTTATGCACTCTATTTAGGGTAATTAGATTACTTTTTCGATTAAAAACAAAAAAACGCGGTTGAATTCCAAACGCGTTTTGATAGTATTATGGGTAAATGAAACTAGTTTATAACCACTTTTTTGGTAACTGAACTCGAATCGGAAGACAATTTGATGAAATAAAATCCTTTTGGTAAATTACTTATTGTATAGTTATTGTTTTGGATAACGGGTTTCTTAATTTGTTGTAAAACCTGTCCGTTAATGGTAATAATATCAATTTCATCAAGAGCAATTTCAGTAGCAATATTTATTACATCGTTTGATGGATTTGGATAAATTGAAACAGAACTCAAGGAATCAAATGTAGAAACTGCCAAAGGCAATCCCCAAATAGCAGTAACATATTCGTTGTGATCTATATAAGGATTTCTATTATTTTGACGCGCATAAATGGCATCGTTTCTTATTATTTCCTTATCACTTACCGGATCTTGTGTATTCCAGGTTAATAAGATATTTAAAAAAGTTTGGGAAAATGCATGGTCAGCTGTTCCATCAAACATTACTTTGGATAGGGAAGCAGAAGAATTATAAAAGCCCACAAGATTTGTTTGATAACGCGTGGCAAAATAGAAAAGAAGTCTTGCGAAATCCCCTTTAAACTCGTCAATTGGCTCAAAAACAGTTCCTGAAAAACCAGCTGAATAACCTGAATTTAAATTAGAACCTCTCTTGCTGCCATTTAAGGATGTCCAATTGGCAACATTTACTTTTCCAAATGGAAGGTCACCTCTTTGCGCATTTACACGCTTATCGGAAGGTATTACAAAATGCGCATCAGAATACATTGGTTGTACTCCATCCCCAAAATAGGACTGCGGAATTGTATGTTCTCTATTATATCTTTCACATTCATTATTTCCTAACGTTCCATCATCCTGCAAACCCCCACCATAAATAAATTCACATTCACTTCCAGTAGGATTTTCGGTATACATGTCAAGCATAGTACCATTATTTTCATAAAATGAATCTATGTCTGAAGTAGTGTAGGTTGTATATAAACCCCCATAACCTCGATCATTATGGTTATCTATGATGTTTGACAGTTGTGTTTTTAAAGAATAGCCAGTTCCTGTTGCCGTGTTATAATAACCAGGCGGAATCGAATTAACGGATTGAGTAGCATTTTGGGCGATGCCAATCAATGTAAAACTTAATAATAATGAGGTTAAGATTCTTTTCATTTATTTTATATTTCTTTTTTCTTTCTAATAGCGCCATGTAAAAACCATCGAAACCCGTTTGCTGGGCAAGGATTTTAGTTTCCTTAACAAAGGTAAACGATTTTCCGGTTTCGGTAGTTAAGAAATGTTTAATTTGTTCCTGATTTTCAGAGGGTAGGATAGAGCAGGTAGCATAAACCAATTTTCCTCCGGGCTTTACGATTTTGGAATAATTTTCTAAAACTTCGGCCTGTACTTTTTTGATGTTATCAATAAATTCGGGTTGTAGTTTCCATTTAGCATCCGGATTTCTTTTCAAAACCCCTAAACCGCTGCAAGGTGCATCAATCAAAACCCTATCTGCTTTTTCGTGTAGTTTTTTGATGACTTTAGTCGTATCAATTATTCTATATTCTATGTTGAAGGCACCGTTTCTTTTGGCTCTTAACTTTAACTGCTTCAGTTTACTTTCATATAGATCCATCGCAATCAGCTGGCCTTTGTTTTCCATTAAGGAAGCCATGTGCAATGTCTTGCCACCAGCGCCGGCGCAGGTATCAACTACTCTCATTCCGGGTTGAACATCAAGAAAAGCTGCTACTAATTGAGAGGAAGCATCCTGTACTTCAAAAAAACCTTCTTTGAAAGCATCGGTTAAAAACACATTCGCTCTTTCTTTAAGCACCAAAGCATCTGGCTGATCTTTTAAAAACTCGGTTTCAATGTTTAAATCCATTAGGATGGAACGAAGCTGTTCTTTTGTAGTCTTTAATGTATTTACACGTAAAATGACTTTCGCAGGTTGATTTTGAGCCGCAATTTCTTTGGTCCATAGTTCTTCGCCTAATTCCTTTACGCCTAATTCATCCATCCAATCGGGAATTGATTCACGCATTTTCCTGATTTTGGAAAGCTCATCAAATCTTCCTTTGATTTTCCTGGCTGGAGTTCCTTCCAATTGTCTCCAATCAGGAATCGGATAGCCCCGAAGCACTGCCCAAACGGCAAACATCCTCCACAAATCATCGCGGTCAAATGGTTCTTTTACTTCAGCAATTTCAGCATATAATCTTTTCCATCTGACAATTTCGTAGATGGTTTCGGCAACAAACTTTCGGTCAGAACTTCCCCAACGTTTGTCTTTCTTCAAAGCACGTGCAACTACTTTATCTGCATATTCTCCTTCGTTGAAGATAGCATTTAAAGAGTCAATCGTGGTATAAACTAAATTTCGGTGTAATCGCATAGTGTAAAAAAATCAGCGTGCAAAGATACGCTTTTTTACTCGCCGTTCTGTAAATTTTTAAAGAAGCATTTTTAATGAATACGAGTCATTTCAAATTTTTCCGGAGCATGTAGAACCATTGGGAATTGCTCCACTTTTACGGAACTGCTGTCGAGTCCAAAACCTTTTTCTTCTGACAAACTTAATTTTTTGAGAATGAAATAGCTATTCATAACTATTTTTTCGAAGAAAGTTAAATCACTATCATTGGAAAGAAATTTCTCTGAAAGAACAAATTTGAAGTCACCAACAATGTTATTTTTGTTCAGGGACTCATATCGACTCGTAACGTCAACTTCTCCATTTTGTACCATATCCCTGAGTACTTCTTTGAACATCAAATTAATTTTAGTTGGTTCTCTAAAGCCCAAATTAAAATCAACCCTATATAAATCATCGTTGATAATTTCGGTAACACGATATTCTCTTTTGTAAGGCTCGTTTAGGATGTTTACATGCACAAACCAATACATGTCGGCACGTTTTGGTCTTTTTTGAAGAATAGAATACATTACTTTTTCTTCGATTTCATCGGTACGGTTTGAATTGGTCATGTAAATTAAATGTGTGGCATATTTTGGAATAGATAAATCCACACTTAATTCGGCTAAGACCTTTTTATAACTTTCGATCTTGACGATTTTAGTATAGGCTTTACTGATTTTTTTCGCTAAGTACCATACGGTCATAATTCCAATTAATACACAGGCAATCATTAAGGTTACATAACCACCATGAGGAAACTTATCAAGATTGGCAATAAGAAAACTTACTTCAATACAAGCATAGAGTGCAATGATTGGAGCAATAATAAACATGGATACTCTTTTCATTATTAGGTAATAATTTAAAAGAATAGTGGTCATAATCATGCATAGTACTATTGCCAATCCATAGGCGGCTTCCATATTTCCGGATTCTTCAAAATGAAGTACAATACCAACACAACCAACAAACAATAACCAGTTTATGGATGGAATATATAGCTGACCTTTTAAGTCGGTTGGGTATTTGATTTTAACTTTGGGCCAAAAGTTAAGCCTCATGGCCTCATTAATAAGGGTAAATGATCCGCTAATCAATGCCTGCGAAGCAATCACGGCAGCCATTGTTGCTATTACAATTCCGATTGGTTGAAACCAATTTTCCATTATTAGATAAAATGGATTTGCATTTTTCCCACCTAAATTCATTAAGGTTTCACCTTGATGTTTTATAAGATAGGCTCCCTGACCAAAGTAGTTCAGTACCAAGGTTGTTTTTACAAAAATCCAGCTGATTCGAATGTTCTTCCTTCCGCAATGCCCCATATCGGAATATAAAGCTTCAGCTCCTGTTGTACATAAGAAAACGAAGCCTAACACATAAAATCCATCAGGATGTATTTTTAGTAAATGATAGGCATAATATGGATTTAAGGCATGAAAGACTTCAAGATTGGTTCCGATTTGAATGATGCCAAGAATTCCCAGCATACTAAACCAAATAAGCATCATTGGAGCAAAAAACTTTCCTACGAGTTTAGTTCCGAATTGTTGAATTGTAAATAAAACGAAAAGAATTCCTATTACGATTGGAACCGTATTTATGCCTGGGTAAAAAGTCCGTATTCCCTCAACAGCTGAAGATACTGAAATAGGCGGCGTAATAATTCCATCAGCCAAAAGTGCGCTTCCACCAATAATTGCAGGAACAATCAGCCATTGGATTTTAGTTCGTTTGACCAATGCATACAAGGCAAATATTCCACCTTCACCATGGTTGTCGGCACTTAACGTGATGATTACATATTTTAAGGTTGTCTGTAGGGTAAGTGTCCAAAAAATACATGATAATCCACCTAAAATAATGTCTTTGTCGATTACGTGATTTAAACCAATTATGGCTTTCATCACATATAACGGAGAAGTACCAATATCTCCATAAATAATTCCTAAGGTAATAAGTAGTCCTGCAACACTAAGCTTGCTATGAAGTTGATGATTATGGGCGCTCATAAAGAAATGTTAAAAAACGGTTACAAATGTACTATATTTTTAAATCATTTAATTTTTTAAAGGATTAATTTTGATGTAACAAAATGAAAAAAGCACCACATTTCTGCGGTGCTTCTCCAACAATATAAACTATTCAACTTAACTTCTTTTGTTTCCTCTTGAATTCCCTTCAGCTCGGGGAGAACTTCCTCTTTGCTGTGAATATTCTTTTGGACTTGCACTTCTTTGCGATTCAGCACGTTGAACATTTCTCGGCGCTTCATTCCTTACACCTTCATTTCCTCTTGAATTTCCTTGGGAAGCTACACTTCTTGGTGATTCTGAATTTCGATTATTACCATTGTTTACCGAAGTTCTTGGTGACTCAGCAGTTCTTGTATTCCCATAACTTCTCGGTGACTGGGAAGTACTCGTATTTCCATAAGTTCTTGGTGACTCTGAACTTCTTGTATTCCCATAAGTTCTAGGCGATTCAGCAGCTCCCTGGCTTCTTGTATTTACCACACCTTTCACACCATTAGTAGTGTTTGAATTTCTTGCTCCTCTTGGAGAACCAACGGTTGCTGAATTACTTCTACTACTAGTATTGGCAATGCTGCTTCTTGTATTTGTGTTTTGTGTACTTCTGTTATTAACCAATTCACGTCTGTTTGTATAACCTGTATTTCTTTGGGCAAAGGAACGGCTTGGATATTGTCTTTCATAGTAATTTCCTCTTCGGCCGTTGTAATAATTGTTATAGGCAACACTACATCTTCTATAATTTACATAGTTATAATGGTGAGTATGATTAATGTAAACTGCTATATGATTATGATAGGTGTAAATTGGAAAAGGTGTCCAGGCTACATAAAAACTTGGGTAATAGCCCCAATACCAGGAAGAGTAATACGGACGGTAGTTACCAACCCAGAATGACGTATATATTACTGGAGTATAAGCATAAACGGGTTCGTAGATGTAATTGTTACCATACATATAAACATCTCCAACAACCTGTACCTGCACTTTATTGTAACGATCTCTTTCCACTTCAACCGTTGCAATATCCTGATAGTTATCACGACCAAGTACCGATTGAATTATTATCAGATGGACATTTCCTTCGACGGTTTCAATTACACGTAAATAATCTACGCGATTATCACCATTTAAATCTAGATTTGAAATTTGGGAATTAGGATCATTCAGCCTTCTTTCAAAATCGTTTAAATCTCTAGAATCACCAAAAATTGACGCAACTGCACGCAAATCCAAATTATCACTGATGTCAGAGTTGTTTGCTGTAACCGTAGTCCTGTCCTGAGCAAAAATACTGGTCACGCTCCATAAAGACAGTATCGCAAGGGATAAAATTTTCGTTTTCATAATAATAGTATTTTAGTATTTGATTAATTTCTTTTTCAGAACATTCAATTACTGTGCCACAACTTTTTTAAAAAGGATTTAACCAAAGCTAAAATTTATATATTAGCTGATATTCATTATCCTTATATTATGAAAAATGGCTTTTTTATTTTTTCAATCTTAATGTCCTTGAACAATTTATCAAGTATTCCTGCCAAGCAATTGAAAGTAAAATCAATTAGTATTGATACTATTTTAACGGAAAAAATCAGTATTCGTGCTATTCTATTGGATAAATACAAATTGTGGTATGCCGCTGATGGAAACCGCTTTGGCAATTACAACCTAAAAACAGGTAAAAAAGAGGAGAGGCAAATACAAATCGATAGTTTGCCATTACAATTCAGAAGCATAGCAAAAACAAAGGACTACTTATTTGTTGTCAACATTGGTAATCCTGCTTATATTTTTAAAATCAACAAATCTAATCTGAGCTGGGAAAAAGTATATACCGAAAGCCATGAGAAAGTTTTTTACGACAGCATGAATTTCTGGAACGAAAATGAGGGAATTGCTATTGGAGATCCCACAGAAAATTGCCTTTCGGTATTGATTACCAGAGATGGTGGCGAAAACTGGGAAAAAATAAAATGTGGTGATTTACCAAAAATCTCTGAAGGCGAAGCTGCTTTTGCTGCCAGTAATACCAATATTTGCATTAAGGGAAATAAAACATGGATAGTTTCCGGTGGAAAGAAATCACGGGTTTTTTATTCCCCGGATAAGGGTAATTCATGGGAAGTTTTCGAAACGCCAATAGTTCAGGGACAGTCAATGACGGGAATTTTTACTGCCGATTTTTATAACGATAGAATTGGAGTCATTGCCGGAGGAAATTATGAACAACCGGAACAGAATCATCAAAACAAAGCCATAACTTCTGATGGTGGAAAAACGTGGAAGTTAATTGCAGAAAACCAAGGTTTTGGTTATGCTTCCTGCATCCAGTTTGTACCGCATTCTAACGGAAAGCAAATCGTTGCTGTTGGAACTTCTGGATTGTATTATTCTGCTGACTCTGGTAACACCTGGAAACAATTTTCTGAAGACAGAACGCTTTATACTATCCGCTTTCTTGATAACAATACTGCTTTTGCTGCAGGCAAGGATAAAATAATCAAAATCACTTTCAAAAATTAAACCGCGAATTCACAAATTAAAAGATTAATAATTTGCGAATTCGCGGTAAAATATAAAGTATCGGTGGTTATCTTCCTCGCTTCTTGTCGCGATACTGTTGTAATAATTTTCGATTGAAATTTTCTTCTGCTTTTTTGAGCTTCAGAATTTTTATAGGTGAGATAACACCTTTTAGACTAGTGATAAACTTCTTCTTTGCCAGATGCAGTTCATCCTCACTGCTTTCCATTTGTGCCAACATTGAAGCAGCTTCTTTATCCGATAATTTATCTAATGATTCGTTATCCATTCGGTCTACATAACCTTTAAACCTTTGTTTTTTGATTTCCTGCTGCTTTTCCTCAAAGGCATTGTATAAGGGCCAAAACTTCGAAGCTTCATCAGGTGTCAATGACAATTCATTGGTAATAAAAGCTACTTTTAAGGTTTTAATCTGTTCTTTCTTTTTACGGATAAATGCACCATCCTGAGCAATGGCATTTACCGAAATGAAAACTATAAGTAACGAAAGTATGTTTTTGATTTTCATAATCTAATCAATTAAATATTGTTCTAAATTTGGATTGGTCTGTAAAGTTTCTTCGATGGCAGTATCATCCAGATCCAATTCCAGTTTTAACTTATCTAAATCTTCCTGCTCCAATAAATCTACAAGCACTTCTTCTGAAATATTAGATTGATAAGCTATATAATTTTCTAAAGTGGCAGCGTCGATTTCCTGCGAGGTGGTATATTTAGTATATAACGGAATCGACAGCATTAGTACTAAAATTGCCGCTACAGCATAATACCAGGTTTTTCGTAAACTGAAAATTGAAATAACCTTGGGTTCGTGTACTGTTAATTTAGCGGAAATTCTATCTGTAAATGTATCAAAATAACCATCAGGTGTTGTAAATCCTGAAGTGATTTTGGGTTCATTATCTAATTTAAAATCTTTCATGGGCGTTGGACAACTGTTTGTTTAAAAGGTTTAACTCGTTTTCATAAAATCTTCAATTTTTTTGACGGCATGATGATAGGAGGCTTTCAAAGCACCAACCGAGGTTCCCAAAATTTCAGACATCTCTTCATATTTTATTTCTTCGTAATATCTCATCTTGAAAACTAATTGTTGCTTTTCTGGTAGCAAAATGATTGCTTTTTGCAGCTTAAGCTGGATTTCGCTTCCATCAAAATAGTCATCAGCCTTTAGATTGTCAACAATTTTGGTTTGCAAAGCTTCACTGGTAGTATTATGCCGCTTCGCTTTGTTATTGATAAATGTAATGGCTTCATTAGTGGCTATTCGATACATCCAGGAAAACAATTTACTTTCGCCTTTGAAATCCTTTAGGTACTTAAACACCTTAATAAAAGTATTCTGCAACACGTCGTCTGCATCGTCATGGTTTAGGACAATGTTCCGGATATGATTATAAAGTGGTCGCTGATAATCGCGCAGGAGTTTTTGAAACGCACTATTCTGCGTTTTCGGGTTTAATAATTCCTGAATGAAATCCTTTTCGTCCTGCAAAGTGAAAATTTATCGGTTAGGAATAAAGATAAAGTAAAAGGTTTAATCTGCTAGAAGTTTATTTCATCAGTTGGAGTAGCAGACGGTTCTTTTGGAGTGGTGGTTGTACTTACCGGCAAAATAACATTCGCAGGCAATTCCACAGCTTTAGGGAAAACCGGAATATAGATTTCAGTGACCCATTTAGACGGCTGTTTGATATCATCTATTGTTTTTACATACACTTCACTGTAACTTCCGGCAAAGTTTGGTTTCAATCCATTATCCCTTATGTATTGCTCCGCTTTCCTCCAAGCTTCGTTGCTGTGTGAATAATCGCCGGTTAAAGTAGTTTTCAGGCAGGTAAAAGCAATAATCTCTCCCGAAGAAACATCACTGCCATCCGAAATATTGATTTGCTGGCTAACAGGAATGCATACCGAAATGGTAGCGATATCATTGGCAACATCGTATCGGTCGTACATCACAAACGGTTTCCCCGCCATTGCAATTTTATTCTTGTTGAAGAAATGAATCATTCGTGGCATCATAATCTTAATATTCTTCGGAATGCTTTTGATATGGCACGAAACAGTTTGTTTTAGACAAAATCCTGATGGCCGCTGTACAATTCCATTTACCTTAATAGAATAGCTTTTCATTTCATAAAGCAGCGTTTTGTCAAGATTACGCAAACTTTTTCATAAATATCCCCAACGATGGAAGTTATGCCTCCTTTGAAAAAGGTCGAGATCTTCGTCATGATATTCATTTTGCCTTTGCTGTAAACGGTCACTTTTGTACCACCAACCGTATCCTTAAATTTCCAGGAGATAGTAGCTGTCGTTCCGTTGAAGTTTGCTTTTTGGGATATACTGTCATTTTCCTTTACAAAAACCGTTCTGATAGATCCATCATCCGAGCCGCTTTGAAACGAAGTTTTTCCTCCGGCACCGATTGTTTTTGCGGCGTAATTGAATTTAATGCCGCTGTCTTTCTGCATCCAGGAACCAAAGGTTTCCCAGTTTTTATAATCATTCACATAATCAAAAACAGTGCTTCGCTGCGTTTTGACAATACTGCTTCTGGTTACTTCAAAATCTCCCTTTTGTGTGGCTACATAAACGGTAATTCCGACCAGAGCTAAAAGCAAAAGCAGGAAGATATATTTTAAAATTCTCATAGAGGCAGGTTTTTAAAGTGAAACAAAGTTATGAATTTAATAGTTCCAATTTCATTATATTTGCTCGCATTCAAATTTTAATTAATGAAAACAAAAAGCGAATTAAGAGGGATTTTATTCAGGCATTTAGACGGAATTGTAACAGTTCCGACAGCCTATTCTTTACATAAAAAAGGAGTGTTGGATTATATCCTGCAGCAACAAAAAGTATCAATTGGGGAACTTACCGAAAAGTTTAAAGCCAATGAAGGATACCTCAATGTAGCCTTACGTGTACTGTCATCGCAAGGTTGGCTTGTGCAGCATATTGATAATCAGACCGACAGCATTACGTTTGAAACCAATGACCAAAGCAAAACCGCTTTTTCATTGATTCCGTTATATAAAGATGTTTTCGAACTGATGCAGTTCACAGAAAAGTTCCATCCAAGGAAATTTGAAGTGGAACCTTTTGAAATGCTTAATAAATTATTTGCTCAATACAAAACAAATTTTGGCATATCCTTTTCAGAGGATGAAAAAATACGTACCATTCAACAGCAGGTTTTATACCATATAGAAGGTGTTTTAGTCGGTCCAACGATAGTTATGCTTGGGATGACCGGAATGTTTCACAAATACTTTATGGAAACCTCTTTCCGTCCGGAAGAGTTTCACAAAAAACCGGAATGCTTTAAGGAGATATTAGATTTCTTAGCGCATTTAGATTGGTTTACCAAAAAAATGACAACTACCAGTTTACCGAAACCGGATTGTTCTATGCCAAAAGAGCGGCAGCATACGGAGTGACTGTTTCCTATATCCCAACACTTAGGAAAATGGACGAATTGTTGTTTGGCAACGCATCTATACTTAGGAATATCGGCGAACATGAAGAAGAATTGCATGTAGACCGCGAAATGAATGTCTGGGGTAGTGGTGGAGCACATGCGGAATATTTCAAGATTGTAGATCAGATCATTATCGAATTATTCAACCGTCCGATTACCGAACAGCCGATTGGAATCCTTGACATGGGTTGCGGAAACGGTGCCTTCCTAGAACATATTTTTGATGTAATCGAACGCCAGACTGCTCGTGGCAGGATGCTCGATGAACATCCGCTGTTTCTGGTGGGTGTTGATTATAACGAAGCCGCAATCAAAGTTACCCGTGCTAATTTAATTAAAGCGGATATATGGGCTAAGGTAATTTGGGGCGATATTGGTAGGCCACAATTACTGGCAGAAACCCTGCTGGAAGATTACAATATCGACTTAAAGGAACTGCTCAACGTTCGAACCTTCCTTGACCACAACAGGATTTGGGAAACACCGACGACAAAAACGCCTAACAGAATAAGTACTTCAACAGGAGCTTTTGCACATCGCGGCAAAAGAATCAGCAATGCAGAAGTAGAGGATAATTTACTCGAGCACTTAAATAAATGGTCTCCGTTTGTAGAAAAGTTTGGCTTATTGTTAATCGAACTGCACACCATCGCACCCGAATTAACTGCAGCCAATATCGGAAGAACCGCAGCAACTGCCTATGATGCCACGCACGGTTTTTCAGACCAGTATATTGTTGAGATTGAAGTGTTGCATAAAATAGCCGCAGAAGCCGGATTGTTTTCCGATGAAAAAGTATTCACCAAGTTCCCGAATTCCGATTTGGCAACGGTGAGTGTGAATTTGTTGAAAGGAAAATAAAAAAATCCGTCGATAGTAGAAACGACTATTACAACAGTAGATTTGGCTATTTCCGTTCCTCATTTGTTATTGAAATTTGCAGTAACAAATAAATTTAACAATGAAAATTATAGTAACAGGTTCCCTGGGGAACATCAGTAAGCCACTGGCAATTGAATTAGTGCAGAAAGGTCATGAAGTAACTATTATCAGCAGCAATGTTGAACGGCAGCACGATATTGAAGCTATTGGCGCAAAAGCCGCTATAGGAAAAATGCAGGACGTAGTTTTTCTATCCGAAACATTTAAAGATGCCGATATTGTGTATTGTATGGAAACACACGACAGGAATGCCTTTTTCGATCCAAATCTTGACCTCATTGAGGCAATAACTCAAATTGGTAAAAATTACAAACAGGCTATCGAACAGTCTGGTGTCAAAAAGGTGCTTCACCTGAGCAGTATTGGTGCACATGCAGATAAAGGCAACGGTATCCTTCGCTTTCATTACGAAGTGGAAAAAATCCTTAACCAGCTTCCGCACGATGTGTCGATTAAGTTTATGCGTCCTGTGGGTTTCTTCACCAATTTGCTAAGATCGATTCCCACCCTAAAAACAAAAGGAAAGTTCATTTCCAATTATGGTGGCGACAAAAAGGAACCCTGGGTTTCCCCAATAGACATTGCGGCCACAATTGCCGAAGAAATAGAGCTGCCTTTTGAAGGAAGGTCAATCCGTTACATCGCAAGTGAAGAAGTTGCTCCAAATGAAATAGCGGAAGTTCTCGGGAAAGCAATCGGAACGGATTTAGAGTGGTCTGTGGTTTCAGATGAGGATTTACTGAAGGAGTGGCTCGCAATCGGAATGAATAAACAGATTGCTGAAGGCTATTTAGCGATGCAGGCCAGCCAGGGGAGTGGGTTACTATATGAAGATTACTATAAAAATAAACCAACCCTTGGTAAAGTAAAACTATCCGATTTTGCCATCGATTTTGCGAAAGCATTTAATCAATAATGCTATCTTTACATTATGCGGGGCAAACAACCATATAGAGTAAAAACTATCAGCGAATTTCACAAACTGAAAGGGCTGCCACCACCTGAACATCCTCTGATTAGTGTGATAGATTACGGTACCATAAAATGCCATGCTCATGTTGATGCCAGCCATTTTGTCTTTGATTTTTACAATATCTCAGTCAAACGCGGGATGAATGCAAAATACATTTACGGTCAGCAACATTATGATTTTGATGACGGTGTGATGTTCTTCATTTCTCCCAATCAGGTGTTCGGGATTGAGGCGGATCCTGAAATTCTTTCAAAACGTACAGGGTGGATGCTACTTCTCCATCCTGACTTTTTGTGGCATACTGTATTGGCAAAAACCTTTAAGCAGTATGAATTCTTTGATTATTCGGTAAACGAAGCGTTATTCCTTTCAGAGAAAGAAGAAACAATAGTGAAGGCTATAATTCAGAATATACAGCAGGAGCATCTTTCGAACATAGATAAGTTCAGCCAGAAAATCATCATTTCCCAGATAGAAACCCTGCTCAATTATTCAGAAAGGTTTTATAACCGCCAGTTCATTACCCGAAAAATTGCGAACCACGGCATCCTAAACCGGCTGGAAACTATTCTTGATGATTATTTTGACAGCGGGGATTTATCAGGTAAAGGCTTGCCGTCTGTAAATTATATTGCAGAAACCCTGGCGATATCACCAAACTACTTAAGCAATATGCTGAAAGTCCTGACCGGGCAAAGTACACAGCAGCACATTCACGATAAATTAATAGAAAAGGCAAAAGAGAAGCTGTCAACAACGAACCTGTCCATCAGTGAAATTGCTTACGGATTAGGATTTGAACATTCTCCTTCCTTCAGCAAACTGTTCAAATCAAAGACTAACGTTTCTCCGCTCGAATTCAGGCAGTCGTTTAATTGAAGCTATCAATGCTTCATCAACAACTTAATTACAAAAAGCATTGCAATAAAAAACAGGAAGCCTAATAATACCTTATAACTCCCTTTATATTCCCTTTGGTGGGTTGGCTTGTCTTTTTTGTAGACAAAGTAGGCGATGATTACAAAACTAACAAAAAAGATAGCGGCGAAAGTCCATTGACCAGTTGTGAACATTTATTTCAAATTTTCAACAAATTTACTCAAATGTATCGGAAAGTCGTATTTTGCAGCAACAATAAATTCATTACACAATGCAAAAACAAATCAACGCAGTTAAGGAATTCCACACCGCTTTCGGACTTGGAGTTAGCCACGAAATGAAAGGCGACCTGGGCGAACAAAAGAACATGCTTCGCTTCAACCTGATGAAAGAGGAAAACGAGGAATACCTCGAAGCGGTTAGGAATAATGACCTCGTTGAAACAGCAGATGCTCTTGGGGATATGCTTTATATTCTTTGCGGAACGATCTTAGAACACGGACTACAGCACAAAATAGAGGAAGTGTTTGACGAAATACAACGCTCTAACATGAGTAAGTTAGACCACGACGGAAAACCTATTTACCGCGAAGATGGCAAGGTTATGAAAGGCCCAAACTATTTCAAGCCAAGCTTTGAGGAGATATTAAGATAAAATAAAAGCGTACCGGATGGTGCGCTTTTTTATTCTTCAGAGGCCTCTAGTTCATTTTTTAAACGCGAATCATAGGGTCTGTTTGGGGTATTGATTTCCTTTTGAAAATCAAGATTCTCTTTTATAATCAACACGATTAAAATGACTGCCAAAACCATTATGAAAATTAAGATCGCTAAATTCATATCGCTTACTTTTTGTTTCGGTAAAAATAAGGGATAGCAAAATCATAGAAGTTTTGAAAACGTTATCAAAAGATTAAACAACGTTAGTTTTCGTAACGATAGGGATTGCTATATACCAATAAAAGTGAAAACGTTATCCTCTAAGATATCTTAATTACCCTGGCTGGCCGCTATTATTAATTCCGCTACTTTTTTTGCCTGCGAAATATAAACGGAATGACTGGCACCTTCCATTTCTACTGTGGTACTCTTAGCCCTTTTAGCATAAAACCTTTCGAGATCGGGATTGATGATGCGGTCGGCTGCTGCAACCGCATACCAGCTGGGTTTATTTTTCCATGCCGGATTATGGACAACCGCATGGAAAACCTTGTCGGCAGTAGCTACCTGTGCATCTGCCATAAACTGGGCCTGCTTTGCCGGAAGATCCGCGGCAAAATCTTCTGGGAAGTTTTCAGGGTTTATATAATCCAATCCGTTGCTGCCTTTGATAAGTGATTTATAGGCTGGAGGATACGTCTTTACCAGTTCAGTTCTTACTTCGCCTTCCTCAGGTGCATGGGCAGCTATATAAACCAAGCCCGCAACTTTTGGATTATTACCCGTCTTTGAAATAATTATTCCGCCATAGCTATGGCCTACAAGGATGCACGGACCGTCCTGTTGGTCAATGATCCTGCTTACCTCGGCAACATCTTCATCAAAATCCTGCAGTTTATGCTGCGTTACCGAAACCTTGTAGCCCTGGCCGGTTAATAGCTCATAAACGGTTTGCCAACCCGAACCGTCTACAAAAGCGCCGTGAACAAGGACAATATTCTTTACTGAAGGAGATTTAAGAGCCATAGTTATTTGTGTTAGGTTGACTTAAAGATAGTGATTTTAAGTGGTTCCTGCACCGTGGATGGTATTTAAAGTTTTAATGATTGATGATTTTTTGGTTATGTAGCGACGGGCAGGATTGCATTGGGTGATAATTATTTTGTGGATATGGATTATGAATCCGTGCTATCGGGGATATATATATATACTAATTAGAGATAATTTTAATTGAAGTTAGGGTATTTATTATACCAATAACAAAGGAGTTCAGATGTTCCAAAAATGATCTGTTCCCAATTATTATCTTTCAATTCAAATTGGCGTTGAATAGATTTTAGGTGCACTATATTACATCGTAAGTCGTAAAGCCAATTTCCATAGTCTTTTATATTTGGCACTGTTTCCTTTACCGCTTTATTTATTGCTGAAATGTGTAAGCTTGGTGTATCATTAAAAATCTTTATTAGTGAAGTTCTCTCTTTTGGCTTCCATTTTAAGTCATTCTCTATTGCAATTAAAAAATCTGTTCTATCAACTTTAAGTGCAAGTTTAGAATGTGTTTCGTCTAAATAAATAATTTGGTATAGTAATTCAATGCATCTATATAAGTCCAAAAAGCAAATTTAAAATGTGATGCAAATAGTGCCTGAGTTACCGATTCATAACTCAGGATTAACGAATTACACGCAACTAATTCTTGTATTTTATCTAGTGTTTTTTTCGAAAAAGGGAGGAAGATAAATTTATGGTTTAAGGTTACTAAAAATGAGATTAATTGATGAATATTTTTTGAATCTCCACTGTATCCGGCCGTGATTTTCATCGCATAGATATTTGGGAATACCTTTTTTAAATCGTCAACATCATGTCCCCCGTATAATGGAACACCGACACTTAAAGAAAGAATATTTTGTTCTAAATATAAATTAGAAATACCATTTCTTATTGGAAGCTCAAAAGTGGCAACTAAAGCTGTAAACAAACCCGCGTTAACTTTTTCTTCAATCAGTCCTGATGGTAAAAAATCGGGGTCGTCTAAACCTATAGTTACAAAATAACACTCTCCATTAAATTCAATAATTGCAAATTCAGCTTGTTGGCTGAAAGCTGCTTTTTTAATAATTTTAGAATGAGATAGCCATCTGATGTCACTAGCGTTACCTAAAATATAACGCTTGTCAAAGAAATTTACCGGTAGCATATTTGGCACCGCTAAATCAAACTTCATTTTAACAATGTCAAATACAATTTCTATAGAATCATTAATACTTCGCATTTTAATGTGAAGAACGCCAACAAGGTGTTAAATTTTGCAAAGAATTGTCTTTAGCTAACTCAAAAAGCGTTTTAAAAGATTTTAAAAAATAATTTCTTTCAAATTCTCCAACTTTTGAAGCTTTTAGATCAATCTGTTCATCAAGAGTAGGCAAGTCAATGATTTCAAATAATTCTTTTTGATTATCTTTTTTAGAGATTAAGAGTTCATAAAAATCATTAATTCCTTTTTGTAGTTTTGTAAATTTTTCTCGTTGTTTTTCTTTGAGAAATTCCATTCCAGGAAGACCAAATATTTCTTGAGCTGCAGCTACAATAAATCCTGCACGTGCAGGGTGACTTGAAAAAATATGTTTTCCAGTTTTAAATTTATTTAAGACCACATCAGATTCGTTTGAAGTTAAATTTGAAAAAGCTTCATCCAAATTAACGAGCATCTGTGAAACTCCAAAAAAGAATTCGGTAAAATCATCATTTCCACTAGTTTCAATTATATCTAACCTCGCAAACTCTTCAGCGAGTTCCTCTTGTATGTCAATACTAATTCGTTTAGTTCCAAATAGCATGAATAATTCTATAAATTGACTAGATTGAAATTGCCCAGCTTTCTTACGACTTATTTGTTCGTCACCATCAAAAAGTTCTAATCCATTAACATTATTCTCTAGTTCTTTTTTTAATTGTTTAAAAACAACTTCCAACTGACGACGAATATTCCATGGTATTTGACCTGAATTTAAAACTAGCATTCGGTATATAAGACTGTTAGTTGATTTTGCAATCCACATTTCGAGCCTGATAGGTCTTTCAGCATTAAAATCTTTCAAAAGCATCGCATCTCTCAATGCTGTTGTTCTTTGCATCCCATCAATAATACTTACTTGTTCTTCAATATTTATTTTATCTAAAAGTGATGTTGCATTTTCAGGTATATTTTTTTCAAATTGATCAAATACGTTATCATCTAACTTTATTCCTAACACAATAGGGGGAATTACTGTCCCCCTATTTAAATCATCGATCAAACGTTTTCTAATACGTTGTGCAGATTTAGTTTTTAAAGCTGACCTTTGACCTTCTATCCCTCCCTTTTTGGCATATACAGTCTCGATGAATTCTAAGTATTTTTTTATCGTAGTAACTAAAAGTACTGAATAACAGTTTACTCTTTCGTCTTTTAAATTGTCTATGTAATTTAGCATGATGTTATCGTTTTTGCGAATGTACTAAAAAATTGCCACTAACATTTGGTAGGCATAAGTAGTAATTTTAATCTTTTGAATATAGAGTTAATAAAAGTTTTTCAATTTTGTCTTCCTCCAAATAATGATAATTTAAACGTACCCACTTTTCAATTTGTCTTTCTCTTTTATCTGACTTAGATTGAAGGTGAATTTTTTTAAATTCTTCTATAGTAATAAAATGCTTTTTATAATCTGAAAATTCTTTTATTTCTGATATACCTTTGAAAAACAAGTCATCAACTTTTCGACAACATTTTATTACCATAGTTGTTAAAGTAGAAACATCTTTTAATGTAATTTTCTTTGTATTGAAATTATTCAATGCGATTGCGGTGTCAAAGTGGTGAAATGATTCGTATATCTCTTTTTTTTGTTAATAAGTTTGTCTCTTTTGTTACTAGATAATCCAGCATTTGAAGTACTCTCATGTACAATTTTATTACGCCAATGACAAATCAATTCTGCAAGAATTATTATTTCATCAGCCAAATCAGGAATTTGATTCAAGAATTTATAAACTTTAATCGCTTTTTTTCTTCTCCTTTAAAATTTATATTTGAATATTTCCAGATTGGGTTTTTTGAAATTTCATCCAAATATTCGAAAAGATTTTCTGCAACGTAAACATATGCAGACTTGCCAGCGAAATTTCGTGCTCTTCTTTTTGAATCTTCAATTTGTGTCGGTTTCCAAGAAACATCCAGGCTTTTTGGAACTTCAAATCCTTCTAGAGGCATTATCGATAATGCAACAGCAATAGTGTTCATTGAATGCACCGTATTTCCGATTTTATCGATCAGTTTTTTAAATTCTAAACTTTCCATAGTGAGACGGTCAGGATTCGAACCTGCATTTTCCGAGATAATTTTATAAATTTTAGGGTCGGATGTCTTATCCATTAGACGATGTCTCTTATTTGTTGTCGAGCATTACTCATTCATTCCAATCTAAGACTGTCCAAATAGTCCCCATTTATTTTTTTAATAGATTCAATTATTTCTTCTTTCTCTTCTAATGGCAATATTCCGAGTTGAATGTAAGTATTTAACATCCTTTCAATATTGTTTGTTTGAATTTCAAATTCGTTTAAAAATCTTTGTAACTCTTTAAGTTTTTCTATTTTAGTTAATTCACCAGAATAATTTGCTGGCATAATATTTTCGTACATCGCTTTTACTATTCTAAGGAAGTTTTGTTTTTCTGTCATGATATTTAAATGTTATATGAAAACAATATATAAAAACTCCCCCAAAAACTCATCAACTCCCACCAAACTACTTGTTAAAAGGCAAAATAATCCGATGAAATGTTAATTTATACTGATAACAATTGATATGTAACCAGTAACATTCCCTTGGTGAGTGGTAACATTTGATTTGATAGTGGTAACATTTGATTTGCTACCACTATCATTTGATTTGATAGCGGTAACATTTGACTTGCTAGTGGTAAAATTTAATTTGATAGTGGTAACAATTGATTTGATAGTGGTAACATTTGAATTGCTACCGCTATCATTTGATTTGATAGTGGTAACAATTGACTTGCTAGTGGTAACAATTGAATTGCTACCACTATCATTTGATTTGCTACCGATAACATTTGATTTGCTAGTGGTAACATCCTGTTGGTGAGCGGTAATATTTGATTTTCTACTGGTAACAATTGAATGGAGAATAGTAAAAAGTAATTTTTTTACCTTACAAAATATTTTTTTGTGGTAAGAACTTATTGTAAGACAATAAGTTATAATTCATAGGTAAAAACTTAAGAAAAATTTAAAAAGAAATTAATGTTTTTGGCAAAGTTTTTGATTTTAAAAACGTAATCACTTAAACATTTAACGGTTTAAGTATTAAAAATCTATTATTTAATTAAATTTTTTAAAAAATGATGAGAACGTATTTAGAACGCAATGACGAAAAGTTCGCCATTCAGTTGGGCAACTTTGCTTCCAAAATTGATCTGTACAGAGCCGATTTTGGATTAACAGCTGCTGAAACATCCGCTATTTTGGAAGACGCTAATTTCTTCCAGTGGTGTGTCAACAACCTTAAGAAAGTGGACACCTACAAACGCAACTGGTCTTCCTTTAAAAAGATCCTTAGGAAAGGAGAGCCCAACGTAACCACCAACACCTTTCCCGATGTTCCCGTACTTGATGCTCCGCCAACTGCTGTAGCTCCGGGTATTTCTTTCCGTTTTACTACATTGGTGAACCGCATCAAGGCACACCAAAATTACACCACCGCCATTGGGCAGAACCTTGGGATTGAAATGTCGGTTGTGGCCAAAGTGGATTTAGACAACGCTAAGCCGATCTTAAAAATTGCTTCCCGCGGTGGTAAGGTCGAAATTGACTGGAAAAAGCTGGGCTTCAACGGCATCATCATCGAGAAAGACAGCGGCAGCGGTTTCCAGGTACTCGACAAAGACTTCCGCCCAAACTTCACCGACAATTCCCCGCTACCGGCTGTAGGTGAAAGCGCAGTATGGAAATACAGGGCTATGTACCTCTACGACGACAGCCAAGTAGGAACCTGGAGCGACATAGTAACCATCAGCGTCGCGGGTTAACGAATATTAAAGTCCCACTTACCAAACAAAACTCCCCCATATATAGACGGCTTCTTTAAAGAGGCCGTTTTTTTTTGTTTAAAGTTTAAGGTTGAGGATCCATAAACTCATAACCCTATAAACGTATAACCTTTTCCAAAAACCTTATAACCGTCATAACCTGTTCTATCCCGAACTTTGAATAAAAACATAGAAACCATGAAGAAGATAATAATGACCTTTGCAGCGATGTTAGCATTTACATACGCCTCAGCACAATTAGAACCGAAAACAAGACAGCTTAAGAAAGACGATACCATCGGAGTTCAGCAAAGCCGCCGCCAACCCGCAGACAAAACTGTCATAGCGAATAAAAGCATTCTAAAGAGGAATACTTTAGAATCGGGAATGGGGAAACCAAGTCCGGTTAAAAAAGATATAGAATCCAACAACCCAATGCCAACGCCGGTACAAACCGAAAAGAATAGGGTAGAGTTGGTAACGGATACCATTACAAGGAAAAAGTAGGAGGGTTAAGAAGGCAGGTTTCAGAAAGCAGAAGGCAGGTTTCAGAAAGCAGACAGCAGGCTTCAGAAAGCAGAAAGAAGGCTTCTCAAATAAGAAAGAAAATTATTGTCTATATAATAAAAAAACTCCAGAGTAAATCCGGAGTTTTTTATTTTCTGTTTTCATAAATCTGCCGACTGCTTTCTGCGTTCTGCGTTCTGCTTTCTGCTTTCTGAAAACTGCCTTCTAACACTAAATCTTAACCCTCCACCCAAAAGTGTCCTCAGCCATATTGTACTGTATCTTCGTTAGTTTGTCCTTTAACTGTAAAGCTATGGAGTTCTCTATTTTAGGTAATTCATAATAATGTTCCTGGTATTGAAAGCCTACAATTGGACTTACCACTGCAGCAGTTCCGGCTCCGAATATTTCTTTCAGGGTTCCGTTTTTGGCACCTTCGACTAATTCCGATACCAATACTGAGCGTTCCTCTACTTTAATGCCATCGCGTTTAGCAATGTCAATAAGGCTTTTCCTTGTGATACCATCTAAGATTCTTTCGCTGGTTGGCGCAGTGCAGATTGTATCGTTGAATCGGAAAAATACATTCATGGTTCCCGCTTCTTCCAGTTTGGTATGCGTAGCATCGTCTGTCCAGATGATTTGCTGGAACCCTTTTTCCTGCGCTAATTTCTGTGGATAGAATTGTGAGGAATAGTTTCCGGCTGCTTTTGCTGCTCCGATTCCACCATTGGCCGCACGGCTGTAATGTTCGGCAATGATTACCTTTACTTCACCCGAATAATACGAACGGGCAGGGGAAAGGATAATCATAAAGCGGTATTGTGTTGAGGGCTGTGCAATAACGCCAGAACCAATCGCAATCATAAACGGACGGATGTACAAAGTATTTCCGAGGCCTTTCTTAACCCAGTCTTTTTCTAATTCAACAATAGCTTTTAGGCCACCAATAAAGATTTCCTCTGTAATTTCCGGCATAGCCATCCTTACGGCTGATTTGTTGAAACGGTCTAAGTTTTGGTCGGGACGGAAAAGCCATATTTCGTCGTTATCATCACGATACGCTTTCATTCCTTCAAAAATAGCCTGTCCGTAATGGAACACTTTTGCGGAAGGATCCATAAGAAACGGTTCGTAAGGTTTGATTACCGGTTTCTGCCAGGCACCTTCCTTAAAATCACATACGAGCATGTGGTCGGTAAACGTATTTCCAAATGCAATATTCTCAAAATCGACTTCGTTGATTTTAGAAGTTTTTACTCTTACTATATCGATTTCGTTTGTAGTTTTTAACATAGTCTGATCATTTTTTTTACTTCAGTTAACATTACAAAGTATTGAAAATTAATAGTTTGAGTTGCATTTGCTGAAAATTATAGTAGTTGTGTAAGTTTTTTGTAAAACTAATAAAAATAAATTAGCATTTCACATCGGTAAAACAAATTGGAAATATTTTTCAAAACACTTAAGTTTCTTACTAAATGAGTAAATAAATCGTTAATATTTTCGTGGTTTTTGTTAAACTGTTTATATTCGCAACACATTAAAAATCTAATAATATGAGGAAAATAAATTTTATTGTAGCGATGTTGCTATTTATTGGAGCAACTGCGATGGCACAAACTACTGCGAAAAACTTCAAGGCTGACGATTATGCTTCTTTTGGCGAAAAGTTCAAGGTAAACCGCGTTTACAACAAAGCCGAAATGCTGAAGAAATACAAAAAACTAAAAAAGGCGATACGCTTACGGTTCAGTTCGAATCGAATATCAAATCCGTATGCAAAAAGAAAGGCTGCTGGATGAAGATGGAATTGGCTGGCGACAGCAATAACTTTGTAAAGTTTAAGGACTATGGGTTCTTCGTTCCGTTGAATGCGGATAATAGTCCGGCGATAGTAAGCGGTAAAGCATTTGTTGATGTAGAATCTGTTGAAGAATTGAGGCATTATGCCAAAGATGGCGGAAAATCGGCAGCGGAAATCGCAAAAATCACCAAACCTGAAACTACTTATTCGTTTTTGGCTGATGGGGTTTATATCAAGAAATAATGATACTGAAATTCTGAAATGAATTCAGTACAAGTAAATTCAGCATAAATGAAAAAGATAATTGCCCTTGCTTTGATTTTTGGTTTGTTCTCCTGCCAGAAGAAAGAGGAAAAACCGAAGGAAGAGAAATGCGCTCCCGGCACGGAAAAGAAACTCGAAATGTATCAGATGTCGGAAATGGCAGCGCTCATGGAGCAAATGTATGTCGACAACCAGCGCGTAAAGGAAAATATTAAAAAGGGCGAACCTATTGGTAAATTTCCGGAACATTATATGAAAATCTACTCGGCCAAATTCACAGACGAAACCGATAATGATTCGTTCTTTAAGGAAAAGGCAGACGAGTATATAGCAGCCCAGCGATTGCTTTATGCTGATACGGATTCGAAGAATGCTACCAAAAATTTCAATGCGGCTGTTGATGCCTGTATCACCTGCCACGAGAGCAAATGCGGTGGACCAATACAGCGCATTAAGAAGCTATATATAAAGGAGTAATTTTGAAGCGCGAAATTATCCAGACCAATGATGGTTCGACAACAATCCATCTGCCGGAGTGGAATGAGAGTTATCATTCCAAACACGGAGCAATTCAGGAAGCTTATCATGTATTTATAAAGAATGGCTTGTCTCTAAAACAGGGACAGGCCATTGCTGTTTTAGAAATTGGTTTCGGAACCGGACTGAATTGTTTTATTACCTATCTCGAAGCCAAAAAGAATCAGCAACAAATAGATTACGTTGGAGTAGAGGCCTATCCTGTCAGGCAGGAAGAAGCCCTTCAGATGAATTATCCAAAGGAAATAGAAGCGGGTGAAACTCCACTTTTCAATCAAATGCACGAAAGCGATTGGGAGCAGAGGATTTCCTTATCGGATAACTTTAGCCTTACCAAACGCCAACAATTCTTTCAGGACATAACCGATGAAAACACCTTTGATTTGATCTATTTCGATGCCTTCGGTTTCCGCGTTCAGCCCGAATTGTGGTCGGAAGAAATCTTTGCCGCGATGTTCAGGGCATTGAAGCCCAATGGTGTTTTGGTTACGTATGCCTGCCGGTCTTCCATAAAAAAGGCCATGCTATCAGCAGGTTTTTCCGTAGAAAAGTTACCCGGAGCTCCAGGCAAACGAGAGATGTTGCGCGCCAGTAAAGCGGTTTAGAAAAATTAACTTTTTGTGTAGTTATATTTAACGTTGAAAATATATCCCGAAAAAGAATAATAGTTATTTTTGATATCAGAAACGTTCTTATTTATTGCTAACCAACTTAATTAAACTAAACATGTCTAAATCAATGCTAGACTATACCAAGTCTGTCTTGAAAGGAGTCAGTTTTGATGTTAATCTATTCAGCAAGGAACTCCAAAAAGCCTGTAAGGTGTTATTGCCTTACGAAATAGAAGAATTAATATCCTGGCTTACAAAATTTATAAAGGAAAAACCGGAATTACAGCACACGTTGCTGCTTATCAATAATAAATAAAACTAAGGGAACTTAAACGGTTCCTTTTTTATTTGCTAATTAGGGAAACTGTATCGTTAACTGTTTCGTAGATAAAGTATATAATTAAACTTTATAGTCATGGGACAAATGATTTACGATTTTACAAAGGCTTCTCTAATCAAAGCTTCCAACAATAAAGAGCTTTTTGTTAAGGAATTGGTTAAAGCCTCCAAAGCTTTGACAAAACATGAAAAGGACAAAATAACCAATTGGCTGTTTTTCTTTACAGCAGACAAACCTGATATGCAAAAATGGGTCTACGAACTTCTGGATAAAGATATTTTAGTAGGTTAAAACTTTAATAAAATGTTAATCAAGTGCATTTAAACGTCTAAAAAGGCATTTTATCGATAATTTTTAATAAAAATGTTTGGTAGAGAATATAATTTAATATACTTTTACTAAACGTTCTTACAATAAGATAACCCCAAATCTTAAACTAACCATGCCTAGAATGATTTATGACTACACGAAATCTGTACTCGAGAGAGTAAGCTTCGATCCGATCCTGTTCGCTAAAGAGCTAAAAAAGGCAATCCGAAATCTATTGCCTTATGAAGTAGAACAGTTAAAAAAATGGCTGCAGTTCTTTACGAGCGAGCATCCGGAATTAAAACAATGTTTATCTGTTGTTAGTTAGCAGAATTGAATAAGGAGTTTTGTGCAATGAGCTCCTTATTTTTTTTGTTGTAACGGACTTATGATCTGCACATTCTGAAAGACTATCGCACCCTTTACTACCCCTGCAATTGTGGAGCGCAAAGCATCAATGATATGAATCTTCAATTCATTTTTCGGGAAGATTAAACTCACTTCACGCGCCGGTTTCGGTTCCTTGAAATGGCGCAATTTTAATTGATCTTTTTCCTTTAAATCCAAGGTGTGCAGATAGGGAAGTAATGTGGTTCCCAAACCTTCATCTGCTAGTTTTATCAGTGTTTCAAAACTACCGCTTTCAATTTGGAAGTGGCTTTTCTCATTCGCGGCTACATTTTTGCATAAATTCAATATGCCATCCCGAAACAATGTCCATCCTGAAGTAACAGGATTTCGTCCAAATTCAAATCATCCACCTCAATTTCCTGCTTTTGGAAATTTTGATGGCCTTCCGGAATGTAAGCTACAAAAGGCTCAAAATACAAAACCACTTCCTTTATTTTTTCCTCCTGTAATGGCGTTGCCGCAATGGCAGCATCCAAATGACCATTGTTAAGTCGGGTGATGATTTCGTCGGTATTTAACTCTTCGATGATTAGCTTTACTTTCGGGTATTTTTTAATGAAGTTATTTAGGAACATGGGTAACAAAGTGGGCATTATGGTTGGAATGATTCCCAAACGGAATTCGCCTCCAATAAATCCCTTTTGCTGGTCAACAATATCCTGAATCCTGTCGGCCTCATTGACAATGTTTTTGGATTGATTGACAATTTTTTGTCCGATTTCAGTTAGCTGTATCGGCTTTTTTGTCCGGTCAAAAATCTGGATTCCTAATTCTTCTTCAATTTTCTGGATCTGCATGCTCAACGTAGGTTGAGTCACAAAACATTTTTCCGCTGCAAGCGTAAAGTTCTTGTGTTCAGCAACTGCGAGAACATATTTAAGTTGGGTAATTGTCATTATATAGTATAATTTGATACAAATATAAAAACTATAAGTTTAATTTATAGTTAAGGAATGTTAAAAAAAGTATAATGGCTTTTAAAACCTACTCTGAATACTTACATTTGTGGCATGAAATATTTTGCAAGACTATTTTTAACCGTATTCGTTCTCTTTCTTTCAACGCCGACAGTTGTTACGTTGATTAAGAAAACTACTGATACGTCTATATTTTATAGTTTTGCCGAAGAAGAAATCCACAAAGAGTTAAAGGAAGTTAAGGCGGAAGTCAAACAACACTTTGATTATCCATTTCTGGATTTGAAAATCAATAAAAATACCACTATCATTTCTGATAACTTATCGCGACATGATAATGTTGCCGCAGAAATTTTTCTCCTCCGCCCGAATTTATTTAATACAAACTTTCGATGTTTTTAAGATGCTTACATACTGTGGGCATTAAACTTTTGTATTAAATTTTTTCAAATCATGACAAAAAAATCAATCTTTTTGCTAACCTTAAGTCTGATTTTGCTTCAGGTTTAGTGGTTTTTTTAGTAGCACTTCCATTATGTTTGGGTATTGCTCTGGCTTCCGGTGCGCCATTATTTGCCGGTATTATTGCCGGAGTTGTTGGCGGACTTGTAGTTGGTTACCTGAGTAAGTCGCATCTAAGTGTTTCAGGTCCGGCAGCTGGTTTAACCGCAATAGTTTTAACCGCTATAACCGACTTGGGGAGTTTTAACGCTTTCTTATTGGCGGGTTTAATTGCTGGTGTAATTCAGTTAGTACTTGGATTTGTTAAGGCAGGAAGTATTTCCAACTATTTCCCCACCAATGTAATTGAAGGAATGTTGGCCGGAATTGGAGTGATAATTTTCCTAAAGCAAATTCCCCACGCATTTGGTTATGATCCCGATCACGAAGGCGATTTTGGATTTTTCCAACCTGATGGAGAGAATACCTTTTCGGAAATTTTCAATATAATAAACCATGTGCAGCCAGGTTCTATTGTAATTACGCTGGTGTCTTTAACCATACTGATTGCGTGGACAAAAGTCAAGTTCCTAAAGGAGCTGAAACTGGTTCCGGCGGCTTTGATAGCTGTGATTGTTGGTATTTTGCTAAACGAATTATTCATTCTAACCGGAAGTCCTTTAGCTATCGGAAGTGACCATTTAGTAACATTACCTGTACCTACTTCATTTCAGGAGTTTACCAATATTTTTGTGGCGCCTGATTTTTATGCCATAACCAACAGTAAGGTATGGATTGTAGGTATTACGATTGCAGTTGTGGCATCGATTGAAACTCTTTTATGCATTGAAGCTGCCGATAGGATGGACGCTCAAAAAAGATATACTGATACCAATGTGGAATTGAAAGCACAGGGAATTGGAAACATCATTAGTTCGATGCTTGGCGGATTACCAATGACCTCAGTAGTAGTTAGGACTTCAGCCAATAATAACGCAGGAGCAAAATCTAAAATGTCTGCTATTATTCACGGGTTTTTATTATTGGTAAGCGTAGTGGCAATACCGGCAATACTGAATAAAATTCCACTGGCTACCTTAGCTGCCATCTTATTATTGGTGGGTTATAAACTAGCTAATCCAAAGGTAATTAAGCATTTCTGGGAAAGAGGGAAATACCAGTTCATTCCATTCATAGCTACATTTATAGGAGTAGTTTTCACCGATTTATTAAAAGGAGTGGCATTGGGAATTGTAATCAGTATTATTTTTGTTTTGAAAGGAAATTTAAAACGGGCTTACCATTTCAGGAAAGAAGAATATGGCGATGGCGATGTTATCCATATTGATTTGGCGCAGGAAGTTTCATTTTTAAATAAAGCGGCCATTAAAGCTACTTTGATGGAGATTCCTGAGAATTCAAAAGTAATTATCAATGCCCAGGATACGGTTTACATTGCACATGATATTTTGGATTTACTCCGTGAATTTAAAGCAACACGTGCGGTTGATGAAAACATCAAAGTGAAGCTAAAAGGTTTTAAGAAAGCCTATCAGTTAGAAAACAGTGACGGATTTAAAAATACAGTGACCATCGAACAACGATATGATGCCATGAAAAGAAAGATGGTAGATGTTGAAGTAGAAAAAAATAAAAATTAAAACATGAAAACACTAAATAAAGAATTACAGGCTTCTATCACTCCAAGAAAAGCCTTAGACATATTGAAATCAGGAAACAAACGTTTTGTAAGCAACTTACAGGCGCACCGCGATTTGTTAGAACAGGTAAATGATACCCGTGATGGGCAATGGCCTTTTGCTACCATCTTAAGCTGTATTGATAGCCGAACATCAGCAGAACTTATTTTTGACCAAGGCCTTGGTGATGTTTTTTCGGTACGAATTGCCGGGAATATCGTTAATACAGACATCTTAGGAAGCATGGAGTTTGCCTGTAAAGTGGCAGGTTCTAAACTGATAGTGGTATTGGGTCATAGCAAATGTGGCGCTGTAAAGGGCGCCTGCGATCATGTAGAAATGGGTAATCTTACCGAATTACTTTCTAAAATCCAACCTTCCGTTTATGCAGAGACAGAAACCAAGGACAACCGTTCAGCATCTAACGCTACATTTGTTGAGAATGTATCGGAAATCAATGTGAGGCGAAATGTCAATAATATCATAGAGCGTAGCTTCATTTTAGAGCAGATGATTGAAAATGGAGAGATAGGCATCGTTGGTGCAATGCACAATATTGAAACGGGCGAAGTAACATTTTACGAAGAAACCTTGTACATCAAAGACGAGGAAAACCCTAATTTTTCAGTGGCAGAATTAAGACATTAATAAACTTTAGAATCAAGCATAAAACCACCTTTAGCAATATAGTATCAGGTGGTTTTTTTGTTATATTTGGTACAAACTTACATCATGAGCGATTTTTACAAAAAGATATTAGACAACAATAAGCAATGGGTCGAAAGAACATTGGAAAAAGACCCAAACTATTTCAAGGATTTGGCCAAAGGACAAACGCCACCATTATTGTGGATTGGGTGTTCTGACAGTCGCGTTCCGGCAAATGAAATCATTGGCGCCAAACCGGGAGAGGTTTTTGTCCACAGGAATATAGCCAATATGGTTGTGCATTCCGATATGAACATGCTCAGCGTTTTGGATTATGCGGTAAATGTCCTGAAGGTAAAACACGTTATTGTATGTGGCCATTATGGCTGTGGTGGAGTGAAAGCGGCTATGGGAAATGATTCCATTGGGATTATCGACAATTGGATCCGCCATATTAAGGATGTGTATCGTTTGCATGAACATTACCTTGATTCCATTGATAATGTAGAAGACCGTTTCAATGCTTTTGTCGAGATCAATGCGAAAGAACAGGTTTTCGATTTAGCTAAAACTTCCATAGTTCAGGGTGCTTGGAGAAACGGGCAGGAGTTAACATTACACGGTTGGGTATACGGACTAAACTCTGGTTTTGTTACCGACTTAAATGTTAACATCAGTTCTAATGGGGATTTGGACGAAGTATACCAGTTGAAATTCTAAATACAATCGCTTTCGGGCGATTTTTTATTACTCCCTTTCCTCATTTTCATTGAAGGCTGAAGGCAGTAGCTGTGGGATGAATTTTATAAGGATGGGTAGCAGCAAACCTCCGCCTGGCAATAGGAAAATTGTCAACGATGGAACCGATTTGCAGATGTCCAGTAATTGTACTTTTATTTTTTCTTTTCGTCCTTATCCAATTCCTTATGCGTAGACTTGGCTAAAAGATGCATAAGTTCCTTGCTTTGTGAAACTTCCTTTATCAGCCTTTTTTTGTTTCTATTGATTAGGATCTGTACACTTTCGGTAGTATGGTCATAGAAATTCTTAACGGGATTAGAATTGTTGAAATAGGGGATTTCCTTTTTATAGCTAACAATGAAATTATTAACAAAGGCAATGCTTCCGATTGTAAAGCTTTCCGGAATCTCTAATTTTTCGCCAAGCTTGAACAGAAAATAACGCTCCTCATTTTCTACTTTTTCATCGCTCCACAAGCTAACTCCGGCCAGATCAATCAGGTAAAATTTCTCTAAGTCATTGCTCAGGTAACTCAAATCCAAATCGTCAATCGTTTTGATTCCCTTATTCGAAAACTTATTGTAGCGTACAGACGATTCAAACAGCTTCTGCAGCAATTCATCATGGACAGAAACTCCGGTTTTGGATTTCAAAGAAAGCGAAACAATGCTGATGACAATATCCTCAATCCGATTGAAATATTTTTCGGGAAGCGAACCTTTTTCCAAATGCTTTTTAAAAGCCAATACGTCAACGAATAATAAGGCATTTGTAATGACATGTGAGAAGTTTTTGCTAAACAAATCCTCATTGGTCTGCACTCTTTCGTGGATGATTTTCTCCAGTTTGCTCAGGTTGGAACTGCTTGGGAGCATTTTCTGCAAAGGATTAAACCCTTTTGGCGTCAGCAGATTGTAAAAGGCAACAGCTTCAGCAACAAAATGATTGTGATCGATATCCTGTTTAGTCACACAATACATTTTATAAAGCGTATTGAGCATCCCAATTTTGGATATTTCCTCAGGATGAAGGCCTTCCATTGGAATTGCCTTTGCGGTATCAAAACTAACAATATGTCCAAAAATAAAACCCGTAGCCCTTGTTCTGGAATAGAACTCTTCTGCTGTAAGCACAAAAGAATGCTCAGCAGCTTTCTGTTCAATAAAGAACTTTTCAATCCAACCGGGCGCAGAAGGGTTAATCATTTGGGATTATTTTATAGTACAAAACTAAGGCTTTTTTACAAGCTAAAAAATCAAACTCAAAAGGAGTCTCTGGATTTAATGTTTTGTTCACAAAGCGTTATAATTTGTGTAATACGGGCAATGCGGGTTTCTTCCCGTTTGGCCTGATTAAGCCAGTAAAGGTAACTTTTTCTATAGGACGGACTGAAGTTATTATAATTAGTCAGGGCCTTTTTGTTTTTAGAAAAAGCGTCTGCTAAATCTGCAGGTACTTCCAGATTTTCAACGCCGTCCAGGCTTGTCCAGGAACCATTCTGTTTGGCAGTTTCAATTTTTTCAGGCCGCTTTCATGCATTAGGTTGTCGGCAATCAGCTTTTCGATGTAGGTTTTGTTTAGTTTGCTCCAGACGCTTTTGTCCTTTCGTGGTGTGAACAGCTGACGCCTGCGTTCCTCATCCAGCCTTTTTGCGGTAGAATCTATCCAGCCATAGCAGATGGCAACCTGAACGGCTTCTTCCCAACGCATGCTTTCTACAGCGCTTGCCACTCTGTAAAATACAAGATAAACTCCTTTCGAAGAATGATGATTGCCATGTAGCCATTCCCGCCATTCCTTGGCATTTCTGAAGTATAAAAGTTCCTTTTCTTCCAAGCTTTTCAAAAATTGGTTTAGGTAAAGATAAAATTATTATTTCAAAATCGCGGGCAAAATATAGTCTTCCATCATCCTGTCAACTTGTGAATGTGCGTAAGGTTTATTATAGGCTTTTGCAGTGATTACGATGGTTATGGGCAAATCCTTAAAGACAAATATCTTATTTCCACCGTTTCCTGCGCAATAAAACGTTTCATAGTTTTTGTCGTTTACCGTATAGGTTTTATTCCAAAACAAATAGCCATAAAATTCATTTTCCCTTTCTGGTATCGGCATCTGCCTGGTAAGTGTTTTGCTTACCCATTCGGCTGGGATTATTTGCTGATTGTTCCATAGCCCTTTATTTTTATAAAGCTGACCAATCTTTGCGAATCCTAACGAGGTCATCTGAAGTCCTCCAGCAGTATTGACTACTTTTTGTGGTGTGTATTGCCATTGATAGCTTTTGATTTCGAGCGGCTTAAATAACTTTTCCTCAGCATATTTTTCTAATCCGTTAGGTGTCGATTTATCTAATATGTCACCCAATAGAACTACTCCCGCTGTAAAATAATCCCATTGCTTTCCATTCGATTTCAGGCTGTCCATCGGTAAATCTAGGGCAAATTTAACCCAATCGGCTGTGGGATACATGTTTTCCTCATTACCAGGTGAATCACTATTTTGGTCAGAGCCATCAAATGCCGAACTCATAGTCAGCAAATCTTTTAAGCTTACCTTTTCTTTTTGGATTGAAGGATTTTGGAACTTCTTAAAATCGTAAAACGAACTCAAAACCTGATTTTCATCTTTAATAAATCCATCATTTATGGCAATTCCCATTAGTATTGAGGCAAATGATTTTCCTACCGAACGTGTGTCGTGCAGTGAGGTTCGTTCAGCAGTATTGAAATATTCTTCCAACAATAGCTTTCCATCCTTTATAACTACAATGCTCGTAATGGCCTTGAATGAGTTTTGAAGGATTTCACTATTCAGCTTTTCAATTTTCTTTTTATCGAGTTTAGAATCCGATAGTTCGAATCCGCTGTTTTTGGCAATGTGTTGGATAGCCATTTGTTTTGCCGTTATTTTTGGCTTTTTGATAAGTAGGGTAAGGCTGCCGGAAGCAATTAATTTTCCGATTTTGGCTTCTTCCTCATTCATTTTCACGTAGGGCCTCATTTCTACGGTCAATTTGTGCTTACCATTGGTCAGTACTTTCTCTCCACCGTTATTTTTGAATCGTTCGAACAGATATATAGACCACCAATCACCTCCGGCAGTGTCGGTAAAAGGAACGCGGAAGGTAGTAGTTATACTTTTTCGCAATCCGCAGCCAGGATGGATGTTTTCTTTATAAATTAAGGTATCATCAACATAAAAAGAAAATTGGTAATTGCCTTTGGAGTTTAGTTCGTCTGCAGTCAATTCGGGAGCAAGCGGATGCATATAGTTGGTTATGGAATTGGCCATGAAAACCCTAATGTTCAGATTGCTTTGAGCCGTCAGTTCAAGCGAAGTTAAGAAGTCCTTTTCTGTATATTCCTCAAGCGGAATGTTCCTGTCCATAAAGGTAATCCTCCCGATATTGGATTGATGTAAAACAGACGTGATTCCATCAGTTGCAACGAGATTATCGGTCTGCCCAAAACTTATCATACTCGAAATGCCCAACATACAAACGATTAAAATCCTTTTCATAACTTATATTTTTAGCTGCAATACTACCGCTTAAAGTAAGTCAAAAATAGAATAGGATTAACATTGGAGAATTTTAACTAAAAAGTATTTTTCGGTATGCTGAGGGATTGATACCGTTGAACTCCCTAAAGCATCTTGTAAAATGGCTTTGGTCGGAAAAACCGCAATCAAAAGCAATAGTAGTCAAATCGAGGTTTTTTTGAGCGATAAGTTCCAATGACTTTTGGATTCTTAGCTTCCGAATGTAAGTTCCTAAGCCGGAATTAAAATATTTGGGAAAATCCCTTGAAAGATGGACTGGATGGATATTTGCCGTTTTAGATAAATAGTCTAACGAAAGCGTCTCCGAAAACTGGTCGTTCAGAATGGCTTTGATTTCGGCAACCCAGGTTGGATTTTTAGCGGTATTGGTTTGTTGATTACTTACCATTTTCGATAAGGTTTCGAGTAATAATGCCTTAATTGAAAGCGTTGACAACGTATCGTCAAGCTTCGTTTCAGTAAAAATCTGATACATCAAAAATTTTAAATCGACATCGGCAATGTTAAGGCTTCCTGCAAATTATCGGTATTAAATCCTAAGGTATCAAACCACGATTTTTCTATTTCGATATGAAAACCTCTGGTAAATCCTTCAGGCTTGATATTATAATGAGGTTCCTGCCAGTTGTGGAATAGTAAACTTCCGGCAGAACAGTTGTAGATTTCCTTTTTATTGCCTTCAATAACATTACCCTGAAGTATAAAAGTAAAATAGGCATTTTCGTGATAATGCCAATCTACTTTGTCATGGGTGTAAACGGTATCGGTCAGCGTTAATCCCTCTAAATGAATAGTCGTATTAGTCTGCCCATAAAACTCACCCTTTTGTGATAGCTTCATTTGGTATTTAGTTCTAGCGGATGTTTATTCATGGCTTAAAGTAGTGCAGGTACCAATCATTTTTATCAAAATTCCTTGCATTAGTATCAATTTTATGATTGGAATCAATTTTTGAATAAAGTATTTCTAACGATTCGTATTCCCTCCAGCTAATAATCTTAAATCCTGACTGAAAAAGTTTTGCGCCACAAACTCCCATCCCAATTTGATATTTTTTCTCTTCTGCAAATCTATCTCCATCATAAATTACCCTATTCCCACACGCAGCACTAACGTCCATCATTATTGCCAATTCAATATCATTTTCCTGAGCGACGGCCAACATTTTTTCAGCGGCTTTTATCATTCCTGATGTCCAGTCAATTCCGGATGAAGTTAATACTTTTGCATTTCCATTAAGTACATCAAATCCATCACCTCCATATATATCACACATTTCTCTTGGGGTTCCGAAAGAAAAGTCCTCCGGGCAAAATGGGATGAATTTGATATTTTCGTACTGCAGTAATTTCAAAACGCTTGAATACTCTCCATAGTTATCCCCATTTACACCGCATTTGGCACCAAGCAGGCAGGAACTGAAAAGTATTCTTAAGGGATTTTCCTTAGTGGGAATTCTAAGATTCTTTAAGTAGTCTACAGTTGACATTTGATGAATGTTAATTAACAGACTTGGTGTTTATCTTATTGTATAATAGCAGTACAGGCAACTCTTCCACCGGCATTTCCTGTAGGTTGCGTAGTGAAATCGTCTGCTTTTTCGTGAACAATCAGACCTTTACCAAGAATATCCTTTGTAGCATCGCCACAGCCAATACACCATTCATTAGTTTTGAAAAGTATGGTAGCCGTTCCATCTTCCTTTACAGGAAAGTTTCCGATATCACCTTTATGGTATTCGGCATCACCCCATTTTCCGTGTTTTTTGAAAGTTGGATTCCAGTGTCCACCTGCAGAGGAAGCGTCAGCGGCAGAACAATCCGCCTTTTCGTGAATGTGGATAGCATGAACTCCGGGTTGTAAGCCTGTTAGTTTTGCTTCGAGGCTGACTTCGCCATTCTTTTCAATAAAAACTGCAGTTCCTTCGACCTTACTGCCGCTTTTGGATTCAAAATGAATACCTACTTTTTTGGAATTATCAGTAGCAGTAGAATTTTTACATCCGATAGTGCATAATCCGAGAGCTAGAATACCTAGAATATTTTTCATGACGTTTGTTTTTAGAATTCTATAAAAGTAAATAATTACCACCTCATCCATTTACAATATTTTGTTAAAAGGTTTCAGAATGTAGATTTCCGCCTTAGCGGGAATGATCAATTATTTCGTTTTTTCTCCCACAAAGTAATCACTTTGCGATTTAAACAGCACGTTAAAAGTGGTTAAGGTTCCATAAATACGGGTAATGTATTGCTGAAGCTCCACTTTTTCGATTTCCTCCAGTTTGCTTGCATTTATTTTCTGCTCCATTACACGTAGTCTGTCACGAAGCATTACGATTTTATGGAAGAAGGCATCTATAGGTACATCTTTACCAGCTAAACCAGCCTGTCCCGGTTCTAATTTCATGGTACCACCTTTCCATTTATCGCCAATAGCGACAGGTTCTCCCAAACCGTTCCATTTTTTCAAGATAGAAAGAAGGCTTTGTTCTACATCATAAAAGCTAATTGTATCTACTTCATTTTCTGCGGCTTCTATTACTTCAAATTCGCTGTCGATAGCAATGGTTTCCAATCCGCCGTCTATAAAAGTTACCCAATATTCTTTTGATGATACATTGGTTACCACGCCTTTTCCATATTCAGTGTGGTTTATTCTTGAGCCAATACCTAATAATTTCATAATTATATTTTTATTGGACTAAAATAGGAATTTACTATAAATAAAAAAACTGCCAATAGAATTATTAACTTGCGTTAAAATTAAACACATGGAAATCGCAATCATAGCACACGACGGAAAAAAGCCGACATGGTTCAGTTCATCAATAAAAACAAACATCTTTTAGCCAAAGAGAACATCAGGCTTATCGCAACCGGAACCACAGGAAGCAAAGTCGAAGCAGTTGGTATTAAGGTGAGGAAAATGCTTTCAGGACCATTAGGAGGCGATGCTCAGATTGCAGCCCGCGTTGCCGAAGGAAAAACCAAAATGGTATTGTTCTTTAAAGACCCTAACTCTAGCCACGCGCACGAGCCTGATATCAGTATGCTGATTCGGATTTGCGATGTACACAATGTTCCTTTAGCTACCAACGAAGCCACTGCACAGTTGCTATTATTGGGTTTGGATGAGATGAAGTAAATAAAACTCTGTTAGCCATTTCTCATTTTTTGATGATTTAATTTATAGATAGAATTATATAAAACCACCCAGACATTATATAACACATTATACTAACCCAGAAGCTAAATTTACAAGTAACTTAATCTAAAATGTAAAGCGATGGAAAAGATGAGCCCCGTAGTGCATTTCGAAATGCCTGCAGAAGACCGAAACCGGATGGCTGTATTTTACAATAAAGCCTTTGGGTGGAAGACGCACATGCTCGGAGAAGATATGGGTAATTATGTAGTAGTTACCACTACCGAAACGGATGAGAACGGCATGATTGAAAATAAAGGAGCAATCAACGGCGGCTTCTATCCCAAAAATGATGAAACCCCAGATCAGTATCCTTCTTTAGTCATAGGTGTTGAAAACATTCGGGAAGCCATGGACGACATAATTGAAGCCGGAGGTAAATTATTGGGCGAGCCAATGGACATTCCGGGGCACGGTTTATATGTTTCCTTTTATGATACGGAAGGCAATCGCGTAAGCATCATTCAACCTATTATGAAAATGCAATCTTCGGGAAAATGAGAGGCTGTTGGATCATATTAACCATTCTCATGTTCTCCTGTAATCATAAGCAGAACTCCCCAATTATTCCGTCGAATATGACAGATACCATTGTTGTAGAACAGGATAAAGCGGAAGATTCTATTTATAATAGGCAAAAAAATGATACGATTTCTATGTTGGTAGAAGACGAAAATGGAAAGTACACTGCCTTTGGTACGATTGATTCGATAAGCCATATTTATGTAAAATTCAACAACGAAGACACTGGTAATCTAACCGCAGTTATTACTCCAATAGAGGGTACAGGTAACATTCGTTTTAACCAAATCCTATTTCCCGATAAAACTGCCGATGGCCCATTTGGCAAAGAGATGGTACTCGAACTCAAACAAACCGGAGAACACACTTTGATAATCGGTCATTCCTTAATGGCGGATCATCCTTATAGAGGAAAATTCAAGGTAGAGCTTCAGGTAGTGGAGGAATGATGGTTGTATTCGATTTGATTTATCGGCTCAAAATCTTTTTAGTTACAAATTCATTGAAAAAATAGTCCCTGTAAATAGTTCCAATTGGGATTTCATTTTTTCCAATATACACCGTATTATTATCAACCGAATCTATTCTGTCCGCATTGATTATATAGGATTTGCTGACCCTCACAAACATTTTTTTAGGGAGCTGTTCATGAATGGTTTTTATATTCATGGCTGTAATTATCTTCTGGTTCTCCGTATGCATCACCACATAATCCTTTAACCCTTCAATAAAATGGATGTCATTAAAGTAGACTTTGATGATTTTTCGATCCGCTTTGATAAAGAAATGATTATCGGTTATTTGCTCTATATTATTATGTGAATTTCCTTTTTTCAATAAGATAGAGTAGGACAGGGCTTTGTCAACTGCCTTGTGGAAGCGCTCTAATTTTACAGGCTTAATCAAATAATCAATGGCATCCACTTCATAGCTCTCGGTTGCAAATTCTGAAAATGCTGTCGTAAAAATAACAAAGGTTTTTTCGGGGATTGTTTTGGCGAATTCAATTCCATTAATTCCAGGCATCTGAATATCGAGAAAGATTAAGTCTATTCTTGTACCATGCACAAATTTTGAAGCTGTTGCTGCACTGTTAAACGAACCGAGTAAAGTTAAATCCGGTGTTTTCTCTATCAGCATTTCAATCGCCTCTCTTCCTAAAGGCTCGTCATCTACAATTATACAGTTCATAATTTTATACTTAGGATTACAGAATAGGTTGTTTCACTTTCTTCAATTTGCAACAGGTGAGAATCAGGAAACAGTAATTGCAACCTTCTTTTTATATTAGCCAATCCCAATCCACCTGAATTGGTTTTTACTGCCTTTAAAATGGGTTTTGAATTCACGCATTTAAAGATGAGCTCGTCATTTAGGTTCTTAAATTCAAGGTTCACATACGACGCTTTTTCCGAATCATTATTGTGTTTCACGGCATTTTCTACAAATGAAATAAACAACAAAGGCGGAATCTGAACACCATTCAGGTTGCCTTCCTTAGAGATAACAAAGTCAAAACTATCCCTTCGTATTTTCTCCAAATTTAGAAAATCTTCCAAGAAATGAATGTCAGAAGTCAGGAAAACCTGTTCCCTCGCACTGTCATACAATTGATAGCGTAATAAATCACTCAATTTCATTAAAACCTGCGAAGCCTTATCAGGATCTTTCTTCGTCAGCACATTGGCATTGTTCAGCATATTGAAAAGAAAATGCGGATTGATCTGATTCTTTAACTGTTCTAATTCGGCACTGGTTTTAGCCTGCTCCAGATCATTAATTAATTGGGCATCCAATATCCATTGCTGGAATAATTTAACGGCGGCAGAGGCAATGATAAGCACAAGGATAACAAAGGAATAGCTAAGCAAATTGATATCATCCATTTCATAAGGAAGCAAATTGGGCCTAAAAAAATAGGCAGAAACCTTATTGATAAATGTCAGGGTAAAAATCCCCACGAAGACAAACAGGCCGTAGCTGATATACTTTTTCTTAAACAAAAACCGCGGTACAAAAAAATACATATTGCTATACGAAAGTAGCATTATCTGAAAAAAAGTGACAATACGATTGTAGGTTTCGGTCGGTTCCGTATAGTCTGGAGGACTGTAACATATAACTAGTATGCTGAATCCTATCAGGATTAAATGCCGGTGCCATCTGTATTTCTTCGAGATAAAAAGCTGCAGCATTAAATTTTGCTCAATCAGCGGCTTGTGTAAAATTTTATTCATAAGTATCTTAAATAGGTAAAGCAAATGTAAATACAATGCAATGCCACAATTTACAATTTATACCAAAGTACATCTTTTTTATACGAAAATTTTAATCAGTTTAAAATGGCATTTCATATAAAAAATCTTCGCTTTGGTATAATTCAAAAAAAGCCAATTCGGGAATGCTATAAGTTCGCAGAAATCTAATCATTACTCTATGAAACGCAAAATCTGGTATTTTATTTTAACCTTCCTTACCATTATTTTTTCTGCCGACGCGCAGGAATCAAAGGTTACCCTAAGCGGAACCATCGCCAACAAAACCAACAATGAAACATTGATTGGGGTAAACATCATCATCCCCGAAGCAAAAGCTTCTATCACAACAAACTCCTACGGGTTTTATTCTATTACGCTGCCAAAAGGCAATTATACCATCATAGTCAGCTATATGGGTTTCGATACTGTTGAAGAATCCATCACGCTGACAGAGAACACCAAGAAGAACTTCGCCATGCCGGAAACCGGAAAGGCACTCGATGAAGTTGTCATTACATCCAATAAGACGAAGGCTAACATCCGAAAACCCGAAATGAGTGTGAACAAGCTTTCGATTGCGACCATTAAAAAAATGCCCGCGGTTATGGGTGAAGTCGATGTGTTGAAATCCATCCTACAGCTTCCCGGAGTAACTAACGCGCAGGAAGGCGCTTCCGGATTTAATGTACGTGGAGGCTCCGTAGACGGTAATCTTGTGATGCTGGATGAAGCTGTAGTCTACAATACTTCCCACTTATTCGGATTCTTTTCGGTATTCAATTCAGATGTGCTGAAGGATTTGAAATTATATAAAGGCGGTATTCCAGCCAATTTCGGAGGCCGCGTATCTTCTGTCTTGGATATGTACCAAAAGGAAGGAAACAATAAAGAGTATCATATAAATGGCGGAATCGGATTAATTTCCAGCCGCTTATTAATAGAAGGTCCAATCGTTAAAGAGAAAAGTTCCTTTGTAATTGCAGGGCGTGGAAGTTATGCCCATCTTTTCCTAAAGCTGGCTGATGAGCCCAACACCGCGTACTTCTATGATTTGAATACAAAACTGAATTACAGGTTCAATGATAAGAATAACGTTTTTGTATCAGGCTATTTTGGCAATGACAAGATGAATTTCAATAATAGTTTTATAAATACTTATGGCAATACCCTTTTTAATGTTAGGTGGAACCACATCTTTTCGGATAAGATATTTTCAAATGCCTCAGCCATTTACAGCGATTACAATTACGGCTTGCAGATAAAGACAGTAGGAATCGATTGGGAATCTGATGTGAAGAACTATAACTTTAAGTACGATTTCAAACATTACATCTCTAACAATTTAATCCTGAATTATGGACTAAATTCGGTGTACTACAAATTCAATCCGGGAACGATTAATCCTTATGGAGCTACATCCGGAATCAATCCCGACCAGATTGCCAGGAAATATGCTTTCGAAAACGCACTTTACATCAGCGCAGAACAAAAGCTGTCTGAAAAATTGTCCATCAATTACGGCCTTCGCTACAGTCATTTTCAAAGGTTAGGCGAGGAGGAAGTAAATACCTATGCCAATAACCAGGCGGTAGTTTTCAATTCGGATTTTCAGATTTATGAAGAGGCTGTTCCCACTGGAACCATTAAATATGGAAAGAATAAAACCATAGCAACCTTTAGTAATCTCGAACCTCGTTTATCCGTAGCTTATTCCTTAAACGACAATCAGTCCTTTAAGTTAGGCTATAATAGGATGAGCCAATACATTCATTTGATTTCCAATACGGCTTCGGTTTCTCCCTTAGACATTTGGTCTCCCAGCGATCGTTACCTAAAACCGCAAATACTGGATCAGATAGCCTTGGGTTATTTCCAAAACTTTAAAGAGGATAACTATTCATTGGAAGTAGAAACCTTCTATAAAAAGATAAAAAACAAGTCCGATTATATTGATGGTGCCGAATTAATTGCCAATGAAGCAATCGAAAGAGTCCTTTTAAATGGAGAAGCGCGTTCCTACGGATTGGAATTAATGCTAAAAAAGAACACGGGGAAATTAACCGGATGGGTTTCCTACACCCTTTCCAAAGCCGAGCAAAGGACTCCCGGCCGCAATTCCAATGAACCCGGAATCAACCAAGGCCAATGGTATCGTGCCAATTATGACAAACTGCACAACCTTTCAGTTACTGCGGCGTATCAGTTCACTAAAAAATGGAACTTCGGCGGGATTTTTACTTTTCAGAGTGGAAAAGCAGCCACCTTCCCAAATGGAAAATACCAGTACCAGGGCATCACTATTGCCAGTTATGGCTTGCGGAATGAAGATGCATTGGCAGCCTACCATCATTTGGATTTATCCGCAACCTATGTACCGAAACCCGATAAGAAAAAAGGATGGCAGGGCGAATGGGTGTTCAGTATTTATAACGTTTATAACAGGAGTAACGCAGCAAGCTACAGCTTTGGGCAAAATGAGGATACCGGACTTAGTGAAGCGAAACGGATTTCCATATTTGGAATCATTCCCGGTGTAACTTATAACTTCAAATTCTAACCCATAAAATACAAACAATGAAAACACTAACAAAAGGATTACTCGTACTATTGGCATTAGCCTTCACGGGATGTGAAGAAGTTATTAATGTGGACTTAGAAACAGCTGAACCCAAACTGGTCATAGACGCATCCATTGATTGGGTAAAAGGTACTCCGGGCAACGAGCAGAAGATTGTCTTATCTACGACTACAGGATATTACAGCCCAACATTCCCAACCGTTTCGGGAGCTACAGTCATCGTTACCAATACGCAGAATACAGTATTTACGTTTAACGAAATACCAAATACGGGAGAATACATCTGCTCTGATTTTCAACCGGTTATTGGGGAAACCTATACCATGACGATTACCTTAAACGGGGAAACCTATACTGCTATTGAAACATTAATTGCGGCGCCGAATATAGAAGCGGCGATAGAACAGAACAGTACTGGCGGAATAACAGGCGATGAATTTGAAATAACTTATCATTATCAGGATAACGGAACCGAAGAAAACTTCTACCTGAATCGCGTTATCTCGCCGCATGTTATATTTCCGACATTTGAGGTAGAGGATGATAATTACAGCAATGGAAGCATGATGTCCGAATCCTATTCGCATGAAGATTTAAGGGCAGGGGATATACTCAACATCCGATTGTACGGAATGTCAAAGAGGTACTATATGTATTTTAGTAAATTACTATTGGCATCAGGCGGCGACGGAAGCCCGTTTCCAACTATCCCAACCGCGGTTCGGGGCAATATTGTGAATCAGACTAACAGTCAGAATTTTGCTTTCGGCTATTTCAGGCTGGCAGAAGTTAGCATTAGAGACTATACTATCCAGTAAAGAATTCATGTTTGTTTAGGGGAAAATGCCGGGTGCTATTCGTAACATTCCGGCATTTTATAAAACCGTCGGCATAAATATAAAATGGTTTATGCTATTGAAATTACTTAATTGATAGATACAATGCAATACCAATTTAATAACTATTTGTTTAAAACCAGTGGCGTTTCAGAGTATCAGTTATTCTGGGTAACCTACGAAATTACAAAGAGATGTTCCGACACCGAATTGGGTTTTGTCAACTACGGAAATTATTACTGTAGATTATCCATAGTAAATTCTTCTTTGTCAGCGGTTGAAATCGGATCGATTCTTACCGAAAATCAAATCGAATACGAAACAATTCCATAGTAGAAATGCTTCAGTCCTTTCTGTTGTCTTTCCCGCGCAGACGGAAATCTATTTTTAGATTTTTATATTTTTTACCACACTAAAGGATTATGCGTGAGCGGGGTAAAAACAAAATCAATTAAGAACTTCTAAAATAACTTCCATTATATTTTGGCTTGATATTGGTTTTACCAAATAACCTGACAGTGCACTGATACTTTTAGCTTTTAAAACATCTTTTTCATCAACAGAAGAACTCACCATATAAATTACTACTGTTTTAGGTATCATAGGACTGATAATCAGGTATTCCTCCAAAAACTCCCATCCATCCATAACAGGCATATTGGTATTACCCTAATTCTTTCTCGCCAGCATAATCAATAGCACTACTGTATACATAATCTTCCCCTTTATAAACTAGTCGTTCTGCTCAATCGGCTTGTTGTTGGTTAGTAAGGAGCTTAAATAGGACCACGCGAAGGAATTGACTTCGTCGAATCTTCGATTTCGGGCGTTAGCGGGAGGAAGTATCCATCAGGCTACTTCAACCTCAAACCTACCTTAATCCCAACCCGGAAATCCGGGAATATCCTCGTTCCGGTCAGCCTTATGATGTCTTCCTGTATTGGGCAGTCGCCTTCTTCGCCGGTCAGTATCCCGTCTTCTTCCTCTGTACTCAGGTCTGAATGGGAGCGGATGTGCCGTATGCCAACCCCGCAATACCATTCGAGTACAAACTTTTCGCCAATATTCTTCAGCTTGCCATATTTAAACACAGCCGAATGGATTGTACGCCTCATCCCATATTGCTTTTCAAACCTACTGGCATGAATTACAATACTGTCCCGCATGTCAAAAGTCTGGTGCTTAAACTGGTATTCCAGTGCCAGGTACCTGCCGGAGCACTGTTGCTTATTCAGGTAGTATTTTATCGAAGGCCTCACAAGGAAACCTTTGGGGTCTATCTTGGTCGATTTAAGGTAACCTGCATAAGCACCCGCTTCAACGGCAACGGAAATGTTGCGTCGGAGCTTTACTTCAGTACCCAAACGTACCGAAGCACCATCAAATACGTCTGCCAATGCCAGTGGCGATAAGGTAACTATGATATTATTATCTGCGTTCCGATGTTGTGCGGCAGCGTGAATAAAAGTCAGGCTGTACAACATGGAGAAGAGGAACTTTTTAATTATTAATCCCTGAAACATTGTGAATACTTTTACCGATTATCCAAAATTCACAAATTGCCGGGTTTTTATTTTTATATAATTTAAAGGAGCAGTTATATAATTCCCATTCTTAATCAAAAATGAGTAAGCGTACTATTTTCTCCTGACACCTGCCTTCTGCCATCTTCCATCTGAACACTAAATACTGAACTCACTTCCCCGGATTATACTGAGAACAATAGCCGTTGGCAATGCTCGTCATGTGTTTCATCTCTAGCTCTTTTGTTTTTCCTATTTGTCATGCTGACGAAGGAAGCATCTCATCCGCTTTGGTAACCACGCGAAGTGATTCGCGCGGGAGCGGGGGTAATTTCCGGCTAAGTAAAATAAAAACCAGCTATGTCGCAAAACGGCTTTTATGTGCTGTGTTTAGCTTTAATAAGCGTCCTCACAAAGACATAAACTATATGAGTAGAAACAATTAATCCACCTCCAAAAATCCAAAATGCTAATGTAATTCCTAATGCCGGCATTCCACATCGTACTTCACCTTCTTTAAACTCTGGCATAAAAAATCCTGGCAGTACAAAAAATCTAAAACTAGACCAAATGCTAAGAGTAAATATTTCCAATTACTCCTATTGTATTTGTCAAGCAAAATATAACCGCAAACTTGGACAATAAACATTAAAACACAAATATGTAATGGCGTCATAATTTAGAAAGTTTTTTCTAGTGTGATTTCGCACCCGAGCGAAGCGAACGGACGAAGTAATTACAAGAAACGGCTGTTAGTGGCTGCTCTTTATTCTATTATTTAGTTTTAAATCTTTCAAATGTGTTTCCGTTAAACTTAAATGTTCCGTTTTCGGGTGTTCCAAGCCAAAGATTGCCTTGATTGTCCTTATACATAGAAACTAAATTAACTGTCATTTGAGTTCCGTCTTTAACTGCATAATTTGTAATCGTTTTGCCCGTCATATTTATAAACTCCCTTGTCCCAAGTTGTCAACCAAATATTTCCACTACTGTCTTCTACAATGTGGGAATAGTAGATATATTTATCTCCGCCAAATATTTTTGCATTTCCAATACCTTCAGTTTTTCGATATTGAAGCCTGTCGCTTTTTGCTTGTCTTTTCAAAATCAAAAATATACTTGTGCCAAGTGTTACAAAACCAAAAACTGCCTTCTTTATCTTCAAAAATAGAACGAATGCCAAAAGTGCCGCCATTAGGTACATAGGTCAAATCGTCTTCGTACATCCATTTTACTGTTTCTCCATCAAAACGACAAGCTCCAAAAACGGAAGTGCCAAACCATATTGCACCTTTTCTGTCTTTATAAATGGAATACACTTCGTAAGGACTAAAGAACGAATTGACAACTCGTGGATAAATTTCATCGTGAAGATAGTGTTTGGGAAACTCCAAATTATATAAATTTTTTCCATCATAGCGATAAGCACCTTCATTCTTTTTACCCAATATATAAAACCACAAATCATTCGGTTCTAATTTCCATTCTTTGCTTTTAATTGGTTGCAAAGTCGTAAATGTCTTTCCGTCAAATTTGTTGATACCACCGAAAGTTGAAATAAATATATTACCAAATTTATCTTCTTGAATTTGTCTTGTGGTGTCGTTGGCAAGTCCATGTTTTGTTGTAAAATTGACAATCGTTTTTCCGTCATAAACGATACACACCTTCTCCATTGCTACTAAACCAATAGTTGTTTTTCGTGTCTTGAAACACATACCATAAATGTTTGCCGAGTTCATTTACAGATTTTCCAATAGTCTTTTGTCCGTTACACGAATTGAGTAATGTAAGTAATGTTAAAAATAAAAATAAGTTCTTCTTCATTTTCTGATTGTTCAATGCTTATGGTGTCGCGGTAGAGTTGCCATTAACGTTCCGTCGCTTCTCGTCAGTTGAACTTCGAAACTAATTATTTTCTGTTAAAGATAAAAATTCCTGCGAAACGTAAACGTCAACTTATCACAAAATTCGCAATTGCGAGAAACGGCTCCTATGTGATGCCTTTATTTTTTGAAGCATTTGACTTTCTATTTTCAACACTTCTATTTTTTTTGTTTCAGTATTTGTAAAAGTAAGTTATGTATTCAGTATAGTTATTTACGCATTTGTAAAAGTTAATTGGGCATATAGTAAAGTTATTTTATTATTCATAATTGTTATTTACGTATTGATAGAAGTTAATTTGTCATTCGTTATTGTTGTTATTGGATACACAAAAGTTAGTAAGTTATTAATAACTGTTTTTTTAGAATTGCAAATAGTGAAGTTAATTAAGAAAAAGCAAATAGGGCTAACGCCCTATTTGTTTTATTTTTTATTTCGAAAAATTGAATTTTACGATTGTTTTATAAAATTTTTTAAAAATTGTTAATAAATCAAAACTAAAAAAATAGTAATTTAAAACCTAAATTCCACTTTTAAAAGCACATATCTTGGCTGTAATTTGTATTCTGTTTTTGAAGAATTTATATCCGAAATGCTATAATTTCTAAATGTTTCTGTGTTAAAAAGGTTATTACCAGAGAGAAAAAACGTTAATTTATTTTCCTTAACTGTATAACGAGCTTCTATATCTAAAAAATAGTATTGGTTAACATCTTTGTCTAAACTGCTAAATAAATAACGTTCGGATTGTAATTCAACATTAAGTTTATCACAAAACGTAAATGACAAATCCAAGAAACTCATATTGTCTGTAAAGTTGTTTTTTATGGTAGTTTCTACTTGATTGTAATTCCATTTTGATCCAATATGATAGTTGAAAAATCCTTTAAAACCTGAACGTAATTCAAAACCATATTCCGCTCCAAAATTTTTGACTTCACGTAAATTTGAATTATTAATTATGTTTTTAAAATTGGTTTTATTTGCACCTAATGTGATTTTTAAATTAGATTTTATTTGTTTAAAATAATAATCTATGTTTGAGGATATGGATAAATATTCCCTGTCTTTTATAATGATTTTTTCAGATTGTGAATAATTTTGAGTTACAATAGAATTTGTGCTATAAAAATCATTGCTTTTAGAGTACAAAACGAAGGTGTTTGCAAAAAACTTTTCGCCCCAACTGCCGTAGGTATAATTTAAAATAGCATTTAATGTATTTAGTTGATTAAATTCTGCTAAACCTTTAGAAATAGAACGAAACCCATTTTGAACAAAGCCAGAATAAACATCTAAAACACCTGCGTTATTTGTATTATATGAATACGATGTAACTATTTTATTTTTTTCGTTTATATTCCAATCTAAACCTATTTTTGGAATAATAAAAAAGGGATTTTGATTGGTTTTAATGCCGAAATTTTCTAAATGATTAAATAGCTGATGAAAATCTGATTGCGTTAATAATGTATAATTACCAAATTTGAAACGATATTTAGCAGACAGATATAAATCATTAGTTGAATAGGTTAAATTGTTTTGATAGCTACTAGGTAAAGCTACACTAATATCGTTGTTTAATAATTCAAAGCGAGTGTCTAAATTATCTATTCTTAATTGATCACCTAATTTTATTTCTAATAAATCGTCATTTTTCTTTTTGTCTAGTAAATGTGCTTCAATGCCTGCAAACTGCATTTTATTTTGACTATATTGCTTGGTGTTGTTTGCGTTTTCAGTAAATAGGTCATTAAAAATAAATTGATTAACGGAGTAGTTTTGTGGTGTTTTTTCATTGATATATCTACCTGAAAAAAGCAAAACTTTATTTTCTTTAAATTTATTGGAAAAAACTAATTTTTGGTCAAAAAGTTGGTTGTTACTAGTCAGTTTTTCGTTTAGTAAATCGTTGTTGAATAGTAAATCGCTTCGATTTTTTTCGTTGGTTTGGTTAAGCTTTCCTGTGTATTCTAAAGTTTTATTTTTAGAAATGTCATAGGTTAAATCTATTTTGCCAAAACCTGTAATCTGTTTTTTTCTTCCAACAAAGTTTTCAGTATTTACGAAAGATGTTGTCCCTACTGAAAAGGATTGTACACTATTTTTAAAAAAATCATTTTCATCGGTGTTAAGAAAGCCTAATGTTTTGAGTTTTACTTTTTCTGAAAGTGTAAATATACTATTCAATGAAAGCATTTCTGCATTGTTAAAGTTTACTCTCTTTTCTTTTAAATTTGGTAAATCTGAACTTAATCCTAAGAGCGTTCTCGCCGATTGATTATCACCAATACTTCCAGGGTCATCAAAACGATAAGGTCGGATTAAGTTATTAATATCTCCAATTGCATCAACTCCAATATTATTAAGATTGGTTAAAAAATAATATTTACTTTTTTTCCAAAATTTATTAAATTGCTTCTTACTTCATAACGATTTTCCGAAATAAGACCATAGGCTAAAGTTGCATTGCCAAACCATGTGCGCTTGTAATCTTCCTTTAAAGTAAGATTTAATGCAACTTTTTCGCTATTTTCAATTCCTTTTAGATGTTTATTGTTAGAATAGTGTTGATATAGTTCTATTTTATCAATTGGGTTTACAGGCATGTTTTTAGTTAGAATTTTATATCCTTTTTCAAACATATCATCTCCATCAATCATTACTTTTTCAATTTCTTGGTTACCAACTTTTATAGTACCGTCTGCTAAAACATTTAATCCGGGTATTTTTTTTAATAAATCCTCAACTACTTGTTCATTTCCTTGCAGAAAAGACTTTGCGTTAAATACAATAGTGTCATTTTTAACACTGATTGATTTTTTTGGTTCAATGAAAACCTCATTTAGTTCATATATTTTATCTATAAGATTAAAAGAAACTTTAATTGATTTATCATTTTCATCAATTACTATTTCTTTCTTATTTTCTTCAAACTCTAATGAAGTTGCAATAATTGTCAATCGCCCCTTTTCATTAGTTGAGATTTTAAAATTTCCTTCATCGTTCGAATATGTAAAAGAGATGATTTCATCGTTTTGATTTTTTAAAATAATAGTTATTGAGTTTAGTGCTCTGTTAGTTTTAAATTGTTTAACATTACCTTCGATAACCGTTTGAGAAAAAATTAAAAAATTAAATAATAATAATGTAATTGTGAAATATTTTCGCATTTTTTTATTTGAATTCCATTTGCGTTCTTATTTCATTTTGAGGCTCTTTATTTTGAAATGTTGAAAAACTAAATTGGGATTTATATTCTCTATTCTTATTTCTTGCTGCAATAATTGAAATTTTATCTTTTATTGCAGTTACATATATTTTGTCATATTCTTTAAATGACACCTTTTTGTATTTGAAACGTTTACTGAAATTGTCAGCTAAGTTTAAACTTTTTTCTTTGTAAGGGTAGTTTATTTTTTTTATTTCCCATTTGTAAACTTTTTCGGTGTCCTCTATAGATAGTATTAAACCTGGTAATCCGCTAAATTTCCATGGACCAATCGATACAGGTATTTCCAGCGTATACCATGCAATATATGTTCGTCCCCTAAAAGTTGTTTGAGCTTTTTTACAATTCATATTATTGAATTTTTTATCCCCCTTTAAAAAAAGCCATTTCATTTTTGGTATATTTTCATAAACTGAATATGATTTTTTTAAAATAATTTCTTCAAACAGATTTTCCGTTAGTTCGTTGGATAAAGTATTAATGAAAATCTCATTTGTAAATTTAACCTTCTTATTATCTACAATAATTTCATCATCACTTGAATCATCTGTTTTAAAAATTTTTTCAGTGTTGATAAACTTAGATGTGTAAAAACTAAATTCATTCTGAATTGATAAAATGCCATCATAATTATTTACAATAGTTGGTCTATATTTGATAGATTCAAAATATTGTACTTGAATGGCGGGTTTGTCTTTTTGCTGAGCAAATAAATTACTAACTACTAATATTATATATAAATATCTCATAAAATAAAGTTTAAAAAATAGAAGCGAAGTGTATTGCTTCGCTTCTTGAATAATTATTTAACCCCAAATGTTAAATTCTGCTATTGCAAGCGCTTTAGCTTCTTTACTTCCACAGCTTACATTAGCAGGGACATAAATATCCCATGTGCCTAAATATTGACCCCTAGAATTATACATTCTGTATACACAGTGGTTAGATGAAGCTTGAAGCAAAGTTGTGAAAGAAGATGTAGAAATAAATATTACTGACATCAACAAAATTGTTTTAATTGTTTTCATTTATAACTTTTTTCGCTTAAATCTTTGCAAGAGCTTCTGGCTCGTTAAGGCAGTCAAAGATTTTCTGCGGTTTCTCTCCAATATGGAATTTCTGCCCGTGAACTAATAAGTTCACATAAAAACCACATTGTTTTTTAAATATTCGCGACTATTCTCAAAACAATATAATTTTAATTTTTACATAAAATCGTAAGAATATGTCGCTAAAATAGTAGATATAACTTTAAAATAAAAGTAAATAGTTATTATTTTTAAAGTAATTTAATGTTTACCAAATAAAGTCGTTAAAGAGGAATAAAAATCGTTAAACGGCACTTTTGTAAGAAATGAGAGATTTATAGTCGTGTTGCTCGAAGGTATCACATAACTTATAAATACCAGTAATAAACCCCGCTTACTTACAAGCCTATTTTTTCCATCCGCTAAAACTTTGTGGTATTTGTTGCGATGTGTGTAAAACGAAAATAAGGATTAATTTAATAAGCATTAGCTTTTTAGGATTTATTTCAACGGTATTGAGATATAAGCCAATATTTTACTTCCCGGATTATGTTGAAAACAATACCCATTAGCAATGCTCGTCATATGCTTGCACCGCGTACCTTTCTTTGTAGTTCCTTTGCATTGCACCGTTTCCTTCTGACCTTGTGCCGTATTGGAAGATTTAAAACCCAACGCTTTATAATCTTGTGGCCTGCATATCTTGCAGGGATCTAATCCAAGTTCCGCAGCTCTTTCAAACGATATTTCCTCAGACACATTCTTAACCATCCTGCAACTGCCCAGATGGTACTTAGCTCCCGAAGGTGTTTTGTATATCTTTTGCGCGGAGGCGGTTAGGGAGAAGAGGAGGATTAGTATTAGGTGTTTGTGCATGGGTTATGGTTTGTTTGTTGCGAAACCACGCGAAGGGATTCGCGCGGGAACGAGGATAGGAGGAGGATAAGGATTAGGTGTCTATACATATTTTATGATTTATGACCTCACTAAAGTATTTGTGCGGTAGCAGGTGAATTATATAACTTCAATCTCACCTTCATTAAACCAGCCAAAATCTAGTAATTTTTTTTAACATTGTTGTATTATCTGTATAAGCAACTATAGCTAAACTTTCTTTAGCTCTACTACAAGCAACATAGAAGAGTCTTGATGTACGATCTATTCCGGTTTCTTTGCCATCAATTATATTTTTATTATCGGTTTGAGTTAATGATTTTATTCCAAATAACTTATCGTAGCTGAACATAAATCCTTTTGCTTCAACATCATCTATAACAACCATTACCCTATCATATTCTAGCCCTTTTACTCCTTGATGCGTGCCAAATCCTGAGTTCTCGGATATATAGTTATTGTATTCTATTATTTCATTAAAATCTGCATTTAATGCAATATCCCAAGCATGTAATAACTCATCGTCTTCCTCTTCTTCCTGTTCAGTTTCAATGTGAGAGATAGAAGAACGTTCTATAGCTAACTTTAAGTCATTAGGTAACTTGAATAAATTTGAATTATTTATATTGTTTATTATTTCTAATAATATTGGCGATTTATTGTCATCCCAAAGTTTTAGAAGTTCTTCAACATTAGCTTTAGCGGTTTTTAATATACTTATTTTATCACTCTCATTTTTGATATTTTCATTATTAAAAAGAGGTGATTGTTTTTTAATAATGTTTGCTATTTCAAAACTATTATTGTTTTTATGCGCTAATAATAATGGTAAAATTATTTTAATGAAAAAGTTAACTGATGAAGAACTACCATCTAACAAACCAGTTTTCATTTTATCGACAGAATATAATGGATTAAAAAAGACGAAAACCCCATCCTGACAGCTGCCATATGATGCTCAAGAGTAAGAGTCTTTACAGGAATGTCCCTTTTGTCCTTTGGTAAACCTACGTCTGTCCATTTGTTATCTTTCGTAATTAATGACATTTTCTGTTTAATTGATTCCTCAGTAGACAATTTGTCCAATCCTCTCTGAACAATAAAAAATCTAACAACACCACCTGAATTTTCAATTCTTGGAATTTGCTTTTGGTGATCTATATCTTCTCTGATTTTATTAATTAGTTCAATAATTCTAGATTTTGAACGATGATTCATTTGTTTTGCAGGCATTAACCAATCTTGTGGTAAATCATCTCCTAATTTTTCTTTGCCGTCACTATAAATTCGTTGCATGGTATCCCCAAATAAACCTAACGAGAATTGTTCTGTCTTAAGTGACTGCAAATAAAATAAGGCTTCTATTAATTCTTTTTTGGTATCTTGACTTTCATCAATTAAGATTATGGGATATTTATTAATTAATATATCCTCGAATAGTTTTTTTGAAGTAATAAAGTGAGATGCAATCGAAACTACTTCTGTATGGTTTAATGAATCTTTAGTTAAATTATCACCATTGGGATTATAGATAAATCTAGAAATTTTATCTAGTGACTGGAGCCTTTTAGTTTTAGATTCAATTTTCTTTCTGTTACTAATAGCTGTTTTATTATTAATATCTCTACTTTTTGATAGTTGTACATTTAATTCCGCTATAGATTCATTTAAATCTACAACTAACCAATTTTTTATATCCGTAGTGAAATTTTGAATTAATTCCCAACAAAAACTATGGATGGTACTAATCTTAAAAATAGGATTATAAGCTAGTCTATGATTAATTTCATCTGCTGCAGCATTCGTATAAGTTATTATTGCAATCTTTTTATTTTTTAACTTAAAGTCCTTTCCAAAGTTTTCATTAAACTTGTCTAATACATTGACTAATGTACGTGTCTTACCAGAACCAGCACCGGCAAAAAGAAAAAAACTTTTAGGATTTAATGGATTAATGCAATTATAAATCTCAACATCAACATTTTTATCTATATTATTATCGTAAGTATTCATCTCATAAAGGTTTATTAATATTGATATCTCTATTTGATCTTAATTGTTCCTCGACCCAAATCAATCCCTCTTCGATATACTTAGGAGTATTTAAATTTTCAGGATTTTCAAAATACAAAACATCTAATGCAAATTCTGCTTTTTTGCACCTTCCGCATTAATTGCATCATAAGCTTTTAAGGCAACATTTGCAATATCAGTTTCATTAGCAGACTCAACCATTTTTTTTAGTAAACCAGATGATTTAGGTATAGATTTAAACATTTCAATATTTTCTATGATGAGTGCATCTTCGAAAGTGTATGGATAAATCTTTTTGTCATTTATACTTATTTCATTCTGAAATGCAACTCTAATAGGAGTGTAGGAAAGCACTTTATCTTTATATTCTAATTCTAACAATTTATCAATCTCATTAAGTTTAGGATTCCATTTTTTTAATGTATCATTATTAGTTTCTAAATTTTTCCCTTTTTGTGGTTGACATTTTTTGTTTGATGCTTTTGAAGGATCCTCAGAATCAATGTCTGTTATAATCAAAGTAATTAGTCCCAACTTTTCAATCAATGGTTTTAAACGATGAGCATGACTCCCTCCAATTTCAAGAATGGTAATGTAACAACTATCAAGTATTTGGTGTTTATTTTTTATAAAATGTGGTATAAGCATTCTCTCTGCGGGTCCTTCAACTAATATTGCTGCATCTGCAAAAAACAAATCATTATGAGTTGTATTGAGATATCTAATAACAAATTTTTCGGTTTCTTTCTCTTCAGATATTAAACTATTAAAAACTGATTTTAAACTAAGAACTTCTGATGTTGGTATTACGAGTGTATTTTTTCTTTTAAAATATCTTAAACTCTCAAATTTTTGATGTGCTATATAACTTGAGTGAGTACTTATAACTAATTGAGTTGTAAAATTACTCTTAGTATGTAAATCAGGATGTTTTCTTAAAACATTATAGGCTTTTTTAATAAAAACTTGTTGTACTTGAGCATGTAAATGTGCTTCAGGTTCTTCAATTAAAACTAAATGTAATGGTTCAATAATATCACTGTCTTCAGTTGTTGCTTTACCTTTACGCATCCACTCATCCCTATATCGCATTAATTTGAAAATTATTGATATTAAGTTTTGATACCCTAATCCATTATATTTCTCTGGCAGAGATAATCCATTATCAATTTCATATCTTACTGCAGATTCGTGTTCTAATCCATCAGAGGCTTTAATCAGTGATGATAAAGTTATTTGAGGATTACCAAAACCAGGATAATTCAAATCTTCTAATTCTTTTAAAGAATCTTTAAATCTAGATTTTAGATTACCATTAAACACCAATTGTGCATCATTCAATTTTTCTAAGGCGTCTAAGTCATTTTCTGTTGGGTCTATGGAAGGGTTAAGATGTTTGTCATAGTATGTACGCAACTGAGATGATAGATTTCTAGAATTTTGTGATTCTGGATTTTCTGAATTAGCATCACTAAATCCTCTTTGAGCATTTATTGTGTCTATTTTAATTAATCCATTAAGTGGATTTCCTTCTAGGGCAATATTACTTTCGGTTAATTCTTGATCTTCATCAGCCCTACTAGGATCTAGAATATAGGTTTGTATTTCAAATAAAGAATTTAATTTTTTTCACAGAATTGCCAAAAATCTTTAGGCCATAATTCAACATTTTTACCAGAATCACTATTTAACTTATTTACTTTACCTCTACTTACAATATAATCTTCGATTAATGCTTCTAAATTTTTAGGTTGAAAAATTAATCTAATTCCTAGTAGACCACCTTCCCAATCTAAATTAGGAATTAAATGACTTACGTACCTTAACTCTGAAGTGTCCACATTTAGCCATAAATCTAATGATGGTAAATATGGCTCTAGTAATTTTATACTTTTATCACCTTCTGATAAATCAGATTTTGTAATCCAACTTTCGGCGATTTTATTTAACACAGTCCAATTAGATATTGTAAAATCTTGGGTTTTAAATTCCTTTCTTTTTAAAAAAGTTATTAAAGCATCCATTGCTGTGGTTTTTCCACTATTATTAGCTCCGACAAATATTGTTTCTTTTTCAGAAAATTCAATTTTACATGAATTTAGTTTTCTAAAATTTTTAATTTTAATAAAGTCAATTTTCATAATTGGTTTTTTATATTTAATGGTACTTCTAGTCACTCACAACCAGACACAACCGCGCCTACTTACAAGCATAATTAATTATTCCAATAAAACTTTGTGGTATTTGTTTCGATGTGGGAAAACGAATGTAAGAATAAAATTAACATCCGTTCACTTTTTGCGACTTATTTTTATCAGCGTTGCAACTTTATGCGTTGCAAAAAAATTGCCACACTAAAAGTTGCAACGCTGGCATAAATATTGTGAAGCAAAAAGTATGAGAGCCGAAAAAAATATCAGTAAGCTGTTAGGCATCAGTCAGGAAAGCTTAGCCATGATGCTTAAGGTAACGCGTGGACAGTTATCGATGTATGAATGTGGATTGCGCCCAATACCAACGCAAGCCATGAAGCAACTGGCGGAGATGATTGTATTGTTTTATGACAAAAATACGATTACAACGGCTAAGTCCCTGCAGGAGGAGAATACAGAGCTGCACGCAAAAGCAATCAAACGGCAACTGGAAGATAATCTTCTCGAACAGTATCCGCTTCGTAAAATCATAGCAAAGGCAGAGACTAAATACCACTCCAGGATCAGCACACTGAATTTCCTGCAAAAGCTAAGCCTCAAACAGTGGAAAAACGAATCAGGCGAACCCACGCTTCCGGAATTGTTGGCAGGGCAGACCGCCAGGAAACTCCAAAAGGAAAACTGGACGCAGTTAAGGCAATACCAGATTAAGCTGGAAGTGCTGAAGGCGGAGGAGAGGCTATTGCGGGAGGAGTTGGGTGAGCCTGAGTAAATAGCACGGAGAAAAATTCTACCCGTCATTAAGCCCTCCTTATTACTCCTTTACCACTTTTTTAAGTACTGTTTTGCCTTCTGCCTGTATTTTTACCAGGTAAATTCCAGAGGCCAAATCGGAAACTATAATGGCATTAAATCCGGAACTGGCCGTTTTTACGGTCTGTCCCAGTGAATTTATGATTTCAACCTTATCGATTGCATTGTTTCCCGAATCGACACTGAGTTGTGACGTGACAGGATTTGGATAGATAACGGTGCGGTTGAGATCGAAATCGGGTGAACCAAGCGCAGTGTTCCCAAATACAAAATTCGTAAAGATGGGGGTTTCAATGTGCAGCCTCATGTTACCGCCCTGCCCGGTTATAGTGTATTGTCCTCCGGACTGCAGCATCGAAAAAAATGCACCTTCCATATCCATCTGGCTTTGGGAACTGCAAAGCAGGAGTGTAGCCGAAAAATTTTCAAATAGCACCAAGTCGTTATAAGGCGAAGTGTAGCTTCCGGTAAAAAAATTACACGCACCCTGGCCGTTAAAATCTAATGCCTCAGTAAACGTAACATGCGGAGATACAGCCGGAGTGACTGCCGAAACAGGGTAGTGGATATTGTCATCGGTAGAATAGTATTCGTATAAATACCACGTCCGGAATAACTCGGGATTCGGTGCCTGGCAAAAACAGTGTATACTGAAAATTAGCGCGGCTAGTGTAAAGAGTTGTTTCATTTCCTGCTGATTTATATTGTTGTTTGACGGTAATGCTCGGGATAAGCCTTACGAAAGATAGCAATTTTCTGATTCCCGGTTCAGCAATTACTGCAAAAACTTTTTCAGCTGTTGTTCCGTGATTAGGTAGTATTGCGTGAGATTATACCCGATAGCGCATTCTATGGATGAGCTGTACCAAAGCCCACCTTAAGCCGGCGTTTGTGACAGTTTTTAACGTTAACCGCAAAAAGCAAAGTTATTGCCGGAATTTTAAATCTCCCTTAGCACTACCACAAAAACCTGCCTTAGAACTTGTTACTGATTTATAATTGCCTATTTTTGCCCATCTTAAACAGGATACCATGAAATCAAAAATTACCTTCTTAGTTGTAGTGTTCTCCACGCTTTTCGCACAGGCTCAATTGGAATTTGAGGAACAGGTGGTCATCGACGGTTCGCGCTATGTGCAATCGCCTAACGGTGTTACGTCGGCCGACTTTGATGGCGATGGCGATAAGGACGTCCTGGCGTCATCCTATTTTGGTAACAAAGTAGTATGGCTCGAAAACCTCGACGGTACGGGTAATGACGTGGCACTTCACCTTATTTCGTCGACCGTACAGGCGCCTTGGGGAGTTTATACAGCCGATTTGGATGGCGATGGCGATATGGATGCCTTGGCAGCCTCGTTTTCGAGTAGTACGGTTACCTGGTATGAAAACACGGATGGCCAGGGTACCTTTGTGCAAAAACAGGCTATGTATGCCTTTCAGGCGCAACTGGTGATAGCCGCAGATATGGATAATGACGGGGATAAGGATTTGATATGGGCTTCCAAATCGGATGGTACGATAAAGGGTTTCAAAAATACAGACGGATTGGGAAATTTCGGTGACTCTTTCAACGTTGAGAACAATGTATCCTCGGTGCAGTCGATCTATCCTGCCGATATAGATGGTGATGGGGATCAGGATATCCTGTCGTGTTACACGATAGATGGTGGTTCACAAGGTGTAACGTGGTACCGGAACAATGGAACAGGCAGCAATTACGGAAGCCGGATATTGATATCGAACGCAGTCAGCAATACCAATTCAGTATATGCAGGCGATTTGGATGGTGATGGCGATATGGATGTAGCCTCAGCATCCGGAGTTGACGATAAGATAGCCTGGTACAAAAACCTGGACGGGTTGGGTACGTTCGGTACGCAACAGGTGCTGACACTGACAGCAGATGGTGCTCAGGTGGTACGCATAACCGACGTTGACGCAGATGGCGATAAGGATGTGGTTTTTGGATCCAATACCGATAAAAAGATTGGCTGGTTCAATAACCTTGATGGCCAGGGGAATTTCAGCAGTGAAATCCTCATAGGGCAAAACACAGGAGACATACGCGATATCTATTTTTCGGATATGGATGCCGATGGCGATTTGGATTTCCTTACGGCGGGTCTCGACATCAGGTTGTTTAACAATACCAATAACACAGGCAGTTTTACTTCCAGTATCCTAACCAAAAGTATCGATGGCGGACGTGTCGTGTCTGTGGATGATTTGGATGGCGATGGAGATAAGGACATCGCGGTTGCTTCCTACTGGGACGACAAGATTTCATGGTATCGAAACCTCGATGGCCAGGGTAATTATTACAATACTCAAACCATTATATCTACTGACTTGAACGGCGCGACTTCGGTCCGGATTGGCGACGTGGATGGCGATGGGTTTAAGGATGTGCTGGCTACCGCTTATCTGGATAATACTGTGGTATGGTTTAGGAACACCGATGGCCTTGGTCATTTTGCAGCGCCACAATCCATTGACACAAACCTCAATTATGCTTCGAAGGTGTACCTGTCAGATATTGATAACGATGGCGATATGGATGTCTTCGCCATAGGAACCACGCGGACGGTATGGTACGAGAACCTCGATGGAGTAGGTGGCTTTAGCGCCCAGCAGACTATAGATAACATAAACAACTTTGCCATGTTTGATATGGACTTTGGTGATTTGGATGGCGATGGTGACCTGGATATTTCCGTAGCCGGAAATTACGGGATGTTACGCTATATTAACCTTGATGGCCAGGGTACTTTTGGCACCCGACAGATTTTGGAAAATAATACCTATAAAGCATTCTCTACCAAAATTGCCGACTTTGATGGCGACGGTGATAATGACCTTGTCTACATAGGCGATATTGGACAAACCTCTTCCAACTCGTATCTGGGTTGGTCTAAAAATCTAAATGGTTTAGGAAGCTTTGGCCCAATCCAGATTATCAGTACGCTTTTTTCCTATCCGAAAAGTGTAATCGTTGCCGACTTGGACAATGATGGTGATAAGGATATTGCTTCTGCTTCTGCAGGTACAGGCACTAACTCCCGCATAGCGTGGTATGAGAATACGGACGGATTGGGAGGTTTTGCCAACACCCAGCAGATTATCTCCCAAAGTTCTTACAGCCCTAATAACCTGGTTGCTTCAGATATTGATGATAATGGTACGCTCGATATTGTAGCCGCTACAGAAGACGATAAGGTTTTGTGGTATAAAAATTCAGGCATCCTGCCTGCCAACAGCATCAGCGGAACCGTGCGTTTTGATTTGCTGGGCGATGGCTGTACCGGGACCGATGCCCTACTAAGTGGCCTTATGATGGTTGCCGAAGGTACGAACACTACCGAAGCTACCTTCACGCAGGAAAACGGACAGTTTCAGCTTTATACCAGGGAAGAAGGCACTATTACCACAAGAATCGCATCGGAGGCAAGTTATTACGCTCCAAGCCCTGCCACTTTTGTGTCGAACTTCACAGGCCAGGGCAATACTGACGTAGTGGATTTTTGCGTACAGCCTATCGGCGAAATAAGGGATTTGGCGGTTAGCATTTATCCTACCAGACAAGCCGTACCCGGATTCAATACTTATTATAATCTCGTTTATAGAAATGCAGGCCTTACACTTTTGAGCGGGTCCGTTACCTTTGCGTTTGATGATTCGAAACTGAATTTCCTAAATGCCAGTGAACCAATGTCTTCTCAAACCGCCAATACAATAACCTTTGATTTTACCGGCCTTCGTCCTTTCGAATCCAGAATCATCAACCTGGCGTTTAATGTCTTCACACCACCTACCACCAACATTAACGATGTGTTGATTTCTACGGCTACCATAAATCCGGTTGCAGTCGATTTCACTCCCGGGGACAATGTATTTGAATATCAACAAACTGTAATTGGCTCTTATGATCCTAATGATATCACCTGCCTCGAAGGCAGCCAGGTATTGATAGAAGATGCCGATCAGTACCTGCACTACCTTGTCCGCTTTCAGAACCACGGGTACGGCAGAAGCCATCAACGTACGTGTCGACAATATATTGGATGACAATCAGGACTGGACCACTATGCAATTGGAAAGCCTGAGCCATCCGGGCCGTGTTACCATCCATAATGGAAGTGAGGTGAGCTTTATCTTTAACGACATCAATTTACCCGACAGCACCCATGATGAACCAAACTCCCATGGCTATATTGCTTATAAGATCAAGCCAAGGAATAATGTGGTGGTAGGGAATGTCGTAAATGCAACGGCATCTATCTTTTTTGATTTCAATCCGCCTGTTATTACCAATACGGCAGCAACAACATTTGTTGAAACTTTGTCTGTGGATGATTTTGAGTCGGATAAGGTGTCTGTTTATCCTAATCCTACGAACGGGATTTTGAATATAGTTTCCAATGTTTCCATTGCAACCATTGAAATTTATAATCAGTTGGGGCAATTAGTACTTTCAGCTAAAGGAGCTTCGGCAGTGGATGTTTCTTCCCTGAGCCAGGGTATTTACCTTTTGACTTTAAAAGAGGTGTCAGGTGCCATATTTACAAAGAGGATTATTAAGAAATAGGCACAACTTTGCTTTAACGATACGGTAATTATTCCCTAGAAGGTGGGAAAGGCAATGGCGCAGAGATAGTTTCTTCATTAACCTGGGAAGTGGTAATGAGTTGTTTCCGAAGGTAATTATCATTACTTTTATCGTAATTAACACTACACCATTGTTATGCTCGACCTAGTAATCCAATCCCGCAGCGCTGCAATCAGTGAGTCTATGAAGGTTAAACGCATTCTGCCGTTCCGCACCCACCGAATGGTTGGGCCTTTTATTTTTATGGACCATGCCGGGCCGGTTTTGAATGTGCCACCGATAGTTTCCACCTTAGATGTTTTGCCGCATCCGCATATCGGATTGTCGACGGTAAGCTATCTTTTTGGCGGACAGGTAACGCATCGCGACAGCCTGGGAGTCGAGCAGATCATACGTCCGGGCGAAGTCAACTGGATGACGGCGGGAAGCGGTATCTCACATTCTGAACGCTTTGAAGACCCTTCGGTGCTGGCAGGAGGGAAGCTCGAAATGATCCAAACCTGGGTTGCATTACCCGAAAAGGATGAGGAGTCAGCACCAAGCTTCAACAACTACAAACCCGAACAACTCCCAATATACACCGACACTGGCGTATGGATGAGGCTGATAGCCGGAAACGCTTACGGACTTAAAAACGATGTAAAGACTAACTCACCCTTGTTTTACCTGCATGTAACATTAAACGAAGGAGCAATGTTCGGGCTTCCAAAGGAACATTCCGAACGCGCCTTTTATATCGTAAAAGGTAGTGTGGAAGTTTCAGGTACCCTTTACACAGAAGGGCTTATGTTGGTTTTCTCCAAAGGAGTGGACCCAATGATTATTGCCAAAGAGGCTACTGTTTTAATGATGCTCGGAGGAGAACCTTTAGGCGACCGTTACATCTGGTGGAATTTTGTTTCCTCGCGCAAGGAACGCATCGAACAGGCCAAAGAGGACTGGAAACAGGGACGCATTATATTACCACCTAACGACAACGAGGAATTCATACCGCTACCGGATGATAGTTCTAAGCCGGCTGGTGGACCGCCGAAACCAGAACCAATGTCTTAAAAAATGAAGGAAAAAGGAAAAGTAGGAAGGATGTTATAATGTTTTTTTCCTATTTTCTTTTTCACAAATCCGTAACTTTGTCTAAACGCACTTTGTATGGAAGCCAAAGAAATTCTGCAACAGCATATCGCTAAGACCGTCAATCTGACTGGCGATCAATTTACCTATTTCTTTTCCTTTTTTAAACCCATGTCCTTTAAGAAAGGGCAGACGATCATTGGTGAAGGCGATAAAGTGGATTGCGAATACTTTGTACTTTCGGGCTGCCTGAAGGCTTTTTTTATCAACGATGAAATCAAGATGTATATCCTGCAGTTCGCTATGCCGACATGGTGGACTTCTGATTATGCCGCCTTGTATAACGATACCCGTGCCACTATTAATGTGGACTGTATTACCGATGCCGAGGTGCTTTGTATTTCGAATGCCGATCGGGAGAAATTGTGCAGTGAACTCCACGAAGCAGAATACTTCTTCCGCTGGCGGACGAACAGAGGTTATATTGCTTCACAGAAAAGGCTACTGTCCTTTATGAATAACGATACCAAAAAAAGGTATGAAGAATTATTGGCGCTGTATCCTCAATTGTACAACCTGGTACCCAAACACCTGATTGCCGCCTATCTTGGGGTATCCCGTGAAACCCTAAGCAGGCTTTACGCCACACACTAAACGCCACTTTTAAGGCTGAAACGCAGTATGTGACCTACATCACGTAACCACCTTTGGTTTCTGTTATTCCTTTGTACCATAATTTTAAAACAACAAAAAAATGGAAACAAAAGAATTTATAATCGACAGTGCAAAAAGCCGTATCGATTGGATTGGAAAAAAAGTTACCGGAGCACACAACGGCACTATTGACATAAAGGAAGGATCATTCCTGATCAATGAAGGTAAGCCAATGGGCGGAAAAGTCATTATCGCAATGTCGAGCATCAACATCTTAGATGTAACCGACCCGGCTACAAACACACAATTTGCAGGGCATCTTGCCTCTGATGACTTTTTTCTATAGAGAAGTTCCCAACAGCTTCTTTTGAGATTTTGAATGTACAGCTAACATCAGGAAATCAGTATCATTTTGACGGCAACCTTACGATTAAAGGAATCTCTCACGCTGCTGCCTTTGACGCAACGGTAGAAAACAACGGATCGAAGTTGACCCTTACAGGAAAACTTATTGTTGACCGTACCAAATATGGTATCAGATTCCGTTCAGGGAATTTCTTCAAAGATTTAGGCGATACCCTAATCTATAATGATTTTGAGCTGGATATCAACGTAACTGCTAACCTTAGAAACTAAAGCCATGCCATTCGTAAAAATTGAACTGACCCGTGAGGGCGTTACCAGAGAACAGAAACAGCAGTTAATCAAAGGCGTTACCAATCTAATCACCGACGTTTTGAATAAAGACCCACACCTGACCCATATAGCCATACAGGAAATTGACACCGATAATTGGGGGTATGCAGGAGAACAGATATCGGTTTTAAGGGAACAGGGAATAACCGCAGATAAAAAATAAGCATCATGAAGAAGCAAACTATAATTGTAACAGGTTCCTCTTCGGGCATTGGCAAAGGTATCGCTAAATACTTCCTGGACAGAGGTGATAATGTCGTAATCAATTCGGCTACTGAATCGAAATTAGAGGAGGTCTATCAGGAGTTCGGGGCAGGCGACAACCTTGCTTTTGTAGCCGGAGACATCAGTAAAAAGGAAACAGGGGCAGCATTGGTTACCAAAGCCATTGAAAGATTCGGTTCTGCTGATGTGCTCATTAATAATGCCGGCATCTTTGACAGCAAACCGTTTTTGGAAGTAGATGAAGCCTATCTGGATAAATTCCTGACTACGAACCTGAAAGGAACCTATTTTACTACGCAGGCCGCCATTTCGCAAATGCTGAAACAGCAGGATGGTGTCGTCATTAACATAGGTACTCCTTTGGTAAACCATGGGTTGGGAGGCTGGCCGGCATCTGCTCCGGTATCGAGTAAGGGAGCCATCCATGCCTTAACCATTCAGCTCGCTGCCGAATTCGGAAAGCAGAACATACGCGTCAATACCGTAGCACCAGGTGTTATCCGCACGCCAATGCACGGAGATAAAGCCGATCTGAATGCTGGTCTTCACCTGTTAAACAGGGTAGGAGATATCGAAGATGTTGCCGAGATAGTGTATGCTGTTGCGAAAAGCAATTTCATTACCGGTTCGATTATCAATGTAGACGGAGGTAAAGGAGCAGGGCATAACTTAAATTAATTCGAATAAAACCGCCCTTAGGGCATAAATTTAAATAAAATGAAAAATATAATTAAATCAGTAATCGTTGTCTTATTGACAACCTCAGGCCTTACGGCTTATGCACAGCAAACACAAAAAACAAAAGTACTTTTTGTCTTAACGTCACACGACAAATTAGGCGACACCGGAGAAGCAACCGGTTCGTGGATTGAAGAATTTGCCACACCTTATTATTTCTTTCTGGATAAGGGGATTGAAGTGGTAATTGCGACGCCAAAAGGGGGACAGGCTCCAATTGATCCAAAAAGCAATGATCCATCCTTTCAGACTGCTGCTACCAAAAGGTTTTATGCCGATAAAATGGCTCAGAAAGCATTGAGCAGTACAGTGAAAATCACGGCTGTTAATCAAAAAGATTTCAAGGCAGTATTCTATCCGGGTGGGCATGGCCCAATGTGGGATTTGGCGACCGATAAGAATTCGATGAAACTTATAATGGAGTTTTACAATAACAGCAAGCCAATAGCTTTTGTATGTCACGCTCCGGCTGCTTTGACAAATGTTACCGATAAAAACGGAAAGTACCTAATTGACGGGAAAAAGTAACAGGCTTCACCAACACTGAAGAAGCCGCTGTAGGATTAACCAAAGTTGTACCTTTTTTATTGGAAGACAAATTAAGGGAACATGGCGGAAAATTTTCTCAAGGTTCAGATTGGAGTTCTTATGTAGTGGAAGATGGCTTACTGTTAACAGGCCAAAATCCACAATCTTCAGAAGAAGTAGCTGCTAAACTATTGGCTAAAATAAAATAATTCAAGCCTAATGGTATTAAATGATTTGGTATAGTTTGAAAAGAGAATTATACCAAATCTTTTTTAAATAATTTAACACATTCATTATGAAATCGAATACATTTCTTAATAGCTTTTTGGCCCTATTCCTCATTTTTATTTCGACACAAGTGATTTCAGCACAGGGACTAAGCCCCAAAGCTTTTAATTTTATAAATCCGGAAAATATAGTCTGGAATTCCTTTCCTGCCTTTCCTGAAAAAGTAAAACTGGCTATTTTAGTTGGGAATCCTTCTAAACCAGAGCCATTTATAGTTCGGGTAAAAGTGCCAGACGGTGAAAAAATAATGGCTCATACACATCCCGAAGATAGAATATATACCGTAATCTCTGGTGTATTTTATATAGGCATGGGAGATACATTTGATGAAGCAAAATTAAAAGCTTATCCACCGGGATCTGTAATAATATTGCCGGGTAACACACCGCATTTCCATCTTGCCAAATCAGGGGAATACGTCACTCAGGTATATGCTATTGGACCTCTTGGTTTAGATTATCTCGATAAGCAATTTGATCCTAGGTCTAAATCTAAATAACGGAAAACTGAATTTGCGTTACCCACTGTATATGTGATGTACATCACACAGCTTTCCCGTCATTTTTCTTGAAATTTGTAGTGTAATCTTAAATCAGATCAATTGAAACTACAGCAATTAAAACAGTTAGTACCAAAACTAATTTTAGTAATTGTTTTCATATTCTGTTCTATACAGGGCATGAAAGCACAAAATAGTAAGACCATGAAAAATCAAATTTCAGACTCGCAAGCCATTACAAACGTATTGGAAAACAATTATTTTAACGGAATCTATCAAGGTGATATCGCTTTGCTTGGCAATGCATTCCATCATGATGCCTTATTGTTTGGCGACATTAAGGAACTCCCTATGCCAAAACCCTGGAGCAATATCTCGAAGGGGTAAAAAACAGGCAAAATCCTAAGGATTCGGGCAGGCCATTTAAGGGAGAAATTTTATCTTTACATATCGTAAACTCCATTGCAATAGCAGAAGCCAAAGTGACCATGTATGACTTTATTTACCATGATATGCTGTCATTTCACAAAATCAACGGAAACTGGATTATTGTCAATAAAATGCTTACCGATACCAACCAATAAATAAAAAGTTATGTGGTACCAGACAAAAGCAACAGAATTGTTAGGGATTCAATATCCCATTATGCAGGGGCCTTTTGGAGGTAATCTATCCTCTATAGCATTAACCTCAACTGTATCCAATGCGGGTGGCCTTGGCGGATATGGTGCCTACACCTTAAGCCCGCAGGAAATAGTTGAAGTTGACCGACAGCTAAAGGCTGCGACTAACAAACCATATAATATCAATCTTTGGGTATCGGATACTGACGTCCCCAACGAGGGTTTGACAGACTCCCGATTTGAGGAAGTAAGGAAAACATTCCAGCCTTATTTTGATGAGCTTGGCATTCCGTTTCCGGAAAAGCCCGCACCATTTCAAACCCGATTTGAAAATCAGGTGCAAGTCATTCTTGACCTTAAGCCAAAAGTATTTAGCTTTATGTTTGGTGTTCCTTCTGTAGGCATATTAGAAGAATGCCGTAAACGGGGCATAGTAACAATTGGAGCAGCCACTACTTTGGATGAGGCTCTTTTCCTGGAAGCTGCCGGGGTAGACATGATTATTGCGTCGGGTTTTGAGGCAGGAGGGCACCGGCCTTCTTTCCTGGCTTCGGCAGAATTGTCCATAACCGGATCCTTTGTATTGTTGCAATTGATAAGGGAAAAAGTAAAGGTACCGGTAATTGCGGCTGGAGGCATCGCTAACGGAAAAGGAGTTGCCGCAGCTTTAGCATTGGGTGCCAGTGCTGCTCAGGTGGGAACTGCATTTCTGGCTACCGATGAGTCGAATGCCCTGCCTATACACCGTCAGATGTTATTCTCCGATGCCGCAAAATACACTACGCTTTCGCGTGCCTATACCGGTCGTTTAGGACGTGGCATTTCCAGCAGGATTGCCAAAGAGATGATAGGAAAGGAACAACAGATCCTTCCTTTCCCGTTGCAGACCACCATAATGTCTTCCCTTCGGACAGCTGCCCTGGAGCAGGAAAAATGGGATATGATATTGTTTTGGGGTGGACAGATTTCTCCACTACTCAAACATACCAAAGCCGCAACACTTATGGCTTCGCTGATTGAAGAAACCACAGATTATTTTAATCAGCTGTAATACTGAGAGTGGGAATGTGACTTACATCACGTACCCGGATTCTGCTTCTTTCGGACCTTTGTAGTGTAATTTAAATACAATACAAAATGGAAACAAAGATTGAAAAAGTACTCTATACCGGAGTAACACACACCACCGGAGGCAGAACCGGTAAATCAAAAAGTTCAGATGGTGAATTAGACATTGTTCTTTCTTCTCCCGGAACCAAACGAGCAGGTACTAACCCTGAGCAATTGTTTGCAGCCGGTTGGTCAGCCTGTTTTATAGGTGCCATGGAGATTGCAGCAAAAAATTTAAAGGTAGCCTTTCCTTCCGATCATTATGTAAATACTGAGGTTGATTTGGTACTAAGTGACGAAGGCTATACACTTCAGGCCCGTTTACATATCAACTTACCGGGAGTGGATAAAAGCATTGCTAAAAGCATCATCGGGATTGCAGAAGAAACGTGTCCGTATTCAAAAGCTACGCAGGGTAACATAAAAGCTGAGTATATCCTTATCTAAAAACGTGTATAGTTTACCTCTAAAGTTTATTCTAAAGAAGGAAAATATGAAAAGTAATTTAATTTATCTCGTTATGGCACTCATTACGGGAGCACTGATTCCGGTTCAGGCTTCCACCAATGCAGCATTTACTAAAAGTGTAGGCAATCCTTTCATTACTGGCTTGATGGTCTTTGTTGTGGGTTTTCTGGGTATGGTGGTGTTTGTACTAATTTCAGGGACCTCCATGCCAACTACCGAACAGGTGATTGCGGCACCGCTTTACAGTTACCTCGGTGGCATCATTGTGGTTAGTTATGTTATAATCATTTCGATTCTGGTTCCCCGAATTGGAGTCGGGAATTCCATAGCCTTTATAGTAACCGGACAGGTTCTTTTTGCCACAATTATAGATCATTTTGGACTTTTTGGTGTAAACGCCCGCTCTATCGACCTTACACGTATTATTGGGTTGATCTTATTAATTGGAGGGGTATATCTTGTAATGAAAAAATAAGTAGAATCAGAAACCGGTTGCTATTAAAAACTCTCGGTAAAGAATGGAATAATTGACAAAAAAGAGGATGTATGAATGCCTTTTTTTTGCGTTTAATTCCCTAGTTATCAACAAAGATTTTTTTCCTGCGTTAAAACATTTATATAAAAAAGTACTACTTCTATTGCTGTGAAACTTTTAAACCTCATATTTTCTACCTGCCTGGTAGCACTTTAGTACTTGTCCTGTGCAGGTATTGAAGTAGAGAGTGCGGCCCGATAGCGGATTCTATGATAATAACGCTCACTATAGCACGAATGTTGATTATAATCTTGGAGAGGCGGATTGCAAATCCGTGCTATAATCTACAGATAAGCTGTATCAAAGCCCACCAAAGCCCAAATGAAGATTGAAAGCACGTACGCATCATCTTCCCATCGAATGACAATGCCGAATTTATACCGTTACCGGATGATAGTTCTAAGCCGGCTGGTGGGCCACCGAAACCGGGACCGATGTCTTGAGTACAGAAGAAAGAAATAGAATCCCGCCTGCGTGGGAATGATAAATAAGAACTACAAATGCCTCATCTTTTCTTCCTCCATATCCAACTGATGCATTAACCTTCGCACGATGCTTTCGTCTAAATTTCCTTCCTTAATATTCTTTTTATTAAGCCATTTGCGCTGCTGCTTCAGTAGGCTGATGTAGATGACCTTGCAGTCGGATGTCATTTCGGTGTCTTCGGTCAGCATTTTACTGTCTTCCCATTTGCTGGCTATCCTTTGCAGGATGGGCTGTTCTTCGAGGGCTTTGCCGTATTGGTTTTTTAATTGTTCCAATGCAAATGCGGCGAGTTCATACCGCAGCTGTTTGTACTGCCTTAGTTCTTCTTCTTCCTGTTCGCCTGTCATCAGCTTAAACCTACGTAGAAAGTAGGGAAGGGTGAGTCCCTGCACAACCATCGTTAACAGTATTACCATAAAGGTGATGAAAAGGATAAGGTTCCGCTGCGGAAAAGGATTCCCATTATTTAACGTCACCGGAATCGATAAGGCTGCTGCCAACGATACTACGCCACGCATCCCGGTCCACCCAATGATAAAAGGGCCTTTGTATCCAGGGTGTTTTGTATCAGCCACCTTAATAAAGTTACGGGCAATCAGTGTTGTAATTACCGCACCATAAGCGGCTAGTATCCTTACGATAATCAGCACGGCTGTAATCAACACTCCGTAACCAATGGCGGCATAAAAAGGTACCCCTTCTGTTTTTAATCCTTCTGTAATGGAAGGTAGAGAAAGCCCAATGAGTGTAAATACCAAACCATTGAGTAAAAAAACAAGGCTCTGCCATACATTATAACCTCTTACCCGCGAAGCACTCGACAGGAAGGAATGTCGGTTATGGGATAAATATAGTCCGGCACTAACCACAGCCAATACTCCCGAACAATGAATCTCTTCAGCAGTCAGGTAAATAATATAGGGCATTAACAGGGTGAATACGATATCCATATTGGCGTCGGTCGGAAGGTATTGATGGAGCTTCATGAAAATCCAGCCAATCAGTAATCCAATGCCAATACCGCCAATTAACATCCACGAGAAACTAACTACCGCTTCCGAGAAGATGAACTGGGTTGTACTGACCGCCACCAAAGCAAATCTGAAGATGATAAGCGATGAAGCATCGTTTAGCAGGCTCTCCCCTTCGAGGATGGAGGATATGGTTCGGGGTACTTTAACAAATTTTAAAATGGCACCAGCACTTACAGCATCAGGAGGCGATACTATCCCACCTAACAGGAAACCTAGTGCGAGTCCGAATCCGGGAATGAAATATTCGGCTACGAGTGCTACAGACAAGGCTGTTAGGAAAACCACCACAAAGGCAAAACTTAATATAATCCTGCGCCAATGCCAGAGTTCTTTCCACGAAATAGACCAGGAGGCTTCATATAATAAAGGAGGCAGAAAAATCAGGAATATGAATTCGGGGTCTATTTTTATGCTTGGGATTCCGGGCACAAGACCAATCATTAAACCTGATACAATCAATAAGATAGGGTAGGCTACCTTAATCTTATCGGCAACCATCATGATCAGCACAATAGCAAAGATTAGGATTAGGTAAAAGGGGAAATTATCGAGCATATAGGGGTAGAGATTTAAGGAATCAAACAAATATAGGAATTAGTTCCTTTGCCTAAAGCAATAAAAAATCCCCAACGGTTTCCAATTGGGGATTTGAATTATAAAGCTGTTGATTTAACGGATGGCTATCTTTTTAAAAACGTTGCCATTCTCCGCCTGAAACTTAACAAAATAAATTCCCGCAGTTAGCGTATCCACAGGTAATGAAGTAGTATTTACTTTGCTTTCCAATACTTGTTTTCCGGTTATATCATAAATGGTAATGGCTGCGATCACGACATTGGAATCAAAAGTCAGCACGCCTTTGGTAATTGGATTTGGATATATGTTAAGGTTTATAGTTGTATGCTGAACCGATGCCAAATCATTTGTCGCATCCTTAAAGTTTATAATGCCATCGCTGTCATCGTCATCATCCATAAGGTTCAGATTGTTGTTGGCGTCTTCATCCATATTTGAAATTCCGTCATTATCATCGTCGCCATCGTGTGGAACTGTAATTAAATAAAAAGCAGTACCGAGGTAAATAGAAACCGGGTAATAACAAGGAGGCTGTTCTTCGAACTCAGGTCCTGAACCATTAAATACATAACCAATAGAGCATACCTGATTTTGAACAGTATTGGAAAAAAGTAAAGGCTGAATAACAGAATTGGAATCAATAATGGCAGTGTATCCGGAAGAACTCACACCAAAAAAAGATTCCAGTTTTGGTCTGTCTATATGTTCAATATAATATCCTATGTCAAAAATTGCAAATCCGTCATTATTGGTATCAAGGCCATATGCAGGAGTAGAGTAACCTGGAGGAGGAAGTGTTGGGCCACATTGCGCATTCACATTTGCGAGACAACATAATGAAAAGAATAAAAGTAGTTTTGTTTTCATATTTTATAATTTAAGATTTAACCGCAATCATTGAAATCTCAATGTTCACACCTTTCGGTAAACCAGCCACTTGAACTGTTTCGCGCGCTGGTGCAGTAGCTTCATCAAAGTAAGTTGAATACACCGAATTGATTCGGGTAAAGTCGCCCATGTCCATAATAAAGATAGTTGTTTTTACTACATTATCAAACGTCATCCCCGCAGCATCAAGAACGGCTTTCATATTTTCCATTACCTGTTTGGTTTCGGTTTCTATGTCCTCAATAACCAATTCCATCGTAGTAGGATCTAAAGCCACCTGACCCGAAGTATAAAGTGTATTTCCAATCAGTATGGCCTGACTGTAAGGTCCTATTGGTGCCGGAGCTTTGTCTGTAAAGATTATTTTCTTATCACTCATAACTTAAATTCATAATTCATAATTACCTAATCGTTCTATCCGGCTGGTTTCGTTTGTCCCATTTAATATCGCTTAAGACGCCCGCTTTTATCCCGATGAAGAATCCCCAGTAGGCATTGTCTCCAAAAGGTACCCAGTTGAAATCCATCCGCCAGCTCAGCAAATCCCTTTCGAACCTGAATTGGGTGTAAGTAACGCCCCGGTTGACAAAATCATATCCCGTTGAGACACCTACTTTCCACTTGGGTGTTAGGTCGGTATTCATCGAAACCATAAGAGAGTTTCCTGTTATCTTTTGTTCCCGATTGGAATTGGAATAGGTCAACGAATAGGCAAGCGTCATATCCCAGGGAGATTGTACTTGAAGAAATCGGAAATAACACTTTCTTCATCACCTTCCTTGAACTGGCTCTGCCGTCGATCACTCAAATCGGTGTTGGTTCCGAATAAATCATCTTCACGGCCACCATTTCTTTCACCCTGTTCGTTTTTCTTTTCTGATTCTTCCGTGTCTTTGCTAGAGAAAGAATAGTTCAGCGTCATATTCGCACTGGTCATTCTAAACAAACTTCCACCATTGTCAATATTCCACACATTGATCCGCTGTCCGGCATTGTTGATGGCATACGGGTCAAATGTAGCTCCAAAATTCACATTCATTTTCTGATTCAATAATTGGGTTCCGCCACTGATACGCATTGGAGACCATTTTAGTGAATCGGCAGTAATATCATAGGAAGTAGAGAAATTCAGGTTGTTCAGTAACATGATTTTCTTCGGTTCGGTTTGAGTCGAATCTTTATCGGTTACTTTGGCTTCAAAGGTATTGCTCAAATTGAAACCTAAATTGTTGGACATTGTTTTACCCGGAGCACCAAATATACCGGTATCAAATCGGGTGTATTCTACCATTCTGCCGCTTCCGTTGGAATCATAAGTATCGTAATATTTTGAAAAGCTTGGCGTATAACTATAACTAACATTCGGACGCACCACATGTCGGATAGCCTGAATTTTTTCTTTTCACCAAAATTAAAGGTTCCGTAAACCGTTGTTCCTAATCCGGCAGAAAAAGAATACGTCCTAAAGGCATCAAAGCCCTGAACATCGGTATCCACTACAGCGTTTGTATTGTTGTCAAATTGCCTTCTGATGGTTTTAAGGTACCAAACTTCATTGTAATTCACGGAAGTCGTTGCGCTGAAATACTTGAAAACCTTAAAGTTGGTACTTAACGGAATGCTGTGCTGGAAGCCGACTTTGGCATCACGGAACATCTCTGGCTTGAAAAAAGAGAATCTGTAGTCTCTATCCTGTTTTCACCGCGCACATTGTACTGTAAATTAATATTCTTGAAAAAGCCTTTCTTGATGCCGTCTTTTGGCGCAAAAGGAAATATCCTGTCCACACTAACCTGTAGCGTTGGCAAAGTCATATTAATTACTTCCGTATTGGTGTTTTGCGAATGTGTTGCTGCCAAAGACATATTAACCTGTGGCACCGAATTGAATGTCTTGGAATAGGAAATAGAGGAACTCAGCGTATTAATCAAAGGACCACCTACGTTTACCTGATTGATAGACTGTCGGTAATATTTACTGGTTCCAAGATTTACCGAAGCAGAAAATCGCGAGTTCGGATTGGATTTAGCATCTTTAGAATGCGACCACTGAATATTATAGATATTTGTTCTGGAATAATCCGGATAGCCTCTTTCACTGGTTATCAGGTTTTCGAAACGCACATTTACGTTCCCCAAAAATTGGTATTTCTTGGCATAAGTAGACTCAAACCGAAGTGCGTAACTCCCATTAGTATAATAATCTCCCAGAACTGCTAAGTCATAACTATCGCTTAAGGCAAAATAATAACCTCCATTTTGAAGCGAAAATCCTCGTGTATTACTATCATTGTAGGATGGAATAATCAACCCCGAACGGCTTTTCTCACTCATTGGAAAGAAGGCAAACGGAAGCGCTAAAGGGGTTGGGACATCGGCAATAACCATGTGGGTAACGCCAACAACCACCTTTTTTCCGGGAACAAATTTTACCTTATTGGTATAAAAATAATATTCAGGATCATCAATGTCTTTCGAAGTGGTAAAACGCGCGCCTTTCATAAAGTAAACTGAATCGTTTTCTCTTTTGGTCCTTTCGGCCTTTACCCTAAATTCGCCTTGTTCTGTTCTCGAATTCAGGACGAGTGCCTTTTTGGTCTTATAATTAAATCGGATTGAATCCGGTTCCACAACATTGTTTCCTTGTTTGAATACAGGTCTTTGGGTCCACGTTCCGGTCGAATCCTTTATTCTTCCGGCATAGATTTCATTTTTCTGGTAATCAATAACGATAATCCCCGATTTCAGTTCAATGTCCTGATAATAAACTTCGGCCTGGTTGTAAAGTGTAATTAATTTTTTCTTCTGGTCAAATTTTTCGTAGTCAACCGCTTTTCTTTTAATCTTACTCTCTAATAAAGGTTTTTTTAAACTGTCGGATATTTTAACCTTAGTAAGTTCGGGTTCTGCTATTGTTGTTTCCTGAGGTGTAGTTTCCTGATTCTTAGCAGGGAAGGAAGCGCTTTTGTTTTTGTTGTCTTGGGAATATGTTTTTGTGTTTCCCAGTGTTAGGAAGATTGTTAAAAAAACGATATAAAATAAGTTTCTTTGCAAAGGTTTAATACTATTTTTGTAGAAATATGGCTTGATTTTTGACGATGCAAACTTACACAATATTTTCGGTCAAAAATAAGGAAATATTGGTATTATAACCTTTCGGTTTTAATTAAAATTAACTTTTGAGTCAATGAGAATTATAAAAAATATAAAAACCTGTTTTTCAATACTATTCCTTTTTAGTATTCTGAATATTTTCGGGCAGACAGGTTCCGGTAAATTCAGGATTGTTTTGGATGCCGGTCACGGAGGAAAAGATCCAGGAAACTCTTACCATGGTTTTGTGGAAAAGGAGATTGCTCTAAAAACCACTTTAAAAGTCGGTAAATTCCTGGAGCAGGAAAAAGATTTCGATGTTAGGTACACACGAAAAACAGACGAATTCATCGAATTGGTTGACCGTCCAAAAGTGGCCAACAGTATCAATGCCGAATTATTTGTTTCGATACACTGTAATTCAGTTACTAACCAAGCGCCATCGGGAACGGAAACTTTTGTAATGGGACTTTCGAGAACCAATATGAATATGGAAGTGGCCAAAAAGGAAAACTCGGTAATCCTGTTGGAAGACAATTATAAACAGACCTATAAAGGATTTGACCCGCACAAGCCTGAAAATTTGATTGGGCTAAAAATCATCCAGGAAGATAATTTGTACAGCAGTATTAATTTAGCAACAACCATTCAGGACAACTTCACACACAATTTAAACAGAAAGACAAGAGGCGTAAAGCAACAGCCTTTATGGGTTTTAGATGCTGCAAAAATGCCTGGAGTTTTAATAGAGTTGGGTTTCTTATCCAATAAGGAAGAGGGCGAATACCTGGATTCAGATGAAGGTCAAACCGAAATGGCGCGCCAGATTGCCAATGCGATCATTCATTACAAAAAGGAGTATTTTAACGAACCTTATAATGCAGACGAAGTTAAGCCTGTTGTAAAAACATACAAACCAGAGCCGAGAGAGATTGTGGATAGCGTTGTCACAAAACCTGCAGAAACTGTTGATCCTGTGATTCCTGGACAAGGATTGTATAAAGTACAATTGTTTGCGAGTTCTAAAAAGAAAGATTTGTATTCCAATGATTTCAAAGGATTAAGGGATATTTCATTTACATTCGAAAATAACCTTTACCGTTACTATTACGGAAAATCATATGATTTAGAGTATGCCCGAAAAATGTGTAATGAAGCTAAAGGTAAAGGGTTTCCAAGTGCCTTTATTGTAGTATTCGCCGATGGAAAAGCGTCAGCTTTAAAATAATTTAGTAAAAGTATATTTTGAGAGTAATAAAAAAAATAAGAGTAATTATGATGGTAACTGCCATCTTTTTATTTGTTTCCCATACAGCCAATAGCCAGAAATTTAAGGTAACACTCGACGCAGGTCATGGAGGCCATGATTACGGTGCGGTTTACCATGGGCATATAGAAAAGAACATTGCCTTAGCAGTAGTCTTAAAGGTAGGCCGTATTTTAGAAAAAAATTCAGGAATTGATGTTGTTTATACCCGTAAAACCGACGTCTTTATCGATTTGATTGAACGCGCCAACATTGCCAATCGTGCAGATGCCAATATTTTTGTTTCGATACACTGTAACGCCAATAAGAACACAGCAGCAGATGGTAGCGAAACCTATGTAATGGGGCTTTCTAAAAATGCATCCAATCTTGAAGCAGCAAAGCGTGAGAACGAGGTAATCACATTAGAGAAGGATTATAAACAAAAGTATGAAGGTTACGACCCAAAATCACCTGAATCGATTACAGGTATTATTCTTATGGGCGAGGAATACCTGAACAACAGTATTACACTTGCCGGTAAAGTGCAGGAGCAATTTTTGAACGTTGGCAGAAAAAGCCGTGGTGTGAAACAAGCTCCTTATATGGTTTTGCATAAAGCCTACATGCCAAGGGTTTTAATCGAAATGGGATTCATTTCAAATCCAACAGAAGGAGCAAGATTAGATTCGGAAGAGGGACAGCAGCAGATTGCGGAATCTATCGCGAATGCTATTATAGCTTACAAAAAGGAAAATTTTGGATCAGGCAGTGACGATGATGATAAACCATCCCAAAAAATAGAAACCATTAAAATTGACACTACTAAAAAACCAACCGTTAAAACTCCTGAAGTTAAAAAACCGGAAACAAAACCCGTTGTAAAACCAGAGCCGGTTAGTTCAGGCGTAGCGACTTTCAAGGTGCAGCTTTCTGCCAGTGGAACAAAGTTAGATCCGGTTCCAAGCAATTTTAAGGGATTGAATAATATTTCCGTAGCTAATGAAGGAACGCTGTATAAATATATGTATGGAGAAACCACAAGTTACGACGATGCGAAAAGATTACTGTCAGAAGCCAAGAGCAAAGGATACACATCTGCCTTTGTAATTGCGTTTAAAAATGGTAAGAAAGTTTCTGTACAGGAAGCATTAAGACAATAATAACAAGGAGTTCTTAGAATTTATTTTAACTTTGCCACTCGAGACCGAAGGTCGAACAGTATGTAATAAAAAAGACTTACCATTGAAAATCACAAGAGAAATCAAGACCGCCATATTAGTTATAGCTTCAATTTTATTATTTATCTGGGGCTACAGTTTCCTAAAAGGAAGGGATTTACTTTCCAACTATAAAACATTCTACGTCCAATACGACAATGTAGAAGGCTTGGTGAATTCGGCACCGGTTACTATTAACGGTTTAAACGTTGGTAAGGTAATGGGTGTAAAATTCCTTGATAACACGGGTAAGATACAAGTGGAATTACAGATTAAATCTGATTTTCCTTTTTCAAAATCAAGCATTGCTTCTATTTACGAACCAGGTTTGATTGGTGGTAAGCAAATTATGATTACTCCTAATTTTGAGGATAAAACCCCAGCCGAATCAGGAATGACCTTACAGGGAAATATCAAGCCAGGCTTAACGTCATTAGTGGGTGAAAAACTAACGCCGCTTCAGGAGAAAGTAGAGAAAATGGTAGTTTCTGCTGATGATTTATTGAAAAACGTTAATTCTATTTTGGATGCCAAAACCAAAGCAAACCTAAAAAGCACCATCGCTAATCTTGATGCTACCTTAGCCGAATTCAAGGTGGCTTCCAAAAACGTAAACGAAATGCTGAATGAGAATAAAGGAAAATTCAGTTCGACCATGACGAATGTAAATAAGGCTTCTGCCAATTTTGCTAAGATATCGGATTCAATATCCAAAGCAAATATTGGTAAAACCGTTAAAAGTTTAGAAAAACCTTAGCGAATGTTGATAAGATAATGGCTGATGTCCAATCCGGAAAAGGAACTTTGGGTAAACTTGCCAAAGACGAAACGATGTACACTAATTTGGCTAAATCATCTAAAGAATTGGAATTATTGCTGCAGGATTTCCGACTCAATCCAACACGTTACGTAAATGTTTCACTTTTCGGGAAAAAGAATAAGCCCTATAAAGCACCTACACCTGAACAAATAGCAATAGATACAATCGCAAAAAAGAAACCCTAAGTTATGATGTATATTGACAACATACTTTTTGCCATCATCCTTATTGTGGGCATCGGTTTTTTTACAAAAAATGTAATTAAACTAAAACGCAATATCAATCTTGGCCACGACGTAAACCGAAACGATAATCCTTCAGCGCGTTGGGCGAATATGGCCATGATTGCTTTAGGGCAATCCAAAATGGTAAAAAAACCTATAGCGGGATTTCTCCATATTATAGTGTATGCTGGTTTTATCATTATCAATTTAGAGGTTTTGGAAATCATCATTGACGGACTTTTCGGAACACACAGGGTTTTTTCTGTCCTTGGCGGATTTTACACTTTCCTTATCGGTTCATTTGAAATTCTTGCCGTATTGGTTTTAGTAGCCGTAATTATCTTCTGGATCAGAAGGAATGTCATCCGATTAAAACGTTTTGCAAGTTCCGATCTAAAAGGCGCACCAAAGAAAGATGCTGATACTATCCTGTATTTCGAAATCGTATTGATGTCCTTATTTTTGATCATGAATGGATTTGACCTTCAGTTTCAGTCGATGAATTCAGGCAATATCATTTCCCGATTTTTAACACCTTCATCGGAAATCTTTTCACTGGTTCAGGTCGAAATGATAGAAAGAATAGCCTGGTGGATTCACATCATCGGAATTTTAGTGTTCCTGAATTACTTGTATTACTCAAAGCATTTGCATATTCTGCTGGCTTTCCCAAATACTTATTTTGCCGATCTAAATCCGAAAGGACAATTCGATAATCTCGAAAGCGTTACCAAGGAAGTAAAACTTATGATGGATCCGAATGCCGATCCATTCGCAGCACAGCCTGTGGATGAAAATGCAGTGCCACATAAATTTGGAGCTTCTGATGTTCAGGATTTGAATTGGGTACAGTTACTGAATGCCTACACGTGTACAGAATGCGGTCGTTGTACTTCAGCCTGTCCGGCAAATATAACGGGTAAAAAACTGTCGCCACGTAAAATCATGATGGATACTCGGGATCGATTGGAAGAAGTAGGAAAAAATATAGATGCCAATAAAGGTGTTTTTGTTCCTGATAATAAATCGTTGCTGAATGATTACATAACACCGGAAGAACTTTGGGCTTGTACATCGTGCAACGCGTGTGTCGAAGAATGTCCGGTAAACATCAGTCCGTTGTCCATTATCATGGATATGAGAAGGTACTTGGTTATGGAACAAAGTGCAGCACCACAATCATTGAACGCCATGATGACCAATATTGAGAACAACGGCGCACCATGGCAGTATAACCAACAGGATCGATTGAACTGGAAAAACGAATAGTGAATTAAAATAACACAAATTACCATAAATGTGAGCCTTGGGAATTTGTCTAATGAATGTGAAATAATTAAAATTAAAAAGATGAAAGCGGAAGACATTGACAAAAGCCTACAAACAGTAACCGAAAACGGACAGCATTTAAGTCCGATTTTACCAGAAGGCGTAAAAAACTATTTAATTGATATCGACGGAACAGTGTGCGACGATATCCCAAACGAAGAACCGGAACGAATGCTTACGGCTGAACTTTATCCAGATGCTTTGACAACATTGAATAAATGGTATGACGAAGGACATATCATATTCTTCTTTACGTCAAGAACCGAAGCACACCGTGAGTATACCGAAATCTGGTTAAAAAAACATGGATTCAAATACCACGGAATTGTTTTCGGAAAACCTCGTGGAGGAAACTATCACTGGATTGACAATCACTTGGTAAAGGCAACGCGTTACAGAGGAAAGTTTACTGATTTAATCGAAAAAGAAGTAACCATCGAAGTATTCGACGATGGACAACATGAATAATAGAACTTTGCAACTTTGCCATTTTGCGACTTTGCAACTAAAATAAAAATATGTCAGAAGTGTTAAATGTGCCTACAATGGCAGAAATGATGGCTCAAGGCAAACAACCCGAAGTTTTATTCTGGGTGGGATGTGCCGGGAGTTTTGACGATAGGGCAAAAAAAATAACCAAAGCGTTTGTGCGTATTCTAAATCGTGCCAATGTGGATTTCGCTGTTTTAGGTACGGAAGAAAGCTGTACCGGAGATCCTGCGAAACGCGCGGGTAACGAATTTTTGTTCCAGATGCAGGCAATGATGAACATTGAAGTGCTGAATGCCTACGAAGCCAAAAAAATCGTAACGGCCTGTCCGCATTGTTTTAACACACTCAAAAATGAATATCCTGAATTAGGCGGAAAGTATGAAGTAATCCATCACACTGAATTCCTGAAATCATTATTGGATAGCGGAAGACTGACCATTGAAGGAGGACAGTTCAAAGGAAAACGAATTACTTTCCATGATCCCTGTTATCTTGGAAGGGCGAATAATGTTTATGAAGCACCAAGGGAATTAATTGCAAAGCTCGATGCTGAACTGGTTGAAATGAAACGTTCAAAAGCAAACGGTTTATGCTGTGGTGCCGGTGGAGCGCAAATGTTCAAAGATGCAGAACCAGGGAATAAAGAAATCAACATTGAAAGAACAGAAGACGCATTGGAAACCCAACCGGAAATTATTGCGGCAGGATGCCCTTTCTGTAACACGATGATGACGGATGGTGTAAAAGCCAAAGAAAAAGAAGGCGAAATCAAAGTGATGGATGTAGCTGAGCTAATTGCTAATGCCCAGGATTTATAAGCATCTTAATGAATAAATTTATTTTTTGTTTTCTCTTTTTGACGATACAATCCTATGGACAACAATCGAGTGCAGACATTGATTCAATTGCTGTTGAAAGAAAGTTAGAGTTTAAATACAAACAGTTAATTATTCCCGCTGTTTTTATTGGTTACGGGATCATAGGTCTCGAAAGTGGTCAGATAAAAGGATTCAATTCCGGACTGAGTGCAGAAGTAACCGAAAATATTGACGAAAAAACATCCATCGATGACTTTTCACAATACGCTCCGATAGCCGGACTTTATGGATTGTCAGCTGTGGGAGTAAAAGGGAAAAATAATATAAAGGACAAAACCATTATTTTGGCAACGTCCTATCTTTTAATGGGCTTGACTGTAAATGCTTTCAAAAAAACAGCTTCAGTGGAACGTCCAGACGGAAGAGGCTTGAATTCGTTTCCTTCCGGACATACCGCAACAGCATTTATGGGAGCAGAGCTAATGTATCAGGAATATAAGGATGCATCTGTTTGGTACGGTATCTCGGGTTATGCAGTAGCAGCAGGAACAGGAGCTTTTAGAATGTATAATAACAGGCACTGGCTTTCCGATGTTGTAGCCGGAGCCGGAATAGGAATATTGAGTGCCAAGGCAGGATATTGGTTGTATCCGTACACCAGCAAATTGTTCGCAAAAAAGAAATCAACAAATACTAAAACGGCCATGATTCCGTTCTATGATGGTAAGGCCTCAGGTTTTGCTTTTGTAAAAATATTTTAATTATTATGTATATCCCTTTTGAAAATTTACCCGAAGAATCTAAAATCTGGATTTACCAATCCAACAGAAAATTTTCAGATGAAGAGATGGCTGAAATCGAAAATGATTTAAAGACATTTATCGAAAATTGGGCCGCACACGGAACCGGATTGGAAGCTTCGTATCTTTTGAAGTACAACCGATTTATAGTTCTTGCTGTTAATCAGGAAGTGCAGCAGGCGACAGGCTGTTCTATCGATTCCTCGGTGGCTTTTATCCAAAACCTGGAGCAAAAATACCAGGTTGATTTATTGGATAAAATGAATGTGACTTTCAAAAACGGAGAACACATTGCCCACAAATCGTTAATCGACTTCAAGCGCATGGCTAAAGAAAAAGCGGTTACCGAAAATACTATTGTCTTCAATAATTTAGTGAATACCATCGAAGAATTTAACGAAAACTGGGAAGTTCCGGCAGCAGAAAGCTGGCATAGTCGTTTCTTTTAATTGCTGAATTGTATGAAAAGGTATTTTTTCAGAATTGGATTATTTGCAGCATTGCCGTTTTTGGTTACGAATTGTTCGTCGACTAAAACAGGTAAAACTCTTCCTGTGGCTGTAACCAAAACTGAAATCCCAGTTGACAAAAATGAAATTCCGCTTAACGAGGAAGTTTATATCCAACGCAATAAATCCGACCGAAAAAACTTTTTCCCGACACTGAAGCAGAAACGCGATGGGTTGACAGCATTTATAATAAACTGACTTTTGATGAAAAAGTCGGGCAGTTATTTATGGTTGCCGCTTACTCTAACAAAGATGCCGCACATTTTGCTGAAGTAGACAAATTGGTTTCCGAAAATAAAGTCGGCGGATTGATTTTCTTTCAAGGTGGACCAATGCGTCAGGCGAGATTAACCAACAGGTTTCAATCACTAGCCAAAGTTCCTTTATTTATTGGGATTGATGCAGAATGGGGGCTAAGCATGCGGATTGACTCTACTTTCCGTTACCCTTTCAACATGACCTTGGGTGCCATTAAGGATTTGAAATTAGTTGAGGAAGTTGGAACCAGCATGGCTAAGGAAAGTAAACGAATGGGAATCCATTTCAATTTTGCTCCGGTTTTAGATATCAATACCAACCCAAAAAATCCAATTATTGGCTATCGTTCTTTTGGTGAAAACAAAATTAACGTAACCGAACATGCCCTTGCACTGATGAACGGTGCTCAAAGCCAGGGTATATTTTCTACCGGAAAACACTTTCCCGGACACGGTGACACATCAACCGATTCGCACAGTACTTTACCCATTGTAAACGCTTCATTGGAACATTTGGAAAAGATAGAATTGTATCCTTATAAAAGATTGTTTGACGAAGGATTGGTATCTGTGATGGTAGCGCATTTAAATGTGCCGAGTCTCGAACCACGGGAAGGATATCCAACTTCCATTTCCTATAATGTAGTCAATAATTTACTTCGAAATGAATTAGGTTTCGAAGGACTTGTTTTTACAGATGCGTTAAATATGAAAGGAGCTGCCAATTTCAGGAAGCCGGGAGATATCGATCTGGAAGCTTTCCTTGCCGGAAATGATATTTTGCTTTTCGCCGAAAATGTACCACTCGCAGTGGAGAAAATTTGTGTAGCCTATCAGGACAGCCTGATTTCGGATGCTCGATTAGCCCAATCTGTCAAAAAGATTTTACGCTACAAATTCAAGGCCGGATTGAATAAATACAAGCCTGTAGAGCCAATCAATCTCTATAAAGACCTGAACCCGAAATCTAACGAAACCTTACAATATCAACTGTATGAAAATGCAGTGACAGTCGTAAAAAATGATGGGAATATATTGCCAATCAAAAACCTGAATCAAAAAATAGCTTACGTTAAATTGGGCGACGACACAAACAGTTCTTTTGTCAATACCTTAAAGAAATATACCGAAGTAACTGAAGTTTCGGAAACCAATATTGATACACTGCTTTCGAAACTGACCGATTATGAAACCGTAATCATAGGCTATCACAAATCGGACAAATCCTGGTGGAAATCTCCGGAACTTACCGTACCCGAATTGCAAATCATTGATTCTATCTCAAAAACGAAGAAAGTAATCATAGATTGTTTTGCAAAGCCTTATTCCTTGTCAAAAATCTTGAATTTTAATGAATTGGAAGGTGTAATTGTCTCTTATCAAAATGGAGATATCGCACAGGAAGTTTCTGCCGAAATTATTTTTGGAGCGGTTGATGCCAAAGGATTACTTCCCGTTTCTATTAATGGCAATTACAAAGCTGGTGACGGAATCACAACTCAAAAAATCAATCGCCTTGGTTTTGCAAGTCCGGAAAGTGTTGGAATGAGTTCCGAAAAGCTAAAGCAGATTGAAACCTTAGCCCAAAAAGCCATCGATGGTAAAATGGCGCCGGGAATGCAGGTGCTCGTGGCCCGAAAAGGGAAAGTCATCTATCAGAAATCATTCGGCAAACAAACCTATGAAGGGAATGTAAAAGTTAAGAATTCGGATTTATATGATGTAGCCTCATTGACAAAAATCGTGTCAACTTTGCCCAATGTAATGCAGGTTTATGACCAGAAGAAAGTTACTTTGGAAACGACATTAGGCGAAATGCTGCCCATATTTAAAGGCTCGAACAAGCAACAAATGACTTTTAAGGAACTGCTTTCCCATTACGGAAGAATGCAGGCCTGGATTCCATTTTACAAGGCTACAGTGGATTCAGCGAAAATTCCTTTGGATAAATATTATAAAAAAGTCTACACAGAAGGTTTTACCAAAAGGGTTTCCGATAGTCTGTTCCTGCGAGATGATTATCATGATACGATTATGAAGCAGATTATCAAAAGTCCATTGATTGATAAAAAGAATACCGTTACAGCGATTTTACCTTTATAATCCTGAAACAATATTTAGAGAAAGTGATGGGAAAACCGCTTGATGAATTGTCGGTTACCAATTTCTATAAAACAATTGGAATGAACAATACGTTATACAATCCGTTGAATAGATTTGATAAAAGCGTTATCGCTCCAACTGAAATCGATACCTATTTCCGCCATGAACTTATCCAGGGATACGTGCATGATATGGAAGCCGCTATGGAAAATGGAGTAGGAGGCCACGCCGGGATTTTCTCCAATGCCATGGATATTGCCAAAATGATGCAGATGTACCTGCAAAAAGGAAACTATGGAGGCATTCAATATTTTTCGGAAGACACCTTCAATACTTTTAACACGAGTTGGTTTTATGCTGAAGGCAATCGTCGCGGACTTGGATTTGATAAACCGCAGATCAGTGGTGCAGGCCCAACTTGTGGCTGTGTATCGATGTCGAGTTTTGGCCATACTGGTTTTACCGGAACCATTGCGTGGGCTGATCCTGCAAGTGATATAATTTACGTTTTCCTTTCCAACAGAACTTATCCTGACTCTAATCTACCCAATGCACTTTCCAAAGAAAATATCCGCGAGGATATTCAACGTGTGATACAGGAAGCGATTATCGATTAAGTATGGGTAGTTTTGAAATTACATTTATTATTAAATTTTAAATGACCGCCTGATTTTTTTGTCAATTCCATCGACAAAATTCATTTCCATTGCGATTTACAGATTTTTTTTCCGTTAAACGATTTTACGTTTGATATTAAATTATAGTTAATAAGTTTGAATTGAATTTCAATGCCACACATTCAATCTTATGAATAATATATTTAATCCCGTATACCGACAAGATTATCTAAACGGATATTCTAATGGTCAGAACCCTTATCTGGAAGTAAAAGAAAAAGAAAAACAAAACGAAGCTTACCTATACGGCTTTAATCAAGGAAGATTGGATTATGAACGAATGAATGGAAAAGTCATTCACGGCATCCCAAAACTGATTGTCACCAATAAAGTCTTAGAAGATTTTCTTTTGGCCGGAATGTTGGGTATTAGTATCAATGATGACGATTATACGGCATTCCAGATTGATGTTATTTCGAAATGGTATCAGAGTGGAATTGAAAAATACAATCCCAATCAAAGCAGCTATCTTTTAAGCCTTTTGGAAGAAAACGGAATTGAGATAATTTAAGTTATTCCAGCATCAGCTGCATAATCACGCTATGCAGCCATCGGTCAAACTTGAAACCACTTTCTTTTATAGTTCCGACATTTTCGAAACCAAACTGCTCGTGGAAACGGATACTGTTTTCATTCTCAGCATCTATTACACCCACCATTGTATGTAGTTTTTGCTTTTTTGCTAAATCGATAAGGTTTTGCAGTACTATTTTTCCAACCCCTTTTCCGTTTTCATCCGGGGCTACATAAACAGAATGTTCGACCGTAAATTTATAGGCTTCGCGAAAGCGGAATTCACTATAATACCCGAAACCAACAACTGTGTCATTAATGGTAGCTACAATTACCGGAAATCCTTTCTTTATCTTATCATCAAAAATGGCTTGTTGCTGTTCAGTTGTCCGCACTTCATAATCATATAATGCGGTTGAATTCAAAATATAATAATTGAGAATCCCAACGATAGTTTCAGCATCGCTTATTTGGTAAGGTCTAATTTTGATTTCCATAGCTTAAAAAGTAGCTGTAAAAATAAAGAAAACAAATTATACCGTATTGAAAAAAGAGCACAACTTCGTATATTTGTTAGACTAAAAAACAACAATGATTTATCCTAAAATACCTTTGGCGCAAAGCATTATCGAAATTTGCCAGGCTAAAGGAGTTCATGATATCGTTATCTCACCAGGTTCCAGAAATGCACCTTTAACAATCGGGTTTACCAATAATCCTAAATTTAACTGTTACAGCATCGCTGATGAAAGATGTGCTGCATTTTTTGCCCTTGGAATTGCACAGCAAACCCGCAAACCTGTTGCTGTAGTCTGTACTTCAGGATCTGCTTTATTGAATTATTATCCGGCTTTGGCAGAAGCGTTTTACAGCCAGATTCCGTTTATCGTTATTTCTGCCGACAGGCCTTCCGATAAGATTGACATTGGCGACGGACAAACCATCCGCCAGGAAAATGTTTTTATCAATCACTCTTTATACAATGCAAACCTAACTGAAACCGCTTCCGTAGCGAATGATGTTTTTATCAATGAAGCCATTAATGTTGCCATTGCCCGAAAAGGACCGGTTCATATCAACGTTCCTTTTGAAGAGCCATTATATGAAACGACCAATAAACTTTCGGTCGATTTTAATATCACAGGGCTAAATATTTCACACAGATTAGTCGATGTAGATGATATAATCGCATATACGACCTTATGGAATTACAGCAACAACATCCTGATTTTGGTTGGCGAATGCGCTCCGAATGCAATAGAGCAGGAATGGTTGGAGAAATTGGCTGCATTACCTTCCGTAGTTGTGATGACCGAAGCTACATCCAACCTGCATCATCCGAGTTTTATTAGCAATATTGATACTTTAATAACTCCGTTTACCAATGCAGATTTTCTAAAATTACAACCTAGAATCCTCATTACATTTGGCGGAATGATTGTTTCCAAAAGAGTGAAAGCTTTCCTCAGAAAATACAAACCAAGGCATCACTGGCATATTGATGAACATCGTGCTTATGATACATTTGGCATTCTGACGAAACATTTTCAGGTAGAGCCCAATCAGTTTTTTAAACAGTTTCTTCCGTTTATAAAGAAGAAAGAAAGTAACTATAAAGATATCTTTACAGTGATTCAGGACAAACGTAAAATAAAGCATGCCGAATATCTTTCTGATGTTCCGTTTTCCGACCTAAAAGCCTTTGAAAGCATATTGCAGGGTTTGCCCAAAGAAATACAGTTGCAGATCAGCAATAGTTCCGCCATTCGCTATGCACAATTATTTGATATCGATAAATCGATTGAAGTCTTCTGTAATAGAGGAACGAGCGGAATTGACGGAAGTACATCCACAGCAATTGGCGCTGCCATTGGAAGCAGGAAACCAACGGTTTTAATAACAGGTGATGTTGGATTCTTATACGATAGCAATGCACTTTGGAACAATTACATTCCAAAGGATTTCAAAATCATTTTGATAAACAACGGTGGTGGCGGTATTTTTAGGATTTTGCCAGGACACAAAGAAGATGAAACCTTCAATACCTATTTCGAAACCTCTCACTGCCTGACAGCCGAACATTTAGCCAAAATGTACCTTTTTGATTATGCTGCTGTAAGTGACGAAGCATCATTAAAGAAAGGATTGCAAAAGCTGTACAAACAAAATAAAAAACCAATGATTCTCGAAGTTTTCACGCCAACACGCGAGAACAATAAACTATTGTTGAACTATTTTAAAGCACTGGTATAAATTTATATCTTTACTAAAACCGATAAATTTGTGAGTAACACTAATAAACTTAAAATATTCAACGATCCGATTTACGGATTTATCACTATTCCCAATACACTGATTTACGATTTAATTCAACATCCTTATTTTCAGCGATTACGTCGGATAACGCAAATGGGATTGTCTTATCTGGTTTATCCGGGAGCGAATCATACGCGTTTTCATCATGCTATTGGTGCCATGCACATCATGCAGAAAGCAGTAGAAGTGTTGCGTTCTAAAGATGTTTCAATTTCCAAAGAGGAAGAAAATGCACTCTACATCGCAATCTTATTGCACGATATTGGACATGGACCATTTTCACACGCGATGGAACACAGCATTGTAGAGGGAGTAAATCACGAAGAAATTTCATTGCTGTTTATGAATAAGCTTAATGAAGAATTTGGTGGGCAATTAAGTCTGGCAATCCAGGTTTTCAAAGGGGAATATCACAGAAAGTTCATGCTGCAGCTGATTTCAAGCCAGTTGGATATGGACAGGATGGATTATCTGAAACGCGATAGTTTTTATTCTGGCGTTGCCGAAGGAAATATCAATTCAGACCGGCTTATCCAGATGCTAAACGTGATGGATGATGTTTTGGTTATGGAAGAAAAAGGAATTTATTCGATAGAAAAATTCTTAATGGCAAGACGATTAATGTATTGGCAGGCGTATCTGCATAAGACCAGTTTGGTGGCCGAATTAACCTTGACAAAAGCATTGCAGAGAGCCAAAGAACTGCTCCATGAAGGAGTTGAAATCGAATGCAGTCGTCCGTTAAAATACTTTATGGAACACAAGGTAAGTCTCGAAAATTTCTCTATTTCTGATTTAGATGTCTTTGCTCAATTAGATGATTTTGATATTGTTAGTGCTTTAAAAAACTGGCAGCATCACGGCGATTTTATATTGAGTAGCCTTAGTAAAATGATTATCAACAGGGATTTGTCTAAAATCAAACTAAATAATGAAAAATTCCCCAAAGAAGTATTGACAGAGATGACTATTCGTTTTGCTACAGCAAATAACATCACTGTAGCCGAAGCCAAATATTTTATCTTTAAGGGAAAAATCAAAAATCAGGCTTACAGTAAAGATGCCGAACCTATTAGGATACTAAAGAAAGATAAAAGCATAGAAGATGTGGTCGAAGCTTCGGATCAATTGAATTTGAAAGCGCTATCGAAACCCGTAACCAAGTATTTTATCTGTTATCCAAAACAACTTCAAGAAATTTAACATTAAAATCTATTTTTTTATACTTTTGTCGGAATGAAACGAACTACAAACATTTTAACTTCCTTAAGCAGGTTTCCTACTTGTGCGTTCCATCTTATTCCAATAAAAAATAAATTAGCATAAGATGAAATTTACAGCAGCACAAATAGCGGGAATTCTGGAAGGTGAAGTGGTGGGAAACCCTGACGCTGAAGTATTCAAATTGGCTAAGATTGAAGAAGGTACCGAAGGTTCACTGACATTTTTGGCCAACCCAAAGTATGTCAATTTCATCTACACAACGGCTGCTACCATTACAATTGTAAATAATGATTTTGTTCCGGAAAATGAACTCACTACAACTTTGATTAAGGTCGAAGACGCTTATCAGTCCTTTTCAAAACTGCTGGAATATTACAATCAGGTCAAGTTGATGAAATCGGGGATTGAGCAGCCATCAGTGATTTCTGAAAATGTAACTTATGGCGAACAGCTTTATTTAGGAAGCTTTAGCTATATCGGAAAAAATGTTAGTATCGGTAAGAATGTAAAAATATATCCTAATTGCTTTATTGGAGACAATGTTAAGATAGGTGATAACTGCATATTCTTTGCCGGAGTAAAAATATATTCTGAAACCATAATTGGCAACAACTGTAATTTTCATTCAGGCTGTGTTGTTGGTTCTGACGGTTTTGGTTTCGCACCAACAGATAACGGAACATTCAATAAAATTCCTCAAATTGGAAATGTAGTTATAGAAGATAATGTTGAAATCGGTGCCAATTCTACTATCGACAGAGCGACTTTAGGAACGACTTTGATCCGTAAAGGAGTAAAATTAGACAATCATATTCAGGTTGCCCACAATGTTGAAATAGGCGAGAACACTGTTATAGCGGCACAAACCGGAATTGCAGGTTCAACCAAAATCGGCAGCAATTGCATGATTGGCGGACAGGTTGGAATCGCTGGACATATTACCATTGGTAACAATGTTCGCGTTCAGGCACAATCCGGAATTGGAAAAAGCATTGCCGATGGTGAAGTCATTCAAGGCTCTCCGGCATTTAATTATGGGGACTACAGCAAATCTTATGTGCATTTCAGGAATCTTCCAAAGATTGTGTCCGATATTGAAGAATTGAAAAAAATAATACACCCGAAGCATAGCTACGGAATAAACTAAACTTAAAATAAGCATACCCATGGTTAAACAAAAAACCATCCAAAACGAGATTTCACTTACTGGTGTTGGATTACATACGGGAAAAGAAGTTAAAATGACTTTCAAACCTGCGCCTGTTAACAATGGCTTTACCTTTGTTAGAGTGGATCTTGAAGGTTCGCCTGTTATTGAAGCTGACGCGAACTATGTAGTAAATACACAACGCGGTACAAACCTTGAAAAATTAGGTGTGAAAATCCAGACTTCAGAACATGTTTTAGCTGCTTTTGTTGGTTGCGATGTAGATAACGTAATTATCGAACTTAATGAATCTGAGCCACCCATTATGGACGGTTCTTCTAAGTATTTTGTGGAAGCAATCGAAAAGGCAGGAGTTGTTGAGCAGGATGCGGAACGCATTTATTATGTTGTCAAGGAAGTAATTTCATTTACTGATGAAGCAACCGGAAGCGAAATTTTATTGATGCCCTCTGATGAATATCAGGTAACCACTATGGTAGATTTTGGGACTAAAGTATTAGGTACCCAAAACGCTACGATGAAAAATATCTCGGAGTTCAAAACTGAAATTGCAGATGCAAGAACGTTTAGTTTTCTTCATGAATTGGAGACGTTGTTGGATAACGGTCTGATTAAAGGTGGCGACTTAAATAATGCTATTGTGTATGTTGACAAGGAAATATCACCTAAAACAATTGAAAACCTGAAGGTTGCGTTTGGAAAGGATTCTATTTCAGTTAAACCAAATGGGATTCTTGACAACCTGACGTTGCATTATCCAAATGAAGCTGCACGTCATAAACTGCTTGATGTTATTGGCGATTTAGCATTGGTGGGAACCCGAATCAAAGGGAAAGTTATTGCAAACAAGCCTGGACATTTTGTAAACACCCAGTTTGCAAAGAAATTGTCAAAAATGATTAAAATCGAACAGAAAAATCAGGTGCCGGTTTATAATTTAAATTTGGAGCCATTGATGGATATCCATAAAATTATGGCTATTTTGCCACACCGACCACCGTTTTTGTTTATCGACCGAATAATTGAAATGTCAGACAGCCATGTGGTTGGTTTGAAAAATGTTACGATGAACGAAACGTTCTTTGTGGGGCATTTTCCAGGTGCTCCGGTAATGCCGGGTGTAATCATTGTAGAAGCGATGGCACAAACGGGTGGAATCCTGATATTAAGTTCGGTTCCGGATCCTGAAAACTATTTGACTTACTTCATGAAAATTGATAACGTGAAGTTCAAACATAAAGTATTGCCCGGCGATACACTGGTGTTTAAATGTGATTTGATTTCGCCTATCCGTAGAGGAATCTGCCACATGCAGGCTCGTGCTTATGCTAACGGAAAATTAGTAGCGGAAGCCGAATTAATGGCGCAAATCGCCCGAGTAAATTAAAATAAACTATGGAATGAGTGATTTATAATTACAATTCAATTATAAAATGCGAATTACATTTGACTAATAAAAAATAGTAAAGACAAATGAATCAACCCTTAGCATACGTACATCCGGGAGCAAAGATTGCCAAAAATGTAGTTATAGAACCATTTACTACCATTCATAATAATGTTGTTATTGGTGATGGAACATGGATTGGTTCGAATGTAACCATCATGGAAGGCGCCAGGATAGGTAAAAACTGCAATATTTTCCCCGGAGCTGTTATTTCGGCAGTGCCACAGGATTTAAAATTTGGTGGAGAAGAATCACTTGCGGTAATTGGAGATAATGTTACTATAAGAGAATGCGTTACGATAAACAGGGGTACAATTGCTTCTGGCCAGACGAAGATTGGAAACAACTGCTTAATCATGGCAACAGCGCATATTGCACACGATTGCCATATTGGTGATAACGTAATTTTGGTTAATGGCGTTCTTTTAGGCGGACACGTTACGGTTGGTAACTTTGCTATCATTGGCGGTTTATCAGCGGTGCATCAATTTATAAGTATTGGCGATCATGCTATGATTTCTGGTGGCTCACTGTTGCGAAAGGATGTTCCACCGTACACTAAAGCTGCTAAAGAACCGCTTTCCTATGTCGGGATCAATTCGGTTGGATTGAGAAGGCGTGGTTTCGCTTCTGATAAAATCAGGGAGATTCAGGAAATTTATAGGATTCTTTATCAGAAAAATTACAATACAACCCAGGCTTTGGCCAAAATTGAAGGAGAAATGGAAGCAACTCCGGAACGTGATGAAATATTGGATTTCATTAGAAATTCATCACGAGGTATAATGAAAGGGTACACTGGAGTATAAACAGATAACAAAACGAATAAAAATTAAACATACATTATAATGGCATCTACATCAGATATTAGAAACGGATTATGCATCAAGTTCAATCACGATATTTATAAAATCATCGAATTCCTTCACGTTAAGCCTGGAAAAGGACCAGCTTTCGTTAGAACCAAATTAAGAAGTTTAACCAATGGGAAAGTGTTAGACAACACTTTTTCTGCAGGCCACAAGATTGATGAAGTTCGTGTAGAAACACAAAATTTCCAGTATTTATATGCCGAAGGGGATCAGTTTCATTTTATGAATACCGAATCCTACGAGCAAATTACTTTGGATAAAAAAGTCCTTGATGCTCCAGACTTGCTGAAAGAAGGAACAGTCGTAATGGTTCAGATCAACACCGAAACCGATTTGCCGCTGTCTGTAGATATGCCGGCTTCCATTGTTTTGGAAGTTACCTATGCTGAGCCGGGAGTAAAAGGAAATACAGCTACCAACGCAACCAAACCTGCGAAAGTAGAAACCGGAGCTTCTGTAAACGTACCATTGTTTATCAACGAAGGGGATAAAATCAAAATTGATACTGCTACCGGTTCTTATATGGAGCGTGTAAAAGAGTAGGTTATAAGTTTAGAAAGTTTAGAAGTTTAGTTTTTCTAAACCTTATAACCTTTCTAAACCTTCTAAACATTATTTAATGAAGTTCCCAAGAATACATACGCTTAAGGAAATTGCAGGAATCATTGGTTGCCCCTATGTTGGTGCTGATGATTTTGCTGTGGAAGGCATGAACGAAATCCATGTGGTTACACCTGGTGATATTGTTTTTGTTGACCATCCAAAATATTACGATAAAGCACTGCAATCGGCTGCGACCATCGTTTTGATTAATAAGGAAGTCGATTGTCCTGACGGAAAGGCATTGTTGATTTCTGATGATCCTTTTAGGGATTTTAATACGCTTACCAAACATTTCCGTCCTTTTGTAGCTTCGAATGTTAGTATTTCTGTTTCTGCTACCATTGGGGAAAATACCATAGTTCAGCCAAATTGTTTTATTGGACATAACGTTACCATAGGCAAAAACTGCCTGCTTCATGCGAATGTTATTGTTTATGATAACACAGTAATTGGCGATAATGTCATTATCCATTCGGGAACGATATTGGGAGCTGATGCCTTTTATTATAAAAAACGCCCCGAAGGTTTTGACCAATTGCTTTCAGGAGGAAGGGTTGTAATTGAAGATAACGTTGGAATAGGAGCGTTGTGTACCATCGACAAAGGGGTCACGGGCGATACAACTATCGGAGCCGGAACAAAGATTGACAACCAGGTGCATGTCGGACATGATACTGTAATTGGTAAAAAATGCTTAATTGCTTCACAAACCGGGATTGCAGGTTGTGTTGTCATTGAAGATGAAGTAACCATGTGGGGTCAGGTTGGAACGACAAGCGGAATCACAATAGGAGCGAAGGCTGTAATATTAGGGCAAACCGGTGTTACCAAATCTGTTGAAGGCGGAAAGAGTTATTTTGGAACACCAATAGAGGAATCGAGAGAAAAACTGAAGCAGTTAGCCAACGTTAAAAGAATACCGGAAATCTTAAACAAACTTAAATAAACATGAGCGCTAAAGAAATCGTTCAGGAATTTTACAAATCAGATGCTTTATTGGAATCCGATACAGTGTCAAAACTTTTGCATGACGATGTGGTGTTGGAATGGCACAGCAGCAAGGGTTTCCTAAAATTAAAATATCAGGATATAATCGATTTGACTACAGAATTGGGCAAAGCCTACGTTAGGTCTAAAGCGAGAATCACACACATTCTTGAAGAAGGAAATACCGTTTCGGTGCGTTATTCCCATTATGTGAAAACTATAGAAAATCCAAGAGAAGAGATGCTGTTAGCACACTTCATGGTTATCTGGGAATTAAAAAACAACAAGCTTTACAGAGGCTATCAAATGAGTCAGTTGTAGTTTTCAATAAAAAAACTGAATACTAATTACTGAACACTGAACACTATTTCATACTTTTGCATCACAAAAATTAACCAAATATAAAGAACACAAACATGAGCGTTTTAGTCAATAAAAATTCAAAGATAATAGTTCAGGGATTTACAGGAAGTGAAGGAACTTTCCACGCTACACAAATGATTGAATATGGTACCAATGTTGTTGGTGGTGTTACGCCTGGAAAAGGTGGAACTACGCACTTAGACAGACCTGTTTTCAATACGGTAAAGGACGCTGTTGAAAAAGCTGGAGCTGATACTTCAATTATTTTCGTTCCGCCGGCTTTTGCTGCCGATGCTATTATGGAAGCTGCTGATGCAGGGATCAAAGTGATTATTGCAATTACTGAAGGTATTCCGGTTGCAGATATGATTAAGGCTTATGAATATATCAAAGATAGGGATTGCAGGTTAATCGGTCCAAACTGTCCTGGAGTAATTACTCCGGAAGAAGCTAAAGTTGGTATCATGCCGGGCTTTGTTTTCAAAAAAGGAACAGTTGGAATTGTATCTAAATCGGGAACCCTTACTTATGAAGCTGCTGACCAGGTGGTGAAACAGGGAATGGGAATTACAACAGCTATCGGAATTGGTGGTGATCCTATCATTGGTACTACAACTAAAGAGGCTGTTGAATTACTGATGAACGATCCTGAAACTAAATGCATCGTTATGATTGGTGAAATCGGTGGTCAATTGGAAGCGGATGCTGCCAAATGGATCAAAGCTGACGGTAATCGTAAACCGGTTGTTGGTTTCATTGCTGGTGTAACAGCTCCAAAAGGAAGAACAATGGGTCACGCAGGTGCCATCGTTGGTGGTACTGACGATACGGCTGAAGCCAAAAAAGAAATCATGAAGGCTTGTGGTATCCACGTTGTAGATTCTCCGGCTGAGATTGGTAAAAAAGTAAAAGAAGTGATGGGATAATCATTATCGAAATATAAATTAAGGCCTCACATTTTGTGGGGCTTTTTTTATTGAATATTTTTTATATATTTGACTTTACTGATATGAATCAAATGAAGAAGTTATACGCGATTCTCTTTTTAATATTTACATTGATAACCAATGCACAGATTGTTAATATTCCGAGTGGAAACCTTAAGGCTAGGCTATTGGCATCTTCAAATACAAATCAAATAGCTTCCTCACAACCAGTTATATATAATCCTGTTGACGGAAGTTATTCAGTCAGCAACTACACTAAAATAGATGCCAATAATGATGGTGAAATACAAGTCAGCGAAGCAGAGGTAATTACATATTTAAATTTATTAAGCTCTACAAATCCTAATGTACCGAACATTATTGGAATTGAAAGTTTTGTGAATTTACAGTATTTTGATTGTTCGGATATTTTTACTAGTTCTGTCACTAGCTTAGATTTATCACAAAACACTGCTTTACTTTACTTTAACTGCTTTTCAAATAACATCAGCACACTAAATACCTCACAATGCCTCTCATTAGAAACTCTCTCTATTGGGAGTAATAATTTTACGAGTTTTGATGTATCGCATCTTACAGCGTTAAAAAGCTTTGGTTGTACTTCCAATAATTTGACGAATTTAGATATTTCACAGAGTCTCCTCTTGACTGACCTAGCTTGTGGTGATAATCAATTAACAACCTTAAATCTTTCACAAAACGCATCTTTGAAATTCTTGTCGTGCAACGCAAATCCCTTAATCAGTTTAGATATATCTCAAAACTCATTATTAAAGGTCCTATCTTGTTTTTCCTGTGCCTTGCCTAATTTGGATGTGTCTCATAATCCTTTATTGGATTATATACAATGCTCAAATAATCTAATCACAAGTTTGGATTTGTCCAATAATATACTCTTGAAATCTTTCTATGCAGACAATACACAACTTACTGTATTGGATTTCTCTAACGCACCTAATCTTGAGTATCTTTCATGTCATAACAGTCAATTGGCTACTCTAAATCTATCTCAAAATACTTTATTGAAAGAGCTATACTGTTACAATAATTCTCTAGCAGATTTAGATGTGCAAAACACGGCATTGACTAGGCTGGACTGTTCGATTAATCAATTAAACAGCCTGTTGCTGAAAAATGGAAATCCTTTGACGTGGAGCATTTTGAATTTTGGAAGCAATCCTTCTTTGCACTATATTTGTGCTGATGAAGAAGACAGCGTTTTTGTGCAACAAAAAATTAACAGTTACGGCATTTCAAGTACTTGCCAGCTAAATAGCTATTGCAGTTTTACTCCAGGCGCGACTTTTTATACCATTCAAGGCAGTATATATTTTGATTCCAATGACAATGGATGCGATGTAACTGATATTAATATTCTCAACCAACAGTTTTCTGCAACTAATGGGACAATTTCAGGTTCGTTTATTTCAAATGCTAGTGGCAGTTATTTTCTTCCGGTTCTCGCGGGTAATCACACTATCGCTCCTGTCTTTGAAAACCCGGATTATTTTACTGTCTCACCGGCTTTAGCAACAATAAACTTTCCCTTAGATGCAAGTCCGGCTACTGAGAATTTTTGTGTAACAGCTAACGGTGTGAAAAATGATCTGGAAATTACGATCTTGCCCATCGATATTGCACGCCCGGGATTTGATGCGAATTATAAAATCATATACAAAAATAAAGGAAATGAAGTATCAAATGGTTCGTTGAGTTTTAACTTTAATGATGCTATTATGGATTTGGTATCTGTTTTTCCTATCAATAATATTTCAGCAACCAATAGTTTAAATTGGGATTTCACCAATTTGAATCCATTTGAAACAAGGGAAATCCTTGTTACTATGAACGTAAATTCTCCAACAGAAACTCCGGCGGTAAACAATGGTGATATTTTAAATTATTCAGCAACAATTATAGGTGCTACAGATGAAACACCGAATGACAATACTGCAACCTTAAATCAAACGGTCTTAAATTCATTTGATCCTAATGATAAAACGTGCCTCGAAGGAAATACCATCACACCAGCAATGGTTGGCCAATATGTGCATTACATAATCCGTTTTGAAAATACAGGGACTTTCGCCGCAGAAAATATAGTGGTAAAAGATATTATCGACACTACTAGGTTTGACATCAATTCATTGGTACCACTACACAGCAGCCATGATTTTGTTACTAAAATAAGTGATACCAATAAAGTAGAGTTCATCTTTGAAAGTATCAATCTGCCGTTTGATGATGCCAATAACGATGGCTATGTGGCCTTCAAAATAAAAACCAATCCAACTTTGGTTGTAGGTGATAGTTTCAGCAATATCGCCAGTATTTATTTTGATTATAATTTTCCAATCGTCACCGATCCGGCTATTACTACAATACAGGCTTTGGCAACACCCGATTTTGATTTTGGGAACTATTTTAAAATCTATCCGAATCCGGTTGCAGCTACCCTAAACCTTGAAACCAAAGATGGGATAGGAGTGAAGTCCATCGATGTTTATAATATATTGGGCCAAATGGTAATAGCCATTCCAAATGCAGAAAATGTGACCAACATTGATGTTTCCGATTTAACGACAGGTACTTATTTCATAAAGGTAAATACCGATAAGGGAACAGCGAATACGAAGTTCGTTAAGATTTGATATTAAGAGGAGAATGTCCAATGGAAATTCGGTAGTTATTTGATTTCCTATTGTCATTCCGAAGTAAACTCAAATAAGAGATAGAAGCCCCGATTGGGGCTTTTTTTATAGGCTTTTTAATTCTTGCATTCTTTTTGTGTACAGTTTGTGGCATAAATATTGTGACATTTTAGATTGTCACAGAAATATTGTCACAAATGAAAATAAGGAAACAAACCAGGAAAGAATTAAACCTTACCCAGCAGGAGATGTCCGTGCTTCTAAATGTTAGCCGGAGCCAATTAGCAATGTATGAACTAGGATTAAGGGAATTGTCTACAATAGGATTGCATAGGGATAGCCAGGCAGGTCGATTTTTGACTGCATTGGAAATGGAAACCGGTGAACCAAAAAAATTCCGCAAATTGAAAGATTTGAATTAGAGAAATATAAATTCATTACAGAGGCATTGAATAAAAATGAATTCGATCTGTATACCCTTAAAAGGAAAATAAAACAAATAAAAAATAACTACGAAGCTGCACTCAAGCTATTCCAACTGACTGATTTTACAATAGGGTCCAAGGATTATGAAAACGAGATGCATCTTGCAGCCTTGAAAATGCTTAACGCAAAGGCAGTTGTGATATTAAATAAAAACAACCCACAACAATTGATGAAACTGGAAATAAGGCTAAAGCTGTTGGAACAGGAGATTGTCATCCTAAATGAATTGTTGAAATGAGATTGCTTCGCTTCGCTCGCAATGACGTTTACTGCAATGACAATAAAAAACTCCCGATTGATTCGGGAGTTTTCGTTTCTAGATGGTTTGTAATTTAAACCTATCAACTTCTAAAATTCAACTATCTATTAACAATTATCTTAAAGGCTTTATTGTCTTTCTGGCTGGCAATCTTAACAAAATAAATCCCGTTATAAACTGTAGTCAGATCGATGATGGAAAGCGTGCTTCCCTGAAGGATTTCACTGGTCTGGATTACTTTGCCCAGTTCATCAATGAGGGTCACTGTTAAATTATCCTGAATCATATCCGACTGAATCGCAATAAATTCCTGCGCGGGATTGGGATACAGCTTAATATTGAGTTCAGACAGATTGAAATCAGAAGTACCCAAATAGGTTGTTGTACCTGTTGGTACCGTAGTTACCGTAGTGGCTGTTACATTTCCGTAAAAGGTGGGTCCCACTGCATAGGGATAGGCCGAATTATGGTTGGCATCCACTGTCGTAAAATAGCAGTAAATTCCGTTTGGATATAAAGAGGCCGGGTATTCGGGTGTATTGCAGATCCGTCCGTTATGGGAATCCAGATAAGTAGGGTCTCCAGGATGGGCTACATATTCGTAGTCTTCCCTGAAATATCCGTTAAAATAGGTGCTGTTTACTGCCGGGCCATTGGTTCTCGTTGCATTGGTTCTTAATTGGTAACCGGATTTCATCCGGGCAATGGCTCCCGTACCATCCGTATTAGTGTAGGCATAGGCTCCGTATATCGGAAAACCATCATAGGCAAAACCAATAAGCGGCGAATGTTGGGTTGCATTGATAACATACAATCCATCAGAAGGGTAGGTATCACATACCGTCGATATAACGGCCAAATCTAAATTAAACGCACTTGGATTCTGATGATGGTGGTAATTCCCCATGGCCGGATGCGCTTTCGAGCAATCAAATCCACCTCTTTCGGCAGGAATAGCGTCCCTGTTCCACGCCTGAGTTGCCATTGGGCCACCGGCACAAGGAGGATTTCCGGGACCACCGCATAAAGCATTGGTTGTATTACTCCACGCTACACCATCTCTATAATCAAATAGTGCTACGCCATTGATAAAAATACCAATATTACCACCTGTGGTAGCCGTAGGGGTTCCTGTATTTTGAGTGGGGTTGAGCGGCATCTTGAAATTCTTGTTCTGAGCCGTAGCCAGTGAGGGATTGCCGTCTAAAAATGGCCCGGTAATATAGGCCGGGATTCCGGTAGCGGAAATATAAACCCAATTGGCATCGTATCTTACGGTTTGTACATTCGCAGCAACGGCATCATTAATAGGAGTTGGGTTTCCGGACACATAATGACGCCCGGTTATCCCGGTTGTATTTTGAAGCCATTGGGTAATGATGGGGTTGGTTTGTGAAAAAGAGACGCTTGTGAAAAGCAATAGTAAAAGCAATTTTCTCATAGTTTTTGGTTTAGTTATAATGGCTTAGACGAAAGATATTTTCTATTCTTGCGCTCTCTTTAAAATTATTGTCTTGGAGCCGAAAATCGTTTGTTGCTTAGAAAGTCCTTATCCGTCAAGGTATGCAGAAAGGCAACCAAATCGACTCTGTCATTATCTGATAAATTCATTGGTCTTGCCAGTTGCTTAGGCAGGTTTTTGTCGTGGCTTAATGTATTGTAATGCTTCACGACTTCAGTTAGCGTACGGAACCTTCCATCGTGCATGTAGGGAAACGTAAACTGGCTGTTTCGCAAAGTTGGGACTTTGAATCTCAGGTTGTCTTCTGGTTTTGTGGTGATTTTGAATCGGCCATAATCATTTAAGGTTGTATCAATTGGCAATCCGTTACTTTCGAATTTGTCCTCGCAAAAAGCGGTTCTTTATGGCAGGAAGCACAATTGGTTTTAAAGAGTTCATATCCTTTTTGTTCCTGTTGGGTAAAGACCGTTTCGTTCCGCATCACTTTGTCATACTTTGAATTGGTAGAGGATAACATCACGGTAAATTGCGCTAAGGCTTTAAGAAGACGTTGGCTGGTGACTTTTTCATCGCCAAAAGCTTTGGCAAAAAGCTTTTTATACTTATCGCTTGCCTGTAATTTAGCAATGACATTTTCCAACGTTTCTCCCATTTCCAGCGGATTGGTAATTGGATTTAACGGCTGCATCTCGAGATTATTCACACCGCCATCCCACATAAAGTCATTATTCCAGGCCAAATTGCTTAAGGCTAAGGAATTTCTTGTGCCAATTTTACCTTCAATTCCGTGGCTTAGCGAATGATCGACGTGGGCAAATCCGGTTTGCTGTAAATGGCAGCTTTCGCAGGAAACGCTATTGTCTTTGGATAATATTGGATCGTAGAATAAGTTCCTTCCCAATTGAAAGCCTTCTTCGGTTAACGGATTTTTTTGAAATCGTATTTAGGTTTTGGCCAGTTTTTGGGAACTTCAAGATATATAGGTGTTGTGAAATGATTGGAAAATGCAAAACCTATTAGCACAAAAATAATAACTATATGTTTCAATTTAAATCTCATCGAACATAAAACATTTTTGTAGCAAAGCCTGCCAGTTTCATGGCTTCCTTTCCGGGATTCATAACGCTATTGGTTTCTCTTAATTCTAAATTAGAGAAAAAGGAATTCAGATCAATGGCAATATTGATATCAGAATCTGCTTTTTTATCCCATTCCAATTTTATTTGCTGCAAAGCATAATTGGGTTGCAGATAACCACCAATGTGGAACTGGAATTCATTTTTGCGGGTTTTGCAGCTTGGGCTACTGCCTTCGATTTTCATATTGATGTAACCACTTTGCCAAGTCCAGTACATTCCATTTACAGGATCCAAAGCACCACTCAATGCTCCGGAAGTATTGGTAAGGCTGTCAATACCTATATCGAATGTGATTCGCGAAATCATTTTATTTCCCTTTTTTGTTACCGGAATCTCAAAGGAAGCTGGATTGTTGGAATCGAGTAGGTGATAGCTGTTTTTTGGAATAAATACTGATTTGTCGCTATACTGGACCTGAATATTTGAAATATAACATTTAAAGGTTTCAATTGTTAAAGTGTCCTTGTTGGTGGAAATGTATTTCTTGTTTAGTTCTAATGGAAGTTTGTTGAATTCCAATCGAAAATTAACGTAAAGCGAATCGTTTTTGCTTTGGGAATACACCTGAAAGCAAAACATAAAAAGAAAAACAACATATAATGCTTTTTTAGTCATGTCGGGGACGACGCGGTTTTGGTGCAAAGATTCTCGATAATTCTTCGGTGAGGGCATTAAAATTTTCCATTTGGTCTTTGCGGCATAACTTTTTGATGTCTTCAAAATGTTTGAAATGCGTATGCTCAATTTGCTTCTGATTAAAATTGATAACGGAAATCAGGCTGTCTTTGGTTTTAGCATTTGTTTCGGTTTGGCTTAACTGCGAATACAGTTCATTTTTGGCCTGACGGATGTTATCATCCAGTCTTGTAATTTCTCCACGATGCCATTGTATGAGCTTCGCATAATCATCTTGCTGTTTTTTATCGAAATTCAGTTTTTCAATTATAATTTCCTTGGGTTCTGGTCTGCCACCATTTGGTGGACGATGCTCTTTTCCGTTTAGAAGTAAAAATCCAAGTGTTCCCAAATTGATTAGTAGTAATCCGATAACGGCAATGGTTAATAGTTTTGTCTTTTCCATAATTATTGGTATAACTGGTTACTTTTATTGACAGTCATTTCTAAATAAGCTTCAGTGGAATTGACTCTTTGCTTGGTTTTGGATGTTAGGACAGAAAAATTAAGCAGGACTAAAACCACTATTGAAGCTGCAACGAGCCAAAGCGTTTTAGATGAAACCTTATTTTCCTGCTGGATTCTTTTTTGAATTTTTGAAAACAAATCTTCTGAAGGACTAACAGATTTCATTACGTTAGTGCTGTTTAATACATTCTTTATCCATTTCTCTTTTTCCATACTTACTTTGACGAAGGTTTTTATTTTTTCTTGTGGTAGTTTGTGAATTTGGCTGCCAATTTTTCCTGAAGCGACGCTTTAGCCCTAAATACAAGCGATTCTACAGATGAAATACTTAATTGCATAATATCGGCAATTTCAGGATTACTCAATCCATCTAACTTGGAAAGTAGGAAAGCAGTCTTTTGGTTTTCGGTAAGTGTATTGATAACTTCAAATAATATCGCAGCTTCTTCCTTATTTTCCATCAGGATTCCTGGATGTTCAAAAGTAGGAGTGTTAAGGTATTCCTGTTCGTTCTGGCTTTTCTTTCCAAAAATAAAAAGGCGTTTCTGGCTGTTCTTTTGTTTGATGTAATCCAGGCACTGATTAATCGTAATGCGGTAAATCCACGTTTTATAGGATGATTTTTGATTGAAATTGTCCAAAGAATTGTAGATTTTGACAAACACATCCTGCGTTATTTCTTCAGCATCTTCAACATGCTGCAGATAATTCAATGCCACATTGAACACGAGGGTTTTGTAGTCGTGGTATAGTTTTTCAAAAAGGCTTTGGTTTTCAATCACTTTGGTTGGTTTGGCGTTACAATGATACTAAATGATTTTTTACTAAGTATAAATTATTCTATATTTGAACTTTCAATATTTGATAATGTCCAGTGGACATGCGGAATTAAAAATCGAGTTCAGCGAATAATCTAAACTAACTAAATATAGCATGAAATTATTAGAAGGAAAAGTAGCCATCATTACTGGCGCAAGCAGAGGAATCGGAAGCGGAATAGCTAAGGTTTTTGCCCAACATGGAGCCAACGTAGCGTTTACTTATAGCTCGTCTGCGGAATCTGCCCAGGTTTTGGAAAACGAATTAACGGCCATGGGAATCAAAGCCAAAGGATATAAATCGAACGCAGCCGATTTCAATGAAGCCCAAAAATTAATTGACGATGTGATGGCCGATTTTGGAAACATTGATATACTAATCAACAATGCCGGAGTGACCAAAGACAATCTTTTAATGCGTATGTCTGAAGAGGATTTTGACAAAGTAATCGAAATCAACCTGAAGTCAGTGTTCAATATGACTAAAGCCGTACAGAAAATCATGCTGAAAAACCGCAAAGGTTCTATCGTGAATATGAGTAGTGTAGTAGGCGTGAAAGGAAATGCGGGTCAGGCAAATTATGCTGCTTCAAAAGCAGGTATGATTGGTTTTACCAAATCGGTTGCCTTAGAATTAGGTTCAAGGAATATCCGTTGCAACGCCATTGCGCCAGGATTCATAGAAACCGAAATGACAGCAAAATTAAACGATGATGTGGTTCAGGGCTGGAGAGATTCTATTCCGTTAAAACGTGGAGGAACACCGGAAGATGTTGCCAATGCCTGTCTTTTCTTTGCCTCTGATATGAGCGCTTATGTTTCGGGCCAAGTGTTGAATGTTTGCGGAGGAATGCTAACGTAATTATTTTAAATTTTAAATTATAAATTTTGAATTAGGTTTTGTTTGAATATTCATTTAAAACTCAAAATTCAAAATTCAAAATAACTTTTCTAAATGAGTTCCACAACAATACTGTTATTACTCGTATCAATACTAATTGCTGCTGGTTTATCATTTTACCAATATTTATATAAAGTCAAAAGCAGGTCGAAGGTGACATTGCTTTTGGCTTTTTTGCGTTTCTTTAGCATTTTCGGATTGTTGCTTTTATTGATTAATCCAATAATTACCAGAAAAACAGTAGAAACTGTCAAAACACCTTTGCCGATTGTCATTGATAATTCGGCTTCGATAAAAGACCTGAAAGCGGACAAATCAGCTATGGAAGTCTTTCAGAAACTTTCCGAAAACTCAGATTTAGCAGCTAAGTTTGATGTTCAGGCCTATCAGTTTGATGCCGACTTTTTACCATCGGACACCATCAATTTTAAAGGAAAACAATCTAATATTGATGTCGTTGCGAAGAATCTGAAAAACATCTACAAAAACCTGAATTACCCAACAGTTTTGATTTCTGACGGAAACCAGACTTCAGGTGAGGATTATGTCTTTGGATTCAATCCAGACAATAAGGTTTATCCGTTGGTAGTTGGCGATACGACTACATACTTAGATTTGAGGGTTTCACAGCTCAATGTCAACAAATATGCGTTTCACAAAAATAAATACCCGGTTGAAGTATTCCTGAACTATTCGGGAACCAAAAGTATCAATGCCACATTTAAGATTACTCAAGGTAATTCGACGCTAAATCAACAAACCCTTGCTTTTTCACCTTCCAAAAAATCAGCAACCATAAACGTTCTGCTTCCTGCAGACAAAGTAGGTTTACAAATCTTAAAAGCTACCATTTCTTCAAAAGAGACAGAAAAGAATACATACAACAATACCAAGAATTTCGCAGTAGAAGTTATCGACCAAAAAACGGAAGTGGCTTTAATTTCTTCGATTTCACATCCGGATTTAGGTGCAATCAAACGAAGTATAGAGTCTAATGCACAAAAAAAAGTAACCATACTTAAACCAAAACAAGTCAATTCATTAGATAATTATAATGTTTTGATATTGTATCAGCCCAATGGAGAATTTAAGACTGTTTTTGATCAAAATGAAAATGCGAAAATAAACACCTGGACCATTACAGGAAATGATACGGATTATAATTTCCTGAACCAAAACCAAACCAATTTTAGCTTTAAAATGAGCGGAAGCAAAGAGGATTATCTTGCCGCATTTGACAGCCAGTTCAACCTCTTTGCTTTAGACAATATCGGGTTTGAACAGTTTCCACCTTTGGAAAATCCTTTTGGAGCGATTACAGCCAACGGAAATGTAAATGTCCTATTATCGTCCACGATACGAAATATCGCTACCAATCAGCCGTTAATGACTTTCTCAGAAAATCAGGGCAGGAGAAGCGCGTACCTTTTTGGCGAAAATATTTGGAAATGGAGGGCAAATACGCATGTTGACAAGAAAAGCTTTGCGGACTTTGATGTTTTTCTGGATAAAACTATTCAGTATTTGGCGTCAAATAATGCCCGAAAGTCTTTGGTAGTTGGTCACGAGCGTTTTTATAATTCAGGTGAAGGCATTGAGATCACTGCTCAGTACTTCAACAAAAATTACGAATTGGATGAAAAAGCCCGGTTGACTATCTCAGTTACCAATAGCAAAACGAAACAAGTAAAGCGTTATGATTTACTTCGTACGTCGAATGCTTTTAAAGTAAATCTTGACGGATTGGCTGCTGGTAACTATACCTTTACTGTTAAGGAACTGAACTCTAATTCAGCTTACAGCGGCAGTTTTGAGGTATTGGATTTTGATATCGAAAAACAATTTGTAAATCCGGATTGGAATAAACTCAACCAATTGGCTGCACAAACCAAAGGAAAAGCTTTTCTTGCAAGTCAGGCAGATGCCCTGGTGAAGCAACTACTTGCTGATGATAGTTACAAAGCCATCCAGAAAACACTCGTAAAGAAATCTCCTTTAATTGAATGGATTTGGTTGCTGGTTCTTATTGTTATTTCCTTAGCTTCAGAATGGTTTATTAGAAAATATAACGGATTATTATAACTTTTCTGTTAGGTTATATTATGTATTCTAAATTTCGTATTCTTACTAATATTCATCATTTTAAAGCTGTAAAGTGCATTTAAAAAGGTAATTATTTGTGTGTTTTATCTAATTTTTTTGCACTTAAACGGCTTTTATTTTCTTTGTAAAGCTCTTGTATTCAAGGATATCTGATAATTATAATAATTTTAAGCCTCAATTTAAGCCAAACAAATCTCAAATTGTGAACTTAATCGAGTTTATCTTAATCTCAACGGTTTTTTTGTAGTCCTCTGACTAGTTGGTATAAATTTATAATATCAACTTCTAAATCAGGTATTATGAGAACATCATTACACAACCTTATGTTTTTTGGAAATAAAGAAACCAAAAACAGTCCCCAAACTGTCTACCCTAAAGAACAAATTATTGAGCAACCGAATGTATACAGCCTTAAAATAGTAGCGATACTTTTTATACTGTTTAATCTGTTTGCAATAAACAATGCATCTGCCCAAAAGACTTGGGATGGTGGTGCAAGCAATGACAATTGGTCCGATGCGCAAAACTGGAATGGTAACGTTGCACCGGTTTCAACCGATAATGTTGTTATTCCAAATGGATTTACTGCAATTTTAGACACTTCTGTTACTGTAGCTTCACTGACAGTAGGTGGTGGAAGTAGTGGTACTTTTACAATTGGAAATGGCAATGCCAACAGAACGCTTACAGTTACAGGAAATGTAACAGTAAATGCAGGAGCTACACTAACATCTGCCGGAAATGGCGGAAATGATTTAATCATTGGTGGAAACTTAACTAACGCCGGAACATTTACCGATAATAGTGCTGATGTGGATGTTGCGTTTAACGGTAGCAACCAAACTATTAGTGGAGCTGGCAATTATTTATTTAATACCATAACATTTAGTGGTGGCGGAACCAAAACCCTGTCCTCTAATATTACGGTTAGTAATAACTGGACTAATAACGGTGGAACTTTTGCAGGAACAGGAACTGTAACTCTTGATGGATCATCCTCAATTGGAGGCTCAGCAACATCAGCTTTCCCAAACCTGACCATAACAGGTACTGTATCACAAGGAATAAATACTAGCGTAACAGGAAATTATCTTCAAACAGGAGGATCTTATACGGTTACTCCGGGTTCAACAGCCTACACGCTTAGTGTTACGGGTAATTTTACGCAAAGTGGCGGTGTTTTTTATGTAACAGGAGGCTCAGCTACTGCTGGTGCTACGGTAACCGTATCCGGAAACACCTCTATTTTCTCGATATTTATGGAGCCTAATGAATCTAACACGGCATCCACAGTTTTATTTCAGGCTAACGGAAATGTTACATTTACAGGATCCTCAACAACCGATTCTTTAGATTGGATGGATGGCGGATCACCAGGTTCGGTTTATAACATTACATTCGGAATTAAAGGTAATTTTAACTGGTCTAATACTTCAGGAAGACCATATACCAATGGAAGCGGACGGGCAAAGGGATTTGTGTTCAACGGAACGGGAACTTTGGCAGCACCGCAAACGCTTACCTACAGCGGTAGCTCTAGTTCGAGCAGTTGGGGGCTTATATTTGAAGTTAGTGCAAATACCTGTGTAAAATTGCTTAGCAGCTTAGCGCTAGGTGCACAGAACAATCCAGCGAGTACTTTTACCATAGATGGTATTTTAGATGCCCAAAATGCTGTTATCAGCGGAAGTATAGCCAGTGGTGTTAAACTTAATTCAGGTGCTACATTAGTTACTTCAAATACGGGAGGTGTTACTTCAACTATAACCGCAACAAGCCCAACATACAATTCGGCAGCCAATTATATATTTAATGGAGCTGCCAATCAAACCGCTAATTTTGGAAATGCAAATATCAATAATTTAACAATTTCTAATACTAGTGGTTCCGTTACACTGAACGCTGCAATTACAGCAAGTGGTAATGTATTAATCAATAGCGGTGGAGGTTCATTAACGGCCGGAAACTTTAGTCACAATATAGGTGGGAATTGGACCCGAAATGGATCATTTGTACAAGGTACTTCAACTATTAATCTAAATGGATCTTCATCCCAAACTATTGGAGGTTCTTCTACTACATTTAATAACCTTACATTAGCCAATAGTACAAAGGTATTTGGCGTTTCCACTATTGTTAATGGAAATCTAACTATTGCTTCATCTGCAGTAGCTAATTTAGGTTCGATAACTACACACACTGCGGGTACCTTAACACTTGGAACATTTGGAACTGTTGCCGCTAAATTCGGAAGTATTAGTACATCTGGTACAGCGCCTGTATATAAAAATGACACCTATTTTACACCAACTACAATAGGTTATGTAACCGTTGGTTCATCAAGCTGTATAGCTCCGACAATTACCTTTAGCTCAATCCCAAATATTTGTGAAGGTGCGACTTCTTTGTCTCTACCATACACGGCAACAACTGGCAGTCCCAATCTGTATTCTATTTCAGGAACAGGGATTACTGCCGTAACTAATGGAACCTTAAATCCACCATCATCATCAATAACCGTAAATCTTAGTACTCCGGCAGTAGCAGGAACCGTTTCGTCTACGGCTTTTACAGTTTCAAACAGTACTACTGGATGTGTTTCCAATAACATAAATGGTTCAGTAACTGTTATTCCAGCAGCCAATGCAGGAAATGATGGCGCATTAACTATCTGTGCAGGAAGTACGGTAACCTTAGCACAGTTAAATGCAGCTATTACAGGAGAACAACCAGGAGGAACTTGGACACCCGCTTTAGGCGGAGCGGGAACTTATACCTATACTGTAAGTGCTACATCGCCTTGTACTGCACCTGATAGTTCGCAAGTAATTGTAAGTGCACAGGCTCAACCCAATGCAGGAGCAGATGGAATTCTAACTATCTGTGCTGGAAGTACCGTAACATTAGCACAGTTAAATGCAGCTATTACAGGAGAAGATGAAAGTGGAAGCTGGACACCAACCTTAGCAGGAGCAGGAACATACACTTATACGGTAAACGCAACTTCACCTTGTGTGGCACCTGATGTTTCACAAGTTGTTGTAACAGAACAGGCTGGTCCTAACGCAGGAAATGACGGCGTTTACACTATCTGTTCAGGAACCAATATTACTTTATCACAATTGCAGGCAGCTATCACAGGAGAAGATGCAGGAGGAACGTGGACTCCGGTACTTGGCGGAGCAGGAACCTATACTTATACGGTAGCAGCAACTTCACCTTGTACAGCACCTGATACTTCGATAGTAGTTGTAACTGCGGTTTCCTGTCAGGCAGCAGAACTTTCAAACTGTGGAAATACTCCGGTACTTACCTCTATAAATGCAAGGATATTTGTATCTAACACCGTTACACAAGCTACAAAATACCGTTATAGAGTGGCAGTGTCCACTACACCTTCCAGCTATTTCTATGCTGAGACAAACTATCCAAGTTTCAGGCTGACCGATGTTGTAGGCTTGACTCCAGCATATGGAACGACTTATAATGTAGAGATTCAGAATGAATTCTTGTTAGGTGGAAATACAGTTGCTTCAGCTTACGGTACATTGTGTACAGTTACAACACAAGCAGCTACAGATATTGCAATACCTGTAAATCAGTGCGGACAAACGTTGGCGGCCGTTAATTCAAAAATCTATGTTAATGGTGTAACAGGTGCTACTATGTATACCTACAGAATAGCCAAACAATCGGCACCAACGACTTATTCCTATATAGAGACTCCCTATTCAAATTTCCGTCTTACAAATCCTCCAACAAGCGGAAACGTTGCTATACAACACGATGAACAGTATATAGTTGCAGTAAGTGCTACTACTACAAATGGTGTTTCAGATTTTAATTCGCCATGTGTTGTTGGTACTCCACAAGGCCCGGTAACAACTATTCAGGGATCACAATGTGGTGATGATGATAATCCGTACTTAATAAGAACATCAAGTACTAAAGTATACGCAGCTAATCTAGTATCAGGTGCTACTTATACCTTCAAATTAGAACAGTATAGCGGAAATGTCTTAGTAGATACTAACGAAGCAACATCGCCAATAAACTATTTCGATACCAACATGTTTACGGGAGAAAATGCATTATTGCCAGATACAAACTACCACGTGTTTGTGCGTATTAATTACTATGGAGAAGGAGAATACGACCACGATTGTGTTGTTAGAACTCCGGCCGCATTGAAAAATGAGGAAATGACGAATGAGTTTAAGGCAGTAGCTTATCCAAACCCATTTGCCAATAACTTCATGATTGATGTTAAATCAGCAAGTAAATCAGAAGTAAACCTAAAAGTTTATGATATGATCGGCAGAATGATTGATCAAAAGGAAGTAAGGATGTCTGATTTAGAAACAACAGAAATTGGAAACAATTATCCAAGTGGAGTATACAACATAATTGTGTCACAGGAAAGCAATACTCAGACTGTTAGGGTTGTTAAAAGATAAAAATGTTTAATACTAATAACCGGAAAAGGCCTTCGAGTAATCGAGGGTCTTTTTTAAAATTACAAATCCTTTTTGTTCTATTGCTTAATCTTTCATTCGATTTAGGTTCGCAGTTTGTTCGCGAAAAGTACATAGCATAGTAGTACAACCCCGAACAAAACCCGAATAAAATCACTCGAAGTAACGGTGACAGCTAAAATAGAACCTTATCATAATCCGCAAGGAAAAACCCAATACTTAAATTTTCATTAAAATCAAATTCCGATTGGTTTTAGATTTCAATTTTAAATTACCTTTATCTTCTTAATACTGCAACAATATGAAGCATATCCTGATAGTGGAAGACGAAGAAGGAATTCTTCAATTCCTAAAACAAGGCTTGGAAGAGGAAAATTACATAATCACTGCGGCTAATAACGGTTTAGATGGCTATAATCGCTATCAGTATGGAAATTTTGATTTAGTGATTTTGGATTGGATGCTGCCTAAAATGACCGGATTGGAAGTCTGCCAAAAAATAAGGGAAAGTGATGCCAAAACTCCAATTATATTCCTAACCGCGAAAGATACTGTTCAGGAAACAGTGGAAGGTCTGAAGACCGGAGCCAACGATTATATTAAAAAACCTTTCAGTTTTGACGAGTTGTTGGAACGGATAAAAGTCCAGCTCAGAGATCCAAACCAACAAGAAATACTAGAACTTGGACCCATGAAAATCAATGCATTGAGTCGTTCCGTTACAGCGGGTGAAACCGAGATTCCGCTAACACAGAAAGAATTTGATTTGTTGAGCTATCTGATAAGAAACAAAGGTAGGGTTGTTACAAGAACCGAGATTATTAACGATGTATGGAATATACATTTTGAATATGATACGGGAGTTATTGATGTTTGTATGAACTCTTTACGTAAAAAATTAAGTCAGCTGGTAGAGGAAGATTACCTCAAAACTATTCGTGGTATGGGTTATATTGCAAAAGATTAAATAAAATGCAGCAACTTTCATTTAAAAACAGAATAGCTTCTAATTACCTAATTTCCACTGCATTATTGATTTTTGTGGTCTTTTGTGTTATCTATGCCATAGTGCGATTTAGCGTCTATATCAAAGTCAACAACGACATTAAATCAGAGGTAACAAAACACTTAAAAGAGATAGAAGTCAAGGAAAACTGTGTGCTTCTGATTCGGGAAAAGCAATGGAAAAATGTACAATTCAACAAAGTAGATATAAGTCCGGCCTTCATCCAATTTGTAGATGAGTTAGGGGCTTTGGTAGATAAATCTCCCAATTTAAAACAGAAACAACTGCAGTATTACCCACAAGCCATTAACAATGTACTGTTTGATGGAAAGCTAGAAAATACTTCAGTAAGACAGATACAAGTTCCTTTGTATCAAAATACTAAAATAATTGGCTTTATGATTATTGCCATGTCTTTAGAAGACTCTGCCATGGTTTTGGACAACCTGTTTTTTATTTTGGTCGTTGCTTATCCGTTAATACTTTTGGTGCTATTCCTTATAGCGCGATTCATCGCCGGAAGGAGCATCAAACCCATCAGTTCTATCATTCAAACTTCCAATATTATTACGAAAGACAACCTAAAGTCCAGGATTCCGTTACCTGTAAACAAAGACGAACTACACTTGCTATCCAAAACGATAAATAATCTGTTGGACAGAGTGGAGAATGCCATCGAGCGTGAAAAGCAGTTTACTTCTGATGCTTCTCATGAACTGCGAACACCATTGGCCGTCATAAAAGGAACGCTGGAAGTTTTAGTAAGAAAACCACGTACTCCCGAAGAATATAAGGAAAAAATAGATTTCTGTGTCAGTGAAGTCAACCGACTAAATCATTTGGTGGACGAACTGCTGTTGTTGGCCCGATTTGAAAATCAAAAGCAATCATTGAAGATGGAGCGTTTATCCCTGAACAATTTGTTGCTGGATGCTATATCGAGGAATTCCACTATCATAAATGAAAAGAAACTGAACTGTGTGTCCAATTTTGGAAAGGATTTTTATGTCGAAACTGATTCTTACCTGTTTGCCATTGTTATCAATAATATTTTGACAAATGCGGTTAAATATTCAAAGCCGAATAGTGAAATAAACTTTAGTATTATCGAAACAAATGATGCACTTATCTGCACTGTCGCTGATCATGGAATCGGAATTGCGGAAGAAGATTTGCAGAAAATATATGACCAGTTTTACCGTTCGAAATCCAATCAACATCCCGAAATTAAAGGGACAGGCTTAGGTTTATCCATTGTTAAACGATTGTGTACTTTGCTTCAGATAGATCTGCAAATTGAAAGTAAGGAAAATGTGGGAACAAAAGTAATATTTGGCTTTTCTAAATAGTTTTAAGAGTGATATATATCATATATTTTAAGTCAAAATTACGGTAACTTCGATTAATAACTAAAACACACAACTTATGACTGACGCGCATTATCATTTAGTAGTAAACCATTTTCCCATTATTGGGACAATTTTTGGATTAGGTATTCTAACCGTAGGAATGTTTTTAAAAGAAAATACGGTTAAGAATGTTTCTTATGTGTTATTTATCGTTTCAGCAGTTTTCGCTGCCTTTAGTATGGGAACTGGAGAAGGAGCAGAGGAAATGGTAGAAGAGATGCCTAACATTGGTAAACATATTATTCACGAACACGAAGAAATAGCCGAGAAACTGGCTCTGGTTTTATACTTGTTAGGTGTCGTTTCTTTATTGGGATTATATACTAACGTTAAAAATCATAGCAAAGCTAAATTAATCTCATTTTTGGCATTAACAGTTGCTCTTGTTGCAGTTTTTTTAGCACAACAAGTTGGAACTACGGGAGGTGAAATTCGTCACACCGAAATAAGAAAAGATTACAAAGCCACTAATACTAGTACAAACGGAGACAACGAGGATTAATTTCATTAAAACAGATGATTTGAAAAGGCGTGATTGTATTGTCAATTAGGCCTTTTTTTATAGCATTTTCTCAAAAAAAATCAGCTATAAAAGCTATTCTTCAACAACATTTGCATTCTGCTTAAATATCCATATATTTTCGGAAAGGCTTTGTTATAAAATTGCAAAAAGGTATTTTTACGAAAGTATACGAATTAAGGATAGCTTTCGCAATGAATTTGAAATTAAAAGGAGCAAGCCCTGTGGGCTTGAGGTACACAAGCTTTAGCTTGTCATAATAACAGTGGAATGAGTAAAGAACAAGCCAGTGTGGCACAGGATTTAGAAATCAAGAATATCATTGAACCCCAGCTCAATATTATTTTGACTACAGACGAAGATGATGATCGTCCGGTTTATATATCAGGTAATTTCAATAATTGGGTTACCCAGAATAAGAAGTTTGAAATGGAGAAAGTCGGTCAAGGCTTATATCACTTTAAATTTGAGTCTGATTTTATTTATCCCGAGGAACTATTATACAAGTTTACCAGAGGTGACTGGAGCGAAGTAGAGATTGATAAATACGGAAACCGTACCGAAAACCGTTCCTGCAGAAGCCACAAGGGAGTCCGAAAGGAACACGTTGACAAATGGCGTAAGAACTGGCTGCCTTTCAAATCAAAATTTTTGCCCAAGGTAAAACTGATTTCTGAAGAGTTTGAAATTCCACAATTGAATAAAACACGCAGGGTATGGGCCTTACTGCCGCATGATTACGACAAGTCTAACGAAACCTATCCTGTTCTTTACCTTCAGGATGCACAGAACCTATTCAACGAAAAGGCCAAATATGGCAATTGGGAAATCGATAAAAAACTGGCTGTCATGGCCGAATATAATATTGGTAAAATAATTATCGTCGCCGTAGAGCACGCAGAAAAAGAACGCATTAAGGAATACAATGTTGGGAATACTGTTCTGGGAAATGGGCAGGGAAAGAAATATATTCGGTTTCTAACTGAAACTCTAAAACCGTTTATCGACACTAATTTCAGAACCAAACCAGACAGAGAGCACACGGGAATAGGAGGAAGCTCGATGGGAGGATTAGTTAGTATATTTTCGGGAATCATGTATCCTGAAGTTTTTGGAAAACTGATGGTATTTTCGCCATCGCTTTGGGTTGTACCAAAAATAAAACTATCATTCCTAGATATGGATGAACCGCAGGATACCCGAATTTACCTCTATGCAGGAGGCGATGAAAGCGCCACTATGATTGACCATGTAAAGAATTTCAAAAAAAGATTACTTAAAAAAGAAGGCTATGCCGATAAAATGAAAGTGCGGTTAAGCCTCAATATGGAAGGCAAACACAACGAACGCTATTGGAGTGATGAATTCCCAAAAGCCATTGAATGGATGTACTTTAGCACTAAAGAAGAATAACTATGAACATAAAAAAAATACAAAGCCTCGACAATTTCACAGGAACAATCCTAATTCCGGTTTTTGAAACTACAGCCAAAAGCATAGTTCCGATAGAATATCACGGTGTTTCCGTTTACTCACAAGTGTTTTACGGAAAGAAAGACACGCATTATCTAGTCGAAAAATACGATTGCACTCATGTATTCATTGGTCTCGGAAAAGAACTGGACTATAAATCACTTAAAACCATTTTCAGAAGGATTAGTGCAAAGCAAAAAGATAGCTTTGGCAAAAATGTAGCTTTGGTTATTCCGGACGAATTCAATAACAATCAACTGGAAGCTGCGATTTCCGGCTTAATGTTGGGAACCTACAATCTTGGACATTACAAAAAACGGAACTACATCCATTTTTAAATGATGCTTTTGAATTGAGTTATATTGCCAAAAACGATTATCAGGAAACCATTGACAAAGCTATTAAAATAGCCAACGCTCAGCTTCAGACTTTTGCTTTAGTCGATTTACCACCCAATAAAATAACGCCAAAATACCTCGCAGATTGGGCAACGGAGACTGGAGAGAGACATGGTTTTGAAGTTACGGTTTTCGGAAAGGATAAATCCACAGAAGTTGGCCTGCACTCGTTTCTTGCTGTCGGAAAAGGTAGCGCGCAGGAACCACAATTCATCATAATGGAATACAAACCCGATAATGCTAAAAAACATATTGGTCTAGTTGGAAAAGGAATCACGTTTGATACTGGCGGACTAAACATCAAAGTGGCCGGAATGGTACAAATGAAATGCGATATGGCTGGCGGAGCAGCTGTTCTTGGTGCGATGAAATTGATTTCGGATTTGAAATTGCCTGTTCGGGTAACTGCAATCGTTCCTGCCTGCGAGAATTCGGTTGATGCACAATCATTTTTACCAAGTGATGTAATTCAGAGTTACGCCGGGCATTCTATTGAAATCATTGATACCGATGCCGAAGGAAGATTGATCCTTGCTGATGGATTGTCATATTTAATCAAAAATTATAAACCCGAAACTGTAATTGATTTGGCGACACTAACAGGAAGTGTCGTGGGAACTTTAGGTTATGAAGCTGCCGGATTATTTACCAACAACGAAGACTTATCCAAAAGATTGCGCGAAGCCGGAGATTCCATTGGCGAGCGATTATGGCAGTTACCGCTTTGGGATGCCTACACTCCGGATATAGAAAGTGAAATTGCCGACATAAAAAACTATTCAGGAAAACCCGTGGCCGGAGCAATATCCGCAGCTAAATTCCTCGAGTTCTTTACAGACAAACACACATCCTGGGCACATTTAGATATTGCCGGTGTGGCATTTGGCGATGATGAATTTGCCAAAACCAAACATGCTACAGCTTATGGAGTTCACTTAATTACAAACTTTATTGAAAATCTATAATATGGAAAGTCCAATCAAAAACTTCATCTGTGTTTCCAATTATTTCAAAGGGAATGACTTTTTGATTAACCTTAAAAAGCAAGGCAATCGTGTGTATTTAATTACAGCGGAAAAACTTCGCGATAAGCCGTGGGCTGTTGACTATATTGATGAAATCTATTTTATGCCGGGACAGGATATGGATTGGAATATGGAAGAATTACTGGCAGGAGTCGGAAGCCTAATGCGTCATAAGAAAATCGATGGCATTATTGCTTTGGATGATTTTGATGTAGAGAAAGCAGCATTTTTAAGAGAAAATCTGAGAATTGACGGAATGGGTCAAACTACAGGAAGGTATTTTCGTGACAAACTCGCCATGCGGATGAAAGCCAAAGATGCCGGAATTCCGATTCCAGCTTTCAGTTCGCTTTTTAACGATGAGGAAATCAATCAGTTTGCTGATACCGTTTCACCTCCATGGGTTTTAAAACCTCGTTCGGAAGCTTCGGCATCGGGAATTATGAAAGTACATTCAAAAGATGAGTTGTGGGAGAAAATACATCAGCTTGGTGATACTAATCGATTGAAATATTTGGTGGAACAGTTTAAGCCTGGAGCAGTATATCATTGTGATGGACTGAATTGGAAAGGTAAAACACTTTTCTCAATCACCTCTCAATATCTGGCAACACCAATGGAAATCTCACAAGGCGGAGGCATTTTCAGAAGCGCCAATATTCCATACAATTCGAAAGACGATAAGGCAATCAAAAAGTTAAACGAACAGGTTCTGAAATCGTTCGGAATGATGCACGGTGCGAATCATACCGAATTCATCAAATGCAATGAAGATGGAAAAATCTATTTTCTGGAAACTGCTTCGCGGGTTGGTGGTGCTCATCTTGCCGAAATGGTAGATGCTGCTTCAGGTGTAAACCTTTGGAAGGAATGGGCCAAAATAGAAGACTGTTTAGTCAAAGGAAAAGAATACAAACTTCCCGAAATCCGAAAGGAATTCGCCGGAATCGTACTGACATTGTCCAAGTTTGAGCATCCTGATTTATCTGGTTTTGATGATGGAGAAGTTTGCTTCAGAGTGCCATTGGAATACCATGCTGGTTTGATTGTTAAAAGCGATACTAATGCAAGGGTCCTGGAACTTTTAGACAATTATGCCGAAAGATTAATTCGGGATTTTGCAACGGTTGCACAACAGGAAGCGGTAAAAAAGCTTCATTAACAAGTGAAAAATAAAATCTACAAAAAGCACAATTTCCACAAACATACTTTCTGCATTTGGAAGGAAGTTCCCTTTAGCGATGTTGCCGACATGAAAATAAGCTACACAAGCCAGTCAGGTAGCCGTTACATCTTTACTGATGAAGGTTTGTACCGCATTTCCAATCATTGGGGAAGGGTTGCCAACTGTCATTGGAGGTTGATTCCGTTAGACGAATTTAAAAGCCAGTACAACATTGTAGCATTTGCCAATTGGGATGGGTTTTATTCGAATAATGATGTCTCCAAACTGTTTTTCATTAAAGCCGATGTTGCGACACAGGAAGTTAACTTTTATCACAAACAAAGTGTAGAAGACCAAAAGGATATTGTCTTTCGAAACGCAAAGGAAACGGCAAAAACCATCAGGACGATTAAGGAAGTCCTAACCGAAACCAATTGGGCAAAGTACTTAAATTATCAGGATATTGATGTGTTGAGAAAAGATGTTGTAAACGAATTGGTTACAACCAACAAGACTTTCATTGAAATTAAAAAGGGCTATCTACAATAATTCAAAATTTAGAATATTATTTTTCGAACATCCCAACCGTTCCGCCAACCCAATTCTTGTCTTTGTTGAATTTGACGCCAATCATTTCACCACGGCTTAACCGCACTAAATTGGTAGCCAGGATAGGGGAAGGGGCATCCTTTTTCCAGATGGCGAGTATTCGGACTTCAGCCTTTACTTTTCCGTCAGGCGATTGGATAATGGGTTTGTAGTTTACTTTCTTCTGAAGTATGTATAAATCTTTTTCCTTTACGGCTTCAATATCACTTTTTTTGACATGGAAAACCACACCGCTTCCCGAAAATGAAAACAAAGGCTTTAAAACATAATTTTCTAAATCTTCCGGAATTTCCTTTAGGTCAGATAACAAAGTCGTTTCTATAAAATATTTTCCCTTTAAATAAGGAAGGATGAACTTACTGATCCTGAAAAACCAATTCGGATGGCCCGCCCATTCCACATCAATATCAGAAGAGAAATCAAAGTTCAGTTTTAGGTCGGTACGCAAATCCAGTTCGTCAAAAATTACACGGTTATAGATACGCTTCACCAGCATTTCTTCACCTTTATCATTCTTATAGAAAAGCTGTTGTCCTTTTTGATACAATTCGGTAACGCAAACGATCGGAATGCCTATATCGCGATGGCAATAGTAGAAATCAATCTTGGTATTCTGTTTTTCTGGCTCAATTTCAAGGAGGATTACATTTTCCTTAGGATGATTATTGCAGATGGCTTCCTCAACCAATTGCATGTAAGTTTCAGGAGTAAGTCCACTTAAAAATGGTGTCAGTTCTGACAGAAAAGGGTAGTGGCTGACAAATTTCTTTGACAAATGGTATTGAAAATTAAACAGCGAAGGAAATCCCTGAACCTCAATAAGCTTCGGTACAATTTTGCCGTCTTCTTCACAAATGCCAAAATCAATGGCCAAAAAGGTAGTGTGATTGTCTTCGTTTGGAACTTTTCTGTTCAATTCCAGTGCTCTATCTGTAAGTTTTTTGAAATCATCCTGTTTGATAAAATCAATAATCTGATTACAACCTTCCAACAATTGCTCCTTAAGTTCATTGCGGATAAAAAACGGAGATTCGCCAATACGAAACGTCACTTCATAGTCAAACTCGGAAGTAATATCCTTTATTAAGTTTTCGTATTTCTCAACCGAAAAGTTATCGTTAAAAAGTTGTCTGTACTTTATGTTCATATCACTAATTGGATAGAATTTTCCGGGTCTTAATCAAATCATTTATAGCAACGCGCAGGAAGTTAGGAATAATCGTTTCGTTGGTTTTATAGATTTTATCTTCGTCCAATAAATCCTCAAGCATGTCGCGGAATTTCGTTTTTCCTTTCATTTCAATGATTCTTTCACGCTTTTCCTTATTTTTTAAATTGGCGATAAAGCTTAACGCATCGGCTTCGGGGTGGAATTGCAGGCCAACAAACTCATCCGAAAAACGAACACCCATAATAGCACGCTCGTATTCTTTGTGATCCCTTATTTTCTCTAACGAAATTATCATTGCGCCTTTCTTGCTGAAGATACTCAGCTTTGGCTGCACGACCTGATAATCACGGCTGTCAATGGCATAAAATGGATTATTCAAACCTTCAAGGATTGGGTCGTTCATTCCGGCCTCGGTTTTATGGATGGTCATTACACCGAAAGAGGTTGATTTTCGCTTAGTGATTTCGGCCAAACCAAAATGATGGCAGGCCATTTGAAATGAATGACAGATGAATAAAACGTGTTTCTTTACTTTTTGTTCTTTGTTCCAATTCCATATACTATCAATGAAATCGTAGTATTTCAAATCCCAGTTGCCATTGCCTTCTAAAGGATTTCCCGGTCCGCCTGTAGAAATATATATATCGAACTTTTCAATGTTGGGAAACTCACTTTTCCCACGTACATCAAAAATCTGAAACGTAACTATCTGGTTAAATCTATTGATAATGTCAATGATACAACGCATTCCCTGATTGGGTTCTCCGTCATACATATCTAAAACTGCTATTCGAATTTGGTGGCTCATTTTTTAGTTTAAGGTGCAAATTTAAGTAAATAGTGTTCAGTGTTCAGCTATAAGTATCCAGTTTTTCATTTTTTACTGATTACTAATTACTGCCAACTGATCACTTGATTTTATAAACCGCGGGTGAATTCGCTGGTAATCATGTCAACTACTTTAGTAAGGTCCTGAGTTTGTTCAAAAACCCTCAACTGTTTGTCTGCTCCCGTTCCTTCGTTTAGGATAGTGTGTACGTATTCAATATGTTTACGGCTTCCCAACTCATCTACAACATCATCAATAAAGTCAAGCAGTTCAAGGATTAGCCCTTTGGTTTCTACTTCTTTCTGCAAACCAAAATCAATCATGTGGTTGTCGATTCCGTATCGTGCAGCACGGAATTTATTTTCCTTAATTAATGCAATCCTATAGATATTGAAACTCGTATTGGCCATCGTCAGTTTGTATAGTTTAGCAACGATGGCCTGAATTACAGAAACCACACACATGGCTTCATCAACGGTCAGCATCATATCTGTGATACGGAATTCAATGGTATCATAAAACGGATGCAGACGCAAATCCCACCAGATTTTCTTTGGGTTGTCAATGCATTTGGTTTTGACCAATGTTTCCAGATAATTGTCATACGCCTGAACGCTATCAAAATACTCGGGCAAACCGGTACGTGGAAACTTATCAAACACTTTAGTCCTGAACGATTTATAACCGGTATTCCTTCCTTCCCAAAAAGGAGAATTGGTTGACAACGCAAAAATATGGGGCAGGAAATAACAAGCCTGGTTCATTAACTGCAGGCCGATCTCTCGATTCTCAATACCAACATGGCAGTGCATTCCGAAAATCAGGTTGGAACGGGCAGCATCCTGTAATTCATTAACAATATGATGGTAACGAGGATCATCCGTAATAGGTTGGTCCTGCCAGCGTGAAAAGGGATGTGTGCCCGCTCCGCCAACAACAAGGCCTTGCTTGTCCGCAAGCTCTACAATCTTACTGCGCAGGAAACGGATTTCGTCTTTTGCCTCGCAGACATTCTTACAGATGTTGGTTCCACTTCTACAACAGACTGGTGCATTTCCGCTTTTACCTGTTCGTTCAAAATGATTTTGGCACCATCCACAATTTTGGATAAATGCGAACGCAAATCCCTTGTTTCCGGATCTATAATTTGGTATTCTTCTTCTACACCAAGGGTGAATATTGGTAGTTTTTTCTTCATAATTTCTTTTTGAAGTTCCAAAGTTTCAAAGTTTTTTTAAAAAAAAGTATAAAAATTGTTATTTGTAATCCGACCAATTTAACTTTGCTACTTTGCTACTTTGCTACTTTGCTACTTTGCTACTTTGCTACTTTGCTACTTTGCTACTTTGCTACTTTGCTACTTTGCTACTTTGCTACTTTGCTACTTTGCTACTTTGCTACTTTGCTACTTTGCTACTTTGCTACTGCATCCTTAATAAATGTTCCCCATGTTAAATTGATTTGTCCGGGCTTTTGTTTTTTGGCGGCTGCAATGGCCATCTTTGCTGCTGCTTCAACAACCCATTCGAAATTTTCCGCACCAACAGATGTCAGTTCAGCATCAGGAGCCGGATTTCCAAAGTCGATGGCATAGGGGATTCCGTCACGCACAGCAAATTCAACCGTATTGAAATCATAACCCAAACCTTTGCAAAGGCGTAAGGTATAATCCTTAACTGTTGCCAATAATTTTTTATCTACAGGTGGTCCATCAATTACATAACGCAAATGATGCGGATTTCTAGGTTCATACTGCATAATCCTTACGTCCTTGCATCCCAAACAATAAACACGGAAGTACTCCGTGAAAACAATTTCTTCCTGTAAAAGCATGACCAACTGCCCGGTTTCCTGATGTTTTTGCCAAAATTCTTCTTTGTTTTCTAAACGGTAAACATTCTTCCATCCACCTCCTGCATAGGGTTTCATATAGGCAGGGAATCCTATGTAATCAAAGATGCCATCCCAATCCATTGGATACTTAAGGTTTCTGAACGATTTGGATGTGGTATCGGTCGGATGCTCAGCAGAAGGAAGGATGACAGTATTGGGTAATGGAACTCCAAGGGTATCAGCCAAAGCATTATTAAAGAATTTATCATCCGCACTCCACCAAAACGGATTATTGATAACGTTGGTTCCGGTTAACGCAGCATTCTTTAAAAAAGCCCTGTAAAAAGGAACGTCCTGTGAAATCCTGTCTATGATAACGGCATATTCACCGCCTTTATTCTGAACTACCTTATCTATAGAAACAGCTTCGGCAATAATTCCTTTCTCGCCTTTTGAATTTACCCTGTCGATAAATGCCTGTGGAAAGGTGTCTTCCATTCCAAATAGTATTCCAATCTTTTTCATGTTTTCTTGAATTTGTATATTTTGATATTATTTGTTTAGTTTAGCCCCCATCATTTCTAGTTCACCTTCGATTAACTCTAGTTGAGCCTCAATCATCTCTAGTTCACCTTCGATTAACTCTAGTTTAGCCTCCATCATCTCTAGTTCACCTTCAATTAACTCTAGTTTAGCCTCCATCATCTCTAGTTCACCTTCAATTAACTCTAGTTGAGCCTCAATCATCTCTAGTTCACCTTCGATTAACTCTAGTTGAGCCTCAATCATCACTAGCTTATCTTCATCTATTTCTAGTTACACTTCCATCTTTCTGCCTTTGGTTCCTTTTGTGGTTAAATACCTAAAACCTAAAATAACTTAATCCTCGACAGATAATGCGGAAACATCTCTCGCCATACAGGCCAGTCATGCTCTTTGTCATGACGGATATCCAGCCAATGCTGCACATCTTTTTGGGATAATACTTTGCTTAACTTTAAATTCGCATCAAGGCAGATGTCCCAATTGGAGGTTCCTAATATGATATCCATATTCCATAATTCGCCATCGTTGAGTCCGGGAAGGTAATCTTCGGGCGAATTGTAAAACACATCGTCATCCCAATGGCCATCCATAAAACTTTTAATTGAAAAAGCACCGCTCATAGAAAACATGTGACTCACATAGCCAGGATGCTTAAAGGCAAAATTCAGAGCATGGTAACCGCCGAAACTGCAACCTGCAACCGCAACTTTTCCGGCTCCGGTATTGTTCTTTACACGCTCTACAATTTCGTGGCAAATCATTTTATCATACCACGCATGGTTTTGAATACGGTGCACCGGATGAATGAATTTGTTATAGAAACTTTCCTTGTCAACACTATCGGGGCAGAAGATTTGAATTAATCCCTGGTCAATATACCATCGGGCACTTTCTATTAATCCCTGGTCTTTGTTTTCGTGGAAACTTCCCATAGAAGTAGGGAAGAGGATGACAGGATATCCGGCATGGCCGAAAACCAACATTTGAATTTCACGATTTAGGTTGGGTGAGTGCCATTTAAAGTATTCCTCTTTCATAAATTGTCATTAGATTAACAATTATAATGAAAAAAACGTTGTGAAATTTATAAAAATGCAATGATACAGAAGTATTGCGATATGCTTTTTAAAAATATTTAGATTTTAAATTATCTTTAAAAAAACGAATGAAATCAACTGTCGATTTTAATATTTGTCAATGATTAAACTATTGTTCTATCAGCTGTAGCTGGCTTTTTAAACGCTCAATCAGCATATTCATCATGCGTTTGTTTAGATTGGAAGATATCTGAATGTATTCAGCGTATTCTTCTAAAGTAAAAAAAGCAATAATCATTCCTTTTAAGGAGTTTCTGAACTTGATATCTCTGTGGACAACGTTTTCTATGTAAGCCATTTTCCTTTCGGGCGTTAGGCTGAAGAATACATTTTTTTGCTTTACAGCATAATTAATAAAGACCTGAATGAATAAATCATTCTGCAGTTTCAAAATAGGGCGGAGGGTTCTGTTTTGAAATATTTCTTCTGCTGAGGACTGATTGGTGATTGCTCCTAAAGTTTCACCGCGTAATTCTAGAACGTTGTTGTCTCTGGCTTCCATGATTATTAGCTTTTTATTAAAGATAAAAAAAACCTCTGTTGGAAAACAGAGGTTTAATTATAGTTATTAATAATTAATTGTTAATTATTTTATCTTGAAGACTGCCTTACGGACTAAGCGTCTTGCCCAATCAGATTGCTTATCTACTGAATCGTCTTCACCCTGAGGTGTGATTGTTATTCTAGACTCGCTGATTCCCGCTCTGGTTAGGATAGCTTTAACAGCCTGTGCTCTGTCTCCTGATAATTTATTGTTGTATGCTGTTCCTCCAATTTCGTCTGCAAATCCGGTGATATCAACATTTTTATCTGGATTGTTTTTCAGGTAGTTAAGGATGAATCCAATATTGCTGGCCGATGCAGTGTTTGGATTTGACTTAGCTGTATCAAAATAAACCGCAATATACCCATCATTGATTAACTGTAGTACTGCATTTTCTGTTGATGCCACACCAGTTGTAGTATTATTTTTCTCGATAGAGGTGTTAACAAACTTCTCTAAATCATCCGGTACACCGTTATTGTTTTTGTCAACCATTCTACCTTTAGTATCAACTGCTACACCAGCAATAGAGTTTTGTTCAGCATCTAAATAATCTGGCACACCATCTTTATCGCTGTCATTCATTAACTCTTCTATTTCTCCAATTCTATTGTTTAGTGAATCTAGCTTAGCATCGTTTTGATCACGTATAATAGCCCAGTCACCATGTATTTTCCCTTTACCAAGCGCATAAGAAATACCGATTGATGTTCTAACTAAACTTCCTGTTAGGTTGTTTTTTGTTTCAGAATAAGAACCATCCCAGTTAAAATGTTGTCTAACATTAGAGTTAATCGTAAAGTCTGCAAATATGCTTATGTTTTTAAATACTCTGTATTGAGGAGATATTCCACCAACAAGACCTAGATTCCATTCAGTTTTGTCTTCATTCAAACCCATTTTTGGAGTCAATCTTCCAACTTGACCACCTAAATGAAACAATAATCCAAACCTTCCGGCTTGTTTCTGAATGTCAAACAACCTCGTTAAGTTCACAACACCTTCTATGGAAAGTTGGTGATGCTCTACTTGGAATGGTAAACTTCCAGAATTATTTTGTTCCTGAAGATTATCAACATTTATATTAGCTTTTACACCAAATTTCGGGCTGACCATGTATCGAACTCCGGCACCAACGTGGTTAATTGCTATTCCACCTAATGCTTTATCAGGACTTCCTGCAAAATAACCGTCAGCATATGGCTTTGAACCTTTTGCCTGACCAAATTCAGCTTCAATAGACCATCTATTGAAGGTTTGACCTTGAAGTTCTTTATCCGGTTCAGCTGCAATAAGGTCTAAAGCTACCTTGTTTTTCTTCTCTTTCTTTTGTGCATTTGTAGATAACGAGAAACTTAAAAGCGTTATCAATAATAGTAAACTATTCTTCATATGTATTGGTTTGTGATTATTACTGTAATGTTAAAATCGTTACAAATATAAATGTTTCCGCCTAATAATCAATTTTTTTAGGGTTTATTGGATTATCAATATTTATTTAAAATAAAGTTTTGTCTTAAAAATAGAGTATATTTTGATTTTATTGAATTACAAAATCGCTTTTCCCCGATGGCATTTCATAAATTTCTAAATCAAAAAATCGGATAGAGGCAAACAAGTGGTCAAAAATGTCTGCCATGATGTATTCGTAATTTTCAAATCGCTTGTCGGTAGAGAAAGTGTATATTTCTAACGGAATGCCTTGTGGTGTTGGTTGGAGTTGACGACAAAGCAAAATCATATCTTTATTCAATCCTGGATATTGGCTTAAATATTGGGTTATGTATTTTCGGAATAAACCAAAATTGGTCATGTTCCTTCCGTTAATCAAAACAGATTTATCAATTTGATTACTCTTGTTGAACTTATCAATCTCTGTCTGGCGAAGGTCAATATAATCACTAATCAGTTGAATTTTCTTTAATCCCTGAAGCTCCTCTTCACCCAAAAAACGTATACTATTGGCTTTGATTAAAATGTGCCTTTTAATTCTACGTCCATCTGAATTCAACATTCCGCGCCAGTTTCTAAACGAATCAGAAATCAAACTGTAGGTTGGGATGGTTGTTGTTGTATTGTCAAAATTCCTAACTTTTACCGTTGCCAGATTGATTTCGATAACATCGCCATCGGCACCAAATTTATCAAACGTTATCCAGTCGCCAATTCGAACCATATCGTTTAAGGATACCTGGACACTAGCTACAAATCCTAAGATAGTATCTCTGAATATCAAAATAATAATAGCAGAAATAGCTCCAAATGTACCCAACATCGTTGTGGTAGTAATGTTGAAAATTTTGGAAACCACAAAAATAAAGGCAAACACCCACAATACTATCATTATTACCTGGATGTAACTGTCAATAGGTTTGTCACTATACCTGATGTTTTGTTTTAGATGATCGCGAAGTGCGTTGAAGATAGTTTTGATGATCCATAAACTTAGCAGCACAATATAGATTTCAACCAGTTTTCCGAATATCGCTTCCCAATACACAAAGTTCTCAAGTATAATAGGTACGCATTTATAAATAAAAAGTAATGGAATTAAATGCGCAATGTATTTGGCTGTTTTGTTGGAAACCAATAAGTCATCGAACTTTGTTTTTGTTTTTCTGGCAACGATAATCATTGTCCTTACCAAAATAAATCGGAAAACCAGGTAAATTATATAGGATAGAATCGCCAGAATGAAGATATTGACTGCTAGGGCTAAATAAGCAGCAAGGGTTTCGCCTAACGCCAATTTCTTTAAAAAAGATAGCACCAGCTAAATATTTTCTCGACAATCTTATGCATTTTTCAGGTATTTTTTCTCAATATAAAAAGTTCCGAATGGCAACAGTGACGCTAACTGAACAATTAGAAATTCTTTAAGGCTCCACTGTTGGTTTTTCCAGATTATAAATGCTATAACCACATAAGAAATAAAAAGCATTCCATGCGCCATTCCGATTGGGAATAATAGTGTTTTGTATAATTCAGGGTTAGCATGTTTTATAAATAACATATTAAAGAACAAGGCTAAATAGGAAATTCCCTCAGCGATGGCAACGAATTTGAAAAGTTTGGTCATTGATTTTTTATTTATTGACAAAAATAATGATTATCATTAATTATATAAGACAATAAACAAGAAAGAAATTTACTTTTGTATTTATGAGTAAAAGGGACTTAAAGAAATATTTAAAAGAGCTTAGCAAGGATCAATTAGAAGACCAGCTTTCTGAATTATACGATAAATTTAAGGATGTGAAGGTTTATTATGATTTCGCCTTTAATCCGAATGAAGATAAACTCGTTGGTGAAGCCAAAGTGAAAATTGCAAATGAATATTTCCCGGCAAAGGGGAAAAGGGCAAAAATGCGTCGTTCTGTAGCGCAGAAATATATTAAACACTTCTTAACTCTTGGTGTAGATGTGACAATGGTTGCAGATTTAATGTTGTTCACAATTGAAACTGCGCAGTCATTTTCATCCAAAAGACATGTCAAATATGACTCTTTCTTCAAAAGCATATTTACTGCTTACCATCAGGCAGTCAATTTTATGATAGAAAATGGTATACTAAACGAGTTCTTAGATAGAGTAGTAGAGATAAAAGAGGAATCCAACCGACAGAATTGGATGAATAAATATGACTTCAATGTATTTATTGAGAAAGTTGATGATAATTTTTTGTAAATAAGCAGTTTAATTTTGGAGATAACTCTTTTTTAGCTGTACTTTTGCAAAATTGTACAAACCGCCATGTCTCAAAAAGATTTTATTACCGAAATAGAAGATAAAAAGGAGCTCTACGGCTACCAAAAAGGCGATATTGACAGAATTTTTGAACGGCTGGATAACGCACCTAATGATTATCATTTGCTCTATCAATTACCAACAGGCGGTGGAAAAACGGTAATTTTTTCAGAAATCGTAAGACGGTACCTTTCGCAACATGATAAGAAAGTGGTTGTGCTTACACATCGAATAGAGCTTTGCAAGCAGACTTCCAAAATGCTTAAAGGATTTGATGTCAAAAACAAAATCATCAACAGTAATATAAAGGAATTGCCCGATCAGGACGAATATTCCTGCTTTGTGGCCATGGTAGAAACGCTTAAGAATCGTTTGAATGATGAAAAGCTGCTGATAGATAATGTTGGTTTGGTTATTATTGATGAAGCCCATTACAATTCATTCAGGAAATTACTAAGTTCGTTTAAAAAGTGCTTTATACTTGGAGTTACTGCAACGCCTTTAAGTTCAAACATTAAGTTATCAATGCACCATAATTATGATGAACTAATTGTTGGCGATACTATTCAATCCTTAATTGACAAAGGTTTCCTGGCAAAAGCTACAACCTACAGTTATGATGTTGGATTAACATCTTTAAAAGTTGGAATTAACGGTGATTACACGGTTAAATCATCTGATGATTTATATATGAATATGGTTATGCAGGAAAAATTGCTTCATGCTTACACCGAAAAATGCCTTGGCAAAAAGACATTAATCTTTAATAACGGAATCAACACGTCGTTATATGTATATGAAACTTTCAGAGAAGCTGGATTCACCATACGACATCTTGACAATACTACTTCGGTAGAAGATAGAAAAGAAATCTTGCAATGGTTTAAGAAAACTCCAGACGCTATTCTAACCTCAGTTGGAATCCTTACAACAGGTTTTGATGAACCTACCGTACAAAGCATTATCTTAAATCGGGCCACAAAATCATTAACACTTTATTTTCAGATGATTGGACGTGGCTCAAGAAAATTACCCAACAAGGACACCTTTGACGTCATCGATTTAGGCAACAATGCGCTACGTTTTGGTCTGTGGAATGATCCAGTCGACTGGCAACATATTTTCAGATCTCCCGAATATTACCTTGAGAATCTTAGAGAAGATGCCGAAATCGAAACGCATTTTAAATACACAATGCCTGAGGCTACACGAAAAATGTTTGCTAAAACAGTTGATGTCACTATCGATATTGAAGAAGAATTTAAAAAAGCCATCGCTCTAAATCTTCGTTCGAAAGAAGTTTTGGAAAAATCCATTAACCAACATGCCTTAATGTGTGTTGAAAATTCAACCGATTTAAATCAGGCCAGAATGCTTTCGAAATTATTGTCTGATGATATTGAAAGTCGCGTAAAACGATTTGTCAACTGTCTTGGTAAAACCAGCAAGAATTATAGGGAATGGCTTATGGAGGATTATAAAACCAAATTAAGCCTTGCTATAGGTAAAAAGTTTAGGGAACTAAATTTTTAAAACTATTGCTTTATTAAAGGTAGTTTATATATTCTGAAATACAATTAGTTAATTAGATTTTAATTTTATTTTTTTGCATCATATAAATAAACTATAATTTATATTATGTAAAATAGAATAATTCGAAAACAGAATCTATCTTGTTATTATCTTTGTTAAATGTTTTTCCTAATTGGCTTCTTCTTCTCAATAGCTTTACTATTTTTGTATCTATACAATAAACTTTTATGAGTAATTCTGTTGCTGAAAATATTGCCAATTTTTTAAAAGAGCATTCGCCATTTAACTATCTGACGCACGACGAATTAATTCAGGTTGCGACCAGTATTGGTGTTGTGAATTTGGACAAGCACAAAAATCTTTTTCAGATTAATGATAAACTACACGATAGCTTTTACGTTGTAGCTTCTGGTGTAATCAATCTGACTGTCATTGCCGATGCTGAGGAAACTTTACTTAATAAATGTTATCCCGGTGATGTGTTTGGTTTACGTCCATTCTTCGCTAAGAACAATTATATGATGACCGCTAAAGCTCGGGAAGACAGCATTGTGTATGCTATTCCTATTGCTTCATTTAAACCTTTTGTAGCTCAGAATCATCAAGTTTTAGACTTCCTGCTGGAGAGTTTTGCTACGAATACCAGAAACCCATTTGATAAGGAAAATCGCGGCAAGCTAATTACTGATAACGTTTATACGGAAAATCAACAGAATGAAATGCAATATTTTCAATCTCTTGCATATAATAAAACGCCTGTAAAGGTTAGTATAACTGCAATTGCAAAGGATACCGCACAGCTGATGACCGAAAACTTGACCGATAATGTGATTGTTACGGATCAGAACTACCCTATCGGAATTGTAACGGATAGTGATTTCAGGTCGAAAATTGCCAACGGAAGATTTCCGCTTATTTCTACTATTGATAAAATAATGTCGTCGCCAGTTATTACGGTTCCAGAAAATGTATCTGTTGCTGAAGCACAGCTTTTACTATTAAAGCACAATGTCAGCCATTTATGCGTAACTGTTGATGGTTCAGATAAATCAGATGTAAAAGGAATAATTTCGGAACATGATTTGATTGTCGCACAGGCAAACAATCCTGGTGTTTTAATCAAGGAGATTAAACGTTCATTGTCTCCTAAAGAACTTAAATTGGTAAGGGAAAAATTAACTGATTTGATCCAGGGTTCTATTGCCAAAAATATCCCTTTACCTCATATTTATAACATTTCGGGCGAAATTATCACTGCCATAATAAAACGTTCTGTCGAATTGTCTATTTTGGATTTAGGCTCACCTCCGGCCCGTTTTGCCTGGTTTAGTATTGGCAGCCAAGGAAGAAAGGAACAGTTTCTACTAACCGATCAGGACAGCTTTTTGATATTTGAAGATGTTGCTGAGGACAAATACAGGGATGTTAAAGATTACTTTATTAAATTGGCTAAAAGAGCTACTGCTATTTTAGAAAAAGTAGGATATGAATTTTGCCCACATGGTCACATGGCGAATAATATGCTATGGTGTAAGTCAATGTCAGACTGGATTAAACAATACAATAGCTGGATGAAAACGCCTGGTGATAAAACAAATGATATCAGTAGTATCTTTTTTGATTACGAATTTGTTATTGGGGAAAGTAAAATGGAGGATTCGCTTAATGAAGTAGTGTTTAAAAATACCAAAAATAATGCGCTGTTCTTTGATTACCTTGGAAATGATGCTTTGAGGAAAAATCCACCACTGAACTTTTTCAAGAAATTCAATGTGGAGGAAGAAGGCGTAAATAAAGGAAAGTTTGACATTAAGAACAGAGCAATTATGCCGCTAGTAGATGGAGCACGCTTATTTGCCATCAGTATGAATTTAAAAGGAGTAAATAATACATACTTACGATTTAAACAATTAGCCATTGCTGATCCAAAATTCGCTGAAATATATTTAAACTGTGCTGATGCTTTTCTAATCTTATCCAAATTCAGGACACTTGAAGGCTTAAAAGATGATAGTTCTGGTCAATATATCAATGTCGATGAGATGTCGAAAGTTGATAAAGAAAAAATGAAGAACGCTCTTAGTCCAATGAGAGAACTCGAAGAATTAATAAAAGACAAATTTCAATTAACGCAATTTTCATAATATGTTAGATTGGATTAAAAACATCAACAAAGAATATCCTGATTTTTGGAAACTATATCTGGCAAAATTCGAAACCAAATCGAACAGGTATGTCATACTAAATACCGAAACTACTGGACTTAATCCAAAAAAGGACGTTATACTGTCTTTTGGTGCCATTGGTGTAGTCAATGATGTTATTCGTATTGCAGACAACTTTGAAGTGGTTATACTACAATATAAATACCTTCATGATAACGGGCTTTCGAATGAATTTTTAATAGAAAGCAAATTATCAAAATTAGCAGAACCTCAGGCCATTCAATCTCTTGTTGAGTATATTGGGAATGCTGTTTTGGTTGGTCACAGAATTCATTTTGACATTGAGATGATTAATGATGTTCTGGAAAAAATGGAATGTGGCAAGCTAAAGAATGAAGCCTTAGATATTGAGATTATGCATCAAAAACTAATGGATATTACCAAATCATTTTCTTTAGACGATTTAATCAAGCAATATAAAGTCCCGCAAGCCGAAAGGAATTCTGCTTCAGACGATGCCTATTCTATTGCCTTATTGTTCCTTAAACTAAAAACCAGATTGGGGTTCAAATAAAAAAATCCCGCTTATGGCGGGATTTTTCGATCTGTCAAAATCAAACAAAACAATAATCAAACTATTATTTTCTCGTTGACATACGCTTATGATCTTTTTTTCATAAACATATTGGTGTAATATTTTTTACCGGTAGACTGGTCAATGGTAACTGAAATACCCAAATGGGTATAGTCGCCTTCAATGTTTTCTTTGTGTGCCGGGCTGTTTAACCAGGCACTCATGGCACTTTCTGCGCTTTGGTAGTTGTAGGCAATGTTCTCGCCTACTCTTGCTGCGCCTAATACCTGAACAAGGTTGTTTGATCTTTGTTGGAAATAATCGTGGTTGACCACTTTATTATCAATCATGTAAATGTTGTGCTCCTCAGATTTGTAAGAGATGTGGTTGATCACTTCTAAAGTGTTCAAACCCTGGCTGGCACGATAATCATTGATAAGGGTAACGAGTTTCAACTCGGTGTCATTGTAATTGTAGGTAGTTACAACTTTTTGGGATGAAGTGTCTTCGGATTGGTCTGAAGAACAGGATACCATAGTGAACACGATTGCTAACGGCAACAATGCTCTAAACATTTTTGCTTTCATAGTAGTAGGTTAAGTTTTAAAGTAGAATGTGGGGCAAACTCCTTTAGATTAATATTTGACAGTTTTAATAAAGTAGATGTGGGGCAAACACTTTATAGAATTATTTTGACAGAACGTATTGTATTATTTTGTTGAGCAATTTTACACCTTTTACCGTTTAAAAGCCAAATAAAATCGATGAAATACATCATTAAACATTTGTAATATATATTATTCTTACAAAATAGCCATTCGTCGATGTTTTATTTTTTTACTTATATTCAAATATTTAACAACATAACTTAGGCTATCGATTAATGATTACTTTATAGATTAGAATGTATTTATAAATATATTTGTTATCGAAATTTTATAATTTTACAAAAAATACATCTCACATGCTTACCATTAATTTTCATCCTTTTCAGAATATAGAAACCGAACGATTACTGCTGCGCCGGATTAATGAAAGCGATGTTGAAGAGGTATTCGCACTTCGCGGTAATCAGGAAACCATGAAATACATTCCAAGACCACTCACAAAATCAAAAGAGGATGCTTTGCAACATATTGCCATGATTGAAGAAAAGATTGTGAACAATACAGGAATAAATTGGGGAATTACTATAAAAGGAAACCCGAAGATTATTGGTATTATCGGACATTACAGAATTTCACCTGAAAATCACCGTGCTGAAGTTGGTTATATGTCTTTTCCTGAAACCAATGGAAAAGGTTATATGTCGGAAGCGTTAAAAGCCGTTTTGGCTTATGGTTTTGAACAGATGAACCTGCATTCTATTGAAGCAGTAATTGATCCTGCAAACATAGCATCAGAAAAACTTTTGCAAAAAAATGGATTTGTAAAAGAAGCGCACATCCTTGAAAATGAACTTTGGGAAGGAAAGTTTTGGGATACGGTTATTTATTCTTTACTAAAAAAGAATTGGAAGAAATAATTATTTACCAAGCTTCGGCAAAGTCTTCACATACAACTCCTCTACCTTCTTTCGCGCCCAATCCGTTTTTCTGAGAAACGTTAAACTCGACTTGACACTCGGATTTGAGGTAAAGCATTTAATTTTTATCAATTCTGATAAGGTATCAAATCCATAAAACGATACTAAGTCTTCCAATATCTTCTGAAGCGTTATTCCGTGAAGTGGATCTTTGGAACTGTTGTTTTGCATAGCGTAAAATTAGCAAAATTATTTGCATTAACTACTTCAATGGTTAAGATGTAAAAGTGGTATCAAAAAAAACCACCCAAAAGTGGATGGTTTATATATTAGGTTATTAGATACTTATTGAACGGCCAGCAAAGCATTTATATTTCCATAACCATAAGTAGCATTTCTATTTGAGGAAAAACTGGCTGATTGCCTCATTTTTGTCAAAACCTGTGCTCTTGTCCATGTTGGGTTTTTAGCCCAAACTAGCGCTGCAATTCCAGCTGTAGTTGCTGTTGCAACAGATGACCCACCAACATAGTCGGATTGATTTTCATAATAACTATCTACTGGAACTGTATTTCCCGAAGCGCTTCTTTGCATGGCAACGGTAAATTCAACTTTACTTCCGGTATGGCAATCATCACAAGCCTGGTAGGTCGCTCCTTCCCTAACGCCTGTTACAGCAACGGTTTCAGACATTGAGGCTGGAAAAATAACACCTACAAATGTTGTGAAACTTGTCGAAGTTCCGGCTGCGCAAAAGATCAATTTCCCTTTTCCGTAAGCGAATCTAATAGCATCTTCTATCTTGCCAACAGAAAAAATATGTCCCATCGACATTGAAATTATTTTTACATTCGAATTATTTCCTAAAGCAGTAAATGCTTTTTTCACTGCTTCCTGTTCCTGAAAACCGTCAAGAACTACATTTGAAGCCGCGCGGTAAGTAACCAGATTAGCATTGTACGCAACACCAACAGGCAAACCTTTATCATTTCTTGGCGCTGCAGCAACCGAAGCCATGCTGGTTCCGTGTCCGCATAAATCGTTTACACCATCGGTAGTTGTGCTCCAAGGCCAAATAGAATCAATATACACACCATTTTTCTGAATGGTTCTTCCCGATGAAAGGCCATTATTGAAATTGGATCCTAATAATGACTGATTAGGCGAAACTCCGGTATCAATAATTCCGATAGTAATCCCTCTTCCTGAACTAATTGCCCAAGCGTTTGGGATATTGTGTTGCGTGAATGTCCATGGCACTTTGGCGTTGGGAGTTGTTGTAGTATAATCGGCTGCAGCCAACGTTGTCGATTCGTATCCACAGCCTGAACTGGATGAGCTCGATGAAGCGGTAACATTATTATTTTTAGTATTTCGATTGTTTAGATAACTATAATCCGCAGGCTCAATATATCGGATGTATTTGGATTGCCTCAAAGCTATGATCGTTTCCTGCTTTGATATCATGACATCCATTAGATTTAAATCGGCATCAGCCATAATCAGCACTTTATCTAAAGTTGTGTCTTCATACTTCATGATGATTTTCAATAAATCATTTTGAATGTTTGCGTTGTTCGATGTTTTGGCTCTTTCAAAATTGGTTGCCGAATTCCCAAAGCCAATAGTAACTATATTATTACCGTTTACCACTGCGCTCCAAAGCAAATGAGAGGATGCATCCCGCCAATTGAATATACCTTTAACGTTTAAGGATTCATCAATCTTAGCATTAATTTGGGTTGGAGTTAAAGGATTTTTTTGTGATTGATCGATTGCGATTTTTTTATCCATTGATTCTTCTTTAGAACAAGAAGCGAACAGGATCAAGGACAAAAGAACTAGCTTTACAATTCTTTTAGACATAATTTTTGGTTTAAACTTGGTTAGACACCAGCAATTTAGTGTTTTTTTTTATATAATAGAAAAAACCGTCAATCAATAAAGAATGACGGCTTCCATAATCTAAAAAAGCTCAGATTACTAACTATATTCGTTGTTAAAACACAAATTTGAATCCGAATGCCAAAGGAGATGTCAGGTTAGGCATACTTCCTCCAAGAGCATCAACATATACAGGATCAGCGCTGGCCATGTGTGCTAAAGAGAAATTGTTAATTGTGGTTTTGTCTCCCGTTGCCGGATCAATTGTTGTTGATGTGAAATTAGCGAGGTCATAAGAAAACTCGACAGAGAAGTTCTTAGTTACAAAAAAATCAATACCTCCTGAAGCTGCTAAGCCAAATTGTGTAATTTTAGTATCCGCTTCTTTTTCCTTTCCTGTAATGACTGGTACAGCCAACTGGCCAAAGAAATAGAAATTCCCGGCAATATTCCAGTATTTCCTGATTAAAGGCTCAACAACAACCAAATTGGTGCTTGCATTGGTTACTGATCCGGTTTCAGATTTGATATTCATGATACCAACCCCTGCTCCAACTGCCACAGATGGCGTTATAAAAGTTCCCACTATCGGGATTACCGATAAATTCGTAGCTTTATCATCGCCACTTTTTGTTTGCTGGTACCCAAACTGTGATGTTACAAACCATTTTCCTTCAAGACCTTCACCTTTTTTTTCCTGTGCATTAACATTTAAAGATACTAATACGATTCCTGCTGCTAATAATAATTTTTTCATTTTGATTATTGGTTTTAAAATTATAGGGCAAAATTAACGTGAAGATTCAGCTGAAAGAATGACCTAAATCATTGTTTTAAGTGTTTTTTTTTATGAATAATTTAATTACGAATTCAGCCAATAATTTATACATTTGCCATCCGATGTTAAAAACAATAAACATATTAAACAAGCGCGCAAAATTTGATTACGAAATAATCGAAACCTATACTGCTGGAATAGTATTGACCGGAACGGAAATAAAATCTATCCGTTTAGGAAAAGCTAATATTACAGAAGGTTTTTGCGAGTTTAATAATGGAGAATTATTTGCTATCAATACCCAAATTGATGAATACCTTTATGGAAATCAATTCAACCACAAAGCCAAAAGTGAACGAAAACTGTTGCTTAATAAAAGAGAGTTACGGAAATTAGAACGTGCCTTTGATCAGAAAGGATTAACCATAATTCCGCTGAAACTTTTTACCAATGAAAAAGGAATCGCTAAGTTGGATATTGGACTTTGCCGTGGAAAGAAGACTTATGATAAACGGGAATCCCTTAAGGAACAGGATACAAAGAGGGATTTGGACAGGATTAAGAAGTCATTTTAATCCTTAATCATCTTTTTAGTCATAAACTTCCCGTCCTTCTGAATCTTAATGAAATACAATCCGCTAGTGAATTTAGAAGTATCAATTGTGCCTGAAGTTAAATCTTTAGCTTGAAAAACTCTTTTGCCTAAACTATCGAATATCTCTACCTGAGCGTTTTCAGCATTATCCAGATGAATGGAATTTATAAAAGGATTAGGGAAAGTATTGATTTTATTTAATTCGTTTTCACCAACATCCAAAGCACAGCTTGTACTAAGTCCGGTTCCTGCAATTGCAGTGAAAGAACCATTATTGACAGACCAATGTTCCCAACTTCCTCCGGAATGATGTGGATCTGACCAATTACCCCAGTCATTCATGTCAAAATAATTGGTTCCGTGCATTGTCCCCGGCACTTTGTATACCTTTAATGCTTCACCTCCGAAATCCCATGTTAATGGTTGGCCAGGCAGTGCCTGAACATTATTCCACCAAAGGCAGTTTGGCTGAATGAAATAGGCAAACTCATCATAATTTGGATAATCGCCATAGACATAGGCTTTACCATCTGCTCCGTAGCATACGGCAACATATTCATTACACGCAATTCCATAGGCTGACGGACTGTAATCTGTCATAATCCTTGCTATAAAAGCAACATGCCGTCCTCTTCTATCTGGATTATCATAATGGGTATCCGTAATTATATTTCCTAAACGGGGTACGTTCAAAAAATCCCTTTGAGGAGTTCCTGTAAAACCGCCTATAGTTACATTCGAATTATAAGGATTGTTTAGGGCCTGTGCAGAAGTTACGCTTCCGTTTTGCGCCGAAAAATAATATCCTCCCAAAATTGCCATTCCTGCACTTGTACCACCAATGGGTGCGTGCTTAACATTAACATGATTATTGATTAAATCCTCTAACGCATTATCCTTGAAATAAGAAACATAATTCCATTGATCTCCACCGGCAAACCAAATCATTTCGGCATTCGCAACCTTATCCAGAACATAAGGGTTAGTTGCACCAGCTATTGATGTAATTACTAAAGTCTCAACAGAATTGACAGTTACGCCCAATTCAGAATATAAATAATCATTGTAACCATTACTTCCTGAAGAACGGAGAACAACTACATCGCCACCATTTGCCTTTTGCAAAAGCCATGTCATTGCGTTGTCATGTTCTGTTGCGCCACCCATCATGCAAACGCCAAACTCAGGAGTTGTTGTTATATTGGTGGCATTTCCAGTGAAGTAGGAAGTGTAGCCTTGGGAAAAGCTGAATAAAGGCAGCAGGCAGATGAGCAATAGTTTCTTCATGATTAGTTTTTATTTTCCAATAAAGGAACGAATTTAAAATCACCAAACTCATGTTTTTCAAACTGGGTTTCGTTTTTACGGATAAGCATTGTCATTATCTGTTCTTTTTCGCCAACGGGAATTACAAGCCTTCCTCCTATCTTTAATTGAGCCATCAATGCTTTTGGTATAATTGGTGCACCAGCTGTAACAATGATACTGTCGAACGGAGCAAAATTAGGCAGCCCTTTGTAACCATCCCCAAAAGATAAATGTTTTGGACGAATATTTAATTTCGGCAGCAACGCCGAAGTCGTTTTAAATAACTCATTCTGTCTTTCAACCGAATAGACCTTTGCTCCCATCGCCACCAAAACAGCTGTCTGGTAACCTGAACCTGTTCCAATTTCAAGGATTTTATGTTCCTTTTTAACCTCTAAAAGCTGGCTCTGGAAGGCTACAGTATAAGGTTGTGAAATAGTTTGTCCGGCACCAATTGGAAATGCCTTGTCCTGATAAGCAAAATCCTCAAAGCTTGAATTTAAGAATAAATGGCGTGGAATTTTACGGATAGCATCAAGAACGTTGTGATCGGTAATTCCTTTTTCTTCCAATACTTTGGCTAATTGATTTCGAAGTCCCTGATGTTTGGATGTGTCTTTCAATTTGGGTTGTGATTTATTGGGTAAAAATAAGTTTTAAAAATCAAAAAACAAATAAACTCATAAACCCATAAACTGATAAACTTTTCTTTTAAACTTTAAACTAAAATGCTACTTTTGATAAAATTTACTTTTATGCTCAAAGTTGGCGTTTTAGGTGCCGGTCACCTCGGAAAAATACACTTACGTTTATTACAACAATCTGAAAAATATGAACTGGTTGGTTTTTATGATGAGAACCATGAAAACGGAGCCAAGATCGAAGCTGAATTTGGATACAAACAATTTGACACCATTGCCAAATTAATTCACGCTGTTGATGTTATCGATATTGTAACCCCTACTCTTTCCCATTATAAATGTGCAAAGGTCTCAATCAAATCGGGGAAACATGTTTTTATTGAAAAACCTATTTCCACAACAGTGGAAGAAGCGGAAGAAATCATTGCACTTGCCAAAGAATACAATGTCAAAGGCCAGGTTGGACACGTTGAACGTTTTAATCCCGCATTTATTGCCGTGAAAGATATGATTGAAAGTCCAATGTTTATAGAAACACATCGTTTGGCCGAGTTCAATCCACGTGGTACAGACGTTCCGGTGGTTTTGGATTTGATGATACACGATATCGATGCAATTCTCAGTGTAGTAAAGTCGAAAGTGAAATTTGTACATGCCAGTGGTGTTTCGGTTTTGAGCCAGTCACCAGATATTGCCAATGCCCGTATCGAATTTGAAAATGGCTGTGTGGCCAATATTACTTCTAGTCGTATTTCGATGAAGAATATGCGTAAATCGCGTTTCTTCCAAAAAGACGCTTATATCTCTGTCGATTATCTTGATAAAACCTGTGAAGTCGTTAAGATGAAAGAAGCTCCTGAAACGCCAGGGGATTTTGACATGATTTTACAGAATGCTGAAGGGGACAGAAAACAGATTTATTTCGCCAATCCTGAAGTGAATCAAAACAATGCCATCCTTGACGAATTGGAAACTTTTGCAGATGCTATTACTAACAATACTACTCCAATTGTGACTTTACAAGACGGAACTGAAGCTTTACGTGTTGCTTACATGATCATCGAAAGCATGGAAAATAATAAAACAAACTAACCTCATATAATGAAGACAATAGCTGTAATAGGCGCAGGAACAATGGGTAACGGAATTGCCCACACTTTTGCACAAAGCGGTTTTACCGTAAAATTAATTGATGTTTCCGAGAAATCACTCGAAAAAGGAATGGCTACAATTGCGGCAAACCTTGACAGAATGGTAACCAAAGGAACCATTACCGAAGACGACAAACACAAAACTATTTCAAACATAATCACTTATACAGATATCAAAGACGGTGTTGTTGGAACTGATTTGGTCGTAGAAGCAGCAACAGAAAACGTTAGCTTGAAACTACAAATCTTCAAACAGCTAAGTGATATCTGCGATCACAACGTAATCCTGGCAACCAATACTTCTTCAATATCCATTACGCAAATTGCTGCTCAAGTTGTGCATCCGGAACGTGTAATCGGAATGCACTTTATGAATCCGGTGCCAATCATGAAATTGGTTGAAATCATCCGTGGTTATTCTACGTCAGATGAAGTGACTAAAATTATTATGGATTTATCTGTTAAATTAGGTAAGACTCCAACTGAAGTAAACGACTATCCGGGCTTTGTAGCCAATCGGATTCTGATGCCAATGATAAACGAAGCCATAGAAACATTATACAATGGCGTTGCTGGTGTTTATGAAATTGATACTGTAATGAAATTGGGAATGGCACATCCAATGGGACCATTGCAATTAGCCGATTTTATCGGACTGGATGTTTGCCTTTCGATTTTAAACGTAATGTACGACGGATTCAAAAATCCAAAATACGCTCCCTGCCCACTTTTAGTAAATATGGTTATGGCCAAAAAACTTGGAGTAAAATCGGGAGAAGGTTTTTATGACTATTCAGAATCCAAAAAAGCGGAAAAAGTTTCAAAGCAATTTAGTAATTAGTAAAGAGTAATTAGTAATTAGTTGGCCTAAATAAAGGGCTAATCACTAATCACTAATTACTAATCACTCAAAAATGAGCAAAATAATTCCTTTCAAAGCGGTTCGTCCAACACCGGATAAAGTTGCATTAGTAACCTGCAGAAATTACGATGATTATTCGCCTGCCGAATTGGCTTCGTGGCTTAATTTTAATCCGTATTCGTTTCTGCATGTCATAAATCCGGCTTATATGCACTCACAAAAAATTACACTGGACAAACGTTTTAAAGGTGTAATCCATAAATACCAGGATTTCAAAAACGAAGGTGTTTTTATGGAAGAGGAAAAACCTGTTTTCTTTCTGTATGAAATCCAGACTAAAGTAAAGACTTTCACAGGTTTTGTAGCCGGTACTTCAATTGAAGATTACAAAAACAATGTCATCAAAAAACATGAAGATACGCTACAATATCGGGTAGAATATTTTAAGGATTACCTGCATCAGACGGGTTTTAATACCGAGCCAGTTTTGATTACGTATCCCGATAATGAAACCCTGAATAGCTGGATTGACGAGAAGAAAAAATCGCAGCCTATTTACAATTATTCTACAACAAACAAAGAAAAACACCAGCTCTGGAAAATTGAAACCGATGAAGAAATCCAGTGGCTGCAAAATGAATTCGAAAAGATTCCGGAATTGTATATTGCTGATGGGCATCACCGCTCGGCTTCGGCTGAATTGTTATATGATGAGGACAAACATCTGGGCAACGAAAACCTAAATTACTTTATGAGTTTCCTGATTGCCGAAAGCAATGTGAAAATTTATGAATACAACAGGATTATCCGTGATTTAAATGGTTTTACAAAAGAAGGTTTCCTCGAAAAACTGGCTGATAATTTTATTATAAAAGATAAGGAACTGGAACTTTGGAAACCACAAAGCAAGTTTGAATTTGGAATGTACCTTGATGGGCATTTTTATGCTTTATTTTATAAACAAGAAAATAAGAAGCCAACAATCTTAGAAAATCTCGATGCTCAGATATTGTATGATAAAGTCTTACTGCCATTATTAGGCATTGAAGATTTGAGAAATGACGAAAGGATTGAATACATTCCGGGAAAACAATCTATTGCAACTATCAAGGAATTGGTTGATGAAGGTGAGTTTGAAGTAGGCTTTATGCTGTTTCCCTCCGATATTTCGGAAATTAAGGCTTTGGCCGATAACAATCTGATCATGCCACCAAAAAGTACGTATATAGAACCCAAATTCAGAAGTGGATTGATGGTTTATGAATTATAAATTTACATAATCAAATAGTTTCATCGAATACAGTAATATTTTCAACTGAATGAATAACGTCTACAACCAAATAAATAACATCCACAACCGAATGAATAACGTTTACAATCGTATAAATAACGTCTACAACGGAATTGATAACGTTTACAATCGTATAAATAACGTCTGCAACGGAATTGATAACGTTTACAATCGTATAAATAACGTCTGCAACGGAACTGATAACGTTTACAATCGTATAAATAACTTTTGCAACGGAATTGATAACGTTTACAACCGGATAAATAACGTATTCAACCGAATGGATAACATTTACAGCCGAAGGAACAACGTATTGAACTAAATGAATGACAATTTAAAATGATTTAATAATTTTCTTTGATATTATGCCCCAGATGATACCAAACTGAACAAAACCAAATTAAAGATTATGATAGTTTTCAATCTGCCACGTTTATTAAAAACAAAAGGAGTAACTAAGCCTTTTTCATATTTCATGAGCTTAGGCTATTCAAGAGGTTTGTCATCTAAGATGGCACAAAATTTAGAAAGAGGGTTTACACTCGAAAAACTGGAGCGTTATTGCATAGATTTTAACTGCACTCCAAATGACCTGTTCGACTATCATCCGGACAGCAGGAATAAATTACCTGACAACCATCCGTTGTACCAGCTTAAAAGAGAAGATAAAGATGATGAGATTATAGCATTGCTGCACAACCTCCCGCTTGATAAAATAAGGGAATTGTCCAAAATAATCAAAGACGGGAAAAATAATAATGAAACCTAAAATTATAAAAACATGAAAAAATTACTCATGCTGTTACTAATTTCAAGCGTTACTTTTGCACAAAGCGTTACCAAAAAGGAAACCATCACTAAGTTGTTACTAAAATCATGGAAAGCCGACTATGCAATGATGAATGGCTTAAAGATTGAGCAAATGGGGCAAATGAAACAATTGGAATATACATTCAAAACCGATAACACCTATCTGATGAATAAGGGAAAAACGGGTCAATGGAAATACAATGAAAAGAAAAAGTGCATTGATTTATACCTTGATGGAAAAGTAAAATCAAGCATCATCAAATTGCAGGCAAAAAGTTTTGTAATGACTTTGAGCCCGGATAAATCAGCACCAAAAGAAGTTAAGGATTTTCAAATCTTTTTCAAGCCAAAAGCGTAAGCATGTCAATAAAAAGCAACCTTCTCGCAATACAATCCTCTCTCCCATCTCACGTCACGTTGGTTGCGGTTTCTAAAACCAAGCCTGTTGTCGATTTGATGGAAGCTTATGATGCCGGCCAGCGTATTTTTGGTGAAAACAAAATCCAGGAAATGAGCGAGAAATGGGAAGAAATGCCCAAAGATATCCAATGGCATATGATTGGACACGTTCAGACCAATAAGGTAAAATACATGGCAGAATACGTAAGTTTGATTCACGGAGTTGATAGTTTGAAATTACTACAGGAAATTGATAAACAGGCTCAAAAACACAATCGCGTTATTAACTGCCTGCTTCAAGTTTACATCGCAGAAGAAGAATCAAAATTTGGATTGGATGAAAAGGAACTTGAAGAGATTCTTGATTCAGCGGAATTCAAATCGCTAAAAAATGTAGAAGTTGTCGGTCTTATGGGAATGGCAACATTTACGGATAATAAGGTACAAATCGAAAAAGAATTCAAACATTTAAAATCACTTTTTGATAAATTCTCAATTTACAATTCACAATTCACAACTCTTTCCATGGGAATGTCAGGCGATTACAAAATGGCAATTGATTGTGGAAGTACAATGGTTCGGATAGGAAGTAGTATCTTTGGCGGACGAAATTGATTTAGGATATAACTGAACGCTAAAAACTGAACGCTAAAAACTGAATACTAAAAACTGAATACTGAACACTGAATTTGTACGCAATACTCGACATAGAAACTACCGGTGGGCAATTTAATGAAGAAGGCATTACTGAAATAGCCATCTACAAGTTTGACGGCCATGAAATTGTCGATCAGTTTATCAGTCTGGTAAATCCCGAAAAACCCATTCAGCCTTTTGTTGTAAAACTAACGGGAATTAATAACGCCATGTTGCGTTCGGCGCCAAAATTCTACGAAATTGCCAAACGTATTATCGAAATTACCCAGGATTGCATAGTCGTGGCTCATAACGCATCGTTTGACTACAGAATCCTTAGGACAGAATTTTCCAGATTAGGTTACGATTATATAAAACCTACGCTTTGTACGGTTGAATTATCCCAAAAACTGATTCCGGGACAGCTTTCGTATAGTTTAGGAAAACTAGTCCGTGCCTTGGGAATTCCAGTAACAGATAGACATCGCGCCAGCGGAGATGCTATGGCGACGGTTAAATTGTTCAAAATGATTTTGGAAAAAGATGTTAAAAAGGAAATCCTAATCAGTTTGATAAAAGCTGAAATTAAATCGGGTTTATCTCCAAAACTGTTAGATATTGTCGAAAGCCTTCCCACCAAAACCGGAATCTATTATATTCACAATGAAAAAGGTGATTTGATCTATATTGGCAAAAGCCGAAACATCAAAAAACGAATCAACCAGCATTTTACAGGAACATCGGGAAAATGCAAAAAGATACAACGTGAAGTATTTGCTGTAACCTATGAGCTTACCGGAAGTGAACTTATTGCTTTATTAAAGGAAACTGAAGAAATCAAAATTAATAAGCCAGTATATAATCGTTCGCAGAAAAAACCATATTTCAATGGGCGCTTTATCAGGAAAAGGACGAAGATGGTTATCTGATGTTAAAAGTTCAAAAAGCAGATGGCAGAAAGAAGGAAATCACGTCTTTCACCTCTGTGCAGGAAGGAAAAAACTCTTTGTTTAAAATAACTGAAAAGTATAAGCTTTGCCAAAAATTAAATGACTTATACGAAACCAAAAATGGTTGTTTCCAATACAAGATAAAAGAATGCAACGGTGCCTGTTTAGGTAAAGAAACGCCTGCTTTGTACAATGAACGGGTTTCGGAATTTATTGAAGAAATGAAGTTTGAAAATGATAATATGGTAATTGTGGACCGAGGTCGTACCATAGATGAACGCAGTGCTGTTTTGATTGAAAACGGAATTTATAAAGGCTATTGTTTTTATGATTTAAATTATCAGGTAAACAATATCGAAATTTTGAAAAACATTATCATCCCAATGCAGAATAATCGTGATACACGTACCATTATTCAAGTCTATTTGAGAAAAAATAAGGTTTTTAGAATTATAAAATTCTAACCAATGAGAAAAATAAAGAGCAAATTCGATATTTTCAGGCAAAGGGTTTACATCGTAATTTATGGTGCCAATACTTGGGGTGGCCGTCTTTTTGACTTGATTTTATTGGGAGTTATTCTTCTAAGCGTACTTCTGGTAATGCTTGAATCGGTTGAAAAACTTGACACAAAGCACCATCATTTGATTCTTATTGCCGAATGGATAATTACAATTTTCTTTACGTTAGAATATGTGCTCCGGATACTTTCCAACCGGAAACCGCTTTCCTATATTTTTAGTTTTTATGGCATAGTCGATTTAATTTCCATCATGCCAATGTATCTATCCTTTATATTTCCGGGATCGCGAATGTTATCAGTAATCAGGGCTTTGCGTTTATTGCGTTTGTTTGGCATTTTAAATCTTGTTCACTTTACCGGACAGGAATCTCAATTGAAATTGGCAATCAAAGCCAGCCGGACTAAAATCATCGTATTTGTCTACTTTATTTTGATTGTGTCGATTTTACTAGGCGCTGTAATGTATGTAGTGGAAGGAAAAGAGAGCGGATTTACGAGTATACCAACTAGTATTTATTGGTGTATCGTAACGCTGACTACTGTTGGTTATGGTGACATAGCTCCGGTAACCACTTTAGGGCAAATAATTGCTTCAGTCATTATGATCATGGGATATGGGATCATTGCCGTTCCCACCGGAATTGTTACCGCAGAATTTTCAAGTCTCAAAAATAAAGTGAATGATGATGCAATCAAAAATTGTCCTTCCTGTACTACCACTTATTTGACTAAAGATTCCAGATTTTGCCATCATTGTGGGGAAAAAGTGAAAAATGAATAATTATCTCATCACTATAATCGGACCAACAGCCATTGGAAAAACTTCCTTGAGTATTGCTTTGGCCCAACATTTTAATTGTGATGTTATTTCCTGTGACAGCCGCCAGTTTTTTAAGGAAATGCGAATTGGTACAGCAGTGCCGAATAAAACCGAATTAGCTTCGGTTCCGCATCATTTTATCCAAAACAAATCCATTTATGAGCGTTATACTGTAGGTGATTTTGAAAAAGATGCCATTACTAAACTTGAAGAGCTATTTAAAAAAAATAATGTCCAGATAATGGTTGGAGGTTCTGGTTTGTATGTGGATGCGATATTGAAAGGTTTTGATGATTTTCCGCATATTGATAATTCAGTAAGAGAAACTATAAATACTGATTTTGAAGAATTTGGAATCATTTATCTTCAGCAAAAATTAAAAGAATTGGATGGTAACTTTTATCAGAAGACAGCACTTGAAAATCCTCAAACATTGCAAAATCCACAGCGAATGAAACGCTTTGTTGAAGTTTGTGTTGGGACAGGAAAGCCTTATTCCTCTTTTATAAATCAGAGCAAAAACCCACGTAACTTTACTCCTATTATCATTGGTTTAGAAGCCGAGAGAGAGATTATGTACGACCGAATCAATCAGCGTGTTGATCTGATGATTGAAGAAGGTTTGATTGAGGAAGCCAGAGGATTGTTTGCCAATAAGCAATTGAATGCACTGCAAACGGTAGGTTACAGGGAATTATTTGAACATTTTGAAGGAGAGACTTCTTTGGATTTTGCGATTGAAGAAATTAAGAAAAATACACGCCGATTTGCGAAACGACAATTGACTTGGTTCAAACGAACTGAAAATGTGATGTGGTTTGACTATTTAACAGAAAAGGATAAAGTAATCAACTATATTAATTCTTTGTTATAATATAACATAGTCACGCAACCGTAACAGGAAAAATCATCCTCAAGAAAATCTTAAATTATGTATAAAAAAATACTTTTACTTTTCGTGTTGTTTACAATTATTTCTTGTGGAGAAATTCAGTATGACGGAGAAGAAAGGCTGGTGTTTCAAACTATCGTCACAAATGCTAATGGACAACCAATAGCAAACTCTAAGGTCGAAATCACGGTTAGCACCATCTATTCTTCAGATTTAATTTCCAAAGGAAAAACAGATCAAGATGGAAAAATAACCTTAATATTTCCTTCTCCCAAAAATGATGTGGATGTTAATGTGAAAATCTACAGTGACGATACTTCTTATTTGGAGAAAAACATTTTAAAGATTAGAAAAGAAGATTTTATTAACTACAAATTAATTTTCCCAAATGTAAATCTCTTAAAAACTGAGGAGACAGCACCTTTGCAATTACAGTATAATCAAACAAATTTTAATACTGTTCTGAAAAAAATCAGTATCAATGGAATATATCATATAGACGAGGAATATTATAATTATTCCCCTGAAAATTATTATCTGCCAAGTCAGATTTTAATAAAGAAGAATCAGACGTTTCAATTGAAATATACCGTTTTAAACCTGCAGACAAATTCTGAAACAAATTATGTTGTCGACCTTCAAATTGGAGAAACACCATTGACTTATACTATAAATTACTAGCCTTATGAAGAATTCTATCTGCCTGGTATTGCTTATTTATTCGGGAATTGTTTTTGCCCAGAATGAGACCAACACTACAAAATCTGAATTAGAATTTAAGGTAAATGCCAGATTTCAATTGTTGCAGCCGTTTCAGTTTGGTAACACAGCACTTGCCAAAGCGCACGAAGCTAAAATAGGTATTTCAGCCCAGATGAATATTTTGGATTTTCAACATTTCAAAGCTGGATTTGGTTTTGATTTTGTAGGCTATAAAATCACGGACAGGCAAATGATTGCAAATTTGAGCACTTCAAAATACACTAGTGCTTATCTTTTACTTAGCTATGAATATAAGTTAAATCAAAAAATACTTATTACACCAAACATTGGTTATGGTTCTGCTAATTTGGATTTGGGAAGCCACAGCTCAAGATTTGGAAGCCAGGATGGAAATGAGATTAGGATTGGCGGTATTTTAGATTATAAAATTGGAGAATCTGCTTATGCTTTCGTAGGAATTAATTATATAACCAATACTTTTGATATAGAAACAGCACCAGAATATAAAGCTTTTTTTCGAAAGCTAAGCAATTACAGTTAAGCCTGGGAATCCGATTTGGCAATTAAACTAATTTAAAATGTCGATAGCTACAAATTTTACTTCTATACTAAATAAAGATTGGGAAATTAATTTTCTGCAATGTTATCCGAATGGGTTTTTGAAATATACGGATTTGTGCAACATTCTTCAGCTTACTGCCGGCGTTCATGCCGAAATGGGTGGTATCAGTTTTTCCGATATGCAGCATCATCATCAGGCATGGGTATTGAGCCGAATGCGTGTTGAAGTGAAGCGTTTGCCTAAATGGAGAGATGTTGTGACGGTAAAAACGTGGATTAATTCGTTAGAGAATTCAAGATCAATCCGTTGCTTAGAAATGTATATTGGTGATGAGAAGATTATCGGCTGTGAAACTTTTTGGGCTGTTTTCAATACCAAAACTCGCCGACCTGAAAGCCTGGCACTGAAACATGAACATTTTGAAAAATATCCGAACGATAAAGCCACTGAAGTTCAATTCTCTAAGATTGATATCAATATGACCAAAGAAGCTCTTGCAGAAAAGGTTGTTTTGCTATCTGACTTAGATATTGTTAATCACGCCAACAGTGTAAAATACCTCGAATGGTGCCTTGATTATGTTCGGCCTACACTTCTTTTACATCAAAGCCTGGAAAGTTTTGAGATGAATTATTTAAAGGAAGTTTCGCTGAATGAAACTATCTTAATTGAGAAGGGCAATTCAAAAAATCCGATGACGTTTACCGTTAGTTCTAATAATAAAATATGTTTTGCTTTACAGCTAAATCTCAAATAAACACCGCTGCCCTAGCCCGGATTGCAACGGCATCCTTTTTATTGCTTAAAGAAAGTTCTTTTAAACTCAGAGGTTGACAAGCAATAAAAAGATATAGTGGAAAGCCGGATTAGCTTCAAATAAAAAATCCCGCCTAAAAGACGGGACTTGTATTTTTATTTTTTTACGACCAATCTAAATCCTTCGCCGTGAATATTTAAGATTTCTACGTTTGGATCTTCTTTCAGATACTTACGCAGTTTGGCGATGTAAACGTCCATACTTCTTGATGTGAAGTAATTGTCTTCTCTCCAGATTTTGGTTAAGGCTAATTCTCTTGGCATTAAATCATTTTCATAAGTAGCCATCATTTTTAATAATTCAGACTCTTTTGGAGATAATTTGATTGGTTCATTACTACCTAATTTTAAATAACGAAGTTTTGAATTTAAAAGGAAGTTTCCGATTTGGAACTCAAACTTAGCTGGCTCGTTTTTGTTTTCGGCTGCTTTTCTCTGAATAATGGCTTTCACCTTCATCAATAAAACATCGGAATCGAATGGCTTGTTCAGATAATCATCTGCGCCCACTTTATATCCTTTTAAAACGTCTTCTTTCATTGATTTTGCCGTAAGGAAAATCAAAGGCACATCTTTATTCTTTTCCCTTATTTCTTTGGCTAAAGTATATCCGTCTTTATAAGGCATCATGACATCCAAAATGCATAAATCGAAATTGTCTTTTTTAAATTTTTCAAAACCTTCCATTCCATTTTTAGCCAATGTTACTTCAAAATCATTTAATGTCAGGAATTCTCTCAAAACAATTCCGAAGTTTTGATCGTCTTCAACCAGTAGTATTTTCTTGTTGTTTTCCATAGTAGTAATTATTTTTTTAATTTATGAGTGGGACTTTAATTATAAATGTGCTGCCTTTTCCTTTTTCGCTTTCTACGAAGATTTGGCTATTGTGATCGTCTATTATTCTTTTTACGTAGGCCAATCCTAATCCGTGGCCTTTTACGTTGTGTAAATCTCCGGTGTGTTCCCGATAGAACTTTTCAAATATTCGTTTTTGTGCCACTTTCGACATTCCGGAACCTTGGTCTTTTATTTTAATGATAATAAAATCTTTTACATTTTCGGTTTCAATGTCAATTATTGGCTCATTTGGCGAATATTTGATAGCGTTGTCTAAAATATTGACAATTACGTTTGTAAAATGAACGTCATTCAATAAAACCGAAGTTCTTGTAGCATTTAAATGCGTTGTTATTACTCCGTGTCTATCTTCAACAATTAAATTCACATGTTCGATAGCATCTTCAATTATATCGTGAATATTGTTAGATTCCTTATTGATATCCAGTTCTCTTTTCTCCAGCTTCGAAATACGCAATACATTTTCAACCTGAGCGTGCATTCGCTTGTTTTCGTCTTTAATCATTTGCAGGTAACGAAGCACTTTCTCTTTATCTTCAATTACTTTTGGATTCTTTATGGCATCTAAAGCAAGGTTAATAGTTGCAATTGGTGTCTTGAATTCGTGCGTCATGTTGTTAATGAAATCGGTTTTGATTTCAGAAATCTGACGTTGTTTTATTAACTGATTCAAAGCGCTTGAATAGGCTATGATTATGATAAGCGTGAAAATGATGGACAAAATGCAAATCCCAATCAGTTCAGAAAACAGAAACTTCTTCTTTTGTGGAAACGTTAGCAATAACTGATATTTGTTATTTCCATCGTTATCAATAAAAACCGGAATGGAGTAAGTAGATTGTTTTTCATACTTAAATTTTTCCGACTTAATTTTCGTTGCAAGTCCGTTACTGTAAACATTGAACTCAAATGGTGTTTTCACTCCATATTCATTGAGTTCTTCATATAACATCTTCTGCATTGTTTCGTTAGAAACCCTCTCCTGAATAGGTTTAACAGCAGCAATGTCTTTATAAAGGATTTCAAATTGTGCGTTATCCAATAAATCAAGACGTCCTGATTTTTCTATTTTAACATCTGGAGAAGCGGACTGTTTTATATTGGGATTATCAATATTATCATTATAAATCTCAGTTTTTCGTTTTGCGGTGAAATTCTTGAGTTTTACGCTATCTAATTTCTTATCAAAGAACGATCCCGAAATTCCGTAATCTTCGGATATTATATTGTTTGAATATATTATGGTTTCATTAGTCCTTGAATCACGCTGAAAATAACCAAACTCTAAAAAATCGCTTTTCTGTGGAGCCTTGCCTATACTGTCTTTAAGGCGATTGTACATTTCGTAATACGAATATTGCTCATGCTTTTGTAATTTATCAGCAACATTTCCAAGAACTTGTTTGACATGATATTTGAATTGCTCTTCGTTATTCTCAAACGATTTATCAAACCAATACACTTGCACAAGAATTATACCTATCAGGGATAAACTCATCAAGATTACCAGTAAGCGGAAAAACAATTTATTCATTATACAAATTTAACATTTTAACATTTAGACAATAAATACATTAACCAAACATTAACATCTTGTGTATAATTTATCGATTTTTCAATAAATTAAGAATTTCGTCAAATTGCTTTTTGGTATCTTCAACTGTCAGGTTCTGAATGACATAATCGCTATTTGCAATTCTTTCCTCATCTGTCCATTGGTGTTCCATTCTTTTTAAAATCGATTCCCTGTCGGATTTGTCTCGCTTTGCAACACGTTGAAGTCGTGTTTCTAGAGGAGCCGTAACTGTAACGACTGCATCACAGTCTTTGTAGCTTCCCGATTCAAAAAGAATGGCTGCTTCTTTAAATAACAAAGGGTGGTTTTTATGATTGCCAACCCAGGAATTGAAGTGTTTCTTTACGGCTGGATGGACGATGTTGTTTAATCTTTTTAGTTTTTCGGGATTATTAAAGACAATATTTGCTAAGGCTTCGCGATTAATTTGATTATCCAATAATACTTCTCTGCCAAATTCTGATACAATCATCTGAACAATTTCATTTGTATTCATCAAGGCACGAGCTTCGTCATCAGCTATATAAACGGGGATTCCTAATGACTTGATGTAGTTTGCAATCATTGTTTTTCCACTTCCAATTCCACCTGTTAGTCCGATAATCTTGCTCATGATTTTATTTTAAAGAATAATTCGGGAAATACAACCTCTGGTTTTTGCTTTAATAAAATAATCTTAAGATAGGATTTTAAAAAGCCAGTTCCATATCCGAAAAATTGTTTTGAAACAGCTATGAGTGATAAAAAACCTATTGTTAAGCTTTTTGTTTGGATTATAGCAGTTATTAAAATCAAAATGAAATATAATGCATAGCAAAGAATTGGAAAAAATATTCCAAACAATGCCAGAAAAACTGAAACGGAAAAACCTAAGATAAAAAATGTCGGAAAGAAAAAAGTTAGTTTACTGTATTCAGGATACCAACTGTTTAAGATTGGCCTTGCCTTTCCAAATTTATTGACTTGCAATGAAAACTTATCCCAATCAATCCTGCGCTTATGATATACAAAAGCTTTAGGGAATAATCTTGTTTCATATCTCATTTTCCATAGTCTGATACTCAAATCTGGATCTTCTCCCGGATGAATATTTCCGAATCCATTGGAGTCTTCAAATGCCTTTTTTGAAATTCCCATATTAAAACTTCGGGGTTGGAATTTATTCAGTTTTTCAGAACCACCACGAATTCCGCCCGTAGTTAAAAAGGATGTCATAGCAAAATTTATTGCTTTTTGAATATCAGAAAAGGAATCCAAAGCTGCATCTGAACCTCCGAAACAATCCACGTAATTTGTAGTGAGTTCTTTATCGACTTCTGAAAGATATTGGCTAGGAATAATGCAATCTGAATCGAAAATGATAAAATAATCACCTTTTGCCACTTTCATTCCATAATTCCTGGAATCTCCCGGACCGGAATTTTCCTTAAAATGATAAGAAATATTTAGTTTGTCTTTAAATATCTGAACTTCTTTTTCGCAGGTTGTTGTAGAGCCATCTTCAACAATTACTATTTCATATTCTTCATCATAATCAGAAACGAGAAGGCTGTCTAAAAGCTCTTTTATTTCGTCAGGCCTATTATAAACTGGAATAATGATTGAAAAATACATGGCATAAATTTTTACTTCGTACAATTCGTCTCGTCTATAGAACGTGAATCGGGTAACAAAGATAAGTTTTATAAAAAAGAAAAACCACCTAAAATAGGTGGTTTTAATTATTGAGTATTTTAAAATTATTCTTTTATAACCTTAATAGTTTTCACTTGGTTGTTAGAAGTTACCTTAACTATGTAAGTTCCTTTTGCCAAATCTGACATATCAATTTGTCCTGAATTAGCATTAACTTTATTAGAGATTACTTTTTGCCCCAATAGGTTAAATACTTCAAGATTTGATATTTCCTGGTTATAAGAGAAATTCAAAGTGTTTTTAACAGGGTTTGGATAATGCGAAAATGCACTGCTGTCAAAATCGTTACTACCAAGATTTTCAGTTAACCTTAATGTAAATGTTCCTTGCTCTGCACCACTACTCCATACCTGAACAAAATAAGTATTTCCAGGTGTCAAACCGGTATAGGTTTGTGCGGAAGTAGCTCCTGTTATATTAGTAGTACAAGTACCAACATTAGTTAAAGATCCACATGCTCCGGAATAAACGGTATAATTTAAAGAAGTCATTGTATTGCGTGTAAATAACGCATTAACTGCGCCTGATGCCGGAGCAACAAATGAGAACCAAACATCCTGAATAGATCCGAAAGTATCACAAGATGGTTGAGTACCATTGATTGTTCCAAACGAGTTATCAGAGTTGGTGTCAGTACCATCAACAGATACAGCCAAAGCAGTACCACAAGTTTGATTTGCGACTGCCGGTGGATTTACTGAAGCACAAGTTACGTCCATTGTAAAAGCTCCAACGCTTCCTGCATTCCAACCTTCAACAGCAATAAAATAAGTTGTCGTTCCGTCTGAAGTGAAGTTTACTCTTGAACGAGATGAATCATTTGTAACATTACAGCTAGCATCATCATCATTTCCTCCTACTAGAGTTAATTGACCACTTACTCCTGTATAAATTAAAACAGAAGTATCATAAGATGATCCACATAAGTTCAATGTTACAGTTTGAGGAGTTCCATTTCCGGTAAAGGAATACCATACATTTGGAGCGTCCATATCGGCACCAAAACCATCTGGAGCTGAGTTTTCATCTAAAGTTGCGAAAGTAGTCTCTCCTGTGTAATTATTACCACAGCTGATTGCAATAGCATTTCCTAAGTTATCGTTAGTTGGCGGCGGCGGCGGCGTTCCCACACAAATATTAAAAGTAATACCGTTAGTTGCGGAATATGTATAAACCCTTACGTAATAAGTCTCACCAACTGTTAAACCAGTTAAATTAGATGTTTCAGGATCGCTACATGCAAATGAAGTTAACTGACCACAAACACCTGAAAGAACTTGAATATAAGCATCAGTACTTCCCGATCCTCCAGCTGCAACAATATCTGTTAAACTGATTCTGTGTGAAGTTGATGTTGCTGTAAAACGGTACCAAACATCATCATCAGGATTTCCAAAACAAGGTGTGGCTGCCATTGACAAAGTAGCTCCATTGGTACTACCTGCCGTTATAGTTCCACAAGCAAAATCTGAATTTACAGTCAAGCCTGAAGCTCCGGAACATTCGTCATTAGCTGGTGGTGGTGGTGGTGTTCCCACACAAATATTAAAAGTAATACCGTTAGTTGCTGAAAATGTATAAACCCTAACGTAATAAGTCTCACCAACTGTTAAACCAGTTAAGTTAGAAGTATCAGGATCGCTACATGCAAATGAAGTTAGCTGACCACAAACACCTGAAAGAACCTGAATATAAGCATCAGTACTTGTTCCCGATCCTCCAGCTGCAACAACATTTGTTAAACTTATTCTGTGTGAAGTTGATGTTGCTGTAAAACGATACCAAACATCATCATCAGGATTTCCAGAACAAGGTGTGGCTGCCATTGACAAAGTAGCTCCATTAGTACTACCTGCCGTTATAGTTCCACAAGCAAAATCTGAATTTACAGTCAAACCTAAAGCTCCGGAACATTCGTCATTAGCTGGTGCTGGCGGTGGCGGTGGCGGTGTTCCCACACAAATATTAAAAGTAATACCGTTAGTTGCGTAATAAGTATAAACCCTAACGTAATAAGTCTCACCAACTGTTAAGCCAGTTAAATTAGAAGTTTCAGGATCGCTACATGCAAATGAAGTTAGTTGACCACAAGTACCTGAAAGAACCTGGATGTATGCATCTGTACTTGTTCCGGCTCCTACTGCAACAATATTTGTCAACGTAATTCTATGAGAAGTTGCTGTAGCTGTGAAGCGGTACCAAACGTCATCATCTGGATTTCCATTACAAGGTGCTGCTGCCATTGACAGAGTAGCGCCTTGTGTAGTACCTGCAGTTACAGTTCCACAAGCATAATCCGAATTTACAGTTAATCCAGCAGCGTTAATGCAATTGTCATTTGCTGGAGGTGTAAATAGTGTCGTAAAGTTTGTTGGACCAACCCAGGTACTGGTAGATGAAACACTACAAGCCGCTTGAACATAATAAGAATAAGCTGTGCTTGATGTTAATGGCGAAAGATTATACGAGTTTGTAACACCATTTAATAGCGTTCCTGTTCCTTGAGTAAATCCGTTTGGACCATATTCAACATTATATAATGTTGCTGAACCATTTTCTGTCCATGAAAGAATCGCTGAATTGCTTGTCGCTGTTGCGGATGCCAATGTCGGAGCTGGACATGATGGTGGTGTTGAAGAAACTATCGTTGGTGAATCAAAGCAGAAACCATAATTATAATCTGCACCTGCAGGATCATCATCATATGAAATACGATATTTAAATCCTGTCAACTGAGTTGGTGTAAAAGCAGCGATACTTAATGTTGATGTAGTATACGAAGTTTTTGTAATGGTAGTACAGTAATTATCTGTTGCTGTTGTACTGTTTCCTGGTATATTTGTGCCCCATGCTACCCAAGTAGAAGTTGCAGCATTCCAGTATTCAAAACGTAAACGGTCATTATCCAGATATCTGTAACCATATTGAACAGTAACGGTTAACCAGGTTTCTCCGGCTGTAAAAGCAGCTGTTAAATTAATTACAGGTGATTCTGCTGCAATATTATCTTCATGGGCACTAGCTGCATCGTCATCGTCAAATGCAAAGCTTGAAGTAGTTGTAGGATCGGATTCAAAAGCCGTTGCACCGGTTGCATAAGATCCTGTAATTGTCCATGCCGGATTTGGCCAGCCTGCGCTTTGATTAATAACCTGAGCGTTAACCCAGTTTATTGTTAACATCAAAAAACATAAAAAAGTAGGTTTTTTCATAAGCATAATTTAGTATTTGGTTTATAAATTTTCGCTAATTTACAGATAATAAAAAAGAACATTGTTAAAGAATGTGACTTTAACATAATAAAAAAACCACCTATTAACTAGGTGGTTTTAAATATCAAATATTTAGGGAATTTATTCCTTAATAACTTTAATAGTTTTAACTTGATTGTCAGAAGTTACTTTAACTAGGTAGGCTCCTTTAGATAAGTTAGACATATCAATTTGAGCTTCATTAGCATTGATTGAATTTGAACTTACTTTCTGTCCTAATAAATTAAATACTTCAACACTTGTAATTTCTTTGTTATAAGATAAATTCAAATTGTTTTTAACTGGGTTTGGAAAGTATGCAAAGTTTGAACTGTCGAATGAATTATTTCCTAATGAAGCATCGTAGGCTGAGATGGTAAAAGGACCAGTGACGCTTCCAGTACCGCCCCATCTCCATACAGAGATATACAATGTGGTTCCAGGAGTTTGACCTGTTAAAGCTAATTTAGACATTGTTTCATTTGCTCCAGCTGGACCACCATCATCATCACAACCTACAGATGTTAATGTGCCTCCACAAGTTCCTGTATATACAGAAATAACACTGTCAGTTACTCCTCCTGTTCCAGAAACCTGAGTTTCAATTGTAATACTTCCAGATGCCGGAACCTGAACTGTAAACCAAACATTATTAGCTGCGTTTGTTTGGCAGGTAGGTACTAAAGCGTCTGAAGCTGCACCTGCATTAGTCGATGTAACCGGATTTACTTCAAATGTACCTCCAGGTGTCAATGCAACTGCGCCTCCACACTCATCATTAGCAAGTGGAGTAATAGTTAATACACCGCTAACGAAAGTAACTCCATCCCAGAAATTACCAGGATTCCCTGTAGTTACAGGATCAATACCTCCATACACGAAAACACCAGAGTTTAATTGAAATCTTGTAGCATAGTAGTAGGTTCCAGGAGCTAAATTTGCTCCAATATTAGCTTGGTATTCATCATTGTTATCATTATTGTGACCTGCATTCCATGTGGCAGGAACCCATGTAGCCCAAGTATTCGGATTTGTATTTGTAGTACTATATCCAACCCACGCAGAAATTCCTGGAGCCTGGCCTACAATATTTGGAGCAACATCAGTTAATCCAGCTTCATAAACCTGACCAAAAACAGTTACACTTCCCAAAACTGGAATTGTAGCAGTTGGTGGCCATTGTAAGTTAACATAATCCGGAGAATCCGCTGAAGGAGCAGCAACTTCTAAAGTATAGTCCTCTACCTGCCCGAAAGCAGCCCCAAGACATGGGTCAGTGTAAAAGTCAGTGCCAAATATCTTTTTAACACGCATACGGGTATTTCCTACTGTAGCTGTTGGCGGTACCTGAATTGATTCAGTAGCCTGAACAGCATCAGTACCATTTGTATTTGCGATAGTTTGTGCAACTGTATAAACTTCATCAGTTTCGTCAAAATCACCATCTTGATTCCAATCTGCAAACACCATGAAACGGTTTATGAAATTACCATCAGTATTACCTTTTAATGTAATTGTGTATGCACTTCCAGCTGTAACATTTCCTGTGATTGAAATGAAATTCTCATGATCAGGAGTACCATTCAATGTTCCGGATGTAACGTTATTAATCCCAGCAAAATTAACCAATGTAATTGGCTCAGTATTGTTAGTAAAGTTAATTGGTCCACAATAAGGCGCAAATGGGTTGGCAGCAGTTGTAAAGCTAAATACAGAACATCCAGTAGCATCACCAGCAGTATTTTTTGCAATTACTTTCCAATAGTAAGTCGTAGAAGCCAATAATCCTGTAACAACTCTTGTAAGTCCTGTCTGATTACCTAACAATGTTGTTGGATTGGCATTTGTATCTAAAAACACATCGTAAGACTCAGCAGCTGGGCCAGTAGTTGCAGCAGTCCAATCTAAATCAATGTCAGCTGTATAGTCTACATCAGTAGCAGCATCGGTTGGTGCCGTTTGTGTAACACAATCTGGTGCTGTAGTCGGTGGTAATGATACTGAAACTTCATCAATATATAATGCAGCCCCATCATCACCAAAATAATTAAATTTGATTTTTGCATTTGTCGAACCAGCGTAAGCTGTTAATGGGATGCTAACATCATAAGGTTCCCAGTTGACAAATTCACCTAAATCATTTTCACTCCATAATTGTGTCCATGCAGTTCCTCCATCAGTAGAAATTGAAACTGTCACATCATAATTATTATTAGGATCAACCGCCCAAAAATAGCTTAACGCAACTTTGAACTTCAAATTTGGGGTACCTACAGGAACTGTAAAAACTGGTGAAATTAACGATTCATCCTGGCCGAAATCATAAAGAACCTGAGCACCGTTTCCTACTATACCACCATTCAATTCGTCAACACCTTCCCATGTTTGGACTGTGCTTGTAGATTCAATTGTCCAACCTGTCGGTGGCCAAGTATCAAAGTTTTCTGATAGCTGACCGAATGACGTTGAAATTGACCCTAGTAGAAGTAGGGCTAATAACGTAATTTTTTTCATAAAATTGTTGTTTAAAAGTTAATTGCCATAAATGTAGGTATAAATAAAAAAACTCACAAATAAATTGTGAGTTTTAACTTGTGTTAGTTAAAAAAATAGAGAATTATCTTTTTATGCTATCAATTAACAATAATTCATTAGTGTCTACTTTATAATCAACTTTATCAAATCCGAATCCGAAGAGATTAAGGAAATCTTGCTTATAACCTGCTAAATCACCTATTTCAGCTAAATTTTCCGAAGTAGCTTTAGCCCATAAGTCTTTTATTCTGGCCTGAATATCTTCACGCATTTCCCAATCATCAATTCTGATCCTTCCTTTATCATCTGTAGGAACATCGCTTCCAGTATAAAGACGTTGTTCAAATAATCTTTGGATTTGTTCGATGCAGCCTTCATGAACTCCTTCGGCTTTCATAATTTTATACAATAGCGATATGTACAATGGAATTACCGGAATTGCAGAACTTGCCTGGGTCACTAAAGCTTTATTGACAGAAACATAAGCTTTCCCATTCAATGATTTTAAACTATCAGTGATTTTAAAAGCTGTTGCTTCCAAATCATCTTTAGCGCGTCCAATGGTTCCTTTTCTGTAAACGGCTTCTGTAACTTCAGGCCCTATGTACGAATAAGCAATTGTAGTAGCTCCATCGGCTAAAACTCCGGCACCTTTCAACGCATCCATCCACATTGCCCAATCTTCACCTCCCATTACTACAACTGTATTGTCAATGTCTTCCTGATTGGCAGGTTCAATGGTAACCTGAGAAACAATTCCAGTATGAAAATCTACGGTTTTGTTAGAGAAAGTCTGTCCAATCGGTTTTAATACTGAACGGTGTAATACTCCGGTAACCGGATGCATTCTAACAGGTGAAGCCAAACTGTAAATAACCAAATCTATTTGTCCTAAATCGGCTTTAATCAAATCTATCGTTTCTTGTTTGATCTCATTAGAAAATGCATCTCCGTTAATACTTTTGGCATATAATCCGGCTTGGTGTGCTTCTGTCTCAAAAGCAGCTGAATTATACCAACCCGGAGTGGCTGTTTTTCCTTCTGAAGGTGGCTTTTCAAAGAAGACTCCAATTGTTCCTGCATTTGAACCAAAAGCGCTAGTTATTCGGGATGCCAGACCAAAACCTGTTGAAGCGCCAATCACAAGTACTTTTTTTGCACCATCAATTTGTCCTTTCGATTTAACATAATCGATTTGGTTTTTGACATTCTGAGCACAACCGTCAGGATGTGCAGTCAAACAAATAAATCCCCTCATTCTTGGTTCTATAATCATTTGGTAAGTGTTTTATATTAATTTTTTATTGTTACAAAAGTAATAAATTCGAATTTTAATTCAATAATGCTTTGGCATGATTCATCGCTGAATCAGAAATATCTTTGCCTGAAAGCATTTCTGCAATTTCGTTTATCCTTTCTTCGTTGTTTAATAATTTTAGTTCAGAAACAGTGTTTTCTCCTACTACGGTTTTGAAAACTTTGTAATGAATAGTGCCCTTTGCTGCAATTTGTGGAAGATGCGTGATGGCAAAAACCTGCATATCCTTACTCATATCACGCATGATCTCACCCATCTTATTTGCTATTTCGCCAGAAACTCCAGTATCAATTTCATCAAATATAATTGTCGGAAGTTTTGAATATTGTGATAAGATAGATTTTACAGCCAGCATAATCCTAGACATTTCACCTCCGGAAGCTACTTTCTTAAGCAATCCGAAATTGGTTCCTTTGTTGGCTGAAAATAAAAATTGAAGATTATCCTTTCCGTTATTTTGATAATTGGCTGCCGGTTCGATTTCAATCTTAAACCTAACATTTGGCATTCCCAGCAGATTTAGTATTTCAATTAGCTTGTCGGATAAATTTGGAATGGCTTCACTCCTATTTTGAGTTATTATAGCCGCAATGGCATCTAACTGTATTTCCTGTTCTGTTAAACCATTTTCAAGAGCTGTAATTTCTTCTTCCAAACTGGAAACTGAAACTACTTTATTTTCGAGATTATCTCGAATTCCAATTAATTCCTCTACCGTTAAAACATTATGTTTTTTCTGAAGGTTATAAATTAATTGCAACTTATTATTGATTGTCTCCAACTTTTCCGGATCATTAAAAACAAGCTCGGATTCGCGGTTTAATTCCTTAACAATATCATCAAATTCGATTAAAATACTGTTTGTCCTATCTGAAAGTGACTCAAATTCAGCTGAAAAACCAGCATTTTTTTGAAGTAAAGCTTTAAATTCCTTTAAGCTTTTCAGTATCCCAAATTCATCTTCATTGGCAATCGACAAAAGTTTATCAAGGCTTTCCTTTATAAATTCAACATTATTTAAGGATTGATATTGTAGTTCCATTTCCTCCAATTCTCCCGGCTTTAGATTGGCAGATTCTAATTCCTGATAGAGGAATTCATTATAATCCTTCTCCTTTAGCAAGGCTGAATAATGTGACTTTTTGGAATCAAGTGATGACTTTGAAGAACGATAAGTTTTGAGTACTAGTTGAAATTCAGACAATAAATCATAATTATTGGCAATGGAATCCAAAATTCGAAATTGAAATTCTTCTTCGGATAACTCCATGGTTTGATGTTGAGAATGTACATCTATGAGATAAAAACTTAAATCCTGTAATTGCTGAAGATTGACAGGACTATCGTTTATAAAAGCTCTAGATTTCCCAGAAGGCAGGATTTCCCTTCTGATTATCGTTTCATCCTCATAATCTAAATCATTGGCTTCAAAGAAAGACTTGAGATTGTATTTTCCAATGGCAAAATTGGCTTCAACAATACATTTTTCCTCTTTGTTTTTTAGTGAAGTTAAATCGGCACGCTTTCCTAATACAAGTCCTAAAGCTCCCAGAAGGATTGATTTTCCTGCTCCAGTTTCTCCAGTTATAATTGAAAATCCATTGGAAAAATCGATATTTAATTTTTCTATCAATGCAAAATTTTCAATGGAAAGCGATGTAATCATGTTGGAAAAAGGTAGATAAGTTTAAAAAGTAAATATACTGATTATAACTTAATTGCTGACCATTTACTTGTGTTGAGTGGCGACATTCTGTTTAGTGTTTCAATAGTCTCTGATAATGAAACTTTTGGGCCGCCAGATAATATAGAAACCACTTCATCCACTTTAGCATCAAAAAACACTCTGGTTAAAAAAGCATTTGGTCGTACTTTATAGATCCTGCTGAGAGTATTTAATGCTCCAATAACCTTGTCTTTTCCAGTTTTTAAATCGGAACTCATAATATCCAATCCTTCTCTGTGGTATTCATAAAGGGTTTGTCTGTAAGCATCAAATGTTCCCGATAAAACGTCATTAACTAAAAAATACTTATTCTGATTACTATCGGTCTGGCTCCAGCCTTTGTATCCGCTTTGCTGGGCAACACTTGCTATTTGCTGTGCTACAGCATAATGTTTGTCACCGCTCATTAAAGCATAAGTATCGGCGTCAAAACCGATTATCATATAGCTGTAATAGGCCAAAACCGAAACCAGATTGGAATCAAAGGTTTGTGGATTGAATTGCAACATTTCAAATTCCACATAGCGGAAACTGAAATCGTTATCCATATAATTGAATACTGGTGAGGCATAAGTTGAATTAAAAATCGGTCTTGTAGATTGTACCTGAAGTGTTGCACTGAACTGATTGGAGTCATAGCTGTTAATGATGATAACCATTGAGCAGTCTATTCTTTCGCTTTGCTTGTATTCCTCTCCTGTCCAATCTGTCTTATTTACAAAATCACTGATGGAATTTTTCAGGTTCTTAAAAATCTGATTATTGGTACTGGCAATTTTATCAGAATTGACCTGAACTGTACAATTCAATTGCTGTGCCTGTACTACTCCAACAAAAAGCAATAAAAGAAGACTAAGTATTTTTTTCATGTGTAAGTATATATTGTTTGTTATTTGTCACTTGGAATTCGCATTTGAAGAAACAGTAATTACTTATTCTTTGCGTTCATTTCATAGTGAGCTATAACTTTATTTATAATGTCATTTGCAACCAATTCCTTTGATTTTAAATCCATTGGTTCTACCACAAAATTATTGTCAATGAATGTGATCTTATTAGTTGTTTTTCCAAATCCGGCACCTTCATCCTGAAGCGAATTTAAAACAATCAAATCTAAGTTTTTTTCTGAATTTTCAACTTTGCATTTTCAATTTCATTTTCAGTTTCAAGCGCAAAACCTATTAGGAACTGCTTTTCTTTTATTTTTCCTAATGAGGCCAATATATCCTGAGTTTTTTCCAACTCAATATTTAACGAAGCATCAGTTTTTTTGATCTTTTGTTCCGCTACAAATTTTGGTTTGTAATCGGCTACAGCAGCAGCACAGATTGCAACATCAACTGAATTGAAGTGTTCATGACACGCATCGTACATTTCCTGAGCTGATGTAACCCTTATCAAATCTATAACGAAATTTTTTGCATTTAAGTGTGTCGGACCCGAAATTAAAGTTACGGAAGCACCTAATTCGGCTGCTCTTTCGGCAATATCAAAACCCATTTTTCCAGAAGAGTGATTTCCAATAAAACGAACAGGATCAATAGCTTCGTATGTTGGGCCAGCTGTGATGAGTATCTTTTTACCTTTTAAAGGTAATTTACTTTCCAAATCCTTTTCGAGTAATGAAATAATATTTTCCGGTTCAGCCATTCTTCCTTCGCCTGATAATCCACTGGCTAATTCGCCTGTTTCTGCAGGAATCATAATATTGCCAAACTTTTTGAGAAGGTTAAAACTTGAAAGAGTTGACGGATGTTTATACATGTCCAAATCCATTGCAGGAGCAAAATAAACTGGACATTTAGCCGATAAATAGGTTGCAATTAATAGGTTGTCGCAATTGCCATTTGCCATTTTTGACATCGTATTGGCAGTTGCCGGAGCGATGAGCATTAAATCTGCCCAAAGTCCCAATTCGACGTGATTGTTCCATTCTGCATTTTCATCATTTTCATCATAAAATGCAGAATGGACCGGGTTTTTGGACAACGTAGATAAGGTTAACGGCGTTACAAAATCCTTAGAAGCAGGTGTCATTATCACTTGGACATGTGCACCTGCTTTTATGAATAATCTAACTAACGCTGCTGTTTTGTATGCGGCAATTCCACCAGAAACGCCCAGTACTATTTTTTTACCGCTTAAAACAGACATCTTAATTAGTCTTTTGTAGTATCTCTGTAGTAAATTTTGTCATCAAGCCATTCCTGAACAGCCAATGCGTGTGGTTTTGGTAATTTTTCGTAGTATTTAGAAACTTCGATTTGCTCCTTGTTTTCAAAGATTTCCTCAAGACTGTCGTTGTAAGTCGCAAATTCTTCTAGTTTTTCAGTCAATTCTTTTTTAATTTCTGAATTGATTTGGTTTGCTCTTTTAGCCATTATGGTTATTGCCTCATATACATTACCTGTACGCTCTTCGATCGTAGTCTTATTGTAAGTAATCGTGTTTACTGGTGCATTCGTCTTCTTTAAATCCATAACTTTTTTATTTAGAATATTGTTTTAAATCGTTTTCAATTCGGCTCAACATCTCATCAGCTTTTGATTTGAATTCTGTATCCCCTTTAAATTTCATCAAACTTGAGTAAGCAACCTTAGCATTTTCAAGCCTTTCCTGCATTTTTGAAGGAACACTGTTGATAGCTAAAAGATAAGCCGAATCCAATTTGTAATATAATGCTTTTTCTTTATAAACAGTTCCAGGAAATTGATCATAAAGTTGTCAAATGCTACCATTGCTGCTTTATAGTCAGAAATAGTATGATAAATTTTAGCATTTTCAAAAGACTTTTTCTCTAATTTCTCTCTTAAGTTTTTAACCAATGAATTGGCTTCCGCTAAATTTTGCCCTTCCGGGAAAACATCAATATAACTTTGAAGTTTGTCGATGGCTTTATTAGTATCTGCTTGGTCTAAACTATATACAGGAGACAGAAATGTAAATGATTTTGCTCCTAAAAACGAAGCTTCCTCAATTTTTTCGCTTTTTGGATAACTCGCCACAAAACTTTCAAACTGATAACCTGCTAAATAATACTGTTTGGTTTTATACAAAGATTGCGAATACATAAAAAACATTTTTTCAGCAGAAGGTTTTCCTTTATATGCCGGAGCAATCTGCTCAAATAACCGGATTGCTTTCATGTACTTCTTTGCTTCGTACATTTTTTCAGCAGATGCATATTTAACAGCAACATCTTCCGATTTTAATGCTTTTTGGTATTCGCTGCAAGACGATAAAAATAGAATTACTGCTAACAGGGCTAAAAATTTCTTCATTTTTTGTTTAATTCAGCTGATTTTAAAGCCATTTCGCGACTTAAAAATCAACTGCAAATTTAGTTATTAATTGTAGATTACAAAATATTTTTTTTCCTTCCTAAAAACTACATTTTTGAAATCTTATTAGTGAAATTATGAAGACGATTTGCCAAATTTTCATCTAGATTTACCAAAGGCAAACGCACAGTATTCTGTGATAACCCCAATGATTTAAAGACTTCCTTAATTCCGGCCGGATTTCCCTGCTCAAAAATCATGTCAATTGAGTCGGCTAAAAGATAATGTAGTTTGTAAGCATCGTCCACTCTTTTGTTTAGACCAAGATGCACCATTTCTGAAAATTGTTTTGGAAAACCTTCAGCAATTACCGAAATAACGCCTGAACCCCCTGCTAAAATCATAGGAAGTGTAATCATATCATCTCCTGAAATTACAAGGAAATCTTTTGGCTTGTCCTGAATTAATTTCATAGCCTGTACAATATCGCCTGCAGCTTCTTTTACGGCAACTACATTCTTAAAATCATTAGCTAATCTAAGAATGGTTGAAGGCAGCATATTGCTCGATGTTCGTCCGGGTACATTATATAGTATTATCGGAATTGGTGAAGCTTCAGCAATCGCTTTAAAATGCTGATAAATTCCTTCCTGAGTTGGTTTGTTATAATAAGGTGAAACCGAAAGTATCGCCACAAAATCCTTAAAATTCCTCGACTTTAATTCTTCCACAACTTCTGCAGTATTGTTGCTTCCAACACCTAGAACCAATGGGAGTCTTCCTTTATTTGCGTCAACAATAGTAGTGATTACGACTTCTTTTTCGGCTTTTGATAAAGTAGCGCTTTCTGCAGTTGTTCCGAGTACTACCAAATAATCAATTCCGTTGTCAATCTGAAAATTCACAATGGCTTTGAGAGCATCAACATCTACAGAAAAATCTTTTTTGAAAGGCGTGACAAGTGCAACTCCGGTTCCTATTAATGATTGCATTTTATATTTTGTTTAGAATTTTTAAATATTTGAATAGTTCATCCATGAAGACCTTGTAATTTTCAGCATTGGTGTTAATCATAAAATGATTCAGCCTTTTGTCAATGGAGGCAAAACCAACCTTAAAACTTGCTTTGGACAAATGCGAAACCAAAAGTAAGGCTACTTTTTCTGTGTCATAATAATTAATCAGCAAATCGAAAGGCTCAGCAACAAAATCCTTAACTTCTTTTTTATCTACAGTTCCTGTCCAGCTCAAATCCTTGTGGCTGAAAACAGGATAATCAAAAACCTCATTCTTTTTTATCTTGTCCTTAAAAACCAGGATTTTGATATCATTATCAGCAATTCCTTTATTAATCAGTTCATTTACCAAAGCTTCCTTTTCGTAAAAATAACTTTCGTCAAAAATGATCCCAACAGTCTTAATTACTTTATCGGAAGCTGAATGTTTAACATTTGATAAACTATTCTTAACTATTTTTTTGTTGAAAAATCCTTTAAGTAATTTAAAAACATACTACTTTTACTTGAATTACAAATTTACTAAAATTACTGCCAAAAAGCGATGGTAAAACTAAAAAACTATAACGGTGTAGTAAAGCATTTTGTTTTATTATTAACATTTATTGCTGTTATTTCCTGTGCCGAAAAAAATACACAGTAACCAAAATTGAAGGAAAGGAAATCGGCATTACCGATAAGAATTCTGAAGTTGCTGAAATAGAAAACTTTATCAAGCCTTATCGCGATAAAATTGACGAAGATCTGAACAAGGTTTTGGCCAATGCACCTGAAACATTAGACAAATCTGGTGAATGGCAAACGACGATGGGAAATTTCCTGGCTGATATTACTTTTGAAAGATCGAACAAAGTATTTGAGTTGCGTGAAAAGAAGTCGCTTGATATCTGTTTACTTAATCATGGTGGCATCAGAAGTATTATCCCAAAAGGAAATGTAACGGCGAGAACGGCTTATGAAGTCATGCCTTTTGAAAACAGTGCTATTGTAATTGGACTAAAAAGTGAACAGATTGCAGAGATTGTTAATTATATCATTTCTGAAAAAAAGCCACATCCTTTAAAAGGACTGACCTTCACCATTGACAAAAACAATCAGGCTAAAAATATTTTAGTAAACGGAAAACCATTAGATACAAACAAAATCTACTATGTTGTTACTTCTGATTATCTTTCTAATGGTGGCGACAATATGCTTTTCTTTAAAAAAGGAATTGAACAATACGATTTAAACTATAAGCTAAGGAATATCATTATAGATTACTTTCAGGAAAATAAGACCATTACCGCTAACAAAGACACTCGAATTACCAAAGAATAAAAATAATATTTTTCAGCATTGTGAGATGCTGACCTAAATTCAGCATAAATGAAAAGAAGAGATTTTATACAAAGTACCGCTTTAACTTCAGCTTTTGTTGGACTTGGAGGCTTGTCGTTGAGTAGCTTTAACATCTTGGAAACAAAACACCTTACCATACTTCATACGAACGATGTCCACAGTTACATTGATCCCTTTCCTCCTACGCATCCCAAAAATCCAAATATGGGTGGCGTTGCCCGAAGAGCCGCTTTGATTGAAAATATACGAAAGGAAAATCCAAATGTTTTATTGCTTGATGCCGGAGATATTTTTCAGGGAACGCCTTATTTCAATTATTATGGTGGCGAACTGGAATTCAAGCTGATGAGCATGATGAAGTATGATTTGGCAACTATTGGAAATCATGATTTTGATAATGGTATTGAAGGTTTATATAATCAACTTCCCAATGCCAATTTCGAATTTGTTTCTGCCAATTATGATTTTAAGAATACGATAATGAATGGTTATGTGAAGCCTTATAAGATATTTTATAAAGATGGAATCAAGGTTGGCGTTTTCGGACTTGGAGTTGGACTGGAAGGTTTGGTAGACAAGAAAAACTATAAAGAAACCGTATATAATGATCCTGTTGGAATTTCTCAGGATATGTCCCGAATTCTAAAGCATCAGGAAAAATGCGATTTGGTTATCTGCCTTTCCCACATCGGATATAAATATCAAAACGAACCGGATAAAATCTGTGATACCAAATTGGCGACTCTGACTAGAGACATTGATTTGATTATCGGCGGACATACCCATACTTTCCTGGATAAGCCTACTGTTTTAAAAAATGCAGACGGAAAAGATGTTTTGGTAAACCAGGTTGGGTGCTACGGAATAAATCTTGGTCGCATTGATTTTTATTTTGACAATGATACTTCTAAAACTTCATTAGGAAAGTCCATTGTGGTTTGATTTTTCAGCCGTAATAATGTATTTGTAGAAAGAAAAGAAGGCTAACGAATTCAACGACATTGCCAATGGCCTGAAAAGTTCTTCGAATTCATCGATTAAAAAATACTTTTCGATAAATATCACAAACTGAAGCATTACAAAAAGCAAAGCACTAATCAATAATATTGAATTCTGCTTATTGTCATTCATTACATAACTGGAAAGCGCTACACCTGCAAACAAAGAAATCAATAGGTTTTGAAATGCCAATATGTAAAAGCTGTTTTCGGGAATTTCTACAGTTTCAGAAAATAGGTAGAAAAATATTAGCAAAAAAGGAGAAGTCGCTATTATTATCGGAATGTAATCCTTTAGTTTTTGATGGACAAAAATCAGGTAAATACTTAAAATTCGGTGTAACGTAAACACAAGGACACCATAAAACAAATAGTTGGGCATATTTGGAATAAATAGAAAATTTGTCAGTGAGGAAAGCAGCAAGGCTATGACAAAAATCTTATTCTTCTTATCGGAATCTATTAAATAAATCACAATTAAAAAAAGTGGAATCATCGGCTTTATAGTACATATTACAATTCGGCTTGCAAAATACTCGGCCACGATTTCGATAGCCGCAATCACGAAATAACATATCGTTAATGAATTTACTATGTTTTCTCTTTTTTGCATTGCAGTTAATTGGTGTCTTTTAAGTTATTTATGATTTCATAACGCTGTTTTGTCTTTTCGGTATGGAACATATATTTTGTCAATAGAAATTGTCCAAAAACAAACAATACCATTGCAAATGCCTGTAAAATATTCACATCATTATAATAGAATTTAAGCAGGAATAAGAACTGATTGAAAGTCATGCACATAGTACTTACCAATAACAACGAGTTTGTTTTATTGGAAACCATTATAAAATTACCCAAACTAAATCCACCTAAAAATATGGTAAAAACCCCTTGAATAAGAAATAGATATACACTATCACCTAAAGTATTATAGGTGTAAACTGTTACTAAAGCGTAAATGAAAATAAAGGGAATTGCACCTAAAACCAATGGAACTGAAGTGGGCATTTTAACTTTATTCACAATAATATATATAACCAATATTCTATAAATCAGAAAAAAACAAACACCAAGTGTAATGAATTGAAACGTACTTTGAATGAATAACATATTGGCAACCCAGCTCGCAAACAATGCAAGGATGAAAAAGGGACTTATACTTTTGGAACGCTTTAAATAATATAACAGTAAAGCAGGCAAGATCAGCGGTTTTGTAATCCAGATTAAAAGCCTGTCCTCATAAAATTCAGCTATGATTTCAATAAAGGAAACCATGAAAAAAGCTAGTAACAAAACACTTGCTATCTTGTTTTTTCTCCAACTGTTTGAGTTGTGGTTCTGCATTTTAATGAAAGTCTTTGTTTTTTAGTGAATTAGCATCATTAAAATTAAACTATTTTTTTGAATTATGTTAAAATTGCAGCTTTATTTACTTCAGCCGATCATTTCTATAAAATCATTTTCAGAAATAATGGAAACTTTTAATTGATTCGCTTTTTCGAGTTTGGCAGGTCCCATATTTTCTCCAGCTACAACAAAATCGGTCTTAGCTGATATCGAACTACCTACTTTTCCACCATTATCTTCAATAGCTTTTTTAAGGTCATCGCGTGAGAATTTTTCAAAAACACCTGAAACTACAAAGGTTTTACCATCTAATTTGTTGGTTGCATTAGGATTGAATTTTTCGACCAATTCCAATTGTACTCCGAATTGTTTCAAACGCTCAATTATTTTGACATTCTCCTGGTTTTCAAAAAACTCAGTCACACTTTGGGCGATCTTCTCTCCTATTTCGTCAACGAGGATCAAATCCAACAGCGACGCATTTTTTATCGAATCAATATTCTTGTAATGTTTGGCGAGTTTTTTGGCTACCGTTTCGCCAACATACCGAATTCCCAAAGCATACAGCACTCTTTCAAATGGAATCTCTTTCGATTTCTGAACGCCATTCACCAAATTTTCAGCCGATTTCTGAGCCATTCTTTCCAAGGGTAAAATCTGTTCGACAGTCAATTCATACAAATCAGAATAGTCTTTTACCAAATTATTGTTGAACAACAAAGCAACTGTTTCTCCGCCAAGTCCTTCAATATCCATAGCTTTACGCGAAATAAAATGCTGAATCCTTCCGATAATTTGTGGTGGACAGCCATAGAAATTTGGACAATAATGATTGGCTTCGCCTGGAATCCTCACCAATTCCGTATTGCATTCCGGGCAATGTGTTATGTATTCCGTTTTATTTGAATGTGGGTTTCTTTTCGTAAAATCAACGCCTATAATCTTTGGAATAATCTCACCTCCTTTTTCGACAAAAACGGTATCATTTACACGAATATCCAGCTTTTCAATTTGATCCGCATTATGCAGAGAAGCACGTTTCACGATAGTTCCGGCAAGTTGTACGGGTTTCAGATTCGCGACTGGAGTAATTGATCCAGTTCTTCCAACCTGATATGAAATCGAATTCAATTCGGTTGAAACCTGTTCAGCTTTAAATTTATAAGCAATTGCCCAACGTGGTGCTTTGGCGGTATATCCCAATTCATCCTGCTGGTGCAGATTATTTACTTTTATAACTACGCCATCTGTCTCATAAGGAAGATTGTGGCGATGTATGTCCCAATAATTTATGTATTCGAAAACTTCCTCTATACTGTTGGCTAATTTAGCTTCTTTTGGAACCTTAAATCCCCATTTTCTGGCGGTTTCCAATCCATCAAACTGAGTCGAGAAATTCAGGTTATTTCCAACAATAAAATACAACAAACATTCTAACGGACGTTTTGCAACTTCGGAGCTGTCCTGTAGCTTCAAACTACCTGAAGCTGTATTTCTTGGATTAGAATATGGTGTTTCTCCGATTTCAATCAATTCCTGATTCATTTTATTGAAACCTTCAAACGGAAGGATAATTTCCCCGCGAATGTCAAACTTATCCGGGTAAACCCCTTTAAGTTGGAGCGGAATGGATTTTATGGTTTTAATATTAGTCGTTACATCATCGCCCTGAAAACCATCGCCACGCGTAACAGCTCGTTTCAATTTTCCGTGTTCATAAGTTATTGAAATTGATGCTCCGTCATATTTTAGCTCGCACGTATATTGCAACGGAACATTTCCAAGCGCTTTCTGTATACGGTTTTCCCAATCCGTCAAATCTTCTTTTGAATAGGAATTATCTAAAGAATACATTCGATAATCATGAACAACTGTGTTGAAATTCTTAGTGACTGTTCCGCCTACTCTTTGTGTTGGCGAATTTTCATCAAAAAATTCAGGATATTGGGCTTCCAATTCCTGCAGTTGTTTTAATTTCTGATCAAATTCAAAATCGGTTATCGTTGGTGTATCGAGCACATAATAACTGTAATTGTGCTGATTAAGCTCTTCTCTAAGGGATTGAATTAAAGTTTGAATATCCATAAAAAATGAAATCGGATTGTGTAATTAGGTTTCCCCAAATGTAACAAAAACAAAAAAGCCACTCTAAAAAAAGAGCAGCCTTAATGAAATAAATAATCCTTACAGCAAGGTACTGAATGTACTTCAAAGTTATTTGGAAACAGTCTTTCTAAAAGGCAAAAGCGCATAGGTATTTGGCTTTAATTACTGGGAGAATAATAAAATTCCATAAGCATGATTTTAGGTTATAAATAGATTTGAGTATTGATTAAACTTTAATTTTTGGATATTTAAGTCTTCATTGGATTTTTTTCTTTTCTTTATCAATAAATTATAATCTATTTAAGATTACCGTTTAGATTTTTAATTAAATTTGTTTTGATTAGTTTTGATTAGTTTTGATAAACCATCATTGCATAGTTTATAATTAGTTTTGTAATAAAAAAATATCCCAATTTTCTACAATACTTAACAATAATATCACGTTTAGGGTGTCGTACCCTTGAATTGGTATTGTCATTAAAGTAACACATTCCATGTGATTATCTTTTTTGAAACTGCTTTTAAAATTTACTTAAAGTATAGAGTGAATTTTTGGTAAAAGTTTTTATAAAAAATATTAATCAGTAATTTTTATCAGCAAGATAAGAATACATTACATTTTGCGAACATGCAAGAAAAAATTTCTCCAAATGCGAGTTTTATTTTAATTAAATTAAAAAAAGCATTAAAAATAAGTTCTGATAAGCAGTTGTCTGAATTTTTAAATATTAAGCCAAATACCATATCTACTTGGAAAAAGAGAAATTCGGTCGATTATAAAATAATAATTTCAATTTGTGAACTTTACGAAATCGATTTGAATGAAATATTTTATGATGATGTCAATCATTTTGATAAAAACAAAAATTATCTTACAGATACGCCTTTGGTTTGTCGCGAAAGTCAATTCCAATATTGTGTGGACAGCAGTTCAATTTTATACAGTCTGCCTAAATTTAACTTTCCTTTTATACGTTCGGAAAGTAGTCGGGTGTTTCAAGTTTTGAGCAATAATATGTTCCCGATTATCGATGAAAATTCATTTGTAATATGTGAAGAGATTGAGAAAGAACACATTCAGGAAAATTCACTTGTAGTGATTGTAAGTAAATCTAAAGGGCTTTTTATAAATAGAATCCATAGAAGCCAAAAGTCTAAAGATGTTTATTTACTAAGCAGTGAAAACAGCTTTTTTGAAACAATTAAACTGGAAACTGCGGAAATAAATGAAATTTGGCTCGTTAAGGGAATACTTTCTTATAATGTAACCAATGATAATAAGTCTAAAATAATCAACGATAGCTTGGTTGTATTAGACAAGGCATTGGCCAAGATTAAGACTGACTACACAAAATAGCAGCATGTGATTGTTTAGGATTGAATAATTCCGTTCACCTGAAGATACAATTGGCCGTCGCTTAAAATGGCTCCTTCGGTAATTAAGTCGAATAGCGCTTTATTGCGTTCCTCTTGGTATTCCTTTTTGCCCAAATGAATTTCGACAGCATCGGTAAAAATGTTGTCGCTAAGCCACTGAAGCCCATCTTTGTGTATAAAATCAACTTCCGGAGTTAAGGCTTTTAATACAATGGATTGTATAACTTTTTCCTGGCAATGAAAAAGGAATATATGATTTTTTGAGAAATGCTCCAGGTAATTAGCGTTGGTTAACACGCCTTCCCAAATTAAATCGGAGAACACGTCCAATTCCTGTTCAGCCACTTCCGGTTTTTCGGCTTTAATTTTATCCCATTCCAATCTGTCTATAGACTGAGTAGCCAGAAAGTTTGCAAATTCTGCATGCAATGCTTCGAACTGTTCTTTGGTTAATCTTTTGTATTTCACTCGAACTTGTATTATTGTTTTAAAATGGACTCGTGCAGCGCAAAGTACTTGTCATTTATGCTGAACTTGTTTACTTCGTCAGTCGCAGCTATGCTCGTGTCAGCATCTTTTATCAGATGCATTAATTTTATAAGAAAAGAATCTGAAATAAATTCAGATTAAAAAAAATCCCGACTCGCATCGGGATTTAGTACTATATAGCGAAAGATTAAACTTCAGCTACGATTTCATAAGGTAATTCAACAACCACATCTCTGTGAAGTCTTACACTTGCAGTGTATTTACCAGTACGTTTTACAACACCACTTGTGATAAATTTTCTATCGATTGTTTGTCCACCTTTTTCTATAGCCGCAGCGATATCAATGTTAGAGATAGAACCGAATAATTTTTCACCACCAGCTTTTGCTGTGATTTTAATTTCGATAGCTTTCAATTTGTCAGCCAATGCCTGAGCATCGCTAACAACTTTAGCTTCTTTATGTGCTCTTTGTTTTAAATTTTCAGCTAACACTTTTTTTGCAGAAGGAGTTGCCAATGAAGCAAAACCTTGTGGGATTAAGTAATTACGACCGTATCCGTTTTTTACGTTTACTACATCGTCTTTAAAGCCTAAATTCTGAACGTCTTGTTTTAAGATCAATTCCATGTTGTTGTCCTTATTATAGAAGTTAGGTTCCGCTTGGGAAACCAACAACTGAGTTTATATTATTTTAATAAATCGGCCACGTATGGCATTAAAGCTAAGTGACGGGCTCTTTTAACAGCTACTGACACTTTTCTTTGGTATTTTAATGAAGTTCCTGTTAAACGTCTTGGTAAAATTTTACCTTGCTCGTTTACGAATTTCAATAAGAAATCTGCATCTTTATAATCGATGTATTTGATTCCGGACTTTTTGAAACGACAATACTTTTTAGTTTTGTTGGTTTCGATGTTTAAAGGAGTAAGATATCTGATATCTCCGTCTTTCTTTCCTGAAGCTGATTGTTGTAAATTTGCCATAATTAGTTTGCTTTTGCTTCTTTTAATTTAGTTCTTCTTCTTTCTGCCCAAGAAATTGCGTGTTTGTCCAAACTTACCGTTAGGAAACGCATAACTCTCTCGTCACGTCTAAACTCAGTTTCAAAAGCAATTAAAGCTTCTCCTGATACTTGGAATTCGAATAAATGGTAAAAACCACTTTTCTTGTTTTGGATTTCGTAAGCTAATTTTTTCAAGCCCCAATCCTCTTTGGATACCATCTTTGCTCCTTTAGTAGTAAGAAAATCTTCAAATTTGCTTACTGTTTCCTTTACCTGGACTTCAGATAAAACGGGATTTAAGATGAAAACAGTTTCGTAATGATTCATAATAAAAATGATTAAATTTAATTTGGGCGCGAAAGTATAAATAATATTTCAATAAACAACAGTAAGTTTCGTTAAATCGTCTAAAAGTAAAAAATATCGTTTAAAAGCAAAAATAATCGATGAAACGTTAGGTGGATTCGAAAAAAGTGTCTATTTTTACCAAACCAAATCTATAATACAAAAAAATTATGAAACTAAATTGTGTTGTTGTTGATGATAGTTCGATCCAAAGGATGATCATCGCAAAGTTAGTGAATAATCATCCCAACCTACACTTAGTGGGTGATTTTTCTAATGCAATCGAAGCAAAAAATTGCATGTCGGTTCACACTGTTGACTTAATCTTCCTCGATATCGAGATGCCGGTCATCAGTGGATTTGATTTTCTAGACGGACTTAAAGTAAAACCTCAGATTATTTTTATTACATCGAAAGCTGAGTATGCTATGAAAGCATTCGATTATGACGCTACGGACTACCTACAGAAACCGATAGCGCTTGATCGTTTTAATGCTTCTGTTCGAAGAGCAATGGATTTCCATATGCTTAAGAAAGAAAATCAGGAAGAAGAAGGAGAACATATCTTTATTAAGAGCAACCTTAAGAAACTTAAAATCTATACCAATAAGATTAAGTGGATTGAAGCTTACGGAGATTATGTAAAAGTGGTTACGGAAGAAGATAGCAATCTTGTGCTTTCTACCATGAAATCTTTTGAAAATGACTTATCTAAAGACAAATTCATCAGGGTTCACAAGTCTTATATTATTAATATAGACAAAGTAGAACGTTTCAATAGTAAGTTTGCCGAAATTGGAGTTACCAAAATTCCGTTGAGCCGAAATAAGAAAGAAGATTTAATTAAAGCTTTAGCTATTGCTTAAAATTACTCAATAAAAATCAACGTTTACAGTAACTTTTATAGTTCTGTATTGCGAAACCAAATCAAAACTATTCAGTATTTTCTGGATAGTTTTTTTGTGCCCTGAATGGAAATATCTCCAGGCATTTTAATCATTATGGTTCGGATGTATTCATTCCTGATTCTTCCAATCGCAGGTTCTTCCGGACCAAGCACCGGAATGGTTAGGTTTTGTTGCAGCACCTGATACAACCACATGGAACCTTCCTTAAGCTTTTCAAAATCACGATGCTTTAAGGTCAGTCGTATCAATCGATAAAATGGCGGATAATAATAAATCTTCCGTTCATATAGCTGCTCTTTAAACATTCCATCAAAATCATTATTGGTGACCTGCTGAATAATATTATGCATCGGATTATAGGTCTGAATGATTACTTTTCCCCGCTTCTCTGCCCTGCCCGATCTTCCGGCAACCTGAGTCATCATTTGAAAACTTCTTTCGAAAGCACGGAAATCCGGATGATACAGCATATTGTCAGCATTCATGATTCCAACCAGGGAAACATTATCAAAATCCAAACCCTTGGCCAACATCTGCGTTCCTACCAAAACATCTATCTCACGGCTCTTGAATCCATCAATGATTTTCTCAAAACTGTATTTTCCCCGCGTTGTATCCTGATCCATCCGTTTGATGTTCTTTTGTGGAAATAATTCAGCCAATTCCAATTCGATTTGTTCTGTACCAAAACCTTTGGTCTCCAAATCAACACTCGAACACACATGGCAATTGGTTGGTTTAGCCATAGAATAACCACAATAATGGCATCGAAGCTGATTTTTATATTTATGATAGGTCAGACTCACATCACATTGCGGACATTGCGGAACATTACCACAAGTCATACATTCTAATACGGGAGAGAAACCACGACGGTTCTGAAATAAGATTACCTGTTCACCATTGGCAAAAGCTTCTGCAATGGTATCAATTAATGTAGTGCTGAAATGCCCTTTCATTTTCTTCCTGAAATAGCTGTCCTTTAAATCCACCAATTCTATTTCGGGCATTTGTACTTTTCCGAAGCGTTCAGTTAAGGTTATCAATCCAAACTTTCCTGAAGTTGCGTTATAATAGGTCTCAATACATGGTGTTGCCGAACCTAATAAAACCTTAGCCTGATGTGCATTAGCCAAAACAATCGCTGCATCACGCGCATGGTATCTTGGTGCAGGATCCTGTTGTTTGAAGGTAGATTCATGCTCCTCATCCACAATAATTAAACCTAATTTATTGAAAGGTAAAAACAAAGCCGACCTTGCTCCTATTACAATCTGCGCTGTTTCCGAATTCTGGTTTACATTGTTCCAGACTTCCACTCTTTCGTTATTGGAATATTTGGAGTGAAAAACCGCTACCTTATTTCCGAAATGCGCTGTTAGCCTTGACACCAATTGTGTGGTCAACGCAATTTCCGGAAGTAAATACAAAACCTGTTTGCCGTCAGCAATATGATTTTCAATTAGTTTGGTATAGATTTCAGTCTTACCACTTGACGTTACGCCATGCAAAAGGGATACTTCTTTTTCTTCAAAAGACTTTTCGATTTCGGCATAAGCAGATTGTTGTGCTTCGCTTAAAACTAATTCGTTGTCGATTTTATTCTTATCGAAATTTACGCGGTCTTCCTGAATATAATACTCTTCAAATATTTGTTTCTCCACCAAACCTTTTACAATCGCAGCAGAACTTTGAGCAGCTTCAATTAGTTGTTTTACGGCAATAGGCTTCTTATCTGTGGCCTGAAGCTGAAAATACCGAAGGATAAGATTCTTTCTCTTTTCAGATTTTAAGCTGTCCAGCAATTCAATAAGCTTTTCCTCTGCCAGATAATTTTCGTGAAGACGAATGTACCGAATGAGCTTGGGCTTGTATTCTTCCTGGATTTCTTCCTGAAGTGAAATGATGTTTTTACCAATAAGCTTTTGTATAACGGGCAGTATTGTTTTCTTGTTAAGAATGGCAACAATATTTTCGATCTTTAATGATGACTGATGCTGTAACGCTTCGTAAATTAAAAACTCGTCATCAGTAAGTTCCGTTTCATCAACAAAAGTTTCCTTGTTTTGAGAAATTACAGTTTCACTCTCCAATAGCAACGCCGATGGCAAAGCACCACGATACACATCTCCAATATTGCACATATAATAAGACGCAATCCAGAACCAATGATTAATCTGCAATTCGTTTACAATTGGTTTTTCATCAAGTATCTGCTGGATTTCCTTTGCTTCGTAGAGCGTTGGAGCATTCTGATGCAAATCGATTACAAGCGCAGTATAGATTTTACTTTTACCAAACGGAACTGCAATCCGCATACCTTTTTGAATAAAAGCAAATTCTGATTCTGAAACGCTGTAAGTAAATGTTTTAGGAAGCGAAAGCGGAATAATAACTTCAATGAAGTAATTCATTTTAAGTGCAATTATTTGTGTCTAATCCAGGTTTGTGATCTACCAAATAATGTAATCCCGATATAGCCACGGACAATCAGTTTGTCTTTGCCTTCCGGTGTTATTTTGCAGTGGTAACTTTTCCCGTTTTTAGGGTCAACTATTTTTCCTCCTTCATAAACATCCTCCTTTTTCTTCATTCCTTTGATGATATTCATTCCCAAAATAGGTTTGTTTTTATCTTCTCCTTCACATTTTTCACACTTTAGGTGCTTTTTATCAGCTTCAAAAATATCGACTATCCTACCGTAAATTTTATTCTTGTATTCAAATATCTCAACAATACCTTTTTCCTTTCCTGATATGTCATCAATGGTTTTCCATTTGCCTAAAATGGATTGTCCCCAACTGAGCTGGAGAAATAAACTAAAAAAAAGAAACAGTTTTATTTTCATAACAAATCCAATTCCTGCTGTTTTTCACGTTTGATGTGATGTATGGAAGCATTTAAATCGAAACCTAAAAGCAATATCATACAGTTTATCCAAATATAAAACATTACAACCAACAACGTACCTATTGAGCCATAAAGTTCATTATATTTTGAAAATTTAACAACCCAGATCCCAAAGAAATAAGAGGATATAATTATCAGGATAGTAGTAAACACTGAACCTATAGAGATTAATGCTCTTTTCTTATCATGCTTAATCCCGAATTTAAATAATAACGAAGTCGCCATCAATATCATTAAAATAACAAAGATATACCTACCCATTTCTATCAGCGGAATTTTATCAGAAAGCACATCCTGTATTTTAGTGCTTTGGATAAAAACCTCAAAAATTACAATGACTGCAACCGTTATTATCAATACAAATGATAAAATAATCGACAATCCTAAAGCCACAAAATATTGCCTGAAAAATTTCCGCTTCAGCGTAACGTGAACGTGATGGCCGCTTTCAAATCCACCCAGAATAGCATTTACGCCATTGGTCATCAATAAAATAGCCATCAGGAAACCAATAGAAAGTAAACCACTGTGACTGTTGTGCAAAATGTCATTGATGATTTTATAAATCGCATCGTAGGTTGTTGGCGGCACGCTTTGCTGGACAAATCCCATAAAATCTTCCTGAAAGCCTTCAATAGGTATGTATGGAATCAGATTCAGGATGAAAAGCATAAACGGAAACAAAGCCATGAAGAAACTCCACGCAATAGCCGAAGCACGATAGGAAATAGCACCTTCAATAATACCAATGAAATACAAATCCAACAATTCGTATAACGACAAATTGTGCAACCATGGCAGCTTTATTCTTTGTAAAAAAGAAGAAACTGCTTTACAACAGGAAGTTTACTGAATTTATTTTCTTTGGCTGCTGTCGACATTTAAATAGCTTTTAAACTTAAATCCATATTGTAAACCGAATGTGTCAAAGCACCAGAAGAAATATAGCCAACGCCACAATCTGCATATTGACGGATGGTTTTTTCATTGATGTTCCCTGATGATTCGGTCAGACATTGATCGCCAATCAAGGCAACAGCTTTACGTGTATCCTCGAAATTAAAGTTGTCAATCAGGATTCTGTAAACGCCCTCGTTTTGAAGAATCTCCTCTATTTCTTTAAGATTTCTTGCTTCGACAATGATCTTCAAATCGAGATTATTGAATTTCAGGAACTCTTTTGTCTTGGTAATTGCATTAGAAATTCCACCTGCGAAATCATTATGGTTGTCTTTAAGCATTATCATATCATACAATGCAAACCTGTGATTCTCACCACCGCCTATTTTGACCGCCCATTTTTCACAAGCTCTAAAACCAGGTGTTGTCTTACGGGTATCTAAAACCCTTGTGTTGGTGCCTTCCAATAACTTTACATACTGATTGGTTTTGGTAGCAATAGCAGACATTCGCTGCATAGAATTCAACACCAATCGTTCTGCCTTTAAAATAGACTGTGAACTTCCGGAAACGTGGAAGACAACATCGCCATGCTTTACCTGCTCTCCGTCGTTGATAAAAGTCTCTACTTCCAAAGTTGGATCTACATTCTGGAAAACCATTTTGGCAAATTCTACTCCAGCTATAATTCCGTTATCCTTAACCAAAAGCTTTGCTTTTCCGTTAGCCGAATCCGGAATACAGGCCAGCGAACTGTAATCGCCCGGACCAATATCCTCACGGATTCCATTCTGTATAATTATAAGGAGTTCTTTCTGAAACTGTTCTTCTGTAATCATTTGAAAACTATTGATTGGCTAAAGTAATTTGAAAATTTGGAAATCTGAAAATTTGGAAATGAAAAATACGACAATTAATTTAAAAAATTTCACAATAGTTATGATGAAGAGATAATTAGCATGCTGATTTTAAACTTTAAGACAATACATTTTCAGATTTCCAAATTTTCAAATTAAGCATTACATTTGCTCCACAACAACACAACACATGTATAAGCTACTCATCCGTCCCATTTTATTCTGGTTTGACCCAGAAGAAGTGCATTATTTCTCCTTTGATTTTATACGTTTCATTTCTAAAATCCCCTTCGTTCCAGCTATCCTTAAATCGATTTATGAAATCAAGGACAGTCGTTTAGAGCGCGAAGTATTCGGATTGAAATTTAAAAACCCGGTTGGCCTCGCTGCCGGATTTGATAAGGATGCCAAATGCTACCAGGAGCTATCCAACTTTGGCTTTGGCTTTATAGAAATCGGAACCTTAACACCAAAACCGCAGGATGGAAACCCTAAAAAACGTTTGTTCCGTCTAAAGCCAGACAGCGCTATTATCAACCGAATGGGTTTCAATAATGGCGGCGTTGATGCAGCAGTTCTACGATTAAAGAAAAACAAAGGTGTCCTTATTGGTGGGAACATTGGTAAAAATAAAGTCACACCCAACGAAGAAGCAACATCCGATTATCTAATCTGTTTTGAAACATTATTTGATTATGTTGATTATTTCGTAGTGAATGTAAGTTCGCCAAATACACCTAATCTTCGTGAGCTCCAGGAGAAAGAACCTTTAACAAAGCTGCTTCAGCTTTTACAGAATCAAAACCTGACTAAACCTAAACAAAAGCCAATCCTACTAAAAATCGCTCCCGATTTAACGGATGAACAATTATTGGATATCATCGATATTGTAAACGAAACCAAAATTGCTGGAGTAATAGCAACAAACACAACCATTTCCAGAGAAGGTTTGCAGTCTGAAAATAAATTAGAAACAGGTGGGTTATCTGGTAAGCCTTTAACCAAACGTTCGACAGAAGTCATTCGTTTCCTTGCTGATAAAAGCAATAAAGCCTTCCCAATTATCGGAGTGGGTGGAATTCATTCTGCCCAAGATGCTATAGAGAAATTAGAAGCCGGTGCGAGTCTGGTGCAATTATACACCGGATTTATTTATGAAGGACCAAAATTGGTAGCTGATATCAATAAGGCAATTCTAAAAAAATCTTAGTAACTTAGCCCCTTTCCAAAAACAAAACTTTGAATCCAAAAGTAAAAATCATCGAGTGTCCAAGGGACGCCATGCAAGGCATTAAGGACTTTATCCCTACTTTCAAGAAGATTGACTACATCCAGTCATTACTTCGTGTTGGTTTTGATACGATAGATTTCGGAAGTTTTGTTTCTCCCAAAGCTATCCCGCAGATGCAGGATACGGCTGAAGTGTTGGCCAATCTTGATTTATCGCAGACACAAAGCAAGCTATTAGCCATTATTGCCAATACACAAGGTGCCCAAATTGCTTCCCGTCATAAGGAAATTCAGTACTTAGGTTTCCCGTTTTCGATTTCAGAAAATTTCCAGATGCGGAATACGCATAAGACTATTGCGGAAAGCCTTATAACCCTTCAGGAAATCCTGGACATTGCTGATGCTTCGAATAAAGAAGTCGTAACCTATATTTCTATGGGCTTCGGAAATCCCTATGGAGATCCTTGGAATGTTGAAATTGTGGGCGAATGGACAGAAAAATTAGCCAATATGGGTGTTAAGATCCTTTCGCTTTCTGATACTGTAGGAAGCTCTACTCCGGATGTAATTACGTACCTTTTCTCAAACCTGATTCCTAAATATCCAACCATCGAATTTGGTGCGCACTTGCACACCACACCAGATAAATGGCACGAAAAGGTAGATGCTGCCTATAAAGCAGGCTGTGTCCGTTTTGATGGAGCGATACAAGGTTTTGGAGGATGCCCAATGGCGAAGGATGATTTAACAGGGAATATGCCAACCGAGAAGCTCCTGTCCTATTTCACGGCCCAAAAAGCAGATACCAATACAAAACCTATGAGTTTTGAAAGTGCCTACAACGAAGCCACTAAGATCTTTACGGCTTACCACTAATTAACATCTTTCCACCATTCTTCAAAGGTTCCGGGCGCATCAAGATTGACTTTTTGACCAATCATAGGCGTCAGTAATGGAAGATCTTCCCTTTCAGCCGCTTCAGAAACCCTAATAATTGGTTCATCCCAGGCGTGATTGGACAATGCAAATTTTCCCCAATGTACAGGCATCAGCATTTTTGCGTCTAGGTTTTTGGCAGCCGTAATAAGCTCTTCCGGAAACATATGGATATACTTCCAGCTTTCGTTATATTGCCCACATTCCAGTATCGCCAGGTCAAATGGGCCGAATTCCTTTCCGATTGCTTCAAAGTGTGTATCGAACCCGCTGTCGCCTCCAAGGTAGATTTTCCTTTGAGGTGTCTGTAAAACAAAGGACATCCACAAAGCTTTGTTTCTGGAGAACAATCTTCCTGCAAAATGCCTTGCCGGAGTTGTATTTACGATAAAACCGTTACCCAAATCAATCTCCTGGTGCCAATCCTTTTCAATAATCCTATCCTTGGCATAACCCCAAAGCGCTAAATGTTCGGCAGTTCCGAGGCCTGTTATAACAGTCTTTACCTTTGACCTTAGTTTGCTAATGGTTTCATAATCCAAATGATCCCAATGATCGTGCGTAAGGAATAAAAAATCAATAACTGGAAAATCAGCAGCAGCATAAGCATCACTTCCGGGAAAGCTTCTTGTGGTTGCCTTTACCGGAGAAGCCGCACCGCTAAAAACAGGGTCAACAAGCATTGTCTTTCCTTCCGTCTGCATGAAATAAGAGGAATGTCCAAACCAGACTATTACATTCTCGTCTCGATTTAATTTCAGCAAATCTGTTTTTTGGGATGGAATCCTGTCCTTTGGCTTATTGCGTTTGTCTTTTTCAAATAATACTTTTTTGATGATCCTGAAATAGGTTTCTCCTTCTGTCAAATCGGGTGTAAAACTTAGATTTTGGAATTTACCGTCTTTATAGTTTGATGATTTTTGAATGTTTTCAAGCCGTTTTTCCGAAGGAAGCTTTCCGAATTTAGGTTGGTTAAGCCAGAAATATAAAACAACGAAAACAAGTACTAACAGTAATAGGAATGTCATTTTGGTTCAATTAAGTTCTGGTAAAATTAACATAATCTAAAATCCGATTTTCAATTTAACTTAAATTTGTGATGGCAAAGTTTCGTTACCAAAAAACATAAACAAATAAATACTATATTTGCATGCAATTTAACTACAATGCTGAATCAAGTTCAGCACTAACTACAAATTGCATGAAAGCACACTCTACTAAAATCGTTGGCGAAGGTTTAACCTATGACGATGTACTGCTAATCCCAAATTATTCCGAAGTTTTACCGCGCGAAGTCAGCATTCAATCGAAGTTTTCGAGGAATATCACTTTGAATGTCCCTATCGTTTCCGCAGCTATGGATACCGTTACCGAAAGTTCAATGGCTATTGCTATGGCACAGGAAGGCGGAATTGGAGTATTGCACAAAAACATGACTATCGAGCAACAAGCTGCTAAAGTTAGAAAAGTAAAGCGTGCTGAGGCGGGAATGATTATCGATCCCGTGACTTTGCCTTTAACGGCAACCGTTGGTGATGCCAAGATGGCGATGAAGGAATTCGGTATCGGCGGTATACCTGTTGTTGATGAAAACGGAATATTGAAAGGAATTGCTACTAACAGGGACCTGCGTTTCGAGAAAATAAACTCCCGTTCGATACTGGAAGTCATGACTTCTGAAAACCTGGTAACGGCTGCCGAAGGAACGACTTTACAGGAAGCGGAAGGCATACTTCAAAAAAACAAAATCGAGAAACTTCCGGTTGTTGATGATAATTTCAAGCTTATCGGATTGATTACCTTTAGGGATATTACTAAGCTTACCCAAAAACCAATCGCAAACAAAGATAAATTCGGACGTTTACGCGTTGCTGCCGCTTTAGGGGTTACTGCTGATGCTTTGGAAAGAGCAACGGCTTTAGTGAATGCCGGAGTTGACGCTGTAATCATTGATACAGCTCATGGTCACACGCAAGGCGTAGTTACTGTATTGAAAGAAGTAAAGGCTAAATTTCCTGATCTTGATGTAGTAGTTGGTAATATTGCTACTCCCGAAGCTGCGCTTTACCTGGTAGAAAATGGTGCCGATGCTGTAAAAGTAGGCATTGGTCCGGGGTCAATCTGCACAACCCGTGTTGTGGCCGGAGTTGGATTCCCACAATTCTCAGCCGTATTGGAAGTTGCAGCTGCATTAAAAGGAACCGGAGTTCCTGTAATTGCCGATGGTGGAATTCGATACACAGGAGATATTCCAAAGGCTATTGCCGCCGGAGCAGATTGTGTAATGTTGGGGTCATTATTGGCCGGAACAAAAGAATCTCCGGGAGAAACCATAATCTTTGAAGGAAGAAAGTTCAAGTCTTATCGCGGAATGGGCTCAGTAGAAGCCATGCAGGAAGGTTCAAAAGACCGTTATTTCCAGGATGTGGAAGATGATATCAAAAAGTTAGTTCCGGAAGGAATTGTGGGACGCGTTCCTTACAAAGGTGAATTAAACGAAAGCATGCAGCAATTCGTTGGCGGACTTCGAGCCGGAATGGGCTACTGTGGTGCAAAAGACATCCCTACCCTTCAGGAAACCGGACGCTTTGTAAGGATTACAGCAAGTGGCATCGGTGAAAGCCATCCACATAACGTTACCATTACTAAAGAAGCTCCGAATTATTCGAGATAAGCCTAACCCGTTACACCCACGGTCACGATATCACTCCACAACCCTACTTCGCTGCCTTTGTAAAGGTACATGGCACGGTATTTCCATACGGTGCTTTCGCCGTCAGCTGGCAGTGGCGAGTTGTCTATAAAGTTCGGGCGCAGGTCTTTGTCTAATACTACGAAGCCGTGCCCGCTGTCTTTTTCGATAAGGATGCCATCAAAGCCCAGCTTCTTCCAGTCGAGGTTAACCCTGCCGCCGCGGCTTACCACCTTCAGGATTGGCTTTGCCTGGTCTATGTCGATCTTTGCCCCTGTCGACATTTCAATCCCCAGGTTCTGCCCTATTGCGGTGGTGTAATCCTGATGGGCCTTTATGCGGTTCACCATAGTGGTAAACCTGGTGATTAAGCCCGCAGCAACCACATCCGGAGGACTTTCAAGCACCGGGAAGTCGGGAAAGTTATTTATAGTCACATTGTGCTCGCCGTGCTTGAGTATCTTTTTAAACGAAAACCAATTGCGTTTGTATGTCTCAATCTTTTTAATATTGTTGACACCCCATTGAAAGAATACTGCATCGGCTTTGATGGAGGCGGTCTCTTCCGGGGTCATTCCAAAAGTGGTGGCATATAAGTCAATTTTGGAAGCAAAGTTGCCCAACTGAATGGCAAACTTTTCGTCATTTAATTCTAAATAATATCTTTTCATCTTTCTGGAATTTAAAATTATGTTACCATTTTCTAACACTTAAAGCATTAACGTTTAAGTGATTGCTTATATATTACCAAATACTCTGCCAAAAATTCAAAATTAGCACCACAATTTGATACAACTGTTTCTTACAAATCTTAACTTATTGTCCTACAGTAATTTTTAATGAATAAAAATTTTTATTTCGCTGGTAAAATCCTAATTTTTAACCGCTAAAAGTAAATTTTAACGCCCATAAAACTAATTTAGGACGTGCTAAACTGGAAATAGGACGTCCTAAATTAGAAATAGGACGTCCTAAAATGGATTTACGACATGCTAAACTGGAAATAGGACGTCGTAAAGTAGAAATAGGACGCCATAAAATTCGTTTAGGACGTTGTAAAATGTATTTACAACAACGTAAAGTGGAAATAGGACATCGTAAATTAAAAATAGGATGTGGTAATAGGCATAAGTACCTATTTAAATAGGTTGGAAACTACATTTAATACGAAAAAGATCTATTTAAATAGATTTATAATTGATTATATTTGATTTTATATTGCTAATGGCGGGTATCTCACAGGAAGATGATGTATATGTGTTATAGAGTAGCGGGTATATGTAAGTTGTAGGCAATGCAGGCGCCGGTTCAAAACCACAACCTAAAGGATACTAATGAAATTTGGTTTAACTAATAAATGGGAAAAATGATTAGAGTTACGTTTATATTTTTAAGTCTTTGTTGGACAATTTTCACTTTCGGTCAGCAAAAGAATCAAGAAAAATGGGTTAACGTTATCTCCGAAATGAATAAAGCAAACAAAGGAGACACCATAACTTTTAGGTCAAAAAACATTTTAGAATGGTCTGATTTTAAAATGTCCCCTCAATTAGACAAAGATTTTAATGCTCATATAGAATTGATATTTGGGGTATTTACCAAAAAAGTAAATGTTTGGACTGGTGTTATATCCGTTGAATCATATGGAGGAATTAGAAGAGATTTATCGTGGGTGAATCAACAAAGTAAATCGCAACAACTTTTATATTATCTTCAATTGAAATATGAGATTGCACATTTTTTTGCTAAAAAATCAGAAAAGGAGATTAATAGTAGAAAAATAAATGCCGCAAATGTGGATAAAATTAATGGAATTATAGAAACACATTTAAATGCCAGAAATAAAGCGCTTAATGAGTTTGATATAGAGTCAAATTTTGGCAACAATGCAGAAGCTATTGATAAGTGGAAACAGAAACTACATAATAACGAAATTTAAATTGCACTGCCTACAACAGCCGTTTCTCGCAATTGCGAATTTTGTAGTAAGTTCACGTTCACGTTTCGCAAGAATTTTTATCTTAGCAGAAAGCACTCAGTTCCGCAGTTCGCAACTGACGAGAAGCGGCGGAACGTTATACGCAAGCTAAAACGACACCTTACAAATGATCGACTTAATAAAATGGCTTCATGACCTCATAAAAGATAAAGGAACAAAATGGTTTACAAAATTATTTTTTGTCTTTATAATATTAATGGTAATTTACTCCGTTGACGATTACTATGGATGGAGTTACTATTCAAAAATCAATAATCAAGTTCATCTAATAAAGGAAATTAACGAATGTATAAAAGACTCAACATTAACTAAAGAAGAAGTATCTTTTTTAAATGAAAAGCGTATTGAAGTTATAAATAGAGAAAATATTGTCTCGAATAGTTGGGAATTTTCCAAAGGTTTTTTTACGCAAAAAACTAACGGGAGAAATTTATGGGAGAATATTAAATTTGAATTTCTATATGGAAAGGAAATTGTTCCGCTTTATAGATATTTTCTACTCAATTTTGGTTTAATTATTTTAAGTATTACTCTATTTATAAAACTTATAAAATCTAGAACCATTATGAAACAATGGTCTTATGTTGTACTTTGGGCACCATTTTTTATGATTATAACTTCATTTAATTCATGGTTTTATGGCTTAATACCTGTATTTTCAAAAAGTAATATATGGATAAATTATATTTTACTTTTATTTATGGGGTTTGTGATATTTTTTGGAACACTTAAGGAAATTAAAAAGAAAAACAAATAGCCTGCCTATAACAGCGGTAGCTGTTGCGCAACCCTACCAAAATAAGATTTCAAAAAAACGCATACAATCTAACCTCGTTTAAGCCTATTTAAGTTAGGTTAATTTTTGGGTTAAAGTTGAAGTTTGTAAAAAATGAAGGGCTTAAAAACAAGTTTTTTAAGCCGTATAAAGCCGTTTTTAACAAAGTCTTTGCTTTTGTTCCTATTTCGCATACTATACCGGCTTTGGTTTTGGTCTTTTTGGATGAACTTCAAGTATTTTTTGAGATTATAGGTTAATGCTGCCATCAAAACATGTTTATTGGCTTGCTTGATGCCTCGGTTTGTTTTACATTTTTCATACATTTGTTTTTAAGAGATTAAAATAACTTGCTGTGCTATCGCCTATGCCGCTTAAAGGTCGTGAGCCTGCGAAACGTTTTAGTTCACACGTTTCCTTTTAGGTTAAATTAAGAAATATTTATAAATGCAAACTAAAGGCAGAATGTTACCCTGCTATTTTAGACCGAAACTCAAAACAATTATATTAAACTCATTTCGAAGTATGAAGCAAAAATTCTTAACACTCTTTCTTTTGTTCCTATCGTACTCAACATACGCACAAATGAAAGCTATCCCATATATTCCTGCTGTTAGTCCAGAGGATGCTGGGTTCAACAAAGATTCTATTATTGCTCTTACTGATACTATTTCCAAATTTAAGCAAAGAGATTATCGAGGATTGGTTGTGATTAAAGACAATAAAATCGTATTGGAAAATTATTACAATACATTTTGGCGTAATCACATACACGATATCCGGTCTGCCGGAAAGAGTATTACTGCTTTGCTTTTGGGTGTAGCCATTAAAGACGGTTTGGTGGAAAATTTAGAGCAAGACGTTTACTCTTTCTTTCCAAAGAAAAAATACCCTTCTATCCACGAAGATTATAAAAAAGTCAAACTGATTCATCTTCTGAATATGGTTTCTGGTTTAGATGCCGACTCGGACAACCCTAAAACAATGGGTAACGAAGGAAAATGGACAGCAAAAGACGAATGGGTAAACTACTTGTTAAGCGTTCCATTATCAAGCGAGCCAGGGGAAAAATGGGTATATGCAGATATTAATGCTGTTTTGATTGGTGCTATCATTGAAGAAAAATCTGGTATGAGCCTAAGAGATTATGCTAAGCAAAAAGTTTTTGACCCTTTGGAAATCAAAGAGTTTTATTGGTACACTAATGCTGCAAACCAAACTGGTGCTGCTGGCAATCTTTATATTTCCACGCTGGACTTTGCAAAATTGGGTTTATTGTTGGCAAATAAAGGAAAATGGGGAAACAAACAGTTGGTCGATTCTGAGTATATCATTAGGTTATTGAGCGAGCATTCCACAGCAATAGGCGACAATAATCGATTTGCTGACGGATATGGTATGCTTTGGTACAGAACTAAGAGAAAGTTTGGCAGCAAAGAAGTAAGCTATCTATGGGCATCAGGAAATGGGGAAATCATTTGGTGGTGGTTCCCGAAGAAAATATGGTAGTTGCTATGACCTCTGGTGCATATGGAAATGGGTACGCACATGCAAGGGCATATTTTATTCTTGGTAAAATATTTCAAGCGTTGAAAGAAAAATGATAAAAAAACAGCAGGTAACAGCAGTAGCTGTTGCTCAACCTCTCCAAAAAACAAAACATTCAAAATAAACACAAAAAAGAACCTCGTTTAAGCTGATTTAAGCGAGACGGCTTGTTTTTACATTTTTCATATGTTTGTTTTAAGAGATTAAAATAACTTGCTGTGCTATTGCCTTTAGCTGGCCTAAAAATCAATCATTCGAGGTAGTACCGGCAAGATGCTAAAGGAGAAACGGGTCTTATGCCGCTTATAGGTCGTGAGCCTACGAAACGTTTTAGTTCACACGTTTCCTTTTAGGTTAATCATTATTTAGTAATGCAAACTAAAGGCGGAAGGTTAGTGGCAATAATTAAAACTGCTCCTTGAAGTCGTAACGAGCAATAGAGAATATTTTTCTTTTATTATTATCTATCCCAAGTTTATAGATAATTTTCTGAGGAGCTTTCAAACTATCCGAAAAAAATAATCCCGTAGCAACAACTTCTGAAGTATTATCCTTAAATATTTGAACAACTATATCTTCTTTTTTAAATATAAATTTAGCTCTCGGGTAATGAATCAAAAAGTTATTTTTATTCTTTAAAATATCGTTTAACGGGACATTCTTCTTTTGATAATGGGATTTTATAATGGGTGAATAATATTTTTTTAAAATATAATCTGTTTTATCAGCATTCAAAAACTCCAAAGAAAAAGTTGAGACGCTATCTATCTTCATAGATTTTAATTTTATTGAATCAACAACAACCATATTATTCTTCAATGAGCTTTGGATTTTTTCTTTTTCTGATTTCAAATGATAATTTGAAAATATTAATGAGCCAACTCCTATAAGGGAAGATATTACTCCTAATATAGTTAACCAATTAACTGTGCTTCTGTTTTTTTTTATTAAATTTCCTAAAATCTCAATTTCAGGAATTGCTTTAATTTCTTTTTCTTTAGTTACCATTATTAATCTTTCATTTCATTGTTATGTGTAATATTTGTTTTTAACAAACTAACACAATCAGTCCACATTTTAAGAATTCGAGACACACTGAATGTAATTAATCCAGTTGGAGCTAGCATAGCCAAAATTTTTGCGTATTCTCTGTCTTTAAATAATTCTATAATTAAAATTACCAAGAGAATAATTGAACTTAAAGTTATAGCCAAATATATATATCTTTCTAATTTAAATTTATCCAACAAAAACTCTATATCTTTCCTTAAGTTTTCACTATCTGCCATATAACTTCTTAGTTATTAAGATACAAACTTAAATTAAAAATTAAAAATATCATAATTTGATTTAAAAATATTACAGAATAAAAAAAATACTGGCACTAACAGACGTTTGGTGCAATGGCTGGTTTTATTTTCTTAGACGGAATTTACTAAAAGGAAAATTAGATATATTTACAACTAACTATAAAGTTGTCGCCACTGCATCAAGCGGTATTATTTTAATAATGCAAACTAAAGGCGGAACGTTAGGCACAATAGTAAACACCTCTTAATAAAACAACATGCCAATATTTGACCTCTTTTCAAAAAGACAGAAACGACTAAAAGGAGAAATTCCAGAAGTTTATTCGTTTGACGATATTCCACAAACCTTAAGAGTTCAAATTGTACATATAATTAGAGATACAATTGGAGTCGACAAATATGCAAATGAAGCAGCTAGTGCTTATAAATTCATAAAGAATACTCTATGTAGAGAGTATGGTGTTTTTGATCTAGGAAAAAGCTATCGAGAAGGTGATCAAGAACAAGTCTTAAACTTTCTCTTGCAGACAAAAAGCACCGATGAAGTAATAGATGTTGTTGAGCTTACTTTCAGATTTATTGTCAAAATTATACTGCCTAAATATCAGCAATATTCATATAACACTTCAGTTAAATTGAAACCAGAAGATGCAGTTGCCGAATTAAACGAGCGATTTAAGGAAAATGGAATAGGCTATTCTTTTGAAAATGGTGAAATCATTAGAGTTGATTCAACTTACATTCATTCAGAAATTACCAAACCGTCAATTGCATTACTCTGGAATACGAAATTTAAAGGAGCAAATGAAGAGTATTTAAAAGCTCATGAGCATTATCGTCATGGACGAAATAAAGAGTGCTTAACAGAATGTTTGAAGGCATTTGAAAGCACTATGAAAATAATTTGCAAAGAGAAAGAATGGCCTTTTAGCCAAACGGACACTTCAAAAAAACTTATTCAAATTTGTTTCCAAAACAACCTCATACCAACTTTTACACAAAATCAATTCACTTCATTACAAAACCTTTTGGAAAGCGGTATTCCAACTATAAGAAATAGACTCGGTGGACATGGGCAAGGACAAACACCACAAAAAGTGGATGATGAAATGACAAGGTATGGACTTAACTTAACCGGAACAAATATTATATTTTTAGTTGAACAAAGTGGTATCGTATAACTACTGTGCTTAACATTCGTTTCTCGCAATTGCGAATTTTGTGGTAAGTTCACGTTCATGTTTCGCAAGAATTTTTATCTTTAACAGAAAATAAAAAGTTACGAAGTTCGCAACTGACGAGAAGTGGCGGAACGTTATGTGCAACCGCCTACCACGAAATTTAACATGAAATATTTAGATAGATTACTGGAAGTTGATTCCGAAGACAGAAGCACTTTCCAGATTATGCTTTGGTGGGAAATAAGAAGAATTCTTTACAACATTGTTGTTCTTGCATTTGGAATTATAAGCTTGGTTATAATATCAGTAATCGTAAACGTACCGCCTGGAGAAGATTTGGTTGAACCTTTTGCAATTATTGGTTTTGGGATTTTATGTAACCTTGGTTACTCATTAGGTTGGCTAACAGAAATATTCCGAAAGAAGAACAAGAAATATGGCCCCAAAATGTTTAAGATTGGTTTATATTTTACCCTCTTTTTTGTATTTCTTCCTTTGGCAATTCACATTGTTTTGTGGGCACTTAGAGGATTCAAAACTATGTATTAGCGGCAGCATATAACAGCCGTTTCTCCCAATTGCGGATTTTATAGTAAGTTCATGTTCTTTATCATTACTAAAGAAGCGCCGAATTATTCGAGATAAAAACTATATATCCTTAGCAACGATAAGTAGTCGACAAAATTACCTAATATTGCATATAATTATAAAAACCCAATATGACTAAATTAAATTTAACAGCTCTACTGTTTTTTTCGCGTCTAACTTTATGTTCTGTCAGGATAGTACTTTCGCTACCGTAAAGACCAACACTACAGAAGTAAAGATTCCAGGAAACTGGGAACAGATGAATACTATGGATGACTCTGGGCAGACTTACTTAAAAAATAAGGAAGGCATCGTCATTGCAATCGCGCAAAATCCCAAAAAGGCCTATTCCTTCTTTAAGGATAATAAATCAGACTTTGAAAACGTAAAATTATTTTATGAATGGGATTCGGATTATAGAAAGGAAAACAAGTTTAAGACCCAAAAGATTAAGGAAGATGCCAAACAGGAATATATAATCTGGAAATATAATGAGGATAAAATCGATAACGTATTTCTCTTTGGCTCGGTTAAGGACAATTTCTTAAACCTGCTGGTCTATACCACTAAGTGGAGTGAAGCCGAAAAGATATCTTTTTTGGAAAGACTATATAAATTAAACAAATAAATAACGCTGCTCCATAGTGAAATGCATCAATTGAGTTTAGAATTCATTGCAAAGGCATAAGATTTACTTATGCCTTTTTTATTTATAACGATTATCTAATTATCAATTAATCAAAAATAATTTGCATACCCCTAAATCAAACAGGGGTCAAAATATTAATTTAATAAAAATGATTAACAATAGTATTTTTAAGTAGGGCCTATTGGTAATATTATTATTTTTATAAAAATTAATTGAGTCAATATGTCCACTAGAAAAATTGTTTTAAGTATACTACTCATCGTAATTCTCACCCTAACGTTCTTTTCTAACTTTATTTTCCAAAACCGCACTACTCCATTAGCCGTCTCAAAATTTGATACTGGCGATACTGCCTGGATGATTATGGCCACGGCTTTAGTTTTGCTGATGACTCCCGGACTAGGTTTCTTTTATGGCGGAATGGTAGGCAAAAAGAATGTCATCAGCACTATGTTACAAAGCTTTATGGCAATGGTAATTGTGAGTGTACTGTGGGTTGTAATTGCCTATGGCTTATGTTTCGGCCCTTCGATTGGTGGTTTTATAGGTAATCCGCTTCCGAATCTGTTTTTCAATAATGTGGGAGTTACATCGAGCTGGCCGTTAGCACCCACAATTCCCCTACTCCTGTTTGCCCTTTTTCAGGTTAAGTTTGCCATTATAACTCCGGCACTAGTCACAGGAGCCTTTGCAGAAAGGATACGATTTTGGCCTTATCTGCTGTTTATGGTGTTATTCATCCTTTTTATCTATACACCTCTCGCCCATTGCACATGGCATCCTGACGGCATCTTCTTTAAAATGGGTGTGCTTGATTTTGCCGGTGGAACTGTAGTGCATATGAGTGCAGGCTGGGCAGCGTTGGCCGGAGCCATGTTTTTAGGAAAGCGCAAAGGCCAGAAAGCCAATCCCGCAAGGATAACCTATGTTTTATTGGGAACTGGATTATTATGGTTTGGCTGGTTCGGATTCAATGCCGGTTCAGCTATGGGTGCCAATGGTTTGGCGGTGCAGGCTTTGGGAACCACAACGGTGGCTGCAGCCGCCGCTTCGATGGCTTGGGTATTTCTGGACAAGATATTGGGACACAAATTATCGGCTATGGGCGCTTGCATAGGAGCTGTTGTTGGTTTAGTTGCCATTACTCCGGCGGCAGGCTATGTAAGCATTGCCCATGCGATAACGATCGGAATCATTTCGAGCATTGTCAGCAATTTTGCCGTGAGCCGATTTCCTAAATGGAAAATAGACGATGCATTAGATGTATTTGCGTGCCACGGCGTAGGCGGAATGACTGGTATGGTATTAACAGGCGTTTTTGCTTCCAAAGCGATTAATCCTGCTGTAGTAGATCAGGGATTGCTGTTTGGCGAAACCAAACTATTCCTAAACCAGATGACCGCTTTGTTTGTGGTCTCTGTTTTTGCTTTTACTGCTTCGTATGCGCTATTCTTTGTAGTAAATAAGATTTCCCCACTAAGGGTAAGCCAGGAAAAAGAAGAACTTGGATTGGATATCAGCCAGCATGGGGAGTTTCTTTAAGGAATATGTCAAAAGTGAAAAGGGATAAGAAAATATAATTTTAAACTTGTCACATTTTTTTATAAAAATAAAAATTTGTGACACTTTTTGTCACAAAAAAACCAATTCAAAAAATTTGTGACACTTTTAAAATAGATTTGCTCCAAGATAATACACGAATATTTCTCTAATCCTTGCTTAAAACAACTATATCCCCGTAAAATTACTTGGTGTAATCCGCATCAGTTCATCCTTGATTACTTGCGAAACTTCTAAAGTAGCTATGAAACTATGGATGGCTTCCTTGTTGATAACCGTATTAGTCCTCGTTAATCCTTTTAAAGCCTCATACGGATTTGGATAGCCTTCCCTTCTCAGGATGGTTTGGATAGCTTCTGCTACAACAGCCCAATTCTTCTCCAGGTCTTCAGCGAACTTAGGTTCGTTTAATAATAGTTTGTTCAATCCTTTCAAAGTAGCATCAAAGGCTATCAATGTGTGGCCCATTGGAACACCGATGTTTCGCAAAACAGTACTGTCGGTCAGGTCTCTTTGTAATCTTGATATAGGAAGTTTGGCTGATAAATGTTCGAATATGGCATTGGCAATCCCAAGGTTTCCTTCAGAGTTTTCGAAGTCGATTGGGTTTACCTTGTGTGGCATAGCCGATGAACCTATCTCGCCAGCATTGATTTTCTGTTTGAAATAATCCATCGAAACGTAGGTCCAGATATCTCTATCTAAATCGATGATGATATTGTTTATCCTTTTTAGTGCATCAAAGAACGCAGCAAAATGGTCGTAATGCTCAATTTGTGTGGTTGGGAAGGAATGTTGCAATCCGAGCGTATCTTCCACGAAAGTGGTGCCAAACTGCTTCCAGTCGACATTAGGATAAGCTACATGATGTGCATTATAGTTCCCGGTAGCACCACCAAACTTAGCGGCAAACGGAATATTGAACAGCAGGCGCATTTGTTCTTCTAAACGTTCCACAAACACCAATATCTCTTTTCCTAAACGTGTAGGAGATGCCGGCTGGCCGTGAGTTCTTGCTAACATTGGAATATCCTTCCACTCCATCGCCAGTTCCTTTAGTTTAGCTACCAAACCAATTAGGGACTTTAGGTAAACCTCCTGGAAAGCTTCTTTTGTAGATAACGGAATTGCGGTATTATTGATATCCTGTGATGTTAATCCAAAGTGGATGAACTCCTTGTATTTTGACAAGCCTAAAGCCTCAAACTTTTCCTTTAAAAAATATTCAACAGCTTTTACGTCGTGGTTGGTCGTTAGTTCGGTGTCTTTTATCCAAAGGGCATCTTCGGTGGTAAAATTTTTATATAAGTTGCGAAGACTGTCAAAAATGCTTGGGTTTATTTCCTTTAACTGAGGCAGGCCGGTTTCGCATAAAGCAATGAAATACTCCACTTCTACAAGGACGCGGTATCTGATTAGAGCTTCTTCTGAGAAATAAACGGAAAGCGATTTAGTTTTACTGCGGTATCTTCCGTCAATTGGGGAAACGGCGTTTAAGGATGTTAGTGGCATGTTGTGTGTTGTGTTGTTGTTTAGAAAGATGCAAATTTAGGTAATCCAATTTAGAATATAGAAGATAGAACGTAGAAAATAGACTAAAAAGCAACCGTAAATATCTTTATTCGCTATTCTCTTTTAAACAATTCTTCCCTTAAAAGAGGGACACCTTCAGTGGCGTTCATTGGGATAACTTCCAGTGGATTTTGAAGATTATTAATGAGTGCTGGTTTTGGATCTATGTAAAAAACAGGAACATCGGGCCGGGCATAATGCATCAGGCTGGCGGCAGGATATACCTGAAGTGAAGTTCCAATTACTGCTACGTAGTCTGCTTGTTGTATGATGGTTATTGCTTCTTCCAGAGCCGGAACCATTTCGCCAAACCAAACAATGTGGGGCCGTAGTTGGTGTCCGTTATCATCAGAGTCACCCATAGCTAAATCGCCGTTCCAATCGAGGATATAGTTTTCATTGTTGATGCTTCTTACCTTCAGTAATTCGCCATGTAGGTGCAAAACTTTAGTGCTTCCAGCCTGCTCGTGTAGGTTGTCTACATTTTGTGTAATAATATGGACGTCAAACTCTTTTTCCAATTCGGCTAAAACAATATGTCCCAGATTGGGTTTTACTTCGTGCAGTTGTCGGCGGCGTTTATTATAGAAATCCAACACCAATTCGGTATTCCGATGCCAGCCTTCTGGAGAAGCTACATCCATAACATCGTGGCCTTCCCAAAGCCCATCGGCATCACGGAAGGTTTTGATACCGCTTTCGGCACTGATGCCGGCGCCAGTTAGAACGACGAGTTTCTTTTTCATAGCTTATAGTTTTATAGAAGATATATAAATTGCAAAAAAAAACTATTTTTGCCTAATCTAACCCAATTGTTACAATTAAAAAATGCTCTTTAACTCATTGAATTTTGCTTTTTTTTTACCTGTAGTATTTATTTTCTATTGGTTTGTAACAAAATCACTGAAATCCCAGAATATTCTGTTGCTGTTAGCCAGCTACTTTTTTTATTCCTGCTGGGATTGGCGATTTTTATTTTTATTGTTATTCTCGACATTGCTTGATTATTTTACTGCAATTATGATGTCTGATTCCGAGAACCCAAAAGCTAAGAAGTTTTGGTTTTGGTTAAGTATATCTGTTAATCTGGGTTTCCTGGCAATTTTCAAATACTACAATTTCTTTGCTGAATCACTTACTGAAGCATTATCAGGTATTGGTTTGAAAATAAACCCCTGGTCGCTAAACATAATCTTGCCGGTAGGAATATCATTTTATACTTTCCATGGACTTTCGTATGTGATAGATATTTATAAAGGCAGGATAAAGGCTGAAAGAAATTTTATTGACTATTCGGTTTTTGTTAGTTTTTTCCCGTTGCTTGTAGCCGGGCCAATTGAACGCGCTACGCATCTTTTGCCTCAGATCCAAAAGGAAAGGACTTTTAATTACACAAAAGCCGCAGACGGATTAAGGCAGATTTTGTGGGGCTTGTTTAAAAAAATAGTTATTGCTGATCAATGCGCCGAATTTGCAAACATTATTTTTAATAATTCAGCTGATTACTCAGGAAGTACACTTTTCTTAGGGGCACTATTCTTTACATTTCAGATTTATGGCGATTTTTCAGGCTATTCTGATATTGCACTGGGAACTGCAAGGCTTTTTGGAATTGACTTATTAAGAAATTTTGCTTTTCCTTATTTTTCGAGAGATATTGCCGAGTTTTGGAGGAGATGGCATATTTCCCTCTCTTCCTGGTTTAAGGATTACCTATACATTCCTTTGGGAGGCAGTAAAGGGAGCATGTTAAAGAAAATAATAAACACTTTTATCATTTTTATTGTAAGTGGATTTTGGCATGGAGCCAACTGGACATTTATAATATGGGGACTTTTAAATGCTCTCTATATAATGCCATCGATTATTTTAAAGACCAATAGAGATCACCTTGACATCGTTGCTAAAGGCAGGTATCTCCCAAATCTCAAGGAAGTACTATTAATGCTTACTACTTTTTTATTAACCGTAATGGCATGGATATTTTTCAGAGCAAAAGATGTAAAACATGCATTTCATTATATTTCAGAAATATTTTCACGGTCATTTTTTACTTTTCCATCATTTGACAAGGATGATAATGTAAAGCCTCTGTTAGTTTTAATAATCTTTTTTTCATTATTGAATGGATAGGAAGAGAACGGGAATATGCAATTATGAAGTTATTCTTAAAATCAAATAGAGCAATCAGGTATTCATTTTATATGTTTTTAATAATTCTCCTTTTTATATTTTCAGGCAAAGAGCAGGAATTCATTTATTTTCAATTTTAATGATTATGAAACTATTTTTAAAAAGGTTGCTGTTATTTTCCCTGATTTTCTTTATAGTTGATAAAGCATTCATTTTAGTGCGTTCGAGGTGCAATGAAAATGAATATGATAAAAGGCTTGAATTAATTCTAAACGGAGCTATGAATAAAGACCTGTTGATTTTTGGATCATCAAGAGGAGCAAGAGGTGTAATAGCTTCGCAGATTGAGGATAGCCTTAATGTTAAATGCTATAATCTTTCGTACATTAAGTCCAATATTGAGTTCCATGAATTTCTATTAAAAGTATTGATCCGTCATAATAAATCTCCAAAAAAATCATTTTGGTAATTGATGAAATAGCGGAGTTTAGGAATTCGGTACTGGATTATAGAATTGACAGGCTGGTTCCTTTAGTCAAATATCCTGAAATTCGTGAAGAGTTAGTTTTAAGAGGAGAAAAAGAGTATTGGCTTTCCAATCTTTTTGTCTTGAATCAGTTGTATAGAAAAAATTTTGACTTTAGAAAGAAGGCCATACCAAGAGAGGATTCTATCCAAGCATGTGGCTCAATGCCTTTAGCAACCAAAGGCATGAAAGAAGGATTTCTAAAATATGAACAAGGTGGTTTTAAATATGATCCAAATAAGGATATGCAAAAAAAATAAACAGTTTTAAGCGTTTTGAAAAAATATGTTTAGATAATCATATCGAATTGATATATGCTTTTCCGCCGAATTACAGAGAAGTAAATATCGACTTCCAAAAGCGATTCGAAGAAATAGTTGACAAAAGGACGAAAATCTTTTATTACAATGAAGAAAATAAGGAATATAGGAATGTTGCAAACTTTATTGATGATGGTCATTTAAATAAAAATGGAGCAAAAATCTTTACCAGCGAATTAATTGAATATCTAAAACATAACTAGCTTAGTTTATGAAATAAAACATGAATATGATTGATCTCGACTACCTTACCTATCTCGAAGGCTTTTTAACAGACAACCGCAAAGAGCGTTTTGCAGACGTATTGGCTAACCGAACCAACCACTTTACGATTGTTGTAGAAGATGTGTTCCAGATGCACAATACTAGTGCTGTGATGCGTAGCTGTGAGGTTTTTGGCATTCAGCAACTGAACATCATTGAACAGCGTTTCGGAAAAAGCATAGACAAGGAAATTGCGATGGGGGCCCAGAAATGGGTTGATATCAACACTTTTGAATCCGTAAATTCTTCCATTGAAATGATGCGTGCTAAAGGGTACCAGATTATTGCCACTACTCCACACAATAACTCCTGTATGCTTAGTGACTTTGATATTTCGAAACCGAGTGCCATTTATTTTGGAACAGAGAAAGAAGGATTGTCGCAGGAAGTGATTGACCAGGCGGATGGTTACATTAAGATCCCAATGGTTGGCTTTACGGAAAGTCTGAACATTTCTGTTTCGGCAGCCATTATTATTCAGGACATCACTACCCGGCTGCGCCAGTCGAATATTGAATGGAAGTTATCAGAAGAGGAAATTCTGGAAAAAAGACTTGCCTGGGCAAAGAATACAATAAAGGATATTAAGCGGATTGAAGCTCGTTATTTTGCTGAAAATGGCAAAGAACAATAGTTTCAAAACTATTCCTTAACGTACTTTTCATGCTTTTTTGACAGCACCTTGTAATTTTCGTAACATTCACTAATGGCATCCATAATCTGCAAGTCGTTTGCGGTTTTGATAAACTCTTCCGAATAGCTGCAACGGGTAAGTATTTCGGCTATTTCCTTTTTATCAACACCAAGCAGCACGCCAAGGGTTTCCCTGTCAAATTTAGATTCCAACAAATGCCTGACCGTGTCATCTGACTTCATTTTTCTTAATTTCTTGAGCTCGTTTGATTTGTTGCCAAAGAAATTATAAAGCATGTCGGCGGGATTGAAGATTGAGCCTAAGACCCTTGTAAATGCTCCCGGAGAAGTACTGCCAGCTTCATAGCCTTGTGGTAATCCGGAAATGCTGTAACGGTAACTCTCTTTTTCGGGAATCAATTTTGAATCTATTTCGAGGTAACCCGTTAAATCATACTTTTTAACGATAACTTCTTCCAGGGCAATGGCTTTTTCGGTAAGCTGAAGTTTTGCAGTTCCGCTTTTAAGCCAGTCATTGGTAACCCTGACCCTTAGCGATTGATAGCCCAGTAATGAAATATGCAGTGTATCGTTGACACTTACATCCATTTCAAAAAAACCTTTAACATCAGTAACAACACCTTTTACCTTGTTAATGTTGATTACGTTAACATTGGGTATTGGCAATAATGTATTGTCATTAATGATTGTGCCTGTTACCTTTTGGCTTACAGAATTCTCCTGTGCCTCAACTGTGGCAGAAAATATAAAGAAAAAGAAAAGGGTAAAGTATTTCATAGTCGTTTTTGATGGTTTAAAAGTATGAAACTCTTTTTAAGAATATTACTGTTTGCATTGAGAATTAGAATAAAATTAACAAAACCAAGCAAACACTCCATAAAATAACAATTTTACCGCAGTTATCATAAAAAAAACTCCGTTTCACATTGTAGTAAAACGGAGTTATAGTATTTAAGGATTTTGGAGTTTAGAATTCAAAATCCATAATTTCCACAAAGTGGATTAGCTTTTTCTCGGTCTTCTGCTTTTCGCAGCTTCAAAGGAACGACCTGCCGGTTTATCGCTTGAACCTTCCGAACGCCTTGGTGCTCTTTCTTCTCTTTGAAAAGAACCCGGCTCTCTTTTTGGAGCACTATCACGGTTGAAACCGCCTTCTCTTCTTGGTCTGTCTGAGCTTCTTTCACTTCTAAAGCCACCTTCTCTTGGAGCTGAACTTCTTTCGCTTCTGAATCCGCCTTCTTTTCTTGGTCCGAAACCTCCGCCGCCTGAGCTTCTGCGTTCACCGCCACCACTTCTTCCGTTATGGTCACGTCTTTCACGGCTTCCGCCATCGTTTTTAGAGATTTCAACATTGATACGCCTTCCGTTCATATCATATCCGTTAAGGATTGACATTACTTTATCGGTATGTTCTCCATCTGTATTAAAGAAAGAGAAACCTTCCTTTACATCCACTTTGAATACGTCATCACGACCTAAATCTAGTGTATCCTTCAGGAAATCCTTCAACTGCATCCAATCGAAATCATCTCTTGAACCAATGTTTACGAAATAACGAACAGGATCTCCGGCTCTAATCTCTCTTGGCTCAGAGCTTCTTTCGCTTCTGTCTCCACCTTTTTCACCTGATAAATCACGTTTCTTTTTGTAGTAGTTAATGAATCTATTGAATTCAACAGAAACCATTTTCTTGATCAATTCCTCTTTTGATAATCCGTCAAGAACTTCATTGATAGCCGGAAGATAGTTGTCTATTTCGTGGTCTACTTCAGTATCCTTAATTTTATTGGCTAAGTGCAACAATTGGATTTCGCAGATTTCTATTCCACTTGGAATGGTTTTTTCCTGGAATTTCTGTTGGATGATTCTTTCGATTGAAGAAATCTTACGCAATTCACTTTTGGTGATGATTACGATAGATGTCCCTAATTTCCCGGCACGACCTGTACGGCCTGAACGGTGGTTATAGGTTTCGATTTCGTCTGGCAACTGATAGTTTACTACGTGAGTAATATTATCAACATCGATTCCACGAGCAGCAACATCTGTCGCAACAAGCATTTGAATCTGACGGCCTCTAAACGATTTCATTACACCATCACGTTGCGCCTGAGATAAATCTCCGTGCAAAGCTGCTGCATTGTATCCGTCTTCGATTAACTTTTCGGCAACAGCCTGAGTATCACGTTTCGTTCTACAGAAAACTACTGAGAAGATATCCGGATTAGCATCTGCCAATCGTTTCAAAGCTTCATAACGGTCACGTGCGTTTACACAGTAAAATTCGTGTGAAACGGTAGCCGAACCTGAGTTTTTAGAACCTACTGTAACTTCAGCAGGATCGTGCATGAATTTTTTAGCAATCCTTGCAACCTCTGCGGGCATTGTTGCTGAGAATAACCAAGTGTTTTTTTCGTCTGGAGTGTCTGATAATATCGAAACGATATCCTCATAAAATCCCATGTTCAACATCTCATCGGCTTCATCAAGAATACAGATACTGATGTTTTTAATGTTTACCAAGCCACGATTAATCATGTCCTGCATTCTACCTGGAGTTGCCACAATGATTTGTGCTCCACGTTTAATTTCCCGGGCTTGGTTCTGTAATGCTTGCACCACCATAAACTGCCACTGTATGTAAACCTTTTACATATTTTGAGTATTGTTTAATCTCGTTGGTGATCTGTAAGCAAAGCTCACGTGTTGGCGATAAAATTAACGCCTGCGTACTTTTGTCTTCAGCATCAAGCTTTTGAATTAGCGGAAAACCGAAAGCTGCCGTTTTCCCTGTACCTGTTTGTGCTAATGCGACTAAGTCTGTGTTTTGTTCCAATAGTACTGGAATCGCTTTTTCTTGCACTTCTGACGGATTCTCAAATCCTAGATCTTTGATCGCCAGCAGTAACGATTCATTCAGACCTAATTGTTCAAATTTATTCATATAGTATTTTAAATTGGGTGCAAAGATAGTTTTTAAATACGATAAAAGCTAATTTGTTAGACGCTGATAATTAATAGGTTAACTTTAACTTAACAAAGTAGGTGCGTTATTGAGTGCCTAATAAGCGATACTTAGATAATTAAATCGATAAAAACGCAATTAATTGTTTGACTGCCAATCCACGATGGCTGATAGTTGACTTCTCCTCTATTGTAAGTTCGGCAAAAGTTTTGGTGTAGCCTTCTGCAACAAATATCGGATCATAGCCGAAGCCGTTTGTTCCAATTTTTTCTTCTATGATTTTCCCTTTGATGATTCCACTGAATAATGTTTGCTTTCCATCAAGGTTCAAGGCTATTACCGTTTTGAACTGAGCGTTGCGGTTTGACTTATCTTTTAAGTTATCCAACAGTTTATTCATATTATCATTAGCCTCTTTTTGCTCACCAGCATAACGCGCAGAGTAAACTCCAGGTTCGCCATTCAATGCCTCAACTTCTAAACCAGTATCGTCTGCGAAACAGTTGTATCCGAATTTTTCGGTAATATAATTTGCTTTTAGGATGGCATTCCCTTCGATAGTATCAGCCGTTTCGGGAATGTCTTCCCAACAGCCAATATCCTCCAGGCTTAAGATTTGGATAGTTTCCGGAAGTAAAAGCTGAATCTCCTTTATCTTGTTTTTATTGTTGGAAGCGAAGACGAGTTGCATGGCTGTTTTTTTGAGGCTAATATACTCAGAATTTCAAAATGCGATTTTTATTTTGGTTGCCAAGATTTAAAAAGTTATCAATAGAAACGATTTCTGACTAAAAGATTTTCCTTACAAAATATTAAATTACAAAACATTTATATTTATAATTTCTTACTTATTTACTGTTTAAATGTTTTTAATCGTTAAAAACATGTGTTTAATCGATTTAATTAATGAAATTACTCAACTAATGCCCTATTAGGTACTAATACCACAATCGCAATATGAAAAAAATTACTATTTTAAATTGGTTCATACTCTTCATACTGTTTATGCCGTCAACACTGCTTAATGCACAATTCCTTTTACAGGAAGAACGGACTGGTGGCGCTATATCGATTCATTCCAATGCACAATATGTTGATGTAGGAAAGGTCGATGTCTCTTTTGATCAAATAAGGAGCATCAAGGCTTTCCAATTTATGCCAATGGATAAGGAAAATAAGGATTTTGGTTTTACCAATCATAATATCTGGATCAAATTCCAACTAAAAAACAATACCAAATACGAACTAAACTACTTCTTTGAAACGGCCAGGCCTATTACAGATTTAGCCGAGTTATTTATTATAAGGAATGATAGTACTGTTACCAAATTTATAAGCGGGGATGGAATTCCGTTTGACAAAAGAAGTTTTAAGGTAAGGAAGACGACTTTCAAAATTAGTTTGGCTCCAAACGAGTTGCAACAGTTTTACCTGCACGTAAAAAGCGATGGGGAACAACTATCCATGCCAATGGTCTTACATACTTCTGAAAACATACTGGAGGAAAGTTCCTTTGAGCAGTTTATTTTCGGATTCTTTTATGGCATCTTGCTTATCGCGGCTATTTTATACATGTTCTTTTTCTTTGCGATGCGCGACAGGACCTTTTTCTTTTACAGCATGTATGTTATTTTTATCGGATTACTGCAATTTTCGATTGATGGGTATTTCTACAAATTTGTAACGCCTGAATCGGGTTGGTTTTCCATGCATGCCGTGATAATCTTTGCCAGTATTGCCAGCTTCTTTCTCGGATGCTATGCTCAAGTATATTTGAAGGTGAAGGAATATAACAAGTTTATAAACAATGTTTTTTATATGGTTTATGCCATCGATTTATCATTGGTTATTTCATTGTTTATTATTCCCGATCACGCCTATGCTTATCCAATAGCAAATGGACTTGGATTGATTTTGCTATTACTAATTATCACTTCCCAGTTCATTATTTTCATTCGAACCAAAAAGATTGATCGCTTCTTTGCCACAGGTATTTTCTTCCTCATTGCCGGATTTGTTGTTTTTATTTTGAAAAATTTCGGAATGTTACCTATTACATTTTTAACAGAAAATGGCTCAAAACTAGGAACCGGAATGGAAGTCATTTTCCTTTCCCTTTCGATGGCGAATTTAATTAAGAACCTGAAAGATGAACGTGAGGAATTGCAGACACTTGCACTTCAGAAAGCAGAGGAAATGAATGAACTAAAGACTTACTTTTTATCCAATATAAGCCACGAGTTAAGAACACCGTTGAACGCTATCCTCAATACAGCTAAATCAATGGGAACCGACTCCCAAGATGAAAACATCCAAAATGGAAGCCAGATAATAAAATATTCAACCTATAGCCTGCTTAGTTCCGTTAATGATATACTGGACTTTTCTAAAATCGAAAAAGATGAGATTAAGCTCGAATTTACCGAGTTTGATTTGGTAAAAACTGTAGAACATATCTCTAATAATTTTGCCCGTGAAGCCAAAGATAAAGGTTTGGAATTTACTTTTGTTAAAGGAGAAAATCTTCCACAGATGGTAAAGGGAGATGTGGTAAGATTGAGTCAGATTTTGCACAATGTATTAAGTAATGCCCTGAAATTTACTAATGAAGGATTTGTCAAATTTAAAATCGATTCCAGGAAAGAAAAAGATAACCGGATTTCAATCTCTTTTGTTGTAAGTGATACCGGTGTTGGAATTTCGAAAGAAAAAATCAACAGTATTTTCGATTCCTTTTCACAGGAAGGGATTAATAACAAACGGAAGTTTGGCGGCCTTGGACTTGGGCTTTACATTGTAAAACATCTTATAAACCTGCATAACGGAAAGATTAAAGTTGACAGCACTACGGGATTGGGAACTGTGTGCACCATTAATTTGAGTTATGAAAAGGTAGAAGTTAAAGAAGTTGAAATTCCACTGGCACAAAATGATTATGATCTGAACGGAAAGGCTATTTTGGTTGTAGAAGACAATGCCATGAACCAAATGGTAATTAAAATGATAACCAAAAAATGGCTTAATACAACAGTTGATTTTGCCAATAACGGACAGGAAGGTGTAGAAAAGCTAATTGAAAAAGATTATGACATCATCCTAATGGATTTACAGATGCCAATTATGGATGGTTATGAAGCAACAATAGCCATTAGAAACGGAGAAGCTGGTGAAAACAAAAAATCCATTCCAATCATTGCCCTAACAGCAGACGTTATGGAAACCACCAAGACCAGGGTAATTGAGATTGGAATGAACAAGTATCTGTCAAAACCAGTAGACAAGGACACGCTTTTTGAAATTATCAAATTACTGGTCAGCTAATTTTTCTACATAATCCTTAATCGGAATGCTATCGATAAAAACATCCTTGACAACCCCTATTCCATTTTTGATGGCCACTTCTGCATATACATTTTCCTTTAAATCCCTACTCGCAGTAGCGTATGCTTTTTCAGCTTCTGGTGCTTTATCTTCGTTCATATAAAAACGATTAAACGGATAATCAAAATAAACGTAAAGTCTATTGCTGCGATTGACAGCCGAATTGAATTTAAGGACTGCCCGGTTGTCAACATAATCCACTTTCGCCTTAATATATTCGGATGTTGAAACAGGTTTGGTTTTAGAAGCTGATACCGGTAATGCATAACCAGCAGAGTCCCTGAAAGTGACAAATATCTCATCGTTATATTTCAATTTCCGGGTTTCATTATTTACTGGGATTCTATCGTTTGCAAAATTCAGGTAGATAAATTTCCCCCGAAAAGCATCATACGGATCGATTGGTGCCATTTTGAATTTAAGGGTTTTTCCAGTTGTCAACACATCTTCCTGACTGTTTATCATCTGAATCGGAACAAACAACTGAGCTATAACCACTAAAATAAATGCGATTAGCACTATTGATTTACTTTTCATCCTGCTTTTTGTTTTTTAATAAGTAATAATTCAATCCAAAGAAACCAACGCCAACCAGAATAAACAATATGCCTCTAATAATGAAACTCATTTCGGTGTCGAAAAAGCGGCAGAAAATCAGAATGGCAATAATCAGAACGCCAAAATTCAATCGGGCGATACTGTTCACTGCATTGGCTTTCTGAATTTCACGAATTCCGATTAACAACAGATAGCTATTACAAATGAAAACCGGAAGTATATCACTTCCTTTAGAAAGAAAATAACACAAACCAATAATCAAAAACGAAAACGGAAAGATTTCAGTTATGGATAGGGCTTTTAATTTAAGGATATAATAAAATAATGCTATTGCCAATAAAAACAATCCAGCGGAAACAAAAGTCAGCACTGAAAAGTCAAAATATTCATTTCCTATATCCTGCCATAAGAATTTGAAGCTGCCGAGGTAAAGCATAAACAATCCGCCAAGCTTACCAATAATTGAAAATCCGTTTCCTAAAATCCTGTCCTGTTCAAAAAAGCTTGATTTTCCAATAAAATAAAAACAGCTGCATAAAAAAGCATAACTATAATACAACAACTCATCATTTGGATTATTACAGCTAATAGAACCCAAACATATTGTTAATGATGCTGGCACAAACCAATTGTGCATTGCCCTGAAATTCGTTGTTTCGGCTTTTAATAAACCATAATAATGAGGCAAAATTCCCAACAATAATATCCAATAAGTGAAATCAAATTGTGTTGGATTGTAGAAATAGTTTGTGTTGACACCATAAACCGTAATACCAGCTATATAAAGCAATGAAACTATATTCGACTTCATTAAATAAACCAATGGAAGGCATAAAAGCATCCAGGTAAACATAAATCCGGAAAAATCCCCGGTGATATTATAAGTCTGGGCGACAAGTGAAATAGTCGCACCGATTGCAAAAAACAAAAATGAAGCACTGCTTTCCTTCCATGCAGCGGATTCACTTTTACGGAACAAGGCATAACCACAAAAAAACTGGCCAACCACTAATGGCAGAAACGAAACCAAACATTTAGCAAACCGCGACATCGCATCCCAATTGTGGGCAAAAACCAAAATGATCCCTAAGCTGGCGAGTATGGCTCCAATAATTCCAAAAACCACAAATAGTTTTGAAGATCCGCTGTCCGCATTTCTTTTATAATAGGTTGAAATTGCTAACGCCACATCTTCTGAGATGACTTTATTCTCCACAAGTTCCTTTAAATTGTCCTGTAGTTTATCTGACATTGCGTGATTTGTTTAATGTAAAAATAGTAAAGATGTTCTCTAAAAATTTTCCTAATATAATTTAATTTATTCTTATTTTTGCACCGTTTAAAAACACTAAGTGATTATGGTAAAAGATTTATTCGAAAGAATACAAAACAATAAAGGCCCTTTAGGAAAATGGGCTTCTCAGGCTGAAGGATATTACGTTTTTCCTAAACTGGAAGGCGAATTAGGTCCAAGAATGCAATTTCACGGAAAAGATATTTTGAACTGGAGCCTGAATGACTATTTAGGGCTTGCCAACCATCCAGAAGTCCGTCAGGCAGATACTGATGCTGCAACAAAATACGGAGCAGCTTATCCAATGGGAGCACGAATGATGTCAGGTCATACTGATGCTCACGAACAATTGGAAAAGGAACTGGCAGCTTTCGTAATGAAAGAATCAGCATATTTATTAAACTTTGGTTATCAGGGAATAATGTCTTGCATTGATGCTTTGGTTACCAAAAATGATATTATTGTTTATGATGTAGATGCTCACGCCTGTATCATTGATGGTGTTCGTCTTCACATGGGAAAACGTTTTACCTACAAGCACAATGATTTGGAAAGCATGGAGAAAAATCTTCAACGTGCTACCAAAATGGCTACTGAAACTGGTGGCGGAATCTTATTCATCACAGAAGGTGTTTTCGGAATGCGTGGCCAGCAGGGAAAACTCAAGGAGATTGTCGAAATGAAAAAGAAATACAATTTCCGTCTTTTGGTTGATGATGCCCACGGATTTGGAACACTCGGCAAAACTGGAGCCGGAGCTGGCGAAGAGCAAGGCTGCCAGGATGGAATTGACGTTTACTTCTCTACGTTTGCCAAATCTATGGCCAGTATCGGAGCTTTCTTAGCAGCAGATAAAGATATTATCGATTATTTAAAATACAATTTACGTTCACAAATGTTTGCCAAAGCGTTGCCAATGATTCAAACGGTTGGTGCGTTAAAAAGGTTGCAATTGTTGAGAGACAATCCGGGATTGAAAGACAAACTTTGGGAAAATGTAAACGCACTGCAAAACGGATTAAAGGCACACGGATTCAATATTGGAGATACAAATACCTGCGTAACGCCTGTATATCTTGAAGGTTCTATTCCGGAAGCTATGGTGATGGTAAATGACCTGCGTGAGAACTACGGCATCTTCCTTTCGATTGTTGTTTATCCGGTTATCCCGAAAGGAATTATCCTCTTGCGAATGATTCCGACGGCTTCCCATACTTTAGCAGATATCGAAGAAACACTTACCGCATTTGATGCTATCTATGAGAAACTGAAAAACGGAACTTATAAAAAGATTGCTGAAGCGACTACCATTGATGTGTCGTAATTAAAAATAGTAGTATAAATAAAAAAGCCATCCTTTTAGACTGCCCCCAAAAAGTTAGACACTATTTGGGGGTATTTTTATGGAAAGAAAAGTCAAGTATGATTATACATTCAAGATTGAATGTTTAAAATTAATTATTGAACAGGATCATTCCTGTGAATCAGTTTCAGCACAAAAAGGCGTTCATGAATCGATTATTCGTAAGTGGTTAAGGTTTTACAATGCCTATGGTTCTGATGGTTTATTGCCGAGAAAAAATCAGGATTATTCTATTGATTTTAAATTGAAAGTTTTAAAAACTATTACTGAGCAGCATCTATCATTGCACCAGGCTTATGTGAAGTTTAATATTCCGACACGAAGTATAATTGCGAAATGGCAACGGGATTTTACTAACTTTGGGGTTGAGGGTTTAACTCAAAAACCTAAAGGCAGACCAAAATCTATGGATAACTTCAATCGAAAAAAACGTAAATCAGACAAACCCCTAACCAGGGAGGAAGAACTTCTTTTAGAAAATGAAGCATTACGTTGTGAAAATGCTTTGCTAAAAAAGTTACAAGCCTTAATTCAAGCCGAAGAAGAAGCCAAAAAGCGCAAGCTATAATAGAGTTAAGGCATGATTTTGATTTAAATCTCCTTTTAAATCAAACTAATATGGCACGGAGTAGTTTTTATTACCATCAAAAGCAAGGTAAATTACCTGATAAATATAAGACAATTAAAGAATTGATTAAATCCGTTTATCACAAGCACAAAGGGCGTTATGGTTATAGAAGAATCACGGACGAACTTAATAATAAAGGAATAATTATCAATCATAAAACGGTTTTAAGATTAATGAAATCATTAGGATTAAAGAGCATCATAAGAATCAAAAAATACAATTCCTATAAAGGAGAACAAGGCAAAATTGCTCCAAATATTTTAGAACGTAATTTTAAGGCAACAGCTCCCAATCAAAAATGGGCTACTGATATAACTGAATTTAATGTGTCTGGAAAGAAATTGTATCTATCACCAATAATTGACTTGTTTAACCAAGAAATTATAAGTTATGAACTAACGGAAAGACCAGTGTTTAATCAAGTGGCAATAATGCTTAAAAAAGCTTTTAAGAAAATACCAAATAATACCAATCTCACTTTACACTCTGATCAAGGTTGGCAATATCAAATGAAACAATATCAATATTTATTAAAGAAGAAAGGAATTACTCAAAGTATGTCAAGAAAAGGAAATTGTCTAGATAATGCTATAATTGAAAATTTCTTTGGAATACTAAAATCAGAACTCTTTTACATACAGAAATTTGCAAGTGTAGAAGAACTCAAACACGAAATCAAACAATATATAAACTACTACAATAACGATAGAATTAAATCAAACTTAAACAAAATGAGCCCGATACAATATCGAGCTCATTATTATCAAAATTAATTATTAACTTGTCTAAACTTTTGGGTGCAGTCTATTTTCGGGATGGCTTTTTTTTGAATTACTAACCGGTATAATTCTAAATATTATTTAGCAAAACTCATAGTAGCTTTTCTTCCGCCCTGTTCGCTGGTAATAACCAATTTGTCAGCAGTCAATTCATCAACAGTAACTGATTCCTGCTGCTTCGTCGTGCTGTTGTCAATGGTGATTTTACCATTTTCATAAACATAAGTTCCTTTAGTTTCTTTTACTAAGTTATTTTTGAAACTCATTGTTCCATCCGCATTGAAAGTATAAACAGTAGCATCAACCATTTTCTTTTTCATGTCTGCAAATGCCTTTTCCTGCCCTTTTGGGATTTCCATATCAAGCGTTATGTCGGTCATTTTCCAAACACCAACCACTGATGCCGGCTCTTCCTTTGCTGCAGGTTCTTCAACTGTTGTTGTCGTTTCTACTGCTTCGCCTCCTACTTTATCTGTGTTGCTTTTGCAGGACACAACAAATAAGCTTGTTGCTACTGCAATCATAAAAATTGCTTTTTTCATCCTATTATATATTATTATTTAATTCTTGAAATTACCAGCCCAATACGTTTTTGATTAATTTTTTCCCTTTGCCTTTCTTTGCTTCTGCATCAGCCTGTTTTTTTGCTTCTTCATCTGCTTTAGCTTTTTCGGCATCTTTGGCGTCCTGCGCTATTTTTTCCTCTGCTTTTAGTTTTTGGCCTTCGGTGTAGAGTGTACTATTGTCGATTGTATAAGTTTGGGTTTTAACCAAATTAACTAAATCGCCATATTTTTGGTAACCTGTCTTATCCCTGAATCCCAGACACACTCTGAATTTTACAGTTTTGTATCCGTAATTTTTACCAAAATACATGAGCTTGTAATTAATCCCTGTACCGCCTCTTATTATATCCTGGTCCTGAAACCAAGTATTCTTATCAAGGTCAGATGGCAAAGTATAAAAAGTATTTACTTCTGAAAGAAATGATTCAACAGCGTTGCTACCATCTTTTGTAATATAATAGCTTTCAATGATTTCATCTTTTTCTCCAATAAAATCTACCCAGAAATAGAGCCTCCCGGTTCCGTAATAACTTAGTTTCTTTGGCTTATCAAAAGACACTTCAATCTTCTTGATATCTTCAGCTTTCAGGACTGTGGCCTCGGTAATCAATTTACTGTTTACCTTTACCTTAAATTGGGCCTGCATCTGGCATCCCAATAAAACAACAATTAATAGTATTGCTTTTCTCATTTTTTGCTTCTTTTAAGTTTGTGAATCAAAAATAGAGATTAAAAAAAGCCAGAAATAGGCAAATGAATATGTGCACCGACTGACTGAAAGTTAGCTATGCCTCACCGAAAATTCGTTTTGTTATGCAGAAGTGATTACAGCGAATCTATCAGCGCTAAGAATTCTTCTTTTTTCGCGTTGAAAGTGGAATGGCGCTTTTGTTTTTCATTATGATAGTATTACCTCCATCCGATTTGATAAAGTGATCAAAATAAAGCAGATTTATTAAATGCGACTGATGGCATCGGAAGAAATTAAATGGTTTCAGTAATGTTTCGTAATCTTTCAATGTAGTTGAAACGACTAATTTAGGCGAATTGATAAAGTTAAAAGTGGTGTAATTTTTGTCCGATTCACAGTTTACAATATCCTGGATATTGACGGAGTAAATCTTTTCAGCAGTCTTTAATACTAATTTCTGGAGGTTTTTGGGACGTTCTAAATTGGAGAACAACGTATTTAGTTTCAGTTCCAAAACTTCCTTATTCAAGGATTCTTCGGCCTTGTTTACGGCTTCGATTAAATCGGAAGGATCTAAAGGTTTTAGTAAATAATCGATAGCGCTAAAACGAAAAGCGCGGATGGCAAAATCTTCATAGCCCGTAATAAAAATGACTTTGAAATTGATTGGCTTTAGTTTCTGTAATAAATCGAAACCCGTTCCATCGGGCATTTCTACATCGAGGAAAACAATATCCGGAATAATTTGTTTGATTAGGTTTATTCCGCTTTCCACACTATCTGCCTGACCGATTACCGCGACATTCGGGCAATTGGCCTTTATGAGTTCAATATTCTTTTTCCGAATACTCTCAATGTCGTCAATGACAATGGCTCTTAACATCTGACTTAATTTTCGTAAATGTAAGGAATCTCAAATAAAACTTTGGCACCGGAAACGAGATTATTGTCATCAAAGATGTTTTCGGTTTTTATTTCAAAATCGCTTTTATTTGACATATTCCTAAGTCTTTCTTTAGTGATTTTCATAGCCAGTGATTTATTTTCTCCAGTCTTTTCGTTAGTGGAAAAACCTTCTCCATTATCAGAGATTTCAAAAAACAATCTGTTCTCTTCCAATTTGAAGTGTATTTTGATAAGCCCTTTTTCGCTTTTATTTTTTAAACCGTGTTTTATGGCGTTTTCAATAAAGGGCTGTGTTAGCATGGGTGCTATCAAAATCATTTCGGCATTAATGGTTTCATCCACCTGAAGCGTAAAATCGAACTTGTTGTTGTAAAGTAGCTGCTGAATCGTCAGATAATTGTCAATCATATTCAGTTCCTCACTTAACGTGATATAATTTTCTGTGGAATTCTCTAGAATCTGTCTGGTTAGTTTCGAGAACTTTGTCAGGTAATTAATGGCATCATTATCCTGCTTATTATAAATCAGGCTTTGGATATTGTCAATGGAGTTGAATATAAAATGAGGATTCATTTGGCTTAACAGCATTTTCTGATTGAGTTCATTTTTTTCAAAATTACTGATTGCCTGCTTTTGTCTATAATTTCGGTATAAGAAGTAAGCACCAATAAGTAAAAGGAATACCACTGACGAAAGTCCAATTAGCATATTATTTTTAGCTGCAGTTTTCTTTTGGGATTCTAACCTATAATTAAGTTCTTTCTTTTCGTAATCATATTCTAATTGCTGCTGTTTGAGTTCATTTTTTGCTTCTTCAGTCTTAGTGGAATCCTGAATTGAATTGTATAATTCCAACATTGAAACTGCTTCCTTGTAATCTCCATTAATCTTACTGATTTTATAAAGCAACTCATAGGCTTTCGCTTTCAGGTCTTCCCTTCTTGAAAGTTTTAAAGATATTAGTGCCTGTTTGAGAACTGCCTGGGCTTTTTGATACTCTTTCATCTCAAAATATACGTCTCCCAAGTAGGCTAAAGTAAAACCTTTTGCTTCGCCGGTTTCCGCAATCTCAGTTGCTTTGATTAACTTCTTCTCAGCTTCTGCTAATCTTTTAAAGTGTAAATCTATCACTCCCAGCTTTCCTAAAGAGAAACTGGAAAATGAGTTTTGATTGTGTTTTTTTGATAAGAGTAAAGCTGCGTTGAAATTAATTCGAGCTTGTGCATAATCCTTTAGTGTGATATATGCAGAACCTATATTGTAATACATCAGGCATTTTTGAAGGTCATCCTCCACAGTCAGTTTTGGTTTCTTTCGGTTAATGCGGTCTATTGATTTCTTTAAATAATTTATGGCAGTATGCCATTGCCCCTGCTCACCATATAATACCCCAAGATTGGTATACACATACGAAATGCCATCTACATTTTCCTCCGTATTCTTCTCAAAGTATTTTAAGGCTGTGAAATAACAATCTATTGCTTCCCGGTAGCGCTTTCTTCTGGAAAGCAACAAACCTTTACTGACGATGGAAGTATAGACTTCGTCATTGGCCTCAACAGAACGGTATAAATTGATTGACTTATTTAAATAATCGAGTGCCCTTTGATCGCCTTTATCTTCTAACTGGATGCTGACATTGTTGTAATATGCCGCCAGGTACATGGTGTATCTTTTATGGAGTATCGGGCTAAGTTCCTTCTTTGCCAGATTTTTTCTTGCAATTGAACCCATTAAATTAGTGTAGACATCCGCTTCGTTATTTTGATAGAGATTCTCAATTATCAAAGCAATGTTGTTTAGCCTTGTAGTATCATGTAGTTTTGGATTCGCAATAATGGCCTTTAGAGAGTCGACATCAGACTGCGCGGTGGCCTTTAGCGTGCAAAACAATGATAGTGTAAGGAAGCTTATCTTAGTTATAACTCTATACATAAAAATGGATTCTGATTGATGAATGCAAAAATACTACTTTTGAATTAGGAAAATATTCTAATCAAAAAAGCCATCCCGAAAAGATGGCTATATTTTGAATAAGAAAAAAGTAGTTAAAATAGAACTTACTGCTGTTGTATTTTGATTTCCTTGCTTTCGTCAATGTGGAATGCTTTTACAACTGCTTTATAATCTTTGTAGTCAACTGCGGCTTTCTTGCCGACAAAAACGCCTGGGATAACTACTACTCTTAGGGTTTGGTTTAATTTAAAATTATTATTTACCGCAGCTAAGTCAAAGCCTTCTAAACGTACTTCGGCATCAAAACGTGTAAAATCAGCATCATATCTCAAATCTAAGGTACCATCATCAAAATAGTAGGTTTCCGGTAAAAGTTTCCAAATACTTTCTCCGTTGAAGGTACCTGAAAGCCTGTAAACCAGCACCATATCAGATTCGTAATAAAGTGCGTGTGGAAACGGTAAAACAACGCTATAATCATTTGGTAGGAAATTGACGTTGTAATACCTGAATACTTCGGCGACAGTGTCATTATCAACATCGTCATCATTAGAACAGCTTCCAAATGTTATCATCCCGATAACAGCTAAAATAAGGGTTAATCTCTTCATAGTTATAGTTTTTAAAAGTGTATTTATTTGGAAAAGTTATTTCATTAATTGTGCCAAACTTTTTAATTAACAAAAAATTGTAATTTTGACCCATGGGAAGAAACAACGCCAAAAATATAAAAGCTCATAATGATAAGTTGCATAAGTCGCAAGATAAAGAAAAAGCGAAAAAGACAGCCCGTGCAGAACAGCTAAAAGCTATCATTAAAAAGTTTAATGAGGATAAGTCTGATTCCTAATGGTTGACGTTAAAAAAGTTTAAATTATAGCTTACATATTCCTCCTATACTGCCCTCCTACTTCAAACAATCCTGCCGTTATTTGACCCAGCGAACAATATTTTGTTGCGTTCATCAAAACCTCAAAGATATTTTCGTTGTTTATTGCAGCATTTTGAAGTGCTGCTATTTGTTCATCTTCTTTATCATGGTAAGTTTTATGTAAATTATCAAGCGTTTTGATCTGTTCCTGTTTTTCCTCTTCGGTAGCACGGATAACTTCGGCCGGTAAAACAGTTGGTGAGCCTTTAGAGCTTAGAAACGTATTTACTCCGATGATTGGGAATTCACCCGTATGCTTCAACGTTTCATAATACAAACTCTCTTCCTGGATTTTGCTTCGTTGGTACATCGTTTCCATCGCGCCAAGCACTCCACCACGTTCGGTTATTCTGTCAAATTCGAGCAATACGGCGTCTTCCACTAAATCGGTCAGCTCTTCGATGATGAATGAGCCTTGTATTGGGTTTTCATTTTTGGCCAGACCTAATTCCTTGTTGATAATTAACTGAATAGCCATGGCACGACGTACGCTTTCTTCTGTTGGTGTAGTAATAGCTTCATCATAAGCATTGGTATGCAATGAATTACAGTTATCATAAATAGCATACAAAGCCTGTAAAGTCGTACGAATATCATTGAAATCGATTTCCTGCGCGTGTAAGGAACGTCCCGATGTTTGAATGTGATACTTCAACATTTGAGCTCTTTCATTGGCACCGTATTTATTCTTCATGGCTTTCGCCCAGATTTTACGGGCTACCCTTCCGATTACAGCATATTCGGGATCAATACCATTAGAGAAGAAGAATGATAGGTTTGGCCCAAAATCATTGATGTTCATTCCGCGGCTCAGATAGTATTCCACGTAAGTGAAACCATTAGACAATGTAAATGCCAGCTGCGTGATTGGATTGGCACCAGCTTCAGCAATATGATAGCCTGAAATCGAAACCGAGTAAAAGTTACGCACGTTTTTCTGGATAAAATATTCCTGTACGTCGCCCATCAGTCGCAGAGCGAATTCGGTAGAAAAGATACAGGTATTTTGAGCCTGGTCTTCCTTCAGAATATCAGCCTGAACCGTTCCCCGAACCTGTGTAAGGGTTTTAACCTTGATATCCTGGTATACGTCTACAGGAAGTACCTGATCACCTGTAACTCCAAGTAACATTAATCCTAATCCGTTATTTCCTTCGGGTAAAGTACCATTGTATTTTGGCCTTGTTAACCTTTTTTCCTTATAGATTTCGTTGATTCTTTCTTCAACTTCCACCTGAAGATTGTTCTCAACGATATATTTTTCACAATTCTGGTCGATGGCGGCATTCATGAAGAACCCGAGTAACATTGGCGCAGGACCGTTGATGGTCATAGATACAGAAGTTAATGGATGGCTTAAATCGAAACCTGAATATAATTTTTTGGCATCATCGAGGCAACAGATAGAAACTCCGGCATTCCCGATTTTTCCATAGATATCCGGACGTAAATCTGGGTCGTTACCGTATAATGTTACGCTATCAAAAGCTGTGGATAAACGCTTGGCTGGCAAACCTGCACTCACGTAGTGAAAACGTTTGTTGGTTCGTTCCGGTCCGCCTTCTCCGGCAAACATTCTTGATGGATCTTCTCCTTCGCGCTTGAAAGGATATAGTCCTGACGCAAAAGGAAACTCACCCGGAACATTTTCCTGTAAGTTCCATTTTAGGATATCGCCCCAAGCTTGGTATTTTGGTAAGGCCACTTTTGGAAGTTGGGTATGTGATAAGCTTTCAGTATGCGTCTGGATTTTGATTTCCTTATCGCGGACCTTAAAGCTGTAAACCGGATTTTTATATTTGTTTACCTTGTCATTCCACGTCAGGATTATTTCCCAATTGAATGGATCGAGGTTCATTTTTACTCTGTCAAACTCCTTAACCAATAAGTTTAGGAAGTCGTTGTTATCATCATTAAAATTTAATGAGTTAACATCTATACCTGCCTTGTCAAACTTTGGTAGTTTCTTACTAACCGATTCTATTGTTTTGAATATTCCGTATAGCTTTTGGGCTACTTCAACCTGTGTTAAAACAGTCTCATCATATTTACGGTTGTTCTCTGCAATTTCCGACAGATATCTTGTTCTGTGTGGCGGAATAACAAAAATCTTCTCGCTCATCTCACGTGTGATATGGAAGTCAGATTTCAGGTCGGCACCCGTTCTTTCCACAATCTTATCCATCACTCTTTTATAAAGCTGGTTCATTCCCGGATCATTGAACTGAGATGCAATTGTTCCAATCACCGGCATGTCATCCGGATTTGAATCCCAAAGATTGTGATTTCGCTGGTATTGTTTTTTAACGTCACGGATGGCATCTAAAGCACCTCGTTTATCGAACTTATTAATAGCAACCAAATCGGCAAAATCCAACATATCGATTTTCTCTAATTGCGTTGCAGCACCAAATTCAGGCGTCATTACATATAATGAAACATCAGAGTGGTCCATAATTTCAGTATCCGACTGGCCAATTCCGGAAGTTTCTAAAATGATAATATCATATTTTGCGGCTTTCAGCACCTGAATCGCTTCAGCAACATATTTTGACAAAGCCAAATTAGACTGACGAGTAGCCAGTGAACGCATATAAACTCTTGGATTGTTGATGGCATTCATTCGGATCCTGTCACCCAATAAGGCGCCACCCGTTTTACGTTTGGATGGATCTACAGATATTAATCCGATAGTTTTCTCTGGAAAATCGATTAGAAACCTTCTTACTAATTCATCAACCAATGACGACTTTCCTGCTCCGCCTGTTCCTGTAATTCCTAAAACAGGAATTTTAGAACTCTCATTCATGACGTGGATATCGTCAAAAACAGGTTTGGCAATTTCGGGAAAATTCTCTGCAGCCGAAATTAAACGGGCAATAGCGGTTGGATTCTTATCTTCAATATGTTTTAATTCACCGTTGAGTTTGTCGCCAATAGGATAATCCGATTGTTGCACCAGGTCGTTAATCATTCCCTGTAATCCCATAGCACGTCCGTCGTCTGGAGCGTAAATTCGCGTAATCCCGTAAGCCTGTAATTCGGCTATTTCACTTGGAAGAATTACACCGCCGCCGCCGCCAAAAATCTTAATATGTTCTGCTCCTTTTTCCTTTAATAAATCGTACATGTATTTGAAGTACTCATTGTGCCCACCTTGATAGGATGTCATTGCAATGGCATTTGCATCTTCTTGAATGGCGGTATTCACAACTTCTTCCACACTTCTGTCGTGGCCTAAGTGAATTACTTCTACTCCAGTTGCCTGGATAATCCTTCGCATGATATTTATTGCTGCGTCGTGACCATCGAAAAGAGAAGCGGCAGTTACAATACGGATTTTATTTTTTGGGATATAAGGTATTTGTGGTTCCATTTTGCGGATATCATAATTTTAGAGCCGCAATTTACGTAATTAATAAAAATTATAGGATAACGCACTGGCATAATTTTTGGAAAGTTTGGCCGAAAATTAACACATACCAACAAATCAATTTTTAACTTTGAACTAAAATATTCTACTATGAAACTAAAAGCCTTTGAATTCAGAAACAACTACAAAACGATGATCAAATCAATCCTATCACTTTTACTTGCCTTTACTTTTTAAGCTGTGCCGAGCTACAACAAGTCGCTAATCAGTTTCCCCAGGTGAATTCAACAGGTGGCCTTGATATTGCCGGCGGATTAAAAGAAGCTTTGAACAATGGAATTTCAAAACAGGTCACTAAACTTACCGCAGTGGATGGCTTTTATAGAAATGAAGCTGTAAAGATCCTGATGCCGGAAGAACTTCAAAAGGTGGACAAAGCACTACGAAAAGTTGGATTAGGCTCACTTGCCGATGATGGTATAAAAATGCTTAACCGTGCTGCCGAAGACGCTACTAAAGAAGCAACTCCTATTTTTGTGGATGCAGTAAGGAATATGAGTTTCACGGATGCAAAAAATATTTTGATGGGTAATGACACGGCTGCAACCACTTATTTGCAAAACACGACTACTAGCCCGTTGTATGCTAAATTTAATCCTGTAATTAAAAGCTCTTTTACTAAAGTTGGTGCTGATAAGGTTTGGGCCAACATTATTTCAAAATACAACAAGATACCTTTTGTATCAAAAGTTAACCCAGATTTAACGGATTATACCACAAACAAAGCCTTGGAAGGTGTTTATAAAATGATTGCTGTTGAAGAAAAAAACATCCGAACCAGCGTTAGTTCAAGAAGTTCGGATTTGTTGAAGAAAGTGTTTGCCATGCAGGACAACAAATAATTATAAATTTTTAGAAATCAATAACATAAGAATAACATTTGCTTAACACTACAGCTTTAAAAGACGACCTATCTTTGTAGTGTAATAAATTTGGTTTTTTATTATATTGGTTTAGGTTAGTTAAAAACTCCGGTGCTCTTTATTGAGTGCCGGTTTTTTTATACTATGCTTTCGTGCAGTTTTTTGAAGTACGAAAAGGCCTTTACCAACCGGCTTCCGTACCAGGAAAACATTTCGCCATCTACAAAAACAGTTTTAGCGTGATGGGTGTAGCGGCCTAATTCAAAGGCGTGCTCATCTGTAAATGGAAACGGTTCAGACGAAAGCAAAACTAAATCGGGGTCACCCTGAATCCGCATTTTCTGAATTATTACTTCAGGATAACGTTCTTCCCTATCTTCGTATATGTTCTGAAAATTATTCAGTTTAAGCATTTCGTTGATAAAGGTATTATTTCCTGCAACCATGTAGGGATTGGCCCAGATGAAATATGCCACTTTTAAGGATTCCGTACCTTGGATGAAATTCTGAAAATCTTTTAATCCAAAATTGATTTTGTCAATCCACTTTTGCGCTTCTGTTCTTTTATTGAAAAGGATTCCGAATTCTTCAATCATTTTCAGGTTGTCATCCAAAGTGATGATATCAGTTACCCAGACTGGGCAAATTTCAGATAGTTCGGCAACAATTTCTATGGTATTTTCTTCTTTGTTGGCAATAATGATATCCGGCTGTAGTAAGCGGATTTTTTCGGTATGGACTTTTTTGGTTCCGCCGATAATCTTCTTAGTCGACTTGAAATGAAAAGGATGCACACAGAATTTGGTTATGCCAACAATACTTTCTTCCAGACCCAAATCATATAACAATTCGGTTTGCGATGGCACTAAGGAAACTATACGTTTTGGAGTTGTTTCGAAAGTATGGGAATTTCCTAGTTGGTCAGTGAATGTTTTCAATCAGCTTATATTTTTTGCAGAATGACTTCCATTTCCTGCTGCATTTTTAGTGCTTCTTCTCTAGCCTTTTCGGCAAAATCGTTTTGATTCGAAGCATAGATAATACCACGTGATGAATTGATTAGTAATCCAACATTCGGACTCATTCCGTACTTACAGACTTCTTCCAGGCTTCCGCCCTGAGCACCAACACCTGGAACCAATAAAAAACTATCGGGTATAATTTTACGGATTTCTGTAAAGTATTCTGCTTTGGTTGCACCGACAACATACATAATTCTTTCTGAATTTTTCCATGTTTTGGAAGTTTCGATTACGGTTTTATACAATTCTTTTCCATCAACATCTTTGGTTTGAAAATCAAAAGCACCTTCATTAGATGTCAATGCTAACATGATTGCATGTTTATTATCAAAAGCGAGAAAAGGTTCTACAGAATCTTTACCCATATAAGGAGCAACGGTTACGCTGTCAAAATCCAAATCTTCCAGAAACGCTTTGGCATACATCGTTGAAGTATTTCCTATATCACCACGTTTAGCGTCGGCAATAGTGAAAATTTCAGGATACCTTTCATTAAGGTAATTAATGGTTTTCTGTAAAGACTGCCATCCTTTTAATCCATAGGCTTCGTAAAAAGCGGTATTGGGTTTATAGGAGACGCACAAATCATTTGTCGCATCAATTATGGCTTTATTGAATTCGAAAATAGGATCTTCCAACTGTAATAAATGCTGTGGAATTTTGGTAATATCTACATCAAGTCCAATACAAAGAAATGATTTTTTTGCTTGATTTGATGAATAAGTTGTTGTGTTGTCATAGTGTAGTTGTGTTGTTGCAAACTTACGAATTGTATCCCAAAAGTGAAAGTTTTATAACAATACACCGAAATTATATAACTAAACCGCAAACCAGCACAATAACTTTGTAAAACAAATAACAAGTTTACCTACTATTGTTATTTGTTCCAATAAAAGTTGGGGTTAGAAAAAAAGCTGTATTTCAAAGTACAGCTTTTTTGATAGGATTATTTTGTTACATTTACATAAAACAACCCTTATCATATTTTTATGAAGATCTTTATTAAGTTCGATTTTAATGCCGTTTGCCGAAAAGTTTTAGAAGAAAAATTAATCAAACACAATCTCAAGCATAAAGTGCTGGGGTTCGGAGAAGTAGAAATTTTGGAGAAAACTAACACTGCTGTTTTTTCGGCTTTTACAGAAGAATTAAAAGAGTATGGCATTGACATCATTGAAAATCAAAAAAGCGTTCTTGTTCAAAAAATAAAGGACACTATAATAGAAATGATTCACAGTCCTGAACTCGTACAGGTAAAAAGTTCTGTGTATTTAGCTGACAAACTTAGTCACAGCTATGGTTATCTTTCCAATCTATTTTCTGATGTAACCTATACTTCAATTGAGAATTATATCATTATGCAAAAAATAGAGTATGCAAAGCAATTGATTGTCAGCACTGATTTAAGCTTAACTGAAATTGCTTTCCAGCTCAACTATTCCAGTGTGGCGCATTTAAGTACACAGTTTAAAAATGCTACCGGAATTACGCCTTCAGCATTTCAAAGAATACTTTCAAAACGAAGAGAAATATCTAACAAAAAATAAAAAACATCAATGGACAAGGATTACATACACATTATTTTGGCTGATGATGATGAAGATGACAGATTACTATTTACAGATGCTTTTAGCGAATTAAGGATAAATACTAAAGTCAACACTTTTAACGACGGTGTTGAACTCATGGATTATCTAAATTCACCAGATGCAGTTTTGCCTAATGTTTTATTTCTCGATTTAAACATGCCAAAGAAAAATGGTATTGAGTGCCTATATGAAATTAAACAGGATGATAAATTCAGTGATATCGCTATAGCTATCTTTTCAACCTCTTCTTCAGAAGAGCATATTGAAGAGACTTTTGTACAAGGTGCAAACATCTATATAAAAAAGCCAAGTGATTTTGCAACACTAAAAAAAGTACTTTCAGATGTTGTTACTATAAACTGGCAATACCATACATCAGGATTAAACAGGGATAACTTTTTATTGAGGCTATAAAAAAAATTGCTACGCCATGAAATTACGGAGATTCTACAAATCTACTATCTTTCTCAAAAGTATTTTTGTGGTCTCCATATTTGGAATTTTTTCATTTCTGCCGTTACATTCAAACATATCGGTATACTCGGCAATTCGTCTAAACGGGTTAATCATTCCTATGATATCAATTTAGAATTGGAACGCCTGATGTCTTATATAAAAGATTCCGAAACCGGTCAGCGTGGTTTTTTGATAACTAAAGATTCTACTTTTTTGGCACCTTATCTTAATTCAAAAAAGAAAATCGACCATTCGTTTGACAGGGTTAAGGCTTATACCAAAGGGAATCCCGAGCAGGAAAGCAACGTTAGAAAATTAAGTTTCTACATTAGTAAGAGGCAAAATTACCTTTCTGCCATTCTGCATTTATCCTTAACAAAACCTCTAAATGATAAGTCTATAAAAGAAAAGCTACTCATTGGAAAACAAACTATGGATAGCATACGTAATCATATAGACGAAATGATTCATCTTGAAAAAAGGACATTAAAATCGAGGGAATCAAATTATAATGACACCATTCAAGTAACTCCTGTTTTCGTTTATACTACACTTTTGGTTACTCTTTTACTGATTACAATTTCCTATATAAGGATTAATAGGGATTTGGACAAGTCACAAACCAGCAATAATCGCCTGGCTTTAATGAACGAGTCTAATAGTCTTGCTGAGATTGTTGGTAATTTTGGAAGTTGGCAGTTAAAGGTTGATACAAAAGAATATACCATTTCAGACAATACTTATCGACTACTTGGCTTTGAACCCGGAGGTTTTTTTTCTAGTGAAGAAAATTTTATGAAATACATCCATTCAGAAGATCTTCCGGCATTTCGGGAGAATATGGATAAAATGAAAAGCAATAATCCAGCCTTATTCACTTATCGGATTATCCGAAAAGATAAAAAAGTCAGGTATTTTAGGACTACAGGGCGAATCGTTACCAATAAATCTGGGGATGAAATCCTGATTGGAACCACGAGCGACGTGACAGATCAAGTGTTAGCTTCATTATCATTGGAACAGCAAAACTTAGAGCTGGAAGCCAGTAATAAGGAATTGTTGGCTTTTAATTATGTTGCGAGTCATGATTTACAGGAACCATTGCGAAAAATACAGACTTTTGTTTCCCGATTAGCGGATAAGGAATATGATAATCTTTCCGATAATGGAAAAGAATTTATGTCAAGGATCAACAGTTCTGTAGAACGGATGCGTATCCTTATCGACGATCTGCTTCAATATTCAAGAACTACCAAAACAGAAAAAGTTTTTGAAGAAGTAAACCTGAACGATTTATTGGAAAACGCAAAAAGTGATTTGCAGCAATTTATTGACGAGAAGAAAGCGGTTATCAAAAGTGATAAGTTACCCGAAATGACTGTAATACCTTTTCAGGTTCAGCAGTTGTTTACTAACATCATCGGAAATTCCCTGAAATACAGTAAGGAAGATGTTCCGCCGAAAATCAAGATTGCATGTCAAAAAGTAATTGCAAGTGAAGAAGCAGCAATCCCAAAGAAAACCAAAGACAAATTTTATAAGTTCACCTTTACGGATAACGGAATCGGTTTTGAACAGGAATATGCGGAAAAGATATTTGTATTATTCAATCGTTTACATAATAAGAATGAATATGTCGGAACCGGAATTGGCCTGGCAATCTGTAAAAAGATAGTTGAAAACCACAAAGGTTTCATATTTGCGGAAGGCAAGCCTACTATTGGTTCTACCTTTACTATATATCTTCCTGAAGATTGCACTTAAACACCTTTACTTTCATTAATAATGTGCACTATTATATTAAAAATGGTTTCACAACGTATTTAAAGTGGTTCTAAACCTATTTTAATACGTCCACCTACGTATTTAAAGTGGTTCCTAACGTATTTTAATACGTACTCCAACGTATTTAAAGTGGTTCCTAACCTATTTTAATACGTCTCCCTACGTATTTAAAGTGGTTCCTAACCTATTTTAATACGTCCACCTACGTATTTAAAGTGGTTCCTGACGTATTTTAATACGTACTCAACGCATTTAAAGTGGTTCCTGAAGTATTTTAATACGCACTCCAACCTATTTAAAGTGGTTCCTGACGTATTTTAATACATACTCCAACCTAATTTAAAGTGGTTCCTGACGTATTTTAATACGTACTCCAACGTATTTAAAGTGGTTTCTAACTTATTTTAATAGGTATAGATGCTATTATAAGTGGTTCCAGGTATTATTCAATACTATGCCTGTTTAGGATTTTCTTCTCAGGTGCTTTTATTTAAATGGAAAAACTATAACAATTCAGAAAAATGCTATAACACGAAGCTATTTCAATCATTGCAACTTTGTACTGTACAAAAGAAATAAAAACAATGTCAAATTTTTTATATACCGTCGCAATAGTCCTCCTTATACTTTGGGCGTTAGGTTTCTTCCTTTATAACACGGGCGCTGCGATTCATATCCTCATATTGGTAGCTGCTATTGCAGTTTTTGTTGACATTACCAAAACAGAAAAAGTGTAAATTAACTACACTTCTTAAATTCTAAATCTAATTAAATACTAAATACCATGAAAACGATTGTAAGAAACTCAGTAAAATTAGCCGTAGTTGCCCTATGTCTATTAGGTTCTGTCAAGACCTCTGCACAAGAAACGATGACAACAACAAGTTCAGCAACAGAAAATTATGACCAAGGCTGGAGATTAGGATTTGGACTTAGTGGCGGCGTTCCATTAAACGCAGAACCTTATGAATGGAATCTTGGAGGAGATGTTAGGCTTCAATATGATTTATCCACAAAATACTCTCTAACATTTACTACTGGTTTTAACAATTTCTTCATCAATGGCGATGACAATGATTTTGGATATATTCCTGTAAAAGGTGGATTTAAAGCCTTTGTTTTAAAAGACAAATTATATTTACTTGGAGAAGTTGGTGGAGCATTTGCCGTTACCAATGACTACGATCAGAGCTCAATACTACTTAGTCCAGGTGTAGGATATGCTAATAAATATTTTGACGCAAGTATACGATATGAACATTATACTAATTTTCCGAAATTGAATGATGACGGAACTACAGGAAAAGGATTGGGAATGATTGCTGTGAGACTTGCTTACGGATTTAGATTATAGGACTTTGTTCTACAGCTAAGTAAGCAGGAAAAAAGGGCTAACAAATTTGTTAGCCCTTTTTTATTTATAAAATTTTTATTTAGAAAACTTCGCTTTCCTTTAATTTCTCCATGTTGTTGACTAACTGAAGTTCGTCAACAAACTTTTGGATTTTCCCATTCATTACGCCATCCATATCAAAAACATCCAATCCTATTCGGTGATCTGTTACACGGCCCTGAGCATAATTGTAAGTCCTGATTTTTGCCGAACGGTCACCTGAGCTTACCTGTGAGGTACGTTTTGTAGCATCTTCAGCCTGCTTTTTTGCCAATTCCTGTTCGTATAAACGCGAACGCAATACTTCAAGCGCTTTGTCTTTATTCTTATGCTGTGATTTCTGGTCCTGGCATTGCGCCACCAAACCGGAAGGAATGTGCGTTAGACGAACAGCCGACTTGGTAGTATTTACAGATTGTCCTCCAGGTCCGGACGAACAGAAGAAATCTACACGGACATCATTCATATCAATCTGTACATCAAATTCTTCGGCTTCGGGTAAAACCATTACGGTTGCTGCAGAAGTGTGCACACGACCTTGGGTTTCGGTTTGGGGAACACGTTGTACACGGTGAACTCCGGCTTCAAACTTTAGTGTTCCATAAACATCTTCACCTGTAACTTCAAAGATTACCTCTTTGAATCCGCCCGAAGTTCCTTCATTCATATCAACAGTAGAAGTTCTCCAACCTCTTCCTTCACAGTATTTTGTATACATTCTATATAAATCCCCTGCAAAGATTGAGGCTTCGTCGCCACCTGTTCCGGCGCGGATTTCAACCATAACATTTTTAGCATCTTCAGGATCCTTAGGGATCAGCATAAACTTGATTTCCTCTTCCAACTCCGGTAAACGGTCTTTGGCTTCATCTAACTGCATTTTGGCCATTTCAATCATTTCCGCATCAGAACCATCGGCAAGGATTTCATTAGCCTCAGCTATGTTTCCTGTGATATTTATAAGTTCCTCACGTTTTTCCATCAAAGCTTTCAATCCTTTGTATTCCTGATTTAACTGTACATAACGCTTTTGATCCGAGATAATATCGGGTTGAATAATCAAATCCGAGATTTCATCGAAACGTTGTTTTACATATTGCAATCTTTCTAACATAATGATTTCTTTATTTTCGAGTGCAAAAATAGTAAAAACTGTTCAATTTTTTGGGTTTTTAACCTTTCGTTTTTTGTGATAGATTTAGGGTTCAAAAATAGAATTTAGGATAATCGTTTGCTAATTTTGTAATTATACAATTTCCAACTCATGTCTTTTACCCATCTCAGAAAAAATTTCCATTACATTTTCATTCAGAAATTATTCGTAGCCTCAATCCTTATTGCGGTTCTTTCGTCATTTTTAGCCATATCGCTGAAACATACTACCGAGTATTTAGAAGATATTTTTTTGTTAAAGGCTGAAAATCAAAATCTATTTATATTCGTTTTCCCCATTGTTGGATTGTTTATCATCTATTTTTTAAGGCGTTACCTGTTTAAGGGCAAGGAAAATAAAGGAATCAAGGAAATCTTTGAAGAGACTAACTCCAAAAACAAAAGCCTGCCGCTATATAAAATCCCATCGCATTTTATCAATGGTTTATTTACCGTTGCTTTGGGTGGCTCAACCGGAATTGAAGTTTCAACAGTAGTCTCTACTGCGGCTATTGGAGCGGCTACACACCGAAAGGACAATCTATTCAAGAAATATAAAACAGAATTGATATGCGCCGGAATTACGGCCGGAATTACCATTTTATTCAGCAGCCCTATTGCAGGTATTTTGTTTTCCATAGAAGTCATATCCAAAAAAACAAACAGGATTTTTTCTTTACAAATGTTATTGCCCTTACAGTGGCTTCGGCTTTATTACTTTTGATTCGCGAAGAGCCACTGTTCGCTGTGACTATTACGAACTGGCATTTTTATGCTATTCCATACTTTATTTTATTGGGAGTTTTAGCCGGAATCAATTCGGTTTTCCTAACCAAAATGGTTTTGTTTTTTAAATCTCAATTTGGTCGGATTAACAATGATTATCATAGGATTTTTTTGGGCGCTTTGATTCTGAGCTCAGCAATATTCCTTTTTCCGCAATTGTATGGAGAGGGTTATCATGCTATGAAAGGCCTATTCACACAAACCCATCCCAGTGTAAGTTTGGGATTTCTGGCAACTTTTATTGGAATTGTGCTTTTGAAACCTGTCGTGACTTCAGCAACTCTCGCTTCTGGTGGAGATGGTGGCGTATTTGCTCCCAGCCTTTTTATAGGAGCCTTTTTGGGATTGTTGGTGGCAACGGTTTTAAACAATTTTGATGCCGGTGTTATTCCAATAAATTTTATCATTATCGGAATGGCAGCTGTTTTAAGTGCCAGTATCCATGCGCCTTTTACTGCATTATTCCTGGTTTGTGGCATGACAAATGATTATACGCTATTCTTCCCTATTCTGATGGTTTGCCTTATAGCAAAATATACTTCAAAGATGATTTTCCCGTTTACGGTTTACACTTATGCTAATTCCACTCTCAAATCTTAATTTATGCCCATTAAAAGGATAAAACGAGGCTATCGAAAAACAAGATACATTTTATATAAAGAAACCTTAATCAATTTCAGGGAACATTTTTGGGCCTTTGTTGGTTCATTTGTGGGTATTGGAGTTATTGCTTACCTGCAATCAAAAGCTTTACCACATTCGGATATCATTTATCTTATAGGATCCTTTGGTGCATCAAGTGTTTTGGTTTATGGCGTTATCCAGAGTCCGTTAGCGCAACCGCGAAACCTGATTGGTGGACATTTAGTTTCTGCACTAATTGGCGTAACGGTTCAAAAATTTGCTCCTGATGTTTTGTGGATTACGGCACCACTTGCGGTATCACTGTCCATTGTTTTTATGCAGATAACTAAAACACTGCATCCTCCTGGTGGAGCAACGGCTCTGATAGCTGTTACCGGTTCAGCCGAATTAAAAAATCTTGGTTATTGGTATGTGCTTTCTCCGGTTCTTGTAGGAAGTTTGATTTTACTTGCAGTTGCGCTTTTTTCAATAATGTCACATCAAACAGGCAATATCCTGTTGGTAAAAAGTTTACTGAAATTAGAAAAAGAATCCCTTTTTTTCCAAAATATCTGAATGATAAATAAGTTTGCTATTTTTACGTTATCTAAACCAAATTTTATGAAATCAAATACTGTTTCCTTTCTTTCTGCTTTTGCATTACTATGTTTAGTTTCCTGTCAGGATAAATCGTCCAATAAATTTGAAAAGCTTCAAAAAATGGATTGGCTTGTTGGCACTTGGGAACAAAAACTTCCAGATGGAATTGTAACAGAAATCTGGGTAAAGGAAAACGATAGCACCTTTTCGGGAAAAAGCTATTTTGTTAAGGAAAAAGACACCATTCACTTAGAGACTATTGTGCTGAGTCAGAAAAATGAAAACCTGTTGTATATTCCAACCGTAGCCGGACAAAACAACGATGAGCCGGTAACTTTCAAATCTACTTCAGAAGCCGATAATACTTTTACTTTTGAAAATCCGGCGCATGATTATCCTCAAAAGATTATATATAAAAAAGTGAGCAGCGACCGTCTGATTGCCACCATTTCGGGGAAACAGCAAGGGAAACAAACCCAGGAAAGCTATCCAATGTCTAAAAAATAAAATCATTGACATATATAAAAAGACTCGCCTATTTACTAAGCGAGTCTTTTCGGTTATAACAAAAAACTAAACTAGAAAGTCGTTGTACTGTTAGCCTGATAAACAAACTTAAAAGTAAAATATCTTGACATGGAAGTTGCATCGGGTGTTGCCGGTGCATCTTTGTAATAGCTCAGGATTTCAAATTTGGCATATTTCCCGTTATGTGTTTTTACCACAAATACCTTTCCGGCAATTGGGGAAATAATGTTGGTTGCCTGATCATAAGAATACCAGCCATTTCCACTTCCTGTTGGTATAGCATAAGTGGCTGTTCCATCTTGTGCAAAGGTTGATGCGGCTGGGAAAGTAGTTACATTTGCCAAAGTGCTGGTAACGATGCTGATTGCTCCTGCACCAGTCCTTGTTGGTTCATCTGTAATTCCAATTTCGTCCCCACCATTTACAATAATTGTAGTTCCGCGGAAGGCGATGTCCCAAGAATCATCTGTTACAATAGCATTTTGTGAAAAGCTGAATTTGGTAAAAGCACCACCAACTGGCTGTCCCTGTCCTCCGGTTTGAGGTGCGCTCAGGTTAGAAACGGTTTTGGTTTCCAAGGCTACTGCCTGGTTAGAATCATCATTGCTGCAAGAAGCAAGTCCTAGCGTTAAGGCTAAAATCGAAAGTTTTAAAAAATTTGTTTTCATAAGAAAGGATTTAAAATATATAAATAAAATAATTAGTTAAAAATTGAATTGGAGTTTTACGAAAACCTGCCTGCCGGGAATGTTGCTTATTTCCTGTGGATTGGTAAAATCGAAAAGATTATTGGCACCTACCTGAACCGTTAATTTGTCTTTAAATGATTTGGATAACGATAAATTGGTAATGAAATATTCATTTACAAAATCATCATAGATGTCTAAAATCTGATTACTGTTGGTATCAAACAATCCGAATTTGCTGCGATAAATTACTCTCAGATTAATATCTGTTTTGAGTTTTGGAATGGTAAAGAAAAACTTAATATTTGCAATATGTTTTGAACGATTGAAAAGCCCAAAATAATCCGATTTTGATAACTGAAATGATTCTAATGTTATTGGATCACGCGCAAAAACCTGACCATTTTCAATTGCTTTGATTACTGATTTGTCTTTCGCGATTAAGTATTGATATCCAAATGAAACCTTGAAATCAGTAGTAAAATGGTAGCTTGCATTGTATTCAATTCCATAAGTAAAGATTTCATTGATATTGAAATAACTAAAAATGTTTTGGCCGTTTGTTTTCTGAGCCACTACACGCGTATCGATAAGATTTGTAATCGAGTTATAGAAAGCATTGGCGTCCATTCTTAGTTTTCCTTTATGGTAAAAAGTGCCCAAATTGAAATTAACGGAGCTCTCCGGTTTTAAAGGATCCGAAAAAGAGATTCCATCCACTCTGGAAAGCAATTGACCTTGAGATTCGAAATCATTGAGCCTGGTTTCAGCAACATTATATCCTAAGACAGTGTAACCAACAGATGAATTTGTAAAATCAAAATAAAGCTGACGGAAATCCGGAGCCTTAAATCCGTAACCAAAAGAGGTCTTTAAGGATAAGCTTTTGGAAATTTTATAATTGGCTGCCAACTTTGGGCTCAATTGCGACTGAAATTGATTGTGTTTATCATATCTGAATCCGGCCAAAATGTTTATTTTTTCTATTGGATTATAGTCATACTGCACAAAAAAGTACTGCGAATCAAATGCAGTTTTTTTATCGAAATAAGTTCTTCCGAGTACCTCGTGGTTTATACCGACACCAGTTGTCAGCTTGTTTTTATCAATGGTAAACGTTGTCCTCACTTCGGGGCGTATCAGCCATTGATTATAGAAACTACTTTCAAAAAGTTGGCCATCGGAATTGTTTAAAAACTCGTCAGCTTTGTAATTTGTCGTATAAATTTCATAATCTGATTCTATTTTTGAATTCCATTTATGCTCTAACCTAAGCTGAGCATTCCATTCGTGTATTTTTGATTTTCCCTGATAGTTTTCATCTGTAATTATTGACTTATAATCTTGTTGTTGGTTGTAAAAACGCAATCCGGAAACCAATTTAAGTTTAGCTGAAAAATCATAATACAATCGGGTTTGAAATGTGGTATTATTGTAAGGCTCGACAGTTTGTATAAAGGGTAAATTATTAAAATCATAGCCATCACTCGTATAATAATTACTAAAAAATGTACCCGAAAATTTATTCTTTTTCCAATTGATATTCCCGTTAATGTCATGAGTATTAAATGTGGCAAAGCGCTCAGAAATGGCTCCTGAAAGGGTGTCGAACTTTGGTCTATAGGTGATGATATTAATGACTCCTCCTAAAGCTTCAGAACCATATAAAGCAGAAGAAGCTCCTTTTACAATTTCAATCCTGTCGATATTTCCAACACTAATTCGGGATACATCTAAAGTTCCTGCACTTCGCCCAACGAGCGGAACTCCATCAATTAGAATTAAGGTGTAAGCCGAATCCAAACCTTGTATCTGAACGCCTTCTCCTCCACCAAAATCAGGCACAGTAATTATTCCGGTTTGCTCTGATAAAATTTCATTCAATTTTGTGACACCAGCCTTACTAATATCAGCAGATGTAATTATGGATGTTGGCAACGGTAAGGATGAAAGTTGTCTCTCAGTTCGAGTTGCAGTAATGAAAACCTCATTAAGTATTTCAGCTTTACTACTATCAATAGATTGAGATTGCTGAGCAAACACAGTACTTGATAAGCCTATCAACAATAAACGGTTAAACCTATTTAGAAACATTCTTAATAATTATTTCTGCAAATATATATGTTATTTTTAATTGTTCTAAATAAATATAATATATTTGCGAAAGAAATTTATACTTAAAATATAACCTTATGAAAATCAAAACACTTCTATTTTCAGCATCAGTAATGCTGGTTGGGATGAGTGCAAAGAGCCAGGATTCCAAAAAACAACAGGACATTAAATCGATTAAATCAATGTGTGGCTGCTATGAAATAAAATTCAATTTTGCCGAGACTTTCAGTTATTCTAAAGACACAGCCAAATACAAACCATCAGCAACAAAGCACGATTATGGGTTGGAATGGGTTGAATTAGTCGAAGACCAACCTAACAAATTGGTATTGCAGCATTTGTTAATTATTGGTAAAACCGAAGATGATATTGTAAAACACTGGCGCCAGGATTGGTTATATGAAAACACAGATCAGTATTCATTCTTTAAGGACAAAACCTGGAAGTACAAAAAATTGGCCGCTAAAGATGTAAAAGGACAATGGACACAGAAAGTGTATCAGGTTGATGATAGTCCGAGATACGATGGAAGTGCAAGTTGGGTGCACGTTGACGGAAGTGACTATTGGAAAAACACCGCTGATGCGCCACTTCCGAGAAGAGAATATACCAAACGCGACGATTACAATGTGCTGAAAAGAAGAAACATCCACGAAATAACAAAATACGGTTGGCTGCATGAGCAGGACAATGACAAATTAGTACGTGATGAAAAAGGAAATGATGTTTTGTTAGCACAAGAAAAAGGACTTGATGTTTACACTAAAGTTGATGACAGCAAATGTAAAGCCGCACAAGATTACTGGAAGAAAAATGGAGAGCTCTGGAAAAAAGTAAGAGCAAAATGGGCGAAAGTATATGCAGCCAACAAAGATCTGACTTTACTGAAAAAGGTAGACGGCAAGAATATCTATGATTTCTTTTTCGACCTAAAACCAACAGCAACACAGGAAGAAGTAGATAACATCATCGATAGTTTTATTGTTAAATAGATTATTTGTCTAAAAAGATAAAAGACCTCACTCCTTCCATAGTGAGGTTTTTTTATTTATAAACATTGGAGAATGAATTTGTTAAAAAATATTATTCATATTAAGTCTAAATAAATTTTGTAAATATAATTCAACCGTTATATTTGCATTATTATTTTTAATTAATCTAAATAAGAATGAAAAACATAATTATCCTATCCACATTATTTCTTTCAATGACCGCTTTGAGTCAGGAAACCAAAAAAGACACACTCAACACTTTAAAGGAAGTTGAAATCAACAACAAATACAAATACAAAAGAGAAAAAAGTACTACGGTTTCCAAAATGCCACTGAACAACATTGAAAACCCACAAGTCTACAATACTGTAACAAGCGAATTACTGAAAGAACAAGTGGTAACCAATTTTAACGATGCCTTAAAAAATGCAACCGGAATCACAAGGCTTTGGGAGTCAACAGGTCGTGGTAGCGATGGTGCAGAATACTATTCGATGAGAGGTTTTGCGGTTCAGCCTACGATGATAAATGGTTTGCCAGGAATCAATAACGGAAGCATTGATCCAATAAACGTTGATAATATTGAAGTTATTAAAGGGCCATCCGGAACATTATTCGGAAGCAGCCTGATTTCTTATGGCGGTTTGATTAATATCGTAACCAAAAAACCTTTTTCCACATTTGGCGGGGAAATTGCCTATAATGCCGGAACTTATGGTATGGACAGAATTACTGCCGATGTAAATATTCCTCTAAATAAGGATGTATCGATTAGAGTTAATGCAGCAAATCAATCGGAAGATTCATTCCAGGATGCTGGTTTTTCAAAGTCGCTTTTTATAGCTCCGTCATTAAGTTATAGAGTAAATGATAGACTTTCATTCCTGATTAATACTGAGTTTACCAACAGGACTTCAGCAAATGCACCGATGATTTTCTTAAGCAGGTATTCACCTCTATCCTTTAATTCTATGGATTTGTTTGAGCAAAACTACAAGAAATCATACACTTCCAATGAGCTGACCATGAGCAATCCGACATTCAACATGCAGGCACAGATGTTTTACAAACTATCGGAACAATGGACTTCTCAAACAGTTCTATCAAGAAGCAATACAAAAACAAATGGGTATTACCACTACTTATGGGATTCGGCTAATGGAGATGAATTTACACGATTTATCTCAAAAGCAAATTCACAATCACAGGGAACAGATATCCAACAAAACTTTATTGGTGATTTCAAAATCGGAAAGCATAGAAACCGTATGGTTGTTGGTATCGATTATTTCAACTTAAATCAAAAGAATGGAAATATGGGTTGGCTAGATTTCGGAACAGTTTCTTTGGTAAATCAAACCGACACCGTTACAGATCCAATTTCTGGAGACATAAGCAATACTGAATTAACTCAAAATGCAGTAGATGCTGTTCTAGAAGGATCTTATACCGGAATTTCAAATTCGGAAACTGAAGTTATCAGTGCCTATGTTTCTGATGTATTGAATATTACAGATAAATTATCCGTAATGGCAAGCGTTAGGGTTGATAAATTCATAAGCAAAACAGACGATGAAAGTTTTAATCAAACTACAGTTTCTCCAAAATTTGGAGCAGTCTATCAGCTAATCCAAAACAAAGTGTCGGTTTTTGGTAACTATATGAACGGATTCGTAAACAATGGTCAGCAACAGCAGTTGGATGGCTCATACACATCATTTAAACCGGAACATGCCAACCAATACGAATTGGGTTTAAAGACCAATCTTTATAAAGATATTATTTCGGCCACCATCAGTTATTACAATATTGACGTAACAGACAAAGTTAATTCTGATGCAACATTCACCACTTTCCTTCAAGGTGGAGAAGTGAACAGTAACGGAGTTGAAATCAGCTTTACTGCCAATCCTGTAAAAGGATTGAATGTGATTGCGGGATACAGTTATAATGATAGTGAGGTTATAAAAGATGTTTTAGACGATACTTATACCGGTTACCGACCAGAAGAAGCCGGACCTAGAGCATTGGTAAACCTTTGGGCAAACTATGCTTTCACTACAGGAAGTTTAAAAGGATTCGGAATCGGATTTGGAGGAAACCATGCAAGCGAATACCAAGTATTACACCGAAAAAATACTGGAACTTTCAATTTACCAGAATACACCATATTTAACTCTGCCTTATCCTATAATACCGATAAATTCAACATTACCTTAAAAGCGAATAATCTTTTAAACGAAAAATATTTTGCGGGTTGGTCAACGGTAACGCCACAACGATTAAGAAGCCTGACTGCCGGATTGACTTATAAATTTTAAGCAGTTAAAATTTGTGTTTGTTTGTTTAATAACTCCTCATTACAGTGGGGAGTTTTACCTTTTTAAATGAAAAATAACAGTTTCAAAAAAACCATTAGAAATATCCATCTTTGGCTTGGACTAAGTTCAGGTATCATCGTGTTTATAATTGCCATTACCGGATGTTTGTATGCCTTTCAGCAGGAAATCCAGGATTATACGGAAACCTACCGATTCGTAGAAAAACAGGATGCTCCTTTCTTACTCCCATCCCAAATGCAGCAAATCGCGAAGAAAGAACTGCCGGGCAAATTATTGCATGCTGTCAAATACAACGGAAAAGAAAAATCGGCGGAAGCTATATTTTATCATTATCAACCCGACTATTATTATGCGGTTTATATCAATCCGTACAACGGCAATGTGCTGCAAACTGTAGATTTGAACACTGGCTTTTTCAGATTTATACTTGATGGGCATTTCTATCTTTGGCTGCCACACGAAATTGGCCAGGTTGTCATTGCCTCTGCAACACTGATATTTCTAGTGATGCTCATTACCGGACTGATTCTTTGGTATCCAAAAAACAAAAAAGCTGTCGGACAACGCTTTTGGTTCAAATGGAAAAAAGGAATGAAATGGAAACGCAAAAACTACGATTACCACAACATCACAGGTTTTTATGTAATGGCAATCGCTTTAATATTTGCAATCACTGGTTTGGTCTGGGGTTTCAATTGGTTTGCCTATAGTTACTATACTGTGATTGGAGGAGAAAAATCATTGGTCTATGAAGATCCGATTTCAAAAAAAGTAGCAACAGGTCAAATCCTTACTAATCCTTTGGATAAAACCTACGAACTGATGCAAAAGGAATATCCAATAGCAAAATCAATTGAAGTGCATCCGCCGGAAACCGACTCTTCATCCATTGCGGCCAACGCTAACTTAGATGAAGGAACGTATTGGAAAACCGATTACCGCTATTTCGATCAATATACCTTAAAGGAAAAGGAAGTAAATCACATCTACGGAAAGCTTAAGAATGCTGATACTTCTGATAAACTGATGCGTATGAATTACGATATCCATACCGGAGCAGTCCTTGGTTTACCCGGAAAAATCTTTGCCTGCCTGATTAGCTTATTGATTGCAAGTTTGCCCGTTACCGGATTCTTAATTTGGTACGGAAGGAAAAACAAAGCCAGAATATAATAGCTATGAAAGAGTAAAATATCGCCAAAATGAACTCACTGTATTAACATATTTCCCTGTAAATAATGCTAAATCAGTCAACTAAAAAATTTATTTATATTTAATCTAAATAAACTTTTTTAATCCATTTACCGTATTTATATTTGCACCGTTATTTTAACTTATTCTAAATAAATGTCCAAATATTTACTCCTTTCGACCATAGCATTGCTTTTTACAGCTACAACTTATTCTCAGGATAACTATAAAAGCGATCCTGAGGAATTATATGCACTAAACGATACCGTAAAGAACAAAAAGGGCCAGGTACTCAAGGAAATTGTCATTATTTCACAACAACAAAAGACGATAGTCAAAAGTGGTAAAGCCAACATAAAACCATTAGATTTACCTCAGGCATCAATGGTTATTGGAAAAGAAACGATCAAACAGCAACAAATCTTAAGGCTTTCTGATGCCTTAAAAAATGCAAACGGCGTCTATGTTTCGGGAGCCAGTAATGCATCTGGAAATAATCAGGAGGAATTAGGTTCACGCGGATTTACCTTTAGTGGTGCCAATACCTTTAAAAATGGTGTCCGTTTCAATGGTTCATTAATTCCGGAAACCAGTTCATTGGAAAGCATTGAGATTTTGAAGGGAAGCTCAGCTCTTTTATACGGAAATGTTGCTCCGGGTGGAATCTTAAACCTGATTACCAAAAAGCCAAGATTTGATCACGGCGGAGAAATAAGCATCCGAACAACAGAATACAATTTTTTCAAACCAACACTTGATGTATACGGAAGCGTAAACAATAGTAACACTGTGGCTTATCGTTTCATCAGCAGTTACGAGCAGGGAAACAGTTTCAGAAAAGACGTAACGACTGACCGAATTTATTTCAACCCTTCGTTACTATTTGATATTTCATCGAAAACAAACGTTTTGATTGAAGGTGATTTTACAAAAGACAACAGAACGCCCGATTTTGGTTTGGCAACCATAGATTATAAAGTAATTGAATTGCCAAGAAATTCCTTTTTAGGCTTTACCTGGGGCAAATTTAAGTCGGAACAAACAGGCTTTACATCAACCATCAACCACGATTTAAATAAAAACTGGCAACTGAAAGGTATTTTCTCTTACCAGGGTTACAGCACCAATTTGCTATCAAGCCTGAGACCGAATGCAACCAACTTAGTGCAATCCAATGGAGATTGGAAAAGAGGTGTCCAAAAAACAGATACTGAACAGGATTATAGTTTGGCAGAAATTGATTTGAACGGAACATTCAGCACCGGAAAATTTAAGCATACTTTGCTTTTTGGAGCCGATGCAGACCAAAGCAATACTAATACCCTAGCTTACAAAAACATTACATTTTACGACAAAATCAATATTTACAATCCAAAGGCCATCCTTGAAAAAAATAGCATTTATGCCAACACTATCGTTCCAACCATGGATAAAAACACCAATACTTTAGCTAACATAAAAAGAGCCGGGATTTATTTCCAGGACTTAATCGAATTACATACAAAACTTAAAGTATTAGCCGGTTTACGTTACAGCTATTTAGAAAACACAACCAGTGTCTATACCTTCAGCCCTACTCCAACTCAAGGAGCACCAACAAAAACCAACGATAACATCATTTCGCCAAAATTAGGTCTCGTTTTCCAACCTACTAAAACCAACTCTGTATTTGCCAGTTATTCTGATTCGTTTGCTTTAAATACCGGAACGGATATAAATAAGAAACCATTGCCCCATTCCACAATCGATCAATATGAAATTGGAGTAAAAAATGAATTTTTTAAAGGGAATTTGGTTGCTAATATTACGTCTTACCTTATCGATTATGGTAATTTGGCGCAAACAGACTTTTCAAATGGTAATACCGATACTACAATCAAGGAATTAGCCGGAGCTTATCAAAGTAAGGGTGTTGAAATTGATATTACGGCGCACCATAAAGGTTTGCGAGTGATTGCGGGTTATAGTTTCAATGAAACAAAATACACCAAAAGCAATATTTATGATGCCGGAACTTATTTACGCTTTTCACCAAAACATACCGCTAATGCCAGTGCTTTTTACACTTTTGAAACTACAAAAATCAAAGGTTTGGAATTAGGTTTGCAGTCCACTTATATCGGAGAAAGATTAGGCGGAAGACTTCGTCCAAACAATGCTTCAACTCCTGCTGAATTAGCTAGGAAACCTATTCCGGTAGATGGATTTTTACAGTTCGATGCTTCTATTGGTTATTCTATTAAGGATTTCACCTTCAGAGCGAGACTTTCTAACTTAGGAAATGTGGTAAGTTATTATGTATACGATGACAATACCGTTACTCCCATTGCTCCGCGAATGCTGACTACTACCGTTTCCTATAAATTCTAAAAAATGAAAATCAAACAAGCCACCATCAGGAACCTGCATCGCGACTTAGGGTATTTTTATATCGGATTGATTATTTCGTTTGCTTTTTCAGGCATTATGATGAATCACAGGGAAAGCTGGCATCCTGAAAAATATACGGTTGAAACCAAAGTCATTCAGGTTACCCTTCCAAAAGAAGACAAAATCTCTGAACCTTTCGCAGATTCATTAGGAAAGGCTTTAGGCATCGACGATAAAATACGCCGCCACAGCGTAAAAAAGGAACCTTCAAAATATCTTTTGAGAAACACGATGTCGAAATTGATATGGAAACGGGTAAAGGAGAAATTGTTTCCTTCAAGAAAACACCGCTCATCAGCCACATGATGAAACTACATAAAAATACTTCAGACTGGTGGATTTATTATTCGGATATTTTTGGATTTTCGCTAATAACCATAGCTGTTACCGGTGCCATTATGATTCCGGCCGGAAAGTTTACCTTTAAACGAAGGGGTTGGAAATTAGCCCTCTCGGGATTGATTTTCCCGATACTGTTTTTGATTATTTTTGGTTAATTATAATAAAACCTCGTCTATCACTAAACGAGGTTTTTTTGTGCGCAATTTTTTTAGACGCAATATTTTTTGCTACACGTTTTTTTGCGCACTCTCTATTTCTAAGCCTTTACCGGAATATTCGCCAATATCTCTAAATAGAATTTCCAGAATTTCTGAGACGATTTAATGGATGCTCTTTCATCAGGGCTATGCGCTCCGTGTATTGTTGGACCAAATGAAATCATATCCATTCCCGGATAATTGGTTCCTAATATACCACATTCCAATCCGGCGTGACAGGCTACAACGTTTGGTTTGCTTCCGTTTTGTTTTTGATAGATGTCTACTAAAACATCTAATATCTCAGAGTTGACATTGGGTGTCCAACCCGGATAGCTTCCACCAAATTCTACTTCACATCCAAACAATTCATAAGCTGAACGTAAAGCATTTGCCAAATCAAACTTAGAGCTTTCCACAGAAGAGCGCGTTAGATTTTGGATTGATATTTCTCCATCCTTCACAATCACACGGGCAATATTATTCGAAGTTTCAACCAAGTCAGCCATATCGGCACTCATTCGGTAAACGCCATTATGTGCGGCATATACAGAACGTAGCAAACCTTCCTGAACCCCTAAATCCATTACGTTTTTAGGCATATCGCCTTTAACAATTTCAATGGTTAAGTTGGGTTCGGTAGTCTTAAATTCAAATTTAATATCGTTGATAAGTTCCTGCATATCAAAAACAAACGCTTCATCATACATTCCGGCCACTATCACTTTGGCCACACTCTCACGTGGAATCGCATTACGTAGGCTTCCACCACTGATTTCTGAAATCTGTAAACCAAAATTCTCAAAACCATCAAACAATAAACGGTTCATAATCTTATTGGCATTCCCCAAACCTTTATGTATATCCATTCCCGAATGTCCCCCATTTAAGCCTTTAACGGTAATAGTGTAACCAACAGAACCTTCCGGAGTTTCTTCTGTATTATACGCTCTGGTTGCCGTTACGTCAACGCCACCTGCACAGCCAATATCTATTTCATCGTCTTCTTCGGTATCAAGATTCAAAAGGATTTCACCTTTTAGAACGCCGCCTTTTAGATTCAAAGCACCTGTCATTCCGGTTTCTTCGTCAATAGTAAATAAAGCATCAATGGCAGGATGTGGAATGTCTTTGCTTTCCAAAATAGCCATGATAGCGGCAACACCTAAACCGTTATCAGCGCCAAGCGTAGTTCCTTTGGCGCGAACCCAGTCACCATCAACATACATGTCAATTCCCTGTGTGTCGAAATCGAAATTCGTGTCGTTGTTCTTTTGGTGCACCATATCTAAATGTCCTTGTAAAACAACAGTCTTACGGTTTTCCATTCCCGCAGTCGCCGGTTTGCGGATGATTACGTTCCTGATTTCGTCTTCAAAGGTTTCCAACCCAAGGCTGTTCCCGAAGTTTTTCATAAACTCAATCACTCTTTCTTCTTTCTTTGACGGACGCGGAACCGCATTCAAATCGGCGAATTTATTCCAAAGTACTTTTGGTTCAAGGTTTCTAATTTCCTGGCTCATTTTTTTAGTTTGTAAGTTTCAAAGTCCCAAAGTTACAAAGTTTAATTACTTCCGAAATTAATTAGTCATTATATTTACATTTTAAACCAACAACGTGAACCGCAAATACATTCTACCTCTTTTCCTGTTATTCCAAATCATTTTTCTAAAGGTTTTGGCTTTCTTCCCGGCAGTTGTTGAACGTTTTTACAGCAATGGTTTGTATGTTTCTACATCAAAAGTCGAGCGGTTATTATTTGGCTGGATTCCATTTTCTTTTGGGGATGTTTTGTATGGGATACTTATTATTTATCTGCTGATTTCCATCTGGAAAACCCGAAAAACATGGCGGAATCTATGGAAGGACAATCTGCTGAAAATACTGAGTGGCTTTTCTGTTTTTTATTTTATGTTCTATATGCTTTGGGGAATCAATTACTACCGAGTTCCGTTGTTTGAGAAAATGAATATCAAACGGGAATATTCCGATGCGGATTTATATGATTTTACAGAGAAACTGATTGCCAAAACCAACGAAGTACAATTAGCCATTACAAAAAATAAGAATCAAAAGGTAAGCAATCCGTATTCACAGGACAGCATCTTTACAATGACGCAAAATGGTTATGATAATCTTGCTAAAGAGCATTGTTTTTTTAAACATAGCGTTCCAAGCAGGAAGAAATCATTGTTCAGTTTGCCGTTGACTTATATGGGTTTTGGTGGTTACCTTAATCCGTTTACGAATGAGTCACAGGTGAATTACAAACTACCTATGTACGGTTTCCCGAATGTCATCTGCCACGAAATAGCGCATCAGATTGGTTATGCCAGTGAAAGTGAATGCAATTTTATTGGTTTCCTGGCCTGCATCAAAAACGAGGATCTGTATTTTCAGTATTCAGCCTATTCAAATGCGCTGCGTTATTGCCTGGAAAATGTCTATCGGAAAGATGAGAAAAGATTCAAAGCCCTAAAACCTAAAATCAATTTAGGAATCCTTAAAAACTATAAAGAAAGTGAACTCTTCTGGAGGAAATACGACACCTTCATAGATAAAGGTTTTCACGCCTTTTACGATCAATACCTAAAAGTCAACCAGCAAGAGGATGGCATCCACAGCTATAGTAAATTTGTAGACCTGCTGATCAATTACTACAAGGGAAAATCGATTTAAGTTTAGTGAGGAAGTTGCTCCCGGAAATAGCCGTACACCCAGGTTCCTAAAATAGCAAAAAAAGCGGAACTAACATAACGCTAAATCCTGATCCTATCAGTGCAAACATAGGGCCGGGACATGCTCCTGTAAGAGCCCAACCGACACCAAAGAAAAGACCTCCGATAACCTGGCCTTTGTTAAATTTCTTATCGTGAAACTCAATCTGCTCGCCATAGATAGTTTTTACCTTAAATTTTTTGATGAGACGTACAGAAATCATTCCAACGACTACGGCACTTCCGATGATACCATACATATGAAAGGACTGCAGGCGAAACATTTCCTGTATGCGGTACCAGCTTACAATCTCAGCCTGGATAAATACTATCCCAAACAAAATGCCAACGAATAAATACTTAAGGTTGTGATGCCATTTATGCTTCAGATGGCTTTCGTTGATACAGATGGTATCAAGGGAACGGTTTTCAAAATCTCCATCTTCTTTAGTTTTCATACTCTCGATATTATAGTTTTAGAATGTAAGGCAAAATAAAATTAGCTGTTATGAGTCCCGCGACCAAAAAGCAGCATGTAGCAATCAACGATGGCATTTGCAAATTTGACAAACCCGAAATAGCATGTCCGCTCGTACATCCTCCTGCATATCTTGAACCAAATCCAATCATAAAACCTCCAACTGCCATTATCAGAAAGCCTTTGATGGTTAGCAGATTTTTCCAGGAAAACAAATCAACAGGCAGTAATGCATCATTATTAGTAATACCATATTCCGCCAGTTCATTTTTCAGATTCTCATTAATGTGAATTGGACCCGAATCAGTCAGCAACTGTAAGGCAGTCATTCCTCCAATTATGATTCCGGCAACGAAAAAAATATTCCATACTTCTTTTTTCCAGTCATAGTTAAAGAACGATATTTTTGCCGGAAGACAGGCGGCACAAAAATGCCGCAGGTTGGCACTGATTCCAAAATGCTTGTTTCCCAAAATAAGTAATACAGGTACGGTAAGCCCTACCAGAGGGCCGGCAACATACCATGGCCAGGGCTGTTTTATATACTCTATCATTATCTAATACTACAAGTTAGTCCAATGAATTCATCCGTTTTCCCCATATTCTTTTTCATAATTTTCTTTTTATTTGTTTAACAACAAGTTGATATTCTGCCAGGAACCTCCATTAATTATATTCCTGAAACCATTTGCTTCCAGTAGGGCTTTGGCCTGGCTGCTTCTATTGCCACTCTGGCAAAATACTATGATGCAGTCAGTTGAATTAAACTTTGATTTCTGACTCAGTATTTGATTCAATGGTATATTGACTGAACCTTTCACATGACCCTGCCCGAATTCTGCTGGCGTCCTTACATCAACCAGAAGTGCGCCATTCATTATCTTTTCTAACAATTCCTTATTATTATCGGCTTTGCCGAATAGTTTACTTAAAAGTCCCATACTATTTCCATAAATTCATATAATGTTTATTTTTTAAAGTAGCGTAGTTGGACAGACATAATCCGACACTAAAAGATTGGTAGCCTTGATTTCAGAAAAACCGCCAATTACATCCACAAAATTATCCATGCCCCGTTGTTTTAGGATAGAGGCCGCAATCATTGAACGATACCCCCCGCACAGTATAAAATAAAGCGTTTGTCTTTTGGGAACAGTTCCAAATGGATGTTGATTTCATTTAAGGGAACATTTACCGCGCCAACCAGATGCTCTGACTGGAATTCGCTTTTCTTCCTCACATCGAAAATGAGTGTCTCGTCAAAATTGATGGTTTCTTCCAACTGTTTGGCAGTAACTCTAACAACGGCGTCCAAATCAAAACCGGCATCTTTCCAGGCAGCAATTCCACCATTCAGGTATCCAATTGTATTATCATACCCTATACGGGAAAGCCGTATCATGCTTTCTTCCTCTTTACCAACTTCTGTTACCAATAGTATTTCCTGTTTTATATCGGCAACCAATTCCCCTACCCACATGGCAAAATTTCCGTTTAAGCCAATATTTATGCTATTTGGAATAAACCCACGGGCAAAATCGGAAGCTTCACGTGTATCTAAAACCAAAGCCCTTGTTTCATTGGCAACAAGTTCAAATTCCTTTGGATTCAAAGGTGTTTTTGCCTTTTTAAGTATCGCATCCAAACTTTCATACCCATTGATATTCAGCAGTACATTGGCAGGGAAATAACCCGGAGGGTTCGTTAATCCCGTTAAGACGGCTGTTACAAATTCATCTTCTGTCATTTGAGGGTTCAATGCATAGTTGGTTTTCTTTTGATTGCCTAAGGTATCGGTAGTTTCCTTACTCATCATCTTTCCGCAAGCAGAACCCGCACCGTGATTGGGGTAAACAATCAAATTATCTGATAAAGGCATTATTTTCTCCCGAAGGGAATGATATAAAAGCCTGGCTAATTTATCTTGTGTCAAATCAGCAACCACATGCTGCGCCAAATCAGGTCGGCCAACATCACCAATAAACAACGTATCTCCTGTGATAATGCCGTGTTCATTTCCGTTTTCATCAATCAGAAAATAAGTGGTGCTTTCCATCGTGTGCCCCGGTGTGTGGATTACTTTTACTTTGTAATTCCCAACTTCAAAGGTTTGGCCATCGGAAGCCGTAATAATCTTGTAAGCCGGTTTGGCATTAGGTCCATAAACAATTTCAGCATTCGCTTGCTTTGCCAAATCCAAATGACCCGAAACAAAGTCAGCATGGAAATGGGTCAGGAATACATACTTTATTTTTGCATTGTCCTTAGCCGCCCGGTCAATGTAAGGCTGTACTTCGCGAAGCGGGTCAAAAATTGCTGCCTCTCCGTTGCTTTCAATATAATAAGCCGCATGGGCAATACATCCTGTGTAAATTTGTTCGATTTTCATTATACTTTATTTTAATTTATTATTATTAATTATATTGGCTTATGATAGCTGTCATCCTGCCTGTAAAATGAGGTTAACCAGATAACCCTCGACAACCTCATGAGCCAAGGCTGTAAAAGAATCAAGGCAGTGATATTAATAGGCAGCCACCAAAAAATTTCTTTGTTTTTTAAACTATATCCTGTAATTAGTTCCCAAATCACAAAACTGACAATGGATAGCCCAACCGTTAAGGCATAACTAACATAGCCGGTACCGTGATAAAAACCTGGCTCCAATTCTGTGCGCTGATTGCATACTCAACATTTTTCAACCATTTTATTACCATTCGGAATATTGTACCATTTGTTAATAAAGAGTTCGCCTTTATGGCATCTCGGACATTTGAAAGACAGTATATTTTTTAAAGGCAATAACATAGTTTTTATTTTGATCAAATTTAGGACAACCGTAAATCTTGGTTTGTGATATAAGTCACTTAGCCAAAAAAAGATAATATGCTTAATGGAAAAACTCCGTTACCAGTATCAAAACCCCCATAACAAGCACAAACCAACCAAAAGCAGGTTTGAGTTTTGTACCCTCAATTTTTTGGACAGTGTTGTCCCTATCCACATTCCGAATATAGCAATGGACGTAATGGTAATGAGTAATTTGTAATTTAGTTCGACACCACTCAGGATATCACCACCAAAACCTATAGTTGAGTTTAGGGATATGATTAACAATGAGGTTCCAATTGCCTGTTTCATAGGTAAGTTTGCAAAATACAGTAAAGCCGGAATAATCAGGAAACCACCACCGGCACCTAAAAAACCCGTAACCATTCCAGTTAAAAAACCTATCAATACAAGATTTGGAGATTTCGTGCCTGCTATGATATTACTACCGTGCGTTTTTCTAATCATTGAAACTGATGCTACAATCATTAAAATTGCAAAAACAACCATAATCAAAAGATCTTTGGAAAACATAAATCCGTCAAACGAAAAAAGAATGGGTGGAATTACCGGAAGCACTAGATTCCTGACTAAAAGCAATGAAATTATTGAGGGAGTAGCAAAAACAACTGCTGGTTTCAGTTTTAGGTTGCCTAATCGGTAATGCCTATAAGAGCCTACCATTGCCGAAATACCAACAATAAATAGAGAATAGCTTGTCGCATATTCGGGTTGGACTTTAAATAAATATACCAAAACTGGAACCGTTAAAATACTGCCTCCACCACCTATGAGACCTAATATAATTCCAATAAGTACTGAAGCTAAATAGCCGAAATATTCCATAATTGCAAAATTTAATAATGCAAATATGGACAGTTTAAAAACGCTATTCAGTAACTTTTATCACATAAAGAACTTACCCCAAAATCTCAATATGATTTCGGTGCAGTCGTAAGGTACCACGTTGCTCTAATTTTTTAAGCAATCGCGAAATAACCTCCCTTGAAGTATTAAGCTCGGTTGCGATTTCCTGGTGCGAGAGTTTTAAATCCCGACAACCACAGGCATCCTGATGTCGTTTTAAATAAAACTCAAGCCGTTCGTCCATAGCCCTGAAGGCGATGCTGTCAACTACTTCAAGGACTTCTTCAAAGCGGCTTCTATAAGTATCAATAACAAACTCGTACCAGCTGCGGTGTTGCATCATCCATTTGTCCATAAGCGATAACGGAACCAAAACAAGTTCGGCATCCTCTACTACTTTGGCCATAATCTGGCTGGTTTCGTTTTTTGTCGCACAAATCATAGACAGTGCACAGGCCTGACCGGGTTGCAGGTAATACATAAAAAACTCTCCTCCATCCTCATCTTCCCGATAAATCTTTATCTGACCCGCTAAGACTAAAACGGTATTCCTGATGTATTGCCCTGTTCGCATTATAATATGGCCCGCTCCAAAAGATTGATGAATGGCATTCGCATTGATATCTTCAATTAAGGCATTCGAAAAACCAGGGAACTGTTGCTTAAGGTCTTGAATCATGAAATGGATGGTGTTTTTTAGAATATCGAATGATTATTACTTTACATTCTGCTTAAAGTAAACTTCTGTTGCACCTTGTCCATACTTCTGATAATTAGCGTCCTGAAAAACTACATTATCGTATCTTCCAAGCAGTGAATCTAAATCAGATTTGAGTATGCCTTCTCCTACTCCATGAATGAAAACTATCTTCGGAATACGGTTACGGATCGCAAATTCGATGTGGTATTGGGCAGTATCAATTTGTTTGGTCAGTATATCGTAATTACTCAGCGACTTGTGGTTTTTAACCAACTTTTCGATATGCAGATCAAATTCCGGTGCCGGAATCTCTTTTTTGTTTTTCTTTTCTTTATTGATGTAATTCGGCTTTGCAACTTCCTTCTCGCTAATGACCTGGCTTTTGTTAAAACTGAAATTCATCGTGTTGCCACTTTCAATCTTTATTAACTCACTGCTTTTGAAGGTCAGATTAAAACCATCGGTGGTTTCAATAGTCACTTCATTGCCTTTCACATCTGTTACAACACCATCAATTGCGTCATCCAAAACCGAAACTTTATCTCCTTTATTCAGTATCATTTTCTTTCTCCTCTTCTTCTTCCTGATTTTTACTTGGTACTTTGTTACTTAGGTTCATCATCCCATACATAAACACAGCAACAGCTCCGCAAAGTATATAAATGTTGGGCTTGTCCTTAGACTGTTCAAACAGCCCAACGATAATGGCTATGAACATAAAAGGAATGATGAGTTTTTTCATGGGACAAAGTTTCTAGATCCAAAAATAAAAAAACCAGCCGGATTAGCTGGTTTTATATTGAAGTATTTTTTTTAATTACATTCCTGCGCCTGAACTGGCATAACTTGCTGCAAAAATGACAACGCCAATTAGTATCAAAATATATAGTGAAATCATAACAATAGTCATAATACCTAAGAACTTATGATGCGATTTCAAATTCACTAAAGCTGTTGCCATTACTTCACTACTACTCAACTCCAAAGCTTGTTTTACTCCTTTGGCATAGTTGTATAAGTAATAAACCGGGAAGAAATAAACAAGTGCCATTATAATGTAAAAGATTCCAAAATAGCCTTTCATAGCCATCATCGGGTTATTTTCCATTCCGGGTCCATAAGATTCTGTAGGCATTGCCGACATTACAAACGACATGAATATGCCCATTAGGACAAATAATCCAATGAAGATAAATCCCAAAATGGATAAAAACATACACCACTTGCCACTTTCTCTTAATGCTGCTACAGCAAAATCATTTAATTTCAAATCTTGGTCTTCCATAATTAAAAAGGTTTTTTTGGTTGGTTATAAAAAGATTGGTTTGTTACTTTTCAAATTGTTTTAATGTCTTGATAATGATAGACAAACAATCCAATAATTGCTCTTCATTCATTACCAATGGCGGTGCAAAACGAATAATATTGCCGTGAGTTGGTTTGGCTAATAATCCGTTGTCACGTAAAGCCATACAGATATTCCAGGCGGTATCACTTTCTTCAGTGTCATTGATTACAACGGCATTTAATAATCCTTTTCCACGTACTAAAGTAGCTATGTTGGAGGTTTCAATATATTTTGCTAATTCTTTGCGGAAAACAACACCTAATCTTTCTGCGTTTTCGGAAAGCTTTTCGTCTTTTACTACATCCAACGCAGCCATAGCAACAGCCGCCGCAACAGGGTTTCCTCCAAAAGTTGAACCGTGTTGTCCTGGTTTTATCACATTCATTATCGCATCATTTGCCAACACTGCCGAAACAGGATAGGCACCACCAGAAATGGCCTTACCTAAAATCAGGATATCCGGCTGGACGTTTTCGTGGTTTACTGCCAATAGTTTTCCTGTACGTGCAATTCCCGTCTGTACTTCATCTGCAATGAATAATACATTATTGGCCTCACACAAGGCTTTGGCTTTCGCCAGATAACCATCTGCTGGTACATAAACTCCGGCTTCACCCTGAATAGGTTCTACTAAGAATCCTGCAATATTTTTTGACGATGTGATGGCTTTTTCCAAAGCATCGATATCATCGTAAGCAATTTTTATGAATCCAGCGGTGTATGGACCAAAGTTCTTACGCGCATTTTCATCATTAGAAAACGAAATGATGGTCGTAGTCCTTCCGTGGAAGTTACCGTCACAAACGATAATCTGTGCTTCATTTTCAGGAATACCTTTCTTTTCGTAAGCCCATTTTCTACATAACTTCAAAGCAGTTTCCACAGCTTCGGCGCCGGTATTCATTGGCAATACTTTATCAAAACCGAAATACTTGGTAATGTATTCTTCGTAAACTCCAAGTTTATCGTTATAAAAAGCTCTCGATGTAAGTGTTAAGGTTTTTGCCTGCTCTATCATTGCTCCAACAATCTTTGGATGGCAATGGCCTTGGTTTACTGCGGAGTAAGCCGAAAGGAAATCGTAGTATTTTTTACCTTCTACATCCCAAACATAAACACCTTCTCCTCTACATAAAACTACCGGTAACGGATGGTAATTGTGGGCACCATACTTGTTTTCCAAAGCAATTGCTTCTGCTGAACTCATTTTTTCTAAAACTGACATAATCTTTAATTTGTACCCAAACTCGTTATGGGCTATTACAAAATATCAATTCCTTCTTATTGGAGAGAAATCATCCATAATTTTACAAAAGTAAAATTTAATTACGAATTAGGAATTACGAATTACGAATTGTTTATCCTCCTCTGATGCCGTCTATACATGCCATACAATATAGAATAGAGTATTATACCAACAAACAAAGCACTAAATTTAACTTTCCGATCTGTTACATTGGCTATTATCTTAGCTATAAAACCAGAAAAGATCAAACAGATGATCAGCCTTTTCCAAAAATTATCTATCAATCCCATTGCATTCAAAAGTTATTTAACAATTTATAATTCATTTGATATTAAGAGGAGGACTGCCATTGGCAGTCAGGTACACGAACTTTAGTTCGTAACTCCAATAGTAATTCGTAATTATTTTTATTTCTTAATCTTCTCCAAAATATCGTTCATCATTTCAATCTGAACCTTCTGTATCTCGATTAGTTCCTGTTGCTGGTGCATGATGAGATGGTCCAGTTTTTCATCAAGCATCCTGATTTCGAGTTCCGATTTCAGGTTAATCATATAATCCTTTTTGGCACGTTCACGATCTTTTTCTTCCTGTCGGTTCTGGCTCATCATGATTATGGGTGCCTGTAATGAGGCAAGGCAGGATAATATTAAATTCAGCAGTATAAACGGATAAGGATCAAATCCTTTGTTCATCAAAAGGAAAACATTGGCTCCAATCCAAATCAGTATCACTATAAAAAACCAGATAATGAATGTCCAGCTTCCGCCAAAAGCGGCTACCTTATCGGCTATCTTTTGTCCAAAAGTCCTATTGTCTATTTCTTCCTCTACCTTATTCACAAAGGACTTATCGCTGTTTAGGGAGTCAATTACATTTTTATGCAGGTTATCAAGTTCACCTACCTCTGACTGTAAAAAACCCGAAATATATTTCTCGCGATAAAGGCTTAATTCACTTTCAGAAATGCAGCCACTGGCATCAAAACCGGGATGGTCTTTTTTAATCAGATCGAAAATTGCCGTTCGTATTGCTTTTCCCCACACTCTGTCATGATCCGGAAATTCAATTCCTGATATGCTGCTTTTAAACGTTGGTTTATGATTCATCCTTATTTATTTATGTGCAATTTACATTTTTAACAATAAAAAAACCTCATTCCCGGTACAGAAATGAGGTTAGTTGTTATACTATTTATTAACTATACCAACGTTGCCGATGAGCTAATTTCTGTATTCAGTAATTTTGAGATCGGACAGTTTTTCTCAGCCTTAGTAACCAATTCCTGGAAAGTATCCTCTGAGATTCCCGGTATTTTTGCTTCCACAGTCAAAGTAGAACTAACTATAGCGCCATTTTGGAAATCGATTACACATTTGGTTTCGATGTTTTCTGCTTCGAATCCGGCTTCACCAATAAAGGCAGAAAGCTGCATGGTAAAACAACCCGAATGCGCAGCCGCAATCAATTCCTCTGGATTCGTTCCAACACCTTCCTCAAAACGGGAACCGAAAGAATATTGGGTGTTGTTTAATACAGTACTTTGGGTAGAGATTGTCCCCTTACCTTCTTTTACAGAGCCTTTCCAGACTGCAGTTGCATTTCTTTTCATATTATGTGTTGTTAAAATTGAATCCCAAATTTAATAATAGATTTGATAACCGATGTTACATAATTATCATTATTTCCGATTGAATAATAGTTTTATTCCTTCTCTTCGAACATCTCCAACAGCTTATTCACCGTATTCCAATTCCGCGTCGTCGAAACCACATTCATGCTCTTCTCAATCCATTTGTTATCCAATCTGGTTTTGGCTGGTGAAACCTCATATTTAAGATAAATCCGTTTGCCATCGAGCTGAATCTCATCAGGCTTGATAAAATTGAGGTTCAACTGCGTAATCATATTATCCGGCAGCACCGAAGAAATAAATGAAACGTACAATTTCTTCAAATCAACTCCTTCTTCGTTCAGGAATTCATTGCGGTCCAGACACGCCTGCAAATCTTCCTTACCAATAACAATTACCGGGACATCGTGGCCAAACTCCTTAAAGATTTCCTGCTTAATCAAAAAGCCAACCTTAGTTGGACTCTCTTCCTCAGTATCCACAAACACATTCCCCGACTGGATGTAAGTTACCACATTGCTAAATCCAATGTTTTCAAGCGCTTTTTTCAAAGCGACCATATTAATCATTTTATGTCCGGATACGTTGATGCCGCGGAGAAGGGCTAGGTGGGTTGTCATACAGAATTATATTTCCCCAAATATAATAATTTCCTATAAAACCATTCAAACTTCTACCCGACCTTTTCCGTAGAGACGCGATTAATCGCGTCTCTACATTCCCCACCGCGTCTCTACATTTCCTATCGCGTCTCTACATTCCCCGCACGTCTCTACATTTCCTATCGCGTCTCTACATCCAATTAATAACATAAATCAATTACATATCATTATCCCAATTTGCAGGATTTGATTTTATATATTGTATTATGGCGTTATATTCGTGACTATCTCTTATTATCCTATCATAATAGCGGGGTTGCCACGAAAATTCTTTATTGGTTCTTCTTATTTCAAACGTAGCCCTACCTTTAAACCATCTAATAATTCTGGGGATTCCGTTTTTAAACATTGGATTGTTGTCACCTGTTATTCCTCCTTTTATTTTTATTTTTTCGGATTGTAGAGACGCGATTAATCGCGTCTCTGAATTTTCATCATTTATTCGATTCGTGTCATTTATTCTAACAATTATATGAAGATGGTCAGGCATAATTATGTATTCCCCAATCTTAACTTCTGGAAATTGTTTTGAAACCTCCGGAAATAACTCTTCAATAATTTTTCCAATATCACTCAAAATCATTTCTTCATTTTTTATTTTTCAAAAATATTGCATTCTGCCTAACGTACAAATTGTAATAAAATAATTTCCACTTATCGAATAGTCATATTCAAGAAGCCTTGCAGAAGCAATTCTATATTTATTATTAAATCTTTTCATATCATAAATATACTAATTTCCTACAACAACTGTTAAAATTATCCCTCTTTCCCATTTTCCCTAAAGCGCCATCAAAGTGCCATCAAAGTGCCATCAAAGTGCTATCAAAGTGCTGTATAAGTGCTGTGCTATTGCTATAGGGTTACTATAGAGTTGCTGTAACCCTGTCAATAAGCCTTTTTCTGTTAAAAGCTTGCGTTCATTCAAAATTTATAATTTAAAATTTAAAATAATAACTTTACTTTTGCGCCATGGGAAGAAAACAAACCAACAAAGTCATATTTGAAAACGTAACTGTCCTCGATGCTGGTGCTAAAGGCGTATCGGTAGCTAAGGCTCCGGAAGGACAGGTAATCTTCATACCCAACGTCGTGCCCGGCGATGTGGTAGATGTACAGACACTAAAGAAAAGAAAGTCCTATTTTGAAGGCAAAGCCATAAAGTTCCACTCTTTTTCAGAGAACCGTATTGATCCCGTATGTCAGCACTTTGGCGCGTGTGGCGGCTGTAAATGGCAGAACATGAAATACGAACAGCAGTTGTTCTATAAGAATCAGGAAGTTTATAATAACCTTAAACGCATTGGTAAAATTGAGTTGCCTGATTTTGAGCCAATATTAGGTTCAGAAAAGCAGTTTTTCTACCGCAATAAAATGGAGTTTGGATTCTCAGACACTCGCTGGTTAAACGAAACCGAAATCAAATCGGAAGACCAGTCGCTTAGTAAGGTTCCGGCCCTAGGGTTCCATATTCCAAGAATGTGGGATAAGATTCTGGATATTGAAAAATGCTGGCTGCAGGAAGACCCATCAAACGCTATCCGAAACGAAGTAAAACGCTTTGCTACTGAGAATGGCATGACATTCTTCAATGCCCGAAACCACGAAGGCTTGTTGCGTACACTGATGATCCGTACAGCATCCACCGGAGAAATCATGGTGCTGATTCAGTTCTTCGAGGAAAATAAGGAACAACGCGAGTTGTTGTTAAACCACATCGACGCAACGTTTCCGCAGATAACCTCTCTACAATACGTCATCAACAGCAAAGCCAACGATACGTTGTACGATCAGGATATTAAACTTTTCAAAGGGCGTGATTATATTCTGGAAGAAATGGAAGGTCTGAACTTTAGCATCAATGCAAAGTCGTTTTACCAGACCAACTCGGATCAGGCATACGAATTATACAAAATAACACGCGACTTCGCTGGATTGACAGGTAACGAACTCGTTTACGATTTATACACCGGAACCGGAACCATTGCACAGTTTGTATCTAAAAAAGCACGGAAAGTAATTGGTGTAGAAGCCGTTCCGGAAGCTATTGCTGATGCCAAAGAGAATGCCAAACGCAACAGTATAACCAATTGTGAGTTTTATGTAGGCGATATGAAAAACGTCTTCAATGATGATTTTATCGCACAACACGGACAACCCGACGTAGTAATCACCGATCCGCCACGCGACGGAATGCACAAGGATGTGGTAGAACAGCTAATTAAGATTGGAGCCGATAAGATTGTATATGTAAGCTGTAACTCGGCCACACAGGCAAGGGACCTGGCTTTGATGGACGAACATTACAAAGTGACCCGGGTGCGTCCGGTAGATATGTTCCCGCAAACGCATCATGTAGAAAATGTTGTACTTTTGGAGAAGAAATGAAGAAGTGATCAGTTGGCAGTTGTTAGTAGAAAAGTTACTGGGTACTACTGACCACTAAAAACTGAACACTGACTAAAACAGAATATCTTATATGAAGAAAATAATAGCACTTCTTTTAACCGTAATCACTCTCTCCTCCTGCGAGAAGGACGATATCTGCACCGACGAAACTACTCCCAGGCTGATATTGGAGTTTTTTGATGTCTCTAATCCGACGGTGCCAAAGAATGTAATAAACCTCAAAGTCAAAGGGGTAAATAGTTCGATTGACTTAGGATTATTTACAGGAGTAAGCAAAGTGGAACTTCCATTGGATATTACACAGGATACCACCAAATACAGCCTGATACTTAACAGTACCGGGAGTCTTGGCACCCCAAATGAAGATTTTCTTGAATTTAACTATATACGCCAAAACGTTTTTGTTTCCAGAGCCTGTGGCTTCAAGACTGTCTTTACGCTTAACCCAAGCCCTACCGGAGTTATAGTTACTGATGCAGCCGCACCCGATTTATTTTGGATTCAGCCGGAAAACATAAACATTGAAACAACCAACATTGTAACCGAAAATGAAACACATGTCAAGATTTACTTTTAGTATCTTACTGGCACTGCTTTCATTGGTAGGCAGTGCACAGGAAAAACCTCAAATTACCCGAATAGACACGATAACGACTAAGGCTAAGAAAGACAGCATCCCTGTAAAGAAAGAGCGTTACGGCCTGCGTGTAGGTGTCGATTTATTCAAACTGACCCGCTCTTTTTACGAAACTGATTATCGCGGACTCGAACTCGTTGGCGATTACCGATTGACCCGCCGTCATTTCCTGGCCGCCGAAGTTGGAAACGAAGATAAGACAGTTGATGATGACCAGCTTAACTTTACTACGAAAGGAACTTATCTAAAAGTTGGTTTTGACTACAACAGCTATCAGAACTGGCTCTATATGGAGAACGTTATTTCTGTTGGATTGCGCTATGGTGTAAGTAGTTTCAGCCAGACGTTAAACCATTACTCCATATACAATCCGAATCCGTATTTTGGAGAAGCACCCATAATAGTTTCCGGTGAAGAGTTTGATGGATTATCCGCCTCATGGATAGAGGTTGTGGCGGGAATGAAGGCCGAAGTGTTCCATAACATATTCGTTGGTTTCAGTGTGAGACTGAACCGTTTGGTTACGCAAAAACGTCCTGATAACTTCGATAACCTTTACATACCAGGCTTCAACCGAACGTACAACGGAGACTTTGGTGTTGGGTTTAATTATACTGTTTCATATTTTATTCCGTTATATAAATCGACGGTTAAGGTGAAAGAGAAAGCTAAGAAAAAGAAAAAATAATTTAGGAAGTTCTGAACCATTCAAAATTCAAAATTCAAAATTTAAAATAAAACATCGTGTCCAAAAAAATAACATCCTTCCTCTACAACCTAATCGGCTTTGCCATACTATTTATCTTATTCCGTTTCCTCATTGAAAAATATACAGGACTTACCGGAATAATGATTCCAATTACTGCCTTTGTTATTGGCACACTGTTAGCACCTAAATTTCAGGCTATACAAACTCCGGACGGCGAAAAGATATTCATGCGTTGGATATTCATGAAAGGTGTCCGCCAGGTAGGATAACAATAAAAAGATTATCTTTATCCTTTAACAAAACCAAAATGGATAATACAAAATCTAATATTGCCGTCCTGATAGATGGCGATAACGCACAACCCAAACTAATTAAGGAAATACTTGAAGAAGTTTCCAAATACGGCAAAGCCACTATCAGAAGGATTTATGGTGACTGGACGCAACCCCAAATGAACGGCTGGAAAGACATCATCAACCAGTATTCTATCAGTCCAATCCAAAAATTTGCCTACACAACCGGCAAAAACTCCACCGACAGCTCGCTTATCATTGAAGCAATGGACATACTTCACGGCAAGAACATTGAAGGCTTTTGCATCGTTTCCAGCGATAGCGATTATACCGGTCTGGCCAAAAGAATACGCGAAGAAGGATTGTTCGTTATGGGAATCGGCCAAAAGAAAACGCCAAGTGCTTTTGTACAATCGTGTGAAATATTTACCTTCAGTGAAAACCTTATTGCTGCCACAGCACCTCCTGCTCCTATTGCCAAAAAGAAAAAGGATACCAAAGAAGTAATTGTTCCCGAAATAGAACCAACCTCCAAAGTAGACCTTTCGATTATTGATAAGGCATTCGACATTTCGGCCAACGAAGATGATGAGGCTTACATTTCACATATCGGAACCAACCTGCGAAAGATAGACCCTAGCTTTGATGCGAGGACTTATGGTTTCAGGAACCTTACCAAGCTTTTTGAAAGCATCGACAAATACCAGATTGTAAAAAATATCGTGAACGGACTAAACCATCCTTTGGTCAGATTAAAGTAAAATTTAAGGAAACTTTAAAAATTGAATGTATTATTTCAAGACTAAATAGATTATTTTTGACCGTCAAAATCCTAATTTGCGAAATATAACATCGTTAGTTTATGAAGAAATTACTCCTTGCTGTTGTCTTTTGTTGCTCTTCCTTTTTTGCTGTCGCCCAATCGGGTTACAATATTACCATTACCTTACAAAACTGTCCTGATACGTTGGCATACCTGACCTACTATCAGTTTGACAAAACCTTGATTAAGGATACTTGTACTTCCATAAAAAATGGTAAAATTGTCTTTACAGGAAAAACCAAACTTGAAAAGGGAATTTACTCTCTGGTTAGCCAAAAGAAAGCCATCTACTTCGATTTCTTTATTGATGACAATACACAAAATCTAGAATTGAAAAGCGTTGCGAGTCCAAATATTGGTAAGGAACTAACATCGATCAATTCGCCTTTGGAAAATGAGTTTTTCAAATACATCCAGTTCATAAACAAACAAAATACCGATTTTCAGGCTTATAAAGGAAGTGTTGTTTTGAAGACTAAAAAAGACACTCTGGCATTAAACGCTAATCAAAAAGCCATCGAAAAAAGCATAACTGAGTATGAGGAAAACTTTATGAAGACCCACAAAGGCACATACATTGGAGATGTAATGAACCTAAAGGTTGATAAGTTACTAAAAGAAAAAGACATTCCCAAAGCATCAAACGGCAGGCCAGACAGTCTTGCTGTTTACAACTATTACAAAAACCACTACTGGGATAACGTAGATTTTAAGGACGACGGAACGATGAGGAATCCGTTTTTTCATGGGAAGGTAAAGAAATACTTTGAGAGTGTGATAATTCCACACCCAGATTCTGTAAGTGTTGAAATAGACAGGATGCTTTCCAAAACCATTCCAAAGAGTTTGATGTACAAATTACTGTTGGCTCATTTCACTTATACTTATGAGACGACCAAACTCATGGGCTTTGACAAAGTATTTGTACACATGTCGGATAAATATTTTAAAACTGGCAAAGCGGATGGCATTTATGAAGATCAGGACATCGTGCAGAAAATCATAAAACGTGCGGATAAAATAAAGCCCTTAATGATTAACGCCATTGCCCAGGATCTATACATGATAAAGGCTGAAGACTTTAGCAAAATGAAGGCGATGGGATTTGAAGATGCCAAAAACAGTGAGGAAATGACAAAGGTTTATTATAAGAATGAACCAACAGTCAGTAAAATGTATGTCAAATTAAGTGATGTCAAAGCCGATTATACTATCCTTGTTTTTTGGGATGTGGATTGTGGCCACTGCCAAAAAGAGATTCCGAAACTAATCGATGCCTACAATGAACTCCTGAAGGAAAGGAAAAATGTGAAAGTGTACAGCGTATATATGCAGCACGAAGGTGAAAAATACCTTCAGTATATTGCAGAACACAAGTTGCCTTTTATAAACGTTTATGATGGTGCGCATTTCAACAACGCCATCGAAAAGTATGATGTCTATTCCACTCCGGTGATTTACATCTTGGATAGAAATAAGGCTATCAAAGCAAAACGCATTGAAGCTGAACAAGTAAAACCCATCATAGAGTCACTTGAAAAACAAAGCACGGCAAAGTAATGAAAAGAAAAGAAATCGATCTTTCATCTTTAAGTATAGAAGAACTTAACAAACAGGCTAAGAAAACAAAAACTATCGCCGGGCTTTTGGCCGGAATTCTTTTAGTAGAGTTCGTCATCGGTTTATTCCTGACTATCCGACAAGGGTTTAGTATTTTCCTTGTCATCCCTTTTGCGTTTTTGCCCATACTGATAGTAAATCACCAAAACATCAAAAAAATAAACGAGGAAATTGCCCGAAGAAACAGCTAACTATTCCTCCTGATTCATATATTTCCCTTTTTTACTGCCTTCGTACATTTCGTACTTCACCAAACGCGCTTCCAGGCTTCCGTTAAAAAGCTTGATTTTACGTGACGGACGAAGACCAACAAACTTTAAAGCTTCAAGGTTTGCAGTAATAAACCAGGCATTGGTATTCGGATAGTTGTTCTTTAAGGTATCTCCTATTTCACGGTAAAAACGTTCCAATTCGATATTTAGCCTTTCGCCATAAGGTGGATTGAAAACCATCTGCAATGGTCCGTTATTTTCTTTCTTTGTATCAAAAAAGTCATTTTGGCTAATCGTAATATAATCCTCAAGATTAGCATTCGCGATATTATCTTTAGCTTTCTGAACCGCACTTGGCGCTTTGTCATAGCCCGTAATGGTGTAATGGAATTCCCGTGTGCGTTTCATCAATGCATCGATAATCTGGTCAAACAGGTCATTGTCCCAGTCGTTCCATTTCTCAAAAGCAAATTCCTTTCGGTTGATGTTGGCCGGAATATTGCACGCAATCATAGCAGCTTCGGCCAATAGTGTTCCCGAACCACACATCGGATCCAGAAAATCGCTTTTGCCTTCCCAACCAGCTAACAATAACATTCCAGCTGCCAAAACTTCATTAATCGGAGCAATATTCGTAGCCGTTCGGTAACCTCTGTGGTGCAGGGAAGCACCTGAAGTATCCAATGCTACTGAAACCTGATCCCTATCAATATGGATATTGATCCTTACATCCGGAAAATCCTTATCAACACTCGGACGCGCTCCGGTCTTCTCTCTAAACTGATCCACAATCGCATCCTTGGCTTTCTGCGAAACAAATTGGGAATGCTTAAAATTATCGGAATGAATCGTAGTATCTATAACAAAAGTCTGGCTTTCGTTTAAATATTTAGACCAGTCAATTCCCTGAATGCCTTTGTAAAGGTTTTGTTCATTGGTAGCCTTGAAATAATAAATCGGCTTTAATATCTTTAAGGCTGTACGCAACGACAGGTTTGCTTTGTACATAAACCCCTTGTCGCCTTTGAAACTTACGGCACGTGTACCAATTTCAACATCCTGCGCGCCTAATTGCTGTAATTCCTTTGCTAATATTTCTTCAAAACCAAAAAAGGTCTTGGCAATCATTTTAAAATTCTCCATTGTTCAATATCAATTTCGATAGCAATATCAATATTTAATTTGCTATAACTTCGGCAAAAATACATTAAATTTGCGCGTTCAGAATTCATTTGAAAAGAATAAATGTCAGAAGCCGATAAACCCAACAACTCAAACGCAAAACCCGGAACCCAAAATTGGTATTCTTCCTGGTTTGATACGCCCTATTACCACATCCTTTACAAAGATCGAAATTACCGTGAAGCACAGATTTTCATGGATAACCTTACTCACTATCTAAATTTACCGGAGAAAGCAAAAGTGCTCGATTTGGCTTGTGGAAAAGGAAGGCATGCCATTTACCTAAACCAGTTAGGCTTTGATGTTGTTGGTGCCGATTTGTCGGAAAACAGCATAACCGAAGCCAATAAAAATGCGAATGATACGCTGCATTTTGTCGTGCATGACAAACGCGAACCTTTTGAGCAAAAGTTTGATGCGATATTCAATCTGTTTACAAGCTTTGGGTATTTCGAAAATGTGGAAGATGATATAAAAACCTTAGTAGCCATCAAGGAAAGCCTTTCGGAATATGGTTTTGCCGTGATCGATTTTATGAATTCGCAGCAGGTTATCGATAACCTGATTCCGGAAGAAACCAAAGAAGTGGATGGCATTATCTTTAACATTAAGCGATTTGTAATTGATGGTTTTATCATAAAGGAAATAGAGTTTGAAGCCGACGGGAAAAAGTTCCACTTTACCGAAAATGTCAGAGCCTATACTTTGGAGGATTTCCAAAATATGATGAACGAAACCGGGATTTATTTACTGGACACCTTTGGCGATTATAAGTTAAAGAAATTCCATAAAACGACCAGCGAACGTTTAATAATGATATTTAAATAAGAAGACAGATTTGAGAAGGCAGAACGCAGTTTTAATTTCAGTTTTATAATAAACCATGAATTACTTATTACCTTTACTTTCAGTACTTTTTGGCTATTTAATTGCTATTGGTCTTAAACCAAGAGTAAAAAAACCTAAAGCTTTTATTGGCATTTAGCGGTTCGTTTTTATTGTCCCTGACGGTGCTCCATCTGCTTCCTGAAGTATATGAAAGCCACACGGAAAGTATTGGGATTTTTATCATGTGTGGTATACTATTCCAAATTATTTTGGAATTCTTTTCCCAAGGTGCCGAACACGGCCACGTTCACGGCCATGATAAGATGACGCGAATGCCATGGCTGTTATTCATCAGTTTGTGCATCCACGCATTTCTGGAAGGATTTCCGGTTGGACATCATGAGGATTTGGCCTATGGAATTGCCATTCACCACTTACCTATCGCCATCATCCTAACCACTTTTTTCATCCAGGCAGAATTAAACAAAACGGCTTTGTTTTTCTTTATGCTGATGTTTGCCATAATGACACCATTAGGAACATTGGCTTCCGATAGTTTACCAATACTAAACCAATACTACACCCAAATAACTGCTGTTGTCATTGGAATCCTGTTCCATATTTCTTCTACTATTATCTTCGAAAGCAGCGAAGGACATAAATTCAATATCGCCAAAATCTCGATGATTATTTTGGGAATTGTGTTGGCTAGTTTTTTATAATGCGAAAGATGATTTTTTATCGAAAGTTATTTCTTTTTTCGGCCATCTGTATGGCATTTGCTTCCTGCTCATTTGTCAAAATGACTACAGTTCCTAAATATTTCAGATTTCCAAAAGAATCAACAATCTGCATATTAAATTATAATAGCCAAATTGATGAAAGTACTGTTTTATCATTGAGACAAACCTTAAAGAAAGTTGGTTTTAACACAGTATCATATCCTAATGCCACCAAAGCAATTTACTACAAAGGAAAACCCTCAATAAAATATAAGAATGATGAGATTGAAGAGATATTATCCATAAAGGATTTTAACTCCATTTATGAACTCAGAATGACTTTTAAGGATGATGCAATAAAAGGATATCCTACTGAAGTTAAGGTTAACGTTGTGGATATGAATACCAAACAAATTGTTTTATATTACACTTGTGGAAGCGAGAAATCAATAAAAGCAGTCCTAAATAAATTTGTACTCAAATTATCTGAAAAAATTAGCAAATACTGAAAGTATTGCTTTTTCATTAGTAGATAAATCTTTGTAACTTTAGCATCTAATTTAAAACAAAACTTATGGGATTATTCTCTGCCTTATTAGGAAACGCCGGTGCGGTGGATCAGGAAACCTTGGTAAAAGACTATCAAAAACTACTTATTGAAGGCGAACAGATTGAATTAGGATTCAAACTAATCCGCGATACTTTTATTTTTACGAATAAGCGACTAATCCTGATAGAGAAACAAGGAATTACCGGAAGCAAAATCGAATACAAATCCATTATCTATAAAAGTATTTCCCGATTCAGTGTTGAAACAGCAGGAACTTTCGATTTGGAGGCTGAACTTAAAATCTGGGTTTCCAGCGAAACGAATCCAAGTATCGTTAAGCAATTCAATAAATCGGTCAATGTATATGATGTGCAGAATGTTTTGGCACACCACGTTTTAAAGTAGAAAAATGAACTTTACCAAAACCACCGAACAATCCTCACACTACGAACATTTAGAAACAATGTCGGTGGCAGATTTGTTATCCAATATCAATAAGGAAGACAAAACTGTTCCGCTTGCTGTTGAAAAAGCACTGCCGCAGATAGAAGCTTTGGTTGCCAAAACCGTAGAGAAAATGAAACTCGGCGGAAGGCTCTTCTACATTGGTGCCGGAACTTCGGGAAGATTGGGAATTGTTGATGCGTCTGAATGTCCACCTACTTTTGGCGTGCCATTTGATTTGGTAAACGGAATCATAGCCGGTGGTGACAAAGCAATCCGACGTGCTGTTGAAAATGCTGAGGACAACACAACTCAGGCATGGATAGATCTGCACGAACAAAATATCGGAGAAAATGACGTTGTAATCGGAATTGCCGCATCCGGCACAACTCCGTATGTTATCGGCGGACTGGAAAAATGCAACGAAAACAATATCGTTACCGGATGCATTACCTGTAACCAGGGAAGCCCGATTGCATTGACCGCAAAGTTTCCTGTTGTCGTTGTAGTAGGGCCCGAATTCGTAACCGGAAGCTCGAGAATGAAAGCCGGAACCGCACAGAAATTGGTATTGAACATGATTTCTACAACCACAATGATCCAGCTTGGAAAGGTAAAAGGAAATAAGATGGTAGACATGCAGCTCAGCAATGATAAGCTCGTAGACCGTGGCGTGAAAATGATTATGGGAGAAATTCCGGTTGATTATCAAAAAGCATCCGAATTATTAAAGGAATTTGGCAGTGTCAGAAAGGCGGTAGATAATTATAATAAATAAAAAAATGAAAAATATTCTTCTTGTATTTGCACTATTAATCAGCTTAACTGCTTTTTCGCAAAAACCCGCACTGGGTGATACTTCGCCTAAGCCTTTAGTATTAGAAAAAGGAAAAATCTATCAGAACGGAGAGCAGATACCGAGTTACCAGGTTAAAAAGATACTGGCGTCTAATGTTCGTTCGGCTTCACTTTACAAAAAAGCAAAAACAAAAGAAGGACTCGGAGGCACTTTGCTCGGACTGGGAATAACATTATCTGTGGTTGATTTCGCTATAGGCGTGTTTTCAGATGCAGATTATCCAACGGCTATGACTTATGTTGGTGTTGGAATGGTTGCTGTCTCTATTCCCATTCTATCCGGCAGGGCAAAAAAAGTAAAGGAAGCTGTCGAGTCTTATAATGACGGACTTAAAAATACTACTTCATTAGATTTTGACCTAAATGCTATGGCCAATCAAAACGGAGTCGGAATTCAAATAAAATTTTAAGATGTCTGCCAACAAAAAGCTATTGGATAAGGGAATAAAATACATGCTGTATGCTTTACCGCTAATGTTTATTGGCCCAAGTGTAATTTACAATGCCTGGATCAACAAGCAGAATACATGGCATTACGTTGTTTTAGGATTTGGAATACTTTTCTGTTTCCTGGCTGTTTTTTTTATGTTTAAGGGAATAAAAACCATAACTGATTCACTGTTTCAAAATGATAAATAATCAATACTTAGAAAGCATCAAAAAGCAATTTCTCTACTATAAAACCTTGGGAGAAAAAGCAATGGAACAACTGGATCCGGAACAATTATTCATTTCCGTAAATGACGATACGAATTCTATTGCGGTAATAGTGAATCATCTTTCGGGCAATATGCTTTCGCGCTGGACGGATTTCCTGACTACCGATGGCGAAAAGGAATGGCGCAACCGTGACGGGGAATTTGAGGAGATCATCAAAACCAAAGAAGCATTACTAACTGTTTGGAACGAAGGATGGGAGTGTTTTTTCGATGCGTTGAATTCCCTAACTCCGGAACAATTAGAAACCATTATTTACATTAGAAATGAAGGCCATACTGTTGTAGAAGCGATAAACCGTCAGTTAGCGCACTATCCGTATCATATTGGGCAGATTGTTTTCTATGCCAAAATGCTCAAGCGGGATGAATGGAATTCGCTTTCCATTCCGAAAAACAAATCCAACACCTATAACGCCGATAAGTTTTCCAAAGAGAAAAGCATTAAGAATTTTACGGATGATGAATTAAATCGATTAAAATAATTACTACACCTGACAGGTTTTAAAAACCTGTCAGGTGTAACCATAACTATGAAAAAACTAACACTACTCCTACTTACCTTCACCATTATTTCTTGTTCAGAGAAAGAACGCAACTGTAAGGATTTCAGAACCGGAAAGTTCGAATTTGTCCAGGATATTAATGGCAAAAAACATACGTCAACTTTTACCCGAACGGAAGAACTTCAAATTGAAACCTATAACGGAAAAACCGATACAGCTTCCGTACGTTGGGTTAACGACTGCGAATTCATTTTGCAGAAACTGCATCCCAAAAGCATGAAGGAAGAAAAAGCAATCAGCATGAAAATTTTGTTTACTGAAAAGAATAGCTATACTTTTGAATATTCCTTTGTGGGAAGCAATAAAAAAGAACGCGGAAAAGTAACAAAACTGGATTAACCACGTTAAACCATAAAATTAAACTTATAAAAAATGGAGATCTTATTTACCCCAAATGCCTTAATGGCGCTATTAACGCTAACGTTTCTTGAAATCATTCTCGGAATAGACAACATTGTTTTCCTTTCCATCGTTTCAGGGAAACTAGCCCCCAAAGACCAACCTAAAGCTAGAAGGATTGGATTATTGCTTGCTATGGTATTTAGGATTATCCTTTTGTTCGGAATTACCTGGGTTATGGGTCTGAAGGAAGTACTTTTCCATATAGACTGGAGATTCTTTGAAGCCGGAGTTACAGGACAAAGCCTTATTATTTTTGGCGGAGGACTGTTCCTTTTGTACAAATCGGTTTCTGAAATCCACCATAAGATGGAAGGCGAAGAAGAAGGAACCAGCGGAAAAGCCAGTAATACTTTATCGAAAGCGATTATTCAGATTGCTTTATTGAACATCGTATTTTCATTCGATAGTATCTTAACGGCTATCGGAATGGTTAGCAATGCTGAACCTGCTCAAGGTGGTTTTGGCCATAACGGTGCCTTGGTTATCATGATTTTATCGGTAGTAATCTCTATTGTAATTATGATGATTTTCGCCGGACCGGTTTCCAAATTCGTAAATGAACACCCAACCATACAAATCCTTGGTTTATCTTTCCTAATATTAATTGGTGTAATGTTGTTAGCCGAAGGTTCACATTTGGCGCACTTTAGATTTGGTGTTGATACGGAAGTCGGAACCATTCCGAAAGGCTATCTGTACTTCTCCATCTTCTTCTCTCTGTTTGTGGAATTCCTAAACCTGCGAATGAAGAAAAACAGGAAACCTGTTAAGCTGCATAACAACAAGATAATCGACAAAAAATTAAAAGATAGCGATGTTACCGATTAGGAGCGAATGGCTTGGGATTTATCAGTAATGGTAATTCCTGCTGTACGTTGCAATAAAAAGTCCCGATGAATCGGGACTTTTTATTTTCTCTGCCATCAGGGCTAGAAAGCTATCCATTTTTATACCGGGACGCGTTTTTAAAACCTGTCCGGTTTTGCTAACCTAACGTCCAACCCTTGAAAACCCGGAAGTAAATCGTTTATAAACATGAATCATATCAGTGACTAACTAAAAAACATTTGAGCAATTTTTGTTTAAATTTTTATTTTGCTCGGTTTTCTGAGCAATTTTTTACGAGCAATTTTTTTTGCTCAGTTTTTTTTGCTCAGTTTTTGGAGCAATTTGCGTTATTAAATTTATTTTGCCACACCTTGTATTTATTTTAAAATAAAAACGAAGGCAATAATAGTTAAAGTTATTCGTTAAACTTAAAAACATCTGACAATGAAAAAATACTTTACCTTTTCAATTTTAGCGCTTTGCCTCTTATCATCATTTGTTTCCTGCGACAGGCCGGATTGTAAAAACAATAATCCAATATTTGACAAATATTTAACGAACGAGAATGAGTATAAAGCTGAATTAGCAAAACAATTGTCCAGAACAAACAAATCTGAGCTGACTTTTTGGATGGATTCTTATAAGGAAGAGAATAATGCTAAACAAATGGAAGTATAAATTCAGGGCGATGGACTTTGCGCCAAAATGGTACTGGCCATCGATGGATCCGAAAAAGGAATCGAAGGAATTATTGAAAAGAAAGGTGTCAGCTATAGTGGTGCAGAGCTTGAAGGACTGAAGTTTGACATTAGGCAGGACAATACTTCGACAAAATTCATCTTTAAGGAAATCAGCGGAATAATAGATTAAAAAATCCCGTCTCGTTAAAAAAGGCGGGACTTTTTATTAGTCAAAACTCAAACCAATCTGTCCATCGTCACGGGTTTCGGTCTGGATATCTTCTGAAACATCATTTTCATCTCTAACTTCCATTTCTTCGGGCTGTTCTGGCTCTGGCTCTTCATACGGCAAAGATTCCAATAGATTCACCTGTTTCAGTTTATCTGATGTTAATTGATTTCCTAATGCCTTAATGCCTTTCACAGCAATGAATTCCTCCAGGTTAATCGTCTGATTGTCTTTCTGAACGCCTTTTACTTTGGCAAAAACAATTTCCGCCATCGGACGCCAATCGGTTGAAACGATTTCGAGTTGTGATTTTTCGTGTTCGGTGATAAAGATTTCCTCCTTGTTTTCGTTTTCAACTAAGAAACGTTTGATAAAATAACGCTCTTTTTCCCCATCGTAATAAATGGCCGAAATAGGTTTGTTTGGATTCCATTTTTCCATCACCACAATATCTTCATCAAAATGCGTAGTCAGTTCCGGAATAATGGTTTTCAGTTTTCCGGATTGATTGATAAGAAGCAATCTATCGTTTGGCCGAAATTCGCCTAGCAACTCACCTCTTCCATCTACGTTTAACCTTTGAACCGTATCATCGAACCAAACTTTTCTCGGACGCAAAGTCGAAATCCCTTTCTCCTTCAGTTCGATTTTCTTGATTGGATATTTGGTAACTGTATTTCCGCGGGAAGCCCTTCCTTTGATGGCAATATCGGTAAAATCCAAATCCCATTTCAGTTTCTTAATGCTTCCTACCTGACGCAGTAAAATAGTAATGACTTCGGCTTCTCCGTTCGGATTGGCAGAGAAATACAATACTTGCGAACCTGGTTTTTCCTGTGTTAAATCATAGAATTTATCACGGGTAACTCCCGAAACGTTAAAACGCTTAATGAATGTGGATCCATTTTTTCCATCGCGGTACATCATATTGTAGATTGTACGCTTGTCATTTTTATCAAAAACAGCGATGTGGATTATGTCTTTTCCAACGAACTTCTTATCATCTACCTTGGCAATCATCATTTTTCCATCACGAAGGAATACAATCACATCATCAATATCTGAACAATCAGCAACGTATTCGTCCTTTTTCAAACCCGTTCCGAAGAAACCTTCTTCCTTGTTTACGTAGAGTTTGGTATTCCTTAAAACCACTTTAGTAGCTTCAATAGTATCAAAACTCCTCAGCTCTGTCTGACGTTCACGGCCTTTGCCATATTTGTCTTTCAACATCTGGAAGAAGTTGATAGCAAAATCAACTATATGGTCTAAATCGTGCTTTACCTGCTCCATTTCGGCTTCCAGTTTCGAAATCGCATCATCAGCCTTATCCGAATCGAAACGTGTGATACGGATCATCGGAATCTGCGTCAGCTTTTGTAAATCTTCATCGTGGATTTCGCGTACAAAGGATTTTGAAAAGGGTTTGAAAGCATTATACAGATATTCGTAAAGCGTTTCCCTGTCGTGGTACAATTTGAAATCGATATACATTTCCTCACGGATGAAAATCTTTTCCAATGTAGAAAAATGCCATTTGTTTTCGAGTTCATCCAGATGGATTTCCAATTCGCGTTTCAGCAAATCAACCGTTCTGTTTGTTGAGATTTTCAGCATATCAGAAACGCCGATAAACAAGGGTTTGTGGTTTTCAATTACACAACCCAAAGGCGCTACTGAAGTTTCACAGGCTGTGAACGCATACAATGCATCAATGGTTTTATCAGGAGAAACGCCTGGCGGAAGATGGATTAAAATCTCCACTTCGGCAGCTGTATTGTCTTCTATTTTTTTGACTTTTATTTTCCCTTTCTCATTCGCTTTCAGGATACTGTCAATCAGAGTTGAAGTATTGGTTGAAAACGGAATTTGCGTAATGACCAAAGTCTGTTTATCCAACTGACCAATTTTGGCACGCACACGGACACGTCCGCCACGCAGACCGTCATTGTAAGCAGAAACATCTGCAATTCCAGCCGTCGGAAAATCCGGAAAAAGTGTAAAAGGTTTATTTTTTAGAATCTTAATTGAGGCATCGATAAGCTCAATAAAATTGTGGGGCAGCACTTTCGTGGATAAACCCACTGCAATTCCCTCCGCACCCTGAGCCAACAGCAACGGAAACTTAACCGGCAGATTTATAGGTTCGGCACGACGACCGTCATAAGACATTCCCCATTGGGTAATCTTTGGCGAAAACAGAATATCGTGGCCTAACTTAGAAATACGAGCTTCAATATAACGAGAAGCCGCAGCACTATCACCTGTCAGGATATTTCCCCAGTTTCCCTGCATGTCGATGATGAGATCCTTTTGCCCGATCTGAACCATAGCATCACCAATACTCGCATCTCCGTGTGGATGGTACTGCATCGTATGCCCAACGATGTTCGCTACCTTATTGTAACGGCCATCATCAAGCTCTTTCATCGAGTGCATGATACGACGCTGTACGGGTTTGAAACCATCCTCAATAGCAGGAACTGCACGTTCCAGGATTACATAGGAAGCGTAATCCAGGAACCAATCCTTGTACATTCCAGTTACTTTGGTAATGGTATCTTCAGGATTTTCATCGTGGTCGTAAAAATGATTCCCTGAGCCTTTGAGGTCTTCAAAGCCTTCTTCTACCGAGTCTTCACCCGATGAGTCGTTTGACTCTTCGTTGTTCTCGTCTTCGTTTGGGATAATATCGTCTTCTTCTTCGTTGTTCATTTATGCTGAATGTTCAGTATTTTATTTATTACGCTGTGCTCCATACAATTCGTGCTGCGCACTCGAGTCTTAATTCTTCTCCACCACATCCAATTCCACTTTCAAATTATTGATAATGAAAACCTGTCTGTCCGGTGTGTTCTTACCCATATAGAATTCCAATAAGGTTTCTATTGACGTTGCTTTGTCCAACATCACAGGATCAAGCCTTATGCTTTCGCCAATGAAATGTTTGAACTCATCTGGAGAAATCTCTCCTAATCCCTTGAATCGGGTGATTTCGGGTTTTGGCTTTAATTTTTCAATCGCATCAACGCGTTCCTGATCGGAATAGCAATAGATGGTTTCTTTCTTATTTCGCACACGGAATAATGGTGTCTGTAAAATGTATAAATGTCCGTCTTTAATCAACTCAGGAAAAAACTGCAGGAAGAAGGTAATCAACAGCAATCGGATGTGCATTCCGTCAACATCGGCATCGGTAGCGATTACGATATTGTTGTACCTCAGGTCGCCCATATCCTCCTCTATATCCAAAGCAGCCTGCAACAGGTTGAATTCTTCGTTTTCGTAAACGATTTTCTTTGACATTCCGTAAGAGTTCAATGGTTTTCCACGTAAACTAAATACGGCTTGTGTATTCACATCACGGCTTTTGGTAATCGAACCCGAAGCCGAATCTCCCTCGGTAATAAACAAGGTACTTTCTAAGCTTCGTGGATTTTTAGCATCCGTCAAGTGAACACGGCAGTCACGTAGCTTTTTGTTGTGTAGACTTGATTTCTTAGCTCTGTCCTTTGCCAGTTTCCTGATTCCGGAAAGTTCCTTGCGTTCGCGTTCGGCCTGAAGGATTTTGCGCAGTAATAAATCGGCAACTTCCGGATTCTTATGTAAAAAGTTATCCAGTTTGGTTTTGATAAAATCGTTGACAAACGTTCGGACTGATGGACCTTTCGGACCAATATCAGTCGAACCCAATTTGGTTTTGGTCTGCGATTCGAAAACCGGTTCTTCCACTTTCACGGCAATTGCCGAAACGATTGATTTACGGATGTCTGAGGCTTCAAAAGGCTTGTTATAAAACTCTTTTATGGTTTTTACAATCGCTTCACGGAAAGCACCAAGATGCGTTCCACCCTGAGTGGTATTCTGGCCGTTTACAAATGAGTGGTATTCTTCTGAATATTGTGATTTGCTATGGGTTAAAGCAATTTCGATATCATCACCAAGAAGATGGATGATTGGATACTGCATGTCTTCTTCGGTGATTGTTTCTTCTAATAAATCCTTTAATCCATTATCAGAATAATATTTTTCGCCATTGTAATAAATCGTAAGGCCGGTATTCAAATAGCAGTAATTCTTGAGCATCTTGATGATGTACTCATTACGGTATTTGTAGTTTTTGAAGATGGCTTCATCGGCAACGAAAGAAACCTTTGTTCCTTTGCGTTTTGTTGATTCTACAACATCTTCTTCTATGGTTAAATTTCCGGCTGAGAATTCGGCTGCTTTTTGTTGATTATCACGCACCGATTCCACACGGAAATAATTCGACAACGCATTTACGGCTTTGGTACCAACTCCGTTCAGACCGACCGATTTCTTGAAGGCTTTGGAATCGTATTTTCCACCGGTATTCATTTTGGAAACAACGTCCACAACCTTGCCTAGCGGAATTCCACGTCCATAATCACGAACCGAAACCAATTTGTCCTTAATGGTCACCTCAATCACTTTTCCGGCACCCATAACGAACTCATCGATACAGTTATCGATAACTTCCTTCAGCAGTATGTAAATACCGTCGTCAGGAGAAGAACCGTCACCGAGTTTCCCGATGTACATTCCGGGACGCATTCGGATGTGTTCCTTCCAGTCTAACGAACGGATATTGTCTTCTGTATATTGATTTTGGTCTTGCATTGGGAGTAGTCGATTTTGTGCTAATATAGGGGAAATCGAAACGAAATAAAAGCACAAAATCAGAAGTTATCAATAATGATATTGACAAAGTCTGAAAAAGAAAATAAAAGAATTAAGCAAGAGAAAAGACAGATAAATCCAAAAAAAACCGCTAAATTTCTTTAACGGTCTATATTTTGTTTTTACAACGAAGCGGTCTTTTTTCCTGCTTCTATTTACACGTTAAAACGGAAATGCATTACATCGCCATCCTTAACGATATATTCCTTTCCTTCTACCCTTAATTTCCCGGCTTCTTTTGCTTTGGCTTCTGAACCTAAAGTAGAATAATCATCAAAAGCAATAACTTCGGCACGGATGAATCCTTTTTCAAAATCGGTGTGGATAACTCCGGCTGCTTTTGGAGCTGTATCCCCAACATTTATTGTCCACGCACGAACTTCTTTAACTCCGGCTGTAAAATACGTTTGCAGTTTCAATAATTTGTAAGCGGCACGAATCAGCACAGCAGAACCTGGTTCAGTTAATCCCATATCTTCCAGGAACACCTGGCGCTCTTCGTAGCTTTCCAATTCGGTAATATCTGCTTCAGCTCCTACCGATAAAATGATTACTTCGGCATCTTCGTCCTTAACCAGTTCACGAACCTGATCGACATATTTATTTCCGTTTACGGCTGAACTTTCGTCAACGTTACAAACATAAAGAACTGGCTTATTGGTAATCAGTTGAAAATCTTCCATTAATTCCTCTTCATCAGCATTTTGCGGTTCAACAGTACGAGCCGATTTTGCCTGTAGCAAGTTTTCCCGAATCCGGTCCAACAACGCTTTCTCTGTCTGAGCTTCCTTATTACCGGTTTTTGCGGCACGGTTTACTTTTTCCAAACGTTTTTCTACCGTTTCCAAATCCTTTAACTGCAACTCAATATCGATAGTTTCCTTATCACGGATTGGATTTACGTTTCCATCAACATGAACAATATTATCATTGTCAAAACAACGCAACACGTGGATGATGGCGTTACATTCCCTGATATTGGCAAGAAACTGATTTCCTAATCCTTCACCTTTACTTGCTCCTTTAACCAACCCAGCAATATCAACGATATCGACGGTTGCCATCTGAACACGTTCTGGTTTTACTAACTCTTCGAGTCTGTTTATTCTCGGATCGGGAACGTTCACAACTCCGATATTAGGTTCTATAGTACAAAACGGAAAGTTGGCACTCTGCGCTTTGGCATTTGATAAACAATTAAATAAGGTTGATTTTCCAACATTTGGTAATCCTACAATTCCTGCTTTCATATCTTTAGTTTACAGTTAACGGTTTACTGCTAACAGTTAGTACTTGTTTTTATTTTAAAAGTGTGCAAATATAGCGTAATAAAATCAAGTTACAAAAGCTTATTCCCTGCCTTCGATCTGAAGGATTATTTCCTGCTCTTCCTCGGTAGCGGCTAATCCTGAAACATCCCAATAGTTGGTTAGTATTGTGTTTTTTTATTATAGAGCGTTTTATCCTTAAAGACTTCACTGTCTTTATAAGTGTAATTTTGATTGCTGAAATTGGTGGTAACAAAATAGTTTTTAACTTCAATGTCGGTTTTTATATTTTTTTATCAATTCGTTCAAAACCAATCTCTTCCCTAGAACTTACTAAATAATAATTTGAACTTTCCTGTCTGTAGATTGTTTTGAATAAGGACTTATATACATTCTTGGAACCCACTGAAGTTTTATCTTTGGTATTGGCAATTGTAGTTGGCGATACAAAAGAACTTACTTCAATTATCAGTTTCTTTTTCCGGTCATAAAGTATGGTGAAATCATCCCGCAGTTCTTTGACATTATCTACCGGAGTAACCGACATCAAATAATAATCGTCATTTTTAGAGGATGATTTGATTAGAAAATCAAATTCTTTTTTTGCCTTTGGGTCTAAAATTGGACTCAAATATTTGAAATTATAGTAATTCTGCATAATATCATTCAGGTTGTAACCTAAAACATCACTGCTGATTTCTCCCGTCAGCAGTCCATAAGAGCGATTCTGTTCTACCAGGATATCGGTCTTAAAGTTTTTAGTGCTGCCAAATAACTGAAAATTCATCAGGCCATCACTATAATGGTAATTGGCTCCGTTCAGTTTGAAAAACTCCCTTGAATATACTTTTAAACGTGCCGGAATGGTTAGCTTTTTAATCGAGTTTTCCACTATCGTCTTTAGGATTTTCTGCGGATGCTGTTTAGTGACAATAATTTCATCAAGTCCGGTAACACTATTCTTCAGGTAAATCACATTCTTTTTATCCTTTAAGGTATTCGAACGCAGTTTTAGCTGATTATAAGACGAATGTGTAATTTGGATATTGGAAATTCCGTTTAAAACAAAAGTCACAGTGCCTTCCACATTACTCAACAGGGTTTGCCTGGTCTTTGTAACAAAAACCGTTGCGTCTTCTATCGGAAGATCCGTGTCAGCATCTTTTAACACAATTACTTTTTCTTCGTTTTGAGAAAAAGCACTGAGATTAAGAATTAAAAAAAGTAAGATTAAATTCTTCTTCATTTGAAAAAAATGGCTTTCCAAATTTAACAAAAAACTTTTGAGCTATCTATCAATACTTTAGCTTGTTTCCTAACTTATTAACAGTATTATTGACAATTTTGATAGTTAAAAAAAAGATATGGCTGTGTGAAATCTGTAATTTAAAGTTAAAATCCTATAACATGTTTTAGGGATACTGAAATTAGATTTGTATCATTAATAATTAAAACTAAACATCATGAAAACGATAATCTTAGGGACGTTTGCTTTATTACTTTCCGTAAGCATCCAGGCACAAAATCAAGACAAAAAAGTAGAAACTGTAATAACCACAACAACCGTTAAAGACAATAAGGGTGAACGTAAAGTGGTTAAAAAAGAAAAAACACAAGAGGTTCATGATATTAAGTTACAGGAAGTTCCAAAGGGAACATTAAATACAGACATTGCTCCTTCACCTACCGAGGTTACTTCAGTAACTAGTGTGAATGTTGATGGTCAGGAAAGAATAGTTGATGTCGATCATTCTGCTTATTATTTGAACAATGGTGAAAAGTATCAGGTACTTGCCGACAACTCGGGTTACAAAGTTACCAATAACACTACTGGAATCTCATTATTGAGAAGAACATCAAACAACAATTACATCTACAGAAACAAGGATAAGTTTGCAGTTGGTCATTTTGACAAAAACGGAAATCTTGTTTTAGAAACATATGATGAAAAATCAGATAAGGTTACTGTAGAGGTTTTCAGCCTCCAAAAATAATCTTACTTCCTAAAACAAAAAATCCTGTGCTATAAACACAGGATTTTTTATTTACTCATTATGAAGGAATGACTGCCTGTTAAGAAGGGTTTCCTCACTTTCCACATGATTATCATCAGGGACACAACAATCTACAGGACAAACAGCCGCACACTGAGGCTCATCGTGGAAACCTTTACATTCTGTACACTTACCCGGGACGATATAATAAATATCATCAGAAAGTGGCGTTTGGGCTGCATCTGAATCCACTTCACTTCCATCAGGCAAGATTACTTTCCCTCTTAATTTGGTTCCGTCTTTGTACCTCCAATCATCTGCACCTTCATAAATAGCTGTGTTGGGACATTCCGGTTCACAAGCCCCACAGTTGATACATTCGTCTGTTATTATGATTGCCATTTTCTTTTCTTTTATATAAAAGAGCCTAGAGAATAGAATATAGACAATTATTTGTCTTTTATCTTTATTCTATTTTGTATTGTCTTATTTTTGCGCAAAATTACAATCAAAACACTTTATAAACAAATCTAAATGAATTCTATTAACACAAAATTATCTTTTGTTGAATTGGGGAAGTTTTTAAGCCAATTTTCTTTAGATAAACAACAGGAACGTGCTGATGTTCTTTATAACGATTTGTATTTTGAAAAATTTAAGGATTTATTAGCCCTTTCCCAATCGCATAATGGCTGGTTTACACCTGAACAGGTTTATTTTGCCGTTCAATCCTGGGCAGAAGCCTTAAAAGAGGAAAACCTGGACAAATGGATGGCAGCATATGATTTGTCGGATATTGAGCCAAAAATTGTCGGCCTTATCCTTGCTGGAAATATCCCATTGGTAGGTTTTCATGATTTCCTTGCTGTTTTGATTTCCGGGCACAAAGCCTTGGTAAAGACCTCTTCCAATGATCAGCATCTGATAAAGTTTTTGGCTAATTACCTCATTAGCATTCAACCAGAACTTTCGCAATCCATTACGTTCACCGATGGAAGGTTGGAAAATTTTGATGCCATTATTGCAACAGGAAGCAATAACACAGCTAGATATTTTGAATTTTATTTTAAGCACAAACCAAGTATAATCCGTAAAAACAGGAATTCAGTTGCCATTTTGGATGGAAATGAAACACACGAGGATTTAGTAAATCTTGGTGAGGATATTTTCAGATATTTCGGATTGGGATGCCGCAATGTTTCAAAGTTATTTGTCCCAAGAGGGTATAATTTTGACGCTTTCTTTAAAGGAATGTACGAGCAGAAAGATGTGATTTATTATGAAAAATACTCCAACAATTACGATTACAATAAGGCTGTTTTCCTAATGAGTAATTTCAAATTATTGGACAATGAATTCCTGACCTTAAAGGAAGATCCAAGCTATGCCTCGCCTATTTCCTCAGTGTTTTATGAATATTATGATAGCCTTGAAGATATTCAGGAGCGCTTAAAAAACGATAGTGAGCAGATTCAATGCATCGTTTCTAATTTGTATCCCGAATCGATTCCGTTTGGCCAAACCCAGAAACCTAAACTTTGGGATTACGCAGATAATGTAGACACTATGAAGTTCTTAATGGTTTTGTAGCATTCGTAACGATTGTTATAAACTATATCGTTTTCGTTAATAAAATAGCCGAATTATTGCCGAATTCTAACTGTTTTTTAAATGCCCGTTTACGAAATTTGCAACTCACTTATTAAGCAATCTGTCACGATGAAAAAACATAATTACAGCGCCGGACCATGCATACTGCCTCAGGAAGTTTTCGAAAAATCTGCTCAGGCGGTTTTAAATTTTAATAATTCTGATTTATCAATTCTGGAAATTTCACACAGGAGTAAAGATTTTGTTGCCGTAATGGACGAAGCAAGATCTTTGGTTTTGGAACTTTTAGGTTTGGAAGGAAAAGGATATCAGGCTTTGTTTTTACAAGGCGGCGCGAGTTTAGAGTTTTTGATGGTTCCGCAAAACCTAATGAAGGTTGATGGAAAAGCAGCCTATTTAGATACGGGAACCTGGGCAAATAATGCCATCAAGGAAGCTAAACTTTTTGGGGAAACGGTTGTGGTTGCTTCATCAAAAGAACAAAATTACAATCATATTCCAACAGATTATACTATTCCTGCCGACGCAAGTTATTTTCACTGTACCAGTAATAATACAATTTTTGGGACTCAGATGAAATCATTTCCAAAAACCAATGTTCCTGTTGTTTGCGATATGAGTTCTGATATTTTTTCAAGAGGTTTAGACTTTACACAATTCGACTTAATTTATGCCGGTGCTCAAAAGAATATGGGCGCTGCAGGAACTACATTAGTTGTTGTAAAAGAGGAAATCTTAGGGAAATCAGGAAGGACTATTCCAAGTATCCTGGATTACGAAAAGCACATCAAAGCGGAAAGCATGTATAATACACCTGCGGTTTTTGCAGTTTATACTTGTCTGCTAACCTTACAATGGTTGAAAAATAAAGGCGGAATTGCAGCAATTGAAAAGGTAAACGAAGCCAAAGCCGGATTATTATACAACGAAATAGACAGAAACTCTTTGTTTATTGGCACTGCGGACAAAAAAGACAGAAGTTTTATGAACGCTACTTTCCTGTTAGTAGACGAAAAGAATCAGGAAACATTTGACAAAATGTTGAAAGAAGCCGGAATCTCTGGCCTTGCCGGACACCGTTCTGTTGGAGGTTACCGCGCATCGATGTATAATGCATTGCCATTGGAAAGTGTTCAGGTTTTGGTGGATGTGATGAAAAAGCTCGAGGAAATAACGGTAACACAATCGCAGTTAGCCGAATAAACTAGCCCCGATAGTAGTGGAAATCCTTTTTTAAATTGCCGCATGGAAATTTAAAAAAGATTGCAACGGATAGCGGGATTAGCTCCTAAAAAAATAAAATAATATCGGCATCGAAAGATGCTGAAATAAATTCAGCATAAAATGAAAATATTAGCCAACGATGGAATTTCTAAAAGCGGGATTAAAGCTCTGGAAAAAGGTGGTTTTGAAGTGATTACAACTAAAGTCGCTCAGGAACAGGTTGCCAATTACATCAACGAACATAAAGTAGACGTTATCATTGTAAGAAGCGCTACCAAAGTACGCCAGGATATTATTGACAATTGCCCAAGCCTGAAAATCATAGGCCGTGGTGGCGTTGGAATGGATAACATTGATGTGGATTATGCCAGAGCGAAAGGATTACACGTAATCAATACACCAGCTTCATCGTCAGAAAGTGTGGCGGAACTGGTATTTGCACATTTGTTTACAGGTGTGCGTTTCCTTCAGGATGCTAACAGGAATATGCCTTTAGAAGGTGATACTAACTTTGAAGGTCTAAAGAAAGCTTACGCTAACGGAATCGAATTACGAGGAAAAACGCTTGGAATCATTGGGTTTGGACGTATTGGCCAGGCTGTGGCCAAAATGGCGCTTGGACTTGGAATGAGGGTAATTGCGGCCGATAAATTTGTACATAATGCAGAGGTAAAAGTAGAATTCTACAACGGACAATTCATTAATGTTGAATTTGAAATGGAGCCTTTGGAAGATGTCTTCAAACACTCTGATTTTATTACACTTCACGTTCCATCACAGGAAGGTTATGTAATTGGGAAGGAAGAAATTGCTTTAATGAAAGATAATGTGGGTATCGTAAACTGTGCCCGTGGCGGTGTTATTGATGAAGTGGCCTTAATTGAAGCCTTGGATGCTGATAAAATATTGTTTGCCGGTTTAGATGTGTTCGAGAACGAACCAACTCCGGAAATACAAATCCTGATGCATCCAAAAATTTCACTAACGCCTCACATTGGAGCGGCAACATTGGAAGCTCAGGACCGAATCGGAACCGAATTAGCCGAGCAGGTTATCAGTCTTTTGAAAACGGAAAAAGTTTAATTCTATTGCACTATATAGTAAAAAACCACGCTAATGGCGTGGTTTTTTATTATGTTAAAGTTGAACAACCTTCTTTTGCTTTTTTGTAAATTTGGGCAAACAAAAGAGCTATGAAAAAGATCATTGTCCCCTTACTTTTCCTCGTTGTGTTGGCGTCCTGCCATTTCGATAAAAACATCACAACAAAAGCAAAAACTCCTGATAAATCAAAGGCTTCCGACAGAGTGCGTATTGCCAATGACTCATTAGAATATGAGGTCATTATCATTGACCCTGGTTTTAGTTCCTGGCTTGCAAGTACGGCTAGGCCAAGAAATTTCAATTCAGAAAGCTATTTGGAAGGACGTAATCAGGTTTATGTTACTGAGTGGAACAATCGAGTAAATCAACCTCAGCGGTATAATCCGAATTTATACGAAATGAGAATTGACTACAATCCCAACATTCATTATGGATACGAAGTAAACTACTTGATTTACAATTATATGATTTACTTTCAGATGACCAATAAGCAACAGTTTGGCGGATTTGTTCCGAGACCATAAATTAAGTAGCTTTGTAGCCTTTAAACGATTATGGGAAACTTCAAGGAACGTTGGAATATCAAATCAAACTGGCAGTTAGCTGTCATTTTTGTGGTATTTGCCGTTACTGGTTCAAGTGCAGCCTATCTTTCCAAACCCATTTTGGCATTCTTTGGTATTAACAAGGATTCCGTTTCCGGATGGATTTATTATCCTTTATACATTATTCTTATCTTTCCCGTTTACCAGGTTTTGTTGGTTAGTTACGGATTCCTCTTTGGTCAGTTCGAATTCTTTTGGGCCTTTGAAAAGAAAATGCTGCGAAGTTGTGGCTTGGGATTTTTAGTTAAACAAAAAAAAAGGCCCAAATAACTTTGAGACTTCTTCTTCAAAAAACAATAATCTACCTAACTAATCATTCATTTTGCTTTGCTGACTAAATTAAAGAAATCATTTCTGTTTTCTTTGTCATTAAAACAGCCGCCATATTGTATTGTTGAAGTAAAGCTACTTTCATCATTAATTCCCCTACTCGAAACGCATAAATGTTTAGCCTCCATAACAACAATTACATCTTCTGTTTCTAAAGCTGCTTTTAGTTCATTAAAAATCTGCACTGTCAGACGTTCCTGCACCTGAGGCCTTCTTGAATAATAATCTACTATTCGGTTCAATTTCGATAAACCAATAACTTTTGCATTAGGAATATAACCTATATGTGCCTTACCAAATATTGGCAAAAAGTGATGCTCACAGGTTGAATTGAAATTAATATCAGCTTCCACCAACATTTTGTTGTAGTTGTAAGTGTTATCAAAGACAGATATTTTAGGTTTATTATCCGGATGCAATCCCGCAAAGATCTCCTGAATAAACATTTTCGCTACCCTATGTGGCGTACCTTTTAAGCTGTCATCGTCCATATTCAATCCTATTTCTTCCATAATGTGGAAAAAATGTTTTTCTATGGATGCCAATTTATCTTTGTCAGATTTTAGGAAAGCATCAACCCTCAGTGGAGTTTCAGCAGAAGTCATTTGATGATTGTCACCTATCATTTCAAATAATTCTTTTTCAATGGATGTGTTCATAAAGAATTAATTATTTTGTTAAACAAAAGAACGAAATTGTTAAACAAAACAAATAACTTCAATGCACTTATAATTTATTCTACTATAATAAAACCTTATACTTCGTGAACAAAAATGTTTTTTATGACATGGATTTAGATTAGTGAACAATTTACTATTCCCGTTTTATCTTATAAACATACAACCAGGTCAATGTAAAGGTTGGAATAAAATCGACAACAGGTATAAGCTCTTCGGCAAAATCAAACAAACCCGCAAACCTTCCGGTTTTACCTTTGTACATAGTGGTTAATACAAGTGCTGAAAAAGGTGCCCAGAGCAAAGCCAATGGAGGAAATACAGTTGGAGTCATTCCGATTATATCGAATAAAATACTTAGCAATAGCTTGGCAGTCTTAACGGACTCTGAAGTCTTAACGGCTGTAACTGATTTGTTTTTATACATTTCTTAAAATTTTACATCCGTTATGCAATTCTAATGCCAAAGTTGAAAAGTAGCAAAATCAGTTAGCTAATTACACAATATCTTTGTTACTTTGTGAAAAACCAATTCGATGATTACTGCCAGCAATATCCATAAATACTACGATAATTTACATGTTTTAAAAGGAGTCGATTTACACATTAAGCAAGGTGAAATTGTATCGATAGTTGGTGCGTCCGGAGCAGGAAAAACTACCTTGCTACAAATCCTTGGAACCTTAGATTATCCTTCCAAATCAAAAGAAACTTCACTTCAGATAAATGGAGAAAACATACTGGAAATGAAAGACAAAGCGTTGTCTAAGTTTAGAAACACTCACTTGGGTTTTATCTTTCAGTTTCATCAGTTATTACCAGAATTTACTGCTTTGGAAAACGTTTGTATTCCAGCCTATATTGCCGGAAAAGAAAAAGCTGCAACCGAAACTGAAGCCAAAAGATTACTCGATTATCTTGGCTTATCCGAAAGGGTCAATCACAAGCCAAACGAACTTTCCGGTGGTGAACAACAACGGGTTGCTGTAGCCCGTGCTTTGATAAACAAACCGGCAGTTATCTTTGCCGATGAACCTTCGGGAAATTTAGATACCGCTTCGGCTGAGAATTTACACCAGCTGTTTTTTAAACTGAGGGATGAATTTGGGCAAACCTTTGTTATTGTTACGCACAACGAAGAGTTTGCTAATATGGCCGACAGGAAGCTTGTAATGAAAGATGGACTAATAGTAACGTAATGATATTAATCCTACTGAGCTGGTGCTACATTTTTTTTACAGCAGTTACTTTCGGGATTGCTTTCTCTAAAGTCATGCGCATACAGCTTTTGGATAGTACCACCACTATTTTTGGCTTATTTTCCATCACGGTTTTGGGAACTTTATGGGCGTTTTTTGGACCGATTGGGATTATTTTTCATAGTATATTATTAACCTTATCAGTTTTGTTTTGGCATAAAAACAAGGATGCGTTTACAGCAATCTGGCAGCATACTGTATCCAAAATCAAGTCATACCCCCTCCCTTTTAAAATCCTATTGGCTGTTAGCAGCTTTTTGATACTGGCGCAAAGTGCCGCACTTCCGTTTATTATTGATAATGAAAGTTACTACATCCAAACTATTAAATGGCTCAACGAATATGGTTTGGTGAAAGGTTTAGCGAATCTGCATCTATTTTTCGGTCAAACCAGCGGTTGGCATATTACACAAAGTGTTTACAGTTTTTCATTTTTGTATGACCGGTTTAACGACCTGAATGGTTTCTGCATGTTACTCCTCAACTTCTTTGCTTTTGAGTCACTCCACGCCTATTTAACTAAAGGAAACCGATTGGACCTGGTCTTCGGTTTATTGCCTTTGGCTTATGCGTTCCTGTTTCAGTTCATCAGTTCACCATCACCCGATTTTCCTGTTTATGTATTTGGCTTTTTAGTGTTTTCAGTCTATCTGCAAAAGGATGTTAACAGAGATAGCTTTATTTTTATTTCGATACTGGCATTGTTTGCCTTTTTTATAAAGGTTACGGCTGTCATTTTACTTTTGTTTCCATTTATCTTATTAATCCGGAATTTTAAGGTTTTGAAAAGCACAGTCCTTCCATTACTGACTATTTCCTTCGGGGTTGTTCTTTTATTTGTATTGAAAAACAGTATGCTGACAGGTTATCCGCTTTTCCCATTGCTTTGCTTTAGATTAAGTGAACTCGATTATACGGTTCCAAACATTATAATGGATTTTTTCTTTAGCAAAAGCATGCTCAATTCTTTCTACATTGACAATAGTCTTTTTGCCTCGGCATCTTTAACCGATTTAATGAAGCACTATTTCCTTCATAACGGAATGGCGGGTTATATCGGAATTCTATCTGTTATGATGCTTTTAATAACGCCAATAGTAATCATCAGAAACCGATTTTCAAAACATCTCTGGATTATCTATTTTGCTTTTATTGCCTTAGGGGGTTGCTTTGCATCAGTTCTGCACAGTACCGCTTTTATGTTTATTTCACGCTTTTCTTTGTATTGCTGTTGCTCTCGGTTTTCATTTCAAGCCAACGTTGGATTTGGATTGTTCGGCTATATGGCTTAAGCTTATTTATTGTTGCTATTTTAGTTTTTATTCCAATTTCCTTTGGAAGCCTGACAGCCAATAATCTGTTAAGCCAAAACAATACTATTCATTTCAGGAACATTTTAATACCTGAACCCAATAGTAAATGGAACCCTGAATTCAAAGGTTCCAGCGTAGGCAATATGATTTATCAGACGCCAATTGACAATTCTTTCTTTTGGGTAACCGGAAATGGAAAACTGCCGTGCGTGAATGAAATGCAGATAGAATACTTTGAACACGGCTTTCTCTATATCCCACAACAGCGGAGCATTGATTTAAATGATGGATTTTATGCCCAAAAAATAAGCGGCCATGAATAAGGAAGAACTCAAGGAGTTCCTTGATGCAAAGGTAATCCAATACAACACCTCAGACTTTATCAACTCCGATCCTATTCAGATTCCGCATCAGTTTTCAGTAAAGGAAGATATTGAAATTGCGGCTTTCCTAACAGCCACAATTGCCTGGGGAAACCGCAAGATGATTATCAATAATAGCAAACGCATGATGGCGCTGATGGGAGATTCTCCGTATGACTTTGTAATGAGCCATTCGGAAACGCAGCTCGAAAACCTAAACGGCTTTGTTCACCGCACCTTCAACAGCGATGACTTCGTTACATTTATCAAATCACTGCAACATGTTTATACTAATCATAACGGACTTGAAGCAGCTTTCGCCAAAAACCAACAACCCTTGACAATGCAGCCCGGAATATCAGAATTCAAGAAGCTTTTCTTTGAAGTTAACCATCAGCAGCGTACCACAAAACACGTTTCAGATCCACTTCAGGGATCTGCGGCAAAACGGATCAACATGTTTTTAAGATGGATGGTGCGCGAGGATAAAAGTGGAGTCGATTTTGGGATATGGAAAAGCATCCCAATGGCGTCACTCTCCTGTCCATTAGATGTGCATTCCGGAAATGTTGCCCGAAAGTTGGGTCTGCTAAAACGAAAACAAAACGATGGAAAAGCTTTAGCTGAACTTGATACTTATCTGCGACAGCTTGATGCAAATGACCCAGTAAAATATGATTTTGCACTTTTTGGACTGGGCGTGTTTGAAGGGTTTTAAAGGAGGAAAAAGGGAAAAGCTAAAATGTTTTCCTTACCCCTAATCCCTCTTTGCTTATCCCTTATAATTAAACCACCTGCAACTCTGTTGCAATTGCAATCCTGTTCCATGCATTAATGGTAGTAATCATCATGATAATCATTGCTACATAGCTTTTGTCAAACAATTCTATGGCCTTATTATAGGTGGCATCCGAAAGGCCTTTTTGTATCAGTGTGATTTCTTCAGTCATTGCAAGGATGGTTCTTTCCTCTTCGGTGTAGAGTTTGGTTTCTTTCCAGGCGTTCAACAGGTAGATTTTTTGCTCGGTCATTCCAAACTTACGCGCGTCTTTGGTGTGCAGGTCAATACAGTAAGCACAGCCATTAATTTGGGAAGCTCTAATTTTTATAAGCTCTTTGTGTATAGGATCTAAGGAAGTAGCCGCAATGTATTTTTCTAATCCCATCATTGCCTTGTAGGCTTCAGGTTCTGTTTCTAAAATGTTTACTCTTGTGTTCATTTTGATTGTTTTTAAAGTTCGATACAAAGATCCGCTGTATCCTTTTCAAAAAACTTGAACTACTTCAAGAAATCACTTTACACTTTCCCTGCCCTAATTTTGCTCATAAACTCGGCACTGAAGTCTAAATAAGAAGCCAGCATATATTGCGGAATGCGCTGTACAAACTCAGGCTGCAAGTTATTGAAGAAATGATAGCGCTCTTCAGCCGATTGAGTATAGAGGTATTTGATGCGCATTTGGTAAGCAGCAAAGGATTTCTGAAGGATTAACCTAAAATAGCGTTCCATTTTTGGCAACCGAACCAACAGTTTCTCAAGATGATCGGTATCAATTGCTAAGACCTCTGAATTTTCTACTGCCTGTATATAAAAGTGCGTCGGACGTTGGGTCTGAAGGCTCATATAGTCGGTAATCCACCAGTTTTCGATAGCAAACTGCAGGGTCTGTTCATTGCCCTTTTCATTGATAATGTACAATCGCAGGCAGCCTTTGAGAACAAAATACTGGGTACTACAGAGACTGCCTTCATGCAACAACAGCGATTTCTTCTTAAAATTTTCGTTTTTGAAAAAGGAAATTACAATCGCTGCTTCGGCATCGTCCAAGACAATAAACTTCCTGATATGTGTAATAAGTTGGTCCATTTAACAAATATAATAATAAAAAAAGCGAAGGTTTTTTTCCTTCGCTTTCCGATTTGTCCCAATCAGTAACCTAAATTACTTAACAGAGTATAAAGTTACTAAAACTTCTTTTTGTATAATTGTGTTTAACGTTGTTTTAACCTCCTTGTTTACAGGCTGTAATTCAAATTAACACTCCAGCGATAATTCGCTTCAACCCTACCTGATGACAGGTTTTGATTAATCGGCAGCATAACATTGGCACCAAGTGAAAACTTATCTTTCCCCAATTCAAATCCCATTTTGCTAAACACTATATCGCCCGAAGTTTTCCTTACCTTTTCAGAATATTGGGTATTGCTTCCGTACACTTCTCCTGCTAAACCCAACTGTGGCGCAAAGGAGAACTTCTTGGTTTCCTGCAGATAAAAGAAAGTGCCTGAATAATTCAATTGATTCCCAAATTGATAGCGTTTGTCGTTTTGAGTTTTGATTACGTAATTAAGCATGGTGTTTAGCCCAAACTTTTTACGCTTAACAGTATATTCGACAGCCAAAAGATAATCCCAGCTTCCTGTACCTACCTGAAAACTTGGATTCACAGCCCCTGCATTTGATGCATCAAACTTACCTGTAGGTGCTTTAACTCCAACACCAATTTGCAGATTGTGCACTAAAAATGTGCTATCCTTATGGGTTTGGTATAAACTATACATTGCCAAAACCGTAATATCCCCAAGTCCGTTGATGCTTTGTTTCCCTACTTGTGTTTCCTTATTGTGGAAATGATAAGGTATCAAAGCCGATAGCTGGATTTTCTTAGTCACAGGTATTCTGCCCCAAGCCTGTATAGTATTGAAATCTTCTTTATACCAAGGCGAATTACTATACAATCCATCGGTACTTTTATACTGTTGGTTGAAGTACCTAACACCCAAAAAATTAGAGTTGAGCAACGAGGCAAAACCCATACTTCCTCCGCTTGCCGAGCAACCACACGCATCACACATAAGTTCATAGGGTGCAGGAAGGGAATTGGAAAAGGGATTGGTAAATCTTCTTTCTGTAGCGTTTGCCAACTGAAATGCAACTAGTAGTAATACTATATATTTTTTCATGATTTAATTTTCTGAAAACCTAGTGTCGGTTAAATATTGGTTATCGGTTAAAGTCTTTAGGAAGGCAACCAGCCTAGTCTTTTCTGTAGCTGCTAAAGGAATTCCTATGTTTCCATTGTTATTGAGACCAGCATCAAGAGTAACCGAATTGACAACACCCGATGAATAATGGTCCAAAACTGCTTCCAGTGTCATAAACCTTCCATCGTGCATATAAGGTTTTGTCTTCTCTATATTCCGTAAACTCGGTACTTTGAACTTATACTTATCCTGTTCAAGCAATGTTACACGATAACGTCCAACATCATTCACCAATGGATTTACAGCCAATCCGTTATTCCGGAAGGAATTATCTGTAAACAAATCGGTGGCATGGCAGCTGGCGCATTTCTGATTGAAAATGGCATACCCTTCAAGTTCTTCCTGAGTCAATGTCCCTCCAGGTTCATTTCGCCTGTACTTGTCAAACCTCGAATTCGAAGAAGTTACCATTGCCATAAACTGTGCCATCGCCTTGAGCATGTTTTCGGTATTGATGGGTTGGTTAGGAAATGCCAGGTTGAACAACCGCCTGTATTCCTTATCGCCATTCATCATCGTAACAATCTGCGAAAAATTCCCATCCATCTCAACAGGATTGGTAATGGGAATGATGGGCTGCAGGTTTAAATGCTCGGTAGCTCCATCGAACATAAACGTGGACTGGAATGCCAAATTTTGAATAGATGGCGAATTTCGGGTACCACTTAATCCGTTTACGCCATGGCTAATCGTATGTCCGTGATGGGTAAAGGCAGACTGTTGCTCATGGCAAAAACCGCACGAAATAGTTCCGTCGGAAGATAATCTGCCATCATAAAACAGCTTTCTCCCCAACTCAAAACCTTTTTCGGTTATGGGATTGCTCTGCAAATCATAGGCTAAGGGCGGAAAGTTATCCGGAACCTTAAACTCAATTGGAATATCCTTGTATTCAGCTTCATCAGAACAGCTCCACAAAAAAGCGAAAACGATTACTATGCTATATTTTAAAAAGCTGTCAGCAGAATATCTGCTGACAGCTTTTAGCTGATTTTTAATCATTGTGAACGTGGTTAACGCTGAACATTTCGGCTAAATTAGCGGTAATCAATGGCAGGTTGGCGCCACTCATTATCATAGCTCCCATTCCACCCATATTATTATCAGAAAGAACAATCTTATTTGTTCCGTCAATAACTTTGGCCACATCTGCAAAAAGATGTACATCCGGAGTGATGTTAGTTCTTACTAACGCTTTATCAGGGAAATTCAAGGTTACATCTGTATAATTATAATGTGCCCCCGATTTTCCGGTATGCACCATAAAGACTGTTGGTGTTGTAACAGTTGATGATGTAAACATTCCCTCAAAAAGAACGTGCTTATAGCCAGCACTCCAGGTCCATGCCATGTCTTCATTTTGTGCGGCTGCAAAGAAATCTCCCTGAACCGTTTCTCCCAAATTGTATTGTGTTTCATCAACACCAATCCCGAATTTGATTTTGGTATAATTACCGGCGGGAATATTATTTAATTCCAATACATGGGAAGCGGCATTGGCCTCACTAACAATAAAATAGCCTTGTGCTTTTGGATAGGTAAAAATTGTGCCATCTTCTTTGGTTAGCACAATATTGCTTATAATGTATTTTACATCCGAAATCTTTAGGGTTTCTCCCTGCGATGTAACATTGGATTGGGAATTGAGAATCAAATCGGAACTACCAAAAACATTATCAAACTCTACAGCTAGCTTTCCCTGTCCGGAAATAGCTTCATCGTCACTATTGGAACATGATGATAATACAAAAGTCATTGCCACTACAGCAAGTATATATTTTAATTGAAATTTCATTTTTTATTTATTTAAAAGTTATTAGGTAGTGTTGCCTGGAAATTGTTTTCCAAACACACGTGCATAGTTAAGAGGCAATCAACGAATTGAAAGCCCAAAAGGAATTTGTGAAACTACGCTAACTTCCGGGGTGGTTTTAAAAGCGAAATGGAATAGCCTGATAAAACTGATGCTGTAGTTGTATAAAACGTATCAGTTGAAACGACAACCGGAACACTATTTAATTGCCATGCTGTTGTGATTTCGATAAAGATATCAAGCGATTTGATTTTTAAGACTGCTATTGGCAGTTTGTTGTTTGCCGTTTCTTCGTCTGCGGCTTTCTTAAGCTGTTGGTAAAGCTGGCACTTTCCGTTACAGTGCATCAGTGGTTTGAACCTGTTGATACATTCGGTCTTTGCAATCTTTTCCTTGTTGATTTCCCAATAGGCAATATACCCCGACTGGTAAAATGGCTGCCACAATATGGCGCTAAGGAATAATATGGCGAATAGTGATTTCAAGTGGTACAAAAGTACTATATAATTTTAAATTTGAAAGAACGAACTAGGAATTTCTATATTAAACAAAAAATGAAAGCGGAGCTGGATTTTTTAACTCGCAACTCTTAGGGGTTTTTATAATCTTTTAAGATAACAGAGTTATCAGCTCATTGTGTTTAAAACATTTAAGCGTTAGTAATGATATAATTTGTCAGAAGGCATTTTTTATAGTATTTTAGCCAACTGAATCTAATTGTAGTCATCCCAAAATGCTTTTAGGTTCAAGGAAAAAGGTGTTTCGGTTCTCCCAAATAATCGCAGCACGTATGACTTTAAAACTAACCTACACTCAAATGTTTTTCAAATATTTGTTCACTAAACCCCTATATGCGGAGCCTTACGACAAGAGCTGCATACTCTTCAAAATAATTTGGAGTGTGCTGTTGGTTATGACGGTTTCTACTGTCATTTCTATAGTACAGCAACCCACACACTTCCTTCGTTACATTATGGCAAGTACGCTACTTTGGGGAATTAGCCTGATATTTCTTTATACGTTAAGAAAGTATAATGTCGAAAGGATTGCGACGCTATATATTTCTTTCTTATTGCTACTTATTTTAGGCTTTTCATTTACAGGAGGAGGAATAAAAGCACACGGTATACGAATATTACCAATGGTAGTGTTACTTGCCGGACTAACAATAGGCAGAAAGACGATGTGGATATTTGCTGTATTGGTTTCTTTAGGAGGGTTAAGCCTGGTACTCGCGGATTACTATGGAATGCTGCCCATGAAAGAAGCTATCGGACAGAGTGCGCTGAGCTATTGGATTTATTCTGTTACTGGTATTTTATTGTTGTGCTATATGGAAAATCTGTCCGTAGAGCGATTTAACCACACGGTCGACAAGTTTAAGAAGGAACTAAACCTGCGGAAACAATCAGATGAAAAGTACAAAGCTATATTTGAATCGTTCCAGGATGTCTATTACCAAACTGACATGTCAGGAATTGTAACTATTGTAACCCCTTCCATAAAGAAACGCGCAGGTTATGATCCGAAGGAAATAATAGGCAATAATGTAGTTGATTTTTACCACCAGACAGAAAAGCGGGATAACTTTGTAGCGGTGCTGCTGGAAAAAGGATATGTGCATAATTATGAATTAGAATTGCGGACCAAGGATGGAAAGATTAAGAATGTACTAACTTCCAGCAATATTGTTTTTGACAAAAACAAGATACCTATAGCTATTGAAGGTACACTGCACGACATCACCCAACGTAAAAAGAATGAGGAGCTTTTGAAGGAGCAGAATCAGAAACTGATGCGGGTAGCTCATCTGCAATCCCACATTGTCAGGAAACCCATAGCGAATGTTATCGGGATTATAAATTTACTGGATCTTGAAAATCCGAACGACCCGACTAATTTAGAACTCATTCCACAACTGGAAACCGCCTCGAGGGAACTGGATACCATTATAAGTGAGATTGTAGAAAACACGAGTGGTATAAACAGAGTGGTAAAATCGGGCATACCTGAAAGTGAAAATATCGAGTAAATCAAATTTATAATTCCCCCTTTCTCACAATAAGTTTGTTAACCAATCATACATCGGCAACAATTAACAGCCATTTTCAAAAAAACTACTATCTTTAGCGGGCAAAAAAAGTTGATAAGTCAACTATATAAATTTAAATTACACCGCTATGGCTTTAAGAAAGAACCTATTTTATGCCTTACCGATCTGCTTGTTTTCGGTATGCAGCACCTTTTCACAATCGGACGATAAGACAACCGCTAACCCATTCCTGGTTCCAATGAATGTTCCTGTAGACTACGCAAAAGTGACCGCTAAGGATGTAGACGACTATGCGAAAAATACCATTGCCTGGACAAATGAAAAAATAGCGGCGATAAAAAACGAAAAGACAGTAACGTTTGACAATGTGTTTGGCGCTATGGATGATATCAAAAACAAACTGGGTACTACAAGCAACAACTGCTTCATGCTCTATTGGGTTTCAACCGATGCGGCTATTCGTGATAAAGGATTGGCGGCTTATCAACAACTGAATGATTTGTCTACCGAAATTTATTCAGATAAAAAAATATACAACCAGTTGAACACCTTTAAGGCTTCCGCTGCCTACAAAGCACTTAAAGACCATAAGAAACAATTGGTAGACGATATGATCGAAGGCTTCCAGCTTTCAGGCGTTGGGCTGAATGAGGCTCAACTAGTGAAATATAAAGCTTTGACTAAAGAGATTAACGATTTGTCTTCTCAATATTCTACCAATATGAATTCGGGCGGTAATGTACTTATCCTCGATGATGAAGGCGTATTGGGATTACCTGAGGACTTCAAGAATAACTATAAGCTTGCTGAAAGGTCTTATGAAATTCCAATCATCAATGCCACTAATGAAACCGTAATGAGTACGGCCGTAACAGAAAACACCAGACGTTCTTATTTTAATATGTTCTATAACAGAGCCGCAGATAAAAATATAGCCATCCTGGATGCTATGGTAAAAAAGCGGGATGAACTGGCTAAGCTAATGGGTTATAAAACCTATGCCGAATATGCCCTTGTTCCAAAAATGGCTAAGACTCCGGCCAATGTATGGGCATTCCTTAACGATTTGGTAAGCCGTTCCAAAGACAAGGCCAAAGCCGATGTGGCTATGCTCGAAAAACAGAAGAGAACAGAATTATCAGATCCGGCAGCTTTTTTGGAGCCTTGGGATATTGCCTTCTACAAAAACCAGATCGTAAAAAGCCAGTACAATATCAATAACGAGGAATTAAGGGATTACTTCCCGATGGAACAATGCCTGAAAGGGATGATGGATATCTACCAAAAACTATTGGGCTTTGAATTCAGGAAAGTAAACAACGCATCCGTATGGCACGAAGAAGTAGAACTGTATGAGGTGTTTGAAAGCGGGAAACTAAAAGGACGCTTTTACCTGGATCTGTTTCCAAGGGAAAATAAAGAAACCTGGTTCTATGGCGTGAACATCGTTTCGGGCAAAGGAAATGAAATACCTGTATCGATGTTATTGGGTAATTTCTCAAGGCCAACCAAAACACAGCCTTCGTTACTGACTCAGAAAGAACTGAAAACCCTTTTCCATGAATTTGGGCATATCATGAATATGATGTCGTATCACGGGGAATTCTCTTCACAATCGGAATCAAAAGCCGATTTCACAGAAGCCATGTCACAGATATTTGAGAACTGGATTTCAGACTATGGCATTGTGAGCACCTTTGCCAAAAACTATAAGACAGGTGCAACACTTCCTAAGGAAACCTTTGATAAATTACAACAGTCTAAAAAAGTGGGCTCTAGTTTATCAGCGATACAAATGCTTGTGCGTTGTTTATACGACATGAATCTTTATGACAAATACAACGCTGCTTCTCCGGTAAAGACAGATGACATCTGGAGAAACATTGACAAGCAGTTAGGGATTATGGATTTTTTTCCACAGGGAACACACTACCAGGCTAACTGGATCCATGTTAACACGCACCCTGTTTATATGTATGGCTATCTATGGTCGGAAGTATTTGCATTGGATATGTTTACCGAATTTGAAAAGAACGGCCTTAAGGATACCAAAACAGGGGTGCGTTACCGCGAGTTAATCCTTGCCAATGGAACCCAAAAGGATATTTTGAAAGCGGTTGAGGAGTTCTTAGGCAGACCATCTGATAATAAGGCATATATTAAGAGTTTGGGGCTTTAATTTAAAGTGGAAAAGTTACTGAGTCACTGAGTTGCAAAGTATTTATGTATCGTGGAGCTTATAAGAGTTTCACGATACATTTTTTTATGCTAAAATCTCACTGACCCTACCCTTATAGGTACCCCTCCCCACCTATATAGGTACCCCCTCCACCTCTGAACTCGGATGACGGAGCTTTGAGGTCGGACGACGGACCCTTTGAGGTGGGACAGCGGAGCTTTGAACCGCGACGACGGACCTCTGAGCTCGGACGACGGACCCTTTGAGGTGGGACAGCGGAGCTTTGAACTGCGACGACGGACCTCTGAGCTCGGACGACGGAGCTCTGAACTGCGACGTTGCACCTCTGAGCTCGGATAACGCAGGTTTGAGGTAGGATAAGATTGCTTTGAAGTTGGATGACAAAGTTCACTAAAATAGAAATGCCTATCTTTGCGCCAAATTACAATAACAATGAGCACTTTCGAGCAGTTTAACCTTCCAAAATCATTACAAAAAGCCATAGACGAATTAGGGCTTACCACACCTACTCCAATACAGGAGAAATCCTTTTCGGTAATAATGTCGGGCCGTGATGTGATGGGAATTGCACAGACCGGTACGGGTAAAACCTTTGCCTATCTGCTGCCTTTATTAAAACAATGGAAGTTTGTTGCGACCGATACGCCACGTATTGTAATCTTAGTTCCGACAAGGGAATTGGTTGTACAGATTGCAGCCGAAGTAGAAAAACTGACGAAATATATGTCGGTTAGGACCTTAGGTGTGTATGGAGGTGTTAACATCAATACACAAAAGAAATCCGTTTACCAGGGAATTGATGTTTTGGTGGGTACTCCGGGACGTGTAATGGATTTGGCTTTGGATAACGTAATCCGTTTTGACAGCCTGCAGAAATTGGTAATTGATGAGTTTGATGAAATGCTGAACCAGGGTTTCAGGACTCAGATTACTTCCATACTATCGATGTTGAAGAATAAAAGACAGAATATATTATTCTCGGCAACAATGACCGATGAGGTTGATGATATGTTAGAGGATTACTTCGATTTCCCGGAAGAAGTTACTTTGGAAAAATCGGGAACACCCTTAGAAAAAATAGAACAGCTGGGGTATTTTGTACCTAACTTCCTCACTAAAGTAAACCTGATTGTTGAGTTACTGAAAAATGAGGCACTAGAAAGAGTACTCCTATTTGTAAACAATAAAAAGACTGCCGATATACTCGCGGTACAATTGGAAGAACATTATCCGGAGCAGTTTGGTATTATCCACTCAAACAAATCACAAAACTACCGTCTGCAAACGATGGCATCGTTCCAGGCTGGGGAAATAAGAGGAATTGTTACTACCGATGTAATGGCAAGAGGTTTGGATATCTCTGATGTTACGCACGTAATCAATGTGGAGTTTACCGATATTCCTGAGCAGTACATTCACCGTATCGGTCGTACCGGTCGTGCCGATAAATCGGGTATTGCCATCAGTTTGATTAGTCCACAAGAACAGGAAATCCAGATAGAGGCAGAAATGCTGATGGAGAAAGAACTGAAAATCCTTCCACTGCCAAAAGAAGTTGAAGTAGCCACACGTTTACTGGAATTTGAAAAGGACAAAAAGAAAATGAAGGTCATCCTCAAAACCAACAAGCTGGAAGGCGGTGCTTCGTTTCATGAAAAGGCGAAGAAAAATCAGAAAGTTAACCTTGGTGGTCCATCCAAAACCAAAAAGAAAACCGGGACTTCTGTCAACCGTAATATCCTAAAGAAAAAGGCAGCAAAAAGGAAAAAGAAGTAATTAGAATACAGATTACTCAAACACTAAACACACTGGTGAACACAACGCAATACGTTTACCGGAATCGGTTAGTATTCCAGTAGTTTTATCGATGGTAAAGATTACGACTTCATTAGTATACTGATGTGCCACTAAAAGGAATTTCCCTGAGGGATCAAAAGTAAAGTTGCGCGGTCCTTTGCCCAGCGTACTTGTGGTTTGGATTAATTTCAGCTTCCCGTTCTTTTTGATTTCAAAACAACTTATCGTATTGGCATCTCCTCTGTTGGTAGCATACAAAAACTTACCATCGGCAGTAATATGAATATCTGCAGCAGCGGTTTTACCTTTGAACTTCCTGTCGGCAACTGTAGTTTCCTGAAGCAATTCCGGTTCTCCGCCAGTCATTTCAAATACCAACAATGAGCCATCCAATTCATTGAGAAGATAGAGAAGTTTTCCGTCTTGGCTGAAAGTAAAATGCCTTGGCCCGCTTCCTTTTTCGACTTTCACAAAATAGGCAAGTTCTAATACATTCGAAACAGCTTCCGGATTATAACGGTATACATAGAGAAAATCCTTTCCCAGGTCACTCGCAATGAGGTGTTTTTTATCGGAAGTGAATTGCAGCATGTGCATGTGTGACCATTCGGGTTTTGCATCGTCAGCATTTTTAACCTGATGTTGCATAATTTGTTTGAACTTACCAATAGTACCATCGGCATTTTTATTGAAAACAGTAAGATTGCCACCACTGTAATTCGCTACAAACACATATTTATCATCATTGATAATATAACAGGGATCATTACCTTCGGAGCTCTTAGAATTTAAGAATTGTAAATTTCCGCTATCGGAATAAAAATGAAAGGCACTAACCTGGCTGTCACTACCATTTTCATTTACGCTATACACATATTGCTTATCCGCTGAAAAGCTCAAATAACTCGGATTTACAATATTCTTTGTGGAAGCCTTTAATTGTGCATCGCCTGTTTCGGTATTGAAATCGTAGACATACATTCCATCACTGGCGCAGGCATTGGTATAAGTACCGATAATCAGATTATGGTGATTTTGCTGTGCGCTTGCATTTAAGGAAAAAATAATGGTAAACAGGACTGCATATTTTATCATGGGAGGGCATTTTAATTAAAGGCAAAAATAACGGTTTCCGTTGGTAAAGTACATTTTTATCCTTTAAAAAAAATATTGGCAGGAACATCAAACACTGGACACTTTTTACTATTTTTGACAATTCGTAAGAATCACCGAATTCCTATGAAAATAAATTACCATGAGGTAAATCTTAATAGAAAATGCAGTTTAAACATCCAGAAGTCCTTTATTTCCTCTTCTTATTGGTTATCCCAATTCTGGTTCATTTATTTCAGCTGCGCCGTTTCAAAAAGAATATTTCACCAACGTACAATTCCTAAAAGAACTTTCGGTACAAACGCGTAAAAGCTCTACTATCAAGAAATGGTTATTGCTGATAACCCGTTTAATGCTGCTTACGTTTTTGATTTTTGCCTTTGCACAGCCGTTCTTTATGGCTAAGGAAAGTAAAAAGAACACCAATGAAATGTACATTATCCTTGACAACTCTTACAGTATGCAGGCTAAGGGTAAAAAGGGGAATTACTGAAACGTGCCGTTCAGGATTTGCTTGAACATACTCCGGAAGCACAGAACTTTTCGTTGATAACTAATGGCGATAACTTTTGGAATACCGATATCAAATCGATTCAGAAGGATTTACAGAACCTGAAATACAGTGCTTCGCCTTTCCGTCTGGATAATTTGATCGCTAAAATCAATGCAAGGAAATCAGCATTTAACAAAGATATCATCATAATTACCGATGCCGTTGGCCTGGAAGACAACCAGACCAAGAGTTTCAGGAAAGAAGACAATGTTTACTTCGTTATTCCCGTAGCCGAACAAAAGAATAATGTTGCTATTGATAGTGTTTACATTCAGCAGACTTTAGATAGTTTTTATGAGATTGGTGTAAAGCTTTCGGCTAACGGTGAGGATTTCAAAGACATTCCGATTGCGTTATACAATAAAAACAAACTGGCAGCCAAAACGGTGATTAGTTTTGATACCAATACAAAAACTATCAACTTTACTATTCCTAAAGAGGATTTTCATGGATATGTTTCGATTACCGATAAAGGGTTGGCTTATGACAACACTTATTATTTCAGTGTTTCAAAACCGAGTAAAACCAACGTAATCAGCATTGGCGATACTGACAAGAGTAATTTCCTTGGAAGGATTTATACTTCTGATGAGTTCAATTATAGCAACTTCCCTATTGCCAATCTGGATTATAACCTAATTGACAAGCAAGATGCGATTGTATTGAATGAATTAAAGGATATCCCACAAGCATTGCAGACTACACTGAAATCTTTCGTAATGAAAGGCGGGAATCTGATAGTTATTCCGGCTCAGGAAAGTAATTCAGGTACATTGAATTCTTTTGTCTCGAACTTCGGAGCATTGAAATTTAATACGCCTACGTCAAATGAAAAGAAAGTAACAAAAATCAACTTCAGCCATCCATTGTTCAGTACGGTATTTGAAAAAAAAATAGATAACTTTCAATATCCAACAACCAAAGTATCATTTGGCCTGACCAGTACAACGCCTTCAATATTGACTTATGATGATCAAAGCGCGTTCCTGACTTCTTTACCAAATGACTTATCATCTGTATATATTTTTGCGGCTCCTATTAATAAAACAAACAGCAATTTCCAGAACTCACCACTGATTGTACCAACATTTTATAACATGGCACAAAATGCACAGAAAACCGGTGTGAATGCTATTGTTATTGGCGAAAGCCAGCCATTTGTAACCGATGCGGTATTATCAAAAGATGAAATCCTAACGGTTAAAAATAATAGTGAGAGTTTCATTCCGGTACAGCAGTTACTGAATACGAAAGTAAAAATGAGCTTTAATGACAATCCTGCAGAAGCCGGAAATTTTGGTATCTTTAACGGAGCAAATCCAGTACAGAATATCAGCTTTAATTACAACCGTACAGAAAGTAACCTGTCGTTGGCAAACCCTGATGCAGCAAACAACTTTAAGGAAATTGAAGATATAGAAACGGTTTTTAACACCATTCAGACCGACAGAACCGACACACAAATCTGGAAATGGTTTGTGATTTTAGCACTACTCTTTTTAGCATTAGAACTACTTATCCAAAAATTTGTAAAATGAACCTAATCATCCGACAAGCCACAATTGTAGACCCAAAAAGTCCGTTTCACAATCAGACTGTTGATGTAAAAATTACTAAAGGCATAATCGAAGAAATAGGCGTTTCACTTCTCAACATCGACAACCACGAAGAGTTCCATCATGAAGGATTACACCTTTCACAGGGATGGTTTGATACCAGTGTTTCATTGGGCGAACCGGGGTTTGAAGACAGGGAAACCATAGCCAACGGCTTGAATGTAGCGGCAAAAAGCGGCTTTACCGGCATTGCGCTGCAGCCTAACACCTATCCTATTATTGATAATCAGTCACAGATACACTTTGTGAAACAGAAAGCTGCAAATTCAGCCACAGAGTTGTTTCCTATCGGAGCTTTGACTAAAGGAAGTGAAGGTAAAGACATGGCAGAGCTTTTTGATATGAAGAATGCTGGTGCAGTTGCTTTTGGAGATTATAATAAAAGCTTATCAAATGCTAATCTGATGAAGATCGCCTTGCAATATGTACAGGACTTTGATGGATTAGTAATCGCATATTCGCAGGATGAAAACATTAAAGGAAATGGCGTTGCCAATGAAGGAATTGTTTCAACACGATTAGGATTGAAAGGAATTCCGAATTTAGCAGAAGAACTGATGGTCGCCCGAAACCTATTCTTATTGGAATATACTGGTGGAAAGCTGCACATTCCGACTATATCAACCGCTAAATCTGTAGCTTTGATAAAAGAAGCCAAAAAGAAAGGGCTAAGTATCACCTGCAGTGTTTCTGTACATCATTTAATTTTAACTGATGAAAAGCTGGAAGGTTTTGATTCCCGTTACAAAGTAACACCACCGTTACGGACTGAAGAAGACAGAGCAGCATTGATTGCCGGAATTTTAGACAATACCATCGACTGCATCACGAGCGATCACAATCCGATTGATATTGAGAATAAAAAGATGGAATTTGATTTGGCTAAGAATGGAACAGTAGGTTTGGAAAGTGCCTTTGGAGCCCTAATGAACATCCTTCCACTTGACAAGATAATAGAAAAATTAACTTTCGGTAAAAGAATATTAAATATTGAAGGTCAAAACATTAAAGAAAAACAAAAAGCTGAGTTCACTCTGTTTACTATCAATGATAACTGGACGTTTGAAAAACAAAACATCTTATCCAAATCAAAGAATTCTGCGTTCCTCGGACAACCAATGAAAGGAAAAGTGATTGGAATCTTTAATAAGGGAAAATTAGTTACTTCATAATTTTATACCATGCACAATTTAAACAAATCTAATAACACTGCGATTGTTGCTTACCTGACTTTGATAGGAAGTGTAATCGCTATTTTTATGAATCAGGAAGAAAATAAAAATGAATTTGCTTCGTTTCATATCAGACAGGCATTAGGACTATTTATTTCGTTCTTTCTATTAGGTTATTTTGTGGGCTATGCTAACAGCTGGACGGCAACTTCTGCCTTTTATATTTTTTACTTTATCCTTTGGATATATGGATTTTCTGGTGCTTTACAAGGACAGAAACGACCATTGCCATTGGTTGGAGCTTTTTTTCAATCGTTATTTAAAAGCCTGTAATGAGTTTATCACTTCACCATTTAGTTAGAGAGCCAAAAGTCAAATTGGATAAAAATCCGCTATTACTATTACTTCACGGTTATGGAAGCAACGAAGAAGATCTATTTTCATTTGCAAGGGAACTTCCTGAGGAATACTATGTTATTTCAGCTCAGGCACCTTTTGATATGACATATGGAAGTTATGCGTGGTATGCCATTAATTTTGATGCGGATGAAAATAAGTTTTCAGATATTGGGCAAGCCAGGGCTTCCAGAGATATCATTGCGTCGTTTATTGACGAATTGATTGCTAGTTATCCGATTGATGCCAATAATGTTACTTTAATTGGTTTTAGCCAAGGCTCAATTCTTGGATACGCAGTGGCTCTATCTTATCCGGAAAAAGTACAGCGACTGGTAGCAATGAGTGGCTATTTAAATACAGAAATTGCTGTAGATGATTTTGCAACAAATGATTTTAGCAACTTAAAGATATTTGCTTCCCACGGAAGTGTAGATCAGGTAATTCCCGTTGAATGGGCCCGTAATTCGGTTCCGGTTATAGAAAAGTTGGGAATTCCAATTGTTTATAAAGAATATCCTGTCGGACATGGAGTAGCGCCACAAAACTTCTTTGATTTTAAGAATTGGCTGCAATCCTAACAAAAAAGTCCTGAAATATTTCAAGACCTTTTTTATTATTGTTGTTCTTCAGTATCGCTATCGGTGACCTTCTTTCCTATTTCTCCGTCTCCCGAATACATATTGTTTTCTCCTTTTTTGAGAACATACCCTTTCCATGGTATTAGCTGCCATTCCTTAAAAATCCAAGGCTTGCCTTCTGCATCTCTAACTAACACCATAGAAGTGGTATCTTTTGGAAGGAAAACTTCGGCCATATCTCCATCTTCATTAAACATGACATAAGCACTAAGGGTTTCATCTCCATTATCTGGCTTATCTATTGGATTTAACTGGATTCCTGAAAAGCCTTTAACGCATTCCTTGTTCACTTTAGACCATATATATCCTGCAGATGCGAGACAGCCATTTTCATCCTTATCATTTACTGTGATTGAGTCTTTAACCGTAGCTCCGGTATTTCGGGTTTCCTCTATTTCCTTTTCATCATCGCCAGTTAATTTGCAGGAAGTAACAACAAGCAATACAAGTAAAAAAGCACTTATTTTTTTCATTTTGACAGATTTTAATAGCTTAATTTAAGGATGCGGCGTATAAATAAGAGTTCATGACTTCAAAAGAAATGGTTCCGTTATCTTCAACGAAATATTTCAATAACACTTCTCCCCAAAGCTCACCATTACTATAATTGGCAATTATCCAACGGTGATTTAATATTTTCATACTGTTAATGATAAATTTCTGTTCACCCATTTTTACCTGGTCTACATATTTATTTCCTTCCGGGCTATCATTGTAGGCTAAAAGCGCTTGTTTTACTTTTTCGGAAAATGCTGGAATGTCATTTATTTTAGCCGTCTCAAAAAGATAGTTTTGCGCCCTATCATTATTTTCCAATGAAAACACATCGTCATCATAGGTAAGATTTGCATTAGAAGAAACAGAATCTACTTTTGTTTCTGCAGTTCCGGATTCGGTTTTTGGTTCCGCCGCCTCTTTTGACGTAAAATATTTATAGGTAAAAAGATTCATCAAAACAGCGATGATAAACAGATATAAAAACAGTGATTTTTTCATAAACTATAATATAATTTTCAAATTGTCATAGGCCAGAAATACATTTTCGGGCAGTCTTTTTTGTACTTCTTCATGGAAACCCAAAAGATGGCTGATGTGTATCAGATAAGCTTTTTCAGGTTTTACCAAATGTATAAAATCTAACGCATCCTGCAAACTAAAATGTGAATGATGGACTTCTTCCCGCAACGCGTTAACTACCAATACCTTCACGCCTTTTAACTTTTCTATTTCTATGGCATCAACAGTTTTTACATCTGTTAAATAGACAAAATCCTGCACTCTGTAACCAAAAACCTGAAGATCGCCGTGGTTGACTTCAATTGGAATAATCTCAGTGCCTCCAATAGCAAAATTATGATTATTTATTACTTCAAACGGCTGCACTCCTGGTGCTCCAGGATATTTATTTTCGGTTTCAAAAATATAATCGAAGCGTCTTTTAAGATTCTCTAGTACGCGCTGATGCCCATAAATGGGAATCTCGTTTTTTTGTTTAAAGAAAAAAGGGCGAATGTCGTCCAAACCAGCAGTATGGTCAGAATGTTCGTGAGTAAATAAAATTGCGTCAAGCTTAGGACAGCCTGAACTTAACATCTGTTGCCTGAAATCGGGACCACAATCAATTACAATTGAAGTATTTCCCCAGCTTATCCAAACGGATACACGTAGTCTCTTGTCCTTTGAGTCACTGCTATGGCAAACTGGATGTGTACTTCCTATGACAGGAATGCCTTGTGAAGTTCCCGTTCCGAGAAAATAAACTTGCATAATAGCACGGTTTTTGAAGTAGATTTTTTAAATATCTATAAAAGTAATTTTTCTAAACTAATTAATTACAAAATTAGGAGTTAATTCTCTTTTATAAAAATAGGTATTTTAGTAACTTTGCAAAGTATACAATTAAAATATGGGAACATCTGAATCAGATATCAAATTAAAAGGTGATAAAGTTATTGAACAAATTCCTTCTTTGAAGGATAAGGCTTTGCGAATAAACCTTAATGAAAATATCTACGGAACTTTTGCAGAAATTGGCGCCGGGCAGGAAACGGTAAGACACTTTTTTAGATCTGGTGGTTCATCAGGAACTATAGCAAAAGCTATGTCTGCCTATGATAAGGATTTTAGCGATGCTATTTATGGAGTTGAGGAAGACGGAAGGTATGTAACCGAAAGCCGTCTGAAAAATATGCTTTCCCATGAGGTTGAATTAATTGAAAAGCGTTTGAACCGGGACAAGCATCCCAACAAACTGTTTTTCAGTTATGCCAATACCGTTTCAACAATCGATTTTGCCAAACAATTCAAAGGCCACGGTTGGGTGGGAATAAAATATCAGGTTGAGGCTGAAGAAGAATACAACGAAATCACATTACACATACGTTTTAAGGAAAATGATGCCAGATTACAGCAGGAAACTTTAGGTGTACTGGGAGTTAATTTGATTTACGGTGCATTTTACAAATACGACGATCCTAAAAAATTATTGCGTTACCTATATGACCATTTAGACAAAGACCAACTTGAAATTGACACAATTAACTTTTCAGGACCACGTTTTGCCAATGTCGATAATCGATTAATGAGTTTGCAACTGGTGAAAAATGGCATGACTGATGCCGTAATGTTCGGTCCAGACGGACAAAACATCCTTCCGGCTGCTATTCTTTACAAGAAAAACATCCTTGCCCTGAGAGGAAGTTTCCGTCCTGTTACACAGGTTAATATGGACATGTATGAGAAATCATTGAAAATGTTCTTAGAGGAAAGTAAAGTCGATAAAGACAATGCCTTAGTGGTTTTTGAAATTACGTTATCAAACCTGCGTTCGGAAGGAGAAATTGACGAAAGGGATTTTATGGACAGGGCGCAATTGCTATGTTCACTTGGACAAACAGTAATGATTTCGAATTTCCAGGAATATTACAAAGTTGTTGAGTATTTTGCAAGCTACACCAAAGCTCGAATGGGATTGGCAATGGGCGTAAATAATCTGGTAGATATTTTTGATGAAAAATACTATCGCCATTTAAGTGGTGGAATTTTAGAGGCTTTCGGAAAACTGTTCTATCGTGATTTAAAGGTTTTTCTTTATCCAATGGAAGACGAGAATGGTGAAATTATAACGTCACAAAACCTTAAGGTACATCCGCGAATGAAGGAATTGTACAAATTCTTTGCCTATAACGGAAAAGTAGTCGACATTACTGATTTTGATAAAGGCCACTTAAAAATATTCTCGCGTGAAGTTTTAAAGATGATAAGCGATGGTGCTCCAGGTTGGGAAAAATTGTTACCCGAAGGGATTTCCGAAATCATCAAGAAATATGAACTCTTCGGATACGATCCAAAGAAAGTTCTTCAAAAGATTTAATAGGTTCAAAGAATAAAACAAAATCCGGAATGCGAAAGTAGCCCGGATTTTTTATTTCGTTAAATCTTGTAACTCACTGCTTAGATTCTGTAACAACTAAATCAGTTAAGAAATAGAAATTTGTATTTAGAAATTAATTAATAAATATAAAATACAAATGTTATGAAAACTGAAAAGACAATTTATGCACTTAACGAATTAGTTACTATCAATAATGATAGAATTGAAGGCTATAAAACTGCTTATGACGAAACCGAGGAGCAAGATTTAAAAACGCTGTTTTTGGATTTTATCAGAACCAGTCAGAAATGCAAAACGGAGTTGGAAGACAATATAAATCGTTTAGGAGGTAAGGTTGCAGAAGGAACTATGATAACGGGGAAATTCTTCCGTGTTTGGATGGATGTGAAAGCAGCTTTAACAGGCAAAGACCGTAAGGTAATTTTAGATTCTTGTGAATTCGGAGAAGATGCAGCAGTAAAAGCATACAAACATGCATTAACGGAACACCTGGAAGATTTAACTCCAGAACAACAAAACCTGATTAGATCTCAGTATGCTACAATTAAAGCCGATCACGATAAAGTAAAAGCGATGAGAGATGCTTTAGTTACTTCATAAACACTTGAAACAGAATTGCTATGAAATTGAAAAATCCGGTAGTCTAATGCTACCGGATTTTTATTTTAGTATCTGAGCTGCGTGTTCCTTGGTCTTTACCGCTGTAATCACTTCTTCAATAATTCCCTCTTCATTAATAACAAAAGTTGTCCTGTGGATTCCATCAAATTCCCTTCCCATGAATTTTTTGGTCCCCAAACTCCGAAAGCTTCAATAACCGATTTATCTTCATCGGCAAGTAACGGAAAAGGCAAATGGAATTTGGTTTTGAATTTAGTCTGTGCCTTAGCACTATCTGCGCTTACGCCTAACAATTCATAGTTATTGGCTTTAAAGCGTTCGAAGTTATCTCTCAAATCGCAGGCTTCGGCTGTACAACCTGGAGTATCTGCTTTTGGATAAAAGAAAACCACTAACTTCTTTCCGGCATAATCCTCCAATTGGTGAAACTTATTGTCTTGGTCGAAGCCAGAAAAATCTGGAGCTTTATCTCCTTTTTTTAGTGTTGTCATATTCGAGGTTTTAAGGTTATGAGTTGAAAAGTTTATATATTTATAGAATCAAATTTAGGCTAAAATGACCAAACAAGAACGTGCAACATTTGTTATAAATACGTTAAAAGAAATATATCCAACAATTCCCATTCCTTTAGATCATAAAGATCCCTACACATTGCTTATAGCTGTGTTACTTTCAGCACAATGTACTGATGTTCGTGTCAATCAAATTACTCCAATCCTATTCGCAAAAGCAGACAATCCTTATGATATGGTAAAGCTATCAATAGAGGAAATCAAGGAAATTATTCGCCCGTGCGGACTTTCGCCAATGAAATCAAAAGGTATTCATGGCTTATCCGAAATTCTAATTGCCAAGCATGACGGAAAGGTTCCACAAAGCTTTGAAGCTCTCGAAGAGTTACCTGCCGTCGGACACAAAACAGCAAGTGTTGTAATGTCACAGGCATTTGGTGTCCCAGCGTTTCCTGTTGACACACATATTCACCGCTTAATGTACCGCTGGAATCTAAGCAACGGAAAAAATGTAGTGCAGACAGAAAAAGATGCTAAAGCAATTTTCCCAAGAGATTTATGGAATGATCTTCATCTTCAGATTATTTGGTACGGAAGGGAATATTCACCTGCAAGAGGTTGGGATTTACAAAAGGATATTATCACCAAGGCGATTGGAAGGAAATCGGTTTTGGATGAATACCATAAAAAAACATCCCGATAAATATACCGGGATGTTTCTTAATTAGCAATAGTGTCGAAGCTCATATTACCAACTTTTACGATATTCAATGCACAAGAATATTGAAGTATTAAACGTATAGTTTCTTTTTTTGGTAACATTTTTTTGGGTGCTAATTTTCTTTTAGAGTAAAGTTTTGCCATATAAAAATCTGGTTTGGTTTTAGATATTTATATAATAACGCAAAAAATTACTTATTATTGCCTAAGAGGGTAAATAAATTTGATTTTTCTCTATTACCTTTCTTAAATTAGTTATAGCATAACGCATTCTTCCTAAGGTAGTATTAACACTAACGCCAGTTATATCGGCTATTTCCTTGAAACTCATGTCCGAATAATAACGCATCATTAGCACTTCTTTTTGATCCTGAGGAAGTTTCTGGATTATCTTTTTTAAATCGATATCAACCTGATTTTTGATTAATTCCTTTTCAATATTAGGCGAATTATCGGTAATGGAAGAAAATATAGAATACTCTTCTGTATCCCTTTTCATGTACATTTTTTTGTCGTTACGGAATTTGTCTACGATAAGATTGTTCGCGATACGCAAAACCCATGACAAAAACTTACCTTCTTCATTGTAGTACTTTTTACTTTTTAAAGTATGTATTACCTTAAAAAAGTTTCCTGAAAAATATCTTCCGTAAGATCGCGGTCAGAAACTTTAGAATATATGTAACCGTAAATTTTTGATTGGTGCCTTTCAACAAGGATTGCCAAAGCGTTTTCATCGCCAGCAATGTAATTGTTAACTAATATCGCATCAGGGAGTTGCATTTTTGCCATAACATTACCTTTTAGTAAGGGTTAAAAAAAAGATTTTTAATCTAAAAAGTAATTGTTTATCTATAGGCTAATGCTGTTTTTGTGTGTTAATTATAACCAAATGTAGAACAATTTTGGAATAAAACAAATTTTTTTCAAAAATATAGTTAAAATTAAGTTATTCTTTAGTTTATTTTGACGGTTATCGGATATTTTATACCATTTGTCTATCCAAAGGTAAATAAAGTCAGCTTGTTATATTTCTTTTAATCTACTATTGATAGACCTTGACATAATCAATTACAAACTGTTGCGGAAAAATAGTATTATCTACATCATGTCCTCCAAAATTTCCTCCTACAGCTGTGTTGATGATGAAGAAAAATGGTTGGTTAAATGGCCAAACATCTTCGTTTTTAACTTCTGGATTGAATGTATAAACTAAACGTTCATCTACAAAGAACTCCATTTTATCTTTTGTCCACTCGACAGCATATACGTGAAAACCCTCTTCAATGTTTTTGATCTCAGTCTTTTTTGAATTTACGGAATTGCCATGGCTATCCTGAGTATGCAAAGTGGTATACACCTGATGTGGTTCTCTTCCGACATATTCCAATATGTCTATCTCTCCGCTTTTAGGCCAGCCTACTTTTGATATATTCGAGCCAAGCATCCAAAATGCCGGCCATATTCCCTTACCTATCGGCAGTTTTGCCCTAGCCTCCATTCTACCGTATTGGAATTCCTTTTTCCCGGCAGTGGTAATTCGGGTTGATGTGTATTTATCTCCTTCTTTATTGATGTTGATTATTAGATTTCCGTCCTTAAGGATATGATTTTTATCGGTATAGAGTTGTTTCTCATTGTTTCCCCAACCACAATTATTTGGGCAACCGTCTCCATATTCAAAGTTCCATACTTTTTCATTCAACGTTTTTCCATTAAAGTTTTCTTCCCAGACAAGTTTACGTTGAGCCTGTTGGGCAAATCCAACTGAGGTTGAGATAATTACTCCAAGTAAAAGATTTTTCATGGTATTATTTAGTTAATTCAAAAATACTCTTTAAACGAATATCTGCTGATGAAGCACCAATCATTAATTCAAATTCTCCAGCTTCAGCATCCCATTTCAGGTCTTTATTAAAGAAAGATAACTTTTCCTTATCAATAATGAATTTTATAGTTTTGGATTCACCTACTTCAAGTTTGATTTTCTGGAAATCCTTTAATTCCAATATCGGACGTACCACCGAAGCAAACTTATCCTGAAGATACAACTGAACCACTTCTTCTCCGGCATATTTCCCAGTATTCCTTATAGTCGCAGAAACCTCGATAGTTTCATTATCTTTCATTTTCGATTTCGATAATTTCAAATCCTTATACTCAAAAGTAGTATAACTCAATCCGAAACCAAAAGGAAACTTTGGCGAATTCGATAAATCAATATAGGCTGATTTGTATACTTTATCTTCGTTAATTGAAGGCCTTCCAGTACTGAAATGATTGTAATAGATTGGAATCTGTCCTTCTTCCCTTGGGAAAGACATTGGCAATTTCCCAGACGGATTGTAATCGCCAAAAAGAACATCAGCAATTGCGTTTCCAGCTTCCGAACCCAGCCACCAAGTATAAACAATTGTTGGCATATTATCAGCGGTCCAATTGAAAACCAAAGGTCTTCCTGCATTAATTAAGATTACAATTGGTTTACCTGTTTTTTGTAATTCTTTTATCAAATCTTCCTGAACGCCAGGCAAATGAATATTGCTTCGGCTTTTAGCTTCACCACTCATGTTCCAACGTTCGCCGATGCTTAAAATCACAACATCTGATTGCTTGGCAACATCAATAGCTTCCTGAAACCCTGCTCTGCTCATGTTTTCAATTCCGCAACCTTTAGCATATAATAGTTTGGTGCTCTTACCCATTTTTCGCTCCATTCCTTCCCATTGGGAAACGATAAAAGTTGAATCAACATCTTTTAAATCCACAGCCCAAAAACCATGATTGGCTCTTTTTAACTTTACCATCGGACCAATTAATCCAATTGTTTTGGTTTCTTTGGAAAGTGGTAATATACTTTTATCGTTCTTTAATAAAACAATACTTTTCTCAGCAACTTCTTTAGCAATTCTGGTATGCTCTGGATTATTCAGTTCTTTGTTTTGAAGTTCTTTGCTACAATATCTGAAAGGATCGTCAAATAAACCCAATTCAAATTTCTTGCGAAGTATACGTCTTACGGCTTCATCTACTACGGCAATCGGAACCTTATTTTCCTTTACCAATTGCACTAAATGATCGTTATAGGCATTGCCTTCCATATCCATATCGTTTCCGGCAAGGATTGCTTTTTGGGCAGCATCTTTTTTATCCGGAGAATATCCGTGCGCCACCATTTCTGAGATGGAACCCCAATCAGAAACAATAAATCCTTTAAAACCCCATTTGTTTTTTAGTATATCGGTTTGAATATATTTATTGGCTGAAGCCGGAATTCCGTTTATATCATTGAAAGAATTCATAAATGTTGCCGCACCGGCATCTACAGCAGCTTTGAATGGAGGCAGATAGGTTTCCCACAACATCCTGTCGCTCATATCAACCGAATTATAATCACGTCCGCCAACAGCAGCGCCATAAGCAGCAAAATGTTTGGCACAAGCCATAACCGAATTCAGATCGCCCAATTTATTTCCCTGAAAACCTTTTACACGGGCAAAAGCAATTTTAGATCCTAAATAAGTATCCTCGCCTGCTCCTTCCATAACGCGTCCCCAACGTGGATCACGGGAAATATCAACCATCGGAGCAAATGTCCAATGAATTCCTGATGCAGCAGCTTCAGTAGCAGCTACTCTTGCAGAAAGTTCCATCGCCGCTAAATCCCAACTCTGCTGCTTCCGCTAACGGAATTGGAAAAGTCGTTTTGTGGCCGTGAATGACATCCAAACCAAATAATAACGGAATTTTCAAACGCGACTGCATTGCCAATTCCTGGTACTGACGCGTATATTGATAGCCTATAATATTCAGCATCGAACCAATTCTTCCGGCTTTGATTTCGGATTGTTTATTTGGATTAATAGTCAACGGACCAGTTATGGTATTGTCGCCAGAATATTGATTAAGTTGTCCTACTTTTTCTTCCAAAGTCATTTTCTTCAACAATTCATCTACCTTTTGATTGGTAGTTTTTTGTTGGGAGAACCCTAAAAATGAAGCGGTTAATAATAAGGCTGTGATTGTATTCTTCATATTCTTCATATTCCTAATTCTATTTTTTTTGATTATTTTGGATGATTGAACTCGATATAGTTGAGATTAAATTTTCCTTTTTCAAAGTAAATCCTAATTTTATTTTCTCCTGCTTTTAAAGCGACAGTTCCCAATGATAAAGTTGTCCATTTTGAATTTCCACCAGAAGCCGGAAGTGCAGTTGATTTAGAAAGTTGTTTCCCATTTTCGTCGACTAAATAAACTTTGCCATTAGTGCTTTCATTAGAATAACGAATCGAAACATCATACGTTTTGGATTTATCAGCATTAATTGTATACTGAAGCCATTCTCCGTCTTCTATAAAACTAACATTGTATCCGTTAGAGACTTTGTCCTTACATTTTTGGATATCTACACCGTCATTCCGCATTTGATTGCCACTATTCCACTCTGTTCTTTTAGTAGTGGAAACCCAAAGATTCTGATAATCGGTATCTGAATAAGCCTCATTAATTGGTCCCAAATCATATTCGGTTGCGAATACTTTTCCCGGAACTGAATGTTTTTTAAAAGATTTGGTTTTTACAGAATTTACCTGTCGAAACATGGCGTCAATAACATCGTGTTTTATGATTACGTTTTCGATTTTGTAATTTTCAGCCAATTGCATTAAGATTGATTTTGCTTCTTCAACCGAAGGTTTGTTTTTTCCGTCTTTCCAGTATTTAAGAAGTTTGTCGTATCCTTTTGGTTCTTTAACAGAAGTAACTCCCGCGATATTTTCGATTTTTTTCATAGGCCAAAATGCCCAACCAATATTGTTGGATTCTACCAATTTCAGAACTTCCTGAAACCACACATTCGAATTCTCGCCGCTTTCTCCAAGCCAGATGGGAACATTATGTTCTTTCCTCAGGTTCATAATATCCTGAATGGTTGCCGTGTCATTATTACTCCAATATTTATGGAAACTCAATGCCATATTTTCATCCCAAAGCGGAAACATTCCTTTGTAATTATTTCCCCAGCAGTTACCTTCAATGATAACTAAATGATTAGTGTCAACTTCTCGAATTGCTTTTGTAATTCGCATTTGCAGAGCACGCAAAGGCTCATTTTTGGTTTCATCACAACCATTTTGATTGGTTCCGGAAAAATTCCAATTTGGTTCATTGATGATATCGTATCCTCCAATCCAGGCATTGTCTTTATAACGTTCCGCTATTTTTTTCCAGAAGGCTACCATTTTATCCTGATTCGCTGTGCTTTGCCAAAGAGATGGCTTGGATGTGTCGTAATCGGAAATATTGGCATCCATTCCCTGTCCACCAGGTGCAGCGTGAAGATCTAAAATGAGATAGATTTTGTTGGCTGTACACCAATTCAATAAATCATCGGTCATTTTAAATCCTTCCTCTAGCCAGGTATTTTCACCTTTTACTGGTTCTAACTCAATCGGCAATGTATATAAATTATAATGCATCGGCAAACGAATGGAATTGAATCCCCAAGCAGCTAATGAATCTACATCGCGTTTGGTAAGTCCGTTTTCTTTATAGGCATTGTAAAATTCAGTGGTATTTTTTTCTCCGATTAAATCGGTAATCTTTTGCCTAATCTGGTATTGTGGTCCGGCAAAGTCCGCTGTTTTCAACATATAGCCTTCCTGAACCATTAAGCCTCCTATTCCGAGTCCGCGCAAAAGGACATTATTTCCTTGACCATCTACAATTTTTTGTCCGTCACGATGCAAAAAACCTTGACTAGAAGAAGTCGTTGTAACAAACATGAAAAGCACAAATAGACTTCTTCCAATCAGTATAAGGTTATTTTTTATCATTTGGCAAAGAGTTTAATAGACTAAAGTTTGTATTGCATTTGGCAGGATGGTCACTTCAGCTGCAGTATTTCCAACACATAAATTATATGTGATTTTAGTATTACTTTGGTTCATAACCACGGTTACAACCTTCCCATCATTGTTTAAAAATGAAGTAGTAAGCAACTGGCTTCTGCTTGCAGCACTGCTGATCCTTTTGGCTCCTTTATCAATAAATTTAGAAAAGTGGCCAATGTAATAATAGGATGGTGTATAAATCAATTCACCTGTTGTTGTGTCAGAATGAATTGGAGCAAAGCAGAAATTCTTAACATGGTTTGGTCCACCATTTTCATCCAATAAAATATTCCAATCTGTCCAGGCTACAGTTCCGTTATTGAAATCGTTAATCATTGATTTACCGTAGCGTTCTCCGTTTTTCCAAAGCTGGATATTCTTAGGGTCGAATTTATCATTACAACCTTCAGTAAACATTAGATTTTTATTTGGATACATTTCATTAACTTTTCCAACATTGTCATACATCTGATCGCCCCCACTCCAGTCTTCGTACCAGTGAAAACCAATTCCCCACACATATTGACTTGCCTGTGGATCTTCGAGGATTGTATTGGCGCGTTGAAGTAAAAGATCACGGTTATGATCCCAAACAGTTATTTTCTTATCACCTAAACCCGCTTTTTTCAGCGTTGGCCCAAGATAATTCTTAAGAAAATCCCTTTCATCTGCTGCAGAGAATATACAGGATTCCCATGTTTGTTTCGCCATAGGCTCGTTTTGAACCGTTAAACCCCAAACCGGAATTCCTTCCTTCTGTAATGCGTTAATATATTTCACATAATAATTTGCCCACGACTGATTGAACTCTGGCAAGAGCTTTCCGCCGTGCAACATATCATTATTATCCTTCATAAAGGCTGGAGGTGACCAAGGACTAATGTATAGAGTTGCCTCTTTTCCTACAGCAGCCAACGCCTTTTTTATCAATGGGATTTTGTATTGCCTGTCAGGATCGATGTTGAAAGTCTTTAGTTCTTTATCTCCTTCTTTAACATAGGTGTAGGAATTAGAACTGAAATCACAACTGTTCATATTGGTTCGAAGCAACGTGTATCCAATTCCTTTATTTTTGGAATAGTAGGCATCTAAAAATTCCTGCTGTTTTGCCGGAGATAGTTTGGCAAAAACTTCGGCACTGGCATCTGTTATTGCACCTCCGATTCCCAAAAAAGTTTGGTACTTCTTATCTGGATTAACAAAAATACAGGTCTGGGTTTCAAGAGGTTGTTTCAATTCCTGAAAATATAAATCGGTTGTTTTGGACAAACGCAGTTTGGTACTGTCCGCAGAAGTATATACTGTTACTACCTTATTCTTTGTTGAAAAAGGGAGCATCTTAAGCTGCACTTTCTTTTGAGAGAAAGCAACTGATGTTGTTATTAAAAAAAGGAGGGTTATCTTTTTACTCATGCTAATTATTTTTTTGTATTCGCCACCCGAACCTTTTGTCGAATTGACGCAGTAATCTTCGATTTAATCTTTAATGTATTATTATTTTACCAAACAAACGTTCCGACTGAGCCTGCTTCCAAAGAAACTGCAACCCATTCTCCGTTATATTTAATATTGAAAACCTGAGGTGTAGTACCATCATTTTCAGCGATTAGCACTTTTTTATTTGCCGGAGTTTTAAAGGCAACTGTATTAATGCTACCTACTTGTGAAGAAGTAATCCTAACAGAACCTGCCGGAACAAATTTAGAGGCATGTGCTATAATATAGTAACCAACATTTTTTTCGTAACTAGTGCTACCGTTTATGGTAATCGCTCCTTTACAGGTAGTACAACCTCCTGGAGTGTGTGGACCAAATCCGGCATTATTGGCCAAATTCCATTCTAAAGCGGTCTTGCTCCAATTACGCATAGATCCAATGATTACATTTTTGATATGCCATTTTAAATCACCATCAAAACTTCCTGTTGATGCTGTATATTGTTCAGTAAAATATAAATTTTTACCGGGAAAAGCATTGTGAACTGTGCTTAAGGCAGAAATATCTCCAGCATATAAATGAAATGCGGAGCCATCTACAAAAGGATTGGCAGCAGCATCAGATAATACGGTAATTGGATAACTTGGCATGTCACAATTATGATCGTACGCTACAATTTTAGTAGTCAATCCTGCCGTTTGAAAAGCTGGTCCTAAGTTTGTTTTTATAAATTCGGCCTGCTGCAAAGCGGTCATCGACAAGCTTGGATTATTTCCAGGATGCAAAGGTTCATTTTGAGGTGTGATGGCATCTATACGAATACCTTCCAGTTGCATTTTCTGAATATATTTTACAAAATATTGGGCATAAACGCCATAATACTGCGGTTGTAAAGAACCTCCAATGGTACTATTATTGTCTTTCATCCAAACCGGCGGAGACCAAGGTGTGGCCATTATTTTGATATTTGGATTAATAAGCAAAATATCTTTAAGCAATTGAATTAGTTGTGCATCAGGTGCTAAACTAAAATTAGCCAAAGTTAAATCTGTTTGTCCAGTCGGCATGTCATCATAAGAAAAAACAGTACTGTTCAAATCGGATGCACCAATGCTGATTCTTAGATAATTAACGGAAATAGCATTAGTTGCTGAACTGAAAAGCTCCTGCAGTAATTCTTGTTTTTTTGCTGTTGACAATGTATTGATAACCTCGGCACTTCCACCTGTAAGGGTATAACCAAAGCCGTCAATTGTTTGATAGGTCTGTGAATCACTTACCTCAATATTTGGATATATATTAGTGCTGTTGTTAAAAGCTAATATGGTGGTTTGTTTTTCTAATTTAGCGGTTCCATTACCTTTCGTTAACCAAAAATCGACTTCGTTAGTTGTAGGATTTGGATTTGGATCCGGATTTGAGCCTTCAGAAGACGAAGCGCAACTCAATGAAGCACCCAACAAGAAGACAGAAAAAAGTGTTTGTATTTTTTTATTTCTTAGCATTTGTTTTAGATATATGGAGCAATTTGTATTTTTATAAGCTTGTTGTTTGTCAAATTTCCAACTTAGCTTCTACCGTATGAAGAATAGAAGCTATCGTTGGATTACTAAATAACTCAAACAAAATTTATTAATGAAAAACGTGGATGTAATCAACTTCCATTGTAGCGGCTGTAACAGCTGGATCTACAGCTCCTCCAAAATTTCCGCCCATGGCACAATTAAAGATGAAGAAGAACGGATTATTGAAAGGCAGTCCACTACTATTATTAAATGTATAATACACCACATTATCTACATAAAATTTTATAGTAGTGGATGACCATTCAACTGAATAAAGATGAAATTGTGTTGTTACATTTGGAATAATTACTGTACCCGAATCCGAATTACCTCCTGAATGACCAGGATGATGCAGAGAACCGTGAATTTTGTTAAGGTCATTTCCAACATGTTCCATGATATCAATCTCTCCGCAAGCCGGCCAGGCATTAGTTTCATAATTGGCTCCAAGCATCCATAATGCAGGCCAGGTACCACCACCAGCCGGAAGTTTTGCTCTAATATCAACTCTTCCGTACTTTAAAGTGAATTTATTTTTGGTTACAATCCTGGCAGATGTATAATTGCTGCCATTGTAGACTTCCTTTAACAGATTAATTTTTAAAACACCACCCTGAACTATTACATTCTCGGGTCTGCTTGTGTAATATTGCACTTCATTATTACCCCAACCTCCTGCGCCAATCTCGTAACTCCATTTAGAAGGATCAGGCGCACCATCAGTGTTAAATTCATCAGCCCATGCCATCGTTGAAATAACATAAACCGTAATTACCTTAGATGTTGAAATGAATTTAGTCCCATTATACGCAGATACATATATTGTATAGCTATTTGTTCCGCTTTGAGTAAACGTATGGCTAAAGATTCCAGTTGTTGAATTTATGGTTGTGGTCCCAATCAAAATTTTATACGAAGTCACATTATCAGCTGAGACGCTGAAATTAACTACACCACTTCCGTCACCATTCGGATTGGAGGCCGTAGTACCTACAATTTCATGATTTACAATTAAATTAGTTGGCGTATCGTCTTCGCCTCCACTTCCACTGCCACCACTGCTGCAATTGAAGCATAAAAATATAACAGCTAAAGCGAAAAATTTATAGAAAAAATGAAGGCCTTTTGAGGGGTGACTATATTTCAAAACCATGTTGTTTTTTTAGTTAATTGAGAGATAATTAGCCACAGGAACGTTAAAATCCCTGTGGCTTATTTAAAAATTATGGTGCTGGTTTTAATTTCAAATACCAAGCATTACCAGTTTCAGTACCTTGCACCCTTAGGTACATATAATCTGCATTGATAACCATGATTTCATATTCTTTTAAAACTGCTCCATAACCAATAAAAGTAGTATTTCCGCTTAATTGTATACTTGTTTGTGTAGAAGGTGCAGATGCACTAATACCTGAACTCGCAGGGACAAAAGAAAATGCGCTTGTTCCTCCACCGTAAGCCCAACATCCTTCATCTCCTGAAGCAGGAATTCCCGGAAGAGTTGTTAAACTTCCTGTCTTTGTAAAAGCTCCACCTGGCGTTGCAACCTGAATGCTATAAGTAGAAGCTGAAACCTTAGTAAAGGTAAAAGTTGAAGTATAAAAACATGGGCAACAAGCTTCTTTTTCGTTAATAGCTGCAGACCACCAGATTGGAGTTACCTCCACTGGATATGGTCCTACCCCTAAATGTCCAGGAACACTTTTGTCAACAATCCATGTTTTAGAAGCGTCATTAGTCAAATAAGTAACAATTTCAGGTGTTGGTGAAAAATTACTAACAACTTCAACATCTTTTGTTGCAATTGTTGATGTTCCGCCTCTTCCATAAGCTATAACAGTTATTCTATAAGTATGTAAACCCACAGAAGTAAACTTCTTAGTAACAACACCTCCGGCAACATTAGTGAATTCAACAGGAGTTGTTAAATCGGTAATGTCATTGTAACCGATTTTATAAGTCATGGCATTATTGGCTGTCGCTGTAATGTTGACTTTACCAGAACCATCTCCATTTGGATTAGCGCCGTCCTGTCCAACAATTTCAGTATCAATAACTAAATTGGTAGGCGCCGACAAATCTCCAAGAGAATAGTCATCCTTTTGGCATCCTGTAAAAAGCGATCCCACTAAAAGGAAAAGCGATGCATATTTGAATATATTTTTCATAGTTGTTTAATTTGATTGTGAAACATTATCGATATAAATAACCTCTCCTGTTCCAGGGCCTGAAAGGTTGTATTGAAAAACGATTTGACCAAATGTAGTTCCAGCTGGAACGCTTGCACCACCAAAATCAAATACTAATTCTTCCCATTGGTTAGCAACAGTAGAAGCTACTTGTATTCCTGTATTAGGAAAACCACCACTTCCTTGTTCTAATTGAAAATTAAGCAGCTTACCTACTTCTGTAGAATACACCATAACTTTAAATTTATTGCCATTGTCAATGTTGATTGGCACTCCATTTGGCGCAGCTATAGGCGTGTAAGTACCACCCCATACTTCTGCTCCGTTTGTTTTGGTAAATTTCCAAACAGTAGTACTGGTGTTAATTCCACCAGGAAAAGGATTAGGCACAACAGCCGTGTTAACACCTCCGAATACTCCTCCAATACCATAATTTTGAATTGGATTTTCGTAAGTAATTGGAAGACCAAACGGTGCGAAAACTGTTATTGGATACGTAGCAGTTGTTGTAGCCGCTCCACCGCTTAAAGCAGTAATTGTCAAAGTATACACTCCGGGAGCATAATTGTGTCCAGCTGCGGTAAATGGATTATTTAAAGAACCTGTCATTACAGTTGGAACTTCATTAGCTCCACCATCTCCCCAGGTTACCAGCATACCGTTTGCGTAATCTGCTGTAGCATTAAGATTTAAAACAGTTCCTGCAAAATTGGTTGTGTTAGCATTAATATTTTGTGGAGCTCGGTATACTATCGGCAATGCATAGTCATTAGTAGTTTCCTTACCTGCGATATCTACCGTTGTAATTGAAACAGTATAATTTCCTTCGGGATAATTGTGTGATACAAATTCGCCTGGAAAAATAGTGACAGGATCCGAAGTTCCCTCGCCTAAAGCTACAACAGCTTTTGTAACGCCTTCAGCTATTGGTGTTATTTTAACCAGCCCTGAATTATCATTGCTTACGTCAAATACCTTATCAAAATTCGTTGCACCTGCTGTCTCAACTACAGATAAATCAGAATCAATCCCATCTGGTGTGGTACAGCTCGTTGTCATTATGAGCGAAAAAATCGCAAAACTTAAAATTATTTTTTTCATATTTTTATATTTTAGTTAGGATAACCAGGGTTTTGAACTAGTTGTGTTCCTTGTAAATCAAAAGCAGGTATTGGCAAAATTTCATTTTTACCGGCAACGAATCCGCGACCTCCTAATTTAGTTGGAGCATCGCCCCAGCGAACTAAATCAAACCATCTGAAACCTTCACCAGCTAATTCCCTTCTTCTTTCATCTTTGATTGTTGCTAAAGATACAGCTACAGAAGGTAAGCCTACTCTGCTTCTTACAGCATCAAGCAAAGCTTGAGCCCTTGTACCTGTTCCGCCTAAAGCTTCTGCTTCCAGCAAGTAAGTATCAGCTAATCGGATAGCATAAGTATTTTGCCTGTAATTTAAAACTGCGTCACCAGGACCAGAATACACATCAGACATTTTTGGCATGAACTTATTAAGGAAATATCCAGTATCCTGATAAGCACCAATATAATCCGCCTGTCCAGCAGTTTTTAATGCTTTTACATCTAATAAAGTTGCAGCTGCTCTAGGATCACCTTGAATAAATGTGTGGAAATCCTCAGTAAATACGTTAAAACTCCATCCTGAAGGAAGGTCCGGTGCGCCTGCTCCTAACTTTAGGTAACTTCTTGGTCCAACCATCTGGTTTACAGTGTTACCTTCATCAGAGTTTCCTCCCCAGTTACCCCAAGAAGAACCTTGAGCTGAGTGTGCGACTTCCAAAACTGATTCTGAGTTGAATTTGTTTGAAAAACTCCACAAGTCGTTGAAATTATTCAACAAGCTATATCCATATTGGCTTACTCCTCCAGGAGTTCCGTTAACTTGTGCAAGTTCTGTAGCAGCTTGTGTATTCTTATTTTGGTATAAATATACTTTTCCTAAGATTGCCCTGGCAGAACCTTGAGTTAAACGACCTCCATCTGTAGCAACATTCACGGTCATTGGTAAATTAGCAATTGATTCGGTCAGATCCAATTCGATTTGAGCATAAACTTCAGCAGGATCCGCCTGTGTTACGTTATAAAAACGATCAGCAGATAATGGTTCCAAAATTAATGGAATGTTTTTGAACATCGTCACCAATTGAAAATAATAGTAGGCTCTCAATACTCTTGCTTCGGCAATATATCTCGTTTTAAGATTTTCATCCATTACAGTAGTTGGTATCTTTACCAACAATAAATTAGCCCGGTAAATACCTCTGTAGTAGTCCTTAAAATAGCTACGAGGAATGGTGTTGGGATTTATCGTGTAATTTGAAAACGACTGAATACCAGCTCCGTCAGAAGAGTTCCCTCCACCTGCAAATTGATCATCGGAACCTGCATTAAACATCGTAATCATGTTTTCAAATCCCCCTGAGTTTTTCCTCATTAGATCATATACAGAAACCAAACCGTTAAAAGCTTCACTTTGATTTCTGTAATAATTTTCAACTACATCGAGACCCGTTGGTGGGGTTTCCACAAAATCTGTGCTACACGAACCAAACAGCAACACTGCAAGTGGTAGTACAATTAAATTTTTTATATCTTTTTTCATAATTTTAAATTTTAGAATTGAAAGTTTGCTCCAAATAGGATTGAACGTGCTTGTGGATAATATCCTCTGTCTAAACCAAATACATTACCTCCAATTTCAGGATCAAAACCTGAGTATTTTGTAAGAGTTAGTAAGTTTTCACCCGAAACATATAGACGTAATTTTTGGATTCCTACCTTGCTGGTTAATGTATTAGGTAAAGAATAGCCAAGCTGAACTACCTTAAATCTTAAATAATCTCCATCTTCTAAGTAGAAATCAGACATATTGGTAAAATTACCGTTGCTATCGTTAGTAGTCAAACGTGGAAAGCTGTTTGAAGTTCCTTCTCCTGTCCATCGGCTTAAAGCTTCGGTAGAATAGTTTGCATTTGCAACATCTAAACGACGTAATCCTTGAAATATTTTATTTCCAGCTGCACCTTGTGCAAAAATCATTAAGTCAAAATTTTTATAATCCATATTGATTGTGAATCCGAAAGTAACTTTTGGCAATGGGCTACCTAAAAAGGCTTTATCATCCTCAGTTATCGTACCATCTCCATTATTATCTCTCCATCTAAAATCTCCAGGTTGTGCATTTGGCTGAATTAATCCTCCACTTGTGTTTGTGTAAGCATTGACTTCGGCCTGGTTTTGAAATATTCCTGCAGTTTGGTATCCGTAAAATGAATTTATTGGCTGACCAACTTGTGTCCTGTCAATAGGCCCCATTGATTGGAATCCAACAGAAGTATAGAAATCATTACCAGCTGTTATGTATGTTACTTCATTTTTTAAAGTAGCCAGATTTGCATTAACCGATAGATTAAGACCATTTATTTTCTTTTTATATCCCAATTCAAATTCTAAACCGGAATTATTCATGGAAGCCATGTTAATATATGGAGGTAATTCGTTACCAATATAATCTGGTAGCTCTGGATCTCTTAAGATCCCGCTTGTTTTCTTTTTGAACCATTCAAAAGTAAGTGTAAAATCATTGAATAATCTAGCATCGAAACCAATGTTTGTTTGAGTAGTTTCTTCCCACTTCAAATCAGGATTGTCAATTCTTCCTGGACTGAATCCTGGCGCCACTGTTCCATCTGTTCCAAAGGAGTAATTCCTACCACCGTCAACACGTCCTAAATAATTAAACGCTCCTATTTCATCATTACCGGTAATACCATATCCTAATCTAATTTTAAATTCGTTTACAGCATTATTCTCTTTCCAGAAATCTTCTTTTGTAATAACCCATCCTGCGGAAAACGAAGGGAAATTTCCATATTTATTATTAGCTCCAAAATTAGAAGATCCATCTCTTCTTATAAGACCTGTAAACAAATATTTTTCTTTGTAATCGTAAGTTAAACGACCAAATAGTGATGATGTGGTTGTACCAATTACATCGAAGTTGTATCCTCTTTGGTTTGCTAGCGTTACTGATGAATTGAATGTTGCATCTCGGTAGTCATTTGTCTGTAAACCAAAATGCGTAGCACTTGTTGCATTGAAAAAGCCTTTTCTATAACCTCCCTGACCAAGTAAAACATTGAAGCTATGCTCATTTACTTTTTTATCATAAGTCAGCGTATTTTCGACATTCCAGTCAAAACCATCATTTTTAATCCTTGAAATATTATTGAGTGTAGTGTTATTAACTGTAGGACTTAAATAATAAAGAGGCGTAAATCCTTGTCCACCCCAATATGATAGTTTAGTTCCTAGTGTAGTCCTGAATTTAAGTCCCTTCATAAGCTTTATTTCGCCATATACATTTGCTATGAAATCATCTGACCAATTGTATTGACCGTAACGTGTTTTTGCATAAGCCAAAGGGTTGGTCATTTCCTGACCTACAATCTGGGAAATTCCATAAGGATTACCATTTCCATCTCTAATAACATATGGATTGCTATATGCTACTCCATTGGATAAAATAGGATCTGTTTCTACTAATGGCGTAAGTGGATCTAAGTTGATTGCCGAACTTAATGGACCACCATATTCACTATTAGTATTTCCTATACCTACAGTATTTTGATGTGTATAAGATGCTGTCTGTCCAACCGTAAACCAGTCAGTAACATTATGGGTAGAGTTTAACCTAATTGTTTTCTTTTCAAATGAAGATATTTCCTTCATTACGATACCTTCCTGACGTTGTGTACCAAAAGATAAATAGAAACTAGATTTTTCATTTCCTCCGCTTAAACTCATTTCATGAGAATAACGTTCAGCATCATTGCTAAAAATAGCCTTTTGCCAGTCTGTTCCTTTTCCTAAAGCGCCTAAATTAGGATATGGAATTCCGGAAGGCTGACCACCACCATTTACATAACGTTCGTTCATTAAAGCACCATACTGGGTCGCATTTAATAAACTTAAAGTTTTTTCAGGAGATGACACACCGTAAAAACCATTGTAATTAACTGTCAGTTTTCCTGATTTCCCTTTCTTGGTAGTAATCAAAATTACACCTCGTGCAGACCTAGCACCATAAATAGCTGAAGAAGCTGCATCTTTTAAAAGTTCCATCGATTCAATATCTGATTGGTTAATGGATCCAAGCGCTGCTGGATCAATTACAACACCATCAACTACATAAAGAGGATCATTACCACCATTTAGTGTAGTTATACCTCTTACACGTACTGTTGATCTAGAACCTGGTTGCCCTGCGTTCATTGCAATAGTTACACCAGCTGCCCTTCCTTGTAATGCGGTTTCTACACTACCATTAGGGACTTTTTCAAGATCCCTTGCGGTAACTTTCGAAATAGCTCCTGTTGAAACACGTTTTTTTACGGTGCCATAACCCACATTAATAACGACTTCTTCTAATTGGTTGCTGTCTTCGGCTAGGGTAATTTTAATCACACCTTCCGTTATGGCAACTTCTTTTGTAGCATATCCTATAAAAGACACTACTAAATTTGTAGCACCAGCTGGGACATTAAAACTGAATTTTCCATCAAAGTCAGTTGTTGTAGTTGCTGATGTCCCTTTTGCTTCAACATTCGCACCTGGCAATGGCAAATTACCATCAGTCACAATTCCTGTAACTGTTTTTTGGGCTTGGGCTGATACAATAAAGATAAAAAACATAGAGAATAGGAGAATCTTTTTCCTATTTCGTTCAGAGAATAGCTTTACATTCATAAGCGTTTAATATTATTTGGTTTTAGTTAAAATTTTAAGGCATATTATTGCCTTGTTAAGATGTTGTTAAATTATTTATTTAAAAAATACAGAATCGATTATTAACCACAACAAAAAATATACATAATGAAAATATATGGTAAATTAATTGGGAATTTAACAAAACCACTGATTCCGTATGGATAAACAAAAAAGGGACTATACAAAAAATACCCCCAAATTTGCCAAAATAGGAATTACGAAAAGGTTGTTGTAAAGGTATTGTTGTGGTGGATGTAGGTTATATTGTATAGTTAAATGCCGAGAATATAATTCACCAACCCATCATCATGCATTAAATTCAATTTTTTACGCAAACGATATCTTTTTATCTCTACACTTCGAATCGAGATATTAAGCATCGGAGCTATTTCTTTTGAAGTTAAATTAAGTCGGAGGTATGCACAAAGTTTCAAATCGCTTGGCGTTAAGCTTGGGTGAAGCGTCTTTATCTTTTTCAAAAAGTCTTTATCTGCATTATCAAAAGCTTCTTTAAAAACATTCCACGAATCATCCTCAGTAATGTTCCTATTAATGGTTGAAATCACCGATTTTATGTTTCTTCCACTGTTCTCGTCAGACGATTTCTTAAGATCTTCCTTTATTATACCTAACAATTCGTTCTTCTTTATAAGACTCATCGTAGAAACTGCCAGTTCCCTGTTTTTGGCATCCATATCACTCGATAATTGCTCATTGCGTAATTTCATCAACTGCTGCTCATTTTCTAAGGCAGCAATTTCTAATAACAGATTGTTCTCCTCTATTAATTTTTCTTTCTGCTTGTGGTAGTAGTCCTGATAAGCTTTGTTAATATAATAAGCCAATACAATAAAGAGTAAGATGTAAATAAGCCACGCTAAATTTGTTGCATACCATGGTTTTTTGATAACAAACTTATATACTACGGTATTCTCAGGCGACGAATTGGCAATTTTGGCCCTTACCTTAAAGGTGTATTCTCCAGGTTCCAAATTCTTGAAATTTATGCTCGACCTGGCACTCCATTCACTCCATTGGTTTTGCTGGCCTTCGAGCATGTACTGATACTCAACATCAATAAACCTATTGTATTGTGGCACTGTATAATTAAAAATGAGGTTGTTTTCATCATGCTGCAAATCTCCTTCCTGAGTCATTGACAAATCTACTGTTGGTTTACTAAGCTTGTTTACACTTACGCTTGTCAAGATGATATTATGGCTTCTGACTTTAAAATCACTCAGATTAATAATAAAATAACCATCAGTCTTTCCAACTAAATACTCACTATCGGAAATTTGTGTAATGTTTTCATATCCTATCATCGGATTCGTTATAGAAAATGGAATCGATATTTTTTGCTTTTTCAAACCTTTATCAAAATTCCCGGAAGTGAAATAATAGATATAGTTTTTCGTAAAAAGCCACATCTTATTAGATCGGTCTACATTAAGTTTCCCAGAAATATATTCATTGTTTTTAAAGACGTCACTTAAATTATTATCCTTGTCAAAAGCTCCTGTTTTGGCATTTAGCTTAAAGATACCTTCTTTACCGGCGAAATAAATAGTTCCGTTATATTTCGCAAGACTGATGTGCTTTCCTTTACGGGGAGAATTTATTATGTTGAATTTCTGAGCACTATAAAAATCATTATTAATCCTGACTTTGATAATTCCTTTGTATTCATGACCAATATAAACCTGATTTTTATTATCAATCTCAAAATACCTTGACGAAATATCAAAACCGCTCACTTTATTCCGAAAACTCCAACTATTGCCCTTTTTCTCTAAAACGGAAAGACCTTTGTAATTCCCCTGAAGCAATAAATTTGGATGATTTGGAATCGTATTGAATTTCCATGTTCCGGTTTCCTTAAAAATTAAGTGCGCATTATCATCCCCAATGAGGAAAGTTCCCAAATCGTGTCCGCAAAACAATTGATTGTCGTATTCAAACAGTGTCCATACCTGGCCTTTGGTGCCCGACATCAAATGAAAACCGTCATTATGCAAGGCACTTTTATAAAACAAGCCCTGATTGGTTCCAATATATATGCGATCGTGATATTTAATAGAGGCATAAACCGTCCCCAGGAAACCCGAATCATCTTTGTAACTCCGAATGGGCGATTGCAGATTAACACAATCGATTCCGTTATCCAATCCCAGCCAAAGGTTATTATCGGCATCTTCACTTATGGATAAAATCGTATTATTGCTCAAACCACTGTTCTGTGTAAGGTGGTAACGAATTTTCCCATCTCTGTTAAGGATATAAAGTCCGTTGGAAATCGTTCCTAAAGCAAATCCTCCATCAGACAGCATTTTGGTGCAAAAAATTGAATTAGGCTTCAGTTCACTTTCCGATTCAAAAAGAAATGGTTTAAGTTGTTTGTCTTCCAATGTAAAGGCTCCGGCCCTTTCTGTCTGTAACAGCAATCCATCTTTTTGTTTAAAAATCTCGACTATTCGATTATTCTTAATCCGCTCATCATTGGTAACCAAGATACTTTTACCATTTATCACTTCATATAATCCTTCACCAACACCCTGAAAATATATCGAGTTATTTACCTTATAGCATCTAAAGATATAAGGATGATTGTCAATAAACTGGAAACTGCCATCTTTGGAATTATAGACATAAATTCGGTTAAACGATTGAAACAAAACCCATTGATCCATGTTAATGATATTCCAAAAATGCTCATCTTCAATAAGTTTGCTTTTGATTTTCTGGCTTAACGAATTGTACTTCAATGTTCCATCAACCTGTCGTTTCCAAAACCCGAACTCCATATAACAACCAGTGTAAATACGATCGCCTACAACTTTAACCGAGCGTATGATTGTCTCATTTGGTGAAGGGTATAACGTCCAGTTCGAACCATTAAATTCCAATAAGCCTTCATTATTAGCAAAATAAACAAACTGGTTTTTGTCCTGCGAAACCATCCAGTTCTGATTGCCTGCGCCATAAACCGTAGCGCCATATCTTACAATAGGCGGTAATTCCTGTGCCGAAAGTTTGAAAACTAAAAATAAAGCTATTACAAGGGTTTGAATAACTGACTTAAAATGGGACATAGTGGTTTTTGATTGTTATGATAAGGTAAAAATATTGTTTCATTTTTAATCCATCAAGATAAAACTAAAAAAATGTGATTCTTCGAGTGGCATTTCCCATTTCAGAATTGATTACCTTTGCCAACATTTACTTTTTTGCTATGAAGAGTTCCGAAATTGCCACATTAGAGCCCAAAAAAACATCTTAATCAAAGGTGCACAAATCCATAACCTAAAAAACCTCGATGTTGTGATTCCACGGAATCAACTCGTGGTTATTACCGGACTTTCAGGATCCGGAAAATCGAGTTTGGCATTTGACACCTTATATGCTGAAGGCCAACGCCGTTATGTAGAAAGTTTATCCTCTTACGCACGTCAGTTTTTAGGTAGATTGGATAAACCAAAAGTGGAATATATCAAAGGAATTGCACCAGCGATTGCGATTGAACAAAAGGTTAATACCACTAATGCTCGATCTACGGTAGGGACTTCAACAGAAATATACGATTACCTTAAATTACTTTTCGCGCGAATCGGAAGAACCTTTTCGCCAATCTCCGGAAATGAAGTAAAGAAAGACACTGTTAGCGATGTAATGAATGCGGTTAAGGAATTTCCTTTAGACAGCAAATGGCTACTGCTTTCCCCTATTCATTTAGAAGAAGGCCGTCAATTGGAAGACAAGCTGAAAGTTTTGTTACAGCAAGGTTTTGCCCGTATTTTGGTCAAGAATGAAATGGTGCGTTTAGATGAATTAGATCAGCATTCTTTAGACCATAAAGATATTTTATTGATTATTGACCGAATTGTAGTCAAAGAGGAAGAAGAATTCTATAACCGTTTAGCTGATGCAACACAAACCGCTTTCTTTGAAGGAAAAGGGGTTTGCTATCTTCAGGAATTGGATACCAATAATCGTTTGGAATTCAGTTCCAATTTTGAATTGGATGGCATTACTTTTCTGGAACCCAATATTCATCTTTTCAGCTTTAACAATCCATACGGTGCCTGTCCAACCTGCGAAGGCTACGGAAATGTTATCGGAATTGATGCTGAATTGGTTGTTCCGAATACAGCACTCTCTGTTTTTGAAAATGCCATTTTTCCCTGGCGTGGTGAAAGTATGAGCTGGTATCGCGATCAGTTGGTGAACAACGCCTATAAATTCGATTTCCCTATCCACAAACCTTACTTTGAATTAACCGAAGCCCAACAGGAATTGATTTGGAAAGGCAACAGCTATTTCACCGGTTTGGATGATTTCTTTGCCGAACTCGAAGCCAAAAACTATAAAATCCAGAATCGTGTGATGTTATCGCGGTATCGTGGTAAAACCAAATGCCCAACCTGCAAAGGCAGAAGGCTGCGTAAGGAAGCTAACTATATTTATGTGGGCGGGAAAACAATTTCAGAATTGGTGGATTTGTCTATCAAAAGACTGATTCCGTTTTTTAATGGTTTAGAGCTTTCCGAATACGAGCAAAAGGTGGCAAAAAGGCTTTTAATTGAAATCAATAACCGATTAGCATTCCTTAGTGATGTTGGATTGGATTACCTTACAATAAACAGGAACTCCGCAACACTTTCTGGTGGAGAATCGCAGCGTATCAATTTGGCCACTTCTTTAGGAAGTAGTTTAGTAGGTTCGATGTATATCCTTGATGAGCCAAGCATCGGGTTACACCCAAAAGATACCGAAAGACTGATTAAGGTTTTGAAAAACCTGCGGGATTTAGGCAACACCGTTATCGTTGTAGAGCATGATGAAGACATTATGAAAGCTGCCGACAGGATTATCGACATTGGTCCCGAAGCCGGAACATTTGGTGGTGAATTGGTAGCCGAAGGAACATTTGATGAAATACTAAAGGCAGATTCCCTAACGGCAAAATACCTGAATGGCCAATTAGAAATTACTGTGCCAAAAAAACGAAGAACATCAAAAAACTTTATCGAAATAAAAGGTGCGCGTGAAAACAATCTCCAGAATGTAGATGTGGCATTTCCGTTAGAGAGCCTTACGGTCATTACCGGAGTTTCCGGAAGTGGAAAAAGTACGTTAGTTAAGAAAATCCTTTTTCCGGCTATGCAAAAGAAGTTGGAAGGCATTGGCGATAAAGCCGGACAGTTTTCTGAATTATCCGGAAGTTTTGCCCATATAAAACACATTGAATACGTCGATCAAAATCCGATTGGAAGAAGTTCGCGTTCGAATCCGGTGACTTATATCAAGGCTTATGATGATATCCGTGACTTATATTCAAAAGAAAAACTATCTAAAGTCCGTGGTTATCAGGCCAAACATTTCTCTTTTAATGTTGACGGCGGACGCTGCGAAACCTGCAAAGGAGAAGGTTCAATTAATGTAGAAATGGTTTTCATGGCCGATGTTTCCTTGCCTTGCGATACCTGTGGCGGAAAACGTTTCAAGAAGGAAATCCTAGAAGTATTTTTTGAAGGTAAAAATATCGATGATATCCTGACAATGACAATCGATGATGCCATTGCATTTTTTACCGAAAATAAGCAGGCTAAAATCATACAAAAACTGCAACCTTTACAAGATGTTGGTTTGGGCTACGTTCAGTTAGGGCAATCCTCTTCTACCCTTTCCGGTGGTGAAGCACAACGTATAAAGCTGGCTTCGTTTTTGGTAAAAGGGGTTACAAAAGAAAAGGCATTATTCGTATTCGATGAACCAACAACAGGTTTACACTTTCACGATATCAAAAAGCTATTAGCTTCCTTTGACGCACTGATTGAAAAAGGACATTCGATTATCGTAATTGAGCACAATCTGGATTTGATAAAATGCGCCGACTGGCTGATAGATTTAGGTCCGGAAGGTGGTGAAAACGGTGGACAGATTCTGGCTGTTGGAACTCCGGAAGAGGTTGTGAAAAACAAAAAATCAGTAACGGGATATTATCTTAAGGATAAATTGTAAACCACAACCGTAGCTTTGTTTTAATATTCATTCTTTTTAAGGAGCAGCACTTTTATCTTTCTTTCACACATCCTCCCGCTTTACACTCTATCTTTTGCTCCGCAAAAGGATGCCGTTCCAATCGGGGCTAGCGAGAGCGTTAATAGTTCTTTCAAAAAATAAAAAACTACAAAACCGCTCTTGTAGTTTTAAGAAACTTGTTGCACGGATTACACCCGAACGACGTGACTGCCGAAGGACTCGAACGAGGCGAAGCAAATCCTCTCCATCAGGTGTTTTGTTTTGTTATGGTAAACGCTAAACCCTGAGTGCTTTCGGGGTATTAATCTTAACAAGTTGTCACAATTTTTTTATTTTTTATTTTTTTGTGACACTTTTTGTCACAAAATTTTTAAATAGACTTTTTTTGTGACAAGAAAAAATAACACTGATGATGTAACACCATACCTAAATTCCGGTATCACTAACTTGCAACACGGTGTGTCATTTTTTATCATTTTCCTCGATTTAAAGCTATTTCAAATGTAAAAAGGAGTGCGTAATTGCACTCTTTTAGTGATTAATTTTTGAATATGATTTGATTTACAAGGTGTTAATTGAATGATAAAATGGCATCACTAACGTTGGGACATTACAGCTCCCTGCCAAAAATTTCCACCTGTCAAACTAGCTCCCGCGCCACCACTCACAGTTCCAAAAGCTAACGTTCCCCACGAATTATTCATTCCTAATGCGCCACTTAATCCTTGGTGTGATGTTTCAATAGTAGCTTCATAACCTCTGAAATTATAATTTTCAGTAGTCGTTCCTCCTCCCCAGGCACTACTAGCCACACTAGCCAAACAACCACTAGCAAAACCTGTCCAGAAATTACCGCCCTGTACTTCACTCATCATCCCTTGGAACTTGCCGTGGGAGAGGGAATGGAAAGTCAAATTGACGCTAGGTTTATGTAGTCAATCTAAATCATTTATTATGTTTTATGAAATTTATTAAAGTGGCATTATTACTATAGTCTCTAAACTCAAAAGCAATTGTATCAATATTCTCCTTTGATTTTTTATCGAAAAAAACTCTATACTGTGAATCAGAAATACCAACATTATTGAATAACAAATCCTTATTTTTACACTTCATTAAATTAGTTAACCTAAAATCAGGTTTTCTGTTTTTTGATGAATCTTCAAGAATTATAGTAAAGGAAATAATTTCCTTGTAAATTTCTTTTGAATTTCTAGCTTTAAATTTGTAAGAAGTCCAAGATTCAATTATTTTATACTTTTGATTTCCAATATCTACACTTTTTTTATCGGACCAATATTGATCTATTAATAGTCCATTGTCTTTTGATTCTTTTGCGCTATCATGATAAAAAGCCAAATCGTTTATACAGCTATAGCTTAAAAGAAGAAATAATGCTAGTATGATTTTATTTTTTTTGACATAACTTTAATAGGCTGGTTTGTATAATTGCTTTGACATTGCTTTAAATGCCATATTAGGTATCATATTATAATTAGCGGTATTTAATATGCCAGCTTTAACAAGCGAATATCGCACAATTGTAATACAAGAATTAAAAAATAAATTATAATCCATTTTAATCGTACTAATAGCAGTATTCATAGCCATTTGCAATTGCTTTTGGGTTACCTTATAAGTTAATATTTTATCATATAACTTTCCAGGAGAAACATTCTTTGTATAATAATCATTTATCTCACTGAAACTACTAAATCTTTTTATTGTGCTTTTGTGATCTCCATAAATGCCATCATTTTCATTAGTTCCATCTTTTGAAATATAGAGTAAATCACTATCTACATCCCCCACCAAAGCTTGATGACCAGCACCGTTAGCTCCCTCAAAATCGTGCATAACGTGTAATTTATGTTTTTTAGCAAAACCTCCGTGCACCGCATGATTAAGTCCACTAACAACCAAACCAGTAACAGCTCCCTGCCAAAAATTACCGCCAGTTAAACTGGCTCCAGCGCCACCACTAACAGTTCCAAAAGTTAGTAGTCCAACAGTACTATCAGCAAATTTTCCTGCTCCGCCCCAGCCACTTCCTGCAATAGCATTGCCTTTTGCATCAAAACTACTACCTCCCTGAAATGCACTACTAGCCACACTAGCCAAACAACCACTAGCAAAACCTACCCAGAAATTACCGCCCTGCACTCCACTCATCATCCTTTGGAACGTGCCGTGTGAAAATGCCTGGAGCCGGGCATTTGCTCGGCTTTTCTATATTTATTCAAAAACTAAAGTTTCAGAAACTTTTAATTCTTTCCTTTTAGTTAGATAATTTTCTTTTGAAAAAGGTCCATAAACCTCTTGCTTTTGCTTGTCAATTATGTAATAATTTATTTTTCTTGAGAACATTTCTTTAAAATAAGGATCTTCTTTTATAATTTTTGAAGCAATTTTACCCAAAGTATCAAAACTTCTCACATTACTTTCAGGTAAAACTTCCCTAGATATTTCTTTATGCCAAATCGAATCTGTCCAAATTTTTGATTGCATAAATTTTTTAACATCTTTAGTGATTTTTATAGAATCTTTCATATATAACAGGAAACCATACTTACTTCTTAAATCTTCAACAACATAACTATTTGTATTTTTAGAAGACGGTACTTGTTCTACTATTATAAAATTTTCATCAAATGAATAATTCTTTATATTAGGATAAACACCTTCCTTATATGTAAAATTAGGAGAAATTCTAGAACAAGAACCCTCAGCTAAATAACTATAACCCGAACCTAATTCACCTGAAACATCCCCAACTCCAGCACCTAAACAAGAGTTTAAAAGTATGATTAAAATTAACAATGTAAAAATTAAATATTTGTTCATAACCTATTTATTTTGGAGTAAAATTTAGTATTGCATTACCTTTAAAATTTATCATAAAACCAGTTCCAGAACATGTGGCAATATTCCAAATGACAAAGAATTTATTATGCACGCTAACGAAATAATTTGCAAAAAGAATAGGTTTCTTATGATTTGTTTAAATATATTTTCTTTTTTTCAATTTGTATGAATATTAAAATCTAAATCCGTGAGAAGTTTGTGAATAAGTATTGAGTACAGATGTTCCATTTCTAATAGTATTAATACCATTAAAATTAATCATATATGGCGTTCCTTTTCCCGCATATACATCTCCCATCCAAGTTGCAATATTTCTTCCTACTAGTTTTGGGTTTGAAACAAGACAACATGCACCCCCACATCCAACTCGTACAATATCAAAATCATACATATTCGATTCTATTGCAACTTGATTATTTCCTTTATATACTAAATTGAGCTTTCCGAATACCCTACCATGTTTAGATGATAATAAAGTGCTTACTTCATATTTATTACCTTCCACCCATCCTGTAGTATCAACAAAATTCAAATCAATAGTTGATGCATCTACAGTCATAGGTTTTCCATTTGCTTCTCTATAATGTTTATTTGCTTCTTCCAAAGTTGGTGCTTTCCTGCCTTTTGGGTCACCATGCTCATTCTGATGCATCAAATGATTCAACCCACTAACTACCAAACCAGTAACAGCTCCCTGCCAAAAATTTCCACCTGTCAAACTAGCTCCCGCGCCACCACTCACAGTTCCAAAAGCTAACGTTCCCCACGAATTATTCATTCCTAATGCGCCGCTTAATCCTTGGTGTGATGTTTCAATAGTAGCTCCATAACCTCTGAAATTATAATTTTCAGTAGTCGTTCCTCCACCCAGGCACTACTAGCAACACTAGCCAAACAACCACTTGCAAAACCTGTCCAGAAATTACCGCCCTGCACTCCACTCATCATCCCTTGGAAAGTGCCGTGCGCGAGGGCCTCAAATGCAGCTATTGAATAAGCATTACTAAACAATGTAGAGGCAGCAGTTCCAATCCCAAAAGTAACCGCCCCACTAAATGCTCCTATAGCAGCACTTTGTAGCAAACCACCAAAATTCATTTGCGTTCGGGTTGCCATTGCTGTTATAGTATAAGTCAATGCTGCAATAGCCGCTCCAATCAAAACTGCGGCAACAAAGAACTCCCCACTCGGGTCAGTATACTTTAAAGGATTATTAAGAACGTATCCATAGCGGTTAAAATTTTGCGTATTGCTTGGGTCTTGTATAAAATTATCCGGTTGCAAAAAGCGGTGCAGTTTTGGGTCATACAACCTAGCGTTCATGTGTATTAACCCAACACTTTGCAGATGCTCATGCCCGGTATATCCTCTGTCTAAAACAAGGAAACCTATTAAGCTGTTTCCTTGAGCATCCTGTATTTTTAATACTTCCCCCAAGCATCAAACAAGCGTTTTTCTATTACAACAGCCGCCTGGTTGGTAATTGCTACAATACTACCCTGATAATCCCTGTGCAAATATAAATATTCCTGAGTAGTTCCGTCACTTTTTAACACTACAGGGGCACTATAACCATCTCCTCCTAGGTAGGTAATAAATTCTACATCACCAGTAAACATGTTGCGTTTAACCTCCATGCTACCATCGTCAGAATAGTATTTTCTATACTGTCGCTGTGTTTTGTTGGTTTGCAAACCGCCATAGTACATCGTGCTCCGGTTATTGGCATAATTATACTCAAAACTAATCATATCAATATTACCCTCCTCAATGGTAACAGGGCTTTTAAACACGTTGTATTTTATGTTGAGTTGTTTGGAAGAAGTTGTACCATCACTTGTTTTTCTAATCCAAACATCATCAAACCAAACTGTTCCCGTAGCATTATTATCTAAACGAAGATTCAGTTTTTTGATATTGGCAGGGACTAAAACGGTTTTTTCAAAATAAACCCATTCCTCACCTGTCGCACTAATAATCTGGTCAACCTGAGTATAAGGACCTGTTTCGGTAGCCGTTTTCATGTACAAAAATAATTCTGCTTGTGAACCTGTTCCTTTTACCCATCCACCATAAGTATACTGAGTATCTGCAGTATTATCTATTTTTATCCATAAAGCCGATTGAACTGTTTTTTCTCCGTTTGTAGTATTATCTATTTTAATAGAGGTTGCTCCAGTCTTTGCAATGGTAGTATCATAAGTAACCACAGCAGGTTCATAAATTAACCATCCGGTTTTTGATTCCATATCATCTCTAAAAATTCCTCGTCTATTAAGATAATAAGGAAATGACTCGGTCGTATTTAACACCGAAGTATTTTGATATTTTTTGGTTAAAAAGGCATAGTTATAAGTACCTAAACTGTTTTGTTTTATCCTTCCATCTAGTTCATAGGTTTGCTGCACTGTTTCTCCTAATGCGTTAGGATAACCTGTTAAACGGTCTAAATCATCGTATTGAAAAGTTTCTGCCCAGTTAAACAAACTGTTGTAACGACTCGTCAAATTGCCTCGTGTAGTATGAAATACTGTGTTCAGCGTCATCACATTAGTGGTACTACTACCAGTCCTATCGTGTTTCATTTGGGTGCTGTACCCATAAGTATCATAGCTATTAGTAATAGCAATACCATTACCAAGACCAGCGGTTTCTATCTGCCCTCTGGCATTAACATTGTTAGTCTGCCATAATACCTGACTGCTGGCGTCATCTAAAATTTGCCAAGGGTAGCCATTTTTATAGGTGTTCCGCACCCATTTGCTCGACTGTTTGCCATTGCAGATTGCGGTATATAGTTCTTTTTCAGGTCGTCCAAAAGCATCAAACTGAATAGCTTGTTGATAAGATGCTTGGGGACCTACTTCATCTTTTAGGTTTAATCGCTTATAGCTATCGTACCCATAGGAATTGGTAGTATAAAAACCACCCGTAAAATCATCGAATCGTATTGCGGTCAATAACTTAGAGGTACTATCGTATGTATATGTGTTTTTAGTATTGGTAGTATCTCCACCTGTGCCTATAATAGTACTAAAATTGACCTTTCCGGTGGGCAATAAATTATATGTGGTTGCGCCTTTTGGTGTTATTTCTTTAATGGTTTCACCATATGCATTATATTCATATCGATAAACTCCGGCAGTAGGATCGGTTAGTTTTGTCTTTCGCCCCCATCCGTCATATTCTATTGAAAGGATAGTACTACCATAGGTAGCAGTCTTTAAATTACCATTAGCAAAATAGGTGTTTGTAATTACTCCTCCATCGTCACTTGTAGTAACGGTATGTCCATTAGCGTTTATGGTGGCAGTAGTGGTCTTAGTACCGTCGTTAGTGGTAACCGTTAACCCATTATAAGTTGCAGTTGCAGTTAAACCAGTATGGGCAACAGTTTGGGTCGTTCTACTGTATTCATCGTAAGCATAGGTAGTCCATAAACTTGGTGAAAATCCAGCAAAATAAGGCTGGCTCTCTCTTGTTTTTCTGTTCATGAAATCATATTCCGTACTGGTATAGCTCCAATTTCCATTAATGTTTTTAACACCTGTCCTAATGGTTCTACCCAATGCATCACTTTCTGCGGTGCTGCTAGACCCATCATCACCCGTTTGCAAGGTGGTATAAACACCACTGCTTTTGGTATAAGTATAATTGGTGTTTTTACCCAAATAATCCGTCACTTTTGTGCGTTTACCCCAGTTATCATAAACACTTGAAGTAATTATTCCGTAAGGATTGGAAGCACTCAAGACTACACCATATAAAGAATGATAGGTGTTGTTGGTTGAAACGAGTCCTTCAACATCTGTTGCCGTTTTTATAAAACGTTCCGTTGGGTCATAAGTAAACTCCGTTACTCTCGCCGAAACTGCAGGAATGGCTCCAGGTGCACTTAAGGTCTTCTTTTTCAAGTTACCATTAGCAAAATACTCATACTCTTCAGTTAAATAAACTCCATCGGTATTATTAGCTTTGCTTTCCTTTTTTGTCAATCGGCTTCCAGTGTAGGAATATTTCTCTTCTGTGCCAAAAGTATCGCCATACGCAGTTACAGAAGATAAAGTCCGTGTTGGTCTTCCAACATAATAAGCACTACCGGTTCCTAATGGGTTGTTATCATATTCTTTGGTAGAAGTGCTCGTTCCCTGTAAAATACTTCCTAAATAATTTTTCGTAATCACAGTTTCCTCAAGAATGTAAGGAGATAAATAAGTATAGGTGTACTCGTTCTTTACAGTAGTTAAAAAATCTTCTATAATATGAGTATTCAAATAAATAGTAAACAATCCATTGGTAGTATTGCTTACATAAGTATTCGTATTGCTATTAATGATTCCAATAGGGTTACCCGAACTTACAAAAGAAAAGTTACTTCCTGTAGCACACATTTGTGTATAACTCCGTACCATAGTACCTCTTAATAGCGGATCATTCTCAAAAACACTCCATATCCTTTTACTGCTAGGATTAATATACCAGGCACTTTTGGCTGTTTTCCTAAAGCCAATCGCACCCATCCCATCCATATTCACTACAAAACCATGGTATTTAAAATCTTGATATTTAGTAACGTCCATACAGCTATTAGTGAGTTTTTGTACCACTTGGCTGGCCGGAAGTCGCTTAATCTCAACATTAGGATAAACAACTGCATCTCCAGAAGAATAAAAATCACTCAATATTCCCAATCCGTTAGGAGTAACACTAGGTTCTAATGGAGCGTATTCAATTTGGTCAATAATACTGCCGCCAGAGGAAATAACTTTTTTTAGTAAAATATCTTTAGAAACATCCTTTTTAAAATTAATATAGGTAATATCTTTATAGTGATTTCTAATGATTAATATTTCCTGATTGAGTCCATTATATCTATAAGAAGATACAATAGGAGTAGGTATTTCAGGAGAACCACTAAAATGAGAATAAGGTGACGTATAATCTGCGGTAAATTGATTTCCAACTGCATAGGCATTATTCCCAAGGTTATTGGCATAAGTGTATATTCGCCATAACGTGTTATTGCCGTTAGAAGTTGTACCGTACTTTTCCAAATTTATTTTAACCATATCACTCTTGCCGTCTTTATTCACGTCAAGTGCGTAATAAGAATTGAAAATTACCTGGGTTTGGTAATCATTTCCGCTATTAGGTCTATATTCTACTATGGTTTGACTTTCTTTTACAAAAAAGCTGCCACCTGCCGGATTAGGGTTGCTAAAGTAGATATGCCATAAGGTATGGGCTGCGCCTTCACCCCCTTCTGTGTTTGGGAGCATAAAATCAGTTTTCCCATCACCATTATAGTCACCAAAGAGCATTTGTTTGGTTCTACTGTAAGTGTCAATGGTTCCTTGCCCAATTATTGATGGATATGAATAGTTGCCACTTTTAATTATTTCGAAAATTTTATAAGATGTAACTGTAGAGGATGGTGAAGCTTGATATAAAGTAAGAACATCCGATTTTCCATCACCATTAAAATCACCAACTTTTGAAGTAAAAGGACTATACCATTCTAAAGCGGTACCACTAATCTGTCTGTATCCCGAAGATCCAGCCACTGTCGATGCATTTGGGTCTAAATCTAATACATAATATTTTGGCCCGTTTACTGGTTCTACAATTATAGGGCAATTATTTGCATTGAAAGTATAAGGTTGTGGTGGATAAAATGGTTGAACTGTACCCTTATATTGGTCTGGACCAATCGAAATCAATATTTCACTTATTCCATTCCCATCAAAATCTCCCTCTAAGCCCTCGGCTTTATTATCCGGAACATAATAATTCGTAGGTGAATAGTAGTTTAGGCATTCTATAGAGGCAACTCCTCCACTACTCGTTTGAAGGTTTTGTTTTGTAATATTTAAGTTTAGGTCTATTGTTTTCTCAAATAAAACGTTAAAGACACCATTTTCATAATTATATGCTTTATACCTGCTTTGAGTATTACTCAATTTAGTATAGTAAAGTAAAGATTGTTGTTGTAAAAGTTTGTTGTTATTAAGTGTAGTGATACTCCACTTAGGACTATTTTGAGGTAATGTAATAGGAGCGTTGCCTGTATTTCCCTCAAAATTTTTGACAAACATCTGCGTGCTTGTTGCAAAGTCCAATCTTCCGTCTCCATCAAAGTCTCCGGATTTTGTTACATCTTCAAAATCAATATTGTTATTATACGTTTTTACAATTTCAGTTTCTGGGCCTGAACTACTTATAGTTTGGTTGTATTCAAATTCTACAGGATTAGCTAATTCTCCAGCTCCATTAGACTCTTGTATCTTGATTACCTTTTGATATCCAAGTTGAGCATCAGTAGCATGATAAAGCTGGTACTTTCTAAATAATAAATCACCTGCATAAACCTGAATTTTATCAAGTAACTCTTCTTTCTCTTGTTTAATTCCTTTTACATAACTATTTTCTGTTCTTGCAATCGTTTTATAAGTGAAATAGATGGAATTTTGTGCTGTTATACCAGAAATAGAATTAGCACTAAAATTTATCCATTTAATGCAAAAACCTTTATTAAATGGTTTTATGTAATTATAGGTCATATAATTCCCGTTAGTATCTTCAAAGCGCGTTATATAATAAGCGGTATTGTCAACAGCGTTCATCCCACCATAATTTCCATACCAGGAGCGCGATCCATCAGCAGCAGTAACAATAAAATACATATTAACCCCTGTACCAACTTGCTCTATCCTGGTATTTGACTGTGTTTCAGTTTGATAAGTAGCGCCGTTAGCCCAATAAGTCCCTGTTTTTAATAACAATCGCTGGCCATCCAATGCCAACATATCGTTGCTGTCAAAATCAACACCATCAATATAACCGTCCAAATCTTTACGGGTAGCAATCCTACTTATTGCAGATATTGAATTGATATTCCATCCTTGTCCAGCTACCCCGCCCATTTGGCCACTACCATAAACTAAGTTTATAATAGGCCCAACATTTTGAATACTCGGAGGCATTGCAATAGGTAAAGTATAAGTTGCCGAACCCGAACCGGAAACTTCTAATTTTCCTTGTGTGTCTTGATAATTTTGAGATTTTACTGCGCTAAAAACCAATAATAGGGTAATTACAATATATTTTTTCATGGCTTTTAGCTTATTGTTTTACAATTTTTAAAGTCTTATTTTCTCCTCTTGCGTATACCAATTGTACGGTATAAAATCCTTGTGGATAATTTCCAAAGTCAATAGTAGCGTTTGTAGTTGCTTTCATGCTATCATACCGCTTCAATAGTTGTCCGGATATGCTGTATAATTCAATTTGAGAAACATAATTTTCAGTATTATTAATCCATTGTACGTACAACTCCTGTTTAACAGGATTAGGATAATACTTGATATCATCATAAATATCCGCTTTAATCAAATCTGATGTTACAATGTCAGGAGATTGTTCAGTGAAATTCCCTGGATTTGATGTTTTAAAGTACGGAAGGAGTATAAGATATCTTTTGATTTGATTGCCTGACACATCATAATCAAAGCCAATACCGTTAAAATAGACGTTTTCATCTCCAGGGCCAATGGGTGCAGCCATCGCTGCACCATCAGAACGATGCAGCTGACTATAAATGTTGTAATTAACTAAAAGGCTAAGTAATAAAAGATAATTATTTTTCATGGTTTTAATTGTGGGTTAATGTTTGGCAATATAAAAAACCTTTGTAAATTTTAGGTACACTAAAAGTGTACATTTCATTAAATGAATCAAAACCAAGATTACAATTTCTATTTAAAATAAGCATCAGTAAAAAACACGGTATTTTACACCGTAGTTTTACGGTATTTCAAGCATTAATTTTTAGTAGTTTTACTATTGGCTGTTTAATTAAAAATGCTTAAGTAATTAGCTGGGCAAACACTATTCATTATACCTGATTTCATGTTCCTAACATTATTACATACTGGTGTAAACAAAAAAATCCCCGCTGTAAACAGCAGGGAGCTAACAATAAAATCGTCGCTTTGACAACAACAAAACAAATTTATATTTGCCTGCCTTAACCATCAAAACGGGAACTAAATCACCTCAATAACCTGTAATACATTATAAGCTTCATTTTTCAAGGAATACTGCACACCATTCACTTCCTGATAAAAGGAAATCATCAGTAAAAACAGCGTAACTCCTGTAGTCGTAGGAACACTTGTAGGAGTTAGAGTAAAGCCTACAGGAGTTAGGTTAATAAGGAAGTTCTCTACATTGCTTACAACCAATTCCGATGATTCGGTAGCAAAATCGATTCCCAAAACCCCACACTGAAAACTAACATTTGTTGCTCCTTGCGGAAATTTAATCTGTTCAGACAGGATAAGATCAGTAAAGGTTACTTTTCCGGAAGTATTATCCAAAACATAATCAGTAAAAAGTACATTGCTTAAAGGGGCATTCATGTTAAAATCAAATCCCGTTAACGCTTGTTTTCCCTCAGCAGTAGTAAGGCCAATGGCTACCGATCGTGTCCCTCTGGCAGAAATAGTGTCAAGATTTTTAATCTCAAACATCGTCTTAAGCATACGGCTAGACAATTTGTTGTCCTTGGCTTTAAAAACCAAACTGCCCAAAGCCATACGAAGCGTTTTACCTGCTCCGGCGGAAATCGAGAACTCACTATTGTTTTCCCTCGTTCTCACATAATTAGGGTCGGTTTCAATTCTGTTTTTAGAAACACCGCCCTTACGACGTACAAAGGTTTTGCCGTCCTGTTTGTAAAAGGTTAAGTCCTCGACTGTACCTTCAATTTTCAAAATACCATTAGATTTTGCCATGATAAATAAATTTAAAATGAATATTAAGCTAACAGCTAAAGCATTAAAAAGGTTTTAGGTAAGTTTTTTCTCCCTGAACGCATTCGAAGGGCTAATGTCATTATTAACACAATTCCATAAAACTTTAATGTCTTTAAGCTTAACACTATAACTCACAAAAAAGCAGTTTAGTATTTGGAGGATCGTCATAAGAGGGCATTTCCGCCGTTTTAAACCAAAACTGCCATTTATTGCAAAAAAATTAATGTTAAAATCAGGACGTAGTAAAATAATTTTAAAATTATTTCGTTATTGAAAAATGAGACGCGCCCTATTAACCTCCAATTTACGTGCAACATACGTGCAGTAAATAGGCAATGCAATAGTAACCAACTTAAAATAGGAAAAGAATGAAAAGAATATGTATTTATCCTAAAGACGTACAATGGATTACCGGAAAAAGCGATAGGCAATCCAGGGATATAGTCCTAAAGATTAAAAAACATTACAATAAAGAAAAACACCAGCCACTATCTACAGAAGAATTTTGTGAATACATGGGTTTAGATATTAATACCATAACACAGCTCATCAAATAAATAACATAAAAATGCAAAACTGTTAGTCTTTTCACAGGTTTGTGTATCCAGGTTTTGGAAGCTGCAACTTTATAAAGGATTGACCGATTAATTAATAGAAGTTATCTACAAGCTACTCTACAATAATCTTTTTGGTTATCCTTTTATCCGTTGTCTGTAAAACGGCGAGGTACATTCCTTTTGGCAAACCTTGTAACGGAACAGATTCAATCAACTGGGCATTATCGACCTGCTTTTTGAATACTTCCTTTCCCTGCATATCGACCAAAGTGAAAGTGTACTTAGTATCTTTAATGTTTCCCAAATTAATATTTAGTGTATCCTTAGCCGGACTTGGATAAAAACTTACCTGATTGCTATTCTCAAAATCCGCATTTCCTAACGCTGAAGTGGCTGCAACGGCAAAGTGCATTGTAGCTCCAATAAGTGCTTTGGCTACTTTGTAATTATAAACAGGATCCATATGAATCAACAAATCGGTATTGGTATGTTTATGCGTGGTCTCATTCTTTTCAAAAAGACCCGTTATCACTTCATTGTTGCTTTGAAACGACATATAATCAGAAGCATACGCATAAGACAAATGTGTATTTAATGTAGTGTACAATCCAACACAATTAATTAACTCATCAGTCATTTGAGAAGACTCGGCATTGTTTGTCGATGGATTGTTGTTTTGGTCTCTTTCGCAGGTTAAGGTATCGTTAACCAAACCGGCAACTCCACCAACTTCGTCAATGTTTATTACCAAACGAATGTCCATTTTAGGAGTAGTTCCGTTTACAATGTCGCTTACATAATGGCTACTTCCGTAAAGGCCATCTTCCTCCCCACTGAAATTGATGAATTTTATCGAATATTCTGTGGGTATGTTTCTCAGCAATCGGGCAGTTTCCAAAATAGATGCTAAGCCACTACCATTATCATTCGTTCCGGTTCCGCCAATCGAATCATAATGTCCACAAACAATAATAAAGGTATCCGGATAAACCGTACCAATTTTAGTTACTATAAGATTTTTACAAACGGATGAAGAACCTACATAAGTATAGGAGTCTTCCTGTATTTGAGCAGCAGTATATCCAAATCCCAAGTACTTATTCTTTAACCAGTTCAATGTATTTTGCAGGGAAGCCGTTCCTCTTCGTTTTAATCCTAAATTTTCATAGGCTGTAAGGTTGTTGGTAATATTGGTTTGCGAACACTGTTCAACAATGGAAGCATAATAAGGAATATACTCCTGGCTAAATCCTTCCGCCGCTAACAACAAAAAGGATAATGAAAATAGTAGGTTTTTCATTTAAAATATAAAAATGATTGTTTGTTTTTTATTTGAATCGACAGCAAATGTAACGAAAAACAATTCAAATAATAGTTACACTTAAATTTTATTTTAGTAAAGACTTACTTAAAACTATGTTTTAAAATACTGAATGTCTGTCACTTAATACGACTTAAGATAAACTTAAGAAATCAATTAGGGAGTTTGGCATACCATTTGAAATGTACCTTACAACAAAATGAATTTGTTCGAAGAAGCTGAAAATCGAAAGAGTAAGCAAAAAACTCAAATTAGCATGATTATGAAAAAAATTACCCTTTTAGTAGCTGGCATTTTACTGGTTGGAAGTGTAGCGAACGCATCAGCAATAATCAACAGATCTGATGAAGAAAGAATGACGGGATACAGCTTTGACGAGCCAATCTCATTTACAGAAAGAGATATTGAGTTTTTCGTTTTCCCAAATGGAGAATTTGATTTCAACACACGTCCGGAAGACAATCAAGGCGATTATTTTTATAAAACCGCCGGAAAAAGAGGGACTGCAACTACAGCAAGAGGACCAGTTAATTATGGTGTTCGTATTGAGCACGATAGTTTTGGTAGAGTAAGAAGGATTGGTAACACATTTATCAATTATGATAACAGGGATAGGGTAAGTCGTATCGGAACTGTTTATATGAAATACAATAGAACCGGTCTACTGCAAATTGGTGGTATGAAAATTGTATATAACCGTCGTGGAGACATTGTAGATACAATTGGTAACGTAAAAGGACGTGGTAACTATTATGGATATACAAATAATTATTACTACAACGACAACGCTTACACAGCATCAAATAACACTGATGACAATTACTACTACTATAAAGCAGACGGTACAAAAGCAAAAGTGGAAGACGATAAAGCTAGAAAATAAAGTTAGGTTAGGTTAAGTTAAGTTAAGTTAGATTCAAGATTGATTGGTTAGGTTTTGATGAAAAAATCCCGCAAAGTGTAAAAACGATGCGGGATTTTTGTTTAATATAAACTAGCTATTAATGTCCACCACTAATTTTTGTGTCAAAATCAATACCTTGGCTTTTTAATATCCCTTTCACTTTCCAGGCATAAAATGCCAAATACGCAAAACAGACTACACCAACAACATAACTAACCTGAATATTTGAAATGTCGGCAATATAACCCTGAAGCCAGCTTACAATTCCACCACCCATAATCATCATAATCAGAAAGCTACTTCCCTGGCTGGTGTTTTTACCTAATCCACTTATGGCTAAAGTAAAAATACAAGGCCATAATGTACTGCAGAATAATCCAACAGATGTAAATGCATAAACACTAACCATCCCATCTGTAGCCATTCCAACTAATAATGCTGCGATTCCCAAGAAAGAGAAAATCAATAACATTCTAGCCGGATTCCCTTTACTGGCCATATCGGCAAAAATCAACACCAATATGATTAATCCATATACATAAAATGGCGTTAAATCATGATTCATGAATTTGTTCACTCCAAGGAAAACCCCGAAAGCCAAATAAGGTGCAATAAAACGTAATATCTTCTGAAGATTCATATCATCTGTAAACGCTTCAACCGCGCCGGTCCAACGACCAATCATCAAACTTGCCCAATACAATGAAATGAAAGGCGCAATATCTTTGGTTAGAAAACCTAAATTCTTCTCCATGTAAGCTGGGAGATTACTTGCTGTAGAAACTTCAACACCAACGTAAACAAATATTCCAATCATTCCCAAAATCAATTGCGGATATTTTAAAGCAGAACTTCTATTGTTTTTTGCATCGCCTTCAACTTCCACTACCGCTTCTGGTTTGTCCGGAAGAGAGGAAAATTTCAATAGCACAGCAACTATTAAAAATGCAGCACCTAGAACTAAATATGGAACTTTTACACTTTCAATACTCATATCCGTATTACCTGAAGTAGCCGAACCAAAAATGGCAAAGCTTACAATCAATGGACCAATTGTTGTTCCTAAATTGTTAATTCCACCTGCCATTGTTAACCTTTGTGAACCCGTTTTAATAGGTCCCAAAGCGATAGCGAGCGGATTGGCTACCGTTTGTTGCAACGAAAATCCAAGTGCCACAATAAATAACCCGGAAAGCATTAATGGAAATGAACCGCTATTAGCTGCTGGATAAAATAATAACGTTCCCAAGGCAGAAATTACAAGTCCTAATGCCAACGAGTTCTTGTATCCAATCCTATTGATTAAATCGCCTTTGGTCAGATAGGAAATAATCATATATATAATAGAACCTACAGTATAAGCTACATAAAAAGCAACCGAAACAAGTTGGCTTTCGCCCTGAGACAAATTAAAGGCTTTCTTGAAAACAGGAATTAATATGTCATTACTGGCGGCAACGAATCCCCAGAAAAAGAATACCGTGACTAAGGGAATGAATTGTGCCCAATTGGTTTTTACATTTTGCGTACTCATAAAAAATTTGGTTTTTGGTTAGTTGATTGGTTTAAACGAAATGGCTGTGCCGCCACCTTTAGCCAAATGTAATTTAATTTTTGATTTCGATGTCACCTGTATAGTTTTTATAGCATATGATTTTGGATTCTTCTCCCAATCCGCGTCTGCACCATCCTGATAAACAATAGCTTGGTATTTTTTGTTTGGTGAAAGAAAATCGAGTTTAATCTCAGTATCGCGTGCATTTTCATCGGTGATGGCACCCAAAAACCAGTTTTCTGAATGTTTATCCTTACGTGCAACCGTTAGATAATCTCCCGGCTCAGCTTCTAAATACCTTGAATCCTGCCAATCCATGGCCACATCTTTTATAAACTGAAAGGCATCTAAATGTTTCTCGTAATTCTCCGGTAAATCGGCAGCCATTTGTAAAGGCGAATACATAGTTACATATAAGGCTAATTGTTTTGCCAAAGTTGTATGAACCTGCTCTTTTTCCTATCCGGAAGATAAGTATCCATTTTCATTTCAAAAATCCCCGGAGTGTAATCCATTGGTCCGCCTAATAATCTTGTAAACGGTAAAATTGTTTCGTGCATCGGTGGATTCCCATTACTCCAGGCATTGAATTCATTCCCTCTCGCCGCTTCTGCCGCAATATAATTTGGATAAGTCCTGCTGTAACCTGTTGGCCTCGAACTTTCATGTGAATTTACCATTAATTTGTTTTCCGCCATGCGTCGTGCCACATAGTTGAAGTGGTTTACCATAGTTTGCCCGTCGTGGAATTCGCCTCGTGGTATGATCCTTCCAACATAACCCGATTTTACAGCCGGATAACCGTATTGTTTCATTAAATTCATAGCTCTGTCCAAATGTCGTTCATAGTTTGCCACTGAACCCGAAGTCTCATGGTGCATAATCATCTTCACTCCTTTGGATTTGGCATACTCATTCACTTCTTTTAAATCAAAATCAGGGTAAGGTGTAGTAAAATCAAAAACTTCTTCTTTCCAGTTCCCAAACCAGTCTTCCCAACCAGCATTCCAGCCTTCCACTAAAACTCCATCAAAACCATTTTTGGCCGCAAAATCAATATAGCGTTTTGTATTTTGTGTAGTTGCTCCGTGTTTTCCAGTTGGCTTCAATTGGCCATCAGCAGCATTTTGCGCATTTTGTGAACCTGCATAATCCCAGGTCGATTTTCCCACATGCATTTCCCACCAAATCCCAACATATTTCATTGGTTTAATCCATGAAGTATCTTCAATCTTAGAAGGTTCGTTTAGATTCAGAATCATTTTAGACCCGACAATAGTACGTGCGTCATCACTAATCATAATAGTTCGCCAAGGTGAAACGCAGGGTGTCTGTAAATAAGCCTTATCGCTAATAGCATTTGGAACTAAGCGAGAAGTCAGGCCAAATGTTTTTACATCTAAATCTAAATGCATTACCGGGTAATTCACCACCGCCGCTTCGAAGATATTCATATAGATATTATCTGTAGATTTCATCATTAATGGAGACTGAATAACATATTTCCCTGCTATGCTTTTTAATCCGATGCCGTTATTCTTATCAATGTTGTCTGTATTGATTTCGGAAAGTTTGCTTTCGGTATACACGTATTCCTGGCTGTCGAAATCACCCGGAAGCCAAAAAGTCTTGTGATTACCGGTCAAATTAAACTCTGATTTTTCATCCGAAATGATAAAATAATCCAGTTTCGGCTGCTTTGGGAATTCATACCTAAAAGCTACACCTTCATCAAAAACCCTGAAAATGATATTCAGTCTTCTACTCGTTGTCTTTTGTGAAAGCGCAATGGTCATTTCTTTATAACTATTTTTGATATTAGATTGCTCTCCTAAAACTGGCTGCCAGGTTTCATTAACCGTTTTATAACCTATGCTGTCAATGCTGAAAGCCGAAACCAAATCGCCACCGTCTTTTAATTTGATCCCTAAATTGCTTTGGACGACAATAGGTTTACTTTTATACGAAACTGTATAACCTGGTTTTCCACTATCTGATAAAGAAAAGGTAAGCGTGATTTGCTTTGAAGGCGATTGTACAATTTGTGCAGTAAGCTTTGCTCCAACGAGTAATAATGCTACTAATGTGATTTTCTTCATAAAAAATAATTTTGCTAAATATAGCTACTTTTTAAAAACAAAAAATCCCGAACCAGTCGGGATTATTATATAGTTATTAACTTAGGAAGTTTATATTAGCTATGAACTACATTTCCGTCTACATAATCCTGTAGATAAGCAAAACGCGGCGTCAGTTTTCCATTTTCCGTTATTTTTGCCCTTTCGAGAATGCCGTCCTTATCTCCGTTGAAGAAAGCCGGAATCACATGCTCCATAAACATTTCCCCAAAACCTTCGCTGGCATCTTTTGGCAACTCACACGGCAGGTTGTCCACAGACATTACGACTATCGCTCCTGGATGCGAATAGGGAACTTCTTTGTCTTCAGATGGAAGGTATCCAAATATTGGATCGGCAATGGTAGAGGCTTTTATTGTGCAGGCAATTGGTCCGTCAACATCGCAGGAAATATCGGCTACAACTTTTATTTTATTATCAGCTGCATTAAGCATTTCACGCGTTAAGATATCTGGCGAACCATTGGCATGGAAATGTCCAGCCATGAAAATATCAGCTACTTTGGTAAAACGTTCGAAGTTTGAAGTATATTCTTGTGGGTTTTTATAGAAATCACTATTGCTTTCGGGAACCGTTCCGTCTATTCTTTTGTTATAGTCCAACACATCAATTTGTGTATAAACTGGCTGTGAGTATATTTTGTTTAAGAAATCGTCTGGCGAAACCTGTTTAAGCTTCATTCCGTCCAAAATCTCCTTTGCGCCCATTCCAACTTTTCCGTGACCCGTCAATACAATCTTGATATTAGGCAGCACCTGTCTTTTCAAACGAATGATTAAATCTTCCTTTGTCTGCAAGGTTTCCGCTTTGGGAAGCGTGAACATGTCGAATTTTATTCCAAATGCCCTAAAACCATTATAAGCTCCTACAATTCCGGCGTAACGTCCGAAACCGATTAAGCGTTTATTATTGGCATCGACAATAGTTTCATGATCATAAAGTTCAATGTTCTTTTCCAATATGGCCTGAAGCAGTTTTTGATTGTGTAGCTGCTTTTTAATAGTATGGGAAAAGAAAAAGTACTTCTTATTTGGAATAAGATAATCCACCGGAATCTCCTTTACTCCAAAGAAAATATCGCAGTCGGAAATATCGTCGGTAACTTCTATACCCAAATTTCTATAAGCGTCATCATTAAAAACCCTGATATCCGAGCTTTCCACTTTTATTACCGCATCAGGATGTTCCTTTTGTAAACGAACTAATTCCTCTGGAGTAAAAACTACTCTTCTGTCTGGTGGGTTTTTTCTTTCTTTGATAATTCCGAATCGCATAGGGCAAATTTATTTGACGCCAAAAGTAATCGTAACGAAATCGATTTCAAAGCTTTTTATAAAAAATAACATTTCATTAAATTAAATCGGATTACTCTGCCTTCTGTGCCAATTTGCTGTTAAAACTGCATTGTGGAAAACATGTTAATAGGTTTCCTAAAAAGTAATTTTATACCTTTATTGAATACTTATATTTGTTTTTTTTCAATACCACTATAATGACATCCAGATTCCCTTTATATACCACCCAATTATTAGCAATACTTCTTTTTCTCACTGTTTCCTGCTCTAAACAGGAAAAGACTGAAGAGGCCATTGTCAAAGTCAACAAAGACGGCCTTCCGATAATGATGCCTATGCAGGAAGAAATGCCCAAACTGAAAAAAGCATACGTCGATGATAAGAAATATGGCGTAAGCCGTTTCTTTGAAAAAATATGGTCGGAGAAAAATGACAATGTTGCCTTTCTGGTAGCAAAAGACGGTCAGATAATCTATGAAAACTACATGGGTTTTGCCAACAAAAGAACAGGCGAAATGATAACCAAAAACATGCCTCTGCACATTGCTTCGGTTAGTAAGGTAATAACGTCTACTGCTGTGCTGATGCTTATTGATGCCAACAAACTAAAGCTCGACCAAAAGGTAAATACCATCATCCCTAATTTTCCCTATGAAGATGTGACAATCCAAACGCTGCTAAACCATAGAAGCGGTATGAGGAATTACGCTTACTTTACAGATAAAGGAAACTGGGACAGGCATAAGACGCTGACTAACGAAGATATCATAAAGGTAATGGTTGAAAAGGATATCAAACAGGAAACTAAAACCGATACGCACTTTAGCTATTGTAATACGAATTACGCAGTTCTTGCACTCATCATCGAAAAAGTGACGGGACTTACTTATCCCGAAGCCATGAAACAAATGATATTTGAACCTTTAGGAATGTCCAATACCTTTGTTTTTGATATTACAAAAGACCGCGACATTATTGCACCATCCTACAAAGGAAACAACATGGAAATCGGTATTGATTATCTGGACGGAATCTATGGCGATAAGAACATCTATTCTACACCAAGGGATATCCTCAAGTTTGACAAAGCCCGATATGCCGCTTTCTTCCTGAACGCTGATTTGCTTAAAAAAGTCTATAAAGGTTACAGTTACGAAGCCAAAGGTTCCAGAAACTACGGTTTAGGCATCAGGATGATGGAATGGGAAAAAGGCGAACCATTCTTTTACCACAACGGCTGGTGGCACGGTAACACTTCTTGCTTCATCAATATGAGAAAAGAGAAAATTACTATGATTGTACTGTCCAATAAATACACGCACAAAACCTGGCAAACTAAAAAACTTGCTTCTCTCTTTGGCGACTATCCGTTTAAACTGGATGATGGCGGTTTGGAGTAATGCTGAAATTCGATAAAACATACTTCCTTTTATTTTGCCTTCTCTTTCTAGTGGAAGTGCTAATTGCCCTTTTTGTTCATGACACTATAATCCGACCGTATGTTGGCGATTTGTTGGTGGTAATTTTGATTTACTGCTTTATCAAATCATTTCTTGATGTAAGGGTTTTTCCAGCCGCAATATTCGTACTACTCTTTTCGTTCGGTGTCGAGCTGCTGCAGTATTTTACCATTGTTGAAAAGCTTGGTCTCCAAAACTCAAAAGTAGCTTCCACCATTATTGGAACTTCATTTGAATGGATCGATATCCTTGCGTATCTTGTCGGAATTATTATTGTGCTTGTTATTGAAAAAGCAAGGCCAAAAAACGGATAACAGAAACCATTGCTTTTTTGCTATATTTGAACATTGCCATCGGCGATTCAACCAATAGTAAACCCATGACTCAAAACCATAAACTCAGCAAACAACTCGAATTAACCAACGAGCAGACTTCTCCGCTATTCCGCATCATGTGGATACAGAACCGTGACGAACCTCACAGAAGGCATTTTGAAAACAACATCTGCGCGTTTCACATTGGTAATGGATTTATCCTTTCGGTAGCACATAATCTAAAGGTCGAAGCTAATATTTTCAAGTCTATTGACAATGCTTTATACCTTACCTCCATTTTTCCATTGCTAAATACAGAGCAACGACAGCTATTTGAAAATTGCTATCCATTGGAACCGGGAAGCGAAAAACGATACGCCAATATTACCAATCCAAACGATTTCCAGACCATTATCAATCTGCTAAAGCAAATCAATTTTGATACCCGTTGGACCACCATGATGAAACGTGGTGTCAGCAGGCCACATTTGGTAATTCAGTTCAGCAATGATTTGTTTTTTAACAATCCCGAACTTTCGCAACACTTTAACCATATTACCTCTTTTGCCGAGCCAGGCATTCAACGACATACTTTTTTAGTTGAAGTAGAATTAGTGGAAGGTTTTTATAATGAAGATATTGCCTTGTATAAAATTATAAATACACCTCAGGCTGTTATTGATGCCATGCCTCATCTCGAAATAGATTATACGATTTTAGACGATAATACCGAAAATTATTACTGCCTGCAGAGTTCACCCACCAGCGAAATTGGAAAGCTGCTCAACAAAGCACAAATAGATGGTTTCACTGAACACTTTGCGATTTTCAACGAACGTTTTGAAGGAAATTACAACCTGGAAGGACTGCGTTACCTAATTAAAGGTTATTTCAGGTTTGGCTCTTCCGGTGCGCCTTATGTGGTATATGATTCTCAAACCAACACCTTTAAGGTCAATGCTGTGCAGAGTGAAGCCTGCCCAATACAGCTTTCGATCAACAATCAGCGTGATGGCAATTTTCAGTATGTGAATGCTATCGCATCGCCTTTACAGATTATAAAGGAAAGATTGGAGAAGCATTTAAACGCTTCTACTTAAAAAATTTATAAGTCTATTTATTATTCCGGCTAGGGAAGAATCTCATCCTGTTTTAATTTGACGGGATTCGTCCTTTAAATAATTTGTGGTTTGTCGTTTAATATTTCAACAATTCCAACAAAGTCTTTTCAAATCGCTCCTTTGGCAAATACTGATCTTCCAATGCCTTAACAAAGGGAATCGCGCTTTCTAAACTACCAACCCTTTTGACCGGAGCATCCAAATGCTCAAAACACTGCTCCATAATCATAGCCGATATATCACTGGCAACTCCACCAAACATGGTATCTTCCTGCAGGATGATCACTCTGTTGGTTTTCCTTACGGATGCAAAAATTGCTTCTGTATCCAATGGCTGTAACGTTCTCAAATCCAATAAATCCGCACTGATATCTGAATGTTTACTTAAAGTATCTAATGCCCAGTGTACGCCGGCACCAAACGAAATAATCGTTACCTGTGTTCCTTCTTTAAGCAAAGCTGCTTTTCCAAACGGAATAGTATAATAATCGGAAGGCACGTCCTGATAAACCGAACGGTACAACTGTTTGTGCTCAAAGAACATGACAGGATTTGGGTCGTTGATTGCCGTGTTCAGTAAGCCCTTTACATCATAAGGAAAGGCAGGATAAACCACTTTCAATCCGGGAGTTTTGGTAAACCACGCTTCATTCGTCTGCGAGTGAAACGGACCAGCCTGTGTTCCTCCACCGCAAGGCATACGAACAACAACATCGGCTTTTTCATTCCAGCGGTAATGTTGTTTTGCCAGTAAATTTACAATTGGATTAAATCCCGTTGAAACGAAATCGGCAAATTGCATTTCGACAACTGCTTTATGTCCATTGATTGATAATCCCATTCCGGCAGAAACTACTGCGCTTTCACAGATTGGCGTATTGCGTACACGGTCTTTTCCGAACTGCTCCACAAAGCCATCCGTGATTTTGAAGGCACCACCATATTCAGCAATATCCTGTCCCATAATAACCAGGTTATCGTGGCGTTCCATCGACTGGCGCAAGGCATGTGAAATTGCGTCAACGACACGGATATTTTCTGTTTTATCAGAATGATTAACTTCTTCAAAATCATACGGTTTGTAAACATCACCTAATTCTTCATCCAAACTAGCAACGATGTCAGGTTCAGCTTGTGTGATTGCCCAATGTTCATCAATTTCTTTCTTGATGGCTTTGGTTATTTTCTCATCCTCTTCATCGGAAAGGACACTAATTCTTTGCAAATATTCCTTATAATTGGATATCGGATCTTTAATTGCCCACATATCCATTAACTCCTTCGGAACATATTTTGTGCCACTCGCCTCTTCATGCCCACGCATTCGGAATGTTTTGAATTCCAATAAAACCGGTCTTGGGTTTTCAGCTAATGAAGCTTTAAGCTCTGCAATCATGGTATAGACTTCAAGGATGTTATTTCCGTCAAGGATGTGGCTTTCCATTCCGTAACCAATTCCCTTATCAGCCAGGTTCTCACAACGGTATTGCTCGTTGGTTGGTGTCGATAGTCCGTAACCATTGTTTTCAATTACAAACAATACCGGTAAATCCCAAACAGCAGCTATATTTAGCGCTTCGTGAAAATCACCTTCAGAGGTAGCGCCTTCTCCGGTAAAAACCGCAGTAACTTTACCGTTCCTTTTTAGTTTATTTGCTAATGCAATTCCGTCTGCGACTCCTAATTGTGGTCCCAAATGCGAAATCATTCCAATAATATAGAACTCTTGTGTACCGAAGTGAAAGCTACGGTCACGACCTTTTGTAAACCCAGTTGCTTTGCCCTGCCATTGCGAGAACAAGCGGTGCAGCGGAATATCACGACCCGTAAAAACACCAAGGTTCCTGTGCATTGGTAAAATGTACTCATCAGCATCCAAAGCAGCGGTTATACCAACAGAAATAGCTTCCTGTCCAATTCCAGAAAACCATTTGGACACCTTTCCCTGACGAAGGAGAATAAGCATCTTTTCTTCAATGAGCCTTGGCTTTAAAAGCCTTTTATATAAATCCAACAATTGTACGTTAGACAGTTCTTTTCTATCGAAATTCATGTGTTTGTTTTTAAGCATCGCAAAAATATAAAAAGGATTAGGATTGTAGTAGTAAATATTCAATATAAAATTTTTAATATTGTTCCTTCAAAGTTTCTTTAACCTAATTTTGACACTATGAAAATCTACATTAGAAACATGGCCTGCGAAAGCTGCAAGGTAGTTGTAAAGGATGCACTTTTAAAACTGAACCTCAATCCCGTAAAGGTAGAGCTTGGAACTGCTGAAATCAAGGAAGACCTGACGGATGCTAAGAAAGAAAAACTCGATTCGATTATCAACAAGGTTGGACTTGAGATAATAGAAAACAAAGGAGGTATCTTAATTGAAAAAATAAAGAACTATTGCCAAAAATACGTAGTTGACGAAAAACAGATAAAAGTCAATATCTCAGATTACCTATCGGAGAAATTGGACAAGGATTATAATTATCTCTCTAATATATTCTCAGAAGTCGAAATGTCTACCATTGTGCATTATATAAACATGCTGAAAATAGAAAGAGCCAAGGAAATGATTTTGTTTGAAGATGATAAATTAACCGATATTGCGCACAAGCTTAACTTCAAAACGCTTTCGGCTTTTTCCGCTCAGTTTAAGAAACTAACAGGTTTTAATCCAACCCATTATAAAAACCTCAAAAATACACGAAGACTTGCCATACAGGAACTGACCAAGAAAAAACAGTAAAATTCATAAATTTTTCCATGCTAATTGATAATTAGAAAGAATACCTTTACATCAAATTATTACTAATAAAATTAAATGAAGATAATCGATATTTTTTATGCAGACGATGATGAAGACGATTTAATGTTTTTTACCGAAGCTGTTGAAAAGATTTCTAAAGTGGCTGAGGCAAAAATTGCCCTGCATGTACATAAAAACGGAGAAAGCCTGATTGACAATATCAAGAAGAACAAAGACGCGCACGGTGTTGTTTTTTTAGATATCAATATGCCTCTTAAATCAGGATTTGACCTATTGGAAGAAATAAGGAAGGATAAAGAAATCAAGGAGTTTCCTGTAGTGATGTATTCTACGAGTTCCAATCAGGATAACATTGATAAGAGCAGAGAGCTTGGTGCTAACTATTATGTGGTTAAACCATATAAATTTAGTATGTTGATGGAAATGATTGCGTCTTTCATCAATATGGACTGGGACAATCCACAGGGAGGCGATCATACCTTCCTGTATAAATAGAATCGTGTTACTTAGTTTTAATAGAAGAATAACCCCAATGCTACCTATAGCGTTGGGGTTGTTTGATTATGGGAAGTTGGGTTATTTCCCTTTGATAAAGTTTTTATACACCTTCACTCCTTCTACAGAAGTTATTTCAAGAATATAAAAACCATTTTGTAAGTTCTCAACGTTTATCTGCTTCCCATTAACCAACTGGACATCCAAACGCTGTCCATTAACCGTAATAACATTTACGTTTCCAATCGTAGCATCAGTATCCAGGTTCAGCATATTCGTTACCGGATTAGGATAAATTTTCAACCCTTTTACTGCGTGGATTTCGTTAGTTGACAATGCGCCACTGGTTACATTTAGCGTGTAGGCAATTGTCTGAGGCGCTGGCCAGGACGAGATTACGATATAATAGGTTTGTCCTGCAGTAACAGCCATATTATTGATAGTTCGGTTTCCTGCACTGGGACTGCAGTTACAGGCATAGGGTGCAGCACCTATATCGGCACAACTGGCATAAACAAAAAGCCCTGTCCAGCCTACAGAATTAGGAAACTGTAAGGAAATGTTTTCACTCACTGTTGGAGTATAGCTATAAACAACATCGTTCCCGCCAAGGTACCAGTTCCCCGAGCTTCCTGTGCCACACAAAATTGCGGTCGCTGTTGGTGGGTCATAGTTGTCGGCATAATTGGCCGTGTTGTCCGTTGTAGTATAGGGCAGACTTGTAATCACAATGGGATCAGTACACAAACTACCAGACTGTGCCAGCATTCCATACGAAACAAATAAGAGCGTAAAGTAAAGTTTTTTCATAGTCATAGTTTTATAGGTTGATAGTAACTCAAACTTAATCAATTCAATACATAAAACAAAAAAATCTATTTTAACTCCCTATAAACCCGATTAACAACAAAAACCTAAACCTACAGTACTTTTTATTATCTTTAAATTCAATTAGTAAAATCAAATTCAGAGATTGAGCACATGATTATTAACTTATCAGTAATGAAACAAAAAACTATATCAACCCAATGAAATACATCCTAATCTGCCTAATAGCCTTCCTTTTGATTTGCTGTAGTAAATCGAACTTCAATCCCAAATGGACTAAGCAATCAGCACCTCCTACTTATACCGCACGCTTTGAAACCTCCAAAGGGAATTTCGATATCGAGGTAACACGATCCTGGTCGCCACAGGCAGCAGACCGCCTACATCAGTTATTGACGCATCACTTTTATGACAACACCTTATTTTATAGGGTCGTACCCAACTTTGTGGTTCAGTTTGGCAACATCGATACAACAGTGACAAAAAAGTGGGAAAAATATAAGGTAGCCGATGAACCAGTACTTAAGAGCAACCTAAAGGGCTATGTGAGTTTTGCAAGAGCCGGAAAGGAAACCCGTGGAAATGATTTGTTTATCAACCTAAAGGACAATGCGAGGTTAGATACCGTGCACTACAATGATGTAACCGGATTTCCTGTATTGGGCAAAGTAGTAACGGGCATGGATGTCGTGGAAAACTTTTATTCCGAGTATGGCAATAAGACTATGGATGTGTATGATTCCCTGAGTGCCAACCGCAAAAAATACCTAAGCCTTTTTCCAAAACTGGATTCAATCAAAAAGCCTATATCATAAAGGATAAATAACAACTAAGAATATAACAAAAAAACCAATGGAAATTCAACTCAAAGACCTAATCAGAAAAGCCTATGCTTCGTTCAACGCAAGAGATATTGACAATGCATTATCCACAATGCAGCCCAATGTGCAGTGGTCAAAAGCCTGGGAAGGTGGTTATATAAAAGGGCACAATGAAATAAAGGAATACTGGACAAGGCAATGGACCGAAATAAACCCAACAGTTGAACCGGTTGGTTTTCACGAAAGGGAGAATGGAAGCCTGGAAGTAATGGTACATCAAAACGTAAAAGACCTACAAGGCAATCTAATGTTTGACGGAAATGTGAAACACGTATATAACTTTGACGGTGGACTGATAAAAACAATGGATATAGAACTGGTTGAGAGTAATTAATCAATACAGCCCATTCAAAACGAAACTATTACAAAAAAGCAATGTCATTAGGATTATTGAGCGGCTAAACTGCAGTAAACATTATTTATAAAGATAAAAAAGATGAACTCTGGTTTGGAACGGATGGAAATGGTGTGTGCCAATTTGATGGAAAGATATTTACGGAGTTTTTAGTGCAATAGCGACTTGATTTGAATCTGTTTATACACTTAGCATTCTGTTAACAACAGAAACAAAAGAAACTCTTATCTTTGCCGCTTTAATATGGGAAGCTTCCCAAAAAACGTAAAATTATGCAACAAATCCCAAGTGTTGACTTACGTGATTTCCTGTCGGATGATCCGGCACGTAAACAAAAGTTTGTAAATGAAATCGGAAAAGCCTACGAAGATATCGGCTTCGTAGCATTGAAAGGTCATTTTTTAGATGACAAACTCGTAGAAAGCCTTTATGAAGAAGTGCGCAATTTCTTTCAGCTTCCTCTAGAAACCAAGGAGAAATATGAAATCCCGGGCATCGGAGGACAAAGAGGTTATGTTTCTTTCGGAAAGGAATCTGCCAAAGGACGTTCAGCCGGAGACTTAAAGGAGTTCTGGCATTTTGGACAATACGTTAGCGAAGGCTCAAAATACGAAGGACAGTATCCAGACAATGTGGAAGTAACAGAAGTACCAAAATTTAACACTGTTGGTAAGGAAGCCTTTCAAATGATTGAAAAAACCGGAGTCTATGTATTAAGGGCTTTGGCATTGCACCTAGGTTTGGACGAATTCTATTTCGACAAATACGTCAAAGACGGAAACAGTATCTTACGGCCTATCCATTATCCACCCATTACCAATGAACCTAAAGACGGTGCCGTTCGTGCTGCCGCTCATGGCGATATCAACCTGATTACTCTTTTAATGGGAGCTCAGGGCAAAGGCTTACAGGTAATGAACCATGACGGAGAATGGGTTGACGCTATGGCTGAACCTGATGAATTGATGATTAATGTGGGCGATATGCTGTCCAGGCATACCAATAACAAACTAAAGTCAACCATACACCAGGTGGTAAACCCTGCAAGGGAACTATGGGGATCTTCCCGTTATTCTATCCCTTTTTTCATGCACCCTGTGAGCGACATGTCGTTAAACTGCCTGCCCGAATGTATTGATGCCAAACATCCTAAACAATACGAGGACATCACGGCTGGAGAATTCCTGCACGAAAGATTGGTAGAATTAGGCTTAATCAAAAAATAAATCTATATCTTTGAAATAGTAATTTCCAAATCCTGATTTACGTCGGGGTTTGGATTTTTACTTTTGCATTTTTTTAAACTATGGATTTACAGGAACAACTAAAGAAACTTTTCCCACAACACGAACCTTCAAATGAACCCGAAGCAGTCGAAGAGCAGGATCATATTCTTTTCATCCAGAAAGAACCAATGATCTGCAAATACGAAAAACGAAAAGGAAAGGCAACCACCATAATCGAAGGCTACGAAGGCAGCGACGAGGATTTTAAGATATTGGCAAAGGAACTAAAGACCAAACTCAGCGTTGGCGGCACTTTTAAGGATAGCTCCATCATCATTCAAGGCGATTACCGCGATAAGATAATGGCTCTTTTAAAGGATAAAGGCTTTAGCGTAAAGCGCGTCGGAGGCTGATATATGCCGTATATATAGTACCTTTATAGTACTTTTATAGTACCTTTATAGTGACCCAGATACATAACAGACCCACAATTAAACCATACCAAATAAAATAAACAGATAATGATTAAATCATCAGAATTAATATTAAACCCCGACGGTAGTGTTTACCACTTAAACCTAAAACCAGAACATATTGCACACGACATCATCTTTGTAGGCGACCAAAACCGTGTGGAGAAAATCACACAGTTCTTTGATAAGATAGAATTCTCAACGCAAAAGCGCGAATTCAAAACACAAACCGGAACCTACAAAGGCAAAAGGATTACAGTTATGTCTACCGGAATCGGTCCAGATAACATCGACATTACCATGAACGAATTAGACGCATTGGTAAACATCGATTTAGAAACACGTAAGCCAAAGAAGCAATTAACTTCGTTGAATATTGTCCGTATAGGAACATCAGGTTCGTTACAGAAAGACATTCCTGTTGACAGCTTCGTAATGGGCGAATTCGGATTGGGATTGGACAATATGCTTCGCTCCTATCTAATTGATGACATCTGCGAAAAAGAAATGGAAAAAGCTTTTATTAAACATACCCATTGGGATTTGAAAAAAGGAACACCCTATATCATCGCCTGCTCGGAAACCATGAAGAACAAATTCGACAGCGACCAAATCCACAAAGGAATTACTGGAACCGCCGGAGGTTTCTACGGTCCACAAGGAAGGGTTTTACGTTTGGGAATCCAGGATCCTGAACTAAACAGCAAAATGGATAACTTCAAGTTCGAAGAAACCCGCATGGCAAACCTCGAAATGGAAACGTCCGCAATTTATGGTTTAGGGAAACTGTTAGGGCACAACTGTCTTTCATTAAACGCAATAATCGCCAACCGTGCGAGCGGAACGTTCAGTGATGATCCATATAAAGCTGTTGATGAGCTGATTCAGTATACTTTAGGGAAGTTTGCAGAGTAATTTTAGAAGCTAATCCCGCTATCCATTGCAATCTTTTTATCGCTTTGTAAACCTAAGTTTATCAAAGGACATGTTTTAAAGCAATAAAAAGGATTTCCATTGCTATCGGGGCTAAAAAGTAAGCATGAATCTGATCCTTCAAACCGAACGACTCCTACTCCGTCCATTAGAACTTTCTGATGCAGAGGCTATGTTTGCAATGGATAACAATCCGAATGTACACCTCTACCTTTGGCAGAAACCAACGCAGGATATTGAAGAAACCAAAAAGATTATAGAAATGGTTCAGAGTCAATATATCAAAAACAGTATCGGCCGTTTCGCCACCATCCTAAAAGAAACCGGCGAGTTCATTGGTTGGACCGGAATTAAGTTTGTAGATGACCACGTAGAAAACGGCAATACCAATTTCTTTGATTATGGTTATCGGCTAAGCGAGAAATTCTGGGGAAAAGGTTACGCCACCGAAGCAACAAGGATGTGGCTTGATTATGGTCTGAACCATATGAATATCGACAAGATACATGCATACACCCACAGTGAGAATGGCGCTTCCAATACGATCCTAAAAAAAACAGGCATGACATTCATGGAAACCTACTTCGATGAAGACGGAAGCAAATGGAATTGGTGGCTGATAGAAAATCAAAAAAGAAAATAGAAACAAGAAGCAAGAAGCAAGAGGCAGTAAATAAGTTTGTGTAATGAATTCAACGCAAAAATCTTTTCTCTTTCTTCTTTCTTCTATTATCTTTAAAATATGAAAACTATAAAAATAGCAGGCGTTCCCGAACATTTCAACCTGCCTTGGCAATTGTGCATTGAAAATGGCGAATTCGAAGAAATCGGCATCGATCTGCAGTGGACAGACATTCCGGAAGGAACAGGCAAAATCTGTCAGATGCTTCGTGATAACGAAACCGACATGGCAGTTATCTTAACCGAAGGAATTGTTAAAGACATCAATGCAGGAAACAATTGTTCGATTATACAGGTTTATGTTGAAAGTCCACTAATTTGGGGAATCCACGTAGCTGCAAATTCTAAATACAATTCTCTTTCCGATTTGGAGAATACAAAAGTTGCTATTTCACGTTATGGCTCCGGTTCTCATCTGATGGCTTATGTAAATGCACAAAACCAAAACTGGAATACGGATAAGCTCGAATTCGAAATAGTAAATACTATTGATGGTGCAGTGGAATCCTTAACCATTGGCACAGCAGATTATTTTATGTGGGAACGATTTATGACCAAACCATTAGTCGATAAAGGAATCTTCCGACGCATCGCCGACTGCCTGACTCCGTGGCCAAGCTTTGTTATTGTGGTTCGCAACGAATTCCTTGAAGCCAACAAACAATCCGTAGCTTTAATTCTGGAAACAATAAACAACACCACTATCGAATTCAAGGATATACCAAGCATCGACAGAACATTAGCCTCACGATACAATCAAAAACCGGAAGATATCCGCGAATGGTTATCGCTAACCAAATGGGCACAGAAACCGTTGGAAGAAAAAGTGTTAAACAATATCCAAAATCAATTGTCTGACCTTAAAATAATAGATAAAAAGGGTACTTTTGCTGAAATAGTTAAAGCCGTTTAGCTTTCGCCATTGGCAATATGATAAAAATAGGAAATCTTACTTATCAACAACTTAGAGAGAAATTCAGGATAAAAAGTCCATGGGACATGATTATCATTTTCATTCTAAATATCCTTCTTACCATTCCTATTTTTATTATCGTCCACCACAACATTGTAGAGCTCGACTGGGCACAGAATGTGGACAGGATTATATTATTTATCTTAATATTGGTAGTTATCCAGCTTATTCTTCGGGCTATGAGAAGGATAACATTAATCTCTGTTATACTCTACCTACTCTTTCTGTTCTTTGGAACCGTATTTGGGGATTATAGTTTTAAAAATGTATTTGAAGACTATCGTTCTATGATGTACACCATGAATGATGATCCGTATCCGCAGGACATCATTATCTCTAAGCTGCTCCCTTTTCCTAACAAATCAAAAATCCTAAACGCAGTAGAATATCAAAATCCAAAAATCCGAAACTTTGCCATTATGGCCATAAACAAGCATTTCAAGAATGTAAAAGGTTATTATGACTACTTCACAGTCATTCAATCCTTCGCCATTTTCAAGGAAATCAACGGTCGCTGGAACTATGTAAGCGATCCAAAAGGACACGATTATATCGCCAAAGCTACAGAATCACTTCAATACCTATCGGGAGATTGCGACGATCATTCCATTTTTATGGTAGCGTGTATTAAATCTATCGGTGGTACAACAAGACTGATTCATACTAAAGGGCATATCTATCCTGAGATCCTGGTCGGAAACAAAAAAGATTTGGAACACATCAACTACGCCATCAAAAAAGTACTATTTCCAACAGAAAGTAAAGGCAAACCCATCAATTACCACATAGACGAACGTGGCAACATTTGGTTGAACCTTGATTATACGGCCAAATATCCCGGAGGTCCATTCATGAACGAAGAAATTCTCGGTGCACTTACATTGGATTAGTTAAAAACTTTTTACTTTTCCCTTATCCCTTTTCACTCAATTCACTATCTTCGTTCACAATAAACCGAATTGTAATGAAAAAGTTATTTAGTTTGTTTCTCCTGTTCTCATTGGCTTTACATGCACAGGAAGACAATGTCAACACAACTCTCGCCGGTAAAAAGAACGAATTTCGTGTAGATGTTTTATCTGCAATTGTCTATCAGAAAGCCAGTTTGAGTTACGAACGTTTCTTTGGCAAGGATTGGTCTACAGGTTTGAATGTTAATTTTTCCAACAGCAATAAACTTAATGATGATTTCGATAACGGATACCGTAACAACGTTCCAAAGTTTGAAGTCAATCCATATGTGAGATATGCACTATCCAAAAGCAAATCGAGATACTATTTTGCCGAAATATTCGGTTCTTATAATGGTGGCGATTACAAGGAAATCATCCGTATACAAAACATGGCAATGCCCGATTACTATACTACCAAGAAGTCAACCTATACTGATTTTGGCTTGGGCGGAAGCTTGGGATACAAAATGTATTTCAAAGATAGTATTGCATTGGAATTCCTTGTCGGATTTGGTTCCAACCTAACCAATCGTGACAAAAGCCCGGATGTAATCTCAAGGGTTGGACTAAACTTAGGCTATAGATTTTAATAAAAAGAAAGATGAAAAAGTTACACTATATACTACTAATGGCCGTTGCACTACTTGTTTCTAATTGCGATACCAATGATGACGGTTTTTATAATAATGTTTTTGTCGATATTCCTAACCTGGTTGCTATCGATGCACATCCTTCTACATACAATGTTGGCGAAAATCTCTACATCAATGCCGATTTCTCACGGTACCAAAGTGATGGTGCACTATTGGATATTTACCTGTCTACAGGCGCTACACAGTTTGCATTTTCTTATGTGATAGAAAAGCAGGTTGGAACCGAATGGAAAGTAGTTTCGGTAAGTGACAGTCAATTGGATATTGAGAAAGGTAGTGCCCAAAATGGTTCCTATGTTTACGGTATCTGCGAATACAATCCGGAAGACGCCACCTATGAGTACCGTGTCGGATTCCCATTATTAGCAGCTGGAACCTATCGCTTAAGTTTTGGTTACAACAGCGGTTCATTAGATAAAGTAGAATTGCGTTCAATTAGTCCGGCTACACGGATTATCCTGAACATCAATTCGGTAGTTGCCGGTTTAGATGGCAATGGTTACTATAATTTTACGGTAACGCCATAACCAAAACACTTGATTTCAAAATTCATTGGGATAATTAATTAGGGTTACCCCAATTTATTTACTTACCAATTGATACTATCCTTCCCTAAAGCTCCAAGATAGCTATTGGTTTTACTGAAATGTTTGTTGCCAAACCACAAACCACGATTGGCACTTAACGGAGACGGATGTCCGGTTTCTAAAACATGGTGTTTGCTTCGGTCTATTCTTGCGCCTTTCTTTTTGGCAAAGCCCCCCAAAGTAAAAAAACGACATTCTCCTTTTGGTCTGATATTTTTTGGATGACAGCATCAGTAAACGTTTCCCAACCCTTATTTTGATGGCTTCCTGCTTCACTTTCCCTAACCGTAAGCGTTGCGTTAAGCAATAAAACTCCCTGATCAGACCAGCGTTCCAAATTCCCCGACTGTGGAAAAGGTTTATCCAAATCCTGCTGGATTTCCTTAAAGATATTCTGCAATGACGGCGGAAAGGCAACCCCATCATTCACTGAAAAGCACAATCCGTTCGCCTGGCCAAAGCCATGGTAAGGATCCTGTCCAATGATTACTACTTTAACTTTATCATAAGGGCAATGATCAAAGGCCGCAAAGATCTCACTTCCCTTTGGAAAACATCTTTCCGTATCATATTCGCTCTTAACAAAGGAAATCAAGTGTTGAAAGTAGGGCTTTTCGAATTCTGTTGCAAGTTCCTGTTCCCAGGATGGATGAATTTTGACTAACATTATCTTTTTTACAAATATATTAACTTTAAAACTTTGTAACTTTGACTCTTTACAACATTTATGATTTCAATTACCGAGAAAACTTTACAGGACTTAGAATTTCACACCGTTTTACAAACCATTTCAGACCGATGTAATACTGAAATTGGCAAAGAAAAAGCACTCCAGATCGTTCCTTTCAAAGACAAGGAAACCTTGATGGATGCCTTACTTCAAACTTCTGAATACCTTGCTTCCTTTACCAACAATAACGCTATTCCTAACCACGGTTTCGATAACCTGACAAATGATTTAAAGTTTCTTGCTATAGAAGATAGCTTTCTGGAAGTGGGCAGTTTCCGTAAGATAGCAACTTTATCAGAAACGGCAAACACCTTATTGCTTTATTTTAAGAAGTTCAACGACTATTATCCAAAGCTTAACGCGAAGGCTTCACAAGTAGAATACACCAAATTCATAATCCAGAAGATTGATGAGATTGTCGATAAATACGGAGAAATAAAAGACAACGCTTCACCTCAGTTAAACGAAACGCGCAAAGCGATGAACCTCGTTCGCGGAAAAGTCAACCAGAGTTTTGGACAGGCCATGAGCCAATACAATTCCTTAGGCTACCTCGATGAAATAAAGGAAAGCTTTGTTGAAAACCGAAGGGTTTTAGCAGTCTTGGCCATGTACCGTCGAAAGGTCAAAGGTTCTATTCTGGGAAGTTCCAAAACAGGAAGCATTTCTTATATAGAACCCGAAGCAACGCTACGTTATTCTCGTGAATTAAGCAATCTGGAATATGAAGAACGGGAAGAGATTACACGAATCCTAAAGAAACTGTCAGCCGATATTCGTCCCTATCTTGAACTTTTAAGGCTATATCAGGAATTCCTAAGTGATATTGATGTTGTTGCTGCTAAAGCCAGATATGCAAACAAAATCAACGCAGTCCTGCCAGCAATTACCGAAGAAAAGACAATGTACTTTAGGGATGCCTTCCATCCTATTTTGTTTTTGAACAATCTGGAAAAGAAAGAGAAAACGTTTCCACAGACCATTGAATTAAATAATAACAGTAGGATTATTGTCATTTCCGGACCTAATGCCGGAGGTAAAACCATCTCACTGAAAACTGTAGGCTTATTACAGTTAATGTTACAATGTGGAATACTGATTCCCGTTCACGAACGCAGTACAACCTTTCTGTTCGACCGGATTTTAACAGACATAGGCGATAATCAGTCTATTGAAAATCATTTAAGTACGTACAGTTATCGCTTAAAGAATATGAATTACTTCCTAAAGAAGTGCAATGCCAAAACGTTATTCCTTATTGATGAATTCGGTACCGGTTCTGATCCAGAATTGGGTGGTGCTTTAGCGGAAATATTTCTTGAAGAATTCTATCATCGGGAAGCTTTCGGTATTATTACGACACACTATTCCAACTTAAAGATACTAGCCAACGAATTACCGTTCGCCTCCAATGCCAATATGCTCTTCGATGAGAAATCGCTTGAGCCTATGTATAAACTGATTCTAGGTCAGGCCGGAAGTTCCTTCACCTTTGAAGTAGCACAAAAAAACGGAATCCCATTCGGATTGATAAACCGTGCCAAAAAGAAAATTGAAGGAGGCAAAGTCCGTTTCGATAAAACCATTGCAACACTACAGAAGGAAAGATCAAAACTTGAAAAGACTTCACAAAACCTAAAGGAAGAAGAAACCAAAACCCGTGAAGAGAGCAGGAAAATGGAATCTATCAATTCCAAAATACAGGAGAAACTCGAACGTTACCAGGAATTGTACGATGCCAACCAACGTCTGATATACATGGGGCAAAAGGTAGACGACATCGCTGAAAAATACTTTAACAACAAAGACAAAAAGGTTTTAATTGGAGAACTTTTAAAGATAGTTGAAATAGAAAACTCCAAGCGTAAAAAAGCTACGGTTAAAGAAATAAAGGCAAAAGAAGTCATCCAGAAAAAGTAATTGAAGAAGTAAAAGTAAAGGTCGAAGAAATTAGGGTGGCCAAAAAAGAGAAGAAAATCAAAGCCCAAAAAGCTGAAGCCGAAAAGCCAAAAGTAACTTTAAAGATTGGCGATCGTGTGAGAATGATTGATGGAAAATCTATCGGAACAATTGATAAGATTGAGAAAAACAAAGCCGTTGTAAACTATGGCGTATTTACATCCAAGGTAAGTTTGGAAGTACTTGAATACGTTCAGGCAAAATAAACAAAATGGAAATTTCAGATTTACCGAAAGACAAAAAAATAATCCTCTTTGATGGCGTTTGCAATCTCTGCGATTCCGCTGTTAAATTCGTAATTAAAAGAGATAAGAAAGACATTTTTCGCTTCGTTCCGCTTCAGTCTGATTTAGGACAGAAAATCATAAAGCATATTGGTGTTGATACAAAAAATGATAGTATGATTGTATATGAACCTAACATTGCTTATTATTATAAATCACAGGCCGCACTTAAAATAGCTAAATATATAGGCGGAATATATGGTTTGTTGGAAATATTTTCTATTTTCCCAAAAGGACTTTCCGATACCGTTTATGATTTCGCCGCTAAAAACCGATACCAATGGTTTGGCAAAAAAGACAGCTGCATGATTCCAACACTAGAATTAAAATCTAAATTTTTAGAATAAAAAAAACGACTAAGTTTCCTTAGTCGTTTTTAATATAGTTGAAAGAGATTACTTTATAACTAATTTTTTAGTTACGTTTCCTTTATCTGAAGAAACATTTATCATGTAAACACCTTTAGCTAAATCAGAAACATTGATTTGAGTTTCAGTTAAGTTAGCAACTTTCAGATTTTTAACTACTCTACCATTCATATCAACAATTGAAGCACTGTTAATTAATGCATCAGTTGTGTTAGAAATAGTTACCAGGCTGCTAGCCGGGTTTGGAGATACATTAAACGAATTTGCTACAACCTCATTGTTTGATAAATTAGTAGTCAACTCAATTGTGTCAAGGAACAAGAATGTTTGAACTGCTCCAGGATCTGAATTGTTGTGGATTCCAAAATAATGAATTCCATCTTCTGCAGCAGTATAGGTTGCTGTATGAGTTGTATATTCAGCATCTGAATCATTTATGAAACTATCCACAACCGTAGTTTGCCCAATAGCACTTTGAGAAGCTCCTACTGTTAAATCAAAATTCATTGGTGAAGCAGGTTCAGTTGTAGAAGGTGTAAATAATCTTGTTTTAAAAGTTACAGTTACTTCTTCACCAAACACTAAATTTACTCCTCTAAAATAACCTCTTATATTAGATGCTACAGTAGTACTGTTGAAAGTATACATTGAAACACCATCACCACCATCCGCATAACTTGGAGGATTAGAAGTAGGTGAAGTAGTTATTCTAGAGAAACCGATGAAACCATCAGTATAGTTCTTGGATGAATCCTCAAAATCATTTGTGTATGGAAGTGGCACAGCTAAGTATCCATAAAACGGACCAGCCCATGCGCTTTGAGATCCCCCACAGTCAGATCTTACGAAATATCTGAAATTTGATGAAGCAGGTAAACCACTAATATCACCTTGTGTAAAGGTAGTTGCTCCGGCAGGTACAGAAACGATAGTTCCAGTTCCGGCAGCAGCTGTGTATGTTGTACTCCAGTCAATATCATAATTAGCTGGTCCACCAATAGCGTTATTCCAATATAAACTAGCACTAGTCGTAGTGTAAGTATCTGGAAGATAGAAATCAGCTTGTCCTGGGCGCACACATGATGTAGCAACAAAGGTAAATTGGAAAGTGAATGTGGTAGCAGACCAATAGTTATCCCACTCTATGTAATAAGTTGTTCCAGCAGCTACTGGTACAGTTAGAGTTGATCTATAATCTGTAGCACTAACGTCATCATCAGAATCAACACAGGTTTGAGCACCACAAGTACCTTTTAAGATAGAAACCCTTGTATCTGTAGTTGCAACAGGATTTACAGCTAATGCTGAAGTTACCGTAATTTCTCCGTTAATCGTTGGTGTATATTTCCACCATCTTGCCTTCATAGCAGTTCCAGCATCATTTGTAGTACCACCTAAACAAGGGCTAAGGTAAGTTCCATTAATTGGTCCCGTAGTAAATGTACCATCGGCAGTAATTTCTGTTGCAGTGGCACAATTTGCCTGTGCAAAAGTGGACGAGGTCCCAGCAAGTGCTAAACATAAAAGTAATAATTTTTTCATAAAATTTGTAGTTTTTTTTAATTAAATATGAAGCGAATTTAAGAAAGAATTCTATAATAAAATAATTTTTAACTGTCTTTTTCCCATTTCCCTACTACAGAAGTTGCCAAAGCATTTCCTAAAACATTAGTTGCACTTCTAAACATGTCACAAAAATGGTCAATTGGTAGGATTAATGCTATACCTTCTATAGGGATTTTAAACATGCCACAGGTAGCAGCTACCACAACTAAACTGGCTCTTGGAACACCAGCAATCCCTTTGCTGGTAAGCATCAAGACCAAAAGCATTGTCATTTGTGTTCCAAAATCCAAAGGAACTCCATAAGCCTGAGCAATAAATATACTGGCGAAAGTCATATACATCATACTTCCATCCAAATTGAAGGAATATCCTAACGGCAGCATGAAAGAAACTATTTTATCTTTTACTCCAAAACGTTCCAATTCCTCCGTTAATTTAGGAAAAACTGCTTCTGAACTTGTTGTTCCAAATGCAATTATCAATGGGCTGACTATATGTTTCAACAATTTAGCCATGTTGCTTTTCAGAAAAATGTAGCCTATCAACAGCAATACAAACCATAAACTGGATATTCCAACCAAGAAAGAACCAAAAAATTTAGCGTAGGTTAACAGTAATTCATTTACATCTCTTATAGCGAAAACTCCCGCAATGGCTCCGAATACGCCAATTGGAGCAAACTTCATTACATAATTTACCATCTTGAGGATGATATGCGATGTTTTATCTAAGGCGTTAACAACTGGCTTGGCATGGTCTCCAATAGAAGCTGCGGCCAATCCGAAAAAGATTGAGAAAATCACAATCTGTAAAATTTCATTGGTAGCCATTGCTTCAACAATACTTTTCGGGATAATGTGTTCTATAAAGTTTTGTGCCGAGAAACCATCTGTTTTCGCTACCAATTCAGTAGCGGTTGAAACATCTACATTGCCTAAATCTAAACCAACGCCTGGCTGTAATGTGTTTACCCAAAACATTCCTATTAAGAGTGAAATAAACGAAGCGGTAAAAAACCAGCCTAATGCCTTTCCTCCTATTCGACCAACGGCTTTGATATCGCCAAGCTTTGCAATTCCAACTACAAGGGTTGTAAATACAAGTGGGGAGATAATCATCTGCACCAAACGAATAAATACTGTAGCCAACATTTTTATATAGCCACTAAAATCTTTTGCAACCTCTTCGGTATAGTTGTAATGGACAAAGATTCCTAAAAATGCTCCGAGAAGCATGGCTATTAAAATCTGAACGGTAAGATTGGAAAAGAATGATTTTTTTTGAGTTTGGATAGTGTTCATTTATTTCTGATACGTTTTGTTTAATAAATAAAAATCGGCTAAAACCAGGGCTGACATTGCCTCCACAATTGGGACGGCGCGTGGAACCACACAAGGATCATGTCTGCCTTTTCCCTGTTGCTCAACCAAAGTGTTCTCATTGGTTAAAACTTCCTGTTTCTGGATTAAGGTTGCCACTGGTTTGAAAGCAACCCTGAAATAAATATCCATTCCATTGGAGATTCCACCTTGTATTCCACCCGAAAGATTGGTTTTTGTAGTTCCGTCTTCATTGTATAAATCGTTGTGCTCGCTTCCTTTCATTTTGGCACCACAAAATCCACTACCAAATTCAAAACCTTTTACTGCATTAATAGAAAGCATGGCTTTGCCTAATTCGGCATGGAGTTTATCAAAAACAGGTTCACCCAATCCGATTGGAACATTCTGGAGCACACAAGTTATCGTTCCACCAACAGTATCGCCTTCTTTTCGGATTTCCTTAATATAGTTTTCCATTTTTCCGGCTGTAGCCAAATCGGGGCAACGGACTGCATTGGTTTCTGTTAAGGAAAAATCCAAAGCCTGATAAGGTTTGTCGATGAATATTTCGCCAACCGAAGATACAAATGCGTTTATTTTTATATTGGATAAAACCTGTTTAGCAATCGCACCTGCAACTACACGACAGGCAGTTTCCCGCGCTGAGCTTCTTCCACCACCACGATAATCGCGTATTCCGTATTTTTTTCATAGACATAATCGGCATGACTTGGACGATAACTGTCTTTTATATGTGAGTAATCCTCTGATTTTTGATTGGTATTGGGAATGATAAAACCGATTGGAGTTCCGGTAGTTATACCTTCAAAGATTCCAGACAATAACTGCACCTCATCTTCTTCCTTTCTTTGTGTAACGATGGAAGACTGTCCGGGTTTTCTGCGCTGCATTTCTCTTTGGATAGCCTGTAAATCTAGTTTGATTCCGGCAGGGCAACCGTCTATAATACCACCTAAAGCATCGCCGTGTGATTCGCCAAAAGTGGTTAGTTTAAAAAGAGTTCCGTAGGTGTTACCAGCCATATTTTTGTTTTAAATAAATGTACCTTAAGCCCACTGGGCTTCCTCCTCTTAATATCAAATCAGCCATATTGTATTGTTTTAAACAAATATAGAGTTTAAGTTGCAATGTTGCAAAGTCGACATAACCAAAGTTTACAATAACAATCCTAAAGATATGAATTTGATAACATTGACTTTTACTTCAATTAACCTGTAGTTATTTAATTTGTTAAACTCTAAATTCATTCATTTTGAAAAAAAGAAAATTAGATGTAGTAGTGATTTCAGATGTTCATTTAGGGACTTTTGGCTCACACGCTCACGAACTTGGCTATTATTTATCTTCTATCAGGCCAAAGATTTTAGTATTAAACGGAGACATTATCGACATCTGGCAGTTTAGAAAATCCTATTTCCCAAAAGCACACCTGAAGGTGATTAAAAGAATTATCGATATGGCTTCGAAAGGAACAAAGGTGTATTATGTTACCGGAAACCATGACGAAATGCTCCGAAAGTTCAGCGATTCAAATATTGGGAACTTTTCTATTGTAGATAAACTGGTATTGGATTTAGATTATAAAAAAGCATGGATTTTCCATGGTGACGTATTCGATGCTTCGGTTCAGCATTCAAAATGGATTGCAAAACTGGGCGGATTGGGTTACGATTACCTAATATTGTTAAATCGGTTTGTAAACTGGTGCCTGAAAAAAATGGGAAAGGAACCCTATTCCTTTTCAAAGAGAATTAAATCCAGTGTTAAATCGGCAGTAAAATTCATTTCTGACTTTGAAACTACGGCAACTGATCTCGCCATCGAAAAAGGATATGATTATGTTATCTGCGGCCATATCCATGAGCCAAAAATCATCCGGAAGGAAAACAAAAACGGTGCTACATTATATTTAAATTCTGGTGACTGGGTAGAAAATCTCACTGCGCTGGAATATAATAACAGGCGTTGGAAGCTTTATAAATATGAAGAACATACCGAACGCGAAGAAGAAGATTTATTTGAAATGGAAGATTTTATTGGCCAGCAACTTATCGCCTCCATCATTTTCTCCAATAAAAATAATTCATAACCTATTAGTTTAGTCAGAAATTGTATAATAAATTTGCCACATTATATAAATAGGATGGCATACTTTTTTATGACATTTGTAAAAACTAATTAAAACACAAACATGAAAAAAATCATTTTATCTGCTTTTATGCTAATAGGGTTAGCATTTAGCGCACAGGCACAGGACATTTCCAAGAACGCATTGGGTCTACGTTTAGGAGACAACGATGGTTTTGGTGGTGAAGTATCCTACCAAAGAGGTCTATCAAAGAACAATCGATTAGAGCTTGATTTGGGTTGGAGAAACAGTAACGATGTTGATGCCTTTAAAATTGTTGGTCTTTACCAGTGGGTTTGGAATATTGATGGAGGCTTTAACTGGTACGCCGGTGTTGGTGGTGGTTTAGGCAGCTGGAGTTATGATGCTCCAGGACCTGGAAGTAGCGATAGTGGAACTATTTTATTAGCTGCCGGAGATATCGGAATCGAGTATAACTTTGAGGAAGCTCCAATCCAGTTGTCTTTAGATTTCAGACCTGAATTCTATTTTGATTCTGATGATTATAGAGAAGACAACTTCGGGCCAGACATTGCTCTTGGTATCCGTTACAGATTCTAATCTAACGATTATATAAAAAAAATCCCGTCTCAAATAAGAGACGGGATTTTTTATTTAATTATAATTGGCTTCTTCGAGTTTACCTTAACAACAGTATAAGGATATTTGGTAGTATCATCTATCTGCATTCTGTCAAGGTTCTTTTGGGTGTCTTTTAGGTAAACTTCAATCTGTGTTGGGGTTTCAATCACTTTTTCAACCTTCATCCTATTGTAGCTTTCCTTTGTTGGGCCAGTGTTTAGGATTATGAAACTACTTTCGTTAATGTCTTTTGACTTAATAAGCTTGGCTAAAGTCTCATCTCCCAAAAGCATATTGATTTCCTTTGGTTCGGTCAGGATTTCGTAGAATTTGATATTGGCTCCACCGTCGTTATTGACCGTTAATATTTCATACAATGGCCTGTCTACTATTTTCTTTGTTGATGAACAGGAATACAACAATAGGATTAAAACTAATGAGATGTACTTTTTCATTTGGAATTATTTAGAGCTTGTTCATAGAGTGCCTCGTAAAGTGGTAATATATTTTTGATATCGAATTGTTGGGCTACTTCAAGCGCATTGTGCTTAAATTGCGCCAAAGTTGTATCATCCGAAAGTATTTTCAAAGCATTCTCAGCCATACTTTTTATGTCTCCCACATCACTAAGATATCCTGATACTGCATCAAAATTCACTTCGGGCAAACCACCTGAATTACTCGAGATTACAGGTACGCCCCACGCCATTGCTTCAAGCGCAGCCAGACCAAAGCTCTCTGTTTCTGAAGGCAATAGAAATAAATCGGAATACGCCAGGATCTGATCAATCTCGTTGCTGTTTCCAAAAAGATTACTTTATCCTCAATGCCTAATTTTCTGCACAACTGTTCCGCTTTTGCTTTTTCCGGACCATCACCAACCATCATTAATTTGGCTGGAATCTTTTGCTGAATGTGGTGGAATATTTTAATGATATCCGGAATACGCTTTACTTTCCTAAAGTTACTTATATGAGTTACAATACGTTCTTCCTTTTTTGCCATAACCGATCGGTGGCAGGAAATCTGGGTTTCATTACGTGTTTTTTCTAATTCTATAAAATTGGGAATGACATGTATTTCATTCTTGATATCAAATTGCTTTAGCGTTTCATCCTTCAGGTTTTGGGAAACAGACGTCACAATATCTGATTTGTTGATACTGAAACTTACGGCAGGTTTATAAACGGGATGGTTTCCAACCAAGGTTATATCAGTACCGTGGAGTGTTGTAACCATTGGAATGATTATTCCTTCGTCCTTCAGCATCTGTTTAGCCATATACCCGGCATACGCATGTGGAATTGCGTAATGAACGTGCAGTAATTCTATCTTATAAAGTTTGACCATGTCAACCAATTTGCTCGACAAAGCCAATTCATAAGGCTGATAATGAAACAATGGATATTCGGGAACGATTACTTCGTGGTAATGAACATTGGAATTTAAAAGTGCCAACCTAACGGGCTGACGGTAAGTGATGAAGTGGATTTCGTGACCACGGTGAGCCAATTCGAGACCTAATTCAGTGGCTACTACACCTGATCCTCCAAAGGTTGGATAGCAAACAATAGCTATTTTCATTTGTTGATTTTAGAACTACGAAATTAACTAATAATTGCGAATTTGGAATTACGAATTAGGAATTAATTAATAATATAAGAATCAATAAAGCCTATCAAATGACAGGATTCTTATTACTAAAAAGTATAAAGTCGACGTCTTTAAAATAAATACCTGGCTAGTGTTTAAAAATAACAGGCTACTTTCTTGAAAATAGTCGGCGACTATTTAAAGAAGCATCGGCTATGCCATATTATTCCTTTGGTTCATCTTTTGTTTTAAAGCCATTTCTCCTCAGATTCATTCCATAAGTATAATTGGTTGAAAGTATCACATCATTGCAGTCAAAGTGTTTTATAACACCATCCTTCTGCAGGGCAACTACCCAACAGGTATTCTGATGCATTCCGTAATCGATAATAAATATTGCCTGTCCAGTTCCTAATGGTGTTTCGACAAGTATTGAAGGCTTTAATTGAAGTATCATAAAATTGGATTTTATATATACATAAAATTACAAATACCCTAAAACACTGGGGTTACACAATTTAACAAAAAAATTATATATAAAAAGGCACCCAAATATGAGTGCCTTCCCAGATGTATTAGTAGTGTATTTTTATTGTTAAGCAATCATATCGCTTTTGATTTTTGCTTTATGTGAAACGTAAACCACATTATTTTTGTTGAAATATTTTTCCATAGTTAATCTGGCCATAAGGTAACTTACTGTCGATTCTGCTCCTTGATTAAGATTAACATGTTTTTCTTCCAGTCCATCACAACATCCGCCTGTGCATGGATTATAAACAATCTGGTGCAAGTGGTTTCTTCCGAGGAACCAGTCAAAGGCAGTCGACATTTTTTTCATATAGCTCTTCTCTCTAAATGTGTCATAGAAAAGCCCGAGTGTGATTATAGTGTAAGCAACATCTATAGGCTGTTCACCATATATATTAGGATTTACACCTCTACTATGCCAGCCTTGGTTTGAAACTACTTTTATCTGCCCGTTCCTGAATATTACAGATAACAGGAAGTCAAATGAAAGGATAGCTATTTTCCCGAAAAGTGTGTTTCCTGTTGCCAGATAAGCATAGAGCAATGATTCCGGTAACACACTATTGGCATAAGTAAGGGATTCTTCAAACCATTTCCAATCAGAATCGGAAACACCACGGTATTTTGACACTAAATTATCTGCCAAAGACGTGATAAGATGTTCTACAACAATGTCATTGTTTTTGATATTATAATAGTACAATCCTTTTATGGCAAAAGCTATTGCTCTTGGAGATGAAAGGTTCGGAATGTTAGGCATGGCTTTTTCCAAAGCAACTTCAGCCTTTTCTATATGATAGGAACTAAACAGACTGGCATAAGAACTAAATTCGCCTAAAGCCCACAATGCCCTTCCATTTGAATCTTCGAGGTTTTCATCTTTGTTTTTATCAAAATAATTCCCTTCTTGATCTACATAATTCATAAAGGTTCCATCTTCCTGTTGACAGAAAAGGATAAAGTTCAGATAGGTTTCTATTAAAGGTAAATCTTTTTCATCACCAGTCATCTGATAATGTTTAGCCACAGCAACTAATGCTCTTGCATTGTCATCAAGGGTGTAACCAGAATTCATGTCGGGGGTTGCAATTTTAGAAAACTGGATTATTCCGGCTTCTTTTGTCAACCTTTTTATGTGTTTAAGCGAGATATCTGGTAACTCAAAATTAATTTTTGGAGGATTGATTTTGATATGCTTACTAATTAAATCAACATGGGCTATTGCCGAATTCTCCCATGAAGTCGGAGTTATTTTATGTAATCCGTTAAGGCTCATCTGTTCAAGCAGAATCGGATCATAAAGCAATCTTACAATCGCTTCCGATAATTGTTTTGGATTTTCGAAATCTACTATCAATCCAGCTCCGTCTTTCAGCATTTCTTTCGCATGTGGAATTGGTGTTGAAATGATAGGACAGCCGCTAGCCATCGCATAAGCAAATGTCCCACTAACAGCTTGGAATGGATCTTTTGAGGTAAACAGGTATATGTTTGTTCGTTGTAAATAAGCTAATAATTCATTTAAAGGAAGATACTTGTCAACAAATTTGACATGACCCTGCAATCCAAGCTGGACCACTTTTTCTTCAAGTGAATTGCGATAAGCTTCCCCTTGTTCTGCTTTAACATTGGGATGTGTTTTTCCAATAACAAGATAAAGCACATTTGGAAATTTCTCTATAATTGCCGGCAATGCATCCAACGCAGTTTCAATACATTTGCCTGAATTTAATAAACCAAAAGTTGACATTACAAACCGATCGCCAAAGTAATATTTATCACTTTTCTGATGCGGATTGAAGGCCTTAACCAAATGGGTTCCGTGATGGATTACCTGTATTTTATCAGATGAAATTCCGTAATCGCTTTGCAGTATTTCAGATGATGTTTCTGTCATCACTATAATGGAAGCTGATAAAGAAACTATGGTTTGCACGTCATTTTTCCGCTTCTCATCAGGATTTGGCAAAACGGTATGGAAAGTAGTGATTACCGGTTTTTTTAATTTCGAAAGCAGCTGAATGTAATAATCTCCATACTCTCCTGAAAATAATCCGAATTCATGCTCAACAACTACCAAGCTTATTTTATCATCGTCATTTATTTTCTGTGCCATATCATAATACCGCATCAAATCTGACGTCTGCAAAATATATTTTACTTCTTTAGGATAATTGTATTCGGTATCCTTTCCCTCAAGAGCACACACCTTTAAGGAGTAGGTTCCGCCAAACTTGTTTTTCACAGCATGAATCAAATCCTGGCTGAACGTAGCAATGCCACATTCGCGGTTAGGATAAGAAGTGATAAATAAAATTTCGGGCAATTTCTTTGTTGATTCAACTATTCTTGAAATTGTCCCATTCTTATTTGTCTTAAATAATAAAGTTTTAGGATCAGTTTCTCTTCGGTTGAAAGGAAACGGCTTTGCTGGTTTTGCTAAAAGATTACTTTTCATGGTGTAATGGTTTTGCTATGATTATTGACAGTTTAACAACAAAAGATTTATTTTTTATGGGCAACTAACTCCTTGGTTAATTCCTTTAGACTCATTGAAGCACAGGCTATGCATTTATCGGCAGCACCATAATACACGTACAATGTATCGTCAAAAAGTGCTGTTCCGGTAGGAAAGACCACATTATTAACCACACCAACCAATTCCCAATCCGTATCGGGTTGGAATAACGGGTAAGGTAGTCGTGCTAATTCGATTGCAGGATTGTCAATATCCATTAAAGCTGCACATGCGGTATAAACATGCTTATGGTTTACATCATGCACACCGTGGTAAATTACAATCCAACCCTCATCGGTTTCTATTGGAGGAGCTCCACCACCTATATAGCTAATCTCATGTTTATGTTTTGGGGAAAGCATAACATGATCTTCAATGTGGAGAAAATAATTATGCCAATATTCCTTAGTAAGTTCTGCCAACGTTTCCGTCATGACTAGCTGGATTTCGGGGAGAATCCTATGCATGAAACAGTACTTACCGTTAATTTTTCTGGGAAAAAAATTACATTTTTATCCCATAACAAAGTGAATTTATTCTTATCACTATTCTTGCTCACATAGAAGCGAACATACCTTTCGACGAGGTAAGGATTTTTTGTTGCCAAAATTTCAAACTCAGCATAAGTGATTTGAGGAACAATTACTCCGCGTCGTTTCCACTTTTTAAATCCTTTGAAGTGGCAAGAACACCTAATGCATTGTGTCCGTTGTAAGCCGTATAGGATAAATAATAAGAATTATTTATCTTGACTAAACGAGGGTCTTCCACACCTTGTGATTCATAATCCAGGAGTGGACTCAAAGCCGGTGTTTCCGAACGTTCCACTACAGTTAATGGTCCTTCAAGCTGGCAATAACCCAGCGTTGAATGGTTGCCTTTTTCCAAAGCCCTGTAAAAAATATGTACTTCATTTCCATCCTGGTAAACGGCTGGATTCAAAACTCCGTCACTTTCAAATGACAGCGCTGTTTTTTCTAAGATGATGCCGTGCTTTTTTACATTTACCATGGCCAATATCCATTTAAATTTTGGAAATTAGTTTTCCTATAAAGGAACTCGATACTTTTTCCGCGAGTATAGAACCTAAGAAACCTTTTACACTACTATTGCTTCCCATAACTTTTTCGATTATGAAATTAGCCCCCATATTGGTTCCTATTTTGAGCAGGTCTTTCTTAGTATCCTTATCCGCAGCAATATGCGCAACAGATTCTTTTATAATTGTTCCAATGTTTAGGGAATCTTTCAAGTCCCTGAACTGATCGCTTATAACCGCTTCCTGTTGCGCTTTCAAAGCTTTAAGTTCGGCAATCCTGGCCATTAGGTCCTGATCGCATGATATAGCTGTCGATTCCATAATTAGCTTTTTTGGGTTTTTGCCATTTTTCTTTTAATAAAGTTGTTGCATACTCGGTTCTCAATCAATTTCTTTTTGTTGAAATGAAATATAATGGCAACCAATAAGTAAAATCCACCAACAACAGCAAACCCAATATTATCAATACCAATTAAATCGTTCAGATAATATGCGACGTACAAACTCCCGAATAAGAGAGCCAACACTGACAAAACCACAACTATCAGTATACCGATTACCGCAGAAATGATATCAGAAGTATGATCGATAACCTGTAATTTAATGAGTTCATAGTTGGTGTCAACATACTCTTTCAGGCTATCAGTAAGCACGTCTATTTTTTCGTTTAGTTGCATAAGGATGACAATAAAGGGTTAGACAGTTTTTTATTTACAATTTTGCAGCATTTGCAACATTATCTACTTTGTTGTTATAGTTGTTCTTTGCATCTGCAGCTTTATCTTCTACATTGCTTTTCGCGCTTGCAAATCTATCTTCAATTGCGTCTTTGGCATTCGAAACGTTGTCTTCAAGGAATTTCTCCGCTTTAGCTACTTGATTTTTCAAATCATCTACTTGACCACTGGAATTTATTTTTAAGGTTTTTAGACATTTTCTTTGCATTGTCTGCAATATCCTGTCTTGTTTCAGAACCCTTTTTAGGTGCAAATAATACTCCTAATGCTGCTCCTACTGCTGCTCCTACTACTAGAGCGCCTACTACTTTTGTTGTGCTTGAATTTCTCATTTTTATTTAGTTTTTAATTTATACTTTATTTTGATTTTGTTCTTAAAATTTATAACCCAATGTCAACTGATACCAGTAATTTTTGTAACGTGGTGTTTCTGAAGTTCCGTCGCCTCTGTTCTCTTTTAAATCCCATCCGGCTCTGGCTCCAATTACGATTTTATCAATACTGACATCTACACCGCCAATTACGCTAAAAGTGTTTTTTTCAATATTATCGTTATTGAATGCCTCTTCCTGAGTATCATTTCCGACGGCACTGTTGAATTCATTTTTCTCACTCAACAGGTAAGAAAACTGAGGACCAGCCATTATAGATAAATACTCAATCGGTCTTATCTGAACAAAGATTGGAACGTCTAAGTGGTCTGTTGTTCTTGTGTAACTGTAAGAACTTCCTAATAATGTTCCGGTACCTTTGAAACCTTTTTGAGAATACAGTATTTCAGGTTGGATGGCAAATAACTTTCCTAATGGCAGTGTTACGAATCCACCGGCTACAAAACCAAGTTTAGCATCGGCAACGAAATCTTCACCTTCACTGTCGTAAACATTGGAATAATTGGCTCCCAGTTTAGCACCCAAAACGAAATTGCTACGGGTATCCGTATCGCTACTTCTGGCTTCTGTTTCCTGAGCTTTCGCAGCATTAAGCATAGCAATGACTGCAAAAATTGTAAAAATTGACTTTTTCATTTTTGTTTTATTTAATCGTTAAGTTTATGGATGAGATTTGGACTCCTGAATTGCTTAAATTGGATCTTGTCCCTTGATAACCCTAAACAATATTGCAATAATTGCAATAACTAAAAGAACGTGGATGATGTTTCCCATTCCGTAGGCGAAATAGCCTAATGCCCATAATATTACTAAGATTACGGCAATTGTGTAAAGTAAATTACTCATGATATTTAATTTTTAAGTTAGTGATAAATTTATTAGGTATAGTGTTTTTTATAATTTCAAGTACTTCCGCTTTTGTTTTTTGAAGACGTTGTGCTATTCTATCTAATAGATCATCTTCTTCATTTTTTTCCAGCTTTAAATCGGAAGGCATTAATTGGGGAAATCGTCTTCTGAGTAATTTGGATTTTGAATCCCAATCCCCCAAAATTTTAATTTCTTCATATTTCATTTTAGTACCCATAATTATTCCTTTTTGATTACATTACAAAGTTGCTACAGACTGCCTTTAAAATTATTACATCATTAAAACGATTAGTTATATATATCCCATATTTGAATATAAAGGTCAGGTTAGTATGTGACCGGAAGGTTAGCAAAACATGAAGTATTACTATATTTGTTAAAGAAATTCAAAAAACAAAAGCCACATTTTAAATAATAGTATATTTGAAGAATTGCATCTCCTATCAAATGAAACAAACACTACTTTTCTCTTTCTTACTATTAAGCTTAAACGGATGGTCACAGCAACCGGTCAAACCCAATGCAGTAGAAGTATACCATCAGATACAAAAACTAAACTTTCTGGGCTCAGTCCTTTATATCGCAGCACATCCTGACGATGAAAACACAAGGCTTATTGCTTATCTGTCAAATGATATAAAAGCCCGCACAGGCTATCTGTCATTAACCCGAGGCGATGGCGGACAGAATCTCATTGGCCCTGAACTACGCGAACAATTAGGCGTAATAAGAACTCAGGAACTAATCGAAGCCCGAAAAATTGATGGAGGTGAGCAGTTCTTTTCCCGTGCCAATGATTTCGGATTTTCCAAAAACCCTGATGAAACTTTACAGATTTGGGATAAGGAACAAGTATTGAGCGACGTTATATGGACAATCCGAAAATTTCAGCCCGATGTAATCATTAACCGTTTTGACCATCGTTCGCCCGGAACAACGCATGGCCATCATACTTCATCAGCTATGTTGAGTTTTGAGGCCTTTGATAAAGTAAATGATGCGACTGTTTATCCAAGCCAACTGCAATATACCAAAACCTGGCAGCCCAAACGTTTGTTCTTCAATACTTCATGGTGGTTTTATGGTAGTAAGGAAAAATTTGATGCTGCAGATAAATCAAATTTAAGTAAACTACAAATCGGAACCTATTATCAGTCGGTTGGGAAATCAAACCAGGAAATTGCAGCACTTAGTCGAAGCCGTCATCAGTCACAGGGATTTGGTTCTACCGGAACGCGTGGCGAAGAAGATGAATATCTGGAATTCCTTAAAGGAGATGTTCCAAAAAATAAAACAAACCTCTTTGACGGAATCGACACTACCTGGAATCGTCTAAAAGGCGGAAAAGCTATCGGCGATATTCTTCTCGCAGTGGAGAGAAACTTCGATTTTAAAAACCCTTCTGCTTCTATTCCGGAATTGGTTAAAGCCTATAATTTAATTCAGAATCTGGAAGATACCCATTGGAAGGAAATCAAAACGGAGGAAATCAAAAAGATCATTGCCGGTTGTGCCGGATTGTACCTTGAAGCTGTTGCCGATGTGGAAGAAGCTACTCCGGGAAGTACAATAAAAGTAAAGATTGAAGCCATCAACAGAAGTGGAATCCAAATGAATCTGAATACCATAAACACGGTTCCGAATTCCATGAGCATCCAATCTATCACGTCATTAGAAAACAACAAATCAGTTACAAGAACTATTGAATTACAACTGCCGAATGATGAGCAATTCTCCAATGCCTATTGGTTAAACGAACTGGGAAGTGTTGGCATGTACACCGTTAATGAACAACAAAACATTGGCAAACCCGATGTAATCCGACATGTTAAAGTAACTTTTATAGTGGACGTTAATGGCACAACAATTCCATTTGATCGAAATGTAATCTACAAATACAATGACGATGTAAAAGGAGAAGTTTACCAGCCTTTAGATATTGTTCCGGCAGTTACTTCTTCATTTGCTGAAAAAGTTTATATCTTCAATAACGATAGGGAAAAAGTTATAACCCTAAAAGTTAAAGCCGGAAAAGACAATCTGAATGGCAATGTAAAACTCGAACTTCCTGAAGGATGGAGTGTTTCTCCAAAGGAAATTCCGTTTACGATAGATAAAAAAGGACAGGAAACGATGGCTGTATTCAGCGTATCACCATCAAAGGAAATAAGCGAAATAAACATCAAAAGTATTATTACCGTTGACGGACAGATATTTGATAAAACAAAAATCGACATCAATTATACTCACATCTACAAGCAAATGGTTTTAAAGCCAGCCGAAGCAAAAGCCATTCGACTCAAAATCAAAACCAAAAATGAAAGGATTGGGTATATCATGGGTGCAGGTGACGAGGTTCCAAAAAGTCTAAGCCAAATGGGTTATGAAGTGGAAATCCTAAAACCTGAAGACATCTCTACAGAAAGATTGGCTGGTTTTGATGTGGTAATGACTGGAATAAGAGCTTACAATACGGTAAATGCACTCGCTTTCAAACAAAAGACCTTATTGGATTTTGTTAAAAATGGCAAGACTATGATTGTACAATACAACACCACTGATGATTTGGTAACCAAAGATATTGCGCCTTTTCCTTTAAAGATTTCCCGCGACAGGGTTACTGAAGAAAATGCAGAAGTTCGTTTCCTGGCACCCAATAATCCGGTATTGAATTACCCTAACAAAATTACGGCTGCCGATTTCAAAGGATGGAAACAGGAACAGGGATTGTATTATCCTAGTGAATATGACAAAGCCTTTACTCCTATCCTTTCGGCTAACGACAAAGGCGAAACACCAAAAAATGGTGCGCTGTTAGTCGCAAAATACGGCAAAGGGCATTATGTGTATACCGGTTTAAGCTTCTTTAGGGAATTGCCCGAAGGTGTTTCCGGTGCGTTTCGATTATTGGCAAACATTATCGCAATAGGTAAATAATATGGAAAACAAAAAAACAACCACTTGGAAAAATAGCTATACCTGGCTTCTCGTTATGAATGCAATTTATATCGTTATTTTTTTCCTCCTAATGCAATTATTCTTTTAACCCATGCAGCAACTCGACTGGATCGTTTTATCGGTAACGCTTTTATTTATCGTTTTCTATGGTGTTTATAAAACCAAAGGAAGCAAAAACGTTGAGGATTACATTTTAGGCAACAAGGAAACGCCGTGGTGGACGGTTGGCCTTTCGGTAATGGCAACACAGGCAAGCGCTATAACTTTCCTTTCTACACCGGGACAGGCTTATCATGACGGAATGGGATTTGTGCAGTTTTACTTTGGTTTGCCCGTCGCCATGGTGGTAATTTCGATAACCTTTATTCCCATTTACCACAAGCTCAAGGTTTTTACGGCTTACGAGTATTTAGAACAGCGATTCGATTTAAAGACACGTTCGTTTACAGCCATTCTATTCCTTATCCAACGTGGTTTAGGAACCGGTTTAACAATCTTTGCTCCAGCAATTATCCTCTCTTCTATTTTAGGTTGGAATCTAACATTACTTAACATTATTATTGGAATACTAGTAATCATCTACACTTTTGCCGGTGGAACCAAAGCCGTAAACGTTACCCAAAAACAGCAGATGTTTATCATCATGTTGGGAATGATTACCACTTTCTTCCTAATCCTGCATTTGTTACCGAATGATATGACATTTTCTAATGCGATGCATATTGCTGGTGCCAATGACAAGATGAACATTCTGGATTTTTCTTTTGATCTGGATAACAAATATACTTTCTGGAGTGGAATTACGGGTGGTTTCTTCCTGATGCTTTCTTATTTTGGTACCGATCAGTCACAGGTTGGACGATACCTTTCGGGCAAATCTGATAAGGAAAGCCAGATGGGATTGATCATGAATGGTTTTCTTAAAGTACCCATGCAGTTTTTTATCCTGCTTACCGGAGTCATGGTTTTTGTATTCTTCCAGTTCAATCCGGTGCCACTGAATTTCAATCCGGTTAATACAGCTGCTATCGAAAAATCGAAATATGCCGATCAATACCATTCTCTGGAAAAACAACTGGCAAAATTGTCGGAAGAGAAAAAAGAGTTTAACCTAATCTATATCGATCACTTAAACCAAGGCTATGATAATAAGATCCTGCGGAATAAACTCATCTCATTATCCGTAAAGGAAAACGACCTGCACGACGAAGCCAAAGTTATCATCAGTAAAGTAGACGAAAAAGCCGAAACCAACGACAAGGATTATGTGTTCATTTATTTCATCTTGCACTACCTGCCATCGGGATTAATTGGTCTTTTACTTGCCGTAATCCTGTCCGCAGCCATGTCATCTTCGGCTTCGGGATTAACTGCCTTAGCATCCACCACGGCTATCGATATCTACAAACGAAACCTCAAAGAAGAAAAATCGGAAAAGCATTATGTGAATGCAACAAAAGCGTTTACCTTACTTTGGGGCGTTATTGCCATTGGTTTTGCCTGTGTGGGGACTTTGTTTGAAAACCTGATTCAATTGGTAAACATTGTCGGCTCTATTTTCTATGGAACTGTTTTGGGTGTGTTCCTGGTAGGCTTCTATGTCAAGTTTGTAAGGGCCAATTCTATTTTCTATAGCGCTGTCATCAGCCAGACTACCATTTTTATCATCTATTACTATACGATTCATATCTATCCTAACGGACAGGAAAAACTGGGTTACCTTTGGCTGAACTTCATCGGAGCTTCTTTAACCGTAGTGCTTTCAGTTCTTTTTCAATTTGCAATAAAGGGTAAGTCGAAAGTTATGGCATAAAAAAACCACGAGATCTATACTAGAAATCGTGGTTGAATTATTCTTAAGAACGAAGCCTTATTTCTTGCTCCACTCTTTTATACTGTCATTGTTCATCTTAACGTAATCAGCATTTTTAGCTTTTTCAGCTGCAGCCAATGATAATTTAGCAGTAGCAATAGCTCCGGTTTTATCGCCTAATTTAGCCTGGATCAATGATTTCTGACGTAACTGCCAAAACGGAACCTCTTCTCCAGCTTTTACCATTGAAGTAGCTTTGTTTACATATTCTAAAGCTTTATTCATGTCGCCATTAGAATTGTAAAAATACTGCGCAGAAGAAAAGTAATCGCCCGCTGTTGGTCCGGCCAATGTCTTTTCTATACTCGCCATAGCTGTTTTCTGTGTTGGAACACTAAACTTTACAGAAGCCATGGTTTTTTCCCATGAGATATCAAGTGTTGCACTGTCATTGGTTAGATTGCCAATTCCTAAGGTAAACGTTTCTACATTGTGATTCAAAGCGATTGGATCTACATTGGTAGTAACGGCCACATTGTTAACATTCCAGTTTTCCGGAGTTCCCCAATTGTCGGTATCTGTATAGAAAATTATTTCCCACATATCTGCCTTTGGCGTAGTGAATATAGCGTATTTTCCTTTTTTAAGTGTGCTTCCATTAATTACCACATCTTCGCTGAAGGTAATCATTGAATTCTGGTTCGCACCGGTTCTCCATAGTTTTCCAAACGGAACCAAATCTCCAAAAATAGTTCTTCCTTTAGCGCTTGGGCGCGAATATTCAATAGTAACATCAGTCAGGCCAACTACTTGAGAAACGGTAGATTTTGGACTCGGCGCTGGTGTTTTAACCTGAGCATTAATAACATAACTAGCAATAAGGGTTGCTAAAATAAAAATAATTTTTTTCATAAAGAGGTTTTTTAGAAGTTGCCCAAATTTACAAATAGTATCAGCTTCGGAATGTTAACAATAACTTAAAAATATTTTGTTTAATAAAAATCGATAATAATTAAACAAACATTAGTATTTTTACATAAAAATAAAACGTGAAAATATATACTTTACAAACCAAACAGAAACTGCCAATTTCGATTGAGGAAGCATGGGATTTCCTTTCCAACCCTAAGAATTTAGAAATCATAACTCCTGATGCGATGGGATTCAAAACTATTTCGGGAGATGACAGGGCTATTTACCCGGGCCAAATTATTCAATACACAGTTAAACCATTGCTGGGCATTCCTGTAAAATGGGTTACCGAAATTACACATGTTGTTGACGGAAAGTATTTTGTTGATGAGCAACGTTTCGGCCCTTATGCTTTATGGCATCACAAACATTTCCTAAAGCAAATACCAGGCGGCATTGAAATGGAAGATATTGTAGATTACAAACTTCCTATGGGAATCCTGGGACAATTGGTACATCCGTTCTTGGTTAAACCAAAACTAGCAGAAATATTTGAATACCGAAACAAGAAACTAATTGAACTATTTGGTAAATTTAAAGAAAGATAAAATGAAAAACATACTATTGATTGGAGGCTCATATGGCATAGGGTATGCTTTGGCAAAGGAATTAGAGCTTGGTTACAATGTTTTTATCGCTTCCCGCACAAATGAAAATCTAACCGATGCAAAGGCAGTACACATTCCATTTGACGCCACAACAGACACTTTAAATAGTGCCGATTTACCAAACGTCATCGATGGCCTAGTCTATCTTCCGGGAAGCATAAACTTACGCCCTTTCAAGGGATTAAAATTAGAGACCTTCGAAAGCGACATGCAGCTTAATTTCTTTTCGATGGTCAAAGTAATCCAAAGCATCTTACCCCAGCTTACTGCTTCCGAGCAATCCAGTATTGTCGTATTCAGTTCGGTGGCTGTTGGCGTTGGAATGCCATTCCATACCAGCGTTGCAGCGGCAAAAGGAGCTATCGAAGGTTTTGCTAGAGCGTTAGCTGCCGAATATGCTCCAAAAATCCGAGTCAACGTAATTGCTCCTTCCCTAACGAACACACCCTTAGCTGATAAGTTCTTAAGCAGTGATGAAAAGAAAGAAAAAGCAGCACTTCGCCATCCCTTAAAAAGAGTCGGAAAGTCGGAAGACATAGCACAGATGGCCAGTTTCCTATTGAATGAAAAAAGTTCCTGGATTACAGGACAGGTCTTCCATGTAGATGGCGGAATGTCATCCTTACAGCTAAACTCCTAAACCTCATAACCTTATAAACCTTCTAAACATTCCTCAAATGAATATATTCTGGTTTCGCCGTGACTTGCGGTTAGATGACAATGTAGGACTTTTTCACGCTTTGAATAGTGATCAGGAAGTGTTACCCTTATTTATCTTTGACGAAACCATACTTTCTCAGTTGCCTAAAAACGATGCCCGCGTTACCTTCATCCATCAACAGTTAGCCCTAATCCAAAAACAACTGAAAGCTGTTGGAAAATCACTGGCGGTGTTTCACGGAAATCCGTTGGAAGTCTTTGCTAAATTAGTTGATGAAAACAAAATCAACACTGTTTATACCAATCATGATTATGAACCGTATGCACGGAAACGAGATTTGGAATTATACCATTTATTCAAAGACCATAACATCACTTTCAAGACGAGCAAGGATCAGGTTATTTTCGAAAAAAGTGAAGTCAGTAAAGACGACGGAACGCCTTATGTAGTCTATACACCCTATTCTAATAAGTGGAAAGATAACTTTAGTAGAATTCGTTTAGAAAATTACAAATCAGAAGATTACCTTAAAAATATAATTACACACTCCTATCCTTTTTTACCCTTAAGCGAAATTGGATTTGAACCATCGTCAATCAAGATAACACCCTTTAACATTTCTGATTCGTTAATAGATAATTACGAAGCTACCCGCAATTTTCCAGCCTTAAATAAGACTTCGTATTTAGGTATTTACCTCCGCTTCGGCACCGTTTCCATTCGCAAAATGGTGGCAAAAGCATTAGAAAGCAACAACGAAACTTTCCTAAAGGAATTAATCTGGAGAGAGTTCTTTATGCAGATTCTTTGGCATTTTCCACACACAGTCAATGCAAGTTTCCGTCCAAAATATGACAGTATCGTGTGGGACAATAACGAAGCCTTATTCCAAAAATGGTGTGACGGCAAAACTGGTTATCCTTTTGTGGATGCCGGAATGCGCGAACTCAATGCCACCGGGCACATGCACAACCGCGTCCGTATGATTGTTGCTAGTTTTCTGTGCAAACACTTGTTGATTGACTGGCGCTGGGGAGAAACCTATTTTGCCACTAAACTGCTCGATTACGAACAATCCAGTAATGTTGGCAACTGGCAATGGGCTGCAGGAAGCGGTGTAGATGCTGCGCCTTACTTCAGGATATTCAATCCTACGGAACAGGTAAAGAAGTTTGACAAAGACTTACACTATATCAAAAAATGGATACCCGAATTCGGAACCGAGGCTTATCCTAATCCAATCGTAGAACACAAGGAAGCACGCGAGAAATGTCTACTTGTATACAAAGCTGCCGTGGGTTAATTATTGACCAAAGCTTCCATCTCCTTGGTCCAGATGGCATACCCTTTTTGGTTCATGTGCAGGTTGTCTTCTATAAAGATATCTTTCATTGGCTTACCATTCTCCAGCATCTTATCCCAAACATTAACAAAAACAGCATTGGGCTTGTCCTTTAGGTAATTGCTTATTAAGGCATTCGCAGCCATCATCCTGTCCTTCATTGACCAGCGCAGGATAGAGGGCTTAATAGAAACAAAGACAATTGGAACATCAGGGAATTTTGCCTGCATCGTTCCATAAAGCATTTTGAACCGCTCAAAAACTATTTCAGGCGTAACCTTTTCCGAACTGGCAATATCGTTCTCACCGCAGTACAGGAATATCTTCTTGGGTTTATATTTTAAAACCACATTGTCCTGGTACCGAATTACATCTTCCAAAGTTGCACCGCCAAAAGCACGGTTCAGTATCCTGGTATTATGGAAGTCATCGTTAACCGTTTTCCACAAGCGGAAAGACGAACTGCCAATAAAGAGTATCATACCTTCATGTGGCTCCTGAATGCTGTCTGCCACCCGGAACGCCTTGATTTCATCCCAAAACGGTTTTTGTTGGGCAGTTGTACTGAATGTTATAAAAAGAACTAGTAGGACGGCAAATCTTTTCATTGCGATGTATTTTTTAATTCCCTAAAGTTAAGGATGAAAATCCATTATCTGAAATTTAATTACCTCCGACCTTGTTTTTTAACTAACTTTACCATTCACTTAAAAAAATAGCGTTTATGAAAAAAATCACATTATGCCTTGGATTATTTGCCCTTTTAGCATTTGCATCCTGCGATAAGAAAGTAGAGAAAACTGTTGAAACTACTGAAACTACAACCGTAATACAAGACACCGTAGTAAAGGAAGTACCTGCTGAGGCACCAAAGAATGACGACGGGACATCTGTAAAGATAAGCAACGACGGTGTTGACGTAAACAGTAAAGATGTTGATGTAGAAGTCAAAAATAAATAATGTCAAAATCAAGATAAGAGCCAGTGAGAACTGGCTTTTTTTGTTGCACTGCTTTTCATTCCCCTCTTGAGGGGTTTGAGATTAAGAGGAGAATGTCCGGTGGACATTCGGAAGGGGAATGCTACCCCAACACTCTTATCTTCTCATAACTCAACTCGCTAAAATCACTAATAACCATATCAGCCAGATCGTAATCCTGCATTTTGGAGTGAAAGCTGTCATATCCAACACAATAGATACCAGCAGCTTTCGCGGCCATGATCCCGTTGGTGCTGTCCTCGATGACTATGCAGTGCTCCAGCGGAGTCTCTGCCAGTTCTGCAGCTTTAAGGAATATAGCCGGATGTGGTTTTGATTTCGGAAAGTCCTCTCCAGAAACAATATGTGTAAAGTATTTATGTAGCCCAAATCTATTAAAGATTCTGTTAATAGTAACCGTTGCTGATGAGGAAGCTAAAACCAACTGCATTCCATTGCTGTGTAAATCCTTGATTAAATCCTCTACACCTTCCAAAAGATATAAATCTTCCTTGCTGTCAAAGGCATCGTTAAACAGATTGCGCTTTGTTTCTACCAAAGCATTTACCTCGTGCGGCAGATTGAACTGTGCCTTTAGCCTTTCAAAAATATTTTTAGTAGAGTTACCCGTAAACGACGCATACATTTCGGGCGAAATATCGATATTCAATTGTTTGAAATGCTGGTTATAGGCATAATGGTGTACCGGCTCGGTATCAACTATAACGCCATCCATGTCGAAAATTACTGTCTGTATCATTGGAAGTTTAGGAGGTTTATGAGGGTTAGAAGGGTTAGGGAATTACCGATTAACTTTAGACCGCTGTTTTTTTAGCAAGTAACGTATCACCGTCTCAGCGGCATACAACCCAAAAAGGCACGGCATATAGCTGTTGGTACCGTAAAAGGATCTCTTGAAATTTGTTCCGTCCGTCATTTTGAGGCTGGTGGAATCCTGTATTTCTGTTGAATAGACTACCTTCAGTTTATCAATGTGCATCTTTTTTAAACGCTTTCTTATGGTCTTCGCCAAATGGCAATGCACTGTGTTCTTTATGTTGGCCACCTTTACCTTCGAAGCATCCATCTTTCCGCCGGCGCCCATGCTCGAAATCACTTTTACGCGCTTTCTTTTGCAGGCTGCAATCAGGTTTAGCTTGGGTGTTACGCTGTCAATACAGTCGAGAACGTAATCATAATCGGGAGTTACAATCTCAAAGGATCGCTCCGGCGAAAGGAACTCCTCTACCCTTGTAAGGTTCAGTTCCGGATTGATATCCATCAGCCTGTCGCCCACTACATGCACCTTTGGCATCCCAACGGTTGAATGAAGTGCGGGCAGCTGCCTGTTGATGTTGGTAATATCTACAACATCACCATCCACAATCGTCATAGTCCCTACTCCGGCACGTGCCAAAAACTCGGCTGCAAAAGATCCTACACCTCCTAGCCCAACGACCAATACCTTGGAATTTTTTAAGTTATTGAGTCCTTCTGTCTTGAATAAAAGTTCTGCACGCTCTTGCCACTTTGCCATAATCAATTACGAATTACAAATTATGAATTACGAATTTTGAAGTGCAAAAATAGATAAAATTAGGCAATGGATTAGTTAAGGACTTGCCATAATGCCTCAAAGTTTTTTTGATTATCTTTGAGATACCACGATTCACTTAACCTAAATCCCATGAAAAGACTACTATTGCTTTTGCTGTTAGCCGGTTCTGCTGCGACGGCACAGACACTAAAGGTAACCAAGATAACGCCGCTTGGCGAAGGTAAATTTACGGCTACAATGGAACTGCGAAACGACACAGGCCAGAAAGTACGCTACCTAAGCACCTACTGTTCCAAAACAGGTTTCTATAAAACCAATACAGAAAATGTGAAGGTCACAGCAAAACCCTGCGGTAAAAACTATCCTGTAATGGAAAAGGTCATGCCCCACAATTACCAGTCCATAAACCTCGACCTTGAAATGGAACCTGATGCACCAAAGTCCAAGTTCAGGATTGGCTTAAAGTTTACGGAAATACCGGAGCATTTAACAATAGCTGATTCGGCTTCGATTAATACTGTAACGATATGGTCGAATGAGATTGAGTTTAAGGGGAGGTGAAATTAATTTTGAATTTTGAATTTTAAATTTTGAATTTGGGGAGTGTAAAGATTGGGTAAATTGGAGAGTTATTTGATTATTTGATTTGTATCAAAATGCTCTTAAATGGTTTCTCAATTTGTGAGAAGTGATAAAAGTTATTATCTTGGCTTACGTAATAATTTAGACTTATCTAATCTAAATGTCATTTCATAATGAGCCTAAAAACAATAAATTCATTTAGTGATTTACGGAATACTGTGGAATACCGCCAATTTAGTCCACACTCTCCTGGCTTAAAAAGATTTATTAAAGTTAATAATGCTTCATTCCATTTTGATATAGACATATCAGAACTTCACGAATACGTAAACTTTGAGAATTGTACTTTTCACAATTCGGTACATTTTCATGATACTGAAATTGAGAAATCGTTTGACTTTAAAAATTGTACATTCTTAGAGGATGTCAAATTCCATAATTTAAAGGTTTCAAAAAAATCTAGATTCTGGAGTTCAAAATTCAAATCTAATGCAATTTTTAATAACGTTAGCTTCGGCGATCTTGCCGATTTTTTCAGGTAGAGTTTAATGAAATTATCATCTTTTATAAAGTAGATTTTTTTAGTACAACGGTATTTACAGAAACACATTTTAAAAAGAACGTGTTATTCACTTACACTAAAATTGCCGATGTAATAATATTTATCAGAACAATATTCGATGCTGGACTAGACCTATCTCAGGCAATCATCACAGGCAAAGTCAATATCCACAACTCGGATTTGTTGCATTTCGAAGACATTAACGATATCGATGACAATGATTTGTATAGACATGCAATTGAAACAGATGGCGTAATTACACTCAACAATCAACGTGAAACCTATAGAATACTTAAAAAGTTTTCAAAAGACGATTATAATCAATTTAAATTTCTTGAGTATTCCAAACTAGAAAATGAAGTTTATTTTAAACAATTGGAACCTCATAAATGGAAAAGATTTAATAATTACGTAATCTTTCTGGCAAATAAATATTCTAATGACCACAATATGTCGTGGCTTTTAGGTGTCTTATTTACATCTCTCGCTGCATTTATCTTTTTCTTTGCAGCAATTATTAGTACAGATAAAATTTATTTCTCACTATCAGATGCATCAGGTGAAGACTTAGGATATTATGTGGGAATGTATTTTAATTTTTTGTCTCCATTACATGAATTTAAAATGTTCGACAATGAACACCCAACTACATTGACCATTATTTTTGATTTTTTCGGCAGAATATTGGTTGGTTTTGGAATCTATCAAACCGTTCAGGCTTTTAGGAAACACAAAGGTTAAGTTACATAATGGTGACACTTTTCCCGCCATCATCCAATAACATCTCATTGCTATCGCTGTAGAAATGCGCCTCCAAAATCAAAAACCTCACACCATTTACATCACCTAAACCCGGCAAATCCAAAACTACATTATCACTGCTAAAAACCCATTCCCCACTCACTAACATATTTTCTCCCGTCGTAAAATCGAAAACCAACTGATGCAGCCTAAAGCCAATGTGGTTTATTCCTTTTGGAAACTTTAGGTTATTGGTGTTCACCGTCAGTGAATCTTCATTAAGTGTGTAATCTAATTTTATGGTGGTGTCGGGATTGAATTCGTAACCTTTCAGCAATTGCCTTCCTGCTTCTGTGGCGAGGGCATTGGCAAGCTGGCGTTCTCCCCTTGCGTTGGTGGTGTCGTGTTCCAGTACCTGGCGCATTTTTTGGTGAAACTGTAAACCATTGCACGATTATTTTGTTTGGGTAAGATTCCGGATAATGCGAGCCGCACTTGTTTACATAAAGAAGATACCCTGCCAAATTCATTGGCACTTCGGGTACAGTTTTCATATTTTGGATTGGTAGTCCGGGTTTCTTTTGTAAAGCCACTGGCAGTTCTTACCACCATCATATCGCCATACCGATAGAAGAACAAGTTATCTACTGTAGCCTTGAAAAAATCATTTGTGTCTAATTTAGTCATAATCTTAAATTTTATATTTGACTTTATTAGGGGTTTTACCCGGGTTTTGTTCGGGATTGTACTATTGAATTGCGAAGAAACCGTGAACAAAAACCGAACCAAACCAAAATGCCACTTTTGCAAAATCAAAAAAAGGCTATATTTGGAACAGGCATCTGCCATAAACATAAATCTACACAAGCCATACCAATGAATAACGAATACAGTACCAACAAGCGTTCAATGCTCTTGGGAATCCTATTTTGCTTTAGCATTTTCCTTTGCTGTACACTGCTAAATCCGAAAACAGTATTCGCATTACTGGGTCTTAAGAAAGATTATTTCCTACTGTTGCTTATTTCGAGGCTGATGCAATGGTTCTGCCTGCTGTTGATTTTGCTATATGCCCTTAAGATAGAAAAACAGGATTTCCTGTTGTGGAAAAACCGCAGCTATAAACTACCGGCCTTTGTATTGCATGTCCTGCTACTTTATTTAGCCGTAGTGGTAACAGTAATCCCTATCCGCATCCTGATTAATCTCTTCGAATTACAACAGGCCAGCAAACAACTGGGCATCATAACATCGGTAATGGCTGAGTACCCTATTATGATTCCGTTTGTCTGCATAACGGCAGGCATTGTAGAGGAATATGTCTTTCGCGGCTATCTGCAGCCTCGGCTCGAAGCGGTTACCAAGAGTCCGTTTTTGGGCATCCTCATAAGTGCAGTATTGTTTGGAGCCGGGCATTATACCTACGGAACGCTTGATAATGTGGTTGTACCTTTCGTTATTGGGCTGGTGTTCGCCGTGTATTATTGGAAGTACCGCAATATCTACACGCTGATAGTATGCCACACGCTCATCGATTTGATTTCGATAAGTGCGATGGTTTATAAATAACAGGTGGAGATAATATAATTAGTTCGCTGAATAATACAACATGTTTTAGGGTGTCTGGCTATAAATTTATACCATCTAACAAACACTCCTTAAACAGATGAAAACGAACAGACTCTCCGAGACTCTAACCGAGGCCCTAAACGACCAAATGACTAAGGAAGCACATGCTGCACAGATTTATTTATCTTATGCTGCCTGGGCCGATGGCGAAGGATATGGCGGTATTGCCAATTTCCTATTCCGACACGCCGGTGAAGAGCGCAACCATATGATGAAGGTTTTGGAATTTATACTGAAACGAGGTGCAAAAGTGAAGGTTGTGGCGATTCCACCTCCGGCTGCCGACCCATCAAGCGTGAGTAACTGCTTCGAGAAAGTGTTTGAACATGAGGTAGATAATACGAGTGCAATTTATAAAATAACCCGAATGGCCTTTGATGAAGGAGACTGGATTACGTATAATTTCATGCAGTGGTTTGTAAAAGAACAGGACGAAGAGGAAACCCTTGCATTAGAATTGCTTGATAAAATCAAGATAGCCGGCGGTGAAAAAGCTACACCTCAGGCCTTATATGAACTTAATAAGGAGCTAGAAAAAATGCCGGACGAGGCAACATTGGCAGAAGATGTAACTGTAGACAAGCCTTAGATTGCCCGGAACCACTATACGGTTATCGAACGTAGTAAATAGTTCAGTAACCACTTTAATACATCTTGTAACATTTCTATATTACTTATCTGGCTTACTAAATTATAAATCGCGAATATATTATTTAAAAAACAAGTCCATAGTTGAAAAAATAAATTAGCTTTACAAAGCAGCCTTCTAACAAAGCAGTGCTAAACTCCATATATGGCTAATAAAGTAACATTAAGTAAGTTTTCCTCTTTCAGGATAGTATTGGTCTATGCTATTTTTAGTGCCATTTATATTTACACTTCTGATTATTTCCTGGAAACGATAGTAAATGATGTAGTCTTACTCAGCAAGTTTCAGACAGTTAAGGGACTGGGGTTTATATTAATAACAGCTATTCTCCTACATATACTGGTGAAGAGGAATATTGATAAGACTTCTGCATACTATCAGCAAATCATCAATGTAAAACAGCAATCCGCCAGCCAATTGCGGCAATCACAGGAAGACTATATGCAGCTGTTCAATCATAGTCCGTTACCAATGTGGATCTTTGATCCGGAAACCCTACAGTTTATCCTTGTAAATGAAGCCGCCTCCAATATCTACGGGTATACAGCAGAAGAATATGCCAACATGACGCTGAGGGACATCCGCCCTTCAGAAGATGCTGTCCTTTTGGATCAGTTGCTTTCCGTTTCCCAACCCAGTAACCGTTATGCTGTACCTCGCATATTGAGGCACCAAAAGAAAAACGGCGACATTATCATGGTTAAGATTCAGATCACAGGTGTCACTTTTAAAGGCAAAAAGCTGCGGTTGGCCTCCTCCGCAGATGTAACAGCGGAAATGGAAACACAGAATAAACTGGTAGAAACTAATTCCCGATTGCAGCTCGCCAGTGAAATTGCCAATTTAGGATACTGGACCAAAAACCTGCTTACAGAGGAAATCGTATGGTCAGAGGAAATATACAAGATATTTGAAGTCGACCCGAAAACATTTATACCTGATTCTGTTTCCATCTCTGAATATTACCATCCTGACGACAGGGCAAGCTTCGATCCTCAATCTTATAAGGGTTTTGAGGAAAATACCATCAATGAAAGTGAACGCAGGATAATTACGGGATCGGGGAATACTAAATGGCTGCTGGTACGTCAATACCTGACAAAAGACGAGGAAGGTAACCCGTTAAAGCTCGAAGGTATTGTGCTTGACATTACCAAAAGTAAGCTGAACGAGCAGGAGACACTTGAAAGGATGGAAAAGATTGAATCACAGAATAAGGCATTGAAGGAAATATCCTGGACGCAATCGCATCTGGTTAGGGCTCCACTTGCTAACTTATTAGGCCTGATAGCTATCCTCAAGGAAAGCGATAAAGACAAGCCAACTGACGAATTGCTTATAACTTATATAGGTGAGTCTGCCGAAAAAATGGACAACATCATACATACTATTGTTGATAAAACGAAAGACTATAATTCTGAGCCATCAGAAACCTGATTTTTATAAGGATTCAGGCAACCACGAAGTTTCAATAAGAATTAAACATTAAAAACAGCCGACCAGTTCTGTTCAATCTGCAGCTTCATTTCTACCAGGCTCATACCTTTATATTCTGAAGCTAAGCTGTAGACTTGTTCTAAACTTTCTTCAATGGTATCTGTTTCGAGAAAGAACCTGTCATTTGGCACCGACCGGAACACTTCCCTTAATTCGGGATTCCGCATCAAATACTTTCCAAACGAGAGATAAAATCCGTTGGCTAACAATTGTTGGGCAACCTGCTCATTCTTCGAAAAGCCGTGTATGATTATCGGAACTGAAATCTTTAATCGCTTTTTGATAGCAAGCAGTTCGTCAAAGGCGGCTACTAAATGCAGTACTAATGGTTTCTGATACTGTTCGGCAAGAGCAATCTGCCGTTCAAAAACTTCGGCCTGTAGTGGCATTGGTACCTCAATACGTTTGTCCAAACCACATTCTCCAAGTGCGAGGCATCCTTTTAGCTGCAACTTTTCTTCAATAATTTTTAAATCGGACGCCAACCGTTCTTCGTTGATGTACCAAGGATGGATACCTATAGAATAGTTCGGAACCGAAGCATCAAACTCCCAGGGATACTGATTGACCAGCTCCAAAACAGCAGGGTTATTAGTAAATTTATGGGTATGTAAGTTGTAAAACCGCATTAATCATGGAATTTCTTGACACCTGCCAATATTTCAATGGCTAATTTATTCTCTAACGGTACAATCGGACAGGAATACTTGGGATTGTAAGCACAATAGGGATTATAGGCTCTGTTGAAGTCGATTACCACCTCGTTTCCTTTTGGGATCCGCATATCGATATAACGGCCACCAATGTAAGTTTCCTTTCCACATGACAAATCGGAGAACGGCAGGAAAAGATAGTCTTCATAACCTTCCTTATTCATTAAGTCTAAACCTTGGTATACGTTTAGGGTAAAGGCTTTTCCGTCCAGTTTAAAATGCAGTTCACCATACTTGACATATTCGGGTGTACGTGATCCGGTGGTTTTCATCTTAAACACTTTCTCTTCCGCAGTGCGGATAAAGTTAGCGATAACAATTAGCTTTTCATTGATGGGATAAAATTCGAGTCCTTTAAAAACCTTAAAATCGGTATCGGTTAACGGGCTTTCTTTCTTGTTGGCGTACTCGCTATCCAAATTGTTTTGGTATTCCTTTGAAGTCAGGTTATCATCCAACTGCTGTGCACCCGCAAAGCCTGAAACCAGGAAAAGGCAAAGCATATAAACAGAATTTTTCATCGTTGTGTTTTTAACAAAAATACTGTAAAACTAACCAATACACTCCAAATCAGAGTAACAAAGTTTCTTATCTTTGTCGTATCAACCAACAATCAATGCTCAGTACAGCCTTTCAACGCTACATCAATAACTTCAAAGGATTTTCAAGGGAAATCTGGATACTGACACTCATTACCTTTATCAACCGGGCCGGAACTATGGTGCTGCCCTTTTTGTCTAAATACCTAAAGGAGGACCTGCATTTCAGTTACGCCGATATCGGTACCATCCTGTTTTGGTTTGGAAGCGGTTCTATCATTGGCTCCTGGTTAGGGGTAAACTATCAGATAAGATAGGCTTCTATAGAATCATGATATTTAGCCTGATGACTACGGGAGTACTGTTGTTTTTCGTGCAGTTTATTACCTCCTTTACAGGACTTTGCATTGCAATGTTTGTCCTGATGATCATTGCCGATATGTTTCGTCCCGCCATGTTCGTATCGCTTGGCGCGTATGCTACGCCCGAGAACAGGACAAGAGCCTTAACCTTAGTCCGTTTAGCCATTAACCTTGGTTTTGCAGCCGGACCGGCATTGGGTGGATTGATTATTATGACCATTGGGTACCGTGGCCTGTTTTGGGTAGACGGCGCCACCTGTATCATTGCCATATCCCTATTCTGGCTGAAGGTAAAGGAAAAAAGAAAAGTGCTTATATAGATAAAAAGCATCCTGATGATGTATTGACCCACTCTGTGTTTAAGGACGGTCCGTTTTGGCTGTTCCTTTTTAGCTGCCTGGTGTCGGGTGTTTTGTTCTTTCAGGTGTTTACTACCATTCCGCTATACCATCGGGAGCAGTTTAACCTAACCGAACTGCAGACCGGCTTGCTGCTGACAATGAACGGACTGATAATCTTCTTTGTAGAAATGCCACTCGTAAGTTATGTGGAGCGGAATAACATCAGTAAAGTAAAAGTAGTAGCCATAGGATGCCTGTTAATGGCAATCAGCCTCTTCCTAATGCTGGTGGATACCTGGGCCGGAATCCTGGTCATCATGATGCTGTTTATGACTGTGGGCGAAATGTTTGCTTTCCCATTCTCTAATTCGGTTGCACTAAGCCGTGCTCCTAAAGGACACGAAGGGCGTTATATGGCAATTTATACCATGAGTTACAGCCTTGCGCATATCCTGAGCGCAAAAGGCGGTATGCAGATTGTGGACTACTATAAGGGTTATCAGGAAAACTGGTTCATCATGGGAACATTGGGCGTAATGGGTATGTTATGCGCGTTGTGGGTTTACCGACTTATACAACGGGAGAAAAAACTACTGTAAATCAGCACCTTACATTTACTTTATTTTAAATTCCTTAAAAAATAGTTAAATAACTATAAAAATAGTTGTGTAACTAAAAACATAGTTGTACTTTCGATTTCAAATTAAACAACTATGCAAAAGTTAACAAACAAAGAAGAGGAAATCATGCAGATTTTATGGAAGCTTAAAAAAGCTTTTGTAAAGGAGGTCATGGCAGAGATTACGGAAGAACAGCCGCACTATAATACACTTTCTACCATTATCAGGAACCTTGAGGAAAAGGGTTTCGTTTCGCACAATGCTTTTGGCAATACCCACCAGTACTTTCCTATCGTAAAGATGGAAGACTACAGAAAGCGATTTATGAATACGGCTATTGACACCTATTTCAATAGTTCATATAAAAACATGGTATCCTTTTTCGCGCAGGAGGAAAAAATATCTGCAGAGGAACTTAGGGAGATATTGGAGATTATCGAGAATAAAAAATAGAGCCACATGGAGCAGCTGTTTACATACCTAATTAAGTCCGGCGGATTGCTTGCTGTGTTCTATGTTGCGTACCATTTTTTGGTGCGGAAAGAGACGTTTTTCAATAGCAACCGTTGGTTCCTATTGGGTGGATTAATAACCTCACTCCTATTGCCGCTCTATTTTATCAAAAAGATAATAATAGTGGAACCAACACTATGCCCGACCAGTAATGTTGTCCACAATGCCCAACAGCCTCCCATTATAATACCTGATATTCCCGTTGCCGAACCCTTTAATTGGTTACAGTTCCTATGTGTAAGCTACTTACTGATTGTCGGTATACTTGTAGTTAGGATGCTGTTTAACTTTGTTTCGCTTTATCGTATGCTATATAATCAGCAAGTAACTAAAAGGGAAGGATTTAAATTTATTAACCTAAACAAGAATATAGCGCCATTTTCTTTCTTTAATTATATAGTTTACAACCCTGATCTGTATTCGGATGACGAAGTTCAAAGCATCTTATTGCACGAAAAGATACACAGCCGCGAAAAGCATTCGGCCGACATTATCATTACCGAACTTTTCTGTTCTGTATTTTGGATCAACCCTATTGCCTGGCTTTACAAAAAAGCCATAACCCAAAACCTGGAATATATTGCCGACCAAAAAGCGATTGAACAGTTGGAAGATAAAAAATCCTATCAACACGCCTTACTTAAAGTAGTTTCTAATCAAAACTGCCTGCCTATAACCAATAATTTTTATCAATCATTAATCAAAAAACGAATCGTTATGCTAAACAAAAATCAATCACACAGAAGAAGTTCTCGGAAGTATGCCTTAGTCATCCCTGCCCTAATTGGCTTTGTACTCCTATTCCAGGTAAAGACGGAAGCCAAGGAAAGAAAGCTTGCAGAAAGCACCAAATCTTATTCGGCAAATCTTCCGTTAACGGATAAAACCTGGACAAAAAACACCACCGACAGTCAATTCAATGCCGATGCTAAAATAATGGCTGATGCAAATATTATATTCGATTTTACTGAAATCAAACGGAATTCCAAAAACGAAATCACATCCATTACCATTTCCTTCAGTGATGAATTAGGAAACAACAGCACCGATACTTTTACCAATACAAACGGAATAAAACCAATTCGTTTCATAAGAGATATCAATAACGGCAAAGGTCAGATAGGATATTTGGGAGACAATGACATTCAGAAAGAGAATGTGAAAGTGGAATATTCCGGAACATTTTCAACGGTTACCACACTTGTCTTCGATAAAATTTCGAGCGATGAAGAACTTAAAAGCAGCGCAACCGAAGTAAAAGAAAACCATAACATCGACCTGACTTTCTCTAATGTAAAGAGAAATGAAAAAGGTGAAATCATCACAATAAAAATTGCTTATAACGACAACAATGGCAAAAAAGGAAAAGTGGAACAGATCCGAACGATTCCAATCCGCCCAATTTTCTTTAAAGCCATCACTCCAAAGGACGGAAAAACGGTTATCGGCTTTTATGATAATTCAGATATGACCGTAAAGCCGTTAGACCCTGTAAATGAAGGTAAAATAATTACTGTTGAATCCATTAAGGATGACGCTATAATATACGTTGACGGTCAGCGCTACACTAAAGAAGATTTAAATGAACTCGATCCAAAGGGGTTAGAGAGAATAGAGATTCTAACAGACCTGCCTACACTGACAAAATACGGAGCAAAAGACAAAGGTTCAGTTGTGCTTATCACTACCAACTGGACAACCAGACAAGAGCCAAAACCTAATCCTGTAAATATCATAACCATTGCGAATGGCGATGAGGTTGTGGTTTACGATCGATTCTACATGAAAGTTCCGGGATATCCAACAGTACAATTCACTGAAAAATCCCCTGTACTGGTAATCAACGGAGTACAGAAAAACAATCCAAGACTACTATTGGAATCGATGAATCTTATGAAAATAAAAGACATCAAAGTGCTTAACGATAGCGATAAAGAAGTAAAGGGGGCACCAATTTCTAAAGTAGTTATAACCTTAAAGTAAACCAAAACCTATGGAAGCATTATTCGTATACTTATTAAAAGCCAGTGCATTGATTATGGTGTTTTATCTGGCGTATCATTTTTTGGTACGCAAAGAAACGTTTTTCAATAGCAACCGTTGGTTTCTGTTAAGTGGTTTAGTGACTTCTGCATTGTTACCGTTATTTGTAATTAAGAAAGTAATATTGGTAGAAAGGCCCAAAGTTTCGGCTGAAGATATGATGGCTTATTCGCAGCTTTCTACCCAAACCCTACAAGATGTTCCTGTTGTTGAGGCATTCGATTGGATGCAGTTTATCTGGGTTAGTTATGTGATCATCGCGAGCGTTTTAGTGATAAGGATAGTATTTAATTTCACTTCGCTTTATCGAATGCTTTACCAACAGCAAGCAATTAAAAAAGAACAATTTAAATTAGTTAACCTAAATGAGAATATAGCTCCTTTTTCGTTCTTTAATTATATAGTATATAACGCTGACCTGTATTCCAATGAAGAGCTTCAGAGTATCTTATTACACGAAAAAATCCACAGCAGGGAAAGACATTCGTTAGATGTATTGGTGGCTAAAATATTCTGTATCGCATTTTGGTTCAATCCGTTTGTATGGTTGTATAAAAAAGCAATCACCCAAAATCTGGAATACATTGCCGATCAAAAAGCAATTGAACAATTAGAGGATAAAAAGTCCTATCAGAGAGCATTATTAAAAGTAGTTTCCCATCAAAGCTGCCTACCAATAACCAATAATTTTTATCAATCATTAATCAAAAAAAGAATCGTTATGTTAAACAAAAATCAATCACACAAAAGAAATTCCTGGAAGTATGCCGTTATTATTCCGGCCCTAATTGGATTCGTAGTTTTATTCCAGATTAAAGTCATTGCACAAGAAAAACAGGAAACAATTATAACGAAAAAGGCACTTTCAGGCGGGGAAATCCGTGTCATTGTAGATAAGAATTCGACTGACGCCGAGATGAAGAAAGACGCAGCCTTACTAAAAGAAAAGCATGGAGTAACCTTGAAATATTCAAAAGTAAAAAGAAACAGTTCAGGTGAAATAACCGGAATAAAAGTAGAATTTAAGGATAAGAATGGTAACAAGGGCGTTTCTCAGGTAAATGGTAAAGAGCCTATAAAACCTATCCATTTTTATAAAAACGATGCCAGTGTAGGCTTCGGAAGTCCACGACAAACTAGGGTTTATGCTAATTTTGGTGGCGTGCGAAATGAAGAGGCACCTATGGCAATCTCAATAGACGACAGCATCAATATTGCAGGAAACTTTGATTTTGATTTTGATATGGATTTCGAAGTTCCGGAAGCACCGGAAGCTCCAGAAGCACCGGAAGCTCCAGAAGCACCAGAAGCGCCGGAAGCTCCAGAAGTACGCTCATGGAAAGATGCAAAAAACTCAAACATAATAATTAAAACGGACGGAGATAAAAAACCAATGGTAATTATCAACGGTAAAGTGCTGTCAGACGAAAAAGAAATCGAGGAAGCCATGCAGAAATATGGTGCCGCAAGAGGTAAGGGACAAAATTACAGCTATAGCTATTCAGCTTCATCTGACGAAGATGGTCCACAGATTTATATAAATGGTAAAGACGTGATGAAAGTTAAATCGAGGGCTTTGGCTGACGCTAAAATCCAAATGAAAAAATGCGCCCTGAAATGCAAAAGCAAATGGAAATCCTTAAAGCCAACAGAGGTCAGATGAAGGCTAATATGGCGCGTGCCCGTGCCGAAATGGACAGAGCCAGACCAGAGATAGAAAGCGCAAAAGCAGAAATGGAAGCCGCAAAAGCAGAGATGCAGAAAGCAAAAGCAGAAATGGAAGCTGCCAAAGCAGAATTTGAAAAAGCTAAAGCAGAATTAAAAAATAAGAAGTAGTTAAAAAAGTGTAAAATTTCTTTTTAGAAAAAGGACTGATTTTTAAATTTGTTATCCAATTTAAAATCATTTATAATCAATTGAGTAGAATATGAAAACTAAATTTTATTTCGGTTTATTATTGTCAGTTGTGGCAATTAATTGTGGATTCTCACAAGAGAAAAAATCATTGGTTACCAAAGAAAACAGCGAAAAGGGTAATGTTTATATGACTTGGAATAAGGATACACCCGAACAGGAAATGAATGACGACATCAAGGCACTTAGCGAATATGGTGTTACGATTTCTTATTCCAATGTAAAAAGAAACAGTGAAAATGAGATCACAGCTGTCAGGGTTGAATATATAGACAGGGAAGGAAATAAAGGCTCTATGGAAGTAGATAATAAAAAGCCGATCAATACCATCAGATTCTTCAAAAACGGAGATTCGGTTGGATTTGGCGAGCCAGGCAATTCAGATTTCATAGCCGGCAATTTTGGTAATGGAGAAAATTTCATGAAACAGTTCAATTTCGGAAACGGAAATGCAAAATCCTTTAACTTCAGTTTCCCTGATAATGGTACTTTCGGAAAATCGAATTCCAAAATAATAATAGAAAACGATGGCAGGAAACCATTAGTAATAGAAGACGGAAAAGTGATTGAAGGTGGCGATGATTATACATCAGATGAATTGGAAAAGATTAAAAAAGACAACACTTTTGAATTCTTTGGTGATGATGATATATCTAAATTTAATTTTTCTTCTGGGAATGATAACTTAAGTGAACAGCTGCAGAAAATGCAGGAACAGTTAGATAAGCTTATGCATAAATATGATAACGGAAAGCCGGATAGCGCAGATGAAAAGGCAATCAAAGAACTTAAAAAAACAAAAGAAGAGATGCTAAAGGCTAAGGAGGAAATGGAAAAAACAACTAAAGAACTCAAAAAAGCCAAATCCAGCTTAAAGACCCAAAAAGCATAAAAAACCTAAGACCATTCGCAAAACGGATGGTCTTTTTATATTTGTAAAAAATAACGTGATGTACAAACTGTTAGCCAAATTAAACAAGCTCCTGCTTCCAAGCTTTACGAAGCAACAGCTCGATTTAGCTAAGGCCAAAAAATGGCAGATGGCAATAATTGGCTGGAGGTATTATGTGACTACCAGGGCATTGGATTTAAAATAAACGCTCCCACTATTGTGAGAGCTTTTGTTCTTTTCGTGACCTCGACTGGATTATATATCCATCAAAGCTCCGCTTTGATAATTCCTTAAAATAAAAAAAATGATCAAGTAAACTTGTCATTTTTTCTATTTGAATGAATTCATTCGTGACCTCGACTGGATTCAAACCAGTAACCTTCTGAGCCGTAATCAGATGCGCTATTCAGTTGCGCCACGAGGCCTTTTTTGTGGGTGCAAATATAGCTAATAGTATTAAATCCACAAATGAATACTTAAAATTATTTCAAATTATATCACTAAACCTGCACTGTCTTCCATTTTCCTTTTTTAAAGAAATAGAATGCCAGTATGGCCAAAACCGTTTCAGCTGTTGGAATAGCGATAAAGGAACCCAATGGGCCAAAGCCTAAATGAACCGCTAAAAACCATGCCAGCGGTATCTGGATCATCCAGAAACAGAAGATATTGATCCATGTCGGTGTTTTGGTATCCCCTGCTCCATTCAGCGATTGTATCATTACCATTCCGATACCATAAAACACATACCCAAATCCAATAATACGCAGTGCCTGGCTGCCGTAAGCTAAAATCACCTTGTCTGAAGTATACAAACCAATAATGAATTCCGAAAAGCAGACAAAAAGCAAGGTCACAAAACCCATAAAGATGATGTTGTATTTTGTTGTAAGCAACACGCTTTGTTCGGCTCTCTCGGGTTGTTTGGCTCCAAGGTTTTGCCCAACCAAAGTTGCGGCCGCATTACTCAATCCCCAGGCAGGCAAAATAAAGAACACCACATTCCTGATGGCTATCTGATAACCCGCACTGGCATCAGTACTTCCGGTGATGGAAACAATATAAGTGAGCGCAATCCAGCTTCCGCTCTGAATGAAGAACTGAAACATCGCTGGTGTTGAGATACTTAATAACGATTTGATGATTTCAAGATTGGGCTTGAAATAAGTGCTGTAAATCTTAATGATTCGGTTTTTGGCAAATAAATGATAGCATTGATATAATACACCGCTTGTTCTTCCAACTGCCGTGGCAATTGCTGCTCCCACCAAACCAAGTTCAGGAAATGGTCCTAAACCATAAATCAATATCGGGCACAGTACAATATTAATAAAACTCGCTAACCAAAGACTTCGCATGGCCATAGCAGCATCTCCGGCACCACGGAAAATACCGTTTATCAGAAACAATAGAATAATGGAGGGACTGCTCGCAAAAATAACCTGTGCAAATGAAGTACCTTCCTTAATAACTTCAGGCCTTGCTCCCATTATCGCCAAAATATCGGAAGCAAAATAAACACCACATACTGCAACGAAAATGGCAATAAATATAGAAATCATTATAGCCTGAGCACCGGCTTTAGAGGCTTCTGTGAAGTTTTTTCTCCTACTCGTCGTGCCACAATTGCTGTTGCTCCTGTACTTAAACCGATTCCAAGGGTATACACCAAAGCAATTACAGCTTCTGTCAAACCTACGGTAGCTATTGCCACATCGGCATTGGGAAGGTGGCCCACAAAATAAATGTCGACCACTGCAAAAACCGATTCCAGGCTCAATTCAAGTATCATTGGAATGGCAAGTAAAAGTATGGCCACTTTTACATTTCCCTGAGTGTAATCGTGCTCTTCGCCTTTAAGTGATTGCTTTATCAGATTAAACAGTGTTTTGATTTTGATTGTACTGAGCGCCATGCCATAGATTTAACGGTTAAACAAAGTCTGCAATATATAAATTTATGCCTTCTAATTATTTGAATTGAATGTCAATAATATAAAATTACACAAAAGTTATATAACACTTCTATTTGTATAAAAATACAACTTTGTAATACCTACAATATTAAATTTTATAATAAAGATGAACTTAAATCACGAAAACAATCAATTTGGGCCAGGTTCTAAAATTGATAAAAAGCAAGGAGAAAATGATGACGACTTTTTAAGCGGAGATAACAAAGCTATATACCATCCCAATCTGGATCAGTATGAAGTTTCCACTGAAGATGAAGATCGTTACAATAATGGGAATTCGGAACACGATGAATTTATTGATAATGTAGTTTCTGAAGAAGAAACAAAAACCAGATACAGCAGTCCATCACGTAATGGGTCACACAGAAATCATTAATATCAGAGTGAAATTCACCTATAATTATGGTCAGGATTAGATTGCAGAAGGCTTCAGTTAAAGCAAAATAAAATTCAGGTGAACTTATCCGATGAATATTTGCCAAAACAAAAGAACAACTATAGAGGATACTCTTTAGAGAGAGATTTAAAAGTTTTCCGAAGCAATAAAAGCAAAAGGTATCACAGTTGAGAAATCAAAAATCCATATGTGTTACTTATGTCCTGGTTAAAGTGCTTTTTGCACAGAAAAACAGTGTAATTCATTTTGCACTGTTTTTTTTAACTTTTAAATCCAAAGAAATGCCAGAAGGTCCATCATTAGTAATTTTAAAGGAAGAAGTCCAGCAGTTTACTGGTCACAAAGTCATTAGCGTTTGTGGCAATAGTAAAATCGGGATTGAAAGAATACAGGGTCAAACTGTTGTTTCATTCAAAACATGGGGGAAAAACTTCCTCATTTGCTTCGAAGAATTTACCATTAAAATCCATCTTCTAATGTTTGGTACATACCGCATTAATGAAAGAAAAGAAACTGAGCCTAGGCTTAGCCTTATTTTTGATAATGGAGAACTTAACTTTTACACCTGTTCTATAAAATTTCTGGAAGGAAATCTCAATCAGCATTATGACTGGACAACAGATGTGATGAATGAGGACTGGGATCCAAAAGCAGCAAAAAAAAATTGGAACAGATTCCCAAAAAAATGATTTGTGACGCTTTATTGGAACAAGATATTTTTTCGGGCGTTGGAAATATAATTAAGAATGAAGTATTATACCGTGTAAAGATTCATCCGGAATCCTTGATTGGCAATATCCCTTCACGGAAAATAAATGAAGTTACGAAGGAAGCTGTCATTTACAGTTTTCAGTTTTTGGAATGGAAAAAGAACTATGAACTCAAAAAACATTGGCTTGCCCACACCAAAAAAACCTGCCTAAGATGTGATTTACCATTGATTAAAAAACAAACAGGCATCAAAAAACGCAGAAGCTTTTTCTGTACCAATTGCCAAAAACTTTACGAATGAAAAAGAAGATATATATTGGCTGCTCGAGTTTTTATAACGGATATTGGAAAGAAGTTTTCTATCCGAAGGAATTACCAAGCAAACAGTGGTTTGAATATTACTGCCAGCATTTTGACACCTTTGAAATCAATGCGACCTTTTACAAATTCCCTACATTGAAAATAATGCAAAACTGGTTTGATAGGACACCCGATAATTTTTTGCTGAGTGTAAAGGCACCGAAACTCATTACGCACATCCAAAAATTTAATGACTGCGAGAGCTTATTGGAGGATTTTTACGGCCGATGTGCAGAAGGATTAAAGCATAAGCTTGGCTGTGTATTGTTCCAGCTTCCACCAAGTTATCACTACAGTCGGGAACGACTTGACCACATGGTTAGCCAATTAGATTTAAAATTTAAAAACGTCATCGAATTCCGCCACGAAAGCTGGTGGATTACCGAAGTTTGGAATGAATTGGTAAAAAACAATATTACCTTATGCAGTGTGAGCCATCCGAGTTTACCAGAAACTATTTTTATTGAATCGCCTTTAATCTATGTGAGGCTACATGGTACACCTAAAATGTTTTATTCGGATTACGATACTGACTATTTGAAGAAACTAAAAGAAGTGATTTCAAAGAATAATCCAGCCAAAGGGGCTTTCGTCTATTTCAATAACACAGCAAGCACAGCCGGAATATTAAATGCTTTGGAGATGAAAAAACTGTTTTAGTTTACTTCCTCTTTTTTCTTATAATCAAAACTAAACCTACGCAATTGCGGCACTTTGACAAAAGTAAACGCCACAACACCCAAAGTAAGACAACCACCAACCACAACCGCGCGGACAGTTCCCAACCAGTTTGCCATCACACCACTTTCAAAATCTCCGAGCTCGTTGGAAGAACTTACAAACATCGTATTTACGGCAGAAACCCTTCCACGCATAGCGTCTGGTGTCATTAGTTGTAAAATGGTGCTTCTGATAACAACACTCACAGCATCAAATGTTCCTGAAAGCAGCAGCATGAAAAAGGACAGGTAAAAATTGGTGGAAATCCCGAAAATAATAATGGATATGGCAAATGCAGCGGTGCAGATAAACAATTTCCTTCCCGGATAAGTCTTTAAAGGTAGAAATGCCAACAGTCCTAACGTTAATAAAGCGCCAATTCCCGGAGCCGAACGTAGGATTCCAAATCCCATTTCATTTACATGCAGGATTTCCTTTTGATAAACCGGAAGCAAGGCTACAGCACCACCAAATAAAACCGAAAACATATCTAACGAAAGTGCTGCCAAAAGTACCGGTGTCTTGAATACGAATTGCAATCCATCTGCAACACTTTGCATTATAGGTTCTTTTTCACGCTTTAAAATTGGTTTAACCGATATGGAAAGTAATGGAATAAACAACAGCAACTGCAATCCCAATACAACAAAAAGTCCAGCCGAGATTCCGAACCATGCAATTCCAAAACCCGCTACCAACGGTCCAAGCACTGCACCCATCTGCCACGACATACTGCTCCAGCTTGTAGCATTGGCATAATGCTCTCTTGGAACCACCAATCCGAATAACGAAAACATGGACGGACTGAAAAAGGAGCGTAGGATGCCACCCAAAAAGACAAAGAAATAAATGAAACAAACTGTGGTTCCAACAGAAAGGTTTGTATGTGTAGACGGAATTGCCAACATTGCGAGACAAACTGCGAGGATAATATAACCCAATAAACACCTGATAACCATTTTCCGTTTTTCGCTTTGATCAACGAAATGTCCGGCAAAAAGTGAGCATCCAATAGCCGGGATAACTTCGGCCAGACCAACAAATCCGAGTGAAAGTTTGTCATTTGTAATATGATAAACCCAATAATATAAAATGGTGGACTGCATGTTCAGTGCGAATATCACTCCCATTCGTGTCGTCAGGAAAGCTTGGAATTCTTTTATTTTTAGTGATGGATTTTTATAGAAAAACCCTGAAATCTTAGTCTTTTCCTGATTCATAGCTGCTTAGAAAAATTATAACGTAAATTTAAGGGTTTACCGCAAATGAAAGACCTGCTTTTTTACAGTTTATTCCAATATTAACATAAGGCAAAATAATACGTCCAAAAAAACACTTAGTTTTACGCTTCAAAAAAATCATTATGTCATCAGATTATATACTTGACTGGAAGTTTGAAGATGTCTTCTTCCTCGAAGCCGATATCAAACACAAGGAATACGAGAATTGCACATTCCATAATTGCGATTTTACATCCTGTACTTTTCAAAGTGTTTATTTTATAGATTGCGTTTTTTTCGACTGCAATTTCAACGATACTAAGGTTAACTATGTTTCCCTTCGCGGGGTGCAGTTTAATGGTTGTAATTTTACTAATGTAAACTTTGCTATGACCGATCAGGTAATTTATGATTTTGGATTTAAGGATTGTTTGTTGGATTATGCCAAATTTTACGCCCTCAAACTAAAGAAAATGCAGTTCATCAATTGCAGTATGATTTCGGTAGATTTTATGGGAAGTGATTTGACAGAAGCTATTTTCGACAACTGCAACCTTAGAAGAGCTGTCTTTATTGATACCATCGCCAACAAAACAGATTTTTATACAAGCTACGATTACACCATCGACCCGGAAAAGAACAAACTGAAGAAAGCTGTTTTTTCTACCGAAGGTTTAAAGGGACTTTTGGAAAAGTATGATTTGGTTATTAAAACTTAGTTGTACTTTGTATAGTAAATGACCACAAATTCACAAATTTTTTTAATAGATTTTAATTTGCGAATTTGCGGTCAAAATTTTGAACCTTACTAATGAATAACTTGCGGTATTTAGCTATTCATCACTTAGCAGACTATTTTAATTTACTAATGTAACTTCCGTACAAGTCCTTAAACTGATACCCTACTTCTACTCTATCCTTGCTTAACTTATCATATTCCACCAATCCCCAAAGCACAAACTCCTTAAGGAAATATTTATCTTCAGACGGAATTTCGGGTTGGTATTTCTGAATGAGATCTTCTAATGGTTTCACATCATCTAATTGTTTTCTGTATTCCTCATCGGTGGCATCATCCAACAATTCGAAACCATTTTCAGTAAAGAACCATTCCAATATTGGGGCAAACGGACTAGCTTCTGCATCTCGCTCCAGCTTTTCAATTTTAGGAAAATAAACCGGAAAGAACGTATGAATGGCATCCCCGATTAAATGTTGTGCTACAACGGCAGCGCCTTCCTGTTCGCCTTCATAAACCAATTCTACCTTTCCGGTAATAGCGGGAATGATTCCCATAAAATCGGATAACCGGACCGTAGTCTTTTCTGCTCCCGATTGCAATGCCCTGCGTTCAGCTGTGCTTAGTAAATTTTCATAAGCAGTGATGCTCAAACGTGCGCTAACACCACTTTTATTGTCAATATATTCGCTTTCCCGGGCTTCAAATGAAATCTGTTCCAATAAATCTTTTGCTATGCCTGGTACGTGAATGCTTTCCGATTGTGCAATATCCAGTTTAGCTTCCTGATGTGTAATCGTTCTGGCGACAGCAACACTTTCGGGATAATGTGTCAGGATTTGCGAACCTATCCTGTCTTTTAAAGGGGTAACTATGCTTCCGCGATTGGTATAATCTTCGGGGTTTGCGGTGAAAACAAACTGTATGTCCAAAGGCATTCTCAATTTAAAGCCCCGAATCTGGATATCGCCTTCCTGTAGAATATTGAATAAGGCTACCTGAATTCTGGCCTGCAAATCGGGCAATTCATTAATCACAAAGATGCATCGGTTCGCTCGTGGAATCATTCCGAAATGGATTACCCTGTCATCTGCATAAGACAATTTTAAATTAGCCGCTTTTATCGGATCGACATCACCAATCAAGTCAGCAACGGTTACATCCGGAGTAGCTAATTTTTCTGAAAACCTTTCGCTTCTGTGAATCCATTTTATTGGTGTTGCATCGCCTTTTTCCAGAATCAAATCTTTGGCATAACGCGAAATCGGATTCAGCGGATCGTCATTGATTTCCGAGCCTTCGACAATGGGCATATATTCATCCAATAATTCAATCATTTTTCGCGCTAACCGAGTTTTGGCCTGACCTCGAAGTCCGAGTAAATTGATATTATGCCTTGACAGAATTGCTCTTTCCAACTCGGGGATTACGGTATTTTCAAAACCATGTACGCCTTCAAAAACAGGTTTTCCTGATTTTATTTTCTCCCGCAGATTCTCCCGCAATTCATCTTTGATACTTCTTGATTTGTATCCGGATGCTTTTAATTGGGCTAGTGTTTGTATGTTGTTCATTGTTTTCTTTATGTTGTTTTTGTAATTGATACTTATGTTTTATTACGGTTTGCGTTAGGGATAGAAGTGGAAATCCTTTTTATTGTTTTAGAAAAAGCATCTCGACTGCGCTCGATGTGACAAAAACAATAAAAAGATTGGAACGAAAAGCCCGACCCGAAGGGAAACGCCCTAAAATTATTTAATTTTCTTTTTTCTATTAGTTTCATAATCTTCAAAAATCATTTCGCCCAAACCTTTTAATCCCGTGTAAAAAGCTTTTCCCTGGTTTGCTTCGGTAAAACGGTTTACGAATTGCTGCAAGTAAGGATCATTGGCAATCATAAAGGTGGTGATGGGAATATGGAGTTTTCTTGCCTGCGCTGCCTGATTGTAGCATTGTTCGACTATATACTCATCCAATCCATTGGAATTCATATAATAGGTTCCGTCTTTCTCACGGACACAGCTTGGTTTCCCGTCCGTTATCATGAAAATCTGTTTGTTGGTATTTCGCTTCCTTCTCAACATATCCATTGCCAATTGCAGGCCAGCGACAGTATTGGTGTGATAAGGCCCGACTTTTAAATAAGGTAAATCCTTTATTACAATCGGCCACGCATCGTTTCCAAAGACTAAAATATCGATAGTGTCTTTGGGATAACGGGTTGTAATTAATTCCGCTAAGGCCATCGCTACTTTCTTTGCCGGTGTAATCCGGTCTTCGCCGTAAAGAATCATGCTGTGGCTGATATCAATCATCAAAACCGTACTCATCTGCGCCTTGAATTTCGACTCTTCAACAACCAAATCATTTTCGGTCAGGCGAAACTCATCTACACCATTATTGATTTGTGCGTTTCTCAAACTTTCGGTAAGGGAAATACTTTCGAGTCCATCGCCAAAATGATAATCGCGGAACTCTCCGGTCTGTTCGTCGCCACTTCCTGAATATTTGGTTTTGTGATTTCCGGTGCCGGACCTTTTTAAGTTACCAAAAATCTGATCTAAGGCCTGTTGACGGATGGCCCTTTCAGTTTTAGCTGTAATTCCGGTTCCCGAAGTACCATCATCTTTAAGCTCTTCGCGGATGTAGCCTTTTTTCTTTAGGTCTTCGATAAAATCATCGATTGTATAAGTTTTGTCGGTTAGCTTGTATTCTACGTCTAACTGCCGCAGCCAGTCAATAGCTTCATCAAAATCACCCGAAGTATGTGTGATTAATTCCTTGAAAATTTCAAATAATTTATCGAAGGGTGATTGGAATGGAGCTTCGTATTTTTTGAAGATAAATCCTTTTTTAATGTCCTTTTCCATATTTCATAAAATTACTGTTTTAAATAGAAGTATCCGTAGAACGAATGCTAATTTTTAGTTAAACTAAATTAGCTCAGTGCTCATGGTACTTCATTTAAAGGCATTTAAAAAGTTGATCATGCCGTAAAAAATAAACCGCAAATTCGCAAATTAAAAAGAATGCAAATAATTTGTGAATTTGCGGTAAAAGTCGCTGCTTTATTGCGTTTGTTTATTTCGTAAAAACCCTATTTTCCTGCTCGATTACCCTAATAAATGTAGTTCGTTTGGTCAGTTCCTTTAATTTGGATGCACCAACGTAAGTGCAGGTACTTCTGATTCCGCCAAGAATGTCGAGCAATGTTTCATTCACATCGCCTTTGAACGGAACCTGAACGGTCTTTCCTTCACTTGCTCTATATTCAGCAACGCCACCAACGTGTTTTTTCATTGCGGTTTCAGAGCTCATGCCGTAGAATTGTTTGTATTTTTCACCTTCGATTTCGATCATATCGCCGCCACTTTCTGTGTGGCCTGCCAACATTCCTCCCAGCATTACAAAATCGGAACCCGCTCCAAATGCTTTGGCGACATCGCCCGGAGTGGAACAGCCACCATCGCTGATAATGTGTCCGCCCAAACCATGAGCCGCATCGGCACATTCGATAATCGCGGAAAGCTGTGGGTAGCCAACGCCTGTTTTTACCCTTGTGGTACAAACCGAACCCGGACCAATTCCGACTTTTACGATATCAGCGCCTTCTAAAAGCAGTTCTTCTACCATTTCTCCCGTAACCACATTTCCGGCAATGATAACTTTGTTCGGATATTGTTTTCGCGCCTGACGAAGGAAATCTACGAAATGCTCTGAATAGCCGTTGGCTACATCAATACATATAAATTTTAATTGTGGATTGTGCTCGAATATTTCCGCTATTTTTTTGAAGTCATTCTTTCCGGTTCCGGTGCTGACAGCAATATAATCGCAGATATCTTTTGGAGCCGATTGGATAAAGTCATTCCATTGCTCCACCGTATAATGTTTGTGGATTGCCGTAAAAAGTTTCTCTTTAGCTAATGCCAACGCCATTTCAAAAGTGCCAACTGTATCCATATTGGCCGCCATGATTGGAACTCCTGTCCACGTAAGAGTGCTGTGCAGGAATTTAAACTCACGTTCCAGGCTTACTTCTGCCCTGCTGTTTAAGGTTGAACGTTTCGGACGTATCATTACGTCCTTAAAGCCTAATTTTATGTCGGTTTCTATTCTCATTTTGCTATAATTCAGTTCTCTCAAATATAGGATTTTAGATGCGAAAACAATAAGTAATTTATCAACATTATTACTCTTATGTTCAAAATAACTTTAGTGTCGCATTTCTTTTTGTCGCATTTTTTTTGCGACAAAAAAATATGTGACAGTTCAGCAGAACTTTACCTAACAGCTTAATTTAACCGTGAATAGTTTCCTTGTTTCCGTAATTGGCAATAATCTGGGCTTCAAAAGCAATCCATTCGCGCCAACGTTTTTCTACATCGATGCCTGTGCCATATTTTCTAGCGTAAGTTATGAAAGTCGTATAATGCCCGGCTTCGCTTTCCATTAATTCGCGATAGAATTTGGACAATTCCTCGTCCTTGATGTTTTCTGACAGTACCTTAAAACGTTCACAGCTTCTCGCCTCAATCATTGCAGAAAAAAGCAGTCTTTCGACTAATGCAGAAACACGGCTGCCGGTATTGCTCCGTTTCATGTATTGCGCCAGTTCGTTTACGTAGTCGTCCTTTCTTTCGCGCCCTAGCTTTAATCCACGTTTTTTAATCATGTGGTGCACCTGTTCAAAATGGTCGAGTTCTTCTTTGGCCAAAGCCAATAAATCGGTAACCAAATCCTCGTGCTCGGAATTATTGGTGATGATGGTTATAGCGTTAGTCGCAGCTTTTTGTTCGCACCAGGCGTGATCCGTTAGGATTTCTTCGATGTTTTTCTCAACGATATTGACCCATCTCGGATCGGTTGGTAATTCTAAACGCAAAACTCCCATGATAAGACAACTTATAAATTAGAGGCAAAAATACATATTTTGGTTATTCCTTCACTCTATTTTTTTCGCTGTCTGCACCAGAGGCATCGTGCTGGTCTTTTGATTGGAAAGCTTTTCCGAAACTATAGGTAAATGTTATTGCGGCAAACCTTGAATCGCGCTTGTTAACCCAGGTTGCATCGGTTAATCTCAGGTTGTTGATGGTTCCGTTAACAATACCGCCATAAAAAACATCGTTTACAGAAAACCTAAGGCTTCCGTTTCCTTGAAGGATTTTTGTTTTGGCACCAATATTTACCGAACCTCTTGCGCCTATTATAAATTGGGCAGAGACCACATCGGTTTGATAATTCCCTCCGATTTCTCCTGACCAGTTTTTGGAAAAATTAAAGGAATGGTTGGCAGAGAAATACCAATACGTTCCGGAAGTATCGAGGTCTTCGGTATATAGTTGGCTTTTGTATTTTGAGTGTGTGATTTCGGAATAAAAATTGGCTTTCCACCATTTGACAATTGGAATGTCTGCGGTAAAGTTAATGCTGTAAACCTGGCTTTTTCCGGTATTTCCGGGACGGCTGTAATAGATTCCGTCGCTAATCTCTATGGTTTCATTGATATCATCTTTAGTTTCACCATAACTTAAAGTGGTTGAAAAATAACCTTTATACCGATAAGACAATTCATAATTATTGGCAAAAGCCGGATTCAGATAGGGATTACCTGCATAGTATGTAAACCGGTCAAGTGGACTGATAAAAGGATTTAAGTCCTGAAAATAAGGTCGGTTGATCCGTTTTCCGTAAGCCGCAACCAACTGATTATTGCCTATCGAATCTACTTTATATTGAACAAAAACCGTCGGGAAAAGATTGGTGTAATTGCGCTTGAATTTTTGACCGTTCTGCAGCTGATTTCCTTTGGAATCGGTGTTTTCCAGACGTAGACCTGTTTGGAACGAAAACCTTTTATAGTTTGTATTGAAATTAACATACACGGCATTTATGGTTTCATCGTATTTAAAATGGTTGCTCATATTTGGATTCTGAACCTGTTGCCCGTTTATAACATCGCGGTAATCAGCAACATTATCGGTTTTTGAAAAGCTGGCCTTATAACCGCCTTCTATGATTCCGCCATTTTTTAAAGGATGTGAATAATCGGTTTTAAAGGAATAAATATCAATCCTTGAAGGCAGATTTCCAAGAAGTTCACTTTCACTGCTAATAGAATTATCGGGCTGATATACTGTGTTATCAAACTTCTGGCTGGCATCTGTGGTATATCTTAAATAATCGAAATCAGTCGTGAATTTTGTTCCCTTACTGTCGATATCGTATCTGTAGTTGAGATTTACTCCACCATTGGAGAACTCATTTTTTCACGGTTTTTGGCAATAATGGTCGAATCCAAAACCGAATTGGCATCAGACAAACGGCTGTTGACATCGCTTCGGTTATTTCCGTCCCTAAAAGTACCTGTTACTCCAACTCCGAGTGTAGATTTCCCGCTTAAGTAATAATCCAGGCCTATTTTACCATTGGTGTTGTTGCCTGTTTCTTCCCATAAGGCTGGTTTGGTCGAACAGACTTTTGGTCGTTCCGTCTGCATTTTTGAAACGACGGAAAATATATAAATCGTTTATTGAATTCTGATAATTATACCCAATGTTTCCATATATCCGAATGTTTTCATTGAGGTAGTTCAGGTTTATGCCTTGTCTTGTCTGTGCCCGTTTTCCTAAGGAAGCCCTTGAAGTTACGCTTCCGTTGAAGCCTTTTATTTTAGTTCTTTTGGTAATGATGTTGATGATTCCGGCACCACCAGCTGCATCGTATTTGGCTGGAGGATTGGTCATTAATTCGATTTGGTTCAAAGTACTTGCAGGCAGTGATTTTAAGTAAGCCTCCAAATCAGCACCCGATAAGTACGTCGGTTTGTCATCTATAAAAACCTGTACACCGCTTTTACCTTTAAAAGTTATAGTTCCGTTTTCATCGACGGTGATTCCGGGAGCTTTTTCCAATACATCCATGGCATCGCCGCCAGCAGCTGAAATTAGGGCATCGACATTTAAAACAGTTTTGTCAATCTTATTTTCTACAAATGACTTCTTCTTTTGGACTACGACTTCTGCAAGGGAATTGGCTTCCGTTTTCTGAAGGACAATTGTTTGCAAAACAATCAGTTGCTGCTCTTTTGAGATGGCTAATGACTGACTTTGAAAAGGTTTGTAGCTATCATCTTCTATAACAACGAGATAATTTTCATCTGCAAGATTGGTAAATTCAAAGCTTCCATCAACTTCAGAGATTTGGGTTTTGGCAATCGAATTGTCTTTGGAAAGAAGAAGAGTAACTAAAATGGAATTGGCGGATGAGTTATCAGGATTATTGAGTTTTCCTTTTATAATTCCGGTTTGAGCATTTAAAAAACTGGTAAACAGGCAGATTACTCCTGTCAAAAAGCTGATTTTGATTTTCATTTTGATTGATTGATTTTTGATTGATGGTTTAAAAGTAAGGATTAATTTTTATTGGTAACATAATTAACATAATTGTAACAGTTCTAAATTAGATAAAAAAACCTGCTCTTGAAAAAGAACAGGTTGGTCTATTTAAAAAAAGGGATTGTTTAGTAAACAAAAATGGCTCTTTCGCTCATCATATCGTTTACTTCGTCGGCTATTTCCTCTAACAGTTCTTCATTTGTGTGATTGGAAAGGACTCTGTCTATTAAATCTACAATAACTTCCATATCGCTTTCTAGCATGCCCCTAGTTGTGATTGCGGGAGTTCCGACACGTATTCCTGAAGTTACAAATGGCGATTTGTCATCAAACGGCACCATGTTTTTATTTACAGTTATTTCGGCTTTGCCTAAGGCATTTTCAGCATCCTTACCAGAAATGTTTTTATTTCGTAAATCAATCAACATCATATGGTTATCCGTTCCACCTGAAATGATATTGTAGCCTCTTTTTACGAAAGCTTCCGCCATTGCTTTTGCATTTTTCTGTAACTGCATTGCATAAGTAAAAAACTCATCCGACAATGCTTCTCCAAACGCGACAGCTTTTGCGGCGATGATATGCTCTAATGGGCCGCCCTGATTTCCCGGGAAAACAGACATATCCAAAACGTGGGACATCATTCGGATTTCGCCTTTTGGAGTGGTTAAACCCCATGGATTTTCGAAATCCTTGCCCATCATTATGATTCCGCCTCTTGGTCCGCGCAATGTTTTGTGGGTTGTAGTCGTAACAATATGGCAATGCGGGATTGGATCATTCATCAAACCTTTGGCAATCAAACCGGCAGGATGCGAAATGTCGGCTAATAAAAGTGCTCCAACACTGTCTGCAATTTCACGGAAACGTTTAAAATCCATATCACGGGAATATGCTGAAGCTCCGGCGATAATCATTTTCGGCATTTCCTTAGAAGCTATTTCCTGTATTTTATCATAATTCAGCACGCCTGTTTCCTGATCTACGCCGTAAAAAACAGGAGAATATAATTTTCCCGAGAAATTTACCGGAGAACCATGGGTTAAGTGTCCACCGTGAGACAAATCAAAACCTAGTATTTTATCTCCAGGTTTCAAACAGGCAGCATAAACCGCCGTATTGGCCTGAGAACCTGAATGGGGCTGTACGTTTACATATTCGGCTCCGAAAAGCTCTTTAGCCCTGTCGATAGCGATTTGTTCGATAACATCTACTACTTCGCAGCCACCATAATATCTTTTGCCCGGATACCCTTCGGCATATTTATTTGTTAGTACAGAACCTGCTGCTTCCATTACCTGGTCGCTCACAAAGTTCTCTGATGCAATTAGTTCAATTCCGTGAATTTGTCTGTCTTGTTCCTCAAGGATAAGGTCAAAAATTTGTTTGTCGCGTTGCATTTGAAATTATTTCGATTAATTGTGCTCAAAATTACAAAAATGGTTTGGTAAATTAATAGGAAATGATATATTTGATTACTTAAATTTTCAACAAACTTAAACCACTCATCATGCCTCTAGCTACAAATAATCCTAAACGAAAATCATGGCTTACTGTCCCCAATGACAGCGACTTCCCTATTCAGAATATTCCGTTTGGTGTTTTCCTAACCAAGGAAGATGTCATCACAATTGGAACCAGAATTGGAGACTACGCTATCGATTTGGGCGCTTTACAGCAATTAAATTATTTCGATGGAATTGATTTGACCGATGATATGTTCATGCAGGATACTTTAAACGATTTCATTTCGGATGGAAAGAAAACATGGCGGTTAGTCCGCAACAGGATAAGTGATATTTTTGAACATAATAATCCGGAACTAAGGGATAATCCCGAACACCGTGAAGTAGTCATTTTCAAAATGGAAGATGTAGAAATGCAGCTTCCTGTATTAATTGGTGATTATACCGATTTCTATTCCAGTAAGGAACACGCTACCAACGTTGGTAAAATGTTCCGGGATCCCGAAAACGCCTTGTTGCCCAACTGGCTTCATATTCCGGTAGGTTACCATGGAAGAAGCTCTACAATTGTTCCTTCGGGAATTCCGGTGCACCGTCCAATGGGGCAAACATTGCCAAATGGCGAAAGTACTCCTGTTTTTGGTCCGTCACGCTTAATTGATTTCGAATTGGAAACTGCTTTTATTACTACTGATGCCAATGTAATGGGAGAAAATATTCCAATTAATGAGGCAGAAGATTATATTTTCGGGATGGTTTTATTGAACGATTGGAGCGCGAGAGACATCCAGAAATGGGAATATGTACCGCTAGGGCCATTTTTAGCTAAGAATTTTGCTTCCTCCATTTCTCCTTGGATAGTGACTATGGATGCTTTGGAACCTTTCCGTACGAAAGGTCCTAAACAGGAGCCAACTCCACTTCCCTATCTGCAACAAAAAGGGAAAAATGCTTTCGACATTAATCTGGAAGTTTATATTGAACCGGAGAATGTTGAGCCAACCTTAGTATCAAAATCAAATTTCAAATATATGTACTGGTCGATGGCACAACAGCTGACACACCATACCTCTAATGGTTGCCGAATAAATTCAGGCGATATGTTGGGTTCCGGAACAATATCCGGTCCAACTCCTGATAGTTTCGGTTCGATGCTTGAATTGACCTGGGGCGGAAAAAATCCAATCAAGATGAACGATGGATCAGAGCGTAAATTCATAAATGACAATGATACCGTAATTATGAAAGGCTTTTGCCAGAACAGTTCGGTTCGGATTGGCTTTGGGGAAGTTTGCAGTAAATTGTTGCCTCCATTCGTTAGAAAATAAACTCAATCACAATAAATTAAACCGCAAATTCGCGAATTGAAAAAATAGAATTAGTATAACTAATTTGCGAATTTGCGGTAAAACTTTTTACAATATAAAAATGAAAAATACAGCGTTAACAAAAATACACGAAAGTTTAGGAGCGAAAATGGTCCCGTTTGCAGGATATAATATGCCCGTTCAATATGAAGGCGTAAATGCCGAACATGAAATAGTTAGGAATGGCGTTGGTGTTTTTGATGTTTCGCACATGGGTGAGTTTTTGCTTTCGGGTGAAAATGCATTGGCCTTAATCCAAAAAGTAACCTCTAATGATGCTTCGGTATTGGAAATCGGACGTGCGCAATATTCCTGTTTACCCAATAACGACGGCGGAATTGTAGACGACTTAATCGTTTACCGAATGAAGGAAGACCAATATTTATTAGTTGTAAACGCTTCGAATATAGAAAAAGACTGGAACTGGATTTCATCGCACAATGATTTAGGTGTTGACATGAAAAATATTTCCGAAGAGTATTCTCTGCTTGCCATCCAAGGACCAAAAGCAGTTGAAGCTATGCAGTCCTTAACTGCTGTAGATTTATCAGCTATAAAATATTACCATTTTGAAGTAGCTCCGTTTGCCGGAATTGAAAATGTAATCATTTCTGCTACAGGTTATACCGGTTCAGGCGGCTTTGAGATTTACTGTAAAAATTCGGAAGTGGAACAAATCTGGAATAAAGTTTTCGAAGCCGGAAAGGCATTCGGAATCAAACCTGTTGGATTGGCTGCGCGTGATACATTACGTTTAGAAATGGGATTCTGCCTCTACGGAAACGATATCAATGATACAACATCACCACTAGAAGCCGGTTTAGGATGGATTACCAAATTCAACAAAGACTTTACCAATTCGGAAAACTTGAAAAAACAAAAGGAAGCCGGAGTTACCAAAAAATTAGTTGGTTTTGAATTGACCGAACGTGGAATTCCGCGTCACGATTATGAAATCGTTGATGCTGATGGAAATAACATTGGTATAGTTACTTCAGGAACCATGGCACCAAGCTTAGGTAAAGGAATCGGAATGGGTTATGTTAAAACCGAATTCTCGGCTGTTGATAGCGACATCTTTATCCAAATCCGTAATAATAAAGTGGCGGCTAAAGTGGTAAAAATGCCGTTTTATAAAAAATAATATTGAAAAAGTTACTCTTTATAGTTGTCGGATTTCCATTGTTTTCATTCGGTCAAACCGATACCAATGCGTGTGGGACACTATCAAGAATAAACCTCCTCATCGAACAGCAGCATTACAGGCCTAAACCCGTTGATGACAGCCTGTCGGTATTTGTTTTTGAAACATTCCTCAAGCAATTGGATGATGATAACCGTTTGTTTACTGAGATTGAAATCAATAGCCTTAAGAAACACAAATTAAAGATTGACGATTATATCCGTGAAGAAGATTGTACTTTTTTAGATGAATTTTATAAGGCTTACACAACAGCTGTTCAAAGATACTCCAGTATAATTGAAGCGATAAAAAGTGAGCCTTTCGTTTATAAAAGTACCGAGACCATACAGTTTTCCAAGAAAGCATTTCCGTATGTAAAGGATGAAAAAGATCTCAAAAGATTATATAAAAAACGTATCCTTTTTCATACCCTCAAAGACATTTCAGAAATCAGTCAAAATAAAGATTCGCTGTTGGCTAATTTTGATAACATCGCCAAAACTACCAAAGACAAGGTTTTTAAAACGTTTTCGTGTAAAGCTTCCGGTTTTCAGTTAACACGACAGGAATTCAATTCGAAGTTTTTCAGTAGTTTCTGCAACTATTTTGATCCGCACACCGACTATCTTTCCCAAAGTGACAAGTCTAGTTTCCTATCCGCCGTAAGCGCTGACAACCTTACTTTTGGAATGTTGATTTCGCTGAATGAAAAAGACGAAATTATTGTGGATGAAGTTGTTCCCGGTAGTTCGGCTTATTACACAGAGAAAATTGATAGTGGCGATCAGATTATTAAAATCAAATACCTTAACGAAGAATATGATATCGCCTGTTCGTCTATGCAGAAAGTCGAAAACATTTTTAGTTCGAGTGATTACCGGAATGTTGAATTCACCTTACGCAAAAAAAGTGGCGAAGTTTACAATGTGAATCTGACTAAAAAAGTCATGAAGGATTATGACAACAATGTCTACAGCTACATTTTGGAAAAGGATAATAAAAAGACCGGCTACATCCGAATTCCGAGTTTTTATGCCAAATTTGAGAATGGAAAAACCAACATGAGTGATGATGTGGTTAAGGAAATATACAAACTTCAGGAAGACAATATTGATGGCCTAATCATCGACCTGCAAAATAACGGAGGTGGTTCGATGGACGAAGCCGTAAAATTGACAGGTGCCTTTATTGATGCCGGCCCGGTTGCGATTATGAACGATAGAAAAGGAAATAAAGATGTATTAAAAGATCCAAACAGAGGAAGTGTTTACAGAGGACCTTTAGTAGTTTTGATTAATGACTTTTCGGCTTCAGCCAGTGAATTTTTCAGCAACGCTATGCAGGATTACGACAGGGCTATTGTCATTGGAGCGACCTCCTACGGAAAGGCATCCATGCAGCGGATTTTTCCGTTAAGCTTCGGAAACGAACCTCAGGAATTTGTCAAACTAACGATTGAAGAATTTTACAGGATTACGGGAAAAACAAACCAGACAATTGGTATCACGCCTGATGTTGATATTCCACTACTTTTTAACGAGCAAATGCCGAGGGAAAGCGAGAATAAAACCGCATTAAAAAATGATGTCATAAATAGTGTAACGCGTTTTACTCCTTTTACCAATCCATTGAAACAAGAGGTTATTGCTAAAAGTAAAAAGAGACTAAGTGAAAATGAATCTGCTAAGAAAATCAGCGAAATGAACGTCAAAATCGACAGCTTATACGATGGAACCCTCACTCCTATTTTACTGGAATTTGATTCTGTTTTCAATGATGTAAACAAAATAAACACACTTTGGAAAGACATAAAGGACATCTCGGAAACGCAGTATCCAATGAATGTGGAGCGCAATTCTGTTGATATAGAATATCAGGAGTTTGATGATTTTCTGAAAAGCAGCAATATCGAAAAAATCAAAAAACTCAAGAATAATTTCCCTGTTGTGGAAGCGATGAATATTATTAACGATTTAAAAAAATAATGGTATGAAACTAAAATTCCTATTGATTTTCGTATTGATTTATAGCATCAATTTAACAGCGCAGGAATTCAAATCGGCTGTTGAATATCTGAATTTTATAGAAAAGGAACAAACCACAATTTCGAAAAGCACCTGGAAATACACTTCAGCAGTAGCGCATTCCAAAAGTGCCCGTCGTATTGACAACACTCGAAAACAACTGATAAAAAGCATCGATGCTGCCAAAACAAAAATCAGCAATCTAAAGGATGGTTATAAAGGCGATGTGGAATACCGGGATCAGGTAATTCAGTTTCTGGACATCAGTAAAATAAATATTAATGAAGAATATGGAAAGCTAATCAATATGCAGGAAGTGGCAGAACAATCCTATGATGCCATGGAAGCTTATCTGCTGATGCGTGACCTGATCAATGAAAAATTGGATGCCGAAAATGAAAAAGTAGAAAATGGCTTCCGATCATTTGCGTTAAAATATAATATTACCATTGGAAACGGAACCAGTGAATTGAGCGAAAAGATAAAGCTTTCCAATGATGTTTTTGATTACCACACAGCTTTGTACCTGATTTTCTTCAAAGCAAACTTTACAGACATCAATCTTTCCCAATCAATTGAAAATAAAGATTTGAATACAATCCAGCAGAACGCAAATACATTGATTCAATATGCTGATGAAGGATTAGAAAAACTAAAAGGTATCAAACCATACAAAGGCGATTCATCAGTAATTATGGCTACGAAAAAGGCTTTGGAATTTTACGAAAAAGAAGCACAGCAATATGTTCCGAAAATAGTTTCGTTTTTAATGTTCAATGACAAATTTGAAAACGCCAAAAAACTGATGGAATCCAAATCGGCCAAAGACAGGACAAAGGAAGAAATTGACAATTACAATACTCTTGTAAATCAGGTGAACAAAGAGATTGACAATTACAACAAGATAAACAATACCAATGTTCAGGAAAAAAACAATATAATTGACAGTTGGAATAACGCTGGGGAAAATTTTATTTCCAGCCATGTTCCTGTTGATTAATTTGTATTTGCTTTAATCGAATATTACCTTATTTTTGCACTCAATTAAAATTAAATATTCTTAGGAATGGGAAGAGCGTTTGAATTTAGAAAAGGACGAAAAATGAAGCGTTGGTCAGCAATGGCTAAAGCGTTTACACGTATAGGAAAAGATATCGTAATGGCGGTAAAGGAAGGCGGGCCGAATCCGGAAGCCAATTCCCGTCTACGTGCCGTTATCCAAAATGCGAAATCGGCGAACATGCCGAAAGAAAATGTGGAACGTGCCATTAAAAAAGCAACCGACAAAGATACGGCCAACTATAAAGAGCAGCTTTTTGAAGGTTATGCACCTCACGGAATCGCACTTCTAATTGAAACGGCAACCGACAATAACAATAGAACTGTAGCAAATATCAGGAGTTACTTTAACAAATGTAACGGCACTATGGGAACACAGGGCTCGGTAGAATTTATGTTTGACCATACCTGCAATTTCCGTATTCCGAACAGCAATATCGACATTGAGGAAATGGAATTGGAATTCATCGATTTTGGCGCCGAAGAAATCTTTGCTGATGAAGACGGAATCTTAATCTACGCGCCTTTCGGAAGTTTCGGAGCTATCCAAAAAGAATTAGAAAGTCGTGGCATTGAAATCTTATCGTCTGGATTCGAAAGGATTCCACAAATTACCAAAAAACTGACCGAAGCTGAAATGGCTGATGTTGAAAAACTAATCGAAAAGATTGAAGAAGACGATGACGTGATGAACGTTTACCATACGATGGAAGAATAGTGTTCATAACAGTTAGATATAAAAAACGCCGGACATTGTCTGGCGTTTTTCTGATTAACTAATTCATTCTTTGATTTTGCAATACCATCATCTGAACTTGGGTCAGATTGTTTAATGATTCTTCTATCCTTTGGTTATTTTCTTCAAAAATAGAATTGGCCACAGGGATTTTTTGTGATTCTGCTACTTTAGAATTATAATCCTCAATCTTAGCTTTCAGCCTAGTTACCTGGTGTGGAGCAATAAATTCGCTTGTGTAAGAATCACTGATTAGTGTGTTTTTTACTTCGAAATCGGTATCAATCTTATCCAGCCCTGTTTCTTTTTTCAAAAGATAAGCTTTCAATTCGCTACAAAGTCTATAAACTTCCTGACTTGATTTTGAAAAATCAGCAGAAATGGAATTGTTAGTCAGTGCTGTGATTTTCTGCTCGTTTTCAAGGATCTGCTCATTCCTGAGATAAGCGCTTGTGATTTCAAGATATCTCTTTTTCGAGCCTTGAGGACTTCTGACCAATGTTAAAATCAATGCAGAACCAGCAATAATAAGCATAGATGACACCATAGTATTGACTTTAGTTTCGGGATTCCGGATTCCTGATAAATAATAAATCGGTAAAAAAAGTAAGATCATTATCAACAATGAAACCATACAGAGGATGTTGGCAAATGGCCAATGCATGACTTTAAATAATACACCTAAACTCAATGAAATAGCAGCAAGTACACCAAGACCGATGACAATTTTATCTTTCTTTTCTTTTTTCTCCTTGGCTCTAAGAACAAATGATAAGGGCAGGAAAATAAAACTCAAAACGAGAATACCACAAAAAAGCAGCATCAAAGCTCCTGGCCAATGCATGAACTTAAAAAGTATTCCCAATGTCAATAATGCAGCGGAAAATCCTCCACTGGCTAACATTATTTTCTTCATAACGTAATAGTTTTTATGGATTAATAAATTGATGGTTTCCTCTTCTATTTCCTTTAAATCACGACGGTAAAAATCTTTTATAGTCGTGTCATAGAAGCTCTCGAAATCACCATCATCATCGAGATTATGCTCAATTATACAACAAATATGATCTAACAGGTCTTGCTGCAGGCCGACCATCTCAATGCCACGTGCACTAATGTCACTGAGAATAAAATCAATTTGTTCATCATTGATGCAATACATTTATATCGTTTGAGGATTAATGTTTAACAAAAATTTCATTGTGTTCATAAAATCAGCGAGCTCACTAATCTTTTCGTCAATCTTAGTCTTGCCCTGCGGACTTAAACTATAATATTTCCTAACACGCTTTCCTATATATTCCGTTTCGGTTGTCACTAAACCTTCGGCTTCAAGCGAATGAAGCGTGGGATACAAAGCGCCTTCAGTAATCAAAATACGCTCTAATGACAACTCTTTTACACGCTGTGTAATTTCATAACCATACATGCGTTTGTTGTTTTCCAGTTGCTTTAGGACAATGGTTTTTAAAGTTCCTTTTATTAATTCTGATGAATAAATCATTTCTTAATTATTAAGTTTAATAAAACAAATATACATAAGAATGTTATGCATTTGACAATTACACATAAAAAAATCAACAATATTTTATAACAAATTGTTTTTCAGCGTTTTAAAATATTAAATTATTTGTTTATTAATTTTAGTAAATTAGCCCTTATCAAAATTTGAGATTATGAAATATCTAATTTGCTTTGCAACATTCGTTTTATCGGCTTCAAACCTTACCGCTCAAACCGTTAAACTTAAAAAAGAGATTGTCTTTGTTAACGATGCTCCAACTTTTAGCTTCAGCAAAAAAGGAATGGGAAATGAACTGTATGTCTACAAGCTAAACACCCAGGAAGAATTGGTAAGTATGGTTGTTGACAACAATAAAACAGAAAGCAAGGTTGATGACAGTAAGGAGATAATCTTTACCAAACAAAAAACTACCATTGCATCAAAGAATTTCCGAAGCCGAGGTTATGAATTTCTTATTGCCTTACTAATTGAAGAAAAAGTAATCGACCTCAAAGGTGAAATCAATGCTGATAATCTCATACGTTTTAAGGCAAAGTATGACGAAAGAAACATCAATCATACAATGATGCGATAATAAAAAAGCTATATGACAAACTGTAAAAATTGCAACAAACCAACCAGCGAAAATTACTGTGCCAATTGCGGACAGCAGGTTCAGTTAAAAAGGATTAACAGCCACTACATATCGCATGAACTTTTTCATATGTTTCATCTAGAAAAAGGATTTCTATATAATGTTAAAGAGTTATTTCTAAGACCTGCTAATAGCATTAGGGAGTTTATTTTGTTTGACCGGAACAAACACATGAAACCTATTGCTTTTTTGGTCTTTTGTGGAATTATTTACGGATTTATCCACAACTATTATAAACCTGAAATACCACTTAACACTGAGGAAAGTTACTTTAAAGGTTCGACGGTAGATGCTTTACAACATTGGCAAGAAAAGCATTTCGCATATACCTATATTATAAGAAGTTTTTTTATTGCTTTTTGGATCCAATTATTTTTTAGAAAATACAGCTATAATTTTTTTGAAATAATGACGCTAATGTGCTTTGCCTTTGGACAAGGAATGCTCATTGTTGGGATGCTATTACCATTACATAGTTTACTCCATCAGACTGCCAATAATATTCTACTTATTTCAACAACTGTTTTATATCCGGTAATTGTAGTTGCACAGTTTTTTGATAAAACAAAAATTATAAATTACCTAAAAGCAATACTAACTTATTTCTTAGGCGGAATAACTTTATTCTTTGTAACAGTTCTTATTGGAATGACCGTTGACCTTATTATCAAACTATTTTAATCTTTTATTCAAAAATACTTCAAAAAAAAAACCTCCGAGATTTTCGGAGGTTTTTTATATCTATATCAAATTACTTAATAAATTCTACTTTCTGAACTTCTTCGGCGTTGATGCTGTCAAAGAAACCCTGCTCATTCATCCAGTCATCACTGAATACTTTGCTCATGTAACGGGAACCGTGGTCAGGGAAAATTGCGATTACGTTACTGTTTTCATCAAACTCACCTTCTTCTGCATATTGTTTGATGGCCTGCATAACTGCACCAGAAGTATACCCTACAAATAAACCTTCCCTTTTGGCAATTTCTCTAGTTGTATGTGCACTTGCCTCGTCGGTAACTTTCATGAAGTGATCAATCAAATCGAAGTCGGTTGCCGTTGGAATAAGGTTCTTTCCTAATCCTTCTATTCTGTATGGATAGATTTCATCGGCATCAAACTCTTTGGTTTCGTGGTATTTTTTCAATACTGAACCAAAAGCATCCACTCCTAAAATTCTAATGTTTGGATTTTTTCCTTTAAAAACTTAGCAGCTCCCGAGATTGTCCCACCTGTTCCACTACACGCAATTAAATGTGTAATCTTTCCGTTAGTCTGTTCCCAGATTTCCGGACCAGTAGATTTGTAATGTGCATCAATATTCAATTGGTTAAAATACTGATTGATGTAAACGGAACCTTTAGTTTCTTCGTGTAAACGTTTTGCCACATTATAGTAAGAACGCTCATCATCGGCAGAAACGTGGGCTGGACAAACATATACTTTGGCACCCAAACTACGCAACATATCTATTTTATCCTTAGAAGATTTTGAGCTAACCGCCAAAATGCAGCTATAACCTTTGATGATGCTTACCATCGCTAAACTAAATCCGGTATTTCCTGAAGTAGTTTCAATAATAGTATCGCCAGGAGAAAGAATTCCTTGCTTTTCAGCCTCCTCAATAATATATAATGCAATTCTGTCTTTGGTAGAATGGCCTGGGTTGAAAGCTTCAACCTTAGCGTAAAAATTCCCTGGTAAAGATTCGGTGATTTTATTAAGTCTTATTAGCGGAGTATTCCCTATCAGGCTTAATACATTATCGTGAGCTTTTATATCTTCTTTCATAAAATAATTAGTCAAGCAATATTATGGAGACAAAAACAGACTCCAAAACCTTGCAAATTTAATAAAATATTTTTAACTATCTTTTTATTCCTTCTAAATCTAATAAAAAACTATACTCTTTGGCAATTTCCTTAATGGCTTCAAACCTTCCGGAAGCGCCACCGTGACCTGCTTCCATATTGGTATCCAAATATAATTGTTTATTATTTGTTTTCAAAACCCGTAATTTGGCAACCCATTTCGCTGGTTCCCAATACTGTACCTGAGAATCATGCAAACCAGTAGAAATATACAGGTTCGGATAGTCCTGTGCTACTATATTGTCATAAGGCGAATAAGAAAGCATATAATTATAATATTTTTTCCTGTTCGGATTTCCCCATTCGTCATATTCCCCTGTCGTAAGCGGAATGGTTTCATCGAGCATCGTTGTCACAACGTCTACAAACGGAACCTGAGCGACAACGCCATTGTACAAATTTGGTGCCATATTGATAACTGCGCCCATTAAAAGTCCACCGGCAGATCCACCTTCGGCATATAAATGTTGAGCAGAAGTATACTTTTGGTCAATTACAAATTGCGAACAATCGATAAAATCGGTAAACGTATTTTTCTTTTTTAGCAATTTTCCTGTCTCATACCATTCCCTTCCCAAATCCTCTCCACCGCGAATATGGGCAATCGCATAAATAAATCCACGATCCAAAAGCGATAAACGAACCGATGAAAAATGACAGTCCATCGTCACGCCATAGGAACCGTAAGCATATAATAACAAAGGATTCTTAGCGTCTTTTTTAATGCCTTTTCGGTAAACCATTGAGATTGGTATTTTGGTTCCATCCTTTGCGGTAGCCCAAATGCGTTCCTCTATGTAATTTTCCTTATTAAATTTTCCACCTAAAACTTCATGTTCTTTCAGTACGGTCTTTTCTTTCGTTTTCATATTGAAATCAATCACAGAAGCCGGTGTTGCCAATGATTGGTATCCATAACGAAGAATTTCGGTATCAAAATCGAGATTCGTTGTAGTATATGCCATATAGGTTTCACTGCCAAAAGGAAGATAATATTCCCCTTTCCCACTCCACGGCATAATCCGTATCGTATTCAATCCATTGAAACGTTCCGACACTACCAGATAATCCTTAAAAATATCGATATCTTCCAGCAAAACATCTTCCCTGTGAGCAATGACATCAACCCAATTCTCTTTTGAAGTAGCAATTTCAGGCGTCTTCATTAACTTGAAATTAGTCGCCTTATCTTTATTGGTCAGTATATAAAAATGTTCCCCAAAATGCGAAATGCTATATTCCAATCCGCGGGTTCTTTTTTGGAACACCTTGAATTTGGCATCGGGAGTAGCTGACAAAACCGTTTGAAATTCGGTAGTCATCGTGCTGCTTGAATTAATAATCAAATATTTCTTCGATTTTGACTTATAGACCGAAACATCAAACGTTTCATCCTTTTCAAAATAAACCAGGCGGTCATTGTCGGCCGCTGTACCTATCTTATGCTTGTAAATTTTATCTGCACGAAGTGTAACTTCATCCTTCCTTGAATAAAACAATGTCTTGTTATCGCTTGACCAGGTTGAGCCTCCGGTAGTATTTTCTAATTTAACAGGAAGGATTTCCCCCGAAACTAAATTCTTAACCTGAATGGTATATTGCCTTCTCGAAACAGTATCAATCCCAAAGGCAGCCATAGTATTATCTTCACTGATACTTAATCCGGCAAGGTTAAAATAAGTGTAGCCTTTTGCCATTTCATTACAGTCGAACAATATTTCCTCTTTGGCATCAAGGCTTCCTTTTTTACGCGAATGGATTGGATAGTCTTTTCCTTTTTCAAAACGTGTGATATAGTAGTAACCGTTATAGAAATAAGGCACCGATTCGTCATCTTCCTTAATCCGGGCTTTCATTTCTTCAAATAAATCCTTCTGGAATTCCTTAGTGTGAGCAGTTGATTCGCTATAATATTCGTTTTCCTGATTAAGATAATCAATTACCTCCGGGTTTTCCCTTTTGTTCATCCAGTAGTAGTTATCTATTCGGGTATGCGCGTGCTTTTCCAGAGTATGCGGAATAATTTTGGCAACAGGAGGCTTAATTGAAGATTTAGGCATTTAATAAAGATTTAGTAACATACAAAAATAACTATTATACGCCCATAAGTTTTAAATACGTCGGGAAGTTATAAACCTAGAAATTAACATTGATTTAGAAAGCTCATCTGTTGGCGCCTACAATTTATTTATTAGCATCTGCAACTCATTTGTTGGTGCCTACAATTCAATTGTTGGCATCTAAAATTGATTTACTACTACTTCCCACTCAAATGTTATCGGTAACAAATCAATTGTTACCACTCACCAATCAAATGCTACCGGTAACAAATCAATTGTTACCACTCACAAATCAAATGCTACCGGTAACAAATCAATTGTTACCGCTCACCGATCAAATGCTACCGGTAACAAATCAATTGTTACCACTCACAAATCAAATGCTACCGGTAACAAATCAATTGTTACCACTCACCGATCAAATGCTACCGGTAACAAATCAATTGTTACCGCTCACCGATCAAATGCTACCGGTAACAAATCAATTGTTACCACTCACCAATCAATTGATATATTATCAGTCAGAATTTAATTTTCTACTAGTCGAAACTTACTTATAATGTGAAAGAGGATATCGAAAAATAAAATAGTTTAAAAACTCATTTTTTCCAGCGCTTCCAAAACATATTCGTGCATAATCTGCCTGTAATCAAGATGTGTAACAATTCGCAGTTTTCCTTTTGACATGGCACTAATGGAGATTCCCTTTTGCTTTAACTTTTCAATGACCTGTTTGTCATCAATATTTGGGAATGGTGAAAAAATCACAATATTGGTTTCAATTGGTTCTACTACAGCGACCCAGGAACACTTTTTCAATTGAATCCCTAATTCCTTTGCACGCCTGTGGTCTTCTTCCAGCCTATTAATATTGTTTTGCAAGGCATAAATTCCGGCTGCAGCCAAATAACCTGATTGTCTTAAGTTGCCACCAAATATCTTTCTGATACGTAAAGCGCGATGTATTGTTTCTGCATCAGAAATTAATACGGAACCAATCGGTGCTCCCAATCCTTTGGAGAAACAAACTGAAATCGTATCGAAAAGCTGTCCGAATTGCTTAGGTTGCTGCTTTTTGGCGATCATAGCATTCCAAAGCCTAGCGCCGTCTAAATGGTATTTCAGGTTATGGTCTTTACAGACTTGTTTAATCTTTTGCAATTCAGCAATATCATAACAGGCACCACCACCTTTATTGGTAGTATTTTCAATCCCGACCATTTTTGATAACGGAGTATGGTAAAATTCAGGGTCATTTATTCCTTCCTTAACCTGTTCGGCTGTTATCATTCCGCGATTTCCATCTAACAGATTAAAATTGACACCACTATTTGCCGAAGCTCCGCCTGCTTCATACAAATGGATATGCGACCATTTATCACAGATAATCTGGTCACCCGGATTGGTATTTAATTTTATGGCCGTTTGGTTTGCCATGGTTCCTGTTGGAAAAAACATGGCGGCTTCCATTCCGAACAAATCGGCTACGATACGCTCAAACTGAATTACGGTGGGATCCTGTTTGAATACATCATCCCCTACTTTAGCGTTGAACATTGCCTTAAGCATTTCAGGAGATGGTTTGGTAACGGTGTCGCTGATTAAATTTATTTCCATATGAAAGATAGATAGTCTATTTTTGTGAAGGATTCTAGCCCCGATAGCAGTGGAAATCCTTTTTATTGTTATAACGAAAGCCCTTCGACTGCGCTCAGGGTAACAAAAACAATAAAAAGATTGAAACGGATAGCGGGATTAGCTTCAAATAATAATACAAAACTACATTATTTATGACAAATACCGAACAAATAAAAGGTATTGTGGAGCGCCTTGGTGCGTTGAGGAGGTATCTTTGACATTGATGCCAAGCTTATAGAAATTACCAACGAAGAAGAAAAAACCTTTGCTCCCGATTTTTGGAATAACCCAAAACAAGCCGAAATCATTGTCCAGAATCTGCGCTCTAAGAAAAAATGGGTAGAGGATTTTGAAAAAGGCAATGCTATGGCGGAAGAACTTCAGGTGATGTACGAATTTTTCAAAGAAGGTGACGTTACCGAAGAAGAACTCGATGATTACTTTGAACTGACCAGTACCCATATAGAAAATTTGGAATTCAGGAACATGCTTTCTGATGAAGGTGACAGTTTAAGTGCTGTTGTACAGATTACGGCTGGTGCCGGAGGAACAGAGAGTTGTGACTGGGCTTCGATGCTGATGCGGATGTACATGATGTGGGGCGAAAAGGAAGGCTACAAAATCAAGGAACTTAACTTTCAGGAAGGCGAGGTTGCCGGGATAAAAACGGTGACTTTGGAATTTGAAGGCGAGTATTCCTTTGGTTACCTGAAAGGCGAAAACGGTGTGCATCGTTTGGTGCGTATCTCTCCTTTTGATAGCAATGCGAAACGCCATACTTCTTTTGCTTCTGTTTATGTCTATCCTTTGGTGGATGACAGTATTGAAATAGACATCAATCCGGCCGATATCGAAATCACGACTTCCCGTTCCAGTGGAGCTGGTGGTCAGAATGTGAATAAGGTGGAAACCAAAGTACAGCTGGTTCACAAACCAACCGGAATACAGATTCAGTGTTCAGAAACGCGTTCCCAACAGGATAACAGGCAGCGTGCGATGCAGATGCTTCGTTCCCAATTGTACGAAATTGAGCTCAAGAAGCAACAGGCACAACGTGCCGATATTGAAGCCGGAAAAATGAAAATCGAATGGGGTTCACAAATCCGAAATTACGTTATGCAGCCCTATAAATTGGTTAAAGACGTGCGTACCGGATTTGAAACCAGCGATGTTGACGGCGTTATGAATGGTAACATTGATAAATTCCTGAAGGCTTACTTAATGATGATGGGGCAGAAAGAAGAATAGAATTCACATTATTTTAGGTTAATATTGTTGGATATTCAAATCCATTTCTCTTTATTTGAGAAATAATCAAAATATTCACAATATGGATTCATATTCAATTCAGGAAATCAACGCTGTTTTACATGGAGAAATTGTTGGTGCAACCGCCTGCAAAATCACTGCTCCCGAACAATTGGAAGCTGCAGCTGAAACAGAAATTTCCTTTATTGGAAGCAAAAAATACGAAAGGTTTTGGGAAAACTCCAAAGCCTGCGTGGCTGTAGTCAATCAGGATATTTCTATTGAACCTGGGGAAAATCGCGCTTTTATAAAAGTAAAGAATGCTGATTTGGCGATGTCTCAGGTTTTGGAACTCTTTGCTCCTGCTCCTCCTGTTTTTGAAACCGACATCCATCCAACAGCTGTAATTGACAAATCGGCAACTATTGGAAAAGGTAGCCGGATTGGTGCCGGAAGTTATATCGGACCCAACGTTCAACTTGGAGAAAATGTTACTATATATCCAAATGTTACCATCCTTGACGAATGTAGCATTGGTCATCATACCGTAATCTGGTCTGGAGCTGTAATCCGCGAACGTTGCCATGTTGGTGCGTATTGTATTTTGCATCCCAATTGTACTATTGGTGCTGACGGATTTGGATTTAGGCCTTGTCCTGTAAAAGGTTTGGTGAAAATTCCACAAATCGGAAACGTTATCATTGGAAATGGTGTTGAAATTGGCGCTAATTCCTGTGTTGACAGAGGAAAATTTAGCTCGACCGTTTTAGGCGATGGCTGTAAAATTGATAATCTGGTACAAATTGGCCACAATTCCAAATTGGGTAAATGCTGTATTATGGCCGGAAATTCAGGTTTGGCTGGTTCGGTAACTTTAGGGAATGGTGTAATGATCGGTGGAAGCGCTTCGATTAAAGACCATTTAACGATTGGGGACGGAGCTATTGTTGGTGCCGGTTCTGGCGTAGCAGCTAATGTTGAAGCTGGGAAAGTAGTTCTTGGTTATCCTGCGGTTGACGCCCGTGAAGCTTTAAAACAATGGGCAATATTAAAAAGATTGGTAAAAGACTCCAATAAATAGTTATAAATTGTAAAGTTTAAAAGGTTTTATTTTTTTTAAAATAACTTATAACTCATAATTCATAACTCATAATTAAGTTATATATTTGCATCGAGGATTCCGAAAGGAAGTTACACCTCACCGCACTAGTCGATCGCTCCAGATCGACTTTTGTATTTTATAATACTTCCTTCAAAAAATCAAGCATTGCCTGCCACGAACGTTTATCTGCTTTTTCATTATAGGCAGCTCCTTTTGAATTGTCATTTCCGGCACTTTTTTCGGTAAAGGCATGAACAGCGTTTGCGTAATAAACCATTTGCCAGTCGGCTCCGGAGGTTCTCATTTCGTTTTGGAAATTATCAACTTCCTCTTTTGGAACATAGGAATCATCAGCTCCGTGGAGCACTAAAACTTTTGGGTTTATTTTATCAATAGCTCTGGTAGCATCTTTACCTAAACCACCGTGAAAAGAAACAATTCCTTTAACCTTCATGTTAGTTCTGGCTGCTTCTACTGCACCTGTACCGCCAAAGCAATACCCAATTACCACAATATTATCTGCATTCGCACCTTGCTTTACCAATTGGTCTAAAGCCAGTTGAATCCTTGTGTGGTATTCCTTTATGTTTTTCTTGAAATAACCTGCTTTTGGTCCGGCTTCTTTAGGACTGCCTGGACGCTGGTCAATACCATAAATATCAGCTATGAAAGTTTGATAACCCAGTTCAGCTAGTTTATTGGCAACTTCTTTTTCGTGTTCCTGAATTCCCATCCAGGCAGGAAGGATTAAAACTCCCGGTTTATTTGTCAGGGTCTTTGAAGGCTTAATGCTTATTCCGCTTAAAATCTGGCTTCCGTCTTTGTATTCTATTGGTTTGGATTGGGCGTGACCATTTAAAATCGTAAGGCTAAAAAGGAATAGGTATACTGTTTTCATAGAGGTAGTTATTTTAGAAATATAAATTTAGGCAATAATACAGTAAACAATTGTTAAGCAATCAATAAATTAAATTCCGATTTCAACCTGAAAACGTAAGTACCAATTATTCCTGGAAGTTCCATCATTGAAATCCAAGGTATCAAAAGTAAGTTCACTTTGCAATTTAAAGGAATGTTCCCAAATGTATTTGGTTAAGCCAATACTATATTCCTTGGTATTTGGAGTCAACGCTTTGATATCTTCACCCACTTTCTGAATGGAATACCTTCCTATAAATTCATAATTGGAACGCGTGTTATAGCTCAACTGATAATCAAATCCGTTACCTACAAAGGCATAATTACTTTCGGCAAGATCTTCGGGATTAAAGGTTATAGCATTTTCAGTCGTTGTCCTCGACATAAAACTCATCATCGCTGCCCAACCATTGTATTTAAACATCGCATCCAGCAACACCGATTTCATAGTTCTTCTTTCAAACAGATCATTCCCTAATTGGCCTTGTGTCCGTTGTGCATGGTTGTTTTGCTGAAATGCTCCCGAAAGCATTAGTTTTGGTTTTTCTCTCTTTGGATGTCGCCTTCGAAATAGGTTCCATCTTTGGCAAAAGCACCAAAAGGCAATACTTCAATTTTTCCGGTCACGGCAATTCCATCATCGGCTTTTCCCGTTTGGTTCCTACCTTCTCCACCCGAAAGTGCCGCCTTGAAATTGTATGAGAATTTATCATTAAATTCATTATGGTTGTGCACCTGAAAACCAAAATCCCTGTCAATGGTAAATTTGGCGTTGTTTATTGTTCTGTCCGTTAGCTGCAAACCTCCGGAAGAATTAACACGCTGACGATTTCCCGGTAATTTTGTCTGTCCGAAACTGATATTCCAGTTTTTGTTTGGCCTATAAAATACTACGGCGTCACGAATAATATTTATATTTTCGCCGTCCTTAATCTCGCCAACATCGCCAGGCGCAAAAGACAGTTGAATTGCATAAAGGAATTTGGGATTTCCGACATAACCATCAAAACGCAGACGCAAGCGGCGAATCTGTCCGTCATAAGCTCCGTTTTCATCTTCTTCCTGAATATAGGTGACCCTGTTCTGCATTCGGAAACGAATATTTAGCTGGAATAAACTGTCAGGTGATGTGATTCCGATTCCCTTTCCAAAACTATAATAAGGTAGCGTTGATAATTTCACATCGTTATCCAGTTTATTTTGCTGGATTGTTACCTGTGAATAGAAAGAAGTAGTGACTAGCAATAGTAGTAACTGCAATGATTTTCTCATGTAGCTTGTGTGTTGTTCTTGCCTACAAAAGTAACGAATCTGAATCAGTAATAAAATAAAAAGACCGACAGCAATGCTATCGGTCCTATCTTTATTTTTTCTTTTTGGATTTTGATTTTTTCTTGGATTTCTCCGCTTTCTTTGCTTTGGCTTTAGCCTTTTGTTTTTTTGCTTTTTCAGCTTTTTTCTTTTTGGCTTTTTTCTTTTTCTCTTTATCTTTTTCCTTTTGCTTTTCTTTTTTAGCCTTTTCTTTTTCTTAGCCTTATCCTTCTTTTCTTTTTCTTTAGCCTTAGCTTTCTTTTCTTTTTCTTTGTCCGAGTCTTTCATAGTTTCTACTTTTACTTCATTGGAAGGTGTAGTTTTGGCTACAATAGCTTCCGGTTTAACTTCTTTTTTACTGCTGGTGTTGCAGTTCTTGTGCGCGTAGTTGCTGGTTTTGCAGCTGGAGTGTTAGCCGTAGTCTTTGTTGCTACAGTTCTTGTCCGTGTTCTTGGCGGCGTAGGTTTCGCGACCGGAGTTGAAGCTTCAGTTGCAACCTTTTCCTCAGGTTTTGAACTTTCTTCGTTTGTTTTTAAATCGTTGTCAATCATAGTATTGTTTTTATAAACTTAATGTTAGTTTAATGTAAATTTTATGTTAACAAAAATACCAATTAAACCAATCCGCCAATGTTAAGTTTTCATTTCAGCTAAAAACTTAACATTGGAATCGTGTCAAGTCTTATGGACAGGGAATTATTGAAAATTCCAATAAAAATCAACATCAATAAAAACAATAAAAAAACTCCCAAAGAATAATCAGTGGGAGTTAACTTTTTAAATCTTAGAATAAGATATTATATAAATAGCTTCAAAAAGTGGTAGACCAATCCAGCAATCAATGCCGAAACCGGAATGGTTAAAACCCAAGCCCATAATAATTTAACTGTAACTCCCCATCGAACGGCAGAAACCCTTTTGGTAACTCCTACTCCAATGATAGAACCCGTAATGGTATGTGTTGTGGAAACTGGAATTTTGAAATGCTCCGTAATAAACAACGTTAAAGCTCCAGCCGATTCCGCTACAACACCTTCAAAAGCAGTAACTTTTGTAATTTTTGACCCCATGGTTTTTACAATCTTCCATCCGCCACTTAAGGTTCCTAAAGCAATAACAGTGTAACACGTTAACGGAATCCAACCTGGCATTTGGCCTTCAATCTTTACACCGTTCTTTTCAGAGGGTAACACTACATTCAAATCCAGCCAGCCCAAGGACATATCAACATTAGGATGTGTATTTAAATAAACCGCAACCGCAGCAGCGATAATTCCCATAACTTTTTGAGAGTCGTTTCCACCGTGACCCAAACTGAAGGAAGCCGAAGAAAGCAACTGCATTCTTTTGAGTACTTTTTCTGCTTTGGAAGTCGGAAAACTGCTGAAAGCTAAATTAAATATGGCAACACTATAAAAGATAATAGCAACCAATGTCCATTTGATATTTGAAGGTTCAAAAACAACACTCCAAATAGGACTTTCAAATCGGGGCTTCTTGATATCGTCATATCCTTCATATACGGAAGCTAAAAATAAGGCAAACACAATCATCAGCGTTGCAGTCAGCACTTTTGGCCAAATGTTTTTCCGTGAAGAATACATCAGCCAAAGTGAAATGAAGTAGGAAATAATCATTCCTAACAATGGCGCTAAAACGATAAATGCTATAATAATTGAAACTCCCGAAGGCAGACTTCCATCTTCACCAGGTTTATACCAGTTAACAATATTGTACCAATGCTTGGTAACCTCCACTCCATCCTGAACTACTGTGTAATCTGAAAAACCATGAAGTGAAATTGCATGTGCTAAAGCTGCTCCGGCAAAACCTCCAATTAAAGTATGTGATGAGGACGATGGAATTCCTTTCCACCAGGTAAGTAAATTCCATACAATAGCTGCAATAACTCCGGCGAGGATTACCGTTAAATTGATACTGTCTGTTTTTGCTGTTTTCGCAACGGTATCGGCTACACCAAATCCGAAAACCCAGTACGCCAAGAAGTTAAAGAAAGCTGCCCAAAGTACGGCTTGAAAAGGCGTAAGCACTTTTGTGGCCACAATAGTCGCTATAGAATTGGCGGCATCATGGAAACCATTAATGTAATCAAATACTAAGGCAAGGACTATAATTACAATTAGTAATGTCATGATTTCCTAATTGATTATACTTATGAGTGTTTAACTGAAATTTGTTCCATTACGTTGGAAACACTTTTACATTTGTCAGAAGCCATTTCCAGGGCAGAAAGCACTTCTTTGTATTTAATAACGTTTTTAGCGTCGGTTTCGTTTTCGAAAATATCGGCAACCGCTTTATCAAATACAGAATCCGCTTTGCTTTCCAATTTATTTATTTTCTTGCAGGTATCTTTAATAGCTCTGTGATTCATAGCTTTCAACTCCTTGATCCCGATGCCAATAAGTTGACAAGCTTCCAAATTGATCTCTGTTAATTTACGGATTGATTTGGTAATTTTCTCCACCTGGTATAAACGCATTCTACTAGCCGCACCGTGCATGTTATCGGCAACATTGTCCATTGCTTTTATAAGGGAGTGAATATCTTCACGGTCAAAAGGTGTGATAAAGTTCCGGCTTAATTCTAAGTGTGTTTTATGGGTAATTTCTTCAATTTCAGCTTCAAGTTCTTCTATTTTTCTGTAATATTCTTCTCTTTCTGCCTTTTGTGCATTTACTGCTTCGTGAAGCGTTTCTGCCAATAAAATCAAACCTGCAGCAGCCTGCTCAAATAAAGGAAAGAACTTTTTATCCTTAGGAACTAAAAACTGGAAAATGTTGTTAAGAGTCATTGTTTTTTCTGTATATTTTGGTGCAAATGTATTTCTCCAATGTTAAGTGAATATTAACAATCAAAAAAAAGACATTTTTTTATTGAAAACGGAATTTAGCTTATTGAAAACGTTTTCGTATTTTAGCACACGCTAAAAGCTGTACAAATATACAACCATGGACATCAACTTCAATAAAAACGAAGATCACAATAAACTTTTACTGACCGATTTAAAACAACACTTTGCCAAAGTTAGAGTTGGTGGAGGAGAAAAACGCATTGCTAAATTGCATGCTGAAGGTAAAATGACTGCACGTGAACGTGTCGATTATCTTCTTGATCCAAAAACTAAAAGTATTGAAATAGGTGCTTTTGTTGGCGACGGAATGTATGCTGAACATGGAGGATGTCCTTCTGGCGGCGTTGTCGTAAAAATGGGCTATATCAAAGGAAAGCAATGCATAGTCGTTGCTAATGATGCTACCGTAAAAGCGGGTGCGTGGTTTCCGATTACGGGAAAAAGAATTTACGCGCTCAGGAAATTGCGATGGAGAACCGTTTGCCAATTATTTATTTGGTCGATTCCGCCGGAGTTTATCTTCCGATGCAGGATGAAATCTTTCCCGACAAGGAACACTTTGGACGGATATTCAGAAACAATGCCATTATGAGCAGTATGGGAATTACCCAAATTGCAGCCGTGATGGGAAGCTGTGTTGCCGGTGGTGCCTATCTTCCGATTATGAGTGATGAAGCCATGATTGTGGATAAAACCGGTAGTATTTTCCTTGCCGGAAGTTATCTTGTAAAAGCAGCCATTGGTGAAAATATAGATAATGAAACATTGGGCGGAGCAACTACACATTGCGAAATATCGGGAGTAACCGATTATAAAGCCAAAGATGATAAAGACGCTTTAGACCGAATCAAAAGTATTGTTGGAAAAATCGGCGATTACGAAAAAGCGGGTTTCAATAGGGAAACTCCACAAAAACCAGCTTTAGAGGAAAAAGATATATACGGAATACTACCAAAATCACGTACTGAACAATATGATATGATGGAAATCATCAAGCGTTTGGTAGACAATTCAGAAATGGATATGTACAAACCGGATTACGGAAAATCAATCATAACCTGTTATGCCAGAATTGACGGTTGGGCTGTTGGAATTGTAGCCAACCAAAGGATTGTATCCAAAACCAAAAAAGGCGAAATCCAGTTTGGTGGGGTAATTTACTCTGATTCGGCAGACAAAGCTACAAGGTTTATTGCCAACTGCAATCAAAAGAAAATTCCATTAGTATTTGTTCAGGACGTTACCGGATTTATGGTAGGTTCCAAATCAGAACATGGCGGAATTATTAAGGACGGAGCCAAAATGGTAAATGCTGTTGCCAATTCTGTTGTGCCAAAATTCACTGTAGTTGTTGGAAATTCTTATGGTGCAGGGAATTACGCCATGTGTGGAAAAGCTTATGATCCAAGGCTAATCTTTGCCTGGCCAAGCGCCGAACTTGCCGTTATGGGCGGAACACAGGCAGCCAAAGTACTCGCACAAATTGAAGCTTCATCGCTAAAAGCCAAAGGGGAAACGGTAGATGAAAAAGTTGAAAAGGAATTATTCGATAAAATCAAAGCGCGTTACGACGCACAGGTTTCTCCTTATTATGCCGCTGCAAGATTATGGACAGATGCTATCATTGATCCGTTAGAAACCAGAACCTGGATTTCAATGGGAATTGAAGCTGCGAACCACTCACCTATTGAAAAGAAATTTAATTTAGGTGTGATTCAGGTTTGATAGTAACAAATAAAAATCTGCCCTACTAATTCCCTGAATATCAATTTTATAATCATGAACAAAATCCTACTCCTTTGTTTTACCATTATTGGTTTCCAAAATCTTACAGCACAGGAAACCTTTAGCCGTAAGGACAGTCTTCAAGGTGGTTTACGACCGGAACGAACCTGTTTTGACGTATTACGTTATGATCTCAACATCAAAGTCAATCCCGATGAAAAATCGTTAGTTGGATATAATGAAGTAACTTTTAGAATAGTTTCAAGCACTTCAAAAATCCAATTGGATCTATTTGATAATATGAAGATTGACAGTATTGTCTTCAATGCTAAAAAGCTAAAATACAATCGCGAATACAATGCTGTTTTTATTGATTTCCCTTTGGTTTTGACTTCAAAATCCCAACAGAGTCTGAAGTTTTATTATTCAGGAAAACCAATAATTGCACACAATGCGCCTTGGGACGGTGGTTTTACTTATACAAAGGATAACGATGGAAAACCGTGGATTGGTGTAAGCTGTCAAGGTATCGGAGCTAGTTTGTGGTATCCGTGTAAAGATTCGCAAAGCGATGAACCCGATTTTGGAGCCACAATAAAAGTAGCTGTTCCCAATGGATTGATGAATGTTTCCAACGGAAGGCTAATTGGTAGCGAAGATTTAAAAAATGGTTATACACGCTGGGATTGGGAAGTTAAAAACCCGATAAACACCTATTCGATAACGCTTAACATTGGAAATTATGTCCACATCCATGAAAATTATAAAGGTTTGGATCTCGATTATTATGTATTGCCCGAAAATGAAGCTAAAGCCAGAGTACATTTTGAAGAAGTGAAACCTATGATGGAATGTTTTCAAAGTAAATTTGGAACCTATCCTTTTACCAATGACGGATACAAATTGGTTGAAACTCCCTATTTAGGAATGGAACACCAAAGTGCTGTGGCTTATGGAAATAAGTATGTAAATGGTTATTTAGGAACAGACAGATCGGGAACCGGAATTGGATGGCTCTTTGACTATATCACTATCCACGAAAGTGGCCACGAATGGTTTGGCAACAGCATTACATCAAAAGACACTGCTGATATGTGGATTCAGGAAGGGTTTACAACTTACACGGAAGCAGTTTATGTCGAATGCCAACATGGGTATGAGAAAGGACAGAATTACCTTAACGGACTAAAAAGAAATATAGATAATGTCAGTCCGATTATTGGTCCGTATGGTGTAAACAAAGAAGGTTCGACTGACATGTATGAAAAGGGTGCGATGCTTTTAAATACGCTAAGACACGTTGTAAATAACGATGACAAATGGTGGAAAATGCTACTAACCTACTCCGAAAGATTCCGCCATAAAATCATCGACACCGAAACTGTAGTCACTTTTTTTAATACGGAAACCGGAATGAATTTAACTCCGGTATTCAATCAATATTTACGACATGCTGCAATTCCGGAATTGGAATACAGAATCAATAAAGGTAAGCTGCAATTTCGATGGAAAGCCGATGAAAGTAAATTTGCCATGCCGGTTGATGTTAAAATCAAAAACAAAAAAGCCCGCATTTATCCAACTATTAATTGGGTAACATCCAAATTTAAAATTGATTCCCTACAAGATATCGAAGTGTTGACGAATGATTTTTATATCAAAGTTAATTAAGCAGTCAATAAATTTTAACGCTTCAATATTTCATATCTAATTAAAAAATAGTAACTTAGGCTAAATTTTAAACTTTGTTATTATGGATACTACAGTAAAAGGTTTGAACAAATGGGCCAATGCCCACTCTACATTTTGGTTTGATGCTATCAGGATTATTTTAGGGATTTTTTTAATTTACAAAGGAGGTTATTTCGTTAGTAACAGTCGGGGTTTTGAAGACCTGATTGCACCGGTAAGCAATTTTATGGGTGGCATGCTGACCTTCCACTATATTGCAGCAGCTCATATTATGGGCGGTATTATGATAGTTTTTGGTTTGTTGACACGTTGGGCGCTAATTGCTCAATTACCAATTTTAATTGGAGCTGTTCTCTTAAATTTTTTAGGAGAAATGAACATTGTAAATCTGATTATTGCAACCGTAACATTAGCAATCAGCATTTTTTATACCATTTACGGCAGTGGAAAACATTCAGCGGACTACTATTTCAAAATGGAAAAATAATTTGTTTGCTTTGAATCAAAAAACGCACTAAGAGCTTACTTTTAGTGCGTTTTTTTTTTATTTTAATGTTTCTCTTCTCAGAATCTTTCCTGTTGTGGTTTCCTTGAACTTTGGAATAAAAATGATTTCTTTTGGCTTTTCGTATTTATCCAATGCTTCATAAAGCGATTCATCAAAATCCTGTTTCTCGCCTTCGATAACCAAGACAACTTTATGTCCTAATTCGTTGTCGGGCTTTGAAGCAATAAAAAAGCGCTGATGGATTTTACTGGCTAGCTTCTCTTCAATCTGTTCCGGAATCAATTTTATTCCACCACTATTGATGACATTGTCCATTCGTCCCAAAAATATAAATTGATTTTCGTTAAGCAATTCGACTATGTCATTTGTTACAATAACATCTGGTGAAATTCTTGGTGCATGTATAACCAGGCAATTCCTGTCATCATAGGAGATCGTAACATTGGGCAAAACGGTAAATGCTTTTTCGCCAAGTTTTCGGGCTGCTATATGGGTTATTGTCTCTGTCATACCGTATGTCTCATAGACTTCAGTTGGCAATTTCAATAATTGTTTTTCTAAAGCTTTGTTTATAGCTGCACCACCCACAATCATTTTCTTAACCCTTTTTAATTCGGTAATGGAATTTTGTGATTGTAACGGAACCATGGCTACAAAATCATAATCGATTTCATTATTCCGCATCGGATGGGAACTCGGAGCTACAAACTCTAAATCTAAACCTAAAATCATGGCGCGGACTAACATCATTTTTCCGGCAACATATTTAACGGGTAAACATTGTAAAGCTCTGTTGCCTGGCTGCAAATCGAAAAAATCGCCTGTAGCTAAAGCCGAATCAACCATTGCCTGTTTGCTGACGGATATTGTTTTTGGAGTTCCGGTTGTACCAGATGTTTCCATTTCTATGAAATTTTTGCTGTCGAACCAATCCAAAAGGAAATCGCCAACAGGTTTTTCAAAATCTTCGCCTTCTTTGATAAAACTATAGGCCACACGGCATAAATCGTCCTTATCAAGGTGAAAGCCATTCAGCTTGAAAAGATTGTGGACATTTTGGTAGGTTGGATTATTCATGGTTTTCATTTTTTTGTAATGGTGCTGTAGCCTGTATTTTTATTTTTCCTGTTAGTTTTTGTTTCCAATTGGTCCAATGGTATTTTTTACTAAAGATAAATAATAGTAACGGAAAAACTACTAGTATCGGAATCAAAATTTCATAGCCAACAGAAGGCGTAGAAACATCCTTAAAAACAGATTCTGTCTGCAATGCTGACCATTCTGAGGTTACTAGCAATGCTGTAACAATATTATTGGCGGCATGAAAACCGAGCGATAATTCCATTCCATCATCCATCAGAGTTATAATCCCAAGAAAGAAACCTGTTCCTATATAATACACCATAATAATTTGCCCCATTTTCGCTACTTCAGGATTCATAATATGCATCAATCCAAACATAGTTGAAGTGACGATTAACGGAACCCATCTGTTCTTTGCCAGCAATCCAACTCCCTGCATCAGGTAGCCTCTGAAAATAAATTCTTCCGTACTGGTTTGAATAGGAAGCATTATCATCGCGATAAGCAATAAAATCAAAAAAGGAATTGGCTTGAAATTGAGTACAAAATTCTCCGGACTGGCGAAATAAACTATCAATGTAGAAGCCGAACTTATTACACCCCAAACAACAAACGCAAAAAATATTCTTTTCCAATCTACTTTTTCCCTGGAGGTAATTATATCTTTCAGCTTTAGCTTGTGAAGATATTTTACTACGATAATTATCCCTAACATTGTAAAAACAAAGATCAGCAACATTAGGAATAAGGTAACGTTGGGGCTAAAAAATTTCATAATCTCTGCCTCGGTAGTTGGCATTGGTTTTCCTGAACCAAATGATTTTACCAATAAAGCAATGGCTAATGGAAATTGGCCGATTACATAGAAAGTGGCAATAATAAAAAACCCGAGTAAATAATTTAAAAGATTGGGTGACTTGTTTACTTTTTCTAAAAACATGGTTGATTTTTTGTTTGGCCTAAATTAACTTTTTTACGTTAGAAACTATTATATTGTATAAAAAAAATGTTACAGATACTCCACAATCCACGATGCGGAAAATCGAGAGCCTGCGTGGCTTTCGCAACCGATTTAAAAGTTCCGTTTGAGATAACAAACTATTTGGAAACCCCAATGTCTGTTTCCGATTTGAATGTTCTGATCAAAAAACTTGGAATTAAACCTATTGAACTAGTGCGTCAGAAAGAAGCCATTTGGATAGAAAAATACAAAGACAAAAAGCTATCCGATGCGGCCATCATAAAAGCGTTAGTAAAATATCCAATTCTAATTGAACGACCAATAGTGATTGATGGAGACCGAGCTATAATTGGTAGAGACGTTGAAAAGCTTGCCCTTTTCCTAAAATAAAAGCAGCCATATTTAACAAAGATTTGTGAAGATGAGTTTAAACCGCGATGTACTTTTGTGGTCTTTTAAGCTTAACTATATTTTCATGAGAAAATTTCATTATCTTTTATCTGCACTGCTACTATTGCTTTCAATTACCATGTTGGGACAAGGAAAACCTGAAAGAGCTAAAATTTCCATCACTGGAAAAATCATTGAAAAAACCAGCAAACTTCCGTTAGAATACGCAACCATTACTTTTAAGAATAGTAAAAACCCGAAATTAATTTTTGGAGGAATCACAGACAATAAAGGTGATTACAGCATTGATGTTGTTCCGGGAACTTATGATATCACATTAGAATTTATTTCTTTTAAACCTACGATTATCAAGCAGAAAGAATTACCCGCAGCTACAAACTTGGGAACTACAGCCTTAGAAGAAGATGCCACTCAATTGAACGAAGTGGTCGTTCGTGCCGAAAAAAGTACAGTAGAAATAAAATTGGACAAGAAAGTTTATAATGTAGGCCAGGATATGATGGTAAAAGGTGGAACTGCCAGTGACGTTCTTGATAATGTTCCTTCGGTTACCGTAGATGCAGAGGGAAATGTCGCATTGCGTGGCAATGATAACGTAAAAATACTTATCGACGGAAGGCCATCCAATGCCATTAATATTGCAGACGCACTAAAATCTATTCCCGCGGACGCTTTAGATAAGGTTGAAGTAATCACCAATCCATCGGCACGTTATAACGCTGAAGGTGGTGGTGGAATCATTAATATCTTATTGAAAAAAGGTAAAAACCTTGGCTTAAACGGAACCGTAACTGCAAGCGGTGGTTACCCTGAAACCTATGGTGTGACAGGAAATATAAATTATAAAGCTCCGGAATTCAACTTATTTGCCACTCAGGGATACAATTACCGCAATAATCCCGGAAGGGCTTTTACCAATTCCAGGTATCTGAATGACGATAATTCTACCAAGGGTTATATGAATGAAAACAGGGAAAATGACAGACTGAACAAATCGTATAATGCCAACTTTGGTGTAGATTGGTTTTTAGATAAGTCGACCACGTGGACAAATGCGCTTAATTACAGACGAAGCAATGGCGACAACCAGGACAATGTTTTTCAGAATTACTACGATGTAAATCGGGTATACACATCAACAAATACAAGGATAAATAATGAAGACAGCAAAAGCCAAAATGTTGAATTTACTACCAACCTAACCAAAAAATTCAAAAAAGAAGGACACAAACTAACCATTGACGGAGCATTTTCTTCCAACTATGATAAAAATCTGGCGCTGATTAACGAAACATCCACTTTAAATTCTAACATTGACCTCACAGAAACGGTTAATAACCAAACCCAAAGCCGGAATTCTATACAAACTGATTACGTGCTTCCAATTGGGAAAGGCGGCCAGTTTGAAGCCGGTTACAGAGGTGATTTTTCAGTCAATACTACAGATTATTCTGTGACAAACCTTTCATTTTCAACAGCCAATACGTTGGAATACAAGGAAAAAGTGAATGCCCTTTACACGCAATACGGATTTAAGGTGAATAAATTTTCTACCCTTTTGGGACTTCGTTGGGAAGATTCCGATATCGATGTGAATCAATTGGCAACTGATGATTTCAACAATAAAAAATACAACAACTTTTTTCCCAGCGCTTTCTTTACTTACGAAATAGATGATAAAAGCAGTGCCTCCATCAGCTTCAGCAGAAGGATTCAAAGACCAAGAGGACGACAATTAAATCCATTCAATAACCTATCAAGTAATGTCAATATTTTTGTCGGAAATCCAGATTTAAATCCCGCATTTACCAATTCTATAGACTTAGGCTATCTTAAACGTTGGAACAAGCTAACTTTCAATACTTCCCTTTACGGAAATAAAACTACAGATGTTTTCCAATTCGTTAGAACACAAACAGATGCTTTACCAGATGGAACTCCGGTAATCACAACCACTCCAATTAATTTAGCTACAGAATACCGAGGTGGTTTTGAATTTACCCTAAATTATAGTCCCTACAAATGGTGGAGATTAAACTCAAATTTCAATTTCTTTTACGTTCAGACTGATGGTGACTATGTATACACTGATTCCAATAACGTTGAGCAAGAACAGGATTTTGATTTCGAAGCCACTTCCTGGTTTACGCGTTTATCCTCAAAAATTACGCTGCCTTACAAAGTCGAATGGCAAACGAACCTCAATTATCAAGGCGCACAAAAAAACAGACAGGGAAGTTCTTTGGGCAACTTCAGTATGAATCTTGCCTTTAGCAAAGACATTTTGAAAGACAAAGGAACAATCGCCTTTAATGTTAGCGACGTATTCAATTCCAGAAAAAGAATCATGGATACTTTTATTGATGGAACAGTTGACTCCCATAGCGAAATGCAGTGGAGAAGAAGACAATTCAATTTGTCATTCACCTATAGGTTCAATGTCCAGAAAAATGAACGGGAGAAAAAACCAAGATCAAACCAACAACAGGATGATAATGGAGATTTTCAAGGTTAACACATAAAAAAAGCCCCGAATATCGGGGCTTTTTTGTAAACAATAGTCTAAAACTATACTGTTTGCGCGGCTTCTTTTTTTGCTTTTCTTTCCTGCAAAAATTCTCTCATACCTCCAAAAATCCAATAAGGAACAATGAAAGTGATCAAGAACATCATTAGCCAGAAACCAATCGTTAGAATGGTCAAGAAAGCTAAGAAACCTAAATACTGTTGAAATTCAAACATGTTTTCCGGAATTTTTTGAATTATACGCAAATGTAAGCCGAATATTTATGCTATCCAAAAACAAAATCAATTTTTATTAACTACTTTTTATCACTAATTTTGGGCTGGATTTTTTAGGAGCTGTTTCCCGCTATCCGTTGCAATCTTTTATGCTGAACTTGTTTCAGCATCTCGACTAATCATTCAGTATAAACTATTTAAAGATACTGAAACAAGTTCAGCATAAAAGGATTTCCACTCCTATCGGGGCTAGAAAGAAACTACTTATTAACATATATAAATACACAATGGAATACAGAATTGAAAAAGATACAATGGGGGAAGTGCGTGTACCTGCCGATAAATATTGGGGAGCACAAACAGAGCGTTCAAGAAATAACTTCAAAATTGGCCCTTCAGCCTCAATGCCAAAAGAAATAATAGAAGGTTTTGCCTATCTAAAGAAAGCTGCAGCTTATGCCAATTGCGATTTAGGTGTACTTTCAACTGAAAAGCGTGACGCAATCGGAGCTGTCTGTGACGAAATCCTTGCCGGAAAATTAACTGATGAATTTCCATTGGTAATCTGGCAGACTGGATCGGGAACACAAAGCAACATGAACGTGAATGAAGTAATTGCGAATCGTGCGCAGGTTTTGGCTGGCTTTAAAATTGGTGAAGGCGAACAATTGGTAAAAGCCAACGATGATGTCAACAAATCACAATCTTCTAACGATACCTTCCCAACCGGAATGCACATTGCCTGCTACAAAGCCGCTGTTGAAGTTACGATTCCCGGAGTTGAAAAGCTTCGTGACACTTTAGATGCAAAAGCTAAAGAATTCATGAACGTAGTTAAAATAGGAAGAACGCATTTAATGGATGCAACGCCCCTAACTTTAGGGCAGGAGATTTCAGGATATGTCGCCCAATTAAACTACGGAATAAAAGCACTTAAAAATACATTATCCCATTTGTCAGAAGTTGCCCTTGGAGGAACTGCAGTAGGAACCGGATTAAACACACCAGCAGGTTACGATGTAAAAGTAGCCGAATATATTGCAAAATTTACAGGCCATCCTTTTGTTACGGCGCCAAATAAATTTGAAGCACTGGCTTCACACGATGCTATAGTTGAAGCGCACGGAGCATTAAAACAGTTGGCTGTTTCCTTAAATAAAATCGCAAACGATATCAGAATGCTGGCATCTGGTCCACGTTCCGGAATTGGCGAAATCCTTATTCCTGAAAACGAACCAGGTTCCTCTATCATGCCCGGAAAAGTAAATCCAACGCAGTGTGAAGCTTTAACCATGGTTTGCGCACAGGTTATGGGTAACGACGTAGCAATTTCAGTGGGTGGAATGCAGGGTCATTATGAATTGAATGTTTTCAAGCCTGTAATGGCGGCTAACTTTTTACAATCAGCACGTTTATTAGGAGATGCCTGTATTTCATTCGACGAACATTGTGCCAGCGGGATTGAACCTAATCATACCAGAATCAAAGAATTGGTTGATAATTCATTAATGCTTGTCACGGCTTTAAATACCAAAATTGGTTATTACAAATCGGCTGAAATTGCTCAGACAGCTCATAAAAACGGAACAACCTTAAAAGAGGAAGCCGTACGTTTAGGATATGTATCTGCTGAAGATTTCGATGCCTGGGTAAAACCGGAAGATATGGTTGGAAGTTTGAAATAATAAAATATAACATATTAGATAAAAAAATCCCGCTCATCGCGGGATTTTTCGATCTGTCAAAATCAAACAAAACAATAATCAAACTATTATTTTCTCGTTGACATACGCTTATGATCTTTTTTTCATAAACATATTGGTGTAATATTTTTTACCAGTAGACTGGTCAATGGTAACTGAAATACCCAAATGGGTATAGTCGCCTTCAATGTTTTCTTTGTGTGCCGGGCTGTTTAACCAGGCACTCATGGCACTTTCTGCGCTTTGGTAGTTGTAGGCAATGTTCTCACCTACTCTTGCTGCGCCTAATACCTGAACAAGGTTGTTTGATCTTTGTTGGAAATAATCGTGGTTGACCACTTTATTATCAATCATGTAAATGTTGTGCTCCTCAGATTTGTAAGAGATGTGGTTGATCACTTCTAAAGTGTTCAAACCCTGGCTGGCACGATAATCATTGATAAGGGTAACGAGTTTCAACTCGGTGTCATTGTAATTGTAGGTAGTTACAACTTTTTGGGATGAAGTGTCTTCGGATTGGTCTGAAGAACAGGATACCATAGTGAACACGATTGCTAACGGCAACAATGCTCTAAACATTTTTGCTTTCATAGTAGTAGGTTAAGTTTTAAAGTAGAATGTGGGGCAAACTCCTTTAGATTAATATTTGACAGTTTTAATAAAGTAGATGTGGGGCAAACACTTTATAAAATTATTTTGACAGAACGTATTGTATTATTTTGTTGAGCAATTTTACACCTTTTACCGTTTAAAAGCCAAATAAAATCGATGAAATACATCATTATAATATTTATATAAGTATTATTCCTACTTAAATGTAGTTCGTCGATGAGAATATATATCAGTTAAAAACACAAAATCATTACTTGATGCCATAAAAAAACCATCCGAATAGATGGTCAAATTTTGATTTATATGGTGGTAGAGCTCATCAAGGTGAAAGCCGTTCAATTTTCCAGTTGAAAACGGCATGCAGTTGATATCTTATCCTGTCATGCAATCGATTGGGTCTTCCCTGCCAGAATTCGATTTCAACGGGTCTCACTAAAAAGCCACCCCAATTTTCCGGTCTCTGAATGGGTTTGCCATTATATTTAGTTTCGAGCTTTTGCAATTTATCATCTAAAAACTCTCTGGACGGAATTACTTCACTTTGGTCTGAAACAACAGCACCAAGCTTACTTCCATCTGGTCTTGAATCAAAATAATTATCGGAAACTGATGCAGTAGTTTTTTCGGCAACACCTTTTATGATAATCTGCCTTTCCATACTGTGCCAAAAAAAGACAGACAAACGCTTGGATTGTTTAAAATTGCTTTCCCTTTTTCTGAGTTATAATTGGTATAAAAAATAAATCCCTCTTCATTATACTTTTTAAGTAGCACAACCCTCGATTTTGGGAAACCATCCAAACCAATAGTTGCTACTGTCATTGCATTAACCTCCTCAACTCCACCAAACTCTTTGGTTTCATGAAACCATTTGTTGAATAAATTGATTGGATCATCGGGAATGTCAGTTTCAAGAAGCTGGCTTTTCTCGTAGGATTTTCTATAATTGCTTAGATCTTTCATTGTAATGAAATTTAATAGCGTAAAGTTAGTAAGAATGGAAACAATGAACCAGTTTGTTTTGCGAAAAAATATAAATCCGAATGTCCACAGGACATTCTCCTCTTAATATCAAATTATTCAAATTCAAAAATACGACCATCATCTGCAAGCAAAACATTAGGGAAAATGGTTAGTGCTTCTTCTTTAAACAATTCGATATTGGCGTAACGCGTGCTATAATGTCCCAAAATCAATTGTTTAACGTTGGCTTTGGCAGCAATAGTTGCCGCTTGTTTAGCTGTGGCATGCATGGTGCTTGTAGCTTTCTCAGCTTCTGATTCCAAAAAGTAGTTTCGTGATAAAGTACATCACAGTTCTCAATAATTGGAATTATCGTTTCATCATATATTGTATCACTGCAAAACGCATAACTTTTTGCGGGCTCAGGATCAAAAGTCAGGTCTTGATTTGCAATGATTGTCCCATCGGGCAAAGTAATATCGCCACCATATTTTATTTTCCTATAATAAGCAATATCAATGTTATGCTCTTCCACAATTTCAATATTAAGTTTCCGTTCCTTGGCTTTTTCCTGAAATAAATAACCATTGGTATATATTCGATGTTTTAACGGAATTGTTTTCACTAAGACTTTATCATCTTCATAAACCACTTCACTTTCTTTTGAATCCAACTCATGGAAATAAAGATTATATCCTGTGTACGAATTGGAATAACGCAATTGAAGCAATATAATTTCCTTAATGCCTTTTGGTCCGTATACATGTAAATCGGTCTGGCGGTTCAATAACATAAAAGTCGAAATCAAACCCACTAATCCATAAAAATGGTCGCCATGCAAATGCGATATGAAAATATGATTGATTTTGGAAAACTTGAGTTTGTTTTTGCGTAGCTGCACTTGTGATCCTTCACCACAATCTATCAGGAACATCCTGTTTCTGATTTCCAATACCTGTGAAGTTGGATTGGTAATGGTTCGGGGAGTTGCTGCATAACAGCCAAGAATGGTTAATTTCATTAGGTTAGGTGGATTAGAATCCTAGGTCACGTTCAATTTCTTCCATTTCTATTATGTCATGTGCTTCTAAAACAGTTGGGACCACAGTTAGTTTCGCCGGAACATCATTAAAATCAATATCTGATACTACAAGAACCAATGATTTCTTTTGTTTTCTGTGACTTTTTACCATTTCAAGAAACAACTTAATATCACTCATTGTTATCGCTTTATCAAAAGACAAATCAATTATCAAATTTTGGGATTTATAACTATTGTATTCGTGATTTAACTTGTTGTAAAACTCAGCAGTGTTGCATTGCGTGTTTCTAATGGTAGTAGTGTGTCCTTTTTGTTCAACTTTCATTTGTATCCAGGTATTATATTATGATGCTAATTTACTAAGATTTTATTAGTATTCCTTATTTGAAACCAGGATAGTAATTTAAATGATGTCGTTCATGGAAAATTCTGGTTTTTCATCGATGAAATACCTCTTTTTTTAACATTTCATAGACGAACTGCATAAAAAAAACGCTCAAAACCCCCGAATTCATTGATTTTGTCGATTAAACGACTTTTGAGGTTAGTTATCGGAAATATTTCTCCCGCTTACACTCTTGAAGTAGTTTTGACTCAGAAATAATAACAAAATCAAAAAAAATTATGACAACAGCTAATAACAACAGAACTCAAACAAACATCAAATTATTTGTAGCATTCGTTTTATTAGTTTTATCATCAACTGGAGCATTTGCTCAGGCAAACACAAGTAATACTGTTGTTGCTGCAACTACTTCAACTGAGGTTTCTGTTTCTAAAGAAACTACAACTGTTATCGCTGCAGAAAACAACGTTGCTTCTATGGATTTCGCAGTTTGGTTCATGGGTTCTAAAAAACTTCAAACAATAAATCAAACGGAACATTCAGCAAAAAACAATTAATTAACTCTGGTATCAATACAAACAGTGTGTTAATTAGATCTTTCCTGAAAAAAGTTAACAATCAGGAAAACGGTATCGCATAATAATGTTTCTATATAAATTTGGTTAGTTTAGGAAACAAAAAGTCCCGATTTATAATCGGGACTTTTTATATTAGTAAATACTATTTTTATCTTACATTTTAGCTTTCAATGCTTTAGCTTTATCAGTCATTTCTAAAGCCCGGTAAACACTTAATAAGGTTTTAGTTGCCGCCTCATCGTCTGGCTTCAATTCAACTGCTTTTTCAAGATAAGGTAATATTGATTTGAAATTTTTCTCTCTTTCCGATTTTATAACCTCGTAGCGTTTGTTGTCTTTTTCAGATGTTCCCAATTTATTCATTTCGGTCACATACTTCTCGTCTACTCTTAATTTTAATTCTGAAATATTTAAAAGCGCATTAAAATAGTTAGGATCAATGGTTAGTGCCTTTAAATAGTACTTCTCAGCTTCGTCAAGTTTGTTAATATTAGAACTTATAACTCCTAAATTATAAACTAAATCAGCATTGTTTGGGCTCTTTGCCAATGCTTCATTTACTAAACGTGAGTAGTTATCATAATCTTTATTGCCTAAATACAATTCAGCTTCAGCCATCAACAAAGTTTCATCGCTTGGATTCTCTTTACGCGCATCCTGAATAGCCGTTAATGCTTCAGCTGTTTTTCCTTTCTCTTTTAATATTAAAGCTATGTTTTTATAAATCTCACCTCGTTTTGATGGAATTTTTTCTTCTCTTGGTTTAGAGTGTGATTTAGCTGTAATGGCTACATCTCTAAGTTTTTTATTAGCTCCAAAATTTTCCTCAGCTTTAGTTGCTTCATTGTAGGCATAGTATATTGATCCCTCTCCTGAATAGTTCAGTTTCTTAAGTCCTTCATAATACTCCAAAGCCTTATCAAAATCATTTGCGTTTACACTGTAAGATGCAGCATAAAATAACAAATCAACATCTTTTTTATCTAAAGTATAAACCGAATAAAGAATGTCAGCAGCTTCTTTGTTTTTATTAATTTTACCTAATTCCATAGCAAAATCAATTAATTGAGGCTTAAAGGCCGCAATTGTTTCGTTTATATCATCTGTATATACCTTCTTCCCAGTTTCCTTTTCATAGTCCAGGGTTGTGTTTAAGCCAATTGCCAAATCCGAAATTGCTTTTGGAGTAGCCAGTTTAGCCAAAGCCATTTGAATTTGCTGAGGCGACATCGTTTTATCAATAGCGTTTGCATCCAAAACTGGAGTCATTGCTTTGTAAAATGATGCATACACTTTATCACCCTCCTCGGTAGCCAGAGGTTCAACTTTGACTACTAAAGCTTTGTATTCTACTAAATCGTTTGCCGAAGGAATTTCTTTCTCATAAATCTTTTTTAGTTTTTTTAACTCATCCTTTTGGGCAAAAGATGAAACAGAAACTAATATTGCCGAAGCCAATACAATGTGTTTTATTCTCATTTTTTATTGTTTTAAATTTATAAATAAAATCACCAATTAAGATATGCTAAATTGGTGATTTGTAGTTTTTATTCATCGTCCTCAGAGTCGTCTTCTGAATCATCATCATCGATAATTTCATCGTCATCCTCTTCATCGTCATCAACTGTACCCTCATCTTCAAGAACTTCTAAAACCGGTTTAACCCTTTCGATAGCTTCAACTTCAATAACGTTTCCATCTTCATCAACTTCAGGTTCAGAAACGTCGTCTTTCATTACTTTGGTTACGGCTGCAATTGAGTCGTTTCCTTTAATATTGATTAGTTTCACACCTTGTGTTGCTCTTCCCATTACACGTAAATCTTCAACCGCCATTCTGATGGTTAATCCAGATTTGTTGATAATCATCAGATCATCTGCATCTGTCACAGAATTAATCGAAATCAGCTTTCCTGTTTTTTCGGTAATGTTAAGCGTTTTTACACCTTTTCCACCACGGTTTGTAATTCTGTATTCGTCAAGTGAAGAACGTTTTCCGTAACCGTTTTCAGCAACTACAAGAATCTCACTCTCCATATCATTTACAGTAACCATGCCAATTACTTCATCGGTTTCATCTTTTAACGTAATTCCACGAACTCCGGAAGCTGTTCTTCCCATTGGACGTGTTTTGGTTTCTTCGAAACGAACTAATTTTCCTGACTTAACCGCTAAAATGATTTGGCTCTCACCATTAGTTAACTGAGCACCTAATAATTCGTCATCTTCCTTAATGGTAATGGCAGCAACTCCGTTAACCCTTGGTTTAGAATATTTATCCAAAGAGGTTTTCTTCACCTGACCTTTTTTGGTAACCATAATAAGGTTGTGGCTGGTTGTATAGTCTTTATCCTTTAAATCCTGTGTACAGATAAAGGCTTTAACCTTATCATCATTTTCTATGTTAATAAGATTTTGTAACGCTCTTCCTTTGGCGGTTTTGCTTCCTTCCGGAATTTCATACACACGCATCCAGAAACATTTTCCTTTTTGCGTAAAGAACATCATGTATTGATGGTTTGTGGCAACATACATATGCTCTAGGAAATCCTGGTCTCTTGTTCCTGCACTTTTCTGTCCTACTCCACCTCTATTTTGTGTTTTGTATTCGGTAAGATTTGTACGTTTGATATAACCTGCATGCGAAATGGTAATTACCACATTCTCATCGGCAATTAAATCTTCAATGCTTACATCACCACCTGAATATTCAATAAGTGAACGACGGGCGTCACCATATTTATCCCTAATTTCGATTAATTCTTCTTTAATCAGCTCCATTCTCAAATCTTTGTCAGCTAACAAATCTTTCAAGCGTTGGATTAATTTCATGATCTCTTCATATTCAGCTCTTAACTTGTCCTGTTCCAGACCGGTTAACTGACGTAGACGCATTTCAACAATAGCTCGTGCCTGGATGTCAGATAAGCTGAATCTTTCGATCAATTTACTTCTGGCTTCATCTCCGTCTTTAGACGAACGGATTAATGCAATTACTTCATCAATATTGTCCGAAGCAATAATTAAACCTTCTAAGATGTGTGCTCTTTCTTCTGCTTTGCGTAATTCAAATTGCGTTCTTCGAACCACAACATCGTGACGGTGCTCAACGAAATAGTGAATCAAATCCTTCACATTCAACATTTGCGGTCTTCCTTTTACCAACGCAATATTGTTTACGCTGAAAGACGACTGCAACTGTGTGAACTTATATAATGTATTTAAAACTACATTTGGAACAGCATCCCGTTTCAATTCGTAAACGATTCGCATTCCGTTTCTATCCGATTCGTCACGGATGTTAGAAATACCTTCAATTTTTTTATCATTAATCAAGTCGGCAGTTTTTTTAATCATTTCTGCCTTGTTAACCTGATATGGAATTTCAGAAACAATGATTGCCTCTTTTCCATTAGATTCTTCAAAACTTATTTTGGCACGGATAACGATTCTTCCTCTTCCGGTTTTGAAAGCTTCACGAACGCCTTCCATACCATAAATTGTTCCTCCTGTTGGAAAATCCGGAGCTTTAATATGGGTAATCAATTCGTCAATCTCAATATCGTTATTATCGATGTAAGCTAATGTTCCGTCGATAACCTCAGTAAGGTTGTGTGGCGCCATATTAGTAGCCATACCCACTGCAATTCCTGATGCTCCGTTTACAAGCAAAGTAGGAACACGCGTTGGCATAACCGTAGGCTCATACAAGGTGTCGTCAAAGTTTAATTGAAAATCAACCGTTTCCTTGTCAATATCTGCCATTATGTCTTCCGACATTTTTTTCATTCTGGCTTCCGTATAACGCATTGCTGCTGGACTGTCACCATCAACAGAACCAAAGTTACCCTGACCGTCAACCAATAAATAACGTAAACTCCATTCCTGAGCCATACGAACCATGGCATCATAAACAGACGTATCGCCGTGTGGGTGATACTTTCCTAAAACTTCTCCAACAATTCTTGCGGATTTCTTATGAGCTCTATTTGAAAAAACCCCTAAATCATACATTCCATATAACACTCTTCGGTGCACTGGTTTTAAACCGTCGCGCACATCTGGCAATGCTCTGGATACAATAACAGACATCGAATAATCGATGTAAGCTGATTTCATTTCATCTTCGATGTTAATAGGGATTAACCTTTCTCCGTCAGACATATATTATAAATTATTTAATAAAAAATTAGTTCAATTTCAAAACGTGCTAATATAGAATATTTAAAAATTTCAACACCTTTTTTGCCCATAAATTTCAATGATTTATTAACAAAATGGGCACTTTTTTTGGTTAATAAGTTAGTCGCATAACCGCTTTTATTATTGGCTTTTTTTTTGTCAATTAGCTGACAGTACTTTTAGTCGGAATAGTTTTTGTTAGACTGATTCTGAATAACTAAATTTACGTTACCAATTATATATTATGGATGATAATTTTTCACCAAGAGTTAAGGACGTTATAACCTACAGCAAGGAAGAAGCTCTGCGTTTGGGCCACGACTTTATTGGGACTGAGCATTTGATGCTTGGAATTTTAAGAGATGGGAATGGTAAAGCAATTACTATTCTCAATAATCTTTCAATTGATTTAGAACATTTGCGTAAGAAGGTAGAAATATTGAGTCCTGCAAACCCAAATGTTGAAATCAGTAACGAAAAGAAAAACCTACACTTGACCCGTCAAGCGGAACGTGCACTGAAAACTACCTTCCTCGAAGCAAAAGTTTTTCAAAGTACGTCTATTAGTACTGCACACTTATTATTGTGCATTTTAAGAAATGAGAATGATCCAACAACCAAACTACTGCATCGTCTGAAAATCGACTATAACGTAGTTAAAGAACAGTATTTAAATATGACACCTAGCGAAGAAGATTTTAACGATAATTTGCCAACAAACGAATCTTATAATGAAGACTCAGGACAAGATGACAGTTTGAAAGAAGGCAGTTTTAATAATCCGGGCAATAAGACCAACAAAAAATCAAAAACACCAGTTTTAGATAACTTTGGCCGCGACTTAACCGAATTAGCCGAAGAAGGAAAACTAGACCCGGTTGTAGGCCGTGAAAAGGAAATTGAAAGGGTTTCTCAAATCCTAAGCCGTAGGAAGAAAAACAATCCGCTACTGATTGGAGAACCAGGTGTTGGTAAATCTGCAATCGCTGAAGGTTTAGCACTACGCATCATTCAAAAGAAAGTTTCACGTATTCTATTTAACAAAAGAGTGGTAACTTTAGACTTAGCCTCTTTGGTTGCCGGAACAAAATACCGTGGACAGTTTGAAGAAAGAATGAAAGCTGTAATGAACGAACTAGAGAAAAATGATGACATCATTCTTTTCATTGATGAAATTCACACCATCGTTGGTGCTGGTGGCGCAACGGGTTCACTTGATGCTTCCAATATGTTCAAACCTGCATTAGCAAGAGGTGAAATACAATGTATTGGTGCCACAACACTAGACGAATACAGACAGTACATCGAGAAAGATGGTGCTTTGGAAAGACGTTTCCAGAAAGTAATCGTAGAACCTACATCTGTAGAGGAAACCATTACAATTCTGAATAACATCAAAAACAAATACGAAGACCACCACAACGTTATTTATACCGACGAAGCGATTGAAGCTTGTGTGAAGTTAACCAACAGATACATGTCGGAGCGTTTCCTTCCGGACAAAGCTATCGATGCTTTAGACGAAGCTGGTTCAAGAGTCCACATTACCAATATTGATGTTCCAAAACAAATCTTAGATTTAGAACGTCAGTTAGAAGAAGTACGCGAATTGAAAAACTCAGTGGTTAAGAAACAGAAATATGAAGAAGCTGCAAAACTTCGTGATGATGAAAAACGTTTAGAAAAGACCTTGCCATTGCTCAGGAACAATGGGAAGAAGATTCGAAAAATAATCGTATAAAGGTTACTGAAGATAACGTGGCCGATGTCGTTTCAATGATGACCGGAATTCCCGTAAATCGTATTGCCCAGACCGAAAGTAATAAACTGGCGCATCTACCTGAATTAATTCGTGGTAAAGTAATTGGCCAGGATGAAGCTGTTGGTAAAATTGCAAAATCAATTCAAAGAAACCGCGCTGGATTAAAAGATCCAAACCGTCCAATTGGTTCGTTTATTTTCTTAGGCCAGACCGGAGTTGGTAAAACACAATTGGCTAAAGTTCTTGCCAAAGAATTATTCGATTCAGAAGATGCTTTAGTCCGTATCGATATGAGTGAATACATGGAGAAATTTGCTATTTCAAGATTGATTGGTGCGCCTCCGGGATACGTTGGATATGAAGAAGGCGGACAACTGACAGAGAAGGTTAGAAGAAAACCCTATTGTGTTGTGCTTTTGGATGAGATTGAAAAAGCGCATCCCGATGTATTCAATATGATGCTTCAGGTTTTGGATGATGGATATCTAACGGATAGTTTAGGGCGTAAAATTGATTTCAAAAACACGATTATCATCATGACCTCTAACGTTGGTGCACGCCAATTGAAAGATTTCGGGCAAGGAGTTGGATTCGGAACGGCAGCCAAAATTGCCCAGGCAGATGACAATTCGAAAAGCGTTATCGAAAATGCATTGAAAAAAACTTTTGCTCCTGAATTCCTAAACAGGATTGATGACGTAATTGTATTCAATCCATTGGAGAAAGAGCATATCAATCTGATTATCGAAATCGAATTGAAGAAGTTATATGGCAGAATTCAGGAATTGGGATACAACCTTAATCTATCTGACAAAGCCAAAGCATTCATTGCCGAAAAAGGTTTTGACAAACAATTTGGTGCACGTCCACTAAAAAGGGCCATCCAGAAATATGTTGAAGATGCATTGGCCGAAGAAATCATAACTTCTAAAATACATGCGGGCGATGAAATCTTTATGGATTTGGACGAAGCTTCACAAGAGTTGACCGTTACCATTAAAAAAGCTAAAAAGCCTACAAGTTAAAAAATTTTATACCTAATTTTATACCACGGATTCACGAATATTTACACTATAAATTCGAGAATCCGTGGTTTTTTAATTTAAAAAGATGCCAGAGGAAAAAATCATATTGGGTTCAGAAGAATGGTGTTCGTTTCCCGAGCTTGGAATACCGGCTATAAAAGCGAGAGTGGATTCGGGAGCCAAAACTTCTGCACTACACGCCATTAACATTGCTCCTTTTATCAAGGACGAAGAACATTGGGTAAAATTTGACATCAACCCAATTCAAAACAACCTCAAAACAGTTATTCATTGCGAGGCGAGGTTAATTGACAAACGCATTGTAAAAAGCTCCAGCGGATTTAAGGAACAGCGTTTTGTCATACAGACTAATCTGTGCATAGCCAATGACACCTGGCTCATAGAAATGACGCTGACTAATCGAGATTCGATGGGTTTCAGGATGCTTTTAGGACGGGAAGCCATGAGCGGAAGAATACTTGTAGATCCCGAACAAAAATACCTTTTAGAACAGCCCACTACAGAAAAACTGACGGAGTTATACGTTGATGCAGTCTATGTAAAATCAGGGCTTCGAATAGGTTTGTTGGCAAGCAACCCCGAATTATACAGCAACAAACGAATTATGGAAGCCGGCGAAATGCGCGGTCACGAAATGCACTTTCTGAATATAAAGGAATGCTATATGAAACTTGATGCTGACAAGCCCGAAATCCACTACCGCGGTGGAAAAGTGTTAGACAATTTTGACGCCGTTATTCCACGCATCCGACCCAGCATTACGTTTTACGGCTGCGCATTGACAAGACAGTTCCAGGCAATGAAAGTCTATTGCCTAAATTCGGCTTCAGCCATAACACAATCAAGAGATAAATTGTTTTCATTGCAATTGCTGTTAAGAAATGGCGTTGATATTCCAACCACAGGCTTTGCAAATTCCCCTTTGGATACAGACGATTTGATTAAGATGGTTGGCGGTTCTCCCTAATCGTAAAACTTTTGGAAGGAACACAAGGAAAAGGCGTTGTCCTAGCCGAAACCAAAAAGGCGGCTGAATCGGTAATTAATGCCTTCAAAAGCCTAAATGCCAATATATTGGTACAGGAATTCATAAAGGAAGCTGACGGAAAAGATCTTCGCTTATTCGTAGTTGATGGTAAAGTTGTTGCGTCTATGCAAAGGGAAGCTGCTCCGGGAGAATTCAGAGCCAACATCCACATGGGAGGAACAGCTTCGGTCATAAAACCAACTTCGGAAGAGAAAAAAATGGCCATAAAAGCGGCTAAAGCAATGGATTTAAAGGTGGCAGGGGTTGATATTATCCGTTCCGCCAAAGGACCATTATTATTGGAAGTAAATTCATCTCCCGGCTTGGAAGGAATTGAAGGCGCTACCCATAAAGATATTGCAGGGGAAATGATAAAAGCTATTGAGAAGAATTTTAAATCAAAGCTTAAATGAATCCCTACCTCGACATAGTTATCCGAAGCGTGAGCGTTTATCTTTTTATGGTAATTGCACTTCGGGTATTTGGTAAAAAGGAATTGTCTCAGTTAAATACTGCGGATATTATTCTGATTTTACTAATCAGCAATGCCGTTCAAAACGCCATGGTGGGAAGCAATTCATCGCTCGAAGGAGGAATTATAGCTGCAATTGCTTTGTTTGCAATCAATTTCCTGTTCAAGAGAATAATGATAAAATCAGATTTCATCAAAGGATTGATACAGGACAAACCCGAAATACTAATCCATGACGGAAAAACGGATTTCAAAGTTTTGGCCCGATTGGGAATCAGTTCAGAAGAGTTGGATGAAGCGATGCGGGAACATGGCGTTGCATCGCACAAAGAGGTTAAACTGGCAATGTTTGAGATTGATGGTAACATTAGCATCATTTCTGGAGATAAGACACTGAAGCAAACACATCACAAAAGAAAAATCCATAAATCTTTAGGAACCTTAAACAACTACCTATGAATAAAAACCGACTCGAAGCTTTCAGCGATGGCGTTTTAGCAATCATAATCACCATCATGGTATTGGAATTTAAGGTTCCCGAAGAAGCCCATTATGAGGCATTAACGCCTTTAATCCCAAAATTCCTTGGTTATGTATTGAGCTTTATTTACGTTGGGATTTATTGGAATAACCATCACCACATGATGCACACGGTAAAACAGGTTAACGGCAAAATACTTTGGGCGAATTTACATTTGCTGTTCTGGCTTTCGTTAATTCCGTTTACAACAGCGTGGGTTGGAGAAAGTAATTTTTCAGCTACACCTATGATGCTTTACGGAATTGTATTATTGATGAATGGTGTAGCCTATTTTATTCTACAGAGCTTTATCTTACAACAACAGGGAGAAAATTCTATTCTGAAAAAAGCCATTGGAAAGGATTTTAAGGGAAAGTCCTCTCCAATATTATATACTATTGCGATTTTGTTTGCCAATTACTATCCAATTGTCTCAGGCGGAATATATATTTTCGTAGCTTTGATGTGGTTAGTTCCTGATAGCAGAATTGAACATATCTTTAATGAAAACAAACAATAAACCTAATAACCTTCATCAACGTCCTAAACTTAAAAAAAATGAACATACTATCACAACTTATCGTCGGATTTATTGCAGTACTGCACATTTACATCATGTGGCTTGAAATGTTTGCCTGGACAACAAGAGCCAAAAAAGTTTTCAAAACCATTCCGGAAGAACAGTTTGAAAAAACAAAGATTATGGCCGCTAACCAAGGTTTATACAATGGATTTCTGGCCGCCGGATTGATTTGGTCCCTAATGATAACTGATGCTACATGGAATCAAAACATCGCCATCTTTTTCCTTGCCTGTGTTTTAGCTGCCGGAATTTATGGTGCCATGACAGCTTCCAAAAGAATATTCTATATTCAGGCAGTTCCTGCGATTTTGGGATTGTTGAGTTTTATGCTGAAGTTGAATTGATTAAATTATTACTATGAATCATAAAAATTTATTTCTCATTCTAACGACTTTATTCATCTCTTTATCATACTGTCAGTCTTCGAAAGTTAATACAACAGGAGAGTCAACTAAAATCGATAGTCAAAAAGAAATATTGAACTTATTAAAAAATAAAGATCCAGAGATATTAGAAAAAAACTTAGGAACTATACTTCTAAATCCTAATAAATACAATCCAACGATTCTATATGTAGTTTCTCTTAAACTTTTTGAGCAGGAAAAAAAGGATGATGCTGTATTTTGGTATTATGTAGCACAGTTAAGAGCAAGGTATGACAGTAATTTATGCCTTGACAAAAGCGCGAAGCAAGCGGCCGGCCAATTGGGGTCCATGTTTGGAAAGAAAATAAATCCCTATGCATTTGAAGACCTCGTGGAACTCGAAATTATAGTAAACAAAGCAATTGCTTTTGTCAAAGAGAATGAGGAAGATTATGATCACAGATGGATCAATTTACATGGAATGTCACCTATGATAAAAAGCCTTGCGGAAAAAGAAGGAAAGTCGGTTAATACATCCGAAGATACTGCTGTGACAAAACCACAAGAAGAGTGGCCAGCAATAAAAAAGGAAACCATAAAAACTTACCAAGCCAGTTTTAACGAAGCATTGGCAGAATTGAAGAAAAGGAAGAAAATGTAAATTACATTAATCCTCCAGTTCCACCATAAAGCTATTCAAAAACGAAACCGAATTCACAATGTCGTAATGCAAAATCCTGTCGTCCTTTACCAAAGGAACTTCGGCTCTGTATGATTTTAGGAACGACTCAATAAATTCACTTGATTGTAATGGCTGCCTGTAACTAATAGCCTGAGAAGCATTCATCAATTCAATTGCCAGAATCCTTTCCAGGTTTTCCATTACTTTCAGACATTTAGTAGCCGCATTGGCTCCCATACTTACATGATCTTCCTGCCCGTTTGAGGAAACGATACTATCTACACTAGCCGGAGTGGCCAATTGCTTATTCTGGCTGGCGATGCTGGCTGCTGTATACTGTGGAATCATAAACCCTGAGTTCAGTCCGGGATTGTCAACCAAAAAGGCTGGTAATCCTCTTAATCCTGAAATTAACTGGTAAGTCCTTCTTTCGGATATACTTCCCAATTCTGATAAGGCAATTGCCAGGAAGTCTAATGTCATCGCCAAAGGCTGTCCGTGGAAATTACCACCAGAAATAATAACATCTTCTCCAATAAAAATATTAGGATTATCGGTAACCGAATTGATTTCCGTTTTGAATACCTTTTTTACATAATCAATAGTATCCTTTGAAGCACCATGCACCTGCGGAATACAACGGAAAGAATACGGATCCTGAACATGCTCCTTTGGTTGGGCAATAATCTGGCTTCCTTCCAGCAATTCATTCATCCTTCTCGCGGTCACTATCTGTCCTTTATGCGGACGAACCATGTGTATTAATTCATTAAACGGTTCAATCCTTCCATCAAATCCTTCTAAAGAAATCGCTCCAATGACATCAGCAAAATAGGAATACTTAGCCGCTTTCATCAGGATGTAACATCCATATGAACTCATGAACTGCGTTCCGTTCAACAAAGCCAACCCTTCTTTCGACTGTAATACAATTGGCTGCCAGTTAAACTTTTTCATGACTTCAGAAGCATGGATTTTTTTACCTTCAAAAGTCACTTCGCCTTCTCCTAAAAGCGGTAGTGACAAATGAGCCAAAGGCGCTAAATCTCCACTAGCACCTAATGAACCTTGAGTGTAAATTACCGGAAGGATGTCATTGTTGTAAAAATCAATCAAACGCTCAACAGTAATTAGCTGTACACCCGAATGCCCATAACTCAACGATTGAATCTTAAGCAGCAGCATAATCTTTACAATTTCCTGCGGCACTTCATCCCCGGTTCCACAGGCATGTGATTTTACCAGGTTTTCCTGAAGCTGCGATAGGTTTTCGTTAGAAATCTTCACATTACATAACGATCCAAAACCTGTGTTGATACCATAAATTGGCTTATCATTGGTTGCCATTTTCTTATCTAAGTAATCACGGCATTTTTGAATATTGACTTTGGCTTCTTCCGAAAGAGAGAGCATCCGGTTTTGAGAGATAATTTCCTGTAACTGCTCTAAAGACAATACTTCCGAACTTATGTAGTGTGTGTTTTCCATTTCTTGTTTGCAAATTGAGCTCAAAATTCAATAAACAAACGTTAAAAAGCAAGTTTTGTTACTACTATTTTATTGTGAAATCGGTAACGAAAATCTGCATCTGCTACAGAAAATCCGAATATGCTTTTGACTTTCCCATAAAAATAAGATTTTCACAAAAATTATGTTAAAACTTTTTTAGTACACAAAAAGTAGTATTTTTGGGAATATCATGTGGAACAAAAACAACATAAGCACTTTTACCATTGCAGCTCCTACAGCTGCAACAACTGTTGTTACCACAACAACTACAACCCCGTTTGGGGTATAATCATTCATATAATCCTTTTCATGGACTTTCATAAAGAAAGACAACAACTCATAACTCATAATTTATAACTCATAATTTAAATATGATAGTATTAAAATTTGGCGGAACCTCGGTAGCCAATGCTGAAAATATTGCAAAGACAATTGAAATTGTTACCAACAAAAGCAAAGAAGATAAATTAGCCGTAGTGGTTTCTGCCTTTAGTGGCGTAACAGATTTGTTGATTTTAGCCGGAAAAACTGCGGCTGAAAAAGACAAAAGCTACAAAGAAATAATTGGCCAGATTGATAAAAAACATAAAGATGCCATAGACGAATTGGTTCCGTTAAGCGAACAGAGTGAAATAATAGACACGATTAACGCCAATATCAACCATTTAAAAACCCTATTGGACGGATGTTACCTTTTGGGCGAATTATCCAATAGAACGGCTGATATTGTAGCCGGTTTTGGCGAATTGTTGTCTTCACAGATTATTGCGGTCGCTTTGCGTCAAAAAGTAAGCAACTCGTCTTTCAAGGATAGTCGCGAACTTATCAAAACGAATTCCAACTTCGGGAAAGCCACTGTTGATTTTGATATAACAAATAAACTGATTGCTGATTACTTCAAAGACAATTCCAATCAGGTAGTTTTATTACCAGGTTTTATAGCTTCTTCATTAGACGGAAATACTACAACACTTGGCCGTGGAGGTTCCGATTATACTGCGGCAATTATAGCGGCTGCGGTAAAATCAAACGTATTGGAAATCTGGACGGATGTAAACGGAATGTTTACAGCAAACCCCAAAATCGTAAAACAGGCACAACCCATCGAAACTATCTCCTATCAGGAAGCCATGGAACTTTCCCATTTTGGAGCAAAAGTATTATATCCACCGACCATCCAACCGGTTTTAAAAGACAACATTCCTATCTTTATCAAAAATACTTTCGAATCTGAAGCCTACGGAACTTTAATCTCGAATAATCCAAATGCTTCCAACAATCCGATTAAAGGAATTTCACATATTGACAACATTGCATTGCTTACATTGGAAGGTTCCGGAATGATTGGTGTGGCAGGTTCTTCGAAACGTTTGTTCGAAGTGCTTTCGCAGGAAGGCATCAACGTGATATTTATTACACAGGCTTCCTCAGAACATTCTATCTGCATTGGCATCCTGAATGCTGACGCAGACAGGGCAAAAACCGCTATCGATAAAACCTTTGAAATAGAAATTTCCCAGAATAGAGTCGACCCTTGTATTGTAGAGAAAGATTTGTGCATCGTTGCTTTAGTAGGCGAAAGCATGAAAAACCATCAGGGAATCAGCGGAAAAATGTTCAGCACTTTAGGAAAGAACAATGTTAATATCCGTGCCATAGCTCAAGGCGCATCTGAAAGGAATATATCCGTTGTAATAAATGAAAAGGATGTTAAAAAGGCTTTAAACACACTGCACGAACGTTTCTTTGAGGACAATACCAAACAGTTAAACCTATTCGTAATGGGAATCGGGAATGTAGGTGAGAAATTCATCGACCAGATTGCCCAGCAGAAAAAATTCCTAAAGGAAAACAGAAAGATTAACCTGCGTGTCATCGCATTATCCAACTCCCGTAAAATGATCTTCAACGAAGACGGAGTTGATTTAAAGGACTGGAAAGCTAGCGTTGACCAAGGCGAAAAGGCCAATGTAAAAACTTTTATTGCTAAAGTAAAAGAGCTGAATCTACGCAATAGTATTTTTGTAGACATTACTGCCAATTCAGATATTGCTTCCATTTACGACAAGTTCCTAAGCGAAAATATTGCCGTGGTTACCTGCAACAAGATTGCCTGTTCGTCGGAATATGACAATTACAAAAACCTTAAAAACCTTTCAAGAAAATATAATGCTCCTTTCTTGTTTGAAACAAATGTTGGAGCCGGCCTGCCAATCATTGATACACTAAAACATCTTATAGCTTCGGGTGACAAAGTGAATAAAATCCAGGCAGTTTTATCAGGAAGTTTGAACTTTATCTTCAACAATTTCAGTGAAACCTATAATTTTCATGATGTAGTTAAAGAAGCTGGTGTACAAGGGTTTACTGAGCCTGATCCGAAGATTGATTTGAGCGGTGTAGACGTTGCCCGAAAGATACTGATTCTTATACGGGAAAGCGGTTACCAGATGGATATTGACGAAATTGAAAACAATTGTTTCCTTCCAAAGGAATGCATGGACACAACCAACAACGAAGACTTTTTCAAGTCATTGACAAAGCATGATGAACATTTCAACAAGCTATTGACAGAAGCCAAATCAAAAGACAGCCGAATCAAGTTCGTAGCTAAATTTGATAACGGAAAAGCCTCAGTCGGATTGCAGTTCATTCCGAAGGAAAGTCCGTTTTACAACCTCGAAGGAAAAGATAATATTGTCGAATTCTATACCGATCGTTATGTAGACCAGCCTTTGATTATTAAAGGTGCCGGTGCCGGTGCAGCAGTTACGGCTTCTGGAATCTTTGCAGATGTAATCAGGATTGGAAATGTGTAGAGACGCGATTAATTGCGTCTCTACGGAAACACAAAAAAATGACTGAAATAAAAATATTCTGCCCCGCCACTATCGCCAACCTAAATTGCGGATTTGACGTTATGGGATTGTGCCTTGATGGAATTGGTGACGAGATGATAATCAGGAAGGTTTGCGAAAAAGGAATCAGTATTACCAAAATCACTGGTGCGGATTTACCGTTGGAGACCGAGAAAAATGTAGCAGGTGTTGCTGGTTTGGCTTTGCTGAATGCGGCTCAATCTGATTTTGGCTTTGAAATCGAAATCCATAAAAAGATAAAAGCCGGAAGCGGAATTGGAAGCAGTTCTGCCAGTGCGGCCGGAGCTGTGTTTGGCATCAACGAACTTTTAGGCAGGCCGTTTACCAAACACGAATTGGTTGACTTTGCCATGAAAGGCGAAGCAATTGCCAGCGGTTGCGAACATGCCGATAATGTAGCACCTTGCATTTTAGGCGGATTTACCTTAGTCCGCGGTTACAATCCGTTAGATGTTATTAAGATTGAAAGTCCAAATGAAATTTATGCTGTCGTTTTACATCCACACATTGAAGTGAAAACTTCGGATGCACGTGCGGTGTTAAAACCGGAAGTTTCGCTAAAGGATGCCGTCACACAATGGGGAAACCTTGGCGGACTGATTGCAGGTTTATATACAAAGGATTACGAACTGATCGGTCGCTCACTAAATGATGTCATCGTTGAACCTGCAAGAAAACATCTTATTCCAAACTTTGATGAAGTAAAAAACACAGCATTGCAAAACGGTGCTCTAGGCTCTGGAATTTCCGGTGCCGGACCTTCTATTTTTGCATTATGTAAAGGAGAAGTAGTTGCCAATATAGTTGCTAAAAGCATGTGCAACGCTTATGCAGATACCGGAATTGCTTTTGATATCCATATATCTAAAGTCAATGACGAAGGAACTAAAATAATTATGTAGAGACGCGATTAATCGCGTCTCTACGAAAATACAATAAACACCAAATGAACTATTTCAGCCTAAACAATAAATCACATAAAGTAAGTTTCGAAGAAGCCGTTGTCGCTGGTTTAGCACCAGACAGAGGTTTGTATTTCCCGGAAAGTATAGCTCCTCTGCCCAATTCTTTCTTTACTAATATTGAAAACCTTTCGAATGAGGAAATTGCCTTCGAAGCGATTAGACAATTCGTTGGCGTTGAAATCCCGGAAACGGAACTGAAGCGCATAATAGCAGAAACACTTTGCTTTGACTTTCCATGTGTTCCTATTGAAAATAACGTGTTTTCATTGGAGTTATTCCACGGGCCAACTATGGCATTTAAGGATGTTGGTGGAAGATTTATGTCGAGATGTCTGGGTTATTTCAATAGGGATAAGGATATTAGGAATACGGTTTTGGTAGCTACTTCGGGCGATACCGGTGGTGCAGTTGCCAGTGGCTTCCTTGGTGTGAAAGGCGTTGAAGTAGTTATTCTCTATCCGTCAGGAAAAGTGAGTGATATTCAGGAAAGACAGCTTACCACTTTGGGACAGAATATAAAAGCTTTAGAGGTTGACGGCGTTTTTGACGATTGCCAGGATATGGTGAAGAAAGCCTTTTTGGATGAAAGCCTGAAACACCTGAACCTGACTTCGGCCAATTCCATTAACATAGCGCGCTGGCTGCCGCAGATGTTCTATATTTTCTTTGCCTATCAACAGTTGAAAAAACACAACAAACCGATAATCCTTTCGTGTCCAAGCGGGAACTTCGGAAACATTTGTGCCGGAATCATGGCCAAACGATTAGGCCTTCCTATTACCAATTTTGTAGCTTCCACCAATGCGAATGATACGGTTCCCAGATTTCTGGAAAAAGGAAATTACGATCCAAGACCTTCCATCGCGACAATTTCGAATGCTATGGATGTTGGAAATCCAAGTAATTTTGTCCGAATCCAGGAACTCTATAACAATGATTTATCAGAATTTGAAAAAGACTTTTCTTCTTATTCCTTTACAGATGCTGAAACCGAAACTGCCATCAAAGACATTTACAACCGAACCCAATACATAGCCGAACCTCATGGTGCCGTAGGTTATCTTGGACTGAAAAAGGAAATGGCAAAGCAGCCCAACAGTGTTGGTGTGTTTCTGGAAACCGCACATCCGATTAAGTTCTTAGATGTAGTCGAACCTTTACTGGGATTAAAACTCCCAATCCCCAAACAGATTGAAAGCGTTTTAGATAAGGAAAAAGCGCGTACCAGCATTAAAACCTACGAGGAGTTTAAAAACTTTTTAGGATAATGAAAAAGAGAATAAGCTGAAAATGCCGGAATAGATCAGAAGAAGTAATATCCAGAAAAGGATTGGCACAAAAATTGTTTTTACTTTAATAGATTAAAAAAACAAACTATTTTTGCTAACTAACCCGATACACCATGAAAAAAATTACTTCCCTCCTCGCCTTATTCCTTATCGTCGCTTCCTGCGGTGTTAAACAAACCCGAAATCTAGTGGCTGAAGGCGACTATGAAAACGCCATCAGTAATGCAGTCGATGGATTGCGTGGTAATAAAAACGCTAAAGGAAAACAGGATTATGTTTACCTGTTGGAGGAAGCATTTGCAAAAGCTAAGGATCGGGACTTACGGAATATCACTGCGTGGTTTAAGGATGCCAATCCACAAAACTTAGAAAAGATATACGAAACCTACGTACAATTGAATTCACGTCAGGAAAAAATCCGTCCTTTATTACCGTTGAAATTACTAAAAGAAGGACGCGATGCGATTTTTCCATTTGATGATTACAGCGATCAGATAGTAAGCAGCAAAAATGCACTGTCTAAATACTTATACGACAATTCTAAAGCATTGTTAGCCAATAAAGACAAACTCGTTGTTCGTCGTGCGTATGACGATTTAGTTTATTTAGAAGGTATCAATCCAGGGTTTAAGGATGTTGCCAAACTTACAGAGGAAGCCAAATTCAAAGGAACTGATTTTGTGAATGTCTATACCAAAAATGAAACCAATATGGTCATTCCGAACCGTCTTCAGGATGATTTACTGGATTTCAGTACGTATGGATTAAACGATAAGTGGACAGTATACCACAGTAACCGCCAAAAAGGAATTGACTATGATTATGGTTTGATTGTTAACTTCCGCCAGATTAACATTTCTCCGGAACAGGTAAAAGAAAAACAGTTCGATAAGGAACGATTGGTAAAGGATGGAGTGAAAAATCTTTTGGATGCCAACGGGAATATTGTAAAAGACAGTTTAGGACATCCGATAAAAGTTGACAATATGAAAACGGTTCGTATCAGCATTTATGAGTTCTCTCAAATAAAGTCCTGTCAAGTAACGGCAAAAGTGGATTACATCAACTTTAGGAATAACCAACTGATAGAGACTTTCCCTATTGCAAGTGAATTTGTATTCTCAAATACATATTCAAAATACAAAGGCGACAGGCGTGCTGCTGATGAAAGCTATTACGCCAACTTCAATAAAAAGCCACTGCCGTTTCCAAGCAATGAGCAAATGGTTTTTGATACCGGAAATGATTTAAAGGCAAAACTTAAAGACATAATCGTAAGGAATAAATTCAGGAGATAAGAATTCGTTAGTTATAAAACCACAAATTCGCAGATTACAATCTTATAAAAGATAATAATTTGCGAATTTGTGGTTTATTTTATTTGGACGTCGGTAACTGACAATTAGAAACTTGGCAAATTACCACCGTCAATATCGCTGTGTGAAGTATTATACACTGCTTTTCCATCCTTAATGACAATCAATTGCGGTGACTGATGCATTACACCAAAACGTTCGGCAATAGCATTGGAAATATCACGATGTACAAGTAAATCCAGAAAGTAAGGTGTGATTTTTTGCTCAGCGTCGAACTCATTCTCAAACTGGCTTAGCACCATTCTGCTTACACCGCAACGGGTACTGTGCTTAAAGATCAATAAAGGTTTTTCGACTGATGAATCTATAATTTCGTTTAATTGCCCCAAGTCGGTAAGTGGCCTCCAGCCTATTTTAGAAACTTTTTCGCCTCCATCAGAAGTGCCAAACATATTCTTTAAAAAACTCATGATTTCTTATTTTCCGTTAATCCATCCCACTATAGAAGCGTCGGTTGGCAATACTCTTGGTGAAAGTACTTTTACCAATTTACCGTTTTCATCAATTAGGTATTTTTGAAAATTCCATTCTACTTCGCTGTCCTGCAAACCGTTTTTGCTTTTTTGGGTCAGGAACTTATATACTTTATCCATATCGTTTCCTTTTACAGAAATTTTAGCCATCATTGGAAAGGTAACCCCATAATTCATTTCACAGAATTTAGCGATCTGCTCATTACTGCCCGGTTCCTGAGCTCCGAAATTATTGGCCGGAAAGCCAATGATTACAAATCCTTTGTCTTTATATTTTGCATAAATGGATTCTAAGTCTTTGTATTGTGGTGTTAATCCACATTCTGAAGCCGTGTTGACGATTAATATCTTTTTGCCTTTAAGTGCGGCAAAGTCAAATGGCTTACCATATAAATCAGTTACCTTGAATTGATAAATGGTTTCGGTCGAAGCCGGTGCTGATGTTTCCATTGTTTTTTTGTTGTTTTGTGCCTGATTTTGGCAGCTGAATAGCATTGAAATGGTTAATATAAGGAGCGTTTTTTTCATCTTTTATTTTTTATAAAATTAAACATTATTTGAAGAGTGAGCATTATACAATTCCTAAATTTTGTGTTAAAAAAGGCCCAGCGATTTATTCAATCGCTGAGCCCTAACAAAACATAATAGAAAATTATTCTATCACCAAAACCTGGAAAATTCTTTTTCATAGCAGATTCTTCCAAACACATTTACGATAATAAAACAGCCATGGTTTTATTTACCCTACTTATTTTCAATGCATTTATGGTTTTTTAAAAATAAGTTTCCTTAAATTAGCATAAAAACACAGCCTATGACTCAGGAAGAATTACTCCCTATGCTCTTACGAAAGGAAGAAAGGGCATTTACCCAATTGTATGATATGTACTCCAAAAGCCTTTTTAGCATCATTACCAATTTGATTAGTGACCGAGAAGAAGCCGAAGATGTGCTTCAGGAAGTCTTTGTCAAGATTTGGAAAAACATTGAGACTTATAATCAAAGTAAGGGAAGATTATACACCTGGATGCTTAACATTGCCCGAAATACGGCGATTGACAAGCTTCGTTCCAAAGGATATAACAACAGCCAGAAAAACCTATCTTCTGATAATTTCGTACATCTGTTGGATGACAGTAATAAGTTGACGAATAAAATAGATAGTATTGGACTAAGGGATTTTGTTAAAAAACTCAAGCCAAAATGTATTCAGTTAATCGATTTATTATTCTTCAAAGGATTTACCCAACAGGAAGCATCAGAAGAATTAGCGATTCCACTGGGAACTGTTAAGACCAAAAATCGAATGTGTATGAACGACCTACGTAACTTTTTAGGAGTATAATGGAAAATAAAGAATATATAGAATCAGGAATATTGGAGCTCTATGTTTATGGTTTGCTTAGCGAATCAGAAAACGATGAAGTGAATGCCATGGCCAATAAAAATCCGGAAATCAAGTCTGAGATTATCGCTATTGAAAAGGCTATAATAAACCTTTCGAGCAGCTTCTCTCCTTTTATTTCCCATAGCCAATTTGAAAAGATTAAGGCAAAGCTTGAGCTAAAACACGGCAACGTAATATCTATGAAAACCGGAAGCAGTTGGACCACGTATATGGGTTGGGCCGCTTCGATAGTATTATTGATTGGTATTGGCTATCAGTATTCAAAAGTAACTGAAAGCAAAAACCATATAGTAACCATTGAAAAGGAAAAATCTAAGCTACAGGAAGCTGTCGTTGATTTAGAAACGAAAAACAAGGAAACAGAAACTGTATTAAATGTGGTTCGTGATGAAACCAACACTGTTGTTGCCCTTGGCGGACAGGCTGCAGCTCCAACGGCTAAAGCTAAAATCTATTGGAACAGACAAACCCAGGTAGTTTATGTAGATGCCAGCGGATTACCGGAACCACCGGAAGGAAAGGAATATCAGATATGGTCATTGAAATTAGTTCCACAGTTAACGCCAACAAGCATTGGTACGCTGGCTAATTTCAAAGACAACAGAAGCAAAGTATTTGCTGTAGAAAAAACAGGAGATGCTGAAGCCTTCGGAATAACGTTAGAACCAGCAGGCGGAAGCGCTTCGCCTACAATGGAACAATTATATACTTTGGGGAAAGTCTAACTACCTATGTCAAATAAACAATAGTCAAAAAAAGGTTCAACAATTGTTGAACCTTTTTTTATTTTAACTATTAGTGTATTATCTATTTTCTTTTATAGTACTTTCTATACTTCGGATAAGTTATAAGTCCAATCACGGTAATCACAGTAATCGATATCCAAATCCAGCTTAGTGATTTTGCTTCTCCGCTTGCATACGAGTGCAATCCTACTAAATGGAAGTTCACACCATAATACGTAAATAATATAGAAAGGAAAGCATACATAGCCATAAGGTTGAACAACCATTTGTTGCGCAATGCCGGAACAAAACGAGCGTGGATTACGAAAGCATAAACCATTATACTAATTAAAGCCCAGGTTTCCTTTGGATCCCAGCCCCAATATCTTCCCCAGCTTTCGTTAGCCCATTGCCCACCTAAAAAGTTTCCAATCGTTAGCATAACTAAACCAATAGTCAGAGCCATTTCGTTGATGATTGTTATTTCGCGGATATTCAGTTCCATTTTGACTTTGTTCTTTTCGTTGGTAAAGAACATCAGCAATAAGGAAACAAAACCTAATATCATTCCGAGTGCAAAAGGACCATAACTCGCTACAATGACAGCCACGTGAATCATTAACCAATAAGAGTTCAATACAGGCTGTAGGTTGGCTATTTCAGGATCTATCCAATTAGCATAAGCTGCCGTTAATATCATTGCGGTTACAAAGGCAGAAGAAGCCACTGTAAGTTTTGATTTTCTGTCAAACGCCAATCCGAAGAACATAGTTGCCCAAGCGACATATACAATAGCTTCATAAGCATTACTCCAAGGCGCATGACCTGAAATGTACCAACGTGCAATTAATCCAAGGGTATGTAAAGCAAAGAGTAAACCAATAATCACATGGAAAACATTTACTGTAACAGCCAGCCATTTTCGCTCCTTGAATATTTGGATGATGGTAAACAAAAACATTAGTGCCGCCATTGTTATATACCAGTAGGGAAGCTTTTGGAAAACATCGTACTTGTTATACAGGATTTCATAATCAATCTTTTTATCACTTGGGCGGACGGCTTTACCAAATTTCTTCTGGTAGTTTTCCATACCCACCAAAAAGGTGTTTGCCATGGTGTAATTATTATCCTGTGATGCAATCCTCAAAGCATCCAGATAAACCAGCAAGGCATTTTTAATGGTATCAATAGCGGTTCCGGTTGTATGATTAATTTCTAAAAACGAAACCCATTTGTTGTTTGGGTCTTTCGGAATAGGAAATACACGCAATATCTTTCCGCTAAGGGCCGAATTTAAAAGGTTAACTTTCTTATCGGTTTCAACAAAATCTTTTTCAAACTGATTTGGGTTGGCCGCTTTGTAAGCTTCATCCAGATAAGGAGATAATTTATAATTTCCTTTCTCATCAAAGCATGAACGGAAGGTAGCATATTTGGCATCTGAAGGAATACCAAGGATTTTTCGAATACTATCATTACCACTTTTTATATAAATCAAAGGGGTTTCAAACCAAACAGTTGGGAATTGGGTCATAGAAATAAATGCCTGGTCGGAATTCATTCCGTTGTAAGTGTCTTTGTGGCTTACTTTTCGCAATAATTCTGATGAAAAAGTATTGATAGGCTTCATCCTTCCACCTTCGTCCTGGATCACCAATCGTCCAAACTGAGCAGCATGCTTTTCTGAAACTTTGTACTTAGTAAGGATAGAATCAATCTGCTTTTGAGTTGGCATATAACCCTCATTTGGATCATATTTATGAGGAATTTGCTGAGCCAATCCGTTAAAGGAAACAAATAATATTATAACAGCCGAAAGCCTCGCTTTTTTCTTTTTGATATTTTTTAATTTTCGCTCTAAATCCTTAAACCTTGAACCCTTCACAAACAGGATTGCCATCAGGCAGAAAAATAATAAAAAATAACCTGCGTATGTAATCGTGGTCCCCCAATAGTCGTGGTTTACAGACAGTACTGTTCCTTTTTCGTCTGGATCGAATGATGCTTGGAAAAAACGATATCCTTTATGGTCAAGAATATGATTCATATAGATTCGGGCATTGGTTTTTTTGGTAGAATCAATAACGGTAACCTTACTTTCGTAAGAGGAATAGCTTTTCTCCGTTCCCGGATATTTTTGGGCAATGAAATCGTTCAGTTTTAGGCTAAATGGTAAAGTATATATCTTGCTTCCAAAACTAAGCGTAAATTCGAGTTTCCCCATTTTTATGCTCTTCGGTTCTCCCTGTTTTCCTTTTGAACCGACTAGTGTTACTTCCTTTTCCTCACCATTGGATTTCAACACTAATGTGATGGCATCATCGCCATTCTTAGCTCGGAAATCACCACTTGCCTTATAGGTTTTAACGCCTTTCTTGGGTTGGTCCGGAATTACAAATTGAGCACCACCAACATTGTATAAAGATCGATACATGAGTGGCTGAACAGAATCCTTAGCAACTTTTCCTGTCATTTTATCAGCCATTCGCATGAAATCTCCATCAAATGGAGACGTAATCGTATTGGTTTTAGTATCTATATTAATAGCCCCTTTAGTTGGCTTATTGACGGCAAATAAAATATTATGGATATCCTGAATCTCACCTTCCTTCAGCATATGTTCGTGTCTTGTACCTCCACCCGATTCCACTAATTTCAGGTAAATATCCCCTTTTGCATCTTCCTTGATGATTTCCTTTGCATCGAGGACAAACTCCTTATAGTTGACTTCAAATGGAATATCACCAAACTTGTCATCGATAGAAAAATCGTTATTCGTAACCGGTGAAAGCAATAGTGGCTTTTCAAAAATCCTCCGTTTCATCGACCCTTCATAGATACCATCAACATAAACGGTTAGGTAATTTTTATCCGAATAAAACTGATTGGAAACAGCTCCTTCACGGATGGGCATCATGCCTTCATAACTTATGTACCTTGTGATAAATGCTCCGGCAATAATCAAAACAAAAGATAAATGCAGTAATAACGTTGGCCATTTCTCTCTTTTGTAAAGTTGGTAACGTTTAATGTTACCAATGAAATTAATCATGAAAAACAACATGATTCCTTCAAACCACCAGGCGTTGTATACCAGGATTCTTGCGGTGTCGGTGTTGTATTTGCTTTCTATGAATGTTCCCGCTGCCATGGCTATTGCAAAACCCAGAAACAAAATCGCCATTAATCGTGTAGAGAATAAAATCGAGGATATTTTCTTTTCCATAAGTGGAATGCTATTTTTAAAAAAGTGATACAAAAATAGCGTAAATAAATAGATTAGCTAACCTCTTTTCCGAGGATTTAAGACTTTTTAAGAGTTGTTATATTGTTTAATTTTAAAGTGAAAATTGAAATTTATTTTCGATAATTTAGCGCCATGATTCGATTGTCAATTATTGGTTCGGGAAATGTGGCGCAGCATCTGATTCAGGCGTTCAGTAAAACTACTGAAGTTGAATTAGTTCAGGTTTTTTCGCGACACAAAGAAGCCGTATTGCATTTACTTCCAATAGAAAAAATAACTTCCAATTTCGGCGAATTACTTACTGTTGATGTTACGATTATTGCGGTAACGGATTACGCCATTGCTGAAGTTTCAGGGCAACTTCCATTCGAAAATCAATTTGTCGTACATACATCGGGAAGCTTTGCAATGGAAGCTTTAAACGACAAAAACCGTAAAGGCGTTTTTTATCCGCTCCAAACCTTCTCCAAATCAAAGGAAGTTGATTTTAAGATAATTCCAATTTGCCTCGAAGCACAACATGATTCCGATTACCAACTATTGAAATCTCTTGCCGAAGTAATATCCGAATCCGTTTATATCATTAGTTCGGAACAGCGGAAAGCTTTGCATGTGGCGGCTGTCTTTGTATCTAATTTCACGAATTACATGTATCAGATTGGAGCAAAAATCTGTAAGGAAAATGGATTGCCTTTTGACATTCTCAAGCCTTTAATCCAGGAAACTGCCAATAAGATTTTATCTTTGCCACCGACGGAAGCGCAAACCGGGCCGGCCAAAAGGAAAGATACGCAAACCATCAACACACATTTGAATTTCCTAACCGATGAAGGTCAGAAGGAAATATATAAACTCTTAACAAAATCTATTATCGATAATGGGAAAAAGCTATAAAGAAATCCTCAACAACATTTCAACCTTTGTGTTTGATGTAGATGGTGTGCTGACAGACAGTTCGGTTCATGTTACCCCAACTGGTGAAATGCTCCGCATTATGAACATCCGCGATGGTTTTGCGATGAAAGCTGCAGTGGAAAGTGGTTACAACGTGTGCATAATTTCGGGAGGCAATAACGAAGGTGTACGCATACGGTTGAGGAACTTAGGAATTACTGATATTCATTTGGCAACACCAGATAAAGTGGCAACGCTAAAGGAATACACCGAATTGTACAACATCAACCCGGAACATGTATTGTATATGGGTGATGACATTCCAGATTTCCATGTGATGCAGCTTGTTGGATTACCAACCTGTCCGCAGGATGCAAGTCCGGAAATTAAAGCGATTTCCAAATACATTTCGCATAAAAAAGGCGGAAAAGGTGCTGTTCGCGAAGTCATTGAACAGGTAATGAAAGTACAGGGAAAATGGCATATGTACTATAACGGAAAGCACGATTAAAATTCTGAAGTAATCATGAAATATTTAAAACTAATAAGATACCAAAACCTGTTATTGCTTGCCTTTATGCAATTGATCTTTCGTTATGGTTTTTTAAAATTGCAGAATATCCCGCTCGCATTGAATCATTTTCAATATGCGTTATTAGTACTTTCAACGGTTTTGATTGCTGCTGCAGGTTATGTTATCAATGACATTCTGGATCAGGAAACCGATTATGATAACCGACCGGACAAAACTATAGTAGGAAGATTAATTTCAGAAAAAACAGCCTACAATATGTATTTCGCCTTTAGCATCTTTGGTGTCGGCATTGGGTATTATTTGGCAAACGCTATACAGAAACCAAGTTTTGCCGGTGTTTTTATTATTATTTCGGCGACCTTATATATGTATGCCACCAATCTGAAACAAATGCTTTTGATTGGTAATATTATTGTGGCTTTACTGTTGTCACTTAGTGTTCTAGTTATCGGATTATTCGACTTACTGCCAGCAACTTACGACGGCAACAGACAAGTAATGGGTGATATATTTGCAATCCTTATACACTATGCCATCTTTGCTTTCATCATCAATCTGATAAGAGAAATCGTGAAAGACATGGAAGATGTAGACGGCGATTACAATCAGGGAATGAGTACCTTACCAATAGCCATTGGGATTAGCCGTACTTCGAAAGTTGCTTTTGTTTTAGGTTTGATTGCTACCTTTATATTATTGTTGTACATCAATAGCAACCTGATGTCGTTTGGACTTTACTATGCCGTTATTTATGCGCTACTTTTTGTAGTTGCCCCAATGATATTTTTTGTAACTAAAATTTGGTCGGCCAAAACAAAGGAAGATTTTCATTTACTGAGCACGGTTTTGAAATGGGTTATTTTCTTCGGGATACTTTCTGTTTTGGTAATTACCTTAAACGTAAACTATGTTAAAGGATAAACTCAAATCTTACCAACTTATCTTAGCTTCGGGATCTCCAAGAAGACAGCAGTTTTTCAGGGATTTGGATCTGGATTTTGAAATCCGCCTCAAGGATATTGAAGAAGTATATCCGGAAAATCTGCAGGGCGTTGAAATCACAAACTTTCTGGCCGAATTAAAAGCCAATGCCTTTGATGGAGAAATTACCTTCAATGAAATATTAGTAACCAGCGACACCATAGTTTGGCATAACGGAAAAGCTTTGGGCAAACCTAAAGATTATAACGATGCTTTTGATATTCTAGCATCGTTATCCAATACAACGCACGAAGTAATTACATCGGTTTGTTTTAAATCTGCTACAAAAATGGAGACTATTTTTGATGTAACCAAGGTGACTTTCGGTTTACTTACAGAGGAAGATATTCGCTATTATTTGGATCATTACAAGCCTTTTGACAAAGCTGGAGCTTATGGCATTCAGGAATGGATTGGCTTAGTTGGCATTACCAAAATTGAAGGTTCTTATACGAATGTGGTTGGACTTCCGACTGAAAAAGTTCATCAGTATTTGAGCAATTACATTTAAAAAAGGAAAGAATCCATTAACTTTACAAAAAAGCGTCTATGGAAACAGTCAAATTCCCACTCTACATTAAGTTATCCGCTGTTCTTATCTCCTTAATTGCAATATTTGTTGTCCTGTACTTTGGAAACGAAATAGTTTCTCCTGTATTGCTGGCGCTTCTTTTTGCAATAATGCTGCGGCCTGTGGTAAGTTTCTTGATCCGAAAACTTCACTTTCCACACATTCTTGCTGTGGTTTTTGCCATTGTTTTGTTTCTCATAATTTTCCTGGGCATATTCTATTTCATATCTATTCAAATAAGCGATATGGCAAGTGATTGGGGAAAAATCAAAAACAACTTCCTTTACCACATTGAGCATTTACAGCAAATGATTAGGGATAACTTTCACGTAAGTAAAAAAGAGCAAAACGAATTTATTACCAAAACAACAAAAGACAGCATGGATTCTGGGAAAGCCATTGTTGGGACTACCCTAACTTCCTTTGCTGACATTCTTTTGAATGCGACGCTTGTTCCTATTTATACGTTCCTGTTTTTATATTACCAAAATCACTTTGTGACTTTTTTGACTAAAATAGTTAAATCAGAAAACCACAAAAAACTTAGGGAAGTTTTATCTCAGATAAAAGTTGCGGTACAAAGTTACATTACAGGCTTACTGTTTGAAATGATTGCCGTATCCGTATTAACGACGATTGGTTTGTATTTCATCGGAGTGGAGTATTTCATCCTACTCGGAATCATTACCGGCATCCTGAACTTGGTTCCTTACATCGGAATATTATTTGCCGGAGTTTTGAGCATTGTAGTTTCGCTATCCGGTTCAACCGACATATCAATAGTTTTAGGGGTTATAATCGTAAACGTTATTGTACAGTTTATCGACAATAACATACTCGTTCCTATGTTTGTCAATTCAAAAGTTCAGATAAATGCTCTTGTATCGATTATTGGAATCATTATTGGGAATGCGTTTGGTGGTATCACAGGCATGTTTTTGGCCATCCCGATTATTGCTATAATTAAGGTAATATTTGATAGGATAGATTCGTTGGAACCTTGGGGTTATCTATTTGGCGATGACCTGCCGAAAACCTATGAATGGCATAAAATCAAAATTCCACGCTACATCTATCAGAATACAACGACAGCTTTAGATGTTACTACTGATGTTGTGAAACCATTGGCTGAAGATGAAGGAAAGAGTACTGATGTTACTGCTCAAATTGTTTCGCCAGCGGATACCGGAATTAATAAGGATAATGATCCTGCAATAGAGAAATAGTTAGTAGTAAGATTTTTATATAAACAGACATGTCATTCCTTTCCAATTTAACTAAAGAAGTTGTTGCAACAGTAATACTTTTAGCTATTGTTATATTCCTAAGAATCATCACCGCTAAACTGATTCGTCGCTATGCCAAGCTATCTTCAATCATGGAGCATCGAACCAATTTGGTTATCAAGTATATCCACATATTGATTACTGTACTTGCCATTGTGGGGATTATTGTAATTTGGGGCGTTCAGAAAAAAGATATCATCTTTACCTTATCCTCTGTCACTACTGTGGTTGGTGTTGCCATGTTTGCTCAATGGTCTATTTTGAGCAACATTACTTCGGGGGTTATTTTATTTTTCTTTTTTCCGTTTAGGATCGGTGATGTAATACTAGTGCACGATAAAGATTTTCCCATTCAGGCTGAGATAGAAGATATCAAGGCTTTTCACATCTATCTTAAAACCATAGAAGGAGAAAGAATAACCTATCCCAACAACCTCTTGCTTCAAAAAGGCATTTCTATTATACATCCTAAATTCGAAGATAAGGAATTTATGGACTAAGTATGTGAATTATACAACGTTTAGAATAATTCCTATAATATTTTTCGTCACAAATGTCTTCATCTTTGTCCCATAGTAGGAAAACAAATAATGATGAAAATTGTACCAATCTCCAACATAAAACGGTATGCGCACAAAAAGACAATCGATATAAGCGATGAGACTTTAACGCATAAAAGCAAGCTCTCCGAATTTGTTAGAAACGCAGGTGACGTGGGTTTATTCCTTGTCAACGTTTTTAAGAATACCTTTTCGCGGGATTTCGAATTCAGTGAATTTTTAAAGCAGTGTTATCAGGTTGGAAATAAATCGCTTGGTTTAATTTCTATAACCGGAATTGTTATTGGATTAGTATTGACCATTCAGTCCCGACCGGTTTTGGTTGATTTTGGTGCTGTAAATATGCTTCCGGGAATGGTAGCAATTTCAATTATTAGGGAAATGGGACCCGTAATTACAGCCTTAATCTGTGCCGGAAAAGTAGGTTCAGGAATTGGTGCCGAATTAGGTTCGATGCGTGTTACAGAACAAATTGACGCGATGGAAGTTTCTTCTACGAATCCCGTACGTTTTTTAATTGTTCCCCGTGTTTTAGCTACCACTTTTATGATTCCTTTATTGGCATTGTACGCCGATGTTTTAGGGGTTTTGGGAAGTTGGATTGCTTCAAATATTAAAGGTGATGTCAGCTTCATTCTCTTCGTTTCCCAAGCTTTTGGCGATGTTGATTTTATGGACTTTATACCGGCTGTAATCAAGTCGTTCTTCTTTGGGGCCGTAATTGGTTTAGTAGGATGTTATAAAGGCTTCAATGCAGGTCGTGGAACTGAAAGCGTTGGCGTGGCAGCAAATTCTGCTGTTGTTATGGCATCTTTATTAGTCATAATCGTGGATTTAGTGGCTGTTCAAATAACCGATTTATTATGAAAAATACAGCGGATACCATTATCAAAATAGATAATTTAAAGAAGCGTTTTGGCGCACAAGAGGTTTTGACAGACATTTCATTGGAATTGCGTAAAGGCGAAAACTTAGTAGTTCTTGGAAAATCAGGTACTGGAAAATCAGTCCTTATAAAATGCATTGTACGCTTGTTGGATGCTGATGCAGGAACAATAGACGTTGACGGCGACGAAGTCAACAGCTTAAAATCAAAAGATTTGAATAATGTTCGGGAAAAGATTGGATTCTTATTTCAGAGTGGCGCCTTGTATGATTCGATGACCGTAAGAGAAAATTTGGCTTTTCCGCTTAAGCGAATAAAGAAAGGTTTGTCAGAAGAAGAAGTTACTGCCAAAATTACCGAAGCCTTAGAAAACGTTGGGCTTCCTGATGTAATCGACAAGATGCCTTCAGAGCTTTCTGGTGGTATGAGGAAAAGAATAAGCCTGGCACGAACTGTAATAGTAGATCCAACGATAATGCTGTATGACGAACCAACGACAGGTTTAGATCCGGTAACGTCAGATGAAATCAGTGACCTTATAAATGAAATTCAAAAAATATAAAACCTCCTCTATCATCATTACACACGATATCGAATGTGTCAGAACTGTTGCTAATAGAATCATTATGCTGCACGAAGGAAAAGTATATATGGAAGGAACATTAGAGGAATTTGAAAAATCTAAAGATGAATTGGTACAATCTTTTTTTAAAACTAAAAAACTAAATTAAACTTATACGTTATGGAAACAACACATACACCTGCATTTAAATTTCGATTAGGGATATTTATAATTATAGGCATTATAATATTCATACTCGGTATTTTCATCATCGGGAAACAAAAAAACCTTTTCAATCCTGTGTTTACGTTGCGGGCGAATTTTTATAATGTGAGTGGATTGCAGGTTGGAAACACTATTCGATTTTCAGGTATCAATGTGGGTACCGTCGATAATATCGTCATTATCAATGATTCCACAGTAAAAGTAGAAATGTTGATTAAAAAAGAGGTGCAAAAATTCATCAAAACAGATTGCCATGCCAGTATCGGATCTGAAGGGATTATTGGTGATAAAGTAATAGTTGTTTCACAAGGTAATGGTTCTCAGCAAGTGGTAAAATCGGGTCAGCTTATTGCTACAGTTGAACCTATTGAAACTGATGCGATTATGCGTAGTTTACAGGTAACTGCTGACAATGCTGCACTTGCATCCGAAGATATTGCTGGAATTGTTGCTAAAATAAATAAAGGCGAAGGAACATTGGGACGATTGATTCAGGATAAAAAAATGGCTGAAAACATTGACCAGACTATTGTTAACATGAAAACAAGCACTAAAAAGCTGGATGAGAATATGGAAGCTGCGAAGAGCAATTTTCTACTGAAAGGTTACTTTAAGAAAAAAGAGCGAAAAGAAAAAGAAGCTAAGGAAAAAGCTGCGAAAAAAGCCAAAGATGCAGAAAACGCAAAAATAAAGGCCGCAGCTACAGCAAAGAAGAAAGCTGAGAATGAAAAAAAGTAATTTATAAAATTATAAAGGTGTGAATTTCACAACTAAAACATCTATTTATGTAAAATGTTTGCTGTTATTTAAGTCGAATTTTACACCAATATTTCTAACCTAAAACTAATTAAAATGAAAAAAACGACTCTCAGTATAATGTTATTTATTTTATCATTATGCATTTTCCCAACAACAACGTTTGCAGCTGAACCAGTATCCAATTTAAACAAAACCGAAGTTCCGGCTGAAGTTAAGGTAATGTACGACCGATTGGAGGAAATTAAAAAAATGGACAAATCAGAAATGACAAGAGCAGAAAAAAAGAACTACGAAAAGAAGTTCGCTCAATCAAATCTGAATTGCGTTCCAGCGGAAATGGAGTTTACTTATCTATTGGTGCTATTATAATTATTGTCCTATTATTAATACTTTTATTGTAATACAAGACCTGTATTAATAATTAATTGGTATGGTTATTGAAAAACTTACCTGGATAACTTAAAATTTAAAATTATGAAATCAATAAAAATAGTAATTGCAGCAATGTTGGCTTTCGCAACAACAGGAATTACAGCTCAGATTGTCAAGGTAGACAATACTTATGGCAGCAAGTCGACGAACGTTAAGGTACGTACAACTACGGTTTCTGCTCCAGTTTGGGCAAAAGCTGCACCGGCGAATGTTAATTATTATTATCTTCCCGACATTAACACCTACTATGATGCTCCATCGAAAGTGTATATTTATGAAAGAGATGGAAAATGGGTTCGTACTTCGACTTTACCCACAAGATATCGCAGCTATAACTTAGCTTCAGGACGAACCGTTTATCTGACTGATTATAAAGGAAACACACCTTATACTTTATACAAAGTTCATAAAGTAAAATATAAAGGAAGAGCCTGGAAAGAAAACGGTCACGATAACGGAAAGCACAAAGGACACCACAAAGGACAAGGAAAAGGACATAACAAATAATATTGTTATACTCTACAAAAAAGCAAAGACTAAAGTCTTTGCTTTTTTTATTGGGAAAAACCGTATATTGCCAAAACAATGCTAATCAACACATTAAATAAAATATTTCTTATTATTTAAGCAAAAAAGTGTACTTAGTCGATTTTTTATGCATTTAATCTATTTATTTAAATTAAACTTCTATATTTGACTCATAATTTTTACTGTTAGCCCAAAACCTTAAAAAACCAAAAATACAGAAATTATGAAACCAATAAAAAAAGTATTCCTATTGATGCTTCTTTTTCTTGCTATCTGTCAAATGCTCAAGCATCAAGTAACGATCTATCGACTATCACACCTCCTAAAAAAACAGAAGTAAGATATTGGTATTTTCCAAATATCGAGGCTTACTTCGATTTACAGGAAAAAGTATATCTATACAAGGATAAAGGAGAGTGGAATGAAGCGGAAGAATTACCGACTAATTACGGTGGCTATTCTTTATACAATAAAGTAAAGGTTGTAATTGAGGATTATGATGGTGATGAACCATACTTACTACTCCCAATTCATAAAAAATTATTTCCGTACAATTCAAAAGGCAGGTTTACCAATCAAACTGCTTCTTCTGAATAAAAATATCCCTGTTTGTTTAAAATTGAAAAAAAACTCCCAAGCTTTAACTTGGGAGTTTTTTAGTTATACATCTTCTTTCTCATTTCCTGAATCTTTTCATCTTCAAGATACTCATCAAAAGTCATATATCTGTCAATCACTCCATTTGGTGTAATCTCTAAAACACGATTGGCAACGGTTTGTGCGAACTCGTGATCATGCGTGGTAAACAAAACTGAACCTTTAAAGTTTTTCAACGAGTTATTAAATGCTGTAATTGATTCTAAGTCGAGGTGATTTGTTGGTTCATCAAGCATCAAAACATTCGCACGGATCATCATCATTCTTGATAACATGCAACGCACTTTTTCTCCTCCAGACAATACTGTACATTTTTTTAGGGCTTCTTCTCCGGAAAATATCATTTTTCCTAAAAATCCACGAACATATACTTCGTCTCTTTCTTCCTCTGTCTTCACAAACTGACGAAGCCAGTCAACTAAATTCAAACTTCCATCTGTAAAAAATTGGCTGTTATCATTTGGCAGGTAAGATTGATTAGTTGTAATCCCCCAATCATAGGTTCTGGCATCAGGTTTTTGATTTCCGTTAAGGATTTCATAGAAAGCTGTGGTAGCACGTGAATCTTTAGAGAAAACAACTACCTTATCACCTTTCGCCATATTTAAATCAACATTCCTGAACAATACCTCTCCATCAGCAGAAGCTGCAAGGTTTTGCACATGTAGGATTTGATCTCCCGCTTCTCTTTCCACATCAAATATGATTGCAGGATATCTTCGGCTCGATGGCCTGATTTCATCCAAATTCAGTTTATCAATCATTTTTTTACGTGACGTTGCCTGTTTAGATTTGGCTACGTTGGCACTGAAACGACGGATAAATTCTTCCAACTCTGCTTTCTTCTCTTCGGCTTTTTTGTTTTGCTGCGCTTTTTGTCTCGCTGCTAACTGACTTGACTCGTACCAGAAAGTATAATTTCCTGAAAAATGATTGATTTTAGAAAAGTCGATATCCGAAATGTGCGTACACACGGCGTCCAAAAAGTGACGGTCGTGAGAAACCACAATTACAGTATTTTCATAATTGGCTAGAAAGTTTTCCAACCAAGAAATAGTTTCAAAATCCAAGTCATTCGTAGGCTCATCCATTACCAAAACATCGGGATTACCAAAAAGTGCCTGTGCCAAAAGGACACGTACTTTTAATTTCCCTTCCACTTCACCCATCAAGGTATAATGCATATCGGCCGGAATTCCAAGATTTGACAACATGGCACCAGCATCGGATTCCGCATTCCACCCATTCATTTCTTCAAACTGCACCTGTAATTCCCCTATTCTGTCAGCCTTAGCATCATCATAATCAGCATACAAAGCATCCATTTCTGATTTTACGGCAAACAAAACTTTATTTCCCATCATTACGGTCTCTAAAACCGTATGCTCATCAAACATATTGTGATTCTGATTCAAAACCGACATCCGCTTTCCTGGCTCGAGGAAGACTCTTCCCGAAGTTGGATCAATATCGCCAGCAAGGATTTTCAAGAATGTAGACTTTCCTGCACCATTCGCACCAATTACACCGTAGCAATTGCCCTGAGTAAAAGTGGTGTTTACTTCGTCAAACAATATTCTTTTACCAAACTGAACAGATAAATTATTTACAGTTAACATGTATTGTAATTTTATTAAATTTGGTGCAAAAGTAGTGAAAATTACTCAAAATTTTAGCACTAACATTTACAAAAAATATTGTTTAATTGATGATAAAACAGCATATTTACGGCAATTTAACTTTAACGATAGATTAACAGTAAAATCAAAACTATCAGGTTAATTTTGTTTACCAGTCTCAAATGATGCACAAGATCAATAATATAAAAGTTTTAAGTTTCCTCATCCCGATTATGGTTCTCTTTAGTTCGTGTAAAAACGAATTTAAGGGTTGCGAGTATGTTGCTTATTTTGGTGGAGAGATTGTGAACCCAAACAATCCTTATGTACTTTTCTGCAAAGACAACGAGGTTATAGACACCTTAAAGCTAGACAAAAACAATCGTTTTTTTATACAATTTGATTCACTCGCACCTGGACTTTATTCATTTAAACATGAGCCCGAATATCAGTATGTATATTTTGATAAAAACGACAGCATTATGGTTCGTGTCAATTCAAAAGATTTTGATGAATCGGTTGTGTTTTGTGGACGTGGTGACCAGAAAAATAATTTCCTGATGGAAATATACCTGAAAAATGAAAAAGACAGGAACAAAATGTTCGAGTTTTTTGATGACAACTTTGAGGACTTTTCAAAGGGTATCGATTCCACTTTTGCCAAAGAAACAGCTTTTTACACCAAACGCAAAGAAGAGATTAAATGGAGTGAGGATTTTGACGTGTTTGCCAAGGCATCACTAAATTTCAACTATTATTCTAAAAAGGAACTTTATCCACTCATTCACAGAATACGCACAGGCGAAGACATGATAGAAAAACTGCCTGCCAATTATTATGACTATCGTAAAAATATTGATTTCAACAATGTAGCACTTTCCAATTATGCACCATACGTTACCTATTTGTCACACATGCTGAACAATATGGGAACTATCAATTACCACAATCATTTTACCGAAGAAGATTTGGCCTTAAAAACCAACATCAATAAAATGACCATTGCTGATACACTGATTAAAAATGAAAAGGTAAAAAACAGCATCCTAAATAATATTGCCTTTACTTACTTATTGGAAGACCAGAACATGACCAACAATAACAAGTTTTTGGATACGTATAAAAAACTATCTACTGACAAGAGTAAGAAAAACGAAATAAATACCATCTGCAACGCGATACAAATGCTGAAGGTTGGGAATGAATTACCGCATGTTTCCTTAACAGATGTTGAAGACAATGAAGTTTCATCAACTACAGTAACCAAACCAAATACCGTATTTTTCTTTTGGACTGAAAAAGCGAGATCTCATTTTGAAGCAGTACATACAAAAGCAATGGCTTTAAAAAATAAATTTCCTCAGTATAATTTTGTTGCCATAAATATTAATGACAGCAAAGAGGACTGGAAAAAAACCTTGCGAAAATACAACTTTAAGGATATAACAGATTTACATTGTTCCGATTTTGAAGACATAAAGAACAAATGGGCCATCAATAAAATCCACCGGACAATCATTATTGACAGTAAAGGTGTAATCAAAAATGCATTTGCCAATATTTTTGACTCACAGTTCGAGGAAAACCTGAAGTAATAGTGTTCAGTGTTCAGACCGCAAGTGTTCAGTAGCAAAAAAGCGATTTCAATATGAAATCGCTTTTTTTATTTATGCCAACTGATCACTAAAAACTGACCACTGAGCACTAACTATTTATTTCCTTTAGCATAATCAGCCAGAAACTGAGCCAAACCACTATCGGTTAACGGATGCTTTAATAATCCTAATATGGATGATAAAGGTCCGGTCATCACATCAGCGCCAATTTTGGCACAATTTACAACGTGCATCGTATGACGGATGGAAGCCGCTAAAATTTGGGTTTCAAATGCGTAATTATCATAGATATCACGGATTTCCTGAATCAACCCCAAACCATCGGTAGAAATATCGTCTAACCTTCCTAAGAACGGAGAAACATAAGTGGCACCAGCTTTGGCAGCCAATAAAGCCTGTCCTGCTGAAAACACCAAAGTAACATTGGTTTTAATGCCTTTGTCTGAAAAATATTTACACGCTCTGATTCCCTCTTTCGTCATCGGTAACTTTACCACAATCTGCGGGTGCAAATCAGCCAATTCTTCACCTTCCTTAATCATTCCGTCATAATCAACAGCATTCACTTCGGCACTTACATCGCCATCCACAATAGTGCAAATGTCTACATAGTGTTTCAAAATGTTGTTTTTTCCGGTAATTCCTTCTTTTGCCATTAACGAAGGATTTGTTGTAACGCCATCAAGTACGCCTAATTCCTGAGCTTCCCTGATTTCCTTTAAATTGGCAGTGTCAATAAAAAATTTCATAGTATATAAATAAAAAGTTGTGTTTTAAAATTAATTTGGGCGTGCCCCTTCGGGTCGGGCTTTCCATTGCAATCTTTTTTGTTTGTCACCCTGAGCAGTCGACGGGCTAATCATAAACAAAAAAGGATTTCCATTGCAATCCCTCACGCAACATCTTTGCAAAAGTACAACACCAAATTCGAAAAAGGAAACTTATTTTGTTATCACATTATAACCTATCCTTTGTCAGTCAGTTTATAATGATTCATCAACATGCTTTCGTAAATCCTGTCCGGTAAAATTCGTTTCAAAACGATGGAGAATTTTTGCATGAAGGCACCTACTTTATAATGCAGTTTTGGATTTTTATCGTTGATGATATTATATATCGCCATTGCCATTTCCTCCGGATTGCTTCCGCTGTCCACATGTTCATCCATGTGCTTTAAGGTAGTTCCATACGGAGTTGCATAGGCTGAACTTAAAATTAAAGGTGCATGGTATCTTCCATCAGCAATATTGGTTGCAAAATCTCCCGGTGCCACATTCACTACATTAATCCCGAAATCCTTAACTTCCATACTGATAGCCTCGGATACAATTTCCAGCGCTCCTTTCGAAGCCGAATAGATTCCACGGTATGGCAATCCCATATAACCTGCAATAGAAGTAATGTTGATAATCAAACCCGATTTTTGTTCGCGCATTTGAGGTAAAACCGCTTTGATGACTTCAATCGGTCCAAAGAAATTGGTTTCAAAATTATTCCGCATTTCCTCTGTTGGCGTTTCTTCAATTGGGCCTGTAATGCCAACTCCGGCATTATTGATAACAACGTCTAATCTCTTGGAAATGGAAATGACTTTGGCAACTGCGTGCTGTATACTCTCCTTATTGCGAACGTCCAATGCAATTAAAGGAAATATAGAATTCATAATTTTCTCAGGATTCCTGCTGGTTCCGTAAACTATATAACCTTTATGAAAAAGAAACTCCCCAATAGCTTTACCAATTCCCGACGAACCTCCTGTAATTAAAACTACTTTACTCATGTTTAAAAGATTAAAGAACATAGAATAAAGAGCAAAGACTCTAACTACGTTCTATTTTCTATATTCTATTTTGTTTTCTAATTGCTAAAGATAAAATTCTTATCGCAATTTGATACCCAAACCGTGATTTTCATTCAAATGAATTTTGCCATTTACAATTTCACTTCCTTTTGCAATATCATTGGCGATTAGATTCGCACCGTCTAAATCGGCGTAATCGCAAAATGGAGCTAACATTGCACCAGCTGAAATTCCTATGGTAGATTCGGTCATGCAGCCAATCATGATTTTAAAATTAAGTTCTTTGGCAACGGAAATCAATTCGAGCGCAGGCGTTAATCCACCACATTTGACCAATTTAATATTGATACTGCTGTAATGCTTTTTCAAATCCTTTAAAACAGAAACATCCTGGCAATCTTCGTCGGCCATCCAATTGGCAAAGGTATCAGCATGTAAAACTTCGTAATTTTCAGCACCTGGCTGCATTGGTTGCTCAAGATAAGTAAATTTCGAAACAGCTTCATGGTTTTCGAGCCACAGACAATCTTCCTTTTTGAAACTTCCGTTGGAATCCAAAGCCAGATTCTTATCTAATTCCAATAACCTGACAATATCCTTTTCATAAAAATGACTGCATTTGACTTTGAACTTTGTCCAATTAGATTTTTCAATCTTTTGGATTTGATTTTCAACGGAATCAACACTAATGGTAATCGATGAATCCGGAAGTGTATTAAAACCAATCTCGTTCAGTTCCAAAAAACTCTTTTTTCGAGTTTGCCAAACAAATCCCAATAAGCACAGTCTAATGCGGAACGAAGGAAACTTGGTAATTCCAATGGCAGGAGAAAATTATAAAAGTCTGTCGGATAAACTATGTTCTGACTTTCAATCTTCGATTTGATTTGGGTAAGTATAACATCAAAATCGGCAAGGCTGATATGATAATAATCGATGGAAGTACATTCGCCATAACCTTTGCTTCCATTCATTTCGAGCGTAACGATTAAAGCTTCACGGTGTGTATAATTTCCATAAGCGATGGCAAAGGTTTCCTTGAGTTGAAATTGTACTATTTGCCATGATAAAACCATAGGGTATAAAAATAAAAAATCCCGATAAATTCGGGACGTCTTTTCAAAAAAAATGGCAAGCGACCTACATCGCACCGCTCAACCACATACCTTTGCTATGTTCCCATCCTGGAGGATTTTGCAGGAGCTGGTCGTGTAGGACTTGCCGGTGCAAATATACAATCTTTTTATTTTTTTGCAAGAATTTAAGAGCAATATAAATATATTTGTGAGTGAAAAATTAAATACCAAAAATGAAAATTCATAAACCATTAATTACCATTTTATTAGCACTCAGTATTGTCAGTTGCAACAACGAAAAAGATAAGCAAGGTTATTTCAGCTTTGATGAAAATGCAATGAAGGCATTATATCAGTCTACTGAAAAAGTAGATTTGATCTTATTAAACAATAAAAATAAAACCATAGATAGCGTTTCCTATTTTGTAAACGACAAAAGAATTTCATCTGTAAAGGGAAATGGCAAATTCTCTTTAGATCTGAATGGAAAAAAATTAGGTTACCAAAATGTGAAAGCTTTGGTTTATTTTGAAGGCGATACTGTTTCTACAAAAACAAGGGTCGAAGTTGCGTCAGGAATTACCCCAAAATTGCTGAAGTATACAATTCTAAATACCTATCCACACGATATCGAGGCATTTACTGAAGGATTTGAATTTTATAATGACACTTTAATAGAGAGTACTGGTTCAGGCCAATCAGAAAATGGCTTCTACAAATCTTATGTTGCCAAAATAGACTATAAAACCGGAAAAACATATAAAAAGGTACTAATCGACCAAAAACATTTTGGCGAAGGTATCACTGTATTGAATGACAAACTTTATGAGTTAACCTGGCAAAGCAAAATCGGATTTATTTACGATGCCAAAACCATGAAGATGCTGAAAACTTTTGAATTTGACAAAAACATCGAAGGTTGGGGAATGACAAATGATGGAAAAAATATATACCAATCGGATGGAACAGAAAAGATATGGGTAATGAATCCTGAAACTCAGAAAATGACTGATTTCATCAACGTGTACACGAACAACAGCAAAATTAAAAGTATTAATGAATTGGAATGGATTAACGGAAAAATCTATGGCAATATATGGACAAAAGACGCTATTGCAGTTATCAATCCAAATACAGGAGACGTTGAAGGGGTTTTGGATCTAACTGCCTTAAAAGCAAAAATAACAAATAAAAAAGCGGATGTCCTAAACGGAATTGCTTACAACAAAAAAACCAACACAATATTTGTAACCGGTAAAAATTGGGATAAAACATTTGAGATAAAGGTTACGGAGTAATTTGTGATTATTATTTTAAAAAAATCCTCTCATAAACTGAGAGGATTTTTTTTATTTCTTTCCGAATTCCATTTTTTCTTTATTATAGAACATAGTATTCTGTTGGGTTTTGCTTTTCTGTGTTATCGATCCATCGGGATTTAATACAAATTCAAAACCTTCACGCCTAATTTTTTCCTGAGTTTCAGAAGCCGTCCTTAGTTTATCCAAAAATACTTTTTCAGTAATATGATTCGTTAGCTGATAATTGGAAAACACCTGCTTTTTTGCGGCAATTTCGTAAATTACCGAATAAACCGTAGTTCTTTCCTCCGTCTTGTCTCCTGTTGTTATAGTATTGATTTCCGTCCAGGTAAGTAGGTACAATTTAACACCACTTGCCATAAAGGAATTTAATTTGCAATCCTTAGGCTGAAATCCGGTAACATCTTCTTTCACTACCATTGCGTCGGCTGGTTTTCCTTTTTCAACAATGGCAATCTGAAATTTTCCGCCTTTAACTTCTACCTGAAGATTGTCAAGTTTAGGTAATGCAGCAACAGTTGCCGCTGGTTTTTTAGCAGCTGCCTTCTTTTTTTGGCTGTAGCCATTGAGAGTCAACAATCCGATACAGACAAATAAAAATATTTTTTTCATAGCAAGGTAATAATGGTTAAAAATAGATGGGCAATGTACAAAATAATCCTTTCGGTAATTGTTAAATTATAGAAACCGGATAATTGCTTATCCGGTTTCTATAATTTAATACCTAATTTAAATTACTTAACTTCTTCGAACTCTACATCTTGTGTATTATCTCCTGAAGTTTCAGCTTGTGGCTGTGCATCCTGTGGCTGACCTGCTTCACCTTGCGCATACATAGCTTCAGTAGCTGTTTTCCAAGCTGCATTTACATTGTCTAGGCCTTTTTGGATAGCCTCTAAATCTTGAGATTGGTGTCCCATTCTCAATTCTGTTAAAGCTAATTCAATGGCTACTTTATGGTCGTCTGATAATTTATCTCCGATTTCTTTCAGTTGGCTTTCTGTTTGGAAAATCATACTGTCAGCTTCGTTTAATTTTTCAGCTCTTTCTCTTGCGATTCTGTCTGAATCCGCATTCATTTCAGCATCCTTTTTCATTCTTTCGATTTCTTCAGCAGTCAAACCAGAAGAAGCTTCGATACGGATGTCATGGGATTTTCCTGTTCCTTTATCAGTGGCCGAAACTTTGATGATACCATTGGCATCAATATCAAAAGTTACTTCAATCTGAGGAACTCCTCTTGGTGCCGGCGGGATTCCGTCTAAGTGGAAACGACCGATAGTTTTGTTATCCGCAGCCATCGTTCTTTCTCCCTGCAATACGTGGATTTCAACACTTGGCTGATTATCCGCAGCAGTAGAGAATACTTGTGATTTCTTTGTTGGAATAGTTGTGTTAGACTCAATTAATTTAGTCATAACATTACCCATAGTTTCAATACCTAAAGACAAAGGTGTAACGTCTAACAACAATACATCTTTTACATCTCCAGATAAAACTCCACCCTGGATAGCAGCTCCAATGGCTACCACCTCATCAGGATTTACTCCTTTTGATGCTTTTTTACCAAAGAATTTCTCCACTTCGTCAGCAATTCTTGGCATTCTTGTAGAACCACCAACTAATATAACTTCGTCAATATCTGAAGTAGATAAACCGGCATCTTTTAATGCTTTAGCAACTGGTTCCATTGAACGTTTTACCAACGTATCAGACAATTGCTCAAATTTAGCTCTTGTTAATTTTTTCACTAAGTGTTTTGGTCCAGAAGCCGTAGCTGTAACGTATGGCAAATTGATTTCTGTTTCTGCAGAAGATGACAATTCGATTTTCGCTTTTTCAGCAGCTTCCTTAATTCTTTGCAATGACATTGGGTCTAATCTCAAGTCAATTCCTTCTTCAGCTTTGAATTCGTCTGCCAACCAGTCGATGATGGTTTGGTCAAAATCATCTCCACCTAAGTGAGTGTCTCCATTTGTAGACAATACTTCGAAAACTCCGTCTCCTAATTCAAGGATAGAGATATCAAAAGTACCACCACCTAAATCATAAACTGCAATTTTCTGGTCTTTCCCTTTTTTATCCAATCCATAAGCTAAAGCCGCAGCAGTTGGCTCGTTGATGATTCTCATTACTTTAAGTCCTGCAATTTCACCAGCTTCTTTTGTAGCCTGACGCTGTGCATCGTTAAAGTAAGCAGGAACAGTAATAACGGCTTCTGTAACTGTCTGACCTAAATAGTCTTCAGCTGTTTTTTTCATTTTTTGAAGTGTCATAGCTGACAATTCCTGTGCAGTATATAAACGACCGTCAATATCAACACGTGGTGTATTGTTGTCACCTTTTACAACACTGTAAGGCACTTTTTTAGCTTCTTCTATAGTTTCAGCAAACGTATGTCCCATAAAACGTTTGATAGAACCAACAGTTTTTGTTGGGTTGGTTACCGCCTGTCTTTTTGCAGGATCACCTACCTTAATCTCACCACCTTCAACAAAGGCGATGATAGATGGTGTTGTTCTTTTCCCTTCTGAATTAGGTATTACAACAGCTTCCTGTCCTTCCATAACGGATACGCAGGAGTTGGTCGTACCTAAATCAATTCCAATTATTTTTCCCATTTTTATTTTAATTTATATTTTTTATTTGTGTGTTTTATTCAAACTTTGGTTGTCCAAAGTCAACTATTGTGCCAAGTGGCAAATGGGAATAAATTGTCAGTTTTTGATTGTTTATGGGGAAAAACATATGACAAGATGACATTTATAAGTGCTTATATCCGACACTTGGTACAACGGCTTTAACATAATTGCATAACTGATAATCAGCTTGTACTTTTACAGAATAATAAAAAACAATAAGAAATCATGAATCAAAAAGAAAGAAGAGAGTGTGTTTTTAACCTTTATGAAAATAAAGTAAATTTTGAAATATTTGAAAATATTTTAAATAAAATTGGCTGCCACAAAGGAGGATTGGTACCCGCTATAAATCGAATGTCAATCGATGACTGGGTAAAGCATTATAAAGAATATTGTGAAAATATAATAATTACAAAAGAGCAAATAGTAATAACGTTTGATTATTTAGAAAAATATTACAATGGATTTATAAAAAAATCAGCCCTAAAATTGATAATATATATTTACTAGAAAATAATTTTATAAAAATTGATTGTTCATATGAATATGAAATTTTGAAAACAATACAAAAATCTAAAAATTAAGTAACTATACCTTTTGATAAAAAAATCCCAACCGTTAAGCTGGGATTCTATATTTAATCATTCATCGAAATGAGGAATTCCTCGTTGTTTCGGGTTTTCTTGATTTTGTCATTAATGGTATCCATAGATTCTACCGGATTCATATCGGCAAGGAACTTACGCAGTATCCACATACGCTTTAATGTATTTGGATCTAACAGTAAATCGTCGCGTCGCGTACTTGAAGAGGTCAAATCTATAGCCGGGAAAATACGACGGTTGGCAATCTTTCTGTCCAGCTGCAATTCCATATTACCCGTTCCTTTGAATTCCTCGAAGATTACTTCGTCCATTTTGGAACCAGTTTCGGTTAAGGCTGTAGCGATGATACTTAATGAACCTCCGTTTTCTACATTACGTGCCGCTCCAAAGAAACGTTTTGGCTTTTGGAGTGCATTAGCATCCACTCCACCCGAAAGCACTTTTCCCGATGCCGGTTGAACCGTATTATAAGCTCTGGCTAAACGTGTAATCGAATCTAATAAAATCACAACATCGTGACCACATTCTACCAAGCGCTTTGCCTTTTCAAGGACAATATTGGCGATTTTTACGTGTTCAGATGGTTCTCTGTCAAATGTTGAAGCGATAACTTCACCTCGCACAGAACGTTGCATATCGGTCACCTCTTCCGGACGTTCATCAATAAGCAGAACAATTAGGTAAACTTCAGGATGATTGGCTGCAATGGCATTGGCAATATCCTTAAGCAACATCGTCTTACCGGTTTTTGGCTGCGCGACGATCATACCACGCTGGCCTTTTCCGATTGGAGAAAACAAATCGATTACTCGTGTAGAAACACTGGCCTGCTTATCGGCAATATTGAATTTTTCCTGTGGGAATATTGGAGTCAAATGTTCAAACGAAACCCGGTCACGAACAACCTGAGGATCATGTCCATTTATCTTTAAGACTTTTACTAACGGGAAGAACTTCTCTCCTTCTTTTGGAGGCCGGACTACACCTTTAACAGTATCTCCAGTTTTTAAACCGAACAATCTGATTTGTGAAGTCGAAAGGTAAATATCATCTGGCGAAGCTAAATAATTATAATCTGAAGAACGCAGGAAACCATAACCATCAGGCATCATTTCAAGAACACCTTCGCTTTCTATGATTCCGTCAAACTCAAAATCAGAATCCCTGAAATTGCTTTGCTTTTTACCTTTAAAGTTTGGATTGTTATTGTTTGCATTGCCATTTGGCTTCGCCCTGTTCGGCTCTGCCTCGGGTCCATTTTGGTTCTGGTGCTTAGGCTTTTGATTGCCGTTGTTGTTTTGATTTGGATTGGTATCCGTTTGCTGAGGCTGTTCGCTGTCATTTGCAACAGCTGCAGGTTTCTCAACTTCATCTGTTGGTTGCGTTTCTGAATTTATTTGAGCGTCAGTATTCTTTTTATCAAAAACCGGTTTCTTGAACTTAGGGTTCTTATTTTGAAAAACAGGCTTTTCTGCCGTTTGTTCTTTAACAGCAGTTTCTTCTGCGAACAAATCCTTCGGAACATTTTCAGATGAATTTTTGCTCTCTGGTGCAATACGTGCACGTTTCGATTTGACTTCTGTCGGTTTTTCAACAGTTGGTTTTTCTTCTGCGGAAGCGGTATTCTGATGCTCCAGAATTTGGGCAATAAGCGTGTCTTTTTTGGCACCTGCCACTTTTATTGTTTTAGCTGATTTGGCAATTTGCTGAAGCTCAGCAAGCTTCATTTCTTTGAGGGCAGAAATATCAAACATAAATAGTATTTATATCGTAAATTGATTTGATTGGGAATTTTGAAAATGTGGGTAGATTCAATTCTTGGGAAAATCCGATTAATGAGGTTGTTACGGATTTATACTGCAATAATACAAATAATATTTTATCATGCAATAGTATTTTTTAAAAAGAAACTTTATTTTTGCAACTGATTATTCAAAAAAGAGATGTTTAGAGTCCAAACTTATTATCTGATTGCCTGCCTTATTGTAAACGCAGTTTTACCATTCGTATTTCCGTTATGGACAGACGTTGCTGGAAAACCTTTCTATTTTATGATGGATATGGTTTATGTTACTCTATTCGGATTAAGCATCACACTGACTTTATTGAGTATTTTATCACACGCAAAAAGACAACAACAATTTGTCATGGGCAGATTGAATATAATATTGAATTTAATTTTATTAGGATTATTTGTGTATCGAACGCTAAATCTATCTGGAGAGACTGCTACAGTTTCGGAGAAAGGTATTGGGATGTTCTTACCTATTTTTTCTATCGTACTTTTGGTTTTGGCCAACAAAGCCATCAAAAAGGATGAAGATCTCGTAAAATCTGTGGATCGACTGCGATAAACCTATAAACTTAGTTTTTTAGTGCTGCGAAAAACCCGGACCAATGGTCCGGGTTTTTTATTTTTATTACATAGGTCGAAATTAATCTGCAGAAGCATATTCCAAAGACACGGAAGATTGTTATGAATTGTCAGCATAACGTTCAAAACATTCGGAAATCTTTTCTGAAGGTACGGAAGATTGTCGCGGAGAAATGGAAGGTCATGCCGAACACACGGAAACTTATTCCGAGACTGGCAAGGCTTGGAAATGCCGGAAAGTTGGTTTTTTAACCAAAATCAGCCACCTTATATTTTCCCTTCCTTAATTTCGTCTACAATTTCCGGGTTTAATAAGGTTGATGTGTCTCCGAAATTACTAAAATCACCTTCGGCTATCTTTCTTAAAATCCTTCTCATAATCTTTCCTGAACGTGTTTTAGGCAGGCCTGATACAAATTGGATTTTATCCAGCTTAGCAATTGGACCAATTTGGTCTGAGATTAACTGGTTAATTTCTTTGGCAAGATTGGTTTTATCCCGGCTCTCTCCTACTTCTTTCAGTATTATAAAACCATACAGGGCATTTCCTTTTATATCGTGTGGAAAACCAACAATCGCACTTTCTGCCACCGCCGGATGTTCATTGATAGCATCTTCGATAGGTGCCGTTCCTAGATTGTGGCCTGAAACAATAATTACGTCATCTACCCTTCCGGTTATCCTGTAATAGCCCACTTCATCGCGCAAAGCTCCGTCTCCGGTGAAATACTTTCCTGGAAAAGCGGTAAAATAAGTTTCCTTGTAACGCTGATGGTCGCCCCAGATAGATCGGGCAATTGCCGGCCATGGAAACTTAATGCACAAATTTCCTGTAACCTGGTTTCCTTCTATCTCGTTGCGCAATTCATCCATTAAGACTGGTTGGATTCCTGGTAACGGTAATGAGGCATAGGTTGGCTTTGTTGGTGTCACAAATGGGATTGGCGAAATCATAATCCCTCCGGTCTCAGTTTGCCACCAGGTATCTACCAGCGGGCAACGCTTTCCTCCTACGTGGTCATTGTACCAGTGCCATGCCTCTTCATTTATAGGTTCTCCGACTGAGCCAATTACTTTTAGCGACTTCAGTGGAAAACGCTGCACATAATCGAGGCTTTCCTTTGCCAGCGCGCGAATGGCAGTTGGAGCGGTATAGAATTGTGTAATATTGTGTTTTTCGATTACTTCCCAAAAACGGCTGTAATCAGGATAAGAAGGTACTCCTTCAAAGATTACTGTTGTGGCGCCGTTCAATAACGGACCGTAAAGGATATAGGAATGTCCGGTAATCCAACCTATGTCGGCGGTACACCAAAAAATGTCATTTTCTTCATAGGCAAAAACATTCTTAAACGTATAAGCAGTATACACCATATAACCCGCGGTTGAATGAACCATTCCTTTAGGTTTTCCTGTGGAACCCGAAGTGTAAAGAATAAACAAAGGATCTTCGGCATCCATGATTTCGGCGACATTGTTTGGAATCGCAGCATCTAATAAAGGCTGCAGCCAAATGTCCCGCCCTTCTTTCATCGCAACAGTAGTGTTTGTTCTTTTAACAACCAAAACTTTTTCAACGCACGGGGTTTTGTCCAGGGCCTCATCTACTATTCCTTTTAGGTCGATGGTTTTATCGCCTCTGTAACTTCCGTCTGAAGTGATAACCATTTTACATTCGCAGTCATTGATTCTGGCAGCAACAGCAGAAGCTGAGAATCCGGCAAACACTACCGAGTGCACAGCTCCAATTCGGGCGCAGGCCAAAGTAGCTATCGCTAATTCGGGAATCATCGGAAGGTATATACAAACCCGATCTCCTTTTTCAACACCTTGTTCCCTCAGTACATTTGCCATTCTTGCTACCTTATCATAAAGTTGATTGTAGGTAATGTGAAGTGCTTCTTCGTTAGGATCATTGGGTTCAAAGATGATGGCGGTTTTGTCACCTCTTCTTGCTAAATGCCTGTCGATGCAGTTTTTGGTGATATTAACTTTGGCATCAATAAACCATTTGAACTTAGCTTCCTGAAAATTAAACTCAAAAACCTTGTCCCATTTTTGGTACCAGGTAAAATTTTCATCTGCAATCCTATCCCAGAATTTTCGCGGTTCCCGAATTGATTTCTTATACATTTTGAAATAATGCTCCAGGTTCAGTATTTTGTAATAACTCATTATAAATCTTGTTTTAGTATCGTTTAGTAATGTAAATATAAATAATCTATTGAAGTGGCATTTATTTATTTCGCTAAATAAATATAGCTTATCCCAATGCCTTAAAACTTCCTATTTTACCCATTTCAAGCACCTGCCTTATCTCATCGATAATTGCTTCGTCATCTATAGTGGATGGTATTTCAAAATTATCGCCATCAGCAATGCTGCGCAACAATTTTCGCAATATTTTTCCCGATCGGGTTTTGGGTAAACGTTGAACTATAACAACATCTCTTAATGATGCCACGGCTCCGATTTGATCTCTGACTAACTTTACAATTTCATGCTGTAATTGGAAATGTTCCATCTCGTTGCCCGATTTTGTAACTACCAATGCCAGCGGAATTTGCCCTTTTAATTCATCATTTATCCCAATTACCGCACATTCGGCTACAGCGTGATGGGAAGCTACTATCTCCTCCATTTCAGCGGTAGACAATCGGTGGCCAGCCACATTAATGACATCGTCAACCCTTCCAGTTATGTAGATGTAACCGTCTTCATCTTTATACCCGCCATCGCCAGAAAAATAATATCCGGGAAACCTATCGAGGTAACCTGCCCTAAACCGCTCATTGTCATTCCAGATATCCAATAATGTTCCGGGTGGCAATGGTAATTTTATAACAACAAAACCCTCTTCATTAAGACCAGATTCTACTCCATTCTCATTCAAAATCCTAATGTCATAACCCGGGACTGCTTTACCTGAAGAGCCTGGTTTGATATTTAAATATTCAACTCCCATCATATTACAGATCATTGGCCAACCCGATTCTGTCTGCCACCAATGGTCGATGGCCGGAATTGGAATATGTTCGCGATACCATTCTAAAGTAGCAACATCGCAGCGTTCGCCAGCAAGGAATTGGGTGCGCAGGCTGGATAAATCGTATTGTTTGATGAAATTTCCTTTAGGATCTTCCTTTTTTATAGCGCGAATGGCTGTAGGAGCCGTAAACATTACAGCCACCTTATGTTCGGCAATAATTCTCCAAAAAGTGCTCGCATCGGGAGTTTTGATAGGTTTTCCTTCAAAAATAATTGTAGTGTTCCTGTTAATCAAGGGACCATAAACAATGAAACTGTGTCCGACTACCCAACCCACATCGGAAGCAGCCCAGAAGACTTCACCAGGCTTGACTCCATATATTTTCTGCATCGAAAATTGCAAGGCAACTGCATAACCGCCCGTATCACGTACGATACCTTTTGGCTTGCCCGTGGTGCCGGAAGTATATAAAATATATAATGGATGCATACTTTCAACAGGAACACAGTTGGCTTCTTCAGAACCATAAACCAAAGCGTCATAATCGACATCATATTTTTTGAACGGAATCCGGGCTCCCAACTTCCTATTTAGGATAATGACTTTTTTGGGTTTGTGTCCGGCCAATTCGATGGCTTCATCTACTAGTGGTTTGTAGGCTATCAGCCGGTCAATCTCGATTCCTGATGAAGCGGT